>NZ_DKIH01000011.1:245696-438224 GCF_002454115.1 Sphingopyxis sp. UBA6723 | reverse complement strand
CCCCGCCCCCGCCGCCGCCGCCGGTTGTGCAGTGTGAGCCTGGGCCGTACATCGTATACTTCGACTGGGATCAGTCGAACATCACGCCGGAAGCGGCTTCGACGCTCGACAACGCGATCAGCGCTTACAACCGTGGTTGCACGGGTACGCAGGTCATGCTCGCCGGTCACGCTGACCGTTCGGGTTCGGCCACGTACAACGTCGGTCTGTCGGAACGCCGCAATACCGCGGTTCGCAGCTATCTGACCGCTCGCGGTATCTCGGATGGCTCGATCAGCGCGCAGGGCTTCGGCGAAAGCCGTCCGGCCGTTGCCACCGCCGATGGCGTTCGCAACGACCAGAACCGTCGCGTGGAAATCACTTACGGTCCGAACTCGGGCATGTAATACCGGTTTCCATTCCCGACCGGGACTGGAAGAAACAAGCGAGGGCGGTACCGAAAGGTGCCGCCCTTTCTTTTGGCGCGGGCCAGATGCCGGGATGGCGCATTGCGGCAGAAATTTCCGCCACCTGTCGGCAGCCAAGCGGCGTCTGTGGCGCACCCGCGCCGCCGCAGAGACAGGCCACGGTCTGACGAAATCGTAATGGCGGGGAATGGACCGAGCGATCGGCCCGATCCGTGTGACGACGGATCGAAACGGGCTGGTCCCACGATGCCCCAATAGGCGGCGCGGATCGGCACCGCGCCCACCGCCTGCGCCTGATCAGGCGGTGGGTGCGGTACCGGGGCGCAGGTAAGCCATCATATAGCCGACATAATCAGTCTTCCCGAGCGGCACGCCCATATGGCGGAGGATCGAATAGGCGGCGACGGCGTGGAAATAAAATTGTGGCTGCGCCCAGTCGCGAACATAGGTGAGCGCGGTCATGTCGAAGGCCATGCCGTTGGGCAGATCGAAACCGACAGGGCGATCCGGGTCGGTATCGAGCGTGGCGGCATCGATGATGTCGAGCCACGTCAGGGTCGATGCGATCTGCGCCTGAAGGCCCGCAAAATCGGCCGCATCCTCGGTCAGCGTCGGCGCGCCGGTCGCGCCAAGGCGAACGAGCGGCTGGATCGCTTGCAAGCAGCTGAAACGTATTTGGGCGGCGAGCGGGAACATATCGGGCGCAAGGCGTGCGACGACGAGCTGTAATTCGCCAACCCCGTTTTCGGCGCCCCAGGCCAGCGCCTTGTCCAATTGCGCCGACAGCGCGCGCAGGCCGTTTTTGTAAGCAGGAACGGTCATATCATAGAGCATGGTCGCATCCTTGGCAGGGTAGAGGCCGGTCAGGCCGGGGCGAGATTGTCTTGGAATTGTAGCCGCGCAAGGCGGGCGTAAAGGCCATCGGCGGCGACCAGCGTGTCGTGCTTGCCCTCCTCGACGATGCGGCCGTCGTCCATGACGATGATGCGGTCGGCGGCGCGGACGGTGGCAAGACGGTGTGCAATCACGATTGTGGTGCGGTCGTGCATCAAGGTTTCGAGCGCGTCCTGCACCAGCTTTTCGGATTCGGCATCAAGCGCCGAGGTCGCCTCGTCGAGGAGCAACAGCGGCGCGCGGCGGAGCAGCGCGCGGGCGATCGCGACGCGCTGGCGCTGGCCACCCGACAGGCGGGCGCCGCCTTCGCCCATGAAGGTGTCGAGGCCTTGCGGCAGCTTGCGGAGAAATTCCTCGGCATTGGCGGCGCGCGCGGCATCCCACAACTGGTCGTCGGTGGCATCCCAATTGCCGTAGCGCAGATTGTCGCGCGCCGAGGCGGCGAAGATCACCGTTTCTTGCGGCACCATGGCGATGCGGGCGCGAATATCGGCGGGGTCAGCATCGGTCAGCGGAACGCCGTCAAGCAGGACCTGTCCCGCCTGCGGATCGTAGAACCGTTCGGCGAGCTGGAACAGCGTCGATTTTCCGGCGCCCGAGGGGCCAACAATGGCGACGGTTTCGCGCGGCTGGATCGCGAGGCTGAAATCGTGCAGCGCGGGGGCGTCGGGGCGGGTCGGATAGTGGAATTCGACGTTGGCAAATTCGAGCGTGCCGCGCGAGGGCTCGGGGAAGGCGCGGGGTTGCGCGGGCGGTGCGATGCTGGGTTCGGCATTGAGCAGTTCGGACAGGCGCTCGGCGGCGCCCGCAGCGCGCAGCAGGTCGCCATAGACTTCGGTTAGCGCGCCGAACGCCCCCGCGACCAGCCCGCCGGTGAGGACAAAGGCAGCGATGGTGCCGCCGGTGATCGTCCCCGCCGCAACGCCCTCGGCGCCGTACCACAGCAGGGTGGTGATCGCGCCGAACAGCAGGCCGATGACGATCGCGGTCATGATCGCGCGCAGGCGAATGCGGCGCTTGGCGGTGGCAAAGGTCGCCTCGACCGCGCCCGAAAAGCGCGCCGCCTCACGCTCTTCCTGCCCGAACGCCTGGACGATTTTCATCGCGCCCAATTGTTCGGAGGTGGTGGCGCCGATGTCGGCGACACGGTCCTGGCTCGACCGCGCGACGTTCTGGAGGCGGCGGCCGAGCAGCACGATCGGCATGATGATCACCGGAATGCCGAGCAATATCCCGCCGGTCAGCTTGGGCGACAGGGTGAAGAGATAGGCGATGCCGCCGATGCCCATCACCAGGTTGCGGAGCGCCACCGACACGGTGGTGCCGACCACCTGTTCGATGATCGTGGTGTCCGACGTCATCCGCGAGGCGATTTCGGACGGACGGTTTTCCTCAAAAAAGCCGGGGGCGAGGCGGAGCAGGTTGCGCTGCACTGCCTGGCGGATGTCGGCGACGGTGCGCTCACCCAGCCAGCTGACGAAATAGAAGCGCAGCGCGGTGGCGAGCGCCAGAGTCAACACGATGCCATAAAACAGACGGAAATGCGGGGCGACGTCGCCTCCGCCGGCGACGAAGCCGCTGTCGATCATTTCCTTGAACTGCCAGGGGATGGCCAAGGTCGCGAGCGCGGCGACGCCCAGCGCGACCGACGCGATGACCAGTTGCAGCGGATACGCGCTGGCATAGTGCCAGATCATCCGCAGGCTGCCGAGCTTGCGGCGGGGTTCGGCGGGGGCTTTCGCTAGGGAAAGGTCGGGGGTGCTGGCCATTGCAGCGGCCCTAGCAGTGGCGGCGTCCGCGCTCAACGACGCAGAATGACCGCCTTGCTTCATGTGCTTTGAAGCCGAGCTGCATAGCGGAGGGGCGGTTGAGGACCGAAATTGCACAGGCCCAGCGATTTTGATGCATTGCACAATGAAATCGAAGCCCTAGACTGGCGCCAACGAACAGACGCCCAAAGAGCGTCGGGGCTTGCCAAGGAACCGATCGAATATGCTGTATCACGCCTTTGAAATGCAAAAGAGCTGGCTGGCGGGCGCGAGCGCGCTGGCGACCGCGGGGGCGCAGGTCATGCAGCATCCGGCGAACCCGCTCGGCTATTTCGGCGGTAGTCCGCAATTCGCGTCGGCGCTGGAGGTGTTCGCGCACGCCGCGGCGCCGCGCGGCAAGCCGGGGTTCGAACTGTACGAGACCGTCGTCGATGGCGAGATTGTGCGGGTGACCGAGGCGATCGAGGAGCGCAAGCCGTTCGGCCAGCTCAAGCATTTCAAGCACAAGGGGACGAAAGACGCGCCCAAGCTGCTGATCGTCGCGCCGATGTCGGGCCATTATGCGACCTTGCTGCGCGGTACGGTCGAGCGGATGCTGCCCGGGCATGACGTGTGGATCACCGACTGGCGCGACGCGCGCAACGTGCCGCTGGAGGCGGGCAAGTTCGACCTCGACGACTATATCGATTATCTGATCGGCTGGATGGAGCATATCGGTCCCGGCGCGCATATGCTGGCGGTGTGCCAGCCGTCGGTCCCGGCGCTCGCGGCCGCGGCGATCATGGCCGCGGACAAAAACAAGTGCCGCCCGAAAACGCTGACGATGATGGGCGGCCCGATCGACACGCGCAAGGCGCCGACCGCGGTCAACCAGCATGCGATGACGCGCCCGCATGCGTGGTTTCAGGAAAATGTCATCGTGACCGTGCCGGCTTGGTATCCGGGCGCCGGGCGCCGCGTTTATCCGGGCTTTTTGCAGCTTGCGGGCTTCATGTCGATGAACCTGGGCAATCACATGATGAGCCATTGGGCGATGTTCAAGCATCTGGTCGACGGCGACGGCGAAGAGGCCGACAAGACCAAGGAATTTTACGACGAATATCGTTCGGTGTGCGACATGACCGCCGAATTTTATTTGCAGACGGTCGACGTCGTGTTTCAGCGCCACGCCCTGCCCAAAGGCGAGATGCTGCATCGCGGCAAGCCTGTCGATCTGAACGCGATCGAGGATATCGCGCTGCTGGCGATCGAGGGCGAGCGCGACGATATTTCGGGGATCGGCCAGACCAAGGCGGCACTGACGCTGACCAAATCGCTACCCGCCGAGAAGAAGAAATATCTGATGGCCAAGACCGTTGGCCATTACGGCATCTTCAACGGCCGCAAATGGCGCGAGGATATTGCGCCGGTGGTCGAAGGGTGGATTCGTAGCCACGGGGGGTGAGGCGACCGGTTCGGACGTGGCCCAATTCTTTTCTCTCCCCTCGAGGGGGAGATACGGAGGCTTGGCAGCTTGCTGCCTAGTCGCAGTTATGAGGGGTTTTGCGTCCGCTGGCGGCGCACCCCCTCACCAAGCTTCGCTAGCTCCTTACGGAGCAAGCTGCGCTATCCTCTCTCTCAAGGGGAGAGGACATTAGGGCAGCTCCCCACCCCAAAGCGGGCGTCCGTATAATCTCGCCGTTCAATGCACCGGCGACGTGCGCACCGCCCAATAGAGCAGATACAGTAACACCGCCCACAGCAGCAGGATGAACGCCATGCCGCTGCGGCTCGACGGACGCTCGCTCGCGGTTTCGGCAGCGGCGTGGAGTTCGTTCCACAGCGCGGCGGGGATGAGGCGGCGAACCGCCCATAAACCCAGCGGGACGATGATCAGATCGTCGAGCCAGCCCAGCACCGGAATGAAATCGGGGATCAGGTCGATCGGCGACAGCGCATAGGCCGCAACCGCGATCGCGAGAACGCGCGCGAGCACAGGCACCCGCGCGTCGCGCGCGGCGAGCCAGGCGGCGTGCGCCTCGACCGCGAGGCGGTGGCCGAGGTCGCCGATGCGTTCGGAAAGGGATTTGCCGGTCATCGCGATCTACCCTAGCCTTCCTGCATGGCGATCCAACTGAAAAGCGCGCGCGTTGAGCGTTGGGCGGTCGCGGCAGACTTCGTTGCGGTGCATGGCGTCCATGTCGATGTCATCGTCGCCGAGGTGGCGGGCGAGGGCGCGATCGGGCGCGGCGAAGGCACGCCGGTCCCTTATCTGGGTGAGGATGCCGTGGGGTGCCGCAATGCGATCCTGCGCGCCGCGCCGCATATCGCCGACATGGATGCGGCGACCGCCCGCGCCGCGGTACAGGAACTGCTGGCGCCGGGGGCCGCGCGCAACGCGCTCGACTGCGCGTTATGGGATCTGGAGGCGAAGCAGCGCGGGCTGCGTCTGTGGCAGGTTGTTGGCTGCGAAGGCGCCCCGACCGCGCGGGTCACCGCCTTTACCATTTCGCTGGGATCGCCGGGAGCGATGGCCGAACAGGCGGCGACCGCCGAGGCCGATGGCTATCGCCTGCTCAAGATCAAGCTGACTGGCGACGATGATCGCCTGCGCGTGGCCGCGGTGCGCACGGGGGCGCCCGAAGCGCGGCTGATCGTCGATGCCAATGAAAGCTGGGGGCAGTTCGATATCCTGGCCGAAGCCGAAGCGCTCGCCGATTTCGGGGTCGAGATGATCGAGCAGCCGGTCGCGGTGGGCGCCGATGCGCTGCTCGATCCGATTTATGCGCCGATTCCGTTCGTCGCCGACGAAAGCTGCCAGACCGCCGCCGATGTCGTGCGGATCGGTGCCTTTTACGACGGGGTGAATATCAAGCTCGACAAGGCAGGCGGGCTGACCGAGGCGCTGCGGATTGCCGATGCCGCCGACGCGGCGGGATTGTCGATCATGGTCGGATGCATGCTCTCGACCAGCCTCGCGATCGCACCCGCTTTCGTGCTGGCGCAGCGCGCGCGGTGGGTGGACCTCGACGGTCCTGCGCTGCTGGCGCGGGACCGCGAGGGCGGGTTCGAGTTTCGGGAAGGGCGGATTGGGCCGCCCGTCGTTTGATAGATCCTCCCCGTCGCGCAGCGATGGGGAGGGGGACCGCTTGCGAAGCGAGGGGTGGAGGGGGCGCGACGGCGGCGCTAAAGCCCCTCCGTCAGTCCTCTGGACTGCCACCTCCCCATCGCTGCGCGACAAGGAGGATTTGCAGTTACAGCGTCACCTCGGCGTGCTGGCCGAGTTCGCCTTCCCTCATCGTCATGCCGGTCATCAGCTTGAAGATGCCCTTGATCCCGGGGTCGGCGGTCCAGATTTCGGCGTCAGCCAGGTCGAAGCGGAGCAGGACCAGCTTGGGATCGTCCTTGCCACCCTCGTACCAAGCCGCGACGCCGTTGCTCCACAATTTATCGAGCACCGCGCGGTCGCTTTCATGGACAAGCGTGCCCGAAATGCACGCGAACAGGTCATGGCCCTTTGACGCGAACTGCGCCATCGCGGGGCCGCCGCCCGCCAAGCGGTTGTCGGTCGAGGTGAAGAACCAGAAGGCGCCGTCTGCGTCCTTGTCGAGCTGGGCGTTCATCGGGATATGATGTTCGCGTTCGCCGGTCGCGCCGATCATCACATAGGGGCTGTCGGCCAGGGCTTTCCAGAACTGCTTCTTGATGTCGTCGCTCATTGGGGGAATTCCTTCTTCTTGCGTGATGCGCACCTAACGCATCACGCCCCCCAATGTTGCGTCGCGCTACGGCGCCGTCGCCAACTTGCCCCGCGCCTCGGCGATCGCGGCAACCAGCCGCGGCTCGTCATAATGCGGCAGCGCGACTTCCATTATGGTGATTGCGTTTTCGATCATCGTCCGGTCGGCGCCCGGCGTTTTCGACCGATACAGCCCCCAGGCGGCGATCAAGGGGACGTCATAGTGCGCCGGGTTCGCCTTGAGCGATTGCCGCGCTTCGGCAACCTCACCCGCCAGCATCCGCTGGATCAGCGCGATGCTGCGTTCGTCGGCGAAGGTTTCGCGCGGCGCGGGTTTTCGGCCCATCGCACGAACCACGGCCTCGGCGGTGCTGAACGTCGAAAAGGGGTTCTGCCCGGTGACGATGCGGCCATCGGCGACGACATGGTTGAGCATCATCGGCGCTGCGCTGAACCGGGCGCCGGCACCGCGCAGGCCGTCTTCGAGCAGGACGGGGAAGGCGGGCAGCCAGCGCTTGCCGAACAGCAGTTCTTCCTCGTTCGACATGCCGGTCACGGCGCGTCCGGCGATCAGCGACGTGCCGTCCTTCATCGGCACATTCATCAGCACGGCGGGACCGTGGCAGACCGCGCCGATCACCCCGCCGGCGTCATAGGTTTGCGCGATCAGCGTCTTGAGGTCGGTATTGACCGGCAGGTCGAACATCGCGCCCTTGCCGCCGACGACGAACACCGCGGCGTAACTTTCGCCGGCGGCTTTGGCCAATGGGAGGGTCGAGCCGAGCTTGGCGCTGGCCGCAGGGTCGGCGATGAAGCGGCTGTTATAGGGCTTTTGGGGGTCGAACGCATCGGCGACGACAACACCGCCAGCCGGGCTCGCGATGTCGACGGTCAGCCCGTTGTCGGCGAACACCGCATAGGCTTGCGACAATTCGTCCATTTCAAAGCCGGGGCGGGTTTTGCCGCCGTCGGCGCCATGGCTGCTGACAACGAGCAATACGCGGTCCGATTTCGTCGTGATGTCGCCCTGTGCCTGGGCGGGCAGGGGGGCCGCAATCAGCAGGCCGACCGCCAACATCGCCAAATTCTTCTTCTGCTTGTGCATCGTCTCGCTCCACATGGTGTCAGGATGCCGCCGGTCTGGCAGACGCGGCGTCAGGGCGATGTGAAAGCCGTTTTGACGCTATTTTGACCTTGCATCGCCAAGACTTTGTGGGGGAACTGGGCGGGCGTGGTAAGGGACGTGGATTGAACAACGCATTCGACATCCTGCTGGTCGAGGATAACGCCGATCTGGCCGGCAACGTCATCGACTATCTGGAGGCGCTGGGACACCGGCTCCATTATGCCGCCGACGGTGAGGCGGGGGTGCGCGAGGCCTTGATGCGCCCTGTCGATGTCGTGCTGCTCGATCTCGCGCTGCCGCGCCGCGACGGGATCAGCGTGTGCGCCGAAATCCGCCGCCGTGCCGATCGCCGGATTCCGATCCTGATGCTGACCGCACGCGATACGTTGGACGACAAGCTGGCTGGGTTTGCGAGCGGCGCCGACGACTATCTGGTCAAACCCTTTTCGCTCGCTGAACTGGCGGCCCGGATCACGGCGCTGGCGCAGCGGCAGCAGCTGGGACAGTCGCACAGCATCGTCGTCGGCCCGCTGGCCATCGACCGCCAGCTGCGCACCGCGACGCGTGCCGGTCAGCTGCTCCGTCTGTCGCCGCTGCTCTGGGACATCCTGCTATTGCTCGCCGAAGCATCGCCGCAGCCGGTCGCGCGCACAGAGATCGCGCGCAAGCTGTGGGGTGACGAGCCGCCATCGTCGGATGCGCTGCGCAGCCACATCCACCTGCTCCGTCAGATTGTCGACAAGCCGTTCGGCGCGCCGATGATCGCAACCGTCCACAGCATCGGCTTTCGCCTGAGCGCGCCGCAATGAGGCAGCGGTCATACAGTCTGCGCCGCCGCGTGATCGCCGCGCTGGTCGCCACCGTGCTGGCCACCAGTGCGGTGTTCGGGCTAGCGACCTTCATTTTCGCTTACACACTCGAGGATCGCCTGTTCAGCAACGCTTTGAACAGCGAAATCGCGCGGCAGCAGGAGGGCTGGCGCCGCGATGGCCAGCTGCAGACGCCCGAAGTCGCCTACATCAAAATCTATCCCGGCGCGGCCGACTTGCCCACCGACCTGGCGACGCAGGTTGCCGCCAATCCCGAGCAGCGTGAATTTTATGGGGCGGCGGGGCGTCACTACCATGTCGAGCATTTCACCCTCGATCGGCGTAGCGGCGCGGCGCGCGGCGGCACGCCTGCGGTCGCGGTGGCCGAGGTCAGCCGCTATCTGCTCGTCCGGCCGGTGCGCGATGGGATGATCCAGTTCCTGATTGGGCTCAGCCTGTTCATCGCGCTGGTGATGGCGCTGCTCGGCTGGTGGCTCGCCAATCGCGCCATGCGCCCACTCAGCCGGCTTGCCAGGGATGTCGCCGATGGCGGCAGCGAAACCGTCCCCGTCGTGCAGCGCGAGGATTATCCGGCGAACGAGATCGGGGTGCTGGCGGGCGCGCTCGGACAGGCGTTTCAGCGCATCCGCGGCTTTGTCGACCGCGAGCGCAGTTTCACCCGCGATGCCAGCCACGAACTGCGCACCCCGCTGGCGGTCATTCGCGGCGCGGCCGAAGTCATCGCGCAACGCCGCGACCTGCCCGCGCCGATCCCCGAAGCCCTGCGCCGGATCGAAACCGCGATGATCGATATGACGCAAACGCTCGACCTGCTGCTCGCGCTGGCGCGCGAAGGCGATGCCTTGCCGGTGCAAAGCGTCGCGCTGCGCCCGGTCGTCGACAAGGCGATCGCGGCGGCGGCGGTGCGCTTTCCGGCAAGCCGACTTGCGGTGTCGAACGATGTCGCAGGGGATGCGACGATCATCGCCGATCTGACGTCGTTGCAGCTTGTGCTCAACAATCTGATCGGCAACGCATTCCAGCATGCGGCTGCGGCCAATCTGCACATCGAATTTCAGCAGGATTGCCTGACGATTTGCGACGACGGCCCCGGTATGGGGATGGTCGCCGATCCATTCGCACCTTTTGCCAAAGGAAAGGCAAGCGTCGGCAGCGGGCTTGGGCTCGATATTGTGCGACGGTTGTGCGCCGCGGCGGGCATGGACCTGACCAGTGGCGCAGGGCCGACCGGACGCGGCGCCTGCTTCACGCTAAAATTCGCCGATCGATAGAAAAGCGCCCCGATATGATCTAATCCCGTCGCCATGGCTGATGAGAAACCCCGCTACCGAACCTACACCAGCCCCGCGGGCGGCTGGGGCGCCGCCGCTGCGACCGCCAAGGTACTCATGGAACAGAGCGTTGTCGGGAAGGGATCGCGCGCGCTGCTCGCGATGAACCAGCCCGGCGGCTTCAAATGCCCCAGCTGCGCCTTTCCCGACGCGACCTGCACCAAAAAGCTGGAATTCTGCGAAAATGGCGCCAAGGCGCTCGCGCATGAAGCGACGACGTTTCGCGTGACGCGCGACTTTTTTGCTCAGCACAGCGTGTCCGATCTGATGCAGCAATCGGACTATTGGCTCGAGATGCAGGGGCGGCTGACCGAACCGATGCGTTACGATGCTGCGACCGACCATTATGTGCCGGTCGGCTGGGACGAAGCATTTGCGCTGATCGGTCGCCATCTGCGCGCGCTCGACAGCCCGCACCAGGCAGAATTCTACACCTCGGGCCGTACCGCGAACGAGACGGCGTTCGTTTATTCGATCTTTGTGCGCGAGTTTGGCGCGAACAATTTTCCCGATTGTTCGAACATGTGCCACGAACCGACCAGCCGCGGCCTGACGCCTGCGATCGGCATCGGCAAGGGGACGGTGATTCTCGAAGACTTCGAACATGCCGAAGCGATCTTCCTGATCGGCCACAACGCCGGGACCAACGCGCCGCGGATGATGACCCCGCTGGTCGAGGCGCGCAAACGCGGGGTGCCGATCGTCGCGGTCAACCCGATGCCCGAACGCGCGCTGGTCCGCTTCACCGAACCGCAGGACATCGTCCAGATGGCGACCTTCGGATCGACCGAGGTGACCAGCGAGTTCGTCCATATCAAGATCGGCGGCGATCTCGCGCTGATCAAGGGCATGATGAAGGTCATGTTCGAGCGCGACGCGGCGGGCGAGACGGTGTTCGACCACGACTTCATTGCCGGGCACACCGATGGTTTTGCGGCGCTCAAGGCCGACATCGCCGCGCAAGACTGGCCCGCGATTGCCGCCGCTTCGGGGCTCGACGAGGGGCAGATCCGCCGCTGCGCCGACATCTACATCCGTTCGAACGCGACGATCATCTGTTACGGCATGGGGGTTACCCAGCACCAGATGGGGTCCCAGTTGGTTCAGCAGATCGCCAATCTGCTGCTGCTCAAGGGTAATTTCGGCAAGCCCGGCGCCGGGATTTCGCCGATCCGCGGCCATTCGAATGTCCAGGGCGACCGCACCGTCGGCATCGACGAAAAGCCCAGCGAAGCCTATCTCGACAAGGTGCGCGAGGTGTTCGGCTTCGAACCCCCGCGCGAGCATGGCCATCATACGGTCGAATCGATCGAGGCGATGCTGGCGGGGGCCGCTAAGGTCTTCATCGGTCTCGGCGGCAATTTTGTCCGCGCGGTTCCCGACACCGATCGGTCTTATGATGCGATGCGCCAGCTCGACCTGACCGTCGGGATCGCAACCAAGCTCAACCGCGGGCATCTGGTGCATGGCAAAGAGGCGCTGATCCTGCCCGTCATCGCGCGGTCCGAGCGGATCGTCACCGCGGCGGGCGAACAGTTTGTCACCATCGAGGATTCGATGTCGAACGTCACCGCATCGCGCGGCGTGCTCGACCCGCCAAGCGAGCATCTGCTGACCGAAACCGAAATCGTCTGCCGTATGGCGATGGCGACCTTGCCCGACAGCAAGGTCGATTGGGCCAGCTATATCGACGATTACAGCCTGATCCGCGACAAGATCGCTGCAGTCTATCCCGCGATTTACGCGGACTTTTCGGAGCGGATCAAGGCGCCGACGGGCTTCCACCTCGACATCCCGCCGCGCCGCCGCGCGTGGGCGACCCCGAACGGCAAGGCCAATTTCCTGGTTCTGCCGGGGCTCGCGGTCAACGCGCCCGTCGCCGACCCGGCGATGCTGCGGCTGGCGACGGTGCGCTCGCACGACCAGTTCAACACCACGATCTACAGCTACAACGACCGCTATCGCGGCGTGTATAACGACCGGATGGTGCTTTTCATGAACGCCGACGACATCGCCGACCGCGGGCTGGCGGCAGGGTCGAAAGTTGCGCTCGAAACGATCAGCGATGATGGCGTCGTCCGCCGCGTCGAGGGGCTGACGATCATCGACTATCCCATGTCCCGCGGCTCGGTCGCGGGCTATTATCCCGAACTCAACCCGCTGCTCCCGCTCGGCCTTTACGACAGGACCAGCGGCTGTCCGGCGGCGAAGGCAATACCCGTGCGCGTTGTTGCGATGGCGTCGGCGGGCATCTTGCGTATAACCTGACTCATCCTGCCGTTCGTGTCGAGCGAAGTCGAGACACCCATCGTAGCAGCGCAAGGCCGACGGGTGTCTCGACTTCGCTCGACACGAACGGAATTGAAGTGGTGCCGTGTTTGCGCGTGACGCTCTAGCGCGCGTCGCCCGCCAACCGCGCCAGATCCTCCGCGCTGTTGATATTGGGCAGCGCAAAATCCACCGCGACGCCGCGCGCGCCGATCCGCCGGGCAAAGGCGCGCACGGCATGCTCCTTTTCGCCGATCAGCATCGCCTGCAAGGCATCCAGCACCGCGACCGACCACAGCCCGACCACCGGCTGACTCTCGACGAAAGCTGACGCCGGTTCCAGCCGGTCGCGCAGATCCGTCGGTAGCCGCACGCAATCGACCGGCGCTGTCAGCACCTGACCAAAGCCATGCGCCCCCGCATATCCTAAAGCGCCCGCGATGGCGCCGAGCGGTCCCATGTCGGGCCGCGGCCAGTCGGCGATGCCTTCGTCACGTCCGACAACGACTACCGCATCGCAATGCGGGCGCAGCGCCGCCAGCGCATGATCCAGCAGCGTCTGCCCATCCAGCATGGCAACCGCCTTGTCCGATCCGAAGCGGCGGGACCGTCCGCCCGCGAGCACCGCACCCAGCGTCTTCATGCTATCATCCTACGCGCATCGTTAATGATCAGCGCCGAATCCGCCCGCGCCAGCGCGACCAGCGTCAGCCCCGCCTGCTCTGCGCGCTCCGCCGCCAGGCTGGTCGGCGCCGAAATGGTCACCAGCATCGGACAGCCCGCGCGCACCGTCTTTTCGACCAGCTCATAACTGCACCGCGCTGACAGCAGGATGAAGCCGGTCGCGGGGTCGATTTCCGCGCGCTCCAGCGCTCCGATCAGCTTGTCGAGCGCATTGTGCCGCCCGACGTCCTCCCGCGCGCGCAGGATTTCGCCCGCTGGCGAGCAGAAAGCGGCGGCGTGGACTGCGCCCGTGGCTTGGCCCAGCGGCTGATGATCGCGCAGCGCAGCCAGCGCCGCGGCAATCGCGGTGCGATCAGTCGCGATGCGCGCGGTCAGCGGTGGCAGCGGCCGCAAGACCTGCTCGATATTCTCGATCCCGCAAAGCCCGCAGCTGCTTTCGCTCACCCGCTGGCGCGCGCGTTCGAGCGCGATCGCCTTGCGGTCGGGCGGTACCCAGATACGCAGTGCCCAGCCGCCCTCGACCGGGTGGACATCGATGCGCTCGATCTGATCGGGGGTTTCGACCAGCCCTTCGCTCAGCGCGAACCCCAGCGCATAATCCTCCAGATCGGCCGGGGTCGCCATCATCACTGCATAGCCGATCCCGCCAACCTCGATCGACACCGGCGCCTCGACGGCGATGCTGCGGCTCAGCGCGGCGTCGCCGGGTTCGGCAAGGCCGAGCCGTTGTACCGTGAAGTTGATCGATTGCTGGCCGGATTCCATCGCTGCCTTGTCCCGCGCAGCGACGCCGATGGCAAGCCAGCTTGTCGGGCGGGGACGATTGCCATTTCCGCCGTGCAGCGTATCAACCGGCCATGCAAACGCCGATTCTCGCGGTCCTTGTGGGCAAGGTGCGCGCCTTCCGCGGCGAGAACGAACCGAGCGCGATCGGCAAACAGCCCGTCGAACACGCGGTCGCGGTGGGCGCGCTGGGCCTCGCCGGCGATGAACAAGCCGATCGCGCCGTCCATGGCGGCATCGACAAGGCGATCCACCATTATCCCGCTGATCATTATGCCGGGTGGCGGCAGCAGCTGGGCGATGTGCCGCTGCTCGACACGCCAGGTGCGTTCGGGGAGAATATATCGACCACCGGTCTCGACGAATCCAACGTCTTTCTCGGCGACCGCTTCCGCCTCGGCACCGCGCTCGTCGAGGTCAGCCAGGCGCGCCAGCCGTGCTGGAAACTCGACCATCGGTTCGGGACAAAAGGGGTGATGGCGCAGGTCGTGAAGACCCGGCGAACCGGCTGGTATTACCGCGTGCTCGAGCCGGGGCAGGTGCGGGCGGGCGACACGCTTGAGCTGGTCGAACGGCCCTATCCCGACTGGCCGCTCGCCTCGCTGTTCGGCCTGCTGTTCGGCGGCGAAGCCAAGGACCGACCCGCCGACCTCCGCGCGCTGCGCGATGTGCCGGTGCTCGCCGAAACATGGAAAGTCCGCCGCGCCAAGCTGGCAGAGCAGTATGGGGTAGACTCTTAGGACGCCGTCATCCGACTGCGTTGGACGTTCCCCCGCGAAGGCGGGGGTCCATCACCCGCTGCCGCAATTTTGAACCGATCGGAGATGGATCCCCGCCTTCGCGGGGACGCACATCTCATTGTTGGTTTTGGCCCAAGACCATTACGCTTCAAGAGCGCGGGGTCTTTCATCTAGCCATGCATCCAGCCTCGCCACATCCTCGGCGCGGAAATGCAGCCCCAGCTTGCTCCGCCGCCACAGGATATCGTCGCTCGTCTGCGCCCATTCCTGCTCAACCAGCCACGTCGCCTCGGCGACGCTCAGCCCGTGCGCGATTTCGCCGCCCAGCGCATCCCAGCTGTCGGCGTTGCCCAGCCAGCGCCGCGCATCGGTGCCATAGGCCTTGACGATGCGATCGACGGTGGCGGCGGTCAGGAACGGGTGGGCAAGCTTGATCTCCGCCTTGAGCGCCGCCGCGCCGCTGATCGGGAAATCACCCCCCGGCAGCGCCGCTTTGACGGTCCAGCGCTTGCCGGTCAGCGCGGGCACCTGACCCACCAGTTCGTCGACCGCCGCTTCGGCGACATGGCGGTAGCTGGTAATCTTGCCGCCATAGATGGTGAGCAGCGGCGCACCTTCCGTCATATCGAGGTCAATGCGGTAACCGCGCGTCGCCGCTTCCGGCCGCCCCGAGCCATCTTCGATCAGCGGCCGCACACCCGAATAGGTCCATACGACGTCGGCAGGCGTGATCGGTTCGCGAAAATACAGGCTGGCGCCTTCGCACAGATAGGCGATTTCGTCGGCGCTCGCGCGCGCCTCGCTCGCCGGTCCATCATGATCGACGTCGGTCGTGCCGATCAGCGTGAAGTCGCGCTCATAGGGAATGGCGAAAAAGATCCGCCCGTCGGGAAGCTGGAAGAAATAGGCATAATCATGCTGGAACAGCCGCCGCACGACGATATGCGACCCGCGTACCAAGCGCATCGCATGGTCAGGCTCGGCATCGGCGCGCTTCAGCAGGTCGAGCACCGCCGGCCCCGCGGCGTTGACGATTGCGCGGCCGGTGAAGCGATAGCTATGCCCGTTGGCGCAGCTTGCCTCGACCACCCAAAGCCCGTCCTCGCAGCGCAGCACGTCGGCGCGGGTGCGGGTGCGGACCTTGGCTCCATGCGCGGCGGCGTCGCGCGCATTGAGCACCACCAGCCGCGCGTCGTCGACCCAGCCGTCGGAGTATTCGAACCCATGCGCATATTGCGGCTGCAGTGGCTCGCCCGCGACATGGCGGCGCAGGTCGATCGAGCGCGTCGCGGGCAATTTCTTGCGCCCGCCGATATGGTCATAGAGAAACAAGCCCAGCCGCAGCAGCCAGCGCGGACGCAGCCCCGGCCGGTGCGGCAACACAAAGCGCAGCGGCCAGATGATGTGCGGCGCGATGGCCCACAAGGTCTCGCGCTCTTTCAGCGCCTCACGCACCAGCCCGAACTCATAATGTTCGAGATAGCGCAGTCCGCCGTGGATCAGCTTGGTTGATGATGAAGAAGTGCCCTGCGCAAGGTCTCCCGCCTCGATCAACAACACCCGCGCCCCGCGTCCCGCGGCATCCCGCGCGACCCCGGCGCCATTGACGCCGCCGCCGATTACGATGATGTCATAAGGATGGACGGTGTCAGGCATCGGCTGTCCCTATGGCAGCAATGCCGATTTTGCCAAGGGGACATCATCATCGGCTTACGTATGCGCGTTGCAATCGCGCCGCGGCTCCGCCATTTCCCCTGATGGATGTGCAAGGGGATTGGCGTGAGCGTAAAGGTCGAGACATTGGTGCTGTTCGGCGCGACGGGCGACCTCGCGCAGCGCATGCTCTTTCCCTCGCTTTACAACCTCCACCTCGACGGGCTGCTCGCCGACACGCTGACGATCATCGGGTCGGGGCGCTCGAAGATGGATCGCGCCGCGTTCCACGCCCAAGTGCAAAGCGCGCTGAACGAGCATCTGCCCGCCGATCGCATCGACGCTGCGGGTGTCGCGGCGTTCCTCGACCGCATCGATTATTGCGCGATCGATGCCGGGGCGGGCACCGGTTATGACGAACTCGCGGCCTTGCTCGGCGACCGGATGCAACGTCCGATCGGCGTCTATCTATCGACTCCGCCGTCGATGTTCGGCCCGATCGCGCAGGGGCTGAACGCCGCCGGTATCGCCTGCGCCGAATGCCGGATCGCGATGGAAAAGCCGATCGGTCACGATCTCGCTTCGTCGCGTGAGGTCAACGCGCAGGTCGGCGACGCCTTTGCCGAGGACCGCGTGTTCCGCATCGATCATTATCTCGGCAAGGAAACGGTGCAGAACCTGCTCGCGCTGCGTTTCGCCAATATGCTGTTCGAGCCGCTGTGGAACGCGCAGGCGATCGACCATGTCCAGATCACCGTCGCCGAAACCGTCGGCCTGGAGGGCCGCGTCTCCTATTATGACGGGGTCGGCGCGCTCAAGGACATGGTTCAGAACCATATGCTGCAATTGCTTGCGATCATCGCGATGGAACCGCCCGCCAGCGTTTCATCGACCGCGGTGCGCGACGAGAAGGTCAAGCTGCTCCGCTCGCTGCGCAAGCTGACCGCCGAGGATGTGAAGGCGCACAGCGTCAAGGGCCAGTATAGCAGCGGTGCGGTCAACGGCGGCGCGGTGACGGGCTATGCCGACGAGCTCGGTCAGCCGTCGAACACCGAAACCTTTGTTGCGATCAAGGCTTTCATCGACAATTGGCGCTGGAAAGGCGTGCCCTTTTACCTGCGCACCGGCAAACGGATGCCCGAACGCAAGTCGGAGGTGCTGATCCAGTTCAAGCCGGTGCCGCACAATATCTTCGCCCGCGTTGGCGCAGGCAAGCTCGACGCCAATATGATGATCATCAACCTCCAGCCCGAAGAGAATATCCGGGTCAAGGTGATGGCGAAGCAGCCCGGGCTCGACCGTGATGGCGTGAAGCTGAAAGAGGTGACGATGGACGTCTCGCTCTCGCACAGCTTCGCGGGCGAGCGGCGACGGATTGCTTACGAACGCCTGCTGCTCGACTTTATCGAGGGCGACCAGACCCTGTTCGTGCGCCGCGACGAAGTGGAAGCGCAGTGGCAGTGGATCGATTCGATCCGCGATGCCTGGGCCGCGGTCGACATGGCGCCGCAGACTTACACGGCGGGCAGCTGGGGGCCATCGAGCGCCATCGCGCTGATCGAACGCGACGGGGCGAGCTGGCATGATTGAGCGCACCCCAAACCTTCTCCCGTCGGGAGAAGGATACGCAGCTTTACCGCTGCAAGCGGTTAGGCGGAGTTGGATGAGGGGATCTGCCGTCCCGTGTCCACGCGCCGCCCGAACCCCTCACCCAGCTTCGACTAGCCAGCAAGCTGGCAAGTCTGCGCAACCCTCTCCCAATGGGAGAGGGGATTGGATATTCCCATGACTGATCTCCACCCCACCATCGCCGCCGTCACCGACCGCATCATCGCCCGCAGCGCCCCGCGCCGCGCCGCCTATTTGGGCCTGATGGATCGCCAGCGCGAGGCGGGCACCAACCGCGGCAACCTGTCGTGCGGCAACCTTGCGCACGGCTTCGCCGCCGCGGGCGACGACAAGCCGGTGATCCGCACCGGCGCGGCGATGAACATCGGCATTGTCACCAGCTACAACGACATGCTGTCGGCGCATCAGCCCTACGGCCGCTATCCCGAGCAGATCAAACTCTTCGCGCGCGAAGTCGGCGCCACCGCGCAGGTCGCGGGCGGGGTTCCCGCGATGTGCGACGGGGTGACGCAGGGGCAGGCGGGCATGGACCTGTCGCTGTTCAGCCGCGACAATATCGCGCAGGGCACGGTCATCGCGCTCAGCCATGCGATGTTCGAGAGCGCCCTGCTGCTCGGCATCTGTGACAAGATCGTCCCCGGCCTGCTGATCGGCGCGCTGCGCTTCGGCCACTTGCCGCAGATCCTCGTCCCCGCGGGGCCGATGCCTTCGGGTCTCGCGAACAAGGAAAAGCAGCGCGTCCGGCAGCTCTATGCCGAGGGCAAGGCGAGCCGCGACGAGCTGCTCGAAGCCGAGGCGGCGTCCTATCATGGCGCGGGCACCTGCACCTTTTATGGCACCGCGAACTCGAACCAGATGATGATGGAGCTGATGGGGCTGCATATCCCCGGCAGTGCCTTCACCAACCCCGGCACCAAGCTGCGGCAGGAATTGACCCGCGCCGCGACGCACCGGGTGGCGGCGATCGGCTGGGACGGCGACGACTATCGACCGCTCGCGCGCTGTGTGGACGAGAAAGCGATCGTCAACGCCGCGATCGGCCTGCTCGCGACGGGCGGATCGACCAACCATGCGATCCACTTGCCCGCCATCGCGCGCGCCGCGGGAATCATCATCGACTGGCAGGACTTCGACGAGCTCAGTCATGCGGTGCCGCTGCTCGCGCGCGTTTATCCGAACGGCGCGGGCGACGTGAACAATTTCCACGCCGCGGGCGGCATCGGTTATGTCGTGCGCGAATTGCTCGATGCGGGGCTGCTGCACGGCGATGTGCTAACCGTCGGCGGCACGATAGCCGATTATGCGAGCGCGCCCGTGCTGGTCGAGGACGAACTGCAATGGCAGGCCGCGCCCGCGACAAGCCGCGACGACACCATGCTGCGCCCCGTCGCCGCGCCCTTCTCGCCCGACGGCGGAATGCGCCTGCTCGCGGGCAACCTCGGCCGCGCGATTATCAAGACGAGTGCGGTCGCCGAAGATCGCTGGACGATCGAGGCGCCATGCCGGATCTTCGACAATCAGGATGCGGTGCTGGCGGCGTTCAAGGCCGGTGAACTCGAACAGGACGTCATCGTGGTCGTCCGCTTTCAAGGACCGCGCGCCAATGGCATGCCCGAACTGCACAAGCTGACCCCGGCGCTCGGCGTGTTGCAGGACCGCGGCTTCCGCGTTGCCTTGCTCACCGACGGCCGCATGTCCGGCGCGAGCGGCAAGGTGCCAGCGGTGATCCACCTCTCGCCCGAAGCCTTGCCCGGCGCCGACGGCGTCAGCGGCCCGCTCGCCTTCCTCGCCGACGGCGATATCGTCCGCGTCTGCGCGCGCCAAGGCGAGGTGCTCGCGCTCGTCGATCCCGCCATCTGGGCCACGCGCACCCCCGCCGTCGCCCCGCCGCCTGCGCTCGGGGTGGGCCGTGAGCTGTTCGCCCTGTTCCGCCACCACGCCGACGAAGCCGAAAAGGGCGGGTCGGCGGTATTGGCGGCGATGGAGGTGGTTACGGGCTAACCCCTCATCCGTTCGTGCTGAGCTTGTCGAAGCACCGCCCTTTTCTGTCGACGTCGCAGAAAGAAAAACGGCCCTTCGACAAGCTCAGGGCGAACGGAATTTAGAGTTTCGAACGGAGTTTCTATGCCAGACCAATCCATCGACCAGATCATGCGCCTAGCCCCCGTCGTTCCGGTGATCGTCATCGACCGGGTCGAGGATGCGGTGCCGATGGCCGAGGCGCTGGTCGCGGGCGGGCTGACGGTGCTCGAAGTCACCCTGCGCACCCCCGCTGCCCTCGACGCAATCGCCGCGATGAAGGCCGTAAAAGGCGCGGTCGTCGGCGCGGGCACTGTGCTCGACCCCGCAATGCTGGCTGGGGCGATCCACGTCGGCGCCGAATTCATCGTCTCGCCGGGCCTGACCGACAATCTGGGCAAGGCCGCGGTTGCGAGCGGCATTCCCTTCCTGCCCGGCACCGCGAACGCGGGTGACATCATGCGCGGCATGGACCTTGGCCTCGACCGCTTCAAATTCTTCCCCGCGGCGACCAGCGGCGGCATCCCGGCCCTCAAGGCGCTCGCCGGTCCCTTCGGTCAGGCGCGGTTCTGTCCGACCGGCGGCATCAGCCTTGCGACAGCGCCTGAATGGCTCGCGCTCGAAGCCGTGCTGTGCGTCGGCGGCAGTTGGGTCGTCCCGTCAGGGCCGCTCGATGCAGCGCGGATCGAGGCACTTGCCCAAGAGGCAGCGGCCCTTTCGCGCCATTGATTAACCCCATCTTACCTGTCATCGTGCAGGGATAAGACGGCAAACAAGCCGTTAGTGGGGAGACAGGCGTGGCGAGGCCGCAACCGCATTTGGACGAAGTTCTGGCATCGGAGCCGGGATCGCATATCGCCGCGCTGTTCGATTTCGACGGCACCATCATTTCGGGCTATTCGGCGACCGCGATGCTGCGCGAGAAATTCCAGCGCCGCGAAATGTCGATGGAGGAGATTGCCGAGACCGCGCAGGTCATCGCGCAGCACAGCCTCGGCACCATCGGCTTCTCGGGCCTGATGTCGGGCGCCGCCAAATTCATGAAGGGCGTCGAGGAGCAAAGCTTCATCGAATTCGGCGAAGAGCTTTACAAAAAGCATATCGCGCGCAAGATCTACCCCGAAACCCGCGCGATCATCGAAGCCCACCAAGCCAAGGGCCACCGCGTCGCGATCATCTCGTCGGCGACGATCTATCAGATCGAACCGACCGCGCGCGACCTTGGTATCACCGACATCAAATGCTCGGCCTATGAGATTGAGGATGGCGTTTTCACTGGCGACATCATCCGCCCGCTCTGCTTCGGCGAGGGCAAGGTGCTTGCCGCCGAGGAGTTAGCGGCAGAGTATGGCCTCGATCTCGACCAGAGCTTTTTCTATTCGGACAGCGACGACGATATCGAATTGCTCGAACGCGTCGGCAAACCGCGCCCGCTCAATCCGAATTTGAAACTGAAAGCCATCGCCGAAGAGAATGGCTGGCCGGTGCAGCGCTTCGGCAGCCGCGGCACGCCGTCGTGGGTCGACTACACCCGCACCATCTACGCGACCGGCTCGCTCGTCGGCGCCTTTGCCGCGGGCCTGCCGATCTGGGCACTGACTCGCTCGCAGCGCGAGGCGGCGAATTTTTCGATCGGCCTGTTCGGCGATTTCGCCACCGCGATCACCGGCGTTGAGCTGGAGGTCGAGGACGAAAAGAACCTGTGGTCGTCGCGCCCCTGCGTCTTCATCTTCAACCACCAGAGCAAGGCCGATGTGATGATCCTCGCCAAGCTCATCCGCCGCGACATGGGCGGGGTGGGCAAGAAGGAGATCAAGAATATCCCGATTCTCGGCAAGCTGATGGAATGGGGCGGCACCGTCTTCGTCGACCGCGCCGACGGCAAGAGCGCGATCAAGGCGATGGAACCGCTGGTCGATGCGATCAAGATCGAAGGCAAATCGATCTGCATCTCGCCCGAAGGCACGCGCAGCCTGACACCAAAGCTGGAACCGTTCAAGAAGGGCGCCTTCCACCTCGCGATGCAGGCGGGGGTGCCGATCGTCCCGATCGTCATTCATAACGCGACCGACGTCGCGCCCAAGAACGAGTTTGTGATGCGCCCCGCGACGGTTCGCGTCACCGTGCTGCCGCCGGTCGATACCTCGGGGTGGAGCCCGCGGACGATCAACAATCATGTCCGCGACGTCCGCAACATGTTCCTGCGGACTTTGGGCCAGCCCGAGGAAAGCGTCGCGGAGTCGGTGGCGAAGGAGCCTGCGCCGGAGGCTGCTGCCCCCGAGGTGAAGACCGAAAGGGCTAAGCCGAAAAAGGCGGCTGCAAAGAAGCCTGCCGCGAAGAAACCGGCAAAAAAGCCTTCGAGCAAATGACGACTATCACCCGACATCTGCTTCCCGTTCGTGTCGAACGAAGTCGAGACACCCGCAGGGACAGCGCCATGCCGACGGGCATCTCGACTTCGCTCGATGCGAACGGAATTTGGGGACATGCTCCCCTTCTTTCCAACGCGGCGGGGCGTTATTGAACAGTGGCCGACGGAACCGCCCGCACCCCCATCATGAAGGAGGACGCGGCCGACCGGCTCTATATCATCGACGCGCGCAACGGGGTTGAACGCCAGCTGCTCCTCGACTGGGTCCATGCCACCGCTGGCGATAACGACCCGCAATGGGCCAGCCTCGCAATCGAGGATGACGACCACGCCCTCCCGCTCGAAACCCTCCGCGCTCGGCTCGACGGGCAACCTTCGCGGCAGGTGGTGCCGCTGCGTGTTGCGTGGCGTATCCCGGGGTTCGAGCGTGACCGCGCGCTCAAATTCCGCCACATATTGTTCGGCGACCCGCGCCATCCCGGCTCGCTACGCGCCCGCTTGATCCTCCTCCGTGACCGCCGCCGCGCGCAGATATTGGTCGGTGAGGCGGCGACGCTCGCCGCATTGCGCGACCGTTTCGCGGCGCAAACCGGCGGCGGCGACGCGGCCGGCCCCGACGGCGCCGAATTTGCCGGTTTCGTCGCGCGGCAGGCGGGACTCGCGCTCGACGTCGCCGAGCGCGGCATTCGCGGCACCCGCTACAAGGTGCCGCGCTTTGTCGCCGACGGCCTGCGCACCAGCCCCAAATTCCGCGCCGCACTCGCCGAATTGTCTGAGACGACGGGGCGCCCGGTCGCCGAGCTGTTCCGCGAAGCCCGCCCGCTGATGAAAGAGGTCATTGCGCGGCCCAGCGCGCTTTTCCTTGATCTGCGCGCCCGGCTCGACCGCATGATGTTCGGCGGCTACGCGCCCGAGATGGAGGTCGACGCCGCCGAGCTCGCGCGGCTGCGCGCGATCCTGCGCGAACATCCGACCGCGATCCTCTTCACCCACAAAACCTATATCGACGGCGCGACGCCCAGCCGCCTCACTTACGAAAACGACATGCCGATGCTGCACAGCTTCGGCGGCGCCAATCTCGACTTCGCGGTAATGGGCGAATTTTTCCGCCGCTCGGGGATGATTTTCATCCGCCGCAGCTTTCAGGATCAGCCGGTCTATAAACTCGTGCTGCGCCACTATATCGCCTGGCTGCTCGCCAAGCGCTTCCCCTTGAGCTGGGCGTTCGAAGGGACGCGCTCGCGCCTCGGCAAGCTGATGCCGCCCAAATATGGCCTGATGAAATATGTCCTCGACGCGGCGCATGCGACAGGAACCCGCGGCGTCCATTTCGTCCCATTCGTCACCAGCTTCGACCTGATCCGCGATGTCGAGGAATATGCCGCCGAACAGACCGGGCGCAGCAAAAAGCCCGAAAGCCTGTCGTGGTTCATCGGCTATATGAAGAGTCTGAAGGAACCCTCGGGACGCATCCGGCTCGACATTGGCAACCCGGTGGTGATCGACACTGCGCCGGGCGCCGACGACAAACGCGCGCTCGAACGCATCGCTTTTGCCGTCGCGGTCGAGGCGAACCGCGTCACCCCGCTCACCGTCACCTCGGTGATGTGCCTGATCCTGCTCGGCATGGCGCCGCGGGGGGCAACCTCGGCCGAACTGCTCGGGGCGATCGGCGCGGTGACCGACTGGGCGCGGGCGCGCGGCATCCGGATCAGCAGCGACCTCGAAAGCGGCGACGATGCGGCTTTGTCCGCCACCGTCGACACGCTCGTCACCAGCGGGCTGCTCACCCGTTACGAAGCGGGCAGCGAAAATATCTATTCGATCGATCCCGCCAAACATCCAATGGCGAGCTATTACCGCAACATCATCGCGCATCATTTCCTCGACCGCGCGATGATCGAACTGGTGCTGTTCGAATTGCGCGACGCCGACAGCGGCGATGCGACCGCGGCCTTCTGGGACAAGATCGATCGCCTCCGCGACCTGTTCAAATTCGAATTTTTCTATCCGCCGCGCGACGAGCATATGGCGGCCCTGCGCGCCGAACTCGAACGCATCGATCCGGTATGGGACCGCCGCCTCGCCAGCGGCGACCGCGGCATCGCGCAGCTGCTGCGCCGTTGCCAGCCCGTCGTTGGCCACGCGATTCTGCTGCCCTTTGCCGAGGCCTACTCGGTCGTCGCCGACCTGCTCGCGCGCGCAAAGCCGGGCGATGCGGTCGATGAAAAGGCCTTGCTCGACGCCGCGCTGACCGAGGGCAAGCAGGCCTATCTGCTCCGCCGGATCAGCAGCGAGGCGGCGATCGGCAAATTGTTGTTCGCCAACGGCCTGTCGCTGTTGCGCCATATGGGATTGGCCGAGGAGGCAACGCCCGCCATCCTCGCCGCACGCCGCGCGCTGCTGATGGAACTGCGCGGGTTGGCGAACGTGATGGAAACGATGCGACTGTCGACCGTGGCGCTGGCGGATCGGTTGCCGGTGGCGGAGCAATGACAATGCAGCACCCTAAGTTCGTCATTGCGAGCGAAGCGAAGCAATCTCCAGCCATCGAAGTCGCGCAACCTCAAAAGCTGGAGATTGCCGCGTCGCCGTCGGCTCCTCGCAATGACGATGTCTGTAAAGGAACCTAACATGCTCAAACAGCTCAGCGCGCAGGACGCCCAGTTCCTCTACACCCAGACCGCGAACAATCTGACCCACATCATGGGGGTCTATATCTACGACCCCTCGACCGCGCCGGGCGGCTTCGTGCGCTTCAAGGACATCATCCGCCACGTCGAAAGCCGCGTCGACACGTCGCCCGTATTCAAACGCCGCCTCCACCGCCTGCCATTCGACATGGACCATCCCTATTGGGTCGAGGACGAGCATTTCGATGTCGAGGCGCATATGAGCCATGCGCGCCTGCCCGAGCCCGGCGACTGGCGGCAGTTATGCATCGCGGTGGCGCGCTATTTTTCCAAACCGATGGATATGAACCGCCCGCTGTGGGACATTTACATCATCGAGGGGCTCGACCGGATCCCGGGCATTCCCAAGGGCAGCTTCGCGATGCTCCACCGCGTCCATCACGCCGCGGTCGACGGCGCGTCGGGTGCACACGCCTTCATCGCGATGAGCGACATCGATGCCAAGGGCACCCCCGCGATTCCCGAACCGCCGCCGGTCGAAGATCTCGGCGATCCGCCGTCGAGCGCCGAAACGCTGTCGCGCGCCTGGTCGGCATCGCTGCAATCGCCGGTCAAATTCATGAACGCGCTGATGAAAATGTCGCCCGCGATCATCTCGTCGGCGCGCAAGGCGATGGCCGAAGGCGGGATGACCGCCGGGGTGCCGGAGACGCGCTTCAACGTCCCCGTCGGCCCGCACAAGATGTTCGACGGGACGTCGGTGGCGCTCGCCGATGTCGCGCTGGTCCGCAAAAAAGTGCCGGGCGCGACGGTCAACGATGTTGTGCTGACCACCGTCGGCGGCGCGCTGCGCAAATATCTCGCCAAGCACAAGGAATTGCCCAAGGACAGCCTCGTCGCGGTCGCCCCGATCAACCTGCGCGGCAAGGAAAAGGCCGCGGGCAAAGCCAGCACCCCCGGCAATCAGGTGTCGGCCATGAGCGTCCCGGTGCGCAGCGACATCGCCGACCCGCTCGCGCGTCTCGCGGCGATCCGCGACTACACGGTCGAGGCGAAAGAGGCGAAGGCTGGCGTCAGCGCGCGGATCATGACCGACCTGTCGCAGCATATCCCCGGCGCGACGATGGCCGCGGTCGCGCGGCTGGTCACGAGTGAGCGGTTCGCGGTGCGCGGCACCAACCTGTTCATCTCGAACGTCCCCGGCGCGCAGGTGCCGCTCTATCTCGCGGGCGCGCAGCTCGTCATGCAGCACGGCATGGCGCCGCTGGCGAACAATATGGGGCTGTTCGTCGCGACCCCCAGCTACAACGGCCGCATCGCCTTTTCGATCATCTGCGAACGCGCGATCATGCCCGACATCGCTTTTTTCCGCGAATGTATCGAGGAAAGTTTCGCCGATCTGATGGCGGCAGTGCCGAAAGCTGAAAAGCCGAAAACCGTTACGGCAACGCCGAAACCGGCGGCCAAAGCAGCGCCAAAACCCAAGGCGAAGGCGAAAGCTGTCCCAAAACCTGCCGGGAAGACAAAGGTGGCAGGAAATGGAAAGAAAAAGCCCCCGTCTTCGTCATCCCGGACTTGATCCGGGATCCCGCTTTTCAACGTCGCCGAGCGGGACCCCGGATCAAGTCCGGGGTGACGTGGCTGGAAGGGCGCTGTCAAAACAGTTGCCAAAGGCAACGTAACCCGCAAGACTCCGAAAAAATTGACCATGCGCAACAGGAACACTGAATGCTCTTCACCCCGACGCTCAGCGCCGACCGCGATCTCGTGACCGCACCCGATTACATCGCCTGGGCCAAGGCCGCGCGCGCGCATGACAAAAAATCGGGGTTGCAAACGTGGCGCGACGCCGACGAAAGCAAGCATTTCGATTATAAGGCGATCCGCGCCCGGCTCGAACGGCTGCGCAAGCTGTCGGCGGCGGGCGACGTCAAGGGGCTGCTCTTCGTCCTCAACGAAGGCATCCACGGCAATATCGATGGCATGGGCCACGAGCGCCTTTACCAAAAGGCGCGTTTCGGCACCAAAAAGCTGATCGAGGATTATGTCGCCGAGGTCGTCGCTTCGCTCGACAAAATCGCCGCCGCGCGCAGCATCCCACGCGAGGAAAAGCGCGACTTCTTCCGCCGCGCCCAGCATTGCTACGGCCGCTCGGCGCTCCTGCTCTCGGGTTCGGGCAGCTTCCTGTTTTTCCACATTGGCGTCGTCAAAGCCTTGTGGTCCGAGGGCGTGCTGCCCGCGATCATGTCGGGCGCCAGCGGCGGGTCGATCGTCGCCGCGGTCGTCTGCACCCGCAAGGACAGCGAAATCGGCGCCCTGCTCGAAAGCGAACGCCTCGCCAATCCCGCGCGCGACCCCAAACAGAAGCGGCTGGCGTCGGACGAGGTGCGCGACCGGCTCGCCGATCTGATCCCCGACCTGACCTTTCAGGAAGCGTTCGAGATCAGCGGCCGCCACCTCAACGTCTCGGTCGCCCCCGCCGAAAAGCATCAGAACGGCCGCCTGCTCAACGCCATCACCGCGCCCAACGTGTTGATCCGTGAGGCGGTGCTCGCGTCATGCGCCGTTCCCGGCGTCTTCCCGCCGGTGATGCTGATGGCGCGCGACGACAGCGGCAACCGCATCCCGTACCAGCCCGACCGGCGCTGGGTCGATGGGTCGGTCACCCACGACATCCCGACCAAGCGGCTCGAACGGCTGTACGGGGTCAACCACCATATCGTCAGCCAGGCGAACCCGATCGCGCTGCCCTTCGCGACCGACACGCGCAAGCAGATGGCGCCGATCGAGGCGATTCAACACGCGTCGATGGCGACCTTCAAAGCGTGGCTGAACGCCAATATGATCATCTTCCAGAAACCGCTCGAATGGGTGCCGCCCTTGAACAGCCTCGCCAATATGGCGCGGTCGGTGATCAATCAGGAATATACCGGCGACATCAACATCATCCGCCCGCCCAAATTCTGGTCGCCCGCGAAAATCCTGAGCGATCTGGGGCAAGAGGATATCGACGAACTGATCGACACCGGCGAGCGCACCGCCTGGCCGAAGGTCGAAATGGTCCGCACCCAGACCGCAATCAGCCGCGCGCTCGAAGGCATTTTGGCCCGGATCGATCGCGCGGGCGACGACGGCCCCGGCCACCGCAGCACTGCGGCGCTGAAGAAGGCTGTGCGCTAACATGGCGGCGGTGATCCTGCCCGCGGGATCGACCGGCGCCGGGGCAAAACTCCACGTCACCCACTGGCTGCCCGCGGGCCTGCCCAAAGCCGTGGTGCTGCTCGCGCACGGTTATGCCGAACATGCAGGGCGTTATGGCCATGTCGCCAAGCGGCTGACCGACGCGGGTTACGCGGTCTATGCGATCGACCATTGGGGGCATGGCCTGTCCGATGGCGAGGGCGGCTTTGTCCCGCGCTTTTCGGCCTTCACCGACGGCATGGCCGAACTGCTCACCTTGGTCGAAGTCAATCACGGCACCACCCCGCGCCTGCTCCTCGGCCACAGTATGGGCGGGCTGATTTCGACGTTGTTTCTCATCGAGCGCCAGCAGGCGTTCGCCGCCGCCGCGCTCTCCGGCCCCGCGATCGTCCCCGCCGCGCCGCCCTCGCGCTTTACCGTCTGGATCAGTCGCTTCCTGTCGCGCTTCTTCCCGCGCCTTGGCGTGCTGTCGCTCGACGCCAACGGCGTCAGCCGCGATCCGGCAGTGGTCGCGGCGTACCTGGCCGATCCGCTCGTTTACACCGGCAAGATCGGCGCGCGGCTGGGCAAGGAGTTCATGGACGCGATGGCCGCGGCGCAGGCAGGCGCACCGAAAATCACGCTGCCGATCCTGTTTCAGCATGGTTCGGACGACAGTTTGGCATCGGTCGCGGGATCGCAATATCTGTTCGACCATGTCGGCTCAGCCGACAAAACTCTCAAAATCTACCCGGGCCTGTTCCACGAAATTTACAATGAGCCGGAACAGGATGCCGTACTGGACGATTTGATCGCCTGGTTCGACGCACGCGTGTCGAAACCATGAAAAAACATCCGTTCGTGCTGAGCTTGTCGAAGCACCGTTCTTCTTCTTGCAGCGTCAACAGAAAGTACGGCCCTTCGACAAGCTCAGGGCGAACCGAATTGGGATATTGGCGTTAGATCAACATGAAAATCCTCCTCATTCTCCTCTTCGCCCCGCTTATCGCGCTGGCGCTGATGTATTTCGTCTTCCCCGGCCGCCTCGTGGCGCTCGGGCGTGCGCTGTTGCGCCAGCGCGGGCGGATGGTGCAGAAAAGCGTCACCGTCGACGGCCGCAGCTGGCCCTATCTGGAGGGCGGCGACCCGGCGAAACCCTTGCTGCTGCTCGTCCACGGCTTTGCCGGGGACAAGGACAATTGGTCAATGATCGCGCCCTACCTGACGCGCGACTATCATGTCATCGCCCCCGATCTGCCCGGCTTCGGCGAGAACGAGCGCAACCCCGACCTTGCCTATGATCTCGGCGCGCAGACCGCGCGGCTCAAGCAATTCGCCGACACCCTCGGCCTTAACCGCCCGCATGTCGGCGGCAACAGCATGGGCGGCTGGATCGCGCTGCGCTATGCGATCGACTACCCCGACGCGCTTGCCAGCCTGATCCTGCTCAACAACGCCGGGGTGAACGGTGCCAACGAAAGCGACCTCCAGAAACAGGCGGCAAACGAGGATTACAACCCACTCGTCCTCGCGGGGCTGGAGGACGCCGACCGGCTGGTCGGGATGGTCGTCCACAAACCGCCCTATATCCCGGCGCGCCTCAAACCCGTGCTCTACGCCGACGCGCTCAAATATCGCGACCAGCTCGACGGCATTTTCTGGGTCATCGCCAACGAGGGCCGCGACTTTCCGCTCAACGACCGGCTCGGCGAGGTCAAGGTGCCGACGCTGATCATCTGGGGCCGCCACGACCGCCTGCTCGACGTCAGCTGCGTTCCGGTGCTCGAAGCGGGCATCGCGGGCAGCCAGAGCCACATCTTCGAACATGTCGGCCACGTCCCGATGATCGAGGATCCGAAGGCGACCGCGGCGGTGATGAAGGCGTTTCTGGCCAAGCAGTCCTAAAGCCCCGTCAACCATGGCTTGATCCGGGGTCCACGACGCCATGTCGGCGATGGATGCCGGATCAAGTCCGACATGACGAATGGGATAAGCGTCGCTTGCCAACCCGCCATTCCCCCGCCACTCTCCCCACTAAACACGGGGAGAGAGTTATGCGCCTGAAGGTCGGCCTGCTCGGTGGGGGCAGCTGGGGGACGACGGTCGCGGCGGTGGTGTCGCGCAACGCGCCAATCACCTTGTGGGCGCGCGATGCCGAGACGGTCGAGGGCATCAACCGCGACAACGAGAACCGCAAATATCTTCCTGGCATCAAGCTGCCGACAGTGCTGCGCGCGACCGGCGACATGGCCGAGGTCGTCGCCGGCGCCGACGTGCTCATCATGGGCGTCCCCTCGCATAGCTTTCGCGCCGTGCTCGAGGAAGCACGCCAGCACCTCCGCCCTTGGGTTCCCGTCATCAGCCTGACCAAAGGCCTCGAACTCTCCTCGGGCAAGCGAATGACCGAACTGATCGAGGAAGTCCTGCCCGGCCACCCCGTCGGCGTCCTCACCGGCCCCAACCTCGCGCGCGAAATCATGACCGGACAGGCGGCGGCCAGCGTGTTGTCGATGGAGGACGAGATCGTCGTCCGCGCGCTCCAGCCGGTGTTCCATTCGGGGCTGTTCCGCGTCTACACCAACACCGACCTGCTCGGCTGCGAACTCGGCGGGGTTCTCAAGAATATCATCGCGATCGCGGTCGGCATGGGCGACGGGCTGGGGGCAGGCGACAACACCCGCTCGGCGCTGATGACGCGCGGGCTGGCCGAAATCACGCGGCTCGGCGTCGCGATGGGCGGGCGGCCCGAAACTTTTGCCGGGCTGACCGGCATGGGCGATCTGATCGCCACCTGCACCAGCCCCTTGAGCCGCAACCGCCATGTCGGGGTCGAACTCGGCAAGGGCCGCCCGATCGACGAGATCATCGCGGGGATGAACATGGTCGCCGAAGGCGTCAAAAGCGCCCCCACCGTCATCGCGCTCGCCGAACAGCACGGCATCGCGATGCCGATCGCGCGCGACGTGTATGACGTGACACAGGGCAAACGCAGCGCGCAGGACGTGTTCCGCGGCCTGCTCCGCTCGGCGGTCGGCGACGAAGCACACCCCGGCTGACCCGTCGGCGCTAAATCCACCGCCAGCCGTGCCGAATCTCCGTTTAGCCGGGAAGAAAATCGCCACCTGCTTCGTTGACTCCCCTGACCGCCCGGCGACGGACGGACAATCAGGAGATGGACGATGAAAAAATGGACCACCCTTGCAGTCATTCTGGCGCTCCCCGCCACCGCCGCGGTTGCTGCCGTTCCCTATAAATCGATGCCGCCGGGCTTTGAAGCGCCGCCCATTCGCGAGCGGCCGATCGCGGGCGTCGTCAACCAGCAATGGTATAATTACAAAACCGACATTCTCGAGGCGGAAAAGGAGCTGACCAGCGACCTTCGCCGCGCGACCGATCGCGAGGACCGCTGGGATGCGTGGGACGAATGGGAAACCGAAGTCATCGACGCCGACAAGGATTATGTGAAGGAAATGCGCAAGAAAGGTTATCGCGTCGGCCGGGTAACCGTCGGCGGCTAAGTTCCCCCGGAGCAGCTTCCGGGTCGCAAGGGAAGGGCAGGCGTCATGGGGCGCTCGCCCTTTTCATATTTGCATTGCGTCCCAACCATATTTGTTTCCCCGCGAAGGCGGGGATCCATCTCCGGCCGGTTCAAAATAACGCGGTCCGGTGATAGGCTCCCGCCTTCGCGGGAGCACAATGTTAGTTAACCGCCGCCTTCCGCCAGCAACGCCTTCGCCTCGGCGCCCTGCCAGTCAATCGCCCCGACCACGCGCCAGATTTCGCGCCCCTCGGCATCGTAAAAGATACTCGTCGGCAATGCACTGTTGGCGGCATCGAGCAACCCGTTTTCGGGATCGAGATAGGGTTGCAACGCCTTCAGCCCCGCCTTCTGGAACCACGGATCGACCACCTCGGCGCCTTGCAGATCCTGCGCCACCGCGATCACCGTCATCGCCTCGCCGCGCTTGGCCGCCAAGGCATCGAGCGTCGGCATCTCCGCGACGCACGGCGCGCACCACGTCGCCCACAAATTGACCAGCAGCGGACGCCCACGAAACGCCGCCAGCGTCACCGGCGCGTCATCGGGACCGGTGAAGGTTGCGGTGGGTGCCGCTTCGCCCTTGTGGCTGCGGTCGATCATATATTCGAACTGGCCGACGCCCTTCGCTTGGCCCGCCGAAATATTTGCTTGGCCGTCTGCGGGTTGCCCGTCCGACTGCTTTTCCCTATCGCAGCCCGCGATTGATCCGGCCAGCAGCAGGGCGAGGATCGCTAGATACGGGTTTGGGACGCGGCGAATGACGGATACTCCGGACAAGAGCAGCATGTGGGGTGGCCGCTTCGGTGGCGGTCCCGCCGCGATCATGCAAGAAATTAATGCTTCGATCCCCGTCGACAAGCGGCTGTGGGAAGAAGACATTGCCGCCAGTCGCGCGCATGCCGCGATGCTCGGCGCCGCCGGCATCATCGGCGCCGACGATGCGGTCCAGATCGACCGCGGCCTTGCCCAGATCGCGGAAGAATTTGCCGCGAACGGCGTCCCCGTCGACCTCGCGCTCGAAGACATCCACATGACCGTCGAATCCCGGCTGAAGGAGATTGTCGGCGAAGCCGCAGGGCGCCTCCACACCGCACGCTCGCGTAACGATCAGGTCGCGACCGACTTCCGCCTGTGGACGCGCACCGCATGCGAGCGCATCGACGTCGGGCTGGCCGCGATGCAGGCCGCATTGCTCGCGCGCGCCGACGAGCATGCGGACAGCATCATGCCCGGCTTTACGCATTTGCAAGTCGCGCAGCCGGTGACGCTCGGCCATCATCTGCTCGCCTATGTCGAAATGCTCGGCCGCGACCGCAGCCGCTTTGCCGACGCGCGCCGCCGCCTCAACGAATCGCCGCTAGGCGCCGCCGCGCTCGCGGGCACCGGCTTTCCGATCGACCGCGCCGCCACTGCATCCGCGCTCGATTTCGACCGTCCCATGGCGAACAGCATCGACGCGGTGTCCGACCGCGACTTCGCGCTCGAATTTTGCGCTTCGGCGTCGATCGCTGCGATCCACCTGTCGCGGCTGGCCGAAGAAATTGTCATCTGGGCCAGCCAGCCCTTCGGTTTCATCAGCCTGCCCGACGCGTGGTCGACCGGCAGCTCGATCATGCCGCAAAAGCGCAACCCCGACGCCGCCGAACTGGTGCGCGGCCGCGCCGGCCTGCTGCTTGGAGCATTCCAGCGGCTCGCGGTGATCGTCAAAGGCCTGCCGCTAACCTATTCCAAGGATTTGCAGGACGACAAGGAAACCGTGTTCGGTGCTTTCGACGCGCTCGCGCTGTCGCTCGCCGCGATGACCGGTATGGTCGAAACCTTGACCTTCCGCACCGACCGCATGCGCGCGCTCGCTGCGTCGGGCTATTCGACCGCGACCGACCTCGCCGACTGGCTGGTACGCGAAAATGGCCTGCCGTTCCGCGAGGCGCATCATGTCGTCGGCGCCTGCGTCAAGCGCGCCGAGGAACTGGGCGTCGAGCTGTCGGCGCTCCCCGCTGCGGACGCTGCGGCGATCCACCCGGCGGTGACATCCGACGTGCTCGCAGCGCTGACCGTCGAGGCATCGGTCGCCAGTCGTACCAGCTATGGCGGCACCGCTCCCGAACGGGTAAGGCTGGCCATCGCTGCGGCCCGCGCGGCGCTGGAAGGACATAATTGATGGCGACGAAGCGCCTCATCATCGCAACATTGGCTGCATCGGCGCTGCTCGGCGCCTGCGGCAGCAAGGAAGATCTGAAGCCCGTGGCGGGCCAGCCCGCCGCGGTCGTTCCCGTCGGCGCGACCCGCGCCCCGACCACGGAGGAGCTCACGACGCCTGACGCGCAGGCCCGCCCCGCGCGCAGCGACGAACTTCTCAAACGATCCGAACGCCGCGAACCCGACGATTTCGATTTGCCGCCCCCGGGCTGAGCCTCAGGACTAAAACAATGGATCAATTTGCACTTCGTGACGGCGTCCTTCACGCCGAAGACATTCCGCTGCCGCGCCTTGCCGAAGAAGTCGGCACCCCCGTCTATGTCTATTCGCGCGCGATGCTCGAACGTCACGCGCAGGAATTTCGCGACGGACTGAAGGATGTGCCGCGCAAGCACCTCGCCTTTGCGATCAAGAGCAACCCTAACCTCGGCGTGTTGCGCGTGCTCGCGCGGCAGGGCTACGGCGCCGACGTCGTGTCGGGCGGCGAGCTCGAACGCGCGATTGCCGCGGGCATGGCGCCCGACGACATCGTCTTTTCAGGCGTGGGCAAGACCCGCGCCGAGCTCGCGCTGGGGCTCGACCGCGGCATCGGCCAGTTCAATATCGAACATGAGGCCGAAGGCGTCGCACTCGCTGAAATCGCACTCGCCAAGGAAATGACCGCGCGCGCGGTGCTGCGCGTCAATCCCGACGTCGATGCGGGAACCCACGCGAAAATTTCGACCGGCAAGGCCGACAACAAGTTCGGCGTCGGCATCGACGTCGCGCCCGCGATGTTCGACCGCCTTGCGGCGCTCCCCGGGCTGCAGATGCGCGGGATCGCGGTGCACATCGGCAGCCAGCTGACCAGCCTCGACCCGCTCGAAGCCGCGTTCACCCGCGTCGGCCGCCTCGTCGCGGATCTGCGCGCCGCCGGACACAGCATCACCCATGTCGATCTCGGCGGCGGTCTCGGCGTGTCGTACAAGGCTGACGATAACCCGCCGAGCATGGCCGACTATGGCGCGATGGTCGCGCGGGTGACGAAGGATTGGGACGTCACGCTGATGTTCGAACCCGGCCGCGTCATCGCGGGCAACACCGGGGTGTTGCTGACCGAGGTGCTGTGGGTCAAGCCCGGCGCGACTAACCCCTTCGTGATCGTCGATGCTGCGATGAACGATCTTGCTCGCCCTGCGCTGTACGACGCCTATCACGACTTTGTCGCGGTCAAGCCGACTGGCGAAAAGATGACCGCATCGATCGTCGGCCCGGTGTGCGAAACCGGCGACACCTTCGCGCGCGACCGCGTGACTGACGCGGTCGAACCCGGCGACCTCGCGGTGTTCCGCACTGCGGGCGCTTATGGTGCGACGATGGCGTCGACCTACAACAGCCGCAGTCTGGTTCCCGAAGTGCTGGTCGATGGCGACCGCTATGTCGTCGTCGCCGATCGCATCGCCGCCGGCACGATCATGGCGGCGGAACGCGTGCCGGACTGGATTGATTGAATAGTCGACGCATCGATCTAGCTAAGTAAGTTGCGTGTCCCCCGCGAAGGCGGTGACCCATCACCGACCCGTGCCATTTCGCGCCGATCGGTGATGGGCTCCCGCCTTCGCGGGAGCGCGCGGCTTTTTATCTCGATGCGTATGCTTTAAGGCCTGCCCATGCACCAACTCCCGATCTTCCTGAACCTCACCGGCCGCACCGTCGTGCTGGTCGGGGAGGGGGAGGCTGCCGACGCCAAGGCCCGCCTGATCGAACGCGCCGGCGGCTGCATCGTCCCCGGGTGGGAGCAAGGTGCGACCATCGCCTTTGTCGCGCTGGACGACGAGGCCGCAGCGCGCGCCGCCGCCACCGAACTCCGCGCCCACGGCCTGCTCGTCAACGTCGTCGACCGTCCGGAATTGTGCGACTTCACCACCCCCGCAATCGTCGATCGCGCTCCGGTGACCATCGCAATCGGCACCGGCGGCGCGTCGGCGGGGCTGGCGAAAGCCGTTCGCCAGCGCATCGAAGCTTTGCTCCCCGCCCGCCTCGGCGCGCTAGCATTGGCGCTCCACGCCGCACGCGACGCAATGAAGGCCCGCTGGCCCACCCCCGCTGAACGCCGCCGCGCCATCGACGCCGCGCTGGCCAGCGGCGGCGCGCTCGACCCGCTCGATGACGCAGCGGCGGACAAGGTCGATGCCTGGCTGACCGGCGACACCGTCACCCAGCCGTCCCGCCTCGAAACGATCCATCTGACCGGCGCCGACCCCGACGAGCTGACCCTCCGCGCTGCGCGCCTGCTGGGCGAAGCCGATCATATTTTCTACCCGGCGGCGACGCCCGCCGCCATCCTCGCTCGCGCCCGCGCCGATGCCGTGCGGCATGTGACGGACGCGCCGCCTACCGACCCGCCCGGGGGCCTGTCGCTGTGGCTGGACATACCGGCGGTAACGAGCTGCAGGTAGCGGGTCGCTACCCGCGCGCCCCGAACAACGCCGTTCCGACGCGCACATGCGTCGCGCCCAGCATCACGGCGGTTTCATAATCGCCGCTCATCCCCATTGAGCGCTCAGACAACCCGTTTCGCTCCGCCAACTCATCGAGCAGTGCGAAGAAGGGCGCGGGTTCGATGTCTGCGGGGGGGATTGCCATCAGGCCGCTGATGATCAGCCCGGCGCCCTTGGCTTCGGCCAGCAAAGCGGCAAGGTCTGGGACCTTGCAGCCACCCTTTTGCTCCTCGTCGCCGATATTCACCTGTACGAACAGCTGCGGCTGCCTGTCCGCTTTGTCGCAGGATTTCGCGAGCGCCTGCACCAGCGATGATCGATCGACCGAATGGATCGCGTCGAACAGCGCGACCGCCTCGTCGGCTTTGTTCGATTGCAGCTGGCCGATCAGGTGGAGTTTGACGTCGGGAGTTTCAGCGCGCAATTCGGGCCATTTCGTCGCGGCCTCCTGCACCCAGTTCTCGCCGAAATGGCGTTGGCCTGCGGCGATCAGCGGGCGGATCGCCGCCGCGTCATGCGTTTTCGACACCGCGATCAGGCAGATATCGTCGCCGCGTCGCTGCGCCCGCGTGGCCGCGTCGGCAATCTTTGCGCGCACGTCGCTCAATCTGTCTGCTGCGTCGCTCATCTTTATTCCCATCCCGGCGCGTTGCGTGCGCCCACGACGCGCCTATAGGAAGGGCGATGGTCCGACGCCACCCCCTGCCGCGCCAATGGCTGTTCAGCGACGAACGGCTGACGGTCGGGGTCGTTCGGCTGGCGTTGCTGCTGCCGCCGGGGAGCGGGATCGTTCTCCGCCACGATAGCCTGCGTCGTGGCGCGCGCTGGCGCCTGTTGCGGCGGCTGGTCCGCGTGGCTCGGGCGCGCGGCCTGACCGTGCTGATAGCGGGTGCGCCCGACACGGCGCATCGCTGGGGCGCCGACGGCGTCCATCTGCGCCAGCTAGACGCGCGCCGCGCCGCGCAGGCGCACCGGCTGGGCCTGATCGTCACGATGCCGGTGCATGACGCGCGCGAAGCCCGCCGCGCGCGCCGCGCGAAGGCCGATGGCGTTTTCATCTCGCCGCTCCACGCAACTCGGTCGCATCCCGGGGCCAAGGCGCTGGGTCTGGCCGCGTGGCTGCGGCTGGCGCGGCTCGCGGGCAGCCAGCCGATCGCGCTCGGCGGAATGACACCACGGCGAGCGCAGGCGCTCAATCGCCCGAGCGGGATCAAACCCGGCTGGGCTGCAATCGATGCGTGGGAGCAAAAGGCCGCGCGGTGCCGGGCAAAGGCTGCGTCGCTATTTGGGTCAGAGCGAGTCGAAAATGGCGGCGTTCCGTGACCCGGCGCGCAGCGCACTTAATGTGCGTGAGCACCGGAAGCGCGGAAGGTCGCCATTTGCAGGCCGCTATGGCCCAAATAGCGATGCAGCCTAGAAGCGGAAGGCGGTTCCGACATAGACCGCCTGGCTATCGCGGCGGGCATCGGTCAGCGGTTCGACGCGATCGTCGCTGCGATAGCGGACGCCGGCGGTGACATCGATATTCTTGGTCAGGCGATAACTGCTGACAACATCGACTGCGGGCGCATCGCCGGGCGCAGTAATCCGATCGGTGGCGCCGCTCGGGTCCGCGGGACGATTGATCATCCGCGTTGCGAAGCGCGATTTCCTCTCGGCCTGTTCGGGCGCCTTGGCGACCGGCAGGTTGCGAAGGTCGGTGCCGCGCGGCAGCGCCGGGGTGACGAATTTCTCGAACCCGACCGACGCGCCCAGATTATAAGCGACCGGCGTGATCGCGATCGGCGCAGTGCGACCCGCGGCGATGGCCGAGGTGCGGGCGGCGCTCGATGCGTCATCACGGGCGCGAATCACGACGGTGATCGCGCGGTTCTTCCGGTTGTCATCGGTCAGCGCAGGCGTGAAGCTGAAGCTGCGGCGCTGTTCGGCCGACATTTTGGCGTAGCGCGCGATCAGGCGTGGATCGCCCGACGCCGGGGTGAACTGGCCGAGCAGGGTTTCGGACAACGCGGTGTCGCGAATGCGTTCAGAGCGCGACATCGCAGCGAGCGCTGGCGGCAGGGCAAGCGAAACCACCGCCAAAGCGGTGAGGCTACCCTTCCAAAAATGCCGCGGTTTCCGCGTCATATCCCTGCGACTCCAACCCCAAGTGATTCAGGAGATAGTCCTCCTGTGACCATTTTTCCAGCGAATCCCAGTAAATTATTACAGCACAACTGCTTTTGGCCGAAATTGTTGCGCGATCACCACAGTCGACCGCAAATCTGACCAGAATCTGAACCGCAGCAGCGGGGCAATTGCCGCGCTTGCGGGGCGGCGGCAAGGGCGATAGAGACGCTGGCAATATCGTTCTGCGCGGCCCGGATTTTTGGATCCGGCAGTGCCCAATATATAAGGTGTTATCGGCATGTCCCAGCTTTCTGTCCTTGCTTCGCGCGGCCGTCGTCCGATCGCGTTCGCGCTGCTCGGGCTCGCGGCGCTCGGGCTTTCGGCGTGTGCCAGCAAAGACCGGCCGCGCGCCGACCTCGCTGCCAGCCAGGTGACGACGATCGGGGTGAACAGCTATTTGTGGCGCGCTTCGCTCGATGCGCTGTCATTCATGCCGTTGCTGCAGGCCGATTCGTCGGGCGGGGTGATCATCACCGACTGGTATGCCAACCCGGGCAACCCGGGCGAGCGGATGAAGGTGACGGTGTCGATCCTCGACCGCGATCTGCGCGCCGATGCGCTGCGCGTCGCCGCCTCGCGTCAGGTCGCGCAGGGCGCCGCTTGGGTCGATGCGCCGGTCCAGGCGGCGACGGTGCAAAAGCTGGAGGAAATCATCCTCACCCGCGCCCGCGATCTGCGCCGCAGCGCCTTCAAGGACTAATCCGGCGGCGCGGGTTCGCGCCGACACACAGACAAACGGGGTAACCGACGAATGACCCGCGAACCGCGCTTTGGCGCCCTCGCCGCCGACGCTCGCTGGCAAAAGGCGTGGGAGGCGGCGAACAGCTTTGCCACTACCGACAGTGCTGACAAGCCCAAGGCCTATATCCTCGAGATGTTCCCCTATCCGTCGGGGCGCATCCACATGGGGCATGTCCGCAACTATGCGATGGGCGACGTGCTCGCGCGGTTCAAGAAGATGACCGGCCACGACGTGCTCCACCCGATGGGCTGGGACGCGTTCGGGATGCCGGCCGAAAATGCTGCGATGGAAAAGGGCGTGCATCCGGGCGGCTGGACGCGCGACAATATCGCATCGATGCGTGGTCAGCTCAAACGGCTTGGACTCGCGATCGACTGGAGCCGCGAGCTCGCGACGTGCGATCCCGACTATTATGGGCAGGAACAGGCGCTGTTCCTCGACCTGTTCGCGGCGGGGCTGGTGACGCGCAAGGAAAGCTACGTCAATTGGGATCCGGTCGACATGACCGTGCTGGCCAATGAACAGGTGATCGACGGCCGCGGCTGGCGATCAGGCGCGCTGGTCGAAAAGAAAAAGCTGTCGCAGTGGTTTCTCAAGATTACCGACTTCGCCGACGAACTGCTCGAAGGCCTGGGCGGCCTCGACAGCTGGCCCGACAAGGTGCGGCTGATGCAGGAAAACTGGATCGGCAAGTCGCAGGGGCTGGAGTTTTCGTTCAAGCTCGTCGGCGGCGCTGCGGGGTTCGACGTTTTCACGACGCGCCCCGATACGCTGTTCGGCGCCAGCTTTGCGGCGATTTCGCCCGATCATCCGATGGCCGAACGCATGGCGCAGGACGCGCCCGAGCTGGCCGACTTCATCGCCGAATGCCGCCGCCAGGGAACGTCGGCCGAACAGCTGGAGACCGGCGAGAAGCTGGGCTTCGACACCGGCCTGACCGTCGAGCATCCGCTCGACCCCGCGCTGCACTTGCCCGTCTGGGTCGTGAATTATGTGCTGATGGATTATGGCACCGGCGCGATCTTTGGATGCCCGGCGCATGACCAGCGCGACCTGGATTTCGCGCGCAAATATGGGCTGCCCATCCACCGGGTGATCGCCGATGGCGACGAGACCGCGCAGCATTTCACCGGCGACGAAGCCTATACCGGCCCCGGCAAGCTGGTGAACAGCCACTTCCTCGACGGGATGACCATCGACGAAGCGAAGGCCGCGATCGTCTCGCGCGCCGAGCATGAGGGCTGGGGCAAGGGCACCACCGTGTGGCGCCTGCGCGACTGGGGCGTCTCGCGCCAGCGTTACTGGGGGACGCCGATCCCGTTCATCCACTGCCACGCGTGTGGCACGGTGCCGGTGCCGAAGGACCAGCTGCCCGTCGTGCTGCCAGAAGACGTCGATTTCTCGATCCCCGGCAATCCGCTCGATCGCCATCCGACGTGGAAGCACGTTCGCTGCCCTTCGTGCGGCGGCGATGCGGTGCGCGAAACCGACACGCTCGACACCTTTGTCGATTCGTCCTGGTATTTCCTGCGCTTCGCCAGCTCGCCGAGCGACCGTCCGTTCGATCCCGAGGTGATCCGCCGCTGGCTGCCGGTCGACCAATATATCGGCGGCGTTGAACATGCGATCCTCCACCTGCTCTACGCGCGCTTCTGGACGCGAGCGCTCCACAAGATGGGGATGATCGACATCGTCGAACCCTTCGCCAGCCTGTTCACGCAGGGGATGGTCACCCACGAGACCTATAGCCGCGAGCAAGGCGAAGGCCTGCCGCCGCTCTATTTCACGCCGGACGAGATCGAGCGCAGCGCCGACGGCGCGACGCTCACCGCCGATGCCGCCCCGGTGCAAGTCGGCCGCGTCATCAAGATGTCGAAGTCGAAGAAGAATGTCGTCGATCCCGACGCGATTCTCGACCAATATGGCGCCGACGCGGCGCGCTGGTTCATGCTGTCCGACAGCCCGCCCGAGCGCGACCTGCCGTGGAGCGAGGCGGGGATTGAGGGCGCGTGGCGCTTTGTCCAGCGCCTGTGGCGCCTGTTCGGTGACACCGAAAATGTCGGCGACGGCGGTGAAGACAGAGCGCTCGCGCGCAAGCTGCACCAGGCGATCGCCGGGGTCGGCGCCGATATCGAAGCGCTCGGCTTCAACAAGGCGGTCGCCAAAATCCATGCGCTCGCCAACGACATCGAAAAGGCAAAACCCTCGGCGACGCGCGCGGAAGCGTGTTTGACGCTGATCCGCCTCGTCGCGCCGATGATGCCGCATCTGGCCGAGGAAGCCTGGGCCGCGTTGCCTGCCGGACAGCGCGCGACCACGCTTGTCGCCGATGCCGCATGGCCGACCGCCGATCCGGCGCTGCTCGTCGATGACGAGGTGACGATCGCGATTCAGATGGCGGGCAAGCTGCGCGATACGATGACGCTCGCCAAGGGACTCGACAAGGATGCGATCGAGGCCGCCGCGCTCGCGCGCCCGCGTATTGCCGAACTTCTGGGCGGTGCGACGCCGAAGAAGGTGATTGTGGTCCCCGACCGTTTGGTGAATATCGTACCTTAGAAAATGAATTCTAACGCATCTCCCACTTCCGTTCGCATCGAGCGAAGTCGAGATGCCCATCGTTCGTGCGCGCCTTCGGGGTGTCTCGACTTCGCTCGACACGAACGGGGATAAGGGTCAATAGTGTCCGCGATGCGTAACCTCCTCCTCTCCTCGCTCATCGCCGCCTCGCTGACCCTTGGCGGCTGCGGGCTGCGTCCGCTCTATGCGAACGGCAGCCGCGGCGCGGTGGCCACAGTGCTCGCCGATGTCGATGTTGCGCCGATCGAGGGGCATTCGGGCTGGCTGGTCCGCAACGCGCTGCGCGACCGGTTGCAGGCGACGCAGGGCGGGCAGGGTGCGGGCAAGCGGCTGCGGCTTGATGTCCGGCTTGAGGATTCGATCACCGGTTTTGGCGTCCGCGCCGACGATGCCGTGACTCGCGAACGCCGCACCTTGCGCGCGCGTTACCAGCTGGTCGATGCCGCGAGCGGCGAAGTCTTGCTCGACGCGACCGCAGCACAAGATGCCGGGATCGACGTCGTCGGCAGCGAATATGCGACGATCGCCGCCGAATCGTCGGCGCTCGAACGGCTTGCTTCGGGAATTTCGGACCAGATCGTCACGCGGTTGGCCGTTTTCGCCGATCGCGGCGGCGGCCGGACCGCGACCGAGGCGCCAGCGGCGACGCCCGCGCCGACCCAGTAACCGGCGATGAAGACGGTCAAGCCCGCCGACCTCGAACGCCAGTCGCGCCTCGACCCCGCGCTTCGTTTCACCCTGCTGACCGGCCCCGACGAAGCGACGATGGCCGCGGTCGCTAACCATCTGGTCGGGCTCGCGGGCAAGGATGCCGAACGGCTCGACCTGTCCGGATCGCAGCTGGCGCAGGATCCCTCGCTGCTCGCCGCTGAAGCCGCATCGATGTCGCTGTTTTCGTCAGCGCGGATCATCCGCCTCGAACTCACCGGCAGCGGCGACGACAGCGTCCCCGCGGTCGAGGCGCTGCTGGCTGCCGACACCGTCATCAACCCAGTGATCGCGACCGGCGCGTCGGTCACCGCCAAATCGAAACTCGTCAAGCTGGTCGAAGGATCGAACTACGCCGTCGCCGCAATTTGTTACCAGCCCGACCGCCGCGCGCTGGTCGGCATCGCGATGGGCGCCGCCGAAGACCAAGGGCTGCGGCTGGCGAATGCCGAGGCGCAACTGCTGATCGACCTGGTGTCGGGCGATCAGGCGCTAATGCGGCGCGAGATCGAGAAAATGGCGCTGTACCTCGACGCCGCCGCCGATCGCCAGCGGCAGGGCACCNNGGCAGGTCACCGCCGCCGACATCGCCGCGCTGGGCGCCGCGACGCATGAGGAAGACGTCAGCGAGTGCATCAACGTCGCGCTGGGCGGCAAGGTGCGCGAGATGCCCGCGATGCTGGCGAAGGCGACCGCGGTCGGCGTCGCCGAGATCCGTATCATCCGCGCCTTGGCGATCCGCGCGATGGCACTCGCGCGGCTGCGTGCCGAGGTCGATGCGGGGGCGCATCCGGCGACCGTCGTCGCGGCGCGCACCAGCGGCATTTTCTGGAAAGAACGCGATGCGGTGACCGCGCAACTGCGCATCTGGGATTCGGTGCGTGTTGCGCGGCTGATGAGCCGCCTGATCGATTGCGAACGCGCGCTCAAATCATCGGGGACACCCGGCGGGGTGTTGTTCCGCAAGCTGATGACCGACATCGCGCATCAGGCGGCGAGGGCGCGGTAAAGGGCGTCCACCTCGACGCTGATCCGGGCCGGGTCCAGGGCGATGACATTGATCGAATCGCCATTGCGCAAAATGAAGCGAAGCACCTCCGCAACCCAAGAGCCCGCCGCAAGCTCCTGCCTGCGCGAGAGCGCAGGCCCGCCCAAAAAGAAACCGCCCGCTCACCGAAGCGAGCGGGCGGTTCTTGGTTCGTCTTACGCGGTCAGAATTTGCCGCGCAGGGTCACGCCATAGGTCCGCGGCTCCGCCAGGAACTGCGAAAAGATCTGGCGACCGCCCGGATATTGGGGATCAACGAAGGGCGCCGACGTTGTGCCCGCCTGGAACGGCGAGTTGAACGCAACCTGCGCATAGTTTTTGTTGAAGATATTCTGCGCCCAAAATTCGATGCCCCATTTCTCGTCGGGACCGCGCACACCCAGGCGGGCGTTGAACAGCGCATAACCATCCTGCCCCTTTTGCGGGAACAGGTCGGACCCGGTGTTGTAATCGCTGGTCATGCGGCCATCGATATAGACCAGGCCGGTCAGCCCGCTGCTGCCGATGTCGGGGGTCCAGGTGACGCTGCCAGTGGCGACCAGTTCGGGCGCATTCGACAGATTGTCGCCGGGCAGCTTGCGCAGCGCCTGGTCAAGCGGCGTTCCATTTTTGTTGCCGATCAGGTCGTCGCGATATTTCGTGCGCGCATAGGTCAGCCCGGCCGCAAGGCGGAAGTTGGGGGCGGGAACCAGCTGGGCTTCGATCTCGACGCCCTGCGTACGTACGCCATAAGTCACATCATCCGGCGCGCATGCACCCGTCGCGTTGCTCAGGTCGCTATCGGCCCCGGATCCGCCGACCAGATTGTCGCAGCCGTTGACGGTCGCGACCAGAAAGACGGTGCCGTTGAAGGTATTCAGCTGAAAATTGCTGAAATCCGACCGGAAGCCCGACAGGCTCAAGCTGAACGGACCGGTCGAGTATTTGGCGCCGACTTCATAGCTGTCGACCAGCTCGGGGTCGAACTGCAGATTACCGACAACGGCCTGCGCGCCGCCGACCGAGGCAAAAGTGACCACCGGGTTCTTGAGCGCCGAACGATCGAGGTTGAACCCGCCCGCCTTATACCCACGGGCAAAGCTGGCATAGAGCAGCAGATCGTCGGTGGGCTTGTACGAAAGGATCGCAGTACCGGTCCATTCGTCCTCGCTCCGTTCGTCATTGATCGACACACCGTTGAGCTCTGCGGTCGAATTGCCCTGACACGACAGCCCGATGATACCGCCTGCGGTGGCGGCCAACGCGCCGGTCAGCAGCGGCGCGAGCGCCGCCTGGTTGGCGGTGCAGATGTTGTTGTCGTTGCCGAAAGTCGCGTCGAACTTCTTCTTGTCGTTGGTGTACCGCAGCCCCAGCGTCAGATCGAGCTGGTCGGTGATGTGGATGATGTTGTGCGTGAACAGCGCCCAGTTGGTGCCGTCCTGGAAATAACGGTCGATCGTGCTGCCGCGATCGTTCAGCGTGTCGAGCCGGTCGAGTGCGGCAAGGATGGCCGGGCCGCCGGCGCCGAGCGCCGAACCACCGCTGGCAATCAGGCCGCGAACCGGCGCGGCAAGGCAGCTTTGCGAGGTCGGCGAATAACCGGCGGCCAGCGCGCCGCCCGATACGATGCGACAATTTGCAAAGCGGCCATATTGGCTGCCAAAACGCAGATTGTCCTGCACGGTCAGCTTTTCATTGGCGTAGAAACCGCCGACCAGCCAGTCGAGCGTTCCGTCGAATGCTTCGCCCTGCAACCGCAGTTCCTGGGTAAAGGTGTGGAACTGGCGATAGGCGTCGTCGCTTTCGCCGCGATAGAGGATATCGACCGAGCCGTAATCGACGTCGCCCGCCTGACCCGAGCGATATTCCCGGTACGCGGTGATCGAGGTCAGCGTCGCGCCGCCGAAATCATAGTCGATCTGGCCCGAAAAGCCGTAATCCTTGGTCTGTCCGGCGAAGCTGCGGCCGGGGCTGACCGAAATGTCGCGGGCATAGCCCTGGTTGAACGCGGACAGCGGCTGGCCCAGATCGCGCAGCACGTTGATGATGTTGTTGCCATTGGCCTGCAATGGCGCCAGCGGCGTCGACGGATTGTTCAGATTGCCGATGAACGGATTGACGCTGTTGTCGACATAGGTCGCGGCGCAGCATTTCTCGTCGCGATAGGTGTAATCGGCGATCAGGCGGATCGACAGCGCGTCGGTCGGTTCGAACAGGATCTGGCCGCGCAGGAAATAGCGGTCGCGAGTGTTGACGTCGGTGTCGTTCGTCGTGTCGCGATAGAAACCGTCGCGCTGGACGTAGACGCCGTCGATCCGCGCCGCGATCGTTTCGCTGATCGGGCCGGTCACGCTGCCGGTGAAGCGCAGGAAATCATAATTGCCGTACGTGATTTCGCCATTGGCGCCGAAATCGAACTCGGGCTTTTTCGAATAGATGCTGATCAGGCCGGCCGACGAGTTGCGACCGCCCAGTGTGCCCTGCGGGCCGCGCTGCACTTCGACGCGGTCGATTTCACCGAGTTCGTTCAGGCCGATGCCTGAACGCGAACGGTACACGCCGTCGATGAACACCGGGACCGAGCTTTCGAGGCCAGGGTTGTCGCCGACGGTGCCGATGCCGCGGATACGCGCCGAACCATTGGCTTCCGAACCGGTCGACGACACGAGCAGCGAGGGGGCGACCTGGTTGAGCTGACGAATGTCGTTCGCGCCGCTGTTCTGGAGCGTTTCGGCGTTCACCGCCGAGATTGCGACCGGCACGTCGGACAAAAGCTGCGATCGGCCCTGCGCGGTGACGATGATCGGGGTGTTGTCGCTGTCATCAGCGGCTTCATCGGCGGTCGATTCTTGCGCGAAAGCGGGCATCGCCACCACAGCCATGGCGATCGAAACGCCAAGCGCGCTGGTACGCATAAAACGGGCAGCACGAAGGGAAGTTGATTTCATGTCGGGCACTCCTCTCTTGATTTCGTTATTTTTAGACCGCGATTCATAGCCGAAATGCGCCGCCAATCCAGCCAAAGCCCCGCTTTTTCGCGATTCTTCGGGCAAGTGATGCTTTTGCGCCACAGGCGAAAAGTGGATGGCCGCGGTGGTTTAGGCGAGCTCAGCCGACGATGGCGCTGGTTGCCGTAACGTCATTTTCCTGTCCGTTGCGGAATGGAAAAGAAATTAACTTACCCTGCGCCACCAGCTTCGCGCAGTAATCTCCATCAAAATTACAGGCGATGGCGGGGTCGCCGACGTCCAGGCCACCTGTGAGACTGCCAAAGGCCGGGAAAATCAGGCGCCGCTCATCGACCGCGAAGCAGGCGCGCGCAACGCTGCGCCCGCGAACGTTCAGTCGCAATTTGGGGTGAAAATGACCCGACATTTCGGGGCGCGTTTCGCGTCGGTCGCACTGATGGCGCAGCACGATCCCGTCGATCAGCAGTTCGTCGGCGACCGTGCCGCCCCACGCGCCGCCGCTCAGCCCGTCATGGTTGCCCGCGATCCACAGCAGCCTGGTCGCCGCCGCCTGCGCTCGCAGCCGTTCGGCAACCGCCGGGACGATGCGGCTTGCGGCGTCACGGTCATGGAAACTGTCGCCCAGGCACCAGATCGCCTGCGCGCCGGTTTCGGCGACCAGCCTCGCCAGCCGGTCCAGCGTATCGTGGCTGTCATATGGTGGCAGCGGCTGGCCGAGCGCCGCGTACCAGCTCGCCTTTTCCAGATGCAGGTCGGCAACGATCAGCGCCCCGTGCCGCGGCCAGAACAAGGCGCGGTCGGCCAGCGCGACAAACTGATGGCCGGCAAAATCAAAGGCGGTGGCGGCGGTCATCGCGCCGCTATGGCGCCGCGCTCCGCTACCGGCAAGCCTGCTATCCGCCGTGCCTCGCCATCGTCAACGCCATCTGCTGCCCCGTCCGCCGCTGCGCTCCGTCGGGCAGGTCGAACACGACGCGTTTGTTGGGAAAATCAATCTCGACCCGGTCGAATAGCGACAGGCTGTCCATGCCCAGCAACAGCGCGGGGCGTTCGTGGAGCCCCAGCACGCGGAACGCCTGACTGTCGGCAAAGCTGACCGGCAGGTCGTTGATGTCCAGCCCGTTGATCACGATGCGCTTGATCGCGGTGCGCAGGGCGGGGACATCTTCGCCCGTCACTGCGGTGAGCTCGGTCGCGGAAAAGGGTAGGCGATTGGCGCGCCGGTCGGCGACCATCTTCTGCAGGGCCATGTTGCCGACGCTGGTCTGCGCTCCGGTATCGACGATGACATCGATACGCCTGCCGTGCAGCCGCGCGTCGGTCAGGATCAGCCGGCCGGCCGAATTGCGCGCCGTGACCACGATCGCGTCATCGTCCCGGATCAGCGATGGCGCGCGGCGGCGGGTTTCCAGAATCTGCATCCTTTCCTTGCGGAAATCGATCAGTACCCGCCGTTCCTCGAGCATATCGACGCCGATCAGTCCGGCGGCACCGATGTGACGGCCATGAAAGGCGGGCGCATCGACCGACGCCAGATGCAGGTCCGACATTTGCAGCGCGGCAATCCGGAAGCTGGGCACCGTCGCCGACCCGCCGATCGTTGCGAGCCGAAGCTTGGCGCCTTCGACCAGCCCCAGCCGGGCGGCCAGCTCGCGCGCGATCACGGTGCGTTCGGCGCCGGTGTCGACGAGGAAGGAAAACGGCCCTTGTCCGCCGACCATGACGTTCACCGCCATGCGCCGCGTTGCATCGAGATCGAACGGCTGGATGAACGGGACGACCTCGCTCACCGTCCCCGGCTCGATCACGACCTCGGCTGGGCCAGGGCTCGATGGAGCCGCGAGAACGGGCGGCGCCGGGGGTGTTTGGCTGGCGCCGATCAGCACCGGCGCGGCGAGTAGTGCCGTCCAGAACATCGACCGCCTGAAAAGGTGGGTCATCGCGGGCATCCTCTATATATTTTTGCGCAATCTACGCCTCATCCCAGCTTGCAGCAAGCAAAACGCCGAATGGCATCGCTATGGTGATCCCATCGCCTGATCGGCGAGACTATCGGCCAGCTCGCCCAGCAGCGCATCGTCGACGTCGGCGCCCGCGACGCTTTCGCGGCCGATCAGCACCAGCACCGGGATCGCCAGCGGGCTGATCCGGTCGAGCTTCTGGTGCAGCATCGTCCCCGCGGCGCGATCAAGCAGGTCGCCCAGCCGCGCAACATCGGTCAGCCGCTCGCGCGCATCGGCCCACGCCGCCTCCAGCAGCAGATGATCGGGCTCATATTTGCGCAGCACGTCGAAAATCAGGTCGGTCGAAAAGGTCACCTGTTTGCCGGTCTTGCGCTTGCCCGGATGCTGGCGTTCGATCAGCCCGCCGATCACCGCGACCTCGCGGAAGGCGCGCTTGAGCAAGTGCGACCCTTCGACCCACTCGACAAATTCCTCCTCAAGGATCGCGGGGTCGAACAAAGCCGCCGGATTGGTCACCGGGCGCAGCGACCAGATCGCGAGCGCATAATCGGAGGCGACAAAGCCCAGCGGCTGCAATCCGGCGCGCTCCATCCTTTTGGTGATCAGCATGCCGAGCGACTGATGCGCGTTCCAGCCTTCGAACGGATAGGCGACCAGATAATGAATGCCCTCGTGTGGGAAGGTTTCGACAAGCAGCTCGCCGGGCCGCGGCAGCACTGAGCGCAGCGCCTGCATCTCAAGCCAGAAACGGACATCGGCGGGAAAGCGCGCCCAGCTCGCGGGGTCGGCGAGGAACCCGCGCACCCGGTCGGCAAGCCGTGTCGAGAGCGCCATGCGCGCGCCGACATAGGAGGGGATGCGCGCCGGTTTGCTCGTCGCGCGAACCAGCACGTCGGTATCGCGGATGCCCTCGACCTCCAGGCTCAGCCCGGCGAAGGCAAAAGTATCACCGGGGCTGAGCGTGCTCGCGAAATACTCCTCGACCGTACCCAGCCGTCGCCCGTTCCTGAACCGCACGTCGAGCGTCGGCGCATCGACGATGATCCCCGCGTTCAGCCGGTGCTGCGCCGCCAGCCGCGGATGCGCGATGCGCCAGCCGCCTTGCCCGTCCGGGGCGAGGCGGCGGAAGCGGTCATAGCTTTTGAGCGCGTAACCGCCGTCGCGGACAAAGCCGAGCAGGCGGGAAAAGAGCGTCGCATCAACCCAGCGATAGGGCGCCGCCGAACGGATCTCCGCCAGCAGCTCGTCTTCCTTGAACGGCGCGGCGCAGGCGAGCGCCATCACATGCTGTGCCAGCACATCGAGCGCGCCGGGGCGAAAGCGGTCGGCATCACGCTCGCCTGCCTCGACGGCATCCAATGCCGCCTGCGCCTCGAGATATTCGAAGCGGTTGCCGGGCACGATCAGCGCCTTGCTCGGTTCGTCGAGCCGGTGATTGGCGCGGCCGATGCGCTGGAGCAGCCGCGACGATCCCTTCGGCGCCCCCATCTGAATCACACAATCGACATCGCCCCAGTCGAGCCCGAGATCGAGGCTGGAGGTCGCGACGAGCGCGCGCAAGCGCCCCTCGGCCATCGCTGCCTCGGCGCGCTGGCGCGCCTCGCGGTCGAGGCTGCCGTGGTGGATCGCGATCGGCAGGCTGAGGTCGTTGACCTTCCACAATTCCTGAAAGATCAGCTCGGCGAGCCCGCGGGTGTTGCAGAAGATGATCGTCGTGCGGTTCTTTGCGACCTCGGCCATCACCTGATGCACCGCATAGCGCCCCGAATGCCCGGCCCACGGCACCGCGCCTTCGGGCAGCAGGATCTGGATGTCCGGATCGGCGCCCGCTTCGCCCTCGACCAGCGTCACGCTCTCGGCATCGCTGTCGGGCGCCAGCCATGCGCGGTAGGCGGTGGTGTCCGCGATCGTGGCCGACAGCCCGACGCGGCGCAGCCCAGGCGCAATCTGTTGCAGCCTTGCCAGCGCGAGGCTGAGCAAATCGCCGCGTTTGCCCGGCGCAAAGGCGTGGATTTCGTCGATCACCACCGTTTTCAGATCGGCGAACATGGTGAAACTGTCAGGATAGGAGATCAGTAGCGACAAGGACTCGGGGGTCGTCAGCAGGATGTTCGGCGGCCGGCTGCGCTGGCGCGCTTTCTTGTCCGACGACGTATCGCCGCTGCGACTCTCGACGCTGATGTCGAGCCCCATCTCGGCAATCGGGCCAAGCAGATTGCGCTCGACGTCGGCGGCGAGGGCTTTGAGGGGGGACACATAGAGCGTGTGCAGCCGGTCGGTGGGATGCGCGGTCAGATCGACCAGCGTCGGCAGGAACCCCGACAGCGTCTTGCCCGCCCCCGTCGCCGCGACCAGCAAGGCATGCTCACTGCGGGCGCCCGCGCCTAGCATATCGGCCTGATGCCGCCGCAGCTGCCACCCGCGCGTCGCGAACCAGTCGGTAAAAGGGGCGGGGAGGTTCATAGGGAGAAGGTGGGGCCGCGATGAGGCGGCGGCAAGCCTTTCCCGTTCGGCGCTCCTGCGGTACGCATCGCGGATGACCGAGAACCTCCGCCATCATATCGATGAAGCCATGCTGCTAGCGAACGAGCAGCTGGGGCAGGGCCGCGTCGCCGATTACATCCCTGCACTGGCCAAGGTCGACCCGAACAAGCTCGGCTTTGCGCTCGCGCTGCCCGACGGCACCGTCCACACCTCGGGCGATGCCGATGAAGCCTTTTCGATCCAGTCGGTGTCCAAGGTGTTCACGCTGGCGCTCGCGCTGCGCCGCGTCGGCAGCGACCTGTGGACCAGCGTCGGGCGCGAGCCGTCGGGCAGCGCGTTCAATTCGGTCGTCCAGCTCGAAAGCGAGCACGGCATCCCGCGCAACCCGCTGATCAACGCGGGCGCGATCGCCACGACCGACCGGCTGATCGACGGGCGCGATGGCGATGCGGTCGCCGAAGAAATTCTCGATTTCATGCGCGCCCGCGCGGGCGATGACAGTGTCGCGATCGACTTCGACGTCGCATCGTCCGAATCCGAAACCGGCGCGCGCAATCGCAGTCTGGCGCATTTCATGGACGCCTTCGGCAATTTGAAACACCCGGTCGAAGCCGTCGTCGGCGTCTATTTCCGCCAATGCGCGATTGCGATGTCGTGTCGCCAGCTCGCCCGCGCCGGACTGTTCCTCGCCATGGAGGGCCGCGATCCGCTGACCGGCGAGCAGCTGATCGAAGCGCACCGCGCGCGCCGCATCAACGCGATCATGATGCTGTGCGGCCATTATGACAATTCGGGCGAATTCGCTTTCCGCGTCGGCCTGCCCGGCAAAAGCGGCGTCGGCGGCGGCATCCTCTGCATCGCACCGGGGCAGGGCTCGATCGCGGTATGGTCACCGGGGCTCAATGAAGCAGGGACGTCGCTGGCGGGCGCCGCCGCGCTCGAACATTTTGCCTATGCGGCGGGGTGGTCGGTGTTTGACTGATTCTCAATCGTCGTTCAGCAGCGCCAGCTTCACCCGAGCGGTGCCGCTGCGGTGCATTCCGATCTCGCGCGCGGCGGCATGGCTGACGTCGATCACGCGGCCGTGCGAAAAGGGGCCGCGGTCGTTGATGCGCACGACCACGCTATCGCCATTGGCGGTATTGGTGACGCGGACCAGGCTGCCGAAGGGCAGCGTCCGGTGCGCCGCAGTGAGCTGCGCCGGATCGAAGCGTTCGCCGCTGGCGGTGCGGTTGCCCGCCAGTTCGCGGCCATAATAGCTGGCCATGCCGCTGCCGATTTCGCTATTTTCGGCGGCCTGGTCGACCGGCAATTCCTGCGCGGCGGCCGGAATGGCCAGCAACAGCGGCAGCGTGATTGCGACAAGACGGCGCATGGATAATGTCCCCCAAAATTCTGCGCCCGCTTCTTCGTCGCGGCTGCCCTTTATGCAAGCGGGCAGCGACACGCCGCGCCGAAATTGCGGTCGAATGTATGATTTCAAGCGCCAGCAATCCCCAATTCGGCAAGGCAGTTCTCGCCATCGGCCACGAGGGCAGCGCGGCGCGCGGCGTCCCATTTCGCGAGCGTGCGGTACATCGGCGCCATGCGGGGGTTGCCGCTCATCAGCCGCTGGTGACGGATCAGAAACGGCCAATAGAGGCGATTGAACGGACAAGCGCCGCTGCCCGCTTTCGCCTTCACGTCATAACGGCAGCCACGGCAATAATCCGACATGCGGTCGATATACGCCCCGCTCGCGGCATAGGGTTTCGATGCCAGCAGCCCACCGTCGGCAAACTGGCTCATCCCCACCGTGTTGGGCAGTTCGACCCATTCATAGGCATCGGCGTAGACGGCCAGATACCACAGGTGGACGGCATGCGGATCGATCCCGGCGAGCAGCGCGAAATTGCCGGTCACCATCAACCGCTGGATATGATGGGCATAAGCGGTGTCGCGCGTCTGTTCGATGCAGGCGCGCATGCACGCCATGTCGGTGTCGGCGCTCCAGTAGAAATCGGGCAGCGGACGATGCGCCGCCAGCGCATTGCGCTGCCCATAATCGGGGCCTTCGCGCCAATAAATGCCGCGCACATATTCGCGCCAGCCCAGAATCTGCCGGATAAAGCCTTCGGCGGCGTTGATCGGCACGTCGCCTGCGCGCCACGCCGCATCGACGCGCCAGCACACGGCGCGCGCGTCGAGCAGGCCGATGTTGAGATAAAGCGCGATGACGCTGTGATAGAGCCACGGCTCGCCGACCAGCATCGCGTCCTGATAATCGCCAAAGCGCGGCAGGGCGTCGGCGACAAACGCGTCGTACTGCGCCTCGGCATCCGCGGCGGTCACCGCGAACCAGAATGCGTCGAGACTGCCGAAGCGATCGGGAAAGCGCGCCGCGACCATGGCCAACACGTCTTGCGTGATCATATCGGGCGCGGATTGCCGTGGCCGCGGCATCAACAGGTCGCGCGCTGCGGGCTTGCGGTTTTCGGCATCGAAATTCCACCGCCCGCCCGCCGGATCGTCACCCTCCATCAGCAATCCGGTCGAGCGACGCATCTGACGGTAGAAATACTCCATGCGCAGTGCCTTGCGGCCTTCTGCCCAGGCAGCAAAATCGGACTCGTTGGCGAAACAGCGGTCGTCGGGGCGAATGTCCACCGGCACTTGCAGCGCGGCGGCCCAGCCGGCCATCTCTTCGCGCAGCCGCCATTCGCCCGCTTCGGTCACGACCACGCGACCGGCGCCGTGGCGGGCTAGCGCCCGTGCGACCTCGCCCTGCAAACTGCCGCTGTTGTGCGGATCGTCGAGGCGGATATAATCGACCGTCCAGCCCGCGCCGCGCAACGCCGCCGCGTGATGGCGCATCGCGCTGAACACGAACGCCAGTTTCTTTCGATGATGCCAGACATAGTCGGCCTCGGCCGAGACCTCGGCCATCAGGATGACCGACGTTGCCGGATCGGCGCCAGCCAGACTACTGATCTCGGCACTCAACTGGTCGCCGAGCAGCAGGATCAGCGTGTCGGCGGCCATGATATGCGCGGCCGCGCCGTCAGACGTCGAGATTGGCGACGGACAAGGCGTTGGTCTGGATGAATTCGCGCCGCGGTTCGACCTCGTCGCCCATCAATCGCTCAAAGATTTCGTGCGCGATGTCGGCCTGTTCGGCTTCGACGCGCAGCAGCGAGCGATTCGATGGATCGAGCGTGGTTTCCCAGAGTTGCTCGGCATTCATCTCGCCCAGCCCCTTGTAGCGGCTGATCGCCAGCCCCTTGCGGCTGTGCGCGAAGATCGCCTCGAGCAGTTCGGACGGACGCGTGATCGGGGTGACCTTGCCGGTGCTGGCGGCGGGCAGGTCGCTGTCGCTCGCTTCGGCATCGTCTGCGGCGGCCTCGGCCGCGGCCAGCGCGGCGGCGTCGGCGGCCATTGCCGCGGCGCTGCTGCCCTTTACCAACCGGCTGGGGTGGGCATAGGTCTCGGCCTGTTCGGTCGCCAGCTTGTGCAGGCGGCGCCCCTCCTGGCTCGCCAGGAACGCGGCGTCAATCGCATGATGATCGCTGACCCCGCGCCACCGCTTCTCTAGCGTATAGCCACCATCGCTGGCGGTGATCGTCCATTTCGCCTCGATCCCGCCCGTGAGCGCGCGTTCGGCGGCGTTGAGCCATTCGGCGGCGCGGACCCCGGCGGCGGTGCGCCCGGCGCTGTCGAGCGCCGGATCGAGCGCACCGTTCAACGCCAGCGCCTCGACCAACTCGTAATTGTGGCCGCGCGGCACATAGCGCATCAGCGCACGCAAGCGGCGGCCATGGTCGATCAGATCGCGCAAGTCGTTGCCCGAGCGCGCCCCACCGGTGGTTTCGAGCATCAGCGCGTCAATGCCGCCGTCGACGAGATAATTTTCCAGCGCGGTATCGTCTTTCAGATAGACTTCGCTGCGCCCCTTGGCGACTTTGTAGAGCGGCGGCTGCGCGATGTAGAGATAACCGCCCTCGATGATCTCGGGCATCTGGCGATAGAAGAAGGTGAGCAACAGCGTGCGGATATGCGCGCCATCGACGTCGGCGTCGGTCATGATCACGATCTTGTGATAGCGCAGCTTTTCGATGTTGAACTCGTCGCGGATCCCGGCCCCGAGCGCCTGGATCAGCGTCCCGACTTCCTTCGACGAAATGATGCGGTCAAAGCGCGCGCGTTCGACGTTCAAGATCTTGCCCTTCAGCGGCAGGATCGCCTGAACCTTGCGGTCGCGGCCCTGCTTGGCTGACCCGCCTGCCGAATCACCCTCGACGAGGAAGAGTTCGCATTTGGCGGGGTCGCGCTCCTGGCAATCGGCGAGCTTGCCGGGCAGGCTGGCGATGTCCATCGCGCCCTTGCGCCGCGTCAGCTCGCGCGCCTTTTTCGCGGCTTCGCGCGCCGCGGCGGCATCGATGACCTTCTGGATCACCGCCTTGGCATAAGCGGGATTTTCCTCGAGCCATTCGGTCATTCGGTCGGCCATCAGGCTTTCGAGCGGCTGGCGCACTTCGCTGCTGACCAGCTTGTCCTTGGTCTGCGAGCTGAATTTCGGGTCGGGCAGCTTGACCGACACGATCGCGGTCAGCCCCTCGCGCATGTCGTCGCCGGTCAGCGAGACCTTCTCTTTCTTCAGGATGCCCGACTTGTCGCCATAGCCATTGATCGTGCGCGTCAGCGCGGCGCGGAACGCGGCCAAGTGGGTGCCGCCGTCGCGCTGCGGGATGTTGTTGGTGAAACACAGCACATTTTCATAATAGCTGTCGTTCCATTCGAGCGCGACCTCGATGCCAATGCCGTCGCGTTCGCTGCTGATCGCGATCGGATCGGGCAGCAGCGCATTCTTGTTGCGGTCGAGATATTTGACGAAGGCGCCGATGCCGCCCTCATAATAAAGATCGTGGGACTGATGCTCGGCATGGCGGGCATCGACCAGCTTGATCCGTACCCCCGAATTGAGGAACGCGAGCTCGCGGTAACGATGTTCCAGCTTTTCGAAATCGAATTCGAGGACGTTCTTGAAGGTCTCGGTCGATGCCTGAAAAGTGACGCGCGTGCCCTTCTTGCCTGCCGGGGCGGGGCCGGTGACCTTGAGCGGGGCGACCGAATCGCCATGTTCGAAGCGCATCCAATGCTCCTCGCCATCGCGCCAGATCGTCAGCTCAAGCCATTCGGACAGCGCGTTGACCACGCTGACGCCGACCCCATGCAGGCCGCCCGACACCTTATACGCATTGTCGTCGCTGGTGTTCTCGAACTTCCCGCCGGCGTGGAGCTGGGTCATGATGACCTCGGCCGCCGAAATGCCTTCTTCGGCGTGAATGCCGGTCGGAATGCCCCGACCATTGTCCTCGACGCTGACCGATCCGTCGCTGTTCAACGTGATCAGGACAAGGTCGCAATGCCCCGCGAGCGCTTCGTCGATCGCATTGTCGCTGACTTCGAACACCATGTGATGCAGCCCCGACCCGTCGTCGGTGTCGCCGATATACATGCCCGGGCGCTTGCGTACCGCATCCAGGCCCTTGAGAACCTTGATCGAATCAGCGCCATAAGCATTGGCATTGGGAAGGTTGGCGTTGGCGCTCGGCGCCGCATTTTCAGGGGTGTCCGTCATGCCGATTATATAGGGTCGCAGGCGGCAAAACCCAAGCGAAAATGCGGGTCTTGGCGTTATCGCGACGAGCGTTGCATGGTCACGCCGCGACGGCTAGATTCGGGGCATGAAAACCCTCATCCCCCCGCATGGAACACTGTCGTTGTTTGCCGTCCTGGCGTTGCCGCTCGCCGCGTGCAGCCAGCCCGCACCGCCCACCGAAAACGCTCCCGCCGTGGCGGGCGAACCGCTCGCGACGCGCGCGGTGATGATCGGCACCGAAGGGCCAAGCCTGCCCGCCTGTTCGAGCATCAGCCGGGTCAAGGCGGGCGGCACGGACGTATATTGGGCACCGGGCGAAACGCGCGCGGTCAAGGCAAAGCTGGCGGGCGGCGCCAATGTGTCGCTATGCGAAGCGGCTGAGAATGATGCATGGTTCGGGGTAGTCTTCGCGGCCCCCGGCACCGATCCTGACATGTGCGGGGTCGGCAAATCGGTGCGCGACGCGCGCGAATATCAGGGTCCGTGCCGCTGGGGCTGGATCCGCGGCGGAACGGTGCAGCTGGGGAGTTAGCTTGCCTATGCCCCTCCCCTTCAGGGGAGGGGTTGGGGTGGGGTTTGCGGCCTTAGGCCCACCCCGCTGCGACTAAGCCAGCAAGCTGGCAAGTCTCGCTGCCCCTCCCCTGAAGGGGAGGGGATCACGCTATCGGCAATCCTCGATCACCCGCCCGATTTCCGACTGTACCGGCAGCGTCAGCGCGCCACCACCCGGCGTTTCCAGCGCGAACCGCCCGCGGCTGAACGCAATGCGGTCGAGCCGCGGGTCGCGGTTGGGCAGCGTCGCGCTGCCGCCATCGAAGCGGATCTGGTCCGTCCCGGCGCTGGTCCGCAGGCTAACCGCGCCGACCAGCGCCGACGTCAGGCGGATCGCGCTGCCGCTGCATGTCATGGTGAGAAGCGGATTGGCGCTGCCGGTTGGCACGAAGGTCGCGGCGCGGCTGCCCGCGTCATAACGCCAGCTACCCGCATCGACGGCGCGTTCCTCCCAGCCGCGGGTCGGGGTCGGTAGCGGGGCAGGGGCTGGCGCGGCGGCAACCGGCGCGGGGCGCGGCGGCGGCGGCGCGGGGGTCGGCACCGCGGCGCAACCGGCTACCGCCAGCATCACCGGCACCATCAGCCCGTATCGTGTCCACATCGCTTGCCGCTTCATACTCAAAATCCCTGCCAATCGATCACTTCGTCCAGTCCTACGCGCGGGACCGGCCACTGGTTCACCGCGGCACCTTCATCAGCATAGCCGATCGCGAGGCCGGTGAACAAAATCTGGTCGTCGCCCAGCGCCAGCGTCTCGCGCACCGTCTTCCCATACATCGCCCAGCATTCCTGCGGGCAACTGGCGAGCCCGGCCTCGACGAGGAGCAGCATCACCGATTGCAGCCACATGCCCATGTCCGACCATTGCGGCGGCCCCATGATGCGCGAGCAGTGGAGAAAAAGCATCACCGGTGCGCCGAAGCCCCGGTAATTCTCCACGAACTGAGCGAGTCGCCCCGCTTTGTCCTCGCGCGGGATACCGAGCGCGGCATAAAGCCCCTCGCCGACGCCGAAGCGGCGCGCTTCCCACGGATCGGTCAGCCCCTTGGGATAAATGTCATATTCGGGCTGATACCCTTCGCGCCCCATCGCGAGTCGCGCCGCGACCGCGTCCTTCACCGCCTGCCAGGGTTTATCGGTGAGCACCGTCGCCTGCCAGGGCTGGAGGTTGCCGCCCGACGGCGCGCGCTGCGCTGCGGCGAAAATATCCTTGAGCAGCGCGGGATCGACGGGCTGGTCGGTGAATTTTCGGATCGATCGCCGCTGGTGCAGGGCGGCGGTTACGGAAAGCGGGTCAGTCACTGGCATGTTTATCCTCTCGCCGTTTGCCGAACAGCAGTTTGCGTTCGAGCCGGGCTTTCAATTGGCGGTAGTAGCTGAGCAGGAAGACGTCATCCTCTTCGGCGACCGGGCGGCCGATTTTGGCACGGATCGTGTCGGCGACCTCGCGCATCGAGCGCGCATCCTTGGCGCGGAGCACCCGTTCGAGCTCCTGCAACTCGAAAATGCCATAGACCGCAAGCTCGGCTTCGCTGAAGATCATCGTGTCGCCCGCGCCGTCGGTCGCGATGTCGGCGTCGAGTTTCACCCGCTGCGCCATCACCACCCACGTCCCGGCGATCAGGTCGCCCATCCGCATCCGGTCGCGGTTGAACAGCAGGAACAGGCTGAGCGTCAGCGACCAGAGCACCCCCGCTACCATGGTCCACCCCGACACCGCATCCTCCGCCGCGCCCACGCCCAGCATCATCAGCGGCAGGAACAGCTCCAGCTCGCGGATCAAATTGCGCGCGACCACGGCATCGGCGGTCAGGCGGCCGCCGTCGCGTGCAACGACGCGGATGCCCATCAGACGTTTGCCCGGGGTCGCGGCGCGCGAGCCCAGCTCGAAGCCGATGAACCAGAAGGTGCGGAGCAGAAAGGCGCCGAGCATCCAGACGACCATGGTGATGTCGGATTGCGACGCAAAGCCGATCCACAGCATCACGAGCGAGAACAGGACGAGCGCCAGCACGATCAGGATCAGATCGATCAACAGCGCACCAAAGCGCAAGCCCGAACTCGCGATCCGCAGCTCCAGATCGACCCCCTCGGGGGTGATGAACTGGCGAACCTTCTTTGCCCGCGCCGCGCGCGACTTCGCATTGGCCTGGGCGGCGGCGGCGCTCATGCGACATCCTCGCGGCGCGGGATGTAATAATAGGCGATCCAGAACAGCAGCATCAGCGACCCGATGCCATAGCGCAGCATCGTGTCGGTGATCAGCTGGCGCCCGAACCCTTCGAGCAGCCCGGCCATGAACAGCATCAAGATGACCCCGACCATCACCTTGCCCGCGGTGCGTCCCGCTTCCGCTGCCGCCTGTAACCGGCTGCGCGCGCCGGGAAAGACGACCGCGGCGCCGATGCGCAGCCCGGCGGCGCCCGACAGCGCGGCGGCGAACAGCTCGGTGGTGCCGTGGATGAACAGCCAGCCGCCGAAATCGAAACCCAGCCCCTTGCCCGCAAACACCGCCATCATCGCGCCGAGGCCAATGCCCTGATAAAATTCGAGCATCATCGTCGGCACGCCAAAGGCAAAGCCCAGCGCAAAGGACAGGATCGATACGCGGCTGTTGTGGGTGAAGAGATAGGTCGCAAAGACGTGCAGCCCGCTTTCACTCTCGCTTGCCGCCTTGCCATGCCCGAGCGTCGATTGCAGATATTCGGCGGTCGCGCGCGGATCGCGGCCGCCCGCCATGTCTTCGCCGACAAAATTATAATACCATTCGGGGTTGCTGGCGACGAGCGAGTAACTGGTGATCGCGCCCAGCAGGATGATCAGCGATATGATGATCGTTTCTTTCCACACCGACCGCACTGCGGCGGGCCAGTCGTAGAGGAAAAAGCGGCGGATGCGGCTCCAGCGCGTCTCGCGCACGCCATAGACGAGGAAATAGCCGCGGATCGACAGCGCCTCAAGATGGTCGAGCAGCGCCTTGTCGAGGCTCGTCGCGCGAGCGATCGACAAAGACGACAGGGTGGCGCGATAGAGCAGGGGCAGTTGCAACAGCTCGTCGCTTGTCAGCGCCTTGGCGCCTTTCTTTTCCAGCTTGGTGAGCAGCAGGTCGAACGCGATCCAGTCGGCCTCGCGCTCGGCGCGAAAGCGGCTCGTCGAAAAGCTCGGCGCATCGAGCGCGCGGGTGGGGACCGCCGCAGGGATCATAATGTGCCCGCCCGCTTGATGCCCAGATAGGCCTCGACCGCGCTCGCCCCCATCGCATCGGCGGGCACTTCGATCACGTCGGCGCCGAGCCGCTGGAGCCGCGCGATCACCAGTTGCCGGTCGCGCAGCATCGCCGCAGCGACGTTCGACCGGGTGACATCGGCGCCGGTTTCGGGGCGTCGGCGCTCCTCGCTCTCGACCTCTTCGTCGCGGATGACGACGAACAGCAGCCGGTGCTTCTTCACCAGCCGTCCGGCGGCGCGGATCATCAGGTCGGCGCTCGTCGCGTCGGTGAATTCGGTGAACAATATGATCAGCGACCGGCGGTTGAGCTGCGCGCCGAGCGTGGTCAGCGCGAGGGTGAAATTGCTTTCGACATGCGCATAATCGATCAGGCTCGCGGCGCGTTGGAGGGCCGGGAAATCCTGTGTGTGCATATAGGCGGGGGTCAGCGTGTGCGGTTTGGCCGCGAACGAAAACAGGCTGATCCGGTCGTTCAGTTTCAGCCCGACATAGGCGAGCAGCAGCGCCGCCGACACCGCGCGGTCGACGCGCGGCATCCCGCCGACGGGCTCGGCCATTGTGCGCCCGCTATCGATCGCAAGGACCACGCGGTTATCGCGCTCGACGCGATATTCCTTGGCGAGCAGTTTGACGTGGCGCGCCGACGCGTTCCAGTCGATCGCGCGGCGGTCCATCCCTGGTTGATATTCGGCGAGCGCCTCGAATTCGGTGCCTTCGCCGCGCAGGCGCTGTTGACGCAACCCGAACCAGCTGTTGCGCTGGAACAATCGGCTGCCCTCGTCGGTCACCGCGCGCAGGCTAGGGACGACGCGGATTGCGCCGTCGATCGCGAACCGGCGCTGTTTCCAGACCAGCCCCAGCGGTCCCGCCCAGCGCACCCACAGCGCCTCGATCGCCGCCTGACCGCGCCGCGACGCGGTGAGCGAGAGGGTGCGGGTCAAGGCCTCGCCCGCGTTCGTCCGGCGCATATCGCCCGCGAGCCGTCCGCCCTCGACAAAGCGTTCGTCGAGCGCGAGCGCGAGTTCGGCGCGCGGCGGCACCGCGGGTCCGGTCGCGGCGAGTGCGAGGTCAAAGGGATCGCCCACCCCGACCTGATGCGGAAAGCGCGCGTCGAGGTTGAGCTGGCGCGGACTGGCGCCCGCAATCGTGTCGAGGATCAGGCACGCCAAAATCACCCCGATCCACCCGGGCGCCACCAGCCACAGCTCGGGCCGCACCAGCCCGAGCGCGAGCGCCATCGGCGCGCCGAGCAGCAGCAGATAGATCGCGCGTCGGGTCGGGTAGATCATATCAATCGATCCTCCCTGTGGCGAAGCCATGGGGAGGTGGCAGCCCGAAGGGCTGACGGAGGGGCTTTGGCGCAAACGTCGCNNTTCGCGAACGGTCCCCCTCCCCATCGCTGCGCGACAGGGAGGATCTATAACAAATCCAAATCACCGCGGCACTTCCTCGCGGTCGAGCAGCGCCGCAACCACCTGTTCGACGCTGCGCCCCTCAATTTCAGCCGCCGCCGACAGGATGACGCGGTGGCGCAGCACCCCTGATGCCAGCTGCTGGATGTCGTCGGGAATCACATAGTCGCGTCCGTCGAGCGCCGCGGCGGCGCAGGCGGCGCGCGCCAGTAGCGTCGCGGCGCGGGGGGAAGCGCCGCACTCCAAATCGGCGCTCTCGCGCGTCGCGCGGACGAGGCGGACGATATAGTCGACAATCTCGTCGGCCAGCCGCACCGTCGCGATCGTGTCGATCGCCGCCTCGATGGTCGCCGCATTCGCAACCTCGGTCACCCCGAAATCACCGACCGCGGGGCTCTTGAAGCGCCCGCCATGATCGGCAACGATCCGCCGTTCCTCGTCAGCGGCGGGATAATCGACGACCAGCTTGAACAGGAAGCGGTCGAGCTGTGCCTCGGGCAGTGGATAGACGCCCTGCTGTTCGATCGGGTTCTGCGTCGCGAGCACGGTGAAGCGCGGGCTCATCACATGCGCCTCGCCATTAATCGTCACGCGGCGCTCCTGCATCGCTTCGAGCAGCGCCGCCTGCGTCTTGGGCGGGGTGCGGTTGATTTCGTCGGCGAGCAGCAGCTCGGTAAAGATCGGCCCCTTGGTCAGGGTGAAGCTCGACGTCTGGAAATTGAACAGGTTCGACCCCAAAATGTCGCCGGGCATCAGGTCGGGGGTGAACTGGATGCGCCCGAAATCGAGCCCGGTGGCGCGCGCGAACGCCTGCGCCAGCAATGTCTTGGCGGTTCCCGGCGGGCCTTCGAGCAGCACATGGCCGCCCGCGAGCAGCGCGATCGTCACCATGCGGGTCAGCGGCCCCTGTCCGAACACGACCTTGGCGACCTCGGCCTCGATCGCGGCGCCGAGCGCCTGAACGCTCGCGATGTCATTGTTGGCTGTCACGCAGTAAATCCTTCCTGATGTCGTGCAGCGCCTGCGCGTCTGCCAAAAATTCATGGGTATTGCGCGCGAGCGGCAGCCGCCGTGCGAGCGCGGAAAATGTTTCGCCGCTGCCGTGCAGATGCTTGTCGATCCAGCGGTCGGTCGCCGCGTCGTCGAGCCCGCCGGGCGCATGCAGCCGCCGCGCAATCGCGCTGCGCTGGCTGCGGACATAGGCCTCTGCGCCGTCCAGCTCGCGGCGTGCCTGTTTGATCAGGTCGGCGCTATTGGCGATCAGCGCCGCCTTCGACACCGCAATCGCGCGCGCCGGTTTCAGCGCCGGGCCAAAGCGCATCCATGCTTGCCATAATGCGAGCAGCCCCGCGGCGATCAGGCACAAGGTGATGCCGATGAACGGCGGCACAAAGGCAAAGCGCAGCAACGACCGCTGGCTGCCAAAGCCGTTCAGCGTCACGTCGAACGCGACGCTATACGCCCCGGCATCTTCGGCCACTGCATCGATCAGTATTGCCGCGGTGCGGGCGCGGTCGCGGCTCGCAAAGGCCAGATTGTTGACGAAATCGGGATCGGACAGGATGTAGATTGGCGCATCGGGCTGCTTTGCCAGCACCGCGCCGCCGTGCGGAAAGGCGATCAGCGTCTCCAGATCAGGCGCGGTCAGCACCTGGGTGCGCAGGTTCGGCAGCGTCAGCGCAATCGGATAGCCGCCTAGATAGCCCCTTGCCTGCGCGCCGCGCGCGTTGGGCTCGCTGCCGATTTTTTCGATGCGTCCGGCGGCAGGCGGCAGCATCTTGCGCGATGGCGCCGAAGCAAAGCCGTCTGCCGCCCAGCCCGCTTTCGACGGGTGGCGGCCGGTGCGCCATTTCGGCAAAATGATCAGCACCGGACCGCCGCGCTGTTCACTGATCAGGCGGGCGAGATCATCGGGCTTGGTGGTATGGCCGGGGGTCAGGATCAGCAGTTCGGGATCTTCGAGCGCTGGCGCCTCTTCGCGGCGGCGGAGGTCCACCACCGCGTCGCTGCGTTCGAGCAGATCGACGATCCCGGCATAGCCCGGTGCGGCTTTCGACAGCGCGTGGCCGCCGCCGTCATTGCCGCTGCTCAGCTGCGGGCCGAGCGCGATCAGCGCCCAGAGCGCGATGAACGCGATCACCCCGATCGCCACGACCCCCGCGATCAGGCGCGGGTTGAAGCCGCCGTCGCTGGTTGCTGGCCCGCTCACGCCCGCGCCCAATTCTTCGGCACCGTCAGTTCGGCATAGGCGCTGCGGCATTGTTGCCACGCACTCGCGTCGATCGACCGCCCGCCGAACAGGCTGATCTCGACCGCGCGCGCGATGCGGCTGAACGCGTCGCGTGCGACCCCGGGCAGGTCGCGCGCCTCGGCCAGGTCGCGCGACGTCATCGCGGGCTTGACCAGCCCGGGGCGGCGGCCCTCGATATCCTCGACGCTGCGATAGAGCAGCAGGTGGACCGCCTCGGCAAAGCGGCCCTCCGCGGCCAACGCATCGGCCTCGCTCAGCAACGCGCGCGCCGCGCCCGCTTCGGCCAGCCCGACATCGTCCGCCTCCTCGTCATCGCTCGCCTTCCGCCGAAACGGCAGATTATCGACCCAGCGCGCAAAGGCGGGAACGAAATGATAGAGCAAGAACAGCGCCAGCAGCGCGACGCCGATCCACAGCAACGGCTTGGCGGCGGCGGCGCTCCACTGGAAAAAGTTGGCAATCCCATCGAACAGCGATCTCAGCCATTCGGGAGTGGGTGGCGGCGGCGGTGGCGGCGGCGGAAACACCGTCTGGATTTCGCCGCCTGCGATCGTCTGACTATAGGCGGGATCGACGAGTTCGGGATCGATCAGCCAGCCGCCACCGGCGCCCGGCGCTTCGGCGGCCGTCGACGCCTGGGCGATCCACAGCGACATCATGCCCAAAAGACTGTTCCGCCGTGCATCATCATCGCGCCAACGCGTAGCGCGAGGCGGCGCGCCAAGGCAAGAGATGCTTGCGCGCCGACCTGCCCCGTTATAGCGCGCTGCCGCATGGGTCCGATGGTCGCTTGTGCGGCCGGTAGCCAGAAAGGGCAGGACCGAAAGGGAGGATGTCGGTGGACGCGGCGCAGGCAGTACATGAAAAATTCCTCGCCGCGCTCGCGGGTGGCCGCTTGCCGGACCGCGCCGATGCCCCCGATCCTGGCGCGATCGGGCTGTCGCGCGCCGACGCCACCGATATTTTCCTGTCGCAGCTGACCAGCCGCCAGATGGACCGGCTGTCGCGCCACCTGCAGGCGCGCGGCGAGGGATTCTACACGATCGGATCGTCGGGGCATGAGGGCAATGCCGCGGTCGCAGCGGCGCTGCGCGTCACCGACATGGCGTTCCTCCATTACCGCTCGAACGCCTTCCAGCTCCACCGCGCGCGGCAGGTGCCGGGGCAGACCCCGACCTGGGACATGCTGCTGAGCTTCGCCGCGTCGAGCGAAGACCCGATTTCGGGCGGCCGCCACAAGGTGATCGGGTCGAAACCGCTCAATATCCCGCCGCAAACCTCGACGATCGCCTCGCACCTGCCCAAAGCCGTCGGCGCCGCCTTCTCGATCGGCATCGCACGCCGCCTCGGCATGACCGGGCTGCCGCTGCCCGACGATGCCGTCGTGTTGACCAGTTTCGGCGATGCCTCGGCGAACCATTCGACCGCGCAGGGCGCGTTCAACACCGCGGGCTGGGCGGCGTTCCAGGGCTCGCCGATGCCGCTGATCTTCCTGTGCGAGGACAATGGCATCGGCATTTCGACGCGCACCCCGACCGGCTGGATCGAGGCGCAGTTCCGCCACCGCGCCGGGCTGCATTATATCCAATGCGACGGCAGCGATCTCGTGTCGGCCTATGCGGGGGCGTGCGAGGCCGCCGATTATGCGCGCCGGTATCGCAAGCCGGTGTTCCTCCACATGGCGACGGTGCGGCTCTATGGTCACGCCGGGTCCGACGTGCAGGGCGCCTATCTGCCCAAATCGTTGATCGAGGCCGACGAAGCGCGCGACCCGCTGCTCGCGGGCGCGGCGCTGATGGCCGAGCAGGGTTGGATGACCCCCGCCGAGATCGCCGACGTCTATGAAGACATCGGCGCGACGCTCGCGCGGCAGGCCGAGGCCGCGATCCTGCGCCCCAAGATCACCACGCCCGCGCATGTGATGCAGAGCATCGTGCCGCCCAAGCGCGACCTTGCCCGCGCCAACACGCCCTCGGACGAGGACCGCACCACGATGTTCGGCAGCGATGCGGGCGCGATGGACAAGCCGCAGCATATGGCGCGGCTGCTCAGCTGGGCGCTTGCCGACCTGATGCTAGCCTATCCCGAAATTGCCGTGATGGGCGAGGATGTCGGGCCGAAGGGCGGGGTCTATAATGTCACCGCAAAGCTGCACCAGCGCTTCGGGTCGGCGCGCGTGATCAACACCTTGCTCGACGAACAGGCGATCCTCGGGCTCGCGATCGGCATGGCGCATAATGGTTTCGTGCCGATGCCCGAAATCCAGTTCCTCGCCTATGTCCATAATGCCGAGGACCAGATCCGCGGCGAGGCGGCGACCTTGAGCTTCTTCTCGAACGGCCAATATACCAATCCGATGGTGATCCGCATCGCGGGGCTGGGGTATCAGAAGGGTTTCGGCGGCCATTTCCACAACGACAACAGCCTCGCGATCTTCCGCGACATTCCGGGCGTCATTCTCGCGGTGCCGTCGAACGGGCGCGACGCGGTGGCGATGCTCCGCGAATGCGTCCGGTTGGCGCGCGAGGAACAGCGCGTCGTCGTCTTTGTCGAACCGATCGCGCTCTACATGACCCGCGATCTTCACGAAGCGGGCGATGGCCTGTGGACGAGTGTCTATGAGGCGCCTGGCGAGGGTCTGCCGATCGCTTTCGGCGACGTGGGCGTTCACGGCGACGGCACCGAGCTTGCGATCGTCACCTATGGCAACGGATATTATCTTTCGCGCCAGGCCGAGAAACTGCTCGCCGCCGACGGCGTCAAGGCGCGCGTGATCGACCTGCGCTGGCTCGGCCCGGTTGACGAGGACAAGTTGGTGGCCGCGGTTGGCGATGCCAAGCACATCCTGATCGTCGACGAATGTCGCATCACCGGATCGCAGAGCGAGGCGCTGATGGCGACGTTTGTGGAGCGCACGCCGGGCAAGAAGCTGGCGCGGATTGCCGCCGACGACAGCTTTATTCCGCTGGGCAGGGCGGCGACGCTGACCCTGCCCAGCCGCGATTCGATCTACGCTGCTGCGAAGGAGCTGTTGGCATGAGTTTCCAGGCCGCCGTGCCCCTGCGAAGGCAGGGGCCCATCACCGGCGCTATCGGTTTCCTGCCCGCTTTGCCAAATGCGGCGAGGGAGGGTGATGGGCCCCTGCCTTCGCAGGGGCACGACGCTGTCCTGAGGGGGCGTTGGGCATGAGTACCCGCAAGACCGCCCTCGTCGTCGCCCCCGGCCGCGGCACCTATGGCAAGGGCGAACTCGGGAGCATCGCGCGGCTGCACGGGGCGCGCTTCGCGGATCTCATCGCCAATTTCGACGCCCAGCGCCGCGACCGCGGCCAGCCGACGGTCAGCGAACTCGACGGCGCCGAGCGCTTCAGCGTCGCGACTCATATGCGCGGCGACGTCGCGGCGCCGCTGATCTACACCGCGACCGCCCTCGACTTCCTGAGCATCGATCGCGAACAATATGACATCGCCGCGGTCGCGGGCAATTCGATGGGTTGGTACAGCGCGCTCGCTTTGGGCGGCGCGGTGTCGGTCGAGGACGGTTTCCGCATCAGCAACGCGATGGGCCTCAACAGCCAGACCCACGGCCCCGGCGGCCAGATCTTGCTGCAAGTCGTCGATGAGGACTGGCGCCCGGTTCCGGGCTTGCGCGATGCATTGTTGGTGCTGGTCGATGCTATCGCGGCACGCCCCGACCACGCGCTCGCGCTGTCGATCGACCTCGCCGGGATGCTCGTGTTTGCGGGCAATGAAGCGGGCCTCGCAGCGCTGCTCGCCGAGGCGCCGCCGACCCCGGGCCGCGATCCGCTGCGTCTCGCGGGCCACGGGCCGTTTCACACTCCGCTGATGTTCGGTAGTTCGGACAAGGCGAAGGCCGAATTGCCCGCTTCGCTGTTCGGTGCGCCCGCGATCCCGCTGGTCGATGGCCGCGGCCATGTCTGGCGCCGCTTCGCCAGCGACCCCGCTGCGGTCTGGGATTACACCTTCGGTCACCAGATCCTGGAGCCCTATGACTTCGCGCTGTCGGTGCGGGTCGCGGTCAGGGAATATGCCCCCGACGTGATCATTCTGCCCGGCCCCGGCGACACGCTGGGCGGCGCGATTGCGCAATCGCTAATCGGCATCACTTGGCAGGGGATCGCCAGCAAGGCTGATTTCGCCGCACGGCAGGCATCCGACCCGATCCTGCTGTCGATGGGCCGCGCCGAGCAGCGCGCGCTCGTGACCGGACGCGAATAGGGCCGGCAGGGGAAGGAACATTCCCCTGCCGACCCTGTCGGTCGCGCGCGATCAGGTGGGGTTGACCCCGCGCGGATGAACGGCAGCGCCCATGGGGACCAACTCAAGGGCGGTGCGCCGTTCATGATCCTTATAGGTCGAGCGCGCCGATATTGTCCGCGCGGCGGCGCGATCATGCACCGAAATGGACCCGATTGACGGGCGCGCTGCGCGCCTGTTCGGCGATGAACTGCCACCGCAGCAGCTCGGCGACATTGCCCGCCCCGGCGCGTCGCATGATATTGGCGCGGTGCACCTCGACCGTGCGCGGGCTCAAATCCAGCTGCCGCGCGATCGCCTTGTTGCCCAGCCCCGCCGCAATCGCATCCAAGATGCTGCGCTCGCGCGGGGTCAGTGCTGCCAGTCGCGCCTCAGCCTCGCGGTGCCGGTTCACTGCCGCTTGCCGCACGGACCACTCGTCCAGCGCAGCGTCGATGACGCGGCGCACATGCTGCGGATCGAGCGGCGCAGGCAGCAGATCGCGGGCGCCGCTGCGCAGGATCTCCCGCGATTCGGCGATGCTCAGCTGCGCGGCAGCAACAAAGGCCGCAATATCGGCGCGCCCCGCGATCCGGTCCAGCAACGCCGCGCCGCCGATCCGCCCCGGCTGGTGCCAGCGAAAGAGCAGGATCGCACCGCTGCTATCGCCTTCGCCCGCCAGCCAATCGTCGGCGCTGGCAAAGCAACGAACAACGCGGCGACCGCCCGGCGCCAGCGCGCGAAAGCAGGCCGCGCGTTCGGTCGGGTCGGGCAGGATCAGATGGATATGGTCCGCAACATCGCTCACCCGATCTTGCTGCCCCCACCGCACGCGTGCGGCCAGAACCTACTGATCCGCGGCGGCGCCGTTCCGGAGCAATTGTCCGCTGCTTGCGGCGACCTGTGCGGTCAACCGGTGATCAGCTGAACCGCCGCCGGTCCATAGAGCGCGACGACAAAGATACAGGCCGTCACCGCGCCGACGAGCAGACTGCGCCGGTCCTTGATCGCAAAGGCAACCGGGTCGCCCTCCACTTCGCCGCGCCGCGCCATGATCCAGATCCGATTGAGCCAATAGAGGAGCGGCAGGCACAGCAACCACAGCATTTCGGGCAGCGCATAATGGGCGGCGGTCGCCGGATCATGCGCAAAAAGCGCGAGCACCAGGATCGCGACCATCCCCGCGGAAATGCCCGACATCATCACGACATCCAGATCGCCGCCGACATAGCCCCGTCCGCTCAGCAGCCGCCCCGGCTCGATCGCGTCGCGCATTTCGACATAGCGCTTCAGATACGCAAGGCTCAGGAACAGAAAGACCGAAAACAGCAGCAACCAGAAGCTCAAGGGAACGCCAATCGCGATTGCGCCGATCCAGATGCGGATCGTGTAAAGCGAGGCAAGGACAATCGCATCGCCGACCATCACGGCCTTCAGCCGGAACGAATAAGCGGTGGTGATCGCCATATAGGCCACAAACCAGAGCATGAGTTCGGGCCCGCCGAGCCACCACCCCCCGGCCAGCCCGATCGCTGCCAGCAGCAGCGATAGCCCCAGCGCGGCGGGAATGGTCAGGTCGCCATGCGCCAGCGGGCGTTTACATTTGGTGCGATGCGCGCGGTCGGCGTCGAGATCGAGCAGGTCGTTGAGCAGATAGATCGACGAGGCGATCAGCGACATGAATACCGCGGCTGCTACCGCCGTCAGCAGCACCGTGGGTTTGGTGAATTCGCCCGACGTAAAAGCGGGAACGATCACTAGCGCGTTCTTCGCCCATTGGTGCGGCCGCATCGCCTTGATGATCGCCCGGGCAGGAGATGGCCGCGCGTCGCCGAGCGGCTGGACCGACGATCGCGCCGGGATATGGCCGACCGACCAGCCATGGCGCGCTTCGTTCCACAGGCAGGTGTCGGCGCGGCTGTCGCCGACATAGTCGAACGGCGCATCGGGGCCGATGCGCGCGCGGATGGCGGCAAGTTTCGCCTGACCTTTGAGGTTGGAACGACCGCGCGTCGCGATGACCGGATCCGGGAGCTTCAGATGATCGGCAATGCGGCGGATATGGCGCCAGTGGCTGGCGCTCGCCAGGATGACCGGACGGCGATCGGCCTTTGCCTGTTCCATCAGGTGGAGCACTTCCAGCCGGTACGGCAGTCGCGCTGCGTCGATGCGATCGCGCCGCGCCGCCATCGTTTTGGCGACGGCGCGTCCGGCGACCAGCCAGGTCAGGACCGCGATCAACGCGGCGACGCCCGATCGCGCAATCCGCACAAAGCTTTCGAGCGAAAGATCGGCGCGGGTCAGCGTCCCATCGACGTCGACGAACAGCGGTACGGGCTTGTCGGCTATGACAGGCGGATCAGGCAGCATCGGGCAAGCCCTTTCGCGCCGCGAGTCGTTCGATCCACGCCGCGACCGGTACAGCGGCCAAAACAATCAACAGCGGGATCGCCGGATCGCGGTAACGGACGATGATATAGGCGGCGGCGTGGACCAGCCAGAACCCCGCAATCATCGCCGCAAAGATCCATTTGCCGTCCCGCGCGGCCCGCCGCGCACCGAAGGCGAGCAGCGCGAGCAACAGGATCAAGCCATATTGCACGACCTCGACCAGCCGGATCGCAGCGAGCGCCTTTGAAGCAGCCATATCCTCGGCGTCGGGAAGATTGGGCGCCCAGAAATAGGCCAGTTTGAGCGCCGCCAGCTTGGCCGCCTGACCGGGGTTTGCCCTGATCCAGTCAATCGCCGCGGCTTGCAGGCGATCTGCGTTGTCAACCTCGCCTAGCCTTACGCGCGTCGTGTTCCAGTCCTGACCCAGCGGCGTGTCGGCGATGCTGACGAACTTGCCCGTCGCGGCGGGGTTATTGCCGAGATACAGGTTGAAGGCGGCGTTGGTGGTCAGCACCGGGCGCCCGACCATCTGGTTGGTCGCATACAGCCAGGGGGCCAGCAGCACCGCCGCCCCGGCGATGAAGCAGAGCCCCGCAGCAAAGGCCGGTCTAAAACTGCCGCGCGCGCGCCAGAGGATCAGCAGCGCGGCCGCCACGCCCAGGCAGAGCAGCAGCGCCGATCCGCCCGTGACCAATGCCGCGCCCCATAATAGACCCGCGACCGTCGCAGCCGCGATCGGGCGCTGGTCGCGCGCTATCGCAATTGCGCTGAGGGCAATCCCGAGCAGCAAGGGCGTGGTCAGATTTTCCTTCGCCAGCATCGTCGCATTCCACAGCCCGGGCAACCAAAGCGCATAGGGGGCGGCGGCAAGCAGCCCCGCGTCGCGGTGGGCGGACAGCGCCAGGCCGAGCCGGTAGATGAGCCAGATGCTCGCGATGCACAGGAGCAGGTTGACCGCGATGGCCGTACCCACCGAACTTCCCAGGATCATGAAGAATGGCGTCAGCAGCAGCGGATACCCCGCGCTGTAGAAAGCGTGCTGCCCGTAATGGTCCGCAAGCTCGCCGCGTTCCGCCAATCCCTCGGCCATGGTGAAATAGGCGAGCGCGTCGCTTTCGAGCGGATGTTGCAATGCCCATGCGCCGGCCAGTCGGAGCGCGATGGCCAGAACCATGATGGCAACGAGCAGGGCCGTGCAAGTTCGCGGCGAAAGCGTCGATGGCAAGCGTTCAAGAATGGGTGCGCGCGCGGTCATCGGTTGATTTCGGAGCGCCGCGGCACGGATTACGCGGAGCGCGCAACCAGCACACAGCCGGCGGCGATCATCAGGGTTCCGGCAATGCGCGCGGCGCTCAGGCTTTCGTCGAGCCAGTAGGCACCGGCGAGCATCGTCAATATGAAACCGATGCCGACGAAGGGATACGCCAGCGACAGCGGCGCACGGCCAAGCACGAACAGCCAAAGTAGCGCCCCGACGCCATAAAGGCCGAGGCCGAGCAAAATCATCGGCGATTGGGCCAAGCCGCCAATCTCGCCGCCGATCCCCGTCGATCGTCCGCCAGCCGCCGCCGTGGTCCCGACCTTGAGCGCCAGCTGCGCCAGCGCCGACAGGCTGACGCTGGCCAGAATGAGAAGAAACAGACGCAATGTCATCGACGATCTTTCGGTCTATCCGCGGTCTGCCACTAGGCGCGGCGCTTCAAGATAAGGTTAATTCTGGCAGGAATGTCGAGCGAAATCCTTGTGCGTCCGCGGTTGGACGGGGTGTTGCCGCTGGCCCCATGGGGCGATCTGAAATGTACCAGTACGCGGAACACCATTGCCCAACCAAATGGCGCCGCCAACGAAGTACAATGCCTATGCGCCCAGCCCATGCCAGTCTCGCCCTATGTTTCGCCGCGCTGTCTGCCACGCCCGTCGGCGCCGACAGCCCGCCCCGTTACAGCGAGGAGGATATCCTCAACGGCACGACCATCGCGATCGCGTCACAGGATCTGTGCGGGTTCCGCGTCGATGAAAAAGCGATCCGCGCGCTCCTTGCGGCCAAGCTTCCCGATTTGAGTCCCGATCTTATCGCGCTGCAACTGCGCGGCTACGCCCGCGTCCTGCCGCGCCTCGATGAAGAACAGCGCAAGCGCCACTGCACTGAAACGCGCGCCTTGGCCCAGGCTGCGGGATGGCTGCGCTGACATAGCGGCTGCGGGCCGCCTGGGGCGATACCGTATCCGCAGACGAACCGTCTTTCGCGTCTCGCCTGCCTTCGGAAACGCGGGATATGCGGCGATCCCATGACAAATGCGCTTTGCCGGTGTGGGAGAAGGCACGGGCCATGGTCCCGTCTGACATTGGCCTAGACCAAAGGCACCATATGTTGTATACCAATCCAATACCAATCTTGGATGGGCAGCATCGCAATGCAATATGTCATAGGATTGATGTCGGGAACCTCGCGCGATGGGGTTGATGCGGCGCTGATCAAAACGGACGGCCTCAATTCCGTCGAACCGGTTGCCTTTCAATTTGAACCCTATCCCGACGATCTGAAAGACCGCATTGCCGAAGCGTGCGACCTGGCAATGGCGAGTACACAGCGGGTACCCCACCAGTCGATAGACGAATGTGAAATGCTGTTGGACCGGCGCCATCTGGCGGCCGCCGAAATGTTGCTGCGCAAGGCCGGTGTATCGGCGAACGACGTCGCGGCAATCGGACTCCACGGCCATACGATCGCGCATCGCGCCGATCTGGGCTGGACCTGGCAGATCGGCAAGCCCGATTTTTTGGCGAACCGGCTGAACATAGCGGTGATGTCGAACATGCGCCATTTCGATGTCATGTTCGGCGGTCAGGGGGCGCCGCTCATTCCCGTCTTTCACCGTGCGCTGTTTTCGGATGCCTCGCAGCCCGTGGCGGTGCTGAATCTTGGCGGCGTCGCAAACCTCACCTTCATCGGCACCGACGGCGAGCTGATCGCATTTGATTGCGGAATGGCGAACGCGTTGATCGACGACTGGATGGGCCGAAAAACCAATTATCCGTTCGACGCAGGCGGTGAATTGGCAGCGCGTGGCACGATCGACGAAAAGGCATTGCAGGCGATGCTGGATCATCCGTTCTTTTCTGCACCAGCGCCAAAGTCATTGGACCGTAAAGATTTTGGGCTCAATATGGTGGAACGCCTCTCGGCACCGGACGGCGCTGCCACCTTAACGGCATTTTCTGCCAAGGCCGCCGCCTTGGGCTTGCGGCAATTTCCTGTTCGCCCGCAACGCTTGATTGTCTGCGGTGGAGGACGCAAGAATGATACGATGCTCAAGATGATAGAGAGATATTCCGGGATTCCGACGGTCCTTACGGACGATCTGGGCTGGGACGGCGACGCTGTCGAAGCGCAGGGATTTGCCTATCTGGCGTATCGCTGTCTCCACGGCTTGCCGATCACATATCCCGGTACCACCGGCGTGGCAGAGCCGATGTCGGGGGGCGTTTTGACACAGCCCGACCGGGTCGCTGCGGGAAAAATCCCGGCATGACGCTGTTTCTCGGAATCGATGCTGGCGGCACCTCGAGCAAATCCAGGCTGACCGATGAGGATGGCAATATCCTGGGTTCGGGTCATGCGGGACCGGCCAATACCCGCATTGGCCTGGATGCTCTCCACGCCACATTGCTCGATGTTTCGATGCAGGCGATCCGGGCCGCCGGCCTGAGTGCCGAAGATGCCGGCAAGATCCGCTGCGGCATGGGAATCGCAGGGATCACCCGCATGGGCATGAAGCAAAAGATTCAGGGGCTGACCTTTCCATTTGCAAACGTCCAGCTCACCAGCGACGCGATGATTGCCAATCTGGGCGCCCATATGGGCGACGACGGTGCAATCCTGATTATCGGCACCGGCAGCGTCGGCCTGGTCAAACGCGGCGAAGACAGTTTCAGCATCGGCGGCTACGGCTTTCCGATATCCGACGAAGGCAGCGGCGCGGCGCTTGGCCTGAGTGCCATCCGCCATGCGCTGCGCGCGCTCGATGGGCGGACCAGGCCTTCACCGTTAAGCCAGGCTGTGACCAAGCAATTCGACCACGCAATTCCCCGGGTGATAGCGTGGATGGACGACGCAGCGCCGGGCGATTACGCAAGCTTTGCGCCGCTGGTTATGGATTATGCGGACCTTGGCGACGAGATCGCCTTGTCGATTGTCCGCGACGCAGCGCTGCACGTCGAACGATTTATTGAAACCATCCTATCGCGCGGAGCACCGCGATGCGTGCTGATGGGCGGGCTGGCCGAGCGAATGAAGCCGTGGTTGCGCGTCCGGATTGTGGCGCAATTGCAGGATGCTTTGGGGGATGCGCTCGACGGCGCCCTGATCCTGGCAGGCCGCCCTATTGGGTCCGGAGCATCTCGCCTGTGATGACATAACCGCCGGTCAACCAGTCGATAATCTCGCGGGCGGCAGGGGTATCGAAGGCCGCATATTTGCGGCAGAATTCCGTAACCTCATCGGCGATCCCCAATCGACCGCGATCCTCAAACGCGTTGAGGTCGCACTGAAGCATGAGCGCGAATTCGGCGCCACAGATCCGGGTCGCTGCGTCCAGGAATTCGGAGGCGTAGCGGTAGGCGTCGCCTTTGGCATAGCATGACGGCAAGGTCAGTGCCGGGATGCAGCTCAGGATTGGCTGCGACGCAGGGTTGATGGCATGATGCGCCAGATATGGCTCCATGGCAGCCGGGCGCCCGGTGAATGACCGCAAATGCAGGTGGTTCGACATGCGTGGTCCGTCATTGACGGGGTAATTGTCCCAAAGCGACGGCTTGCGGCCAAGGCGGTCGGCGACGCTCGCCAAGTGGCCGATGCTGAATTCGCGCGAGCATATTTCTTCGCCAGTCCAGTAAACCGAAATTGCAGGGTCGAGCAGCTTGCCGAGCTTTTCCAGATAAGATTCGGGGCGTTGCCCGAACACGCGGTCCAGCAGCGGGTCATCCGAATAATAGCTCGGACACATGAAAAAACGCGACGCTTTGCTGGACCCGATGGCACAATCGACGATTTCGGCCTGTCGCTCCGCCAGATCAACAAAATCGCCGCGCATGTCATCGAACAGAATGACCAGATCGTCGATACCGATCGTGTCGAGATGAGCGATCTTGGCTTTCAATTCTTCGCGCGCGCTACGGTCAAAATCGAGATGCGCGCCATAAGGCGTCAGCCCGATGCCCGACCGCATCTGGCGGGCTGCACAATGGCGCGCGAATTGCCGCAGATTCTGCGTTTCCGCGTCATCATGCAATTGGCGCCAGTCGCGGCGCAATATGCCGTCGATCTTGGGCGCATAATGGAAGAACGCATAGCCAGCCGGTGCCAGCCGGTCGATGACGTCGCCACGCTCGTCCCAGCTCCAGGCCCGGCCAAAATAGCCCTCGATGACGCCCAGTTCCGGCATCATGCCATGTCGCCTGCAATCCAGACATTCTGCATGTTCAGCGAGTCGTCCAGATGGACCAGGTCGGCCCGATAGCCTTCCGATATCCGGCCATAAGCGTTCCCAATGCCGATGAATTCGGCAGGCGTCGCACTCGCCATTTGCGAAGCCGAACTTAGATCGACCTGCATCAACGCCACGCAGTTTTTCAATGCGCTGGTCATATCAAGATCCGAACCCGCGAGCGTACCTTCATCCGATCGCAGCATTCCTTCACGCGCCGTCACCGCGGTTCCTCCGACCGTGAAGGACGTGATGTCCGAACCAACCGTTGGCATGGCGTCGGTGACAAGCATCAGTTCCTTGCTGCCTTTTGCGCGATATGCGGCGCGCAGCGATGCCGGATGGACATGATGTCCGTCCGCAATGATGCCGCAGATCAGACCGCCGTCCATGCTCGCCCCCACGACACCCGGCGCCCGGCTCTCCATCTGCGTCATGGCGTTGAACAAATGCGTGACGCCCGAAAGCCCCTCTCCGATCGCCTGCTGCATGTCGTCATAATTCGCCAATGTATGCCCAGCGGCGACGACAACCCCTTTTGCCACCAGTGCGGCGATGGCGCCTTCTGGGGCGAGCTCGGGCGCCAGTGTGACCAGGGTTTTGCCATGTTTCAGCGACGACAAAAGCGCGACGGTGTCGGCATCCAGGGACCGGAATTTCTTGGCGTCGTGAATGCCATGTTTGCCGGGATTGAGAAACGGCCCTTCGATATGAATTCCGACGATCCCCGGAACGCCCGCCTGAATGGCATCATCGACCGCCCCGATGGCTTTGGCAATGACGTCAAGATCGTCGCTGATCAAAGTGGGCAGCATCGCGGTAGTACCGAATTTTCGGTGTGCCTCGGCGATCGAAATTATGCCGTCCACGCTTGGCTCGTCGTTGAACAGGACGCCACCGCCGCCATTCACCTGCGTATCGACAAAGCCGGGCAGGAGAACGCCGCCATCAAGCATCTGTACCGGCATATTGTCCGGCAACGCCTTTGCGAGCAGCAACCTCTTGATGCGGCCATTGCTCATGACAAGCGCGTACTCGTCATACCATGTTTCGCCCGCAAATATGCGGGCGCCCACCAATGCCGTCTCGGTCATATCGTCTCGGTCACCTTTTGCAGCAGCGGCGGACGATCCGGATCATAGCCTCGCTGCACCGATATGGCATTCACCATTGCGTAAAAGCTCTGGACCATCGCGATCGGGGCGGTGACACTATCGACCTCCTCGGGAAGCCCGAGCGATACAGCGCCGTCAAATTGGCGACCCGCAACCGCTATTCGGGCGTCGCGACCAAGAAACTGTTCCACAATAGTCTCCAATCCCGCCGCAGCCTTGTCCAGCGGCGGAAATATCAGCAGCGGAAAGCCGGACTTTACGAGTGCCATCGGGCCGTGCACGACCTCGGCCATACTGAATGCTTCCGCGTGGATCCCGCTGGTTTCCTTGAATTTGAGCGCAGCCTCCTGCGCGATGCCGAGCGTCAGGCCGCGGCCGAGGACGAACATGCTTTCGGCATCCCGAAGCATTTCGGCCCCCGCACCCCAGTCATCGGCCCAAGCCGCATTCAACAGCCGGGGAAGCGTCTTTACGACTTCCTGCGTCTCGGCCGACCGGGTCCATTCACCGACAAGGTGCGCCAATGCGCAGAGGGTCGCGATATAGCTTTTGGTCGCGGCGACGCTTTTCTCTGGCCCCGCATGTAAAGGCACGACAATTTCGGCAAGGTCGGCCAACGGCGAGTCCATATCGTTCACCAATGCGATAACCAGCGCCCCGGCTTTTCGCGCCGCCTCTGCTGACAACAGGAGGTCAGGACTTTTGCCCGATTGCGAGATGAGGATGAACGGCTGATCTTTCATATGGAGCAGCGGCGCGCCATAAATGGAACTGATTGACGGCGCCTGCGACACGACGGGAACCCGAAGCCGGGTTTCGATCAGATATTTGGCATAAGTCGCCGCATGATCCGAACTGCCGCGCGCGCATGTGAAGATGATCTGCGGGTCGAGCGCGCGCAGCCTTTGACCAAGGTCACGTATCAGCGCGGCGTTCGACGCATATTGCCGGGCGGCAACTTCGCTGGCTTGCGACGCTTCGCGGTACATCGCTGTTTGGCTTGGCTCTCTCATATAATACCTATATAATACCAATTTACGGATGGATGCAAGGCTGCTATCAGGGTCGGGGAGACGATATGGACAGGCTTGTAAACGCACTTGCTGACCGGTTTGGTGCGCGCCTTATCACCGCACCTTCGGCGCGGGCGCAATATGCCCAGAGCGAAGGTCATCACGCGCATCGAACGCCGTCGCTGGTTGCGCAGCCGGAGACGGTCGAAGATGTACAGCTGCTGGTGAAAACAGCCGCCAAAGAAAACTGGTCGATCGTCGCCTTTGGCGCAGGAACGTCGCTGGAGGGCAACGCGGCGATAACCCACGCCGACAGTCTTTGCGTGGATTTCAGCCGCATGGCACGCATCCTCGACGTCAGCGCCGCCGATCTTTTGTGCGTCGTCGAACCCGGCGTGACCCGCGAGCAGCTGAACGAAGACATCCGCGCCACCGGGCTGTTTTTCCCCGTCGATCCCGGTGCCAATGCCTCGCTCGGCGGCATGATTTCGACGCGTGCTTCGGGGACGACCACCGTCCGCTACGGCAGCATGCGCGACAATATCATGGCGCTGAAAGTGGTGACAGCCGATGGTCGTGTCGTTTCGACGGGAACGCGCGCGCGCAAGTCCGCCTCGGGGTATGACCTCACCCATCTGTTTACCGGGGCGGAAGGGACGCTTGGCCTGATTGTCGAGGCAAGCTTGCGGCTGCATGGCCAGCCAGACAAAATTCTCGCTGCCACATGGGACTTCGGCACGGTGGAGGGTGCGGTTGATACGGTCATCGCAACCATTCAGTCGGGCGTGCCGATCGCGCGGATGGAATTGCTGGACGAGGCGGCCATCCGCGCCTGCAACCGGCAAAGCGCTTTGGGGCTGCCGGAAAAACCGATGCTGTTCCTGGAATTTCACGGATCGGAGGCCAGTGTGGCCGACCAATTGTCCCTCGTTCGGCTTTTCGGCGAGGGGAATGGCGGCGGCCAGCTTCAGTTTGCGACCGCGACCGAAGATCGCAATGCGCTCTGGAAGGCGCGCCACCAGGCGCTGTGGGCTGCCAAAAATATGGTGCCCGGGGCGGTCGCCTGGATCACCGATATATGCGTGCCGATCAGCCAGCTGAGCGATGCAATCACCCGCGCCAAAACCGCCATCGAAGCGTCGGGCCTCTTTGCACCGATCCTTGGCCATGTCGGCGACGGCAATTTCCACATCTTCTTCATATTGCAGGCTGACGATCGGGCCAGCTGGGACAAAGCCCGCATCATCAATGAAGCCATGATCGACCACGCACTCTCGGTGGGCGGCACATGCACAGGGGAACATGGTATCGGGCTGGGCAAACGACAGGCGATGCAGCGCGAACATGGTACCGAAAGCGTTGCGACAATGCGGCGGATCAAGGATGCCTTGGACCCGTCAGGCCTGTTCAACCCCGGCAAGATATTTCTGGATTAGGGGTTCTGACCCTAAACCTTGAGCACCCACCCGCGCCGCCGGAGCCACGGAAGAATGGCGCAGGAAATCGCCGCGGCCAGAATGGCGTAGAGCAGAGATGTGATCGGCGTCGGCAATCCGGCGCGGGCAAGACCCTGATATGTCACCGCCCATATCGTCGCGCCGCTCGGCAGCTCGCGGACGATGATCGCGATCAGCACCATATGAATGATATAGAGCGTAAGCGCGGCCTGGCCCAGACTTGCCGTCCACTGGGCGATCCTGTTCCCGCCAATGGAGGACCATATCGCTTTAAGGCATGCCCAGAACAGAATTCCGATGCCGCAGGTAACGAGCGCGAAACTGGCGGTCCAAAGATTTTTGTTCAGTGGCAACACAGGCGTCAGCGCCAGCCCTGCGGCCAGCAGGAGCAAACCCGCCAGCGCAAGGCGCGTGTTGGAAACGACATGGCGCTTGATCCAGCGCATCACCGCAACGCCGATCAAGCCATTGGCCGCCGCACTCAGCGTCGACAACACGCCTTCGGGATCCCAGCTTTGCCTTAACACCCGGCCCGGGATGAGATTTTGATCGAGCCACCCGCTGATCCCCTTGCCCGGTTCCATGCTGGGCGGCGCTCCTGCTGGTGTTCCGGCCGTCAGCAGCATCCATGAGTGAAATAAGAGCAGCAACCCGGCGATGAGCAGGGGCAGCACGGCGCTGCGCCTGATGACAATGACTGCGGCGCAGATCAGATAGACGATCGCGATACGTTGCAATACGCCCGTCCACCGGATCAGTTCAGGATCGAGTGTCGGTCTGATGAGCCAGCTCAACAGGACGCCGATAAGGAAGAGCAGAAACGCGCGACGTCCAATCGCCGTCCAGCTGAAAACATGGCCCGGCTTGTCGAGTGCCAACGGCGCCGACAGCCCGACGATCAACAGGAATATCGGAAATACCAGGTCGGCAAATGTCAGGCCGTTCCATTCGGCGTGCCGGAGCGTCGCAAATGCGGCCGCCCCATCTCCCTGTATGTTCACCAATATCATCAAGAGCACGTCGATGCCGCGAAAGCTGTCGAGCGATGGATCGCGATCGGGTACAGCCTTGCTCACAAGACCACAAAAGGCCCGCGCAGTTCGCTCACGAATTCATAGCGTTCGCCGCGATAAGCCGACCGGGTGAGTTCGACCGGCCGTCCGTCTGCCCGGCGAGTAAGCCGTTCGATCCGCAGGATTTCACTATTCTCCGGGATGGACAACAGGCTGGCTTCGGTTGACCCCGCCAGCGCCGCGCGGATCTTCTGCTGGCCGGTCACGGGCCGGTTGCCGCGCTGGTCGAGCGCCTGGTAAAGCGAATTTCCCAAATGCGTGATGTCGGGCAGCATGTCGGCCGGCACGACCGCATTCTCGATCGCCAACGGCTCGCCGCCGGCCATGCGAACGCGGCTGAGCCGCGCGACATCGGCGCCTTTTGGCAACTCCAGGATCCGGGTTTCCTCTTCGGTCGCCGAACCGATCGCTTTCATGATCCAGATCGTGTCCGTCGCTTCGCCGCGCGCCTCGGCGTCTTCGCTGAAACTGCTGAGAAACGAGCCTGGTGCCTGAATGCGCGGCGTCACATAGGTTCCCGACCCTTGGCGTCTCGACAGCAAGCCTTCTTCGATCAGCAGTTCGGTCGCCTTGCGCACGGTAACCCGCGACGCGCCCATGATCTTGCAAAGATCACGCTCGGATGGAAGCGCCTCGCCTGCGCTGATCGCGCCATCCTCTATCTGCTGCCGCAAGCGATGGGCGAGCTTGATGTAGATCGGCGAATTGCTGTGCTCGCTGCTATGGGCCGAAGCCGATTTCACGGTGCGTTTCCGTTCATGGCCTTGATCGCATCGCGCAATATGCCGCCATGGTCGCGCAGCAGTGCTGCTGCTTCCGACGGGTCTTTCCCGAGGGCGATCAGCACCGCCGTCTTGATGTCATTTCCGGCAAGATGCACGGCCTCAATGGCCACAGCCTCGCTGCAATGGCTTAAAGCTCTGACGATCCCAAAGGCCCGGTTCAGCAGCTTGTCATTGGAAATGACCATATCCACCATCAGCCCGCGATACACGCGGCCAAGCCGCAGCATGATCGCGGTGGAGAGAAGGTTGAGGATGGCTTTTTGCGCGGTTCCGGCCTTCATCCGCGTCGACCCGGCAATGGTTTCACTGCCCGTTGCGGCCAATAAGCCATGGTGCGCCGCGTGAAGCAGTGCGGTTTCCGCGTTATTGGCGATGGCAATCGTTAGTGCGCCGGCTTCCTCTGCTGCGGTCAGCGCCGCGATGGTAAAGGGCGTGCGACCACTGGCCGCCACGCCAATGACAACATCATCCGCGTTGACGCCGGATTCGCTGATCCTTGATATGGCATCGTCCGCGTCGTCTTCGGCGCCTTCGGCGCTATGGACCAGCGCGTCGATGCCGCCTGCCATCAGATATACCAAACGCTCGGCTGGCCATCCAAAGGTCGGCCCCAGCTCGACCCCATCCTGAACCGCAACCCGTCCCGACGTTCCGGCGCCGACATAGACAAGCCGACCGCCTTTCTGAAGCCGCGCCGCGGCCGCCTCTGCGGCGGCGGCGATGTGCGGGGTCTGGCTCTTTAACGAAGCGATGGCAGCCATCTGGCCTTCGAGCATGGCTTCAACGGCTTCTATGGTCGGCCAGCTGTCGATGTCGGCAAATCGCGGGTTGAGGCTTTCGGTATTAGGCATTTGCAATACTCGGTGTAACGGATTTCGATTGAGAGCCCATCAGGCACACGACCGTCGCAACGGCCGTCCCGACGCACAGCTGCCAGGGGAATGCGATCGTTTTCATTGCGGCGGGCAGGCCCAGCATATCGACGACATATCCCTGAAAGGCGACAATGGTAAGAAAGCCTGCGATCAGCGCCCCGATGACAGAGGCCGACGATCCACGCTTTGTGAACAGTGCCGTAAAATAGACACCGAGCAATCCGGAATAAGCGAAAGCCATGACCCCCAGCACGAATTCCAGCAGCGGCAGACTGCTGTAACGTTGCCAATAGTAGCACAGGATCGACATGATGAAGAGCGCCAGCCCCAGCAACACGGTGGTCACACGTCCCGCCAGAATGAAGTGCTTTTCACTGGCAGCGCCGCGCCGTTCTTTCCACGGCCGATAGAAATCGTTGATCAGCACGGCCGCCATTGAGATCAGGCCGGAGTTGATGGCCGCCGCCGCGATGACGCCCACCGTCACCAGCCCCCGGAGACCCGGCGGGATTTCGCTGAGTATGAAATGCATGAACACCGTGATTTTTTCGCCCTGAAACGTCTGGACGACGTCTTGGCCGCTGGATCCCATCAGATCGGGACGCTCGTAAAATATGTGCAGCAGCGAGCCGATGACCAGAAACAGCAGGATCACCGGGATGGAAGCCCAGACCGACGCATAGAGCGCGCGGCTCCCATGTTTGGCATTGTCGCAGGCGAGCAGGCGCTGCGTGGTGTCCTGATCGAGACCCGAATTGCCGATGTTCAGCAGAACGAGTCCGGTCACAGCCGCAAATATCGAAAAAGGCGCCGTCAGGTTGAAGGACCAGTCGATGACCTGTGTCTTGTCGCCCAACGGCGACATGGTCAGGCTGTCCAGTATTTCGGGCAGGGGAACCGGTATTTTGACCAGCAGAAAGACCAGCACCATGACGGCTGCCCCGACATAGAGCACCACCTGCACCAAATCGCTCCATATCACGGAATTCAGTCCGCCCATGAACGTGAAGGCAAGGCCGAACATCAGCAGCGTGAACGACGCAATCACGATATGCTGTGGTTCGACATCAAGAAACATGATCATCGAGACAGCTATGGCCGCCAGATACAGCCGCGCACCGCTCGCGAAGATACGGCCGACCAGATACATGGCCCCAGCCGCGCGGCGCGCGGTCACATCGAAACGCTGTTCGAGCAATTCATAAACGGTTGTGGCGCCGATCGCATAAAATCGGGGAATGAGCACTTGGGCAACGAACCAGGCGGCGAGCAACGCGCCGATCGTGCTGGTGAGATAGGTATAGTTTCCCCGAAAGCTGTTGTCGGGTACCCCCAGAAATGTCGCTGCCGATTGGACCGTCGACAGTACCGACACCGCCACCAGCCAGGTTGGCGCGTGATGGCTGGCAAGGAAATAATCGTCGGCATTCTGCATATTGCGCCGGGTCGAAAAATAGCCGGCAGCCGCAAGGATGCCAACATAACCAGCCAATATGCCCCAATCCAGCGCCGTGAACTGCAGTGGCGTCATTCGCCAAATCTCCCCATTCTCGGCAGAGTAAATGCCAGCCAGGCGAATGTCATGATGAATGAAGGTTTCGGCGGCGGATCAGCGGAGGAGCGAACCGATCATTCGCTCCTCCGCGAACCGCTTATCTGCGGATGGTCAGTGAAAATCCGAAAGTCCTGCCAAGCACGTCATAGGTATCGGGGAATGTATTGAATGCGCCCGGATTGACCGCAATTGGTGGCTTCTTGGCAAAGATATTATCGACACCGAAAGTCAGCGAAAGCCCTTCGATGGGGGGGCGAAGCGCGATGTTCAAATCGAAATAATCGAACGCATCGATTTTGCCTACGCTGCCCGCCGTGCTGTCTTTGACCGATCCGATCCGCTTCCATCCGAATTGCACGGTCAGCGGCTCGCTGTCCCAGGTAAAGGTGGCGCGGTGACGGTAATCGGGCACCACCAGTGTGACGAGATCGGAGGAGCAGGGCGCGCCATAACGGGCCTTGCAATCGACCGGCGTGAGCACCGCGTTACGCTGGATCGTATAGTCGGTGACGAAGCTGCCCTGATAGCCCAGGCTCCAATTGTCGCCCGGCAGGCCGAACGGGACATCGAACGCATATTTGAAATCGACATCGATACCTTCCTGCTTGATCGAGGCGAGGTTCCTGTCATCGACGAAAGCGTCCTTGATGAAACCGGTCACCGGATCGCGCGTGACCGCGGCGCACAACGGGTTGTCGGCGCGCGGGTCGGTGACATAGCAACTGGTGATCGCGTCGATCGGCTGGATCTGGCCGACGGCATCCCGGATATTGATCTTGTACCAATCGACCGAGAGGTTGAGACCCGGGATGAAACGCGGTGTGAATATCCCTCCGACAGTGTAGGTTTTGCCGCGTTCCGCCGCGATATTCGCATTGCCGCCAAAGAAGTACCCGCCCGTCAGATTGGCCGGATTGTTCGAGTCATACGCCGCGCGATATCCTTGCGCGGTACATTGGGTGACCGTCGCGGCATTCGTCGCGCCGACGCACGGATCACCCGCATAACGCGGGAACAACCGGGCAACGGTACGCAGATTTGCGAAGGGGATCGAAAACACCGGGTTGGCAAACTCGCCGATATTGGCATCGCGAATGACGGTCTGGCGCGTTGCCCGCAAGCGCAGATCGTCGCTCACCGTCCAGTTGATGCCCAACTTGTTGGTATCATAGCTGCGGTCAGGCCCCACGGACTTTGCGTACCAGGATTTCCGATAGGCACCTTCGACATTCAATTGCTGGATCAGTGGAACGTTGGACAGCAACGGTACGACCAACTCGCCGAACAGTTCGTTGACCTTGACGAACGGCGGGATCGGTGGCGCGGATTCAGCGCCCTGATTGAATGAAGTCCCAAGATCGGAACCATAGGCAAAGCGTCCGGTTTCCTTGCGAAACTCATAGCCGACCGTAAATCCGACCGGTCCCGCCCAACCGTTGAAAAAATCGCTCGTGTCGCCCGCAATATAAGCCGAAGCCACCTGTTGGGTGCGCTTGCGATCGCCAAAATCGAAATCCCGCAGCACGCTGGTGAAATCGCCGCCCGGGCCGAAAATATCGGTGGTGTTCACCAGGCCCGCGAAACTCGACCGCAGGCCATCTCCTTTGACTGTGATGGATTCCTTGGATCTGCCATATTGATAATAGGCATCCCAGCTGATGGCAGGCGTAATTTCGCCGCGGAAACCAATCTGGGCCTGGATATTGTCCCGCTCGTTCTCGGCAAAGGTCGGCCCAAGTTCGCCAAGCGAACGGCGGACATTGACGGTGGCAAAGCCGTTCACGAAGGTGAGTTGCGCCCGCGCCTGCGGATCGAGGAAGGGATTGGTTTCGGCAATCTGGACATTGATGCCCGCGGTGCCGGTCGTCGGAGGATTTTGCCCCGAGCGCGTGCCCCCTTGCGTTTCCACTTTGGAATACATGACCCGGCCGTAGGTTTCGACCCCGTCAATCAGCTCATATTTGAAGAACGCATTGGCGTTGAACCGGCGGAGCGGCTGCGCCAGCAGAAACAGCGGCGTATAGTCCGTGGATTGCGGTGTCAGCGTGAAGGCACCATTGGCATCGTACGAAAATGTACGCCCGCTTGCGACATCGGTGAAGTTGCCGCCGATCGGCAGGGTGGCGGCGCCATTGCGCGCAAAGCGGCGGTTGCCGGCAAGCAGCGCGTCACGATCGGTATATTCCAGATAGCCGACGATGCTGCCCCGATCCCCCAGCTTCATGCCGCCCATCAAATGGCCGCTTTTCTGCGACCCGCCACCGGCAACGGCGCGGTAGTTGATGTTCGCTTGCAGCCCATCGAAATCGTCGTTGATAATAAAATTGACCACGCCTGCGACCGCATCGGCGCCGTACACCGCGGCTGCGCCACCGGTCAGAACATCAACGCGCTTCAGAAGCGGGGCAGGTATGGAATTGACATCGACGGCGTTGCGAAAGCTGAACGGCAATGCCCGCGTCCCGTTGATTAGAACCAGCGTTCGGTTCTGCCCAAGATTGCGCAAGTCCAGGGTCTGCGCACCAAAGGCGTCGCTGCCGACCGATGTCGAGTTCACACCCCCGGCAAGTTGCGGAATCTTGACCGAAATATCTTCGATGGTGACGGCGCGCTGCAGCTGGATCTGCTCGCCCTCAAGCGTGCTGATCGGACTGGTGGACGAAAGGCCCGCGCTCCTGATCCTTGAGCCGGTAACGATAATCGCGCCGTCATCCTCTGCCGCGACGGACGCATCCTGCGCCAGAGCACTGGCCGGTGTGGTCACCGCCATCAGCCCAAGGACCGCAGAGCTGCCATATAATAATTTCGAAGTTTTCCCTCTCATGCCCAAACCCCTTCCGACTGACGCCCTCTGTCAATTTCACCGCGCGTAACACAATGGTAAGACATATGCAATACCACTTTAATACCAATGTTGATCTGCAACGCCCGCTTTGTGCCCTCGAAGGCCGTTGAAAACTCGATTTTTCGCCGCGACGTGCCTGTCCGCCCGCGGCCAAATTGCCTCAAACCTCGTCTTGAGCCGCCTTGGCACGGCGGCGGCCATTCGATGTCCGTTGTGTGGGCATGACCGGTCTCCACCGAATGATCCGGGCGTATCGAATTGCGCGTGGATATCGCTCTCCGAATCGCCCTGGACGTCGCCGTTCGGGTGGCGGTGATTTCGATGTCGAAATTGGGCCGCTCAGCTTGGCTAGAAACATATGTGGGGGGTGCCATCGGGAGGAAATGGCCGCTTCGGCTTTCCCGTCCGCGCGCTGAGCCGCAGACCTTTGCCGATGGTGACCCCTACGGGACTCGAACCCGTGTTTTCGCCGTGAAAGGGCGACGTCCTAGACCGCTAGACGAAGGGGCCGTCGTTCGGTGAAGCGGCGCATTAGACTCGCATATCCATACGGTCAAGCGCGCTGGCGCCCCCCGTGCGCAAAAAACTTGCGCGGGGCGGTTTCAATCGGCCCAAGCCGCGTCCTCCAGGTGGAGTTCCGCCGCGGGGCGGCTGCCCCAATCGTCGCGTTTGGCGCGCCCCGCCAGCCATAATTTCCGCCCGCCACGCGCGTGGAGCAAGGTCTGGCCGAGCTCGGTTTCGGCGCTGCGGAACGCCACCGCCTTGAACCGTCCGCCGTCGTCGCCCGATACGATCAGCCGGACATGGTCGGTGCCGACGATCCCCGCTTCGACGATCCGCACCGGCCCGGTCGCGACGCGCGGCGCGGGCCAGCCGGCGCCATAAGGCCCGGCACTCTCGATCGCCTCGCACCAGAGCGGCGAAATCCCGCGCGGCGCGAGCACCGCGTCGATCAGCAGCGCCTTGTCGCCGCTCGCGCGTTCGACGTCGGCGGCGAGGCGGTCGTTGAGGAAGGCACCGAGCGCATCGACCTTGTCGGCTTCGACGGTCAAACCCGCCGCCATCGCATGGCCGCCGCCCGCCACGAGCAGTCCGCTTTCCTTGGCGGCGAGGATCGCCGCGCCCAAGTCGACGCCGCTGATCGAGCGGCCCGATCCCTTGCCGACGCCCGACTCATCGACCGCGATGACGATCGCGGGGCGGTGCAGCCGTTCCTTGAGCCGCCCGGCGACGATGCCGATCACCCCGGGGTGCCAGCCCTGCCCGGCGACGATCGCGACCGGCGCGTTACCGCATGCGGTGCTGGCGGTCATCGCTTCGTCGAGCACCACCGCCTCGATCGCGCGGCGTTCTTCGTTGAGCCGGTTGAGCTCTTGCGAAATATCCGCCGCTTCCTGCGGGTCCGAGGTCGTCAGCAAGCGTACGCCAAGGTCCGATTTGCCGACGCGCCCGCCCGCGTTGATCCGCGGCCCCAACGCAAAGCCCATGTCGCTCGCGGTCGGCGGCTTGGTCAGCCGCGCCGCGTCCATCAGCGCCGCGAGCCCGGTGTTGCCGCGCCGCGCCATCACCTTCAGCCCCTGCGTCACCAGCGCGCGGTTGAACCCCGTCAGCCGCGCGACGTCGGCGACGGTGCCGAGCGCGACGAGGTCGAGCAGGTCGATCAGCGCCGGTTCGTCGCGGCCCACGAAAAAGCCGCGCGCGCGCAGGGTGCGGAGCAGCGCAGCACCGAGCAGGAAGGCGACCCCGACCGCCGCCAGATTGCCGTGGATCGCGGCATCGGGCGCCTCGTCGAGCCGGTTGGGGTTCACCAGCGCCAGCGCCGCGGGCAGGGTGGTTGCGCATTGGTGATGATCGACGACGATCACCTCAACCCCCGCGGCATTGGCTTCGGCGATGGCTTCAAACGCCTGCGCGCCGCAATCGACGGTGACGACCAGCTTCGATCCCGCCTCGCCGATCTTGACCAGCGCGGCGCCCGAGGGGCCATAACCCTCCATCAGCCGGTCGGGGATGTAAGCGCCGGCGGGCAGCCCGAGCCCGCGCAGCAGCCGGACGAGCAAAGCCGCCGAGGTCGCGCCGTCGACGTCATAATCGCCAAAGATCGTGACCGCCTCTTGCCGTTCGACCGCATCGGCGAGGCGGGCGGCGGCGGCGTCCATGTCGCGGAACAGCGACGGGTCGGGCATGAAGCCGCGCAGGGTCGGGGTGCGCTGGCGGTCGAGGTCGTCGCGGGTTACGCCGCGCGCCAGCAACAGCTGGGTGACCAGATCGTCGGGGGCGAGATTTTCGGCTGCCATATCGGCGCTGGCGCGCCGCCAGTGCCAAGGCTGGCCGAGGATCGAGCGGGTGATTCCGAGAGCGGCGTCGCTCATCGGCGCAGCCCCGCGGCGAGGATCCGGTGGCGCAGTTCCTGGGCGGTCGCCAGCGGGATCGCGGGCACCTCATGCGTCGCCAGCGCGCTGCCGCCGGGCACCCCAAACACCAGCGTCGCCAGGCCCAGCGGGCGCAGGACAAAGTCGGTCTTTAGATCGACGCTCTGCACCGATGCGTGCGGCAACAGCGTCAGCCGCGGTTTCCACCAGCCGCGGCGGATCGCGATCTGGTCGCCCATGTCGGTCCAGCGATGGAAGCGCGCGCCGAACAGCGATGCGGCGCCGATCAACACGCCGATGACCGGCCCGAACCAGCCGAGCGCCTGTCCGAAGCTGACCGCGACCAGTCCGCCGGTGGTCGCCCCCAGTGCGCCGATCAGCCCGCCGAGCGCGATGACATTGTGGCTCTGCTGCCAGCGAACGCCGTCGTCGGGCCGCGCGATCGCCACCTCGGCCAGCACCGGATCGATCGCATCCAGCCGCGCGAACGGCACGACCTGATGGTCGCGCTCCTTCTCGCCGTCGCTCGCCAGGCTTTGCAGGCGCAGCTCGTGCCAGCCGAACAGGCGGCGGAACCAGCCGGTCAGCAGGATCGCCGCCTGTACGCGCTTTACCGGCACCGCGACGTCGGTACGCGTCGTCAGCCCACGGGTGCGGCGCAGCGTCCGCGGTTCGCGGGTCAGGCGAAAATCCCAATTGGCGAAAAACATCGTCGCAATCCCGCTCGCGAAGCCGATGAAGAGCAGCGAGACGCCCGCACCGACCCCCGCGATCCAGCGGTGCGCGATGACCCACTGGTCGAGCCCATATTGGCCCGCGAGGTCGATCCAGTCGCGCGGGTTGAAGACGTTGAAATCGAACGGCAGCAGATCGTCGAAAAACTGCATGCCCGCGCCGACGACGGCCAGCGCGGCGAGCGAGAAGTTGAACAGGCCCGCGACGAGCAACTGGCGCGGCGTCATCGCGAACAGCAGCCGGTCTTCGGCGACCGCTGCCGCTTCGGGTGCGTGGGCCGCGACGGGCGCCGCCACTTCCCCGCTGCGGTGCGCGCGGATCGTCGCGCGCAGCGCCTGCGCCGCGTCGAGTCCGATCGCGTCGAGGTCGCCGTCATTCTCCTTGCCGCCCGCGCCGGTTTCGAACCCGACCTTGGCGATCCCCAGCGCGCGCGACACCAGCCCCTGTTCGATGCTGACGTCCTGGATGCGGTCGAACGGGATGGTGCGGTGCTGGCGTGAGAACACCCCGCTTTCGATCACGATCTCGTCGTCGCCGACCAGAAAACGAAACCGCAGCCAGTGGAACCATGCAGCGACGAGTGAGAACAGCAGGAAGGCGAGGATCGCCGGAACGATATAGACCCAGTTGCCGGTGAAGCCGAGCGCGGCGACCGCGGGCAGGAAGTTCAGGCTGCGCGGCCCCAGCTTGACGATCGCCAGCGCCAGCGTCGCGGGATGCAATCGCTGCCAGTTCGCGTCGTCGTCGATGGGCGGTGCGGCCGCAGCCGCGGCGGTGTCGCTCATGCGAAATCGGTCTGGATGTGCCGCCGGATCGTCTCGCGCATCGCGGCGGCCAGGTCGGCAGGCAGCCCGGGGAGGGTGACGGTGCTGTTGTGCGTGCCCGACGTGTGGACGATCAGATGCGACAGGGCGAACCAGCGTTCGACCGGCCCTTGTCCAACGTCGATATGCTGGACGCGCACGAATGGCACGATGGTGTCGGTGCGGAACAGCCAGCCGCGCGCGACACGCAGCTGTCCGTCGCCGATCTTGTAGCCCCAGCGCGACACCCGCCGCGACGGAAAGGTGATGATGACGGTAATTGCGATCAGCCAGGCGAGCGCGGTGATCAGTCCGTAGGGACCCTCGATATGGCGGATCAGCAGATAATCGAACACGCTCGCCCCGATCGCGAGCGGGATCAGGTTGAGCGCCGTCGCGACGCGCAGCACTTGGACATAAGCGGGATCGACCGGATCGAGCCCTACGGCGGCGTTGAGCGCCTCGGGGTCGAAGGGATCGGTCGCGTGGATGGCGAGGGTGTCGGTCATGCCACCACCTTTAGAACGTGATCGGTCGGGACTGAACCAATATCTAATCCCGTTCGTGTCGAGCGAAGTCGAGACACCGTGAAGGCAAGCAGGATCGATGGGTGTCTCGACTTCGCTCGACACGAACGGAGTTCTAAGCCGGTGTCCGGCGCAGACGCTTACGGCACCACCACATTGAAGCGCGGGTCCGCCGGCGGATGCAGCGCGAACCACGACAGGAACGCCATCCGGTCCCCCTCGATCCGGATCGCCCCCGACTGCATCAGCGCCGGAAACTGCGCCTGCCCCAGCATCACATCGTCGAGCGTTTTGCGATCGAGCGTCACCGTCGCGGTCGGCGCCGCGTCGCTGACGCCGTAACGCGGCACCTCCACCCCGCCGCTGACGACGACCGCCACCGTCTCCTTGCTGTCGGGCAGCACGAATTGGAATGTGCCTTTGAGCGCCGATCCCTTGGACGCATCGAAACGCGTCGCCAGCGCGTCGAAAAAGACCGCGGTCGGGATCGCGCTGACGAACGATCGGCTCTGCCCATTGCCCGACAGGCTCTGCACCGCATTGCCGCGCAGCGTCGCCGCCCCCGCCAGATAATAGTTGCGCCACGCCCCCGATTCGGCCTGATAGCCGAGCTGGTCATAGGCTGACGCCAGCGCCGCGCGCGCCGCTTGGTTGTCAGGCTCGGCAAACACCAGCTTGTTCAGCAATTCTGCCGCCCAGCGATACTCGCCCGCCTTGATCGCCGCCTTGCCCGCCGCCAGCAGCTTGTCGGCGCCGCCCGCCAGCGCGACATATCTGGGCGCCGATTGTTCGGGCGCCAGCGGGTTGAAATTCGCCGGATTGCCGTCCCACCAGCCGAAATAGCGCTGATACACCGCCTTCATGTCGTGATTGAGCGTGCCATAATAATTGCGCGTCGAAAAATCGCCCCCCTGTACCGGCGCTTCGGGCGTCGCATCGGCCAGTTCGTGCAAGGTCGCGCCGCGGTTGGCGAGGAACAGCGTGCGGTCGTGGACATAGCGATAGGCGTCGCGCTGGTTCGCCAGCAGCGCGCTGACCTCGCCAGCCCCCCACGTCGGCCAATGATGCGACGCCAGCGCGACCTCGGCCTGCCCACCCCATTTCAGCAGCGTCGCGTCGATCACCTTCGACCAGTGCAGCGCATCGCGCACCTGCGCCCCGCGCAGGGTCAGCACATTGTGCAGCGTGCGGGTGACGACCTCGGTCGTGTGCAGCGCCTTGTACGCGGGAATGTAGAACACAAACTCCGACGGCGCCTCGGTCCCGCCCGCGTCGAGGAAATCGAACGCCAGCCCGTCGATAGTCAGCGTACCGCCCGTTTCGCTAACGGTTTCGGTCGGCTCCATATAACCGATCGTCCCCGACGACAGCTTCGGCCCCAGCCCCGTATCGACCTGCCCCGCGGGTCCGGGGGCCAGGATTGCCCCGAACATATACAGGGCGCGCCGCCCCATCGCGGTGCCCGCGAGGACGTTCTCGGCGGTCGCTTCTTCCGAAAAACCGTGCGGTGCGATGATGCGGATCTTGTCTTTCTTGACTTGCTCGGGGGTGACGATCCCGCCGACCCCGCCAAAATGGTCGCTGTGGCTGTGGCTGAAGATCACCGCCTTGATCGGCCGCTGGCCCGATTTGGCTTCGACCGTGTCGGCGAACAATTTCCACCCCGCCGCCGCCGCTTCTTCGGACAGCAAGGGATCGACGACGATCCACCCGCTCTTGCCGCGGATAATCGTCATCACCGAAATGTCATAGCCGCGCAGCTGCCAGATCTTGTCGGGGACGACTTCGAACAGGCCATGCACCGCGTTCAGCCGCGCCTGCCGCCAAAGCGACGGGTTCACCGTGTCTGGCGCTACCTTGGTGTCGAGAAAGGCATAGGGCCGCCGGTCCCACACCGTCTTGCCGTCCTTGTCCAAAATCACCCCGCCCGGAATCTCGGCGAGCTTGCCGCGCATCACATTGGCCTCGTCGCGCGGATCATCGAGCGGCAGGCGTTTCGCGAGTTCGGCTTGCGCGGTGCGCGTCGCTTCGCTCGCGGCGTCCTGCGCGACGGCGGCAAAGGGCAGGGTGCTGGCGAGCAGCAGGGCGGTCAATCGGCGCATGTCATTCTCCCCCATATTTTCGTGGCAGCTTGCGCCGCAGTCCGCCGCTTGGCAAGCATCGGCGGATGACCGACGCCCCCGCGTTCCTGATCGTCTGGCACAGCCGCACCGGCGGCAGCGAAGCGCTCGCGCGCGCCGCCGCCGAAGGCGCAGGGGAGGCGGGGCAGCTGGTCCACGCCGACGACGTCACGCCCGACCGCCTGATCGCAGCGGGCGGCTATCTGTTCGTCGGCCCCGAAAACCTTGCCGCGCTGTCGGGCGCGATGAAGGAGATGTTCGACCGCTGCTATTACCCCTGCCTCGGCCAGCTCGAAGGCCGCCCCTATGCGACGATCATCTGCGCGGGATCCGACGGCGAAAACGCCGAGCGCCAACTCGACCGCATCGCAACCGGCTGGCGCCTGAAACGCGTCGCCGATGCCATGATCGTGAACACCGCCGCGCAGACGCCGGAAGCGATCCTGGCGCCCAAGACGATCGCGAAGAACCGGCTCGCCGAAGCCCGCGATCTGGGCGCGGCGCTGGCGGAGGGGCTGGCGGCGGGTATATTTTGACGCCAATGGCGGCTTAGGGGTGGATTCCCGACCTTCCCTTATTCGTCATCCCGGCGAAGGCCGGGATCTCACCCTATCGGTTTTCCGCACCGGCGAGATCCCGGCCTACGCCGGGATGACGATAGTGGTATGGCCACTTCTGGTCGCTTCCAAACCTTCGTCATCCCGGATCAAGTCCCGGATGGCGACGAAATAAAGGCCGGCCGCAGCGCGAAAACCCTCACCCCGCGCGGTGCTCGCCCTTCACCCAGCGGACCGTCCCCGACGACGCGCGCATCACCACCGTCTCGGTGGTCATCACCCCGTCGCGTCGGTGCTTGACGCCGCGCAGCAGCGATCCGTCGGTGACCCCGGTGGCGGCAAAGATCACGTCGCCCTTGGCCAGATCTTCGAGGTCGTAGACGCGATCGAGATCCTCGACCCCCCATTTCGCGGCGCGCTTGCGCTCGTCGTCGTTGCGGAACAGCAGGCGGCCCTTGAACTGGCCGCCGACACAGCGCAGCGCCGCGGCGGCCAGCACACCCTCGGGCGCGCCGCCGCTGCCCATATAGATGTCGACATTGGTGTCGGGATTGGTTGTCGCGATGACCCCGGCGACATCGCCGTCGGGGATCAGCGCGACGCCGCAGCCGAGTGCGCGCAGCTCGGCGATCATCGCTTCATGGCGCGGGCGGTCGAGCACGCAGACCATGACATCGGCGGCGGTGCAGCCCTTTTCGCGTGCGACAGCTTCGACATTCTGGCGGATGCTGTTGTCGAAATTGACGATGTTCGGCGAATAGCCGGGGCCGACCGCCAGCTTGTCCATATAGACGTCGGGGGCGTTGAGCAGGCAGCCCTCCTCGGCGATCGCCAGCACCGCGAGCGCGTTGGGACCGGCCTTGGCGGTGATCGTCGTGCCTTCCAGCGGGTCGACCGCGATGTCGATCTTCGGTCCCTTGCCCGGCGCGCTGCCGACCTTTTCACCGATATAGAGCATCGGCGCCTCGTCGCGTTCGCCCTCACCGATCACGATGGTGCCGTCCATATACAGCGTGTTGAACGCGGCGCGCATCGCTTCGACCGCGGCGGCATCGGCGGCTTTCTCGTCGCCGCGCCCGATCAGCTTGGCCGCCGCAATCGCCGCAGCTTCGGTGACGCGCACCATTTCGAGTACGAGCACCCGGTCGAGGTTGCTGCCGCTGGTCGTCATGTCCGCTGATCTCCGTCTTTGGTCTTGCCTTGCCGCCCCGGTCGGGCATGGTGCGCGCCATATGGCCGGTCGCACTGCTTGTCGAGGACGCTTCGCCCGATTCGGAGCTGCTGTCGCGCTATCGTGCGTCATCGCCGTGACAGCGACCGTGCCGACTCTGGCACAGGTACAGGGACCGCCCGCCCCGCCCCCGCCGCGCAACGCCGAAACCGCAGCGGCCAATGCCAAGGAGCTGGTCGACCCGATCCGTCGCTGCAAACCCGCCGACGACGGTTCGATCAATGTGTGTGGCACCGATACTCAGCGTCACCGCCTGACCCCCGAATTGCGCGCCATCGCGCAGGAGGGTCGCGAGGCGCCGCCCAAGCTGCCGCGCGCCGAGGCAAAGGCGATGAGCCTCGACAAGCTGCCCTACAACTGGATGTCGATCGGCGGCCGCTATGCACCGGGTCCCGAATATAACGCCCTGTATGAACAGGCAAAGCGCGCGACCGACCCCGAAACGGGACAGCCCCCGCCGCCGGAACCGGAGCGTTAGGCGAAGATCTCGCTGGCCGTCGCGGCGGGCTCGCTCGTTCGATAAAAGCCGGCGGGGATCAGGATCTGGCCGAGGAAATAGAGCGCGAACAACAAAATCCAGCCAAGGCTCATCAGCGTTTCGGCAAAACTGCCCGGGGCATTGTTCAGGATGACCGCGCCGTGCACAACGATCAGCGCGCCCGCGGCAATGCCATAGGGCAGGCCATAGAGGAGGTAAAAGCCGAACAGGCGGGCTTGGGCCGTCCGGGTGCGGCGCCACGATTCGACGAACGCCGACACCGGTTCCAGGCTGCCGCGGCTGCCCATGATCGCGCCCGCCAGACAAAAGCGCGCCGCGACCCAGCTGCCGACAAGGGTGATGGCCAGTCGGTAGATTGCCAGGACGGCCATCATTGCGTCGCTGCCGCCCAGCATCGCCTGCGGTCCAAGGATGAACAAGGGCAGCGCTGCGATCAGGGCGAAACTGATCGCTAACGCTAGATTGGCCAGCAGATAGGCAAAGCCGGCAACCATGCCGAACATGATCTCCGACAAATAGCCCTCGCGCATCTCGGCAAACAGGCCGTTCCATGCCGCCTGCATCGCCCCTGCGACGATCACCGCGACGATTGCAAGCAGGTATAGCGGCCCGGTGAACGACCCGCCGACCTGGTACGACCAGGGATCGGAGAGGATCGCCATCACCGTGCGCAGGCTGAAGATCGGCTCGCTCGACAGCAGCAGAAAGGGGACGATCACCCCGATGGCGACATAGGCCACCAGCATATTGCGATGCGCGCCCGCCAGCGCCCATGCTTCGGCCAGTCCGCGCCGGATATGGATGTCCATCTTTGCCCCCTGCTTCCCGGTCAACGGGGTAACAAAGCGCGCGGCAATATCAAGCGGGGTTAAAGCGCCAGGATCGGCATCAGTATCGGCGCGCCGACGACATGGTCCGACCCCGCCAGGATCGCCAGCGCCGCATGGATCGCGCGCGCCGGACCTTCGTGGGTGACGAGCACGATGACCACGCCATCCTCCTCGTCGGTGCCGCGCTGGATAAAGCTTTCGATCGACACGCCCGCATCGCGCATCGCGGTAGCGATTTCGGCGAGCACGCCGATGCGGTCCTCGACGATCAGGCGGACATAATGTTTGCCGACCCGCGCGCCTGCGTCGGCGACCGGCGCGGCGTCGAGCGAATCGACCGGCATCGCAAAGGCGGGGCCATATTCGTCGCGCGCGATGTCGATGATGTCGGCAACGATCGCCGATGCGGTCGGGCCGGCGCCCGCGCCCGCGCCCTCAAAGAACAGCCGCCCGACAAAATTTCCCTCGGCCACAACCGCGTTCAGCGCGCCGGGGACATAGGCGAGCGGATGGTCGGCGGGGACCAGACACGGCTGGACATGCTGGTAAAGTCCGGCGTCATTGCGTTCGGCCATGCCGATCAGGCGGACACGGTGGCCCAGCGCCTCGGCCTCGCGAATGTCGGCGGCGATCAGCCCGCGGATGCCGTCGGCGGCGACCGCCCCGAAATCGAGCCTCGTGCCGAAACACAGCGCCGCGAGGATCGACAGCTTGTGCGCGGCATCGATGCCGTCGACGTCGAAGGTCGGGTCGGCCTCGGCATAGCCCTCGGTCTGCGCCGCGGCGAGCGCGTCGGCAAAGCTCGCCCCGTTCCGTTCCATTTGTGTGAGGATATAATTGCAGGTGCCATTGAGGATGCCATAAACGCGCGCGATCTCGTTTGCCGACGCGCCTTCGCGGATCGCCTTGATCACCGGAATGCCGCCCGCCACCGCGGCTTCATATTTCAGCGGCGTATCGCGTTCCTCTGCGAGTCGCGCCAGATCTAGCCCATGATGCGCGATCATGGCCTTGTTGGCGGTGACCAGCGCCTTACCCGCGCCCAGCGTGTGGCGGGCGAGGGTGAGCGCCGATCCGTCGGCGCCGCCGATCATTTCGACCACCACATCGACATCATCCGCCGCGACCAGCGCCTCCATATCATCTTCCCAGCGATAGGAGCTGAGGTCGATGCCGCGGTCCTTGTGCCGGTCGCGCGCCGACACAGCGACGATCTTGATCGCGCGTCCGGCGCGCCGCGCAATCAGCTCGCGGTTGGTTTCGAGCAGCCGGACGACGCCGCCCCCGACCACCCCGATTCCCGCGAGCGCCACACGCAGCGGCGGGCGGGGAGCGGTCGGGGCGGGATGGGGCGACATGCGGGACTCCGTGCAAGGCGCGGAGCCACGCCCCGCCGGTGCGAGCGCCCTATCGGCTTTTGCCATGGAAACAACCCCGGCGCGGCTTAGCGGCGCCGAAGCAAATCTTTATCAGCCCATCGGCGGCTTGCGCGTCCGGGTGCACTGGCCAAGCGCGCCCAGCACCACGCCATAGTCCGACGCCGCTTTGCGACGATCTTCGGGCGCGGTCCCCGCCAGCTTGTTCAGCGGCAACTGGCGCGGCAGGCCGCAGGCGAGTCGGTACCAGGCGAGCGTCCCTCGCGCCGGGACCGCCGCCGACCCGTCAACGATTTCGCCGAACGCCGCGGCCCAGCGGCGCGATCCGTCGGCGGCGGTCAATATGGTCAGCGACACCGGCTCGCCCGTGCTGGTATTCAGGAACAATTGCGTTTCCCCTTCGCCGGGCAGGGTGCCCGGGACGTGGAAGCCATTGGCGATGCCGGTGATCGCGGGCGGCGCGCCGGGTTTCACAAGTTCGGTCAGCACCGCGCGCAATTGTGCTTCGGTCGCCGCATCCCATGGCAGTTGCGCGTCGGGGGCGACCAGCCGGACACTGCCCGTGTTGCTGCTACCGGCGGTGGCGCCTGCGACCGGCCGCGCGAACAGCAGTACCGGCTGTTTCTTTTTCAGCTTCTGCGGCTTGCCTTTGGCGTCCAGCGGCAGATCGACGAGATAGGAAATGCGCGACGCCAGCGGACCCGCGCCGCGAATCAGGCTGACAACATCGGCCTCGACATAGAATCGGCTCTGCCCCGCGGCGACGCCCGGCGCCTGCGCTGGTTTCAGCGCCACGCTGCTGTGAATGCGCGCGTGCAGCGCCATCGGCGCCGCGGTCGCCAGATCGGCGATGTCGGCATAGCTGTACGGACTCGCCGTCGCCGCTGGTGCCGCCGTCTGCATCGCAGAAATGCTGGCGAATCCGGGGCTCAGGGCCAAAAGTCCGGCGATCGCTGCCGACTGAAACACGCGCATGATTCATCACTTTCCATCAAGGTTGACGCCAGTGGCGGCGGCATGGTCCCCATCATGGGACAACCCACATTAACCGCTGATAAAGGGTTTGCGAACTCGGCGCCACCGCGATAGGACGGGCGATGAAGCGTCCGGTCAGAACATAATAAACCGAACGTAGCTCCGCCGGGTCTGTGGAACGCATCGGAATCATCCGGGCATTTGGCAACGGGACCCGTCGGGTGGGAATTGGTGTCAGGATGATCTAGCAAGGAGCGTCGTCCCTGAATGGCTTATGGTGATAATGTCGACCCTAAAAGCAGGGTGGTCTCGATCGCTTTGGTGGGCTTTTTAACGGCGGTGATGGGCTATGGGCTCGTCAACGGCCTGAACATCAGCATCGTCAAAACGATCGCAGAAAAATTGGATGTGGTGGACGTCGAAGAGCCGCCGCCACCGGAAGAGCCGCCGCCGCCGCCGCCGCCGGACAATGTCCTGCCGCCGCCGCCGCCGGTTGTGATTCCGCGGCCGCCGATCGCACTGCCCAGCCCGAACGTGGTTCAGGCTGTGCGCGAAGTGCCGCCGCCTCCGCCGCCGCAGTACATCCCGCCGGCGCCGCCCGCGCCTCCGCCGCCGACGCCTGATCTCAGCGCCGCCGGTACCCCGCGGGGCAACCCGGGGCGTTGGGCAACGAACGACGACTATCCGGCCCGCGCCATGCGCGAAGAGCGTGAAGGGACGACGGGTTTCCGCGTCACTTACGGGACCGATGGTCGGATCACGTCGTGCGATGTCACCTCGTCGAGCGGTCATGCCGACCTCGATGCGGAAACCTGCAAGCTTATTCAGCGCCGTGGCCGGTTCAACCCGGGCAAGGACCGCGCAGGCAACCCGACGGGTGGCACGTACAGCAATCGTATCCGGTGGCAGATCCCGCGCTGATTCAGCGCGCGGCTGACTGTTTTCGAATTTTACCGAATTTCTTGAGAGGGAATATCCATTATGTTTAATCTGATCGCAAATGCCGCTGCTGCGGCACCGGCCCACGACGTAGGGCTCACCCTGATGCCTGCGGCGATGTGCGTGAAAGAAGAAGGCGCCAGCCCTTACGGCATGATCCCGGCGCTCTGCGACGGCGGTATCGTTGGCCAGCTGACCTTCCTCGTCCTGCTGATCATGTTCGTCGGCACGCTCTATATCCTGTTCACCAAGCTGTTCGAACAGAATAAGGTGATGAACCAGGGCAAGGCCGTCGATGCCAATTTCTGGCGCGCTCCGACGCTGGCCGAAGGTGCGGCAAAGCTCGAAAAGAACAGCGCTTATCGTCAGGTCGTCGAAGACGGCCTGCGCGCCAACGAAGAGCATAACAAGCTCACCGACCCTGTCGAAGCGCATGACTGGATGCACGGGACGCTGGAACGCTCGCAGAACCACATCAACTCAAAGCTGAACAGCGGCCTCGCCTTCCTTGCAACCGTGGGTTCGACCGCACCGTTCGTCGGCCTGTTCGGTACCGTTATCGGCATTCTGCGCGCCCTCGTGAAGATCGGTGCGTCGGGTCAGGCGTCGATCGACACCGTGGCCGGCCCGGTCGGTGAAGCGCTGATCATGACGGCCATCGGTCTGATCGTGGCGGTTCCCGCGGTGCTCGCGTTCAACTGGCTCCAGAGCCGTAACAAGTCGATTGCCCGCCGCCTGTCGACCTTCTCGAACGATGTGCTCGGTTCGATCATGTCGAACGGCCAGGTAAAGCCGGTTCCGGTTGGTCCGGCGCCGAAGGCTGCTGCTCCGGTCGCGGCACCGAAAAAAGCCTAAGCTTCTCTGGATCCCCGCTGCCCGTCTTTGGGCGGGGGCGGGGTCCGCTGGACAGGGTGCACGGTCAATGGCCCGTCAACCCGATGTCCGTGACATGAATTTTTGTGACAGGATAAGATCCTATGTCGATGAGTGTAGGCGACAAGGGGGGCGAAGATGCCCCGATGTCCGAGATCAACACGACACCGCTCGTGGATATCATGCTCGTGCTGCTCATCATCTTCCTCATCACGGTTCCCGTGGTGGTGCAGACGGTGAATCTCGAGCTTCCCGACGTGGCGTTCGAAGTGACGACGACCAAGCCTGAAAATGTGCTGTTGTCGATTCGCTCGGCCGATACCGACGGCGATGGCTTGCCCAACGCCGACAGCGCATCATGCGAAGTCTATTGGGGGCAGACCCCGATCGATTCGAAGCAGTTGCTGGAGCGGGGACAGAAGAAACTCGAAGAGCTGATCGAGGATATTGGCGGCCCGGAAAATATCAACGACGATAATTTCCCCGAAGTCCATATTCGCGGCGACGTGAACACCCCCTATCAGTGTATTGGCGGCGTGATTTACACGATGCAGTTCGCGGGCTTCCAGAAAATCGGGTTCATTTCCGAACCGGCCGCTGGTTCGATCGCGGTGAACCGCCTCTAACGGCGCCTCCCGCATAGATAAAAAGGAATAGACCCATGTCCATGGCAGTTGGAGAACGGGACGAAAACGAACCGATGATGGACATGAACACGACGCCGTTGATCGACGTCATGCTCGTGCTCCTCATCATGTTCATCATCACCATCCCGGTCCAGACTCATGCAGTGAAGATCGACCTGCCGATTGCTGACAACAGCACCAGCAATGTGGATCCGGAAAAGAACAAGGTCATGATCGACCCCGCGGGGACGATCACCTGGAACGGTTCACCGGTCGATCTGGCGCAGCTGGCGCAATATCTGGAACAGACCAAGGCGCTGCCGGTCGAACCGGAATTGCAGGTTCAGCCCGATCCCTATGCGCGTTACATTGTCGTCGATCGCGTGTTGGCGGTGATCAAGCGCAGCGGCGTCGGCAAGCTGGGCTTCGTCGGCAACGAACAATATGCCCGCGTCTTCTGATCTTTGATCAAAGCCGTCCGGCAAAAATGATGGGGGCCGCGAAGCAATTCGCGGCCCTTTTCTTTTGGGCGCGCGCAGTTGCCGCTGCGGCCGCCTCTCGCCGTGACAACCTCCCCATCGCTGCTTGAGCGGGACGATGGCCTTCTCATCGTCATCTAGGACTTGATCCAGGATCCATGACGACAGTGCAGCTATGGTTCCCGGATCAAGTCTCAGATGACGAAGAAAGGAAATGATAGCTAGCGACCGGTTGCGGACACGGATGATTAAGACGTAGGCCTCGTGACTCGCGCCGCCGAATAAGCAGGCGTCAACTTCTCATAGTTCACGTCCCAATTTCGGAAACCGTTCAGAGCCTCAAAGGCGTCTTGGTAGCAAGTGGCTGTCCGGCTGAACTGATAGTCGAGCAACTCTCGTTCGGCTGCAGTGGCTTCATCGAGCAATTGCCCTTCCACGTCTGTGACGTACATTTTACCTTCGACGGCCACTTTGAAGTTGGGAAAGGGCACGCTCGGAAGCGGCATACCGCCCGCAGTCACCGTCCAATTGCCATGATGTATGAGCGAGTCAGTTGTCCACCCTGCAAGAACAATCTCTCCACAAACGATACTAGTCGCGTCCTGGCGTTCGCTGTGAACGGCATGATAAATCCCAATATAGGGCGTTCCGCCACTGGTTAAGCCGCCCCGTCGGAGAATGATCCCATAGCCAAGTTTTCCGTCGGGGAGGGGCATCTCGAAAATGTCACCCTCAGACAATTTGACGCGTTTCCGCCGGTGAGTTTTCTCTACCATAGCTGCGACCCTATCCTCTCCTGCGTCCGCTCCCCACCCCAAAACCGACATACAGGCTTGGAACTCGGGTCGAATCCGGGCATCGTCGCCCGCGAAGGGATCGCGAACGCCGTTGCGGCGTTCTATGTCCAAACCGCCACTCGGGGAGCAGAAGATGATCAAGCCACTATATGCGAAAAGCTGGACGATCCCGGCCACCACATTGCTTGGCGCCTTGGCGCTTGCGGGCTGCGCCAATATGAAAAAGACGCCCACTTCCAACCTGCCGGTTCCCGATGCCTATGCCAATCTGGTCGACGCGCGCGGCGCCGACCGCGGCCGTGTCGATATCTTCAAGGATGGCAGCGGGCTGCGGCTCGAATTGGTCGCGCGCGGCTTTGCCGCGGGTACCTATGGGATGCACGTCCACGCGACCGGCCTGTGCGACGCCCCCAAATTTACAACCGCAGGTCCGCACTGGAACCCGACCGGGGCACAGCATGGCCGCGAAAATCCGATGGGTGCGCACCACGGCGATCTGCCCAATCTGGTCGTCGAACCTGAAACGATCGGCCGTGCGACGCTGCAACTCGTTGGCACGCGGCTGACCGGCGACGGCGCGATGCTCGACGCCGACGGTGCGGCCTTCGTTATTCATGCGGGTCCCGACGACATGAAGACCGACCCCAGCGGCAACAGCGGCGACCGCATCGCCTGCGGCGTGATTATGGCCGCGCCCGCGGGTTGATTGCCCACCGATCAAGCGACGGCGCCGGTTAGGCGTTGGCGCGCTCGACGATCGTCGCTTCGGCCTGCGGCACCGCGCGATAGGCGTAGAGCAGCAGGATCAGCGCAATCGGCGCCACGCCGATCAGCGAGAGTATGCCGGTGCGCAGGTCGCCGACCGGCTTGCCGTCGACGATCGTCCCGGCCAGATCGGAAATCTGCCCGACCATATAGGGACCGAACGACAGCCCGACGAGCGTCGTTCCAAGGAAGAAGGCAGCCGTCGCAGTCCCGCGCATCCGCGGCAGCACCAAATCCTGCGTCGTCGCCGCCGCGGCGCCCAGCGCCGTCGCACCAAACATCCCCGCCAGAAAGTTCATCACATAGAATAGGGTCGTATTATCGGTGGTGTACCCAACCCAGATTGGCACGATCGGGGCGACGACGCCAAAGATGATCATCAGGATGCGCCCAGCCGGATTCTTCGCGCGCAGCGCGTCGGCGATGCGCCCGCCCAGAATCACGCCGACAAAACCGCTGATCGCACCATTGGCGCCCAGCCAAAACGCTAGCTCCTGCTTGGGCAACCCCAGCACGATTTCGGCATAAGGCGCCGACCAGAAGGCGAGCGCATAGGCCGCGAGCGCCACCAGCCCGTAACCCAAAGTCGTGCAGATAAACGCCGGAGTGCCCCAGATCAGGCGAAAGGTCGCGCTATCGCGCGCGCGGAGCGTGCAAGCCCACGAGAAAACGGCATAATAGCCCAGCCCGACCGCCGACCATTGCGGCAGATTGCCGGTCAATTCGATCATCCACCAGGCAAAGGCGGCGATCGCGGCCGCAAAACCGATGTTGATTGCCAGCGCTGCGGGGCCGCGCTGCCACGCGCCAATCAGCGTAAAGGGCGGCACGATCGTCGACAAATCCTGTGCGAACTGGCGGAACGGGGCGGGCGAACTGGGACTCGCCACGCCGTCCATCGCGCCGCGCACCGGTTCGCGCAGCGACGCGACCCACAACGCCACCAATAGCCCGGGAATGCCGACCGCCAGAAACGCCGCTTGCCAGCCGACCAGCCCTAGCGGGCCGCCGCCCGGATAGGCTGTGTTCCAAGCCTTGACGATCAGCGCCCCGATGAACAACGACACGCCGCCGCCGATATACAGCCCCGACGAGTAAATCGCGAGCGCGGTCGCGCGCTGCTTTTTGGGGAAATAGTCCGAAATCAGCGAATAAGCGGTCGGGCTTGCGGTCGCTTCGCCGACGCCGACCCCCATGCGGGCAAAGGTCAGCGTCATCTGGTCGCGTGCAAAGCCGGACAAGGCGGTCATCGTCGACCACAGGGCAAGGCCGATCGACAGCAGCTTCACCCGGCTCCAATTGTCGGCGAGCCGCCCGAGCGGGATACCGAACAGCGCGTAAAACACCGCAAAGGCGGCGCCGCCGAGAAAGCCCATATCGGCATCGGTCAACCCAAGGTCGGCCTTGATATCGACCGCGAGGATGCTGAGAATCTGCCGGTCGATAAAGTTCAGGATATAGACGACGACCAGCACCGACAGCACGTACCAGCTATAGCCAGTTGCTTTCGGTTCCTGAAATTCCGGCGCTGCGGCGGCGGCGGTTTGGCTGGCGGTCTCGGCCATCTGGCAACTCTCTCCCTGACCCACTATCTGTTATGAGCCATGGCTAGCAGAGCCGTAAAATGGCGCAAGTTGAAAGTCGGTTCAACTTTGCCGCGAAGAGGAGTCCGATGCGCAACGATAGGCACACCAGCCCGGCGATCCTGTTCCTCTGCCTGGGTAATATTTGCCGCTCCCCGCTCGCTGAAGGTGCCGCGCGCGCCGCCTTCGCCGACGCCGGCATCGATGCCACGCTCGATTCGGCGGGAACCGGCGACTGGCACATCGGTCATCCGCCTGACAAGCGCGCGCAGGCTGAGGCGCGGCGCCGCGGCGTGGACATTTCGGACCTGCGCGGTCGCCAGCTGACGGTGGACGATTTCTACCGCTTCGACCTGATCCTCGCCGCCGATGCGAACAATCTGCGCGAGGCGCGCGCGCTCGCGCCGCCCGATGCGACCGCGCGCCTGCGGCTGATGCTCGATCTTGTGCCGGGACGGCAGGGCGAGAGCGTGACCGATCCCTATTTCGGCGCCGACGATGGTTTCGCCGAAACCTGGGCCGACGTCAGTGCGGTCGCCGCGGTGCTGGTTGCCGAAAGGTCGAGCGGATAGCGGGCCACGGGATGATAGCGCGACCCGCCATGGCCCATTTCGCTTTCGTACAGGATGATATGATCGAAGGCGAAGGGCGCGCTCGCCAGATCGCTGTGCAACGCCAGGAATGGGGCGACCGGCCCTGCCGATCGGTTAAACCGCGCCAGCGTGATGTGCGGCACAAAGGCGCGCGTCTCAGCGGCGATGCCAACCCGCGCCAGCAATTGATCGACCTTGCGATGGAGCCCGGCCAGTGCCGCAGCCGGTTCGACCCCGGCCCAGACGGTGTGCGGCCACCCCCTGCGTTCGAACATTCCCACCCCGGCGATTCGCGCCTTGATCGCGGGGGCGTGAAGCGCGCCTAGCGCTGCGGCGATATCCTCGGCGCGATGCCGGTCGACGTCACCAATGAAGCGCAGCGTCAGATGCAGCTGGTCATCGTCCTGCCAGCGCGCCGCCGAAATGCCGTGCATGGCGGTGCGCAGCAGGTCGCGGACGGGGCGCGGCGGGCGCAGCGCAACGAACAGGCGGTGGCTCGACATAATGCGGGCAGCATAATGGCTCGCGCGGCCGCCACCACCGAAACTTGGCAAATTTCCGGTTTCGCTTGAAAGCCGGAAAGAAAATCACGATATTGCTGCCTACGGTCGGTATGGGCTGACCGGTGATGGAGTAATGACAATGGCGAATTGGAACGACCCCAATATGGCGGCTTCCGGTTTTGGGGCCGGCGCGAACGCAATGGACCAGGCCGTCGATGCCGGCCTGCGGTCGTACATGCTGTCGGTTTACAACTATATGGCGTCGGGCGTGCTGCTGACGGGTATCGTCGCGCTGCTCGCCTTCCAGTCGGGCTTTACTGCTTCGATGGTCGGCACCCCGCTGATGTGGGTGGTGATGCTGGCACCGCTAGCGTTTGTGCTGGTGCTCAGCTTTGGCATCAACAAGCTATCGACGACGGCGGCGCAGGCGCTTTTCTGGGTCTATGCCGCGGTGATGGGTCTGTCGATGTCGACGATCTTCATCGCCTTTACCGGTACCTCGATCGCGACGACCTTCTTCGCGACGGCGGCGGCCTTCCTTGGTCTCAGCCTTTATGGCTACACGACCAAGAAGGATCTGTCCGGCATGGGGACCTTCCTGATCATGGGTGTCGTGGGCATTCTGGTCGCGATGCTGATCAACCTGTTCGTTCAGTCGAGTGTGCTGAGCCTGGTGATCAGCGTAGTCGGCGTGCTCGTGTTCGCTGGCCTGACCGCCTATGACACGCAGAAAATCAAGAGCATGTATTTCTATGTCCGCGGGACCGACTTTGTCGGCAAGTCGGTGGTGATGGGCGCGCTGACGCTCTACCTCGACTTCGTCAACATGTTCACCTTCCTGCTCAATCTGCTGGGCAGCCGCGAATAAGCGGAACGGACAGACACGAAATACGGGAGCCCGGCGAAGCAATTCACCGGGCTCTTTCTTTGGGGGGAAGGGCGGCCATGATGCGGATATGGGATGCGGTTGGCGCCGTGGTGCTGCTGGCCGCGATGCCGGGGCCGGCACAGGCGAGCGCGGGCTGCGCGGTCGAGCGTCCTGCCGATGGCAATCTTAAGACATATTCTGCGCGCTATTTCGCAGCGGCAAATGACGCGGCGATCGATGCGCTGATCGCCTGTCTGGGCAGCCCAGACCCCGCCGTTCGCGACGATTTCGCCTTGACGCTATGGGTGCAGGGGCTGCGCGGCCAGCATCTGAAACCCGACGGCCTCCGCCATGCGATGCAGCGGTTGACGGCGGTTCTCGCCGCGCCCGACGATGCGGCCGGGTTTACCCGGCCTTTCGCCGCGCTCGCATTGGCCGAAGTGGCGCGGGCCGACCGGGTCGAGCCCTTTTTGACCGACGCCGAATTGCACGCGCTGGCCGAAACCGGGGCGACCTATCTGCGCGGCGTGACCGATTATCGCGGTTTTGTCGCGGGGCAGGGCTGGCGGCACGGCGTCGCGCATGGCGCCGACCTGTTGATGCAGCTTGCGCTCAACCCGCGGCTGACGCGCGCCGACGCCGATCTGCTGCTCGGCGCTATCGCGGCGCAGGTCGCGCCTGCGGGATCACACGCCTATGTCCATGGCGAGGCACGGCGGCTGGCGCGACCGCTATTGTTTCTGGCGAAACGCACCGACATCGACGATGCGGCGTGGGCGGCATGGTTTCAGGCGCTGCATCCGAACGATGCTGTGCGCTGGAAAGCGCCCTATGGCAGCGCCGAAGGGCTGGCCGCGGTCCACAATAACAGCGCCTTTGGCGACGCCGTCTATGTCGCTGCCAGCGAATCGTTGGATCCGCAGGTGCGTCGCCTGGCGCCGCTGGCTGCGGGATTGCTGAAGTCGCTGCCCTAACAAAAACCGTTCGCCCTGAGCTGGTCGAAGGGCTGTTCTTTCTTGGCGGCGTTGCAAAGAAGAGCGGTGCTTCGACAAGCTCAGCACGAACGGAATTCTGGATCGAGAAATTAGCTGGGATTCGCCGCCTGCATCTCGGCGATCAACGCGTTGTCGATGTCCTTCGCACGCCGGTATGCCGCCCGCTCGCGTAAAGACGCGACATAGGCCTCGAACGCGGGGCGCGACGCGATGGTGCCGAATTGCAGGCCCCAGTCGATCTGACTGCCGACATAGACGTCGGCGGCGGTGAATCGGTCCCCCGCGACAAACGCCTTACCCGCCACCGCCGTCTCAAGCGCGTCGAGCGCCGCGGACAGCGAACCGAACCCCGCCGACCTTTGCTGGTCGACATCGGGCTCGACGCCCAAATGCTTGGCGGTGATCGCCTGCTCGACCGGACCCGAGGTGAAAAACAGCCAGCGGTAATAATCGGCGCGATCGGGGGGGGCGGGCGCCAACCCCGCATCGGGAAACGCATCGGCCAGATAGGCGCAGATCGCCGCGCATTCGGTCACGACCCGGTCACCATGAACGATCGCCGGAACCTTGCCCATCGGATTGACCGCCAGATAGGCGGGGTCCTTCATCGTCGTGCCATAATCGAGGATGCGTGGTTCATACGGCACGCCGACCTCTTCGAGCATCCAGCGGACAATCTGGCCGCGCGACATTGGGTTGGTATAAAAAATCATTGCATCGGCCATCGCGGCTCTCCCTTGGACATTGCGGGTCAAATGGGAACATAACAAGAACAAAGATGCCCGTCCACCGGACTTGTTTTGTCACGGCGTCCGGCTAAGGCAAAGCGATGAGCGACGAACGCATCTGGACAGCCGCCGTGCTGGTGATTGGCGACGAGATTCTCTCGGGCCGCACCCAAGACAAGAATATCGCGCAGATCGCGACCTGGCTTGATGTCCAGGGCATCCGCCTGCGCGAAGTGCGCGTCGTCCCCGACGTCGAGGACGAGATCGTCGATGCATTGAATGCGGTGCGCGCGCGCTACGACTATGTTTTCACTACGGGCGGCATTGGCCCGACCCACGACGACATCACCGTCGATGCGGTCGCGAAGGCGCTGGGCGTCGGGGTGATCATCCATCCTGAGGCGCGTGCGATCCTCGAACGCTATTATGGCGGGCGTGGGATCGAACTGACCGAGGCGCGGCTGCGGATGGCGCGCACCCCCGACGGCGCCGAGCTGATCCCCAACCGCATGTCGGGGGCGCCGGGTATCCGCATCGGCAATCTGTTTGTGATGGCGGGGGTGCCGCATATCACCGCGGGTATGCTGGACGCGCTGACCGGGCAGCTCGAAGGCGGCGCGCCGCTGGTCGCGCACACGATCGGTGCCTGGTCGCCCGAAAGCGAGGTCGCCGACCTGCTGCGGCAGGGTGAAAAGGATCATCCGGGGGTGGTGATCGGCAGCTATCCCTTTTTCCGCGATGGCAAGGTCGGCGCCAATTTCGTGATCCGCTCAACGTCGGCGGCGGACGTCGCCGCCTGTGTCGCAATGCTGACGGCGGGGCTTGAGTCCGCGGGCTATGCGGTGACCGACGGCGGCATTTGATCGCCCGCGTCGTCGCTGGTCCGGGTCACCCGCGGCAAGCGGCGCAGCATCACGATCGCGAGCAGGCCAAAGATCGCCGCCACGATGAACGCGGCGCCCGGAAAATGTACCGGCGCCTTGGCCGCGGTGAAATAGGCCATGGTGCCGGTCAGCACGATAGGCGCGACCAGCTGGCCCAGCCCCATCGCCATCGCCGAAATCCCCTGCACCTCGCCCTGCGTGTCGGCGGTGGCGCGCCGTGACATCAGCGCGTTGAGCGACGGCTGCACCGGTGCCTGCAACGCGATCGGCAGCAACAACAGGAACGCGCCCCAGGTCGAGCTGACAAAGGCATAGCCCAGATAGTTGGCCACGGCGATAAGGATGCCGATCGTCGCCGCGTCGCGCTCGCCAAAGCGCGCGACCATCGGCCCGACAACAAATGTCTGGCCCAGCGCGATCATCACCCCCACCGCCGCCAGGCTGGCGCCGATCATGCCCGGGGTCCAGCCGAGCTGCGCGATGCAATAAAAGCTCCATGTCATCGGATAGACCAAGCTGGCGATCTGCCACAGCGTCAGCACGCTCGCGACCCCGCCCATCCCGGGCAGGCCGCGCATCGTCTGGAGCGCGCCGAGCGGATTGGCGCGCCGCCAGCTGAAGGCACGGCGGCGCTCGGGCGGCAGCGTTTCGGGAAAGATAAACAGGCCATAGAGCATGTTGGCGGCGGCGAGGATTGCGGCGGCAACGAACGGCGCGCGCGGGCCGATCTCGCCGAGAAAGCCCCCGATCGCCGGACCAGCGACAAAACCGATCCCGAACGCCGCGCCGACGAAGCCGAAATTGCGCGCGCGCTCCGCGGGCTGGGTGATGTCGGCGATGGCGGCCTGCGCCGCAGCATAGCTGCCGCCGAAGACTCCGGACAGGGCGCGCGCAACGAAAAGCCAAGGCAATGTCTGAACAATCGTCAGCAGCGCATAATCAATCGCCAGCCCGCCCAGCGACAACAGCAACACACGCCGCCGCCCGAAGCGGTCAGACAGATTGCCAAGCACCGGCGACGCCAGAAAGGTCGCGACCGCCATCACCAGCCCGATCCACGCCCCGACTTCGATCGCTTGCGGCAGGTCGATGCGCCCGACCTCCATCACCAGTTGCGGCAGCACCGGCATGATGATGCCGAAGCCGACCGCATCGATAAAGATGGTGGCTACGATGAAGGGGATGGTGCGCGATGCGGTCACAAAATATCCCCCCGGGTGAACGTGTCGGCGGCTCATAACGCGCGGCCCCCCAATCGCGCCAATGCTTTTCCGTTGCGCGGCGGTTTTTATCGCCTTAGCGGCACCGATCCCTTTCTGGAGCGTTACCCACCGATGAAACTCGAAATCACCGCCGCGCTCGACTATCGCCTTGGCGATCCGGTCGATCTGATGCTCCATATCGAAGCCGCGGCGATCCCCGAACAACTGATCCTGAACGCCGTGCTCGACGTCGGCGACTGCGAGTATTTCGCGCGCGTTCCGGCGCAGGACATGATCGGCGACCGCATTTGGCTGCGCCGCGGCGGCGAACTCAACGTGCGCTATCGCACGACGGTCGAAATCCAGCGCGACCTCACCGATTACCGCACGCTGGACAAGGTGCCGATGCACCGCCTGCCCGGCGAGACGGTCCAGTATCTCAATGAATCGCGCTATTGCCCGGCGAACAAATTTATCCACTTCGTCCAGGACGAGTTTGGCGATGTCGAGGGCGGCGCCAAAATCGGTCGGATGCGCGACTGGATCGAAACGCATTTCACCTATGTATCGGGGTCGAGCGACGCCGAAACGGGCGCGCTCGACAGCTTTGTCGAACGGCAGGGGGTGTGCCGCGACTATGCGCATGTGATGGTCAGCCTGGCGCGGGCCGCGGCCATCCCGGCGCGTATCGTCAGCGTCTATGCGCTCGGCGTCGAGCCGCAGGATTTCCATGCGGTGGCTGAAGTGTTCCTGGGTGGCTCCTGGCATCTGGTCGATCCCACGGGCATGGCGAAAGCAGGCGAGATGGCCAAGATCGCCGTCGGCCGTGACGCCGCCGACATCAGCTTTTTGACCGCCTATGGCGAGATCGAGATGCTGAACCAGCGGGTGACGGTGGCCGCGGCCGGGTAGCGGTCAGCGCCGGAGCGGCCCGCCGCCCGGTCCATCACATCGCGCGCGTTGGTCCGATTATTTCAGAACAAGATGCAAATGCGACAGCCGCTCATGTGCCGCGTCGTAAGGCACGGTTGTTCGTTCGGCATAGCTGACGACTTCATATTCGATGCCGTCGGGGTCAAAGAAATAGAAGCGGCGACCGGGTTCATAGTCGCCGTGTGAGTGGGGGACGAGACCCGCGGCGATGACGCGCGTTTCAATGGCGTCCAGATCCTCGACCTGAACGCCGATATGGTTGAGCGGGGCGCCTTTGCCATGGGCGACCCCCCGATGTTCGCCGTCCGGCCCGGTGTAGAGCGCCACATAGGCGCTGTCGCTGCCCAGATGGATCACCGGCCCGCCGTTATGCGCCGTACCCCGCCAACGTTCGCGCCAGCCAAAAATGGCGGCCAGCAACGCTGCGCTGCGATCGGGGTCGCTGACCGTCACGTTGACATGCTCGATAAAGGGATGCGTCAATTTCTGACTCCTGATTCGGGTTGACGCAGCTGTTTTTGGAAGCTCAAGTGAGGTTTAGATCAAGCAGTAATGTTGTCATGGCGAGGAGTGAGGCGACGCGGCGATCCACATCAGGCGTAACCCGCCTTGGTTTCGCTCGGGTCGCAAGGCGGCACAGGGAGCAATCGATGCATCGCACCGACCTGATTATGATCGGCGAACTTGCTGCGCGCACCGGCGTCGCGGTGTCGGCGATCCGCTTTTACGAGGCGAAGGGGCTGGTCGAGGCGCTGCGCACCCGTGGCGGCCAGCGCCGGTTCCTCCGCGCCGACATCCGCCGCGTGTCGTTCATCTTGATAGCGCAGCAACTGGGGCTGAGCCTGGAGGAGATTGCGGCTGAGCTGCGACGGCTACCCGCCGGACGCACACCCAATGCGGCCGACTGGACGCGGATCAGCACCGGATTGCGGGAACGGATCGACGGGCAGATCGCGGCGCTGGAACGGACGCGCAAACTGCTCGGCACCTGCATCGGCTGCGGGTGTTTGAGCCTGAAGAAATGCGGGCTGTACAACCCGCAGGACAAGGCTGCCCAGCGCGGGGCAGGGCCGCGCTATGTGCTGGGCGACCGGGCAACGGAGATTGCGGAGGTGGGGTGAGGTCGGCTTTGGGGTGGGGCGCGGACTTAGCTGATCCTCCCCGGAACGGGGAGGNNGTGCACCGCCGAACGGTCGCCGTTGAAGCAGTGCTTTTTGTCCGGCGCCACGTAAACCGCCTGTGCCCCTCCACCACCCTTCGGGTGGTCCCCCTCCCCCGTTGGGGGAGGATCGGCTATGCCCACTTCCGGTCGTTAGCCGCCGTTTCCGCCCTCAAACCCCGCTCAAATTCTCAATCTCAGGCGCCCCCGCCAAACACGGACCCAGCTTCGCGCCAAGGCTACGGAAATGGTCCGATGCGCGGTGCGCGTCGACCGCCGCCTCGTCATCATAACATTCCAGCACCTTGTAGACGCCCGCCTCGTGGGCGCGGAACAGCTTGTAATAGCTGTTGCCGGGTTCATTCGCCGCGACCGCGGACGCCAACTCGGCGAACACGCCTTCGAATTCCGCTTCCTTGCCGGGCTGCACGCGCAGCGTGGCGATGATGCCGATGGCCATGCTTCTCTCTCCTTGGTTTATTTGCGAAGGTCGGGATCGACGTCCCAGCCGTCTTCGACCTGGACGCCAAAACTGTTCAAAATCATCGAAACCTGCGTGTACTGGCCGACGGTCATCACCAGGTCCATGCGCCCCTTGTCGCCGAGCGGCGCGAGCGCCGTCCAGGTCGCATCGGTGACGAAATGGTCGCTGGTCAGCTCGTCGGTTGCGCGCAGCATCGCTTGGTCGATCGCGCTCCAGCCATCCGCATCCGGCCCCGCCTTGATCCGCGCGATCTCGTCCGCGGTCAGCCCGCAGTCGAGCCCGATGCGCTTGTGCTGCGTCCATTCATAGCCCGAACGACAATTATAGCCGGTGCGCAGGATGATGAGTTCGCGATTCCGAGGGCTCAGCGCGTTGCGCTTCGACAGGATATAATTGCCCCAGCTGAGGAAGGCGGTCAGCGCTTTCGGCGCATGCGCCAGGGTGCGGAAGATGTTGAGGATCTTGCCGCCCCCGACCTTGCCCCCGTCGGAGGCAAGGAAGGGTTCGAGCGCGGTGCGCTGGTCGGCATCGAGCCGGTCCAAGTTGACCGGCTCGATACGCGGAGCGTTCAGGCGCAAATCAGAAGACCTCGAACAGGCCCGCTGCGCCCTGGCCGCCGCCGATGCACATCGTGACGACGGCATATTTGACGCCGCGGCGCTTGCCTTCGAGCAGCGCGTGGCCGACGCAGCGCGCGCCGGTCATGCCGAACGGGTGGCCGATCGAGATCGAGCCGCCGTTGACGTTGAGCAGCTCGTTCGGAATGCCGAGCTTGTCGCGGCAATAAAGCACCTGCACCGCGAACGCTTCGTTGAGTTCCCACAGGCCAATGTCGTCCATCTTGAGCTCGAAGCGTTCGAGCAGCTTGGGGATCGCAAACACCGGACCGATGCCCATTTCGTCGGGTTCGGTGCCCGCGACCGCCATGCCGACATAACGGCCCAGCGGCTGGAGCCCGCGCTTCTCGGCGACCTTGGCTTCCATCACGACGCACGCCGACGATCCGTCGGCAAGCTGGCTGGCATTGCCCGCGGTGATCGTGTGGCCCTCGCCCATCACGGGCTTCAGGCTCGACAAGCCTTCGAGCGTGGTATCGGCGCGGTTGCACTCGTCCTTGTCGGCGGTCACGTCCTTGAACGAGACTTCCTTGGTTTCCTTGTCCATCACGGCCATCGTCGCGTTGCACGCGATGATTTCATCGGCAAACAGGCCCGCGGCCTGCGCGGCGGCGGTGCGTTGCTGCGACTGGAGCGAGTATTCGTCCTGCGCTTCGCGGCTGATGTTGTACCGCTTGGCGACGACCTCGGCGGTGCCGATCATCGGCATGTAGGTGTCCTTGTGCATCGCGATCAGCTCGGCGTCGGTCTCGACGAACACCTTGCCGCTGCCGCTGACCTTCGAGATGCTTTCGATGCCGCCGGCGACGCAGATGTCCTGACGATCGACGATGATCTGCTTCGCCGCGGTCGCGATCGTCATCAGGCCCGACGAGCACTGACGGTCGATCGACATGCCGGGGACGGTGACAGGCAGGCCCGAACGCAGCGCGATCAGGCGCGCGACGTTCATCGTCTGCGATCCCTGCTGCATGGCGGCGCCGAACACGACGTCGTCGATCTCGCCGCCTTCGAGGCCTGCGCGCTCGACGGCGGCTTTGACCGAGTAAGCGCCCAGCGTCGGCGACAGCGTGTTGTTGAACGATCCGCGACCCGCCTTGGTCAGCGGGGTGCGGGCGGTGGAAACGATGACGGCGTCACGCATGATATTTCTCCTAACAATCCCAAATCCCTCCCCTTCAGGGGAGGGCAGCGAGACTTGGCAGCTTGCTGCCTAGTCGCAACGGGTGGGGTCCAGCGGCCTTGCGCAAGGTCGATGGACCCCCCCCCCAACCCCTCCCCTGAAGGGGAGGGGCTTAGTCACTTCAAACGAAAAACTGGCTGATCCATTCGGCGATCAGGGCGGGTTTTTCCTCGCCCTCGATCTCGACGGTCACTTCATTGGTCTGTTGCCACTGGCCGGGGCGCTTTTCCTCCAGCTCGAGCAGCTTGATGTGGCTGCGCACGCGCTTGCCCGAGCGGACGGGCGACAAAAAGCGGACCTTGTTGCAGCCGTAATTGACCCCCATCTTGACGCCGCCGACCTTGGGGCCGTCGGTGCTCTGGCCCAGCATTGGCATCAGTGACAGGGTCAAAAAGCCGTGCGCGATCGTGCCGCCGAACGGCGTCAGCTTGGCCTTTTCCTCGTCGACATGGATGAACTGGTGGTCGCCGGTGGCGTCGGCGAACTTGTTGATCATCTCCTGATCGACCAGCACCCAATCGGATGTCCCGAGATGCTCACCGACCTTGGTCTGCAATTCCTGCGGCGTGATTGTGGCCATCGCTCATCCCCTCGATCATTGGTTCGGCGCGCGTTCTAGGCCTGTCTGGACACGTTGCACAAGGCCCAAGCCATCATGCCAAGGCGCCGTAGCGTCAGTCTGGCTTGGCAGTCTTCGCCGCGCTCGCCTTGGGTTTCGCGGACTCGGCATAGGGCATGATCATCGTGCCGTCGGGGGCGGCGGTGAACGTGGTCTGGGTCGGGTACGCAAATTCATAACCCGCCTTCGCCATCGCCTCGAACACGCGGATGCCGACATCGGTGCGCGCCGCCGCGACGACATCGAATTCGTCGCTGAACACGTCGAACAGCAATTCGAAATCCAGACTGGAGGGGCCGAAGGTCAGGAAGCTGGAACGGATGAACTCCTGACCCGCGGTGACCACCTGCTCCTCGAGCAGCGCGGGCAGGTCGCGCAGCATCGTCGGGGTCGTCTGATAAATGACGCCGATGGTAAAGGTGATGCGGCGGCGGTGGAGATGCGCGAAATTGGTGATCTCCTTGCCCAGCAAATTGGTGTTCGAAATCACCAGCAATTCGCCGTTGAGCGAGCGCAGCCGCGTGCTTTTGAGACCAATGCGCTCGACCGTCGCGGTGCTGGTGTCATATTTGATCGTCTCGCCGACCCGGAACGGCCGGTCGAAAATGATCGACAGTGACGCGAACAGGTCCGAAAAAATGCCCTGCGCGGCGAGGCCAATGGCGATACCGCCGATGCCCAGGCCCGCGACCAGCCCGGTGACATTGACCCCCATATTGTCGAGGATGACGATCCCGGCGATGGCGAACAGCGCGACGCTGATCAACAGGCGGATGATCCCCATCGCGTTCGACAATGTCTCGTTATGCCCGTCCGAGGCGCGGCGCTGGATCAGGCCCAGGATGATTTCGCGCGCCCAGATCGCGACCTGCAACACCACCGCAACGGTAAACACCAGCTGGATGATGTGCAGGATGACAGCGGGCGGCTGCGCATAGCCCGCGACCATGCGGACCGCGATGATCGCCAGCACGAACGACTTGGTCTTGTGGATCACCCGCCCGACGATGTGGGTCAGGGTGAATTCGCCCGGCGTCGCCTGCGCGCGTTTCAGCGCAAAGCCGCGGATCATCGACAGCAGGAAATAGATCGCCAGACCCGCCGCGATCGCGATGCCGATCTGCAACCAGTGGCTGTTCACCCAGGCGACGCTGCTGTCCCACCAGTCGCGCAGGTCGGCAATCGGATCGTTGCGCACTGGCGCGGCCTTTACCGCCGTCTTGGTGGCAGCGGTCTGGGCGGCAGCAAGGATAGAGAAAGTCACGTCGGTCCTCTTGGGTCGCAGGTCAGGCGGATTGCAGCAACGCCGCGGCGGCGGGCGCGCGCTCCAGATAGGCCAAAAATCCGCGTTCGTAACGCGAAAGATATTTGGCCACGCGCGGCAACGGCCCGGCGGCCGCGGCAAAGTCGCCGCGCTCCTGCGCCGCCGCGATCATCGCCGGGTGGACATAGGCTTTGCGCGCGATGGCCGGGGTGTTGCCCAGCCGGTCGGCGACATGCTCGAGCATGGCTTTCAGCGTTGGTGGCTCGGGGGCGTCATAGAGAAACGAAAAGGCTTCGACGCTCGCCGACCAGGTGCGGAAATGCTTGGCGCTGAATTCGTCGCCCATTGCGCCCCGGATATAGGCGTTTACGTCTTCGGACCCGACGGTACAGACGGCGCCATCATCTTCATATTGGAACAGATTCTGCCCCGGCAGATCCTGCAGGCGCCGCACCAACGTCGTCAAATTGCGGTCGCTGATCGTCACCAGCCGCTGCGCACCGCCCTTGGCCCGGTAACTCAGCCGCAGCGTCTGGCCGCTCAGCTTCGCGTGTCGCTGGCGCAAGGTTGTCGCGCCAAAGCTCTTGTTCGCCGCGACATATTGCTCATTCCCAACCCGTAGCGCCGCGAGGTCGAGCAGGCGCACCACTGCACCGACGACGCGTTCCTGACACAGCGTCCGCCGCGCCAGATCGTCGACCAGTCGGACGCGCAGCAGCGGCAGCGCGTGGCCGAACGCGGCGCAGCGATCATATTTGTCGGCCTCGCGCGCAAGCCGGAAATCGGGATGATAGCGATATTGCTTGCGCCCGCGCGCGTCATATCCGGTGGCCAAGATATGGCCATTGGCGGCGGGGCAAAACCAGGCATCCTCATACGCCGGAGGCAGCGCGATCGCGTTCAGCCGCGCGATCTCGTCGCGGTCGCGGATGATCTGGCCCTTGGTGTCGCGATACCGCCAAATGTCGCCAACGCGTTCGCGCGAGATGCCGGGCAGGCCGTCGTCGACATGGATCAGGCGGGGGGCGGGCATAAGGCAACAGCGCGCTGCCCCGCCCTTTGGTTCCGCGTCAGCGCGCGTCGGGCAGCGAATGCCGCGTCGGAACCTGCGCCGGACGTGCCATCAACGGGCGCCATCCGGCCTCCTGTTCGCGGCGGCGGCAATAGGTCGACAGTCCGATTTCGAGCGCCAGCATCATGTAAATGAAGGGCTGGAACGCGATGCCGACGAACAGCGACCCGACCATATAGATGATATGGCCATGCTGGAGCGCCGTCGCCAGCGGCGCGATCCATAGCTCCTCGGCCCGCCGGGTGGTCAGATAACGGCGGCGCAGCCGCTCCATCTGCGCAATGCCGACAATGTGGAGCAGCAACCACAGCGCCAGCCCCGGATAACCCTGTTCGCCCAGCATTTCGAAATAGCTGGAATGATAGGCGCGGGCCGCGTCCTCATGGACCGTCGGGCCGTCCGGCTGCGGCCGGTCGGGATCATAACCCGACCCGGTCGTCTCGACGCGCAGGCGGTTCTGGATATAGGCGTTGAACCCGCCGCCGAACGGGTTTTCCTTGGCATAATCCCAGGTCCACGCCCACACCGCGACGCGCGTCGATGCCGACTGATCGGACTTGTAACCTTGGATCGTCTCCATCCGCTCGGTAAAGCTTTGCGGCAGGAACGGCACCGCAGCGACCGCCAGCAGACCCGCGCCGACCATATACAGCACACGGTGCTTGACCGCGCGCAGCGACAGCACCGCCAGCACCGCAAGACAGACGAGCCCGGTTCGCGCCTGCGTCCCCACCGGCAGCAGCATGCAGGCAAAACAAAGCGCGAAGCAGAACAGCGAGACGCGCCAGTCGGGGGTGAAGATCGTGCCGTGGCGGCGATACCACAGGATCAACGGGATGATCGCGATGCCGACGGTCGACATGATCGACCCTTCGTATAGCCCGAAATTTTCGTTGAGTAGCAATTGCAGCGATCCGTAACCGCCGCCGCCCGCTGCGGTCTTGAGGCCGCCCGCAATGGCGATCGACGCCGCCGAAAGCAGCATGATCAGCGCCAGCGCTTCGATCCGCAGCTTGGTGCGCAAGGTCAGCGGCAGGAAAATCGCCCAGATCAGCGCCTTCCACACCCAGCTCCATTTATCGGCGGCCTCGACCGGAAAATCGGCCGACATCGTGGTCATGCCGCAATAGGCGAGCAGCAGGACGAGCAGGACTTGTCGCCCCGACCAGCGCGTATCGCGCTTGTCGTCGATCGCGAGCCACCCCACAATCGCCAGCCCGAACACGATCAGCGAAATCGGGATCGAATTGATCAGGAAATAGCTCAGCCGCTGCGGCGCGACGATGTCGATGTAACAAAAGCACAGCACGAACAGGAACGGCTTGCGGAAACCGAGCCCAATGAACGCGAAGAGAAAGGCGACGAACGCAATGTCACGCATCGCGGTGGTCGTCCGGTTCGGCTTCCCGGCGTTGCTGCCACTGCGCGCGCGGGCTGACCTCGCGGTCGAGATCGTCGCGGTGCAGCAGTCGCCAGAGCGCAATCGCCATCAAGACGTGCGTCAGGCCAATGGAAAAATTGTCGACCATGTCCGCTCCCGCTACGCGATCGGGGTTGACGCTGCGTTAAGGCTAGTATGTCAAAGCGCTAGCCCATGACCCGCATCCTCCACGTCCTCGATCATAGCCTGCCGACGCACAGCGGCTATACCTTTCGCACCCGCGCGCTGATGAAGGCGCAGGTGGCGAAGGGCTGGGACGTCGCCGGGGTCACCGGGGTGCGCCACCCTGAACCCGGACCGGACGGCGAAACCGTCGACGGGCTGACCTTTTATCGCACCCCGCCGATCGCGCCCGCGATGCCGGTCATCAACGAATGGCGCGAAATCGGCGCGCTGGCGCAGCGGGTCGAGGCGCTGGCGCGCGATTGGAAGCCCGATGTGCTGCACGCCCATTCGCCGGTGCTCGACGGGCTCGCGGCGCTGCGCGTCGGCAAGAAACTCGGCATCCCGGTGATCTACGAAATTCGCGCTTTTTGGGAGGATGCGTCGGTCGGCAACGGGACCGGACGCGAAGGCAGCCTGCGCTATCGAGTCACCAAAATGCTGGAAACCCATGCGGTGAAATCGGCCGATGCCGTCGCGGTCATTTGCGAAGGGCTGCGCGGCGACCTCATCGCGCGCGGCATCGACCCCGCCAAGATCACCGTCTCGCCGAACGGTGTCGATCTCGACCTGTTCGGCGATCCGCCGCCGCGCGACGACGCGCTGGCCGACACGCTCGGGATTGCTGCCGACGACGCCGTGATCGGCTATATTGGCAGCTTTTACGATTATGAGGGGATCGATGATCTGATCGCGGCGATGCCCGCGCTGGTCGCGGCGCAGCCCAAGGCGCGGCTGCTGCTCGTCGGCGGCGGGCCGATGGAAGCGGCGCTGAAGGCGCAGGCCGCCGCGTCCTCTGCGGCTCCGCAAATCCATTTCGTCGGCCGCGTGCCGCATCAAGAGGTCGAGCGCTATTATTCGCTGATCGACATCCTCGCTTACCCGCGCAAGAAAATGCGGCTGACCGACCTCGTCACCCCGCTCAAACCTCTCGAAGCGATGGCGCAGGGCAAGCTGGTCGCGGCGTCCGATGTCGGAGGCCACCGCGAGCTGGTCGAAGATGGCGTCACCGGCACGCTATTTGCCCCCGACGATCCCAAAGCGATCGCCGATGCGCTGGCGAACCTGCTCGAAAATCGCGATATTTGGGCGGATCGAAGGCGCACCGCACGTATTTTTGTCGAAACCCATCGTAACTGGTCATCAAACATTTTACGTTACGAGCCGGTTTACCAGCGATTGCTGCGCGGCGCGGCCTGAGCGCGCTGCCCGAAAAAACGAGATTTTGGCCCCGCGCGGGCCGCACGGAATTGGACGATATGGACGAGACCAGCGACAACCCCGGCCATGGCAAAGCCAGCGCGCTCCTTCGCGCGCTGCGCCCCGCCATGCCCGCGGTAATCGGCGCCGCGGCGCTGACCTTCCTGTTTGCTGCCGTCATGCCGATGTCGTGGGTCGCGGGGATCGCCTGGAACCTCTATCTCGACCGCCTGTCGGACTATTTTGTGCCGCCGGTCGGCAATGCTGCGCGGCTGATCCTGGCGTTTGGCATGGCCGCAATCGCTTCGCTGATCGCCGGACTGGTCGCACTGCTGATCGCGCAGCCCGAAGCGGCGGGTCTTTCCTCGCTGCGCGGCCGCTTCCGCCGCGAAGCCGCTGCGGATCTCGACGAGGATAGCGACGTCTTTTGGACGCGCCGCCGCCGCGTCGACCTGCATCCCGACGATCCTCTGCGCCCGCCGATCCGCGCTGGCCGCGATCTCCCCGCGGGCGGTCTGGGGCCGCTGAACGCCGAGGTTGCGGATAACAGCGCCGAAGCCGATCTGTGGCTCGACGAATTTGCCGAGCAAAATACCGACGAGCTGGTGCTCGCCGACCTCGCGCCTGAGGAGCCGGCAGAAGGCGAGGAACCTTGGCTGCAACCCGCCGAGATGACGGCAAAGCCGCTGTCCGCCGCCTCCGACAATTCGCTCGGCGCGATGGTCGCGCGGCTCGAAGCGGGTCTGGCCCGCCGCCGTGAACCGACCGCGACCGACGACGCGACTGCGCCCGAAGGCGCCGCCGTCGACCCGGACCCCGAAGTCGACTTCGCCCTCGAAGCCGCGCTCAGCACCCTGCAACGGATGACACGCCAGTCGGTGGGCTAGCGTCCCCACGCTCAATCCTCCACCGTCAGAATTTCGATCTGCAATGCGTCGGGCGCCTCGCCGCATTCGACCACGACGTCGGCGACGACATGACCCGGCAGCGCCCATTCGGCCGCGCTCAAATCGCTCTGTAGCGCGGCGCGAACCGCTTCGGCGTCACCCTCCGCCAGCGCGCACGGAAAGATGTGGCGCGCCCCGACAAAATTCGCGCTCGCCCACGGCCGGAATGTCGAGGCACCCATCGTCATCCCCGTCGGCAGCGCGCCCGCGAGTAGGTGACGCAAACGGCGGTGCGGACAGCCGGGGCGGCGCGACTGTGCGGGCGACCAGCGCGTCATGCCTGCGCTCCCTTGGCCGACTGACGAAAGGACCGTGTCCGCCGGTCACCTTGCGGCGCAATACGACCCGCATGACGCTCGGCGCGCCATATGTTCATGAAATGTTCCACACGGCAAATCAGCCGGACGCCGGGTTCGCGACCGCCGCGCAGGTCGCTCACCAGCTTCGGATCGCGCACCGCGGCGCGGCCGAACACGGTCGGCGGCATCGCCGATTCCTTCAAAAAGGCATCGATCCGTTGCAACAAGGTGCGCTCCATAAATTCCTCCCTGACTGCGTCGACAACCGGGCGACTCACCCGATAGGATAATTCCTATCTGATGCTCATTTTCCTACTTGTCTAGGAAAAATCCGCTTGCTAGGAACGAAATAGGAAGGACTAGTCCATGAGCGACCATGTTGCCGATCCGCGCGCCGCGCTCGACCGTCTCTTGACCGACAAGGGCATCGACTATGCGCGCCTGTCGCAGGTGATCGGGCGCAACCCCGCCTATATCCAGCAATATATCAAGCGCGGCTCGCCGCGGCGGCTTGCCGAACAGGATCGCGCGCGGATCGCTGCCTATCTGGGCGTGTCCGAAGCCCTGCTCGGCGGGCCGGTGCAGCGCGTAGCGACGCCAGCTCGGATGCGCGGTCCGGGGATGATCCTCGTCCCGAAGCTGGCTATCGGTGCCTCGGCGGGCGCGGGGTCCAGCGTTGAGGGCGAACCGGTCGAGGGCGAGGTGGCGTTCGATCCGAAATGGCTGCGCGACCTCGGCGCCGATCCGCGCGCACTCAGCATCATCCGGGTCGAGGGCGACTCGATGGCGCCGACGCTGGACGACGGTGACGACATATTGGTCGATGGCGGCGACGCCGCGGCGCGGCTGCGCGATGGCATCTATGTGCTGCGCATGGACGATGTGCTGATGGTCAAACGCATCGCCCGTGCGCCGGGGCCGGGGCGGATTTCAGTAATCAGCGACAATCCGCATTATCGCAGCTGGGACGATCTGCCGATGACGTCGGTGCAACTGGTCGGCCGCGTCGTGTGGACCGGGCGGCGGGTGCGGTAGCGGCGACATTGGGGGTGTGCCCCCTCTATCCCCGTTCGTGTCGAGCGAAGTCGAGACACCCCTCGGGCTAGGCGCTGCGTCGAAAGGTGTCTCGACTTCGCTCGACACGAACGGAATTTGAGGAACGGCTGAGAACCTCGGCCATCTTCAAATCAATAAGGCTCAGCCATCACCGCTTCGATTTCATGGTCCAGCACTTCGGCGCGCTGGCATTGCTCGGCGTTGCCATCGCGGCATTTTTCAGCCGCCTTGTCGCGCTGGCGCGACAGCTTGCCCAATTGTTCTTCGCGCTGGCGTATCTCGCGGCCGCGGTTGCGATCGGCTTCGTCCTGACTGGTGGTCGTCCAGTCGGCGACCTGTCCGACCGCTTTCACCGGTGCGGTGACGACCGTTTTCACCGCACTGAAGCAGCCGGTGAGCAACGGGAGCGTCGCCAGGGCGATGATCATGGTACGCATAAAATTCTCCTGACCCCGCCACCTGGGTGGCCGACCGCCTCTTCGCATAGCTGGCCCGATCTGAACAGGATATTGCGATATCTCGCCGCCGCCATGCGGCCCGGTGTCATAACATTGAAACAAATGGTCAAAGCGGTGTTTACCGACTTCGCTTAGGTCGAGCGGTGAACGACCAATCGCCGCGCCAAGAGAGACCCCGCCTTCCATGGATAACATCCTGCTACCATCATCGGGTCACGCCGCTGCGGTCGCCGCCGACGCCCATATGGCAGAGGTCATCGACCTGTTCCGCGGCAATCCCGATCTGCGCGCGCTGGCGGTGCTCGATGCGAATGCGCACCCGATCGGTGTCATTCGCGAACAGCGGGTGCGCGAACTGCTCTTTTGCCCCTTCTGGTTCTCGCTGATGCAGAACCCGACGATCGGTGGATCGATCGCGTCGATGATCGAACCCTGCCCAACCGCCGATCTGGCGAAATCGACCGCCGACCTGCTGCGCATCGCTGCAGATGGGCAGGGGCGCGGTGAGTTGATTCTTGTCGATCGCGGCCGCTTTGTCGAGACCCTCGACAGCGGCCAGCTCGCCAAGCTGGCGATGTTGCGCGATGTCGAACTGGCGCGCGAGGGCGCGGCGCGGGCGACGAAGATTGACGACGCCGGACGCCGGTTTCAACAAGAGATTACGGCGCTTACCGCGGTGTTGTCTGACATGGCGCATCAGGTCGAATCATTTGCCGCCACCCTGTCCGATCGTGCGCGGCAGACGGGGCGTGACGCGGTGACGGTGGCGGGGGCCACGGCGCAAACACTGACAGGGCTGCACGAGCTCGGCGACCGCGGCCATGCGCTGGCGGCAACCATGGCAAAGATCGTCGACGATGGCTCGCGCGCCCGCGCCATTCGCGGCGAGGCGCATCGCAAGGTCCAGCAGGCGGGCGAGCGGGCCGAGGCGCTCAAGGCGGCGAGCCAGTCGATCGAACAGATGCTGGCACTGATCATCGACATGGCGAGCCGCACCAACATGCTGGCGCTCAACGCCGGGATCGAAGCGGCGCACGCGGGAGAGGCCGGGCGCGGCTTTGCCGTGGTGGCGGCGGAAGTGAAGACGCTGGCCAGCCAGACGCGGTCGGCGGCAGGCGACATCACCCAATATGTCGACCGAATTCGAGACATCGTCGGTCAGGTGGCGGCAGGCTTTGCCGAGGTTGAAAAGGCGATCGACGCTAACAATGGTTTCTCCGATGCCATCGACCGCGCCGTCGATGGCCAAAGCGCGACCACGCTGATGATCGCGAGCTACGTCGAGCAGGCGGTGTCGGCGGGCCGCGAGATCGACTATCGCGTCCAGGAAATCGGGCAGGGCGCCAGTGCGGTCGGCGATGGCGCGCAGGCGTTGGGCGAGTTGTCGGCAGGACTGTCGGAGGCTGCACGCTCGCTCGACCAACGCGCGCGCCACTTCGTCGAAGCGGTCGCCGCCGCCTGAAATCCGGCGTCACCGCAAAGACTTGCTCGCCCGCCCAGCCCTGATAGGATGACCCCGCGCCGGGGGCGTCCATGGCCGCCGGTGGGGAGGAGGGTCATATGACGAATATGCAAAAAGGCTTGGCCGAGTTGATCGGCACATTCTGGCTTGTCTTTGGCGGCTGCGGCAGCGCGGTGCTGGCGGCGGCGTTTCCCGATGTCGGCATCGGCCTGCTCGGCGTGTCGCTTGCTTTCGGGTTGACGGTCGTCACCATGGCCTATGCGATCGGCCATATATCCGGCTGCCATCTCAACCCCGCGGTCACCGTCGGCCTGTGGGCGGGCGGGCGCTTCGAGGCGCGCGACATCCCGCTCTATGTCGGCGCGCAGGTCGTCGGCGCGGTCATCGCGGCGTTCCTGCTGTTCTACATTGCCAGCGGCAATCCCGCCTATGACCTCGCGACCAATGGTCTCGCCGCCAACGGCTTCGATGCCGGATCGCCCGGCGGCTATGACATCTGGTCGGCGTTCCTGATCGAAATCGTGCTGACCGCCTTCTTCCTGTGGATCATCATGGGATCGACCGACGGCCGCGCGCCCGCGGGCTTCGCGCCGCTCGCCATCGGCTTGGCATTGACGCTGATCCACCTGATCTCGATCCCGGTCACCAACACCTCGGTCAATCCGGCGCGCAGCACCGGCCCGGCGCTGGTCGTCGGCGGGCTGGCGATCCAGCAACTGTGGCTGTTCTGGCTCGCCCCGCTGATCGGCGGCGCGGTCGGCGGCCTGCTCTACAAGACGCTGGGCGCCGACACCTTCGCGAAACCGAATATCGAGGGCGAATAATCGCCGATCCGGCGGGGGCGCGTCGCCTCCGCCGGTCTTACTTCAACAAGTCGATCGCAAACGCACGGACCTCGGCGGCGATGTCGGGACGCTGCAGTGCGACCGCCAGATTGGCCTGGATATATCCCGCCTTTGATCCGCAGTCGTACCGCGCGCCATCAAAGGTCACGGCGTGGAACGGCTGGCTGCCGATCATGCTTGCCATCGCGTCGGTCAGCTGGATCTCGCCGCCCGCACCCTTTTCCTGCCCTTCGAGCACGCGCATCACTTCGGGCTGGAGGATATAGCGGCCCGAGATGATCAGGTTCGACGGCGCGTCGGCCACCGACGGCTTCTCGACCAGCCCGGTGACTTCAGTCAGCGCCCCGTCGCGCGCGCCGGGGGCGATAACGCCATAGGAGGAGACCTGGTCGCGCGGCACTTCGAGCACCGAGATCAGGTTGCCGCCGACCTGATGGTAGGCATCGACCATCTGCTTCATGCAGCCGGGCGATCCGTGCATGAACTCGTCGGGCAGGAAGATCGCAAAGGGCTCGTCGCCGACGATCGCGCGCGCGCACCAGATTGCGTGGCCGAGCCCGAGCGGCTCCTGCTGGCGGACATAGGCGCAATTGCCGGGGCCAAGCCGCGTCGGCTCCAGCACCGACAGATCCTTGCCGCGTTCGGACATCGTCTTTTCCAGCTCGAAGGCGATGTCGAAATGATCCTCGATCGCGCTCTTGCCGCGGCCCGTGACAAAGATCATCTGCTCGATCCCCGCCTCGCGCGCCTCATCGACCGCATATTGGATCAGCGGCCGATCGACGATCGGCAGCATCTCCTTGGGGATCGCCTTGGTCGCCGGCAAAAAGCGCGTGCCAAGACCGGCAACGGGAAAAACGGCTTTGCGGATCGGTTTCATGGGCTGCGGCTTAGCCGCCAGGCGTGAGCAAGAAAAGAGCCCGCTTGGCAGAGCGCTCCGACGCTTACTCGGGGGACACGATGATGACGACGCGGCGATTGTCCTGCCGTCCGTCCGCGCTGTCGTTGCTCGATATCGGGAAATCCTCGCCGCGGCCGACGATCCGATCAGGCGACAGCGGCAATCCGGCCGCTTGCATCGGCGCCGCGACGGCATCGGCCCGGGCTTTCGACAGCTTCACATTATAATCGGCTGCGCCAACCGAATCGGTGTGTCCCTCGACCCGCGCCGTTGTGATGCCGACCCCCACCAGCCGCGCCGCGATCCGTGCAATATGCGCCTGCAGTTCCGCAGAAATCGCGCTTTCGTCGGTCTGGAACAGCAGGCGCTCGGGCATGTTGAGCGACCATTCGAAACCCTGATCGACAAAGCCCTCGGCGCTCAGGACAGCCACCTGCTCGGGGGTGAATCCGGTCTGCGGCGGCACCGTCTGGCACGCAGCGAGCAGCGAGGCGAAAGCGATCACGAAAAGGCTTCTGATCGTGGCGGGGGCAGTCTGGATCACGGTGTCACTCCGTTGGTTATGTCCGGGAACGGTTGCTCAATTTGTCGGCATACATGGCCGCATCGGCGGCGGTCAGCAGCGCGGTCGCGTCGGTGCCGTCGTCGGGATAGATGGCAACCCCGACGCTGACCGAGGCGGAATAGGTTTCGCCGCCGGGCAGCGTGACAGGCTGCGCGGCGCAAGCGCGGATATTGCGCGCCAGATCCTCACGAACGGTTTCGGCGGCGATGCGATCGACGACGACGATAAATTCATCGCCCCCGATGCGGGCGGCGAAATCCTCTGGCCCCAACGCGTCCCGAATGCACTGCGACAGGGCAACCAGCACCGCGTCGCCTGCCGCATGGCCGTAATTGTCGTTGGCCGCCTTGAAATTGTCGGCATCGATGAACATCAACGCAAAGCGGTCGTCCGGGGTGCCTGCTGCCGCGATGCGCTGCGCCAGTTTCTGGTCAAAGGATTCCCGGTTCGGCAACGCGGTCAGCGCGTCGTGCGATGCGCGGTGCGCCAGCACGGCCCGCTCGCTTTCCATATGGCCCTGCCACCCCTGCAATTCGTCGAGCAGCGCGTTGATGTCGCCGCCCAACCGGTCGAGTTCGGCAATCCCCAAGGCCTTGACTCGCTTGTCGAACCGGCGATGCAGCCGCACGTCATGCGCCACGGTCGCAATTTCGTTGAGCGGCTTGACCAGCTCATATTCGAACCGCCGCGCCAGAAAGATCGTCCCCAATGCGGTGATCAACAGGCAGCCGAGCCCGGCGAGCAGGCCGATGCGGACATAGTCGATCAGGGTCGAGCTATCGCCCCAGACCTCGATCGTCCCGATCGCCGACCCATTGCGTTCGACGGCTACGGCAAAGGGCCGCGGGAAAAACAGGCGGGTCAGCAATGGCGCCGGGTCCGCCATCGGCGACGTCCATTGGGTCAGCGGCCGACCGACGTCGTCCAGCACGCGCAGCCGCGCGATCCCGGGAATACGCGTCAGCGGTTCCAGCCCTTCGCGCGCCGCCTGCGGATCGTTGAACACCAGCGCCGGTTCGACACCGTAAGCGCCAAGCTGTGCCGCCAGCTCCATATTGCGATCGGCATAACCGCGCAGCGCCGACACTCCGGCGAGGAGGATGGTCAGACCCGACAGCGCCACCGCGAACAAAGTGATACCGAAATGAAAGCGCGACAGCAGCTTTTGCAACGTCGTGCGCGCGCCGATCCGTTCGGATGTCGGGCCCGTCATGATGAGCCTCCCACGCTGCGACCGATGCTGAGTACCCGCGGGTCGATACGCAGTGGCCCGCGCCCGATGGCGTCCAGATTGACCGAAAAGCTGAGGCTGGCCGCGCGGCTACTCAGGCAGAACATCGCGCCGTACATGCACGCCGCATCGTCGTCGGTGATCGTCAGGATTGGGCGGCCGCGAACCCATGCAATCAGTTGTCGCCGGTCGGCCACCGCCATGCGGCCAAGGAACAGGATGTCGCATTCAGAACGACCCATCACCGCGGCGGCACTCAAGCGGCGCACCAGCACCGATCCCGCGCCCGGGACGTCGGGGGCCATGCGGTTGGTCAACCGCGGTGTGCCGACCACGCACATGACGCGCGCCGAATCGGCCGGGCCATTGGGCCAGCGGGCATAGCTGACGATGCCGCCGACCATCCGGTTCACCGCGCGCGCCATGCCGTCGTCGCTGTCCTCGACGATCGTCTGGCTTGCGGCCTGAACCGACATCTGGGGCGTCGTCAACGACGCGCCTATCAGAAACAGCGATGCCAGCACTTTGCAGCGACCCCCAACTGCGCTTGACTCTAGTCTGCCCCAGCGCGGGGGCGTCCGCTAGCCAAAAGGATTGGAAAGTCAATGAAAAGTGACGTCATGCGACCATTTGGCAACAGTCGGTCGGTGGTACGTCGGCCGTTTATTCGGTGCGTAACCGGTCGGCGAAACCCTTGCGCAGTTTCGCCAGCTTTGGCGGAATAACCGCCATGCAGTACGGATTGCGCTGGCCTTCGCCGTCCCAATAGGATTGGTGGTAATCCTCGGCCGGATACCAGTCCGACACCGGCTCGATCGTGGTGACGATCGGTGTCGGCCAGTCGCCCTGCGCCCGCTCGATCGCGGCGCGCGCGGCATCGCCCTGCGCGGCGTCGAGCGGAAACAGCGCGCTGCGATACTGGGTGCCGACGTCATTGCCTTGGCGGTTCAGCGTCGTCGGATCATGCGTTGCGAAATGCACGTCGAGCAGGTCATCATAGGTAATGACCGCGGGGTCGAAGGTGATGCGGATCGCCTCGGCATGTCCGGTATCGCCGCCGCACACCTGCTTGTAAGTCGGGTTCGCGACATGGCCGCCGATATAGCCGCTTTCGACCGTCGCGACCCCCGCGAGCGATTGGAACACGGCTTCGGTGCACCAAAAGCAGCCTCCGGCAAAAATGGCGGTTTCATGCGTCATCGGGTCGATCCTTTGTCGGGGAGGGGAATTGTACAGATAGGGGTCGGCGGCGATTATTCCAAGGGCGGCGGGGCGTCGATCAGCGGCGGATGCAGTGGCTGGTTCGCTGCGCGCGCCGCGGCGATCAGCGCCGCTTCGGCTTGAAGCGAGGCGACACGGTCGCGCCACGCGGGATGCGTTGCCGCCTGAAACATCGGGCGGCCCGGGCGCTGACCGAATGTCTGCCAGAATCGGGCGGCAGCGCCAGGGTCATAATCGGCCCCGGCGAGCAACCAGACGGACAGCCGATCCGCCTCGATCTCGGTCTGCTTGAACAACCGGGCGCTCCGCCCGAATTGCTTGCCCAGCCCGCGATCGACGCCTGCGGCATCAAGGCGGGCACGATGGCGCAGGATGTTGTGCGCCAGCTCGTGAGCGATCGCCGCGGCCAGTTCGTCATCGTCGCGTAAAAATTTGGCGAGGCCCTGATGGACCAGCACCATCCGCCCGTCGGCGACCGCGGCGGCCCTGTCACTGGCCTCCACGCGAAAATCGCTGATGCAACCGGCCACGGGCATCAGGGTCAGCGCGCCGACCTCACCCGTGTCGAGCAAGAGCGGGGCGGTGGGCGGCAGCGCCGTGAGCATTGTCTCGATCGCGGTGATCCGCGCAAAGGGGTGGGCGTCCGCGCCCTCCGGCGCACCACGACCCTGCATCCCGATAACGGCGGCGCCGACGCGCATCCCGGCCTTGGCGGCGGGCGACGTCGGTGCAATGGCGGCAACAAAGGGTGCGTCGCGATCCGAAGCGCCATAGGCGGCCAGCGCCGCGGGCCTTCGATCCGCAGCGTAAAGCCGTGGGTCACCCCAGATCCAACCAAATTGCGGCTGTTGCATGCGGCACCATGCCGCGTTGGCGGTGGTCAAACGAAACCCGATAGCCGCGACGCGCGCTTCCAGCGCCGCCAGTCCCTCATAGGGTGACGGATCACCGGACGCTGCGGCGTTTGCGGGGGTCGCGGTCAGCAGCGACAGGACGGCAAGCAGGATGGACGCATGATGGTGCATCGGCTCCGCTTATCAACGCACCCCTGTCACTGCCATGAATTTCCTGACGTCGGTTTTTTGCCGGACGCTTGCCTATCGACGGCCAAGCGGCGATAGGACGGAGCGATGACGCAAGCCGCAACCTTGTCTCCGCCCGCCGCCCGCCAACCACGCCCCGCGGCGCTTGCGCGCTGGCTGTGGGCGGTCGCGTTGCTGGTGGTCATCGTGGTCGGCGTCGGCGGGATCACTCGCCTGACCGAATCGGGATTGTCGATCACCGAATGGCGGCCCGTATCGGGGGTGCTGCCGCCGCTCAACGAGGCCGACTGGATTGCCGAATTCGAGAAGTACAAACAGATCCCCGAATATAAGGAAATCAACCTCGGCATGACCCTGGCGGGGTTCAAGGCGATCTTCTTCTGGGAATGGCTGCATCGCATCCTGGGTCGGGTGGTTGGCATGGCCATGGTGCTGCCATTGGCCTGGTACGCTTGGCGCCGCGAGATCCCGGCGGGTTATGGCGTACGCCTGATTGCGCTGACGTCGCTCGTCGGTTTGCAGGGGGCGATCGGCTGGTGGATGGTCGCGTCGGGACTCGAATATCGCACCGACGTCAGCCATTTCCGGCTGGCGGCGCATCTGTTGACCGCGCTGTTTTTGCTTGCCGGTTTGGTGTGGACCGCGCGCGACCTTGATGCCCTGGCGCGTGACCCGGCGGCGCGGCCAGCACGGCTGACCGGCGCCGCCGTCGCCGTGATCGCCATCCTGTTTGTCCAGCTCTTGCTCGGCGCGTGGGTGGCGGGGCTCAATGCGGGCTTCGTATCGAGCACGTGGCCGCTCATGAACGACCATGTCGTGCCAGAGGGCATCGACTGGACCGGCGGTGCATGGTTGGCGCTGACCAACGACCCCTTTCTGATCCATTTCCTGCATCGCTGGTGGTCATGGATCGCCGCACTAGCGCTGCTATGGCTCGCGCGCGCCCTGTTGCGGCTTGGTGCAAAGCGCGAAGCCACGCTGCTGGTCGCGGTCGTCGCGGTACAGATGCTGCTGGGTATCTGGACCGTGGTGTCTGGCGTGTCGATGTGGGTCGCGGTCGCGCATCAGGTGGTGGGGGCGATCCTGGTCGCCATCGCCGCCGCGGCGCTCCACCGGCTGGGCCGCGCGACTCTATGATGCTGCTTTGCGGGCTCGGCAGCGTGCTGCTGCTGGTCCTTCAACCTCCACCCGCGCCAGCCGATGCATCGCCGACGCCGGTCATCGCGCCGATCCAGTTTGCCCCTCCGGTCGGCCGTCCGATGTCTTATCGCATCACGACGCGCCGCATCGGCCGCGACGGGTCGCTGATCAATTTCTCGCTCGTCTATGGATTGCAATGGCAGCGGATCGGCCGCGGCTATCAACTCGAAGCAGTGTTGCAGCGGATCGACTCGGATGCGCCGCCCGCAGTGACCCGCGCCCTGACCCTTATGATCCAGCCGCTCGTCGGCGAAGCTTTGGCCTATCTGGTCGCCCCCGATGGCAGCCGCATCGACTTGGTCGATCCCGAAGGCCTGTGGGAGCGGGCGACGGTGCGGATCGAAACCGCGGGCGCCGATGGCGGGCGCGCCGAGGCCAGGCAGTTGGCGCAGGCGATTGCCGCCCTGCCGACCGCCGAACGGGACCGGTTGGCGACGGCCGACGTGCGCGCTCTTGTCGTCCCTGCGAACGCCGCGATCCCCACCCAGGCGGCGCGGAATGACGCGAAGGTTTCGATTGTCCAAAACGCTGCGCTGCGCACGATCACAAAGGTTGAGCGCAGTTCGACCGCAGCGGGAGGTCGCACCCAGACGCTCGAAATCGACCACCGCTGGACGATTGATACTGTCACCGGACTGCTGGTTCAGGAGCGGCGGCAAAGCTGGATTGTCGCGGATGATGGCAGCGAACGAACGCTGGTCGAAGAGCGGGTGCGGGCGCTTGAGGCGGTTCCGTGAAGCCCAAGGTATCATAATACCCGTCAGCAAAGCCGCGCATTGCTTGACTTTCCGCCCGCTTGCGGTCATTGGCCCGCTCCGAAGCGCCGCTGCGTCCATCATGGATCAGGCGGCGCGGTTTGTTTCGGGCGTTGGGGCATTGCTCCATCGCCCAGTCCCATCTGTCAAGGAGCGTGCCATGATGAAGGCGCTGACCAAGACGACCGTATCGGCGAACGCCGCCACGGTCGAAAAGAAATGGGTGCTGATCGACGCCGAGGGTCTCGTTGTGGGCCGCGTTGCATCGATCATCGCCAGCATCCTGCGCGGCAAGCATAAGCCGTCGTTCACCCCTCACGTCGATTGCGGTGACAATGTCATCGTCATCAACGCAGAGAAGGTGGCGTTCACCGGCAAGAAATTGCAGGACAAGCGTTATTACAAGCACACCGGCTACGCCGGCGGCATTAAGGAAACCAGCCCCGCGAAGATCCTCGAAGGCCGTTTCCCCGAGCGCGTGCTCGAAAAGGCCGTCGAACGCATGATCCCGCGTGGCCCGCTTGGCCGTCAGCAGATGCGCAACCTGCGCATTTTTGCCGGCAGCGAACATCCGCATGAAGGGCAGAACCCCGAAGTGATCGACGTCGCGTCGATGAACCGCAAGAACAAGGTGGGTGCATAATGGCTGACGAACAGACCATGACCGATCTCAAGGACCTTGGTGGCGCCGTCGAAGGCACCGCCGCTCCGGTTTCGACCGCGCCGCTGCGCGAAAAGATCGTCGACAAGCAGGGCCGCGCTTATGCGACCGGCCGCCGCAAGGACGCCGTTGCCCGCGTGTGGCTGAAGCCCGGCACGGGCAAGATCACGATCAACGGCCGCGACCAGGAAATGTATTTCGCACGTCCGACGCTGCGCCTCGTGATCAACCAGCCCTTCGGTCTGACCGACCGCGTCGGCAGCTATGACATTGTCGCCACGGTCAAGGGCGGCGGCCTGTCGGGTCAGGCAGGCGCAGTGCTGCACGGCATCGCGCAGGCGCTGACCCGCTTCGAACCGGCGCTGCGCAGCCCGGTCAAGGCGGCTGGCTTCCTGACCCGCGACAGCCGCGCCGTCGAGCGTAAGAAATACGGTAAGGCCAAGGCCCGCCGCAGCTTCCAGTTCTCGAAGCGTTAAGAGCTTTTTCCACCGACGGGTGGAGAAGAGGAGGGCGGTCCGGCGACGGGCCGCCCTTTTTCGTGCCGTCGGCGAACGCGACGAACGGAGTTAAATATCGATAAATGTGGCATTGTTTAATTGCCGCGCATGGTTAGGCTATCCCTATGCGCCAAGTCTCTGACCCGGATGCGGCGAACTCTAATACTACGGGGGTAGTTTATGACTTTTGATCGTAATTCGCGGCGCGTGCGCCGCGGAGGCCTGTTGGCGTCGGTGTGCGTTGCAGGCTTGTTACAGATGACGCCGGCCCTGGCGCAGGCGGACGCCAGCGTCGCGCCGACCGGCGGCGAAGGCTATATTGCCGCCACCCAGCCCGAACCGCAGGCCGATCTGGTGTCGATCGCTGGGCCAACGATCCAGCAGATCACCCCCGAACCCGAAATCCTGATCGCCAATCCGGGGACGCCGACAACGGCGCGTGACCCGGTCAACATCACCGGCATCGGCCAGATGGTCGTCGATGCGGGTGGCGGTTCAGTCGGCCTTTGCACCGGCACTTTGATCAACCCGCGCACAGTCCTGTTCGCGGCGCACTGCGTCAATACGCGCGCCGCGACCGCTTATGGCGCGAATTCGGGCGGCACCGCGATCGCCTTCGGCTTTGAAACCAATACCCGTGCGAACGCGCCGGGTCAGACGGATGAACTGGTGCGCTGGCTGCTCGGCGGTGCTGGCGGCGCTGGTCGCTACCAGACCAATACGGCGCAGGCTTTCTACAATTCCAACTGGCTCAACTATAATCCCTTGTCGCTCGAACCGGCGTCGCGGGGGTTTCTGTACGGCGATGTCGCTATTGCAGCGCTCGACACGCCAGCGGCCAATATCCCGACCTGGGCACTGCTTTTCTCGCCGCTGACCAACACCGGCACGATCGGGGCATCGGGAACCGGCTATGATGTGGGCATCGTCGGCTATGGCCAGAACGGCACGGGTCAGACCGGCGCTGCGGGTAGCGACTTCCGCCGCCGCTCGGCCGAAAACATCCTCGGCGCCCTGACTGATCTCCAGACGTTCGAAGGCTTTCTGTTCGGCGGCGTTCCCAACGGCCTCACCCAGAATCTGTATTTCTTGGATTTCGACGATCCGCGGCGCGGCATGACGGGCGCCAGCCCGTTCGATTTCAATGCGTTCCGTGACAATGCGCGCACCAATCCGAACGGTGCATCGCTGGAAGGCATTACGTCGCAGGGCGATTCGGGGGGGCCGCTGATTCTGCAGAACGCGTTTGCGCGCCAAGTCGTTATCGGTGTCCTGTCGGGCGGCTACACCCGCTTCTTTGGGCCGCCGCAGCCCGCGAACAGCTATGGCACCGTGTCCTTTTACCAGCCGCTTTACCTCTATTGGGACTGGATCGCGGCGAACAATCCCTATCATTATGTGTCGGCCAAGGCGGGCAACGGGTCGTGGACCGATCCCAGCCATTGGGTATCGACGATCGATCCGTCGTACATGATCGAATCGGGCGGCCAACTGGTCAACGGCATTCCAACGCTGACCGGTGAGCAAAAGGATGGGACGAGCGGCGATTTCGGGCAGATCTGTTTCCAAAGCGCTGGGGTCAGCGAATGCTTCGACACCCGAACCGGGGTCGGGGTCGTCGAAAACCGGCCGATCGGTACCTCCGATGACAATGCCGGTTCAGCCTCGATTGCCGAGATCGCAGCGGGGGCGACCGCGGCGCGCGATGGGCTGATCCCCGGCGTGCAGCCCGAGGCGCAAGCGGCGGCCATTCCGCTGCCCGCCGCGACGCTTGCCAACGGTTTGCCGGGGGCAATGAACTTCGTGCCGAACAATGTTGATCCGGTGCGCACGGCCGGTACTGCGCCGCGCTATTTCGACGTGACGCTCAGCGCCACCGGGCTCACCACCCTGTCGGGCGCCAATGTCACCGTCGATCGGCTGACGATCGGTACCGCGGGCGCGGCGCTTCAGATCGATTCGGGTGCATCGCTGTCTTCGCTGATCAACGTCAACCAGCTCGCGGGTATGGTGACGGTCAACGGGACGCTCAGCTCTGTGGGTGACTACAGCCTGTTCGGCGGCGGTTTGATGGGGTCAGGACGGATCAATGCGCCGTTCCTGACCAGCGTACTCGGCCAAGTCGCGCCCGGGACGCCGACGACGATCGGCACACTGACCGTCGGCGGCAATCTGGTGCTGTCATCCGGCAACAATCTGTTCATCAACTTCGGGCCGAACGGCACGTCTGACGTGCTGGCGGTGGTGCCGAACGGCACCTTGACGGGTTCGGCGACACTGGGCGGCGCGGTCAGCTTCTCGCCGGTGGCGGGTCATCAGGTGACCGCGGGCGATCGCTACACCTTTTTGACCGCGGCGGGCGGCGTGACCGGTACTTTTGGATCGGCATCGGCGATTTCGGCGATCCTGACCCCGCGCCTGACCTATAATCTGAACAGCGTGTCATTCGAAATAGAGGCTGGTCTCTATCGCGACGTGGTCGCCGCAACCGCGGTCCAGGGCGCTTATGCCCAGTTGCTGGATCAATCGCGCGGCACCGCGGGTCTCGCCAGCGTCTATGGCCCGCTTGATCTGCAGAATGCCGCGACGATCCGCGCCACGCTCGAAAGCTGGGCGCCGCGGACGGAAACGCTGCGCGGCTCGCTCGCGACCGTGGCGATCGACAATATGTCGCGCTTCACGCGCGATCGCCTGCTCCAGCTCGATGCCGGCGACATGGGGGGCACCCTGTCGATGATCGGCCGTCCGGTGCAGCTGGCGCAGCTCAACATGACGTCGGTCGGCGCCGACATGATGGCGGTACGCTCGGACAGTGATGCGGTGACGGTGCAGCAGGGCCGGTTGCCCGAAGATACCAGCGCCTTCCTGGCGGGTGGTTATCTCGACGGCGACAGCCGTCCGATGGCCAGTGCGTTGCCGGGCGGCAGCCGCGACCAGTTCGACGGCTTCTATCTGGCGGGCGGTATCGAAAAAGCACTGGACGAGGGCAGCGTTATTGGTTTCTCGCTCAGCTATACCGATGTCGATGGCACAACCCCCGTGGGTGGGCAAACCGCCAGCGGCAGCCTGTATCAGGGTACGCTTTACGGCAAGGCGGCGCTGGGCGGCGGAATCGAGCTCGCGACGCAGATCAGCGCCGGTGCGTTCGACTCGCGCACCACGCGGGTCGCCGACCTGATCGGGACGCCGTTCACGCTGACCGGCGACGACACCTCGCTGATCTTCACCGGCGAAGTCAGTCTGGCCAAGAATTTCGACCTTGGCTCGCTTGAATTCGGGCCGCGGGTCGCGGCACGGGCCAGCCATATCGGCTTTTCCGACATCAAGGAAAATGGTGGCGGCCCGGCGCTGCGGCTCGACCGGTCGAACTTCAACAGCCTGCAAGCGCGTGCCGGTCTGGCCCTGTCGGGCAAGAAGGGCAGCCGCTTCCAGCCCCACCTCAGCGCCGATTATGTCCATGAGTTCGAAGACGCCCCGGCATCCTTCGGTGCAACCTTTGTCGGCGGACCCGGACCCAGCGCGATCTTCGGCCTCGCCGGGACCGACAAGGACTGGTTCGAGGTTGGTGGCGGGATCACGATCGTGACCGGCAATGTCGATCTGTCGATCGGCGCCGACACGACGATCGGACGCAAGGATGTCTCGAACCAGAGCTATCGCGGTTCGGTGACCTTCCACTTCTAAACCAAAGGCAGACGAAACAATGCGGGCGGCCCGGCGACGGGCCGCCCTTTTTTTGTGCCGCCATGATCGCGGGGCAATGCAACAAGCGCGGCGACGACGGCGTTCAGGATATTCATTGTTGAAAGGAATATCGCATGGCCGTCGCCGAACCGCTCGCATCGCAGCGTATCCTGATCATGGCCACGCACGGCTTTGAACAGTCCGAACTCGAAGTGCCGCTGGAACGGCTGCAAGATGCCGGCGCGGACGTCGATATCGCATCGCTGGAAATGGGCGATATTGCCGGTTGGGACGACGGCGATTGGGGTGACGAGATCGAGGTCGACCTGAAGATCAGCGACGTCAAAGCCGATGATTATGGTGCGCTGGTGCTGCCCGGCGGCCAGATGAACCCCGACCTGCTCCGCGTAGATGCCGATGCGATCGCGCTGATCCGTGAATTTGCCGCGGCCGGCAAGCCGGTCGCCGCGATCTGCCACGCCCCGTGGCTGCTGATCGAGGCCGGGCTGGTCAAGGGCAAGCAGATGACGAGTTACAAGTCGATCCGCACCGACATGGTCAACGCCGGGGCCGATTTTGTCGATCAGGCAGTGGTGGTCGATGGCCATATCATCACCAGCCGCTGCCCCGACGATCTGCCGGCTTTCTGCGACGCGATTGTCGATGCGCTCGCGGCGGCGAAGGTCACAGCGTAGCAGCGCGGTCGGCTGCAATCCTTCAGGCAGGTACCACCGAGCCCCCATCAATGGCCAGCGCATATCGGCCGTCGATGGCGGGCTCGGGTTGATGGACAACCAGCGTCAGGTCATCGATGGCCATCGTCACCTCATATTTGCCGCCGATATAAGCATTGCCAAGGATGGTGACGGCCTTCGCGATGTCGTCGTCGCTGGGCGTAATCGTGACGTCCTCTGGCCGGGCGAGCAGTAACACCGGTCCATCGGCGACATCGGGCGCAGGATATGCGGTCAAAGCGCTTTGCAGGCGTCCGGCGTTGACGACGCCCGGTATCGCGTTGATCGGACCCAACATGGCCGCGGCCGCGAGGCTGGTCGGCGCGCGATAGCAGGTCTGGGGCGTACCCGCCTGTAATATCCGTCCCCGATGCATCAGCACGATCCGATCGCCGTTGCGCATCGCATCTTCGGGATCGTGGGTGACGATCAGCACCGCCGCGCCGGATCCACGCAGCGCCGCCAGGATCGCGGATTGAATTTCGCGCCGGAGCGCACCCTCGATGCCCGAAAAGGGCTCGTCCATCAGCACCACGGCAGGATCGCGGGCCAGCGCGCGGGCGATGGCGACCCGCTGTTGCTCGCCTCCCGACAGGCTGTGCGGATAGGCGCTGGCAAGGGGGGCGATCCGGAACCGGTCGAGCAGCGCCGTGACCCGCGCCGCCCGCGACGCTGCATCCAAGGTACGCAATCCGAAACCGATATTGGCCGCAACGTCGAGATGCGGGAACAGCGCATAGTCCTGGAACACCAGCCCAATGCCGCGGTCTTCGGGCGCGACATGGTGGGAATCGCCCGCCAGCATCCGGCCGGAGGCATGGATTTGCCCTGTGTCGGCCCGTTCCAGTCCGGCTATCATCCGCAGCAGGCTGGTCTTGCCGCACCCCGATGGCCCGAGCAGGCAGGTCACCGTGCCCGCCTCCAGCGTCAGGCACGCGTCCGTCACGGCGACGACATCGCCAAAGCGCTTGCCGATATTTTCGATTGTCAGGGCAGCAGTTTTGTTCATGGACTGCGACCTAAGATCCCGGACGCGAGGTGGCAATGCGGCGCGACAGCACCAGCACCGGACCGATCGCCAGCAGCAAAATCAGGATCGACGGCAACCCTGCCTGTCCCAGTCGTTCATCGAGCGCATAATTGCTGGCGATCACCGCCAACGTATCGAAATCGAATGGCCGCAGGATGAGCGTCGCGGGCAGTTCCTTGACGATATCGATGAACACGAAAAGCCCCGCCGTCAGGATCGCGCCGCGCGCGATCGGCAGATCGATGTCCCACGCGGTGCGCATTTCGCTTCGGCCCAGCAATCGCGCGCCATCGCGGGTGGACGGCGCGATGCGCGCCAGCCCCGCCTCTATCGGCTCCAGCGCCGCCGCCATCAGCCGCGCGGCATAGGCGAATAGCAACAGCCCGACGCCAACCGCGACGCCCGAGGATATGCCTGTGCCGCGCCATATCATGCCTGCGGGAACGAGCAGGCCGATCGCCATAACGGCGCCAGGGGTGGCATAGCCGAGGCTCGCCAGCCGGACGGCATAAGGCATCTTACGTGCGCCGAGCGCCAGCGCCGTCGCCAGCATGACCGTCAGCACCGCACCCGCCACCCCGAGCGAGAGGGTGCGTCCTGCCGCCGCTATCAACCGCGTCCAGTCGGGCGCTTGCGCCAGAGTAAGCGTCAGCAACCAGGCAACCGGCAGCAACAGGCCCGCGAGGATCGGCAGCAAGCAGGTGGCGGTCGCGGCTGCTGCGCGCCAGCCGTTGAGGGTCGCCACCGGGATCGGCCGCATCCGGCCCCGCCCGCCTTCCTGCACCGATCCACGCCGACCCGCCCGTTCGATCCACAGCAGCAGCGCCGCCGCGGCGAGCAGTGGCAGCGCCAGCCGGGCCGCACCGGCGGTCGATCCAAAGACCGACCAGGTGCGCACGATGCCGGTGGTCAACGTCTGCACGCTCAGAAACTGGAGCGCACCATATTCGGCGAGCGTTTCCATCACCGCGAGCGCCACGCCCGCCGCCAGCGCAGGTCGCGCGGCGGGCAGCGCCACCGCGCGTACGATCCGCCAGCGGGAGGCGCCGAGCATTCGTCCGGCATCGATCAGATCGACGGACTGGTTGAGGAACGCAGCGCGCATGGCGAGATAGACATAGGGGTAGAAGGCCATGCCGAGCACAAAGGCCGCGCCGGGTACCGAGCGCATCGCGATCGGCAGATCGAAGCCCCAGTGTGTGCGCAGACTGGTGCGCAGCGCACCGGCCACATCGAACACATCGCCATAGGCATAAGCCAGCGCAAATGCGGGGACAGCGAGCGGCAGGACGAGCGCCCAAGTAAAGATACGGCGTCCCGGAAAATCGTGCATCACGGTCAGCCAGGCGGTGATCGTCCCGACGGTTGCCGTGATGACCCCGACCGCCAGTGCCAGCAGCGCCGATGTCGCTGCATAGCGCGCGATTTCGGACGCGGCGATCTGGTCGCCGCCGCTGCCCAGTGCCGCTATCACGACGCCGACCAGCGGCAGCGCCGCGATCAGCGCGGCGAAGGCGGCGGCGAGGCCGAGTGGACCCGGTTTCAGCGCCAGCCCGCCGCGCTCATCATCTTCTGCGCTTCGGGCTGCCGCCGGGCAAAGGCTGCGACCGCCATCGGATGGGCCGTGAAGTTCGTATAGGCCGCGACCGGTTCGGGAGCCTTGACCGCGGGACTGGCCGGAAATTCGTTATTGTGGCGCGCGATATGTTCCTGCGTCGCGGCTTCGGTGAAAAATTCGAGCAGGCGGATCGCATTCGCCTTGTTGGGCGCACCCCGCGCCACCCCGCCGCCGGAGATATTCACGTGCGCGCCCTGGCCGTCGAGCGACGTAAAGGCGAGTTTGACCCGGTCGGTCACTGCCTTGTCCGCCGCATCGTCACCACTCGCCATGCGGATGTAATAATAGCTGTTGGTCAGCGCGATCTGGCAAACCCCGGCGCTGACGGCGCGGATCTGGTCGCGGTCGCCGCCTTCGGGCGGGCGCGCCATATTGGCGACGATGCCGCGCGTCCAGGCTTGAGCGCGTTCCGGCCCCCAAGCTTCGATCAGTGCTCCGACGAGCGAAAGATTATAGATGCTGTCCGCCGACCGGACGCAAATCTGACCGCGAAAACGCGGGCCTGCGAGCTTGTCATAGCTGTCGACCTCTTCGGGGCGAACCTTGGCGCTGTCATAGGCGACGATGCGCGCGCGGCGCATGAAACCGGTCCACAGCCCCGATGGTTCGCGCAGATTGGCCGGGATGCGCTGTGCAATTACTGCCGATTCGACCGGCTGGAACAGCCCCGCCTGTTCGGCGCGCCACAGCGCGCCGGCATCGGCGGTGATGAACAGGTCGGCGGGACTGGTCGCGCCTTCGGCCTTCATGCGCGCGATCAGCTGATCGGCATTGCCCTCGATCCGGTTGATCCGGATGCCGGTTTCGCGGGTGAAGCGCTCATAGAGCGGAAGATCGGTGTCGTAATGGCGCGCGCTATAAAGATTGACGACTTTCTCGCCGCCCGCCGCCTTGTCGTCCCCGGCCTCCTGCGAACAGCCGGCGAGCAGGGCGAGAACGCCAAGGGCCAATCCGAACGAGGGACGAAAACGCGTGGGTGTGGTCATCGAAATACGGCTCCTTTTGTCGGCTGGCGTAAGCGCCGTGCGCGGCAACTGCAACCCGTATCCGAACGCGCGAAAAATTGAAAGTCACTCGCATTAGCGACAGTGGGCGCGCGCCGCCCCGCGTCAATGCACCGGCGGATCGACGGGAGGAATGGCGTGGATGGGGGCCACCGGCTCGCCCGGCTCGCGCGGGGGCAGGGCATCGGGCGGCACGTCGGCAATCTGCATGTCCGGGGTCGGCACTGCGTCGACATTGCGGACCCGAACGGCCACGTCACCATCCTTGATTCGCAGTTCGTTGAAGCTGGGCGGGGTGGACCGGATGCGTTGTGACAAGGTCCCCGCACCGATCATCCGGATCGGTCCGGCAGCGGTGGGCGCGACCAGGTCGAACGCGTCATGGACATGGCCGGTCAGCACCGCCGCAACGCCGCGCGATGCCAGGGCTTCGAGCGCGCGGGCGCCGCCGCGGGTCAGGGCGCGACCTTTCGTTCCCGCTTCGACCAGCGGATGATGCGCGGTAACGAGCGCGGTGGTCCCGCTTGGCAGCGCATCGATGGCGGCCAGCGTCTTGGCGAGCGCGTCGCCTGTGACCCAGCCCTTCGACCAGTCGAGCCGCCATTGCGCGCGCGCGGTGGTCTTGAGCGGCACGACGGCGACCGCGGCAAGATTCAACTCGCGCTCGACCAGTCGTTCGATCCTGCGGATACGGCGATAAGGCCAGAAAAATCGCGCGAGCGGGTTGAAATAGGGTAGGTCGTGGTTGCCGACCTCGACCGTGACCGGCACGTCGAGCGCTTCGATCCAGTCGCACGCCGCGGCAAATTCATGGCTGCGCGCGCGCATTGTCAGGTCGCCGGTAATCAGCACCGCGTCAGGTTGTTCGCGCCGCACACATTCGCGGAACCAGTCGAGCGCGGTGCGATCCTCCAATCCGAAATGCAGGTCGCTGATATGGAACAGCCGCGTCATGCCGTCGCGATAAAATCGACCGCGCTGGACCCCAGCGAAAATTTTGCGGGGGACGCCACCGCGTCCAGCTCGCCGTCAAATTCCAGGCTGATCGGCTGCTCGCTCTCCAGCATGATCGTGTCGGCGGTCGTGATCGGCTCGCTCGGCCCGTCGCGAAAGTCGCCGCCGAGCCACGCGAGGCCATGACGCAGAACGTCGCCGGTTCCTTCGGCCAGGATGCCGTCGGCGCGAATGCCATCAGCGGTCGGGGTCAGAATGACCGCCGGATAGGCTTCGCCGTCCGGTCCCACGCGGACGCCGGGGGCGTTCAACATTTCGTCGAGCGCTTCGGGTGCGGCGCGGCTCGCCTCGATAATCCCGTCCTGCCGCATCGTCTCGCGCACCTCTGCCCAGCGCGTAGCCGGACCAGCGACGACGGTGATGAAGGCGGTGCCGGTGTCGGACTGCACCGTCGGGATCGCGCTGCGCCGCGCATTGCCCTGCAGGACATCGGACAGAATGTCGGGTGCCGGCCGGTCGCCGTGCAGCGCCTTTGACAACAGGTTGAGCGTGCCGCCGGGCAGCGCCAGGATTGCGCCATCCCAACCTGCGGCTTTCGTCGCCGCCGCGTTGATCGTGCCGTCGCCGGTCCACACCAGCAACAGGTCGATGCCGTGCTGCTTCAGCGCGTCGGCATCGGGAATGTCGCCGTCGGGCAGGGCAAAGGTCGCCACAAGCGGCGCGTTATGGGCGCGGCAAAGCTCGGCAATCTGTTCGCGGACAGCGGCGTCATGGCTGCCACTTTGGGTGTTACAGATCAGGGCGGGGCGGGTGAAGGAACTGGTCATCGCGCTGTCCTACGCATGAAGATGAAAAAGGTGGCCGAATTGCTTTCCTCCTATTCGTCATCCCGGACTTGATCCGGGATCCATCGGTCCTTTCCGGCATGCCCTTCCTCAGAATTCATAGACTCCGGATCAAATCCGGAGTGACGAAGTGAGGTGTCGGTCATGCCCCGCCGCTTGTTCCACGCGCCACCGCCTTGTAGGGCGCAAGGATGGCAGCACCGATTTCCAAAGGACGACGCTTGATCAAATTCCTGCTCGTGGGGGTCCTGCTGATCCTGTTGTTCGGGGGCGCGGCGCGGATCATTGTCGCGGGCGGCGCGAAATCGCTCAACCTTGGCGACCGATTGCTCGGCGATAGTGACGGCGCGACCTTGCAGGTGGCGGGGCAGCCCTATGGTGCGGGGGAGCGCAACAAGCTCAACATCTGGGTGCCGACGGGGACCAAGAAGACCGACAAGCAGCCGGTGCTCGTCTGGCTTTACGGTGGCGGCTGGTACAGCGGCCAGCGCGACGATTATGGCTTCGCCGGGCGCGCCTTTGCGCGACAGGGCTTCATCGTCGTCATCCCCGACTACCGGATCGTCCCCGACGGGCATTGGCCCGACTTCCTCCACGACAGCGCCGCCGCCGTCGCATGGACCGACGCCAATATCGCGAACTATGGCGGCGATCCCGATCGCATCGCGTTGTCGGGTCATTCGGCGGGTGCCTATAATGCGGTGATGCTGGCGCTCGACCCGCAGTGGATGAAGGCGGCGGGCAGCGACACGTCGGTGATCCGCGGCGTCGCGGCGCTGGCTGGCCCCTATGATTTCGCGCCCTTCGAGGAGGGTGGCCGCGCCGATGTCGCGATGGGCGACATCCGCCCGGTCGAGCGGACCCAGCCGATCACTTTCGTGCGCGCCGATGCGCCGCCGCTGTGGCTCGGCCATGGCACCGCTGACACCGTGGTGCGCGTGCGCAACAGCCAGCGACTAGCGGCAGCGATGCAGAAGGTCGGCGGCTCGGCGGCGCTGCGCGAATATGACGGGCTGAGCCACAATGACCTGGTCATGGCGCTGACGAAACCCCTCGCATACAAAGGCCCGATCCTGCCCGAGATGACCGATTTCCTGCGCGGCGTCACCGCGCGCCCGGTTGCGCCTGCACCCATCGCCGAATGATTCCGGCGATCATCCTTGCGGGTAGCCGTCCCGGCCCCGACCCACTGCTCACGGGCAGCGGGGTATCGACCAAGGCGTTGCTGCCCATCGCGGGACAGCCGATGTTGGTCCATGTCGTGCGCGCGCTGCGCGCCGCACCAGAGGTCGGCCCGATCACGATCCTCGCGCAGAACAGCGCCGAACTTGCCGTCCAGCCGGAGCTGGCGGATTTCGCCAACCTGCATTTCGTCGATTCGGGACAAGGGATCAGCAGCTCGCTCGCGGCGGCGCTGCCTACGGGCGACGATCCGCTGCTCGTGACCACGGCCGACCATGTCCTGCTCACCCCGACGATGCTCGCCGAATTCCTGCACGGCGCCGCGGATAGCGATGTTGCAGTGGCGATGGTTGAGCGCGCCGTGCTGTTCGAACGCTATCCAGAATCCAGACGCACCTGGCTCAAATTCCGCGGCGGCGGGTGGTCGGGCGCGAACTTGTTCTACCTGCGCGGGCGGCGCGTGCTGCCGCTGCTCGACTTCTGGGGGCGGATCGAACGCGACCGCAAAAAGGGACTGAAGATCATTGCGGCGTTCGGCCCATGGCTGCTGATCGGCGCGCTGCTCCGCCTGTTCACGATCCAGCAGGGGGTGGCGCGCGCCGGGCTGCGCTTCGGGCTAAAGGCGGCGATCGTACCGATGTCCGAGGCCGAGGCGTGCATCGACGCCGACAAGCCTTCCGATATCGAGCTGATCGAGCGGATATTTGCCGCACGGGGCCAAGCCGCTATAGGGCCAATCCTATGACCATCGAAAAAGCCATCATCCTGTCGGCCGGACAGGGTTCGCGCCTGCTGCCGCTGACCCGCGACATTCCCAAATGCCTGATCGACCTGAACGGTCGCACGCTGATCGGCTGGCAGGTCGCGGCGCTCGCGGCCAACGGCATCAAGGACATCGTCGTCGTCACCGGCTTTCGCACCGAACGCGTCGAGGATCATGCGTTGCAACTCTATCGCGACACCGGGGTGCGTATCCGCACCTTGTTCAACCCCTTTTTCCAGGTCGCCGACAATCTAGGAACCTGCTGGATCGCGCGTGAGGAAATGGACCGCGATTTCATCATTCTCAACGGCGACACCATCGTTTCGGAAGAGATCGTCGCCAAGCTTATCGCCGGGGCGAACGAACCGATCACCGTCACCGTCGACGTCAAACCCGACTATGACGACGACGATATGAAGGTGAATCGCGACGCCGCGGGGCGACTGCATCATATCGGCAAGCGGCTGCTGCCCCCCGACACCAACGCTGAATCGATCGGGATGCTGGCCTTTGTCGGCGATGGCCCGTCAATCTTTCGCAACCAAATCGATCAGATGATGCGCACCCCCGAAGGGGTCGAGCGCTGGTATCTGCGCGCGATCGACGTCATCGCCAAGGGCAATCGCGTCGGCACCGTATCGATCGAAGGTCTGGAGTGGCAGGAGGTCGACTTCCCGCAGGATGTCGAAGCCGCCGATGCGCTTACCGCGAAATGGGCGGCAGAAGGCCGTTACGCGAAATAGGGCTTCAGCCAGTCGGTGAGCGCCGCGATCTGTGCATCGCCGAGCTTCACCGCCTGCGCCAGATCGGGCGGCCCCGGCCAACCGGTATCGGGGACCGCCAGGCCTGCGCCCATCCGTTCGCCATCGTAGCGCGGCAGGACGTGGAAATGAACGTGCGGATCGACCATCATCAGCATCAGATAATTGATCCGAGTGTAGCCGATCGCCTGACTCAGCGCGGCCTCGATCGCCGCCGTGGCGATTTTGAGCTCGGCATGCGCTGCCGCGGGCAGATCGCCGAACGCCGTCGCGTCGGATTTCGCCGCCAGCACCAGCGCGCCGAGTGTCGGCTGCGCCGGACGCAGCAACACGACCCAATGCTCATATTCGGCGATCAGCGTCGCGGGATGGCCGAATTTGGCGATGGTGTCGTTCATGCTTCCTCCATCCAGCTGACAATCGGGCGCCCGGCGCGCCGCTGGGCATAGGCCTGCACCAGCTGCACCGCATGGACGACCAGTGAGATGATCGTCCACCATGCGACCGCGATCAGCCCGATGTCGGGGCGACCCGCGAGCGTCGCGAAGAACAGGATCGCGATGTTGGGATTACGGCGCGCGGTGATCAGCCGGAACTGGCTGTCGAACCGCCGCCAGACGTGGACGTCCATGCCGAAATCCTTGATGAACATCCCCTCGATCACGCGCTGAAGCACATAGCCCGCGACGACCGCGATCATCACCAGCAGGAAGGTCTGGTCGGACAGTGCGAGCCCCCAGCTGCCCAAGCCGACGCCCCAGAAATACCACCAAAAGGGCGGGTGGACCAAATCGACGCCATGGTCGGCGATATTGCCCCATTTCGACGAGGTGATCGTGCAGCGCGCGAGCTTTCCGTCGACGGTGTCGAACACCATGAAGATGAAGGCAGCGAGCATCCCGGTCCAATAATGGCCGTAAGCGAAAAGATAGGTGGCGTAGATGCAAAGCGCCGCACCGATCGCCGTGACCATATTCGGGGTCATGCCGATGCTGGCGGCAATCCGCGTCAGCCAAAGCGCCAGTTCGGGCCACAGATATTTGGTAAGCAAATCGGTGACGCCCTTGTAGGCACCAAAATAGCTTTTGCGCTCGATTTCGCGCCGCGTCTCGGGGGTCAGCCGCTGGATAAACGGCGTATCCAGCTTGCGCAGCTGGCGGTTGTAGATTTGCGGATTGTCGCGGTAATCGATGAGCGTCAGCGCGTCGCGATGCGCCGCGATATCATCGGGGGTCATGCCGCCGGTCAGGTGCGCCATCACCAGCGCGTCGCCGTCCATCACCACCGTGCCAGGCAGGGTGATGATGTGGCGCAGCCACACCGGATCGAAGACATAGTCGAGATTGACATACAGTCGGGCACCCGATGGCGGCGGCGTGTCCGGCAAGCCTTCGGCGCGCGCCATCCGGCGCAGCCGTTCGGCGATGGTCATCCCCCACAGCAGGGTCGGATTGTCGCCGATCAGTGCCAGGGCGGGCAGGGTCGTTGGTTCGCTCATCCGCCGCTCTTATCCTGTGCTGTGTCCTTTGCAAGGAAGCGCGCAATCGCCTTGGCACCCCGCTGCGCCGCTCCCGCCGGATCGCCGCCGATCGATTCGGCCAACCGTTCGCGTTGGGCGTCGATATAGCGCGGGTGATGCGCGGCGGCCTGATCGAGCGCGCCGGGGAGCGCCGCAAGGTCATCGACCACGTCGCCCAAGGTCCAGAACAGATAGTCGGGATCGCCCACCCAATCGACGTCATGCGCGTTGAGGAACAGGCACGGGCGCGGCGTTGACAGAAATTCGTACACCTGACTGCTGACGTCGCCCAGATAGATGTCGGCGCCGCTGGTATAGCTCATGTCGAACAGACGATCGGAGCCGAGATCGATCAAAATCTTGCCCGGCACGGCGAGCGCCTTCACCGCGGCGCGGTCGGCATCGCTCGCCTCGGCAAACAGGCGAATGTGCGGCGCAACGACCAGATTATAGCGATCCTGCGCCGCGAACCAGTCGATGATGTCACGCCCGAAACGGTCCCATGACGATAGCCCGCGATGAAAGTGCGGCGCGTAGAGAACCGTAGGACGACCATTGTCGAACAAGGGCGCGCGCGTCTTGTCGAGACGCGCCATCAGGTCGAGTTTTACATAGCCGTTGAGCGCGTAGTGTCCAGGCCGGATCGTCCCGGCATCGAGCAGTCGCTGTTCACTCTTTTCGCCTGCAACCAGCACAAAATCGAAATGCCGGTCCCGCGGATCGAGCATGATCGCGCGGTCGCCAGCGCCGTGCGGGGTAAAGATCAGCCGCGTGCGGCGCGGCAGGAAGTGGCGGATCGCGGTGGTTGTCCGCTCGGGCACGACGATCGCGTCGAACCGGCGCAAAAAGCGCAGGGCGCCGAACAGGATCGGCAGACGCGGATGGCGAATGATGGCGCGGGCGCGAAGCCAGCGGCTGATCCCCCGCTGCCCCAGCAGTTTAATGCGGGGAGCAAAGCCGGGGTAAGCGGCCGCGACTTGCTCGACCACGGGCAGATGGCGGGTGCTGGCAACGGCAACTTCGACATGGGAGCCCGCCGCCGCCATTTCGGCCGCGATCGGCAGCGCGTGGAAAATCTGGTGCGGCTCGCCGATGAACAGGAACAGGATGCGCATTATCGAACCTGGGTGGCGGCGCCTGCCGTCGCTTCTTCAAAATCGGCCACCTGCCAGCCATGCTGCGCCGCCAGCCGGACAAATTTGTTGCCGCGTCCGACGAGCCAGGCTTGATCAGCAAGGGCAAAGGTCGGCGCATCGCTGACATGATCCGAATAGGCGCGGATATGCGCGGCGCCATCGGGTGCATGGGCAGCCAGCCATTCGGCGACACGGCGCGCCTTTTCGGCGCCATAGCAATTCCGCCCGTCGAGCTGCGGCAGCCAGTTGCCGGCGGGGTCGCGCTGGTGGCGCGAGGCGACGATCGCGTCGAACCCCAGCGCGTCGGCGATCGCGCCCGCGTAAAATTCCGGCGCTGCGGTCGCCATCAGCAAACGGTATCCCTCCGCGCGGTCGCGCGCGACGCAGGCTTGGGCGCCCGGCGGAACGTCGCGCGGTACGCGCCAGGAGGCAAACTTCGTCGCAAGCCCCGCGGCGCGCGCGGCGGTCAGATGCGGTCCGAGCATCAGGCGGATCGCGGCGGGCTTGAACCGGTCGCGGCCATAAAGGCGCAGCGCATAGCCGATCATCAGCGCGGCAAGCGCGGGCAGCAGCAGCAATCGCCACGGCGCCTCGCGCGCCGCGGCCCACAGCAGGAACAGCGTGAAGGTCGGTTTGCGCAGCACGGTGCGGTCAAGATCATAGATTGCGACGCGCGGGGCCGGGTCGGTCATGTCGGCTCGCTTCCGATCAGGCGCAGTTTTCGCCCTGCCTTCCCCAGCGAGGCGCGGTCGGCATAGGGCAGCGCAAAGCGGATCGCGGCCCAGATCGACGCCAGCGCGATGATCACGATCAGCGGCAGCGCGATCGGATCGGGTAGCCGATCGACCAGCAGCGTGGCCCCGCCAGCGACAAAGGTCAGCGTCATTCCGCGGATCGCCACGACCGGGAACTGATGGTCAAATGGATGCAATTTTTCATTCATCGCCAATTGGAGCGTTGGGATCGCGGCCATCACCACCAAGCCGATCGACGTCGCGAGCGTGACCCCTGTCAGCGCATCCATATGATCGACGATCAGCCAGCCCGCACCGACCGCCACGCCGACGCCAAAGATGCTCGCGGTCAATTGGTGGCGAAAGGCGGAGACGACCTGCAACACCGGCGAAGAGATGCCCAGCACCGCTTCGGCGGCGCGCGCGAACAGCAGGATGATCAGCGCCGCCTGCGCCGCCTGTGCCTGCGCGCCGAACAGGCTGAGCAGCGAGGCGCTGCCCGCGGCCAGCACTGCAGCGAGCGGCAATGCGATCGCCGAAATGAGCCGCGTCGCATACGCATAGATGTCGGCGACCTGCGCCCGGTCCTCACGTTCCGCGCTGGCGGCTAGCGGCGCCATGACATAAACGAAAGCGATGCGGACAAGCTGTACGACGCTCGACAGCTTGCGCGCGATCGTGAACAGCCCCGCCGCTGCGGCGCCCGCGGCGCCCGGCAGTAACAGGTTGAGGATCAATGCCGGGGCGTCACCGAACAGCCGCGCGATGATGTTCGACGGCAGGATCGACAGCCCGGCCCAGAAGGTGTTGCGCGCCGTATCGGTGCCCCGGGGACTGCGCCAAAATGCCTCCAGGTCATAATGTTGGCCGAGCAGGCGCACGCAGAGGATGGCCGTGATGGCAAGCGAGCAGAGATGCGCGATGAACAGGCCTTTGAGTCCCAGTCCGCCGGCAAAAAACAGCCCCGCGAAGACCAGCCGCAGCACCTGTTCCCAGACGATCCGCAGCCGGATTTCGGCGCCGAACACCATGCGTGCGCGCAGCGCCGATGTGGCGATCTCGACGAAAGCCCAGAGCGGCAGTGCCCAGACGAAAACGCGGATCGCCGGGGTGACGAGTTCGCGGTCCTGTGCCGCGACGTTGAGCAACGGGCCAAGATCGGCGGCGAACGCCGCGATGATCGCTGCAACCACAATGCAAGGCCCGACGCCAAAGATCATCGCCGTGCGCAGCGCCGCCGCCGCCTCGACATCGCTTGCCGACTGCGGCACCGTGCGCTGCATCGCGCTGGTCATGCCCATGTCGAAAATGTTTTCGAGCAGGTTGATCGCCGCCCACAGCACCGCGTAAAGCCCGTAGCCCGCGAGACCGAACATCAGCACATACAGCGGCTGCGCCACGATTTCGACGACCGCGCCCAGCCGCGCGAGCACCGTGGTGCCAAGCCCGCGCGCGACGCTGCGGCTGGTAACGGCGGGGTGGGCGGCGCTTTCGCTCATCGCAGCCGCCCTAGCGCCTTGCCCGCGCGCCTGCCAGCGGCTTTCGCGCGTTCACCCCCCGATCACCCCCTTGTCGTCCCCGCCAATCGGGTCTAGTCAGCCCGCAATTGCCCAAGGAGCTCGTGTCATGGCCGAATTTCGCCTGCCCAAGAACAGCCGCCCGCAAAAGACGGGCAAGGTCCACAAGGCCGAGGGCGCGGCTGCGGTCAAAAAATTCAAAGTCTATCGCTACGATCCCGACAGCGGCCAGAATCCGCGCTTCGATACCTTCGAGATCGACACCGAAAAATGCGGCCCGATGGTGCTCGACGCGCTGATCAAGATGAAGAGCGAGCAGGACAGCTCGCTGACCTTTCGCCGCTCGTGCCGCGAGGGCATCTGCGGCAGCTGCTCGATGAACATGAACGGCAAGAATGGCCTCGCCTGCACCACCGCGATCGAGGATCTGAAGGGCGACATCACGATCACGCCCCTTCCTGCGATGGATGTGATCAAGGATCTGGTTCCCGATTTCACCCATTTCTATGCCCAATATGCGTCGATCGAACCGTGGCTGAAGACCAAGACGACGACGCCGAGCGGCAAGGAGCGGCTGCAATCGCCCGCCGAGCGCGAAAAGCTCGACGGGCTGTACGAGTGCATCCTGTGCGCCTGCTGCTCGACCAGCTGCCCCAGCTATTGGTGGAACAGCGACAAGTTCCTCGGCCCCGCGATCCTGCTCCAGGCGTATCGCTGGCTCGCCGACAGTCGCGACGAAATGACCGGCGAGCGGCTCGACGAGCTGGAAGATCCCTTCCGCCTCTATCGCTGTCACACGATCATGAATTGCGCCAACGCCTGTCCGAAGGGGCTCAACCCTGCCCGCGCGATCGCCGAGATCAAGAAGCTCGAGGCCGAGCGGCAGGTCTGATGCGCGCGCTGGCGCTGCTCGCGCTGGCACTGGCAAGCCTAACGCCCGCGAACGGCGCGCGCGCCGAGGCGGTGACAGCGCCAGCCGTCGTCGCACTGGGCAGCGACGGCTTGCTGGTCCCCGGACGCTATCCGGTCGGCGAGCAGCACGACGGCAACAGCGTCATCGTGCGAGGCCCCGAAGGGCTGATCCTGATCGACAGTGGCCGCAATGTCGGGCATGTGGGCCTGATTGCCGGCGCGATCTTCGGATTGGGCGACGACCGCCCGGTCGCGATTATCAACACCCACTGGCATCTTGACCACGTCAGCGGCAATCCGATGCTCAAGCGCACATGGCCGCAGATTCAGGTTTATGGAACTTCGGCGATCGACGCGGCGCTGACCGGCTTCCTTGCGGAAAGCGCAGCGGCCTCGCGCAAGGCGCTGGAGGCAGGCCAAATCCCCGAAACGGCGGTCGCCGGGGTGAAACGCGATCTCGCGACCATAGCAAAAGGACAACAACTGCGGCCAGATGTGGTAGTCGACGAATCGCGGGACGTCCTGCTGGCAGGCCGCGCGCTGTCGCTCCGCGTCGCGCATCGTGCCGCGACCGAACGCGACCTCTGGGTGTTTGACGCAGCGGCGCTGCGCGCGATTGTCGGCGATCTTGTGACCTTGCCGGCGCCCTTCCTCGACACCGCGTGCCCCGAAGGCTGGATCGACGCGCTCGGTGCGGTGGCCGCGTCGGGCGCCGAAAAGGTCGTTCCGGGGCACGGGCCAGTGATGGACCGGGCCGGCTTCGCCGATTGGCGTTCGGCGTTCGGCGATTTCGTCGCGTGCGCGCGCGGGTCTGCAACGCTCGAAAGCTGTTCGGCGAGCTGGCTTGACGGTGTCGCGCGCTGGATCGAAGACGACAAGGAACGCGCGAAGGCGATGGCTGACTATTATGGCGAGCTGATACGCTCGGGAAAACTGGATGGATATTGTAAGGCATGAATGACGGGATCGAAGAACCAAAGCGCGCCGACCATTTCAGCGCCGAGACGCTGGACGATGGATGGCTGAGCTGGGATCTCAAAGACGCAACGCGGTTCAACAGCTTTATCGAACCGCTGACGGTACGGGTCGAGCCGCCGACGCCCGATGGCCGCCCCTGCGCCCGGGTGCGGATGATCCCCGAACGCAAGCACAGCAATTTGGGCGATAATGTCCATGGCGCGGTGACGCTGGCGCTGGTCGATATCGCGTTGTTCGCCGCGTCGCATCAGTTCGGATCACTCAACGCCGGTCATTCGGTGACGCTCGACCTGTCGACGCAATTTGTCGGCGCGGGTCGGCTGGGCGAGCCATTGGACGCCGTGGTCGAACTGGTGCGCGAGACGGGTCGCCTGATCTTTCTGCGCGGCTTGGTGGTGCAGGGTGAAGGCGACAGTCATATCGTCCTCAGCTTTGCGGGGACCATTCGCAAGGCGAGCAAGGATCGCGGCTGATGTCGGTGCTGGCGGCCTATGACGCGCTCGTCGCGGGCGGCGAACTCCGCCCCGACGCCGAACAGCGCGCCGCCGCCGAGCGGCTGAACGCGTTGCAGGCTGAGCTGGAGGCGGTGCCGCCGCGTGGCAGCTTGCTGTGGCGACTCACCGGGCGCAAGCCCGAGAGCCCGCGCGGTGTCTATCTGTGGGGGGCGGTGGGGCGCGGCAAGTCGATGCTGATGGACCTGTTCTATGACCAGCTCCATATCCAGCGCAAACGGCGCGTCCATTTCCACGCTTTCATGCTCGACGTCCATGCGCGGATGCGCGAGGTGCGCAAAAGCGAGGCGGGCGATCCGATCCCGCTGGTCGCCGACGCTCTCGTTGAAAACACCCGCTGCCTCGCGTTCGACGAGATGGTGGTGAACAACAGCGCCGATGCGATGATCCTTTCGCGGCTGTTCACCGCGCTGATCGATCGCGGGGTGACGGTGGTCGCGACCTCGAACCGTCCGCCGAGCGACCTGTACAAGGACGGGCTCAACCGTGAGCATTTCCTGCCCTTCATCGCGCTGGTCGAAGCGAAGCTTGACGTGATGGGCTTGAACGGCCCGACCGATTATCGCCGCGACCGGCTGGGCGATGGCGCGCGCTGGTTCGTGCCCGCCGACGAGGCGGCGAGTGCGGCGCTGTCGGCGGCCTTTTTCCGCCTGACCGATTATCCGCCCGAGGATCGCGCTCATGTCCCGACGCTCGATCTCGACCTGGGCGGGGGGCGGGCGCTGCACGTGCCGAAAGCGTTGAAAGGCGTCGCGGTTTTTTCGTTCAAGCGGCTGTGCGCAGAAGCGCGCGGCGCATCCGACTATCTGGCGGTGGCGCGGCATTTCCACACGGTGATTATCGTCGGCATCCCACGCATGGGGCCGGAAAACCGCAACGAGGCGGCGCGCTTTGTCACCCTGATCGACGCGCTGTACGAATATAAGGTCAAGCTGCTGGCCAGCGCCGCGGCGATGCCGGATGATCTTTACGTCGCAGGCGATGGCGCGTTCGAGTTCGAACGCACCGCCAGCCGCTTGTCCGAAATGCAGTCCGACGACTATCTCGCGCTAGGCCATGGCCAACAGGACGCCGCTGACAATTTTTCCCCAGCGTGATGAATTGATCGTCACGGCAATGACGTCGCGGACATAGCGCACTTCATGCGCGAGATGGCCCAGCCCCTGCTGAATGACGCGGCGCAACGTGCGCAGCGGGCGCGGGGCGGGAACCTGAATGCGGCGGGGACGAGGGGGCGGTGCGGGCAGAGTGGCAAGACCGCCGCTGGTCACCCGCGGATCGTTGGCCACGGCGCGGCACAGCGCCTCCATCCGCGATATGGCGAGCCGGTTGGCTACCTTGCGATCGCGGCTGAGCAATTCGAAACTGTGGCTGAACGCCGAAAACTGGATCGCGCCGCTGGCCGCCGAATGGTCGAGCGCGTCGCGCATTTCCTCTTCGGACATTGCGCATAGCTGCGCGGGGCGAAAGCGACTCGCGCGGTCCATCAGGCCGCTGACCGGCACTTCGACGATGCCATGATGCTCGCGCATCCCCAGATTGCTCGCATCGAGCGAGATCGCACAGCCGTGGCCCAGATACGCGCCGTTAAAGCTGCTGTCGAAACGAAAGCCCAGCGCGGCCAGCGCGCGCAGCGTATCATCATTGGCGCCGAAATTTCCGGCGCGAAAGGCGTTCGGTTTGGGCGCGCCCGCGCCCACCAATATGTCCCGCGCCAGCGCGATCAGCTTCTTTTGCGCGGGCAGGGGAAAATCGCCGATGTTGCGGCCGGTCAGCCGCCCCACCGGGTTGAAACGTGCGAAGGCCAGCCATTCGGTGTGGATATGCACCTGCACCTCGTGCCCGCGCTCGACGACGGGGCGCACGATCGCATCGATGACTTCGGGGCCATAGACCAGCGCCGGCATCGGATCGATGAAGAACACCCCGGTCAGCCCATGGCGTTCGAGCATGTCCATCTGGAAATGGATGCCGAAATCGCCGTCGCGGCAGCGGCCGAGGATCGAGCTTTCGAAATTGGCGCGCGCGTCGGCGCCGCGCTGGTACAGTCCGGCCGATAATTCGGTATCGAAACTGATAATTGCCCGCGTCATCCGCTCGCGCCTAGCACCCCAGCGATAAAGGAGGGTTAACTCGGCCATGCGGCCATCCCCCGATGGTCCTAAACCTGTCATGCAAGCACAACATTGTCCATTCAAACCCGCGCGAGGTCAGCGGCAACACCGCTTTTTGTTATTGCGAACTATTTGCAAAAAAAGGCGGATTTTCGACCTTTTCGCGGTTGTTTCGTTAAGGGAATCGGCGTAGGGGCGACCCCAGTCTTGGGATCGGGATGGCACTTTAGCCCGTGTGCCGCCGGTCTGTGAAGCATTGCCGGGCTTGCCAGGAAGGGAGTGCCGCGCGCCATGGGACGCAAGAAGATCGCATTGATCGGAGCCGGGAATATCGGCGGGACGCTGGCGCTGCTCGCCGCGCAAAAGGAACTCGGCGATGTCGTCCTGTTCGACGTCGTCGAAGGCGTACCGCAAGGCAAGGCGCTCGACCTGTCGCAGGTTGGCCCGATCGCGGGCTTTGACGCGAAGATCACCGGCTCGAACGACTATGCCGACATCGCGGGCGCCGATGTCATCATCGTCACCGCGGGTGTCGCTCGCAAGCCGGGCATGAGCCGCGACGATCTGCTCGGTATCAACCTGAAGGTCATGAAGGCCGTGGGTGAGGGCATCAAGGCCAACGCCCCCGACGCCTTCGTCATCTGCATCACCAACCCGCTCGACGCCATGGTGTGGGCGCTGCGCGAATTCTCGGGCCTGCCGCATAACAAGGTCGTCGGCATGGCCGGCGTGCTCGACTCCGCGCGCTTCAGCCACTTCATCGCCGACGAATTCGACGTGTCGGTGAAGGATGTGAACACCTTCGTCCTCGGCGGCCATGGCGACACGATGGTTCCCGTCGTCCGCTACTCGACCGTCAACGGCATCCCCGTTCCCGACCTCGTCAAGATGGGCCTGTCGAGCCAGGACAAAATCGACGCGATCGTCAAGCGCACCCGCGGCGGCGGCGGCGAAATCGTCGCGCTGCTCGGCACCGGCTCGGCGTTCTACGCGCCCGCAGCCAGCGGCATCGCGATGGCCGAAGCCTATCTGGGCGACCAGAAGCGCATCTTGCCCTGCGCCGCCTATGTCGACGGTCAGTACGGCCTTGACGGCCTCTACGTCGGCGTGCCGGTAATGATCGGTGCGGGCGGGGTCGAAAAGATCGTCGAGATCGAACTCGATGCCGAAGACAAGGCGGGTCTGCAGGTGTCGGTCGACGCGGTCAAGGAACTGCTCGACGCGTGCAAGGCGCTCGATTCTAGCCTCGCTTAATGTCTGTGCCCCTGCGAAGGCAGGGGCCCATCACCTGCGCTCGCCAGAACGGGCGGCGGGTGGCTGATAGATTTGGAGATGGGCCCCTGCCTTCGCAGGGGCACGAGCAACGGAACGAAATCCTATGAGCATTCTCATCGACAAGAATACCAAGGTCATCACGCAAGGGATGACCGGCGCCACCGGCACTTTCCACACCGAACAGGCGCTGGCTTATGGCACGCAGATGGTCGGCGGCGTGACGCCGGGCAAAGGCGGCACGACGCACATCGGCCTGCCGAACTTCAACACCGTCGAAGAAGCCAAGGCCGCGACCGGTGCGACCGCGAGCTGCATTTATGTTCCGCCGCCGTTCGCCGCCGACTCGATCCTCGAGGCGATCGATGCCGAAATTCCGCTGATCGTGTGCATCACCGAAGGCATTCCGGTGCTCGACATGGTCAAGGTGAAGCGCGCGCTGTCAGGTTCGAAGTCGCGTCTGATCGGCCCGAACTGCCCTGGCGTGTTGACCCCCGGCGAATGCAAGATCGGCATCATGCCCGGCAGCATTTTCTCGAAGGGCAGCGTCGGCGTCGTCTCGCGCTCGGGCACGCTCACCTATGAAGCGGTGTTCCAGACGACCAATGCGGGGCTGGGCCAGACGACCGCGGTCGGCATCGGCGGCGATCCGGTCAACGGCACCAATTTCATCGACGTGCTCGAACTCTTCCTCGCCGACGAAGCGACCAAGTCGATCATCATGATCGGCGAAATCGGCGGCGACGCCGAAGAGCAGGCGGCGCAGTTCCTGATCGACGAAGCGAAGCGCGGCCGCAAAAAGCCGATGGCGGGCTTCATCGCGGGCCGCACCGCTCCTCCGGGCCGCCGTATGGGCCACGCCGGCGCGATCGTGTCGGGCGGCAAGGGCGACGCCGAAAGCAAGATCGCGGCAATGGAGGCCGCGGGCATCACCATGTCGGCCAGCCCGTCCGAACTCGGCACGACGTTGGTCGAAGTGCTGAGAGAGCGCGTTTGATTTCTACACCGCTCTCTCTTGCGTGTGCCCCTGCGAAGGCAGGGGCCCATCACCCAACGCGGTGAGTCATGAAGAGCGGCGCGGTGTATATGATGGCAAACCGGAAAAACGGCGCCATCTATACAGGATCGACCGCGATTTTGGTGCAGCGTGTCTTTCAACACCGCGAGATGTTGATCGAAGGATTTACGAAGTCCCACGGCTGTACGTTATTGGTCTGGTATGAAGTGCATGAGGATCTGCAGGAAGCGCGCAAGCGCGAATGGCAGATCAAGAAATGGAAACGCAGTTGGAAGGTCCGCATGATCGAGGACATGAATCCTGAATGGCGGGATTTATGGTTCGAAATTCAGGGCTGATGCAGGTCAGTCCCGTCGGCGCCATATTTCAACTGTAGGTGATGGGCCCCTGCCTTTGCAGGGGCACGGATAGGTTAGCGAAATGAACCTCGAACGACAAAGCTTTGACATCGACGAGCCGCAGGCCGGCCCGAGCTGGGCGCCGAAGAACTGGCCGCAGATGGACAGCGACGACCTGACCGCCGCGCTCGATCCGCAGCAGATGCAGGTTGCGGTCAAGGCCGCCGCCGCCAAGGGCGGTGCGCCGCTGTCGAATGCCGAAGTCGAGCGCGCCGCCAATGATTCGATCCGCGCGATGATGCTGATCCGCACCTATCGCGTGCGCGGGCATCTGGCCGCCAATCTTGATCCGCTGGGGCTCAGCCAGCGCGAGTTGCCCGCGGATCTCACCCCCGAATATCATGGCTTTGTCGGCGCCGATCAGGACCGACCGGTGTGGCTGGGCGGCACGCTGGGGCTGGAGCGCGCGACGGTGCGTGAGATTGTCGCGATCCTGCGCGCCAATTATTGCGGCAATGTCGGCCTCGAATATATGCACATCGCCGACTTGAAAGAGCGCCAGTTCCTGCAGGAGCGGATGGAAGGCGCCGACAAGATCATCGAATTTTCGGTCGAAGGCAAACGCGCCATTCTGAACAAGGTGATCGAGGCTGAGGAATGGGAAAAATTCCTCGCCAAGAAATATGTCGGGACCAAGCGTTTCGGGCTCGACGGCGGCGAGAGCATGATCCCCGCGATGGAAGCCATTATCAAATATGGCGGCCAATACGGGGTCAAGGAAATCGTCTATGGCATGGCGCATCGCGGGCGTCTCAACATGCTCGCGAACGTGATGGCCAAGCCGTACAAGATCATCTTCCACGAATTTGCCGGCGGATCGGCGAACCCCGACGACATCGGTGGCTCGGGCGACGTCAAATATCACTTGGGCACCTCGACCGACCGCGAGTTCGGCGGCGCGTCGGTGCATATGTCGCTGGTCCCGAACCCGTCGCATCTCGAAGCGGTCGACCCGGTCGTGCTCGGCAAGGTGCGCGCGCAGCAGGTGGTGCGCGACGATCTGACCAAGCATGAACAGGTGCTGCCCGTGCTGATCCACGGCGACGCGGCGTTTGCGGGGCAGGGGATTGTGTGGGAATGCCTCGGTTTCTCGGGCATCCGCGGCTACAATACCGGTGGCTGCATCCACTTCATCGTCAACAACCAGATCGGTTTCACGACCAGCCCGCAATATGCGCGCTCGTCGCCCTATCCGTCGGACGTGGCGAAGGGCGTGATGGCGCCGATCCTGCACGTCAACGGCGATGATCCCGAAGCGGTGACCTTTGCGTGCAAGCTCGCGATCGATTTCCGCCAGCAGTTCAAGCGCGACGTCGTGATCGACATGTGGTGCTATCGCCGCTTTGGCCACAATGAGGGTGACGAGCCGTCGTTCACCCAGCCGTTGATGTATGCGCGTATCCGCCAACATCCGCCGGTGTCACAGCTGTGCGCCGCGAAGCTCGAAAGCGAAGGCGTGATCGACGCCGGTTGGGCCGACGCCCGCCGCGCCGAGTTCATCGCGCGGCTCGAAGATGATTTCGAGGGTGCCAAAAGCTACAAGCCGAACAAGGCCGACTGGTTTGCCGGGCGCTGGTCGGGGCTGCACGCTCCTGCCGATCCCGAAAATTCGCGCCGCAATATCTCGACCGGGGTCAGTGAGAAGCTGTTCGATTCGATCGGCCGGATCATGACCACCGTCCCCGCCGATCTCGACGTCCACAAGACGCTCCGCCGCGTGATCGACGCGCGCGGCGCGATGTTCGCCGACAAGAGCGACAAGGAAGTGTTCGACTGGGCGACCGCCGAAAGCCTCGCTTTCGGTACTTTGCTCAGCGAGGGCTATCAGGTCCGTCTGTCGGGGCAGGATTCGGGGCGCGGTACCTTCAGCCAGCGCCACGCCGTCTGGGTCGACCAAAAGGACGAGCGCAAATATGTGCCGCTGACCACCGTCCCGCACGGCCGGTTCGAAGTGCTCGACAGCCCGCTGTCCGAATATGGCGTGCTCGGTTTCGAATATGGCTATGCGATGGCCGATCCGAAGAGCCTGGTGCTCTGGGAAGCGCAGTTCGGCGATTTCGCCAATGGCGCACAGATCATGATCGACCAGTTCATCGCGTCGGGCGAAGCCAAATGGCTGCGCGCCAACGGGCTCGTGATGCTGCTGCCGCACGGCTATGAAGGGCAGGGGCCTGAGCATAGCTCGGCGCGCCTCGAACGCTTCCTGCAACTGTGCGCGGGCGACAATATCCAGGTGTGTAACATTTCGACCCCGTCGAACTATTTCCACGTCCTGCGCCGCCAGATGCTGCGCCCGTTCCGCAAGCCGCTGATCATCATGACACCGAAATCGCTGCTGCGTCACAAGCTGGCAGTGTCGCAGCGCAGCGACTTTATCGGCGAGGCGCATTTCCGCCGCATCATGTCCGACCGCACCGCGCCCGCCGACGGTGACGTCAAGCGCGTCGTGCTGTGTTCGGGCAAGGTCGGGTACGACCTGATGGAAGCGCGCGACGCCGCGGGGCTGACCGACACGACGGTGATCCGCATCGAACAGCTTTATCCCTTCCCCGGCGACCCGCTCGCCGTGCGGCTGAAGCGCATGCCGAAGCTGGAGGACGTGGTGTGGGCGCAGGAAGAGCCGCGCAACAACGGCAGCTGGTTCTTTGTCAACGAGCTGATCGAGAACGCACTGACCGAAGCGGGCAAAAAGGGTATGCGACCGCGCTATGCCGGCCGCGCTGCCGCCGCATCGCCCGCGACGGGCCTGATGAGCCGCCACCAAACCGAGCAGGCGGCGCTGGTCGCTGATGCGCTGGGCCTGAGCGTCCGTGCCGAAATCCGCCGAAGCAAGAATAAAGCCTGAGCCCAAGCTTAAGCCTCCCAAGGAACTGCACCTATGAGCACCGAAGTCAAAGTCCCCACGCTGGGCGAAAGCGTTACCGAAGCGACGATCGGCGAATGGCTGAAACAGCCGGGTGAGGCGGTTGCGCTGGACGAGCCGATCGCCAGCCTCGAGACCGACAAGGTCGCGGTCGAGGTGCCGTCGCCGGTGGCCGGGGTGATGGGCAAGCAGGTCGCCGCGGTCGGCGACACCGTCAATGTCGGAGCGACGATTGCGACGATCGAAGCGGGTGACGGCAAGGCTGCCGCGCCCGCTACAAAAGCCGAAGCCGCTGCTCCTGCTCCTGCCGCGACCGCTCCGGCGCCCGCGACCGAGGACAGCGGCGATGGCGTGACCACCCTGTCGCCGGCGGTCCGCCGCCTGGTGCTCGAACATGGCCTCGACCCCAGCAAGATCAAAGGCACCGGCAAGGACGGCCGCCTGACCAAGGAAGATGTTCTTGCTGCGGCAAATGCTGCGCCTGAGGCACCCGCAGCCGCTCCGGCTCCCGCAGCCGCGCCTGCCGCATCGGGCACGCCGGGCCGCCGCGAAGAACGCGTGAAAATGACGCGGATGCGCCAGACGATCGCCAAGCGGCTGAAATCGGCGCAGGATACCGCGGCGATGCTGTCGACGTTCAACGACGTCGACATGTCGGCGGTGATGGCGACGCGCGACAAATATCGCGAGACGTTCGAAAAGAAGCATGGCGTCCGCCTTGGCTTCATGAGCTTTTTTACCAAGGCGGTCGCGCTCGCCGCGCACGACATCCCGGCGGTCAACGCGCGGATCGACGGCGACGAAATCGTCTATCACGACTATCTCGACGTCTCGGTCGCGGTCAGTGCGCCCAACGGCCTCGTCGTGCCTGTCGTCCGCAACGCCGACGGCCTGAGCTTTGCTGAGATCGAAAAGGCGATCGCCGACCTCGGCAAGCGCGCCAAGGACGGCACGCTGACGATGGACGACATGACCGGCGGTACCTTCACCATCTCGAACGGCGGCGTGTTCGGCGGCCTGATGTCGACCCCAATCATCAACCCGCCGCAGTCGGCAGTGCTCGGCCTCCACCGCATCGAGGATCGCCCGGTTGTGCGGAACGGCGAGATTGTGATCCGCCCGATGATGTATCTGGCGCTCAGCTATGACCACCGCCTGATCGATGGGCGCGAGGCGGTGACCTTCCTCAAGACGATCAAGGAAGCGATCGAGGATCCGACGCGGTTGCTGATCGATTTGTAGTGCCGTCGCCCCAGCGAAAGCTGGGGCCGCTATCCCCCTGGCGTCGCTCTTGGCAGCCAGCGATCCCAGCTTTCGCTGGGATGACGAACGGAGTTTGAAATGGCTGATTACGACTACGACGTCCTTGTCATCGGTGCCGGCCCCGGCGGTTATGTGGCCGCGATCCGCGCGGCGCAGCTGGGGCTCAAAACCGCTTGCGCCGACGGCCGCGCGACGCTGGGCGGCACCTGCCTCAACGTCGGCTGCATCCCGTCGAAGGCGATGCTCCACGCGTCGGAATATTATGATGCCGCGGCCAACGGCATGATGGCGAAGATGGGGATCGACGTGACCCCCAAGCTGAACCTGCCCGCGATGCACGCCCAGCGCATCGACGCAGTCAAGGGGCTGACCGGCGGGATCGAATTCCTGTTCAAGAAGAACAAGGTCGACTGGCTGAAAGGCTATGCCGCCTTCACCGGCAAGGACAGCGTCGAGATCGCAGGCAAGACCTATCGCGCCAAGAACATCATCATCGCCACCGGATCGTCGGTCACTCCGCTGCCGGGTGTCAACGTCGATAACGACAAGCAGATCATCGTCGATTCGACCGGCGCGCTCGAACTCGCCAAGGTGCCGGATCATATGGTCGTCATCGGCGGCGGCGTGATCGGGCTCGAGCTGGGCAGCGTGTGGCGCCGTCTGGGCGCGAAGGTCACCTGTGTCGAGTTTCTCGACCAGATCCTGCCCGGCATGGACGCCGATATTCGCAAGGATGCGAACCGCATCTTCAAGAAGCAGGGCATCGAATTCAAGCTGAAGACCAAGGTCACCGGCGCGGCGGTCAAGGGCAAGAAGGCCGTCCTGACGCTCGAACCAGCTGCGGGCGGCGACGCGGAGACGCTCGAGGCCGATGTCGTGCTGGTGTCGATCGGGCGGCGCCCGAACACCGACGGGCTGGCGCTCGACAAGGCGGGGCTTGCGGTCAACGCGCGCGGCCAGATCGAAACCGACCATGATTTCAGCACCCAGGTGCCGGGCATCTGGGCCATCGGCGACGTGATCCCTGGCCCGATGCTCGCGCACAAGGCCGAGGACGAGGGCATCGCCTGCGCCGAGAATATCGCGGGCCAGACGGGCATCGTGAACCATGATGTCATCCCGTCGGTCGTTTATACCTGGCCCGAAATCGCCGGGGTCGGCCTGACCGAAGAGCAAGCCAGGGAAAAGGGCGAGGTCAAGGTCGGCAAATTCCCGATGGCGGGCAACAGCCGTGCCAAGACCAACCACGAACCCGACGGCTTTGTGAAAATCATTGCGGACGCGAAAACCGACCGCGTGCTCGGGGTGTGGTGCATTGCCAGCGTTGCGGGCACAATGATCGCCGAAGCCGCAATTGCGATGGAATTTGGCGCAACGTCCGAAGACATCGCCTATACCTGTCACGCCCACCCGACGCACAGCGAGGCGGTGAAGGAAGCGGCGATGGCGGTCACGGGCAAGCCGATCCACGTCTGACGAAGGGGGCCACACGTGCCCGACATCGACAACATCCTGATCGTCCGCTTGCTCGACCTGGCGGGTATCGGCGTGTTCGCGCTGTCAGGGGCGTTGATGGCGGTGCGGTTGCGCCAGACGCTCGTCACCGCCAGCTTCTTTGCGCTGGTTACCGGGGTTGGCGGTGGCAGCGTGCGCGATCTGCTGATCGGTGCGCCGGTGTTCTGGGTGCAGGACGGCGCGATTTCTGCGGTATGCATTGCGATCGCGCTGATCGTGTGGATCACCCCCGAACGCTGGTGGCAGGGGCAATTGCTTGAATGGGCGGATGCGGTCGGGCTGGCGGCCTATGCGGTCTTCGGTACCGCCAAGGCGCTGGCGTGGGGTGTGCCGCCTGCACCGGCATTGCTGATGGGCGTGATCACCGGCTGCGTCGGCGGCACGATCCGCGACATCTTGGCCGGCGTGCCGTCGATCATCGTGCGTCCGGAAATCTATGTTACCGCGGCGGCGCTCGCGTCGGGGCTTTTCCTGTTGCTCATGTGGCTAGGGGTCGGCACGCCGGTTGCGGCGGTGGTGGGCGCGGTGGCCGGGTTCATCCTGCGCGGCGCGGCGATCCGCTGGTCGCTTGCGCTGCCCGCCTATCGCGATCGCAAAACCGGGGCATAGGCGCTGGCTTGACGTTCGCGTCAACTGCGCCATGGTGGCGGAAATCGGCCAAAGGATTTCCGCAGCATGACTATCGCGCAGACGACTGCCAACGGCATCAATATCACCTATGAGGACAAAGGACCGCGCGACGCGCCCACGATCTTGCTGGTGATGGGGCTGGGCGGGCAGCTGACGCTGTGGCCCGACGAATTCGTCGATGCGCTGAACGCGCATGGCTTTCGCACCATCCGTTACGACAATCGCGATGTCGGACTGTCGACGCGATTTGACGCTGCGGGGGTGCCGAACCTGAAATGGATGTTCGTGAAGGCGGCGATCGGCCTGCCCGTGCGTCCCGCCTATACGCTCGCCGACATGGCGGCCGACGGTATCGCCCTGCTCGACCATCTGGTGATCGATCGCGCGCATATTGTCGGGGCGTCGATGGGCGGGATGATCGCGCAGCATATTGCGGCGCGCTACCCCGATCGCACTCTGTCGCTGACCTCGATCATGTCGAGCACCGGCAACCGCCGTCTCCCGCGGGCGCGCAAGGAAGCGATGCAGGTGCTCGCGAACCGCCCGATGAGCGGCGATCCCGAGGATATGATCGCTTATTCCGTGCGCGCCGCGCGGGTGATCGGCAGCCCGGCCTATCCGGCGGCGGAGGAGCGGCTCCAGCGCCGCGTCCGCGCCGACTTCGAGCGCGGCTGGTACCCGCAGGGGGTCGCGCGGCAAATGGCGGCAATTGTTGCCGATGGCGACCGCCGCGACTTGCTGAAAACGATCACCGCACCGACGTTAGTCGTGCATGGCGAGGATGATCCACTGGTCCCGCTCGCCGCGGGGCGCGACACCGCGGACAATATCGCGGGCGCGCGGTTGCTGACGATCCCCGGCATGGGGCATGATCTGCCGCTGGCGCTTGTCGAGACATTGGCAGGTGCGATTGCCGACCATGCTAAGGCTGTCGGGGTGGCGGCCTGAGCGTTAGCCGTCGTCTAGTGATACGTCATTGCGAGCGAAGCGGAGCCGTAGGCGGCCGTAGGCCTACCGGTCCAGGGCGGTTACCGCACACTCTGGATTGCCGCGTCGCTTCGCTCCTCGCAATGACGAACGGTTATTTTAACAACAACGCCATCGTCGCAAAGAACCCCTTCGCTTCCGCCGCACCCGCCCGCGGCACCGCGGGCAGAAAGCCGCGGCAGTCGAGACATGCGGCCTGCACCGACCCGGTCTGAGTCAGCAGCGCCATATCCTGCATCAGCCGCCGTTCGGTCAGCTGGCGGTTCATCGCGGCGATGCCGAACCAGCCGCGCGGGGCGGCGGCGGTTTCTTCTTCGCCTCTGCCCCAGCTGGCGAGCATTTTCGAAAATTCGCTCGGCTCGTCCTCATAATATCGCGCGTGGAAATCCCCCTCGACCTTGGCGAGTTTCGCCGCCGCCGCCAGCGCCTCGGGCAGGCCGCCGAACTGATCGACCAGGCCCAGCTGGCGCGCGGTGCCGCCCGCCCACACGCGCCCTTCGGCGATCGCCTGAACCTTCTCCAGCGGCTGCTTGCGACTCTTTGCTACCAGCCCGGTGAAGCGAGCGTAGATGTCCTCTACGCTCGCCTGCGCCAGCGCGTTGAACTCCTCGTTCACGCCGCCGAAAACGTCCGGCTGGCCCGATAGCGGCGTCGTGGCAATGCCGTCAGCGGTAACTCCGATCTTGCCCAGCGCCTGTTCGAAGCTGGGCAGGATGCCGAACACGCCGATCGACCCGGTGATCGTCTCGGGCTCGGCAAAGATGCGGTCGGCGGGGGTCGAAACCCAATAACCGCCCGACGCCGCGACATTGGCCATCGACACGACGATCGGCAGCTTCTTGGCCTTGGCCGCAAGCAGCGCCTGACGGATTTCTTCGGACGCCAGCACCGACCCGCCAGGCGAGTCGACCCGCAGCACAATCGCCTTGGTGCTGCTGTCGGCGGCGGCGTCGAGGATGTGCTGGGCGACGGTGGTGCCGCCAGCGACGCCTGTCGGCGCCTCGCCATCGACGATTTCACCGACGAGCGGGACGACCGCGATCGCGCTGCCCTTTTTTGCAGGGGGATTGGCGGCGACCCAGTTTTCCAGCGGGATCGCATTATATTCCCACGGCTTGCTGTCGTCATAAGCGCCGCTGATTTCGGCGACGCGGGTGTTGAACGCCATGCGGCTGCCGACTTTGTCGATCAGTCCCGCGTCGAGCGATGCCTTCGACATATCATTGCCCGCCGCGCGCACCGCGGCCGCGGTGTCGGCGATATAGGCGTCGACCTTGGCCGCCGGACGCGCTTTTTTGACGTCGGTCAGCCAATTGTCCCACAGCACGCTGGCGTAGGCGAGATTGGCCTCTTTCGCTTCGGGCGACTGGTCGCCGCGGAGGAAGGGTTCAACCGCGCTTTTGAAGGTGCCGACGCGATAGATGTTCGCGGTGATGCCCAGCCGGTCCATCAAGCCTTTGTAATAAAGCCGCGATCCTCCCGGACCGGCGATCGCAACGCCGCCGACGCTGTCCGCCCACACTTCGCTGGCGTGCGATGCAATCTGATAGCTGTCGGTGGTGTAGGCGGTGGCAAAGGCGAGCACCGGCTTTTTCTGGGCGCGAACCTTGTCGATCGCCTGACCGATTTCGGCGAGCGAAACCTGGCCGCCGCCGAGGAAACGGTCGAGATCGAGCACGACCGAGGTGATGCGCTGGTCGTTCGCGGCGGTTTCGAGCGAGTGAACGACGTCGCGGACGCGGATTTCCTTGAGCTGGTTGCCGCCCGACAGCGCGGTGATGGTATCGACCTCGGCCGGCTGTTCGCTGACCACGCCGTCGAGTTCGATCAGCAAGGCGCCTTTGCTGACCGGCAGTCCGGCGTTGGGGCGTCCGGCGAGCAGGCCGAACAGCGCGACGAAGAACAGCAGCAGAAAGATCAGCGCCAGCGCGTCCTTGATCCCGACGAGCAGATTCCACACCTTGCGCGGGAAACTGGTCCGCGATTTGGGTTGGTCGTCGCCGGGGAGCGGGCGGCGCACGGGGATCGCCCAGGGGCCGGCGGGATCGTTCGGAGGGGTGGCGGTGGTTTCGGTCATGGCTGCGAACCTAGGGATGCGGCTGGCCGTTGGCAATGCACGCTTCGACCGGCGGGTCATGTGGCCCCATGGACGACGTCAGAGCCATCCTTTGGTGCGGTACCAGCGCACCGTTTCGGCGAGTGCGTCGTCGGTGCCGTGTTCGGGATGCCACAGGTCGGCGGGGGGTTGCGCGCCCGCGGTCGCCACCCAGTCGGGATGCGCGATATAGCGCGCGCGGTCGGGGGTCAGTTTGGCGCGGCCGCGGCGGACGAGTCTGTCGATCCGCCCGCCAGCCTTCAGCACCGCGCCGGGGACCGCAAGCGTCGAAACATGGCTGCGCCCCACTGCGCGTCCGATCGCGCGGGCAAAGCTGCGGTGCGACCAGCCGGTCGGTCGGCCATCATCGGGTTCGTAAATCGCGCCGATGCTCACGCTGCGATCGGCGGCCAGCGCCACGAGCAGGCGCGCCAGATCCTCGACATAGATCGCCGACATGCGTCCGCGCGGCGGCAACAGCGCGATGCCGCGCCGCGCCATGCGGAACAGGTCAAGCATTTCGGAGTCGCCGGGACCGAACACCGCGGGCGGGCGGACGATCGTCCAGTCAAGCCCGCTGGCGGTCACGACGGCCTCGGCGCGTTCCTTCGACCAGCCATAGTCGGACAGGCCGGGTTCGCGCGCGGCGAGCGACGAGACATGGACGAAGCGCGTTACCCCGGCGGTGCGCGCTGCGTCGATAACATTGGCGGTCGCCCAGGCATTGCCTGCCTCGAACGCAGCGCGGGTCGGGACATTGACCACCCCGGCAATGTGCATCACGACATCGCTGCCCGTGGCCATCTCGGCCAGGCTGCCCATGTCGTCGAGCGCGCCCGCGATCCAGGTCACGCCCTCGCGACCCGGTTGCGGGCGGCGGGTGAGGGCGCGGACATGCCAACCGGCAGCGATCGCCTGCCGCATCGTCGCGCCGCCGACGAAGCCCGTCGCGCCGGTCATCGCCAGCACGCGCCCGGTCACAGCAGCACCATATGGTCGCGGTGGACCATCGCGCTGCGCGGCGCATAGCCGAGTGCGGCTTCCTGCGCTTCGCGGCCAAGGCCGACGATGGTTGCGGCGTCGGAGGCGGGATACTCCGACAGGCCGCGCGCGATCACCGCGCCGTCTGGGCCGACGATGTCGAGTACGTCGCCGCGGGCAAAGCTGCCCGAAACGCCGCTGACCCCGGCGGCGAGCAGGCTGGCGCCGCCGCGCAGTGCGCGCGCCGCCCCGGCGTCGACGGTCAGCCGCCCTTTCGCGGTCAGCCCACCGGCGAGCCACGCCTTGCGTGCGCTCGCGCCTTTTTCGGCGACGAACAGGCTGTGCCGCGCTGCGGTCGACAGCGGCCGGTCGATGCGTCCCGATGCGATCGCCAGATGCGCGCCCGCGGCGTTGGCGATGCGCGCGGCGGCAATCTTCGACACCATGCCGCCCGATCCCATGCCTGACGCCGATCCGGTATCGGCCATCGCCTCGATAGCCGCGTCGATGCGCTCGATCCGCGCGATATGGTTCGCGCCGGGCAGCGCCGGGTTCTTGTCGTAAAGTCCGTCGATGTCGGACAGCAGCACGACACCGCCCGCGCCCGCCGCCTGCGCGACGCGCGCCGCCAGCCGGTCGTTGTCGCCAAAGCGGATTTCCTCGGTCGCGACGCTGTCATTCTCGTTGATGATCGGCACGACGCTTAGGCTGAGCAGTCGGTCGAGCGTTGCCGCGGCATTCAGATAACGCCGCCGGTCCTCCAGATCGTCGAGCGTCACCAATATCTGCGCCGCGGTCAGCCCTTCGGCCGCCAGCACCTCGGCCCACACCTGCGACAGCGCGATCTGTCCCGTAGCGGCGGCTGCCTGTGCATCCTCCAGCGTCCCGCGCCCGCCCTTGGCCAGTCCCAACCGCCGCGCGCCGAGCGCGATGGCGCCCGACGAAACGACCGCGACCTGCTGGCCCGCGCGGGTTCGTTCAGCAATGTCGGCGGCGATGCCCGCCAGCCAGTCACGCCGCACCGCGCCGTCGGGATCGACGAGCAGCGCCGACCCGATTTTGACGATCAGCCTCGGGCAAGATGTGGGCGCGAACAACATGACGCCGCCGATAGCGCGCGCCGCCGCCCGCGCCAATGCTATTACGTCAGCGAGGGCCGCCGAAGGTATAGCTGAGCGCGACGCCGACCGACGGCTGGCTGCGGCTGCCGAGTTGGCGCGTCACCGGCGAGTCTGCCGCATCGCCGACTAGCCGGTCGTAGCGACCGTAAATCGCGGCGCCCCAATTTCGACCAAGCATCCGGTGATAGCCGGCGGTCACACCGACCGAATGGATCCCGCCGTCGGTATCATAGGCGGGCAGCCCGGAGGTCAGTGCGGCGGCGGGGGTCACGCCGAAATAGGCGTTAGAAAATTTGGCATCGCCCAGCGTTACGCGCGGGCCGATCGAGAACAGCCAGTCGTCGCCCTCGCGCGCGATATAGTCGGCGCTGACTTCGCCGACCCAGCCTTTGTGACCGCTCAGCGCCTTGCGGCCTTCGACGCGGACCCGGATCGCCGGGGTCACATTGACCTGCGCAAACCCACCGGCTTCGAACGAAAAGCCCACTTTAGGCAGATCGGCGCCGATGTCGGCGGCGGTGCGTTTGCCGATGAAGCCCAGCGCCGGCCCGAAAGCAAAATTGCCGGACTGGATCAGCGGTCCGCCAAAGCTCTCGTCGGCGGCTTCGAAGGTGAAGTCGGTTCCAACGCGCTCACGCGAGACATCGACATAGGGGCCGAACGACAGATCTTTCGATCCCGGCCAGGACGGCGACAGCTGCGGCCCGAGGATGACGCGGGTGCGCTTTTCGGCGCTGCTGGTGGTATCCTGTGCGTCGGCGGGAAATGCGGCGACGCCGAGAATGGGCGAAGCGCAGAGCAGAAACTTGATCGCACGACGGGGAGAGAACATCCGGAATTCCTTGTTGTTTATGCTACAAGGCGCGCGCCCCGATTAAGTTCCTAAGCTTCTGACTCTAGACTGGCGACCAGTCGGTCGTTTCTTCGCCGTCTTCGTTGCGGACAACCGGGCGTTTTTCGGGGCCGATGATTTCGAGCAGCTTGTCGAGGATCGCGGGCACGCCCGCACCGCTGGCGCCCGACAGCGCCATGACGGGCGCGCCGCTGGCTTCGGCCAGCTCGGCCGACAGCGCAGCAACCAGTTCATCGTCGAGGGTGTCGATCTTGTTGAGCGCGACGATCACTGGCTTGTCGATCAGCTCGGCGCCATAGGCTTCGAGCTCGTCGCGGACGATGCGGTAGCTGGTGGCGACATCCTCGTCATTGGCGTCGACCAGATGAAGCAGGACGCGGCAGCGTTCGATATGGCCGAGGAAGCGGTCGCCGACCCCGGCGCCGTCGGCGGCGCCCTCGATCAGGCCGGGGATGTCGGCGACGACAAACTCATTGCCCTTGTGGCTGACCACCCCAAGCTGCGGGCGCAGCGTGGTAAAGGCATAAGCGCCGACCTTGGCCTGCGCATTGGTGACGCCGTTGATGAAGGTTGATTTGCCCGCGTTGGGCAGCCCGACGAGGCCCGCATCGGCGAGCAGCTTGAGCCGCAGCCACACCCATTTTTCCTCGCCCGGCCAGCCGGGGCCGTGCTGGCGCGGGGCGCGGTTGGTGCTGGTTTTATACGATGCGTTGCCGCGGCCGCCGTCGCCGCCGCGCAGGAAGACGAGCGTCTCGCCCTCCTTGGTGAGATCTGCGAGCAGGGTGCGCTCTTCGTCATCGTCGAGGATCTGGGTACCGATCGGAACCTGGATGACCAGATCGGGGCCGCCCGCACCGGTGCGGTCGCGCCCGGCGCCGGGGGTGCCTCGCTTCGCCTTGAAATGCTGGGTATAGCGAAAGTCGATCAGCGTGTTGAGGCCGGCGACCGCTTCGAAAATGATGTCGCCGCCCTTGCCGCCGTTGCCGCCATCGGGGCCGCCATATTCGACATATTTTTCGCGCCGGAACGACACGGCGCCGGGGCCGCCGTCACCGGACTTGATGTAGATTTTTGCTTGGTCGAGGAAATGCATGGGAAGCCTTTGGAGCGGAAAACATCGCGTTCGCATCGCGTGAAGCGGCGTCGGCGATGGTCCTTGTTCATGTGGCGGCGTCACCTTTGGCGACGTCGCTCGGCACGAACTATGGGGTTGGGTTGCGCACCCCTTAGTCGCAGCGCGCCGAAATGGCCAGTTTTGTGATGCGCGAGCCAACGGTTCGATGAAATGCGCTGCGCCAGCGCCAGGCCGACGCAACTTTACGGGTTGGCGCTCGTTGGGTGGGTAAGGCATCGCATGATGCTTGCACCTGAATTTTCCCGAAAGGATTTCAAATGTTTGACAACAAGAATGTCAGCACGCTCAATTCGCTGATCGCCACCACGCTCGACAGCGTCGATGGCTATCGCAAGGCCGCCGAAGAAGCCAATGCGGCGCAGTTTCGTGAAATGTTTCTGAACCGTGCCAACGAGCGTCAAACGATCGTCACCGCGTTTCAGGCGAAGGTTCGCGAGCTGGGCGGCAATCCCGAAGATGACGGCACCGTGCTGGCATCGGCGCACCGCGCGTTTCTGGGCCTGCGTGACGCCCTGACCGGTGACCGCGACGACTCGGCGGTCGTTGCCGAAGTCGAGCGCGGCGAGGATCACATCAAGGCGAAGTTCGAAAGCGCGTTGAAAGACGGCGATCTCGACCCCGCGGTGCAGGAGCTGATCCAGAGCAGCTTTGCCTCGGTTCGCGACGGCCATGATCAGATGTCGGCGCTCAAGCATCAGCTGAACGCCAGCTAAGACCTTCTCCCGCCCTCCCGGAGAAGCATGGAAACGGCGGTCCCATATCCGGGGCCGCCGTTTTTATTTGGTGTTTTGCGCCCAGAAGTTGGCGATACGGCCGGTGATCAGCTCGCACGCCAGCGCACGCGCGGTGTCCCGCGGCAGGCCGAGCGCTTCGGCCATGGCGCCGCCGAGCTGCGCATCGCCGAGCGCCATGAGCACCAGCGCCAGCGTGTCTTCGTGCATCAGGCGCTTTTCGTGCGCGTCGGGCGCCATGCCGTCGATCAGCTTGTGGATCGCCTCGACGATCGGGTCGAGCGCGTCTTCATTGCCCGTCGCCGCCATCCAGGTTGCGAGCGCGCCCGCGCCGCCGCTGTCGAACGCGTCAAACGCCAGGTCGACAATCTCGCGCACATTGCGCTCGCCCGGCGGCGATGCGGCCATTTTTTCGCCGATCGTCGCGCACACGGTTTCGGCGAGATAGGCGGCGAGCGCCTTTTGCAGCCCCGCGGCGCTGCCGAAATGGTGGAGCAGATTGGCATGGGTGCGGTCGATGCGTCCGGCGACGGCCTTCAGCGTCACCGCGGCCGGCCCGGTTTCGATCAATATTTCGCGCGCGGCCTGGAGGGCGACGAACCGGCTCTCCTCAGGACTCAAGCGCTTCTTCACTATTGACATATATGTAAGTAAACCCTATTCATGGCGCCATCGCCCCTTTTCGACGGTATGAACCATATGTCCAGCCTTTCCCTCTCCCCGACCCCCGTCGACCTGTCGATCACGCCGCGCGACATGCGCTTTGGCCGTGAGGACAAGCAGGGCCGCTGGTGGTTGAATGGCGACCCGATCGCGTCGGCTTTCCACACCGCGCTGTCGGTCACTTTCCCGCGCGGCGAGGCGATGTTCATCGAAGCGGTCAAGGCGCACCGTGAGGGCGTGCCCGAAAAGCTGGCGCGCGAAATCCGGGCCTTTACGCAGCAGGAAGTGATCCACAGCCGCGAGCATGTGGTGTTCAACAAGAAAGCGGCCGAAGCGGGTTACGACCTTTCGGAGCTGGAGGCCGACGTCAATCAGGTGCTCGACCTGATCAAGACGCGGCCGCAGATCGTCAACCTGATGGCGACGATCGCGCTGGAACATTATACCGCGATGATGGCATCGGTGATGCTGCGCGACGAAAAAATGTACGCGGGCGCTGAACCTGAATGGGCGGCGCTGTGGAAATGGCACGCGATCGAAGAGATCGAGCATAAGGGCGTTGCTTACGACACCTGGCTGCACGCGACGAAGGACTGGAGCCGGTTCAAGCGCTGGCGCGCCAAGTCGATCATGATGCTGCTTGTCACCAGCCGCTTCTGGCCGAAGCGGATCAAGGGCATGAAGAATCTGCTCAAGCAGGACGGCCTCACCGGCTGGCGCGTCACGGCGCGCATCTGGTGGTATCTGCTCGGCTCGCCGGGGGTGCTGCGCAAAAGCTTCCTGCCGTGGCTCAGCTATTTCCTGCCCGGTTTCCACCCGTGGAACCACGACGATCGCGCGCTGATCCAGAAATATGAAAGCGACTATGCCGATGCGGTGATGCCCGCGCAGGCGTCGGGGCCGGATCGGGTCGCCGCCGCGGCCTGAGGGTCAGTCGCCGGCAGCGACGAGCGACCGCGGCGCGATGCGGTAGCCCCAGACGCACAGCCCGAGCATGAAGAGGTTCGAGACGAGATCGATCGCCATCAAGCGCGTCATCACCGGCACGACGAACACGAAATAATAGTTGAACCAGAAGAAGGGCAACAGGGCGACGGCGTAGATCGCGAACGTAGCCTTCGTCCAGCGGCTGAACGCGATAAATAGCCCGCCCAGCACCGCCTGCGCCCCGAAACAGCCCATCAAGAGCGCGCTCGTCGTGCTGAGATGCTGATATTCCGGACTGATCACGAGCCGTTCGACCATGTGCGGTGTGACGAGGCACCAGGCGCCGAGGATCAGAAAGGGAAGGGCGAGCAGGCGCTGCGGCCAGAGGGGCGTCAACATCGCTCCACCCTATCAGCCAGCCCGATCCCCGCCAATGGCGACTGGACGCCGCCCCCCGCGTCCCATATCCCATGCTAGTGGAGGGGACCATGCAACCACAAATGACCGCTGCGGAAGTCACGCAGCTTGAGCTGCAACTGGCGGGGCTGTCGTCGCTGCTGGAATTTGGCTGCGGCGGCAGCACATTGGTGGCGGCGCGGCAGGTGCGGCGGATTGTCAGCGTTGACAGCGACCCAGCCTGGCTGGCCAAGGTGCAGGCTGACATCGCGGACGAAGCGGTCGAATTCACGCCGGTCCACATCGACGTCGGCCCGGTCGGCGAATGGGGCTATCCGGCCGACGAAAGCCGCCTGCGCGACTGGCCGCGCTATCACACGCAAATCTGGCGCGGCATGGGCGGCAGCCCCGATGCGGTGCTGATCGACGGGCGCTTTCGTGTCGCGTGCCTGTTGCAGGCGATCATTCACTGCAAACCCGACTGCATCCTGCTCTTTCACGATTTCACCAATCGGCCACATTATCATGTCGTGCTGAAGCACGTCGACGTGCTCACCCGCGTCGATACGCTCGCGGTGATGCGCGCCAAGGCGCAGGTCGACGGCAAGGCGGTGCTGCACGACCTGTTCGACCATTATCTGATCCCCGATTGACCCGCCGGGCGGGCTTCGGCACATCCGCGCGCATGTTCCATATTGCTCCCGTCATCGAAACCGAGCGCCTGCGGCTGCGCCCCGGCCGCCTGTCCGACAAGGACGTCCATATCGCAATGTGGGCCGACGAACGCGTCACTCGCTTCATCGGCGGCGAACCGCGCGCGCCCGACGTTAGCTGGGGCAAGTTTCTGAGTTCGGCCGGGCTGTGGCCGGTGATGGGCTTCGGCTATTGGGTGTTCGCCGACAAGGCGAGCGATGCGCTCGTCGGCATGGGGGGCCTAAGCTATTTCGGCCGCGGCATCCCCGAGCTGGAAGGGCTGCCCGAGGCGGGCTGGGCGTTCGACGCCGACCATTGGGGTGCGGGATTTGCGACCGAGGCGATGACCGCGGCGCTTGGCTGGGCCGATGCGAACCTCGATGCCGCCGAGGTGCGCTGCATCATCGATCCGGGCAATGATGCGTCGGAACGGGTGGCGGCCAAGCTGGGGTTTCGGCGCATCGGCCAGAGCGATGCGCTGGGCCATGTCGTGGGGATTTATGCGCGGCCCAAAGGCGGCTGATTGCTGAATGCAAAATCGTCGCCCCCGCGAAGGCGGGGGCCGCTGTCGGCCCTATTGGTCGATGCTACGTAAACCTCCAGCGGCCCCCGCCTTCGCGGGGGCGACGGCTTTGTCAGGCCGCCTCGACCACCAGCACCCCGCCGTCGGCGCTGACGACGCGGACCTTGGTCCCCTCGGCGGCATCCGGCCCGCGCACCGGCCATTCGCCGTCGCCGACCTTGGCGCGGCCGCGACCGTTTTCGATTGCGGTGACCAAGGTCAACACTTCGCCGATCAGCCGCCCGCCGCGCTGGTTGAGCAGCGGGTCGGTCGACACGATCGGGTTATTCCTGAGCCAGCGCCGCGCGCTGTAGAGCGCGATGAACGCCAGCACGGCAAAGACGCCAAGCTGCATCGGGACGCCGATCGGCAAAAGGAAGGCGAGAACGCCGGTCGCGATCGCCGCGACCCCCAGCCAGACGAGGAAGAACCCCGGCGCGACGATTTCGGCGGCGCATAGAAGCACCCCGACGGTGAGCCACGCCCAATGCGGCTCCATGTTCGACAGCCAATCGGGCATCTCAGCGCACTCCCGGGGTTGTCGGCGGCGTCGGGCCGCGCTCGAACGCATCCTTGGCGAGTTCGCCGATGCCGCCGAGCGTGCCGATCAGCTGCGTCGCCTCGACCGGGAAAAGGATCGTCTTGCTGTTCGGGCTGGTCGCGAACTGGCTGACGGCTTCGACATATTTTTGGGCGATGAAGTAATTGATCGCCTGCGCGTTACCGCCCGCGATCGCGTCGGACACCATCTGGGTTGCCTTGGCTTCGGCCTCGGCTTCGCGTTCGCGCGCTTCGGCGTCGCGGAAGGCGGCCTCGCGGCGACCCTCGGCCTGCAGGATCTGGCCCTGCTTCTCGCCCTCGGCGCGCAGGATTTCCGATGCCCGCATGCCTTCGGCTTCCAGGATGTTGGCGCGCTTCTCACGCTCGGCCTTCATCTGCCGCGCCATGGCGTTCGAAATGTCGGCGGGCGGGCGGATGTCCTTGATCTCGACGCGGGTGATCTTCACCCCCCACGGCGTCGTCGCCTCATCGACCACGACGAGCAGGCGGGCGTTGATATGGTCGCGCTTCGACAATGTTTCGTCGAGGTCCATCGATCCCATGACGGTGCGCAGGTTCGTCGTGGTCAGGTTCATGATCGCCAGATACAGGTCGCTGACTTCATAGGCGGCCTTGGCGGCGTCGAGCACCTGGAAGAAGACGACGCCGTCGACCGCGACCATCGCATTGTCCTTGGTGATGATTTCCTGGCCGGGAATGTCGAGCACCTGCTCCATCATATTGACCTTGCGGCCGACGCGATCGAAGATCGGCATGATGAAGTTCAAGCCCGGCTGAGCGGTGTGGGTGTAGCGGCCGAAGCGTTCGATGGTGTAGCTGAAACCCTGACGAACCGGGGTCAGCGCCCACAGCAGGAACACCGCCGCCAGCACGACGAGTGCGATCGGAAACCAATAGTCCATCGAAAATCCCCTCTGCGAACCTGACCGTGAGGCCTCACTCCTTTATTGCGAGAATGGCCCGGTTGCGCCAGACAAAAGCGCATGACCCAAGACATCTTCGCGCCCCGCTCGCTGCTCTATGTTCCCGGCTCGAACGCCCGCGCGCTGGAAAAAGCGGGTGGGCTGGCCGCCGACATGCTGATCATCGACCTGGAGGACGCCGTTCCGGCCGATCGCAAGGCCGAAGCGCGCGCCGCGATGCGCGCCGCGGTGTTGGCGGGCTTTCCGGGCAAGCGCGTCGCGGTGCGGATCAACGCGACCGGGACGGCGGAGCAGGCGGCGGATATCGACGCGCTTGCCGATCTGAAGCTTGATGCGGTGGTCCTGCCCAAGGTCGATGCCCCTGCTGATCTGGGTCCGGTGCGCGGGCTGGGGCTGCCGGTGCTGGCGATGATCGAAACGCCCACGGCAATCTATGCGGCGCGGGACATCGCGACGGACCCTGCGGTGGCTGGGTTGATCGCGGGCCTGAATGACCTTGCGCATGAATTGAAATTGCCCGACGGCATGGATCGCGGCGCGATGAGCCACGCGATTCAGGGGATTGTGATGGCGGCGCGCGCCGCGGACGTTTGGGCGTTCGACGGAGTTTACAACGCGATTGACGACGCTGCTGGCTTTGCTACCGAAGCCGCCGAAGGACGCCGGCTCGGTTTCGACGGCAAGACGCTGATCCACCCGTCGCAGGTCGATCCGTGCAACGCCGCTTTTGCCGCGTCGGCGCGTGAGATCGCCGCTGCTGAGGCGTTGGTTGCCGCCGCCACCGGCGGGGCGCAGCGGCATGACGGACGGATGATCGAGGATATGCACGTCGCGGCGGCGCGGGCGCTGCTGGTGCGGGCGGGGCGATAATGTTTAAGCCCCTCTCCTTTAGGGGAGGGGCAGCAAGACTTGGCAGCTTGCTGCCTAGTCGCAGCGGGGGGGGGTCTGTCGGCCTTGCGCTACGCCGCGAGACCCCACCCCAACCCCTCCCCTGAAGGGGAGGGGCTTTGTTGACGCCATTCGTCGTTCGACGAACGCGCCTTGCCTGCCCGCGGCGGAAATGCCATGCGGCGGCCCCATGAAGTTCATTCGTTTCCACGCCGCTATCGCGGCCGTCGCCCTCATCTCCAGCTTGCCCTCCGCCGCCTCCGCCGTGCCCGCCAAGGCTGACGCGCCGGTCACGGAGGCCCAGCTCGCCGCGCATATCAAGGTGCTGGCGGACGACGCGTTCGAAGGGCGCGCCCCGGGCACCGACGGCGAGGATCGCACCATCGCCTATATCGTCGGCGAATGGGCCAAGGCTGGCCTCGAAGCCGTACCGGGCAGCACAACGCCTTGGTTGCAGCCGATCCCGTTTGTCGAGAGTCGCGCCGTTAGCGGCAACGCCAAGTTCAAGGTGCACGGCCGCGATTTCGCGATCGAGGATGACGGCATCATCCTGACCGGGCGCGACGCGTCAATGTCGCTGTCCGACGTCCCCGCGGTATTTGTCGGCTATGGCGTCGATGGCGCGGGCAAGGTCAATGCCGACGTCACCGGCAAGCTGGCGATCATGTTGTTCGACAATGCGCCGTTCGGCGACAAGCTGCCGCGTTATCGCGAGCGGCGGCAGATGTTGGCCGATGCGGGCGCCGCGGCGGTGCTGGTGATCGCGACCGATGCGGTCCCATGGGCGCAGCTGCGCGAAAGTGCGGGCAGCACGGCGATGCGGCTGGCCAGCGCCAAACCCGGCGCGCCGGTCAGCGGCTTTCTGTCGCTTGAGGCCGCCGATGCGCTGCTGAAAAAAGCGGGGCAGGATGGCGCCGCGGTTCGCGAGGCCGCCAAGTCGCCCGATTACAAGGGGATTGCGTTGCCGGTGACCGCCGATCTGGCGACTCAATCGGCAATCCGGCCTTTTGTCAGCAACAATGTTTTGGCCAAGCTGCCCGGCGCCAAGCCCGACGGCAAGGCGGTGCTGTTTCTGGGCCATTGGGACCACCTCGGCATCTGCGGCGCGGAAGGCGAGGCCGATCGCATCTGTAACGGTGCGGTCGACAATGCGAGCGGGATCGCGGTGCTGATCGAGGTCGCCAAGCGGCTGGCGTCGGGGCAGCGCCCCGATCGCGACATCTATTTCCTGGCGACCACGGCGGAAGAAAAGGGTCTGCTCGGCGCGCATTATTTTGCCGATAATCCGGTGGTGCCGCTGTCCGACATCACCGTCGCGCTGAATGTCGATACGATCGCGATTTCACCGCGCGGGACACCGGTCGCGACGATCGGCCGCGGCAAGCCCGCCTATGACGCGGTGGTGCGCGCCGCCGCGACGAAGCTCGGCCGCAAGCTCGACGAGGATGGCGAGGCCGATGCCTTCATCCAGCGGCAGGACGGCTGGGCGCTGGGCGCCAAGGGCGTGACGTCGCTGATGGTCGGGGGGAGTTTTTCGAACATGCCGCTGCTGCAGTCGTTTCTGGGCGGCGCCTACCACGGCCCGAGCGATAATTTCAGCGACGCGATCCCGTTGGGCGGCGCGGCAGAGGATGCCGACTTGCACGTCGCGTTGGGGCGGGCATTTGGCGACGTGAAGGCGTGGCCGGGGAAGTAGCTGCGCCGTCGCCCCCGCGAAGGCGGGGGCCGCTACCGGGCTTGCACGGCGTCGATCCGTAAACTTCCAGCGGCCCCCGCCTTCGCGGGGGCGACGGTGAGAGCTAAGCCGCCTGCTTCGCCCGCTCGGTCATTTCCTGATTGAGCATTTCGGCCAGCAGGAACGCCAGTTCCAGCGACTGCCCCGCGTTCAACCGCGGGTCGCAGTGCGTATGATAGCGGTCTGCAAGGTCCATCTGCGTCACGTCCATCGCGCCGCCGGTGCATTCGGTGACATTCTGGCCGGTCATCTCGATATGGATGCCGCCGCCATGCGTACCCTCGGCGCGGTGCACAGCGAAAAAGCCGCGCACTTCGGCAAGGATGCGTTCGAACGGGCGTGTCTTGTACCCGTTGGGTGTCTTGATGACATTGCCGTGCATCGGGTCACACGACCAGACGACGGGGTGGCCCGATTCCTTCACCGCGCGCACCAGCTTGGGCAGATGCGCCTCGATCTTGTCATGGCCATAGCGGGTGATCAGCGTCATCCGCCCCGACACATGGTTCGGATTCAGCGTGTCGAGCAGGCGCAGCAGCACGTCGGGCTCGAGGCTCGGCCCGCACTTCATACCCACCGGATTGCCGATTCCGCGCAGAAACTCGATATGCGCCGATCCTTCGAAACGGGTGCGGTCGCCGACCCACAGGAAATGGCCCGAGGTATCGTACCAGCCGCCGGTGAGGCTGTCCTGCCGCGTCAGCGCCTGCTCATAGGGGAGGAGCAGCGCTTCGTGGCTGGTGTAAAAACTGGTGCCTTTGATCTGCGGGACGGTTTCGGGGGTGACGCCGCACGCCTCCATGAAGGCGAGCGCTTCGGAAATCCGGCCTGCGGTTTCCTGATATTTCTTCGCCCACGGGCTGCGGTCCATGAAGTCGTGCGTCCAGGCGTTGACCTGGTGCAGGTTCGCATAGCCGCCGTTGGCGAAGGCGCGCAGCAGGTTCAGCGTCGCCGCCGACTGATTATACGCCTTGACCATACGCTGCGGGTCGGGTTCACGGCCTGCGGCGTCGAAGGCAATGTCATTAATGTTGTCGCCGCGATAGCTGGGCAGCGACACGCCATCGATCTCTTCCATGTCGGCCGAGCGCGGCTTGGCGAACTGGCCCGCCATGCGGCCGAGCTTCACGACGGGCATCTTCGAGGCAAAGGTCAGCACCACCGCCATCTGGAGCAGCACGCGAAAGGTATCGCGGATGTTGTTCGGATGAAATTCGGCAAAGCTTTCGGCGCAGTCTCCGCCCTGCAGCAGGAACGCCTTGCCCTCGGCGACGCGGCCAAGGTCGGCGGTCAAATCGCGCGCTTCGCCGGCAAAGACCAGCGGCGGGTAATTGCTGAGCTCGCGCTCCGCCGCCGCGAGCGCATCGGCGTCGCGATATGTGGGCAATTGCCGGGCTTCGTGCGAGCGCCAGCTATGCGGTTGCCAATTCTTCGTCATCTGCCTGTGTCTTCACTGTTCAAACCGGGCGCCGCCATGGCGCGAATGTCGCTTGGACGCAATGCGCACCCTTCCTCCAAACGCGAAAATTAGCATTATCGTGACATTTGCGCACCTATGCTTTTCTTGGGGCCCAAAAACTGATAGTTTGTTTCACAGCTTTGGAATGGAATCCGCGGGTCCAAGGCATCTGGCTATCGGCGACGTTATACATGCAACGACCCGATTCCGGGTCTCCACGCAAAGCGACTGGCTATGGCGAATTTCGAGTCCGCATGGTTTGTTTATGGGGCATTGCTGTTGCTGTTGGCGACCAGCTTTGTCGTGCGCATCGACTATGTCCGGATCGGGCTCGCCGCGGCGGCGCTGGTGGCCGTGCCGCTGGTTTTGTTCCGCGAACCCGATGTCGGTTATGGCATGCTCGTGCTGGCGATCCTCGTCGTCAACCTCGGCATCCTGGCGCGCTTGTGGCTCCGCGAGCGCAAGGTCAGTTTTTCGGCTGAAGAAGAGGCGCTGCGGCGTGAGCATTTCAGTGCGCTGAGCCCCGTGGCAGCGCGCGGGCTGATCGATCAGGGGCATTGGATTTCGGCGAAGCGCGGCGAGATATTGATCCGCGAGAATCAGGCGGCACCCAGCCTCTTCTATTTGGCCGAAGGGCAGGCGGCGATCCACCGCGAGGGCGCCGAGGTCGGCAAATTGTCCGACGGCGCGCTGATCGGCGAAGCGACCGTGCTCGACGGCACCCACGCGACGGGAACGGTGCTGCTGGGCAGCAATGCACGGCTGTGGTTCGTTCCGGCGGCGGCGCTCCGCGCCTATCTGGCGGCGAACCCGGCGATCGCCAGCGTGCTGCACGAGGGCTTTGCCCGGGCGCTGCGCGGCAAGCTGGCCAGTGCCAACGCGCGGCTCGCCGATCGGCCGCCGATTGCATGAGCATATTTGCGGCCGCGCCGCCTCGAACTTGTCATCGCGGCCTGCTAATCCATGCGCCATGACGATGATTCTCTATGGCATTTCGAATTGCGACACGGTGAAAAAGGCGCGGCGCTGGCTCGATGAGCAGGGCGTTGCCTACCGCTTTCACGACGTCCGCAAGGATGGGCTGGACGCAGAACGGCTGCAGAGCTGGATCGATGCGCTGGGGTGGGACAAACTGCTCAACAAGGCGGGAACGACCTTTCGCAAGCTGCCCGATGCGCAGAAAGACGGCTTGAACGCGGCGTCGGCCAAGGCGCTGATGCTGGATCAACCCGCGATGATCCGCCGCCCGGTCGTTGAGGTAGCCGACAGTATCAGCGTCGGCTTTTCAGCCGCCGACTGGCAGGCGCGGTTTGCGGCATGATCCGGTGGATGGCGGCCTGGCTGGCCCTGACGCTGCTCGCCGGTTGCGCGGCTGATCCGGTGACGGCGCAATCCACCTTGGACGGCCGGCCGCCGATCGTCATCGCGCATCGCGGCGCGTCGGGCGAGCGGCCTGAGCATACAATTGCGGCATACCGGCTGGCGATTGCGCAGGGCGCCGACTTTATCGAGCCCGACCTGGTGCTGACCAAGGACGGCGTGCTGGTGGCGCGGCACGAGAATGAGATTTCAGAGACCACCGATGTCGCCGATCGCGCCGAATTTGCGGCGCGCAAAACGACTAAGATGATCGACGGCAGCGAGGTGACCGGCTGGTTCACCGAAGATTTCACTTTGACCGAGCTCAAGACGCTGCGCGCGCGCGAGCGGCTGCCGAAACTGCGCTCGACCGATTATGACGGCCAGTTCGATATTCCGACGTTTGAGGAAATCCTGACGCTGTTGGCCGAAGTGAATCAGGACCGGACGATACCTGTCGGGGTCTATCCCGAAACCAAGCACCCCAGCTATTTTGCGTCGATCGGCCTGCCGCACGAGGCGCCGCTGCTCGCGCTGCTCGACCGCTTCGGCTATCGCGGCCGCAAGGCGCCGGTCTATATCCAGAGCTTCGAGGTGCGGAACCTGATCGACCTGCGCGCGAAAAGCGACCTGCCGTTGATCCAGTTGATGGACGCGGCAGGCGGGCCACCCGACCGGCCCGACACCAGCTATGCCGCCATGGCGTCACCCGCGGGTCTGAAAACCATCGCCTCCTATGCCGACGGGATCGGCCCGAACAAGGCGATGGTGATCCCGCGCGGCGCGCTGGGGTCGCTGGCCGAACCGACCAGCCTGGTGCGTGACGCCCACGCCGTGGGACTGAAGGTGCATCCGTGGACGTTCCGCCGCGAGAATTATTTCCTGCCGCTGGGCGACAAGGGCGGGGTGAACCCGGCAGGGCATGGTGACTTGGGCGCCGAGATCGCGGCCTATTTGCGCACCGGCATCGACGGGCTGTTCAGCGACAATCCGCGCGAGGCTGTGGGGGCGGTACGGCGCTGATCCAGACTGCCGGCAGAATGACCGCTAACGACTATTTGCGGCCATAAACTTTCGTCATCCCGGACTTGATCCGGGATCCATGCGCCCTCTCAGCAGCGGGCGGCGTATGGCCTCATGGACCCCGGATCAAGTCCGGGGTGACGAAGAAACGAACGGCAGCTCACCACCCCAAAACAGCTCCAAACCCGGCCCGACGCCCCCGGGGAGAGGCGTGGGCCGGGCCGCGCGGCCGCGCTGTCTCAATCGGTGTCGGTCTCCCATTGGAACACCGCTTCGAGCGGCTTGCCGAACACATGCGCGATGCGGAACGCGACCTCGAGCGACGGCGAGTATTTGCCCTGCTCAATTGCCGCGATCGTCTGGCGCGTGACGCCGACGCGGTCGCCAAGGTCGCCCTGTGTCATTTCCCCGGCAAGAAAGCGCAGCGTGCGGATATCGTTGGTGAAGGGAAGCGCCACCGGTCAATATCCCCGGCGGTAATAATAGAGTTGCGCGCCGACGCGGACGAGTTCGGCCAGCACGACGGTGGCGATCAGAATGTTGAGATAGACGCCGGGCGTGAAGCGATAGAATATGGCGATCATATTCGCCCAGCAGCCGAGCACCAGCGGATAATAAGCGAGATGGGTGCCGCGCAGGTGGATGCCGCGTTCGCGCTCGTCCTCCTTTACATACACCTCCTTGGGCGCCCGGATGGCAAAGAACGCCGCGGTTGCCGCCATCGCCGCGATGATGATGATGGTGACCGGTACCAGCATCCCCGCGACTGCGCCGACACCCGCCGGAGTATCGATTATGTGCCAGGGATAGGCGACGAAATACCAGCCAAAGGCAGCGAAGATGCCGATGAAGGCCGCCCAGTGGGTCTTTTCCCGAAATGACATATGCGAAGTTTCCGATGTTCGTTGAATGTGACGCAATGTTAATTATGACGAACATTAAGTCAAGAAGAAATTACATTGGCATGCTTCGCGCTTTCGCGGTCGGGGTTTAGCCGCTAAGCCTGCGCCCCATGTCCACCCTGCCCAAAACGCTCACCTTCGACACCTCGACCAGCCGCGCGAACCCGACGCCGCAGCCAATGAAGCGCCTGACGGTGCCGCGCATCCGCCAGCGCAAGGGCGGCGAGCCGATCGTGATGCTGACCGCCTACACCGTCCGCATGGCGCAGCTGCTCGACCCGCATTGCGACATGCTGCTGGTCGGCGATTCGCTGGGGCAGGTGATTTACGGGCTGCCGCACACGGTCGGGGTGACGATGGAAATGATGGCGCTGCATGGCGCCGCGGTGGTGCGCGGCAGCTATCATGCCGCGGTCATCGTCGACATGCCGTTCGGCAGCTATGAAGCGAGTCCCGAACAGGCGTTCACCAACGCGGCGCATTTGCTGAAGGAAACCGGCGCCGCGGCTGTCAAGATGGAGGGCGGGCGCGCGCTCGCCCCGACGATCGAATTCCTCACCCAGCGCGGCATCCCGGTGATGGGGCATGTCGGGCTCACCCCGCAGGCAGTCAATATCCTGGGCGGCTATGGTGTGCGCGGCAAGAGCGAGGAAGAGGCGCGGTCGATCGTGGAGGATTCGGTGGCGGTCGCGCAGGCTGGCGCCTTTTCGCTGGTGATCGAGGGTGTGCTCGAATCGATTGCGATCGAAGTGACCAACAAGGTCGCCTGTCCGACCATCGGCATCGGCGCGTCGGCGCAATGCGACGGGCAGGTGCTGGTGACCGAGGACATGCTGGGCATGTTCGAACGCGTCCCGAAGTTCGTCAAACGCTATCAGGACATGGCGGGCGTGGTCAGCGGTGCGGTGAAGGAATATGCCGATCAGGTCAGGTCTCGTTCATTCCCGACCGAGGATCAGATCTACGCTGGCTGACGCAGCGTGCAGTATGGATTTCAGGCCAAGTGAATCGCTTGGCCTTTTTCTGCGCCGTCGCTAAGGAAGCCGCGGTGGGATTTATGCCCAAAGCCCTGAACGATATATGGAGGTTTGATTGGCCTTGAGCCCGACCAACGATGCCGCGCTGTTGCAGGAAGTCGATGAAGCCGTCCGCAAGGACCGGCTCGACACGATCATGCAGCGCTATGGCCGCTGGATCATTGGCGGGGTGCTGGCCGCCGTACTGGCGTTCGGCGGCTATCTGTACTGGGACCATCGCCAGGACGCGGTGCGCGGCGAGCGGGCCGAAGAACTGATCGCAGCGTTCGAAAAGCTGTCGACGAACCAGCCGCGCGCGGCGGCCACCGAACTCGACAAGCTGGCCGCGGGCGGTGAGCCTGCCTATCGCGCTGTCGCGATGATGCAGCAGGCGAATATCAAGGCGCAGACCGGTGATCTGAAGGCGGCCGCGGCGCTGATGGCCAAAGTCGCCGCCGATACCAAGCTCGATCAGGCGCTGCGCGATCTGGCGCTGATCCGCCAGACGGCGTTCGAATATGACAGCCTGAAACCCGAAGCGGTGATTGCGCGCATGAAGCCGCTGGTCGATGCCAAGGATCCGGTGTCGAGCTGGTTCGCCAGCGCCGCCGAACTGTCGGCGACCGCCCATTACCAACTGGGCCAATATGATCAGGCGGGCGCGCTGTACGGCCGTATCGCCAAGCTGCCCGGCGTCGCCAAATCGCTGCAATCGCGATCGGTCCAGATGGCAGGGATGCTCGGCGTCGATGCCGTCGCCGATCGTGCGGCCGAAAGCGCCGCGAAAGACCAGACAGGCAATGCCGCGCCGAAAGCGGCGGCAGCCGCCCCAGTTGAGGAAACGAAATAACATGCGGAAGACGCGTTTAGGAATGACCGCAGCGCTGCTGGCGCTGTCGCTCGCAGGTTGCGGCGTGTTCAAGGGCGACGGCGGGCCTAAGACCCCCACGATCGGCGATCGCGTGTCGATCCTGTCGAATGACGCCAGCATCAAGGTCGATCCGGCGACCGCGGCGATCGCAGTTGTCTTGCCCGAACCCGCGGTCAATGCCGCATGGGCGCAGTCGGGCGGCAATGCGTCGAAATCGATGGGCCACCCGGCGCTGGGCGCGACGCGCAGCATGCTGTGGCAGGGCAATATCGCCGGGAGCACCAACAAACAGCGGCTCGCCGCGTCGCCGGTGATCGCCGACAATCGCCTGTTCGCCGTCGGCACCGATGCCGTCGTGACCGCGCTGGCCGCCGACACCGGTGCGCCGCTGTGGCGCACCGCGATCGGCAGCACGGGCAAGGATTTCAAGGATTCGCTGTTCGGCGGCGGCGCGGGGGTGGATGGCAATGTCGTCTACGCCACCAGCGGCGCGGGCGATGTCGCGGCGCTGAACGTCGCCGATGGATCGGTGATCTGGAAAGTGAAGCCCGCCGGGCCGCTGCGCGGTGCGCCGACGATTGCCTTTGGCGGGGTCTATGTGATCAGCCAGGACAATCAGATCATCGCGCTCAACGCGGCGAACGGCGGGGTGCTGTGGCAGGCGACGGCGTCGCTGGAACCCGGCAGCGTGTTTGGCGCCGCGTCGCCCGCGGCGGGGCAGGGGACGATCGTCGCCGGCTTCTCGTCGGGCGAGGTGCAAGCCTATCGCTACGAAAACGGCCGCGACCTGTGGGAAGACGCGCTGGCGCGCACCTCGATGGCGCTGTCAGTATCGACGCTGACTGACGTCGATGCCGATCCCGTGGTGGACAATGGCCGCGTCTTTGCGCTGGGCCAGGGTGGCCGCATGGCGAGTTATGAACTGCTCACCGGGCAGCGCACGTGGGAAATCTCGATCGCCGGCATCTCGACCCCCTATGTGGTTGGCGAATGGGTGTATGCGATGACCGACGACGGCAAGTTGCTGTGCGTCGCGCGCACGTCGGGCAAGGTACGCTGGCTTCAGCAGCTTTCGCGTTTTCGTATCGAAACCGAAAAGAAGAAAAAGGATCCGATCCGCTGGACCGGGCCGATCCTGGCGGGTGGCCGCCTGATCGCGGTCAACAGCGAAGGGATTATGGCGGAGTATTCGCCGACCGATGGGACGTTGCTCGGATCGACCGAATTCAAATCATCACTGTCGCAGGCGCCGGTGGTGGCGAACAATATTTTGTATATTTTGGCGGACGACGGGCAGATCACGGCCTGGCGCTGACACGCGTCCGGGCCGGGGCGGCCCGGCGCAACTACAGGGATAAATTGTCATGTCGCGATTCGCGACGATCGCCATTGTTGGCCGCCCGAATGTGGGCAAATCGACGCTGTTCAACCGGCTGGTCGGCAAGCGGCTGGCGCTGGTCGACGACCAGCCCGGGGTGACGCGCGACCGGCGTGAGGGCGACGCCAATCTGCTCGGGCTGGAATTTCGTATCGTCGATACCGCGGGTTTCGAGGATCAGGACGCCGCGACGCTGCCGGGGCGGATGCGCGTCCAGACCGAAAAGGCGGTGCGCGAGGCCGATGCGGCGCTGTTCATGATCGACGGCCGCGCCGGGGTTGTGCCGCTTGACGAGGAAATCGCCCGCTGGCTGCGCAGCGAGGACACGCCGATCATCCTGGTGGTCAACAAGGCCGAAGGCAAACAGGGCGAAAACGGCCTGATGGAATCCTATTCGCTTGGCTTCGACAATCCGGTCGCACTCAGCGCCGAACATGGCGACGGGATGGTCGATCTGTTCGACCTGCTGCGCCCGATCGTCGAGCCGTTTGACGAAATCGAGAAGGAAGTCGCCGCCGCCTCCGAAGACGAGGACGCGCCGCTCGGCCCGATGAAGCTCGCCATCGTCGGCCGACCGAACGCGGGCAAATCGACACTGATCAACCGGATGATCGGGGAGGACCGGCTGATCACCGGACCCGAAGCGGGGATTACCCGCGATTCGATCCGCGTCGACTGGAAATGGGAAGACGACGGCGAAGTTCACGAGATTCAGCTGTTCGACACCGCCGGGATGCGCAAGCGCGCGAAGGTGCAGGACAAGCTGGAGAAGATGTCGGTCGCCGACGCGCTGCACGCGGTCGATTTTGCCGAGGTCGTCGTGCTGCTGCTCGACGCAACCAAGGGGCTGGAATCGCAGGACCTGCACATCGCCGACCGCGTGCTACAGGAAGGCCGCGCGCTGGTCGTCGCGCTCAATAAATGGGATGTCGCCGAAGAACCATCGTCGCTGTTCAACGGCGTGCGTGCCGCGCTGGAAGACGGGCTCAGCCAGGTCAAGGGCGTGCCGGTGCTGACGATTTCGGGCGCGACTGGCAAAGGCATCGACACGCTGGTCCGCGTGGCGTTCGAACAGCGGGCGATCTGGACCAACCGCGTCTCGACCTCGGCGCTCAATCGCTGGTTCGAACGCGCGGTTGATGCCAATCCGCCGCCGGCGCCGGGCGGCAAGCGGATCAAGCTGCGTTACATCACCCAGGCGCGCACCCGGCCGCCGACCTTTGTCGTGTTCGGGACGCGCACCGACAGCCTGCCGGGCAGCTACACCCGCTATCTGGTTAACGGAATGCGCAAGGAATTGGGGTTTCAGGGCGTGCCGGTGCGGCTGAATTTCCGCAATTCGCGCAACCCCTATGACGAATGACCGGACGTAACGCCGGGGAGACGCTGATCGTCGACGCGCGCGGGATGCGCTGCCCCTGGCCGGCGCTGCGGCTGGCGCGCGCGATGCGCGATGCGACCGATGTGCTGTTGATCGCCGACGACCCGCAGGCGGGGCGCGAAGTCGTCGCGCTCGCGAACGAGCATGGCTGGTTGGTCGAGGAGGAAGCCGCGACCGACGACGCTGGCCGCTGGCGCGTGCACCGCTGACCCAAAATGGGCCGGTTTCGGTCGCATGCGCCGCCGGTCGTAACCTCTTTTTTACCGAACTTGGGCATGGGTCGGATGGGACCACGACCGACTTTGCATACCAAGGGACATTACATTGGACGAAATCCTGGTCGATTGGGATGAATTTCGCGCCACGCGCACCCAGCTGGGGGCGGCGTTCGTGCGCATTCTGGGCTATTTCCGTGAAGACGGCACCAAATCGGTGGCGGCGATCGAAGAGGCGATGCGCGCCCGCGATGCGCGCGGTCTGGTGATGCCCGCGCACACGCTGAAAAGCGAAGCGCGCCAGTTCGGCGGTGAAAAACTCGGCGCGGTTGCCGAAGATATCGAAATGTTCGGGCGCCACTGCGTCGAGAGCCAGATCAGCCCCGAAGAATATCTGCCGCGCGTCGTCGAGCTGCGGCGGCTGTTCGAGGAAACGCTGAGCGCGCTGGAGCGCGAAGCCAATCCGCTCGTCCAGCGCCGCCCAGCCGGATTCGGCCGCGCCGTCGGTTACTGAACCGGCGCCGCTTTCCGCATCGGTTGCACCTGCCAGCGCGCCAGGCTGCGCCACAGCCATTCGAGCGGCCCATAATGGAAGCGGTCCAGCCAGGGTTTCGACCAGAGCAGCATCGCCGCCCACATGCCGAAGCAGAACAGATAGAGCGCAGTGCGCCCGACGCTGCCGAACAGCCCCAACCCATAGCCGTAGAATATCGTCGTCATGACGATCGAGGTGACGAGGTAATTGGTGAACGCCATGCGCCCGGTGGCCGCGAGCCGCGCGCGCACCGCGTCTCCGGCCACCGATTTGATCAGCAGCATGATCAGCGCCGTCCAGCCGACGGTCATCAGGGTGTCGAAGGGAATCGACAGTGCCATCGAAGCGCCAAAAATCGACACCGCGCCATAGCCCGACTGCATTTGGTATAGCGCCAAAGCAACCAGCGGCGGGGTTGCGATCAGGAAACAAATGACGGCCCATTTGCGATAGCGCGCCATATCCCATTCGCCGGTCAGCATCCGCGATTTATACAATGCCATGCCGATCAGCATCAGCCCCATTGTTTCCCACAGGAACATCCCGACAAAAAACAGCGGGTCGCCCGCCATTTCACCGGTGCGGTGGCCCAGGATGCTGGCGTAGCTGCCGAGATAAAGCGCGGTTTCCTGAGCATGAAGTGGCGTCGAAGGCCCCATTTCGGCGTTCATCTGACGCAGCGCCTCCTGCATCCCCGCCGCCGCCTCAGCGGGCAGCGTTCCGGCCTGCGCCATCGACAGCATGGCCCACAGGCTTGCCGGAATGCCGATGCCGATGAGGAAAAACGGCAGCGACCAGAGCAGCAATGCTTTGACCGACAGGTTGCGAAACAGGAACAGCAACAGCCCGCAAATGGCGTAGAGGAACAAGATGTCGCCGAACCAGATCAGGTAGAAATGGGCGAGGCCGAACAGCGCGAGCCAGAACATGCGCGGATAATGTGCTCCTGCAGGCGCGCGCCCTGCCGCCACGGCGCTGTCGATCACGAGCAAGGTACTTGCACCGAACAGCAAAGAGAACATGCCGCGCATCTTGGAATCGACAAAGACGAAGTTGAAGAACCAGGTCGCCAGGTCGAGATCGCCCGGCGGCCCGCCCGCGGCAGGATTGGAATAAGCCGGGAAGGGCAGCGCGAAGGCGACGATATTCATCGCCAATATGCCCATCACCGCAACGCCGCGGATCGCGTCGAGACTTTCTATTCTCGTCCCCGTTATCATGCCCAATCCCCGTTCCGATATCGATACAGGGGCTATCGTTCATCGCTGCCAGCGTCGAGCGGTTTCTGAAACACAGGCCTCGCGATTAACTCATTATTGACATCCATGTCAGTAATGCTATCTGATCATCATCGCCAGATTCGCACGAGAGCAGCCATGACCCCGACCATCTTCTCCCATCCCGACCGCAAGATGCCGACCTTTCGCCCGTTCAAGGCGCTGTCGCACTTTCGCAAACTGATCAAGGACAAGGAAGATACCGAGCAGGTATTCCACATCTTCGAAAGCTTGCCGCGCAAGGGCTTCATGGACGACGCCCGCGCGTTCGTTGAGAGCGACAAGGGCCGTCAGTTGATGGCCAGCGAGCCCTATCTGCCCGACCTGCTCGACGATCATGCGTGGATTGACGAATTGCCCGAGGGCAGCGTCGGCCACGCCTATGTCACCTTCATGCGCCGCGAGGGGCTTTCGGCCGCAGGTCTTGTCGCCGAAGCCGATAAGATGGGACGCCCCAAGTTCGACGATCAGGTGCAATGGTACGCCAACCGCCTGCGCGACACGCATGATCTGTTCCACATCCTGACCGGCTATGGCCGCGACGCGCTGGGCGAACAGTGCGTGCTCGGCTTCACCTATGGCCAGACGGGCAATTACGGCAATTTCTTCATCGCCTATGCCGGTGGCTATGAAGTGAAGCGCGGCGTGAAAGCCAAGGCGCCGGTGTTCGGCGCGATCCGTCAGGGTCAGCGCCATGGCAAGGCGGCGAAGGCGATCATCGAACAGGACATCCGCGCCCTGCTCGCCGAGCCACTAGACGCGGCGCGCGCGCGGTTGGGGATTGGTGAACCGACGCTATATCACGAAGCGCACCGCGCCTACCGCAGCCGCGGGATCGATCCGTATAATTTCCTCGCGTCGCAGCAGGCGGTGGCGGCTTGAACCCATGATCCTCCCTGTGGCGAAGCCATGGGGAGGTGGCAGCGCGAAGCGCTGACGGA
>NZ_DKIH01000011.1:175328-245689 GCF_002454115.1 Sphingopyxis sp. UBA6723 | reverse complement strand
CATCGCTACGCGACAGGGAGGATCTATTTTAGCTTCGCGATCAGCGCCTGCGCCGCGGCCGGATTGCGGACTTTCGCGCCCGAAATGAAGAATAGGAACACATCGCGGTCGCCCTTGGCCCAATCGCGCGCTTGCGTGGCCCAATGGTCGAGCGCCTTGTCGTCATAGCCGGTTGCGACATCTTCCTCGCTGCGCTGGAGCCGCGCGTAGGTGAAGTCGGCGGTCTGTTCGTCGATGCGCGGGAATTCGTCGCTGTCGGCGTAGACGATCGCCATGTTGCGCTCGCGCAGCATGTCGACAAACACCGGGTCGCGGAAGCTTTCGTGCCGCACCTCGATCGCGTGGCGCAGCTTCAGGCCGTCCTGCGTGTCGGGAAGTAAGTCGAGAAAACTCGCGAAGTCGTCAGGCACGAATTTCTTCGTCGCCATGAACTGCCAGTGGATCGGTCCGAGCCGGTCGCCGAGGCGCGTTAGCCCCTGCGTGAGGAATTTTTCGATTGATCCGGCGCCTTCCGCAAGCACTTTGCGGTTGGTGGTGAAGCGTGACGCCTTGACGCTGAATTTGAAGCCGTCGGGGACCGATGCGGCCCAACTCGCGAACGTCTCTGGCTTCTGGCTGCTGTAATAGGTGCCGTTGATCTCGATCCCGGTCAGATGCTGGCCGGCATATTCGAGCTCGCGCTTTTGCGGGTGTTTGGGCGGGTAGAAGGTACCGCGCCATGGGTCGAAGGTCCAGCCGCCGACGCCGATGTGGATGCTCATAAGGCCGTCTCCTCCACCTCTTATTGTCATCCCGGCGAAGGCCGGGATCTCATCGTCGCGTTTTGCCGCTCCGGCGAGATTCCGGCCTTCGCCGGAATGACGGGGTGGGGTTGTTACGCCAAAGCCGCGTCGGCGCCCATCAACGCCGGAAAAAACCCCTCATGCGCCTCGCGCAGTTCCGCGAGCGTCACCTCATGATCGCTATCGGGCAGCTCGAACACAATACGATCCTTGATCGTCCGACCGAGCGGATCGACCGGCACGTCGGCGCGGCCCGCCGCGTCAAGGAAGTCGGCGAGGCAGGTGTCGCAGACGGTGACGAGATAAAGCCCCTGATCCTCGCCGAAGAAGCTTTCCGCGATGCCGAACGGCTGTTCTTCGCTCACCAGCACGCCGATGTTCGATTTCAGCGCCATTTCGGCGAGCGTCACCGCGATGCCGCCGTCCGACACGTCATGGCAGGCGGTAATCCAGCCGGCGTTGATTGCGCCGCGGATGAAGTCGCCGGTGCGCTTTTCGCAGCGGAGGTTTACTTCGGGCGGCGGACCTTCTTCGCGGCCGTGGATTTCGCGCAGCCAGATCGACTGGCCAAGATGCCCGGCACGTTCGCCGACCGCCAGCACGATGTCGCCGGTGCGCTTGAAGCCGATGCCGACCGCCTTGTTCAGATCTTCAATCACGCCGACGCCGCCGATTGCGGGGGTGGGCAGGATCGCGCTGCCGCCGCCGGTCGCCTTGGACTCGTTGTAAAGGCTGACGTTGCCCGACACGATCGGGTAGTCGAGCGCGCGGCACGCCTGCGCCATGCCGTCGAGGCAGCCGACGATCTGGCCCATGATTTCGGGGCGCTGCGGGTTGGCGAAGTTCAGGCAGTTGGTGATCGCGAGCGGGGTCGCGCCGACTGCGCTGATGTTGCGCCAGGTTTCGGCGACCGCCTGTTTGCCGCCCTCGACGGGATCCGCGTAGCAATAGCGCGGGGTGCAGTCCGTGCTCATCGCGAGCGCGCGGTTGGTGCCGTGGATGCGGACGAGCGCGGCGTCGCCGCCGGACTGCACCGTGTCGGCGCCGACCTGGCTGTCATATTGTTCCCAGATCCAGCGGCGGCTGGCGATGTCGGGGGTGCCCATCAGCGTCTTGAGGTCGGCCGCGACGTCCTTCGTCTCGGGGACGTTGGTCAGCGGGGGTTGCTTCGGCGTCGGCACATGCGGGCGGTCGTAGAGCGGCGCGTCGTCGGCGAGCGGCGCGAGCGGGATGTCGCAGACGATCTCGCCATGATGTTCCAGCACCATGCGGCCGGTGTCGGTGACGGTGCCGATCACCGCAAAATCGAGTTCCCATTTGTGGAAGATCGCGGCGGCGAAATCCTCGCGGCCGGGCTTCAGCACCATCAGCATGCGTTCCTGCGATTCGGACAGCATCATTTCATACGCCGTCATGCCGGTTTCGCGCTGCGGCACATCGTCCATCTTGAGGTGGAGGCCGACGCCGCCCTTCGACGCCATTTCGACCGACGACGAGGTGAGGCCCGCGGCGCCCATGTCCTGAATCGCGACGATCGCGTCCGACGCCATCAGCTCGAGGCACGCCTCGATCAGCAATTTCTCGGTGAACGGATCGCCGACCTGAACCGTCGGGCGCTTTTCCTCGGCATCCTCGCCAAAGTCGGCCGATGCCATCGTTGCGCCATGGATGCCGTCGCGGCCGGTCTTGGATCCGACATAGACGATCGGATTGCCGACGCCGCTGGCCGCCGAGTAAAAGATCTTGTCCTGCTCGGCGACGCCGACGGTCATCGCGTTGACCAGGATATTGCCGTCATAGGCCTTGTGGAAATTGACCTCGCCGCCAACCGTGGGGACGCCGACGCAATTGCCGTAGCCGCCGATGCCATGGACGACGCCCGAGATGAGGTGTTTCATCTTCGGATGGTCGGGGCGGCCGAAACGCAGCGCGTTGAGGTTCGCGACCGGGCGCGCGCCCATGGTGAACACGTCGCGCAGGATGCCGCCGACGCCGGTCGCCGCGCCCTGATAGGGCTCGATGTACGACGGGTGGTTATGGCTCTCCATCTTGAAGATCGCGGCGAGCTTCTTGCCGTCCGGCCCCTCGCCGATGTCGATGACGCCGGCATTCTCGCCGGGGCCGCAGATCACCCATGGCGCCTCGGTCGGCAGTTTTTTCAGGTGCAGGCGCGAGCTTTTGTAGCTGCAATGCTCGGACCACATGACCGAGAAGATGCCAAGTTCGACCAGGTTCGGCTCGCGCGCAAGCGCGGCGAGGACGCGCTCATATTCTTCCGGCGAGAGGCCGTGTTCAGCCACGATCTCGGGGGTGATGACGGAGGCGGGCACGGTTGCGGTCTGAGTCATGGCGCGCCTTTAGCGGTACAGGCGCAAAACGAACAGACCCCATGATGCCAAAAAGCACCACGGGGTCTGTGTTTGGGTCCGTGTCAGCGCGAAGCGAGGATGGTGGCGGGCTTGGTCAAAGGTTCCACGTCGCGAAGCGGAAAGCTGACCTGCTGCGACCCGACGGTGCCGCGGACGCGGTGGGTGCCGACGCGCAGGGTGAAGGGCTTGCCGGTGCGTTCCTCGACGCCGCTGATCACGCGGACGTCGCCGACCTGCGTCACGGTGTAGCTGTAGCTGCTGCCTTTATGCTCGAACCGCTGCGTGGCGGCGTCTTCGGCATGGGCGATGGCGGGAACGGCGGCGAACAGCGCCAGAATGGGGAGAATGATCTTTTTCATGATGCAAGTCCTTGTTTACCAGAACAAAACTTGCCTTTAGCCCCTCTCTCTTGTGCATTGCAGCATGATTGGCCGCGCGGCACGCGGCAATTGCAAAAAGCGGAATCGTGATTGTCGAAAGTGAAGTAGGTTGGCGCTTGTCTTGTCGAGGCAAGTGGGGAGCTGCTCCCCGGCGAAAGCCGGGGTCCAGAGCGCCCGTGCGCTACCGTTGCGCGTTCCAGCCCTGGACCCCGGCTTTCGCCGGGGTCCAGGAAAGGCCTGAAGGGTAAGCGGGGCTACGCCGTGCGCGGAGGCAGGGTCAGCACCAGCCACGCCGCGGCGCCTGCCGCAAATCCCGTCGCCAGCGTTCCCCACGCGATGTCGAGCAGCGTAACCTTGGTCGACCAGATTTTCATCGTCGCATGGTTGGTCAGGTCGTAAGTCATGTAGCAGAAGAATCCGAACATCGCCCCCCACTGCGCCGCGACCTGCCATTTGCCCGCGGCCAGCGCGGGCGCGACGGCAAAAATCTGGATGCCCAGCATATAGAGCGCATAAAAGATCAGCGCCGGGGCAGGGCGCCAGCCGTCCATCAGCAGCGCGCCGATTTCGGGACGATAGACTTTGAGCAGCATCGTGCGCAGCCAGATCGCGTCGAGGATGCCAAAGATGATGGCGGTAGCAAAATAGGCGGCGATGGTTTGCAAGGTCATGGCTGGGCCTCTTGTGGCGACCGGCCGACGAATGTCCCGGCCGAAGATAGGAAAGCAAGCGTAAGCGTACCGGGTGCGACGTCAAGCTTGACCGCACTTGACCATTGGGGGGCGAACGGGCCAAAGCATGGGGATGACGGATACCCCCGAAACCGCTGCTGCGCTCGCGCCCGACCCTGCGATCACCGCGCTGTCGTTCGAAGCCGCGATGGGCGAGCTCGAAACGATCGTACGGCGGCTGGAAAGCGGCGATGTCAGCCTGGAGGAATCGGTGGCGCTCTATGAACGCGGTCATGCGCTGCGTGGGCATTGCGAGGCGCGGCTCGCCGCGGCGCAGGCCCGCATCGAACAGGTGAGCCTGGGGGCCGACGGGCGGCCGACGGGAACCACCCCGTTTGGCGAAAGCTGAGCGATCATGGCATCGACGAGCGACGATCTTTCGAGCGGAACACAATTGCTGCTGAGCACGCAGGCCGAGGTGATGGCGGGCATCGACCGGCTCTATGATCAGCTGTTGCCCGTCCCCAATGACCCCCGCGCGCCGCTGTATGAAGCGATGCGCCACGCCGCGATCGCGGGCGGCAAGCGGCTGCGCCCGCTGCTCGTCCGCGCCGCTGGCGACCTGTTTCATGTCGATCGCGGGCTCAGCCTGCGCGTCGGCGCGGCGGTCGAGGCCATGCATGTCTATTCGCTGATCCACGACGATCTGCCGTGCATGGACGACGATGATCTGCGCCGCGGCAAGCCGACCGTGCACAAGGCGTTCGACGAAGCGACCGCGGTGCTCGCGGGCGATTCGCTCCACGCGCTGGCGTTCGAATGGCTGTGCGACCCGGCGACGAGCAGCGACCCGTTTGTGCGCGGCGAACTCTGCTGCGAACTCGCGCGTGCGGCGGGACCGGCGGGCATGGCAGGCGGCCAGATGATGGACCTGGCCGCCGAGACAGCGAATTTCGACCTGCCGACGGTGACGCGGCTGCAACAGCTCAAGACCGGGGCGCTGATCGCCTTTTCGGTCGAAGCCGGCGCGATCCTGGCGCGCATCCCGCCCGAGGGACGCACCGCGCTGCGCGCCTATGCCCGCGATATCGGCCTGGCGTTCCAGATCGCTGACGACATCATGGATGTCGAAGGCGACGAGGCGCTGGCGGGCAAGGCGCTCCACAAGGACGCGGCGGCGGGCAAGGGGACCTTTGTCACGCTGATGGGGCTGGAGCGCGCGCGTGAACAGGCGACGGCTTTGGTCGATCAGGCCATCGGGCATCTGGCGAGCTTTGGTGACGAGGCGACGCTGCTGCGCGCCATCGCCCGCTATGTCGTGGAAAGGGACCGTTGATGCGCATTGGGGTCTATCCCGGAACCTTCGACCCGATCACGCTGGGCCATATGGACATCATCCGCCGCGGCGCCAAGCTGGTCGACCGGCTGATCATCGGGGTGACCACCAACATTGCGAAATCGCCCTTGTTCGACGACGACGAGCGGATCGCGATGGTCAAGGCCGAAGTCGCGGGGATCGAGGGGAATATCGAGGTTGTCGGTTTCAATTCGCTGCTGATGGACTTCGCTGACGCGCAGGGTGCGTCGATCGTCGTCCGCGGCATCCGCGGCGTCACCGATTTCGAATATGAGTATCAACTGACGGGCATGAACCGCCAGCTCAACGCCCGTGTCGAAACCGTCTTTTTGATGGCGGACGTCAGTCTTCAGCCGATCGCATCGCGGCTGGTCAAGGAGATCGCGATCTTTGGCGGCGACATCCAGAAATTCGTGACGCCAGCGGTGCGCGACGCCGTGGTGACGCGGATCGCCGAGCGCGGGTTGCTGCAGGGCGATCGCTGATACCGATCATTGAGCGTTCAGCTTTTTCCCGCTAGGGCGCGCCAACGATGGGGCGCAAATCCGATTTTTTGACAGAGGCCGATCCAGCATGACATTTTCCTTCCGCCCCATGATCCTTTCGGCGATGGCGTTCGGTCTCGCGGCGTCGGTCTTCGCGCAGGAAGCGCCGCCGGCGCCGAATCCGATGCCCGAAACGGTCCAGCCCGTCCCGCCGGTCGAAACGCCCGTGCCGCCGGTCGAAACCCCGCCCGCCGCCGAAGCCCCTGCGGCGACCGAAGCTGCTCCCGCCGCCGCCGCCGCGGTGCCGACGATGACGCCCGAGCAGTACATCAACAATCCCGAATATATGCTCAACCTCGACCTTTCGACGGGTGGCCGGGTCGTGATCCAGCTCTATCCCAATGTCGCCCCGGCGCACGTCGAACGGCTGAAGCAGCTGGCCCGCGCGGGCTTTTATGACGGGATCAAGTTCCACCGCGTGATCGACGGCTTCATGGCGCAGACCGGCGATCCGACTGCGACCGGGCAGGGCGGCTCGCAGCTGCCCGACCTCAAGGCCGAATTCAATGTGACCCCGCATCTGCGCGGCACATTGTCGATGGCGCGCGCCGAGAATGAAGACAGCGCGAACAGCCAGTTCTTCATCATGCTCCAACCGCGTTTCGCGCTCGACCGCCGCTACACGGCGTTCGGCCGCGTCGTGTCGGGCATGCAATATGTCGATGCGATCCAGAAGGGAGAGCCGCCCGCGGTGATGTCGCGTATGGTCCAGGTTTCGGTCGCTGCCGACAACAAGCCGGTCCCCCCGGCGTCGGCTCTGGTCGAAGCGGTTCCGGCACCCGCGCCCGCCGCCGAAATCACCGCCGACCAGCTCAACGCGCCGATCCGCTAAACCGTTCAGCGACGCGAACCTTCATGCGCGTCGACGCCTTCGATTTTGATCTGCCGAACGAACGGATCGCGCTGCGCCCGGCGCGACCGCGCGATGCGGCGCGGATGCTGGTGGTCGATGGCGACAGGATCGTCGATGCGGGGGTGGGTGACCTGCCCGCATGGCTGCGCCCCGGCGACTGCCTGGTGTTCAACGATACGCGCGTGATCCCGGCACAATTGGAGGGGCGGCGCGGGGACGCCAGGATCGGCGCCACGCTCCACAAGCGGATCGACCTTCGCCGATGGCAGGCGTTCGTCCGCAACGCCAAACGGCTGCGCGTCGGCGAGACGGTGGATTTCGGGTCGGGCGTATCCGCGCTGGCCGAAGAACGGCTGGCCGACGGCAGCTTGATCCTGGCGTTCGTAGGCGACGAACCCGTCGAGGTCCTGCTCGAACGCGCCGGCACGATGCCGCTGCCGCCCTATATCGCGGGCAAGCGGGCGACCGATGACGACGACCGTTCCGATTACCAAACGATGTTCGCGGCGAAGGATGGTGCCGTCGCGGCGCCGACCGCGGCACTGCACTTCACACCGCGCCTGCTCGCCGCGCTGACGGAGGCAGGCGTCGCGACCGAGACGCTGACCCTGCACGTCGGCGCTGGCACCTTCCTGCCGGTGAAGGCCGACGACACCAAAGACCATGTGATGCACGCCGAATGGGGACGGATCGAGGCTGATACCGCAGCGCGACTGAACGCGGTGCGCGCTGCGGGTGGCCGGATCATCGCAGTCGGCACCACCAGCCTGCGGCTGCTCGAAAGCGCGGCGCAGGACGACGGTACGATCGTCGCGTTCGCGGGCGACACCGCGATCTTCATCACCCCCGGCTACCGATTCAAGGCGATCGACGGGTTGATGACCAATTTCCACCTGCCGCGCTCGACCCTGTTCATGCTGGTCAGCGCGCTGATGGGGTTGGAGACGATGCAGGCGGCCTATGCCCATGCGATCGCGCGCGATTACCGCTTTTACAGCTATGGCGACGCCAGCTTGCTGCTCCCTGACCGCGCGGCATAGGCTGATCGTCGCCGTTGGCGCGGCGCGGCTTGGGGCGCGCTTTGCCTTGCTCCCACGCCGATATCGACTGTTCGCTCATCGCCAATTCGATGCCAATATGACCCAGCGTCAACCGCCTTGCGGTGCGGAACCGGTGGAGCCGGTCGCCCAAACTTTCAGTTGCAGGCGCGCCCAATATGACAGCGTCGACGCAATCGGCGCTGACCAAGGCGCATAATTGCGCCGCGATTTGCGCGTGCACCGCTGGCGTGGTTCCCGTCTTATTTACACTATCGCAATCCCTTCCGCGCATAGCGGTCGCAGCGTGGGGATCAGCAAGAGATTGATTTGATGGAAATACCATCGCGGATCATGTCCGGCGAGCGGGAGGATGAGACTGTCGAGGAAGGCCAGAAGGGCTTTTTCGGCTTGATCGGAGCGCGGATCGGCAAACCGCGCGGCGATGCCGCGCCGAACCTGCACACGCGCGAGGCGCTGCTCCTGCTTCAAAATTATGAAGAAAGCGGCCAAGGCTGGTTCTGGTCCACCGATGCCAAGGGGCGGCTGACCTATATCACCGATTCGGTCGCGCGGCTGATGGGCCGGCCGAGCGACCAGCTGCTCGGAACGATATTTACCGAGCTGTTCCTGCCGGTCGACAGTCATGGCGAGCGCCAGCGGACCTTGCCTTTCCTCCTGACCAAGCAGTCGAAATTCGACGATCTGCCCTTGCGCAGCGCGTTCGAAGGCGACGATCGCTGGTGGGCGATTTCGGGGCGGCCGCACTTCGACGGCAGCGGCAAATTTACCGGCTATCGCGGCAGCGGGACCGACATCACCGCGCAGCGGCGATCCGCCGAAGATGCCTCGCGCCTAGCGCTTTATGACTCGCTGACCGGGCTGGCCAACCGGTTCAACATTTCAAAAAAGCTCGACACGACGCTGTCGACCTTTGCGCAGCAGCAGCGCTCGTGCGCCATCATGCTGCTCGATCTCGACCGCTTCAAACAGGTCAACGACACGCTCGGCCATCCGGCGGGCGACGCGTTGCTCAAACAGGTTGCGCAGCGGCTGTTGAAGATCGTCGGGGACAAGGAAATGGTGAGCCGCCTGGGCGGTGACGAATTCCAGATCATCCTTCCCGATCTCGAAGACCGCGGGAAGCTCGGCGACATGGCCGCCGACATCATCAACAGCCTGTCGCAACCCTATTCGGTCGAGGGCAGCCGCTGCATCATCGGCGCCTCGGTCGGGGTCGCGATCGCGCCGTTTGATGGCCTGAGCAGCGACGATCTGGTCCGAAACGCGGATCTCGCGCTGTATGCGGCGAAGGGTAACGGGCGCGGACGGTTCAGTTTTTACTCCAGCGACCTGCATCAGGCGGCCGAAATCCGTCGCGCATTGGAAGGCGATCTGCGCGACGCGCTGGTGCGCGGCGAGATGGACTTGCGGTATCAGCCTGTCGTCAATTCCAAATCGAACCTGGTCACGGGGGTCGAGGCGCTGGTGCGCTGGACGCATCCCGAGCGCGGGGTGATCTCGCCCGCCGTGTTCATCCCGATTGCCGAGGAAGCCAATCTGATCTGGTCGATCGGCGAATGGGTGTTGCGGCGCGCGTGCGAGGACGCGGTCAAATGGCCGGGCGACATGCGCGTGGCGGTCAATGTCTCGCCGATCCAGTTTGCCAACGAGGATCTGCCGAAAATTGTTGCCAGCGCGCTGGCGACGACCGGGCTCGCGCCCGACCGGCTTGAGCTGGAAATCACCGAAAGCGTGTTTCTGGGCGATTCGGCCGATACCGGCAAGATGTTCAAGGCGCTCAAGGGTTTGGGCGTGCGGCTGGCGCTCGACGATTTCGGCACCGGCTATTCGTCGCTCAGCTATTTGCAGACGGCGCCGTTCGACAAGATCAAGATCGACCAAAGTTTCGTGCGCGGGGCGACCGAGCCGGGGTCGCGTAACAGCGCGATCATTGCCGCGATCGTCGCCCTGGCCGAAGCGCTGGAGATGGAAACAACCGCCGAAGGTATCGAATCGCTCGACCAGCTTGACCTGATCCGCAAACTCAACGTCAGCCATGTGCAGGGTTATGTGTACAGCAAACCCGTTCTCCATGCCGAACTGCTCGACCATGCCGAGGCCGGGTCGTGGATGATCAAGCCCGCTGGCCCGGCCCGCCAGCGCAACGACCGTGTCTCGCTGTTCCGCAAGGTCGGCGCGATCCATGACAATCATCGCTATGATGTCGTCATCCGCAATCTGTCGTCGACCGGCGCCTTTATCGAGGGGATATTGGATGTCCCGCTCGGCACCCAATTTGTTGTCGATTTCGGCGAGGGACAGCTCGTCACCGCCACCGTGCGCCGATCGATGAAGCACCAGCAGGGCATCGAATTCGAACAGACGATGGTCAGCGATGGCAATGGCGGGCTGTGTACAAGGCACCGCGTGTCGCCCTATCTGATCGCCGCCGCGACGCAATCGACCGCCGCGATGGCGCTGCCGATGTTTACGACGACGAACGACTGGAAAGCCCCCTGATCAGAGGCGTGGAACCGTCCGCGCGATCGCCCGTTCTGCTCCCAAACAGGAGAAGACCATGGCTGACACGAAAATCTTTGCGCGGCTGAAGGCCGATCATGACCGCCACCGCAAGCTGCTCGATCAGATCGACGAGACAAAAGGCGACAGCCCCGAGCGCGAGAAGCTGTTCGAGGCGTTTCGCATCGAAGTGACCGCGCATGCGGCGTCCGAAGAAATGTCGCTCTATGCGACGATGCTCGGGAAGCCCGACCTGCGCGAAGATGCGCAGCATAGCGTTTCCGAGCATAAGGAAATCGACGATCTGCTGACCGAACTGTACGAGATGGACTTTGCCTCGACCGGCTGGCTGACCCGCTTCCGCACGATGAAGCACCGCTACCTCCACCATATCGAGGAAGAGGAAGAGGAGATGTTCCCCGAGGCCGAGAAAGGCCTGTCCGAAGCGAAGAAGAAAGAGCTGCTGGCGATCTTTGAGAAGGAAAAGCCGAAAGAAAAGGCCAAGGCGGCCGCCGACGAGCCTTCGAGCGAGGATGACAAGGAATAGTCCAATCTTCCGTCATCCCGGCGAAGGCAGGGATCTCGCCGGTGCGTATGGCATCCACATCGAGATCCCGGCCTTCGCCGGGATGACGATCTAAAGGCAGAACCTCGACTTTACCGGCCGTCCCCGCCATAGGCGCGCGCGATGACCGACAGATTCTCCTTTTCGATTGCCGCGACCGACGGCGCCGCGCGCACCGGCACGATCGCAATGCGGCGCGGCGAAATCCGTACGCCCGCCTTCATGCCCGTCGGTACCGCGGCAACGGTCAAGGCGATGCGTCCCGCCGAGGTACGCGCGAGTGGCGCCGACATCATCCTTGGCAACACCTATCATCTGATGCTGCGCCCGACCGCCGAACGCATGGCGCGGCTGGGCGGACTGCACAATTTCATGGGCTGGGACCGCCCGATCCTCACCGACAGCGGCGGCTATCAGGTGATGAGCCTGTCGGCGCTGACCAAGCAAAGCGAAGAGGGGGTCGCGTTCAAGAGCCACCTCGACGGTTCCAAACATATGCTGACCCCCGAGCGCTCGATGGAAATTCAGCGCCTGCTCGGCAGCGACATCGTGATGGCATTCGACGAATGTCCGCCGAACGGCGTCGATGCCAAGCGCGCCGAGGCGAGCATGGAGCGTTCGATGCGCTGGGCGGCGCGCAGTCGCGCGGGGTTCGACGCGGGCGGCGAGCATGCGGCGCGTTCGGCACTGTTTGGCATCCAGCAGGGCTCGCTCGACGAAAAGCTGCGCGCGCGCTCGGCGGCGGCGCTGACCGATATCGGTTTCGACGGCTATGCGATCGGCGGGCTGGCGGTCGGGGAGGGGCAGGAAGCGATGTTCGGCGTGCTCGATTATGCGCCCGCCCAGCTTCCCGCCGACAAGCCGCGCTATCTGATGGGGGTCGGCAAGCCCGACGATCTGGTCGGCGCGGTCGCGCGCGGGGTCGATATGTTCGATTGCGTGCTGCCAACGCGATCGGGGCGCAACGGGCAGGCCTTTACCTGGGACGGGCCGATCAACATTCGCAACGCGAAGTTTGCCGAGGATCAGGCGCCGCTCGACGCTTCATGCGATTGCCCGGTGTGTACGACCTGGTCGCGCGCCTATCTGCATCACCTCGTCCGGTCGAGCGAAATGCTCGGCGCCATGCTGATGACGCAGCATAATCTGCATTTTTATCAGGCGCTGATGCGGACAATGCGCGATGCCATCGCGGCGGGCACGTTCGCGGCTTTTCAGATGGAATTTGATGCGCGCTATCAGCGCTAAGGTCAGTCCAGTTTGCTCAAAAGATCCAGCAGCGACTGGGGAATCGACTCATCGACGGTCGATTCATACGCGCGGCGCAGGGCGCCGTTGACGTCCGGCCCCTTGGCGGGAGATTTCTTTTCCGCGTCCTTTGCCGCCGTCACGCCGCGTGGCGAACCGGTTTCAGACGACATTTTCGGGGCATCCGCTTAACATGGGGCCTGTTGCTAACCGCGCATTTATCAAACCGCAATGGCGCGTTTGTTCTTCCCCATGAAACTAATTTGCGGCTAAATCGTTCCCATGGGGTGAAATTATGTCAGCGGACGCCGGTTTGGGCCGCGTTTGCTGGTTTTTTGGCGGGTTATGTCCCGTTTCAGGAGGGAAATATATGTCATTGGGTCAGGCGATCGCGCCGCATCTTCCGTATCTGCGGCGTTATGGTCGGGCGATTTCGGGTAGCCAGCAGAATGGCGACGCGCTGGTCGCGCGTTTGCTCGAAACATTGGTGGGCAATCCGGGGGCGGTCGATACCGGCAATGACCTGCGGATCCAGCTTTACCGGATGGTCCATGACAATTTCGGATTGATGGCCAGCGCGGCGACGTCCGATGACGACGCCAACCTTACCGACATCGCCATTGCTGACGCGCGCCTGCGCCGCATTCCGTCGCTGGCGCGCCAAGCGCTGCTGCTGACCGCGGTCGAGGGGTTCAACGCCGAGGATACCGGCCGCATCATCGGCCGCGATACCGACGAAGTGAAGACGCTGATCGCCGAGGCGACCGACGAAATCGATCGCCAGACGCGCGCCCGCATCCTAATCATCGAGGATGAACCGATTATCGCGATGGACATCGAAATGATCGTCCGCGATCTCGGTCACGACGTCGTCGCAGTCGCCACCACGCATCGCGAAGCGGTGGCCGAAGCGCAGAAGCATCAGCCGGGGCTGGTGCTTGCCGACATCCAGCTTGCCGACAACAGCTCGGGGATCGAGGCGGTGCAGGAAATCCTGACCGGCCTGCATGTGCCGGTCATCTTCATCACTGCGTTTCCCGAACGGCTGCTGACGGGCGATCGCCCCGAACCCGCATTCCTGCTGACCAAGCCATATCAGCCGGCAACGCTGCGCGCGGCGATCTCGCAGGTGCTGTTCTTCGACGAGAGCACGGTTCCGGCATAAAGTCAGTCGAACCGAACAAAATCGTCATTGCGAGCGCAGCGAAGCAATCCAGACCGGTTTACGCCACCTCTGGATTGCTTCGCTACGATCGCAATGACGGAGTGGGGGTTGCTACCTCATTGGGCGCGAGCGATAGCGGCTGACGATGACCATCCTCGACGCTACCCATCGCCAATCGGCGCTCGACCGCCTCACCGCCAACGCACCGTTTCTGGCGCGGCTTGCCGAACTCAACCCAGATGATGTGACGCGTTTCCTTACCGATGGCGCCGACGCCGCGCTCGCCCATATTGCGCCGCCGCCAGCCGACGACGACATCATGCGGGCCGTTCGTCAATGGCGCGGCCGCATGGCGCTGTTGCTCGCGCTCGGCGATCTTTCGGGCGAGCATGATGTCGCAGCCACCACCCGACTGCTGTCCGATTTTGCCGATCAGGCGTGCGACACCGCACTCGCCGCCGCCTTTGCCGAGCGCGTTCCGGGCGAGGAACCGCGCGGGCTGTCGGTGATCGCGCTAGGCAAGCTGGGCAGTCACGAACTCAACTATTCGTCCGACATCGACCCGATCCTGATCTTCGATCCCGACACGCTGCCGCGCCGATCGCGCGACGACCCGGTCGAGGCGGCGGTGCGAATCGCGCGGCGGATGATCGAAATCCTGTCGGCGCGCACCGGCGACGGGCATGTCCTACGCGTCGACTTGCGTCTGCGACCGCATCCCGAAGTGACGCCGATCGTGCTGCCCGTGGACGCCGCGATTTCCTATTATGAATCCGAAGCGCTGGCGTGGGAGCAGGCGGCGTTCATCCGCAGCCGCGCGTCGGCGGGCGATCGCATGCTCGGCGAGCAGTTCCTGTCGGCGATCCAGCCCTTCATCTGGCGCCGCAGCCTCGATTTCCGCCAGCTCAAGGAAATCGGCGCGATGAGCGACCGGATTCGCGACCATTTCGCGCAGGGGCAGGCGTTCGGGCCGGGCTATGACTTGAAACGCGGGCGCGGCGGCATCCGCGAGATCGAATTTTTCGCGCAGGTCCACCAGCTGATCTATGGCGGGCGCGACCCGTCGCTGCGCGTTCCGGCGACGGTCGATGCGCTGGCGGCGCTGGCGGCGGCGGGACGCGTCGAGCCTGAGGTCGCGACACGCCTGTCGGGTCATTACGCGACGCTGCGCCGGATCGAGCACCGGTTGCAGATGATCGAGGATCAGCAGACGCATGGCCTGCCGACCCAGCCCGCCGCGCTCGACGGCGTCGCGCGGCTCGACGGTCTGGCTGACGGTGCGGCGCTGCTCGCGATGCTCGAACCCGTCACCGCCGATGTCGGCGCCTGTTACGACCGGTTGGTAGCCGAACGCGCGGTCACCACCGGCTTGCCGCGCGACGACGACAGTCTGGCGGCGGCGCTGCAAGCGGCGGGGTTCGACCCTCCAGACGCGGCGCTGCGCACAATCGCCGAGTGGCGCGGCGGGAAGCTGCGCGCGCTGCGTAGTCCGGCGGCGCTTGATGCGCTCGAAACGATGCTGCCTGAACTGGTCAAGGCGCTGGGCGCGGCGCCCGACCCGCAAGCGACGCTGACGCGCTTTGACAAGCTGGTCGCGGGACTGCCCAGCGCGATCAACTTCTTTCACCTGCTCGCGGCGCAGCCGGCGCTGGCGCGCATCGCGACGCGCGTTCTGGCGCTCGCCCCGACGCTAGCCGATGCGCTCGGCACGCGCGCGCAGCTGATCGAAGGGCTCATCGACAGCCGTGCCTTCGACGCGCCCGCGGACAAGACACAGCTGCTGGCGGAGTGGGCGCCGGGGCTGGCGACGCTCGACTATGAACGTCTGCTCGACCGGGTGCGCGATCTCGTCGGCGAGCGGCGCTTTGCCTATGGGGTGCAGCTTGTCGCCGGATCGACCGATCCACTGGTGATTGCGGGCGGCTATTCCGAGCTCGCGGAGGCCGCGCTATGTGTCCTTGCCGACGCCACCGTTGCCGAATTTGTCGCCGCCCATGGATGCATTCCCGACAGCGAGCTGGTCGTGCTCGCGCTCGGGCGGCTCGGGGGCCGGGCGCTGACCCATGCCTCCGACCTCGACCTCATTTATCTGTTCACCGGCGACCATCTCGCCGAATCCGACGGGCCGCGCCCGCTCGGCGCCACGACCTACTACAACCGCCTTGCGCAGCGGGTGACCGCGGCGATGTCGGTGCCGACCGCGGCGGGCAAGCTGTACGATGTCGATACCCGGCTCCGGCCGCAGGGCGCGCAGGGGCCGCTCGTCGTCACCCTCGACAGCTTTGAACGCTATCAGCGCGAAGAAGCCTGGACGTGGGAGCATATGGCATTGCTCCGCGCGCGGCCGGTCTATGGATCGGAAGAGGCGCGCGCCGAAGTCGAGCGGATCATCGCCGAACTGCTCATGATTCCGCGCGATCCGGCCAAGCTCGCCGCCGATGCCGCCGAAATGCGCGACAAGATCGCGGCACACAAACCCGCGAACGGCGCGCTCGACATCAAGGGCGGCCCCGGCGGGCTCGTCGATCTGGAATTTGCGATGCAGGTCACGCAACTGGCCAGCGGCCAATGCCACGACCCCAATATCGCCGCCGCGCTTGGCTGTCTGAAGCCGGCGGGACTGGCGCCCGACGGGGTGTGCGAAGCGCATAGCCTGCTGGCACGGATGCTCGTGATGCTGCGGCTGACCGCGCCCGAGGGCGAGCCGCCGACCGCGGCGGCGCGGCAGCTCGTTGCGAGCCAATGCGGCGAACCCGGCTGGCCGCAACTGCTTGCCGCACACGACGCGGCGCGGCAGGACATTGCCGACTGGTGGGCGTCGATTCGCCCGCAGCAGGAGAGTGAAAAATGAGCGGTCTGAAACTGGGCGATGCCATTCCCGCGGTGAAACTTCTCGACGCCGATGGCGCGACGATCGATCTCGCCGCGATGGCGGGTGCGCCGTTGGTCGTCTATTTCTACCCCAAGGCCGATACGCCGGGCTGCACGGTCGAGGCGCAGGATTTCACCCGCCTCGCGCCCGAATTCGCGCATCTGAACGCGCAGGTGCTCGCGGTATCGCGCGATGCACCCACAAAGCTGTGCAAGTTCCGCGATAAATATGGCCTGACCGTCCGCCTCGCGTCCGATGAAGACGGCGCGGTGTGCGAAGCCTTCGGCACCTGGGTTGAGAAGCAGAATTACGGCCGCAGCTATATGGGGATCGAACGCTCGACCTTCCTGTTTGGCGCCGACGGCAAGCTGGCCAAAGAATGGCGCAAGGTGCGCGTCAAGGGTCACGCCGACGCGGTGCTGGAGGCGGCAAAGGCGCTATAAATGCCAACATTGGGTGAAGCCGCGCGCGCGGTCCTGCTGACGCCGGATCCGCATGACAAACGCCGCGCCGCGCGCAGTCTGGCGCGGGCGTGGCGGCAGGGGCGGCTCGATCATCGCTGTGACACCGCGATGCCCGATCAGCCCGCTTGGCCCGCCGCGCCCGAATTGCTCGAACCCAACCGGATGCCGCGCCGAGGCAAGGGCGGCTCCGAACGCGGGCGGATCGCGCTTCTCCACGCGCTGGCGCATATCGAATTTGTCGCAATCGATCTCGCTGTTGATCTGATCGGCCGCTTCGGCGACGAATTTCCGCGCCAGTTTGTGGACGACTGGATCGGCGTCGCCGCCGATGAGGCGATGCATTTCGCGTTGCTCGACCGTCGTCTTCGGCAGCTCGGCAGCCATTATGGGGCATTGCCAGCCCATGCGGGATTGTGGGAGGCAGCGCAGGTCACCGCCGACGACGTGCTGGCGCGCTTAGCAATTGTGCCGATGGTGCTCGAAGCGCGCGGGCTCGACGTCACCCCGCCGACGATCGCACGCTTCCGCGACGCCGGTGACGAAGCATCGGCGCGAATTTTATCGCGCATTTTCAACGATGAAATTCGCCATGTGCGCGCAGGCACAGTCTGGTTTGGCTGGATGTGCGACGAACGGGGATTCAACGCCGCCCAAACGTGGCACGCCCTCGTAAAATCGCGGTTTCGCGGGGCGCTCAAAGCTCCGTTCAACGACTCGGCGCGCCACGACGCCGGTTTAACGCAAGAATACTATGCTGTTATTGCGTCTTAACCATTGGGGCAGCACACAGGCTTCGCGGGGGACGAGCAATTGTCCAAACCAACAAACACCGGCGCCAAAGCCTTTTGATGACTTTGGCGACATGGCACACGCGGGGTCGTATTTTGATAAACACTCTTCTGACGCAGAAGTTGCATCAAGTCGCAATCGTCTGCGCCGCAGCATGTTTCGCTCTGGCCACTCCGGCCGTCCACGCCGCTGAAACCAGCGCCGACGCTGGCATTATCGCTCCCGATGAACCCGATGACGACAGCTTCACCGCTGGCGTTCCTTCGGTCGGCGAAGACAGCGAAGCCCGTGCGATTTTCCAGGCGTGGAAGCGTCTCGACACCGGCCTGACCGCCTCGATCGGCGTTGCGGTGCCCTCGCGCCGCCCGATCGACCAGATGTCACTGTCGTCCTCCTATGGCATGCGCGTCCACCCCGTCACCGGCAAGGTCGCCCGCCACAACGGCATCGACATTCCGGCGCCGCACGGTACCCCGATTTACGCCACCGCCGACGGCATCGTCGGCCGCGCTCAGCGCCTCGGCGGCTATGGCAATTATGTCGAAGTCGAGCATGGCAACGCGATCCAGACGCGCTACGGCCACATGTCGTCTTACGTCGTCGTCCCCGGCCAGTCGGTCAAAAAGGGTGACGTCCTTGGTTACGTCGGTTCGACCGGTCGTTCGACCGGCAACCACCTCCATTATGAAGTCCGTATCGAAGGCGCGCCGGTCAATCCGATGCCGTTCGTTCGGTCGGATCAAATGGCAATCGCGGCCATCACTGGCAAGAATGTCGCGATGGGCGGTCCCGAATAAGAGATAATGACGAGCTTTCCTGGGTCGGAGAGGAGGGGCGCCAGGCGGGGTAACCGTCGCGGCGCCCTTTTCATTTGGTGTAAAGCGCCTATCTAGCGATCATGGCCACGCAGCTTTCCGATATCACCCTGTCGCCCGCCGCCGCGGCGCGCGTCCGCTGGATCGCCGACCGCAAGGGCGAGGCTGACGCGGCGTTGCGCCTCGCGGTCGATGGCGGCGGCTGTTCAGGCTTCACCTATCGCTTCGGCTTGGCCGAAGGCATCGATGCCGACGACATCATCACCGAAACCGACGGGGTGAAGCTGGTCGTCGATCCGGTCAGCATCGATCTGGTGCGCGGCTGCGTCGTCGACTTTGTCGATTCGCTCGGCGGATCGTCGTTCAAGGTCGAAAATCCGAACGCGGCCTCGGGCTGCGGCTGCGGGTCCAGCTTCTCGATTTAGAACATACACCTACAGGTCAAGTGAAGAGCTGTTCCCCGGCGAAAGCCGGGGCCCAGGGCGTCATAGAGCGACGCCTGTTCTTGGGCGCCCTGGACCCCGGCATTCGCCGGGGAACAGATACTCCCCCAAAAGCGATTACTGCCAAACAAGTTTGGGGTAACGAAGGGGCTGGGATCGGCGCTGGCTTGCTGCCATAGGTGCCCCATGAAAATCGCGACCTTCAACATCAACGGCATCAAGGCCCGCCTGCCGCGCCTGATCGAATGGCTCGAGGAAACGCAGCCCGACGTCGCCTGCCTTCAGGAACTGAAATCGAGCGATGAAACCATGCCGACCAAGGAGATCGAGGCGGCGGGTTATGGCTTCCTCTATCACGGGCAAAAGGGCTTCAACGGCGTCGCGATCCTCGCCAAAGGCGCCCAGCCGTTCGAAACCCAGCGCGGGCTGGCGGGTGAGGATGAGGACGAGCAGTCGCGCTATCTGGAAGCCGACGTCCACGGCCTGCGCGTCGCGTCGATCTACCTGCCCAACGGCAACCCGCAGCCGGGGCCGAAATTCGACTACAAGCTGCGCTGGATGGCGCGGCTGCGCGAACGCGCCAAGGTGCTGCTGGCCAGCGAAATTCCGACGATCCTGACCGGCGATTACAACGTCATCCCGCACGACGACGACGTATGGGATCCGCGCGCAATGTCCACCGACGCGCTGATGCAGCCCGAATCGCGCGACGCGTGGTTCCGCCTGCTCGGCGACGGGTGGACCGACGCGATCCGCAGCCGCCATCCGGCGGGTGGGGTGTGGACCTTCTGGGATTATCAGGCGGGCGGCTGGCAGCGCGACCACGGGTTTCGCATCGATCACCTGCTGCTCAGCCCCGCGCTCGCCGACCGGCTGGTCGACGCCGGGGTCGACAAGGACCACCGGGGGCGCGAAAAAGCGAGCGACCATGCCCCGACGTGGGCGGTGCTTTCGTAAATCAAACTTGGAGTGAAAAAGCTGTGTCCTCCCGCGAAGGCGGGAGCCCATCACCGGTCGGCGCTATATCGAGCCAACAGGAGATGGGTCCCCGCCTTCGCGGGGACACGGAAGTGTTTCTTTCAACGCTAGGTCTTCTGGCTTTCTGACGTCTCAGGTGTCTGGGTAAAGCGTCGTCATCACCCGCTTCGGATCGAGTGCATAATGACGCGCGACCGCCGCCGCGATCACGCTTTCCAGCGACCGTGTCGGCTTGAGGTCGCGGCCATCGAGCCGCGCTGCGGGCGCCAACCCCGGCCAGTCGGCCGACACCTTGCCGCCTTCGGTCAGCCCGCCGCCCAGCAGCATCGCGGTCGATGCGGTGCCATGGTCGGTGCCGCCGGTGCCGTTGACCTCGACGGTGCGGCCGAATTCGGTGGCGACAATCACCAGCAAGTCGCTCCACGCCGGGCCGAGCCCCGTCTGGAGCGCGCCGACCAGCTGATCCAGCCCGCGCAGCTGCGCGTTCAGTCGTCCGCGCTGGCCGCTGTGCGTATCCCAGCCGCCGGTTTCGACCATCATCACCCGCGCGCCGTCCGCCGGCAGCATCAGCGATGCCGCCAGCTTGCCGAGGTCGGCGCCGTTGCGACCATTGTTGCCGCCAATGTCGCCCGCCAGTTCCTGCGTCTTGACCGCGCTGTCCCACAGCGGGTGCAGCAGCGGGTCGTCGGCATAGAGCGCCGACAGCCGCGCGATCAGGTCGCTGTCAGCCTGCGGCAGGCGGCTGGGCGCATAGGTGCCAACCTGCACCGTGCCGCGCAGCGCAAGCGGTACGGCGGGGGCGATCGCTATGGCATCGCGCTCGGCGGCGGGCAGTAGGGTCAGCAGCCGCCCGACCCAGCCGTCGCTGCGCCCATAAGGCCGCGATCCGCCCCCCTCGAGCATATTCTGCCCGTCGAAATGCGACCGGTCGCGATAGGCAGTCGCGACGGCGTGGGCGAAATGCGCCTGTTTGCCGGTGTAAAGCCCCGCGGTCGTCGCCATTGCCGGGTGCAGCGTGAACATCGCATCGAGTTTGGCGCCGCCCGCGGTTTCGTCGGCCATCGCGCGGCGCGCGGCAGCGAACGCCGGGTCACCGGTCGGCGCTACCGTCGCCAGCCCGTCGGCGGCGCCGCGCTGGATGATGAACACCAGCCTTTTGGGCGTCGCGGCCGCCGCATAGGCAAAACCGGGCAGCGCGCCCGCCGCCGCGACGGTGATGCCCGACAGGATGATCGAACGGCGCGAAAGCATCATCGTCTATCTCCGCAAAAAGATTGGGCTGGCGAACAGCATGGCGATGCCCTGGCCCGGACTGTCGGCACGCGCGATGGCCTCCGCGGTCTGCGGCGTCAGGGCGTCGGCCAGGACGAGCGGCGCCAGCTGGCGCGCATCGACGCGGTCACCGATCCGCCCCGCGATCCGGCTGGCGAGTTCGACGCGCTGCATCAGTCCCGCCGATCCGGCCCAGGTTGCGACCTTGTCGTCGTAGCCCGCAGGCGATCCGGGGCGCCAGACCGGCTGGCCCAGCTGGGTGAACATCGCCGCAACATTCTGTTTTTCGCCGAGCGCGGGAACTTTCAGCGCGCGCAGCATCGACACCGTCCAGTCCCACGGCGACTTGAACATGGTCGGCGCAGCGACCCACGGTTCGGGTGACGCAATGAGGGCGCGATACAGCGACGTCAGATCGCCGCCGCTCTTGACGAAATCGGCGGTGAGGCGATCAACCAGCGCCGCGGGCGGGTCGTCGGCGGTGAAATGGCGCGCCAGCTTGGTCGCGATATGACTTGCTGTGGCGGGATGGACGGCCAAGTCGCGCAGAATCGCCTCGGCCTGCGCCGCCCCGGCGGCGTCATAACGCCGACTGAGCACCGTTTGCGCGCCGGGTTCGTGCAGGGGCGCGATAAACACCGTGGCGCCCGGTTCGGCATCGGCGGGCATCAACCGCTGCCCCGCGCCGCGACCGAGTCCGGCGACGGTCAGCCCGGTGAGCGCCTTGGCAAAGGCGGTCACATCGGCCTGCGTATAGCCCGTTCGCACCCCCAGTGTGTGTAGTTCCAGGATCTCGCGCGCCAGATTCTCGTTGAGACCGGGTGACTGGCGGTTGCCGCGGTTGCGCATGCGGGTGGCGACCGGGCTGTCGGGGCCGAAACTCTGTGCCTGATCGAGATACAGCAGCATCGCGGGATGTTTCACCGCCGCGATCAGCAGGTCGGCGAATTTGCCCATGATATTGGGCCGGATCGCCTCATTCTCATAATGGCCGACAAAGCCGATCACCGTCTGCTTGTCCGCCGACACCGCGAAATGATTGGCCCAAAAATGGACGAGGCGTTCGGGGAAGGGGGTCGGTGTCGCGATCGCCGCCGCCAGCCGCGCTGCGCTCGCCTCGACATAATGGCGGCGGATCGCCGAGCGCGACAGTCGCCGCAATTCGGGATCCATGCCCTTTTCTTCCTCGCTCATCGGCGTTTCGGTCGCCGCGCGCCGCATCGCTTGGCGATCCTCACGATATTCGACATAGGCGGTAGCGATCGCCGCGCGCCCGGCAAGCCCTGCCAATGCGGCGGGGGCGGGATCATAATCGCCAAGCTGGCGAATCAGCCACGCTTTGGGATCGCCGATCGCCGGATCGTCAAAGCGGCGACCGAGGCCAAAGCGGTTGGCGGCAAGATATTGGACTGCCATGACAAAGCCTTTCGTGCCCCAAACGCACGATGGCCCGCGTTTGTCGCAAAGCTGTCCCAGCAATCAGAGCATTTTGTCGTAAATCTGATACACCCGGTTGACCTTGGCATCGATCGCCTCGGCGACCGCCTTCATCCCCTGATTGTCGTCGAGCACCCAGCCGATGTCGCCGCGCTCGGTCGCATAATCGCGCACCGCGTCGCGGCGGATCAGCTCGATCATCATGAACGCGAGGGTGCTCGCCATGCGGCTGTTTTGCAGTTTCTTGGCGACCCCCATCAGCGGCACGCGCAGGGTGCGGCTCTTGGGCTTGCGCAGCCACCACAATAGCCGTGCCCAGTTGAACGGCAGCAGCGAGCCATCCATGTCGATCAGCAACTCGTTGATATTGGGCAGCACGATGATGAACGCCACCGCCTCGCCGTCGAGTTCGGCGACGCGGACCAAGTCTTCGAAGACGATCGTCTTCAGCTTTTTGCCGACAAAGGCGATTTCGCTGTCGGTCAGCGGCACGAACCCCCAATTGTCCGACCAGGCGTCGTTGAGGAGGCCCATGATCAGCGCCGCTTCGGCGTCGAAATTCTTCTTGTCGACCTTGCGCACCCGGATGCGCGCATTCTTTTCGCCCGCCGCGACGATGCGGTTCACCAGCGGTGAAAAACCCTCTTTGACATAGACATCATAGTTGATCAGCTGCTTGATCGGGCGATAGCCACTGCCTTCGATCCAGCCGCGATAGAGCGGGCTGTTGTGCCCCATCATCACCGTCGGGCGGTTGTCGAACCCTTCGATCAGCAGCCCGGGTTCGTCCCACACCGAAATCGACAGCGGGCCGAGCGACCGGTGCATGCCTTGGCGGCGCAGCCAGTCCTCGGCGGCGACGAGCAGCGCGCGGGTGGTTTCTTCGTCTTCGGCCTCCAGCAGACCCCAGTTGCCCGTCCCCGGCCCCATCCCCTGTTCGACCGGCTGGGCGAGCGCGAGTTCGTCGATATGCGCCGAGATGCGTCCGACGGTGCGGCCCTTGCGGCGAGCGAGAAACAGCTGCGCCTTGCCATGTTCGAACCAGGGATTCTTGCCCGGGGTGAGCAGGCTGTACACCTCGCCCTTCAGCGGCGGCACCCATGCCGGATCGCCGCGATTGAGCCGATAGGCCAGCTCGACGAGCTCGCGCTTATCGTTCTTGTCCTTGACCGGGTGGATGGTGATCGGGCCGTCCGAATGTCCGCTCATACTGGTTTCCTGAATTGGCTGACCTATATTTGTGACGAGGCATTACGGCATTGCGGTGGCAGTGGCGACCCGCATTTGGCCATTTTGCTGCCATGAAACTATGGTGTTGGAAGCGTTATGACGACGATCAATCCCCCCGCCGATCGGGTCGCGACGCCTTTCGCGCCTGCTGCGGTAAAGACACCCAAGTCGGCGATTGCCGACGATATGGCGATGATCCGCGCCGCGTCCGAGCTGACGCGCGACCTCGTCACGCCCAACGCGCGGATTTACTGGACCGATTTTCTGGCGTCGGCCCTCATCGGTTACGCTGGCGTCGCGGGCGCGATTTTGGCGCCGACGACCGCGTGGGCGCTCGCCGCCGCGCTGATCGCAATCCTCGCGCTCTATCGCGCCGGCAGCTTCATCCACGAACTCACGCACATCCGCAAAAACGCGCTGCCGGGCTTCCGCTTCGCCTGGAATCTGCTCGTCGGCGTGCCGCTGCTGATCCCGTCATACATGTATGAGGGCATCCACAGCCTGCACCACAACCGCACCAAATATGGCACGGTCGATGATCCCGAATATCTGCCGCTCGCGCTGATGAAGCCGTGGACGGTGCCGCTGTTCGTGGTCGCCGCGGCGTTCGCGCCGATCGCCTTGCTGTTCCGCTATGCGGTGCTGACCCCGCTGTCGTTCCTGATCCCGCCGCTACGCCGGATCGTTGTGGAACGCTATTCGGGGATGATCATCAACCCGTTGTTCCGCCGCAAGGCGCCCGACGGCGATTTTCGCCGCATGTGGGCGTGGCAGGAAGGCGGCGCGTGGGCGTGGTCGAGCCTGCTGATCGCCGCGGGCGTGTTCGGTTGGGTGCCGCTGCACGCGCTGCTGATCTTTGGCGCGATTGCCGCGGCGACGCTGGTGCTCAACCAGATCCGCACGCTGGTGGCGCATCTGTGGGAAAATGACGGCGAAGTTCTGACCGTGACCGGCCAGTTCCTTGACAGCGTCAACGTACCGCCGCCGGGCTTGCTGCCCGAGCTGTGGGCGCCGGTGGGGCTGCGCTATCACGCGCTGCACCATCTGCTGCCGGGCGTCCCCTATCATGCGCTCGCCGAGGCGCATCGCCGGTTGAAGGATGTGCTGCCCGCGGATTCGCAATATCATGGTGCGAATTACGACAGCCTGCCGAAGCTGGTGGGGAATCTGGTTGCGGGTTCGGCACGGGGTGTTGCGGCCTGAGGGAGCTGCGTCGCCCCCGCGGAGGCGGGGGCCGCTAGCCGCCTATTCCCGCGCTGCTGATTAAACCGACAGCGGCCCCGCCTTCGCGGGGGCGACGGCTCGTCGTCGTCGTAAACTATTTACCATTCGTCATCCCGGCGAAGGCCGGGATCTCACCCTCTCGTACGACTGCAAGGGCGAGATCCCGGCCTTCGCCGGGATGACGATGATAGTGAATGTCTTTGCTGGCCGAACAGCATTCAATCCCGTTGGTCTTTGGTTGCCGCCCACAGCCGAAGAGACTTGTAAATATGATATGTCAGGTAAACGAACCAGATTGCGCCCGGCGTCATCAAGGCTGTCAGCAAGATGATCCGATAGGGGAACGTGAGCCCGAACCCAATATCGACTGCCGCGAATATCGCCCCGCCAACCAATATCGGCCCGAGCATGGTCAATTTTTCGGGGCCGAAAGGTTCGCCCGTGTACATATCGGAAACCGTTTTCGACCGATAGTTTGTGCACCACCCCATCATTCGGCTTCCATCCAGCGCGCCGTCCTATTCCTCGGTCCGGATCAAAATCATCTCACCAATCAGCGCAAATAATATGAACGGACCCCACGCCGCCAGAAACGGCGAGTAAGCGCCCAGATCCCCCATCGCCAGCGCGAAATTGTCGGCGACGAAATAGGCGAAGCCCAGCGCCATGCCGAAAATCGCACGGATGAACAGCTTGCCCGATCGCGCCAGCCCGAACGCCGCGACCGCGCCGAGCAGCGGCATCAATATCGCCGACAACGGCCCCGAAATCTTGTGCCACAACACGCCTTTCAGCGCGTTGACCGGTCGCCCCGCGGCCTCCAGATCGGCAATCGCCGCGCGGAGTTGGAGGAAGGGCAATTCGTCGCCATCGACCTGCGCCAGCGTGAACTGATCGGGGCGCACATTGGGCGCCGCGACAATCGTGCCGAGCGGTTCTACCGTCCCGGAGCGGCGCAGGAAGCGGGTCGCGCCCGACATTTCCCATCCCCCCGCGACCGACCGCGCGCTGTCGGCTTTCAGCATCGAAGACAGCACCCCGCCGGTGCGTTCGTAGATGGTGACGCCGCGCAGGACGATCGACGGCCCGCCGGTCTCGACCGTCACCGCGTTGATCAGATTGTCGCCGTCGCGGACCCAGATATTGCTGCGCACCCCATTGTCGGCGGGGACGCGCTTATACTCGACCTTTTGCCAGGCGCTGAGCGCCGCGGTCGAACGGGTTACGATGCGTTCGTTGAACGCAAAGCTGATCCCGGCGACGAGCAATGCGGCGAGGAACAAAGGCGCGAGCACCTGATGCGCCGACATCCCCGACGCCTTCATCGCGACGACCTCGCTGTTCTGATTGAGCGTGATCAGCGTCAATATCGTGCCGAGCAGCACCGAAAAGGGCAGGAAGGTCTCGATAATCTGCGGCAGCCGCATCCCGACATAGCGCCAGACGTCCGCGTCGCTGTTGCCTGCGACCGCCAATATCTTGCCGCTTTCGCCGAGCAGGTCGAGCGTTTGCAGGATCAGCACCAGCGCAAACAGGATCGAGAAGGAGCGCACCAGGAACAGGCGGCCGACATACATCGCCATCGTGCGCGACGGGAAAAAGTGGAGCTGGTGCATTTAGGTCAAACTCTCCACCGCCCGCGGCTTACGCTGGAACAGCGTCAGCAGCCCGCGAATCTTTTGCGCGGCCTTCGCTGCCACGCGTTCGAGCGCGCCGATCGGCTGGCCGCCCGGCACATGGGCGACGACATAATACATCCAGATCGCCAGCGCCGCGAACAGCAGGAACGGCACCCACAGCGCGATCACCGGATCGATCACCCCGCGCGCGCCCATATCCTCGGCATATTGGTTGATCTTGTGCTGGGTCACCAGCAGCACGATCGACAGAAACACGCCAAGCGACGAGGTCGACCGTTTGGGCGGGATCGCCAGCGCGATTGCGATCAGCGGGATCAGGAACATCGACAGCACTTCGACGATGCGGAAATGGAAATTGGCGCGCGATTCGAGCCGCGTCTGCTCGGACTGGCTCTGATCCTTGCCCGCGACGAACAGCTCGGGGATCGTCATTTCGCGGTCGGCGCCGCCGCGCAGGCGGAACGCCTCAATCTTGGGCAGCGGGATCGGCAAGTCATGATTGTCGAAGGTCAGCACGCGCGGGACCGAAAATTTCGGCGATTCATGGATCAGCACCCCTTGCGACAAGCGCAGGATGATCGTGTTGGGATCGTCGGTAGCCAGGAACTGGCCGCGCGCCGCAGTCGCCGACACGCGCTGGCCGTCATTATTGTCGCCGCGCACAAAAATGCCGCGCAGCGATTTGCCGTCGTCAAAGCTTTCCTCGATCCGCAGCGTCATGCGGTCACCCAGCTTGGTAAATTCGCCGACCTTGATCGACGCTCCGAGCGCGCCGGAGCGCAGCTCGAATTGCAAGCCTTCATAAGCATAGCGCGCAACCGGCTGAATGAAGCCGACAATCGCCAGATTGAGCGCTGCGAGCGCAATCGCAAAAGCAAAAGGCATGCGCATCAGCCGCCCGAAGCTCATCCCGACGCCCTTCAGCACATCGAGCTCGCTCGTCGTCGCCAGCTTTCTGAAAGCCAGCAAGATGCCCAGCATCAGCCCGATCGGGATGCCCAGCGAGAGATATTCGGGGATCAGATTCGCCAGCATCCGCCACACGATGCTGACCGGGCCGCCCTCGGTGGCGACGAAGTCGAACAGCCGCAGCATTTTTTCGAGCACGAGCAGCATCGCCGACAGCACCAGCGTGCCGACCATGGGAAAGAAGATGAGACGCGCGATGTAGCGGTCGATCGCAGGCAGCTTATTCAATCTTTCGTCGCCCCATCACCATGATTTGGCCGCAAATGGTTCCGATATGCCGATCAAGGGCGACAGGAACCCGTGTCGGCACGTGCTTTTGCGTTTGCTGGCGTGGCTATAACCTCTGGAGGTATTGAGGTCATGTCGAAAATTTTTCTCGCCGGCCTGCTCGCCGCTGGCGCTGCCGGTGCGCTGATCGCGCCCGTCGCGGCGCAGGGTGCGGCATTGGGTCCGGCGGCGGCACTGTGCAACAGCAACGCCACCGCGGTGCAGGTTGACGTGCGCGGGTTCAAGGCGCGCACCGGGACGGTGCGGGTCCAGATTTACAGCGCGAACAGCAATTATCTGGAAAAGCGCAAATGGATCGAGCGGGTCGACGTGCCCGTGTCGCGGGCTGGTACCATGTCGGTCTGCGTCCCGGTCAAGCAGCCGGGCAGCTATGTCGTCTCGGTGCGCCATGACATGAACGGCAATGGCAAGTCGGATCGCAGCGACGGCGCGGGTCTGTCGGGCAATCCCGACATGAAGGTCAGCGATTTCATCTTCAAGCGGAAGCCCAAATTGGCGACGGTCAGCTTTGCCGTCGGCGGCGCCACCAAGCGCGTGCCGGTGGTGCTGAACTACGTCAACGGCCTGTCGTTCGACCCGGTAGAATAGGGATCCAATGGCCAGCGTCGCGCTTCTTTCCAATCCGCGTTCGACCGGCAACCGTGCCCTGTTGCCGCGGGTTCGCGAATATTGCGCAGCGCACCCCGATATTTTTCACTACGAGGTCGAGGACGTCGACCAGATCGGCGAGGCGATCCGCACCATCGCGATGGTGTCCCCGCGCGTCGTCGTCATCAACGGCGGTGACGGCACGGTGCAGGCCGCGCTGACCGAGCTGTATTCGGGCGGCCATTTCGGCGGTTCGCCGCCGCCGGTCGCGGTGCTGCCGAACGGCAAGACCAATTTGATCGCGCTCGACCTGGGCGCCGCGGGCGACCCGATCAAGGCGTTGCAGCGGGTGATCGAGCTGGTCGAATCGGGCCGGCTCGACGATCATGTGATCCAGCGCCAGTTGATCTCGCTCGACAGCGGCGGTGAAACGCGACCGGTGCTTGGCATGTTCCTTGGCGGAGCCTATCTCGCCGACGTCATGCTTTATTGCCGCAATCGCATCTATCCGCTCGGTCTGCCGAACGGGGTATCGCATTTTCTGGCGGCGATCCTTGGCCTGTCGGCTCTGCTCTTTGGCCTCGGCGGCGGGCGCCTGCCGCCCAAGCCTGAGGCGATGACGGTATCGCTAATCCGGCAGGGCGAGTTCAAGGGCAAATTCTCGCTCCTGATCGTCACCACGCTCGAAAAACTGTTGCTCAGCATTCGCACCAACGATGCCGCGGGGCAGAGCGGCCAGATGAAATTGCTTGCAGTCGACCGCGGCTTCGGCGCGCTGTTCCGGATGCTCGGCGCGACCTGGCGCGGGACGCTGGGGCAGAACCAGCTCAACGGTGTCCATTTTCAGCAGGGCGACGAAATCCGCATCGAGGGCGAGCGGTCGAACGTCATCCTCGACGGCGAGATTTTTCAGGCCAAGAACGGCATGCCGATCATCCTGACCTCGACGCAGCCGGTTCCGTTCCTCCGCCTCGCCGCCTGAGCGTTCGCGCATGTCCAGCCTGATCGATCTGGTCCGCGCCGAACTGTCGACCCCGGTCGATCCGCGCGTTACCGCGATGGCACAGGCGATCGCCGCCGAATATCCGGGCAGCGCCCGCGCCGTGCTGTTTTACGGCAGCTGCCTGCGCGAGTGTGAACTCGACGGGCTCATGCTCGATTTCTACCTGATCGTGTCCGACTATACCGATGCCTATCCCAAACGCTGGATGGCGGCGGCCAACCGGCTGATCCCGCCCAATGTCTTTCCGTTCCAGCATGGCGGGCTGATTGCCAAATATGCGGTGCTCAGCGAGGCAGATTTTCACCGCCTCAACGGCACAGAGACGCGCAACGTGTCGGTGTGGGCGCGTTTTGCGCAGCCGTCGCGGCTGGTGTGGGCGGTCGACGATACCGCGCGCGAGCGCGCTGTGGCCGCGGTGGCACGCGCCGCGCCGACCTTGCTCGCGGCGGCGGGCGCTGTCGATGGCGAGGCGCCGCTCGACTGGTGGCGCCGCGCCTTTGCGCTCACCTATTCGGTCGAACTGCGCGCCGAGCGGACCGGCCGCGCGCAGTCGGTGGTTGATGCCGACGCCGAGCGCTACCAACGCTTCAGCATCCCCGCGATGGCGGCGATCCCGACCGGCACCCGCGGCGGCGCCTGGGCGCGGCGGCGGATCGAAGGCAAGGCGCTCAGCATCGCGCGGCTCGCCAAGGCCAGCCTGACCTATGCGGGCGGGATCGATTATCTGGCGTGGAAGATCAATCGCCACGCCGGGACCAAGATCGAGATCAAACCGTGGCAGCGCCGCTGGCCCCTGGTCGCCGCGCTGACGCTGGTACCGCGTTTGATAAAGGGCGGCGCGATCCGGTAGTTGTCCTTGAGGTTCTCCGCAGAAGGAGGAGCCTTGAGGCATTTTTTCCCATTAAGTGAACCGTTCGCCCTGAGCTTGTCGAAGGGCCGTTCTTTTTTGGCGACGTCGCGAAGAAGAACGGTGCTTCGACAAGCTCAGCACGAACGGCCTCGGGGAATGATGCCGATTCCACGCTCGACGCTTCGAGCATCTACCCCGCCAGCCGCTGCCCCTCGACCGCTCGCGCATCGCCGCACCGCCGGATCGCCTGATCGAGCGCGGTCAGGGTGAAGGGTTTGCGCAGCACGTCATGGTCGCCGAAACTGGCGACCTCGCTCGCATCGCCCGCATAGCCGGTGACGAACAGCACCGACAGGTCGGGCCAGCGCCGCTTGAGCTGCGCGACCATTTCGGGGCCGGTCAGGTCGGGCATCAACACGTCGGACAGGATCAGGTCGAAACCGCCCTGGCCATCGGCCATCCGACCCTCGACCAGCGCCTCGGCCTCCCGCGGATTGCTGCAGGCGACGACGCTGTGGCCCAGTTCGCTGACCGCATCGACGGTCGCGGTCAGCACACGTTCGTCGTCTTCGACCACCAAAATGCGCAGGGCTTCGGCCGGGGATGTGACGCCGTCGGCGGGTCCGGCCACCGGTTCGGTGGCCTGGTCCGCCTGCGCTTTCGCCACCGGTAACAGCATCGCGACGCTGGTCCCTTCGCCTTCGGTCGAGGATATCTGCACCTCGCCGCCCGACTGGCGGCAAAAGGCAAAGACCTGGCTCATGCCAAGGCCCGTTCCCTGTCCCGCAGGTTTGGTCGTGTAAAAGGGATCGAACACGCGTTCCAGCACCTCGGGCGACATGCCGCATCCGGTGTCGATCACCTGCACCGCCAGCGCCTTGCCGTCGCCGTCGTCGAGGGTGCGAATGGTGAGCGCGCCATGGCCGTCCATCGCGTCGCGCGCATTGACCGCAAGGTTGAGCAGCGCATTTTCGAACTGTTGCCGGTCGAGCCAGCAAGCCAGCCCATCGGCCTGCAAATCGAGCGTCAGCGCGATGCGATCGCCAATCGTTCGCGCGATCAGCTCGGCAAAGCCTGCGATGCACGCGTCGATATCGGTCATTTCGGGGCGCGCGGGTTCGGACCGCGCAAAGGTCAGCAGCCGCCGCGTTAAGTCAGCAGCGCGGTTGGCGCCGTCGAGCGCGTTGGCAAGATGGCGCTCCGCCTTTTCCGGCGTATCGGGCAGCCAGCGCTGCGCCAGTTCGAGCCCGCCGACAACAACCGCCAGCATATTGTTGAAATCATGCGCGATGCCGCCGGTGAGCTGGCCGACGGCTTCCATCTTTTGCGCCTGCCGCAACTGCGCTTCGGCTGCGGCGCGCTCGGTCATCTCGCTGCGCAGCGCGATATTGGCCTGTTCGAGTTCGGCGGTACGCGCCTCGACCGCTTCCTCCAGTTGCATCGCGCGCTCGCTCTCCGCCACTTGCTCACGGCGCGCGACGCGGCGTTCGGCTTCGGCGCGGACGAACGAGAATGTTGTACCGATCGCGACCGCGGCGATCGCGGCGCCGAGCAACGCAAACAACAATATCGCTTGTTTCAGGCTGGCGCGATCGGCCGCGGCGACGCGGTTGCGTTCGCGCAGCAGCGCACGTTCATTGGCAATAATCTGGTTGAGCAGCTTGTCGATGCGGGTGAGCCCGGCATCGTGCCCCGCCGCATGATATTTGGAAATGGCGGCGACGGTCTGGTTGTAATTGGCGCTGAGCGCTGCGTCGCCGAGCTGGCGGCCGCGGCTGTCCATCTCGGCCGTCAGGTCATCGACCAGCTTCGACTGGGCGGCATTGTCGCGCACGCTGCGGTCGAGCCGGGTCAGATATTGCCGCGCCAGCCCCCATTGCTGTTCGTAAACGCGACCGTCTTCCTTTTGCAGCCCGACGGCGAACCGCCCGAGCGCAGCCTCGGCGCGCGCGAGCGACGCGTCGAGCGAGCGGGTCTGCGAGATGACTTCCAGGCTCTGCGTCTGCCAGCCCAGCGACTGGTCATAATTGTCGCTGGCGCGCGCGAGCAGCAGGACAAGCGCCCCGACGATGCCGATCAGCATCGTCGCCATGCCGATCGTCAGCCAGAAGCGTAGCCGCTCTCGCCGCTTTTCGGTTTCGGTATCGCCATCCCGCTCGAACACGCGCCTGTCTTACCGGACATGCGCCCTACCGCAAAGCGCCGAAATCCGCGCCGCTTCGGTTCGGCGCAAAAAGGAATCCGCTGGTCGGCGGATTGGGTCGATTCAGCCGATAATGCCGATGCGCTTGCCCGCGCGCTCGAAACGGCCCAGGATTTCGCCGACTTGCTCGCTGCTATGTTCGGCGCACAGCGAGCAGCGCAGCAGCGTCATGCCCGCCGGGGTTGCAGGCGGGCGCGCCAGATTGACGTACAGCCCTTCCTCAAGCAGTGCCTCCCACATCATCGCGCCCTTCTCCAGGTCGGGCATGATGACCGCAATAATCGCCGATTGCGCTTCGTCGGTGCCGAGCTGGAATCCCAGATCGCGCAGCCCCTTGTGCAGCACCTTCGAATTTTCCCAAAGGTGGGCGCGCTTGTTCGACCCGTGCATCAGCTTGCGGATGCTCGTCGCCGCGGTCGCCACAACGCTCGGCGGCAGCGACGCGGTGAACACATAGGGGCGGCACACCAGCCGCAGGATTTCGAACTTGGGATGGTTCGACACGCAGAAACCGCCGACCGTGCCGACGCTCTTGCTGAAGGTACCGATGATGAAATCGACGTCGTCGATCACCCCCTGCGCCTCGGCAACCCCGCGGCCATTCTCGCCGATAAAGCCCATCGAATGGGCTTCGTCGACCAGTATCATCGCGCCATTTTCCTTGGAAACACGGATCATTTCCTTCAGCGGCGCGACGTCGCCGAGCATCGAATAGACGCCCTCGAGCACGACGAGCTTGCCCGCTTCGGGGGGCAGGCGTTTCAGCCGTTTTTCCAGCGCCTCCACGTCGTTGTGGCGGAAGGCGACGATTTCGGCGTTGCCCATCGCGCAGCCATCATAGATCGACGCATGGCTGTCGATGTCGAGGATGACATAATCGCCTTTGCCCGCGATTGTGCTGATGATGCCGAGGTTCGCCTGATAACCCGTTGAAAACACCATGGCATGGTCCATGGCGTAAAATTCTTTCAGCGCTTCTTCGCACTCCTTGTGGCCCTGATAGGTGCCGTTGAGGACGCGGCTGCCGGTGGTGCCGCTGCCGAATTTGTCGAGCGCGTCCTTGCCCGCGGCAATGACATCTTCGTCAAACGTCATGCCCATATAATTATAGGTGCCAAGCAGAATCGTCTCGCGCCCGTTGCAGATCGCGACGGTCGGCGAGATCACCTTTTCCATCACCAGATTATAGGGATCGGTGACCCCGGTCGCGAGCAGGGTTTCGCGCTGCTGGATCAGCGGATCGAATTTCGAAAAGAGGTCGGTCATATCAATATCCTTGGCCCGTTCGTGTCGAGCGAAGTCGAGACACCCGTCGGCATGGCGCAAGGTCGAGGGGCATCTCGACTTCGCTCGATGCGAACGGCATCGGGTTTATCCTTGCAGCTTTTCAACCGCCGCCACCAATTGGCCCACGGTCTCAATCTCAGCCTGCATGTTCATGCTGATGATGATGTCGAACGTGTCCTCGACTTCGGCGACAAAATCCATCACCGTCAGGCTGTCCCATTCAAGGTCGCCGGCAAAGGTCGTCGCATCGGTCAGCGCGACCCCCTTTTTATTGAAGGGGGCGATCAGGCCGTAAATCTGGTCGGTGAGGGCGGTGCTCATGTGGTGCGTCCCGTAAAGATATAATGTTGCGCGCGGGAATGCCGCGCTCATGTCCGATTGGCAAGCGAATGCGGCGGGAACAGGGCAGCATCTTGCCGCTGGCGGCACTTCATGGCATCGCTGTGACGGGTCGCTGACAGGGGAGAAACACCATGGACAGCGAAAACGCATCGACACCACCGACGCCGCCCGCGGTTTCGTTTCCGCCGAACGCGGTGCATCTGGTCCGCACCAATCAGCAGCTGACAATGCAGCTGTCGCAGATGGCCGACCAGAAAGCGTCGATCCTGATGGGTGCGACCTTTGTCGTGTTCACCCTCGCGGTCGGTCAGGCGCGCGCCGGGGCAGGGGCGCTGGCGATGCCGCTGACGATCCTTGCGACCTTTTCCTTCCTCTCCGCGCTGCTCGCCGTGTCGGCGGTATTGCCGCGCGTCGGCAAGGCGCCGCCGATCGTTTACAAGGACGGCAAGGACCACAGCAACATCCTGTTCTTCGGCCGCTTTTCGCAGATGGAAGAGGATGAGTTCATCGACGCGGTCAAGGCGCGGCTGCGCACCGAGGAAGATCTGTACGAGACGATGCTGCGCGACACTTATCAGAACGGCATCGTGCTCGCGCGGCGGAAATATCGCTATCTGGCTTATGCGTACAGGTTGTTTGTCGTCGGGCTGACGCTAACCTTCGGGGCGTTTGCGTTCGAGATGGTCGCGATGTGGACCTGAATCCCTCCCCTTTGATGGGGGAGGCAGCGAGACTTGGTCCGGCGTAGCCGGGCCTTTAGTCGAGCGGGGTGGGGTCCATCGGCCTTGCGCCAACCCGGCAAACCCCACCCCAACCCCTCGCCTGAAGGGGAGGGGCTTTTATATGCGCTGCTGTTGCCTTTTTGCCACCCCTGGCGCTGAAAATCCCGACCTACCTCGCCTGTCATTGAACCGCTCCCGCCCCGCGCCTATCCGGGCCGGCCATGTTGCAGCAGGCCACGCCTTTGACCGCGGAACCGTCGCAGGGTCTTCGCCAGGAATTCCGGGCGACGCTGGCGCTCGCCCTGCCGCTTGCCGCCGCAAACCTGCTCCAGATGCTCGTCCACGCGATCGATGTCATCTTTGTCGCCCGGCTTGGCGACGCCGCGCTCGCCGCCTCCTCGCTCGGCGTGTCGATCTTTGGCCTGTTGCTCTGGACCGGCAGCGGGCTGGTCGGCGCCGCCGCGCCGCTGATCGCCGCCGAACTCGGGCGCCGCAAACATGCGGTGCGCGAGGTGCGCCGGACCGTGCGCATGGCGCTGTGGCTCAGCGCGCTGGTGTCGCTCGTCTTCATGGGCATTTGCGCCGCGGGCGGGCCGATCATGACCCTGACCGGACAGCCCGCCGAAACCTCGGCGCGCGCCGCCGGTTTCCTGCTGATCCTGATGTGGGGCATGTTCCCGATGATCGCTGCGACGGTGCTGCGCATCTTTGTCTCGGCGCTCGGGCGACCGACGATCGCGACCGCGATCACTTTCGGCGCGCTCGGGGTCAACGCCCTCGGCAACTGGGCGCTGGTGTTCGGCAACCTCGGCTTGCCTGCGCTCGGGCTGCACGGCTCGGCGATCTCCAGCGTCATCACCAGCGTGCTGATGCTGCTCGCCTATGTCGTCGTCATTCAGTCCGACCGGCGGCTGCGGCGCTATCATCTGTTCGGTAACTGGTGGCGCACCGAATGGACGCGCTTTTTCGACATGCTGCGCATCGGCACCCCGATCAGCCTGACCATTCTCGCTGAGGCCGGATTGTTCACCGGCGCCGCCTTCCTTATGGGGCGGATCGGTGAGGCGGAACTCGCGGGTCACACCATTGCGTTGCAGGTCGCCGCGCTCGCTTTCCAGATCCCGTTCGGGGTCGCACAGGCGGCGACGATCCGCGTCGGGCTGGCCTATGGCGCCCGCGACCACCGCGGCATCGCCCATGCCGGACAGGCGTCGCTGGTGCTCGGCATCGGCTTCATGGCGTTCACCGCGCTGCTGATGTGGCTGTTCCCGACGCTGGTGCTGTCGATCTATGTCGATGTCGATGCGGCGCGCAACGCGGCGCTCGTGGGATTCGCGATGCAATTCCTGGTCGTCGCCGCGGCGTTCCAGCTGTTCGACGGTGCGCAGGCGGTCGCCGCCGGGGTATTGCGCGGCTTGCAAGACACCCGCACCCCGATGATCATCGCCATCTGCGGCTACTGGATCGCGGGCTATGGCACCGCGATCTACCTCGGCTTCTGGACCCCGCTCGCCGGGGTTGGGGTGTGGATCGGGCTGGCGGTCGGGCTTATTGTGGTGTCGGCGGTGCTGCTTATGCGGTGGCGGATGCGGGCGCGGCTGGGGTTGCTTCCTTCAACCTAGCTTACGTAGCCGTTCTTCGACTTGCGCATGCAGTGCCCTTAGCCATTCGCGACCAGCTTCGGGATGGAAGGCATCGATGGGCTGGTGGCCTTTCTTGGCGTTGCAGGGCTTACAGGCCGCTACCAGATTTTGGATAGCTTCCGCGGCATCACCATTTTGACCTTCCACATGGTCGATGGTCAGGTTGTCCTTCGATAGCTTTGTGGGGCAATAGAAGCATTTGGCACCATGGGTTTCAACAGCCTTCTTCAAGCTGTTTCGCGCTGCCCAAGGACCACCCGCCGCACCTGCTACCCAGTAAAGGGGAGTCTTGCTCTCACTGCTGTGCAATCGTGCAAACACGATGGTACGATAAGGCATCATGCCGAGACACGGCTGCGCCGCTACCTCAGGTCGCTCGATCGCTTCCTGAGCCTGCTTTTGAAACGCTTCGGCCTTCATGGGTGACGGCTTAACGCTCAAGCGTAAAATTTTCGTTGGAGTCCGCTTGACGGTCTTAGGGGAGCCACCCATATGCCCGTCTGTTAGCACTCGCGCCCTGTGAGTGCTAAATCACATCCATTGCATCATTGGAGGGATATCCATGCAATTTCGTCCGCTGCACGACCGAGTGCTCGTCCGCCGTATCGAAGCCGAAGAAAAAACGGCTGGCGGCATCATCATCCCCGACACCGCCAAGGAAAAGCCGCAGGAAGGCGAAGTCGTCTCCGTTGGTTCGGGCGCCCGCGCCGATGACGGCAAGGTGACCCCGCTCGACGTCAAGGCCGGCGATCGCATCCTGTTCGGCAAATGGTCGGGCACCGAAGTCAAGGTCGACGGCGAAGAGCTGTTGATCATGAAGGAATCGGACATCCTCGGCGTCATCGCCTGAGCGATTTGATCGAATCTCGAGTGAAGTTGCGCAGTTTTCTGCCATTTTTTGAAGGAGCATCCACATGGCTGCAAAAGACGTAAAATTTAGCCGCGACGCGCGCGAACGCATCCTGCGCGGCGTCGACATCCTCGCCGACGCGGTGAAGGTGACCCTCGGTCCCAAGGGCCGCAACGTCGTCATCGACAAGAGCTTTGGCGCCCCCCGCATCACCAAGGACGGCGTCACCGTCGCCAAGGAAATCGAACTGAAGGACAAGTTCGAAAACATGGGCGCGCAGATGGTCCGCGAAGTCGCTTCGAAGACCAACGACCTCGCCGGTGACGGCACGACCACCGCGACCGTATTGGCGCAGGCGATCGTCCGCGAAGGCATGAAGTCGGTTGCCGCCGGCATGAACCCGATGGACCTGAAGCGCGGCATCGACCTCGCGGTCACCAAGGTTGTCGAAACGATCAAGGCACAGTCGAAGCCGGTTTCGGGCACCGCCGAAATCGCGCAGGTCGGCATCATTTCGGCCAATGGCGACACCGAAGTCGGCGAGAAAATCGCGCAGGCGATGGACAAGGTCGGCAAGGAAGGCGTGATCACCGTCGAAGAAGCCAAGGGTCTCGATTTCGAGCTCGACGTTGTCGAAGGCATGCAGTTCGACCGCGGCTACCTGAGCCCTTACTTCATCACCAACCCGGAAAAGATGCTCGTCGAGCTGGCCGATCCGTACATCCTGATCTTTGAAAAGAAGCTGTCGAACCTCCAGTCGATGCTGCCGATTCTCGAAGCGGTGGTGCAGTCGGGCCGTCCGCTGCTGATCATCGCCGAAGACATCGAAGGCGAAGCGCTCGCCACGCTGGTGGTCAACCGCCTGCGCGGCGGCCTGAAGGTCGCAGCCGTCAAGGCACCGGGCTTCGGCGATCGCCGCAAGGCGATGCTGCAGGACATTGCGATCCTCACCAACGGTGAAATGATCAGCGAAGACCTGGGCATCAAGCTGGAAACCGTCACGCTGAACATGCTGGGCCAGGCCAAGCGCGTCACGATCGACAAGGACAACACGACGATCGTCGATGGTGCCGGCGATGCCGACACGATCAAGGGCCGCGTCGAACAGATCCGCGCGCAGATCGAAACGACGACCAGCGACTACGACAAGGAAAAGCTGCAGGAACGTCTGGCGAAGCTCGCTGGCGGCGTTGCAGTCATCAAGGTCGGCGGCGCTTCGGAAGTCGAAGTGAAGGAACGCAAGGATCGCGTCGATGACGCCCTCCACGCAACCCGCGCTGCGGTCGAAGAAGGCATCGTCCCCGGCGGCGGTACCGCTCTGCTGTACGCCACCAAGGCACTCGAAGGCCTGACTGGCGTCAACGAAGACCAGACCCGCGGCATCGACATTATCCGTCGCGCGCTGCAGGCTCCGGTCCGTCAGATCGCCGAAAACGCCGGTTTCGACGGCGGTGTCGTCGCTGGCAAGCTGTTCGACCAGAAGGACAGCAACTTCGGCTTCAACGCCTCGACCGATGTCTATGAAGACCTGGTCAAGGCCGGTGTCATCGACCCGACCAAGGTCGTCCGCATCGCGCTGCAGGACGCGGCCTCGGTTGCTGGTCTGCTGATCACCACCGAAGCCGGCATCGCCGAATCGCCCGACGACAAGCCCGCCATGCCTATGGGCGGCGGCGGCATGGGCGGCATGGGCGGCATGGACTTCTAAGTCCAAACCGTTCGGCACTCAGCCGATGAAAAGAGGGTCGGGGGAGCAATCCTCCGGCCCTTTTCGTACGCGCGCCCCTGCGAAGGCAGGGGCCCATCACCGATGCTGTCGTCACCCGGCGCCCATCGCTTTGAATCGCAACGCCAGATGATGGGCCCCTGCCTTCGCAGGGGCACGGCGGTTCTGTCATTGCCTGTTCATTCGGCCCGGCATAGCAAAGCGGCATGAGCTTGTTCCTCGCCCTCGCCATGATCGCCGACCCGGTCCAGCCGATCGAACGCTGCGGCTATCGCATCGTCCAAAGCTACCCCCACGACACGACCAGCTTTACCCAGGGCCTGTTCTGGGACGGCGGCCATCTTTATGAAGCGACCGGCCAATATGGCCGCTCACGCGTCGCGCGGCTCGACCTCAAGACCGGCAAGGCGGTCGCCCAGACAAAATTACCGTCCGACCAGTTCGGCGAAGGCATCACCCGCTGGCGCGACCAGATCATCGGCGTCACCTGGCAGGGCGGGGTCGGCAATCGGTGGCGGATCAAGGATCTGAAACCCGTCGGCACCTTCAAATTTGCGGGTGAGGGTTGGGGCGTCACCATGGTCGGCGACAGTTTGGCGCTGAGCGACGGCACCTCACAGCTGCGCTTCTTCGATCCCGCGACGATGACCGAGCAGCGGCGCGTCACGGTACGCTTCGGCACACGTCCGCTGGCGATGCTCAACGAGCTGGAGACGATCAACGGCGAAATCTGGGCCAATGTGTGGATGACCGAGATGATCGTGCGGATCGACCCGGCCAGCGGCACCATCAAATCCTATATCGACCTGTCGGGCTTGAAGGAACAGGCGGGCGCCACGGGCCATGATAGCGTCCTTAACGGCATCGCATGGGATGCGAAGAAGAAGCGCCTGTTCGTCACCGGAAAATACTGGCCGAAGCTGTTCGAGATTGCGCTCGCAGATTGCGATTAGCAAAAGATCCTCCCTGTGGCGAAGCCATGGGGGAGTCGCAGACGGCGCGTAGCGCCAGCGGGACCGCTTGCGAAGCGAGTGGTGGAGGGGCCGCGACGTTTGCGCCAAAGCCCCTCCGTCAGCGCTTCGCGCGGCCACCTCCCCATCGCTGCGCGACAGGGAGGACTACTAGAGCGAACGCTCCAGCGCCTGCTCCATCCGCGCCGCTGCGGCGTCATAAACGCGCGTCTTCAGTCCAGCGGTAATCGCAGCGGGCGTACGGTCGGGGTGCCCGCCAACATAGGGCGGGGCGGGGTCATATTCGATCGCGAGCTGGATCGCCTGCGCCACCGCATCGCCGTGCAGCCGCCCGATCAGCGTCAACGCGAAATCCAGCCCCGACGTCACCCCGCCGCTGGTGACCAGATTGCCATCTTCGACGATGCGCGCATTCACCGGTTCGGCGCCGACCAGCGGCAGCAAATGCGCATAGGCCCAATGCGTCGTCGCGCGCTTGCCGGTCAGCAGCCCGGCGCGGCCGAGCAGGAAGGCGCCGGTGCAGACGCTGGTTACCCAGCGCGCGCCCGCGGCTTGCCGCGCGATGAAGTCGATCGTTGTGGCATCGTCCAGCGCCTCGGTGACGCCATGGCCGCCGGGGACGCAGAGGATGTCGGCTTGCGGACAGCTGGCAAAATCGTCTGTCGGCAAAATCGAAAAGCCGCTGTCGGTGGCGATCGGATCGCGGCTGGCCGCGGCGCCGACCAGCCGCGCGCCGGGCATCCGGCACAGCGCCTGCGCCGGTGCGGTGAAATCGAGCTGGGTGATGCCCGGAAACAGCAGAAAGACGATGGTGGTCGTGGCGGGGTTCGCGGGTGCATCGGTCATGCGGATGTCCTTGCAGTGGCAGTGGATCACCCAGGCGCGCGGCTCGTCTTGGCCGATTGGCCAGCCCCGCTTCCCGATGGGTCTCCATCTTCAGCGCCAGTCGCGAGGCAGAGGATCATTAACGGCGCGGTGTCCGAAGGGGAAGGTGCTATCTGTCGGCTGGCGTGTCCGTGTCGGCGCGGCCATCTGGACCAGAGGCCGGTGCCGTATCACGGCTTTCGAGCATTTCGGCCGCATCGTCGAGCGCCTTTGCCTCGCTGACGGTCACCCCGCCCGGCCCCGGCTCATTATCGGTGCGGCTGCACCCTGCGACCAGCACAAGCGCGACCGACGTCAGAATTATAGCAGGTCCGCGGCGGCGCATGGCAGTCTCTCCCACGAAAAAGGGCTCCATTCGCCAAGAATGGAGCCCTTTCATAGCCGCACGTTCAGACGCGCGCCAATGACTTACTTGTCGTTGGCTTCGGCCTTCTTGGTTTCAGCTTCGATCTTGTCACCAGCGGCAGCGGCGGCATCGCCAGCAGCGTTCACGGTGCCTTCGACAGCATTGCCAGCCTTGTCGGCAGCAGCGGCGGTCGCAGCAGCGGCATCGTCGGCAGCAGCAGCGGTGGCGTCGGCTGCGTCGGCAGCGCCTTCGGCCATCGCGTCGCCGGTGGCGGCGGCGTCGTCAGCCATCGAATCGGCGGTTTCGCTAGCGGCGTCCTGGGTCTTTTCCGAGCAGGCAGTAAGGCTGAAGGCCGCGGCGGCCATCGAAGCGATGAGGATCTTGCGCATGGGTATTCCTTTCGAAAACAATGGCCGCATGACCGGCCATGGATGGAAAGAGTTAGCGAGGGATGCGAAGCTTGGCAATCAATAGCTTTTGGCCTTTGCCGGGACACCAAGGGCTCGCAAAACGAACAAAGGGGCCGCCAGCAAACTGACGACCCCCCTTGTTTTTTTGGCCGAACCGACCGGTAAGAAGCTTACTTCTTGGCTTCTTCCATCGCGCCCTTGGCAGCGTCGGTCGCTTCCTGAGCGGCGCCAGCAGCTTCGGCAGCCTTGTCGGTTGCGGTCGCAGCGTCGCCAGCAGCAGCAGCGTCGGCAGCGCCTTCAGCAGCAGCGCCAGCGGTCGCAGCGGCGTCAGCAGCGCCTTCGGCGGCTTCCATCGCGCCGTCAGCAGCGCCTTCGACGGTTGCCGTATCTTCGGTGGTGACGGCTGCGTCGTCGGCAGCCTTTTCACCGCAAGCGGCGAGGCCGAGCGATGCGGCGAGGACGAGCGACATGGTGATCGATTTTTTCATTTGGGAAACCCCTCTCAGTTTGAACAGATCGACCGGCATAGGAACAGATCGATCCCGGAATATGCCAATCCCGCGCAGAATTACTCGCTCGGCAAATGGCGTGCAACGCCCTTTTTGCGGGTGCCGCCATGTTTCATGGCGAATGGCTTGCGGACCAGTCGGCTTTGGCGGAAATAGGGGTGCGCAGCTTGGTTGACCAGATATAAAGAAAGCTTTATATGTGGTCCCATGAGTGAGCTGATCGACATCTTTCGGGCGCTGGCCGACCCGACCCGATTGCGAGTCGTCGCCTTGCTGCGCGAGATGGAACTGGCGATCGGCGAACTGGCGGTCGTGCTGGACCAGAGCCAGCCGCGGGTGTCGCGCCATGTCCGTATCCTGGTCGAAGCGGGGATTGTCGAGCGGCGGCGCGAGGGCAGCTGGGTGTTCCTCCGGATCGCCAAATCCGGTCCGATGGCGCAGGTCATCGGGCAGGCCGAAAGCTGGCCGTTCTCGGCGCGCGAGGCGCTGGTGATCGCGCATGATGCGCGGCGGCTGGCGGCGGTGCGCGACGAACGCGCCGCGGTCGCCGCACGCTATTTTGCCGACCATGCCGCCGAATGGGACGCGATCCGCTCGCGCCACGTCGCCGAAAGCGAGGTCGAGGCGGCGATGCTGGCGATGATGCACAACCGCCGGCTCGGGCATCTGCTCGACATCGGCACCGGCACGGGCCGGATGGCGGAAATCTTCGCGCCGACCGCACGGCGGATCACCGCGCTCGACCGCAGCCCCGAAATGTTGCGCATCGCGCGCGCCAAGCTGGCGGGGCAGGCAGTTCCGGTCGACCTGGTGCAGGGCGATTTCCTGAACTTGCCCGTCGATGACGCGAGCATCGACAGCATCGTCATTCACCAGGCGCTACACTTTGCGCACGAACCCGACCGCGTGATTGCCGAAGCCAGCCGGGTGCTGCGCGGCGGCGGCCATCTGCTGATCGTCGATTTTGCGCCGCACGATGATGAGGCGCTGCGCGATCAGGCGGCGCACGCGCGCCTCGGCTTTTCGGATGCGCAGATCCGCGGCTGGTTCGCCTCGGCCGGGCTGTTGCTGGAAAATACCCAAACTCTCGAAGGCGGCGAACTGGTGGTGAAGCTCTGGCTTGGCCGCCGCCGCAGCGATGAAGATCAACCGCCGGTCGCCCATGATGGCGACGGCCAACCCAAAAGGCTCGCGGCATGACGTCGAACTTGAACTCGCTCGCGGAGGCGCGCCGCGCCGCTGCGTCGCCGCTGTTCGCCAATCTGGATGGCGACATCGGCGTCAGCTTTGAATTTTTCCCGCCCAAGACCGAGAAGATGGAAGCTCAGCTGTGGGACACGTTCCGCACCCTCGAGCCCTTGGCGCCGCGCTTTGTGTCGGTCACCTATGGCGCGGGCGGTTCAACGCGCGAGCGCACCCATGCAACGGTTGCGCGCATCGCGGCCGAAAGCGCCGTGCCGCCGGCTGCACATCTGACCTGCGTCGAAGCCTCGCGTGCCGAGATCGACGAGGTGGCAGCGGCCTATTGGGAGGCCGGCGTGCGGCACATCGTTGCGCTGCGCGGCGACGTTCCCGGCGGTGCGCCCTATCGCGCGCATCCCGACGGCTATGCCAATGCGGTTGAACTGGTGGCGGGGCTCAAGGCCATCGCGCCTTTCGATATTTCGGTCGCCGCCTATCCCGAAGTGCATCCCGATGCCGATTGCCCGCAGGCCGATCTCGACAATCTGAAGCGCAAGCTTGATGCCGGGGCAACGCGCGCGATCACGCAGTTTTTCTTCTCGCCCGACAGCTTCCTGCGTTTTCGCGACGCGGCGGCCGCGGCGGGCATCGACGCGCCGATCATCCCCGGCATCCTGCCGGTGTCGAACGTGTCGCAGACGCGGCGCATGGCCGATATGTGCGGCACCGCCATCCCGGCGTGGATGGTGTCGCTGTTCGACGGGCTGGACGATCATCCTGGCGCGCGCCAGCTGGTCGCCGCAACCGTGGCTGCTGAAATGTGCCGCCGGCTGTATGCAGGTGGGGTCCGCGATTTCCATTTCTACACCCTCAACCGCGCCGAACTCAGCTATGCGATTTGCCATTTGCTGGGACTGCGGCCGGTCGCGACCGCAAAGGATCAGGCAGCATGAGCAGCGCACGCGAAGCGTTGGTGGCAGCAGCAAAAACCCGCATCCTGCTGACCGACGGAGGCTGGGGGACGCAGATCCAGGACCGCAAGCTGGTCGAGGCCGATTATGCCGGAAATCTTGGCCTGACGCATGATCAAAAGGGCAACAACGACATCTTGGCGCTCACGCGCACCGACGTCGTGACCGCGATCGGCGAAGCCTATCTGGCGGCGGGGTCGGACATTGTGTCGACCAACACCTTCAGCGCCAACCGGATCAGCCAGGCCGATTATGGCGCTGAACATCTAATCGCCGACATCAACCATGAAAGCGCGCGGCTGGGGCGCGAAGCCGCCGACAAATATGAAGCGATCGACGGTCGCCGCCGCTTCATCGCGGGCGCGGTCGGGCCGACGAACAAGACGCTGTCGCTGTCGCCCGACGTCAACAATCCCGGTTTCCGCGAAATCGATTTCGACGAGCTGAAGGATGTCTATCTGGAGCAGGTGATCGCGCTCGCCGAGGGCGGGGCGGACTTCATTCTGATCGAGACGATCTTCGACACGCTCAATGCCAAGGCGGGCATTGCCGCGACGCTCGAGGCCGAGGCGAAGGTCGGGCGCGAGCTGCCGCTGATGATCTCGATGACGCTGACCGACCTGTCGGGTCGCAACCTGTCGGGGCATACCGTCGAAGCCTTCTGGTATGCGGTGCGTCATGCGAAGCCGCTGACGATCGGGCTGAACTGCTCGTTCGGCGCCGCGCAGCTCCGCCCGCATGTGAAAGTGCTGTCAGAGATCGCCGATGCCTTAGTCATGGTCTATCCCAACGCCGGGCTCCCCAATGAACTCGGCGAATATGACGAGCTGCCCGACACGACCGCCGGGCTGGTCCGCGAGTGGGCCGATCATGGCCAGGTCAACATCCTCGGCGGCTGCTGCGGATCGACCCCCGCGCACATCGCTGCGATGGCGAAAGCCATCGCGGGATTGCCTTCCAGGCAGATCCCGCAAGTGCCGGTGCGGACACGGCTGGCCGGGCTGGAGCCGTTCACGATGGCGGCGTGATAATTTCACCCCTCCCCTTCAGGGGAGGGGCCGGGGGTGGGGTCTCGCGGCCTTGCGCTAACCCGATGACCCCCACCCCAACCCCTCCCCTGAAGGGGAGGGGCTTGAAAGCATGAAATGACCGAGACCACATCCTCCGCCACCAATTTCGTCAACATCGGCGAGCGCACCAACGTCACCGGATCGGCGGCGTTCAAAAAGCTCATCCTCGCCGACGATTATGCCGCGGCGGTCGAAGTCGCGCGGCAGCAGGTGGAGAACGGCGCCCAGATCATCGACGTCAACATGGACGAAGGCCTGCTCGACGCCGAATATGCGATGACGACTTTCTTGAAGCTCATCGCCGCCGAACCCGACATTGCGCGCGTGCCGGTGATGATCGACAGCTCGAAATGGTCGGTGATCGAGGCGGGCCTCAAATGCGTCCCCGGCAAGCCGATTGTCAACTCGATCAGCATGAAGGAGGGCGAAGAGCCCTTCCTCGAACATGCCCGCAAATGCATGGCCTATGGAGCCGCGGTCGTTGTGATGGCGTTCGACGAGGTCGGGCAGGCCGACACGATGGAGCGCAAGATCGAAATTTGCGAGCGCGCCTACAAGCTGCTGACGACGATTGGCTTCCCGCCCGAGGACATCATCTTCGATCCCAATGTCTTCGCGGTCGCCACCGGCCTCGAAGAACATGACAATTATGCGGTGGATTTCATCGAAGCGGTCAAGGTCATCCGCGTCCGCTGTCCGCATGTCCATTTTTCGGGCGGGCTGTCGAACCTGTCGTTTGGCTTTCGCGGTAACGAGACGGTGCGCCGCGCGATGCACAGCGTCTTCCTCTATCATGCGATCCCCGCCGGGCTCGACATGGCGATCGTCAACGCGGGGCAGCTCGACGTGTACGACACGATCGACCCCGAACTGCGCGAGGCGTGCGAAGATGTCGTGCTCAACCGCAAGAAGGACGGCGAGGCCGAAAGCCCGACCGAACGGCTGATCGCGCTCGCCGAACGCTATAAGGGCAGCAATCCCGCGCAGGAAAAGGCCGCCGAGGAATGGCGCGGCTGGCCCGTCGCCAAGCGGCTCGAACATGCGCTGGTCAAAGGCATCGACGCCTATGTCGTCGAAGACACCGAAGAAATGCGCCAACTGATGCCGCGCCCGATCGAGGTGATCGAAGGCCCGCTGATGGACGGCATGAACGTCGTCGGCGACCTGTTCGGATCGGGCAAGATGTTCCTTCCCCAAGTCGTAAAATCGGCGCGCGTGATGAAAAAGGCCGTCGCGCATCTGCTGCCGTTCATCGAAGCCGCCAAAGAGCCGGGCGCGAAGGGCAAGGGCAAGGTCATCATGGCCACCGTCAAGGGCGACGTCCACGATATCGGCAAGAATATCGTCGGCGTTGTGCTGCAATGTAACGGCTTCGAGATCGTCGACCTCGGCGTGATGGTGCCATGGTCGAAAATCCTGGAGGCGGCGAACGAAAATGACGCCGACATGATCGGTCTGTCGGGACTGATCACCCCCTCGCTCGACGAGATGGTGACGGTCGCCGAGGAAATGCAGCGCGCCGGGATGACGATGCCGCTGCTGATCGGCGGCGCGACGACCTCGAAGGTGCATACGGCGCTGCGCATCGATCCTGCCTATCAGGGGCCGGTGCTTCACGTCCTCGACGCCAGCCGCGCGGTCGGGGTGGCGACCGCGCTGGTCAGCGACACCGGGCGCGACGCCTATGTGCAGGGTTACAAGGACGACTATGGCCATATCCGCGATGTGCGCGCGGGCAAGGGACAGAGCGTCCTCCACACGATCGAAGAAGCGCGCGCCAATTATTACGACGCCTATCTCAGCGACAAACCCGCGCCGCCGCTCCAGCCCGGGCTACACCGTTTCGACGACTGGTCGCTCGACGATCTGCGCGACTGCATCGACTGGACGCCGTTCTTTCGCGCGTGGGAATTGCACGGCACCTGGCCGTCGATCATGGACGACGAGGTGGTCGGCGAGACCGCACGCGCGCTGAAGGCCGATGCCGACGCGATGCTCGATCAGCTGATTGCCGAAAAATGGCTGACCGCGCGCGGCGTCTGCGCCTTCTGGCCCTGCGCGCGCGACGGCGACGATGTGACGATCCATCTGGTCGAAGAAGAGCGCCATGTGACGCTCCCCTTCCTGCGCCAGCAGGTCAAGAAAAGCCGCGATCGCGCCAATATGTGCCTCGCCGATTTCATCGATCCGGCGGGCGACTGGATCGGCGGCTTCGCGGTCGGAATCCATGGCATCGAGCCGTTTTCCGAACGCTTCCGCGCCGACAAGGATGATTATTCCGACATCCTGTTGAAAGCCCTGGCGGATCGGTTTGCCGAGGCGTTCGCCGAGCGGTTGCACCAGCATGTCCGCACCACCCTGTGGGGCTACGCCCCCGGCGAACAGCTGACCAACGAGGCGCTGATCAAGGAAGAATATCGCGGCATCCGCCCGGCGCCCGGTTATCCAGCCTGTCCCGATCACAGCCTGAAGCCGATCCTGTTCGAGTTGCTCGCCGCGGGCGAAAATGCCGGGCTGGTGCTGACCGAAAATTTTGCCATGCTGCCGACCGCGGCGGTCAGCGGCTTCTATTTCGGCCATCCCGAAAGCCAGTATTTTGGGGTCGCGCGGATCGGCAGCGACCAGCTGGAAGATTATGCGCGCCGCCGCGGCGTCGATCTGGAAACCGCGACGCGCTGGCTGCGGCCCAATTTGGATTGAGCGGTTGAAACTCGCGTGCCCCTGCGAAGGCAGGGGCCCATCTCCGGTCGGGACCATCTCGAACCGGCAGGTGATGGGTCCCCGCCTTCGCAGGGACGCCCCAGTGTAACGATTGGATATTAGGCTGTCCGACAACAGGACACGCCAAGGATTAACCAGCTTCGCCAACGACTGTCGCCGTAAAAGCCGCTATGGCCCGCCCATGCTCAAGTCATTCTTCCGTCGGCCCCTGCTGCCGCTGCTCGCCCTGCCGCTCCTTCTCGCCCCGGCGCCGCTCCCCGCGCAGACCGGCGGCGCGCCGTACAGCGTCGATGGCCGCGGGTTCAGTCGGCTCCAGGAAGCGGTCGATGCCATCGGCGACGGCGAGGGGACGATCCGCATCGCCCCCGGCTATCACCGCGACTGCGCCGTACAGACGGCGGGCCGCATTGCGTTTGTCGCTGCCGAACCCGGCCGGGCAATTTTTGATGGCGTCGCCTGCGAAGGCAAGGCCGCGCTGGTCCTGCGCGGCGCGGGCGCGCGGATCGACGGGCTGGTGTTCCAGAACATGCGCGTCCCCGACGGCAATGGCGCGGGCGTCCGGCTGGAAACGAGTAACCTCGACATCGTGAACGCGATGTTCCGCAACAGCGAGCAGGGCATTTTGACCGCCGACGATCCCGAAGCCACGCTGACCATCGACCGCTCGACCTTCTCGCGCCTCGGTCGCTGCGACCGCGGCCTCAGCTGCGCGCACAGTGTTTACACCGGCATCTACGGCAAGGTCGTCGTGACGCGGACTCGCTTCGAAAAGGGCAGCGGCGGCCATTATCTCAAAACGCGGGCCATCGCGGTCGATATCAACGACAACAGCTTTGACGACACCCAAGGTAAGGCGACGAATTACATGATCGACCTGCCGTCGGGATCGGTCGGCCAGATCGCGAACAACCTGTTCGTGCAGGGCAAGGACAAGGAAAATTATTCGGCGCTGATCGCGGTCGCCGCCGAGGAGCGCAAGAACCCATCGCGCGGCCTGTCGATCACCGGCAATCTCGCCAGCCTGCCCGCGGGCATCGGTCGCACGTCGGTGTTTGTTGCCGACTGGAGCGGCGAGCCGCTGGCGATCGGGGCGAACGAGCTAGGCGCGGGGCTGACGCGGTTCGAGAAGCGGTAAGTCCGATCTGAAATCCCGTTCGTGTCGAGCGAAGTCGAGACACGCGAGGGCATACACGATGTCAGCGTGTCTCGACTTCGCTCGACACAAACGGATCTCGGGTAGGGGTTACGCCTCCCCCCGCGTTTCGATCAGCGATGCCGCCAGCGCCTCGGCGGGCGATTTGCCGCCCCACAGCACGAACTGGAACACCGGGTAAAAGCGCTCGCATTCGTCGATCGCGCTTTCGATCAGCGTCTCGGTCATGTCGAGCGACAGCGATGCGTCGCCGCCGATCAGCATCCCGTGCCGGAACAATATCGTGCCACTGTTCGACCACAGCTCGAAATGGCCCAGCCACAATTGCTCGTTGATCAGTGCCAGCGCCTCATGCGCGACGGCGCGCTTGTCCTCGACGACGCGGATGTCGGGAAAGGCGAGCAGCTGGATGACGCCATCGTCGGCGCGCCACACGGCGCGCAGCTCATAGGTCGTCCAGCTGCCCTGCGCGGTCGCGACGATTTCATCCTCGCCGACCATTTCGTGCGGCCAGTCGTGCGCGGCGAAATAGGATGACAGCATATCCATCGGGGCTGCGTCCTGGCCGTCTTCGTCGTCGTAAATATCTTCGCTCATGGGGGCGCTTTAGCGGCTGTTCGATCGGGTGGCGAGTCGCGATGCCCGCCACCAATCGTCATCCCGGCGAAGGCCGGGATCTCGCCCGTGCGGAAAGACGCGAGGGTGAGACCCCGGCCTTCGCCGCGGTGACGACTATGTCTTGGGCGCTGCTTTAGGATTTGCCGCGGCTTTAGGCGCAGCCACAGGCTTCGCCGCAGCTTTCGGTGCAGCCGCAGGCTTTGCAGCCGCCTTCGGCGCCGCCGCAGGCTTCGCTCCGCCTTCCAGCTTGTCGAGCCGCGCCTTCAGCGCCTCGGTCTCGGCGCGCGCGGTTGCGGCCATCTGCTTCACCGCCTCGAATTCTTCGCGGCTGACGAAATCCATCCGGCCGACCCATTCCTTGGCGCGTTCGCGCATTGCGGCTTCGGCCTCGCGGCCGGCGCCGGCGACGGTTCCGGCAACGCCGTTCACCATCTTGGCCAGATCGTCGAAAAAGCGGTTCTCGCTCTGCATCTTCAAATTCCTTCGTCGGACGTTCAGTCCCTTGCCGTCATCCTATCTGGGTGCTGGCGGCGGTGGGGACAAGGGTTTCGGCATCGGGATTGCGCTGGTCGATCTGAAAATTCAGGATCGCCGCAAAGCTGAGCCAGACCATATAAGGCACCAGCAGCCACGCCGCCGCCTTGCGGATCGGGGCAAAGGCAAAGGTGGTCGCGATCGTCATCATCAGGATGAAGATGATCAGGTAAAGCGCGCTCGTCACCTGATACTGGCCGAAAAACAGCGGCGACCAGGCGAAATTGGCGATCAACTGGACAAAGAACAAAGTCAGCGCCAGCCCGCGCCCCTTGGCCCCGCGCGCGTGCAGGATCATCGCCAGCGCCAGGCCGAGCATGATGTAAAGGATCGGCCACACGACCCCAAACACCCAGCCGGGCGGGGTGATCGCAGGCAGGTCGAGCGACGCGAACCAGCGATTGCCATAGCCGCTGTTCGACAGCACGCCCATCAGGCTGCCGATCAGGACGATGGCGGGGACGGTGACGAGCGCCCAGCGCAGATACGACATTCGAAGCTGGCCCGGTGTAGCGATCTCGGTCATGCACATGGTCCTTTGCGCGGGAATCGGCTGATCTAGGATGTCGCGGCGGGCGGGGCTGGCGTCAAGCGGCAGCTTTGACCGCGGCGATCAGAAATTCGACATTACCCTCCGGCCCGGTGATCGGGCTTTCGACCGTTTCAACGACCGTCCAGCCATTCTGTTCCAGCCAATCACGCACCGCCGCACAAACCCGCGCGTGGACCGCGGCATCGCGTACGACGCCCTTCTTGCCGACCTCGTGCCGTTCGGCCTCGAACTGCGGCTTGATCAGTGCGACGAGGCGGGCATCGTCTTTGGTAAAGCTCATCGGCACCGGCAGCACCTTCGACAGCGCAATGAAGCTCGCGTCGCAGACGATCAGGTCGATCGGTTCGGGGATGTGCGCAGGCGTCAGGATGCGCGCGCTCGTCTGTTCGTGGACGATCACGCGCTCGTCCTGGCGCAGCTTCCACGCCAGCTGGTTGGTCCCCGAATCGACGGCATAGACGCGCGCTGCGCCGCGGCTCAGCAACACGTCGGTGAACCCCCCGGTCGACGACCCGACGTCGATCGCGACCGCGTCCGTCACGTCCCAGCCGAGATGGGTCAGCGCATGGTCAAGCTTGATGCCGCCGCGCGACACCCACGGATGGTCGCGGCCCTTGACGCTGATCTCGGCATCCTCGGCGACCTGTTGCCCGGCCTTGTCGATCTTGCGGTCGCCGACGAAGGCGAGCCCCGCCAGAATCAGCGCCTGCGCGCGCGTCCGACTTTCGGCGAGGCCGCGATCGACGAGCAACTGATCGGCGCGGACCTTGGCCATCAGTCCAATCCCGTCATTGCGAGGAGCGAAGCGACGCGGCAATCTCCAGCTATCGTCGGCAGAGGCCGATAGCTGGAGATTGCTTCGCTTCGCTCGCAATGACGACCAAGGGCGATCACTTCGCCTCAACCTTGTCGGTTAGCATCCCCGGCGTCAGTATCTGTGGCAGGATCTCGGGCTTGGCCGTACCGGGCGCGTACCACAGATACAGCGGCACACTGTTGCGACCATGCTCGGTCAGCGTGCGCGTGATGACCGGATCGCCATTGGTCCAGTCGCCGACCAGCGTGACGACGCCAGCCTTTCCAAATGCTTCCTGCACCGCCTCGCGGTTGATCGCCCCCGCCTCGTTCGCCTTGCACGACAGGCACCAGTCGGCGGTGAAATAGACGAACACCGGTTTGCCGGTGGCGCGCGCCTTGGCGAGCGCATCGGGCGAGAAGGTCGATCCGTTCGCTGCGGCTGTTCGCTCCGCGTCGGCAACATCCGTTACCGTTCCACCCAAACCAACAACGAAAAGCAGCCCTGCCGCGATCAGCAGCCAAGACCGCCGGTCGCCGCGCTGCATCGCGCCATAGTGGGTGAGCAGCACCAGCGCCATCGCGACCGCGACAATCGGCCAGATCAGCTGCGACCCGCTGCCGAGTTGCCGCCACAGCAGCCAGCCGAGCGCGAGCGCGGTCAGCCCCATCGGCAGCGCCATCCACTTGCGGAACTTGGCCATCCATGGCCCCGGCTTGGGCAAGCGGTTGCGCAGCGCCGGGACAAACCCGACCGCGAGAAAGGGCAGGGCAAGGCCGAGTCCAAGGCCGCCAAAGATCGGCAGGGCCGCCCATGTGGGCAGCACGAGCGTCGCCCCGAGCGCCGCGCCGAGCAGCGGCCCGCTGCACGGCGTCGCGACAAAGGCGGCAAGCGCGCCGGTCCAGAAACCGCCCGCTGCGCCCTCCTTGCCCGCCAGCGCCTGTCCGCCGCCGAACGACGGCAGCTCATAAGCACCCAGCAGGTTGAGCGTGATCGCGAGCGCAAGGATCAGCAGCGCCAGCACGCTGACCGGATGCTGCAACTGGAACGCCCAGCCGACCTGCTCGCCCGCCGCGCGCAGCGCGAGCAGCGCGGCGCCGAGCAGCAGCGCGGTGACGATCGCGCCTGCGGTGTAAGCGAGCGCCTCGATCCTCGCCGACCGTGCGTCGCCGCCCGAGCGCGCGAGGCTCAGCGCCTTGAGGCTGAGGATCGGGAAGACGCAGGGCATCAGGTTCAGGGTCAGCCCGCCGAGGATCGCGCCGCCGAGCGCGGTCCAGAACAGCCCCAAGTCGATCGCGTCCGTCGGGCCTGCAATCGCCTCGCCCGCGGCGGGGACCGCGCCCGGTTCGAACTGTACCGAAAGCCCGCGTCCTTCGCCGAGCTTGAGCAGCGCCGCGACCGGCCCGCTCGCCTCTCCCTTTGCGCGCGTCTCGACGATGATGAAATCGCCGTTGCGGCTGAAAGTTTGCGGCGCGGCGTAATCGACCAGATTTTGCGTCTGCGCGAACAGATACGGCGCATCGAGCGCCGATCCGGCGGGCAGGGGGATGGCGAAACGCACGGTATCGCCGCGCCGCTCCCACGTTCCGCTGCGATCGAGCGGCTGCGGCAACAACGCGCGCCAGCCGTCGAAGCGGCCACGCGTCGCGGCCGCAACGGCGCCGTCGCCCGCTTTCAGCGCAACGGAAACAACGGCGCGTTCGGGCACGCAAACCTTGTCGGTGCAGGCCAGCCAATTGGCGACCCCCGACAGGGTCAGGTCGCTCCCCTGCGCGACACTTTCGTCCACGTCCACATCGGCGAGCAGCGCATAGGGATGCTCGTACACATGGTTCATCATGCCGAACAGGATCAAGGGCTCGGGCACCGGATAGCGGAAGGGCGCCACGGTGACCCCCTCGGGCAAATTCCATTCGACCGATAGCCCGAACCCGGCATCGCCACCATTGATCCAGTAACCGTGCCAGCCCGCGTCGGGGGTCATGGTGAGCGCCAGCGTCGTAGTCCCGCCGGGCGCGGGCACGGTGGATTCGGCGACCAGCTTCGGCTGGATATGCGTCGATTGCGCCTTGGCGGGGCCGAGCGCGAGCACGGCGAACGCAAGCAGCGCGAGCACCGAGCGCCAAAGCGCTGTCACAAAAACGTCCTTGCCGCGATCCATGCCGGTTCCGCTGTCACCTGTCTCTCGAGGCTTGCCATATAGGCGGGTTTCGCCGAGAGGACAGCCCGCGCTGACACCCCTTCGCAACGGAGACGCCGCTCGTGACGCTGAAACATCTCAAAATCGCCTTGGCCGCCATCCTCTGCGTTGGCAGCGCCAGCACCGTGCTCGCGCAAAATTCAGCGCAGCCCGTCCCGAAAGTGACCGCCGCGACGCCGCCGCCCAAGCTGATCGTCGTCGTCGCGGTCGACCAGCTGTCGGCCGACCTGTTCGCCGAATATCGCGACAAATTCACCGGCGGCTTCGCACGGCTCGCGTCGGGTGTGGTGTTCCCGTCGGGCTATCAGGCGCAGGCCGCTACCGAAACCTGCCCCGGCCATGCCACGATCCTGACCGGCAGCCACCCGGGCCGCGCCGGGATCGTCGCCAACAATTACTTCGACCTCTCGGTCGCCCGCGAAGACAAGCGCATCTATTGCGCCGAAGACGAGAGTGTCCGCGGCACCGCGTCGGGCGGCGGCAAATATGCGCCGTCGGTGAACCATCTGCTCGTCCCGACCCTTGGCGACATGATGAATGCGCGCGATCCGAAGACGCAGGTCGTCTCGGTCGCGGGCAAGGACCGCGCCGCAATCATGATGGGCGGGCGGCAGGCCGACGAACTGCTGTGGCTTGCCCCCACCGGTCTCACCAGTTACCGCGGTACCACCCTGTCGCCGACCGCGACGCAGGCCGGTGCGGCAATCGCCGCCGCGATTGCGCAGCCGCGCCCGGGGCTGGCGCTGCCCGCCGATTGCGCCGCACATGACATCGCGATCCCGGTCGGCGACAAGGGTGCCACTGTTGGAACCGGCCGCCTGGCGCGCGATGCCGGCGACTTCCGGCGCTTCCTCGCGTCGCCCGAGGCTGATGGCGCGGTCCTCGCGACCGCCGCGGCCCTGCGTCAGGTCCGCAAGATGGGCGAGGGCAGCGTCACCGACCTGCTGATCGTCGGCCTGTCGGCAACCGATTATGTTGGCCATGGCGTGGGTACCGCGGGCGCCGAAATGTGCCTCCAGATGATGGGACTCGACCGCGAACTCGGCGATTTCTTCGCACGGCTCGACGCGACCGGCATCGACTATGTCGTCGCGCTGACCGCCGACCATGGCGGCCATGACATGCCCGAACGCAATCGCCAGAACGCCTGGCCCACCGCTGAGCGCGTCGATCGCGCGCTCGACCCCGACGCGCTGGGCAAGGCGGTTGCCGAAAAGCTGGGCCTGCCGCAGCCGCTGCTCTATGGCGACGGGCCGTTCGGCGACATGTATCTGTCGAAGGCGCTAACCCCGGCGCATCGCAAGGCCGCAGAGGCTGAAATTTTGGCCCGGTTGCGCGCGCATCCGCAGATCGAGGCGGTAGTGACGGCCGATGAGCTGGCGAACCGGCCATTTTCGAAACAGGCGCCCGACACCTGGAGCCTCCACGACAAGCTGCGCGCGTCGTTCCATCCGGACCGGTCGGGCGACTTCATCGTGGTCCTGAAGCCACGCGTCACCCCGATTCCCGAATCGGGACTCGGCTATGTTGCGACGCACGGGTCGGCGTGGGATTATGACCGGCGGGTGCCGATGCTGTTCTGGCGCAAGGGGCTGGCCGGGTTTGAACAACCGAATGCGGTGATGACGGTCGACATCATGCCGACGCTGGCATCGCTGATTGGCTTGGCCGTCGATGCGGCAAAGATCGACGGACGCTGCCTCGACCTGCTTTCGGGTCCGGAAAGCAGCTGTCGTTAGGGAACGCATAGAACAGAATATGACGCAATCTTTGACGAATTTTCTCGGTCGGTTACTGCTGGTCGGCTGCGGCAATATGGCGGGCGCGATGCTCGACAGGTGGCTCGCGGCTGGACTCGACCGCGGGCGGGTTGCGATCGTCGATCCCTTTGCGACGCCGCGCGATGGCGTCGTGCAATATCCGTCGCTGGGCGAATGGCAGGCCGCGAACAGCGCTGCCGACTGGATCATGCTGGGCATGAAGCCTCAGCAATTGGGCGACGTCGCCGACGTACTGGCACCGCACGTGACGGCCGACGTCCATCTGATGTCGATCTTGGCAGGTGTCTCGCTTTCCGACCTCACGGCGCGTTTCCCGGGCGGGGGCGCGCATGTTCGCATCCTGCCGAACCTTGCGGCGCGTATTGGCTCCGGGGTTACGGCGGTGGCGACGTCAGGTGACGCCGATAATGCGGCGATCGCGGCGCTGCTCGATCCGCTAGGACACACGGTGAGGCTCGCCGACGATTCGACGATGGATCTGGTCACCGCCTTTACCGGCAGCGGCCCCGCCTTCGTCTTTCGCCTGATCGAATCCTACGCTGCCGCAGGCGAACGTCTCGGCCTGTCGGCAGAGGATTCGCTCGCACTGGCCACGGCAACCTTCGGCGGCGCCACCGCGCTGCTCGCCGACAGCGGCGAAAAGCCCGGGGTGCTGATTGCGCAGGTCGCGAGCAAGGGCGGCACGACGCAGGCGGGGCTCGATGTCCTCGACAGCGATGGCCAGCTGGCGGCGCTGCTCACCAATGTGCTGCGCGCTGCGCGCGATCGCGGGCGCGAACTGGCCGATCTGGCGCGCGGCGAAACATAACCGTCGCCCCCGCGCAGGCGGGGGCCGCTCTCCGCCTAATCCTGCTCCGCTGCGTAAACCGACCGCGGCCCCCGCCTGCGCGGGGGCGACGGTATCGATCAACCCGCCTCTTTCCCCAGCGCCGCAATGCGTTTGCGGTCTCGGGCGGGGACCAACGCCTCGCTAACGTGCCAGAAGCCGGTCACCGCTTGTTGCCCTGCGTGCGTATAGGCGCGGCTCATCGTGTCGCGCAGCAGCACAAAGGTCGCAGCTTCGACGGTGCGTCCGGTCTCGGTCAGCCGCAGTTCCTTTTGCCGCCGGTCGCGATTGCCCGGCCGCGTCGTCAGCAATTCGCGCGCTTCCAGCTCTTTGACCACCCGGCCCAGCGACTGTTTGGTGATGCCCAGCAGCGCAAGCAGGTCCGAAATCGTCAGCCCCGGTTGCCGCGCGATGAAATAGAGCGCGCGGTAATGCGCCCGGCCCAGTTCCTGCTCGGCCAGCTGCGCATCGATCGACCGCCACAGCGAAGCATGCGCAAAAAACAGAAATTCGATGCCACGACGCACTTCGTCTTCGCGCAAGAAAAGGGCAGAAGCAGCGGGTACTTGTGAAAGAAAATTTTCATCCGGCATAGTCACTATCGTTGCGCGCCGCGCTCGTCTTTGGCAAGAGGCGCGCACCATAGACCCCGTAACCATAGGTGTTTTCGCATGTCCGCTCCCGCCTTCACCCATCTGCCGCACCCCCATCCGGTCGCGGACGATGTACGCGCGGCGGCGATTGCCGATCCGGCGTTCGGGCGCGTGTTTACCGATCATATGGTGTCGATTCGCTACGCCGAGGGGCAGGGCTGGCACGACGCACAGGTAATGCCGCGCGGGCCGCTGACGCTCGATCCCGCTACCGCGGTGCTCCATTATGCGCAGGAGATTTTTGAGGGCCTGAAGGCATATCGCCTCGACGATGGGTCGATGGCGCTGTTCCGCGTCGAGGCCAATGCCGCGCGTTTCAACGCCAGCGCACGCCGCATGGCGATGGCCGAAATGCCGGAGGAGATGTTCATCGCGGCGGTCAAGGAAGCCGTTGCCGCCGATGCTAGCTGGTTCCCGCCGGTCGATGGCGGCGCGCTGTACCTGCGCCCCTTCATGTTCGCGAGCGAGGTGTTCCTGGGGGTGAAGCCCGCGGCCGAATATCAGTTCCTCGTGATCACTTCGCCGGTCGGCAATTATTTCCGGTCGGGCGCTCCGGCGATTTCGCTGTGGGTGTCGGAAGATTACACCCGCGCCGCACCCGGCGGCACCGGCGCCGCCAAATGCGGCGGCAACTATGCCTCCAGCCTGATCGCGCAGCGCGAGGCGACCGCGAAGGGTCACGATCAGGTCGTTTTCCTCGACGCCGCCGAACATCGCTGGATCGAGGAACTGGGCGGCATGAACATGTTCTTCGTGTTCGATGATGGCAGCATCGTCACCCCGCCGCTGACCGGCACGATCCTGCCCGGCATCACCCGCGATACGATCATCACCTTGGCGCGCGATGCCGGTTTGACGGTGCATGAACAACCTTATGCGATCGACCAGTGGCAGCGCGATGCGGAAAGCGGCAAGCTGACCGAAAGCTTCGCCTGCGGCACCGCCGCGGTGGTAACCCCGGTGGGCAAAGTCACGCGCGGCGACACCAGCTTTACCATCGGCGCCGGTGGTCCGGGTCAGGTGACCGCTATGCTGAAAGACCGACTGGTGGACATCCAGCGCGGCCGCGCCGCCGATCCACACGGCTGGGTGACGCGGCTCTAAGCGCCGCCTTGCAATAGGCGGCGGCGCGTTATAGAGCGCGCCTCGCACCGGCCCGTTGGGGCGTCGCCAAGTGGTAAGGCAGCGGCTTTTGATGCCGCCATTCGCAGGTTCGAATCCTGCCGCCCCAGCCAGCCGGTGCTGTGCCTCAGCCAAGGGACGGAAAACCCCAGGTTTCTCCCTTAACTGAGCAAGGCCGACCATCGCAGTGGCATCAATTGCTACCAGTGGGTGGAGCCAGTGCCTGATGCCAGCAATCGAAAATGTGAACCGTCGCGGGGCCACCTACTGGTGGCGTCGCCGGGTGCGCTTCGTTGGACGGCTTGAACGTCCTATAACCATCGTAACAACGGTCAGCCTTCTGACGAAGGACCAGTCGGTCGCGCGACGGCGCGCGGTCGCGATGACCAGCCGAAGCGAGGTTGTGCGAATGAGCTTATACGAACGGATCGAGCAGGAAGGACTGACCAGCGAGCAGGTGAACCATCTCTTTCGAGAGGAGATGGTGCGGTATCGCAACATGCTGGCGCATCAGTTGGCGGTGATCGAGAAGGACGGTGAGGGCAATGTCACCGCTCGCTTCCACCAGATGCTCTCGATCTATGCAGCGTTTAACGGCGATTTCATCGCAAATGGCTTCGACGACTATATGGGCATCGATTACATCGGGTCATTCGACAAGCGCTTTCCGTCGCTGGATGACGAGGCCCGCGCCAATCTTTATGCAATGCTTTCCCAAGCCGGCGATGTTCCAGGCAATTTGCTGAATGAGGCAAAGGCATTGCTGGAGCGGCTCGACATCGAGCCAGCGGCTGACCGCATCGAAATTGCCCGGCAGATCATGTGTGGGGCACGGTTGACGGCCGCGGCAACCTACGACAGCCCCGAAGTTCGCGCCATCGAACACAGCTTGGCGCTCATGAACGCGCTCGGGCGAGCGCCTCTGCAGACTTCGATGCCTCCCCCGATCTCCGCCCCCGCGCCTCCAAACGCGTGGACCGCCAGCACCATTGTGCCTGCGCCAGCGTCGACATTCAGCGATTCGCAGAACTATTATGCCGACCTTAGCCCGATGCAGGCGGTAGAAAAATATATGGAGCTGAAACCAAAGGCCCGTGGACGGGACGACGCGCCGGTGTTGAACGAGGGTGCGAGCCCCAAAAGGCGCAAATCGCAGCCGAAAGTCTGGGGTGCCAGCCAGAAGCGTCAATTCAAGGCCGCGCCCTTTCTTTTCGGCAAGTCGAACAATGGCAAGGCCCTGGCAGCAACAAGCCAAGAAGACCTCAACCGGCTTTACGACCAGTTGAACCGGTTACCGTCGTCGCATCATAAGTCGCCCCGTCATGAAGGGATGTCATTGGAGGACATTTGCAGCGAGGCGCTCGATCGTCTTGCGGAAGCAGAGGAGCAAGGTGAAGAAGTTTCGATCACGATCGGACTCGACGTAGGCACCATCAACCGCCATTTCGCCAACCTCAAGAGATTGTGCTCGTGGCTGGCGACAAAGACGCCCATGGCGCCGCTTGATTTCTCGGATTTCATCCTCGAGGAGGATGACATGGACGAGCGCAACGAGCGCGACCCCTATACGATTGCGCAGGGCGAGGAATTGTTTCGTCTCGGCATCTGGACCGGCGGTACGGGCGTCGATTTGCCTCAGCGTTTGTCCGTGACGCCGGGAGGCTCGATTTGGCACGACGCAGCCTATTGGGTCATGCCGCTGGTCTGGTATTCAGGCATGCGACGCGAGGAAGCTTGTAAGCTTTTGGTCGACGATATCGGCGAAGAAGACGGTATCTTTTTTGTCAACATCAGGAAGACGTCCGCGGGCGGCGTCAAGAACGCGACCAGCGTCCGTAAGATTCCTATTTGCGACGAGCTGCGTCGCTTGGGCTTCCTGCATTATGTCCAAGCCATGAACGAAGCTGGCGAGCAGTACCTCTTTCCAGAAATCCAGCCCGGTCGCACAGGGCGTGCGCTGGGGGATGTCTTTTTCAAGAATGTATGGCTTCACATTAAGCAACGTCTGACGCTCGTTAAGCCGGGACAGGCGGTCCACAGCGGCCGGCATATGGTTAGCACTGAACTGAAGATGCTACAGACGTTCGAAGAATTTCGGTCGGACCTCCTCGGTCAAAAGACTGGTGGGGAGAATGCGAGTCGATACGCGAGCGCCACGCGCCTCCAAATCTTGTTCGATATTGTAAACCAGATACCCAAGGTGACAGCCCATCTGCCAGATGCCGTAGAAATCCGGTTGCTACCCGTTTGCATGCGGGGCGCGCGGCCAACTCGCGAGAGCGCCGGGCGGCGCAAGCGCGGTTGACACCATGTCGGACTAAATATCAAATAATCACTGGGTGGCTAAGCCATCGTTTACGGCCGCTATGCGCCCACATCCGGCCGTTCGGCCTTGTCGCCGACGATCCCGAAAGCCGCCGTTCGTTCGCCAGCGCTCAACTGGTTCAGACCCGAAATTGTGCTGACGGCCCAGCAGGCGTGGCCACAATTATATTTGGAGTGCAGCAATCAGGGCGTCCCGAGCCATGGCCACGCGCGGGTGTCGCAGCGATGAGCGTGCCCACACAAGGTAGAAAGCGTTGAGCGGCACCATGATCGGCGCGGGTATCTCGATCAGCGTGCAGGCAGCGCGTTCGCTGCGGGTGAGATAGCCGGGCAGTACCGTCCAGCCGAGGTCCGCGTACAATCCCGACCGTAGCACCCTCAGATCGGGCGCGGTCAAGGCGGGCTGGCTAGTCAGCTCGATCTGGTTTGCATGGAGCCAGGTTCGCAGCAGCGGCCGGTCAAGATCGTAGGCTAGGTGGGCTGTTTGATTAAGCCCTTCGACCAGCGGCAATTCGGCAATCCGCATAGCCACGGCGGGAGAGGCTACGGCGCGCAGGTGCTCTTCGCCCAGCGCATGGAAGGCCAACCGCGGATCTTCGGGTTTCGAGGCGGTGACAGCCAGATGCACCCTGTCTTCGAGGAGCATGGCATAAAGCGCCTCGCGCCCGCCGATATGCAGGCGCAGGTCCAGCCCTGCTTCCAGCAGCGGAGCCAGTCGGGGCGTGATCATCTCTCCCAGCAGGTCCGACGGTGCGGCGATGTGGACCGTGCCCGAGATGCGCGACGATCGGGCCCGCGCGCTGGCCAGTGCCGATTCCGCCGTGTCGAGGCTGCTTCCGATCGAAGCCGCCAGATCGTCGGCAATCGCTGTTGGTCGAACACCCCGCGAATGGCGATCAAACAAGGGACGGCCCAATTGCGCCTCGAGCGATGCGATGTGCTGCGACGCAGCCGGTTGGGTAATGCCGATTGCCCGGGCCGCCTCGCTCAGTGAACGACGGCGGTAGACTTCGACGAAGGTGCGCAACTGCAGGAGGGACATTGCGGTTCCATAAGCGGATTTATGGCCGTCCGCCATTCCCGCTGGATTTCATGATGCCGTTCCCGGCGTATCTAAGCCGCCGAAAGGCACGATCGAATGAAAAATCGCCGCCAACTGCTGAAAGCTCTCACAGCTGTCTTTGTGGCGGGTGCGGCTGCGCCGGGTGCGTTTGCTCGTGTCCCGGACATCAATGGAACAGGACAATTGACGATGACCCGCATTCTGATGGTGGCCACCTCCGCCGACCGCATGACCCCCGGCACCGAACCGACGGGTGTCTGGCTCGAGGAACTTACCACCCCGTATTATGCCTTCCGCGATGCGGGCGCCGAGGTGACGCTTGCCTCGATCAAGGGCGGCGCCATCCCCGTCGACCAGCGCAGCGTCAATGCCGACGGCGAGAACGACGCTTCGGTCGAGCGCTATCTGAAGGACGAGGCCCTGAAGGCCGAGGTTGTCGGCACGCCGGTGTTCACCAGCATCGATCCCGGCGGCTACGACGCGCTGTTCCTGCCCGGTGGCCACGGCACCATGTTCGATTACCCCGGCAGCGACGAACTGGCCCGCCTGGTCGAACGCTTCGACCGCGAAGGCAAGATCGTCGCCGCCGTCTGTCATGGACCGGCAGGGCTGGTCTCGGCGAAGAAGGCCGATGGCACGCCCCTCGTGGCTGGCCGCCGTGTCGCGGGCTTCACCGACAGCGAGGAGCGCGCGGTCGGCCTCGATCAGGCGGTGCCGTTCCTGCTCGAAACGCGCCTCAAGGAACTTGGGGGCAAGCACGAGGGCGGCCCCGATTTTGCCCCCTTCGCCCTACGCGACGGCAATCTGGTGACCGGTCAGAACCCCGCCAGCGCGGCGCGCACCGCGGAACTCGTGATGGAAGCCCTCAAGGAAAAGGTCGCCTGATCATGCGCTATCTCCACACCATGCTGCGCGTCGCCGATCCCGAGTCGTCGATCCGTTTCTTCACGCTGCTGGGTCTCAAGGAGACCCGGCGCATGGAGAACCAGGCCGGGCGTTACACGCTGATCTACCTTGCCGCCGACGAGGATTTCCGCGGCGACGGCGAGCAGGGCGATGCCGAGGTCGAGCTGACGTACAACTGGCCGCCCGAGGACGGCAGCCCTGCCGAGACATACACGGGGGGCCGAAACTTCGGCCATCTCGCCTATCAGGTCGACGACATCTACGAAATCTGCGCGCGGCTGCAGGCGGGCGGCGTGACGATCAATCGCCCCCCGCGCGACGGGCACATGGCGTTCGTCCGCTCTCCGGACGGGATCTCGATCGAACTGCTGCAGCAGGGCGAACACAAGGCTCCGGTCGAACCCTGGGCCTCCATGCCCAACACGGGCGAATGGTGATGGCGAAATTGTTCGAAACGATTGAGGTTGGCGGGCTGCGGCTCGCCAACCGCATCGTTATCGCGCCGATGTGCCAGTATTCGGCAGTCGACGGCGCGATGACCGACTGGCACCAGATGCATCTCGGGGAGTTGGCGCTCTCGGGCGCGGGCGCGCTGACGATAGAGGCGACCGCGGTCAGCCCGGAAGGGCGCATCACCTACGGTGACGTCGGCCTGTACGATGACCGTACCGAAGCGGCGATGCGAAGCGTGCTCGAAAGTGTGCGCCGTTGGTCGGACATGCCGCTTATCATCCAGCTGGCCCATGCCGGCCGCAAGGCGAGCTGCGCCAAGCCGTGGCACGGCGGAACGCAGATCGCCCCCGATGCGGAGAATGGCTGGCAGACCGTGGCACCCAGCGCCATCCCATTCGCTCCGGACGACCATCCCCCTGTCGAACTGGACGAGTCAGGGCTTGCCCGCATCCGGGAGGCGTTCGCGGATGCCGCCCGGCGCGCCGGCAGGCTCGGCATCGAAGCCATCCAGATCCACGCCGCGCATGGCTATCTGCTCCACGAGTTTCTTTCGTCGATCTCCAACCGGCGCGGCGACGACTACGGCGGCAGCCTCGACAACCGGATGCGGTTCCCGCTCGAAGTGTTCGATGCCGTGCGCGAAGCATTTCCGGCCGACCGCCCGGTGACCGTCCGCGTTTCCGGGGCCGACTGGGTTGAAGGCGGCTGGACGGCGGAAGAAACCGCACGGTTTGCGCAGGAACTGGAGCGGCGCGGTTGTTCGGCGATCCACGTCTCCGGCGGCGGCCTCGACCCGCGCCAGCAGATCCCGGTCGGCCCCGGCTATCAGGTGCCGCTGGCCCGGACGGTCAAGGACGCGGTCGCCATGCCGGTCGTGGCGGTCGGAATGATCACCGATCCGCACCAGGCGGAGCGCATCCTCGAAGACGGGCATGCCGACGCCATAGCGATCGCCCGGGCTGCGCTGTGGGATCCGCGCTGGCCCTGGCACGCCGCCGCCGCGCTTGGCGCATCGGTCAAGGCGCCCCCGCAATATCTCCGGTCCGAGCCCCAGGAAGCGGGCCGCATTCTCAAGGAAATGATCCCATGAAAATCTCCGTCAAACTGCTTCTTGCCGCGGGCGCGGCTTTAACGCTCGCCGCCTGCTCGACGACCCGCGAGAGTGCATCCGCGCCCCAGATCGAACAGGTCGCGACCTTCGATGGCGCGATGCCGACTGGCGTGACCGTCGCCCCCAACGGGCGCATTTTTGTCAACTTCCCGCAATGGGGCGACAACGCGCCGTTCACGGTGGCCGAGTTGGTCGACGGCAAGGCGGTGCCTTATCCCGACGCCGCGACCAACCGGCCCGATCCGGCCGACCCGGCGGGGCATTTCATCTCGGTGCAGAGCGTGGTGGCCGATGGCGCCAACCGCCTCTGGGTGCTCGACACGGCGGCGCCCAATTTCTCCCAGCCCCAGGCCGGCGGTGCAAAGCTGGTGGCGATCGATCTTTCAACCAACCGGGTGGTGAAGACGATCGTTCTGCCGCCCAGCGTGGTGCTGCCCACGACCTACCTCAACGACGTGCGCTTCGATCTGCGTCAGGGCGCCGAGGGCGTCGCCTACATCACCGACAGCAGCAACGCCGGTGTCGGCGGCATCATCGTCGTCGATATCGCCAGCGGGCGTGCGATCCGGCGCCTGTCGAACCATGCGACGACCAACCCCGAGCGCGGCTTCACCCCGGTCGTCGACGGCGCGGTGCTCATGAACCGCCCGGCCGACGGCCCCGCGACGCCGGTCGCGATCGCCAGCGACGCGATTGCGCTCAGCGCCGACGGCAGCCTGCTCTACTATGGACCGCTGTCGGGTCGCACGCTGCACGCGGTGCCCACGGCGCTGCTGCGCGATGCCGCGGTGTCCGAGGAGGGGTTGGGCCGCGCGGTCCGCAACCTGGGGCGCAAAGGCGCCTCGGACGGGATTGCCGAGGACGACAACGGCCGCGTGTTCGCCGGCGATTACGAGAACAACGCGATCCGCGTGCTCGACCAGGGCAGCTGGACGACGGTGGTCAGCGACCCGCGCATCAGCTGGCCCGACACGCTGTCGATCGGCACCGACGGCTACCTCTACTTCACCGCCAACCAGCTTCACCGCCAGCCAGGCTTCCACGGCGGGCGGGACTTGCGCCGCAAGCCCTACGAACTGCTCCGCATCAAGGTGGGCGCCGGTCCCGTCCTGTTGCGCTCGCAGTGACCCCATCAGGCCGGGCGGGCTCGCGCGGGGCCGCGATCCGGCGAAAAATCAACAACTGACTTGAAGGAATACAGTCATGACCAAGGGTATCGAAGGCAAGGTCGTTCTCATCACCGGCGGCAGCACCGGTATCGGCGCAGAAACCGCGCGGCTTCTCGCTGAACGCGGCGCCAAGGTGGCCATCGCCGCCCGGCGCAAGGACAGGCTCGACGAGGTCGTCGCGGACATCGCCGCAAGCGGCGGCACGGCACGTAGTTACGCGCTCGACGTAACCGACAAGTCGGCGGTCCAGTCTGTCGTCGCCGCGATCGTCGCCGACTTCGGCCGCCTCGACGTGCTGATCAACAACGCCGGGCTCATGCCGATCCGTCCGATGGCCGAGGTCAATACCGACGAGTGGGACCAGATGATCGACGTCAATCTGAAGGGTACGCTCTACGGCATCGCGGCGGCCCTTCCCGGTTTTCTCGAGCAGGGCAGCGGTCACATCATCAACCTGAGCTCGGTTGCGGGCATCAAGGTCTTCGCACCGGGCGGCACGGTCTACTCCGGCACAAAGTTTGCCGTCAGCGCGATCAGCGAGGGCTTGCGCCACGAAGTGGGGGAAAAGGTCCGGGTCACGTCAATCGAGCCTGGAGCTGTCGAAAGCAATCTGAAGTTCACGACATCCGGCACGGCTGCCGAGACGGTGCTGGACTTCTACAAGCAGGCCATCCCGGCGGCATCGGTGGCGCGTGCTATCGCGTTCGCTGTCGAACAACCTGATGACGTCGACGTCAACGCGATCGTCATCCGGCCGACCGCACAGGAGTTCTGATTTCGACGAGGAGGCGGGGCCGCGTGTGCTCCGCCTCATGGGGAACGTACCGGTCTGCTCGTCCGTTACTTTGCCGAATAATATCTGTCCGTTTCACTTGAGGAGTTATTTATGCCCAAACTTGCCCTGTATGTACCACTGAAGGCCAAGCCCGGAAAAGAGCGCGATGTCGCCGATTTCCTGACCTCGGCATTGCCGCTCGTTCAAGCTGAGGCGGGCACTCTGACCTGGTATGCGATCGAGGAAGGTCCCGGTGCGTACGCGATCTTCGATACGTTCGACACTGAGGAGGATCGGCAGGCCCATCTTGACGGCAAGGTTGCCGCCGCACTGATGGACAAGGCAGAAGAACTGTTTTCCGAACCGCCGCAGATTCACAAGTTCACCCTGCTGGCCGCGAAATAGCGGAGCGGTCGGCACCCTAAGCTGCCGTTTGGCTGCAGTGTAAGGCTCGTGTCTCCATCCCGAATGGATGCCCCGGCCGAACCGAGAAATGAGTAAATGAATACGACAGGCCATCCGCGATAGTGGATGGCCTTGTCTTTTGCGCTTATCACACCTCTGAATTCACTGATCAAGCGCCGTTGACGTGGCGCGATGTAGCGGCACGATTTGTTCGCGGGAAATTCTTGGGCACATCAACTTGGCGCGTTATTCGCCCGTTCTGGCCCAGTCTTAGAAAACAGCCGTGAATCGATCCGAGAATGGCCCTCCGGGAAGGAACCTCTCAGGTAGCAGAAGGTTCAGGAAACTGAGATCACTTGGAATGGGTGCGATGTCCTCCGTCGTTGCGATGGACCGGATCAACACCAAGCTCTAGATTTGATGACGCGTTCAGAAGAGTTGCGAAAGGAAGAGATCCGTGAAAGCTGTCGTGTACAACGGGCCCAAAGATGTTTCTGTCGATACTATCGATGATCCCAAGGTCGAAAAGCAGACCGATGTTATCATCCGGCTGACCACGACCAATATCTGCGGGTCGGACCTTCACATGTATGAGGGCCGTACCAGCTTCGAGAAGGGCAGGGTCTTCGGTCACGAAAACCTTGGCGAGGTCGTCGAAGTCGGCTCTGCCGTAGATTGTATCAAGAAGGGCGATCGCGTGTGCTTGCCGTTCAACGTCGGTTGCGGTTTCTGCGAAAATTGCGAACGGGGTTTGACGGGTTTCTGCCTCACGACCAACCCTGGAACCGCCGGCGCAGCGTATGGCTTTGCCGAGATGGGTCCGTGGCAGGGTGGCCAGGCCGAGTTGATGCGTGTTCCTTATGCGGACTTCAATTGTCTGAAGCTGCCTGAGGACGCCGAGGAGAAGGAGGATGACTATGTCATGCTCTCCGACATCTTCCCGACGGGTTGGCATGGCGTCGAACTGTCAGGCTTCATGCCTGGCGAAAGCATCGCGATCTACGGCGCCGGTCCGGTCGGTTTAATGGCCGCGCACTCAGCCGAAATTCGCGGTGCCTCGCAGATCTTCGTGGTCGATTCTCACGATGACCGTCTCAAGCTGGCCGAGGCGATGGGCGCCATTCCGATCGACATGCGCAAGGGCGATCCAGCCCAGCAGATCCTTGACGCAACCGGCGGCCTCGGGACCGACCGGGGGGTCGAGGCGGTCGGATACCAGTGTTGCGATCGCCACGGCAAGGAGCGCAGCAATTACACGATGAACTGCCTTGTCAAAAGCACGAAGGCCACCGGCGGAATCGGCGTCGTCGGCGTGTTCATTCCGGAAGACCCGAACGCGCCCGACGATCTCCAGAAGGAAGGCAAGATGGCGTTCGACTTCGGCAACTTCTGGTTCAAGGGTCAGAAGATCGGTACCGGCCAGTGCAATGTAAAGCACTACAACCGGCGACTGATGAAGCTTATCGAGCAGGACCGGGCCAATCCTGCCCAAATCATCTCGCACCGACTGCCGCTCGATCAGGCACCAGACGCCTACAAGCATTTCGACGAGCGCGATGCTGGTTGGACGAAAGTCGTGCTCAAGCCGGGCGCCTGACTTTGGTCTTTAACCGAATAGGGAATAGTTTATGACTTTAGAGGGCAAATCAGTTGCCATTCTGATCGCACCCCGCGGAACGGAAGAACCAGAATTCTCGAAGCCCAAGCAGGCTATCGAGAAGGCTGGCGGCAAAGTGACCGTGGTCAGTTTTGAAGCGGGCGTGGCTCGCACCGTCAATAGCGATCTCGACGAGGGCGGCAGCTATACTATCGACAAGACGTTTTCCGATGTCAAAGCCGACGATTTTGACGGACTTGTTGTGCCCGGAGGGACAGTCGGTGCCGACAAACTGCGCGGCAGCGCCGAGGCAATTGGTTTTATCCGGGCCTTCTTCGATCAGAAAAAACCTGTTGCGGCTATATGCCATGCACCGTGGACATTGATCGAGGCGGACGTGCTCAAGGGTCGCACCTTGACGTCCTACCCGACGCTGAAGGTCGATATCGAGAACGCCGGCGGTGCATGGACCAATGAGGAAGTCGTGGTCGACAATGGCCTTGTTACCAGCCGTGATCCTAATGATTTGCCCGCCTTCTGTGCCAAACTCGTCGAGGAAATCGCAGCAGGGAATTAAGACGGGGCCATCTCGAGGAACCATGTGAGGGCCCGCTCCCTGGAGAAGGTCCGCACAAAACAGGCGTAGCGGATGGCTGGCGACTGGCCGTCCGATACGCCGCTTATCAGACGAACACGGCGCGCCTCACGAGCGCTCAAACCCAAAGCCGCGTCAACCGCGGTGGCCATCTTGCCCGATCCCGCTCCCAGATTCGACCCATTCCAGCGTCCGGTTGAGATACACTTGGTCGAACGTGCGTTCGGCCAAATTTACGACCTACAGCGCCGCTTTGAGATAGGGGGCGGTTAGACTGCCTTCCGCTTCCGCAACGACGCCAGGGACTCCGCTGGCAACGATACGGCCGCCATCTTCCCCGGCCCCCGGTCCCAGATCGATGACCCAGTCCACCTGCGTGATGGCGCGCATGTCATGTTCGACGACCACGACCGTATTGCCGGCGTCGACTAGGCCCTGCAGATGTTGCATCAGCCGGTCCGCATCGGAGGGGTGAAGCCCCGAAGTTGGCTCGTCGAGGATGTATATCGTGTTGCCGCGTTGAGCGCGTTGCAGTTCAGTCGCCAGCTTGATGCGTTGCGCTTCCCCGCCAGACAGCTCGGTCGCCGGCTGACCGAGCCTCAGATAGCCAAGACCGATCTCCCGCAACACGTCGAGGGAGCGCATCACGAATGCCTCGCCAGCGAAGAAATCGCACGCATCGTCCACCGTCAGTTCGAGCACCTGGGCGATATTGCGCCCGTTCCATTCGACTTCGAGCGTTTGCGGGTTGTAGCGAGAGCCATGACAGGTCGAGCACGGCGCAAAAACGCTCGGCAGGAACAGCAGCTCCACCATGACGTATCCCTCGCCCTCGCACACCGGGCAGCGGCCTTGCGCGACGTTGAACGAGAACCTGCCCGGGCTATAGTGTCGCCGGCGGGCGAGCGGCGTATCAGCGAAGATCCTTCGCACATGGTCGAACATGCCGCTGTAGGTGGATAGGTTCGAGCGCGGCGTGCGGCCGATCGGTTTCTGATCGACCCGCACCAGTCTGCGAACATGCTCCATGCCTGCGATAATGCGTCCTTCAGTATCGTTCTGAGCAACTTCGAGCAGCGGATCGATATCCTCGTCCTCGGCCACGGGGGAGCCGCCGAGGTGTTCCGTGACGAGCTCGGGCAGCGCCTGACTGACAAGACTGGATTTGCCCGATCCCGAAACGCCGGTGACAGCGGTGAAGCAGCCGATGGGAAATTCGACGTCGAGACCACGGAGATTGTTACGACTGATCCCTTCCAGACGTAGCCATGCCTTGGGATCGCGCGGTGTGCGCTCACTGCGGAGCGGCTCTTCGAACAGGTAGCGGCGGGTGATCGAAGTCTCGACGTCGGCAAGCCCCTCTATCGGCCCGCTGTAGAGGACTTCACCGCCCTTTTCCCCGGCTCCCGGCCCGACATCGACGAGCCATTCCGCGCGGCGGATCACGTCGAGATCATGTTCGACGACGAACAAGGAGTTGCCTGCCGCCTTGAGGCGCTCAAGGATAGTGAGCAAGGCTTCGCCATCTGCC
>NZ_DKIH01000011.1:50667-175209 GCF_002454115.1 Sphingopyxis sp. UBA6723 | reverse complement strand
GCGTGCGGCGTACGTCGGGCGCGCCCTTGTGCGCAGAGCCGCCCGCCGCAACCCGTTGTTCGACCGCTGCATCGCGGGCCGCTTTCTCCAGAACATGGCCCTTCGAGGGGGCGGAGACCGCCCCATACGCGCCTTGCGCGACGGGCATCAGCAAGTCCTTCAGCTTGAGCACCGTCAGGTCGCCGAACTCGGCGATGTCGAGGCCCGCGAACTTCACGGACAGGGCTTCGCGCTTCAGGCGCTTGCCGTCGCAGGTCGGGCAATCGCGGCCGATGATATATTGCGAGACGCGCTTCTTCATCAGCGCGCTTTTCGTGTTGGCGAAGGTTTCCAGCACATAGCGGCGCGCGCCGGTGAAGGTGCCCTGGTAGCTCGGCTCCAGGCGGCGCTTGAGCGCCGCCCGGGTCTGTTCGGGCGTCAGGCCCGCATAGACCGGCACCGTCGGCGCCTCTTCGGTGAAAAGGATCCAGTCGCGATCCTTTTTCGGCAGCTCGCGCCACGGCGTATCGACGTCATAGCCGAGCGAAACGAGGATATCGCGCAGGTTCTGCCCATGCCACGCCGTTGGCCAGGCGGCGATCGCCCGGTCGCGAATGGTGAGGCTGGCGTCAGGGACCATGGTCTCTTCGGTCGCGTCATAGACGCGGCCGATGCCGTGGCAGGTCGCGCAGGCCCCCGCGACCGTGTTGGGGGAGAAATCCTCCGCATAGAGCATGGGTTGATGGCGCGGATATTCGCCGACGCGGGAATAGAGCATCCGCACCAGACTGGAGAGCGTCGTCACGCTGCCGACCGAGGATCGCGCGTTAGCCGAGCCGCGCTGTTGCTGCAACGCGACCGCAGGCGGCAATCCGTCGATCGCGTCGACCTCCGGCACGCCGGCCTGGTCGATCAGGCGACGGGCATAAGGCGCAACCGATTCCAGATAACGCCGCTGGGCTTCGGCATAAAGGGTGCCGAACGCGAGCGATGACTTGCCCGAGCCCGATATGCCGGTGAACACCACGAAGGCGTCGCGCGGCACATCGACGTCGACATTTTTGAGATTGTTCTGGCGCGCGCCGCGAACCTGCACGCAGGCGGGCGGCCCCGCATGCCCATGATCGGTGGCCGGCGTCGTCGCGTGTATATCCTTGTCCTTCAATTCAGTCTTCCTGCCATATCCGCCCGTGCGGCCCGTGATTCATTACGGTCGGGGTAACAGATGAATGCGTTTCCGACTCAATATATCCAACGGGCAGGCTGGCTCGATGTTCGGAACCTTTGAAATATTTTTCCAGCATTAGACAAAGGTTACGACAAAACTATTTTCCCGTTGGGTCGCGCGACGAGGCCACATACACCCGGCTGGTAAGCGCCTGGGCCAGGCGGCCCTGGTCCGTGCCGCTATCGGCTTGTGACGACTGCACTTCGGCGGTTGTTACCGCATCGCGACGCGTTGCCCAATTCCCAGAGCGCGCTTCATCATGGCGACGGTCGGGCCATGATGACGGCTGGCCTGTCAATCCGAGCGCCTGGCGCCGCGTCTTAGAACGCGACTGAACGGTCGACGTTGGCGGCGTCGAGGAAGAGAGGGAAGAAAATGCCTTCACCCGAGATAACCGGAGTGGTCATCCGGAACTTCCTCGATGCCTGGTGTTGCCAGAGGCGCTCTGGATCGGCGGGTCAGTAGTGAATGACCGTGCGGATCGACTTGCCTTCGTGCATCAGGTCGAACGCCTCGTTGATCTCCTCCAAACCCATGGTGTGGGTAACGAACGGGGCCAGATCGATATCACCTCTCATGGCGTCCTCGACCATGCCGGGGAGCTGTGTCCGTCCCTTGACGCCGCCGAAAGCGGACCCCTTCCAGACGCGGCCCGTAACGAGCTGGAATGGACGGGTGGAGATTTCTTCGCCCGCGCCGGCAACGCCAATCACGATCGACTGACCCCAGCCACGATGCGCTGATTCAAGCGCGGCGCGCATGACGTGGACGTTGCCGATGCACTCGAAGGTATGATCGATGCCCCAGCCCGTCATCTCGATCAGCACTTGCTGGATGGGCTTGTCATGGTCCTTGGGGTTGATGCACTCGGTCGCACCGAACTGGCGTGCCAGCTCGAACTTGGACGGGTTGGTGTCGATGGCGATGATGCGACCCGCCTTCGCCTGGCGCGCACCCTGAATCGCCGCGAGGCCGATCCCGCCCAGGCCGAACACGGCGACCGAATCTCCGGGCTGGACCTTGGCGGTATTGTGGACTGCGCCGATGCCGGTCGTGACGCCGCAGCCCAGCAAGCAGACATGTTCGGGGTTTGCCTCGGGATTGATCTTGGCGAGCGAGACTTCAGCGACGACAGTATATTCACTGAAGGTTGAACAGCCCATGTAATGATAGAGGGGCTGGCCATTGTACGAAAAGCGGGTGGTGCCATCGGGCATCAAGCCCTTGCCCTGCGTTTCGCGGACAGCGACGCACAGGTTGGTCTTGCCCGACACGCAGAAGTCGCACTTGCCGCACTCGGCGGTGTAGAGCGGAATCACGTGATCGCCCGGCCTGACGCTGGTGACGCCTTCACCGACCTCGACAACAATGCCCGCGCCCTCGTGGCCTAGAACCACCGGGAAAACGCCCTCCGGATCACTGCCCGCCAGCGTGTACGCGTCGGTGTGGCACACACCGGTGTGCGTCACCCGGATGAGCACTTCACCCTTCCGGGGTGGGGCGACATCGATCTCGACGATTTCGAGTGGCTTGCCCGGCTCGAAGGCTACAGCGGCGCGAGATTTCATGTTGGGGTACCCTCGTTGATGGAACTTGATTGCCGGCGCGAGGTCCTTGCGTGATCGTAGATTTACAGACGTTCGCATACTGGCAGGGAGTATATTTATGATACTCCCTGCCAGTATACAAGAGGTGTCCCGTTGAGGATCTCGACCAAGGGAGCATCCAGCGGCTGGCTTCGCTTCGCAGACCTCCCTCGGGGTCCGGACCGCCCAAGTCTGCGCTCTGGGCCGGTTGGCTGGATACGAGGTTTTTGCTCTGACTGCGGGAGAGCACGGGCAAGAAGAAGATCGCTGAAATCGTTACTTAAGATATGTACGCAGAATCTTCATTACGCCCTCCACGTCGTCCTCGTGATCGCTGCCCTCGCTTTTCACGGCCGGATCTGCACCGGCGCCGAATGTTTCCCTAAGGTGACTCTCCATCACTTCCGCCATCAGTCCATTTGTCGCGCCTCGCATGGCGACAATCTGCTGCAGCAGGGGAGTGCAATCGGCCCCGGCTTCGATCGCGCGTTCCAAAGCGTCCGCCTGGCCCTTAATACGCCGCAAGCGTGTAATGGCTCGCTTCTTGTCCTCTGATGAATGTGGCATCGCGCTTTCCCGAGAAATCGCTTCAGCATACTATACAGGGGGGGAGTTTCAATCCTGTCCAGAGACTGGCGCTTCTGTAATCAGGCGAAGTTCCCCGGCCAATCTCCAAATTCGCCCCACGATCGGGCAGGCATAGCCGCCATGTTACCCTGAGACAGGTCTGGCACGCGGAGGAGGAGCGGTCATGCTCTTAAGCCTGCGCCACAAGCAACGACGGCCTGGGCGCTTAGGGTCCGATCCTGTGTCTGGGAGGGGGAGCCATCGCTTGCTCCCCCAGGTTTGCTGGTCAGACCGTAACGACGACCTTGCCGATCTGGTCGTTCGATTCGAGGAAGCGGTGCGCGTCCTGGATGGCGTCGAGCGGGAAAGTGCGCGCGATCCGCGGCTTGAGCGCGCCCGATTCCAGACCCGCCACGATGAACGCCTTGGCGCGATCAAGGGCGGCGTCGTCCGAGACGATCTCGCTGTAGAGATAACCCTTGAGCGTGAGGCTCTTGCCCAGCACGGAGAACAACGGGAACGGCGTCGGCTCGCCGCTGAGCGCGCCATATTCGAGCAGGATGCCGCCGCGCGCCATGCTCGCGGTCAGCGGCTCGAACGACGGGCCTCCGACCGGGTCGAGCACCACGCGCGCACCTGCACCATCGGTTATCTCCATCACCCTCGCCACCAGATCCTCTTCCTCGGTCGCGACGACATGATGTGCACCGGCATCAAGCAGGGCCTGGCGCTTGGCGCCGGTACGCGTCGTCGCGATTACCGTCGCGCCGACCATCCGCGCAATCTGGAAGGCAGCAAGGCCGACGCTGCTGGAAGCAGCGGTGACGATGACGAAATCGCCCTGGCCGAGCTTCGCCTGCTCCACCAGCGCGCCCCAAGCGGTGACATACTGCATCCACACGGCCGCCGCTTCCTCGAACGACAGCGCCACCGGATGCTTGACGACGAGGCGGGCGGGCACGTTGGCGACCTCGCCATAGGTGCCCCAGCGCGCGATATCGAGCGGGGGGATGACGCTGACGGCTTCGCCTTCCGCAAACCCGGTCAAGTCCGCGCCGACCTTAAGGACGGTGCCGGCAGCCTCATAGCCAAGGCGGCTCGGGAACTCGGCTTCCTGAAGGTAGGCATGGTTGCGGAACATCACCTCGGCGCGGTTTATGCCTATCGCCTTGACCGCGATCTGCACCTCGTCGGCCGCGGGCGCGGGCACTGCCAAATCTTCAATCTTGAGGACACTGGCGTCGCCATATTCGTGGATTCGAACGATGCGGCTCATGGGACATTCCTTGATTATTGAACGATCGTTCTGTATCGATGTCAGCGACGAGGTTCAAGCTATTATTTATCGATCATTCCATATCAGGCGCCAGAAATGACAGAGACGAAAGCACGTCGCGGCGCAGGTCGCCCTCGCGTGTTCGACACTAACGCAGCGCTCGACAAGGCGGTACGGCTGTTCTGGCAGCGCGGCTACGAGGCGACTTCGATGGCCGATCTGGTGGCAGAGACTGGCGTCGCCGCCGCCAGTCTCTATGCGGCGTTTGGCAACAAGGCGGGGCTGTTCGCGGCGGTGATCGAGCGCTATGCCGCGACGTTCAGCGTCCACCTCTATGCCCCCATCAACGACCCGGCGTTGTCCACCTTCGAGGCCGTCAAAGACCTGCTGGAGCGAGCGGCGTCATCGTTCTCGGAGCCTGGAACGCCGGCCGGCTGCTTCATGTATTCGGCAGCGGCAGCCGTTTCGCCCGCGTCCGCCGCCATCGAATGCCTGCTGCGCGACAAGCGTATCGCGGCGGAGGCCCTCCTGATCGAGCGTCTGGATCGCGGCGCCGCGCAGGGCGAGCTTGCGGCCGATGCCGATCCGGCCACGCTAGGCAAATACATCAATGCGGTTATGGAAGGCATGTCCGTTCAAGCGCGCGACGGCGCTACGATTATCGAACTGCTCTCGATCGCCAAAATGGCACTCGATCGATGGCCGGCTGCGGTGTAATCGTCCAGGCAAGATCGTCCTCGGTGTTCTTGCAACAAGCCTCTGTCGATCTGCAGCAAAGCCCACTGCGAGCCCAGTCCGTATGTCCGGATTGACCTGATCGCGCCAGCTCCCGCTCAAAGAAAATGCCCGCGCCCGGTTGAAAGGGCTTTTCTACAACATCCGTGTAGGTCGGCTTTCCCGGCCTGCTGAAGTCCGGCGTGACGCGGTTGATGTAGGCCCAGTGGTCGAGCGCCCGCGAGATAAATTCCGGACCATTATCCACCCTGATCTTGGCAGGCGGACTGCCGCGCTCGAACAGCAGGCGGTCCATGACATCGACCACCTGTTCACCCTTGATCCCCTGATCGACGTGGATCGCCAGGCACTCGCGGGTATAGGCATCGACGACATCTCCAGCTTAAATCAGCTTCGATTTTGCCAGATCCTTCTCATTCTCGCAGGAAGCATTTTCCGGGACAGGGTCACTGTCGGACCGTCATGCTCGCCCCAACAGAAGAACAGGTGACGCTTGCCCTGCCGCTGCTTGATCGACCATTCGATCGCGACCCTGCCTTCCGGCACCGACAGCGCCCCGTATTTGATGGCGTTGGTCGCCAATTCGTGCAGCGCCATTGCCAGCGCCAAGGTGATCTCCGGGGAGAGCCTTACATGGGGACCGGAGGCGTGAAGCGATCGGCATCCCGGTCCTTGAACGGGAGCAGGGCTCTATCCACGATATCACCGATCGCCGCGCCTTCGACCTCATCCTGGATCAACAGCTCCTGCGCGGCTCCCAGATTGGTGATGCGAGCGGACACCGTGATCGCGGCGTCATCCAGTGAAGTCGCGTGCCTGATGGTCTGGCTGACGACGGCATTGACGGTCGCTAGCGTGTTCTTGACCCGGTGCGTAAGCTCACGCGCGAGAACGGCGCGGTGTTCTTCGGCAAATTTGCGCTGCGAAATGTCGGTCGAAAAGCCCGTCATGGCGAGCGGCGTGCCGTCTGCACGGTGCTGAAGCTCCCCCTGGACTGAAACACCAGAGGGCGTCAGGATGCGATATTCTATGTGATAGGGTTCGTTGCTCGATCGTACGTCCGACCGCCGCCTACATTGCGGGCAGGTCCTCGGGATGGATCGCCGCCAGCAGCTCCTGATAGGTGAACGGCTCGCCCAACGGTCGCCCGAACACCCGCTTGCAGCCCGACGACGCGGTCAACAAACACTCGGGCAGATCAAGCGTCCAGGTGGCAAGTGCGCCGGACTTCAACGCCATGCGCAACCGGGCATTGTGCGAGGCCAGGTCTGCATCCCGCTGCGCCACCTCGGCCGCCAGTGCCTCGCGGTCCTGTTCCAGTTGCAGAACGCGGTGCCGCTCTACCGTCACGTCGATCTGCGAGGCGACGAAATAACGCAAGCTACCGTTCTCACAGAACACCGGCCCGACCATCAGCCGGTTTCAAAAAGGCGTCCCGTCACGCCGATGATTGAGAAGATCCAGCTCGACCGGCTCACGCTGCTCGATCGCATCCCTCAGTCGAGCCACGTCGTCGGGATCGGTCAACGGCCCCTGCATGAAACGGCGGTTGCGACCCGCTACCTCGACGGCCGGGAAGCCGGTCAGCTTCTCGAAGGCGGCGTTGACGTAAACGGGCGGGCAATCGGGAAGCGTCGGATCGCTGACGACCATCGCGACCGGCGTCATCTTGAAGCCGGACTGCATAGGATCGCAGGCATTCAGCCTGGCCGCATAGGCGTCGATCGCCGCCTGAACCTCGGGCGGCGGCGTGAACGGTCGAATAGGTGCAGGGTCTAGCGGTTCTCGGTCCAAAGCGTGAACACACTATCTCTTCGCCGGATAACGGCAATCAACACGATCAAATCCGGCCCGCGGCCTTGATCCGGGCCGATGCCGCGACACGATCGGCTATCTTCAGCGTAAGCGTACGGCCTCCCGCGTGTTGCGGCATTCAGGCTCGGCGCTGATGGACCTCCGCTAATGAGTCCCTTTCTGGACTCCAGAGGGAGGCCAAGTGAAGGATCGGGTGGAGATCATCGCGCGCACCGAACGGCGCAGGAAGTTTTCGGATGCCGAGAAGGTGGCGATCCTCGCCGAGGCGGATGCAGACGGCGTATCGGTCCGTCAGGTCACTGAGCGCTATGAGATTGCCGTGAGCTTGATCTAAAATTGGCGGTCGGCGCGCCGCCAGGCAGCAGCCATTGCCAGTGAGGCGCTTGAGTTCATTCCCTACGGCGCGATCATAACGACGGAACCCGCAGCTGCGCCAGCGGTGCCTGAACCCCAGAAGGCGCCGGGACCTGTTTCGCCGCCGGTGCCATCAGTGTCGGAGGAACTCATCCGCCCCCATCCAGGTGCGCGCCCCGGCGTGATAGACATAGATATGCCCAGCGGCGTGCGCCTGTCGGTGGACTATGTGAACGAGAAGGCGCCGGCCCGCGTGCTGCGTGCATTCCGGGACGTCTCGTGATCTCGCTGGCGCCAGGAACGAAGGTCTATCTCGCGAGCAAGCCGGTCAGCATGCGGCTCGGTTTACCTGCCGATCCTTGCGCGCAAGCGCGGCGCCTTGCGGAACGGCGCTCCATTCCAGGACTGGGACCTTCCACCTGTACTCGCCCAGCTGCGCCGCAAGTTGCCGCTCAACTCTCACGTCTTGATCTCGTTGTGCTCGACGAAATGGGCTATCTCCCCTTCGCCCGTTCCGGCGGCCAGATGCTCTTCCACCTGATCAGCAAGCTCTACGAAAAGACCTCGGTGATCATCACGACCAATCTCGCCTTCGGCGAATGGCCGAGCGTCTTCCACGACGCCAAGATGACCACCGCGCTCCTCGATCGCATCACCCACCATTGCGACATCATCGAGACAGGCAACGACAGTTGGCGGTTCAAAACCGGAACTGAGCCCAAAACCCCTTCCCCCGGACCCCCATCCCCGGCGGTTAACCCGGTGGGTCAACAGGGACCTCCCACGGACGCCGCCGCCAGCACACCTGACGGTGTGCGTCGTCGTCCGTGGGCCCCTCCTATCGACTACCGGGATAACCGCCGCGCTGCCGAAAGGTGGGGTCAATATTGGGCGCCGATAGGGGGTCAGTTTTGCGCGCCGGTTGACACCTAAAGCCCCTGCATGACGCTGCCAATATAGCGCGCCTAGGCTCCGCAACCCGTTCCACGGCGCATCTGTCCTTCTGATTTAAAAGGGAAAAAAGAATACATAGTATAAATCTATGTATCGCGAAATTGACATATCTCAATTCATAGCTACCTTGGCGCTGTCACTCACGCACCAAGGAGATGCACAATGCTGACGTCAACCAAGCCCGCTCCGATCTACGCTCCCGATACCAGCTACGGTCACTTCATCGACAATCAGTGGGTCGAGGGTGAAAATGGCGAGACGATCGAGAGCATCATCGGCCGCGAGACCCACAAGTCCATGCTCGAAGCCTACAGCCAGAAGAAGAACATCATCGTCAGCCTCAACGAGGCTTCGTTTGGACTGTACTGAGATCGAGTGGTTGCGAGGCATATCCATGCCTCGCAACATCGAAACTTCGCGATATTTAGGAGTAATGAAATGAAGAACTCGGTTCTCTTCGACAACGTCCGGCTAGGGCCACATACCCTGCGTAACCGGATCGTCCTCCCGCCGCTCACGCGCTCGCGCAGCTCCCAGCCGGGCAACATCCCCAACGACCTGATGGCGGACTATTACCGCCAGCGCACCGGCGCCGGCTTCATGGTGACCGAGGGGACGCAGATCGAGCCGCGCGGGCAGGGCTATGCCTGGACGCCGGGCATCCACAGCCCTGAGCAGGTCGAAGGCTGGCGCAGGGTAACCGACGCAGTGCATGCCGAGGGCGGCATCATTTTCCTACAGCTGTGGCATGTCGGACGCGTGTCCCACACCTCGCTGCAGCCGGGCGGGGCCGCTCCGGTCGCGCCGTCGGCGATCCCGGCCGACAACGTCAAGGTGTTCATCGAAACCGGTCCGGGGCAGGGCGCACTGGCGCTGCCGTCGCCGCCGCGTGCGCTGACCACCGCCGAGGTCAAGGAACTGGTGCAGCTCTATGCCCAGGCGGCGCGCAATGCGCTCGATGCGGGTTTCGACGGCGTCGAGATCCACAGCGCCAACGGCTATCTGGTGAACCAATTCATCTCGGCTCACACCAACCGGCGCGACGATGAATATGGCGGCTCGCTGCAGAACAGGCTGCGCTTCCTGCGCGAGGTGACGCAGGCTGTCGCGGATGTCGTTGGCAAGGACCGGATGGGCGTGCGATTTGCCCCGCTGTTCGCCACGACCGAGGAGGATCGCGTCTATCTGGGTCTCGTCGAGGAGGATCCCCACAAGACCTATATCGAGGCCGTGGAGGTGCTTGAGGAGGTCGGGATCGTCTATCTCTCGCTGGCCGAGGCCGATTGGGAGAATGCGCCGGAGTTGCCCGAAGATTTCCGCGCAGATGTACGCAAAGCTTTCAGCGGCAAGATCCTCTACGCTGGCAAATACACCCCGGAGCGCGGCGTCCGCGTGGTCGAGGCTGGCTGGGGCGACCTGATCGCCTTCGGCCGTCCCTTTATCGCGAACCCCGATCTGCCGGAGCGTATCGCCCATAGCTGGCCGTTCAATCCGGTGGATCCGGCGACCATGTATGGCGGCACCGACAAGGGCTACACCGACTATCCGGCCTATCAGGACTAGGGGTTTTCGGGCTGCGTCCGGACATCCGGGCGCGGCCTGTGCTCCGGTGCGACGCCGGTAACAGGTGCGTACAACTCCAATGGGCATCGATGTCAAAGACGCGCTGAAAGCTCTCGACAACCCGACGCGCCTCGCAATTCTCGGGTGGCTGAAAGACCCGCGCAAAAACTTCCCTGGGCAGGAAGTGAATCCCTAACAGGTTGGTGTCTGCGTAAGCGCCATCCAGGAGCGATCCGGCCTCTCCCAGTCGACAGTGTCTTTGTATTTGACCGCCTTGCAGCGCGCTCAACTGGTCACGTCCCGACGTGTGGGGCCTTGGACTTACTACAAGCGGAACGAGGAAAATATCTCGACATATCTGGCGAGCCTCCAATCCATGATTAGACGAAGTGCCCACTGGGCAACCGAAAGCAAGGAAACCTCACGATGTATCAGCCCAGCACGATCCCTTATCAGCAGCATCGAAGTTTTCATCATACCTTCAAGGCGGGCCATCTGACCCTGGGGCTGTTCTTCCCCATCGAGGCCTTCCAGGGCGATTTGCCGACCATGCTACACCAGGCGGAACTAGCCCATCGCGCCGAGGAGCTTGGCTTCTCGACGCTCTGGTTCCGCGACGTGCCGCTGCGCGATTCGAGTTTCGGCGACACGGGGCAGGTCTTCGACCCGTGGGTCTATCTGGGCTTCATCGCCGCCCGGACATCGACAATCGCTCTCGGCACCGCGTCGATCGCGATCCCGCTGCGCCATCCGCTCCATACGGCCAAGGCTGCGGCCAGCGTGGACCAGTTGAGCGATGGCCGCTTGCTCCTGGGTGTCGCCACCGGCGACCGTCCGGTCGAGTTCCCGGCATTCGGCGTGGACCCCGACCAGCGAGGCGATGTTTTCCGCGAAAATCTGGACATCATCCGCCGCGCCCAGCGCACCAGCTTCGAGCCGCTGCAATGGAGCCGCGGGCTGCTGGCGGGCGCCGACCTGATCCCCAAACCCACCACGAATGAGCTCCCGTTCTTCGTGACGGGCAACAGCCGTCAGTCGATGGAATGGATCGCGCGGGAGAGCAGCGGATGGATGACCTATCCCCGGCCGCCCCAGGCGCAGCAGCTGTTCGTGGAAAGCTGGCGGGCGGCGGTCAGGGAACAGGCGGGTGAGACCTACAAGCCGTTCCTCCAGTCGCTCTATATCGATCTCGACGCGCATCCGGCCACGCCGCCGTCGCCGATCCATCTGGGCTTCAGGCTGGGGCGGGATCATCTGCTGACGCTTCTGGAAACCCTGGAAGCGATCGGCGTCGATCACGTCATCCTCAACCTCAAATATGGCCGCCGCCCGGCCCCTGAGGTGGTCGAAGAGTTGGGCTCGCACATCGTGCCGCGTTTCAGGGCGCATGCGCCATGAAATGGCCGGAGCAACACAGGGGCGCACGAAATGGTCTGCGGCGCTTTCCTGATATAGGATCCGCCACCCGACATGCAGGACCCGGCTGGCATCGACAAACTTGGGATCGAGATGGACAAGCCGTCGCAGCACTGAGGAACCTGCGGTCGTGGATTGTCTATCTCGCTGTCCTTGCGGGAGTAGATGCCGGGTTCGTCGAGGCGTTGCCATTACTGTGGTGTCAGATCTCTTCGCGATCGATGGCATCTTCGCAAAGGGCCGGTGACTTCTGGACGTCGCGCGGCATCCCACAGCGCAGCGATATATTGTAATATTGAAAAACATCGCTACATGGAGGAGCATGAGCATCGACCTCAATGAAGCCCTGAAGGCTCTCGACAATCCCGCCCGGCTGGCAATCCTGGCGAAGCTCAAGGACCCGCGCAGGAACTATCCCGAGCAGGAGGTCGATCCCGAAGACGTAGGTGTCTGCGTGAGCATCATCCAGGAGCGCGCGGGCCTCTCCCAGTCGACTGTCTCTCTCTACCTGACTGCTTTGCAGCGCGCCAAGCTCGTGACCTCTCAGCGCATCGGGCCCTGGACCTATTACAAGCGCGACGAGAAGAATATCGCGGCGTTCCTGAAGCAGTTGGAAGACCTGATCTGAGCGGCGGCCCGCGCGGCCGCTCAGATCGATCCGCTCATTCCTGTTCGATCTCGACGACGAGGCGCCCGCGTACCTTTCCTGCCAGGATGTCGGTCCCGGCCGCGATGACGTCTTCCAGGCGGATGGTCGAAGTGATCCGTCCCAGCCGCTCGCGATCCAGATCGGTCGCAAGACGCGCCCAGGCTTCGAGACGGCGCGGCTTCGGGCACATGACGGAATCGATGCCGAGTAGAGAGACGCCGCGCAGGATGAAGGGCACCACCGAGCCCGGAAGGTCCATCCCTTGCGCCAAACCGCAGGCCGTGACCGCGCTGCCATATCGGGTCATCGACAGGACGTTGGCCAAAGTATGCGATCCCACGCTATCGACACCGGCGATCCAGCGTTCCTTACCGATCGGCCGCCCGGGACTGGACAGTTCGTTGCGGTCGATGATTTCGGCGGCGCCAAGGCCCTCGAGATAGTCCGCTTCCTCGGCCCGACCGGTCGACGCGATGACGTGCCAGCCTGCCTTCGCCAACAGCGTGATCGCGAACGAACCGACGCCGCCGGCCGCACCGGTGACGATGACCGGCCCATCGGCTGGCTGCAGTCCATGCTTCTCCAACGCGAGAATGCTGAGCATCGCGGTATAGCCTGCGGTACCGATCGCCATCGCTTCGGACGGCGTCAGGTCAGCAGGTAACGGCACCAGCCAGTCGCCCTTGACCCGGCTCTTTTCAGCGAAGGCGCCGAGATGGGTTTCGCCCGTGCCCCATCCGCGCGCCTCGGCGCCGAGATAGCGATCGCTAAACTGAGGCAACGCAACTGCAAGGCCCGCTTCGACCATGGCTTGGCCCAGATCTACCTGCCGCGCGGTGCAGCTGGCGACGATCCGGTCATAGTCATCGACATCGCGCTGCTCACACCGCAATTCGGCACCATTGACCAGTTGCGCCAGTTTCGCCGACGCTTCTTTCCCGCATGCCCAGCTTTGACCCTGCCGCGAACATGTCTGGTAAAGCTCGGGGGCATCGACGCCGTGTAAGCGGACGGCAATTCCTGCCATGTCGAGGGAGTCGCCGTCCATCGCCCGGCCCGAGCCACTAATGTCCTGCGCGGATGCGGAAAGCGGGGTCAGCGCCAGTGCGATTACAAAAAGCCATTTCATGGGAAGGAATCTAGCGCGGTTAGCTTGCCAATTTCTTGAACAGCCTTGATCGATTGAGCCGAAGGTCCGCAATGCGAATATTCGCCCCAAAGACCGACTGACAGAACCGGCAATAGCCGAATCGACCAAAGCGCCGACCGCGCCGAACTCCTTTGCCGCGGACGTGGCGCTGGTGGCGACCACGAGGGTATGGGTCGGGCCTTCAGACCAGTGCTGAGAGCGCCCGCTCCACTACCCCCCAGAGCGGCGCTTCTGCATGCCTTTGATGATATCCCCAAGGACCAGGCGGTCTTGAGGATCGAGAGATTTCAGATCACGGTACATGACGAGCAAATGCTCGTCATCGCCATCTTCGTCCGGCTTCTCACCGACAAGGCGAGCGATGGACACCTCAAAATAATCGGCGAGCTTTCGGACGAGTTCGATCGACGGATTCTTAGCGGTGCCTTTCTCAAGCTCCCAGATATGGGCCTTCGACGCACCAATGGCGTCAGCCACTTCCCGAAGCGATTGCTGCTTTGCCGTGCGAAGGTTCTGCAGCCTCATCGCCAACGACATGCCCATGACTCCTTAGACCCAACTTACCATGAGATCAGCGACATAGAAATCAACGATCGTTCGGTCAAGTGAACGAGTTCGTTCGGCCGATTGACTCCGCCTATCGTATGACTTATCGAACGATATTGTTATTATATGTCGGACGGAGCGCCGCGTGGACGGTAACCAGCATATCATGGCAGATCCTCGCGGCTGGGCCGTCCACTCGGCGGAACTCAATGCTCTTGGATCAACCATCCGGCGGCTGATGAGCGAACGCGATACGCGCGCAGAGACCATCCGGTACAACACCATGAGGCCTTGTCGGGGACGAGTGGCATTGATGTTTCAAAATAAGCGGGAGCATAGGCATGGCTAAGAATACCACCAAATCGCAGGCGCTTGTTCCGGCTGAGCGGCGCCAGACGGCCGTACGCAGGAAAACGGCGACGCCAGTCGTCGTGCCCGCAACGGTCGACACGCTGCTGCCGATCCTCGGCTCCGAATTCGCCGCCGAGAAGCTGATCGGCGACGGAGGCGATGTCACCCGAGAGGGTGGCGTCGTTCTCGTCAGCGGCCGCGCCTATGCAACTCGCGAATGCGTCGTTCCCGCAGAAGAAATTTTCTACGATCAGGCTGCTCGACCCGGTGGCACGGGCGCGTGGCTCGGAGAGGCGGACAAGGTCAGCTGGCGCGATGCGGCGAGTGGATACGATTGCATCATGTTGCGTAACACGGACAATGGCTTCCTCTGCGGATATGTCGGCATTCCCAAGGATCACCCTCTCTGGGGCTGGGATGCAAACGCAGTTCCACCGGACATAGGGATCGATGTGCATGGCGGTTTGACTTATTCAAGACTGTGCGAAGAAGGGCCGAGTCCGACGCGTCGGTTAGCCGTCGAGGCGCGCCGCATCTGCCACGTGACATTACGGCCGGCGGTCTACCATCCGGTAGAACACGCAACCGACCACCGGGTCGAAGATTCGCATGCGTGGTGGTTCGGCTTCAGTTGCGATCATGCCTACGATCTTATTCCGAACGCCAGGCCGAATTCCTCCGGATCGAAGTCCTCGGAGCTTGGACGGATATATCGCGACGACGCATATGTTGTCAGGGAAACGGTCGCCCTCGCAGCTCAGCTGCGAGCAATCGCTGAAGGAGGCGCTGCGCCCGCGCGCGATGGCGCGCCGCCGCCGCTCGGCCTCGACCCTCGTCGCGGGGGTGGCCGTGGCTGACTTTGAGCATCACGTCGGCGAACTCCCGTGGGGCTGGTGGCTTCGAGCCAGTCCGTGCGGCTACGAGGATGCCTCTGGGCAAAATTGGGCAAGCGTCAGGGACGCCTTCTGGGAGGGAGAACTTGGATTCCCGCCGGTCCACTTCGCACCCGAACAGCATGAACTGATGTTGAGGGTCATGACCGCGATCGATGCGCGCTGGTTTGGCACGGAGAGCAACCACGATGTTTTCGGCGGGGACATGATGTTCTGGCGATTCTATCTGTGCTGGCTCGCCAGCATCGGAATGGTCGAGACATCGGCGGGGAGGGACCTCTTCGGTGGGGGGCTGAGCTCATTGGGCAGGTCCGTCCTCATGATGCTGCAGGCCACGCGCGAGCCGGAATTCGAGCGCTTGCCAATAGCGGCGGTTGTTGCCGCGGTAAGTGCGAGTGCGGGGCCCGACGCCGAGGCACGGGAGCGGGCGCTGATCACCTTTGAACAGAAGGTTGGATTTCGTCGCTATCTGTTCGCGCGCGAAAATCTGGGAAGGCGATATCTGGTGACGTTGACCGGACTTAACGTTGGCGCGCGGATGCCGACGCGCAATATCGCGTGGTCGCAGTCCTTCACCGACGCAAATTCGCGCGATGATCTCTTCGCTTGGCTCGCCGAGCGGGTGCACCGTTGGGATGATTGGGGGGGAATTGCCCACCGAAAGGGCGCGTCTGCGCTGACAAGCCATTTGTTGTCGGTCATCGTCGGTGCGGGCGGTCTGGCTCGGTGAATCCTATTCGGTGGCGCAATTAGTGCTGTGCTGGCGTGATCACGACGAGGCGGCGCCGCTATTACTGTGCGCGACCGCTAGCTTAGGCAGCCTCGGCCCCAGCTCCAACGAGGCAAGTAAGTGAAAGGAGCCAACCCGCGCCGAACGAAGTGTGTTATAGCTCGAGACGCGCGCATATTGCTGATAGTTCATTTTGAACCAACGGGTGATCAACTGCGGTCTCGAACATGTCGGCGACCGGTGGTGCGTCCGGTCGGGCGTTAAGCCGAATATCCCCTTTAGACGACCGCGCGTACAGTTTCCGAATCTTATTGGGGCCGGCCCGGAGCCACTCGACAAGTCTCTGGGCAACGACCGGATCTGTTCGAGGTGCTTCCCGACGTGGCGGCCACAGCTTTTCATTGTCTTGACCATTGCGGCTCGGCGGAGTGTCCATCTGCAGCGGCTCGGCAACGGCAGCCATCGGCTGGACGTCATCTTCAGGTTCCGGGTTGTTATGATGCGCCTTTCTCTGCTCGGCGGTGAGCCAGCGGTTTACCTGCTCGATCTTGTTCGGATCGCGCAAATAGCTACAGATGAGATGCGTAGTGTCCGACGTCGCGCCGCCTCGGCGGATGATGGTCTCCAACTGCCTGATTGCTTCTTCGCGATTACGGATCGCTTGACGAAGCGCTTTCTGCTCATCGGCAGAGAATGCATCCATTTCGAACCCGATGACGCTTGTTGAGCGCTCCGTCTTCGGCCGCGCTTGGGGACGTGAAGCAGTGGGTAAAGATCGGATCATCTCATCATAGAAGAGTCGTGCGATCGCAAGCCGGAGCTCCGCCCAACGCAGGGCGTTCGCCCGATCGTCGGAATATTTGGCGATATATTCGTCGTGCGCTCGTATGAAGTAGCCTTCAGCCCTGCGCAATTCACTGATCGTCGCCTCAGGCTTCAGACCGGGGTTGCGCAAGATCTTGCGGAGCTCGGCAAACGCCGGTCCATTCAGGTGCTGGCCCGCGAACAAGGTTTCGATCGTGACGGTTTCATCACTCGCTCGGGCGGCTTGGGTGATAGCGGCTTCAAGCTCGCGCTCTAATTTTTCGATCTGTGTACAGTGCGCCGTCAAACCTTCAGCGATTACGCGCGCTATGGCCTCTGCAAGCAAGTTTTTCATGATTATCTCCTTGCTTGGTCGGTAGGTTGGAGCCCCGGTGAACGACGAGCCATTCTGTCGCTGATAAGGCACGGCTCGTCGCCAAAACCTGACATTCAAGCTCGTTGTTCCACTGCAAATTGGTGCATGGATATTACAACGAGCATTTAAATATCCAAAGACCGGATATTGGGACGACTTCGCCGCCACCGAGATCGGGTATCGTTGCAAGTCAGATAGTATCTGAAGCCGATATTCTCTCATGCTGAGAGATATCCGGTTCGAGTTCAAAATCTCTTAACTAAATATCTTGCGGAATATCGGTAATTTATCCAGAATATCTCAATAAGATATCGAGAATATATCGGGAGTAACTGAATATTTTTTGCGAAATAGGTTAGCTGCCCATTCTTCGATTGTGGAAGCTAACATCAACATGATATCCTTCGGATTAGGAAGGTCGGTTTCGCTCGGGACTTCCCGAGCGGGCGCCTGCCGCGGGCTGGTGGAACGGGCACGGCTCGCCTTGGAAACGTGGACTGGAGATCATGGATCCGATCGGAACTTTTCGCAGGCGCGCAACAAAGCGGATCATCCGCGACTTGCCGCTCGACCTTGCGGAGACGGAACTCGACGATCCCCTGGGGCTCCTGCGCGGCAAGGTCCGAGCGAGCCTCGATTCCGCGCAGCGCTGGGAGCGCGGGAAAGCAGCTCCCGCCCGGCGCGCCTGGTTCGGCATTCCGAGCGTGCCGGACGTATCGCGGCTGACGAGCGGGGCGGGGGAGCGCAGCTTCCACCTGGCGCGCAACGTAACTCGCGAGCGATCGGCGGCGGCCTTCGATGATTATGCGACGGGTAAGATAGGCGATGCGAAGGCGGAGCCGGAAATAGCGGCAGAGGAGCGGCCCGCTGCGACGTTCGACCGCTACACGCAGGACCATGGCTATGACGATCGCCAGATCCTCATCACGACGCTCGATCCGGATCCGGTCAAGCGAGCCAGGCAGTGGGACGCGGTCGAAGCGCATGAGTTCGGTCGGCGCCAGAACAAATCCGCCGGACCGCCGCGTCTCAACATCAGATACGAACGCGCGCCTGAGTTTCTGTCGGGCGCTGCGCGTCGCAACGATTGTCCGGAAGGTTTGCGTGGCATCCTCACCGCCGAGCAGAGGCGGGTGGATGGCGGCAAGGCGCTCGGCAAAAAGCGCCAGTTGGTTGGTGTGCCGTGGATCGATCCGGAGGCGCCTGCTGCGCTGAAGTGGCTGGAGGCACTGCCCGGCTGGCCGGATGCGGATCCTCCAGTGAAGCTCAGCGAAGGTCGCGGCAGCTATGCGGTTATCGCGGGCGAGGCGGAGCTGCCCGCCGATCTCGACGGCGCGGCGCACGAACGCATTCTCGTCGGTGCGAACGCCTGGGTGCAATCGTTCGCCAAATCCGAAAGCGGCGATGCTGACGCAAATCGGGTCGTGCCCGCCCTGTTCGTGCGGCATGAACCCGACGCATTCAATAATCTGACGAACTGGCACCTGCATTTCCAGGTCGGCAAGCGCGCGGTAACCATCGATGACGACGGTGCACTGGCGTTCGACGTTCACGTCGTGCCGCAAATCGCGACCAGCTTCATGAAGCCGTTCCGCTGCGAGATCGCGCGTCTCGTCAACATCGAACTTGAGGTGATTGATGCTGGCTATCGTCTCTCGCCAGAAACCTATGCGAAGATGGGGCTGGATGCGCAAACCATGCGTAAGGTCGGTGGCAAAGCCACCGTACTCGAACGTGCCGGAGATACGCCTGATGTGTCGCTCGACAATGCAGCAATCGGCTGGGGGCGCGTGCTCGCGCAGCAGGTGGCGAAGCGCGATGCGGATTTCGCGGATGCCGATGCGGCTTTCGAATTACGCGAAGCGCGCGTGCGCGAAGTCCGCACTTCGGACGACCGCGACCGGCTGGAGCGGCTCGCGCGCGAGCTTCGCGATCGCGAGCGTACCGCGATCCGGCTGCGCGCCGAGGCCGCCGAGATCGAAACGCTGTGCGCTATGGCGCGCAGCCATCCGCGTATCGTTGCGAGATTTGCTCCGGGCTATGCCGACAAGGCGCGTAAGGACGGACACGATACCTATATGTCGCACGCGTGGACCCGGCGGGGTAACGAGGCCGAAGCCTATCTCGATGAACTCGAACGGGAGTTGGTCGTTGAACAGGCCGCGATAGCCGAGCGCCGCGAGCAGGCGAAGTTTCTCGAACGCACCGCCGCCGATCTTCGCGAACGGCTCGAGCGAGACCTGGGACTTGCGGTCCAGGACCCTGAACCGACCCGCGTTGTCGACGCAATATTGTCCCGCGAGCCCAGCTCCCGAACGTTGGTCGACCCCAATGCGGTGATGAAGCGCATCGCCGAGACGCCGCTCCTTCTCAGCGAAGTCGACGGACGCTTGGTCGTGCTTCCTGCCGACGATCCTCAGGATTTGATCCACGGCGTCGATTTGAATGCCGCACCCTATCGAAAGCGCCTCCCGGCGATCCGCGATGCCCAGCAGAAAGAACTCGCCCAAGTCAGCGCGCTGCTGATCAAGCGCGGGCCGGCAGGTTTGGATGATGATAATCTCGTCGACAAAAGCGCGTGGCTGCAGACGACGGTCAGACGTTGGCGCGATACTCCCGAGATTGGACGGCGGATCAGATTGCGCGATCTGCGCATTCAGGCGACCCGCGAAATCGCGTCAGGCCGCCAGCGGGAGGCCGACCAAGAATTTGCACTGTCGCCGCCTCGCGCGCTCGACCAGCACTTGCCGACCGTCGCATCGTTGGGCGCACGCGGACTCGATATGGTGGGGCTGGGCGAGATCACACCGGGCCGCGAACCACAGCCGGTGCCCGCATGGCGTTCGCCGCGTGCAGACCTGCCGCGGGAATATGATATTTCCGCCGACGAAACTGCTCCCGTCGCGCCGAATCAGGCGACGACTTTGCGCGATGTTCGCCGTGATGACTATCGTCCCATCCATCACAACGGGCGGGAACAGTTTGCTGATCTGTATGAGCGGCTTGCCGACACCTCAATCAATGGGCCATTTCCCGACAGACCGACCAATGACCAGCTTCAGGCGCTTCGATCGGTGATCGAAACCTATCCTGTTCGGATCGTGCACTGGCGCGGCGCGCGACGGATCGATCTGCGCGACGACCCTCGCCGCTGGTTCGATACCCCTTACATCCGGAGCGCGGCGGGGCAGGACCTGCTTTCGACGATTGTCGATAAGCGTGCGCAGGTGTTCAGTAAGCTGCCCGATATCGACCCGGCACGCCGGCCCACGGCGTGGGAGGTAGAGCAGAAGCGGCGGGCATCCCTGCTTGATCGACCTGCTACACACCTCGCGCCGGTGCCTGCCGAATTAATGGACGCCCGTCAGGTTACCGACCCCGCCGCGCTGTGGCGCGATGCGCCTGTTCCGTTTCTATTCTCGCGGCTTGCGGATGCAGAGGCGCCTGAAACAGTGAAGGCACTTCGAGACGCCCTCGGACCTCGCGGAGAGTGGCTGACACGGCCTGACATCCGCGCCCGCACGCAGGCTGCATGGTTCGTTCAGCAAGAGACCCGCAATGATATCCTGCATGACCGGCTGGTCGAAGCAGACCGTTGGCCACTCGCGAACGTCCGAGCGAGCGCAGCGGATCGCTTTCGGCACATGGGCGATCCGCTCCTCGACGACGAGTGGCTTCTGGTGGAGCGCGGTTCGGTGCGGTTTGATCCGCCGAAAGAGGCGGATCGGTTGAAGCGCGCGCTGGCATCGGCGCGATCAAATGCGGACAATGCTGCCGCTGCCGCAATCATGGCGTTCGGGGTCAAGCCGCGAGCAGCGAAGCAAAAGACGAAGCGGTCGAAGTCGTCGAAGCGCCTTCATTCGTCCGCTCGCGGGCTGCCCGGCCGAGAGCCCGGCGGTAGAGGACGCTGACCTCCTGACCGTGAGTAAGCGTTCTTCCGACTAGGTGACAATTACCCATGCGGTGCCGCTGCAGAACGCCCCGCATGACTGGGCCTCACTGGCCGTGAAGCTAAATTCGCAGCGCTCACCAGTCAGACATGAGTGCAATGGTCCGGTAGGGGCGTGGTCGGGATTTCCAGATCGAGCCTAGTCCCGTCGGTTCCAAATGCCGAGAAATCCATAATGATCGCATCGAGTGGGAAATAGGGCTTCGCGATCATAACAGATAGTGGACGTCCGACAAGCGCGGCAAGAATGGTTTGTGGCATTTGCTGCCAGAACGTGAATGTACCCTGCCGCAAATCGACTTCGTTATTGCGCTCGAACACTTCACCGGTGAGAATATCTTCTTTCCACTCCAGCCTGCCGGTTGTGCGCCCGCCGTTTAAGAGGAACTGGAGTTTGCCGGCACGCTCCAGCTGATCCAGCGCGTAAGTCAATTTCATTCCGGAAACCGACAACAGATTCTGTGCGGTCTGGTCTATCAGGCCGCGCGTGTGATTGGCGCGATGTTGCGCAAGCAGGTCAGCGCGCCTCGCGTGCGTGGCGAGCATGTCTGCGAGCCCACGTCGCAACTTTGCACCGTTCGACACATGCGCGCGGATGGTTTCAGGGCCAAGCCCGAGGCCGTCGCCGAGGACCTCCAAAGTTATGCCCATTTCAAACTTCTTGAGGCTTACACGCGGAAAAACACTGATCGCGATCAATCTGGGGGCAGGGTGCACATCTGATATCGACCCCATGATCTTATCCGCAATCGCTTGGGCTTCCTTGGCAAACCCACTGATTTGCTCGCGGTTATCGCGGAACCGCTGGACGGTTGATCGAATATCACTCACCAGAGCGGTAGCCGGCATGCCCGGGACGCCCGATCCGATGTCGAGCCGAAACTCTGCACCGCCGAATGATGGCAGTGACTTTGATCTGAGGCAGAGGCCAATGAACGTGTTGTCCCGATAGCGCTTGGGAGCGATGGACAATGCGCCGAACACCTCTGCAAGTTCGCCTCGGATCTGTCTATTTGCTTCAATCTCAACCTGCCGAAGATTGGCCTCATGATCTTCTGACCAACACATTGATCGTTGGATTATGTAGCCGCCAATCGCTGCCGACTCTGCGTCATTTTTTGCTCGCATTCTCAAGACCCTTGTTCGCTCGCTACGCCGGGGTGGCGCATCTCGATGCCCTAATGTTCATTATAGGTTCGACTTTTGTTTCATCAAAGCGCGCTGCATCAAACAAAGAACCGTCGTGGCCACTGACGGGCGGAGGTGGGATAGCCCACGCTAAGACTAGTCGGCAGAGCAATGAGTGCGGTGTAGCCGGTGGGCGATGAGACGGTCCCGCGCGACATGACTGCCGTTGCGGCGATCGCGGCATTCGGGACTGGGTCGCGAACAGTTAGCCACAGGCCGGTTGAGAACCTGGTGATCGCGGTCGCCGACGCTGATCGCCTGACCGTCAAGAACCTCTGCTTCTTGTAGAATGGCAATCACCCCTGCGTCCCAGCCGCAGAACGACCTCGGATGTCCGCCGGATGGAAAAGCGGGACGCGGCTGCGCGCCCGCCAAGCGGTGGAGACGCTGACGCGGGAAGCGAGGAACAGGGTGAAAGGAAAAGAGGCAGGAGTTCTGTCTCGGATCCCTGATCCTCCGAAAGGAGAATATCGTGAACGAGTATCAACTTCCCAAATGCCTACAGGTGATCGGTCTGGCGTGCATTCCCGTCAACGACATACCAGACGAGCATCCGGCGTTGGCACGCAGGCCGGTTGCGGCGGCGGTCCTGACGATGGTCGATCAAGATGATGGTCAGCGCTGGATCAACACGATCTGCGTCTCCGATGCGCGCAAGTCGGAAATCCCATTGCCGCACTTGCTCGACAAGACGCTGTTGCCAGGGGTTGTCCAGATCGCGTCCACGGCCGATCGCCTGACGTTGGCGATGGACGCGATGAGCCGGCGCTTCTTCGTCGAGCCGGCTCTTGCAGAACTCTGCTTTGGCGAGACGGCTATCGATCCCGCCGCGATGGGTGACCATGGGTTCGATGAGCGAACAGCGTGCCGTCGTTTCTCGATCCCGATGCCCGAGATCGGCGATGCGGACATCGAGCTTGCCTGGTCGCGCTCGGCGCCTGCGGCAGCCGAAGACCATGCGCTGCGCGTCGCGACCGCACGCTTGATGCTGTGGGCGCATGTCGAGGCGTTCCGCATCGCGCGACCGGAACCCTTCTTCGAGATCATGCTGGCCCTGCGCGACTGGATCGATGCCAGCGAGTATCTCAAGGCCGCGCTCGCCGATATCGGGAACTCACGCCCAATCCGCCGTGCAGACTCTTGCGCGCATCATTATCGCGACTATCGACAACGCCTTGCTGCGGGCGACGAAACCGCGAGATGGGTCAGCTTCGAGGACGGCCTGTTCCACGCCTGAGCGCGCCTAACGCGTAAACTCACTATCGATGAAAAAATGGCCTCGCTGCTCGGGTCGCGCGAGCAGCGAGGCCTGCGAGCGTGCATATGCACAACGCTTCGCATGCGACGGGCCGCTGTCATGCCCGTCAGGGCACGGTCTAGCGACCAGCTTTAAATATCCGGTGAATCGACGTCCAGCAGCCACTGCGGCGCCGTCTTGCCATCCCTCCATCACACATAAACTCAGCAAGGGGACCGCAGCGATGCGGTCCCTTTCTCCTTTATAGAAAGACGTACCAAATGACGACCATCCACAACATCCGACCGTTCAACACCCGCTATGTGATCCGGGACCGGTCAAGCCGTTATACGCCCGAACTCTTGCGCACGCACCGCACGGCGCAGGCGAGCTATGCCTACATCAACCGCCAGAATAGCGTTGATGAATGGGGTCCGACGCCGAACTGGGCGTCGCGCTCCGACCTTGCGGCGGCGGGCCGATGTGCTCCTGCCCGCGCCGCCGGACCCAAGCTGGGGGGAATCGCGCTGTGGGCACAAGCGGACGAGAATGCGGCGCGGTATCGGCCCGACGAGCCGACCATCGCGCATTGCGTTGGCAGTCTGCCGCGCCATGAGGACCTCGCCTTCTGGCGGAATCTGATCGAAGGCTTTGCCGAGGATTATCTGGTCGCCCGCGGCATGGTCGTCGACTGGGCGATCCATCACCAAGCGGAAACCGACGATCAGCCCGAAATCGCACCGCACGTGCATTTCCTCATTACCTTGCGAGGATATGACCAGGAGCACCGCGATTACGGCAAGGTTCGCCAGAACTGGCTCAGAACGGACAACTCTCGCAAGCGCCTCGCCGAGCGTTGGTGGGAACGGACCGGAATCGTCCCGCCCGAATATGTCATGGCAGCGACAGCGCAAAAATCCCGCTGAGATCGTGTCGGCACCGAGCACCGGTAACGCCCGGTGCCGAACACCATGAATATCGCATTGCCTGTTCTGGCTTCAGAAGGATCGGATAGCGAGGCCTCTAGACCAGAAGAAGAGAGAAATTGAGCGGAGAGGGTGATCTGAAGATCGGAGGAGAAAATAGAATGTTTATCGTTGAACCAACTGCTGTAGTCATTGCCGCGTATGTCACGGCCCTCGTTATGCGAGAAATGCCGCGCCTGTTTGCATTGCTCATCGTCCGGATCGCCGACGGGCTGTCGGCAGCTAGGCACACTCAGATCGTGGAAGCGCTTAGCGGTCGCCAAGTCCCAGTGACTTGGGCGGCAACGTCGGAAGATCGCAAGTTGTTGCGCGCCGCCATGCGCTCCACAATGCGTATGGCGACGTTTCGCTCGCTCTATCCTCTGAACCGCTGAAACCGGCTGTTAGGCCCATTTTGACTGCGACAATTTACCAGAATGATTTGCAAGAGCTTCGCCTCGCCCGCCAAACACGGCATTCTCTAATTTCGAACCGTGTGACGTCGCGGAGCCAATGTCTCCGAGGAAGCGGAGATCTCAGATGATGGCTTTTCGGGTGAATGCTTACCTCCCGGTCAATTGGCGATAGAGCGACACGATCTCCGACTTTGATAAGCTCGGATTGCCCGCCACGTTGAGCGCGACCTTGGCGAAGTTGAGCCGTTTCATTATTGGCTCCACATTACCTCGAATGAAATAGTGGGAAGACGGACTCCGCGTGAGGTCTCGGTGCACGCGACCTGCTCGCGCACCGACGCGCTGTATCGCGAAGTCGGCTCGTTCTGGCGTCGTCCAACTCCAATCCCGATGGTGAAATGCGACATGTTGCAACTCTCGCAGGTCATCGCGACGCTCCCAGATCTGGAATACAGCCGGTACATCGTACGGCTTGGACCTGAATAGGAACGCGTCACGCTGCACAGTCTCCTCGTGGATTAGATGGAAGTTACGATCGAGGCGATTTTCTATGGAGGCCTTCCGAAATGATCTCGGCAGTATGAGTGCGATGACACTCGCCTGGCACGCAGCATGGTTGAAGAAGCGCACTGCTATACTGGCATTCCGGCCGAACGGCGGATTGCCGATCACAGCCACCTCTCGTTCGCTGCGGATTTCAACGCATAGGAAATCAGCTGTGCGGATACCCGGATATTTTGGATCAACATCAAACGCGAGGCTCCCATGGGGCATCAGTCTGAAAAACGATCCGGTGCCAGCGCTCGGCTCGACTAGCTGATATTGGTTCGGATCAAAATACTCCTGAAATACGCCATACAGTTTTCGTGCGACTTGTTGACACGTATAATACTGATCGAGCAGTACATCCTGCGGCTTTGGCCAAATTTTCATTTTTCACTCCTTGGAGACAATATTCCATCTCGTCGGACGTGATTATTTCGCCGACCCTGAGTTATAGGATCGTCGCAATGTCATCCCAAGCTACTCAGAAGTTTTTTTCATTTATTCGAATTTCAATAGATCTGGGCGCAAGGTAACGGGTGCCCGCCCGCACCGCGGGTGGCCTCCAGTCATATTTTCTGGAAGCATTATCGCAGCGCTGCTGCCTGAATTGACGCGCTTAGTCGGTGGACAGGCAAGATTGCAGCACTGATTTAGGTGTATTTGCCGCGCGGGCAGCCTTTTTCTCGCGGACTAACTTGGTAGACGCGGTACGAGGGGTTTTTCTGATTGCTGACGAGATAGGACGGCGCCTACGAGGCGCGGTTGCTATGGAGAACCTTTTTCATTCGGGCGAGAGCGGGCGGCATGCGATGTGCAAATTAACGTAAGCGTGGTCCGGAAACCGCCATCGGTTAGCTGTCGCGAGATTTAGCGTCGGCGTAGGCGGCTTTTCCCTGCACCCGTCGCTTGGCGAGCTTCGCCATGCGTGCGTTGATCTCGTCGGGGCTGATATCGGTGGGATTGAAGACGCCGCCATACCATTGCACCATGGACGCACGTTCGGGATGGCGCGGCTTGGCCATGGCATTGAGGAACTCCTCAAATCCCGGAGTGCCACCAACGTCTTCGGGTGGAGCACGACGTTCGCCATCGACGAACCGCGGGTAATCGATGCCGGGATTTGCGGATGCGATCTCTTCGATCTCGATGCGATGGCGCCAGTCGTCCCCGAAATCATAGGTGTAGGTGAAGCTGGTTATGCCGCGCTCGACGAGCTTGCTGATGCGCATATGGGCGGCATCGCGGGTGCGGATCATGAAATCATCGTCGTCGAAGCGGATGCCATAGGCGGCATCGCCGATATCGAACCGGAACAGGTGGTAGTTCTCGAAGAGCATGCAGGCCTGGATCGCGAGGTGCAGGGTCTTGAGGCTGTTGGTGACGGGAAGTTCGACGCGGCGCCAGATGGCGGGCTTCATGTCTTCGAGCGTGATGCGAATCCGGGCGATCTGGTCGGTCATGCCGCCATGCTGACGGGCGCGCTTTGCGCTGTCCAGTTCCACGGCATGAGCTCGTCCCACCGGGAGGCGGGCCAGCCTGAGGCGATCTTCTCGATGACGTCGGCGATATAGGCCTGCGGCTCGACGCCATTGAGCTTCGCCGTCTCGATGACCGAATAGATGGCGGCGGCGCGTTCGCCGCCGGCCTTCGATCCGGCGAACAGCCAGTTCTTGCGCCCGATCGCGATGGATCGGATCGCGCGCTCGGCGATATTGTTGTCGATCTCCGCCATGCCCTCATCAAGGTAGCGGGTGAGCGCGTCCCAGCGCTTGCGACCATAGGCGAGCGCCTTCGCCATCGCCGACTTGGGCGACAGGCGGCGTAGGGCGTCGTCGATCGCGCCGCGAAGCGCGTCGATCTGTGGCCTTGCTTGCTCTTGCCGGTGTCGGCGCCGGACATCGGGCGGCTGGCCGCGGACGTCCTCTTCGATCCGGTAAAGCCCGGAGATGCGTGTCAGAAGATCCGTGGTGAGCGGGGTTGGGCTGGTCTGGCGGCACTCGAAGATCTTGCGGCGGAAGTGCGCCCAGCAGGCGACCTCCTGGATGCCGTTGCCCTGGTAGAGCTTGTCATATCCGGCATAGCCGTCGGCTTGGAGAAGGCCGGTGAATGACCCCAGCTCGCTCTGCGGATGGATGCCGCTGCGATCGGGCGTGAACCGATACCAGGCGAGCGCCGGGGTGGCGGCGCCCGATGCGCGATCATCGACGACATAGGCCCAGAGCCGCGCCTGCGCAGTCCGGCCCTTGCCGGGCACGAGCATCGGCACCGGCGTGTCGTCGGTGTGGAGCTTGGCGGCCTTCAGTCCTTCCTCGCGGATGCGGCTGACGATGGGATCGAGCAGATGCGCGGCCTGGCCCGCCCAGCCGGCGAGGGTTGAACGATCGATGTCGATGCCCTGCGCCGCCATCATCTCTGCCTGGCGATAGAGGGGCAGATGGTGATCGAACTTGTGGACGACGACATGGGCGAGCGTGGCGAAGCTGGCCTTGCCGCGTGCTATGGCCTTCACCGGCGCCGGTGCCTGGACGATCCTATCGCAGGCGCGGCAGCTATACTTGGGCCGCACGGTGCGGATGACGCGCCACTGAACCGGAGCAATGTCGAGTTGCTCGTCGCTGTCGTCGCCAAGCGGGCGCAGCGCGCCGCCGCAATCGGGACAGGTGCAGCTGCCGGCCTCGGGCTCGATCCGCCGTTCGGAGCGCGGCAGATGATGGGGCAGTGCGCGCACCGGTGAGGGTCGCTCGGCGGGTGCCCGTTCGGTCGTTCGGCTATCGGCGACCTCGGCTTCGCCTTCGAGCTCCTCGAGGGCAAGCTCGAGTTGCTCGATCTGCAGCGCGAGCTTCTCCGACGACTGGCCGAAGGTCATGCGGCGAAGCTGAGCGAGCTGGTGGCGGAGAGTATCGATGAGCGTATCGCGAGCCGCGAGAGCGGCTTCGAGCTCGGCGATCCGGGCGTCTTTGTCGATGCTGGAAGAGGCTGGTTCCGACACCCGGAACACCTAGCAAAACGGGCTCCGCGAAGCCAGTAAAACCCACACTAATCCGCCACTTTTTACCCTGCAAGCAAGGGCGCCGCGGTGCGTTCGGGACGCCGCCAGTCGATGCCTTCGAGTAGCATCGAAAGCTGCGCCGCGGTGAGGCTGACCTTGCCGGCCTTGGTGATGGGCCAGACGAACCGGCCCCGGTCCATGCGCTTCGAAAACAGGCACAGGCCTTGGCCGTCATACCAGAGCAACTTGACCAGATCGCCGCGCTTGCCGCGGAACGCGAACAGCGCCCCCGAGTGCGGACTCTTCTCCAGAACCTGCTGCACCAGCACGGCGAGGCCGTCGAACCCCTTGCGCATATCGGTGGCGCCGCAAGCGAGATAGATGCGGGTCGACGGCGACAGCGGGATCATCGGCCAAGAACGGACATCACCCGGGCCAGCGCGTCGGCATCGACCGCCGCATCGACGGTGATCCGCACGCCCGACGGCAGCTCGATCCCGATCTGCCCACTCCCTGCCGTCGCCGCGGTCGGCACCGACACCTCGACCTCGGCGAACGACGGCACCGACGTGCGCTTCGCTCCCGTCAGATCGCCCGCCAATGCCTGTCGGCGCCACGTATAGAGCATCCCGCTGCCGACCGCGTGTCGCTGGCACGTCGCCGAGACCGAGCCGTCGGGGCCGAACGCTTCGCGCAGGATCGCCAGCTTCTGATCTACCGACCAACGGCGACGCCCGCCCACGACCGCGATCCGACTGCTCATACGATTACTCATATGACCACTCACGAGAACACTCGCTCCCGACGCTCCGATATCCTCGCTCATCACCGCTCCTCGCAAAGAGCGGCTATCAGCACCCCGCAGCAGCTTCCCGCAAGGTGGCCTTCAGGACACGGTTACAAATTAACGCCGTGACATCGCTTAACAACGCGCTGCGGAAGAGCCCAGGGGCCCGTACTCGTACGCAGCACCGAAGCTCTATTGCAGTTGGTCTGTGATGCCACTAACTGTAGCCAGTGAGTGTAGCCAGTCGCAACTGGTGCCACGCGAGACTGGCCGAAATCAGGGCTTTTTGAGGTGCAGCTTTTCCTTAGGTGAGGTTCCTGCCGCCCCAGCCAGCCGGTGCTCCTCTATTTTATCCGAAGCGCTAACAGCAGCCGACTCTGTGAGCAGTCACGGGCGCCAATCTTTAACTTTTCTCGGTCTTCTCTTCACCTAACTCAACGGCTTTAAACTGGAGTGCGAGCTTAACGTGGTCGGCGTAGGTCTTGATGACCGAAAACGGTGGATCATTTGAGTTGTAGCGGTTGCCGTGAACTTTACTAAACTCGCTCGCGAAATACTCGTTGGCGATGCGGTTCGCTATTGACGTTCCTGAGCTGGGGTTAAGCTGATGGAGCGGAGTTGCGTATCCGTGGAGGTAGGCATTTGTCAGGAAAAGCGCGGCAACTCAAGCGAACGCAGACACTTACTTGCGCACTCAGAGCCTCGACGGAACATTGCGGACGCTTGCGATGTACAACTGTCGACCTCGGCAGGTCTGGAAATGCTACGCGCTGAGTTCGGCGACGATGGGAAGGAGGAGTTTACGTCGCAATGCTGACGAGCATTGCCGCTAGGTCAATTTCGCAGATCTATAAAGCAGCGCACTACCGTCAACATTCCTAACCTTCACCCACGCGCCTCGCCATCCGCTATCCAATTCACGGCAACATGCCGGTGGGCGATCGCAAAGTGTCGCCAAAAACCGACTGAGCAAGCGGAGAGACCTTTATCCCCCGTCCGTCACCCTTGGTGACTGCAACGGGGGATGAGGTTTGGTGTCGACATGAGAACATTAGGTGAACAAATGATCATTGTCAACCTATTTCGCACCGCCCGGATCAAATGGCGGTCGATTGACGTAAACGTCAATCAGCGCCAAGGCAGAAGGGGCAGCGAAAGGGAGCGTGATGGCGGCAGAACCGAAGTTCGATCTTTCCGGGCGGGTGGCGCTAGTCACCGGCGCGTCGTCCGGGCTGGGCGCTGGTTTCGCGAAAGCGCTGGCGGGCGCGGGTGCGAAGGTGGTGCTTGCAGCGCGCCGCGCCGACAAGCTCGCCGAGCAGGTGGCGGTGATCGAGGCGGCGGGCGGCACCGCGATCGCGGTCAGCATGGACGTCACCGACGAAGCTTCGACGATCGCCGCTTATGATGCCGCCGAGGCGGCGTTCGGAACCGTCGATACGATCGTCGCCAACGCCGGGGTCGCGACCGAAAAGATGGCGATGGGGCTGTCGGTCGACGAGGTGGATTTCCTGCTCGCCGCCAATGTCCGCGGCGTCTTCCTAACTGCGAACGAGGGCGCTAAACGTCTGGATAAGGCTGGTGCTCGCGAGAAGCAGCACGGCCGCATCGTGCTGATCGGGTCGATCACCGCCGAAAAGATTTTCCCCGCGACATCAGTCTATGGCGCGACAAAGGCCGCGGTGCGCCATCTGGGCAAAGCCTTGGCGCGCGAATGGGCGCGGCGCGGGATCTGCGTCAATGTGATCCAGCCCGGCTACTTCCAGTCCGAAATGACGGCTGAATTGTTTGACAGCGACGTCGGGGCGGCGATGGTCAAAAGCTTTCCGCGCCAGCGCATGCGTCCGCCAAGCGACCTGCACGCGCCCTTGCTGCTGCTCTGCTCCGATGCGGCGGCGGGGATCACCGGCAGCGTGTTCACGATCGACGACGGTCAGACGCTGTGAGCGAGCTGCTGATCGAGGCGCGCGGGCAGGTCGAGATTGTGACGCTCAACCGGCCAGACCGGCTCAATGCGCTGAACGAAGGACTGGTCGACGACCTTAATACCTATTTCGGCGGGCTTGCTGACCGCCCCGAAGTGCGCGTCGTCATCTTGCGCGGCGCGGGGCGCGGATTCTGCGCCGGGCTGGACATTCAGGAAGATCGGTCGAGCGACGAGACGCCGGTGCTGCGGACGCTCCGCACCCAGACGCGCATCGGCAATATCTATCGCAAGATGCGCGCCTGTCCGCAGCCGATCATTGCTCTGGGCCATGGCGCCGCGTGCGGGGGCGGGCTGTCGCTGCTGCTCGCGTCGGACGTGCGCTATGGTACGCCCGATTTCCGCGCCAACGCCGCCTATATCCGCATCGGCCTTGGCGGCTGCGACATGGCGTCGAGCTATTTCCTGCCGCGGCTGGTCGGTGCCAGTCTGGCGTCTGAGATGATCCTGACCGGGCGTTTCATCGACGCTGAGCGCGCGCTGCGCGCCGGGCTAGTCAGCAAGATCGTCGATGAAGACGCGCTGCTCGACCGCGGCCTCGCGCTCGCCGATGAGATGCTGGCGACCAGCCCCCACGGGCTGCGGCTGTCGAAACAGGCGCTGAACCTCAACATCGACGCCCAGAGCCTCGACGCCGCGATGGCGATCGAGGATCGCCAGCAGGTCATCCTGTCCGCCACCGAAGATCACCGCGAGGCGCTCACCGCCTTCCTCGAAAAACGCGCGCCCGAGTATCGCGAACGGTAGGTCGCCTGTCCCCGATATTGACTCCCCGATATATTGGCATAGTAAGTGTCACTATCCCGTGGGAGAGGGGGCGATGGCAGTGCGCATGAGGACCACCAGGGTGCCGGGTCGCAAGGGCCGGTTCCGGCGTACTGCCATCATCGCCTGCGCCGCACTGTTCGCCGCGACATCCGCGCTGGGGCAGCCGAAATCGGCCCCGCCGCGCCAGCCGAACATCGTCATCCTGCTCGCCGACGATTGGGGGTTCAGCGACGTCGGATCGTTCGGCGCCGAGTTTGCGACCCCGAACATCGACGCGCTCGCTTATTCGGGGACGCGCTTTTCCAATTTCCATGTCGCGGGGTCGTGCTCGCCGACGCGGGCGATGCTCCAGACCGGGGTGATGAACCACCGCAATGGCCTCGGCAACATGCCCGAGACGATCCCCGACGAACATCGCGGCAAGCCAGGGTACGACACGGTGATGAACCACCGCGTGGTGACGATCGCGCAGCTGCTGAAGGCCGCGGGCTATCGCACCTACCTGACCGGTAAATGGCATCTCGGCAGCGATCCGACGCGGCTGCCCGAAGCGCGCGGCTATGACCGGGCGTTCAGCCTGGCCGATGCGGGTGCCGACAATTTCGAACAGCGCCCGATCGAGGGCATGTACGACACCGCCGCGTGGACCGAAAACGGCAAGCCCGCGACCTTGCCCAAAGAATATTATTCGTCGACCTTCGTCGTTCAGCGGATGATCGATTACATCGAGGAGGGCCGTCAAAGCGGCAAACCCTTCCTCGCCTCGATCAACTTTCTCGCCAACCATATCCCGGTGCAGGCGCCCGATAGCGACATCGCGCGCTATGCCGCGCTGTACAAGGACGGCTGGACCGCGCTGCGCGCCGCGCGGGCGAAGCGCGCCGCGGCGCTGGGGATCGTCCCCGCGGGCGTGCCGATCGTCACGATGCCGACCACCCCCGACTGGACCAAGCTCGACGCCGACGAACGTGCCGCCGCGGTGCGCGTGATGCAGGCTTATGCCGGGATGGCGACCGCGATGGACCGCGAGGTCGGGCGGCTGGTCGCGCATCTGAAAGCGGCCGGCGACTATGAGAACACGATCTTCGTCTTCCTGTCGGACAATGGCGCAGAGCCGACCAACCCGTTCGGCAGCCTGCGCAACCGGCTGTTCCTTGGCATGCAATATGATCTGTCCACCGCCAATATCGGCCGCCGCGGCAGTTTCAGCGCGATCGGCCCCGGCTGGGCGAGCGCCGCCGCCTCGCCGCTGTCGGGCTATAAGTTCAGTGCGACCGAGGGCGGGTTGCGCGTCCCGCTGATTATCGCCTGGCCGGGCAATGCGAAGCTGCAGGCGGGCGGCATCAGTGACGGCCTCGCGCATGTGACCGACATCGTGCCGACGCTGACCGATCTGGCGGGCGTCCCCGGCCATGGCGGCGCGTGGCAGGGCAAGGCGGTCGAGCCGGTGACCGGGCGCAGTCTGGTGCCGGTGCTGACCGGCAAGGCCGGTAGCGTGCACGGCGACGCGCCGCTAGGATATGAACTGTCGGGCAATGCCGCGCTGTTCCGCGGCGATTACAAGCTGGTCCGCAACTTGGCGCCCACCGGCGATGGCCAATGGCGCCTGTACGACATCAAGGCTGATCCCGGCGAAACGCGCGACCTGGCCGCCGCGATGCCCGACCGCTTCGCGGCGATGCTGGCCGATTACCGCGCCTATGCCAAGGCGAACGGCGTGCTCGACATGCCCGCGGGCTACACCGCCGACGAACAGATCAACCGTTATGCGTTCGAACAACAGGGCCGCAAACGGCTGATCCAGCTGGGCCTGTGGGTCGGCGGCTTCGTGCTGCTGCTGTCAGCTTTGGTCTGGGTCTGGCGCCGTCGGCGCCGGGCGCGCCGGATCGATCAGGCGAAAACCGATATGGTCGGTGCCTAGGCTGCGTTCCTGAAACTGGCGCGCCGCGGGGCGGTAGCGCGCGCAATAATTGGCGGCGCACAGGAAACTGCCGCCCTTGATGACATTGCTTTCGCCGCCCGCCTTGCTGGTCGTCCATTCCCACACATTGCCGATCAGGTCGTGGACGCCGTGGTCGTCGGCGGGAAAGCAGGCGACCGGCGCGCGGCTGGTGAAGCCGTCGGTGCCAAGGTCGCGGGCGGGGAAGGCGCCCTGATAATAATTCGCCTGCGGCTTGCCCGCGGCATCGACCGGGACATGGCGGTCGGCGCCGCCAGTCGCCGCTGCCAGCTCCCACTGCTCCTCGCTCGGTAGCGCCTTGCCCGCCCAGCGCGCATAGGCGAGCGCGTCATCATAGCCGATCTGGACCACCGGCTCGCGGGCGCGGCCCTCGATATTCGATGCGGGGCCCGCGGGATTGCGCCACTGCGCCCCGACGACCCAGCGCCACCAGTTGGGATTGCCGTCGGTCGGCGCGGTGAACACCGCCGAGCCGGGGATCAGCATGTCTGGCGGGGCGCCCGGCAGGGGCGGCGGGTCGCGCTCGGCGAGGGTCTTGTACCCGGTCGCTTTGACGAAGGCAGCAAATTCGGCGTTGGTCACCTCGTGCGTCGCGATCCAGAAACCGTCGACGCGCACCTCGCGCGCCGGACCTTCCTCGGGCAGCTGCGCGTCGCCGCCCATCGCGAAGGTCGCGCCGGGGATCCATGCATAATCCTGCGCCGGCATCGCGGGGCAGGCCGGTGCCGCGGCCTCGGCGATCGGCGCCTCGGTCGCCTTGCCGCACCCCACCAGTGCGCCGATCAACGCGAGCGAGACCAGCGCCGCGCCGCGGTATCTCAAGCGGGCTCGCCTATCGTCGCGAGCAACGCATCGACGATGTGCATCGTCACCGTCCCGGCTTCCTCGGTCGGCAACCCCTGATCGTGACGCAGCGCCCTCCAGTTCTGGAACGACAGCGCCGCGCACAGCGCCTCGACATTGATCCGATCGGTCAGCACCGGTCCGGGAAGCAGGCGCAGCAGCAACTCGCGCTCCAGCATCACCACCTGGCTATATTGCCCCATCAGGAACGGCGACTGGTACCGTTTGATGTTGGCGGCGAGGCGAAAGGGCAGCATGATCTCGAACACGCGCACACGGCGCCGCACCATATCGCGGACATTGGCGCGCCAATCCTGATCGGGGTAGGGCGCGACCGCGATCGGCATGACCCGCTCGGTGATCGTCGCGGTGATTTCGGCGTATAGCGCGTCCATGTCGTCGAAATGGCGAAATACGGTGCGCAGGCCGATCCCGGCCTCCTCGGCGACGCGGGCGGCGCTCGGCGCCAGGTCGCCGCCGACGATCAGCTCCATCATCGCCTCGACGATGCGCTTGTGGCTCGACCGGCCGCGTTCACGTCGGCCATCGACGCGCGCTGGTTCGGCTTCGGGTTTGCTCGCCGCCTTGGTCATGGCTTCTCCGCTGGCCTAGCTTGGCGCCGGGGTCAATCGCTGCGTTGTGTACGATCTTGCACAATCGGCAATATAGTGACACATATAGTGCCATAATATCGGCCGCAAGGGTGGGGATGGTCATGAAGAAGAGATGGATCGCATTGGGCGCCGTCGCCGCGCTGGGAGTGGGCGGTTATTGGGCGTTCGAGGCGAATAAATATCGCCTGCCCGGCATCCTTCAGGACTGGAACGATCCGGTGCAGCCGAACCGTGCGGTGGCTTGGCGGCAGGGACCGGCGACAGCGCCCGAAGGACAACGCCCGCCTAACATCATCCTGATCGTCGCCGACGACCTTGGCTATAACGACATCAGCCTGAACGGCGGCGGCGTTGGGGGCGGGATCGTCAAGACGCCAAACATCGATGCGCTGGCGCGCGAGGGGGTGAATTTCACCACCGCCTATGCCGCCAACGCCACCTGCTCGCCATCGCGCGCCGCGATGATGACGGGGCGGTATCCGACCCGCTTCGGCTTTGAATTTACCGCCGTCCCGGTCCAGTTTGCCGAAAATCTGGCGCATGGCGAGGGTGTCGGGCCGCTGCGGGCGATCTTCCACAAGGATAGGATCACCCCCGACATCCCCGATTATCCCGACATGGGCGTCCCCGCGAGCGAGGTAACGATTGCCGAGGCGGTCAAGGCGGCGGGCTATCACACGCTGCACATCGGTAAATGGCATCTGGGCGAAGCGCCCGCGTTGCGGCCGCATGCGCAGGGGTTCGACGAGAGCCTCGCCATCCTGGCGGGCGGCGCGATGTTCATGCGCGAAGACGATCCGGGGGTCGTCAATGCGAAGTTGCCATGGGATCCGATCGACCGTTTCATCTGGGCCAATTTGCGCCATGCGGTGACCTTTAACGGCAGCCAGCGATTCCATCCGCGCGGCCATATGACCGACTATTTCGCCGAGGAAGCGATCAAGGCGATCGAGGCGAACCGCAACCGGCCATTCTTCCTGTACCTCGCGTTCAATGCGCCGCACACGCCGTTGCAGGCGACCAAGGCGGACTATGACCGGCTGCCGCAGATCAAGGATCACAAGACACGCGTCTATGGCGCGATGATCGCGCAGATGGACCGCCGCATCGGCGACGTGATGGCCAAGCTGAAAAAGCAGGGGATCGACGACAACACGCTGGTCATCTTCACCAGCGACAATGGCGGCGCCTGGTACAACGGGATCGAGCGACTGAACGCGCCGTTCCGCGGCTGGAAGGCGACCTTCTTCGAAGGCGGCATCCGCACGCCCCTTTTCATGCGCTGGCCGGGCGGCATCGCCCCCGGGACGCAGCGCGCTGACGTCACCGGCCATCTCGACATCTTCTCGACGATTGCGGCGGCTGCTGGGGCAGCGGTGCCGCGGGACCGTGTGATCGACAGCGAGAATATCCTCGCTGGTCCGGCCAACCGATCGGCGATGTTCTGGCGCTCGGGCGATTACCGCGCGGTGCGTGCGGGCGACTGGAAATTGCAGGTGACCAAAAGGCCTGAAAAGGCACGGCTCTATAATCTCGCGACCGACCCGACCGAACAAAATGATCTCGCCGCCAGCGATCCGCAGCGCGTCGCGGTGCTACGCGCGATGATCGAGGCGCAGAACAAGAACATGGCCAAACCGATCTGGCCGGGCCTGATCGAAGGCCCGGTGCGAATCGACGTGCCGCTCAATACGCCGTGGCAGGGCGGGCAGGATTATATCTATTGGAGCAACTGAGCGCGCCAAGGCCTTGCGGCGCTTGTTCGGTACCCAGCAATTTAGATGAATGGTGCGGTCGAGAAGACTCGAACTTCCACGGCCTTTCGGCCACAACGACCTCAACGTTGCGCGTCTACCAGTTCCGCCACGACCGCACATCATGATGGGGCCGAACGGGTCCGGCTCCGGGTAGGAGCGGGCGCCTAGCAAAGGTTCCCGGGCGATGCAAGCGAGCTTCGCCGCAATTATTTTTTGCAGGTGCGAAGGCGCGGCGCCGCTTGCCATCTGCGCTTCGCCCGGCGTGTCACTGATCGGACTCAAAAGAGTCACGCATCTGTCACGGCTCTGGCGTCAGACCGTCATCGAATCACCCTAGTGGCGTCGTCACCGGGGGCGAAACATCGTTCACCGGTGATTTTTCATCAGGGGCGCCGCTCGACCGATCTGGGGGCGCACACCGGGAACGGAGATTTTCATGGCGGCTTTCGCACGCGTTCGTATGGTCATGCTCAGCGGCGTGGCTTGTTCTATTCTGGCCGCTTGCGGTGCCGACGGGGTTGCTTCGCCGGGCGAAGGCGTGATCGTCATTCCTGCGCCGACCCCGACGCCGACGCCGACCCCCACGCCGACCCCGACCCCGCCTGCGACCGTCACCCCTGCCGCCAACTGCCCGACGATCGCCGGTCCCGACCAGCTGTCGAACCTCGGCACGATCAGCGGTCCCGGCGGCGAATGGCGTAACTGCGGTTTCCCGACCCGCTTCACCGCGACGACCGCGATCCCGAAGGTTCCCGGCGTGCTCTACTCGCTGCCCGGCCGCGTCGATGTCGGCACCGACCAGGGCGCGACGAGCACCAACAATGTCGTCACCCTCACGATCGATCCGGGTGTCACCGTGTTCGGCGCGACGGGCGTGTCGTTCCTGGCGGTCAACCGCGGCAACCGCATCGATGCCGTCGGCACCCCGACCCAGCCGATCATCTTTACCGGCCGCGGCAACGTCGTCGGCTCGGCGAATGACCAGACGTCGCAGCTGTGGGGCGGTATCGTCCTCCTCGGCCGCGCGCCGATCACCGACTGTCTCGCGCCCGGCGCGACGCCCGGCACCGCAGCGTGCGAACGCGACACCGAAGGCACGTCGAACGCGCTTTACGGCGGCGCGCAGGTCGCCGACAATTCGGGTCGCCTGTCTTATGTCCAGATCCGCTATTCGGGCTTCATCCTGTCGGCGGCAAGCGAATTGCAGGGCCTGACCCCCTCGGGCGTGGGCACCGGAACGCAGATCGACCATGTCCAGATCCACAACAGCTCGGACGATGGCATCGAAGTGTTCGGCGGCCGCGTGAACATGAAGCATCTGGTCGTCACCGGCGCCGAAGATGACGGCATCGACACCGACGTTGGATACAAGGGCAACATCCAATATGTCATCGGCGTGCAGCGCGAAGGCGGTGCCGTCGGCGACTCGATGATGGAAATCGACTCGAACGGCAATGAAGACACCACGCCGCGTCAGAATGTGAACCTGTCGAACTTCACCTATATCCACCGCAACAATGCGGCGGGCAACGGCGTTTCGATCCTGGTTCGCGGCGGTGCCGACTATACCTTTGCCAACGGCCTGATCGTGGCGCCTGGCTTCCGTTGTATCGGTTTCAACAGCGCAACGACGGTGCAGACGACCGGCCCGGACGAAGCCGGCCCGCCGCGCTTCTTCTCGGTCTCGATGCAGTGCAACAGCACGCCCTTCCGCGGCACCAGCGGTGTCACCGACGCGCAGGTCGAGGCGATTTTCAACGGCGGCACGAACAACACCGTCGCCTACACGCCGACGCTGACCAACCTGTTCGTCAACGGCGCCACCGAAACCGCGCGTCCCGCCTTCGATGCCAAGACGCTCAACGCGTTCTTCGACACCACCGCCTATGTCGGCGCCGTCCGCGACGCCAACGACACCTGGTACCAGGGTTGGACGTGCAATTCGTCGACGGCAAACTTTGGCACCGCCAGCGGTAGCTGCAGCGCCATCCCGACGACCTGATCGCTCGCGATCCAATTGGGGAGCGGGCACGCCTGACGGGCTGGCCCGCTCCCGTCCTGCATAATTTGGGGACTTTCCACATGACCAAGCGGCCGATCTTTGCCAGCCTGCTCCTCCTCAGCTCGGCGCTGGTAGCGCCCGCGGCGCTCGCCCAGGATGTCAGCGGCGGCGCGCCCGCATCCGACACCCCGCCCGTGACGACCGAAGCGCCCGCCGGTGAAGACCCGGTCGCCGACGACGCCGCGGCGCAGGACGAAGATGGCGATATTTCGATCCCCGGCGGCGCCGACCAGGAAATCGTCGTTACCGGCCGCTTCACCCCTAACATCGTCCGCGCCACCCCCGAGGTGGTTTCGGTCCTTTCCTCGGCCGACATCGCGCGCACTGGCGAGGGCGACATCTCGGGGTCGCTGCAGCGCGTCACCGGCCTGTCGGTCGTCGGCGGCGGCTTCGTCTATGTCCGCGGCCTCGGCGATCGTTATTCGCTCGCGCTGCTCAACGGTTCGCCGCTGCCCAGCCCTGAACCGCTGAAGCGTGTCGTTCCGCTCGATATCTTCCCCTCGAACGTCATCGATTCGACGCTGGTCCAGAAAAGCTATTCGGCGAACTTTCCCGGCGAATTCGGCGGCGGCGTGATCAACCTCACGACCAAATCGACCCCGCGCGAACCGTTTCTGACCTTCAGCGGCGGCATCGGCTGGGACAGCGAGACGACGAACGAGCTCGGCTATACCTATTATGGCAGCGACACCGACTGGACCGGTTTCGACGACGGCACCCGCGACATACCGCCGCTGCTGAAAGCGGCTTTCGCCAGCGGCAAGCCGATCCTGCAGGGCGCCGATTACAGCCAGGACGATCTGGAAGCGATCCAGATGGAGCTGGTCAACGCCGAAACGACGCTGCTGCAACAGAACAACCATATCCCGGTCAACTGGTCGGCGGGGATCACCGGCGGCACCACCATCCCGTTTGCCAATGGCGAGCTGGGGATCATCGCGACCGCGGGGATCAGCAACAAATGGCGCACCCGCGACACGCTGCAGCAGACCTCGCTCAACCTCGATCTGGCGGGCGATCCGCAGACCAATTACAATCGCGTGATCACGGACAACCGCATTGTCGTGAACGGCCTGATCGGCTTTGGGCTGGAGCTGGGCGAACACAAGCTGCGCTGGACCAGTCTCTATATTCGCGACACGCTGAAACAGTCGCGCCTGGGCCTTGGCACCGACGCGAACCAGGTCGGCCGCGACATACTGAAGCAGGACACGGCCTGGTACGAACGCCAGCTGATCAACACCCAGCTGGTGGGCGAATTCCAGTTCGACGCGCTGAAGCTCGACCTGCGCGGTGCCTATGCCAATTCGCAGCGCGAGGCGCCCTATGAGCGCGGCTTCACCTATGTCCGCACCAACCTGCCGACGACGCAGGATCCGACCGGCGACAAGTTCGTCAACGATCTGGGCGGCAACCGCGGCGACGCGACGATCGCCTTTTCGGATCTGAACGAGAATCTGTGGTCGGGCGGTGTCGACCTCTCCTATGAGCTGGCGCCGCAGATTACCGCGACGGTCGGCTACGCTTACACCGACACCAGCCGTACCGCCGTGCGCCGCGCCTTCCAGTTCCGCGCGCCGGGCCTTCCCGTCGCGGTGACGCAGTTGCGCCCCGACTATCTGCTCTCCGACGCGACGATCCAGCTTTACGATATCACCTTGCTGGAAACCTCGGCGCAGGACGGCACTGCGGCCTTTGACGCCGGGCTGACCACCCACGCCGGCTACGCCCAGTTGCAGGCCGAGATCGTGTCGGGGATGAACGTCAACGTCGGTGTGCGGTACGAGGACGGCAAGCAGACCGTGGTTCCGATCGACCTGTTCGGATCGGGCGGCAGTGCGATCGCCGCGACCAACCTCAAGAACGATTATTGGCTGCCCGCTGTCACGCTGACGTGGGAAGTCGCGCCCGACATGCAGGTCCGCATGAACGCATCGAACACGATCGCCCGTCCGCAGTTCCGCGAGCTGATCGCGCAAATCTATCAGGATCCCGAATCGAACCGTCAGTTCCGCGGCAACCCGTCGCTTACCGACAGCGAGCTTTGGAACGCCGAGCTGCGCTACGAATGGTATTTCGCCAAGGATCAGCGACTGACCGCGGCGGGCTTCTTCAAAAAGATCGAGAATCCGATCGAGGCTTATACCTCGCTCAGTACCGACTCGGTCGCCAACACCAGCTTCGCCAATGCGCCGAAGGCACTACTTTACGGCGCCGAGTTCGAGGTGCAGAAATATGTCCCGCTCGACACGATGTCGGACGGTGCATTTTGGGCCAGCCGTCGTCTGGTGCTGATTGGCAACTACACCTTCACCAAGTCGGAAATCCAGGTCAGCGCCGGTGATACCACGGTCATTAATGGCGTAACGCAGGACGCGAGCAACTTCTTCTTCGACGGCGCGCCGCTGACCGGCCAGTCGGACCATCTGATCAATTTCCAGATCGGACTCGAAGATCAGGACAAATTGTCGCAGCAGACGATTCTCGTCACCTACGCCAGCCCGCGCGTCACCAGCCGCGGTCCGTCGGGCCAGCCCGACATCCGCGAAAAACCCGGCATCTCGGTCGATTTCGTCGCGCGGCAGGGGGTTAACCTGCTCAACAAGGAAATCGAGCTGAAGTTCGAGGCGCGTAACCTGACTGGGCGCAAATATCAGGAAGTGCAGGAAAGCGGCGACAACCGCATCTTCCTCAACCGTTACAAGCTCGGCCGCACCTTCTCGCTGAGCGCGTCGCTGAAGTTTTGATTGCGTAATCCTCCCTGCCGCGAAGCGGTGGGGAGGGGGACCGCCCGCTTAGCGGGTGGTGGAGGGGCAACGGCGGTTCGTNNTCCGTCAGCGCTTCGCGCTGCCACCTCCCCATCGCTCCGCGACAGGGAGGATCATCGACGGCCAACCGCCGCGCCAGACTCGCTCGGCCGTCAAAAAACTGTAATCTTCCCGTCAACTGATTGTCACCAATCGCCCCTAGGCGATTCGCGACGGCAACTTCAGCCTCAGGGGGACAGAAGGATTTCATGGCGACGCTGATGTCCGGATCGGCCTTGAGGCTGCCGCGCGGTTTGCCGGTGTGGTTGCGTGGCGGGCGGCGCTCGCCGCGCGAGATCGGGCCGCTCCTGCTCGCCGCGCTGCTCAGCGCCTTGCTGATCTGGCAACTCGTCCGCCTGCTCTGGACCGTCATCACCCCGCTGTCGCCGCTCGGCGCCTGGCAGCCGCAGGCCGCGGTCATCGCCTCGCCCGCCGAACGCCGCGCGCTGTTCGCCAGCTTTGACCCCTTCTTTCGCAGCGCGCCGCAGGGTCCGGCTTCGGCCACCGTCACGGCGCTGGGGCTGACCTTGTTCGGCATCAACATCAACGAAGCGACCGGCGGCGGCTCGGCGATCATCGCGGGCGAGGACGGGGTGCAGACCAGCTATGCCGTCGGCGAAGAAATCGCGCCGGGGGTGAAGCTTGTGGGCGTCGCCTTCGACCACGTGCTGCTCGACCGCGGCGGCGCGCGCGAAAGCCTGTTCCTTGATCAGAGCGGCGATGCCGCGGTCCCGGCGCCCGCGACGCCGCTACCCGCGCCGACCCCCGAAGTCGGATCGACCGCGACCAGTGGCGTCAGCGCCGGCGGCGAAATGTCGCCCGCGACGCTCAAGGCAGGAGTCGGCTTTGCGCCGCGCGCTGAAAATGGCCGCGTCACCGGACTGGTCGTCCAGCCGCAGGGCGACGGCGCGGTGTTCCGCGCCGCGGGCCTGCGTCCGGGCGACGTCATCCGCTCGGTTAATGGCCGTCCGATCGGGTCGGCAGGCGATGCCGCCGCACTCGCCAACCAGATCGCACCCGGCGCACGAATCTCGCTCGAAGTCGAACGCGGCGCCAGCGTCGTTCCCGTTGCCATCTTCCTCTCGAAGCAATAGGTTATATGCGTTTCAAACTGTCCCTGATGCTCGCCGCCGCGCTCGTTTCCGCCACGCCGGCACCCGCGGTCGCCCAATATACGCTCAACGTCCGCGACGCCGACATCCGCGCCTTCATTCAGGATGCGGCGCGGATCACAGGGCGCACCTTCGTGATCGACGGTCGCGTCAACGGCAAGGTGTCGGTGGTGACCGACCGGCCATTGTCGCGCAGCGAGTATTTCGAGATTTTCCTGTCGACCCTGCGTTCGAACGGCCTTGTCGCGGTGCCCGGCCCCAATGGCAGCTACCGCGTCCAGCCGATCGATGGCGCCGCCGCACAGCCGGGCCGCATCGGCAGCCGCGGCGCGGCACAGAACCAGTTCGTCACCGAAATCATCCGGCTGCGCCATATCGACGCCGTCGCCGCGGTGGAAACGCTGCGCCCGCTGGTCAGCGCGCAGGGTTCACTCACCGCGAACCGCAACGCCAACAGTCTGGTCGTTGCCGACTTCGCCGACAATATCCGTCGCATCCGCTCGCTCGCGGCCAGCATCGACCGCGACAGCTCGACCAGCCAGATCGTCACGCTGAAAAACGCCGGGGCGCGCGAAATCGCCGCGGCGCTGACCGCCTTGGTCCCCGCGGCGGGCGAAGGGGCGCGGGCGCCGGTCGCGATCGTACCGATCGACAGCAGCAACGCGATTGCGCTGCGCGGCGATCAGGCGATGGTCGCGCGCTTTGTCGCGATGGCCACCGATCTCGATCAGAAAGCGGCAGGCGGGACCGAGCTGCGCGTCTATTGGCTCGAACATGCCAATGCCGAAACGCTGTTGCCGACACTCCAACAGCTGGTCGGCGGCGGCAGCGACCCGGCGCAGAAGGCGGGTCTGCCGCCTGCAACGGATTCGTCGTCGTCGTCGTCGGGCGGTAACAGCACCCCGACGCCTGCGCCCGCGGCGACCGCCAACGTATCGACCGGCGGCTCGGGGGGCAGCATCGCAACCCGCGGCCCTGCCATCGTCACCCGCTACGAGGGTGCGAACGCGATCATCGTCGCCGCCAACAGCGACGTGCAGCGCATGCTTGGCGAGCTGATCCGCCAGCTCGATAGCCGACGGCAACAGGTGCTGGTCGAGGCGATCGTGGTGGAGATCGGCGACGACGCGGCCAAGCGGCTGGGGGTCCAGTTCCTCCTCGGCGGCAAGAATATCCCGTTTATCGCGACCAGCTACAGCAATGCGTCGCCCAACATCCTGACTCTCGGCGGCGCCTATGCGGCGAACCGGCTGTCGCAGGAAACGACCACGGTCAACGGCAACACGACGGTGACCCAGACGAACAGCTCGCTGGGCAACAGTCTGCAGGAGGCCGCCGCTGCGTCGCTGCTGCAAGCCACCGGCGGTTTCGCAGGTTTTGCGGGCGACATTGGCAAGAACACGATTTTCGGTGCGATCATCAACGCGGTGAAATCGGACACGACGTCGAACCTGCTCGCCACCCCGCATATCGTGACGCTCGACAATCAGGCGGCGAAATTCCTCGTCGGGCAGGACGTGCCGATCACCACCGGCGAACAGCTTGGCGACAATTTCGAAAACGCCTTCCGCACCGTTCAGCGCGAAGAAGTCGGGATCAAGCTGGAAGTGACGCCGCAGGTCAATGGCGCGGGCGAAGTGAAGATGTTCCTGCGCCAGGAAGTGTCGAGCGTCGCCGGGCCGGTGTCGTCGCGCAACAGCGACCTGATCCTCAACAAACGCTCGTTCGAAACGGTGCTGACCGTCGACGATGGCGAAATCCTCGCGATCGGCGGGCTGCTCAATGATGACGAGCGCAAGACGATCGAGCGCATTCCTCTGCTCAGCGACATTCCCTTGCTCGGCGAACTGTTCAAGTCGCGCAGCCGGACGCGCTCGAAAACCAATCTGATGGTGTTCATCCGCCCGACGATCCTGCGCAATCGCGAAGATAATGCGGCGCTGACCGCACGGCGTTACGGCTATATCCGCGACTTCCAGTTACAGCGTAATCCCGACGTGGAACCCGCAATCGATACGCTGGTGCGCGATTATCTGGGCGCAGTGCCGCCGGTGCCGAGCGAGGCGACCGCCGCCGACATCACCGTCGGCCCGGTCAACCTGCCCGAACTGCGCGGTCCCGATGGCCGGGTGATTTCAACCGATGTCCCGCCGTCAATTTCAAACGCACCGGCGCCGCCGACCGGAGACTATCCGTGAGCGATCCCGAACCGATCGTCGCGCCCGCAGCGCCGGTCGATATTCCCTATGGCTTTGCTCGCGCGCACGGTGTCGTGATCGCGCCGGGCGAGGGCGGGGCGTGGCTCGCGACCTTGCGTGAGGATGCCGATCCCGCGGTGCTGATTGAGGTAAAGCGCTATCTGGCGCAGCCGCTGCGCGTTGCAACCGCGAGCGTCGCGGACTTCGACCGGCTGCTGTCGGACCATTATGCCGTCGATAGTTCGGCGGCGGCGATGGCGGGGTCGGTCGGCAACAACGACATCGACTTCAGCCTGCCCAGCGCCGAAGACCTGCTCGACAGCGCCGACGATGCTCCCGCAATCCGGCTGATCAACGCGATCATCGCCGAGGCGGTGCGGCAGGGGGTCAGCGATATCCATATCGAACCCTATGAAAGCGGGCTGGTCGTCCGCATGCGCACCGACGGCGTGCTGCGCGAACATCTGCGCATGCCCCCGCACGTCGCGCCCGTGGTGGTCAGCCGCATCAAGGTGATGGCACGCCTCGACATCGCCGAGCGCCGCGTGCCGCAGGACGGCCGCATCGGGCTGACGCTCGCGGGCAAGGCGGTCGACGTCCGCGTCTCGACCCTGCCCAGCCGCGCGGGCGAACGCGTCGTGATGCGTATTCTCGACAAGGATGCGGCGGGGATCGATTTCGACGTCCTCGGCCTGTCGGGCACCTCGGACCAGATTTTGCGCGAGGCGCTCGCCGAGCCCAATGGCATCATCCTGGTCACCGGCCCAACCGGTTCGGGCAAGACGACGACGCTCTATGCCGCGCTCAAGCAACTCAACGACGGCCAGCGCAATATCCTGACCGTCGAGGATCCGGTCGAATATGCCGTAGACGGGGTCGGCCAGACGCAGGTGAACAGCAAGGTTGGGCTCGATTTCGCCGCCGGCCTGCGCGCGATCCTGCGCCAGGATCCCGACGTCGTGATGGTCGGCGAAATCCGCGACCGCGAAACCGCCGACATTGCGGTGCAGGCGTCGCTGACCGGCCACTTGGTGCTGTCGACCGTCCACACCAATGATGCCGTCGGTGCGATAACCCGCCTGAAGGATCTGAAAGTCGAACCCTTCCTGCTCGCCTCGACCCTGCGCGCCGTCATCGCGCAGCGGCTGGTCCGTAAACTTTGCGACCATTGCCGCGAACCGGTGCAGGCCGACAACAGCGTCGCCGCGATGCTGGGGCTCGACATCGGCACCGTCATCTGGCGCCCCAAAGGATGCGAGCAGTGCGGCGGCACCGGCTATAAAGGCCGGATCGGCGTGTTCGAGGCGATCAAGGTCGACGACACCGTCCGCCGCTATATCTACAATGGCGGCGACGAGGCGATGATCACGCGCCACGCCTTCCTGAAATCGCCGACGCTCGCCTCGGCAGCGCGCGCGATGGTCGCCAAGGGGCTGACAACTGCCGAAGAGGCGATCCGCATCGCGCGGCGCGAGGAAATCGATGCCTGATTATCGCTATGTGGCGATCGATCCACAAGGCCGCGAGCGCAAGGGGCGGCTGACCGCCGCCAACGACGATGCCGCCCGCGCCGATCTGGTGCGGCGCAAATTCCACATCGTCGCGGTCGAGGCGGCGGGCGCGAAGCCCGCCAGCCGGTCGCTGCTCGCGTTCCGCCGCGTGCGGCTCAGCAGCAAAGACCTTGCACTGTTCACCCGCCAGCTGGCGACGCTGGCCGAAGTCGCGCCGCTCGAAGAGGCGCTGCGGACCTTGACCCGGCAGAGCGAGGCCGAGAGCGCCCGCACCATCATCGGCGACGTCCATGCCGGGCTTCTCGAAGGCCGCCGCCTCGCTGACGCAATGGCGCGCCAGCCCGCCAGCTTCCCGCCGCTCTATCGCGCCATGGTTGCGGCGGGCGAAACGACGGGCAGCCTGACAACGATTCTCGCGCGCCTCGCCGATCTGCTCGAACGTCAGGCCGAGGTGCGCGGCAAACTGATCGCGGCGCTCGCTTACCCAATCGTGCTGGCGGTCGTCGCAATCGGCGTCGTGGCGGCGCTGATGATCTTTGTCGTCCCGCGCGTCGTCGAACAATTTACCGACGTTGGCCAGCAGTTGCCGTTCCTGACCCGCGCGGTGATCGCGATCTCCAGCTTTGCCGCCAACTGGTGGTGGCTGATTGCACTGCTGATTGCGGCGGCGAGTTTTGGCTGGGTCTCCGCAATGCGCCGACCGGCGTTCAAGGCGCGGGTCGATGCGCGGCTGCTGCGGCTGCCGCTGTTCGGGCGCCTGCTTCGCGATCTCTATGCGGCGCGCTTTGCGCGCACCTTGGCGACGATGGTGTCGAGCCGCCTGCCGCTCGTCGACGGCCTGCGCCTGACCCTGCCGACGATCCGCAACGCCGCGCTCGCCAGCGCCACCGCAGCGATCGTTGATCAGGTCCGCGCCGGGGGCAGCCTGTCCGCCGCACTCCGCGATGCCGGGGTGTTCCCGCCGCTGCTCGTTTACATGACCGCCAGCGGCGAAAGCGCCGGAAGGCTGGAAGTCATGCTCGAACGCGCCGCCGATTATCTGGAGCGCGAATTCGACCGCTTCACGGCGGCTTCGATGGCGTTACTCGAACCTGTCATAATAGTCCTTATGGGGTCATGCGTTGCCCTGATCATCCTCGCCATTCTGCTGCCGATCCTTCAGTTGCAGAATCTTGCCGGAATATAATAAATGTCGCTGATGCAGCTTTTCATTCGCCTGATGCTCGACACCTCCTTCTCGGGGGAGGGTCGCGCGCCGGTCCACCGCCGCCGCAAACGCGACGAGCGCGGCTTTACCCTGACGGAGCTGATGGTCGTCATCTTCATCATCGGACTGCTCGCCACCGTGGTGATGATCAACGTCCTGCCCAGCCAGGACCGCGCAATGGTGACCAAGGCCAAGGCCGATATCGCGACGCTGGAGACAGCGCTCGAACAATATCGTCTCGACAATTTGACCTATCCGGCGTCGACCGACGGGCTGAACGCGCTCAGCACGCCGCCGCCGTCGCTCGCGCAGCCCGAGCGGTACCGCCGCGGCGGCTATATTAAGAAGCTGCCCGCGGATCCGTGGGGACGTCCCTATAATTATCAGGCGCCCGGGCCGAACGGGAAGGCGTTCGACGTCTGGTCGCTCGGTGCCGACGGTGCCCCCGGCGGGACCGACGACAATGCGGATATTCGCAGCGAAGGCTAAGGCGCGCGCGCGTCGCGAGGCCAATGGTTTCACACTCGTCGAACTGATGGTGGTGCTGGCTATCATGGCGCTGGCCGCGACCGCCGTCGTGCTGACGATCCCCGGCGAAGATCGCAGCGTGCGCAGCGAAGCCGACCGGCTCGCCGCCCGGTTGGCCGGCGCACGCGACATTGCGGTGATCGAAGGGCGCAGCGTTGCGGTCAACTTCGCTCCCTCGGGTTACGGATTCGAGCGGCGGATCGCGGGCGAATGGCAGCCGCTGCCCGGCCGCGCTTTTGCACAGCGCAACTGGCCAGACGACGTCCGTTTTGCCGCGGGCGACGGACAGGGCGCGGCGCGCATCCTGTTCGACCGCGTCGGCACCAGCCCGACCCCCCAGGTCATTGTGCTGAGCGGCGGTGATGCGCGCGAGATCGTGCGTGTGTCAGCGACCGGGGAGGTCAGCCGTGGCGAATGAGCGTGCCAAAGAAACGCAAAGCGGCTTCACCCTGCTCGAAATGCTCGTCGCACTCAGCGTCATCAGCATCGCCGCGCTGACGCTCGTCCGCCTCGACGCCTTTGCGGTGCGCACCGCGGGCGACCTTGACGAAAGCACGATCGCTGGCATCGTTGCGCAGAACCGCGCGGTGGAACTGTGGACCGATCCGGCACCCCCAACGATCGGCAACAGCGCGATCGGCGTCGCCAACGCCGGGCGCAACTGGCGCGTCGAACAGCGGGTGGCGCGGACCGCCGACGACAGCCTGCTGCGCATCGACCTGATCGTCCGCCCCGAAAGCGGACGCGGGCAGGCCGCGCTGACGATTATCCGGCCAAGCCGATGAGGTTTGGTACTCACCCCCCGATCCCATTCGCCCTGAGCTTGTCGAAGGGCTGTTCTTTCTTTGCGACGTCGAAAAGAAAGAACAGCCCTTCGACAAGCTCAGCACAAACGGAAAAAGGGGAGACCCGAGATTTCGGGGGCCAAAGCGGTTTCACCCTGATCGAAATGCTCGTCGCGCTGTCGCTGTTCGCGGCAATCGCGGCGATCGGTGTCGGGTTGCTGCGCAGCAGCGTTGATACGCAGGATGCGGTCCAGACGCGGCTAAAGGCGATGGGCGGGATCAACCGCCTGCGCGCGGTGATGGCGAATGATCTGGCGCAGGCGGTCCAGCGATCGACGCGAGGGCCGGCGGGCGAGGCGGTGCCTGCCTTCGTCGGGTCATCGACGGGCTTTGCCTTCGTCCATGGCGGCGCAGCGGCGCTCGACGGGTCGCCGCGTCCCGCAGTCGAACGGGTCGCTTATGCCCTCGTCGGCCGCGAATGGCGGCGCGCGACGCAACCGATGCTCGACGGCACCGCGCTGAGCGAAGGCGACCGGCTCTTGCGCGATGTCGCCACGGTCGCGGTGCGCTATCGCGACGACACCGGCAATTGGGGCGACAGCTGGAGCTCCGAACCCGGCGACCGCCTTCCGCGCGCGGTCGAGGTGCGGGTGTCGCGCAGCGGGCGGGAGGCGCTGACGATGTTGTTCCTGACCGCGCCGACGCTGCCGCCCCCGCCCACGGTGGCCGAGAACCCGGCGCCATGATCCGCCGTCCGCTCAATGAGCGCGGTGCTGCGCTGCTCACCGTATTGCTGCTTGTCGCAGTGATGGCGGTGATCGCGGCGACCGCGCTCGACCGGCTGACGCTGGCGACGCGGATCGCCGGCAGCGCGGCGACGGTCGACCAAGGCCGGGCTTATAGCTTTGCCGCCGAGCAGATCGCGCTGCGCCGCGTCGCCGATCTGGTCGGGCGCGACCCCGCGAAGTTGACGCTCGCGGGCGGGTGGCTGGGGCGCGAGTTCGTCTTGCCGTTGCCGAACGGGAGCGGCAGCGCGCGGCTGTCCGACGCGAACAATTGCTTCAACCTCAACAGCCTGGTTGCTGAGACAGTACCGGGACGATTCAGCCAGCGATCGGGGTCGATGCGCCAGTTCGGCGAGTTGATGGTGTTGCTCGGGATCGACGCCGCGCAAGCGCAGGCAATTGCTGGCGCCACCGCCGACTGGATCGACAGCGACAGCAACGACGGCCCGCTCGGCGCCGAGGACAATGTCTATCGGTCGCTGCCCGGCGCCTATCTGGCCGCGAACCGCAAGATGGCCGATATCAGCGAATTGCGCGCCGTCCGCGGCGTTAGCCCCAAAATTTACGCGCGGCTCAAACCCTGGATCTGCGTGTTGCCCGTGACCGACCCGGTGCGGCTGAACGTCAACACGCTGGCGCCAGAACAGGCGCCGCTGGTGGCGATGCTGCTGCCCGGTGAAATGACGCTCGCCGACTCCCGTGCAGCGCTGGTGGCGCGCCCCGCGGGCGGCTATGGCAGCAGCGTGCGATTCTGGGAGTCAGGCCCGCTCGCGCAGTTCGACCCGCCGACCGAGGTGGCCGAACAGGCTGGGGTGACCAGCCGCTGGCTGACGCTGACGACGAATGTGACGATGGGGGACGGGTTTTTGACGGCAGTTTCGCTCATCGACGCCAACGGCGGCGCGCCGTCCGCTGGACAGGCGCCCCCGGTGATCGTCCGACGAAGCTGGGGCGAAAGCGACTGATATGAGCCGCACTTTGGTTCTGTGGTTGCCGCCGGTGGCGACGCTGGGTGACGAGAATGCGCCTCCGCCTGCTTGGCTGCGTGTCGACGATGGTATCATTGTGGACAGCGGGCAGGACGATGGCTGGGTCGACGCGTGGGAAAAGCCGCAGGATGATAGTCCAGACGACCGGCTGATCGCGCTGGCGCCCGCCGCCGACGTGCCTTTGCGCTGGCGGCATTATCCCGATGCGGCCCCGGCGCAGGCGGCATCGGCGGCACGGGTTGATACGTTAAAGGACAGTCTGGGCGACGGCGCTTTGCTGCATATCGTCGCGGGTCAGCCGATTGAGGCGGGGCAGGCGGTGCCGGTGGCGGTGACGACGCACGCGGCGATGACCGCGTGGACCGATTGGCTCAAGGCGCGCGACCTTTCGCCCGCGGCGATCATCCCGGCGGCTGCCGCGGTGCCGCCGCCCGAACCTGACAGCCTGTGGTCCGCCGAGGTTGGCGGCGAGCAGATCGTGCGGGCGGCGGATCACGCCTATGTGTCCGATCCCGAACTCGACCCGCTGATCGCGGGCGGTCACCCAATTGCGCCGCTTGATCCCGACCGGATGCGCGAGGCGTTGCTGATGACGCTGGCTTCGCCGCCGCTCGATTTGCTCAGCGGTGGTTGGAAGCCGAAGCGCAGCTGGTCGCTCGACCCGGCGCGGCTCCGGCTGGCCAAGCGGCTGGCGATCGCGCTGCTCATCGTCAGCCTGCTGATCCCGATCATCCATGCCGTGCATCTGTCGTCCGACACCAGCCGCGCCGATGATGCGGTCGTCGCGATGGCGAAAAAGGCGGGGGTCACCGCGCCCGACGCCACCGCGGCAGAGGCCGAACTCGATCGCCGGCTCGCGGCGGCGGGCGGCGGTCCGCTGGCATTTTCGGTTCCGGCCTCGGCGCTGTACGACGCGATGGGCGACACACCCGGCGTCGCGCTCAAGACGCTGTCGCATCGCACCGACGGCACGCTGACAACCACGCTGGCTGCGCCGCGGGTCGAGGACATCAACGCGGTGCTGCTCGCGCTCCAGGCCCGCGGTTACCGGGTCACCGCCCAGCCGATGGCGGGTAGCGACGGCCAGCAGATGGCGAACATCACGATCCGGGCGGTGCCATGACCGAGCGATTGAAAAACTGGTGGCTCGGGCTGTCACAGCGCGAACGCTGGCTGGTCGGCATCGCCGGGGTTCTGGCGCTGGGCGTCATCCTGTGGGGGCTTGGCCGTCCGGCCTATGCGGCAATTGTCGATCTCGAAAACCAGCATCGCGCGGCGATTGAGCGCGAGGGACGGGTGGCGGCGAAGGTGCAGCTGCTGGCGTCGCGGCCCGCGAAATCGGTTGCGACCGCGGTCGATGCGGTCGCCATTGACCAATATCTGGCGCAGTCGGCGAGCGAAATCGGGCTGACGCTCGACCGCAATGAGGCGCGCGGGCAGGGGCAGGCGACAATCGCGATCGCCACCGCGCGCGCGCCGGTGCTCACCGATTGGCTGGCGTCGCTCGAGGGGCAGGGCTTTGTCATCGACCAATTGACGATCACCCCCGCCGCCGACGGTACCGTCGGGCTGACCGCCGAACTCAGAAAGGGCGGCCAATGAGCGTGCGGCAACGCTGGGGTTTCGCGGCGCTGGTGCTGGCGCTGATCCTGATCGTCGCGACCTTCCCGATGCGGCTGGCGCTGGCGTGGTCGGGCGCGACCGATGCCGGGGTGACGGCGCGCGAAGTGCGCGGGTCGGTGTGGTCGGGCGAGCTGGTCGAGGCGCGGCTAGGCGCGCTGCCGCTGGGCACGGTGCGCGCCAGCCTGTCGCCGCTGGCGCTGCTCGGCGGCAATACCGAACTTGCCTTTTCGCGCACCGACGAGCGGCTCGGCGCGCTGGCGGGGCGGCTGCACGGCAGCAACCCGCGCGGGGTGTCCGACGTCAATGGCACGACGTCGATGTCGGGCGGGCTGGGGATGATCCCGGTCGATACGATCCGCTTTGAGGGTGCGACGCTGCGCTTCGACGGCGCCGGAAAATGCACCCGGGCGAGCGGTCGGATCCAGCTGGCGGTCAGCGCCCCAATCGCGGGGCTCGACCTGTCGCGAGGGCTGTCGGGACCGCTGACCTGTGCGAACGGCCGCGCCCAAGCGGCGTTGGCGAGCCAGTCGGGGATGGAACGGCTGACCCTTTCGTTCGACGGCAGCGGCGCTTACCGCGCGCAGTTCGCGATCAATGTCGACCGCGATCCGGCGATGGCGGCGGCGCTGGCGATGCTGGGGTTCAAGGCCGGTTCGGGCGGTTTCGTGCTGGCGACCACGGGCCGCTTCTGACGTGACGGTCCTCGATGCCTTGCCCTTTGGCATGGGCGTCGCTTTTGCCGCACTGATCGGACTGGTTGTCGGCAGCTTTATCGCGACTTTGGTGCTGCGCTGGCCCGCGGGGCGTTCGGTGTTCGGGCGGTCGCAGTGCGATGGCTGTGGGCGGGTACTTGGCGCGGTCGATCTTGTGCCGCTGGTGTCGGCGATGGTGGCGCGTGGATGTTGTCGAAGGTGCCGCGCAGCGATTGATCCGTTTCACTGGCGGGTCGAGTTGGGGTCGATGCTGATCGGCGGAATGGCGCTGGTGATCATGCCGGGGACGGTCGGCTGGATGTGGGCATTATTCGGCTGGATGTTGCTGCCGCTTGCGCTGCTCGACGCGCGGCATTTCTGGCTGCCTGATCGGCTGAGCGCTTTGCTGGCCATCGTCGGGTTGTTGCTCGCGGGTCCGTTGCTCGGCGCGCCGCTGCTCGACCGCTGGATCGGCGCGCTCGCCGGTGGGGCCGCGCTTGCCCTGATCGCTTGGGCCTATCGGCGTGCGCGCGGTGGGGACGGCATGGGCGGCGGCGATCCCAAGCTGGTTGCCGCGATCGGGTGCTGGATTGGCTGGCAGGCGCTGCCGCTGACGCTGCTGCTCGCCAGCCTGGGCGGGATCGTGTGGGCGCTCGTGGTCCAACGAAAAGGGGACCGACCGCTCGGTCAGCGGTCGGTCCCCTTCGGTGTCTTTGCCTGCACCGCCGCGTTCGCGACGGTGCCCCTGTGGCCGTTGATCAGCGGCCGATGACGACCGTCACCGCGCGGCGGTTCTTGGCATAGGCTTCCTCGGTCGATCCGATTTCGGCCGGGCGCTCCTTGCCATAGCTGATGACGCTGATCCGCGACGGATCGACGCCGAGCGAGGCGAGATAGTTTTTCGCGGCATTGGCGCGGCGTTCGCCCAGCGCGATATTGTAGTCGCGGGTGCCGCGTTCGTCGGCATGACCTTCGAGCGTGACGCGAACCGCGGGGTTGCGCTGCAACCATTGTGCCTGGCCCTGAAGCGTCGCCATGTCGGCGCTGTCGACATTATATTGGTCGAAGTCGAAGAAGATGCGGTCGCCTTCGAGGCCGACGCTGGCGAGGAAATCTTCCTGCGATCCCGGAATCACGCCGGTGCCGGTTCCAGCGCCGGTGTCGGTGCCCGTGCCTTCGGGGACGGGAGGCAGCGTTTCGGGCGCCTTTTTCGAACACGCGCCAACAGCAAGCATGGTGATCGCCGCAATCATCGCGGTACTTTTGCGTATCGTCATGTCGTCTGTCCTCTTGTTGTTGTTGGATTTTTCGGTTTAGCGGCCAAAATTGGCCTGTTCAGAACCCGATGATGGAACCCCAGCAAGGCATTTTGGTTCCTGTTGGTCACGGCAGTACCGGACCCCAGCTGGGGTCCGATCCATCCTGCGGGGTCGGCAGGCGGCGCAGGTTCACGCCGGTCAGATCGACCTGCCACAGGCTCGACTTGCCCTCGCGCCCCGGGGTGGTGCGGAAAAACTGGATGACGCGGCCGTTCGGCGACCAGGTTGGCGCCTCGTCCTGCCAGCTGTTGGTCAGCATCCGTACGCTGCCGCCCGTCGGGGTCATCACCCCGATGCGGAACTCGCCGCCGCCCATGCGGGTAAAGGCGATCAGGTCGCCGCGCGGCGACCATTCGGGGGTCGCGGCGCGCCCGCCACCAAAGCTGATCCGTTGCTGGTTCGACCCGTCGATGTTCATCGTATAGATCTGCTGGCTGCCCGACCGATCGCTTTCGAAGACGATCTTGCGCCCGTCGGGCGAAAAGCTGCCGCCAACGTCGATGCCCGGGGTGCTGGTCAACCGCACCGGGGTGCCGCCGTTTGCCGAGATGCGATAGATGTCGGTGTTGCCGCCGACCGCCATCGAATAGAGGATCTGGGTGCCGTCGGGCGACCAACGCGGGGCAAAGGTTGCGTTGCCGCTTTCGGTGACGAGCTTTTGCGAGCCCGCCGCGATGTCGTAAATGAATACGCGGACGCGGTTGTTCAAATAGCTGACGTACACGATCTTTTTGTAATCGGGCGAGAATCGCGGCGAAATGGCCAGCGACTGGCCGTTGGTGATGAAGCGGTGGTTGCCGCCGTCGCTGTCCATGATCGCGAGGCGTTTGATGCGGTTCCCTTTGGGGCCGCTCTCGGCGATATAAGCAACGCGGCTGTCAAAGAAGGGCGCCTCGCCCGACAGGCGCGAATAGATAGCGTCGGCGCATTTGTGCGCGGCGCGGCGCCAGTCGCCCGGCTGGATTTCGAACCCTTTGCGGACCAGCTCGCTGCCCAGTGCGGTGTCGTAGAGGTAGCAGCCGACAACGAGCCCGCCGGTACCGCTGGCGTCGACAAAGCCATGCACGACATTTTCGGCATTGCGCGCCTGCCAGTCGGCAAAGCGCGGCGCCTGTACCTCGGCGCGGGTGATCGCGCGGACGCCGCCGGGACCGACGGGTTCATAGAGGCCGCTGCGTTCGAGGTCGGCGGCGATAACTTCGGCGATCTGGCGGCCCAGGCTGTCGGTCCGCAGGCCCGCGACGGTCTGCACCGACGAGGTTGCGAGCGACGGGATGGCGATGACGGTGCGCTCGTTCGACAGCGTGCCTTCGATCGTCTCACGCGGTTCGGTCGGGACGACGGTGGGCGGAACGGGGGCGGTCTGCGCGAACACCGGGGCGGTGGTCAGAAGCAGGGCGAGCGAGAGGCCAATCGGGCGGAGGGACATGGTGCTTACCTCTTGATGAAATCGAGCGTGTAATTCTGCCAGAAGCTGTAGTTTTCTTCGGGCAGATCGAAGGGTGCGGCGAGTTCGACGGCGCGTTTGGCGCATTCCTGATGGCGCTGGACCAGATTCTTGTTGCTGTCGTTCTCGCCGGTCGTCGTGATGCTGGTGAAACCCGCCAGCGCCCCGGCCTCGGTCAGTCGGAACTTGACCACCGTCTTCAGCTGATCGGCATCGAAGCCGCTGACCTGGCAGCGGTTCCAGCGCGGCGCGACCGCCGATTTGATGCTGACATCGATCGAACGCCGGACTTCTGCGGCCGTCGCCGCAGCGGGCGCACCCTTACTGGCGGGTGCCTTCGGCTGCGACTTCGACAGCCCCTCGGCGATGCCGTCGAGGCGCCCGGTGGGACGGGCGGGGCGGTTTTTGGCCGGGGGCGCTTTGGGCGCGGCCTTGGGCTGCGCCTTGGCCGCCGCGGGCGGGGTCTGTTTCGGCTGCGCCTTCGGCCGTGCAACCTGCTTCGGGGTCGGCGCAGGCGTCGGGCGGACGATCGGTTCGGGCAGCGGCGGCGCGGGCGTCGGTTCGGGCGCCGCGATGTCGGTCATATCCTCTTCGCCGAGCCGTGCGGCCGGCGGGTTTTTGCTGATTACCGGGGCGGTCGATTGCACCGCGGTTTCGGCGATCAGGTCGACCTCCATCGGGGGATTGTCGAAACGGCGTTCGCCCGCAGTCCACTGAACGGAGAGGAGGCCGATAATCAGGACATGCGCCGCCACCGCGATGGCAAAGCCGCGTCCTTCCTTCCCCCTCACTGCCCGTGTTGCGGCCATGATATGACCCTATTGCTCCGTTTCTGAACCGTCGGTGACCGCGGCTGCGGTGGTCGGCGCGCTATCGGCGGCGCCCTCGGCGCCCGTGGTGACCAACGAAATCCGCGTCAGCCCGGCGCGGTTGAGTTCGCCCATGACGCGCATGACGCGGCCATAATCGAGCCCCTTGTCGGCGCGCAGCATGATCTGGCGCGGCTTCTCCTCGCCCTCCCGCTCACGCGCGATGGCGTCGAGCCGCGCCGGAAGCTCGGCCTCTGGCACCACCTCCTCGCCAATATAGAGCGTGTCGTCGGCGTTGATCGACAGCTGCACCGGTTCCTGCTCCTCGGTCTCGATCGGTTTGGCGCGGCTTTCGGGCAGATCGATCGGCACGGCGGAGGCGAGCAGCGGCGCGGTGATCATGAAGATGATCAGCAGCACGAGCATGACATCGACGAGCGGGGTGACGTTGATATCGGCGATCGGGGCGCGGCGATGGCCGCGGCCGCGTCGCCCGCCGATGCCGCCGGAAGGGCCGGTCATGCCCATCAGGCGTCAACCTCAAGCTCGCGGCTGAAGGTCGCGTGCAGCCCGTCGGCAAAGCGGCCGAGACGCGATTCGAGCCGGTTCAGGCGCTGTGAAAAGGCGTTGTAGGCGATCACCGCGGGGATCGCGGCGAACAGACCGATCGCGGTCGCGAACAAGGCTTCGGCGATGCCCGGAGCGACGACCGCCAGACTGCTGTTGTTGCTCGCCGCAATCGCGGTGAAGCTGCGCATGATACCCCACACGGTACCGAACAGCCCGACGAAGGGCGCGACCGAGCCGATGGTGGCCAGCGTGCCGATCTTTTCGGCGAGCCGGTCAACCTCGCCCGCGACCGCCGAGTTCATCGCGATGCCGAGGCGTTCGCGCGTGCCGTCGCGGTCGATGATCTTGCTCTTGGTCGACCGGCGCCATTCGCTGATCCCCGCAGCCAGCACCTTGGCGCTCGGCAATTCCTCGCCGCTGTTCTTGTCGAAGAATTTGTCGATATTGTCGGCGCGCCAGAAATCGCGTTCGAAGTTTTCGGATGCCCGCATCAATTTGCTGACGCTACGCCCATGGGTGAAGATGACCGCCCAGACATAGATCGACGCCAGCAGCAGCCCGATCATCACCGCTTTCACGATGATATCGGCCTGCAGGAACAGCGCGACCGGGGACAGGGTCGCCGCGTCGGCGGCCAGCGAGATATTGTCTAGCAAGGGAAATTCTCTCCATTCATGATGGCGGTAAAGCGGTCGGCCCAGCCCGCGGGCTGGCGGCGCGGCCGGCCCTCGGGCGACAGAAAGGCGGCGGTGACGTGCCCGTCGGTGAGTGTCTCGCCGGTTAACGTGTCAATTCCGCGAAGGATGCGCTGCGCGATGATCACGCTGGCGCCGCGCACCGCTTCGACGGTGCTGACCACCAGCAGGTCGTCGTCGAGCTTGGCGGGGCGGCGATATTTGATCGTCAGGTCGGTGACCGCCCAGCTGCCGTCGCCCGCGTCCATCGCGGCGCGCTGGTCGATGCCCGCGATCCGCAGCATGTCCGACCGCGCGCGCTCCATATAGCGCAGGTAGTTGGCGTGATAAACGATGCCGCTGAGGTCGGTGTCCTCGAAATAGACGCGCGCCCGGTAGTGATGCGCCGCCCCGACGAAGGCGCCGGGGATGAAGGGGGGCGGGGCGTTTACCATGGGGTTGATCGATAGCGGGCCTTCGACTCGTCGCAAACCCCTGATCAACGGTTCGTCGCAGATGGGGGCCGCTTGGTGGGAGTTGATGGCGGATTTCCGCTACATTCTTCTGAGGCTCGCGCCCCTGCGAAGGCAGGGGCCCATCTCCGGATGTAGCGCCCTTACAAAAACGGCTGAGTAATCCGCAATGGCAGGTGATGGGCCCCTGCCTGCGCAGGGGCACGGTCACTTGCCGTTGTCGAACAAACCGTCCTGCGATCCCGCGGGTGGATTAAGCCCCAGATGCTTCCACGCGCTGGCGTTCAGCATCCGCCCGCGTGCGGTGCGCGCGATCAGGCCGACCTGGAGCAGATAGGGTTCGATCACATCCTCGATCGTGTCGCGCGGTTCGGACAGGCCCGCCGCCATCGTCTCGACCCCGACGGGGCCGCCGCGATAGATATCGGCGATCATCGTCAGGTAGCGCCGGTCCATCGCGTCGAGCCCGAGCGCGTCGACCTCGAGCCGGTTGAGCGCGGCGTCGGCGGCCTTGGCATCGACAATGGCATGGCCCGCCACGGTCGCGAAATCGCGCACCCGGCGCAGCAGCCGCCCGGCGATGCGCGGGGTGCCGCGCGAGCGTTTGGCGATCTCCAGCGCGCCGTCGGATGCGATCGGCAGCGCCAGCAGGCGCGCGGCGCGGGTGATGACCTGCTCCAGTTCGCCATGGGTATAGAAATTGAGCCGCACCGGGATGCCGAAACGGTCGCGCAGCGGCGTCGTCAGCAACCCCTGCCGCGTCGTCGCGCCGACGAGGGTGAACTTCGGCAGGTCGATCCGCACCGACCGCGCCGACGGGCCTTCGCCGATCATGATGTCGAGCGCGCGGTCCTCCATCGCGGGATAGAGGATTTCCTCGACCGCGGGCGACAGGCGGTGGATTTCGTCGATGAACAGCACGTCGCCGTCCTCGAGGTTGGTCAGCAGCGCCGCGAGGTCGCCCGCCTTGGCGATCACCGGCCCGCTGGTCGAACGGAAACCGACGCCGAGTTCGCGCGCGACGATCTGCGCCAGCGTCGTCTTGCCGAGGCCGGGCGGGCCATAGAACAGCACATGGTCGAGCGCGTCGGAGCGCGATTTGGCGGCCTCGATAAAGATGCGCAGATTTTCGCGTGCGGCGGCCTGCCCGACGAATTCGGCGAGCGTTTTCGGGCGCAGCGCGGCGTCGGCGTCCTCGGGGGTGCGGATGGGGGTGGTGAGGTCAGTCACTTCGCCGCTTTCTTGAGCGCCACGCGGACCAGCGCGTCGAGATTTGCACCTGCACCGAGTTCCTCGCTTGCCGCAGCAACCGCCACGCTCGCTTCGCCGGGTTTGAAGCCGAGGCCGGTGAGGGCGGTGACGGCGTCGGCGAGGGGGCCGGGGGTGGTGGATATGTAGGACGTGCCGCTGCCCGCTATGCCGCCCAGCGCCCCGGCCTTGTCTTTCAATTCATGCGTGATCCGCTGTGCGAGCTTCGGGCCGACGCCATTGGCGCGCGCGATCATCGCGCTGTCGCCGCTGGCGAGCGCGCGTTGCAGGTCGGCGATTTCGAGCGCCGAGAGGATCGCGAGCGCGACCTTGGCGCCGACGCCCTGGACGCTGGTAAGCAGGCGGAACCAGTCGCGTTCCTCGGCCTTGGCAAAGCCGAGCAGGCGCAGGAAATCTTCGCCGACGAGCATTTCGGTGTGGATGGTGACGGTGCTGCCGGTGGGACCGAGCGCGTCGAGGGTGCGTGCCGATGCCTCGACCAGATAACCGACGCCGCCGACGTCGATCACCGCATGGCCTGCGCCGCTGGAGTCCAGCCGTCCGGTGAGTTTTGCGATCATGTTGAGTGCGTAGCGCGAGGGGAATGAAAAGGGAACAGTTTCCCTTCGTCGTCATGCCGGACTTGATCCGGCATCCCTCGCCGCCTCGCCGCATGGACCCCGGATCAAGTCCGGGGTGACGAAGGGTTAGTATCGCGGCCGATGGTTTGCATGGCAGATCGCGACGGCCAGCGCGTCGGCCGCATCCGGACCCGCGACTTTGGCTCCTGGCAGCAGCACGCGCAGCATCGCCTGCACCTGCTCCTTCGCCGCGGTTCCGGTGCCGACGATCGCTTTCTTGACGAGCCGCGGGGCATATTCGCCCACCGTCAGTCCAGCGCGCGCGCAGCCGAGGAGGACGACGCCGCGGGCGTGGGCGAGCTTCAGCGTCGATTGCGGATTGTCGTTGACGAACACTTCCTCGACCGCGGCGCATTGCGGCGCATGGTCGGCGATCACCGCGGCGAGCACGGTGTCGAGATGCGCGAGGCGGTCGGGCAGGGAGGCTTTGGCGTCGGTCTTGATCTGGCCGTTGGCGATGTGGCTGATCCGGCTACCCTCGACGCGGATGATGCCCCAGCCGGTGCAGCTGAGCGAAGGGTCGAGGCCGAGGATGATCATGTGGCTCCGTTCGTGTCGAGCGAAGTCGAGACACCCCGAAGGCAAGCGCGACCGATGGGCATCTCGACTTCGCTCGATGCGAACGGCTTTTGAGCTTTATCCAAGCTTTTCCATCACCGCGTCGGGGATTTCGTAATTGCCCCACACGGTCTGGACATCATCGTCGTCGTCGAGCGTGTCGATCAGCTTGAACAAAGTCTGCGCGGTCGCTTCGTCGGTGATTTCGCTTTTCAGCGTTGGCCGCCATGCGAGCTTCACGCCTTCGGCTTCGCCCAGCTTGGCTTCAAGCGCCTTGGCGACTTCGTGCAGGCCGTCGATTTCGGTCCAGATGTCGTGGCCGTCCTCGGACGATTCGACGTCGCTGGCGCCTGCGTCGAGCGCGGCCTCGAACACCGTATCGGCGTCGCCCGCCTTGGCGGGATAGCTGATCAGGCCCAGGCGATCGAAGCCATGCGCGACGCTGCCCGACGTGCCGAGGTTGCCGCCGTTCTTGGCAAAGGCGGTGCGGACGTTGGTGGCGGTGCGGTTGCGGTTGTCGGTCAGCGCCTCGACGATCAAGGACACGCCGCCGGGGCCATAGCCTTCGTAGCGGATTTCTTCGTAATTATCGCCGTCGCCGCCGGTCGCCTTGTCGATCGCGCGCTGGATATTGTCCTTGGGCATCGACTGCGCCTTGGCGGCGTTGACCGCGGCGCGCAGGCGCGCGTTCGCGTCGGGATCGGGCAGGCCCATCTTCGCCGCGACGGTGACTTCGCGCGCAAGCTTCGAAAACAGCGTGCTGCGTTTTTTGTCCTGCGCACCCTTGCGGTGCATGATGTTCTTGAATTTACTATGGCCGGCCAAGCCACCCTCCATCGGTCAATGTATAAGCTGGCGCCGCCCTACCGTGGCGGCCGACAAGAGACAACCGCGTCAGAGGACGACGGCGGTCCCCGACGCGCTGACCATCAGCATCGATCCGTTCTGGCCGAGCACTTCATAATCGAGGTCGACGCCGACCACCGCATTTGCGCCAAGGCGGGCGGCTTCGGCTTCCATTTCGCTGATCGCTTCCTTGCGGGCGCGGGAGAGGACGTCTTCATATTTGCCCGAGCGACCGCCGACGATGTCGGTGATGCTGGCAAACAGGTCGCGAAACAGGTTCGCGCCGACGATCACTTCGCCGGTGACGATGCCCAGATATTCGCGGGCGGGCCGGCCTTCGACAGTGTTGGTGGTCGTGCTGAACATCGTCACTCTCCTTTGCTGATAATGGCTGAGGCTCAGTCGATGCCGAGCGCCGATTTGTACACGTCGAGGATCGCTTCCATTTCCTTGCGGTCGTTGACCGGCAATTTGCGCAGACGAACAATCTGGCGCATGATCTTTGGATCGTAACCCTGCGATTTCGCTTCGTTATAGGTGTCGCGAATGTCGTCGGCGACGCCTTTTTTCTCTTCTTCCATCCGTTCGATGCGCTCGATGAAAAGGCGCAGTTGTTCGTCGGATACGGTGGCTTCGCTCATTTTATGCTCCGGTGACTGGGATGATGCGGCGCGAGAATCGCGGTTGGCGCGTCCCTAAAGCCCCGGAGGATTTTTGGCCATGCTTTCTTGGGAGGCCGCGTCACTCGGGCGGGAAGGCCTGGCGCTTGCCGTCCAGTTTGTGGACGACGCCGCGCCGCATCACGAAATCGACCTTTTCCAGCACCGTGACGTCGGCCAGGGGATCGCCGCCGACGGCGATGATGTCGGCCTCGCGCCCCGGCAGGATCGCCCCGATCGGCCGGTCGAGTTCGGCGGCATTGTCGATGGTCGCAGCCTTGATCGCCTGCGCCGGGGTCATCCCCGCCTTGACCATCAGCGCGAATTCCTTGGCGTTGTCGCCGTGCGGCGCGACGCCGGAGTCGGTGCCGAACAGGATGCGGACATTGCCCTTTACCGCGCGCGCGATGCTGTTGGCGTGGGCGGCGGCGGCTTCCTCGGCCTTGGCGAGTTGCGGCCCGGGGGCATCGCCGCGCCGTGCCTGCGCCAGCGCGGCGATCGGTGCGACGGCGGTCGGCACCAACGCCGCGTTTGATGCCTTGAACAGCTTGACCGTCTCATCGTCGATGAAGCTGCCATGTTCGATCGAATCGACCCCGGCGCGCAGCGCGGCGTCGATCCCTTCCTTGCCATGCGCATGGGCGGTGACCTTGCGGCCAAAGCTGTGTGCGGTGTCGACGACCGATTTCATCTCGGCATCCGACATCTGCTTGCCCAGCCCGCCCGCGACATTCGAGCGCACGCCGCCGGTTGCGGCGAATTTGATCACCTCCGCCCCGATCGAGATCTGCGCGCGAACGGCGCTGGCACAGCCGTCGGGGCCGTCGCAGATATTGGTCCGCTCGGCCGCGACCGCGTGGGTCAAGGTGCGGTTGAGCCCGTTGACCCCGCCATGACCGCCGGTCACCGAAATCATTGTCCCGGCGGGAATGACGGTGGGGCCGACGATCACGCCATTGTTGATCGCGTCGCGCAACGTCGTCGTGGTCCGCCCGTCGCCCCCCAGATCGCGTACCGTCGTAAAGCCCGCCTCGAGCGTCTTGCGCGCATTGTCCTGCGCGATCACGAATATATCCTCGACATCGCGGCCCGAGCTTTCGAGGCGGCTGCGCAGCAGATTGTCGTCGCTCGAGATATGGACGTGCATGTCGATCAGGCCGGGGAGGACAAAGGCGTTCTTCAGGTCGACGACGCGCGCGCCGCCCTCGGGCGTCGCAAAGCCGTCGCGGACTTCCGCGATCTTCCCGTCGCGGACGATGATCGTCGATTGGCCGCGCGGTTCGCGGCCCGGCTGGTCGAGCAGGCGCCCGGCGTGGATATAGGTGGTGGCGGATGGCTGAGCGGCGAGCGGCGTGCTCGCGATCAGTCCTGCCGCGATTGTCGCTGCGGCCCATGTCATGCGCATCCCGTTTATCTCCCTGTTGGCTGTCCACCTTGTAGCGGGACCATGTCGCGAAAGCCCCAGCGCCGCAAGCTCAGCTATGCGGGTTCTTCGCCATGCTCGCTTCCATCCGTGCGAGCTGTGCGGGGGTTGCGGCGGTGTGATGCAGCGCTTTCCATTCGGCGGTCGGCATCCCGTGGACGATCGCGCGGCCCGCTTCCTTGTCCATGCCGCCCGCCTCGGCGATCCAGTCGCCCAGGCAGTTGCGGCAGAAACCGGCGAGCCCCATCAGGTCGATGTTCGCGGCGTCGCTGCGATGCTGGAGCAGGCGGACGAGGCGGCGGAACGCCGCGGCGGCAACCGCGTCGTCGAGTGCGTCTAGGGCGTCGTTCGGCGTGACCTGATCGTCGCTGCAGGACATGGCGGATTTCCTTCTGCGGATGGCATGAATAGCTATACGCGGCTTGCCTTGCCGGGGGCAACGCGCCTACGCAAGCGGCCCCAGCTTTTTATCGGTCCGGAGCATTTGTGGTCCAGAGTTTTACCCCCCGCCAGCGCAAGGTGCGCATCCTGGCGACGCTTGGTCCTGCCAGCGCCAATCCCGAGATGATCGCGGCGCTGCACCGCGCCGGTGCCGATGCGTTTCGTGTGAACATGAGCCATGGCGACCATGCGACCCATGCCAAGGTGATCGCCGCGATCCGCGCGCTGGAAAAGGAAACCGGGCGCCCGACGACGATCCTGGTCGATTTGCAGGGCCCGAAACTGCGCGTCGGCACCTTTGCCGCGGGGCCGGTCGAACTGGTCAAGGGCGCGCCTTTTGCACTCGATGCCGACAAGGCAGCGGGCGATTTGACGCGCGTTCATCTGCCGCACCCCGAATTGTTCGCGGCGCTGGAAACGGGCACCAGGCTGCTGATCGACGATGGGAAGCTGGTGCTGCGCGTCCAGGCGGTGTCGCCGACCCGGATCGACACGGTGGTCGAGGTCGGCGGCAAGATTTCGGATCGCAAGGGCGTGAATGTCCCCGATGTCGTCGTGCCGCTGGCGGCGCTGACCGAAAAAGACCGCAAGGACCTGACCTTCGCGCTCGAACAGCATGTCGACTGGATCGCGCTGTCGTTCGTGCAGCGGCCCGAGGATGTTGCCGAGGCGCGGACGCTGATCGGCGGCAAGGCGGCGCTGCTGGTGAAATTCGAGAAGCCGTCGGGCGTGCAGCGGATCGAAGAAATCCTGGAGCTTGCCGACGCCGCGATGGTCGCGCGCGGCGATCTGGGCGTCGAATTGCCGCCCGAGGCGGTGCCGCCGCTGCAAAAGCGGATCGTCGCGACCGCGCGGCGGATGGGCAAGCCCGTCGTCGTCGCCACCCAGATGCTCGAATCGATGATCGTGTCGCCCTCGCCGACGCGCGCCGAAGTGTCCGACGTCGCCACGGCGGTGTACGACGGGGCGGACGCGATCATGCTGTCGGCCGAGACCGCAGCGGGCGCGTGGCCGGTGGAAGCGGTGACCATGATGGATTCGATCGCCCGATCGGTCGAAAGTGATCCTGATTATTTCCGCCGCCTGCACTTTACCGAAACGACACCCGACGCGACCACGGCCGACGCGCTGGCCGAGGCAGCGGGCGACATCACGCGCACGATCGACGCCGATGCGATCATCTGCTTCACCTTTTCGGGCTCGACCGCACGCCGCGTCGCGCGGGAGCGGGCGGGGGCGCCGTTGCTGGTGCTGACCCCGAAAAAGGAAGCCGCGCGGCGCATGGGCCTGTTGTGGGGTGCCCATGCCGTATCGACCAAGGACATCGGCAGCTTTGAAGAGATGATCGCCAAGGGCAAGCGCATGGCGCTGCGCCACGGGATCGGCAAGGCCGGGTCGAAACTGGTGATGATGGCGGGGGTGCCGTTCGGCACGCCGGGATCGACCAACGTGCTGCATGTCGCGACGCTGACCGGCGACGAACTGCGCGGGTATAGCTGAGCACCGTTTTCCGCCACCCTTTCGTCCGTCATCCCGGCGCAGGCCGGGATCTCACCCGCAAGGGATTACGCACCGGCGAGATCCCGGCCTTCGCCGGGATGACGATCGGAAAGCTCAGCTGCATTGTGATTCAGATCGGCACAATCCTTACCGCGCGATTCAGATAATTTTCGACCTGAGTCAGAACGGCACGATTAAAAATGGTAAACGGACTTTGCACCATTGACGACGCGCGGCATAGTTGGTGGGTGGTGAGCGTCGGACCCGCGTCGGGGGGATTCCGCATCGCCAATCTGGAGGTCCAAACCGCGTGTCCGCACCGTTTCGTTTTCCGCGCTTTTTCGTCACCAGTCCGGCGCCTTGCCCCTATCTGGCGGGCAAGACCGAGCGCAAGGTGTTCACCGAGCTGAGCGGCAATACAGCGAACGAGCTGAACGATGCGCTCGGCCGCATTGGCTTCCGGCGTAGCCAGTCGGTGGCGTACCGCCCAAGTTGCGCCGATTGTTCGGCCTGCGTGTCGGTGCGTGTCTGCGCCAGCGAATTTGTCCCGAGCAGCTCACAAAAACGCACCATCCGCCGCAACAGCGATCTGGTCGCCACCGCGTGCAAGCCGTGGGCGACCGAGGAACAATATGCGCTGCTGCGCTCCTACCTCGGCGCGCGCCATCCCAATGGCGGCATGGCCGACATGGACGAGCAGGATTTTGCCGACATGGTCGAACAGACCCCGGTCGACAGCTACATGATCGAATATCGCGAGCCGACGACCGACGGCAGCAAGGGGCGCTTGGTCGGCTGTTGCCTGACCGACCGGCAGGGCGACGGATTGTCGATGATCTACAGCTTCTTCGACGCCGCGCATCCGCTGCGCGAGGGGCTCGGCACCTATATCATCGCCGATCATGTCCAGCGCGCGGCGCGCGCCGGGCTGCCCTATGTCTATCTGGGTTACTGGATCGAAGGGTCGGCGCGCATGGCGTATAAGGCGCGCTTCCGCCCGATCGAGCGCCTTGGCCCCGATGGCTGGTCGCGGTTCGAGCCGACTGCGTCGAGCGGTCTTGCGGCGATGTTCGAACTCGCCTGAACGGACGCTGCCGACGGCGGTGTACTAGTTGTGACGTGCGTCATAGGAGCAGCATGGCGGGCGGCATAAGCCTGCCCCATGCGCTGTTACCTGACTCCTACTGCATTGGCTTTTCACAGGATTTTGACAGGCCCGGGGTTAATGACCCGGGTCATGTGGACCGATGACCTCCGCCTCGCGACCCGATAAAGCTATGACTGGAGAAGTTTATCTCCCGGCCTTACGATGGAAGATAAATAAATGAAATTATTGCAAGAATTTCCGCGTTCGCGGAAACGGCAAATGTCTTCCGTGTCGCTCGGTTCCCTTACTTTCGCGCTATCCTTGGGGTTAACCGCGCTGGCCGTGCTCGCAAATACCGCGCAGGCCCAATCGGCCGGGCAACATGCCCGCGACATGAACGACATCGCTGCGACCCCGCCGCAAGGAGGTGACGAGGGGTCCGCCACCAAACCCTATGAGATGCCATCCGCGACCCTGCCGCCTCGCCCCAAAAGGCCCGGGTTCGTGGCGGTCGCCTATCATGCCGATACGGGGTCCATTTGGGCGTCGGCTGCCCATAAAACGATCGATGCGGCCAAGAAGCGGGCTTTGGCGGGCTGCAACGCTGCAACCGGCGGCGGATGCTATATCGCCGCCGCCGTGGGGGGTGGGGGTGACAAGACCGCCAGCCAAGTCTTTGTTTCACAAGACGGCATGGGTCAGTTCTGGTTGAAGGAAGCGACCGGCAATGGCTTGCTTGTCAATCCCGATCCGGCAATGCGCGACTGTTTAAGCAAATCTTTTGGCTGCGACACGCTGAACGGGTTCGAGCCGGGTTCGATCTACCTCGACCTCGACCCCAATCTCGATCAGTCGGAAGATTATTTTCCGAAGGGCAAGCTGAACCAGAACCGCTGGGCGATGGTTGCCCAACCGGAGAACCCGACGGCGGCGTCGCACAAAAAAAGCTGGCTGATCAGCGGAAAGGAGAATTCGGCGGCAACGCGCAAAACCATTCTCGATCGCTGCACGGCTGATGCCGGGGTACCTTGCGCCATCACCGCTTACGCCCTGAACGGCGAGAAGATCGCCGAACGCGGCGTGGTCAACACGAACGCCGTCCTGGTTCACTTTGTCGATGGCAGCGGGAAAAACCGCTGGACCACGGCCTTGCCGGGGGCGCCAAAGAAAAAGAGGAAAAAGTCGCCGCTCGGTGGTTTTCTGCCGACCTATCCCGATCCTGTCACGGTCAAGGAACGCATCGACCGGATTTGCCCGCCGTCGTCATGCCGCGTCATCGCCACCTATGACGCCGCGACGCCGCGGATGCAGGTGATCGAGGATGTGAAGTGAGGATGTCGCTTTCCAGCCTTCCCCCATCTGTTGTCTTGCCCCGCTATTTCGGAGACGCCCGATGCCACGCCCCTTGTTGATCAAATGCCTGCTGTCCGGTGCGGGGGCGATGCTCGCGCTGTCGTTTGGCGGCCCGGCCGCCGCCTGTTCCGACCTGCCCAATATCTGCGCCGCGAATGCCGAGCATCACCGGCAGATGATGGATATCGCGGCGACACCGCAGCAGGGCGAACCAGACGACGGCGGCCCGCGCTATGCAGAACCGCCAGCGGACCCGATGCGCGACCGGATGAGCGTCGCCACGGGCATGATCGCGCTGATGCAGCAGAATGTCGACAACATGGCGCGGCGGGCCGAAATGATGAAAGACCCGCGTTACGCCCGCTACGAAAATGGTGGTTGGGACTTTTTTCAGGATCATGCCAAACCGGCGCCAGGCGAATATTGTGCCGCCTTTTACTGGAAAAAGGACGGGTTGGTCCGTGTTTCCGGCCCAGGGGGCGACTATGAGGGGGCGCTGCTCACCTTTTGGAGCGACGACATCCCGCAGCCGGTCGGAGTAGACAGGATCAAGGTGACGCTGGTCCAGTCGGACGGAAGCCCGCCGCAGACGGTCGAAGCATATAATTACCGTTTGCCCGGGGAAGCCTATGGGGCGATCGCGCTGGCCATTCCGTCGGTCGATGCGTTGCTCGACAATATGCTCGACACCCACGGCTTCGACTTGCAAATCAAGGGTAAATCGGTTGCCAAGGTGGACTGGACGGGCGGACACGCGGCGCGTGACCGGCTGAAACAATGCGTCGCGCGGCGTGCGCGTAGTTGATCTGGTCCCGGCCACCGCCACTCGCAGCTGCCGTAAAGCCGCTAGCGGTTGACCTTTCCCCGCTTTCAAGGGCATAGCTCTACATCCAGGACATATAGTCCGGGTCGCATCCGTTATATATTCGCCGGGGGGCTGGCGAGAGGGGGGTAGGATGCCCGTGCGCGTGTTCGTCAGCATCACGACCAGCGATTGCGATATCGGCTTTCGCCGCAGCTTGGTGCGCGCATGAGCGAGCCCGTCAAGGTCGCGATCATCGGGTCGGGGCCGGCGGGGCTCAGCGCCGCATCGCGCGCCGCGCAGCTGGGGCTCAGTCACATCCTGCTCGAAAAGACCGACCATCTGTCGGACACCATCTTCAAATATCAGAAGGGCAAGCGCGTGCTGGCGACGCCCGAACGGCTCGACTTGCGCTCCGACTGCCGTTTTGCCGAGGGCGCGCGCGAATATATCCTGGGCAATTGGGACGAGGATGCCGCGAACAACAAGGTGAATGTGGCATATCACGCCGAGGTTGCCGAAGTGACCGGCGAAAAGGGATCGTTCGCGATCAAGACCGCGAAGGGCGATGTCTTTCACGCCGAAAATATCGTCCTCGCCATCGGGACGCAGGGCAATCCGAACCGGATGCGCTGCGGCGGCGCCGACCTGCCGCACATCATCTATCAGGTCGACGATCCCGAAGATTTCAAGGACAAGCATATCACCGTCGTCGGATCGGGCGACGCGGGGATCGAGAACGCGCTGGGGGTCGCCGAGGAGGCGCTGGAAAACACCGTCACCATCCTGAACCGTTCAAAGGATTTCGCGCGCGCCAAGGCGAAGAATGTCGCCGACATGATGGAGGCGGGCGAGAATGGCTTTATGTCGATCCGCACCGAAACCCAGCCGAAGCTCGTCGAACCCGGCTGGCTGACGCTCGAAACCCCCAATGGCGACGAGAAAATCCAGTGCGATGTGATCGTCGCGCGCCTGGGGTCGGTCGCGCCGCGCGGCTTTGTCGAATCGATGGGGATCGAGTTCACCGGCCCCGACCGCGAGGCGTTTCCGAAGCTGTCGCCGACGTTCGAGACGACGGTGCCCGGCCTCTATGTCATCGGCGCGCTGGCGGGTTATCCGCTGATCAAGCATTGCATGAATCAGGGCTATGACGTCGTCGAGTTTCTGAACGGCAACACGGGACTGACCCCCGCCGACGAAAAGGATCTGGCGGCGATCTTTGCCGATCTGCCGCAGAAAAAGTCGGTCAGCGACTGGCTGGAATATCTGCGCACCCGCATCCGCATCTTTGCCGATGTGTCGCCGCTGCAGATGCGCGAGTTCATGCTCGATTCGAAGGTCGCTTTCTATCGCAAGGGCGAGGCGGTGTTCGAAAAGGGCGATCCGGGATCGTCGCTGTTCGCGATTGCCGACGGCCATGCGGTGGTCGAAGTCGGTCCCGATTTCACCGTGCCGATCGAACAGGGGTCGATCTTTGGCGAGGTCGGGCTAATTTCGGGCCGCAAGCGCGGCGCGACCATCCGCGCCGGCGAGGACAGCATCTTTGTCGAAGTGTCGCGCACCGCGGCGCTCAAGCTGATGGCGGCGGTGCCGGGCGCCAAGCGCGTGATCAACCGCATCTCGCTCGAACGCCAGCTACTCCAGATCTTCAAGGGCGGTTTGACGGTGGAGGATCTGGCGCCGGTGGTCGATACCGCCGAGGTCGAGCGCGTCCCCGCGGGCAAGGTCGTGCTGACCGAGGGCGAGCAAGGCGACGATGTCTATGTCATCCGGTCGGGGTCGATGGTGGTCGAGAAGGACATCGGCGGCAAACCGATCTTCCTGCGCTATTTGCCGGCGGGGAGTTTTTTCGGCGAGATGGGGGTGCTGAGCGGGCAGCCCAGAAATGCCACGGTCAAGGCGGCCGTCGGCGCCGAACTGATCAAGCTGACCGGCGAGAGCTTCCGCAAGATGCTCGCCGCGCGGCCGCAGGTGCGCGCGGCGACCGAGGCCGCGGTCGCCGAGCGCGCGGCGATGAACGACTTCATCGAATCTCGCAAGGCCAGCTATTCGAGCGCGGTCGATTTGTATTCAGACACCGCGAGCTTCATCATGAAGGAGGGGCTGGGCGAGGCGACCGACGCGCTGCTGATCGACGAGAATCTGTGCGTCGGCTGCGACAATTGCGAGAAAGCATGCGCCGACAGCCATGAAGGCCTGTCGCGGCTCGACCGCGAGGCGGGCAAGACCTTTGCCCATCTGCACGTGCCGACCAGCTGCCGCCACTGCGAGCATCCACACTGCATGGCCGACTGTCCGCCGAACGTCATCCATCGCGGCCCCGACGGCGAAGTCTTCATGGAGCCCGGGTGCATCGGCTGCGGCAATTGTATGCGTAACTGCCCCTATGGCGTGATCCGCATGGAAGCGGCGCCGCCTGAAAAGCCCAGCCTGCTGCGCTGGTTGCTCACCGGCTTTGGTCCGGGACCGGGCGAACCGTCGCCAAAATGGACCAAGAAGCAATTGGGCGACGAAAAGCCCAAGAAAATCGCGGTCAAATGCGACATGTGCAAGGGAATCGCGGGTGGCCCGGCGTGCGTGCGCGCGTGTCCGACGGGTGCTGCGATCCGCGTCTCGCCCGAAGAATTCCTGTCGATCGCGCGGCTGGAAGAGGGGACCGACTGATGGCCTCGCTCTTTCGACGGCGACGCAACAGGGCGACGCAGACCGAGCGGGTGCGCGAGCGCAAGCATGAGGGCTTTCTGCGTTACGCCGGCTTCCGCTGGGCCAAGATTTCGGGCGGGCTGTGCCTGCTGATCATCATTTCCTATGCGCTGGTCGATGTGACGCCGCGGCATAATGGCGGCAGCTGGTACGGCTACACGCTGGGCACGATCGGCGCGGGGCTGATCCTGTGGCTGACCGCGCTCGGCTATCGCAAGCGCAAGATGACGAATGATTATTGGTCGCTCAAGGCCTGGACGTCGGCGCATGTCTATCTGGGGCTCAGCCTGATCGTCATCGGCACCTGGCATACCGGTTTCCAGCTCGGCTGGAACGTCCACACGCTGGCGTGGGCGCTGATGATGCTGGTGATCCTGTCGGGGCTATACGGGGTGATCGTTTATGCGACCCTGCCCGCGGCGCTGTCGAACAACCGCGACGAGATGACGCAGATGCAGATGCTGGAGGCGATCCGCGCATTCGACCGCCAGCTGCATACCGCCGCTCAGCCGCTGACCCCCGCCGATACCGCGCCGGTGCTGGCTGCGCTCGACGAAGATCCGTTCGCGGGGGGCATCGGCGCGCGGCTCAGCGGGCGTTATCCGAATTGCGCGACCGCGGCGGCGCTCCGCACGCTGGCGGCGTCGCAGAGCAGCGATGCCGCGGCGCGCGAAAAGGTTGTCGGGCTGCTCAAGCAAAAGGTTGCGGCGTTGGCGCGGCTCCGCGCGCATCTGCGGCTGCGCGCACTGCTCGAAATATGGCTCTATGTGCATGTGCCGCTGACCTTTGCGCTGATCGCGGCGCTGTCGGCGCACATCATCAGCGTCTTTTTCTACTGGTGAGGCGGGGACGATGAGCTTCATCCTGCGCCGCATTTCGACGACCAAGACGGGCAAGCAGATTGTCCGCGATCAGCCGCTGCCGGGTGACACGATCACGCTGGGCCGCGACAGTTCGAACATCATCCACGTCGCCGACCTGGCGGTGAATCCGCATCATGCAACGATCAGCAGCGGCGACGGGCGTCATGTCCGCGTCGCCGCGAGCGAGGGGCTGGGATTCGACCTCAACGGACGCAGCGAGACCGTCGCCGATATCGACAGCGGTTCGGGCGGCGAGCTGCGTTTCGGCGGGCATCGGCTGACGATCGCGCGCGAGGATGACAAGATCATCCTGCTTGTCGAGCGCATCGACGAACTGTCGCAATCGTCGAAGGATGTCGACGAGGCCAAGGCGTTTTCGTTGCAAGGCGTGATGCTGGGCAAGCGGATGGGGGCGTGGGCGTTCGGGTTGCTGATGCTGCTCGCTTTTCTGGTCGGGCCGATCTGGGCCTGGTACAGCTATAAGAATGTCGATGAGCGTCCTGAAGGCTTCCATGCCGATAGCAGCTGGTCGTCGGGACCATTGTCGAGCGCGCACGCGAGCCTGAAGGACGATTGCCAGTCGTGCCATGTCGAACCGTTCGTTGCGGTCACCGACACGGCGTGCGTCAGCTGCCACACCGGCGAGCATAAGGCGATGAGCACCGCCCACGCCGGAGCGCCGACCGCGATGCTGCTTGCAGCGCGGGCGCCCGACGGCGGCTTCGACAAATTGCTGGCGAATGTCGGTGAGGTGTTCAACCGGCCGCAAGGGCGCTGCGTCGATTGTCACACCGAGCATGAAGGCGCCGGGCCGATGCCCGCGACGCCGCAGAAATTCTGCGCCGACTGCCACGACGGGATGCAGGGGCGGCTGAAGACGGCGGGGCATCCGACGATGCTGGGCGATGCCGCCGATTTCGGGACCGGCCACCCCGAGTTTCGCCCGCTCGTTCGGGCTGCGCCGGGTGCCAAGCTGGCGCGCGCCGCGCCCGGCAAAGGGACGGTCGATTATAACGGGCTAAAATTCCCGCACGATGTTCACCTGCAAGCGACCGGCGGGGTCGCACGGATGGCGGCGAGTTTCCGCGGCCGCTATGATTTCGGGCAAAAGCTGGAGTGCGAAAATTGCCACCGGGTCGAGGCCGACGGGGTGCGCGTGAAGCCGGTCGAGATGGAGCGCGACTGTGCGATGTGCCACAGCCTGGCGTTCGAGACCGTCGGCGGGACGACGCGCACGCTGCGTCATGGCGAACCCGATCAGGTCGTCGCCGATCTCACCGCTTATTACCGCTCGACCCCGCCCGCGCGGCCGTTGCAGCTTGGCGGGATGCAGCGGCGGCGCCCCGGTGCCTATGCCGAAGGGCAGGTGTACAACATCTATTTCAACGAGGTGGCGGTGCGGCCCAGCCGGGCACAGGACGCGGTGCGCGCGGTGTTCTCGAAAGGCGGCGCCTGTTACGACTGCCACACGATCTTTGCCCCGCAGGCCGGGAACAACTGGCGCGTTGCGGCGGTGAGCCAGACCGCGCGTTACCTGCAAAAGGGCTGGTTCGACCATGATGCGCACAGGGAAACCGACTGCGCCGATTGCCATACCGCCGCGCCTGCGTCGAAAACATCGACCGAGCTGCTGATTCCTGGCCTGCGCCAATGCCGCGATTGCCATGTGGGCGAGGGCGGGGCGCGGCTGGTCAAGGTCGAAACCGCGACCGAATCGTCCTGCGCGATGTGCCACGAATATCATTCGGACGGCGGACAGCCGTGGGTTCCGAACCGTCAGCGGAAGGTAAATGCCGCGGCAATCACAAATAAACCCCTGCGTGCTACCTATGGTGTGAGTGGGATCACAGGCAGCGGCACGCGGGGTCTGTACAATGTGACGTGGCGCACACCAGCCTTGCATGGGGCAAGACGGGGCGGATAGGGTCGGGACCGGGGTCGCTAACCGGCGCAGCAGGGGACGGATGTGCTGATCGCGCAGATCACCGATATCCATTTGGGGTTCGATCCGGACAATCCGGCCGAATATAACCGCAAACGCCTCGACGAGGTGCTCGACGTGCTGATCGACGGGCCGAACCGTCCCGACCTGTTGCTCGCAACCGGCGACGTTACCGACCGCGGCGACGAGGACAGCTATCGCCGCCTCGCCAACGCCTTTTCACGCTGCCCCTTTCCGGTGTGGGTCAGCGTCGGCAATCATGATCTGCGCGACAATTTTCATGCGCGCTTTCCCGGGCTCGACGACGGCAATGGCTTTGTCCAATATGCGATCGAGCTGCCCGAGCTCAGGCTGGTGACCATCGATACGCTGGAGGAAGGGCGCCATGGCGGCGCTTTTTGCGATGTGCGCGCGGCGTGGCTCGACGCCGAACTGGCGAAGGATCCGGCCAAGCCGACCTATATCGTGATGCACCACCCGCCGATCGAAAGCGGCATCGAGTGGATGAACACCCATCCCGATGAGCCGTGGGTCGCGACCTTTACCGAGGTGGTGCGCAAGCACAGCCAGGTGCGCGGGCTGATCTGCGGTCATTTGCATCGCAGCGTGACCGTGGCGTGGGAAGGGCGCACGGTGGCGATCTGCTCGTCGACCGCGCCGCAAGTCTCACTCGACCTCCGTCCGATCGATGAGAACCGTCCCGACGACCGCCCGATGATTGTGGCCGAAGACCCGGCCTATGCGCTGCACCGCTGGAATGGCCGCGAGCTGGTGAGCTTTTACGACTTCGCCGGGGCGCATACAATGCTGGCGAAATATGACGCGCATCTGCAGCCGCTGGTGCGCGAGTTGAAAGCGGAACGGCCGGGCTAATGACCGTCGCCCCCGCGAAGGCGGGGGCCGCCGTCGGCTTTTCCCTGCCTCGCTGCGTAAACCGACAGCGGCCCCCGCCTTCGCGGGGGCGACGAGATATTTAGTACCCCAGCGTCAAATCCACCCGCGGCTCCACCGCCTCGCCCCTATTCCAGCGGCCCAGATTTTCCAGAAACCGCTCCGCCGAGCGGACGAACATCTTGTCCTGCGCGCGGCCCGACAGGTGCATGGTGATGTGGGCGTTGTCGAGACTCCATAGCGGATCGTCGGCGGGCAGCGGTTCGGGGGTGGTGACGTCGAGGAAGGCCGACGCGATCTGCTGTTCGTTCAGCGCGGCGACCAGCGCGTCCTGATCGACGACGCTGCCGCGCGCGATGTTGATTAGCGTCGCGGTCGGCTTCATCGCGGCGAGTTCGCTGGCGCCGATCATGCCGTCGGTCTCGGGGGTCGCGGGAACCGCGAGGATCACCCAGTCGAAATCGCTCAGCTGCGCGCGCCATTGGTCGGGGGTCAGCGTGTTGGGTCCGGGGGAGCGACGCACCACGGTCACGTCGACCGCAAATGCCTTCAGCCGCTCCTCAATCAGCTTACCGATCGCGCCATAGCCGAGCAGCAGCGCTTTCGACCCGAACAGTTCGACCTTGCCCGGCGAGTCCATCAACCATTCGCGGCGCTCCTGCGCGCGGACGACGTCGCGGTAGCCCTTGGCGACGGTCAGCATCCCCATCACGACATATTCGGCGATGGTGATCGCGTTGATTCCCGCGCCGTTGGTGACCACCGTACCGCGATGGGCGAGCAGATCGAGCGGCATGCCGTCGACCCCGGCGTAGATCGAGTTCAGCCATTTGAGGCGGGTCGCGGCGGTGATCACCGCGGCCATGTCTTTCTTGTCATACATGTCGAACCAGCCGATTTCGGCGTCGGGCGCGAGCGCGAGCGCTTCGTCCTTCGACTGAAAAAAGCGCGGTTCGACCCAGTCGGGCAGGCGGTTTTCGACGAGCGGGCGGATGAGTCCCGACAGGATGGTGATGGTTTTGGTCATTGCATTGTTCTCCCATTCCCGTTCGCATCGAGCGAAGTCGAGATGCCGATCGTCTAGTGCATTCCTTCCGGGTGTCTCGACTTCGCTCGACACGAACGGATTATCAGGTTCGTTTACGCCTCCAGCCGCCAGTCCCAGCCGAGCGGGTCACCGTCCATCACCTCGACCCCCGCGGCGGTGAGTTCGTCGCGGAGTTTGTCTGAGGTCGCGAAGTCCTTGGCCGCGCGGGCTTCCTTGCGGCGGGTGAGGGCGGCTTCGATTTCTTCTTCGGTAATGGTGGCGGCTTTGGGGCGGATGCGGAGGTCGGTGCGCTTACGCTGAAGCAGGTCAAGACCAAGCACTTGATCTATCGTTGCGATAAGATGCCAGCGGAGCCTATCGCTTATCGTCGGATCGCCTAGGATCGCTTCGATTACCACGAGGGCTTTAGGCGTGTTCAGGTCATCCGACACTGCTTCGTCGAAATCCTGAAGATAACCTAATACTTCCCTTTCGTGCCATTTGTCACGAGCAATGGGTTCGTATTGTGAGGGCGCGTCGATTGGATCGCCTTTTTGCTGGAATTCCTCCCACATTCGAACAGCGACGGCTTTATACATCCGCTTCAACCGCGTCAGCGCCGCGCCCAGCCCCTCCCACGAAAACTCCAGCTCGCTGCGATAATGCGCCTGCAGGCACATCAGGCGATAGGCGAGGGGGTGGTAGCCTTTGTCGATCAACAGTTGCAGGCGCAGGAATTCGCCCGCGCTCTTGCTCATCTTGCCGCTGCGTTCGATCAGGAAATTATTGTGCATCCAGATGCGCGCGCCGCTGGCGTCGCTGCAACTGTGCGCCTGGTTCTGCGCGATCTCGTTCGGGTGGTGGATTTCGCGATGGTCGATGCCGCCGGTGTGGATGTCGAACGGAAAGCCGAGCAAGGCTTCGGACATCACCGAACATTCCAGATGCCAGCCGGGGGCGCCGCGGCCCCAGGGCGAATCCCATTCCATCTGGCGCGTCTCGCCCGCGGGCGTCCTGCGCCAGATCGCAAAATCGGCGGCGTGGCGCTTGCCCTCGACTTCGTCGATGCGGCCCTCACCTTCATCGGTTTTTGCGCGTGCCAGCGCGCCGTAGTCGCTGACCGTCGAGGTGTCGAAATAGAGGCCGCCCTCCAGCTCGTAGCAATGCTTGTCGGCAATCGCCTTCGCAAACTCGATCATCTGCGGGACGTAATCGGTGGCGATCGACCAGTGGGCGGGCTGGCGGATGTTGAGTGCCTTCACGTCGGCCCAATAGGCCTCGGTATAGTGGCGCGCGATGTCCCAGATCGACTGCGCCTTCTCCGCAGCCATCTTCTCCATCTTGTCCTCACCCGCATCGGCGTCGTCGGTCAGATGACCGACGTCGGTGATGTTGATGACGTGGGTAAGCTTGTAACCCTTGAACGACAGCGTCCGGCCCAATGTGTCGGCAAAGACATAGGCGCGCATATTGCCGATGTGCGGATAATTATAGACCGTCGGGCCGCAGCTATAGACGCGCGCTTCACCGGGGTGGACAGGCTGGAATTCTTCCAGCTGGCGCGTCAGGCTGTTGAACAGCATCAGCGGCTGCGGGGCAGGGACGTCGGTCATACCGCCGCCCATGCCCCGCCCCGAGCGGCTCCGTCAACCGAAAGCCTTACGGCTGCTCGGTCGGCGTCCACAGATCGTCGTTGCCCGCGCCGGTTACCGGATCGTCGAGCAACGGTTCGCCGCTGAGCGGATCAAGGTCGCGCATGGTGATCAGCGGCACTGGCAGGCTCTGACCATTGCCATCCTCATCCTCGGCATCTGCGGCTTCTTCGATCACATCCTGTACCGGGAAGCTGTTTTCGAAATCGAACGTCACCGCCGAGCAGCTGGCGACATTGCCGATCAGGCATCCGTTGAAGGTCGAGCGCGGATCAAAGCTGCCCGCCGTCGGCGCCGATCCGCCGATGGTGAGCAATGGCACCGTGTCGAGCCCGGTGACCTGGCCATCCGTGCTGATCTGAACGCCGTTGATGACAATCCGCGATGTGCCTTCGGTCAGGACGTCAAGCCCGCCCCCGCCAAAAGTCAGCCCGCGGCGATTGGCGAATTCGGTGCCGGTGCCGCTGTTCTGGACATAAAAGCCGCCAATGACTTCGGCGCGGATGCCGCGCGCGAACAGCGACCCTTCGTCCAGGAGCACACCGTCATTCTGTGCGAGGCGCGCTTCGATCGCATCGGTTGTTGTCGCGGCGCCGACGTCGCCGATCGCGGCGGGCGTGGCGACGATGATGTCGTCGGACACCATGTTGAGCTGTCCGGCGGCGTTGCTGCCGTTGACCAGCCGCACTGTCCCCTGACCCAATATGACTTCCAGCGCGTCGTCTGCGAACAGGTTGAGCGCATTGGTGTCGGACAGGCCGGTCAGCTGGACATTGCCGATCACCCGCATCTTGCCGGGGGTGCGGATGGTCAGCGCGCCATTGGCGCCCAGGTTCGATCCAGCGGCGCCCCCGGCGATCGTGAAGCTATCGACGATGATGTCGGGCGGCGCGCTGCTGCCGACCGATGCACTGTTGGCGGCTTCGACTTCGGGCGCAAAGACTTCGATGTCGGTGCCGAACAGCCGCGTGAGTTCGCTGGCATCGAGGTGGAAACCATTGCGGGTGCCGGTGCCGCCGACGAATGTCTGGCTGAACACGTCGTTATTCTCGATCGACAGCCCCTCGGTACTGCCTGCCGTGCCGACGCGTGCGCCGCTGGCGATGATGATGTCGTTCGAGCGCAGCGCGATATTGCGCGCTGTCAGCACACCGTTGATCACGATGTCGCCTTCCGACGTGATGTCGGTGGCATCGGCGGCCAACGCTGAAATGACGATGTCATTGCCGTTTTCAGAGGTCAGGGTGGTCCGACCCGCGACGACGCTCGACGTGATCGTCAGCGTTCCCGACCCGTTGGTTACCACCGCGTCGCCAGCATCGGCATCGAGGACGGCAAAGACGATGTTGCCCCCGGTGCGCAGGTTGATGCTGTTGCCGGTCGCGGTCACCGGGCCGGTCGAGATCAGGCCGTCGGACGTTACAGCGCCGTTGCTTGCATTAAGCAATGTCGCGCCGCCCGCCTGAATGTTGGTGGAATTGACGCCGCTTGCGCCGGTCAGCGTTAGCTGACCCGTGCCGGTCGTCTGAGCGCGGGTGATGTCGATGCTGTCGCCGGTGAGCGTCAGATCGCCCCCCGCGCGGACGCGGCCGCCCACAATGTCGCCCGACGTCGTAATCGACAGGTTGTTTCCGGCGCTCACCGTTTCGATGATCGTACCGCCAGGGGTGGCCAGCGATTCGAGATTCGCGCTTGACGCGGTGATCGTAACATCACGCCCGGCGGCGATTGGGCCGGTGGCGTTCATCGTGCCGGTCGATGTGACCAGGACATCGGTGAAGGCATTCAGCGCTGCAAGGGTGGTGTCGCCGCCCTGCGTCCGGATGTTGCTGCTGCCCCCCGTGGCGCCGAGGCCAAATGTGGTCGCGCCGTTGATCGCGATCGCGCCCGTTGTTGCGGCAAAAATGTCATCGCCCGCCGACAGGGCCGACGCACCGATCGAACCACCCGCCGTCAGCCTGACGTCGGATCCGTCGGTCGCCGAGATCCCCTCGCCTGAATTGATCGTAAAGCCGCTGCCCGGCACAAAGCTCAGAAACGCAGTATCGGCCCCGGCGCCCGTGGCGTTCACGCCGTTGGCGGTGAGATCGCCACCTGCGCTGACGTCAACATCGTCGCCGGCCGTTATGCCGCTGAGCGATGCGGTCGTGCCGGCCAGGACCAGCATATCCTCGCCCGCATTGCCGCCCGCGATCGTCGCCGACCCACCGGCGCTGACGCCGAACATGCGCGCCGCCGCGCTGTTCGCCAGCACGACGTTCCCCGCGGCCTCCGCAAACAGGTTGCCCCGGGTGGTCACGCCGTTAGCATCGATATAGCCTCCGTTCGCGGTCGCCGAGACGTCGATATTGGCGTTGGAATTCAGCCGGACGTCGCCGCCCGCCACATAGCTGCCGGTCAAATTTCCATCGGCAAAGATCGAGATCGTTCCAGCCACGTCGGCCTGATTGACCGCAACGGCGCCGCCCAGACCAAAGGCAAAGAAGGATGCGTCGCCGGTCACAGCACCGGTGAGCCCTACGCTGTCGCCAATCAGATTGATGTCGCCGCCTGCCGCAATGCCGACGCCGGATATGGCGTTCGCGGCCAACAGGTCGACGGTGTTGCCGGCGTCGATCGCGGCAAAGCTGATACTGCTACCTTCGATCCGTGTCGCAAGGCCCGATGCCAGCGTGCCGGTCGTAGCCACGGCGCCCGAAGCGGTCAGCGTCAGATTGTCGAACGCGTTGATGCCGCCGCCGGTGATCGTCCCTGTCGATGCGGTCAGTACGATATTCGATTGGTTGGGCGGCGAAGACGTGATCTGGAAGAAACTGGGGCCGGACGGGCTGAACGGGCCATAGATCAGCGCTCGATTGTCGGGGCCGGTGCCGGTCGTCGCAAGACCGTTGGCTACGATTCCTCCCGGTGCCGTGACCGTCAGGTCGTCGCCCGCCGTAATGTTGGTGAGCGCCGCGGTGGTGCCCGCCAAAACCAGCGCATCTTCGCCGGCATTGACGCCATTGACCGACGCCGTACCGCCCGCGCGCACCCCGAACATGCCGGTGGCGCTGTTGTTGGTCAGGACGACGTCGCCACCCGCATCGATGAACACGCTGGCGGCGATCGGAGTGCCGCTGCTCGAACTTTCAAAGCCCGTTGCGTTCGCCGATGCGCTGATATTGGCGCCCGAGGTGAGCTGGATACTGCCCACGGCATTATAGGTGCCGGTGATGTCACCGGTGGCTGAAACCGATATGAAATCGCCCATATCTGCCAGCGCGATGGCTACCGGTCCGGCGCTGCCGTTGGCAAACAGGGCTCCGCCGCCCGCAATCTCGCCGTTGATGGCGATGCGGGTTGCGTTGAGGTTGATGCTGCCGCCTGCATCGATCGATCCGCCGCTGATCCCTTCGGCGCCGGGGGTGTTGCCGGTCGCGGTCAGGAAGACCGACGACCCGGCATCGATGTTGTTGAACAGGATCGACTGGCCATTGACCTGAACGAAGCCGCCCGCGGTTGAATTGCCCAGATCGACCGCGCCGGGCGAGGTGATGAGGATATCGCCGCCGGTGATGATCGAATTCAGCCCGGTGCGGAAACTGGCGCCACTGGCGGTGAAATCATTGACCGCTTCGGCATGTTCAACCGAAACGGCGCCCGCGGCGGTGATGACGATGTCATTGCCCGAATCGAGCGCATCGACCTGGATCGGTCCCGCCGTGACCGACAGCGTCAAATCGCCACCGGCGCCCAGCAGGCTGCCTGGGGTACCGAAAATTCCCTGTGGTGCAGTGATGGTAAAGTCACCGGCAGCGCCTATCGTCGCCGCGGTACCGCTTCGCGCATCATGGCGCACGTCAAAGCGTTCGCCCGCCTCTATCAACAGGTTGCCACCAGCGCTGAAACTGCCACTGCTGCGCGCATGGGCGCCCACTGCGCTTCCCGTCTCCAGCGTCGCGTCGCCGGTCGTGCCAATGGTGCCGCCATCGACGGCAACAAAAATGCCGGTCAAGGCTTCTTCGATGTTGCCACCGGTCGGCGCGGCTTCACCGAGCGCGCTGGCTGAGAGCGTCGTAAAGGCAATGCTGCTCGATGCATTCTCATCAGTGCGCAATTCGATGCGTCCTGCCAGATCGCCATCCGCGTCAATGATCGTATTGCCGAGCGCGATCAGCCCGCCGCTGGCCGATTCCAGCACGGCACGCCCGCCAGTGCTGGCGATGGCCGATGCGCCCGCCACGCCGTTTGTGGCGCCGCCGAATCCGGTTCCCCCGCCACCGCTGGACCCCGTCACGCCCTGTGCCGTGATCGTCACCGCCTGCGTCGTCGTGATGGTACCGCCGTCGGCGATCAAGCGGACAACGCCGCCGCTCCCTGCGCCCGCATCGCCGCCATCACCCGACTGGCGCCCGGCGCCGAAATGGTCGGCACCCTGGCCGCCAATACCGCCGAAGCCATTGCTCCCCAGCGTCTGGGGGCCGCTGCTTCCCGGGGTCAGGCTGATCACGCCGCCGTCGGTCGCGAACAGTTCGACAACGCCACCGGTGCCATTGCCGCCGTCGCCACCGTCCGGCGCGGCGGTGATCGAAGCAAAGGGGGCCAGTCCGCCCGCGCCGCCATTGCCGCCGCGTCCGGCGGTTGCAAAGACGATACCGCGGGCTTCAAACCGTCCGTCGGTGCCCTCGGCGACGGCGCTGGCCGTTCCGCCAACCGCGCTGCCGCCATTGCCGCCGTTGCCGTCGCGCCCCGCTGCGCCATTGCCGCCGGTGGCACTGGCATCAAGGTTCATAAAGAATAGCCCGGCATTAAAGCCGCTGACGATCATCTGCGCCAGTCCGCCCCCGGCGTCGCCGCCGTTGCCACCGACATTGTGCAACCCGCCTGCGCCGCCCTGACCGCGAGCGGCCACCTGAACCGACCCGGCGTCGATATCGGTGGCAAGGGCCAGCGTTGCTACCCCCCCCTGACCGGTGCCGCCCGTTCCGCCGACACCAACGCCGGTGCTGCTGCCCGAACTGCTGGAAAAGAATGAGCTGCCGCCCTGACCGCCGATGCCGGCGGCATCGACAATCAGGCTGCCGGTGTCGAGCGTCCCGCTCGCCACGTTGACGGCGGCGCTGCCGCCGTTCCCCGTGCCACCATCGCCCGGGGTGCCGGGGACGCCGCTGAAGGAAAAGATATTGTTGAAGCCGCCCCCTTCGCCCCCCTGGCCGGATGCGTAGGCGGCAACCAGGCTCGCCTGGACGGTGGCGCCATCGATATTGATCGCCGCCTGTCCGCCAGCGCCGACCCCGCCGACGCCGCCCGGAATGATGTTGGTCGGCTCTCCGTCGTTGCCCGCCAACCCCTGGCCGCCTGTCCCGGAGGCCGAGGCGATGAGGTCAGCCACGTCGATCGTGCCGCCCAGCAGGTCGATGGTGGCGGTTCCCCCGATGCCCAGACCGCCCGATCCAAGTCCGTCGCCGCCGATACCATCGGCACTGACGGTGATGTCGCTCGCCGTGAATGCGCCGCCGGTCAGGACGAGCGATGCAGACCCGGCCCGACCGCTGCCGCCGGTTGAGCCCTGGGTGGAGATGTCGCCACCGGTGGCGTTGGCGGCGATCGTCACCAAGCCGCCAACCTGCGCAGCTCCCCCGCTGATCGTCAGCCGTGCGTCGCCACCGTCGCTGTCGCCCGTGACGCCATCGACGACACCGCCAGCTTCGATTACGAGATCGCCGAGCACCCCAAAGGCGCCGCCCGTGACATTGACCGCCGCGGCGCCGGGTCCGGCAGCATTGCCTCCCGACCGGACGATCATATCGCCCGTTGCGGAAACCGCACGACCGGCGTTGACGTTGATTGTCGCTCCGGCGTCACCGATGAACAGCGCATTGCCCTGGACTGCGATACGGCCAAGCTGCGGCGGAATGAAGGCGATCGGCAGGCCGGTGGGAATCGTGCTCAGCGGCTGGCCCAGGAACGTTCCGCTGGCGCGCGCCGTGGTGTCGCTGAGGAAAATCGTATCGTTGACGGTGATGTTCGCCGCCGCATTGCCCACCGGGCTGCCGTCAATCTGGCCATTGACGACATTATAGCCCGCCGACAGTACGACAGCACCATCGGGGTCGGTCTGCGCCGTCACCGCGTCCTCATAGCCCACCTGGCCCGACACCAGCATCGTCACCGCGTCATTTTTGGGGATGGCGACCATGTAGATGCGGCTCTGATCGATATCGCCCTGTTGGTGGGCCGGGCCAGTGGTTGTGCCGCTGTGGGTGATGACGTTGCCGCCTTCGGCGCCGACCAGCACATTGATGTCGAACAAGCCATTGTTGATGCGAATATCGGCCTGTTCGGCGGCGACATAGGCCGCAGCGCCATCAACGCGGACGGCGCCCGCTTGGACGATGCGCGGCGCGACCAGCGCGACATAGCTATCGCCTGGGTTGAACGGGTTGTTGGCGTTGATTGCTGCGCCAGCCGCGACCGTCACGTTCGACGTACCTCCCGCAGCGCCGCGGAAACGGATTTCGCCCGAGGGACCGAGCAGGCCACCGGTGGTCAGGACATCGTTGGCGGTCAGCACCAGACTGCCGACATTGATCACCCCGGTCGCGCCGATCAGGATGCCGCCGGCGTTGTAGAACCAGATATTGCCACCACGCCCGCCGGAAGTGGCGAAGTCCACACTGTTGACCGTACCGTTGATGGCAATCTGATCGGCAATTGGCACGCCCGTACCCGATACGAACCGGTTGAGGACGATATATTGGCCGGTGCCGGTAAAGTTCAGCGAGTTGCCGGTGGGTAGAAAGTCGATCACCCCGCCGACAGGCGCGTTCGACGGCGTCCAGTTGATGATCGTCTGATCACCCGTCGTGTTGACGGTCGTCGGTCCCGGTCCCGGCGCCGAAATTGTCGGGTTGCTGAGCCCGGGGCCGGTGACGCCTTGTCCCGTGCCGGCGACCTGGGCGAGCGCAGGACCGCCATAAGCGAGGGCGGCGAGCCCCGCCACGATCGCGCAGCTTTCGAGCAGGCGGCGCTTGCCGTTGTGGATCGGTGCAGGGTTGGCCGTCGAACGCATATCAATGGTCCTTGATGTCATCGTCATGGGTCAGCGCGCCTTCACGCCAAATTGGGTCGTCAGCGACACCAGCAAGCGCGGATCGGGCTTTTGCGCCAGGAAGCCGCCGCGGTTGAGCGGCACCGCCATCGTCACGTCGAGCCGGGCGACATCGCCATAAGCAACGCGCACGCCGCCCCCCGCGGAAAAGAGTTTCTGCGGATTAAGGCCGTTGAACGCGGCATCCTTGTTCCACACCCAGGCGGCGTCGAAAAAGGCAAAGGGCTGAAAAGCTAACGCCTTGGTATTGGCGGGGACGAACGATCCGTAGCGCGCCTCGACCGCAACGCCGACGCCGCTGTCGCCGATAATCGTGCCGGGATCGAAGCCGCGCCCGACGGTGAAGTTGCCGCCCGAAAATTCTTCATATGCAAGCAGCGGATCGCTCGCCCATTGCGCGCGCGGTGCGGCGGACAACGTGAACAATTTGTGCGGCCGCCATTCGGCGAGCGTATTGGCGCGCAGCAGGAACGCGTCGGGCTTGCCCTCGACGCGGGTCAACGGCACCGCTCCGGGCAGGAAACAGGTCGCGCCGCCAGGGCCGCAATCGTCGCTGGCGCCCAGAAAATTGACCCCCTGCCGCGCCTCGATGGCAGTCGAAAGCGCCCAGCGCGGTTCGCTGGGGCTGAAGCCGCTGCGGCCGGCGACCGAGGCAGGGTCGATCCAGCTCGCGTCGACACGCAGGTTGAACACGCGCAAGCGATCGCGGTTGATCGGCACCCCGCCGAGGCCGATGTCCTGATCGATCAGGTCGAGCCCGCCGCCGATGGTGAACCGCCGCGCCTGGGTCAGGGTGACCGGATAGGATGCGAACAGGCTGGCGATCTGCGTCTTTGACTTGATCGGGAACGCCGCGATGTCGGGCCGGGTCCAGGCGTAGGTATAGCTGGCGCCAAAGCGCAGCCCTTCGCCGCCGACGCGGAACTCGTGCGCCAGCTGGACGACCTGTTGCTCGTCGAAATCGGGGGTGGAATAAAAACTGGCGGTGGTCAGGTCGCCCATGCCGGTCAACCCGGCGAAACGGACGCGCGCCACGCCGCCCCAGCGCCCAACGTCGCGTGATCCAAAATTCTGGATATTGGCGTCAAATGTAAAAGGCGTCCGCAGCACGGTGACCTCGCCAACAACATCTCCGGGGGCATCGCCGGGGCGTAGCGTCAACCGCGCATCCAGCCCGGGAATGTCGCGCGCCAGAAGCAGATAGCGTTCGGCATCGACGATGTTGAACACTGGCTGGTCGTCGAGCCGCGAGAGATAGCGTTGCAGCAGGCGTTCGTTGGCACCGGCATCGCCGCGAACTTCGATCCGGGTCATGCGCGCGGCGAGAATGTCGAGCCGGACGATGCCGTCGTCGATCGTCTGCGGCGGGACGCGAACTGCGGCGAGATAGCCTTTGGAGCGCAGCATCGTCGCGGCACGATCGCGGATGTCGCAGACGACCGAAATCGGCAGATCCTGCCCGATCTTGTCCGACCAGCTTGGCGCCAGCATCGCCGAATCAATGCCGTCGACACTGGAAAATTCGACGCCCCGCAGCGTGATACGGACATTGGCGAATTCGGGATTGGCGAGCGGGCAGGGCGCGCGTTCGATGCTGTCGTCGGCGGATACGACCTGTTCATTGGGCGGAGTCAGCGGCGCCAGCGTCGGTTGCTGAATTTCCTCGCGCGTCGGGATTTGCGGCGTCGGCTGCGCCAGCGCGGCGGTGGGCAAGACGAAGGCGATCAATCCTGCCGAACAGCCCAATGTCCGGCGCAGCACAGCCCGTTTCGGCCGCACGCGCGCAATATGTCCCAAATCCCCCGTAATCATCACCACCCCTTGAGCACGAACGCGACCGCGAAATCGCGGTGCCTAAATTTCTATGGCTCTGCCGGGAACCGGCAGTGCGAATTGTTCGACCCAAGGAAAGATTCTGCCGCTAGATCAGCAGATTTTCTTTTATTCGTTATCAGATGGCTCGACCGGGTTCAATGCCCGCCCGAATCCGTTCACCTCAACCCGCTTCGGCATCCGACATGGCATCGACCAGTCGGTTGAGCTGCGGTGCGCAGCCCTTGGCCATCAGCATATCGACCGATCCCTCCACGGTATCGGGCGCATTTTCCAGCGCTGCGAAACGCACGTTGACCGGTGCGGCCAGGCCGCCGCCCGACAGCCGGTAATCTACCCCATATTGCACGGGCAGCACATCTGTCGGCCATTTGCGGAAATTGGCGCCGTCGACGATCGCGACGGTCGTCTTTTTGCCGGCGCTTTCGATTTCCAGCGCGGTGTCGCCTTCCATGTTCGGGCGCCACAGCATCAAGGTCGCGGGATCAACAACGCAAAAGGTGCCGCCTTCGCGATAATCGAGCAGCCACAGGTTCGGCGCGCGCGCTTCGACAGGGACCGGATCGTTCGGACCGCGCGAAAATCCGCCGCGTGAGCGCATCGTTGGCCCCTTGGCCAGCATCCGCGTCACGGTGCCGCTCATCGACTGGCTGGTCTGGATCGTCGCACTGGCACCGAACGTCCCGGGGCCGGACAGGGTGCGCGTCTTGCCCGCCTGCATCAGCACCACCTTGTCGCCTGACACCAGGGTCAGCTTGTCGGTGGATTTCAGCTTGGCGCCGGTCGGATATTTCGCCGCCGACGGCCCGGTCGAGCGGACGACCATCGATTGCGCTGCGGCGGTACCGACGACGGCCACCGCCATGACGGCTGCGGCGGCCGTGAGGCTCAGACGGCGCATGGCCAGATCAGGAAAGGACATAGCTTTCTCCATTCTTCGTATTGTTCAGGCGTTCTATCAGGAACATGATGGCTGCATCCTGACTAAATTCGGTCGCCGCCGCTGTGGCGGCCATCACATAGGCTTTTTTGTCGCCCGCGGTGTGCGCAGCGACCACCGCGGCGATGCGGGCGCGCTGTTCGATCGATAGGTCGGGGCGCGACGTCAGGACATCGACCGGCTGCGCGCGGCCGCGCAGCGTGACCCGCCCCATGGGGATCAGATCGTCGCGATCGGCGCGCGCCGCCGCTTCGGCCGAGATGAGCACGCCGGTCTTGAGCGCCTTGTTGGCGGCCTCCAGCCGCGAGGCAGTGTTCATGGCATCGCCGAGCGCGGTATATTGGATTCGCCCTTCGCCGCCGAAATTGCCAACGATCGCGTCACCGACGTGCAGTCCGACGCGCGTCATGCCGAGCGGCGGGACGCCTTCGGCCATGTCGATGCGAAACTTCTCGCCAGCTTCATACATGGCGAGCGCAGCGGCTGCGGCCTTTGGCCCGTCATCGGGGCGGCTGAGCGGCGCGCCCCAAAAGGCAACGACGGCATCGCCGACGAACTTGTCGATCGTCCCGCCATGATCGAGGACGATGTCGGAGAGGCGATCAAGATATTCGTTGAGCAGCCGCGCGACGGTTTCCGGCGTCACCGCATGACTGAGCTTGGTGAACCCCTCAAGGTCGGTGAAGACGCAGAAGATGTTGCGCCGCTCGCCGTGGAGCGACAGCTGGTCTGGGTCGCGCATGATCTGTGCGGCGACGTCGGCGGGCAGATATTTGCCGAGCGCCGATTGGGCAAAGGCGCGCTGGCGCGATCCGACGGTTCGTGCGGCGGTCCCCACCGCCGCGTAACCGAACAACCAGCCGATCGCCCAACCAAAGGTCGGCAGCGTGGTGGTATCGACGCCGCGACCGTGGAGCCAGAAGGGGAAGGCGATGAAGAACGCCATCTGTCCCAGAAAAGCGAGCGCCACCCAGCGCGCGCGCAGGTCGATCAGACTGGTCAGCCCGCCCGCGAGTACGATCAGGACGGCGAGGATCCACAGCACCGGTCCGGCGAGCGGCCGCGACCACGCCTTGTCGAGCTGCTGCGCCAGCATATGGGCGTGCACCTCCAGCCCGATCATCGTTTCGTGCTGGCCGGTGATCGGATCGGTGAAGCGGCTGAGCGGCGTGTTGAACTGGTCATTGTCGATGATGTCGCCGCCGATCAGGACGTAACGGTCCTTCACCAGCTCGGAAAAGCCCGTGCGCATGTCGGCGTCCATCGGCATCGCAAAGGTGTCGATCGGGATACTGGCAAAAACCGGTTCTTCCTGTCCCTTTGCGGCGCGTGCGGGGACGAGGAAGCGGATATTGCCGCGAAAACTTGCATGTGCCGCATCGACCGGCGCCATGGCGTTGGACATCAATGGCGGCAGATTCCTGGGTCGGCCGGGCCATTTGCGGATCACGCTGTCGTCGTCGGTTTGGAACAAGACGCTGGTCGGCTTGGTCTTGTCGGTTGCGACGTCGGCAATGAAGGCTTCGAGAAATTTCTGCTGTTCGTAAAAAATCGTGTTCGGATTGCTCGCTTGCTCGGCGTAGGCGAGCCAGGTGGGTGTCGTCATTGCGCGCAGCTGCGTTTTCAGCACCTCGTCGTCGGGGCGCGGCGAGTCGAAGGCGATATCGATGCCGATCGCTTTGGCGCCCATCTGGTCGATATTGCCCAGCGCGTTGGCGAGCAGGGTGCGGTCGAGCGGCGAGCGGATGCCGGTGTTGAACAGGGTCTCGTCGTTATAGGTAATGAGGACGATGCGTTTGTCCTGTTCGACATGCGGCGCCATCAGCGTCGCGCGGGCGTCGTACAGCGCGCGTTCGGCGGCATCGATCAGCGGCATCTGCCAGCTGAAGCGCGCGATCAGGATCGCGACGATCAGGAACAGGATCGTCGCCGCCAACCGCGACGGGCCAAGCTGCATGACCAGGCGGCGCACCCGCTTGCCCAGCGGGACCACGGCCCGCTGGCTATCCGACGCGGCCGGATCGGCCCCGGGTGTTGTGGTTTCGGTCAGGGTCATCGACTCAGCGGGCGGCGCGGCCAGCTACCTCCCCGATGGGCGCAGCAACAGTCGCGCTGCCTCCGTGCAGGAGTGGCTGACCGCCGTCGCCGATGATCGCGAACCCTGCCCAATAATAGGGGTGCGACGTCTGCTTGTCGTCCATCAGCCGCATCTGCGTGCCCCACATTGCATCGGCGACGCTGGTGCCTTGATTGGCACCGAACAGGCCGCCGATCAGACGCTTGGTCGCGTCGAAATCGTCGGGCGCCGGCCAGTGGCTGGCGATTACCGAACGGCCACCGGCGCCGATGAAGCTGCGCACAAGCCCGTCGAGCGCGTTGCCGCCGCCAGACAGCCCGGCTTCGCGCGTTGCGGCGACCGATGCGGCGCCCGCGGTGTCGCACGCCGACAGGATGACCAGATCGGCGTTAAGCTTGAGGTCGAAGATTTCCTGGAAGGTCAGCAGCCCGTCCGAATCGTCGCCCCCGAACGAAGTGACCAGCGCCGGGCGCGCCGGGCAGGCGGGGCGCGGCGCGGTGACGAGGCCGTGGGTAGCGAAATGGATGATGCGATAGTCGTTTAGGTCGGTACGGCTTTTCACCGCGGTGTCGGTAAAAGCACCGCCGGTGAGCAGGGTTGCGGCATCGCGGCCCATGGCGTTGCTGGCCGTCACCAGTTCGTCGGCCGAGATCGGGCGCGCCCATTGCGACACGTCCCATTGGCAATCGCTGTCAACGGCGCCGCCCGCCGCGCCGCGAGTGCCGAGCGATGGCAGGGTGGTGCCATTGATCGGCAGATTCTGGCCGAGCCCGAAATACTGGTTGGCCGCCTTTGACGGGGCCGCCTGCCGTGCATTGCGGAACGCGAGCGTCGAGACCGCGGTGCTGGGGCGCGTCGTGCGCCCGAGCCACGCCACCTGGCGCATGTCGAACGGATCGGCGTTGGGGTCGATCAACCGCTGTTCATAGGCGGCCAGCCCGGTATCGGCGGTAATCAACAGGTTTATCGGCAGCCGCAACATGCCGCCATCGGGTTCAAAGATCAGATGCGCCACCGTGGGCAGCTTGGCCGCGACGGGTGCGAACAACTGGCCATACAGCTTATACGCGGTTGCGGCATCGAAGGGGTAGGTTACGCGGCGGCCATTTTCGACGATCGAGATCGTCGAGCGGATCGTATCGACCGCGGTGTCGAGCGCCGCGGCGCTGATGTCCGATTTCCAGAGCTGGGCGCCGGTCGGCTCGATCAGCATGGCATAGACCGAATCGCCGACGACCAGCATCTTCAGATAGGCTTCGCCCGTGCGCAGCACCTGTTGCAGTTCGGGCAGGTCGAGCTTGCCCGGGGCGACGACGCGATATTGCGGAAAGGCGCCCAGCGCGACGATCGTTTCGGCCTGTTGGAACGACAGATTGTCGAGCTGGGTCTTCAGATCGGCGCGTAGCGCATTGATTTCGGGCGATACCGGCAATTGCGCCAGCCGCGCATCCTCGATCCGGGCGCGCTCGATATCGCGGTTCAGCGTCGTCGCCTGACGGAACAGCCGCGCGCCATCGTCGCTGCCGCTCGACAATTCGCGCGCGAGCACGGCTTGCGTGTCTGCAACACCGGGGCGAACTTGCAACTGGCTGGCGACGAAGAAATCGCCGATCGCGGTCGGATCGGTTGCCGCGCGGCTGGCGAGCAGCCGGTAATAGGGCGCCATCATGTTCGCCATGCCGGTGGTCGAGCGCTGCGACCCGGCGAGCGCGGTGACGACATCGCGATAAATCGCCAGCGCCTTGTCGTCCTGGCCTTGACGGGTCAGGAAGGCGGCGTAACGCGCGCGGGCCGAGGCGAGCGCGTTGGTTTCGGGATATTCAACCGCGAGCGCGTTCACCGATTCCAGAAAACGCGCATCGGCGGCGGCGACATCGCCCAAGGCCTCTTCGGCGAGCGCGAGTTCGCCCAGCATCTGCGAGCGCAGGCGGACGATCGAGGTGACGCGGCCTTCGCGCACCGCGAGCGCGTCGGACAGGCCTTTGAGCTGCGCCGTCTTGGCCGCGGCGCCATTGCCGCGCAGCCGCTCAACGGTGCCGAGCAGATGAACCGCCTGCGCGTCGATGATCTGCGCGCGTTCGAGCGGAGTCAGCCGTTCGCGATCTGAACTCTGCTGGACCGCGCGGGCGGTGCTGCCGCTGTTGACCCCGGCAACGATCGTCGGAGACAGGGTGACGCTGGCGCCCTCGACGCTGACCGCACTGGTCAGCGGCGTAATCGGTTGCTGCAACAATTCGGCTGCGCCGTCGTAATCGCGCTGATTGAGGGCATGGATGGCGCGAAAGTTGCGGCGCAGGCGCAGCTGGACGGGATCGCTGGTCGGCACCGCTTCGGTTTCGGCGAACAGCCGCTCGGCCTCGCCGAATTCGCCAAGGTTGGAACGTTGCAGCGCGCGGTTCAGGGTGAATTCGGTCGGATCGATGTCGGCGGCGCCTTCATCGCTCAGGGTACGGCGCGACAGGGTTTCGAAAAATTCGGCGGCTTCGGCATAATCGCCGCTGTGGTTGCGGCGATATCCCTCGGCCAAGGCCTTGTCGACGTCGATGGCGCCAGCCAGGGTGCGGGCGAAACCATCGTTCGCCCCCACCGATGTGGTGGCAACCTTGATAACACCAGGGACGACCTTGCGCTGCCGAATCGATTCGAGCGCCAGGTTCAGCGCGTCGCTGTAGGCAGCGAAGCCTTCGACGGTATAGGCCGTATTCCCGTCGGCCTCGATCCGCGTCTGCCACACGACGCTGCTGTCCCTGACCGTGCAAGTTCCGTCGGTGGCGCAGGTGATGGTGTCGGCGCGGCCGCGTTCGATGCGGGTGCGGGCGCTGTCGGGGCTGGCCCGCAGCATCCGGACATATCCGACCGGCTGGCTGGCGTCGCGGCACAGGATCACCCAGGCGCGGTCGAACATGCCGTCGATCACGCGGTCGCGCACGGTCGCCTGCACCGCGCACAGCGAACCGCCTTGATCGCCGATCGAAAAACTGTCGCGCAGCGTCGGGTCGGTACTTTGCGCCTGCGCGGCTCCCGGCGCCGCCAAAGCAAGCGCCGCCAGTACCGGCAGGCAAAACGGACGTCGAACGGTCATCACCAATCCCCCAAACACAAGGCTAGAGGCGCCCTGCCGACGCATTTGCGGCAAGGCGCAGTCTTCATTGCTGCGGTACGACCCATTCCCTTGACATGAACCCTAACCCCTTCGCGGATAAAAGGGAAGTGATCAGCGGCACAGGTCGCTTGCACCCATGGGACGCGCCACCTATCTGCAAGGCGACAGTTTCAAACCCGTGAGGACAATATGAGCGGATTCGACGATCGTGAACGCGCCTTCGAGGCGCAATTTGCCCGTGATCAGGATGTGCAGTTCCGTATCACTGCGCGGCGCAACCGGCTGGTCGGCGAATGGGCCGCCGCGCGCATGGGACTGACCCCCGAAGAAACCGACGCTTATGCCAAGGCTGTGGTGCAAGCCGATTTCGAGGAAGCGGGCGACGAGGACGTGATCCGCAAACTGGCGGGCGATCTGACCGCCGCAAATGTGGAGATCAGCGACGCCGAAATCCGCGCCGCGCTGAACGACAAGGCGGTCGAGGCCCGGCGCCAGTTCATGGACAGTCAGGGCTGATCCGATGGGGATGCGCGCCGATGATTTGCGGGCGATGATCGCCGCGGCCTTTCCCGATGCCGAGGTCGCGATTACCGATCTGGCCGGCGATAACGACCATTATGCGGCGCACGTGATCAGCGAATCCTTTCGCGGTATGACGCGGGTCGCGCAGCACAAGGCGGTCTATGCCGCGCTCGGCGGCCGCATGGGCGGCGAACTTCACGCCTTGCAATTGACCACCGCCGTTCCTTCATAGGGGCCAGCATCAAATTTCTGGCGCAAAGCGCCACCGGAGACGATTATGACCGAACCCACGCATGACCGCATCGCCAAGCTGGTCGCCGACAATCCCGTGCTGTTGTTCATGAAGGGGACGCCGCTGTTCCCGCAATGCGGCTTTTCCTCGCGCGCGATCGCGATGCTCGACCGGCTGGGCGTCGAATATGAGACCGTCGACGTGCTGCAGGACATGGAAATCCGCCAGGGCATCAAGGAATTTTCCGACTGGCCGACGATCCCCCAGCTCTATGTTAAGGGCGAATTTGTCGGCGGCAGCGATATCATGATGGAAATGTGGGAAGCGGGCGAGCTTCACACGCTGATGACCGGGATTCCTGCAAAGGCGGAGTAAGCCGAGTTTAGAGATCAAATGCCCGGCGGAATATACGTTCCGGCGGGCTTTTTGTCCGATTTGGGGTGGATTGCCGACCGTCTTCTATTTCCGTTCGTGTCGAGCGAAGTCGAGACACGCCGCGCTCACGCCAAGCCACGCGTATCTCGACTGCGCTCGATACGAACGGGGACGGGATTGAGCGGCTGCTTTCGGTCGTGTCCAACGGTCCGCCCGTTTCAAAAATCAGAAAATGAAGCGTCCGGGGGGCGGGGCCTTTCGACCGCTCCGCCCCCCGTCTGCGTCGGGGGCAAGTGGGGATTTCCCGGTGGGGGCAGGGGGCATCAGGGACCAGACCGATGCCCCCCACCGCTCCAATTGAGCGGAACACTCGGGAACATCTGATACTATTCAATTGCCGTGCCAAATTGGCGTGGCGACGGATATCGGCGGGAGACGGTGGTTAGCGATTCCTTACCGGCATCGCGCACTGTCAAATATCCCGACACGACAAGACGTCATCCCGGCGAAGGCCGGGATCTCACCCTCGCGCCCTGACGCACTGGCGTGATCCCGGCCTTCGCCGGGATGACGGGAATGTGTTGCCGTTCAGCTTCGTTCATCGACCATTCAGCCCGTTGACTACATTTGTAGTCGCATCGCAGTTGAGCGGTGCCAATGGGAGGGGTTCTGATGGCAGAAAGAGCAAGCGAGTCGGAGATGCAGGTGCTGTCGGCCCTATGGGACGATGCCCCGCAGACCGCGGCCGACCTCACCACCCGGATCGGCAAGGCCAACGGCTGGACACAGGCGACGGTCAAGACGTTGCTGGCGCGGCTGGTCCAAAAGGGCGCCGTCACCGCCGAGGCGGACGGTCGCCGTTATCTGTACAGCCCCGCGATCGAACGCGCCGACGCCGTCGGCGAGGAATCGCAGCGGTTCGTCGACCGCCTGTTCGGCGGCCGCGTCAGCCCGCTGATCGCGCATCTTGCCGATCGCGAGGCGCTGACCGACACCGACATCGCCGAAATTGAAGCGCTGCTGCGGAAGCTCAAGTCATGAGCGCCGCGACCTGGATGCAGGTGTGGGGCGACACGATGCTCACCACCGCGCTGCTCGTCCTCGCGGTGCTGCTGATCCGCAAACCCTTCGCGCGCCATTTCGGGCCGCGGCTGGCGTATAGCCTGTGGCTGATCCCGGCAATGCGGCTGGTGTTGCCACCGCTGCCGTTCGCGGAGCCGGTGACGGTTTCCGGCGCGAGCGAACTCATGCTGATCGCGGTTGACGCGCCGATGACGGTTCCGGCGACGCCTGAATGGTCGTTTGCCGATGCCATGCCTTATGTCTTTGTCATATGGGCGATGGGCATGGTCGCGGTGCTTGCCATGGCGCTGCTGTCGCATCGCCGCTTCCGCGCCGAGGTTCTCGATGAAGCGGTCGAGCTGGAGCCGATCGGGACGATCCGGCTGGTGATGAGCGATGCCGTCGATGGTCCGGTCGCGTTCGGTCTGTGGCACCGCATCGTCGCCGTGCCGCAGGACTTCTTTGCCCGCTATGCCGCCGACGAGCGTGCGCTGGCGGTCGATCACGAACTGGCGCACCATCGCCATGGCGATTTGTGGGCAAATGCCGCCGCGCTCGTGCTGCTGGCGTCGCAATGGTTCAATCCGTTTGCCTGGCGCGCAATCCGCGCCTTTCGCTTCGATCAGGAGGCGGCATGCGACGCGCGCGTACTGATGATGGCCGACGCGGATAGTCGCGGCGAGCGCACCGCGCGCTATGCGACCGCGATCGCCAAGGCTGCGGTCGGTTCGCGCCTGTCGCTCGCGGCGCCGATGGCGGTTCATGATAATTTGCAGGAGAGGCTGACGATGTTGATGCGGAGGGATATTTCGAAACAGCGCGGGCTGGCGGGCCGGTTGCTGATCGGCGGGGCGACGCTGGCGGTGCTGGCGGCGACCGCGACGCTGGTGCCGGCCGCGGTAGAGACGGCGACCGCGCAGACGGTCGATATGGCCGAACCGCCCGCGCCGCCGCTGCCGCCCGAGGCGCCGCTGCCCGCCGATGCGCCCGCCGCCCCGGATGCGCCTAACGTCATGGTCTTCACCGACCATAGCGAGGACGTCGCCACCGACAAGGAAGGCAAGAAGCGCGAAGTGCATCGCATCGTCATCCGCCGTGACAACGCCGACGCGGGCAAGGCGCCGACGGTGATGTTCGCGCCCGCCGACGGCAAGGACAAGCTGCGCCGCATTGATGTCCGCATGCCGGGCAGCCTGTCGCGCGACGATGTGCTCGCAACGTTGAAGGAACAGGGGGTCACCGGCCAGCAGGCCGAAGCGATCGCCGACAAGCTGGAAGCGAAGCGCAAAGCACGGATGCGGACGGTGCTGGCGCCGATGCCGCCCATGCCGCCCATGCCGCCGATGCCGAATGGCGCCTGGTCGTCGGTGCATGGCCAGACGATGGTGCTCGGCAAATGCGGCGACAGCAAAAAGGCGGCGCCGATCGTCAACCGTGACGAAACCGATGGCAACAAGCGCACCCGCGTCCATCTGTTCGCCTGCAACGACAGCGCCGAAGGCAAGGCGGCGCGGTTGTCGGCTCTGAAAAAAGCGCGCGAAGCCTTTGTCGAGGGTGAACGCGCCCGCGGCCTGTCCGACGACATGCGCGCCAAGGTCGCCGCCGACCTGGAAAAGGCGATCGCCGATATCGAGAAATCGGACCACTAGGTCCGAGCAGCTTCGGCGCCAGCCTTTGCTCCCCGGTGGGGCTGGCGGCAGGGGCGGGGAAGGGAGCGGGCGACCGCTCCCTTTTTCTTTTGGGGATGCGGTCGTGGCTGGGTTGGGGTGGTGAGCTGCCCTTGGTTTCTTCGTCACCCCGGACTTGATCCGGGGCCCATGAGGCCATACGCCGCCCGCTGCTGAGAGGGCGCATGGATCCCGGATCAAGTCCGGGATGACGAAAGTTTATGGCCGCAAATGGTCGTCAGCGGCCATCATGCCAGATCGGCAGTCCCCATCCCGCATTTTGCGCACCACCCCTTTCGTTCCGCGCCCCGCAATGCCACATGACACCCATGAGCGAAGACAAGCCTTGGCCCGACAGCATCCGCGCCGGCGATTGCGAGCAGCATGAGCCGCTGGTCCGCCGCGTCCTGGCGCCGAACCCGTCGCCCTATACCTTCACCGGTACCCAAACGTGGATTGTCGGTGCGGGCAGCGATGTTGCAGTGATCGATCCGGGGCCGACCGGCAGCGGTTTCAGCGTGGGCGACCCTGCCGACGCCAACGGTGTCGGGCATGTCGATGCGATTCTGCGCGCGGTTGGTGATGCACGTGTCGCCGCAATCCTGTGCACGCATACCCACCGCGACCACAGCCCCGCCGCGGCGCCGCTGAAAGCCGCGACGGGCGCTCCGATTATCGGCTGTGCGCCGCTGGCGCTGCGCGACGACGGCCCGCGCGCCGATTCGGCCTTCGACCCCGACTATGCCCCCGACCGCGTGCTGACCGATGGTGAACGAATTTCCGGCGATGGTTGGACGATCGAGGCGGTCGCGACCCCCGGGCACACGTCGAACCACCTCTGCTTCGCGCTGGTCGAAAGCGGCGCGCTGTTCACCGGCGACCATGTGATGGCGTGGTCGACCAGCGTCGTCAGCCCGCCCGACGGCGACATGGCGGCCTATATGGCCAGCCTGTCGAAGCTGTATGACCGTGAGGATCGCGTTTATTATCCGGCGCATGGCCCCGCGGTCACCAAGCCGCGACAGCTCGTCCGCGGCATGCTGGGGCATCGCAAGCAGCGCGAGCGACAGATTTTGCGCGAGCTGGAAAAGGGCACCCGGGTCATCCCAGCCATGGTCGCGCATATGTACAAGGGGCTAGACCCGCGGTTGACCGGCGCCGCCGGACGTTCGGTGCTCGCGCATTTGTTCGACCTGCGCGCTCGCGGCGTGGTGCGCGAACGCGATGACGAATGGGAACTGGCCTGACATGATCTTGACGATCCTGCTTGCCGCGGCGCAGCCCGCCGCCGACACCGCGCCTGCTTCAACTCCGCGTATCGTGGCGCTGGTCGCGAAAGACGACGGCACGCATTGCCTGCCCGAAGGGCAAATATGTTTCGCGCTGCCTGGTGAGGCTGACGCGGAGGAACTGCCCGCCAATTTGGTCATATCCTTTCCCGGCGCAGGCGACGCTGAAAAGACTGTGCTGCCGCTTCCCGTCATCGCGGGCGAGCCGCAGGCACTGCGGCTATGGCCACAGGCGGTTTGGGTGCGCAGCGGCGATGAAGCCGATGGCCAACCAGGGCTGGAGATGCTGGTCGGGGTGATTGGTGAACAGCGCGCGACGTATTCGGGCGGCGGTGGCACGGGCAGTCGGCTCCACCTGCTGCGCTTTGGGATGGGGCCGCACGCGATAGCACTCGGTGGCGCCGTGCTCGATGTGGTTTGGAACAGTTCGCTGATGATCCGCGCATGTTTTTCGGAGCAGGATGCCAAGGACCGGCTCGACGCCTGTCACGACGAATATGAGTATAAAGCGGTGCTGAAACCGGGCCCCGACGACGGCGGCGAATTGCCGTCACTCACCTATCGCAGCTTTGCGACCGCCTATCCGCAGACGTCGCGGCGGAGCGAGGACAATAGCGGGCTGAAGCTCAAGATCGGCGACCTTGCGCATTGGAAGGATGCCGAGTGCAGCTATGAACGCGTGCTGCGCCACAATCCTGCGACAGGTCGTTATGAAATGGATCGCCCCGCCCCCGATTGTTCGAGCTATACAACCCCATGACCACGAATCCCTCCTCGTCCGCCCCGCGCCTTCTTTCGCGCCTGATCCTGCTCGCTGCTGCCGCAATGCTGTTGCTCGCCGTCTGGTGGGCGATGTCGGCGTGGCGCGACTGGCAAAAGGGCTATGATCCCGAAACCGTCGTCGCCGCGAGCTTGCAGGGTTTGCAGGAACAGAATGTGCTGGTGCCATTCACGGCGCGCTATGTCGCGGTGGTGACCTCGACGCAGAGCCGGATGGGGTTGAGCGCGAAGAAGACGCTGATCATGCCCGGAACGGTGCGCTATGAGGTCGATCTGGGCAAGCTCAAGCAGTCCGATCTCGAATGGGATGCCGCCACCAACGCCTTGACGGTCACCTTGCCGCCGCTGCGCCTCGCCGGACCCGAAATCGACCTCAATGCGATCAGCGAGTTTCGCGATGGCACGATCCTGTTGACCTTGACCGACGCCGAAGCCTCGCTCGACGCCGCCAACCAGAAGGCAGCGCAGGATGAACTGATCAAGCAGGCGAGGGGGGCGACCCCGATGCGGCTGGCGCAGGGCGCGGCGCGCAATGCCGTCGAACAAAGTTTCGCGATGCCGCTCAAGGCTGCGGGGATCGATGCGAAGGTGACCGCGCGCTTTGCCAACACGCCTGAAAGCTGAACCGCCGAATTGCTCCCAGGGGTGGCCGCGTGTAGGAGGGGCGCAATCTCCTGCATGACAAGGACGAACGATGACTGCTCCCATCCGCGAGAATCTCTCGGGCATCGACCTGCGCGCTGAAATCGAGCGCCTCCGCAAGGAGCGCAACGCGGTGATCCTGGCGCATTATTACCAGAAGCCCGAGATTCAGGATCTGGCCGATTTCGTCGGTGATTCGCTCGAGCTGTCGCGCAAGGCGGCGGACACCGACGCCGATGTCATCGCGTTTTGCGGCGTGAAGTTCATGGCCGAGACCGCGAAGATCCTGAGCCCCGAAAAGATCGTCATCCTGCCCGACATGGATGCCGGGTGCAGTCTGGAAGACAGCTGTCCGCCCGAACAGTTCAAGCGCTTTCGCGAAAAGCACCCCGACCATATCGCGCTGACCTACATCAACTGCTCGGCCGCGGTGAAGGCATTGAGCGACATCATTGTCACCTCGTCGAGCGCCGAGACGATCATCAGTCAGATCCCTGAAAGCCAGCCGATCATCTTTGGCCCAGATCGCCACCTTGGCGGTTATCTCAACCGCAAGTTTGGCCGCGAGATGCTGCTGTGGCCGGGCGTGTGCATCGTCCACGAGGCGTTCAGCGAGACCGAGCTGATCAAGCTGAAGGCACAGCACCCCGGCGCGCCGGTCGCGGCGCACCCCGAATGTCCGCCGCACATCGTCGACCATGCCGATTATGTCGGGTCGACCAGCGGCATCCTGCAATTCGCCAAGAGCTTTCCGGGCGACACGCTGATCGTCGCGACTGAGCCGCACATCATCCACCAGATGGAGCTGGCGATCCCCGAAAAGAGCTTCATTGGGGCGCCGGGCGCCGACGGCAACTGCAACTGCAACATCTGCCCCTACATGGCGCTCAACACGATGGAGAAACTGTACCTCGCGCTGCGCGACCTGAAACCGCAGATCGAGATGGAAGAAGGCCTGCGACTGGCGGCGCGCAAAAGCCTCGACCGGATGCTTGAGATGGCGGCGGGGACGGTGGGAAAGGGTGATTTGGGGCGGGCGTGATATGAAAGTCACCGAGCGTCTCGCGATCGTTGATCGGCTTGGCTCAGAGCTAAGTGAACGATATGATTTCGCCCGTGCCTCGGCCTTTTTACGCGCGTTCATCCCTAAATTTAGGGCTAATTCTGAAGACTTTTATGACGTCAAAGAGCTGGTTTTTTACGCGCTGACTGATGCGCAGGACTCAGTTTTGGGCGAAATGATCGATGATTTGGGCCTTGAATCATTTGGAACGATTTCCGCGTCGATACAGCCTCCGAAAATCTGGCAAGACCAAAAGCGATTTCGCGCCTTTGTAAGTCATTTATCATTGGAAAAGGACAAGGCGAAGCGGCTTCGGGACGTTTTGGCGGGGTATGGCATCTCTGCCTTTGTCGCGCATGAGGACATCGAGCCGACCCTAGAGTGGCAAGTCCAAATTGAACGAGCACTTCAATCAATGGAGCTTTTCATTTCTATCCACACGGTTGGCTATGCGAAAAGCGTATGGTGTCAGCAAGAGATTGGATTTGCCGTCGCCAAGGGTACAAAGATCATTGCCTTGCGTATGGGCGAAGATCCGACAGGTTTCATATCTAAGCACCAAGCTCTTTCTCGCGGAAGCAAAACGGCTGAGCAGATCGCCGAGGAAATAGAGCCTTTGCTCCTTGCCGATGATCGAACAAAGGTGCGTTACGCGCTATCCAAGGCGGAACAGACGTCGGACGATGAGCCGCCATTTTGAAAACGACTCGCCGACTGGCATCAATTTCTTTTTGCCGATTCGGCTTCCTGCTCGACTGACTATCTGTGAAATCCGAATCCGAAAATGCTGCACCCTTGTTACAAAAATGCTGCACCGAATCCGCTTGTTGCTAATGCCGGACTTATCCACAGCGGCTGACGTTCGGGCAGGGCAATTGGGCGTTTTTCGGTTGGCGCACCGAACGCTTCATGTCAGCTTCAAACCATCGGACGACAGAGACGAAAGACCGCCGGGACATCAAGGGTAGTTGCAAGACTAGCCAGAAGAGAACGGATCGGACTTACGAAGAAATCGACCGATAGCCTGGTCACGGAACGTAGCGATTCCCACGAGTTGATGCGAACCCGATCGGGTACAGGAAATGCAGTCCATCGCTTGGACAGCGACCGCTTCGGCGGACGCAGGAAGAGATGATGAAGGGCTTTCCAGGTGCGGCCGGCCCCCGAAAGGGGGCCGACCAAACCGTCGCCGGATTGTTCCGGCATGCGCCGCAACGCATCGTTTGGCGGGCTGCTGATCGCAAGAGAAGCGGACCGGGATGAAGTGAGGTGGTGGGTGTGGAGCAGGACCGGATAGTGGGGGTTGGCAGCAATGTCGGCCCCCATTTCGTTTGGGCGCCGCGCGCCCCGTGGCCAACCCGCGCCACACCTGTTTTCGACATTTATTTTCGCCCATGTGACGATCGTCACATCGCCGTCAAACGCGGCTGCTTATAGCCGTGATTGCGACCCGGAGCAGTTCTCGATCTGGAACTGATCCCACTTTCCCGGCCGCGTCCTTTGGGCCGGCCGGGAACCTTTCGCTTCCTTTCCGCATTGTGTCGGCATCGTTGAAACGATGTCTGGGCGCGACCGGACGTTTTATTTCAGCCGGGTATCTGCGTTTGCCCGGCGGTTCAGGAAGGGAAAAATCATGGGCTTGATCATCACTTTGATCGTTGGCGGAATCATCGGCTGGCTGGCGAGCATCGTCATGCGCACCGACGCGCAGCAGGGGATCATATTGAATGTCGTCGTCGGCATTGTCGGGGCGTTCCTCGGCAACTTCCTCGGCAGCTTTTTCGGCATGGGCGCCAGCCTCGACACGTTCAGCCCGATCGGCCTGTTGTGGGCGTTTATCGGTGCGGTGGTGCTGCTTGGCATTATCAACCTGATCCGCCGCGGCAGCGTGCGTTAAAAACAGCCAATGGCGGCGGTGCAGATGGCACCGCCGCCATTCTATTAGGCGTTTTCAAATATCCGGGTTATCAAAGGTCTGCCCGCAATGTCGGGCACCATCAATGATCGTAGGGGGTCAATATCATGGATTTCATTATCGCAATCATCATGGGCGGCGTCATCGGCTGGCTGGCCAGCATCGTGATGCGCACCGATGCGCAGCAGGGCATTTTCCTGAACATCATCGTCGGCTGTATCGGATCCATCCTGGGCCGTTTTCTGTTCGGTCAGTTCTTGGGCGGCGGTCACCTGCGTGGTAACGCCTTTGACCCGATGACCCTGCTCACCGCCTTTATCGGCGCGGTCGTGCTGCTCGCCATCGTCAATCTGGTGCGCCGCGGTCGCGTTCGCTGACGCGCTAGATAACCGGCAGCGGTCCCTCGGGGCCGGCCGGATCAAAGGGTGGCTCGCCGTCAGGCGCGCCGCCCTTTTTCATCGCTGCAACCACTGGAAATCGCGATCATATCCGCTTATGACCCGCGCCCCGGGGCGCAGGCAGAGGGGCAAAGATTGGCCTCTTGCATATGGTGATTTAATCGGGTAACACACCTCATGCGGGATTTCGGTCCTGTCGTGCGGGCCTGAGGGGGCGGAGCGCTGTCGTGCTCGTCGCATCGGATGCCGCTGGAGGCAGGGAGGAATAGGCGTGAATTTCGAGCGGAAAGTGGATGCGATGGACAGCCTCGCGGGTTCGACCCAGAGCTATTATGACGAGGCGGACAGCCGCCGCAAGCGGACGCGGCTGATCATCGCATTGGTGCTGATCGCACTGGCACTGGCAGCGGCGTGGTACGCGTTCAGTTCGAGCAAAGACGGCGCCGCGGGCGCTGGCGGTGCGGCGGGCGGCGAGGGTGCGGCGGCGGTGCCGAGCATCACCGTGATGATCCCCGGCCGTCAGTCGGTGCAGGCGACGATTTCGACCAACGGCACGATCGCCGCCCGCCGCGAAATGCCGGTTGGCGTCGCTGGCGAAGGCGGCCAGGTCGTCCGCGTGCTGGTCGAGCCCGGCCAATGGGTCGGTGCCGGGCAGCCGCTCGCGATCATCGATCGCGCGGTTCAGACTCAGCAGGCCGCCAGCCTTGCCGCCTCGATCCGCGTTGCGCAGGCCGATGCCGATCTGGCGCAGGCCGAACTGACCCGCGCCGATGCGCTGGTCGCCCGCGGCTTTATTTCGAAAGCGGACATGGACCGCAAGCGCGCAACCCGTGATGCTGCGAATGCGCGCGTCCGCGTGGCACAGGCGCAATATGCCGAGGCGCAGGCGCGCAACGGCCGCCTCAATATCGTCGCTCCCGCGGCGGGACTGGTGCTGACGCGGCAGGTCGAAACAGGCCAGATCGTCAGCGCCGGCAGCGGCGTGCTTTTCCGCATGGCGCGCGGCGGCGAGATGGAATTGATGGCGCAGATGGCCGAAGCCGATCTGCAACGCGTGCGCGTCGGTACCCGTGCGACGATCACCCCGGTCGGCAGCAATCTGAATATCGACGGACAAGTGTGGCAGGTGTCGCCGGTGATCGATCCCAACACGCGCCAGGGCATGGTCCGCATTGCGGTGCCGTACAGCGCGGCGCTGCGCCCCGGCGGCTTCGCCGACGCGCGGCTGGTGTCGGGTACCGAAGAAGCTCCGTTGCTGCCCGAAAGCGCGGTACAGAGCGGTCCTGAAGGCAATTATGTCCTGGTCGTCGACAACAAGAACATGATCCAGCGCAAACCGGTCAAGGTTGGCACCGTCACCGACAGCGGCGTGTCGATTGCCTCGGGCCTCAACGGCACCGAACGGGTGGTCGTGCTGGCCGGGGCGTTTCTGAACGTCGGCGACAAGGTGAAGCCGGTGATCCAGAAATCGTCGCAATAATTCTCCCGACCGCGTGCGCGCAAAAGGCGTTTGAATCATGAGCTTTCGCAACATCTCCGCCTGGTGCATCCGCAATCCGGTGCCGCCGATCGTCATGTTCGTCCTGTTGCTGTTGGCGGGGATCGTCAGTTTCAACCGGATGGACGTCAACGATCAGCCTGACGTCGAATTTCCGGCCGTGCAGGTGATCGTCTCGCAGCCGGGCGCGGCGCCGTCGGAGCTGGAAACACAGGTCACCCAGCGCGTCGAAGCGGCGATCCGCGGCGTCAGCGGCGTTGACGAGATGTCATCTTATGTGGGGGAAGGGAACAGCCGCACATTCGTCCAGTTTGCGATTGGTACCCCGATCGACCGCGCTTACAACGATGTCAATCAGGCGGTTCAGCAGATCCGCAGCGACCTGCCCGATGGCATATTGGAGCCGCAAGTCGTGCGCGTCGATATTGCCGGCGGCCCGATCACCTATTTTGCGGTCGAGGCATCGGACATGACGCTGGAACAGCTGTCATGGTATGTCGATAACAGCGTCGCGAAAGAGCTGCTGTCGATCCCGGGTATGAGCCAGGTGCGCCGTTCGGGCGGCGTCGATCGCGAAATCCGCGTCATCCTCGATCCCGCGCGCATGCAAAGCTATGGCCTCACCGCCAGCCAGGTGAACCAGCAACTGCGCCAGACCAATGTCAACGCAGCGGGCGGTCGCACCGAAATCGCCGGGTCCGAACAAGCGGTGCGCGTTCTGGGCAACGCCGCCAACGCGTTCGAATTGGGCGACACGCGCCTGTCGATCGGTAACGGTCGCACCGTGCGCCTGTCCGACGTGGCGAAGGTCACCGACGGTTATGCCGAACAGCGCAACCTGGCGAAGATCAAGGGCCGCCAGGTGCTCAGCTTCTCGATCGAAAAGGCGAAAGGCGCGTCGGACGTCACCGTCCATGACGAGACGATGAAGAAGCTGGCCGAGATCAAAAAGGCCAATCCCAAGGTCGATTTCAAGATCCTGTTCACGCGCACCGAATATACCAAGGAACAATATCGCAGCTCGATGCTGGCGATGGGCGAGGGCGCCGTGCTGGCGGTTTTCGTCGTGTTCCTGTTCCTGCGTGACTGGCGCGCGACGCTGATTTCGGCGCTCGCGATCCCGCTGTCGGCGATCCCGACCTTTTGGTTCATGGACCTGATGGGCTTTTCGCTGAACAGCCTGTCGCTGCTCGCGCTCAGCCTCGTGGCCGGGGTGCTCGTCGACGACGCGATCGTCGAGATCGAAAATATCGTGCGGCATATGCGCATGGGCAAAACCGCCTATCAGGCGTCGATCGACGCCGCCGATGAAATCGGACTCGCGGTGGTGGCGACGACGATGTCGATTGTTGCGGTGTTCCTGCCGGTCGCGTTGATGCCCGGCATTTCGGGCCAGTTCTTTATCCAGTTCGGGATGACCGTCGTCTTTGCCGTGCTCGTCAGCCTGGCCGTCGCGCGCATGATCACGCCGATGATCGCTGCCTATTTCCTGTCGGCGCAGGGCGAACAGGAACATGCGGCGGGGCCGTGGGTCGATCGCTATGAGCGGCTGCTGGCGTGGACGCTCGACAGCCGGAAGCAGCAGGCGGTGCGGGCGCGCTATGAGGGTACGCGGACCAAGATCGCCTATCTGGCGGTCCCGCTCGTACTGGCGGGCCTTTATGTCGTATATTCGACCATCACCTTTTTCCAGCCGGTGGCCGCCGGACAGGATGGCCCGAACCCGGCGATTCATTTTCTCGTTCTGACGCCGTCCATGGCAATCGTCACCTTTCTGGTAGCCAGCCTGCTCGCTATCCTGATCGGTGCAATCGCCTATGCGATGGGGATGCGCCAATGGGCGTTCACCCATTGGGCAAAGTTCATGGTCCAGCGTGCCTGGGCGCGCCTGCATGATCATCGGGTCTGGATTGTCGGTATCGGGCTGTTCGCTTTCCTGTCCAGCATCGGCCTGTTCATGGTGCTGCCGCAACAGTTCCAGCCGACGACGAACAGCGATTACAGCCAGGTGCGCTACGAATTGCCGCCGGGCTCGACGCTGGCGCAAAGCGAGAATATCGTGCGGCAGATTGGGGATATCCTCGACAACAGCCCCGAGGTTCAAACCGCATTTTACGACGTCAATGTCGGCGGCGGCAATGGTTTCATCACGCTCAAGAAGGAGCGCGAGATCAGCAGCGTCGATTGGGAACGCAACCTGCAACCGAAACTGGCGGCGATCCCCGACGCGCGGGTGTCGTTCCAAAGCCAATCGGGCGGCTTTTCGGGCCGCGACATCACGATGGTCATCGGCGGCGACGATCCGGTGGCGCTGGAAAAACACGCGCGCACCATCGTCACCCAGATGGGCGGGGTAAAGGAATTGCGCGCACCGCGTATCGAGGGCGACATTCCGCGTCCCGAAATCATCGTCAATCCGCGCATGGACCTAGCCGCCGAACTCGGCGTGACCACCGCGGCGCTCAGCCAGACGATCCGTATCGCGACCTTGGGCGATATCGACCAGAATGCCGCGAAATTCTCGCTGTCCGATCGCCAGATCCCGATCCGGGTGCTGTTGTCCGAAGATTCGCGGCGCAGTCTGGCGACGATCGAAAATCTGCCGGTGCCAACCTCGCGCGGCGGCACCGTACCGCTGAAGTCGGTGGCCGAGATCGGGTTCGGCGCGGGGCCGACCGAATTGCGCCGCTATAACCAAACGCGGCGCATCGTGATCGGCGCCGACTTGGCGCCGGGGCTGGTCACCGGCGAAGCGCAGAAAAAGATCGACGCACTGCCTGCGGTCAAGAATATGCCGCAGGGTATCCGCAGGGTGGTGCAGGGCGATGCCAAGTGGCAGGCCGAACTGATCAACAACTTCATCATCGCTGTGGTGTCGGGGTTGCTGCTCGTCTTTGCGACGCTGGTCCTGCTTTATCGCCGCTTCCTGTCGCCGCTGGTGAATATGTCCTCGCTGCTGCTCGCGCCGCTTGGCGGGCTGCTCGGCCTTGCGATTGCCGGCATGGAAATTTCGATGCCGGTCTATATCGGCTTGCTGATGCTGCTTGGTATCGTGGCCAAAAACTCGATCCTGCTCGTCGATTTTGCAATCGAGGAAATGGACCATGGCGTCGGCAAGATGGAGGCTTTGCTGGATGCCGGGCGCAAGCGTGCGCAGCCGATCGTGATGACCACAGTCGCCATGGTCGCGGGCATGGTGCCCACCGCATTGTCGCTGTCGGGCGACGGCGCGTGGCGCGCCCCGATGGGTGTTGTCGTGATCGGCGGCCTGATCCTGTCGACGCTGCTGACGCTGCTGATCGTCCCGGCGGGCTTCAGTCTGGCGGACAGCATTGAAAAACGGCTCGGCCGCTTCTTCTCCCGCAATCTGCTCACCTATGAAGAAGGCGACGATACCAAACCGCATGGTGTGCCTGCGCCGCAACCGGCCGAGTGATCGGGCGCGGCCGAATGTGCTGCGTCGGTTGCAACTTTTGCGGCGCTTCGCCATTTTAGGCGGATGATGGACAAAATTTCGACCCCGGATGAAACCGGAAGCGCCCACCCCCTGCGGGTGGGCGTTGCCGTTCCGACCGGCGGTTTGAACATCCGTGTCGTTGCCACCGGTATGCTGGTGGCGATGGCGCTGGTGTTCGTTACCGCCAAATTTTATCAGGATGTCCATCCTGCAGTGGGCTTTGTCCGCGCCTTTGCCGAGGCCGCGATGGTTGGCGGGCTGGCCGACTGGTTCGCGGTCACGGCGCTGTTCCGTCACCCGATGGGGTTGCCGATCCCGCACACAGCGATCGTCCCGCGCAACAAGAACCGTATCGGCGACACGTTGGCGCGTTTCCTGCTGACCAACTTTCTGCTGCCGCGCCTGATCGCGCGCAAGATGCAGACGCTCGATGTCGCGGGCGCGGTGGGGGCGTTTTTGTCGCAGCCGGCAGAAGGCGGCGGACGGCTGAAGCTCGGCGCCTCGCGGATCATCGCCGACGCGCTGGGTGCGCTGGATCAACAGCGCCTAGGCGGGATGGTCAAATCGGCCATCGCCGATCGCCTGCGCGAGCTGGATGTCGCGCCGCTACTGGGGCAGGCGTTGCAGGCCGCGCTGGCCGAGGGACGGCACCAGCCGTTGCTGGATGCGATGGTCAAATGGGGGTCGAAGACGCTCGAACTCAACGAGCATCTGATCCACCAGATGGTGCACGACAATTCGAACGCCATTGTGCGTTTCACCGGACTCGACGAAAGCATTTCCAAGCGCATCGTCGCCGGGCTATCGAAGCTGCTCAGCGAAATGGCGGTCGATGAGACCCACCCGCTGCGCATCCGGGTCGAGGAGGGGTTGGCGAAGATGGCGCTCGACCTGCAACATGATGCCGCGGTGCAGGCCAAGGTCGCCAAGGTCCGCGACGAGCTGCTCGAAAACAAGGCGGTCAAGCGCTGGCTTGACGGCTTGTGGGAACAGGGACGCGGCGCGCTGCTCAAGGCGGCGCGGAATCCCGACACCATGCTGGCGGGCCGGATCGGCGAACTGGTGACGCAATTCGGCGCGATGCTGGGCGAGGATGCCCATATCAAGCGCACGCTCAACCGCTACGCGCGCCGCGCCGTCGTCGGCATGGTCGACAGCTATGGCGAAACCGCGCTGAAACTGGTGTCCGACACGATCCGCGGCTGGGATGCCAAGACGATCTCCGACCGGCTGGAAAGCGCGGTTGGCGACGACCTGCAGTATATCCGCATCAACGGGACGCTGGTCGGTGGACTGGTGGGCGTGTTGATCCACACGGTGGATGTGTTGATCTGAGCTAACAGCCGTCATTGCGAGGAACAAAGCGACGCGGCAATCCAGCGTAGCATAAACCGCTCTGGATTGCTTCGCTTCGCTCGCAATGACGACTTACCGGGGCGTCAGCGACACGCCGCCAACCCCTCGCGATACGTCGGAAAGCGCGGCGTCCAGCTCAGCAACCTCTTCGCCTTGCCATTCGCGACCCGGCGGTTCTCGGCGTAGAAGGCGCGCGCCGCTGACGATAGCCCTGCCTCGTCCAGCGTTTGCAACGGCGGCAGCGGCGCCGCCAGCATCGCGCAACCCCATTCGACCAGCCGGTTCTGATGGCACGGCTCGTCATCGGCCAGATTATAGACCCCCGGCGGTCCCCTGAACGACGCGATCACCCCGCCCGCAATGTCGTCAACATGAACGCGGCTGAACACCTGATCGGGCAGGGCGATCCGGTGCGCGCGGCCTTTGCTGATGCGGTCGAGGATCGAGCGGCCGGGGCCATAGATGCCGGGGAGGCGGAAGACCGAGACATCGCCGCGCAATGCTTGCCACGCCGCGTCTGCGACATTGCGGTCGGCGCGGCGCCCCCTGACCGGTGCGCTTTCATCAACCCACGCGCCGCCCGCGTCGCCATAGACGCCGGTCGAGGACAAGTAGCCGACCCATGTTGCGGGCGCCAGCGCGAGTGCATCACCATAGCGCCCCAGCACCGGATCTGCGCCGGCGACGGGCGGCACCGACGACAGGAGATGCGTCGCCGACCGCAGTGCCGCGAGCACCGCGCCCTCGTCACCAAACGCAAGGCTGCCCTCGCGCCCGTCTTGCGTCGTCCCGACCACATCCCATCCGCGCGCGCGCAACCGGGCCGCAAGGTGGCTCGCGGCATAGCCCAGCCCGAAAATCAGCATCTGTCCCATCGTCCGCCTTATTGCGCGGCTCGCGCCCCGCGCCTAGACCCGAAACATGACCGACGCCTCTTCCACCCCCGCCATTCCCGTCACCATCCACCGCGGCGATTATCGCCCGCCCGACTGGCAGGTGCCCGACGTCGCGCTCGATTTCGCCTTGGCGGTCGAAGCGACGCGCGTCGCCGCGGCGCTGTCGGTCGTGCGCCAGACGGATACGGCTGTCCCCTTGGTGCTGCGCGGCGATGGGCTGACCCCGGCGGCGGTGCGTGTCGATGGTGAAGTGTGGAACGATTGGCGCATGGACGGCGCCGACCTGATCGTCGATTTGGGCGAGCGCACTTCGGCGACGGTCGAGATCGACACGCTGATCCACCCCGCGGCGAACACCCAGTTGATGGGGCTCTATGCGTCGAACGGCATGCTCTGCACCCAGTGCGAGGCCGAGGGGTTCCGCCGCATCACCTTTCACCCCGACCGCCCCGATGTGCTCAGCCGGTACAAGGTGCGGATGGAGGGCGACAAGGCGGCGTTCCCGATCCTGCTGTCGAATGGCAACTGTATCGCCAAGGGCGACGGCGCGGGGGGCAATCACTGGGCGCTGTGGGAAGATCCCTGGCCGAAGCCGAGCTATTTGTTCGCGCTTGTCGCGGGCGATCTGGTGGTCAACCGCGACAGCTTCACGACCATGTCGGGGCGCAAGGTCGAACTCGGCATATGGGTTCGCGACGGCGATCTCGATCGCACGGGCCACGCGATGCAGGCGCTGAAGGACAGCATGGCGTGGGACGAGCGCGTCTATGGCCGCGAATATGACCTCGATCTGTTCAACATCGTCGCGGTCAGCGATTTCAACATGGGGGCGATGGAGAACAAGGGGCTGAACATCTTCAACACCCGCTACATCCTGGCCGATCCCGACACCGCGACCGACGTCGATTATGACGGGGTCGAGGGCGTCGTCGCGCATGAATATTTCCACAACTGGTCGGGCAACCGCGTCACCTGCCGCGACTGGTTCCAGCTGTCGCTGAAAGAAGGCTTCACCGTTTATCGCGACCAATGTTTTTCGGCCGATATGGGGTCGCCCGCGGTCAAACGGATCGAGGATGTTCGTCTGCTCCGCGCGGCGCAATTCCCCGAGGATGCGGGGCCGCTCGCGCATCCGATCCGTCCCGACAGCTTTCAGGAAATCTCGAACTTCTACACCGCCACCATCTATAACAAGGGCGCCGAGATCATCCGCATGATGGCGACGATGGTCGGCGCCGAACGCTTCCGCAAAGGCACCGACCTCTATTTCGATCGCCACGATGGCGAGGCCGCGACGTGTGAGGATTTTGTCCGGGCGATAGAGGAGGGGGCTGGGATTGATTTGACGCAATTCCGCTTGTGGTACAGCCAGGCCGGGACGCCGCGGGTCACCGCGCGGATCGACACCGATGCGGCGACGGGGGAACGCACCCTGCACCTGGCGCAAAGCGTTCCGGCAACCCCGGGTCAGCCCGACAAGCAGCCCATGCTCATCCCGCTGCGGATCAAGGCGTTCGACCGCGACGGCGGTGACGCCGCGGCCGAGCAACTGGTGCTGCTCGACAGTGCCGATATGGCGGTGCCGCTGGGCGCTGGGGACAGCCGCCCGATGCTGTCGCTCAATCGTGGCTTTTCGGCACCGGTCATCGTCGATTTCGCGCGCGAAGACGGCGAACTGGCGTGGCTCGCCGCGAACGACGACGATCCGTTTGCGCGCTACGAAGCTTTGCAGCAACTGATGCTCGACACGCTGGTTGCCGCGGTGTCGGGTGGGGCGCGGGGCCAACAGGCGGTGATCGATGCGATCGGCCAGACGCTGGCGGGCGCAGCGACCGACCCTGCGTTCGTCGCCGGGGCGGTGCTGCTGCCGAGCGAAGCCTTTGTCGGCGACCAGATGGTGACGGTCGATCCCGACGCGATCCGCCGCGAACGGCTGACGTTGCAGGCCGCGATCGGCACCGCGCTGGAAAACCAGTGGCGCGCGATCCTGGATAGTAAGGCACCGGCCGCGACCGACCTGTCGCGCAAGGCCAAGGGCGGCCGCCGCCTGCGCGGTGTAGCCTTGGCCTATTTGGCGGCGACGGCGATGGACGAGGTGCCGGCGCTGGCGTTCCGGATTTTCTCCGACGCCGACGGCATGACCGAGCGGCAAGCGGCGCTGGCGACGCTGGCGCATGGCGACAGCGACGAGCGCGTCGCGGCGCTCGACATCTTCTACCAGCGTTACCGCGACAATCCGCTCGTGCTCGACAAATGGTTTCAGGTGCAGGCGTGGTCGCTGCGTGCCGATACGGTCGATGCGGTGAAGGAACTGGCGCAGCACGCCGACTTCACCTTGGCCAACCCCAACCGGGTGCGGTCGCTCTACGGCGCGCTGTCGGGCAATCAGGCGGCGTTTCATCAGGCCGATGGCGCGGGATACCGGCTGATCGCCGATCTGGTGATCGCGCTCGACCCCAAAAACCCGCAAACATCGGCGCGGATGATTCCCCCGCTCGGCCGCTGGAAACGCTTCGACGATGCACGCGCCGCGATGATGAAGGCCGAGCTGGAGCGGATATTGGCGCAGCCGGGGCTGTCGCGCGATGTCACCGAGCAGGCGAGCAAGAGTTTGCTGGGGTAGGCAAGGGCTGCGCTGGGGTGGGGAGTTGAATGGCTGCTACCGCACAAAATGGGGCCCCGCTCAGCTATGCGGGTTGGCATTGACGATTCCCGGCAAAGACAGCCAATGAATTAAGGCTGGCCTGTATTCCTCATCTTTTTCGTTCAAGCCGCAAAGTCCCTGAGGCAAATCGACATCCAAGAAAACTTCGGCGTAGTGACCATCTTCCTCCCCATCATCGAAGAATAGTTTCAAATGCACCGGATGGTCAGCAATGAGCGTAGGGTCTGATTGGATGCCTACACCGAGGCAGTTGACCCTTTGAGGAAAAATCCATCCCTTGCTCAACAGGCTGTCGCGAGATTGGAAAGGCTTAAATGGCCAGCCAAGGCGTTTGTTCGATGATGATGGAATCCCGTAATAGTCAGCCAAAAGAGCCAACAGCCTGTCGCTTTCATGACCCAATGTTCTGAGGGTCACCGGCCCCCAGAAGCTATGGAAGGCGTCATCTTCTTCGCCATCGATTTGCTCTTTCCAACCGATCATCGGGATGTCGACAGCAAAGCCGACGGGCTCATATGGAGTAGCACGGGCACGCAGGGTTAACCGCCAAGTGGATGTTCCCTCATCAAACGATTTTTCGACCACCTCAAAAGTCATGTCGCACAAGGGCGGCAGGCCGTCGTCAGTATCTTCAAGATTGCAGAATACATGCATTTTTTAATCCTCGGGACGCCCGCCGAGCCGAAAGTTGCCAGTTAAGGCAGGCAGTCAACCAAGCATGCCCGACTACGGCTATGGGGCCGTGAGCGGCCCTCATGGATTCGTCACCCCGGACTTGATCCGGGGTCCATGAGGCCATTCACCGCCCGCTGATGAAAGGGCGCATGGATCCCGGATCAAGTCCGGGATGACGATGTAAATTACTACAGCTTCTGACCGCTACCGGCCATTTAAAGCGCAGCGCTCAGCCTCCCAACCAACCCGTAACGTCACCCGCCACCTTGTTCGCCGCGCGCGTCAGCGCTTCGCCGACCAGCTTCGCCTCGACCTCGCCGCCGATGGCCTCGCGCGCTTCGAAGCGGCGCTGGCTAACGGTCTTGCCGCCCGCGGATACTAACATCGCCTGATAGACGACGACGGCTTCGCCGGTCCGCGCATCGACGCCGAATTCCATCAGCTGGCCCGCGAGCTGTTCGCCGGGCGCGGTCAGATATTGGCCCTCGTCGAGCACGACGCGCGATGTGCTGGCGGAGACGGTTTCGGACACCAGCCGCTGGAACAGGCGCTGCGGCGCTTCGACCCATTGCGCGTCCTTGACGTAGGTGACGCTGCTATTGTCCTGCTGAACCGGGATGCGCGTGGTGCGCAGTTTCTGCGGTGCAGTCGGGATCAGGATCGTCAGCGTCGAGGCGTCGGCGGCGGTGCGCGCTGCGCCCGCTGATGGTGCGGCGGCGGCGTCAAGCGTCAGCAGGAAGGGCGGGGTCTTGCCGCCCAGACCGACGCACGCCGACAGCGAGACGGCGGCGACAGCGACGAGCAGCGGGGTGCGGAGATGGCGGATCATGATCGTCCTCATTTCTTGTAATCGGGCAGCTTGCTGCCGCCCAGCACGGCGCCGGCGCCTTGCTGGTCGAGCTTGTCGGTCAGGCTGGACAGCGAGGCCGAGGTGCGGCGCAGATCGCGGATCAGCGCATTGGCTTCGGGGATCGTCGTCTGGCTGAAGGTTTGCAGGCCGGGCCGCGCGTCAGCGATCGCGCCCTCCAGCGTTTTCATCGATTCATTCGCCGAGGCCAGCGTATCGCGCAGGTTCCGCATCGCGGGATCGACATTGCGGTCAATCGTCCCCTGTGTTGCGGCGGCGAGATTGCCGATCTGTTCGGCGGCGACCCCGGTCTGCTGGATCGCGATGCGCGTGTCGGCAAGCGCGCGTTCGATGGCGGGGCCGTTGCGCGCCAGGATCGCGGTCGAGGCTTCGACATTGTTCAAAATGCCGCGCATGCTCGCCTGATTTTCATCGTCGGCCAGCTCGGCCAATCGTTCGGTCAGGGTCGACAGGCGCTGGAGGAGCTGCGGCGCGGTGTTCAGCAGTTCGCCGAGCCCGCCGACGCGGGTCGGGATGACCGGCTTGCCCGCCGGTCCCTTGTCGGTAATCGGCGGCGCGTCCTTGACCGCGCCATCGAGCGAAATCTGCGAGACGCCGGTAAAGCCGACGCCCTCAATCGCCGCAGTCGTGCCTTGCAGTACGGGGACGCCCTCGTTCACCTCTATGCGGACGCGGACAAACTGCGGGTCATCGGGCCAGAGCGCGATTTCGCGCACCTGCCCGGCGGGTACGCCGGAGAATTGCACCGCCGACCCCTTGTTCAGCCCATCCACCGATTGCTTGAAGAAAACGTCATATTCCCGCTTCTCCCCGCCGCTGTCATTGGCCAGCCAGACGATGAAAAAGGCGAGCGCCGCGGTAAAGAACAGGACGAAAGCGCCGACGAGGACGTTGTTTGAGCGAGTTTCCATCAGCTTTTCCTATCGCCGCTTCGCGGTTTGGTTCCCGCTTGCCGCAGCGCGGCCTCGCGGTCCGTTGAAATAATCCTGTATCCACGGATGCTCGGTGGCAAGCAGTTCCGGGATGGTGCCGACCGCGATCACCTTCTTTTCGGCGAGCACCGCAACGCGGTCGCAGGTGGCGTAGAGCGAGTCGAGATCGTGGGTGATCAGGAAAACGGTGAGCCCCATGGTGTCGGCCAGCTCGCGGATGAGCTCGTCGAACTTGGCGGCGCCGATCGGATCGAGCCCCGCGGTCGGCTCGTCGAGAAACAGCAGCGCGGGATCGAGCGCCAGCGAGCGCGCGAGGCCCGCGCGCTTGACCATGCCGCCCGACAGCTCGGCGGGATATTTCGGCCCGGCATCGGGGGGCAGGCCGACCATCGCGACCTTGTACGCGGCGATCTCGTCGAGCAATTTCTGGTCGGTGCGCGGATAAAATTCGCGCAGCGGCACCTGGATGTTTTCGGCGACGCTCAGCGTCGAAAACAAGGCTCCGCCCTGGAACATCACGCCCCAGCGGCGGCGGAGATCGCGCGACTCTTCTTCGTCGGAGATGGTGTCGAGCGTCTTGCCATACACCTCGATCTCGCCCGACGTCGGGGTCTGCAGGCCGATGATCGAACGCATGAGCACCGATTTGCCGGTGCCCGAACCGCCGACGACGCCGAGGATTTCGCCCGACCGCACGTCGAGGTCGAGATGGTCGTGAATGATGGTGTCGCCGAATTGGTTGACGAGGCCGCGGATGCAGATCGCATGTTCAAACTCTTCGGGCCGCACCGCGTCGGCGGCGGCAAGCTCTTCGGCAACCTGATCGTCGAGTGCGTCGCTCATCAATTCCATCCGATCGACGAGAAGAAGACGGCGAACATCGCGTCGAGCACGATGACCAAGAAGATCGCGGCGACAACGGCCGAGGTGGTGCGTTTGCCCACTTCCTCGGCATTCTGGCGCACCTGCATGCCTTCGTAACAGCCGGTCACGCCGATCAATATGCCGAACACCGGTGCCTTGATCAGCATCGCCCAGAAATCGGTCATCGGGATAATGTCGCGCAGCAGCTGGACATAGGTGACGGGCGGAATGTCGAGCCCGATCCAGCAGAACACCCCGCCGCCGATGATCGCGCAAATGCTGGCGTAAAAGCCGAGCAGCGGCATCAGGATCGTCGCGGCGGCAACACGCGGCAATACAATTGCTTCCATCGGCGAGACGCCGATCGTGCGCATCGCGTCGATTTCTTCGGTCAGCTTCATCGTGCCGATCTGCGCCGCAAACGCCGAACCCGAGCGGCCCGCGACCATGATCGCGGTCATCAGCAGGCCTAGCTCGCGAATCGACGCGCGGCCGACCAGGTTGACGGTGAATACTTCGAGGCCGAACTGGCGCAACTGCACTGCGCCTTGCTGCGCGACCACAATGCCGATCAGGAAGGTCATCAGGCCGATGATCGGCAGCGCATCGAGGCCCACGGTCTGGAACCGGGTCACAATCGCGTGCCAGCGCAGCCGCCGCCGCGCGCGCAGCTGCGTACCGAGCGCCATGATCATCGCGCCAAAAAAGCCGACAATGCCAAGCAGTTCGTTCCACACGCCGACGCTGGCGGTGCCGACCTGTTCGAGCATACGGGTGAGCGGCGGGCGGCGGTCGCGGTGGACGCGATATTCGCTCTTGTCGCTGGCCAGCGCATCGAGCAGCCGCTGCGCTTCGGGGCTGGCGCCGATGACTTTGGCGCCATGTTCCTTGACGGTGCGGGTCACGATCCACGCGCCAACGGTGTCGATCCGTTCGAGCGCCGACAGGTCGAGCGTCGCGATCGGGCCGAGCGCGTCGAGCCGCGTCGGCAAATCGCCGAGCCGGGCCAGCGTCAGCCGACCGGTGAAGCGGATGTCGGTGCCACCCGCACCCTCGCTCTGTTCGAAATCCGCTCTGGCCACCATCGTGCGGAGGACATTGTCTTATTTGCCCGACCACGGCAAGTTAATCCCGCCCCCTTGGCCCGGACGCGGCGCGCTTCTATGATCGGGGGATGGAAACACCGCCGATCGCCCCGCCGCCCGACTATGCGCATCGCGTGGCGATGTATGACATGGACCGGACGATAACCCGATCAGGGACTTACAGCGGGTTCTTGATCCATGTTGCGCGGCGGCGGCAGCAATGGCGTCTGCTGCTATTGCCGCTCGTCGGGCTGGCGGGAGTTGCCTATGCGCTTCGTCTGATCGACCGGTCGCGGTTGAAGGCGATCAACCTGCGGCTGCTGGTCGGTCAGCGCTTTGCCCGCGCCGAAATTGCGCCGTTGGCCGAAAGCTATGCTGATAAAGTGGTGGCGCGTGGGCTGCATCCCGCCGCGCTCGAACAGATCGCTGCCGACCGTGAAGCGGGCTACCGGCTGGTGCTCGCGACCGCATCGTTCCATCTGTATGTCGACGCGATCGCCAAGCGGCTGGGCATCGACGATGTGCTGGCGACGCAGCTCGACGAGCCCGACGGCGCCGACCATATCCACGCGCGGCTGTCGGGCGACAATTGTTATGGTGACGCGAAGTTCGCGCGCATTGACGGCTGGATGGCGGCGAACGCGATCACCCGCGATGCCGCGCATATCCGCGCCTATTCGGACCATGTGTCCGACCACCCGATGCTGCGCTTTGCCGACGAAGCGGTCGCGACAACGCCGTCGCGGGGGTTGAAGAAACTGGCGCCGCAGATGGGGTGGTCGGTTGTTGATTGGCGGGCGCGGAAGTAGTTAGCCCCTCCCCTTCAGGGGAGGGGTTGGGGTGGGGCCTATCGGCCTTGCTCCATGCCTCGACACCCCACCCCCGGCCCCTCCCCTGAAGGGGAGGGGTGGAGAAGCCGAATGAAACTCAAGGACGTCTATCCGCTCTACCTCAACAACAAGGCGGTGCAGCCGAACACCGATCTGGAGGTGACCGACAAGTTTACCGGTGAGGTCGCGTTCCGCACCGCGCTGGCGACCCCCGATGTGATCGACGAAGCGATCGCGGGTGCCGTCCGCGCCGCCGAACCGATGGCGCGGCTGGCAAGTTTCGAAAAGCGCGACGTGCTGCTGCACTGCGTGAAGCGCTTTCAGGAGCGGTTCGACGAGCTGGCCTATGCGCTGTGCGTCGAGGCGGGCAAGCCCATCGCCGACAGCGAGGGCGAGGTCACCCGGCTGATCGACACCTTCCGCATCGCCGCCGAGGAAGCGACCCGCAATTATGGCGAGGTCCAGCCGCTCGACATTTCGGCGCGCGCCAAGGGCTATATGGGGATGTGGAAACGCGTGCCGATCGGCCCGTGCAGCTTCATCTCGCCGTTCAACTTTCCGCTCAACCTCGCCGCGCACAAGATCGCGCCAGCGATTGCGATCGGCTGTCCGTTCGTGATGAAACCCGCGTCGCTGACCCCGCTCGGCGCAATCATCATGGGCGAGGTACTTGCGGAGTGCGATATCCTGCCCGAGGGCGCGTTCAGCATCCTGCCCGCCAGCCGCGCCGGGGCCGACCTGTTCACCACCGACGAGCGGCTGAAACTGCTGTCCTTCACCGGCTCACCCGGCGTGGGTTGGGATCTGAAGGCGAAGGCGGGCAAGAAAAAGGTCGTACTCGAACTGGGCGGCAACGCCGCGGTGGTGGTCGACAAGGACGCCGACCTCGACCATGCGCTCGCGCGGATCATCTTTGGCGGCTATTATCAGTCGGGGCAAAGCTGCATCCATGTCCAGCGCGTGATTATCCACGAGGACATTTACGACAAGTTCCGCGGCATGCTCACCGTGAAGGTCAAGGCCTTGAAATCGGGAGATCCCAAGCATCGCGACACCTTCATCGGCCCGATGATTTCGGTCAAGGAAGCGCAGCGACTGAAGGGCTGGATCGACGATGCGGTCGCCGCGGGCGCGACCCTGCTCGCGGGCGGCGGGTGCGACGGCAATATGCTCGAGGCGGCGCTGCTGGAAAATGTCCCGGCGGGCAGCGATGTCGTCGTCGAAGAAGCGTTTGGGCCGGTTGTGGTGCTGTCGAAATTCGCCAAATGGGAAGACGCGCTGGCCGAGGTCAACGACAGCAAGTTCGGGTTGCAGGCGGGGCTGTTCACCAGCGACATCCAGAAGGTGCTGGAGGCCTGGGATCATCTCGATGTCGGTGGCATCGTCGTCAACGACGTGTCGAGCTACCGCGTCGACAATATGCCCTATGGGGGGGTTAAAGATTCGGGGCTGGGCCGCGAGGGCGTACGTTTCGCCATGGAAGATATGAGCGAGATCCGGAATTTGGTGATCCGGCGGACCTGATCCTCCCTGTCGCGAAGCGATGGGGAGGTGGCAGCGCGAAGCGCTGACGGAGGGGCGATGACACTACCGTCGCTGCCCCTCCACCNNTGGCTTCGCCACAGGGAGGATCGGGAGCCTCACCGTCACAAATCCGTCCCCTAACCGTCGTCAAACCGACGCCACTTTGAATCGCACAGTGTCACAAAACTCCTGTCTAGGCCGTGAGCAGCCCAAGGCTGTTTACGGAGTGTGACATGGCAACGATTTCGACCCTGCCCATCCCCGCGCGTTTTCCCGATCCCTTCACCACCGACCCGCACGTCCCCGAGCGCCTGATCGGCGAGCGGCGGAGTTACCGAGCAGTGTGGGTCAGCGACATTCACCTCGGCACTCGCGGCTGTAACGCTGCGATGCTGATCGACTTTTTCGACCATGTCGATTGCGAGACGCTCTACTTGGTCGGCGACATCATCGACGGCTGGCGGCTCAAGAAGCGCCATTTCTGGCCGCCCGAGCATAATGACGTCGTCTGGCGCGTATTGAAGCGCGCCAAGCGCGGCACCCGTGTCGTCTATGTCCCCGGCAACCATGACGAGATGGTCAAGCCGTTTGATGGCTTCGATTTCGGCGGAGTCGAAATCCGCCGCGAGGCGATCCACGAAACCGCCGATGGGCGCAAACTGCTGGTCGTCCATGGCGACGAGTTCGACGCGGTGATGCTGGCGCACCGCTGGCTCGCCTTCGTCGGCGACGCTGCCTACACCGCGCTGATGAAGTGCAATGTGGTCGTGAACCGCATCCGCAGCGCGTTCGGCCTGCCCTATTGGTCGCTGTCGATGGTCGCCAAGCACAAAGTCAAGAACGCCGTCCAGTTTATCGGCCGTTACGAAGAAGTCGTCGCCCACGCCGCCCGCTCGCGCGGGGTCGATGGCGTGGTGTGCGGGCATATCCACAGCGCCGAGATGCGCGAGATCGAGGGCACCGAATACTACAATGACGGCGACTGGGTCGAAGGCTGCACCGCACTGGTCGAGAATCATGACGGCACGATGGAAATTTTGCACTGGGCCGAGGAAGTCGCGGCACGCGCCGTGCCGACCGTTCTGGAACTCCCCGCCCCGGCGCGCGCTGCATGAGGATATTGATCGTCAGCGACGCATGGGAACCACAGGTCAACGGCGTCGTCCGCACGCTGCAGGCGACCGTCGCCGAACTGCGCAAGGCGGGGCATGAGGTCGGCGTCGTTTCGCCCGACGTCTTTCGCTCGGTCCCCTGCCCTTCCTACCCCGAAATCCGCCTCGCCTTTGCCGGGTGGCGCAGGGTCGGACGGCATATCCGCGCCTTTGCGCCACAAGCGATCCATATCTCGACCGAAGGCCCGCTGGGCCTGGCGGCGCGGCGCTGGTGCCTGAAGCACGGCTTTCCGTTCACCACCGCCTACCACACCCGCTTTCCCGAATATGTCGCGGCGCGGCTGGCGCTCNNATGTCGCGGCGCGGCTGCCGCTCTCCCCTGCCTTCGTGTGGCGCTTCATCCGCTGGTTCCATCGTCCGGCACGGCACATCATGGTCGCGACGCGCAGCCTGGCGCGCGAACTCGCCGAACAGGGGCTGGGCCAGACGATGATGTGGGAGCGCGGCGTCGACCACGACCTGTTCCACGCCGACCGGGCCCCGCACCCCGCCTACGCCGAGCTGCCGCGGCCGATCCAGCTCTACGTCGGGCGCGTCGCGGTCGAGAAGAATATCGGCGCGTTTCTGGATGTCGACCGCCCGGGGACAAAAGTCATCGTCGGCGATGGCCCTGCGCTTGGCGTGCTCAAGGCGCAGCATCCTGGCGCGCTGTTCCTCGGCAAGCTCAGCGGCGAAGCGCTGGCGTCAGCCTATGCAGGCGCCGACGTCTTCGTCTTTCCCAGCCGCACCGACACCTTCGGCCTGGTCGTCATCGAGGCGCTGAGCTGCGGCACCCCGGTCGCCGCGTTCCCGGTTCCCGGCCCCGGCGACATCATCCGCGAGGGCGCCGGGGCGCTCGACGAAGATCTGGGCCGCGCGATCGACACCGCACTGTCATGCGACCGCGCCGATGCCGCGGCGCTTGGTGCACGATATAGCTGGGCCAGTTGCACAACGCAGTTTGCCAACGCGCTGACGTTCGTACCGACCGATGCCGCGCCCGAGACTGCACCTCGCACGCAACCGCTCACAGCCTAAAACGTCTTGCGCCACTCCAGCTCGATATAGCGGCCCAGCGGGTCGATGTAGCCGGGCTGATAGTTCAGCGGCACCAACCCNNNAAAAGATTGTCGATGGCGAGGCGCACGCGCGAACCTTTCAGGAACGGCAGTTTCTCGGTCAGTTTCGGCTTCTGGTTCAGATCGACGAAGAAACGCAGGTTGAACGTCGCGAGGTCGCCGAATTTTAGGTCACCCGCAGTGCCGCCGGTGACCGTGCTGCCGCTGTCATATTTGGCGCTGAGCCTGACCCCCATCCCCTTGTTGAACAGCCCGCCGTCGAGTTCGAGCAGATGGCGGTTACTGCCGCCGCCACTCCCGGTCGCCGACCCGTCCAGCAGGTCGAGTTCGGGAACGCCTGGGCGGATCAGGATTTTGTCGGTCAGCTTATAGGTGTGGTAAAGCGACACCTGCCAGCGCCCGCCCTGCGGCCCGCCGAACATTCCGCCGGGACCACCGCGACCGCGACCGCCACCGCCCATGCGCGGACCGCCACCAGCGCGCGGGCCGCCCGCCCCAGCGCCGTCAGGACGTCCGCCACCGGGGCGGCCTGCGCCGGGACCGCCCGGCTGTTGCTGGCCAAAGCTCTTGCCGAAATTCAGCCCCCAGCGAATCTGCGAATTTTCGACCTGATCGAAATTGACCGGTCGCTGGTCGAGCGCAATCAGTACGCCGTTGGCGTCGCGCGTCACGCGGTCGGGGAACGCAGCTTCGATCTCGGGCGTCAGCAGCGGCAGGCTGTTCGACGTGTCATTGCTCTTGTTGCGGTTGTAATTGACCGACAGGCGCAGCCCTTCGACCATCGGCACTTCCCAGTTCAGCCCGAGCTTCAGGTCGCGGCGCTGTTCGGCGAGCAGGAAGGGATTGCCGCCGGTCGTCGTCGTGATCTCCACCGTCTGCCCGGTCGCAAAGTCGTAATAGGTGACCGCGGGTGTCACCAGCGGCGCCGCACCCAGCTGCTGGATTCCGGGCGCCGCCTCGTCATTGTTGAAGCTCGCGAGCAGCGACAGATTGTCGGTGACGCCCCAGTTGAGGCTCGCGCCCCAGCTTTTGAGCGCTTCGAAATCGCTGGGATTGGCGACCTGACCGCTCAGCGTCAGCGAAACGCGGCCGATGTTGCCGATTTCATATTCGGGATCGAGCAGCGGCAGGGTCAGCGACCCGAACACGCTGGGCGTATCGCGCCCAAGGTCGGTGGTCGTGATCAGGCCCGAGCGTTCGGACTGACTGTCGAAGCGCAGTCCCGAATAGCTGCCGGTCATCGACAGACGGATCGGGCCGGCCCAACCCTCGGTCACCGTGCCCGACAGGTTGGCGCTGCCGCCAAAGCTTTGCTGGCTACTGTCGAACCGGTCGCGCGCGCCGGTCACCCGGTCGGTGAAGGTGCGCTGATCGGCATCCCCATAATTGCCCGACAGCGACCAGCGCCAGTCGCCGAGCATGCCGTTGACGCTGGCGGTCGTCGTCAGGTTACGACTGCGGCTGTCGCGTTCGAGCGGGACATCGCCGCCTGACACCACGGGGCCGAGTAGCGACAGGCTGTCGGTCTGGTCCAGCCGCACGTTGAGTGAGGCGTCAGTGACCTTGTCCAGGCTCCGCTGGATCGTCGCGTCGATCAGATAGGTATCGCTTTCGGGCAGCAAGCTGCGCGTCGACGGGCCCAGCCCGCGCTCATCCTCGGTGAGCATGGTCGATTGTTCCCAGCCCGCGTTGATGTTGACGCGGCCATTCTCGCCGATGGCCAGAAAGCTGCCCTCGACTTCGCTCTGGAAGCGCCCGCCCTGGGTCGGAATGCCGCCCTCGGCCTCGACCGCGACCTGACGGAAATTGGGCTTGAGCACCATGTTGACGACGCGCTCGTCCGCCGAATAGCCATATTGCAGTGCGACTTCTTCGGGGAAGATCTCGACCTTGGCGATCGCCTCGGGGGGCAGGTTGCGCACCTCGCCAAAGCCGCCGATCCGGCGTCCGTTGACCAGGATGATCGGCCGCCCGCCGCCGCGCCCGCGGCCTGAGCGCGTTTGCGGCGCGAGCGCCTCAAGCAGTTCGGACACATTCGACACGCCATAGCTGGCGATCGCCGCCTCATCGAGCTCCGCCTCGGCCTTGATGTCGGTTTCCAGCTGCCCGGCAAGGCGCGGCGCGGTCACGACAATTTCGTCGCCGTCGATGTCGTCATAATCATCTTCGGGATCACTGGACGCGCTGACGACTGGCGCCGCCGGCTGGTCGGCAACCGCGGCCACCGCGGCGCTGACGGGCATCGCGTCGGTTTCGGCCATGGCAGGCCAGGCGAGCGCGGCGCTGGCGGTGAGCAACATCGCGCGCGCGGAAAGAGAGAGGTGGGCATAGGTCATTGGGGGAGAGCCTTTTGTTTTTTCTTGCTTCTTATTGGCGCCGCAGGACTGAACCCCGGCTGACGCGCGTCTTTGTCGGCGGTTCATTTATGTCGCAATTGTCGCAACAATGTGTCGGAGCCATCGCAGTTCCACCAAC
>NZ_DKIH01000011.1:49602-50601 GCF_002454115.1 Sphingopyxis sp. UBA6723 | reverse complement strand
CATCGATTTCGGCAGCCAGGTGACCCAGCTCATCGCCCGCCGCGTCCGCGAAGCGGGGGTCTATAGCGAGATCGTCCCCTTCACTTTGGCCGAAGCAGCGCTCGAAAGGATGCAACCGAAAGGGATCATCCTTTCCGGCTCGCCCGCCTCGGTTCCCGCCAACGGCAGCCCGCGCGCCCCGCAATCGGTGTTCGATAGCGGCCTGCCGATCCTGGGCATCTGTTACGGGCAACAGGTGATGAGCCAGCAGCTCGGCGGCCGGGTCGAACCCGGCGGCGCCGACGGCGAGCGCGACGGCGAATTCGGCCGCGCCTTCCTGACCGTCACCGAACCCTGCGTGTTGTTCGACGGCTTGTGGGAGGTCGGCGAGCGCCATCAGGTGTGGATGAGCCACGGCGACAAGGTTACCCAATTCGCCCCCGGCTTTCGCATCGTCGCGGTCAGCGACGGTGCCCCCTTCGCGCTTATCGCCGACGACGAGCGCCGCTATTACGGGACGCAGTTCCATCCTGAGGTCGTGCATACGCCCGACGGCGCCAGGCTGATCGCAAATTTCGTGCGCCATGTCTGCGGCTGCGGCGGCGACTGGACGATGGCTGAGTTCCGCGCCACCAAGATTGCCGAAATCCGCGCCCAGGTCGGCGACAAGCGCGTGCTGTGCGGTCTGTCGGGCGGGGTCGACAGCGCGGTGGCCGCGGTGCTGATCCACGAAGCGATCGGCGAACAGCTGACGTGCGTTTTTGTCGACCATGGTCTGCTGCGCATGAACGAGCGCGAGCAGGTCGAGCGGCTGTTCCGCGACCATTACAACATCCCGCTGGTCGTGGTCGATGCCGAGGAACGCTTCATGGCAGGGCTCGACGGGGTCACCGATCCCGAGGCGAAGCGCAAGTTCATCGGCGGCGAATTCATCAATGTGTTCGATGAGGAAGCGCAAAAACTCGGCGGCGCCGACTTCCTCGCGCAAGGCACGCTTTATCCCGATGTCATCGAATCGGT
>NZ_DKIH01000011.1:49446-49585 GCF_002454115.1 Sphingopyxis sp. UBA6723 | reverse complement strand
ACCACAATGTCGGCGGCCTGCCCGCGCGGATGAAGATGGCACTGGTCGAACCCTTGCGCGAATTGTTCAAGGACGAGGTAAGACTGCTCGGCAAGGAACTGGGACTGCCCGACATCTTCGTCGGCCGCCACCCCTTCCC
>NZ_DKIH01000011.1:46369-49384 GCF_002454115.1 Sphingopyxis sp. UBA6723 | reverse complement strand
GGTCTATCTCGACGAAATCCGCAACGCGGGCCTGTACGACGCGATCTGGCAGGCGTTTGCGGTGCTGCTGCCCGTGAAAACCGTCGGCGTGATGGGCGATGGCCGCACTTACGACTTTGTCTGCGCGCTGCGCGCCGTCACCTCCACCGACGGCATGACCGCCGACATCTACCCCTTCGACGCCGCCTTCCTCTCACGCTGCGCCACGCGCATCATCAACGAGGTGCAGGGAATCAACCGCGTGGTGTACGACTATACCTCGAAACCGCCGGGGACGATCGAGTGGGAGTGATCGCCTGATAGGTCAGGGGGCGACTGCGTTACCGGGCCGCCAGCTCCAGATCAGGAGCAGCAAGCCGACGANNTTCACATACCATTGCTCGCCCCATTCAAACTCGCCGCCCATGATGCGCCCCCAGCCGCGAAAATGCTGCGTGGCGCCGACCGACAGGCCAAACACCGCGAACACCGCGGACAGGTAGCGCACCAGCCAGTGCGCGGGATTGGGCAGCATCAGCAACAGCCCGAGCAGGCCAATCACCGTGCGCTGGCTGCGGCAATAGGGGCATTCATAGACGAGGCCGGTCAGGTCGACGGTCCAGGTCAAAGCCGCGATCAGGATAGCGACGATGCCGACAGCGCGGCGACGGCGCAGCAAGTGCTCCGGCAGATTATCCAGCATATTGAAACCCTCCCTTTTCCCTCGCGACCGATGTAACCTGCGACGGCCCGAGCGGCTAGGGTAACAATCTTGGTGCCATTCTACGGTTGTACAGATTGTGATGCGCCCCGGTTCTTGATAGCAACGCCGCCCATGGACAGGATCGAAACCCAGGCATCCGGCGGGTGCCAATGCGGCGCGGTGCGCTATCATGTCACCGCGGTGCTCGACAGCTCGCATATCTGCCATTGCCGTATGTGCCAGAAGGCGGCGGGGAATTTTTTCGCGGCGCTGATCGGGGTTCCGCGCGATTCTTTTCTCTGGACGCGCGGAACAGCCGGTATCTTCAGAAGCTCCGATCCGGTCGAGCGCGGTTTCTGCCCGACCTGCGGCACGCCGCTCACCTATGATTATCTGGCCAGCAAGCATCTGAACATCACCACCGGATCGCTCGATGATCCCGCGCAATTCCCGCCAAAGATGCAGTTCGGGATCGAAGGGCAGATGCCGTGGTTCGATACACTGCCGTCGGTGCAACGCGAAGGGACGACCGAAGAAACGATGACCGGCCCCGCCGCGACGATCAAGGCGAGCAATCACCAACACCCCGACCATGATACCGAAAGCTGGCCCTCATGACACCCACCGCCACCATCCTGTTGCTCGGCTCCGGCGAGCTTGGCCGCGAGTTCGTCATTTCGGCAAAGCGGCTCGGCTGCCGCGTGATCGCGTGCGACAGCTATGCAGGCGCCCCCGCGATGCAGGTTGCCGACGGTTTCGAGGTGTTCTCCATGCTCGACGGCGACGCGCTGCGTGGGGCGATCGAAAAGCACCGCCCCGACCATATCGTTCCCGAGGTCGAGGCGATCCGCACCGAAATTCTGGCCGAAGTCGAAGCCAATGGCTTCCAAGTCGTCCCGTCGGCGCGCGCCGCGCAGTTGACGATGAACCGCGACGCGATCCGCGACCTCGCCGCCAGCAAACTCGGCCTCACCACCTCGACCTTCGAATATGCCGAAACGCGCGAAGCACTCCACGCCGCCGCAAATCGCATCGGCTTTCCGCTTGTGGTCAAACCCGTCATGTCATCGTCGGGCAAAGGCCAGAGCACGGTCAAGAACGCTGCCGACATCGACGCAGCGTGGGACTATGCCGCCGCCGGGATGCGCGGCGACCGGCTGCGCGTGATTGCCGAGGCGTTCATCGATTTTGATTATGAGATCACGCTGCTGACCGTGCGCCACAAGGACGGGGTGACGTTCTGCCCGCCGATCGGCCACCGGCAGGAACGCGGCGATTATCGCGAAAGCTGGCAGCCCGCGGCGATGTCGAACGCCGCGCTGGTTAGCGCGCAGGACATGGCGACCAAAGTCGTCGATGCGCTGGGCGGCTACGGCATTTTCGGGGTCGAGTTTTTCGTCAAGGGCGACGCGGTCATTTTTTCGGAGCTTAGTCCCCGCCCGCACGATACCGGCATGGTGACGCTGATCTCCCAATCGCTATCCGAATTCGACCTCCACGCGCGCGCGATCCTCGGACTGCCGATCCCGGCGATTGACGTGCCCGACGCCAGCGCCAGCGCCGTCCTGCTCGCCGACCGCGACGCGAGCGATTTCACGATCAGCGGGCTGGCGGACGCACTCACCCCGCCCGACCCCGCAACCGCGATCGACGTTCGCATTTTCGGGAAACCGGTCACCCGCCCGTATCGCCGCATGGGCGTTACGCTCGCCCGCGTCGCCGGTGGCACAACCGATGATGCCCGCGCCGCTGCGGTTGCGGCGGCAGCGAAGCTCGTCATAGACTATCGCTAGGGCGGATCGCCGCTGCTACACCGCCGCCATGTCGGACAAGAATCATCTCTATCTGGTCGATGGCTCCAGCTACATCTTCCGCGCCTATCACCGCCTGCCGCCGCTGACCAACCCGCATGGGGTGCCGGTCGGCGCGGTTTATGGCTACACGACGATGCTGTGGAAGCTGGCAAAGGATCTGCACGATGCCGACGGGCCAACGCACCTCGCGGTGATCCTCGATCACAGCAGTCAGTCGTTCCGTAACGAGATTTACGACCAGTATAAAGCGAACCGCCCCGAACCGCCCGAGGATCTGCGCCCGCAATTCCCGCTCATCCGTGACGCGACGCGCGCCTTTTCGCTGCCGTGTATTGAGACCGAGGGGTTCGAAGCCGACGACCTGATCGCCAGCTATACCGAAGCCGCTGTCGCTGCGGGATGGGACGTCACCATCGTGTCGTCGGACAAGGATTTGATGCAGCTGATCCGCGAACCTGCCGACGGGCCGCATGTCGACATGCTCGACACGATGAAAAATGTCCGCCTCGGCCTCGACGC
>NZ_DKIH01000011.1:44602-46353 GCF_002454115.1 Sphingopyxis sp. UBA6723 | reverse complement strand
ACAGCGTCGATAACGTCCCCGGCGTGCGCGGGGTTGGACCCAAGACCGCGACCAAGCTGATCGTCGAATATGGCGATCTGGAAAAGGTGCTGGCGGGCGCCGAAACGATGAAGACGTCGAAGCTGCGCGACAATCTGATCGAACATGCCGATATGGCGCGCTTGTCGCGGGTGCTCGTCGAACTGAAGCGCGATTGTCCGCTGCCCGATGCGCTCGACGACCTCAAGCTCGGTGCGATCCCGCCGCTGCCGCTCAAGACCTTTCTCGACGAACATGGCTTCCGCTCGCTTTCGGCGAAGCTCGACCTTGGCGGCACCCCCGGTGGGCCGCCGACCTTTCCGCGTGCGGACGCTGCGCCGGTGGCGAGCGTGGGCAACGCGCCGTCGACGCCCGCGCTACCGCCGATGCCTGCCATCGACCGCTCGGCGTATGAATGCGTCACGACGCTAGACGCACTCGACCGCTGGATCGCCGATGCCCGCGCCGCGCATGTCGTCGCGGTCGACACCGAAACCGCCAGTCTCGACAGCGTCACCGGACGGCTGGTCGGGGTCAGCCTGGCGACCGCGCCGGGCAAAGCGTGCTACATCCCGCTCGGTCATGGCGGCACCGATATGTTCGCCGAAAAGCCCGAGCAAATCGCAATGGACGACGCCCTCGACCGGTTGCGTGACCTGTTTGCCGACGATGCGGTGCTCAAGGTCGGGCATAATCTGAAATATGACATTGGCGTGCTCGCGCAGCACGGCGTCACCATCGCGCCCTATGACGACACGCTGGTGATGAGCTTCGCGCTGGACGCAGGCAAGCATCAGCACGGCCTCGACGAGTTGGCGAAGCTCCACCTCGATCACACCTGTCTGACCTTCAAGGACATGTGCGGGACGGGCAAGTCGCAGATCAGCTTTGCCGAGGTCCAGCTCGATCGCGCCACCGAATATGCCGCCGAGGATGCGGACGTCGCGCTCCGGCTGTGGAAGCTGCTCAAGCTGCGCCTGCCGATCGAGGGCGGAACGCGCGTGTATGAGATGGTCGACCGGCCACTCGCCTCGATTGTCGAGGGCATGGAGCGTGCGGGGATCATGGTGAACCGCGACTATCTGGCCAAGCTGTCGGGCGAATTCGCGACCGAAATGCTGCGGATCGAGGGCGAAATCCACGCGCTTGCCGGACAGCCCTTTGCGATCGGCAGCCCCAAGCAGCTTGGCGAAATCCTGTTCGACAAGCTCGGCCTGAAGGGCGGCCGCAAGGGCAAGTCGGGCGACTGGTCGACCGACCAGAACGAACTCGAGCGGCTCGAACGCGACGGCGTGCCGATCGCGCGCAAAATTTTGGAATGGCGCCAGCTTGCGAAGCTGAAATCGACCTACACAGACGCCCTGCAGCAGCAGATCAATCCCACGACCGGCCGCGTCCACACCAGCTACAGCCTGGTCGGGGCGCAGACCGGGCGCTTGTCATCGACCGACCCGAATCTCCAGAACATCCCGATCCGCACCGAGACCGGGCGCCAGATCCGCGACGCCTTCATCGCCGCGCCCGGCCATGTCCTGATCGCCGCCGACTATAGCCAGATCGAGCTCCGGCTCGCGGCGCACATGGCCGACGTCCCCGAACTCAAAGAGGCGTTTGCGCAGGGACAGGACATCCACAGCGCGACCGCGATCGAGCTGTTCGGCGAAAGCAACCGCGACACCCGCGGCAAGGCCAAGACGGTCAACTTCTCGATCCTCTATGGCATTTCGCGCTGG
>NZ_DKIH01000011.1:0-44573 GCF_002454115.1 Sphingopyxis sp. UBA6723 | reverse complement strand
CTATTTCGAGCGCTTCCCCGGCATTTCCGATTATATCACCGACACGCTCGAAAGCGTACGCACCAAAGGCTATACCGAGACGCTGTTCGGGCGCAAAACCTGGTTTCCCCGCATCAAGGCGGCGAGCCAGAACGAGCGCGCGGGCAGCGAACGCGCCGCGATCAACGCGCCAATCCAGGGGACCAGCGCCGACCTGATCAAGCGCGCGATGGCACGGATGCCCGCGGCGCTGGCGGACGCCGGGCTGTCCGACGTCAAGATGTTGCTGCAGGTCCACGACGAACTGGTGTTCGAGGCGCCCGCCGACAAAGCCGAAGCCGCTGGCGAGGTGATCCGCACGGTGATGATGGGCGCCGCCGAACCCGCATTGACGCTGTCGGTCCCGCTGGAGGTCGAAATCGGCATCGGCAAAAGCTGGGGCGAAGCGCATTGATCGCCGCCCTGCTGTTCATCGCGGCGCTCGCCGCCGATCCCGCCGCTGCGTCGGCCCCGGCCGCTGTGGCGGCTGCGGCGCCCATCGCCGACGCGGATCTGCGCGAATTTGTTGCGATCGCCGGACGCAAGGTTGCCGGGCGTCCGGTGGGCGGACCGATTGCCAGCGCCGACAAGGTGCTGCTGATCACCCGCGACGACAAGGGGTTTCCCGTTATCGCCACCAGTGTCGGCTTTCCATCGCGCCAGGCATTGCCGACTCCGCCACAAGGCACGCTCGCGGTTGTTCGCTTGCGCCAGCGCTACGAAACCCCCGTCCCCGGCCCCAGTGCGAGCGACCTTGCGTTCGTCGCCGCGAACCGGATACCGCTGTTCGTGATCGGCGAATGGGCGCGCTCCGCCCCGATGTGGGAGGTCGCGTGGACCGACGACGCTGTTCGCTATCGCACCGTGGGCGACGTCGGCGAAATCGGTCCCTGGCAGGACTGAACGACGCCCCGGTGCGCCATGCTGTCGGCACCGCCCTTTCCCGCCCGGACATTTCGCTCTATGACGCGTTGATGACATTTGGCTGGCGATAATGTGACAGCCAGCATCAAAGGGTTTCCATGAGCAAGTTTCAGCCCGTCGCGCAGGCGCCGGTTCGTATTCAGCAAAATATTCTCGCGCGCAGCGAACGCCGCCTCCTCAACTGGATCTGCCCGCACCTGCCGCAATGGGTGACGCCCGACAAGCTGACCGCGCTCGGGTTTTTGGGCGCCGTCATGGTCGCGGCCGGGTATATGCTCAGCTGGCTCGACAGCGAATGGTTGGGGCTCTGCCTCCTGGGCTACATCGTCAACTGGTTCGGCGACTCCCTCGACGGCAGTCTCGCCCGCTGGCGGGGCATCGAGCGCCCCAATTATGGCTATTTCGTCGATCATAGCGTTGATGCGCTCGCGACCTTGCTGATGGTCAGCGCGATCGGGATGAGCCCCTATATGCGCTTCGACGTAGCGCTGATGGCAGTCATCGGCTATTTCCTGTTGTCGATCCACACCTTCATCGCCGCCAAGGTCGTCGGCGAGTTTCGCCTGTCCTATATGGCGGGCGGGCCGACCGAGCTGCGGTTGATGCTGATGGCGATGACAATCGCGATGCCGATCGTCGGCGGCGCCGACATCGGCGGCACCAATTTTTCGGTGTTCGACCTGTTCGCGCTGGTCGTCTCCAGCATTCTGGTGACATTGTTCATTGTCCAGACGTCGGCAACCGCGCGAATGCTGCGCCGCCGCGGCGGCTGAGCGGGTCAGGGCCGCGGGCGCGCCTGCGGATAGGTGCCGAGCAGACTGAGCGACTTGGTCTGGAAATCCAGTTCCTCCAGCGCCCGATCGACGCGCTCGTCGCCCGGCGCCCCGACGATGTCGGCGTAAAATTTTGTCGCGGCAAAACTGCCGCCGACCTGATAGCTTTCCAGCTTTGTCATGTTGACACCGTTGGTCGCGAAACCGCCCAGCGCTTTGTACAGCGCCGCCGGGATATTCTTCACCTCGAAAATGAAGGTCGTCATTGACGCCACGCCCGCGGGCGGCGGCATCGGTTCACGCGCCAGAACGACAAAGCGCGTCATATTATGTTCGGCATCCTCGATCCCCGCTTCGTGGAGCGTCAGCCCATAGAGTTCGGCGGCATGTGGCGGCGCAATCGCGGCCAACCCGACCTCGTCGCTGTCCGCAACCCAGGCAGCGGCGCCCGCCGTATCGCTGTGCGCGACGGGCGAAATATGATGCGCGCGCAGCCAGTGGCGGCATTGGCCTAGCGCCTGTTCGTGGCTCATCGCGCGCGTCACCGGGCCCAGATTGCGACTCATCAGCCCGTGGCGGATGCGCAAAAAATGCTCGCCGACGATCGACAGCCCGGATTCGGGAAGCAGGAAGTGGATGTCGGCGACGCGGCCGTGCAGGCTATTTTCGATCGGGATAATCGCACGGTCGACGCGGCCGTCGCGCACCGCATCGATCGCGTCCTGAAAGGCGTAGCAGGGCATCGGAAGGGCGTCCGCGTCATGTTCGCGCGCGGCGAGGTCGCTGTTCGCGCCGGGCGCGCCCTGAAAAGCCAGTCCCCGCGCCGGCGCGGCCAAGGCCGCTGCGCGCATTGTATCGACCAGATGCTGTGCCGAAGCCGAATAGCTGCCCATGATTGCCTTCCCGCGCTGGAGCGGCGGCGAATAGCGGCAGCGGCGGGACGACGCAACCGGTCGCGCTTGACGATTTCATCCCCTTGCGCCGCCGTCGCCGCGCCAGTAAGGGAGCGTCCAAATCAGATATGCGTCCGGCAAGCGGGCGCCAGCTAACGGGGCTCAAAGAGCATGGATAATCGCAACAACACGATCGCTGGCTGGGTGCTTTTCGCCGGCATTTGCGCGCTGGGCCTGACCATCGGGTCAAGCATGTTGTTTGCCGGCCATAGCCCGGAAAAGCCCGGTTTCCCTATCGAAGACGCCGAAGCTGGCGCGGGCGCCGCCGCTGCGGTGCCGATCGCCAATCTGCTCGCCGCCGCCGATCCGGTAAAGGGTGAAGCGGTCTTCGCAAAATGCGCCGCCTGCCACACCATCGCTTCGGGCGGCGCCAATGGCATCGGCCCGAATCTGTGGGGCGCGCTTGGCAAGTCGCACGGCCATGTCGCTGGCTTTGCCTATTCTGATGCGCTCAAGAGCGTTCCCGGCAACTGGACCTTCGAAGCCATGGACGCCTGGCTCGCCAGCCCGCGCAAATATGCGCCGGGTACCAAAATGTCGTTCGCGGGTCTCAGCAGCGCCGAAGACCGCGCGAACCTGATCCTGTATATGAACACGCAGGGTTCGAACCTGCCGCTGCCCGCCCCCGAAGCCGCTGCGCCTGCCGAAGGTGCGGCCCCGGCTGAAGGCGAAGCGGCTGCCGCCCCCGCCGAAGGCGCCGCCGCTGCGCCGGCTGCCGACGCGGCCGCCGCCGCTCCTGCTCCGGCCGAAGCCAAGAAATAATGCGCCTCGCGCCTGTCCTGCTGGCAGGCGCCTTTGCCCTCGCCAGCTGCGGCAAAGGCGAAACGCCTCCGGCCGACGTCGCCTCTGGCGACGCGGTGGACGCGTCGGCTGCTACCGTCGCGCCGACCGCTGCGATGGGCGAGCAAGTTTTCAAACGCTGCGTCGCCTGTCACACGGTCGACAAGGGCGGCCGTAACGGCATCGGCCCCAACCTGCACGGTGTCGTCGGCGCCGCGGTCGCGTCGAAGCCCGATTTTTCTTATTCAAGCGCCATGAAGGCCAAGGGCGGCGTCTGGGACGAGGCCGCGCTCGACGCCTATCTTGAGGCGCCGATGAAGGCGGTGCCCGGAACGCGGATGGCCTTTGCCGGGGTGATCGACGCCGCGGATCGCAAGGCGTTGATCCTGTATCTGGAAAGCCAGAAATAACATGGTCGCCCGCGCGAAGGCGGGGCTGCTGTTGGTTTATAGCGGCGTACGTTAAGTTTGAACCGTTCGCCCTGAGCTTGTCNNTGTCGAAGGGCCGTTCTTCTTTGGAACGCTGAAAGAAAGAGCGGTGCTTCGACAAGCTCAGCACGAACGGGGTCGGATGATGATCCAGATTCAACGCAAAACGGTTTAGTCAGCGGCGCAGGAGTAGGCCGGTAGCGGCCCCGCCTTCGCGGGGGCGACAGATTCGTTACCCCTATTCTTCAATCGCAGCGTAAAAATCCTGGACGATCTGCCACGCCTCTTCGGCAGTCTCGACAAATTTGAACAGCCCCAGGTCGCGCGCGCTCACCACGCCCTCTTCGACCAGCGCCTCGAAATTGACGACGCGTTCCCAGAACTCCTTGCCGAACAGGACGATCGGGATCGGCTTGATCTTGCCGGTCTGGATCAGCGTCAGCAGCTCGAACATCTCGTCAAAGGTGCCAAAGCCGCCCGGAAACACGCACACCGCGCGCGCGCGGAGCAGGAAATGCATCTTGCGCAACGCGAAATAGTGGAACTGGAAACTGAGATCGGGGGTGACAAAGCGGTTCGGCGCCTGTTCGTGCGGCAACACGATGTTCAGCCCGACCGATTCCTTGCCGACATCATCGGCGCCGCGATTCGCCGCTTCCATGATAGACGGCCCGCCGCCCGAACAGACAACGAAGTGGCGACAGCCATTTTCGTCGGGCGGCACCTGGCTCGCCAGCCGCGCCAGCTTGCGCGCCTCTTCATAATATTTTGCCTTGGCCTTCAAGCGGCGCGCGATATTGCGCTGGACATCGTCGGTCGCCGCGGCTTCGAGCGCGTCGGCCTCTGCGGGTTCGGGAATCCGCGCCGAGCCATAGATGACCAGCATCGATTCGATCTTCGCCTCGTCGAGCAGCAGTTCGGGCTTGAGCAGTTCCAGTTGGAACCGCACCGGTCGCAAATCTTCACGCAGCAGGAAGTCGTTGTCCTGAAACGCCAGCTTGTACGCGGCGCTCGCGGTCTGCGGGGTGGTGGTCGCCTGCTTGGCGAACTGCGCGTCGTCCTTGGCTTTGTGGAAGCGCGAGCGATGGGGTTGTTTATCTTCTGCCATTGGACAGCGGCTAGCCGTTCGGCATGACTTTGCCAAGTCGGGGACGATTTGAGCGGCGCCCTTTACGGTCTCTTACTATTTCGTCATCCCGGCGAAGGCCGGGATCTCAACGTCAAATCTTGACGCACCGGCGAGATCCCGGCCTTCGCCGGGATGACGATGTAATGAGGCGCGCCAGCTAAGTTACCGGCAATAACCGTTGCCGCTCATGTCGAAGTGAAAATGATTATAATGCGCGGCGTTATAGTCCGGCCCAAGCACCGTGCCAAAGCGGCGGCAGCCCGATTTGTGCAGCGCGCGGAGGAAGTCCTGTGACGCCTTGTCGCCATGCCATCCGCCGTCGAGCATGATCCGCCGTCCGTCGGCGAGCACAAAACCCGATACATCGACCGCGTTCGAATAAGCGTGCTGCGACAGTCGGCCAGAGCGGCCGCCGTAAATGTTGCGGCAGCTGTAGGTGCCGAACGTCTCGATCTTCACCACCTCTTGCCCAAAGTATTTCCGCGCCGCGGGCTTTACCGCAAACTGCGCCCAACCTGCGAAACTCCTCGCCAGCGGACAGGTCATCGCGCCCAGATTTGTCGTCGGGGTGCCGATGTCGAGCAGCTTGACCGAGTCGATCGAGCTACACCCCCCGCCATGATCCTGATTGGGAAGCGGCGTAAAGCGCACCCCCGCCTGCTTCAGTTCGAAGGCGCATTGCTGCGCTTCGGCGCTGGTGAAGGACGGAGTCGGCGCAACTTGCGGACGCTTCGGCGCGCTGGCTGTTGGACGCTTTGGGTCACCACGCTTCATCACGTCAGGGCTGCCGAAACACGCCGAGAGCGCCAGCGCTGCGGTGGCGGCGATCAGGATCCGGGGCTGCAAGAACGACGGAAACGGCATGGCGTCAAAATACCGACAAGATGGTTAACAAGCTCTTTATACTTGCCTCAACTCACCCGAAATCTGGCGCGGCCCACGCATTTTGTTTGACAGTTGCGTGTCCGACCCTAAAGGCGGCGCCGGGCCACGCGGTCCCAACGCCGCGCGAGCTCTCTGCAAGGAGAGACTAAATGAGTGAAGTGCCGAAACCCGAATTGCGCCCTGCGCGCCCGTTTTTCTCGTCCGGACCCTGCGCCAAGCCGCCGGTCTGGTCCCCCGACAAACTAGCCACCGAATCGCTGGGTCGCTCGCATCGTGCGAAGATCGGCAAGACGCGGCTCGCTTATTGCATCGACCTGATGCGCGAGATGCTGCAGCTGCCCGATACGCACCGCATCGGCATCGTCCCGGGCTCCGACACCGGCGCTTTCGAAATGGCAATGTGGACGATGCTCGGCGCCCGCCCCGTCACGACGCTCGCATGGGAGAGCTTCGGTGAGGGCTGGGTCACCGACGCAGCGAAGCAGCTCAAGCTCGATCCGACCGTGATCCGCGCCGATTACGGCCAGCTTCCCGACCTGACAAAAGTCGACTGGTCGAACGACGTTCTGTTCACCTGGAACGGCACCACATCAGGCGTCCGCGTCCCGAACGGCGACTGGATCCCGGCTGATCGCGAAGGGCTGTCCTTCGCCGACTCGACCTCGGCGGTGTTCGCCTACGACATGCCGTGGGACAAGATCGACGTCGCGACCTTCAGCTGGCAGAAAGTGCTCGGCGGCGAAGGCGGCCATGGCGTGCTGATCCTCGGTCCGCGCGCCGTCGAACGGCTCGAGAATTACACTCCCGCCTGGCCGCTGCCGAAAGTGTTCCGCCTCGTCAGCAAGGGCGCGCTCGCCGAAGGCGTGTTCAAGGGTGAGACGATCAACACCCCGTCGATGCTCGCGGTCGAAGATGCGATCTTCGCGCTCGAATGGGCGAAATCGCTCGGTGGTCTCGACGGCCTGAAGGCGCGCAGCGATGCCAATGCGGCGGCGCTCGACAAGATCGTCGCGGATCGCGAATGGCTCAGCCACCTCGCTGCCGATCCCGCCAGCCGGTCGAAAACGTCGGTCTGTCTTTCGGTCGCCGGGGCTGATGAGGGCTTCATCAAGAAATTCGCAGGGCTGCTCGAAGCCGAGGGCGCAGCCTACGACATCGCGGGCTATCGCGACGCGCCGCCAGGGCTTCGCATCTGGTGCGGCGCGACCGTCGACACCGCCGATATCGAAGCGCTGGGCCCGTGGCTCGACTGGGCCTACGCGAGCCTTTCGGCCTGACGCTTCCCCTCTACCGTTCGCCCTGAGCTTGTCGAAGGGCCGCTCTTTTCTTCCGACGTCCAAGAGAAATACTGTCCTTCGACAAGCTCAGGACAAACCGAGTTTTGAAAGCCATTGCAATGACCGCACCCAAAGTTCTGATTTCCGACAAAATGGACCCCAAAGCCGCGCAGATATTCAAAGAGCGCGGCATCAACGTCGATGTCATCACCGGCAAGACCAAGGACGAGCTGATCGCGATGATCGGCGCCTATGACGGCCTCGCGATCCGTTCGGCCACCAAGGTCACCGCCGACGTGCTCGCCGCTGCGACCAACCTGAAAGTCGTCGGCCGCGCCGGGATCGGCGTCGACAATGTCGACATTCCCGAGGCGTCGAAGCAGGGCGTCATCGTGATGAACACCCCGTTCGGCAACAGCATCACCACCGCCGAACATGCGATCGCGATGATGTTCGCGCTCGCCCGCCAGATTCCGGAAGCGAACGCCGGAACGCAGGCGGGCAAATGGCCGAAGAATGACTTCATGGGCGTCGAGCTGACGTCGAAGACGCTCGGCCTGATCGGCTGCGGCAATATCGGCAGCATCGTTGCCGAGCGCGCGCTGGGCCTGCGCATGAAGGTCGTGGCCTTCGACCCCTTCCTGACCCCCGAGCGCGCGATCGAACTTGGCGTCGAAAAAGCCGATCTCGACACTCTGCTCGCCAAGGCCGATTTCATCACGCTGCACACCCCGCTGACCGACCAGACGCGCAACATCCTGTCGGCCGAGAATATCGCCAAAGCAAAGAAGGGCGTGCGGATCATCAACTGCGCGCGCGGCGGGCTGATTGATGAAGCGGCGCTCAAGGACGCGCTGGAATCGGGCCATGTCGCGGGCGCCGCGCTCGACGTGTTCGCGCAGGAGCCCCCCGCTGCCGACCACCCGCTGTTCAGCGCGCCAAACTTCATCTGCACCCCGCATTTGGGCGCGTCGACCGACGAAGCGCAGGTCAATGTCGCCATCCAGGTCGCCGAGCAGATTTCGGACTATCTGCTTACCGGCGGCATCACCAACGCGCTCAACGTCCCCAGCCTGTCGGCCGAGGAAGCACCGAAGCTGCGCCCCTATATGAGCCTCGCCGAAAAGCTTGGCAGCCTCGTCGGCCAGCTCGCGCACGACAACCTCACCACCATTTCGGTCGAGGTCGAGGGCGCCGCCGCCGAACTCAACCTCAAGCCGATCACCGCCGCGGTGCTCACGGGCCTGATGCGCCGCTATTCGGACAGCGTGAACATGGTCAACGCCCCGCACCTCGCACGCGAGCGCGGGCTCGATGTGCGCGAGGTCCGACATGACCGCGACGGCGACTATCACACGCTCGTCCGCGTCACCGTCGCGACCGAACAGGGCGACCGCTCGGTCGCGGGCACGCTGTTCAGCAACGGCGACCCGCGGCTGGTCGAAATGTTCGGAATCAAGGTCGAGGCCGATCTTGACGGCCACATGCTCTACATCGTCAACGAGGATGCGCCGGGCTTCATCGGCCGTATCGGCACGGCCTTGGGCGAAGCCGGACTCAACATCGGCACCTTCCACCTCGGCCGCCGCGCCGCGGGCGGCGAAGCGGTGCTGCTTTTGAGCCTCGATTCGCCAATGCCCGAGCCGCTTCTGTGGCAGCTGTGCCAACTTCCGGGGGTGAAGACGGTGAAGGGACTCAAATTCTAGCACCACCCTCTATTTCCGTTCGTGTCGAGCGAAGTCGAGACACCCGTTGGCAGACTATGCCATCAAGGCATCTCGACTTCGCTCGATGCGAACGGAGATTCTGGATTGTTGAATCCCGATTTCGACCCGCCTAAGGCCTCACCATGCCTCGCACCCCCGCCCTGCTGCCCGAAGGCCTCCGCGACCGCCTCCCCCAACAGGCCGAGGCCGCATCGCGCGTTACCCGCGCGCTCGTCGATGCGATGCGGGCGCACGGCTATGGCCGCGTCTCACCGCCGCTCGCGGAATTTCGCGAAACGCTGGGCGGCGATGACGATCGCACCGTCCGCGACCTGCTGCGCTTCACCGATCCGGTGTCGCAGCGCACGCTGGCACTGCGTCCCGACATCACGCGGCAGGTCGGCCGCATTGCCACTTCGCTGCTCGCCAATGCGCCCCGCCCCCTGCGCCTTTGCTACGCCGGACAGGTCGTCAAACTGCGCGCCAGCCAGCTCCGCCCGGCGCGCGAAATGCTCCAGGTCGGCGCCGAGCTGATCGGCAGCGACAGTGTCGCCGCGGCGCGCGAGATCGTTGGTGTCGCAATTGATGCGCTCGAAGCCGCCGGCATCGGCCCGGTGACGATCGACTTCACCCTGCCCGACGTCGTCGACCTGCTCGCGAACGGCCCGCTGCCGGTCGATACCGACATCCAGCAACTGCGCGACGAACTCGACGCCAAGGACGCCGGCGCGCTGACCCGCATCGGCGCCGCCGCCTATCTGCCGCTGCTCCGCGCCACCGGGCCGTTCGATCAGGCGATCGCCGACCTGCGAGCCTTTGACACATCGGGCGTCCTCACCGCGCGCATCGACGCGCTGGAAGCGATTGCGGCGCCGGTGCGCGACCGCGTGACGCTGACCCTCGACCCGACCGAGCGCCACGGCTTTGCCTATCAAAGCTGGTTCGGGTTCCAAATCTTCGTCCCCGGCCAGGGCGACGCGGTCGGCCGCGGCGGCGGCTATGCAATTCCGGTCGGCGAACAGGAAGAGGCCGCCGTCGGCTTCTCGCTTTATCCCGACCCGCTCATCGACGCGGGGCTCGGCGCTGACGACGACCGCGACCGCCGCATTTTTCTCCCACTCGGCCACGATCCCGCGCTCGCCGCCAGCCTGCGCGCCGACGACTGGCAAACGGTGGCGGCGCTGTCCGACGCCGACGATGCGCAGGCGCTGGGATGTGGGTGGCGGCTGGGCGCCGATGGGCCGGTCGAGGCCTGAGGCATCCCCCAAAATCCGTTCGTGTCGAGCGAAGTCGAGACACGCGACCGCTTGGGCAGCCCCAACGTATCTCGACTTCGCTCGATACGAACGGGGTTTAAAGGCCCAAGCTAAAAATCCGAAATCCCGAACCGCGGCACGCCCTGATTGACCCCCAGTGGATCGAGCACGGTCACATCCAGCACTACCGGCTCGCCGATCCAGTGCGCCAACGTCGTATGGTCGGCCAAATCGTCGTCGGTCAGTGGATGCACCAGCGCGCGCAGGCCGGTCGCTTCGATGGCGGCCACCACCGCGGCTTGCGAACGCGCCCGAAAATGCACCTCATATTGCGCAATCGGATGCGGCCCCGCCGCGCCATCGGTCATGGCGCCGACGAACAGGATAGCGGGATTCTGCCCGAAAGCGTCGCGCAGCGCGGCCGCGGCGGGGCGCTCGGTCGGGTAATAATAGATGTGGGCATGATAGGGGGCGTCGGGGTTTGTCATCGGTATTCCTCTTGGCTCCGTTGCCCCTTCGTTCGTCATTGCGAGCGTAGCGAAGCAATCCAGAGCGGCTTTACTCTGCTCTGGATTGCTTCGCTACGCTCGCAATGACGAGGGCTATTTCCCGAACACCCGTTTCAACCATGCATCGACCGCGCCCGTCGCCGCGTAAGCCGGATCGCCCAAGCTGCGGTTGATCTCGGCATGGCCCTTCAGCCCCTCGCCGGGGAAACTGCCATGTTCGACCCGGCTGCCACCCGCTGTCAGCGCGGAGCCCAAGGCCTTCGCCTGCCGAACGCCATCAGGCCGCTGGACATAAAGCAGCAGAAAGTCGGGCGCGTTAGGTGCCGATGCATGCGCGGTCGGCGACAAGGCCTTTTGCCGCGCCGGATCGGTGCCAAACGCCTGCGCATAGGTTTTTTGCATGATCGGCGGACCGTCCTTCATTTGCGCCGGCACATCGTAAGCGGCGCCGTCATTGGGGATTATCCCCGCGACGTCAGCGAACGACAGCCCGGCGCCCTTCAGATAGCGTTCGTCTGTCCCGACCAGCGCGACCAGATGCGCGCCCGCGCTGTGCCCCATCAAGACGATGCGCCGCCGATCGATGCCCAGCGTGCTGGCGCGATCGACCAAGGCTTTCACCGCGCTCGCGACGTCCGCCGCCTGCTGCTCGACCGTCGCGGCGGGGACGAGGCGATAGTTGATCGAGGCAAAGGCATAGCCCTGCTCCGGATAATGCACCGGTTTGAAGCGCCCGGTCGCATTGTCCTTGCTGCCACGTTTCCACCCGCCGCCATGGACATAGACGATCAGCGGCGCCGGCCCTTTCGCGCCCTTTGCGCGCCAGATATCGAGCACCTGCAACGGATCGCTGCCATAGGCTATCGTCTCACCACCCGGTACCTGCGGCCCTTCGTCCGCGCCCATGCGCTCAGCCATCCGTTCGCGCAGGCGTTCACGCAGCTTTTCGCGCGCATCGCTCGCCGGCATGCCACTTGCCACCACGGCGGTCGCCGCGAACAGGCCGATCCAGTATCGCTTGCTCATATCTGCACCTCCATCGCCCCCCGGCGCCTGTCTCTTGTCCGCCCCAAATGTCGCAAAATCATCCCAGCGTGCTTGCCTCTCCAGCCAAATCCGCTAAGGCCGCGCCGGGCCAGCATTGGTCATTTTAGGCCCGGTTCAGCAGGACAGCATCATGGCAAATGTTACCGTCATCGGGTCGCAATGGGGCGACGAGGGCAAGGGCAAGATTGTCGACTGGCTCGCCAGCCGCGCCGATGCCGTCGTCCGGTTTCAGGGCGGGCATAATGCCGGTCATACGCTCGTCGTCGGCGAGCAGGTGTACAAGCTGTCGCTGCTTCCCTCGGGCATCGTCACCGGGACGCTGTCGATCATCGGCAACGGCGTCGTGCTCGACCCGTGGGCGCTGCGCGACGAAATCACCAAGCTGCGCGGCCAGGGGGTCGTCATCAATGCCGAGAATTTTGCGATTGCCGACAATTGCGCGCTGATCCTGCCGTTCCACCGCGATCTCGACGCGCTGCGCGAGACCGCCGCGGGCGCGGGCAAGATCGGGACGACGGGGCGCGGCATCGGCCCGGCCTATGAGGACAAGGTCGGACGCCGCGCGCTGCGCGTCTGCGACCTCGCGCACCTCGACAAGCTCGAACCGCAGCTCGACCGCCTCACTGCGCACCACGACGCGCTGCGCGCCGGGTTCGGCGAACCACCGATCGACCGCGAACGCCTGGTCGCCGACCTCACCGAAATCGCCGACTATGTGCTCGAATATGCGCAGCCCGTCTGGAAGCGGCTCAAGAAAGTCCGCAAGGCGGGCGCGCGCATCCTGTTCGAGGGCGCGCAGGGCGTGCTGCTCGACGTCGATCATGGCACCTACCCCTTCGTCACCAGCTCGAACACCGTGAGCGGCACGGCCGCCAGCGGTTCAGGCCTCGGCCCCGGCGCAGTCGGCTTCGTGCTCGGCATCGCCAAGGCCTATACGACGCGCGTCGGCAGCGGCCCTTTCCCCACCGAACTTGAGGACGCGATCGGTCAAAAGCTGGGCGAGCGCGGGCATGAGTTCGGCACCGTCACCGGGCGCAAGCGCCGCTGCGGCTGGTTCGACGCGGTGCTCGTGCGCCAGAGCTGCGCCGTATCGGGCGTCACGGGCATCGCGCTGACCAAGCTCGACGTGCTCGACGGCTTCGACACGATCCGCATCTGCACAGGCTATCGCCTCCGCGGTAAGATCCTCGACTATTTCCCCGCCCATTCTGCCGATCAGGCCGAGGTCGAGCCGATCTACGAGGAAATGGACGGCTGGCAGGAAACGACCGCTGGCGCCCGCAGCTATGCGGACCTGCCCGCGCAGGCGATCAAATATATTCAGCGCGTCCAGGAACTGATCGAAACCCCGATCGCGCTCGTGTCAACCAGCCCCGAGCGCGAAGACACGATCCTGATCCGCGACCCGTTCAGCGACTGAACCGATCCTCCCTGAGGCGAAGCCATGGGGAGGATCAGCTGCCAGCAGCCGCCACATCGCGGATCGCCGCGACGAAGCCGACCGGGTCGTCCTCCTGAATGAAATGCCCGCCACGCAAAGTCCGGTGGGCCATGCCCTGTGCGCCCGGCACCCGTCCGGTAAACAGCGCATCGCCGCCGCGCGTAATCGGATCGCCGTCGGAAAAGCAGCACAGGAACGGCTTGTCGAACGCCTCAAGCGCCGCCCAAGCGCGCTTCTGGTCGGGTACCGCGACATTGTCGCCCAGCGGCACGAACGACGGGTAAACCCGCGCGGCGACCTTCGACGCGCGGGTCGGGAACGGCGCGTCATAGGCGGCGATCTCGGCCGTGCTCAGTTCGCGCTTGGCACCCGCGTTGATAATCTTGCCGATCGGGAACACCGGGCTGTAGCGCGAAAAGGCACGCCAGATGGCGAAGGCGCGCGGCGCAGGCTGGCCCTCGGGCAGCCCCCCGTTCGACAGCGCGACGCCCGCAAACCGCTCGGGCATTTCGGCAACCAATCGCAGTCCGATCAGCGACCCCCAATCCTGACAGGCGAGAATCATGTTTTTGAGGTCGAGCGCCTCGATCCATTGCCGCATCCATGCGACCTGCGCCGCATAGCTGTACGCCGCGCGGTCGAGCGGCTTGTCGGAGCGCCCGAAGCCGATCAGGTCAGGCGCGACGACACGAAACCCGGCATCGACCGCCGGACCGATCATATGGCGATAGAGATAGGCCCAGGTCGGCTCGCCGTGCAGCATAAGCACCGGCTGGGCATCGGGCGCGCCCTGATCGACATAATGAACGCGCAGGCCGTCGACGATCTCGGTATAGTTTGGCGTGTAGGGCCAGTCCGGCAAATCCGCAAAACGATCGTCCGGCGTGCGATAAACGCGCATCATATTCTCCCCCACCCTTGGTCACGGGCAGCTTAGGGGACTTCCGTTGCAGCGCAAGCCGTGCCACCGTCGCGCGATGACCCGACATATTCTCGTTTTCTACGGCAGCTATCGCCGCGACCGGCAGGGGATCAAACTCGCGCAGTGGCTGATCGACGCGATCGTCGCACGCGGCGACAGCGCCGAACTGATCGATGCGAAGGCGGTGGGGCTGCCGATGCTCGACCGCATGTTCAAGGAATATCCACAGGGCGCGGCGCCGCCCGCAATGGCCGAGCTCGCGGCCAAGATCCGCGCCGCCGACGGCTTCCTGTTCGTCACGGGCGAATATAATTGGGGGCCACAGCCGGGGCTGAAGAACCTGACCGACCATTTTCTCGAAGAATGGTTCTGGCGGCCTGCGGCGATCGCCTGTTACTCGGCGGGGCCATGGTCGGGGGTGCGCGCGATGATGGGCTGGCGCGATACGCTCGGGGAAATGGGGATGGCGGTGACCAGCTCGATCCTGCCGGTCGGGCGGATCGGCGGTGCGTTCGACGCCGATGGTCAGCCGACGGGCGAGGATGGGGCGCGGCTGGTCAAGAGCTTCCCGCGCTTTGCCGACGACCTCAATTGGTGGATCGATGCTGCCAAGGCGCAGCGCGCGAAGGTCGATCCGCCCTATTAACCCGACTTCAGCTCGGCCTTGAGTCGCAGGCTGGCGCGCCAGAAGAAAAACGCCGGGATCAGCCCCAGCCACGCGGCGCCATACAACACCCAGCGCACGCTTTCCTGCCCCGCTACCGGCTGCAACGCATCGGAAAGCACTCCGAACAGGAACGGCCCGAGGCCCAGCCCGATCAAATTCTGCCCGAACAGCATGATCGACGCCGCGACCGCCCGCGCGCGCGGCTGGACCAGCCCCTGCACACAGCCATAGGCGGGGCCGTAATAGGCTGAATTTAGAATCGTCGGGATGATCAGCATCGCCACCGCGACGCGCCAGTCCTCCATATAATAGCCTAGGAACAGGATCGGCGCCGCGATCGCCATCCCATAAGCTGGAAAGGTCAGCAGATGCTTCTTGTCGCGCGGGCCATATTTGTCGGCCATCTTGCCGCCGAGCCAGGTACCGAACGCGCCCGCCAACCCGAGCACGACCGCCATCGACAGGCCTGCTTCGGTCGTCGACAGCCCGTGGCTGCGGATGAAGAAGCTGATCGTCCACAGCGCCTTGCCATAGCCGAGCACGGCAACGACAGACGCCGCAATCAGTATGTAGATGAAGGCGCGCGAGCTGAAAATTTCGCGCAGGGCTTCGCCGGTCGAGAGCGGCACGACTGCTCGCGCCGTCGCGACCGCCTCCGCCGTTCGGCTGTGCCGCGGCTCGCGCATCACAAATAGCACCACCAGCGCCAGCAAAATCCCTGGCGCGCCAACCATCATCAACGCGATGCGCCAGCCATAGATGTCGTTGACCACCCCGCCGATGATCAGCCCAAGCAGCGAACCAATCGGCACCCCAAGGCCATAAAAGGCAATGGCCGACGACCGCTTTTCAACCGGGACGCTATCCGAAATCAAGGAATGCGCCGCCGGCGTACATCCCGCCTCGCCGACCCCCACACCGACCCGCGCAAGCAGCAACTGAACGAAATTCTGCGCCAACCCGCACACCGCGGTCATTGCCGACCAGATCGCCAGCGAAATGGCGATCAGCCGCACCCGGTTGGTACCGTCCTTGTCGGCGTAGCGCGCGATCGGGATACCGAGCAGGGCGTAAAAGACTGCAAAGGCTGGCCCAGCCAGCAGCCCGAGCTGGGTGTCCGAAAGCCCAAGGTCGGCCTTGATCGGTTCGGCCAGAATGTTGACGATCTGCCGGTCGAGGAAATTGAAGATATAGACGATCAGCAGGATCCACAGCATCGTCCGGGTTTGCGTGGAAACACCATCGACGGAAGGCGCGGCGATGCCCGTGGCAAGGGCAGGCTTGTCAGTCATATCATTCTCCCATCGCCATGGGAGCAGACCGGGGGGATCGGTGTCAACGCCGTTGCGGCATCCCGAAAATCGCCGCTTGCAATTGCCGCTACGGCTGGCAGCGTGTTGCCCATGCAAAAAATTTCGCTGCTCGCCGCCTCAGCCCTGCTGACGATCGCTCCCGCCATAGCCATGCCGCCGCCCCTGCCGCCGGTCGAGGGAAAGGACGCTGCGACATTGCAGACCGAAATGACCAGCGGCACGCTGTACGACAGCCTGCTGACCACCCTCTATCTCGACCGGATATCGAAGATCGATGACCATGGTCCGGAACTGAACGCGGTCATCGCTACCTTTCCGTCGGTCGAGCGCGAAGCCAAGCTGCTCTATGGGGAACGCCACAGCGGCAAGCTGCGCGGGCTGCTGCACGGCATCCCCATCTTGCTGAAGGACAATATCGAGGCAAAAGGCGCACTGCCGACCACCGCCGGTTCGCTGGCGCTGAAGGACAATATCACGAACCGCGACGCGCCGCTGGTGGCGCGGCTGCGCGACGCCGGGGCCGTCATTCTCGGCAAAACCAACCTCAGCGAATGGGCGAATATCCGCTCGAACAATTCGACCAGCGGGTGGAGCGCGGTCGGCGGGCTGACCAAGAACCCGCACGCACTCGATCGCAACACTTGCGGCTCGTCTGCTGGCAGCGCCGCCGCCGTGGCCGCTTCGCTGGCGCCGCTTGCGATCGGGACCGAAACCGACGGATCGATCACCTGCCCCGCCGGGGTCAATGGGATCGTCGGGTTCAAACCTACCGTGGGATTGGTCAGTCGCACGCATATCGTCCCGATCAGCCATAGCCAGGATACTGCAGGACCGATGACCCTGACCGTGCGCGACGCTGCGGCGGTGATGACAGTGATCGCGGGGAGCGACCCCGCCGATCCGGCGACCGCCGAGGCCGACGCGCGCAAGGTCGACTACACCGCGGCGCTGTCGCCGGATGCATTGAAAGGCAAGCGCATCGGCGTGCTGCGCGACCGCATCGGAGACCGCGCCGACATCACGGCGCTGTTCGATGCGGCGTTGAAGCAGATGACCGATCTCGGCGCGACGGTGGTGGAGATCGCCGACAGCCGCAAAGGGCTGGAAGAATTGGGCGCTGCGGAGTTTGAAGTGCTGATGGCCGAGCTCAAGGCGGATATGGCGACCTATCTTGCGGGACTGCCCGCCAAGGACGGCCCCAAAACGCTTGCCGACCTCATCGCGTTCAACAAGGCCAATCCCGCCGAACTCAAATGGTTCGACCAGTCGTTGTTCGAGCTGGCGGAGTCGAAGGGCGGGCTCGACAGTCCCGCCTATGTGACGGCGCGCGACAAGGCGGCCCGGCTCGCCGGCCCCGAAGGCATCGACCGGTTGATGAAAGAGCATGACGTCGACGTGCTTGTCGGCGTGACCAACGGCCCAGCCTGGACGAGCGATCTGGTGAACGGCGACCATTATACCGGCCCCAGCGCCAGCCAGCTTCCGGCGGTTGCTGGCTATCCGCACCTGACGGTGCCGATGGGGCAGGTGCAGGGGCTGCCGATCGGGGTATCATTTATCGGTGGCAAGTGGACCGATGCGGACGTGTTGGCGGCGGGTTATGAGCAGGCGAGCCGGAAGCGGGTGGTGCCAACCTATCGGGTTGGTGTTGCTCCCTAGCTGAACTTAACATGTCCGTTCGTGTCGAGCGAAGTCGAGACACCGCGAAGGAAGGCGCCCACGATAGGCATCTCGACTTCGCTCGATGCGAACGGAACTGGATGGGTGTGATAGAGGGCTACCGTTTATCCCGCCGCCGCCGCCAGCCCATCTCTTCCAGCTCGAGCAACTCCATCGGCACATGGATGGTGCGGATCGCCAGCCGGACCTCGATCAGGAACAGCACGAGCGACACCAGCAACAGCAGCATCGCCAGCGCAAACACCCACGCCGCTGCCAAGCCCAGATTGAACCCGGCAAAGGCCTGCGCGAACAACAGCGCGACCAGAAAACAAACGACGATGCCGCACGCAACCGCCGCCGCAATCGAATTGTTGATGACGTCGATCCGCCGGTCGACCACGCGCAGTTCGGCGACGATGCGCTCATGATCCAACCCCTCGGTGTCGGCCCATCGCTCCATCAGGACGCGCGACCGGTCGATGACCCGCGCCAGCCGCCCGGTGAAGACGTTGAGCAGGCTGCCCGTCGCGACGAGCAGGAAAACCGGGGTGACCGACAGCTGGATCGTCTCGGCGATCATCGCCGAGCCGGTCATGCTCATCCCTCGGCGACCGACGCGACCGACGGCGTATTGACGCCGTGCATCGCCAGGAATTTGCGGACGTTGCGCGCCGCTTGCCGGATCCGCTGCTCATTCTCGACCATCGCGATGCGGACATAGCCCTCGCCATCTTCGCCGTACCCGACGCCGGGCGCGACCGCGACCTTGGCGTGGATAAGCATCTGCTTCGAGAACTCCAAACTGCCCATTTCTTTGAGCGCGGGCGGGAGGGGTGCCCAAGCGAACATCGACGCCTTGGGGCTCGGGATGTCCCACCCGGCGCGACCGAAGCTCTCGACCATGACATCACGGCGCTTCTGATACAGCTCGCGGTTCTTCTGGACGATGTCCTGCGGACCGTTAAGCGCCGCACACGCCGCGGCCTGGATCGGGGTGAAGGCGCCATAATCGAGGTAGGACTTCACGCGCGTCATCGCGGCGATCAGGCGTTTGTTGCCGACCGCAAAACCCATGCGCCAGCCCGCCATCGAATATGTTTTCGACATCGACGTGAATTCGACCGCAACATCCTTGGCGCCGGGGATCTGCAGGATCGAAGGGGTAGGGTTGCCGTCGTAATAGAGTTCGGAATAGGCAAGATCGGACAACACCCAGACCTTATTCTCCTTCGCCCACGCGACGAGCCGCTCATAGAAAGCAAGGTCCACCGCTTCGGCGGTCGGGTTCGACGGATAATTGACCACCAGAATCGACGGCCGCGGGACGGTGAACGCCATCGCGCGGTCGAGCGCGCGCCAGTAATTCTCGTCCGGCGTGGTCGGCACACTGCGGATCGTTGCCCCGGCGATGATGAAACCAAAGGTGTGGATCGGATAGCTGGGGTTCGGCGCCAGCACCACGTCGCCTGGGCCGGTAATCGCGGTCGCGAGGCTGGCGAGCCCTTCCTTCGACCCCATCGTCACCACGACCTCGCTCTCGGGATCGAGTTCGACGTTGAAGCGGCGGGCGTAATAATTGGCCTGCGCCTTGCGCAGCCCCGGGATGCCCTTCGACTGCGAATAGCCGTGCGCGTCGGGCTTCATCGCGACTTCGCACAATTTGTCGATGACATGCTGCGGCGGCGGCAGGTCAGGGTTGCCCATCCCCAGGTCGATGATGTCTTCCCCCGCGGCGCGGGCGGCCGCACGCATCGCATTGACTTCAGCGATGACATAGGGCGGCAGGCGCTTGATGCGGTAGAATTCATCTTCGGACATGGGAAACTAGAACAACTCCTTTTCGTTATCGGTATAGGTGCGAACGGCGCCTCGCCAGCCGCACCGCGGCTTGTTATAGGCTTCTATCGGCACTGACCAGCAGGAACGAGCATGAGCGACGCAGACAAAAGCGACACGACCGACGTTCCCAACCCGTTTCTGCCGTCGCCCGACGACATGCAGCATTGGGCCAGCGTAATCGGGCGCGCGCAGCAGATGATGCTCGAATATGCGCTGGGTCAGGCCAATGATGGCAAGATCAGCGCCGCGGCGATGTTCGATCCCGCGACATGGCTTGAACACCCGGCGACGCAAATGTGGGCGCAACAATCGTCGAAGATGTGGGAACAAGGGGTCGCGTTCTGGACCTCGCTCGCAACGCTGAACCCGATGACCCCGCCCGCGTCGGAGACCGCGACGAAGGATCGCCGTTTTGCTGACCCCGACTGGGCGTCGAACCCGGTGTTTGCAATGATCCGCCAGACCTACGGTCTACTCGCCGAACAGATGCTGACGACGACGCGCCAGTTCGAGGGGGTGGATCCCGCCGCGCGCGCCAAAATGGAGTTCGCTGCAAAAAGCATCGCCGATGCGATGGCGCCGACCAACCTGGCGCTCACCAATCCCGAAGTGATCAAACGCGCGGTCGAAACGCGCGGCGAAAGCCTGCTTAAGGGCTTGCAACATATGCTGACCGACCTGTCGCGCGGGCAGCTTAGCCATGTCGACCCGGACGCGTTCGAGGTCGGGGTGAATATCGCGACCACCCCCGGTAAAGTCATCCATGAGACTGACCTCTATCAGCTGATCCAATATACGCCGACGACCAAAGAGGTCTACGCCGTCCCGCTCCTCATCTTTCCGCCATGGATCAATCGCTTCTACATCCTCGATCTCAACCCGGCGAAAAGCTTTGTCGCCTGGGCAGTCGAACAGGGGCTGAGCGTGTTCATGGTGTCGTGGAAATCGGCCGACGCATCGATGAAAGACATTGTGTGGGACGACTATATCGCGGCGCAGGTCGATGCGATCGACACGGTGCGCGCGGCGCTCGACGTGCCCGCGGTCCACACCATCGGCTATTGCGTGGCGGGGACCACGCTGGCCGCAACACTCGCGATCCTTTCGGCAAAGGGCGAGGCCGATCGGGTGAAGTCGGTCACCTTCTTCACCGCGCAGGTCGATTTCGAGCAGGCGGGCGACCTCAAGATGTTCGTCGACGAAAGCTATCTGGCATTGCTCGAACAGCTTTCGGCGCCCGGCTACCTCGACGGGCGCTATATGGCCGCGACGTTCAACAGCCTGCGCGGGCGCGACCTGATCTGGAATTATGTCGTCAGCAATTATCTGCTTGGCAATGACTATCCGCCCTTCGATCTGCTCTACTGGAACGGCGACACGACCAACCTGCCGGCGAAATGGCACCGCCAATATCTGGTCGACCTGTACCGCGACAATCGCATGGTGATCCCGAACAGCCTGTCGGCATGCGGCACACCGATCGACCTCAGGAAAATCGAGACCCCCGCCTATATCCAGGCGGGACGCGAGGATCATATCGCCCCCCTCGCCAGCGTCTGGCGGTTGATGGACAATCTGGCCGGTGCCAAGACGTTCCTGCTCGCCGGATCAGGCCATATCGCCGGGGTGGTCAACCCGCCCGCCGCAGGCAAATATCAATACTGGACCGGCGACAGCAACGCCGCGACACTGGACGAGTTCATCGCGAGCGCCAGCGAGACCAAGGGCAGCTGGTGGCCGCACTGGATCGACTGGATTGCGGCGCAGGATGACGAAAAGGTCGCGGTCAAGGGCGCCCGCATTCCCGGAAAGGGTGCCAAAAAGGTTATCGAGGACGCCCCCGGTAGCTATGTCAAACAGCGGTAATATCTAGCGATTATCGTGCCTATGGACGGCGATGAGAGTTTTTTTGTGCGCTGCACAAAAATATCCTTGAAATAGCCGAGCCACTCCTATATTGTGCACTGCAACATAAAGGAGTTTTACCCATGGCTACAAAGATGGATAGTGCCGAAAAGGCTTTCGAAGCCGCGACGCTGGAAACCGCCGCCAAGCCGGTGGAAGCTCCGGCTGCCCCTGCCGTTGTCGCTGCTCCCGCAGCGGTGAAGGCTGCGGCCCCTGCCAAGATCAAGACGGTTAAGGCAAAAGCCAAGCCGGCCGCGAAAAAGGCTGCTGCTCCCAAGGCAGTTGCCAAGAAGGTCGCCCCCAAGAAGGCGGCCGTGAAGAAAATTTCCCCCAAGCTTGCCCCCAAGGCCGCACCGAAGCCGGTTGCCGCCGTCAGCAAAGGAATCAAGACCATGAACGACACCGTCAAGAAGTTCGCCGACGAAGCGAAGACCCGCACCGAAGCCCTGACCGCCGACTTCAACGAGAAGGCCAAGGAAGCGATGAGCAAGACCAGCAAGCTGGCCGAAGAAGCCGTCGAATTCAACAAGGCGAACATCGAAGCGATGGTCGAAGCCGGCAAGATCGCTGCCAAGAACATGGAAGTTCTGGGCCAGGAAGGCGTGACCTTCGCTCGCAAGAGCTTTGAAGACACGACCGCCGCGCTGAAGGGCTACACCTCGGTCAAGTCGCCGACCGAATTCTTCAAGCTCTATGCCGAAAACAGCAAGAAGGCGTTTGACGCCGCCGTTGCCCAGACCTCGAAGACCAGCGAACTGGTCGTCAAGATGGCCAACGACAGCTTCGCGCCGATCTCGAACCGCGTTTCGGTGATCACTTCGAAGATGAAGGCCGCGTAAGGCGCTTTACCTTCCGTTGGCGCGGGCACCCTCCCCCTCCCCCCGCCTGCGCCGACACTCTCAAGACCGCTCGCTTCCCTTGGAAGCGGGCGGTTCTTGTTTTGGTGCGACCAGCCGACCCCGGCTGGCGAACAAGAGGTTAAAAACCGCGCGCACGCCCCTTGCGCTTCGCCCGCGGCTTGCGATATTCCTGCCCATGATGTTTCCAGTTTCGACCACCCAGCCTGTTCGCGCGATGGCGGACAAGGACGACGGCGCGCCCGGCACCCCCGGCGTCGGCATCGCCACGCGCACCCGCGCCAAGGCCAAAAAGCCGTCGATGTACAAGGTGCTGCTGCTCAACGACGACTACACCCCGATGGAATTTGTCGTGATGGTGCTCCAGCGCTTCTTCAACATGGACATCGAACAGGCCACGCAGGTGATGCTCCACGTCCATCAACAGGGCGTCGGCGTGTGCGGCGTGTTCAGCTATGAGGTGGCCGAGACCAAGGTGAATCAGGTGATGGACGCCGCGCGGCAGAACCAGCACCCGCTGCAATGCACGCTGGAGAAAGCCTGACGCCTATTCAGCGGCCCGCTTTTGCGCGGCGTCGAGTAGGCCCGGCAATTCCGGGAACAACCGGTGATACAAGGCGTCGGACGCCGCACCGTCGAGCACGTGGATGTCGGCCCCGACAATCATCCGTCCAAAATTCTGCCCGGCCGGGCTGGCGATGAAAGCACGCGTGGCGGCCAAGTCGTTCGCCGACATCAATTGACGATAAAGATTGGCTAGAACCGCCTGTATATTGGACCGCTCCTCTAACCACACAGCGTCCACTCTGGCTCGAATGGCGCGATGAAATCGGCGGAGAACCGCAGGGTCTTGAACTTCGGGATGTGTCGCCGTAAGCCACCCCGTCGCCTCGCTGGCAACGGCGAAACCGGTTCGATCCTGCAAATCGCTTTCGTTCAAGACTATCAGTTCATGGGCCAGTGAATCGGCTTCGATCACCGCCGCCGGGTCGGGTTCCGGCGGTGGCGGCGGGATAGCGTGAACCGGCATAGCAATAGCAAAGGCCAAGAAAGCGACAAGGCTGACAAATGACCGACCGCGCAACTTCGCCTCCCTTGGCATCGAGACGAAAGCTTATCCGAATGCGGCCATGTGTCTAGCCCGCGCGCCGCGCCCGTTCGGCCTTGAGCGCTGGCGACGGCTCGCCCTTTAAATCGCCATAGCCCAGCGTTTCGCCGCAGCCCGGACAGATCATCGCCGTCCCGACATCGGTGCCGCATGCGCGATGGATATAGCGCATCGCCGGTCCGCCGCCAGTTTCACCGTCGCGATACGCCCAGCGTTCGGCCCACCCGCGCATCGCATAGAGCACGTCGAACAGGTCCTTGCCCTTGGCGGTCAGCCAATATTCGTGGCGGGGCGGACGCGCGTGATACGCGCGCCGTTCGACCACGCCCTCGCTTTCGAGCAGCTTGAGCCGCGCCGAGACGAGCTGCGGGCCAAGTCCGGTATTGGCGGCGATGACATCGAAACGCCGATTGCCGAAGAACAGATCGCGCAGGATCAGCAGCACCGCGCGGTCGCCGAGCAGTTCGGCTGAGCGGCCAACGGGGCAGAAGGTGTCGGATAGAACGGTGCGTTTGGGCATCGAGTTAATCGACCTATGTCATTGCGAGCGAAGCGAAGCAATCCAGGGTAGCGTAAACCGCTGTGGATTGCTTCGCTTCGCTCGCAATGACGACATTCTTACGCGCAACCTCAACAGCTCTCTTTGGTGCCCCGAAAAATCTCTTGTCACTATGATTATCATAGTTACTATCGGACGCAAGAGGAGAGTCGCTTATGCCCAATCCTGCAGCCATCATCATCGGGGCCGGCGACGCTACCGGCGGCGCCATTGCCCGCGCTTTTGCCACCGAAGGCCTGACGGCCTGCGTCAACCGCCGCGAACGCAACGCCGACCAACTCGAAGCGCTGGCGCAGTCGATCCGTGAAGACGGCTACAGCGCCCGCGCCTTCTCCGGCGATGCGCGCGACGAAGCGGAGATGATCGGGCTGTTCGATCAGGTCGAAGCCGAGGTCGGCCCGGTCGAAGTCGCGGTGTTCAACATCGGCGCCAACGTCAATTTCCCGATCACCGAGACGACGGTGCGTGTTTACACCAAGGTTTGGGAAATGGCGTGCCTCGGCGGCTTCCTGATGGGGCGCGAGGCGGCGAAGCGCATGGCTCCGCGCGGCCGCGGCACGATCATCTTCACGGGCGCCACCGCGAGCCTGCGCGGCGGATCGGGCTATGCCGCCTTCTCGGGCGCCAAGGGCGCGCTGCGTATGCTCGCCCAGGCCATGGCGCGCGAACTCGGACCGCAGGGCATCCATGTCGCGCACACCGTGATCGACGGCGCGATCGACACCGACTTCATCAAGGGCCGCCATCCCGATTTCGACAATGCCAAGGCGCAGGATCTGATCCTCAATCCGGCCGCGATCGCCGCCAATTATGTGATGCTCCACAATCAGCCGAAAAGCGCCTGGACGCACGAACTCGACCTTCGCCCCTGGGGAGAAAAATGGTGACCAAGACGCTCGAACTGATCTTCGATTTCGGCAGCCCCAACGCCTATCTGTCGATGAAGACGCTGCCCGAACTGCTCGACCGCACCGGCGCCGACCTGCTCATCACCCCGTGCCTGCTCGGCGGTATCTTCAAGGCCACGGGCAACAAGGCACCGATGATCCAATATGCCGATGCCCCCGCCAAGCTCGCCTATGAGAATCTGGAGATGCGGCGTTTCATCGAAAAACATGGCCTGAGCAAATTCCGGATCAACCCGCATTTCCCGGTCAACACGCTGACCATCATGCGCGGCGCAATCGTCGCCGATGACGAGGGTGTGCTCGACGACTATGTCGACGCGGTGAACCGCGCGATGTGGGAGGACGGGCTGAAGATGGACGATCCCGAAGTGATCGCGACCTTCCTGTCGGCAAACGGTTTCGACGGCCCCGCGCTGCTCGCGCGGACGCAGGAACCTGAGATCAAGGCAAAGCTCGTCGCCAACACGGAAGCCGCGGTCGTGCGCGGGGTGTTCGGCATCCCGACCTTCTTTGTCGGCGATGCGATGTTTTTTGGCAAAGATCGGCTGCCACAGGCCGAGGAGGCACTGTTGGGGTAATCTCAGCCCCCTACATCGTCATCCCGGCGAAGGCCGGGATCTCCACGCGGCGTCATATCGCGACGGCGAGATCCCGGCCTTCGCCGGGATGACGACAAAAAGGGGCAAAACTCCCGCTACGAAAAATCGAGCTGGATGATGTCACTCGGCGTCGCGCGGCAATACATTTCGATCGGGCGGGCGCCGTCGGGGTAGGTCGCTGTCATCGCCGCACGGATCCGCCAGCCGCCATTGCCCTGTTCGAGCGAGACCAGCTTGTCATAGGACAGACGCGTGCCGCCCGTCACTCCGATCTGGCGCGCTGCATCGGTCATGCAATTTTGCACCGACGGGCGTGCCGCGCTCGGCAAGCTGCTCAGATTCGCGCTCAGCGTCGCCGGCGGACCCGGAGGATAGGTCGCCTCGCCGCTGTCAGGTGCGACGGTTTCGGCCTTCTTTTTCTTCTGGCTCGCCAGCAACGCCAGCAACCCGCCAGCAACCACGATGCCGCCGATGATCAGTCCGGTGCTCGGCCCCTTGTCCTTTTCGGGCGCGATCGGCCGCACATTGCGGTACCCATAACCAAATTCCGCCCGGCAACCATTGTTCACCCAGACATAGTCATTGGTGTAACCCCACTGCCGCCCGGCATTGCATTTGCCGCCGAGCTTGCGCAGCAGATCGACGCGGTTGCTGGTAGGCACATTGCATTGCTCGTAGCGGTTGCCCCGCGATTCACAGCGCAGCGTGCCCGCATAGTCATCGACAGGTTGCGGCAACGGGGTCGGATAACCGCCACCGCTTGCATAACCATAGCCGAATTCGGCGCGGCAGCCGCCCGACACCCAGATCTGGTTCGCGGTGAAGCCCCAATCGCGCCCCTTCGAACAGCGCCCGCCGATCACGCGCAGCAGATCGACGCGATTGTCGGTGCGGACGTTACAGCGCTGGATCTTGTTGTTGCGCGATTCACAACGGATCGTCCCCGCGTAACCCTGATACCCCGGTCGCGGCGGCTGGATCTGCGGCCCTCCCGGCTGAGGATAGGGATAGGTCGATTGCGGCATCGCCGGGACAGCTAACTGGCTGGCGATCAACGCCGTTGACGTAACGATCGTGACGAAATTGCTCCGCATGACCTTCTCCCCCCATGAAAAGCCGCTCAGATCGCACCGCCCGTGTTTGACCTGAATATAGTGATGGATAGTTTCACATTTCGCACTGGAAAGCCACGGCGAAAGGCGCGCCCGCTTGCGCGCCCGCGCTCGTGCGCTAAAGACAGAAAATGGATCAAATCGTCATTCGCGGCGGCCAGCCACTCAAGGGCCGTATCCCCATCTCCGGCGCCAAGAATGCGGCGCTCACCCTGCTGCCCTGCGCGCTGCTCACCGACGAGCCGCTGACGCTGCGCAATCTGCCGCGACTGGCCGACGTCGACGGCTTTGGTCATTTGCTCAACCAGCTCGGTTGCTCGACGACGATCGAGGGATCGCGGCCCGAAGATTTCGGCCGCGTGATGACCGCGCGGACGACGACGCTGACCTCTACCGTCGCGCCATATGACATCGTCCGCAAGATGCGCGCTTCGATCCTCGTCCTTGGACCGCTGCTCGCGCGCGCCGGCGAGGCAACAGTATCGCTTCCCGGCGGCTGCGCGATCGGCAATCGCCCGATCGACCTGCACTTGAAGGCGCTGGAAGCCTTTGGCGCCCAGATAGAGCTGACGTCGGGTTATGTGAAAGCCGTCGCGCCCGGCGGACGCCTTGCGGGCGGCAAGTTTACCTTCCCCGTCGTATCTGTCGGAGCGACCGAAAACGCGCTGATGGCTGCGGTCCTCGCCAAAGGCACCTGCGTGCTCGAGAATGCGGCGCGCGAGCCCGAGATCGTTGACCTGTGCAACTGCCTGGTCGCGATGGGCGCGCATATCGACGGCATCGGCACCGAAACGCTGACGATCGAAGGTGTCGATCGCCTGCACGGCGCGACCTACCGCGTGATGGCCGACCGCATCGAGGCGGGCAGCTACGCCTGTGCCGCAGTGATTACCGAGGGCGACGTCGAGCTGGTCGGGGCCAAGGCCGACGAGATGGAGGCAACGCTATCGGCGCTGCGTCAGGCAGGCGCGACGGTCGAGGAAACCAAGACCGGCATCCGCGTCGCGATGTCGGGCCGCGCCGAACCCGTGACCCTGTCGACCGCGCCCTATCCCGGCTTTGCCACCGACATGCAGGCGCAGTTCATGGCGATGGCGACGCTGGGCAAGGGCGCGTCACTGTTCACCGAAACCATCTTCGAGAACCGTTACATGCACGTTCCCGAACTGGCGCGCATGGGCTGCGACATCGATGTGCGCGGCCGCAGCGCCGTCGTGCGCGGTGTCGATCATCTGGTCGGCGCGCCGGTGATGGCGACCGACCTGCGCGCTTCGATGAGTCTGATTATCGCCGGGTTGGCGGCGCAAGGGATGACCGAGGTCAACCGCGTCTATCACCTCGACCGCGGTTACGAACGGCTCGAAGAAAAGCTCCAGGCGGTCGGCGCCGACATCGAACGGATCAGCGCGGGTTAAAGACCACCCCTCTTCCGTTCGTGTCGAGCGAAGTCGAGACACCCATCGTTGTGGCGCAAGTCGGATGGGTGTCTCGACTTCGCTCGACACGAATGGAAATCAGGAGTCCTTGGCCTCCACCACCGCAACCGAAACCATATTCCCGCTGACCGACGGCCGGTCGGGTCGTTTGGCGACCGCGATCACCAGTCCAATCAGCGCGACGACCCCGCCGCCGATCGACAGCGGAGCCCAGCGATAACCCTCGAACAGCGTTGAAAAACCCATTGCGATGATCGGGATCAGGACGCTCGACCATGCCGCCTGTCCCGGCCCTACGGCGCGAATGATGTTGAAATAGAGCGGGAAGGTGACCGCGCTCGCGATCACGCCCAGATAAAGTACGCCGCCCAGATAGCTGGGGGTCATTTCAATCGTCGGCGGCCCCGTGGTTATCCAGGCGAACACCGCGTCACCCAGCGCGCCGAACAGCATGGCCCACGCGATCATCACCACCATCGACTGTGCGCGTGCGACGTTCGATCCCTGCATGACGTTGGACGCCGACGCGCTCATCACCCCGCACAACGTCAGCAAAGTACCGATCAGCACCTCTTCTGGGCCGACGTTTGCAGCGCGATATTCGTGGAGGATCATCATGCCGACGCCGACGATCGCGATCCCGGCGCCGAGCAGGAAGCGGCCCTCAAGCTTGGTTTTCAGGAACACGCGGCCGAGCAAGGTGTTCGGAACGATTAGCAGCGCAAACAGCACAGCGACCAGCCCGGATGTGATATGCTGTTCGGCGCGATAGACGAAGTTGAAGTTAAGCGCGAACTGCGCGAGGCCGAGCAGCGCGGCAAAGCCCCAGCCCGCGCCCGACAAGGTCAATCGTTCGCCCCGCCACATCGCATAGGCAAACATCGCCGCGGCGCCGACGAAGAAACGATAGGCGACCGACCAGCTGGGCGGCACGACGCCAAGCTGTCCGGTGATCACGATCCACGTCGATCCCCAGATCAGGGTGACGAAGAGAAACGGAAAAAGAACGCGCGGCGTCAGCAGGCCGGGCGGCGCACTCACAGCGCCGCAATCGCGGCGGCGAGCGGCGCGACTGCGTCGGCGTCCTGATCCCAGCTGACCACCAGTCGCGCGGCGCCTTCGCCCCAATCGTAAAAGTCGAATCCGGCACTGCGCAATTTTGCAGCCTCGTCCGGCGTCAGCCGCACGAACAGCTCATTCGCCTCGACCGCGTGCATCAACCGGTCGCCGCACGCCGCGGCGAGCGTCGCCGCACCCGCATTGGCAGCACGCGCGTTGTCGAGCCACAAATCGTTGGTCAACATCGCGCGGATCTGCGCGGCGACGAACCGCCCCTTGCTGAGCAAATGGCCGCCGCGTTTCTTGAGCTCGCGAACCCCCGCCCCGCCGCTGCCGCCGAAAAACACGATCGCTTCGGCCATCATCGCGCCATTTTTGGTGAAGCCGAACGACAGCGCATCGACTCCGGCGCGCCAGGTGACGTCGGCCGGCGCGCAGTCGAGGAAAGCCACCGCGTTGGCAAAGCGCGCGCCATCCATGTGGAGCTTCATGCCGTTGGCGCGCGCGATCTGGCTGATCTCGCCAAGCTCGTCAGGGCGCCAGACGAGGCCATATTCGGTCGCATTGGTGATGCTGATCGCCGCGGGCTGCACCTGATGCACATCTTGGCGAATCCCTGCGATCCGCGTCTTCAAGGCTTCGGCGTCGATCTTTGCGCCGCGTCCCGGCAGCGTCATCAGTTTGGCCCCGCCGGAATAGAAGGTCGGGGCGCCGCATTCATCGACCTCGATATGCGCCTCCTCGTAACAGAGAATCCCCTGCCACGGCCGCACGAAATGGGCGAGAATGATGCTGTTCGCGGCGGTGCCCGTGGGGATCCACACGACTTCACAGTCGGTTTCGAACAATTCGGAAAAGGTCGCGTCGAGTGACTGGCTGAGCGCATCGCCGTCATAAGCGGTGTCGACATGATTGGCAGCCGCCAGCGCTTCCATCACCACCGGATGCACCGTTGCAGCATTGTCGGAGAAAAAGCGGGTCGCGGTCACGAATCGCGCCTTAGCGTAGGTCTGTCGGTCATGCTAACCCTTCATTTCGGTTGCGTTTCATTGACAGCCTCGCCGCCCGCCGCATCAGCAGCGCCCCCGGCAATTGTTGCACCCCCGGCGACACCCAGCCCGCCAGCCATGCCAACGCCGCCGCCGCCCATGCCGCCGCCCACGCCGCCACCGCGTCCACCGCCGCCGCCACCTTGACCGCGCCCCGAACCGCCGCCCTTGCCGCCGCCGCTCGACGGGCGGGTCGGACCTTGCAGCGGGATAACGACATCATCGGGCACGGGGTCGAGATCGAGCGCCTGTCGAATGAAATCACGCAGCGCGATCACCAGGTCGTGAACATGCACCGGCCGCCCATCGGCCAGTTCGCGCGCGGCGCGGCTCGCGAGGCGCACCTGATCCTCGGTGCCGAGCAGGATGATATCGGACAGCGACGCTTCGACGGCATCGCGGATCCGGCGCGGGCGATCCGATTCGCCCTCGCTCGAATCGCCGTTCCCAGCTTCACCCGAGAGGTCGATGGGCGGCGCAGCTTCGCCGTCGACGGGCACAGGCCGCCGCATGTCGCGCAAATGCCGCGGGTCGACCGTCAGGTCGCCGGTGAACGAGCCGCCCAGCGTCTTGTACGCCGCCATCAGCGTGCGCAGCCGCTCGTTGATCTGGCGGTTCATCCGTTCGCGGCGCTGCTGGATAGTCATCATGACCATTAGCCGGATGCCGACCCCGATCAGGGTGACGAGCGCCAGACCGAGTAACGTGGTGCCGATGCTTTGCCATGATGAAAAATCGAACAAGCGCATCGGCGTCTTCCTATCGGTCGCGTTTCGCCAGCAGCTTCAGGCGCAGCGCGTTCAGCTTGATGAAACCCGCCGCATCCTTTTGGTCATAGGCGCCGGCGTCATCCTCGAATGTCACATGGCGCTCGCTATACAGGCTGTTCGGCGACTTGCGCCCGACGACATTGGCATTGCCCTTGTACAGCTTCAGACGGACGGTACCGCTGACCTTTTCCTGGCTATGGTCGATCGCCGCCTGCAACATCTCGCGCTCGGGCGCGAACCAAAAGCCGTTGTAGATGAGCTCGGCATATTTCGGCATCAGCTCGTCTTTCAGATGCGCGGCGCCGCGGTCGAGGGTGATGCTTTCGATGCCGCGGTGCGCGCGGGCATAAATCTCGCCGCCGGGCGTCTCGTACATGCCGCGCGACTTCATGCCGACAAAGCGGTTCTCGACGAGGTCGAGGCGGCCGATGCCGTGCTTGCGGCCAAGGTCGTTGAGCGCGGCGAGCAGGGTCGCGGGCGACATCGCCTGACCGTTCAGTGCCACCCCGTCACCGCGCTCGAAATCCACCGTGATATATTCGGGGGTGTCGGGCGCGTCCTCGGGATTGACGGTGCGCGAATAGACATAGTCGGGGGTCTCGTCCCACGGATTTTCGAGGACCTTGCCCTCGCTTGATGTGTGCAGCAAATTGGCGTCGGTCGAAAACGGGCTTTCACCGCGCTTGTCCTTCGGCACCGGAATCTGATGCTGTTCGGCCCAGGCGATCAGCGCGGTGCGGCTGGTCAGATCCCATTCGCGCCACGGCGCGATGACCTTGATGTCAGGGTTCAGCGCATAGGCCGACAGTTCGAAACGGACCTGATCATTGCCCTTGCCCGTCGCGCCATGCGCCACCGCGTCGGCGCCGGTTTCGCGCGCGATTTCGACCAGCCGCTTCGAAATCAGCGGCCGCGCGATGCTGGTGCCGAGCAGATAATCGCCCTCGTAGCGGGCGTTGGCGCGCATCATCGGGAAGACGAAGTCGCGGACGAATTCTTCGCGCAGATCGTCGATATAGATATGCTCGGGCTTGATCCCCATCAGCTCGGCCTTGGCGCGCGCGGGCTCGAGTTCCTCGCCCTGCCCCAGATCGGCGGTGAAGGTCACGACCTCGCAGCCATAGGTAACCTGAAGCCACTTTAGGATGACGCTGGTATCGAGACCGCCCGAATAGGCAAGAACAACGCGCTTGAAGGACTCGGACATGATGGCACCTTTGGCACAAGACAGACGCGGGCGCGGCTAGCAGCCCCCCGCGCAGCGTGCAACCGGCGCATGTATATCACGGTTCCGGCGCGCTTTATTTGCTTGGCCGCCCTCGCCGCTGTCGCTAGTATCAAATGATACCTTGTAACGCTGAAAAGGATCCTCATGCGCCTGACCCTTGCCTTGACCTTTGCCGCCACCGCAGCTTTCGCCACCGCCGCCCCGGCCGCCGCCGAAGAAGGAATGTGGACATTCGACGGCGTGCCGACCGACGCGATCCGGAAGGCCTATGGCTGGGCGCCCGACAAGCAATGGCTGGACCGCACGCAAGCGGCGGCGGTACGGCTGACCGGCGGCTGTTCGGCGTCGTTCGTTTCGGGCGAGGGGCTGATCCTGACCAACCATCATTGCGTGATCAGCTGCCTGCAGAATCTGTCGACCGCCGACAGCGATCTGGTCGCGGGCGGCTTCAACGCCGCCGATCGGGCGCGCGAGCGCCAATGTCCGGGGCAGCAGGCCGAGGTCGTCACGTCGATTACCGATGTTACCGGCGATATTCAGGGCGCCATTGCCGCGCTGACCGGTGAAGCATTGGTCAAGGCGCGCGACGCGCGCATCGCCGAACTGGAGTCGGCGGGCTGCACCGACCGCGCCAAGACGCGGTGCCAGGTCGTAACCCTGTTCGGCGGCGGCCAGTACAAGCTGTATCAATATCGCAAGTACAGCGACGTCCGCATCGCATGGGCGCCCGAATTCCAGGCCGCCTTCTTTGGCGGCGACCCCGACAATTTCAACTTCCCGCGCTACGCGATGGATGCGGCTTTCCTGCGCGCCTATGAGGACGGCAAGCCGGTGGCGACGCCCACCCACCTCAAATGGAACCCGCGCGCGCCGCAGGAAGGCGAGATCACCTTCGTCGTCGGCAATCCGGGTTCGACACAGCGCCTGCTGACCGAAACGCAGCGCGAGTTCCAGCGTGCCGAGCGTCTGCCGCTGACGCTGATCCTGCTGTCCGAATTTCGCGGCCGGTTGATCGCCAACATGGAGGGCGATGCCGCCAAGACGCGCGAAGGCGGGGACGAGCTGTTCGGATATGAAAACAGCTTCAAGGCGCTGTCGGGACAGCTGCGCGCGCTCAACGATCCCGCCTTCACTGCCAAGCTGGCGGCCGAGGAAGCCGACCTGCGCACGCGGGTCAAAGGCAATGCCGAAATCGGCGATCCCTGGTCGGAGATCGACAAGGCCATGGCCGAGCGGCGCAACACCTATCTCGACAGCGTATTCCTGCAAAGCGGCCCTGCCAGCTATTCGACGCTTGCCGGCTATGCCCAGACGCTGGTGCGCGCCGCGGCTGAGCGCGGCAAACCGAACAGCGAACGCCTGCCAGGCTTTACCGACTCGGCACTGCCGCTCACCGAAAAGCGGCTGACCGACCCGGTGCCAACCTATCCGTGGCTCGAGGAACTAGGTGTCAGCTTCTGGGCCAGCAAGGCGCGCGAATATCTGGGCGCCGACAATGCCGACGTCAAAGCGCTGCTCGGCAAGGAAAGCCCTGAGGCGCTGGGCAAGCGGCTGGTCGAGGCAACCAAGCTCGCCGATCCCGCCTATCGCAAGCAATTGTGGGAAGGCGGCGCCGCGGCGATCGCTGCATCGGACGATCCGATGATCCGCTTTTTCGCCCAGCTCGATCCGCGCTCGCGCGAAATCAAGACAGCATTCGACCGCGATTATGACGCGCCGGTCACCGCGGCGCAGGCGCGGCTCGCAAAGGCGCGCTTCGCCGCTTATGGCGACAAGCTCTATCCCGACGCGACCTTCACGCTGCGCCTGTCCTATGGCCAGGTGAAGGGCTGGACCGAGCGCGGCAAGCCGGTGCCGGCGACCACCGTGATGGGCGGGACGTACGACCGGGCGACGGGTCAGCTTCCTTACAAATTGGCCGACGGGTTCGTCAAAGCCGAGGCGCGCATCGACAAGAACACCGTCTATGATTTCGTCACCACCAACGACATCATCGGCGGCAATTCGGGATCGCCGGTGATCGCGCGCGACGGCAGCGTCATCGGGACCGCCTTCGACGGCAACATCCACTCACTGGGTGGTAATTTCGGCTATGACGGCACGCTGAACCGCACCGTCGCGGTATCGACCGCGGCGATTCAGGAAGGGCTGGAAAAAATCTGGCCCGCTCCGGCGCTCGTCGCCGAACTCGCCGGCAAGCGCGCTCGCCGCTGAACGGGTTTCCGGCGCGCGGACGGCAGGCCCGTCCGCGCGCCGACTGGATTTTCGGCATCACGGCGCTATCCTCCACTAAGGGGAGACATGCGATGGGCAAGACCGAGATCAAAACCAAAGCCACCGAAATCAGCGTCGCCGACTTCATCGCCGCCGTCCCCGAGGCGCGGCGGCGCGAAGAGGCGGCGGTGATCGACGCGATCCACCGCCGCGTAACCGGGCTGGACCCCAAGATGTGGGGGCCGTCGATCATCGGTTACGGCAGCTATGACTATACATATGACAGCGGCCATTCGGGGACGATGTGCCGCGCCGGGTTCAGTCCGCGCAAGGCGGCGCTGACGCTGTATCTGATGGGCCATTATTGCGACCGGCAACCCGAGGCCGACGCGCTGTTCGCGCGGCTGGGCAAGCACAAGACGGGCAAGTCTTGTCTGTACATCAACAAGCTGGCGGACGTCGATTTAGAGGTTCTGGAACAGCTGGTGGCGCTCAGCTGGGACAGCATGAACACCCTCTACCCCGCCTAGAGCATCGTGCGTTAAATCTGGATCATCACCCCACCCGTTCGTGCTGAGCTTGTCGAAGCACCGCTCTTCCTTTCAGCGTCCCAAAGAAGAACGGCCCTTCGACAAGCTCAGGGCGAACGGTTCACATTTAACGCACGCCGCTCTAAATCCCCGCATACCATTCATAATCGATGCGGTCTTCCCAATAGCCGCCCTTGCCCGCGCCAATGCCGTCGAGGCTGGCGACCGCTTCGATCCCCGTCACATATTTGGCGTGCTTGTAACCCAGCTGGCGTTCGATCCGCAGCCGCAGCGGCGCGCCATTGGCGATCGGCAGGACCGCATCGTTCAGCGCCCAGGCCAGGATCGTCTGCGGATGGCGCGCATCGACCATGTCGCAGCTTTCGTAGTAGAGCGCATCGCCGATGCGGTCGGCGCAGCGGAAGACGATGTAACGCGCGCTGTCCTTGACCCCGGCAGCGGCAAGGATGCGCGACAGCTGCACCCCCGTCCATTGCCCGATCGCGCTCCACCCCTCGACACAATCGTGGCGTGTGATCTGGGTGCGCTGCGGCATCGCGCGAATGTCGGCCAGCGACAGCGACAGCGGCCGCGCCACCAATCCGGTCACCGCGACGCGCCAATCGGCAAACCCGCTGGCCGCGTGGGCGGCATAGGCTGTCCCCGCTGGCAGGCGGGTGCCATTGGCGCGAAAAATCGGCGACAGATCCGCGCGGCTGAACTCGCGCGCCAGGGCATTGCGGTCGATCAGCGCGCGCTGGCTCGCGCGGTTCATCTCCTCGCCCATCGACAGGATCTTGCGCACCGCGGGCGCTTCGTTGATCGCATCGCATGCCGACAGCAGCGGCAGCGTCGCGGCGAGGCCGCCGACCCGCGCAATCAGCTGTCGCCGTGGCATCGTAAAGCTTGTCATGCGCGCTCCCCTCGCTCGGGCGGCAGACGGAACCAGCCGGTCACCATCGACCGGATCTCATTTACTGGCCCCGCCAGCAATACCATGGCGATATGGACAAAAAAGAACGCAACCAGCGCCCATGCCGCGATGAAATGGATCGAGCGTGCCGACTGGCGCCCGCCGAACAGGTCGAGCAGCCATGGCGCCCCCGCATTGACGCCCGGCGACATGGTCAGGCCGGTCGCGATCATTATTGGCAGCAGGATGAAGATGACCCCGATATAGCTTAATTTTTGCAGGATGCCGTAGCGCGCAGCTTCCTCGCCCCGTGGAAAGCGTAGCCGCGCATGTTGCTTGATGTCATGCCAGATGTGGCGCGGCGACCATTCGCCGCGGCGAACATGCAGGTCTTTTTTCAAATGCCCGCCGAATGCCGCCCACAGCATGTAAAGCGTCAGCCCGATCGACAGCACCCAGGCAAAGAACAGGTGCCAGCGCCGCGCGTCGGCCAGATTGTAACTGGTCGGAATCGTCGCCCAGCCGGGGAACGCCCACGTCTTTTCGACCCCTTTTGCGTCGGTCCAGCGACCCAGCACGCCCGTCGTTTCGACCCTGAGCGAGCCGACGCGCAAATAGCCGGTGTCGGGCGTCGAGCCGATCACCAGCCAGGCGGGGTCGTTGTTCGCACCATATTCGCCCCAATACAGCCGCGGATGTGCGTTAAAGATCATCAGCCCGCTCATCAGCAGGATCAGCAGCGTCGCGGCATTGATCCAATGCCAGATGCGCGTCGCCCGCCGGTGGCGATAGACGCGCACCGGCGGCGTTGCGACGTTTGCCGTCGGAGCGGCGGGAGTTTCAGCCATGGCCATGATCCCGGTTCGCTCCCCGACAAGAAAAAGTTACGCGACGGCCTCCGCGGCATATTCGGCGCGATAGCGATTGCGCAAGCTGACCTTGTCGATCTTTTCGCTGCCCAGCTTGGGCAGCGCGTCGTTCGACATCCAGATTTTGCAAGGCACCTTGTACGGCGCGAGCCGCGCGCTGAGGAATGAGCACATGTCCTCAGCCGTCAGGCTGCTGCCGGGCTTCACCCAGATCACCGCGCCGACCACCTCGCCCAGCCGCTCGTCGGGCAGGCCGAACACCGCGCATTCGTTGACCTCGGCATGTTCGTAAATGGCCGCTTCGACTTCCTGACAGCTGATATTTTCGCCGCCGCGGATGATGATGTCCTTCTTGCGATCGACGATGAACAAATAACCGTCCTCGTCGACATAACCGAGGTCGCCGGATCGGAAATAGCCATTGTCGAAGAACGCCGCTTTGGTCGCAGCGGGATTGTTCCAATAGCCTTCGAAATTGGCAACCGAGCGAATGCACACTTCACCGACGCTGCCCTGCGGCAGTTCATTGCCATTGTCGTCGAGGATCGCCATGTCGACCAGCGGTTTCGACGCCGGCCCGGTCGACATCGGCTTGGCGAGGTAATTTTCGTTGATGATCCCGCACCCGACCGCATTGGTTTCGGTAAGGCCATAGCCGAGCAGCGGCTTGCCCTCCCCCATTTCGGTCGCGAGCCGTTTGACATGCTCGGGCGGCCGCGCCGCGCCGCCGCCCGCATAGCTTTTGCACGTCGACAGGTCGTAATTTTTGCGGTTGGGATGGATCATGATCTCATAGCTCATCAGCGGAACGCCGACGAAATAATTGCATTTCTCGTCCTGAATCAGCCGCATCGCCTCTTCGGCATTCCATTTCGGCATCAGCACCAGTTTGCGGCCGAGCGCAAAGCTTTGCAGGAACACGGGGATTTCAGCGGTAACGTGGAACAACGGGGTGCAGATCAAGGTCGCAGGCTGGATGTCCGACATCTGCCCGTCTTCGGTCAGCAGGTGGACGATGCTGGCGGTCTGCGTCACATAGTTGAAAATCGCCTGCACCACCGCTTCGTGGCGCGAATAGGCGCCCTTCGACTGGCCGGTCGAGCCCGAGGTAAACAGGATCGTCGCCAGATCCTGTCCGGTCAGGACCGGCAATACCGTCGCGGCGCTGCCGCCAGCGCCGGTGATCGGCGCGATCGCCTGATCGATCGGCTGGCGAATATCCAGCGTGATGACCTTGGCGCCATGCGCAACTTCGTCGAGCCGGGCCGCGCGCTGTTCGTCGGCGATCACCAGCTTGGTCTCGCTATCGACGATCCCCGCCGCCAGCTCGCCGCCCTGCCACCACCCATTGAGCAGGGTCGCGCAGCCGCCCGCGAGCAAAATGCCGATATAGGAAACGCACCACGCATTGGCATTGCGCATCGCCAGCCCGACGCGGTCGCCGCGCTGGACGCCATAGCCCTCGATCAGCCCCGCCGCGACCTGGCGCGCCGCCATATAGACCTGCTTGAACGAAAGTCGCTCGTCGCCCTCAACCAGAAAGGTCGCGTCTCCGTGCTGCATGGCGAAATAGGCGACATAGTCGGCCAGATTCGTCGGCGCGTTGGTAATGAAGGGAAGCTGCCGGCCGAAGCGTTCGACGGACCCGACCTGGATCGGTCCGCCCGGACCGGTGATCAGATTATAGGCGGCTTCCAGGCGCAAATCGAGCGCTGATGGCATCTTGTATCTCTCCTCTTGGTCTCGCTGGCCTAACCCCTTATGGGGAGGCCTCTCCTGGGGAAGGACCGCGCGACTTTATGTTTCTTTTTGCAACCCTAGCCGAAGCAACGCAATATGTGAACTTCCATGATCTGATGGGAGAGAATAGCGAAATTGCGTTCAGCGTCTTTGGCCTGCCGATCCGCTGGTACGCGCTCGCCTATCTCGCCGGCATCTTCGTCGGCTATTGGTATCTGCTCAAGCTGATCGCGCAGCCCGGCGCGCCCATGGCGCGGCGCCATGCCGACGACATGATCTTTTACGCCATGCTCGGGATCATCATCGGCGGGCGGCTTGGCTATGTGCTATTCTATAACCTGGGCGAATATATCAAGGAGCCGCTCGGCGTCTTCCGTTTGTGGGATGGCGGCATGTCGCTCCACGGCGGCGTCATCGGGGTGCTGATCGCGATCTGGTATGTGACGCGCAAGGAAAAGCTCAGTTTCCTGCGCTTTTGCGACTATGTCGCCTGCGTCATCCCGTTCGGCCTGTTCTTTGGCCGCATGGCCAATTTCGTCAACGGCGAATTGTGGGGCCGCGAAACGAAGGTGCCTTGGGGGATCATCTTTCCCGACAGTGGATCTATGGAAGCGCGCCACCCAAGCCAGCTTTACGAAGCCGGTCTGGAAGGACTGTTGATGATGGCTATCCTGGGCTTTCTCTTCTGGCGCACCGATGCGCGCTACAAGCCCGGATTCCTATTCGGCATGGCGGCGATTATTTATGGGCTTAGCCGTTTTGCGGTCGAGTTCGTGCGCGAACCCGATGTCCAGCTCGGCATCCTGCCGTGGGGACTGACGATGGGGCAGACGCTGACCATCCCGATGCTGCTCATCGGTTTCTGGCTCGTCGCCACCGCCAAGGGACGCCGCCAGCGGGTCGAGCCGGTCGCCGGACCCGACAGCGTTGCGTGAAGGACCGCCGACCCCCGAACAGCTGATCGGCAACATCGCGGCGGCGCGGGCGACGACGGTCGCCGACTATATGGCCGCCGCGAACAGTCATTATTATGCGACGCGCGATCCGCTCGGCGCCGCGGGCGATTTCACCACCGCCCCCGAGATCAGCCAGATGTTCGGCGAGATGATCGGCGTATGGATCGCCGACCTGTGGGGCCGCGCGGGCAGCCCCGCCTTTCACTATGTCGAACTGGGTCCGGGGCGCGGGACGCTGGCCGCCGATGCGCTGCGCGCGATGGCGCGCTTCGGCTGCATCCCCGCGGGGATCGATCTCGTTGAAACCAGCCCGACGCTGCGCGCCGCGCAATGGGCGCGCCTTCCCGCCGCGACCCATCATGACGAGGTCGACGCGCTGCCGGACAATCTGCCGCTGCTAATCGTGGCCAATGAATTTTTCGACGCGCTGCCGGTGCATCAATATATCCGCACCATGGACGGTTGGCGCGAGCGGATGGTCGAACGTCGCGGCGAAGTGTTTGCCGCGGTGCCGGGCGACGCCGATGCGGCGGCCGCGATCCCCGAAATGCTGCGCAGCAAAAATGTCGGGACGATCGTCGAAACCGCCCCCGTATCGGCGGCGATCATGCAGCGCTGTGCCTTTCGCATCGCGCGGCAAGGCGGCGCGATGCTGGTGATCGACTATGGTTATAGCGGCCCGGCGGCGGGCGACACGCTGCAAGCGGTGAAGGCGCATCGTTTCGCCGACCCCTTCGCCGATCCGGGCGAGGTCGATCTGACCACCCATGTCGATTTCACCGCCCTCGCCGACGCGGCGCGGAGCGGCGGGGCAGCCGTCAGCGCTGTCGCGACCCAGGGCGACTGGCTGCAGCGGCTGGGCATCGACGCACGGCTGCAATCGCTCGCGGCGGCGGCGCCCGACCGCGCCAAGGAATTGCAAGGCCAGCGCGACCGGCTTGTTACCGCGAACGCGATGGGCGAATTGTTCAAAGTCATGGCCATCACCGCAGCGGGCTGGCCCACCCCTGCCGGGTTTACAGGAGACAGTGCTTGACCATCGTTCATCTCGCGACCCCGGACGATGCGGAGGCGATCGCGACTTTCGCCACCGACTCCTTCACCCGCACCTTCGGTCATATCTACGACCCGGCCGATCTTGCCGCCTTTCTCGCGACCTGGAATCCACCCGAGCGGGTCCGCGCGCAGATCGCGAGCGACGACCATGATATCGGGCTGGTCCGTGACGCCGCCGGCGCGATCCTTGGCTATATCAAGATGGGACCGGTCGATTTCGACCTGCCCGCGGACCAGCCAACGGACGATGCCGTCGAACTCCACCAGCTCTATGTCGCCGAAGCCGCCAAAGGCACCGGCGTTGCCGCGGCGTTGATGGATTGGGGCATCGCCTGGGCGCGGCAGCGCGCGTCGATCCTGTACCTGTCGGTCTTTACCGAAAATCCGCGCGCCCAGGCCTTTTACCGCCGCTACGGTTTCCATGACGTCGGCCGCAATGAATTTCACGTCGGCAATCATATCGACGAAGACCGCTTTTACAGGCTCGACCTGTGACCGCGCCGTTCGCCACTGCGCTGCCGCTCGCCGACATTCCGCACGGTTTCTTCGGCCGTCGCGGCGGGGTGTCGAGCGGCGAGCTCGCGTCGCTCAACTGCGGCCTTGGCTCGGGCGACGATCCGGCGCTGATTGCCGAAAACCGCCGACGGGTGGCCGATACGGTGCTTTCGGGAGGGACGCTCACCGGGGTGTATCAGGTCCATGGCAATCGCTGTGTCATCGTCGATGACAAAAGCGACCTGACGGCGCGGCTCGAAGCCGACGCGCTCGCAACGCGCACCGCGGGCATCATCCTCGGCATCCTCACCGCCGATTGCGTACCGGTGCTCTTCGCCGACCGCGACGCGGGCGTAATCGGCGCCGCGCATGCGGGTTGGAAGGGCGCGCTGGCCGGGGTCACCGACGCCGCGCTCGCGGCGATGGAAAGCCTTGGCGCCAACCGCGCCAACATTGCCGCCGCAATCGGGCCGTGCATCGCACGGGCGTCCTATGAGGTCGATGATGGATTTGTGCAGCGCTTCACCGCCGACGATCACGCCAACGAACGCTTTTTTGCCGCGGCCAAGCCCGGCCACGCAATGTTCGACATCGCCGCCTATGTCGCCGCGCGGCTCGCCGCGGCGGGGGTCGCGCGAATTGCCATCGGCGGGCAGGACACCTATGCCGAGGCAGAGGATTATTTCAGCTATCGCCGCGCGTGCCATAAGGGAGAAAACACCTATGGCCGCCAATTATCGGTGATCGGCCTGAATTGACACATTTGGGGGACGGATGACACGCACGCGCCTGTTTGGACTGCTCGGCGGCCTGCTGACCTTCATCGTCATGCTTGCCCTCCCCGCACCCGCGGGGATGGAAACGACCGCCTGGCACGTCGCGGCGATGACAGTGCTGATGGCGATCTGGTGGATGACCGAGGCGCTGCCGCTGACCGTCACCGCATTGCTGCCCTTCCTGCTCGTCCCCGCCTTCGGGGTGATGGACGCCAATGCCATCGCCAAGGAATATTATTCGCCCATCCTGTTCCTGATCCTGGGCGGCGCATTCCTCGCGCTGGCGATCGAGCGCGTCGGGCTGCACCGGCGCCTCGCGCTCGCGCTGCTCAAGCGCGCGGCGCCGACCGCGACCGGGCTGCTCTTTGCCTTCATGGCGGCGACCGCGCTGCTCAGCATGTTCATTTCGAACACCTCGACCGCCCTGATCATGGTCCCGATAGCCCTCGCCGTCGTCCGCGCCGGCGGCGTTCGCGAGGGCGAGACCGAAGGCTTCGCAGGCGCAGTGATGATGGGCATCGCCTTTGCGGCATCGATCGGCGGGCTCGGCACGCTGGTCGGCAGCCCCACCAACGCAATCGCTGCGGGATTGATCGAAAAGGCGCTGGGACTGCGCATCTCGTTCCTCGACTGGATGCTTTACGGCGTCCCCGTCGTGCTGCTCGCCACCCCTGCGGCGCTTTTCATCATCGCGCGGGTGCAGCGGTTGTCGGCCCATGCGTTCGATGGTCCGGGCGCTGCCGCCGCGCTCGGCAAGCAGGCGATCTGGACGACGGCCGAACGCCGCGTCGTCCCCGTCTTTCTGCTCGTGTTCCTCGCCTGGGTGGCGCAGCCGTGGCTCGAACCCCTGCTGCCCAAAGGGGCATTGACCGACGGCACCATCGCCATCGCGGGCAGCCTGCTGCTGTTCGTCCTTCCCGACGGCACCGGCCGCCCGCTGCTCGTCTGGAAAGAAGCCGACCGCGCGCCGTGGGGCGTCATCATGATGTTCGGCGGCGGCCTGGCTCTCGCCGCGGCGATCACCGCGAGCGGGCTGGCCGCGTGGCTCGGCGCCGTCCTCGCCCCGCTCGGCAGCATCCCGACGATCGCGCTCGCCGCGATCATCGTCGCGCTCACTATCCTCATCACCGAATTCGCCAGCAACGTTGCGACGGCGAGCGGCATCATGCCGGTACTCGCGGCGCTGATCGCCGCGACCGGGGTCGACCCGATCCTGCTCGCGCTGCCCGTGGCGATGGCGGCGAGCTGGGGCTTCATGCTGCCCAGCGGTACCGGCCCCAACGCGCTCGCCTGGGCGACCGACCATATCGCACTGCCGCGGATGCTAAAGGCGGGGCTGGCGCTCGACATCATCGGGGTGCCGCTGCTGATCGGGGTGATCTGGGCGATTGCAATGCTGGGGTGACGCGCGGGGCAAAGGACGCTAGTTGCAATCGAAACTAAACTGGCCCCAAGGAAATCTTCATGCCCCCGATCGACAACAGCGACCTCACCGGCACTACGCCGCGCCGCAAGCCCAAGCAGGACGTCACCGAAATCGGCGGGCGCGAACTGTCACCGGCGACGCTGATGATGGGTTATGGCTATGACCCGATGCTGTCCGAAGGGTCGCTGAAACCACCGATCTTCCTGACCTCGACCTTCGCCTTCGAAAGCGCCGCTGCAGGAAAGCATCATTTCGAAGGCATCACCGGCAAGCGTCCCGGCGGCGCCGACGGCCTCGTCTATTCGCGCTTCAACGGTCCGAATCAGGAAATCCTCGAGGCGCGGCTAGGCGTGTGGGAAAAGGCCGAGGATGCACTGGTGTTCTCGTCCGGCATGTCGGCGATCGCCACCCTGCTCCTCGCGCATGTCAGCATGAACGACGTTATCGTCCATTCGGGGCCGCTCTATGCCGCGACCGAAACGCTGATCGCGCGCATCCTGTCGCGGTTCGGCGCAACCTACGTCGATTTCCCCGCCGAAGCGTCGCGCGAAGAGATGGACGCGATTCTCGTCCGCGCCAAAAAAATGGCCGAAGACCAAGGCGGCAAGGTTGCCATGGTCTATCTGGAAAGCCCCGCCAATCCGACCAATGCGCTGGTCGATGTGCAGGCGATGCGCGCCGCGACCGACGCGGCTTTCGCTGAGGGCGCACGGCCGCCGATCGCCATCGACAACACCTTCCTTGGCCCGCTCTGGTCCAAGCCGCTGGCACATGGCGCCGACATCGTGCTCTACAGCCTGACCAAATATGCTGGCGGCCACAGCGATCTGGTCGCGGGCGGCGTGCTCGGCGCAAAGCATTGGCTTGGCCCGATCCGCATGATGCGCAACACCATCGGCACGATCTGCGACCCGCATACCGCGTGGATGCTGCTGCGCTCGATGGAAACCGTCGAACTGCGCATGAGCCGCGCGGGCGAAAATGCCGAAAAGGTCTGCGCGTGGTTGCGTGAGCACCCCAAGGTCGAAGGACTGGGTTACCTCGGTTTCCTGCCCGAAGGATCGCAGAAGGATATTTTCGACCGCCATTGCACCGGCGCCGGATCGACCTTTTCGCTGTTCATCAAGGGCGGCGAAACCGAAAGCTTCCGTTTCCTCGACGCGCTCAAGATCGCCAAGCTCGCGGTCAGCCTGGGCGGCACCGAAACGCTCGCCAGCCACCCGGCGGCGATGACGCATTTGTCGGTCCCCGACGCGCGCAAGGCGCTGATGGGGATCACCGACAATCTGGTCCGCATCTCGATTGGGATCGAGGACGCCGGCGACCTGATCGCCGATTTTGCACAGGCGCTGGACGCGGTTTGATGTCCACGCCCTCCCCTTCAGGGGAGGGCAGCGAGACTTGCCAGCTTGCTGGCTTTAGTCTCCGCGGGTGGGGTCCATCGGCCTTGCGCAAGGCCGATGGACCCCACCCCAACCC
>NZ_DKIH01000010.1:181171-504042 GCF_002454115.1 Sphingopyxis sp. UBA6723 | reverse complement strand
TCGTCGGCGGCGCGGCGGGCGCAAGCGGAGCTTTCGGCTTCGCCAGCGGCTTGACCGTCGCCGCGACCTTTTTCCACAGCGCGTTTTCGTCGGGATCGAGCCGCCGCGCCATGGCGGCGTCAGCGCGCCGGGATCAGCCGCGCGATGCTGGCGCGCGGGAGCAGCAGCAACGCCGAACCGCGCGCCGCCATGCCGCCGGCGATCGCGCGCGCCTCTTCGCCCGCGCCCCAGAAGCTGTCGAAGCGGTTGGCGCCCTTGATCGCGCCGCCGGTATCCTGCGCGATCCACAGGCCGTTCGGTTCGGCACGGTCAAGCGAGAGGAAGACGGGGGCGCCGAGCGGCACATATTTGGGATCGGCGGCGACGCTGGCGCGGCCGGTCACCGGCAGCCCCATGGCACCGAGCGGGCCGGGGCCGGTGAGTTCGCGGAAGAACACCCAGCTGGGATTCTCGTTCATCACCGCCGCGCCGCGCACCGGGTCGGCGCGCAGATAGTCGAGGATGCCCTGCATCGAGGCTTGGCCGCGCTGCAATTCGCCGCGGTCGAGCAGCAGCTTGCCGATGCCGACATAGCCGCGGCCATTCTGCGTGTCATAACCGATCCGCATGATGCCGCCGTCGGGCAGGCGCAGACGGCCCGATCCCTGCACTTGCAGGAAAAAGAATTCGGCGGCGTCGGCGGCATACGCGATTTCGAGCCCGCGGCCTTCGAGCGCGCCGCTTTCGATCGCGGCGCGATCATAATAACGCACCAGCTTGCCGCCATCGACGCGGCCGCGGATCGTGCGGCCTTTCAGATCGTCCGCAAACTGGCCGAGATCGACATCGACCAGATCGGCGGGGCGGCGATAGATGGGGACGTCGTAACCGGGGCGTTTCGTGCGCGATCCGGCGATTTCGGGTTCGTAATAGCCGGTGACGAAGGCGGTGCCGGTGCCGATCTGCACCGTGCCGAAATAACGGGCAAAGAAGGCCGCGGCATCGCTGTCGGCCCAGTTTTTCGCGGCATTGCAGCTTTCGGTCCAGTCGGCGCCCTGCGTCAGCCCGCTGGCGTCAGCGCGACGCTGGACCGAGGGGCAACTGATGCGGAAGGCGGCGAGTGCGGTGGTCGCCTGTTCGGCGGTCACGCCAAGGGTAGCGAAATCGGGACCGGCGATGACGCCGCTGGTCGCGGCGGTCGTCGCGTCGGTCGGCACCGCGGGCGCTGGCAAGGGCACGCGCGGGGTAGCGGGGATCGGCTGAGCCGCAACGCCGCCGCTTTCGGACGGGCGCGGCTGATAGGGACGCGGGGTGCCCACGGCGGGGCTGGCGGCAGGCGGCGGCGCGGGCGTGTCGGCGACGGGCCGATCGCCCGAATCGGGGATCACCGACGCGCAGCCCGCGAGGAGCGGCAGCGCGGTGAGAAAGATGAATCCGAAAACCCGCGTCCGGCGTCTCCCGGACGAGTACACCGTGGGCATCGCCGTCAGGCTGCTTCGATTTCGTCGAGCAGCCAGTTGGGATCGTCGCTGCCGATCGCGCGGCGGAAGGTCCAAAGGTCGTCGGTGCGCGACGCATCGCTCATCGACCCCGCGATCAGCTTGCCGTCGGCGTCGCGCGTGATCGCGCTGATGTCGGCCTGATAGCGCACGGTGATCCGCGCTTCCTTGCGGTCCATTTCGACCGCTGTAATCTTGGCCGATTCGATGCCGACCAAGCGATTCTCCAGCTTTTCGCCGCGCGCGTCGCGCGCTTCGATCGCTTCGACAAAGGCTTCGTAGCTGTCGTCGTCGCACAGGTCGCGCAGCGTGTCGCGGTCGCCCTTCCAATAGGCTTCGAGGATCATGCGGTACGCCGCTTCGGCGCCTTCCATGAACCGGCCGGCATCAAAGTTGCGGTCGCTGGCGAGCAGCTGGCGAAGGCCGATTTCGGCGGCGGGTTCGTAAACGAGGCCCGACGTGTCCGCAGTCGCGGCGGTCGGCGATGGCGACGTTTCGCCGTCCTCCAGACGCACCGGTGACGGCGCCGCACGCTCATCGCGGCGCGGCAGCACGGGTTCCTGCTCATGTCCGGTGCGCTTGCCGAGTACCGAGTACAGCCGCATCCCGAGAAAGGCGGCAATCATGGCGAGCAAGACGATCGAAAAAGCAGTCACGGGCAAAAGTCCAATGCGGGCAATGGAAACATAAGAACCCATACATAGGCGATGCATGGCCAAGTTTCAAACGCCATGGCCCCGGCGGCGCGGCAGGTCAACGATTCGCCCCTGACCCATGCGCCGCCGCGATCCCATTGTGCTGGCTGGCGTGCGCTGCTAAGCGCCCCCGCAACCGTCTGCCGCGGGCCCGAAACGGCCTGTGGCACGGATCCCGTTTCATCTTTTCGAGCGAAAGCATTGCACCATGGCTGACGAGACCAGCGCCGACATCAACAACCCCGCCCTGCAGCCCAATGGCGAAGACACGAGCCCGGCGATCGGCCTGATCTCGCAATATGTCAAAGACCTGTCGTTCGAAAATCCGAACGCGCCCGCGGTGTATCAGTGGCAAGATGCGCCGCAGATCGACGTCCAGTTCAACATTGCCGCCGAAGGCGTCGGCGACCAGCTGTTCGAAGTGTCGCTGAAGATCGACGTCACGTCGAAGACCGACGCGGGCACGATGTTCGTGATCGAGCTGAAATATGCCGGCCTGTTCGGCGTCCGCAACGTCCCCGAAGACCAGTTGCAGCCGTTTTTCCTTGCCGAAGCGCCGCGCATCCTGTTCCCCTTTGCCCGCCGCGTCGTCGCCGATGCGGTGCGCGACGGCGGTTTTGCACCGCTGCTGCTCGAACCGATCGATTTCCACGGCCTGTTCATGCAGCAGGTCCAGCAGGCCGAAGCCGGGCAACTGGGCGACGCCGTGCCGGTTGGCCAGGCGTAGGTCTTCCATTTCCTCTGAAATGCCTTCTGTGAGGTGTGTTCCCCCGCGAAGGCGGGGGTCCATCTCCGGCCAGTTTAAATTAGCACCGACCGGAGATGGGTCCCCGCCTTCGCGGGGACACGGTGCTATAATTCTGTGCGGTTTCGCCCCATGAGCGGCCTGCTCAAAAGCGTCGGGACGATCGGCGGGCTGACAATGGTCAGCCGCATTTTCGGTTTCGCGCGCGACATGCTGCTCAGCCGCATCCTCGGCGCGGGCGGGGTCGCCGATGCGTGGCAGCTGGCGTTCCAGCTGCCCAACATCTTTCGCCGCCTGTTCGCCGAGGGCGCCTTTGCCGCCGCCTTTGTCCCGCTGTTCAACCAGCGGATGACGAAGGAGGGCGACCATAGCGAAGCACGCGCCTTTGCCGATGCGGTGCTGGCAGTGCTGATCCCGATCCTGATCGTCTTTTCGGCGCTGCTGCTGATCGTGATGCCGTGGATCATGCATCTGTTTGCGAGCGAGGCGCTGCGCGCCGACCGCGAAAAATTCGACCTGACCGTCGCCATGGCACGCATCGCCTTTCCCTATCTGGCGTTTATGAGCGTTGCGACGCTGTTCGCGGCGATCCTCAACAGCCTGTCGCGCTTTGCCGCAGCAGCGGCGGCGCCGATCCTGCTCAATATCTGCCTCGTCGCCGCGCTGCTGATCGGGATGGCGACGGGTGACGGCGGCGAAGCGGCCAAAGCCGCGACCGGCCTGTATCTCGCCATTTCGGTCTCGATCGCCGGGCTGTTCCAGCTTGTCTGGCTGCTGTTCTGGGTACGGCGCTCGGGCTTTCGGCCCGCGCTGCGCCGCCCGCAGCTTACCCCCGGCGTGCGCGAAATGGGGGTGTTGATCCTGCCCGCGGTGTTCGGCGCCGGGGTCTATCAGATCAGCCGCTTCGTCGATCTGTTCTTCATCGCGATGCTGCCCGACAAGAGCATCACCTATCTGGCGATGGCCGACCGCCTCAACCAGCTGCCGCTCGGCATCATCGGCATCGCGCTAGGGACCGCGATCCTGCCCGCATTGTCGCGCTTCGTCGCGCTCGATGACCGCGACGGCGCATCGCGCCTGCAAAGCAATGCGGTCGAGCTTGCGATGCTGCTGACCGTTCCGGCGGCGGTCGCGCTGTTCATTGCGGGACCGGCGATCACCAGCGCCTTTTACGTCGGCGGACAATATAGCGTCGCCGACGGGCTGGCGACCGGCGCCGTCGTCGGCGGGCTGGTCGTCGGCCTGCCAGCCTATGTGCTCGTGAAAGTGCTGGTGCCCAATTTCTTTGCGCGCAAGGACACCCGCACCCCGGTGTGGACCGCGGCGATTTCGCTGCTGATCAACATCGGTCTAAACTTGGCGCTGATCCCCTCGCTCGGCATCGTCGGGCTGGCGTTGGCGGGGTCGATCGCGGCGTGGTGCAATGTCGCGATGCTTTACGCGATCCTGCACCGCAGAGGCTTGTTTCGCCTGACCGGCCGGGTCGCCGGACGGATCGCGCGCATCATCCTCGCCGCCGCGGCGATGGCTGTCGCGCTCATTTATGCGATCCCGTTGGCGGGTGACGCCTTTGTCGGCGGGGTGGTCGAGCGGATCGTCGCGCTGGGTGCGATTGTCGGGCTGGGCGCGGTCATATTCTTTGGTTGCGCCATGCTGTTCGGCGTGGTCAATCGCGACACCATCGGCCAGCTGCGCCGACGCAAACTCTAACGGGATAGATATGATGCGGACGTTATCGGGCATTCAGCCCACCGGAAACTTGCACCTGGGCAATTATCTGGGCGCGATCCGCAACTGGGTGCGGATGCAGGACGAGATGCCAGGCGAGAAGCTGTATTTCCTGGCCGACCTGCACGCGATCACCGTCCATAACGATCCCGCCGAGCTGACCGCGAACACGCGCGAGATGGCGGCGGCGCTGATGGCGGCGGGGATCGACCCGGCCAAGGCGATATTGTTCAATCAGGCGCGCGTTCCCGCCCATGCCGAGCTGGGCTGGCTGCTGTTCTGCACCGCGCGCATTGGCTGGCTGAACCGGATGACTCAGTTCAAGGAAAAATCGGGCAAGAACCGTGAGGGCGCCAGCGTCGGGCTGTACGCCTATCCGGTGCTGCAGGCCGCCGACGTCCTGCTCTACCAGACGACGCACGTCCCGGTCGGCGACGACCAGAAACAGCATCTGGAGCTTGCGCGCGACATTGCGACCAAGTTCAACCTCGATACGGGAACCGAGACGTTCACGCTCCCCGAACCGACGATTCCGAAGGCCGCCGCGCGGATCATGAGCCTGCGTGACGGATCGGCGAAGATGTCGAAGTCGGACCCGAGCGATGCGAGCCGCATCAACCTGGTCGACGACGCCGACACGATCATGGCAAAGATCCGCAAGGCGAAGACCGACGCCGAACCGCTGCCGTCAGAGGCCGCGGGGTTGGAAGGACGCGCAGAGGCGCGGAATCTGGTGTCGATCTATGCCGCGATGGCGGATGAGAGCGTCGATGCCGTGCTCGCACGCTTTGCCGGGCAGGGTTTCGGCGCGTTCAAGCCCGCGCTGGGGGAGCTGCTCGTGGAAAGCCTGCGCCCGATCGCAACGCGGCTGACAGCACTGAAATCCGATCCAGCTGCGATCGACGCGGCGCTGGCGGATGGCGCGGCCCGCGCGACCGCGCTGGCGCGGCCGACAATCGACGCCGCTTATACGGCGCTGGGGCTTTGCCGCTAAATTCCTGACCGGGCTTGCTAATTGGCGGCGGCACCCGATATCTTGTTTCGGAACCAAGCTGCGACAAACCGGGTTCAACCAAGGTTAAGCCGTTGCGGCTTAGTCTATGCGATAAGGGCGCGATTTTTGTGCGCCGCCACGATCACGGAGCCACCATGATGAGCAAGTTCAACCTTCGCCACCTCGGCCTCGCCGCGATGACCGGCGCTGCGCTGGCGATCGCCGGTTGCGCGACGCCGTTCAAGGCCGATGTCGCGCGTTTCCAGACCCAATTACCCGCGCCGCAGGGCCAGAGCTTTGTGGTCGAGGCCAATAATCCGGCGCTCGCCGGCGGGATCGAATTCAGCCAATATGCCAATCTGGTCGCGGGCGAGCTCACCCGCTACGGCTATCGCCCCGCCGCACCGGGCGAAAGCGCCGACCTGGTCGTCCGCATGGACTATGGCGTCGACAAGGGACGCGAGCGCGTTGTGTCGAGCCCCAGCTTTGGCGATCCCTGGTATGGCGGTTACGGCGGCTATTATGGCCGCGGCTTCTATCGCCCGGTCATCGTCGCTGGGCGCGGCGGGCGCCGTTACGTCTATGGCTATCGCGACCCGTTCCTGTGGGGCGGCTTTGGCCCTGGCTGGGGCGGCACGGACGTCAGCAGTTACACCGTCTACACCAGCGGATTGAATTTGCAGATCAACCGCGCCGCCGACGGATCGCGGCTGTTCGAAGGTCAGGCCGAGGCACAGTCGCGCGACAACAACCTGCAAACCATCGTCCCGAATCTGGTCGAAGCGATGTTCACCGGCTTCCCCGGCAATTCGGGCGAGCGGGTACGGATCACGGTGGCACCGCCCGAAAAGGGGTGAGATTGCCGCCAGACTGATGACAAAGGCCCGCCTTTCGGATGAGAGGCGGGCCTTTTGCTTTGGCGGGTGGGCAATGTCGGGGTGCGATGGGTTCTAGCCGTTGATCCTCCCTGTGGCGAAGCCATGGGGAGGTGGCAGCGCGGAGCGCTGACGGAGGGGCTTTGGCACTACCGTTGCTGCCCCTCCACCACGCCCTTCGGGCGCGGTCCCCCTCCCCATCGCTACGCGACAGGGAGGATTTTTCCTTAAAGTCATCCCGGACTTGATCCGGTATCCACAGCTGCACTGGCGTCCTGGATCCCGGATCAAGTCCGGGATGACGAAGGAGGCAGCCGTCCCTCGGCCCAAGGCGACCAAAACGTCTAACACTGTGCATAAACCCGGGGATAACCCCGGCACAACCCGGTGGATCAGCTGTTCAAACTGCGCCGGATCGCGGCGATTTCGGCGTCGAGTTCGCTGTCGGCGACGCGCAGCGCTTCGACCGTGCGGACCGCGTGGATCACGGTGCTATGGTCACGGCCGCCAAAGCGCCGCCCGATTTCCGGATAGGAGCGCGGGGTGAGTTCCTTGGCCAGATACATCGCGACCTGGCGCGGGCGCGCAATGGCGCGGACGCGGCGTTTTGAGGCCATTTCGCTCTTGTCGAGCCGGTAATGGGCGCACACGGCGCGCTGGATTTCGTCGATCGTGATCCGCGGGCGCGCGGTGCGGACATTTTCGGCGAGCCGGTCTTCGGCGAGCCTAAGGTCAACCGTCGTGCCGGTGAGCGCAGCATAAGCGAGCAGCTTGTTCAGCGCGCCTTCGAGTTCGCGAATGTTGCGGGTGAAATGCTTGACCAGATAGGCGACGACATCGTCGGGGACGTCGAGCATCGGCATCAGCGCCAGCCGCTGGCGGATGATGCGTTCGCGCAGGTCGTCCTCGGGCGCCTCGATATCGGCAACCAGCCCGCCCGCCAGCCGCGACAGCAGCCGTGCCTCGACCCCGTCGAGCATCGACGGCGGGCGATCGGCGGTGACCACCAGCCGCTTGCCCGCGGTCATCAGATCGTCGATCGTGTGGAGCAGTTCTTCCTGCGTCGAATTCTTGCCAATGACGAATTGCAGGTCGTCGAGCAGCAACAGGTCGGCGGCGCGCAGCCGTGCCTTGAACGCCATCATGTCGCCGCCGCGCATCGCCCCGACAAATTCCAGCATGAATTTTTCCGCCGACATCAGGATGATCGTCGCGGTCGGGTGCGCCGCGGCATAATCCTGTGCAATCGCCTGGAGCAGGTGGGTCTTGCCCTGGCCGGTGCCCGAGGCGAGGTAGAGCGGGTTGAATTGCGGCGCTTCGACCATCGCCATGCGGCGCGCAGCATTGGCAGCAAGGATGTTGCTGCGCGCGATGACAAAGCGGTCGAACGACAGCCGCGGGTCGAAAGGCGACGGAACGGCGTTCGCCGCCGGAACGGGCGTGTCGAAGGTCGGCAGCGGCGGGCTGGCCAAAATCGCGGCGCGGTCGCTCGCCCCGTTGCCGCCGCGCACGGTGACGCTGCGCACGGTGGGAAGGTGCTGGCGCCACGCCAGCTCGAGCCGGTCGCCAAAGCGTTCGTTGATCCAGTTCGCTGAAAACCGGCTGACGGTTTCGAGCGTCACCACACCCGATAAGGCGCAATAGTCACCAAAGCGGACGGGCTTCAACCAATGGTCAAAGGTGCGCGCACCCAGGTCGCGGCGCAAGCCTTCGGCAACGCGCGGCCAGAGCGCCGCGGCATCGCCGCTCATCGCTCTATCCCGTACGTCATAACCATTCCAACTCCCGCTGTCCGTCACGCCCGCACCGCCCCCGCTGATTCCCCTGCCCTCGATGCCTCCGCGCGGCCGCTCCCATGCCGATTCATCGCCTGCGCACAGGCGCAAGCATCCTGTCCGGGCCAAGCAGCCCGAAGACGAACGAATCATGTCGATGTGGCGGCCACCGGCGAAGGCCGACGACGCACCTGTCTAGTCAGGGCGCGCCGAGTCGATCAAGGGCTGGTCGTGTAAAAATACTGAAATAAAAATCTTGACTCGCCTCAGGTGCCTGAATCGCGTCAAAGCGTATTTTTTTCCTGTTTTTTCAGATGTTTAGCTATCTCTATCTGGCGCAATGTCAACGAATCGCCGTAATTCCGTCACTTACCGCGCTGCAACAGTTTTGCCATCGCATCGTCATAATCTCAGGCACAAAAAAAGACCCGCGGGCACGGTGCCGGCGGGTCTTTTTTGTTCCCTTTCGGGACAAGCGCAATCAGGCGATCGCGTTCACGCTCTTGGTCAGGCGCGAGAATTTGCGCGCGACAGTGTTTTTATGCAGCACGCCCTTGGCGACGCCGCGTGCCATTTCGGGCTGCGCAGCCTTCAGTGCGGTCGCCGCGGCGTCCTTGTCACCCGCGATGATCGCGTTCTCGACCTTCTTCACCAGCGTGCGAATGCGCGAAACGCGATTCTTGTTCACGACGGTGCGCGCGGTGTTGCGGCGGATGCGCTTTTTTGCCTGCGGCGTATTGGCCATAAATTCCTCGGTTTCCAAACGGTCTAAGTCAGTCGGAGCGCAGCGTCACCGGAGCAGCCGAATCGCGCGTGTGCAGCGAATCAATGTCCGGATACGGCCGGTTCCGGTAACCCGGACCCTGCTCGAAGGGTGCGCGCATAGCCAGACAGCCCCGGTTGGTCAATCATTTTTGCAGCAAATGCGCGCGTCACCGCTGGCATTTGGGGCAATAAAAGGTCGAACGGCCGCTCTGGACGATTCGGGCGATCGTGCCGCCGCATTGGCACGCATCGCCCTCACGGCCATAGACGCGCCAGTCCTTGGCGAAATAGCCGAGCTCGCCGTCCGGCTGTTTGTAATCGCGCAGGGTCGAACCGCCAGCGGCGATCGAGGCCTCCAACACCGCCTTGATCGCCGGGACCAACGCCGCGAGCTTGACCCGTGTGACGTCGGCGGCGGCGCGGGTCGGCGCGATGCGCGCCATGTTCAGCGCCTCGCACACATAGATGTTGCCCAGCCCCGCGACGATCGTCTGATCGAGCAGCATCGCCTTGATCGGCGCGCGGCGCCCCGCCAGCACCCGTCCCAGATAGGCCGCGTCGAACGCGCCCGACAAGGGTTCGGGACCGAGGGACACAAACGCCGGAAAGCCGGTCAGCGGATCGCCCGCGACCAGATCGACCGAGCCGAAGCGGCGGGGATCGTGGAGCATCAGCCGCTGCCCCGCCGCGGTGTCGATCAGCAGATGGTCGTGCTTGCCGGGCTCAGCGTTGCCGATCCGCCAGCTGCCCGACATGCCAAGGTGAAAGATCATATGGTCGCCGCGGTCGGTGGCGATGATCCCATATTTGGCGCGGCGCGACAGCCCGGTAACGATCGATCCGGTCAGCCGCTGCGCCAGATCGACCGGGAACGGACGGCGCAAGTCGGGGCGCAGCGTCGACACGCGCATCAGCCGCTGGCCGGTGAGATGCGGGGCGAGGCCGCGAACGGTGGTTTCGACTTCGGGAAGTTCGGGCATATCGGGACCCGGCTACGCGCCATTTGCGTGGGCGGCAAGGCCTCGCTAAAGCGCATCAGCAGTTCCGCATCTCCCCACAAAGGCGCACAACGATGGCCACCCCCGACACCGTCAGCTTTGGCTATGAACAGGTTCCGGCGACCGAAAAAACCGCCAAGGTCGGCGAGGTGTTCAGCCGCGTCGCGCGCAAGTACGACATCATGAACGATGCGATGTCGGGCGGGATGCACCGGCTGTGGAAAGACCGCTTCGTGCGCCGGGTCAAACCCCGCGCCGGCGAGGCGATCCTCGACATGGCCGGCGGCACCGGCGACATCGCTTTTCGCATGGAGCCGTCGGGCGCCAGCATCACCGTCGCCGACATCAACCCCGACATGCTGGGCGTTGGCATGGAACGCGCCGCCGAGCGCGGCATCGATTCGCTGGTGTGGAGCGAGCAGAATGCCGAAACGCTGTCGTTCCCCGACCAGTTTTTCGACGCCTATACGATCGCCTTTGGTATCCGCAACGTCACCGACATTCCCGCGGCGCTGAAGGAAGCGCACCGCGTGCTGCGTTATGGCGGTCGCTTTTTCTGCCTGGAATTTTCGACCAACGAATGGCCGGGCTTCGCGCAGGCTTACGACGCCTATTCGCACCGCGTGGTGCCCAAGCTGGGCAAGCTGATCGCGCAGGACGAGGACAGCTATCGCTATCTGATCGAATCGATCCGCCGTTTCCCGCCGATGCCCGAATTTGCCAAGATGATCGGCGCTGCGGGCTTCACGTCGGTAAAGGTCGAGTCGATCATGGGCGGGCTGGTCGCGATCCACAGCGGGTGGAAAGCTTGACCCGTCCCGTCACCCATATCCTGCGCCTGCTGAAGTGGGGCCGCATCCTCGCGCGCCACGGGGCGCTGCGCGGGATCGAGACCGCGCCGCAGACGCCCCCGGGGGTGAAGCGATTGTGCCGGATTGCGCGCTTCGGCACGGTGCAGCCGAAAATTCCCGACTATGCCGCGGCTTTCCAGGCGATCGGCCCCGCCGCGGTCAAGCTGGGCCAGACGCTCGCGACGCGTCCCGACCTGGTCGGCGAGGATGCCGCGCGCAACCTGCTGAGTTTGCAGGATGCGCTGGCGCCCGTCGCGTTCGACCGCATCCGGCAGGAGATCGAGGCGACCTTCGAGGTACCGCTCGAAAGCCTGTATCGCGAATTCGATCCCGACCCCGTCGGCTCGGCGTCGATCGCGCAGGTCCACCGCGCCGTCACCACCGAAGGCCGTCCGGTCGCAGTCAAGATCCGCCGCCCCGGCATCGACAAGCAATTCGCGCGCGATATCGAAACCTATGAATGGGCAGCAGCGCATCTGGAAGCGCTCGGCGGCGAAGCGACGCGGCTGCGCCCGCGACAGGTCATCGCCAATTTCCGCCGCTGGACCCTGCGCGAACTCGACCTGCGCCGCGAAGCGGCGTCGGCGTCCGAACTCAAGGACGCGATGGTCGGAGTGCCGACCTATGAAGTCCCGGCGATCGACTGGGACCGCACCACCAGCAAGGTGATGACGCTCGACTGGATCGACGGCGTCAAGATTTCGCGCCGCGACGACCTGATTGCCGCAGGCCACGACATGGAGGCGCTTGCCCGCAATCTGGTCCACGCCTTCCTGCGCCAGGCGATCGCCGAGGGATTTTTCCACGCCGACATGCATCAGGGCAATTTGTTCGTGAAGGCCGACGGGACGATCGCCGCGGTTGATTTCGGCATCATGGGGCGGATCAACCGGCAGGCGCGCTATTGGCTCGCCGAGATCCTCTATGGGCTGACGACGGGCAATTACCGCCGCGTCGCCGAAATCCACTTCGAGGCGCAGTACGTCCCCGATTATCACAATGTCGAGGAATTCGCGACGGCGCTGCGCGCGGTTGGCGAACCGATGCGCGGCAAACCGGTGAGCGAGCTCAGCGTCGGTCAGATGCTCGACGGGCTGTTCGCGATTACGCGCGATTTCGACATGCAGACTCAACCGCACCTGCTGCTGCTGCAAAAAACGATGGTAATGGTCGAGGGCGTCGCGACGATGCTGAACCCGCAGATCAACATGTGGGACGTGTCAGGACCGTTCGTGAAGGAATGGATCCGGGGAGAACTCGGCCCCGAAGCCGCGCTTGCCGACGGGATCCGCGAACAGGGCAAGACGCTGGCGCTGATCCCCGACATCATCCGGCGCCTTGATGCGCAATTGCCGCGAAAGGGCGCCGCCCCGCCCGCGCCGCCGCTGCCCGAAATCCCGCTGATGTGGGAGAGGGGCGAGAAGCAGCGCTGGTGGCGTTACGTACTGACCGCACTGGCGGCGGGCGCCGCCGGGGCGCTGGGCATGGCCTGGTGGGGATAGCGTGGCGGCGGAGGGCGAGCTGCATCGACTAACGATGATGGGCGCCCTCGGCTTCGGCTTGCTGACGGCCATTGCGACGGGATTGTTTGGCATATTGTTGCTGATCGCGGTGATGGTTGCCGCCGATCCCTCGGAGTTGATCGCCGATCCAAGCGGGGCCATTGCCACATTTATTGTGTTGCTGTTCACCGGGTCGATCTTGGCCATTTGTCTGGCGGTCGTGATCGGCTGGATTCCGATTGCGATCATCGGCTGGCTTTGCGCCCGCGGGGCGGTGGGCTGGCCGCTGATGCGCCGCCGCACTCTATGGGCAGGAATTGGTGCCGTAGCGGGCGCTTTAAGCTTGGCGCTGGCAAGCGGGGCATTGCAGGATTTCGTTACCAATCCCGACCGCTACCATGGCGAAAATTTCCTTGGCATGCTGGTATTTGGCGGCGCATGCGGCGTCTTTGCATCGTTGATCTTCTGGCGGCTCACGCGCCGGACGCAATCCATCGGCGGACCGATTGACGTTTCATAACTATGCGCATAATTTATGCGCAAGGAGAATGGCGATGAACCGTCCAGCGCGATTTGAAGCGGTGAAAAAAGCGATCCCGAAAAAGCCCACCAATGTATCGCTCAGCGTTGACCTGGTCGAAGAAGCCAAGCGACTTGGTATCAATGTCAGTGAAGCCTGCCAATCGGGCCTCGCCGCCGGGGTCAAGAAGGCGCGCGAAGCCGAATGGCAGGAAGAGAATCGCGCGGCGATCGAATGGTGGAACGATTATGTCCGCGAAAACGGCCTACCGCTTGCGAAATACCGGCAGTTTTGATGGCACAATTCGACGTTCACCGCAGTCCACACGATGGTGCATTATTGCTTGATTGCCAAGCTGACCTGTTCAGGCATTTCGGCACCCGTGTTGTCATTCCGCTCTTGCCTTCGGAGGGCAAACCAAAAATGGACCGGCTACATCCCGTTTTCGCTATTTCTGGTAAGCAGCATTTGCTCGCAACCCCGTTGGCATCCGCCGTCGGAATCGACGATCTTGGACCTAAAATCGCGTCGCTCGCTGACCAGCGCTACGAAATCCTGAACGCCCTCGACATGCTTCTCACCGGTTATTGACGCCATGACCAACCCCCGCATCCTGCTCATCATCGGTGGCGGTATCGCGGCCTATAAATCGATCGAGCTTGTCCGCCTGCTCCGCAAGGCGGGCTATGTGGTGCGCTGTGTTATCACCCGCGCAGGCGAGCAGTTTGTGACCCCGCTGACGCTCGCGGCGCTCAGCGAGAACAAGGTTTATACCAATCTCTTCGACCTGAAGGACGAGGTCGAGATGGGGCATATCCAGCTGAGCCGTGAGGCCGACCTAGTCGTCGTAGTGCCCGCAACCGCTGACTTGCTGGCGAAGATGGCAGCGGGCATTGCCGATGACCTCGCCACCACGCTGCTGCTCGCCACCGACAAGCCGGTGCTCGCTGCACCTGCGATGAATGTCCGCATGTGGCTGCACCCCGCGACGCAGCGCAATGTCGCCACGCTGCGCGCCGACGGGGTGACGGTAGTGGCGCCCGACGAGGGCGAGATGGCGTGCGGGGAATTTGGGCCGGGACGCTTGCCCGAACCGGCGGCGATCAAGGACGCGATCGATGCCGCGCTGGCCGCTGCACCCGCGGTCACCGCAATGGTCGGCCAGCCCGATTTTTCGCCCGCCAATCACCGCCCGCTGTACGGCCGCCGCATCCTGATCACCGCCGGGCCGACGCACGAGCCGATCGACCCGGTGCGCTACATCGCCAACCGGTCGAGCGGCAAACAGGGCTTTGCGATCGCCGAGGCCGCTGCTGCGGCGGGGGCCGAGGTGCTGCTGATCGCCGGGCCGGTACCGCTCCCCACCCCGCCCGGCGTAATCCGCGTCGACGTCGAGACCGCGGTCGAAATGGCCGACGAAGTCCGGCAAGGCCTGCCGGTCGATGCCGCGATCATGGTCGCCGCAGTCGCCGACTGGCGCGCCGCCGACCCAGCGGGGCAGAAGATCAAGAAGGATGGCAGCGGCGCCGTGCCACCGCTCGCGCTGGCCGAGAATCCCGACATTCTTGCCGGGGTTGCCAAGAGCGCCGAGCGCCCCACGCTGCTGATCGGCTTTGCCGCCGAAACCAACGACGTCATCGCCCATGCCCAGGCGAAGCTGGCAAAGAAAGGCTGCGACTGGATCGTCGCCAACGACGTCGCTGCTGACCCAATGGGCGGCGAGAGCAACCGGGTGCATATCGTTAGCAAAAACGGGATAGACAGCTGGGACCGACTGCCGAAAGCCGCCGTCGCCCGCAAATTGATGGAAAAGATCGCCGATGAGCTCGATGCGCGTAGCCCCCGCCAGTCCGATTGAAATTCGCATCCAGCGCCTGCCGAACGGGGGCGGGTTGCCCCTGCCTGCCTATGCCAGCGATGGCGCGGCGGGGATGGATGTGGTCGCGGCCGAATCGCTGACGATCCGCCCCGGCACCCGCCATGCGGTGGCAACCGGGTTCGCAATGGCGATCCCGCCGGGGTATGAGGTACAGGTGCGCCCGCGCTCGGGACTGGCGCTGAAACATGGCATCACTTGCCTCAACACGCCGGGGACGATCGACAGCGATTATCGCGGCGAAGTGAAGGTGATCCTGGCCAATCTCGGCGAGGATAATTTCGAGGTGAAGCGCGGCGACCGCATCGCACAGCTGGTTCCGGCGCCTGTGCAACGCGCCCATTTTGCCGAAGTTTTGACGCTCGACGAAACCGCGCGCGGGACTGGCGGTTTCGGGTCGACCGGTGTCGAAAGCGAACCCGTCGATGAAACCGCCGACGCCGCAGGACTGGCCTCGCTGTCGGGGATCAAGACCCGGCGATCGAGCGAGTAATTGCTGACCGACGCCGAACTCGACCGCTATGCGCGCCAGATCATCCTGCCCGTGTTCGGCGGTGCCGGACAGGCCAAGCTGAAAGCGGCGCATGTCGCGGTAATCGGCGCGGGCGGCATCGGCTGTCCGGCAATCACCTATCTGGCGGCGGCGGGGATCGGCAGGCTGACGATCATCGACAATGATGTCGTCGAATTGTCGAACCTGCAAAGGCAACCGCTGTTTACCGATGCCGACATCGGCGCGCAAAAGGCCGCAGTAGCGGCGCATGCCGCGCGGCGGATCAACCCGCATGTCGAGGCGGTCGCGGTGGTCGAACGGATCGATAACGACAACGCCGCCGCTTTGCTGCGCGGCGCGAGCTTGATCCTCGATGGCTGCGACAATTTCGCGACCCGGCTGGCGGTCAATGATGCGGCGGCGGTCTTGCAGATCCCGCTGCTCAGCGCCGCGATCGGGGCGTTCGAGGGGCAGGTCGCGCTGTACGAGGGCTGGCGCACGGACAGTCCCTGTTACGCCTGCCTGGTCGGTGACGATCCCGACCGGCCCGGGATCAATTGCGCCGAGACCGGGGTGATGGGCGCGCTCGCCGGGATGGTCGGCACGATGGCGGCGCTGGAGGCGGTGCGCGCGCTGACCGGCTGGGGGTCGGCCTTGACCGGGCGGCTGGCGATCATCGACATGCTCGACCGACGCTGGCGCGAGGTTGCGGTGCCCAAGGATCCGGAGTGTCCGATATGCCGGGGCTGAACCTGATCGTCGCATCGGCCGATGGCGAGCGTTTCTATGCCGCGCTTGAGGCGGCGGCGGCAGCGGCGGCGCTGGGGCGACCGGCGCGCATCTTCCTGCAAGGACCAGCCGCGGCGTTGCTGCGCACCCCCGTCGCTTTTGCCGGCAATGCCGGGCGGCGCGCGGCGGGGCAGCCCGATCTCGTGTCGCTGATCGCCGAGGCGATGGCGATGGATGTGCGGTTAATCGTCTGTCAGTCGGGCATGGCGCTGGTCGGCATGACCGCGAGCGAATTGGTCCCGCAAGTGCGCAGCGGCGGGCTGGTCAGCTTCATGGCCGCGATGGGCGAAGCTGACCGGTTGGTGGTGTATTGAAAACACCGTCGCCCCCGCGAAGGCGGGGGCCGCTGGCGGTTTTTCCTGTTCAAGCCGCGTAAAACGATAGCGGCCCCCGCCTTCGCGGGGGCGACGACTATTTCACGGATTATCGCAGACCGTGATCGCGTCGGGTTCCGGCCGCTTCCCGCTCGGCACGAACCGCGCCAGATACCCCCCGGCATGTTGCTTGTCGTCATAGGACACCAGCTTGTACCCGACCGCCTCGAACTCGCAGACGAGCAGGCGGAACGGTGTGCCATGGTCGGCGATCGGCCGGTCGCCATCGACGACGATCACCTGTCCGCCCGCACGCAGCGCCGGGCGCAGGCGCCACAGGAAAGCATAGGGCTCGCCGATCTCGTGATACATGTGAACCATGAACACGCGGTCGAAACTGGCCGCGGGCAGGCGCGGATCGTCGACCGCGCCGAGTTTGAGCGAGACATTGTCGAGCCGTTCGCGCGCCACGCGGTCGGCGAGCCGCTCGATCACGTCGGGAATGATGTCCTGCGCCAGTACCCGCCCGGTCGCGCCGACGCGCTGCGCCAGGCGCACCGTATAATAGCCGTCGCCCGCGCCAATGTCGGCGACGGTCATGCCCGGACGAACGTCGGCCGAATCCATGACGTCTTCGGCCTCGTTGACGCGGTCGCGCGCTTCTTCGGTCGACCATTTGGTCGAGACAGTCGGCGCCACCGGGCGGTCGGCGGGCGGAAAGTCGCGGGCGGTTACGGCGCGGTCGCCGCCATCATCCCAAGGCGCATCGCAGCTGCCGAGCAGCGGCAGCAACGCGAGCAGGACGGCGGCGGATCGCTTCATCAATCGATGTCCTCAACCTCGACCTTTTCGCCCGTCACCTTTTGCGACAGCGCCGCGGCCATGAACGGGTCGAGCGCGCCATCGAGCACATCGCCCGGCGCGGTCGAGGTCACCCCGGTGCGCAGATCCTTCACGAGCTGATAGGGCTGGAGGACGTAGGAGCGGATCTGGTGGCCCCAGCCGATCTCGGTCTTCGCCTGATATTCGCCCGATGCCGCGGCCTCGCGTTTTTGCAGCTCGGCCTCGTACATCCGTGCCTTCAGCATCCCCATCGCGGTCGCGCGGTTCTTGTGCTGTGAGCGGTCGTTCTGGCTGGCGACGACAATGCCGGTCGGGATGTGGGTGATGCGCACCGCCGAATCGGTGGTGTTGACGTGCTGGCCGCCCGCGCCCGAAGCGCGATAGGTATCGATCTTGAGGTCGCCTTCGTTGATCTCGATATCGATATTGTCGTCGATCACCGGATAGACCCACACCGACGAGAAGCTGGTGTGGCGGCGCGCCGAGCTGTCGTAGGGCGAAATGCGGACGAGGCGGTGGACGCCGCTTTCGGTCTTGGCATAGCCATAGGCATTCTCGCCCTTCACCAGCATCGTCGCCGATTTGATGCCCGCCGTTTCGCCCGCCTGATATTCGACCAGCTCGACCTTGAAGCCGCGCTTTTCCGCCCAGCGGCTGTACATGCGCTGGAGCATCTCGGCCCAGTCCTGGCTTTCGGTGCCGCCCGCGCCGGCGTGAACCTCGATATAGGCGTCGTTGGCGTCGGCTTCGCCCGCGAGCAGCGCCCGGATCTTGTCTTCCTCGGCGCGCGCCGCGAGCGTCGCCAGCGACGCCACCGCCTCGTCGACCATCGCCTCGTCGCCTTCCATCTCGGCGAGCTCGATCAGTTCGGCGGTGTCGGCGCACTCGGTTTCGATCGCGCGCGTCGCGGTGATCGCCGCATCGAGCCGCTGCCGCTCACGCATCACTTCCTGCGCCGCCTTCGGGCTGTCCCACAGCGTCGGGTCCTCGACCTTGGCATTCAGCTCGTCGAGCCGCCGCACCGCGCGGTCCCAGTCGAGAAAACGCCGCAGCAGCGCCAGCGCGGCGCCAATCTTGTCGATATGATCCTGCGCTTCGGCGCGCATGTCCTTGCTCCTGAAACTAGTGAAAACCGGCCATAGAGGCTCAGCCGTCAGAGACAAGCGGTCAGATGATCCCGCCGCGGTCGTCGAGGAAGTCGTTGTCGCTGCGCCCCGCCGGGCCTTGTCGTACCGGCGCGTCCTGCCGCCGCGGTGTCTTCACCGGCTGGATCTCTTCTTCGCGGATCGTCCGGCGCGGTTCGCTTTCGGGCTTGAACGCTTCCCAGATGATCGATGCCTTGGGATCGGTCCCCGGCCAGCTGCCATAGACGCGGCGGCCCGACCGGCGGTCGATGCGCACCATGCGCACGCCCTTGGGCGCCGCAAACGGGATCGGCTGGCGGTCGGCGAGCGCGGCGAGCGCAAAATCTTTGAAGATCGGCGCCGCATAGCTGCCACCCTGCGCATAGCCGCCCATGCTGCGCGGCTGGTCGAAGCCGATATACATACCGGCCACCACATCAGGGGTGCCACCGACGAACCACACATCGTTCGGACCCGTGGTCGTGCCGGTCTTGCCGAACAGCGGTACGTTCAGGTCGCGCAGCCGCACTGCGGTACCGCGCTGGACAACGCCTTCGAGCATATGGACGACCTGATAGGCGGTCATCGGGTCCATCAGCTGCTTGCCCGATTTGGCAAAGCGCGGCATCGGACGCCCGTCCCAGTCTTTCTTGTTGCAGCCCTCGCAGGGTTTCCAATTGGCGGGGAAGATGACCTTGCCGCGGCGGTCCTGTGCATAGTCGATCACCCGCGGTTTCAGCTCACGGCCATGGTTGGCGAGCATCGCATAGGCGTTGGTGATTTTTTCGACCGTCGTCGATCCGGCGCCAAGCGCGGTCGAGAGATAGGGTTCGTGCTTGCCAATGCCCATCGCCGCGATCGTTTCGACAACCGGCTCCATGCCGACCTGGCTCGCTGCGCGCACCGTCATCAGGTTGCGCGACTGTTCGAGTCCCCAGCGCATCGTATGTTCGCCGCTGCCCCCCGAATTGCCGAAGTTGCGGAAGCATTTGTTGCCGAGGCGCGCACCCTGATAAACGCAGAACGAGCCGTCGACGATCATCGTCGCGGGGGTCATGCCATTGTCGAGCGCCGCGGCGTAAACGAACGGCTTGATCGTCGAGCCCGGCTGGCGCTGCGCCTGGGTCGCCCGGTTGAACGGCGAAAGACGGACGTCGAAGCCACCCTGCATCGCATAGATGCGACCCGAGTGCGGACTTTCGACGACCATGCCGCCCGACACTTCGGGGATGTTGCGCAGGGCATAGCCGCTGCCGCCGGTCGATTTGACGACGATCAGGTCGCCGGGGCGCATCGCCGAAAAGGCGGTGCCGCCGGTCTTGCGATAGCCGAGCGTCGCAGCGCTGGCGGGCAGCGTCCCGGTATCGCCATTGGCAAACCCGATCTGTGCCGCCGCCGCCGATTTCGACAGCACCGCGGCCACGCGCCAATTGTCATAATCGATGCCGATAAAGCTCGACGCAAGGCGGCTCTGCCACTGATCGTCGGCCTCGATCCTCGCGATCGGTCCCGACCAGCCCTTGCCGGCATCGTAACGCTGAAGCCCCTTGCGCAGCGCCATCGTCGCGCCGGTCTGCATCTTGCCGTCATAAGGCGTGCGCACCCACAGCCCGCCGGCATAGACGCTGAGCGGCCCGTCGTCGGCGGTTTCGCCAAACTGGGCGATCAGCTGGCGCCGCACCTCTTCCATATAATAGCCGCCGACCTGCGCGATCGCGCGATTGCCGCTGTTGGTGAGGCCGAGCGGCATGGCGCGCGCGGCGTCGCGCTGCGCCGCGGTGATCCAGCCATTGCTTTCCATCGACCCGAGCACGAAATTGCGCCGCGCCAGCGCTTCGCGTTCGAACCGCGACCGGCCATATTTCTCGGGTGCCTTGGGCAGGATGGCGAGGAACGCCATTTCGTGAAGCTGGAGCTGATCGACATCCTTGTCGAAATAGGCGCGGCTTGCCGCCTGCACCCCGAAGCTGCGGCGGCCGAGCGGGATTTCATTGAGATAGAGTTCGAGGATCTGCTCCTTGGTCAGCGCATCCTCGATCCGCATCGCCAGGATCGCCTCGCGCACCTTGCGGCGATAGCTGAGCTCGTTGGTCAGCAACAGATTCTTGGCGACCTGCTGGGTAATCGTCGAGGCTCCGACGGGACGGCCGCTGCTCGACAGATTGGTGATGATCGCGGAGGCGATGCCCGGATAATCGATGCCGCCGTGACTGAAGAACGTCTTGTCTTCGGCGGCCAGGAACGAGCGCACTAGCAATTGCGGATATTCGCTATAGTCCAGCTGGACGCGGCGTTCGCGGGCATAGCTGTGAACCGGCTTGCCCTCGCCGTCGCGGACCATTGTCGGCAGCGGTGGTTCATAATCGCGCAACTGGTCGACCGACGGCAGATCGCGCGCAAAAACCGCCCAGATCAGGATAAGCCCCAGCACACCCGCCAGCACCAGATAGCCGAGCCAGCGAAACCAGCGCCGCGTCCACATTGCGCGCAGCCAGGCGATGACGGCATTGCTGTCGCGGCGCAGGCGCAGGCGGAAATCAGGCGGACTGTCGGCGACCATGATGCCTGCCTCTAAAGCGTGGATCGCCGAAAGGGAAGCATGGTTGCGGCAGGGTGGGCGACTAGACGCTTTCGGTCAGGTCGAGCATGGCGAAGCGTAGCATCGCCGCGACATTGGCCAGCGCCGCGTCCGCCGAAATACGATCTTCCTCGTACAGCATTTCATCGGCAGCGAAGCCAAGCTCCACCGCCAGTCGCAGCCGCGACCACAGCTTTTCGCGGTCGATCCCGGCCACGTAGGGCGCGCAGGCGTCGGTCAGCCGGTCGGTCACATGGCGGTGCGATTCGAGCCGGATATGGACGAGCCGCGGCGAGGCGTGGAGCGCGCGCAATATCCACACCGCGCCCGGTTCGGCGCGCGTCACCGCGGCGTTCTGGGCGAGCAGGTCGCCGATGTGATCGGCCATTGCGGCGATCCCGTCCGGCCCGTGGTGCGCCAGCCATGCCGCGAGCACCGCATTCTGCCGCTCCATCAGCCGCCTGCCCAGCGCCTCCAGCACCGCATATTTGTCGCCGAAATAGCGGTAGAGCGCGGGCGGGGTCAGCCCGGCGCGCGCCGCGATCATATTGGTCGAAATCCGCTCGATCCCGACCTCGGCGAGCAGCGCGCCCGCGACATCGAGCAACCGTTCGCGCGTCTGGCGCGCGCGGTCCTGCTGCGGCGGACGCTTCACCGCCCCGGGCGCGTTCACCGCGCCCGGCCGCGCGCGCTGACCGGCCATATATCGACCAGCGTTTCGCCCGCGACGACATGATAGCTGTCGTAGAGATTCACCGTCGGGTCGCAGTGCGGCACCGTCAGGCTGACCGGGTCGCCGGGCGCGAGCTGCACCCCGATTCCGGGGGCGATCAGTGCCGCATGTTCGTCGCCCATGAAGGCGAAGAAGGCCGTGTCGGGCGCCCCGCACTGCACCACCGCAACACCGCCGTCGGTCGACAGCGATTTATACCCGGCGTCGATGGTGACCAGGCCGCTGTGGTTGGCGCTGACCACGCGCGCATCGACCGACAGCGAGACCTCGAACGGCGGTTCGCTTTCCTCGCCGGTCAGATCGCAGTCGAGATATTGCTTGTCCATGAAGACGTAACTTCCCGCCTGCAATTCGGTGAAGACGCGAAGGTCGAGGTCGATGCGATGGGTGCCGGTGCCCGATCCGGTGATGATTTCGGGCGCGAACCCCGCGTCGGCCAGCGCCGCGATGACGCTTTGCAAATAGCCGGTGCGCTCGACAATCGCGGCGCGGCGGTCGGCATAGCTTTCGATATGCTGCTGCGACCCGCAGTAGAATTGCACACCGCGATACTTGAGGTTGGGAGCGGCGGCGATGACCTCGGCCAGCGCCACCGCCGCATCCGCCGAAGCAACCCCGGTGCGCGCAATACCGGGATCGATGTCGATGATCATGTCGAGCCGCGCGTCGGCGACCGCGAGCGCCGCATCGATGCCCGCCGCGACATCGGGATGATCGACGACCGCCATCAAGCCGTCGGCGCGGGCCGCCAGCGCGGCGAGCCGCTCAATCGCGCGGGGTGCCGCGACCGGCGAGGTAATGAGGATGCCGTTCACGCCGCCCTCGCTCAGCGCCTCGGCCTCGCCGATCTTGGCGCAGCACACGCCAACCGCGCCCGCAGCAATCTGGCGTTGCGCAATATCGACACTCTTGTGCGTTTTGGCGTGCGGGCGCAGCGCGACCTCGTGGTGTGCGGTGAGCGCCGCCATGCGCTGCACATTGCGGTCGAGGGCGTCGACATCGAGCACCAGCACCGGAGTGTTGAGATCGGCGCGTGAGCCTTGCTGGTCGATTAGATGCGCGTGCAGGTCGCGGTCGGTGGTCATGCGAACAGGCTTTCGAGATGCGCGTTGAGGAATTTTCCGCCCGGATCGGCGGCGCGGCGGACGGCAGTATAGCGACCCGCCATCGGATAGAGTGCCGCGACGTCGGCGCGGGTCAGCGTATGGCGTTTGGCCCAATGCGGGCGACCGCCATGGCTGCGAAAGATCGTCTCGGCTTCGGCGAACAGGCCCTGCCAAGGCATCTTCGCATATTGGTGCATCGAAATCGCGGCGACGGGTCCGGCGTTCATCGGGCTCATCCAGATATCGTCGGCGGCAACGGTGCGAAATTCGAACGGGAAGGTGACCGGCAGTCGTTTCTTGCGAATCCACCCGACCACTTCGGCCAGCGTGTCGAGCCCGGCGGCGCGCGGCATTTCATATTCCATCTCTTCGAAGCGGATCGTGCGGTCGGATGGAAAGACGAGATGCGCCGGGCCGCGGCGGCGCCCCGAAATGCCGCCTTTCATGATCAGCCGCTGAAGCGTCGGGGTAAGGAAAGGCAGGCGCGCCGCGATGTTCAGGATGCGGCGAAAACTGGCCTCCTCCATGTCGGTCGTGGTCGGCGGCGGATCGCATGGGTCGCACAGGTCGAGCGTTTTCAGGATCACGTCGTCGCTGTGCGGAAAGAACCAGAATTCAACATGGCGATGCTGCTTCGCCAGCTCATCATAGCTTTCGCGCACCTCCGCCCAGCGGCGCTTTTCGATCCGTTCGGACAGGTGAAAGGCGGGGACGACCGCGACATCGATCTCGGTCGCGACCCCGAACAGGCCAAGCGACAGCCGCTGTGCCTGATATAGATCGGCATTGGTGGTCGCATCGCACCAATGCGCCTCGCCATCGGCGCCGATCAGCCGGAAGCCGCGCGCAAAGGTCGCGAGCGAACCAAGATCGACCCCGGTGCCGTGCGTCCCCGTCGCCATCGCCCCTGCGAGCGACTGCGGATTGACATCGCCCTGATTGGCGAGCGCCAGCCCCTCGTCCCACAGCCCCGCGGTCAGCCGCCGGATGCTCCACCCGGCGGGGATGCGCGCGGTCTGGCGGTCGGCGGCGATATGCATCACGCCCGCCATCTCGTCGAGGCTGACGATCAACTCGTCCGATTCGCAGAGCGGCATGAAACTGTGCCCGGCCCCAGTAACGCGCAGCTTGTGTGCGCTGCGGATCAGCGCGGCGAGTTCGTCCTCGCTATGCGGGCGGGCGATTTGCGCGGCGGCGCTGACGCTGCCTGACCAGTTGCTCCAGCTCATGATCTTCTCCCGCCGCCACCGAGAGCAAGCTGGCTAGGTGGAGAAAGTTAGTCAAGACTATATTTCAAAAGCCCCTCCCCTTCAGGGGAGGGGTTGGGGTGGGGTCTCTCGGGGTGATGCAAGGCTGCAAACCCCACCCGCTGCGACTAAGCCAGCAAGCTGGCAAGTCTCGCCACCCTCCCCTTCAGGGGAGGGCGATTGCGGTTACCGCGCCGCGATCTGCCGCGCGAAATGGATCTGGACCGCATTGCGCACGCCGCGCGCGACCTTTTTCTGTCCCGCCGCCGACGCCAGAAATTCGGCGTCGTCCTTGTTCGAGATAAAGCCGGTTTCGAACAGCACCGATGGCGTATCGGGCGCCTTCAGCACCACGAACGAGGCAAAGCGATGCGCGTGGGTGCGGAATTTGACCGCTTCGCCTGCCTCGCGCTGAAGCAGCCGCGCGAAATCGGAGGCGACGTTCATCGTCTCGCGCTGGGTCAGGTCGAGCAGGATCGACGACACATCGCCGCTGTGGGCGCCGAGATCGACGCCATTGATGACATTCGCCTTATTCTCGCGCGCCGCGAGCCGCGCCGCTTCGCGGTCGGAGGCGACTTCGGACAAGGTGTAGATCGACGCGCCGCTGGCGGTCTGGTTTTCCGCCGCATCGGCGTGGATCGAAATGAACAAATCGGCCTTCAGCCGCCGCGCGATGCCGAAACGCTCCTCAAGCACCAGAAAGCGGTCTTCGCCGCGGGTCAGCGCGACGCGGACACGGCCCGAGGCGAGCAGATCGTCGCGGATGGCACGAGCGAGCGCGAGGGTGATGTCCTTTTCGCGCTTGCCGCTGTGCGGGCTGATTGCCCCCGGATCGTGGCCGCCATGCCCCGCGTCGAGCACCACGAGCGGCAGGCGACTATCGTTCGGCCCTTCGATCCGCGGCAGTGCAACGCTGGGCCTGGGCTTGCCGATGGGGACGCTGACGCTGTAGCGTTTTTCGGGGACCTTGGCGCGAAACCCCGCGGGCGGCGCCAGTTCGGTGCGCGGACCGCGCGCGATACGGTCGACCATCTGCCCCGACGGCACGGGGGTCAAAGATAGGCCAATCAAGGCGAGCAGCAGGCTCATGGCACGATTATGCGGCGCGCGGCGCACACTGGTCCAGCGCTTAATTCCAAAATTTCAGAATCAAGGCCGCAAACCATCGTGAACGCACCTTTAGCCATGACGCGTGAAATGCCGGTTAAGCTGCGAATCTGCCAGACGAACAGAACCGCAACCCTTGCGGACGCATGTCGGCGTCCCATCTTTCTACCGTGGCGCTGTTGCCGTCGGCCCGTGCCGATGCTAGCACACCACCACTGACGGTGTCGTTCCCGGTGCCGTCCGGCCTTTTGAGGGGAAGGCCTGCTCCGCAAACATTGCGGGACATGGCCGCCTTGGCGCCGGATATGCGGGGATCGGCAACCTGCCGTCAGTCCACCCGGTTGACCGGACAGTCGGGGCGATCGCCAGACGCCCGCCCTGCCCGCCCGCTCACCCCATGTAACAGGTTGATGCCGCATGAGGCTTGCCATGCCCTCTTTTCATCCCGACGCGGGCGCTTTTGCCGCCGCCGTCGCCGGATGCGAAGACCGCATGCGCGTCCAGCATCGGACGCAGGCTCCCCGCGGCAATAACGTCTTTTTTCGTATCATCCGTATCCGCCGCGATCTTTCGTCAAGGAAGGTCGCGGGATTTTTTGATGGCGCGCTACGGCGCGCTTGGAGTGTAACTAATGACCACGCGCATGTTGATCGACGCGCGGCACCGGGAAGAAACCCGGGTCGCCGTCACCCAGGGAAACCGCATCGAGGAGTTTGATTTCGAGTCCGCCGAGCACAAGCAGCTCAAGGGCAATATCTATCTGGCCAAAGTAACCCGCGTCGAACCGTCGCTGCAGGCGGCGTTCATCGAATATGGTGGCAATCGCCACGGGTTCCTGGCGTTCAGCGAAATCCACCCCGATTATTATCAGATTCCAAAGGAAGACCGCGAAGCGCTGCTGCGCGAAGAGGCCGAACATGCCGCCGCCGCCGCGCAGCGCGCCGAGGAAGACCTCGACGCGCTGGAAGGCGATGTCGCCGACGTCGAATATCATGACGACGACGACAATGGCGACAGCCGCCACGACCGCGACGATGACGATCGTGACGAACGCAACGATGGCGACGACGATGACCGCGATGATCGCGACGACCGGGGCGACGCCGAAAATGGCGACGGCGAAGAGGGCGGCGAAGGATCCGAAGAAGGCCGCGAAGGCCGTAACGATCGTGGCGACCGCAAGGGGCGGGGCCGCGGACGCGGCAATGGCCGCAAGGGCGGTGGCCGCGGTCGCAGCAGCCGCCGCGACGAGGATGACAGCGAAAACCGCATGTCGCTGCGCCGCCGATACAAGATCCAGGACGTCATTCGCCGCCGCCAGGTGATGCTGGTGCAGGTCGTCAAGGAAGAACGCGGCAACAAGGGCGCGGCGCTGACCACCTATTTGTCGCTTGCCGGTCGTTACTGCGTACTGATGCCCAACACGATGCACGGCGGCGGGATCAGCCGCAAAATTTCGAACGGCGCCGATCGCCGCAAGCTGAAGGCGATGATCGACGAACTCGCGCTGCCGCCGACGATGGGGTGCATCGTCCGCACCGCCGGAATGAGCCGCACCAAGGTCGAGATCAAGCGCGACTTCGACTATCTCGCCCGCCTGTGGGACGAGATTCGCGAAAAGACGCTGCAATCGAGCGCCCCGGCGCTGGTCCATTCGGACAGCGACCTGGTCAAGCGCGCGATCCGCGACATCTATCACAAGGACATCGAGGAAGTGCTCGTCGAGGGCGACGAGGGCTATAAAGCCGCCAAGCAGTTCATGAAGTTGCTGATGCCCAGCCATGCGCGGCGGGTGAAGCAATATGCCGATCCGGTGTCGCTCTATCAGCGTTACGGCGTCGAGGATCAGTTGGCCGGGATGCTCAATCCCGTCGTCCAGCTGAAATCGGGCGGTTATCTGGTGATCAACCCGACCGAAGCCTTGGTGTCGATCGACATCAACTCGGGCCGCTCGACCCGCGAGCATAATATCGAGCAGACCGCGGTCAGCACCAATCTGGAAGCCGCGGCCGAAATCGCCCGCCAGCTGCGTCTGCGCGACATGGCCGGCCTGATCGTGATTGACTTCATCGACATGGATCATGGCTCGAACGTCCGCAAGGTCGAGCGGGCGATGAAGGACGCGCTGAAGAACGACCGCGCGCGCATCCAGGTCGGTCGCATCTCGGGCTTTGGCTTGATGGAAATGAGCCGCCAGCGCCTGCGCACCGGCGTGCTCGAAGCATCGACGCGCCCCTGCCCACATTGCGAAGGCACCGGGCTGGTCCGCACCGCCTCGTCGGCGGGGCTCAGCGCGCTGCGCCTGATCGAAGAAGAAGCGGCACGCGGCAAGGGCAGCCGGATCACGCTTCGCGCCAGCCAGGAAGCGACTTTCTATCTGCTCAACGAAAAGCGCCGCGAGCTGCGCGACATCGAGGAGCTGTACGGCGTCATCGTCGAAATCCTGCCCGACGGCGAGACCGAAGGGGCGCGGATGGCGGTCGAAGTCACCGGCCCGCCGCCGACGCAGCGCCGCAGCTTTGCCCCGATCGCGCCGATCGAGGACGAGGATGACGACGATTATCCCGAAGACGAAGATGCGGAAGAAGCCGAAGCGGAAGCCGAAGCCCGCCCCGCCCGCCAGCGTGAGCGCGCACCCGAGGGCGGCGAGAGCGACACCGACGGCGAGGGCCGCAAGCGCCGCCGCCGTCGTCGTCGTGGCCGCCGCGGTCGCCGCGACGAGGAAGGCAATGAAATCCTCGAGAACGGCGAAGAACGCGATGGCGAAGCCGAGCGCGACGACGCCGCCGACGGTGCCGAGGAGGGCGACGCCGCACCGGCAGAAACCGCCAGCGATGGCGAGGCAGAAGCCGGGACCGAAGCCGTCGATCCCGACGCCAAACCGCGCCGCCGACGGGGTGGCCGTGGTCGCAAGCCCAAGGTCGACGCGGCAGAGGCAACCGACGACACCGCCGCAGAAGCTGTCGAAGCCCCGCTAGCCGCGGACGTCGCCGAACCGGTCGCCGACGAAGCACCGGCTGCCGAGGAAAAGCCGAAGCGCAAGCGCGCACCGCGCAAGACCAAGGCGGCAGTCGAAGCCGAAGCCGCCGACGCTGTGGTCGAAGCGGCGCCGGAAGCGGTGGAGGCCGAACCCGTTGCCGAGGCCGAACCGGAAGCCGAACCCGCCAAACCCGCGCCGAAGAAGCGGGCGAGCCGCGCCAAAAAAGCGGTTGCAGCGGACGCGGCGCCCGAAGCGGCGACGACGGGCGAAGCTGAAACCGAAGCCGCCAATGGCGACGAGAGCGGCGTCGGTCCCGACGGCGAACCGCGTCGCGGCTGGTGGCAGCGCACTTTCGGCTGATCCGAGCGAAATACGTCTCATCATGGCTTCCTCCGGCAAACGTCGGGGGAAGCCATGATCGTTTTGAGCCAAAGTCTCGCCTTGCCTCCACGCGCGCTGACCCCCACAAAGCTGGCATGGCTTCAGTCGATGTTCAGATGCGCCGCGCGAGGGTAGGCAGGATGATGCCGCCCTCCCCCAAATCGATCTTTCGGACAGGCGCATGGCGCCCGCTGCTCCGGATCGCACTGACCCTGCTCGCGATGCTCGCCGTGACGATACGCCCGGTGATGGCGCAATCGATCCTGCGCGATGCCGAGACCGAAGCGCTGTTTCAGGACATGATGGACCCGCTGCTCGTCGCAGCCGGGCTGCAACCGGGGCAGGTGCGCGTCCATCTGCTTGGCGACCCCAGCATCAACGCGTTCGTGGCGGGCAGTCAGGACGTCTATGTCTTTGCCGGGCTGATCGAGGCCGCCGACACTGCCGAAGAGGTGCAGGGTGTGCTCGCGCACGAACTGGGCCATGTCATCGGCGGCCACGCGATTCGCGTCAATGACGGCGCCAAGACGGCCACCGGCATATCGCTGCTCAGCCTTTTGCTGGGTGCCGCGGCGATCGCGGCGGGCGCGGGCGAAGCCGGCATGGGTGTCATGATGGCGGGGCAGCAGGCCGCGCTGGGCAAATATCTGGCGTTCAGTCGCGTTCAGGAATCGACTGCCGACGCGGCGGGCGCCCAATATCTTTCCAAAGCCGGGATCAGCGGCCGCGGCAGCCTGGCCTTTTTCAAAAAATTGCAGAATCTGGAATTTCGTTACGCGGTGAAGCAGGACGATGATCAGGCCTATGGCCGCACCCATCCGATGTCGGGCGATCGCATCCAGGCGCTGCGCGAGGTCTATGTGATCGATCCGGCGTGGGACAAGCCCGCCGATCCGGTGATCGAGGAACGTTTTCAGCGGATCAAAGCAAAATTGTCCGGTTTCATGACCGATCCCGACCGGACCCTGCGCAAATTCCCCGAAACCATCACAAGCATTCCGGCGCGTTACGCGCGCGCCTACGCCTGGCATCGCAGCGCCTATCCGCAAAAAGCGCTGGACGAAGTCAAGGCGCTGCTCGCCACCAATCCACGCGACCCTTATTTTTTGGAACTTGAAGGCCAGGTGCTGCTCGAATCGGGGCGCCCCAAGGAAGCGATCCCGGCGCTGCGCAAAGCGGTGACGATATCGCGGTCGCAGCCGCTGATTAGTGCGACGCTGGGCCACGCGCTGATCGCGACCGAAGACCCGGCGAATTTCACCGAGGCCGAGGATGTGCTGAAAACGGCGGTGGCACTCGACAATCAGAACCCCTTTGCCTGGTATCAACTCGGTATCGTCTATGCGAACAAAGGCGATCAGGCGCGCGCCGCGCTCGCTTCGGCGGAACGCTATAGCCTGCAGGGTGGACAGCCTGCGCTGACGCTGCGTAATGCCGAAATCGCGATGCAGGGCCTGGCGCAGGACTCCCCCGATTGGATCCGTGCACAGGATATTGCACTGGTCGCACGCGCCGAGGTGGAACAGACGCGCAAACGACGCTAGTTTCGAACAAAGACAGGGGCCGCATCGTCGATCATGATGCGCAAGGGCAACAAGTGACCGACAAAAACGACGATTATTACCAGCCATGGCTGCGCGACGCGGAGCCGACCCCGAAGGCTGTGCCGCGGCCGCAGCCGCCGACATCGCCGTCGCCAGACGAAGGATTGGCCAAGCCGCGCGACATACCGCCGGTTGGCATCGACCTGTCGCGCTATACCGCCAACGACAAGGCGACGCGCCAACCAGTGGTCACATCGGACCAGATGAAGGCAGGCGCCGCCGGAGTGTGGCGGGCGCTGCGCAATAGCGCCGACGCCTTTGCCGACTGGACGATCCGCATCGGCGACCGCGCCGACATTCCGGCGCGCGTCGAGGCGATGGAAATTCCGCGCCGAACCGGCGAACTCGCCGCCAAAACTGGCGCGATGACGGCGCAAGCGGCGCGCGCGATCGGGCGCGGATCGGTGCAGGCAGGCCGCGTCACAGCAAAGGCCAGCAGCGCAGCGTGGGACCGGCTGGCGCTCGGCGACAAGGCGCGGAAGCTGTCGAGCGAAGCGGGGCGCGGGCTTGGCGAAGTCGCCGACCGGACCAAGGCGGGTGTCGGCCAGATCGCCAAAGCGGGCAGCGAAAGCATCCGTGGGAGCATTGGCGACGCCGCAACAAAGCTCCGCCCCGGCCCACGTGAGGAATTGGTGCCGCCGCCGTCAGGGCTCGAACAATTGCTGGCCCGCGAGGAAGCCGCGGCGCGCGCCAAAAACCCGTCCGCCCCCGACCTACCGCTGTTTGCGAGCGATGCGGGCAGGACGATGGCGTCGGCCCCGGTGGGCGCCGGCGCCGATGGTGACGACCGCTCACCGCTGGCCGCGCCGCCACCGAAAAAGCCGATTGGCGCAACCAAAGCGATGGCGGCGCCGCGCTTGCCGCACATCAAGGGGACGGGAATGGACGGCGGATCGACGCGTATCTGGGCCATCGCGCTTGGCGGGCTGTTGTTGCTCGCTACAGTGTTCTGGCTCGGCGGGCGCATGGGCGGCGGAATGAGCAAGAGCGAGGTCGAAACCATCGTCGCCGACTATATCAAGGCCAACCCGCAGATCATTCCCGAGGCGCTGGAGGCGCAGCGCAACGGCGAAATCGCCAAGGCGATCGGCGCGATCCGCCCGGCGCTGGAAAAACCCTATGCCGGGGCGTGGGCGGGCAATGCCGACGGCGACGTCACGTTGGTGGTGTTCACCGATTATGCCTGCGGTTTCTGCCGCGCCAGCGTGCCAGACGTCGACCGGCTGATCCGCGAAGACAAACGGTTAAAGGTCGTGTTCCGCGAGCTGCCGATCATCGCCCCGCAGAGCCGTGACGCGGCGCTGATGGCGCTTGCCGCGGCGCGGCAGGGCAAATATGATGCGTTTCATCATGCGATGTTCGCCGTCGGTTCGCTCGACGCAGCGGGCATAGCCACCGCCGCCCAGCGCGCCGGCGTCGTCACCGACGGCACCGCCGACGCGACGGCGAACGAGGCGCTGTTCCAGCGCGAGCTCGACAGCAACCTGGCGATCGCGACCCAGCTCCAGCTGAACGCCACCCCGACCTGGATCGTCGGCGACCAGCTGTTCCAGGGACAGATCGGCTATGACGCGCTGAAGCAGGCGGTCGCCAAGGCGCGCGCGGCGAAAAGCTGATCGGGGCTGTATGGCGACCGTCACCCATGATGCGGCGCTCGCCAACGCCCGCCGGTTGCTCGCCGCCGAACCTGCCGCGGCATTGGCGCAGGCACAGGCGATCATCGAAGCGGTACCGACGTCTGCCGCCGCGCACCGGCTCGCCGCCCATGCCCTCCGTGCCCTGAATCGCGAGAGCGAAGCACAGGCCGCGGCGCTTGCCGCGGTTGGCGCGACGATCCACGACACGGCGATGGTCGATGCCGCGCTGGCGCTCGCCGAAAACCGCCTGCCCGACGCCGAAGCCGCGCTGCGGGCGCGTCTGCGTGAGGATGCGACCGACGTCGCCGCGATCCGCATGTTGGCCGAAGTCGCGGGGCGGATCGGGCGGTATGGCGATGCCGAGAAGCTGCTCGTACGCGCGCTCGAACTCGCGCCGGGGTTCGGGGCGGCCCGCGCCAATCTGGCCACCGTCTATTACAAGCAGAACCGCTATGCGGAGGCCGCCGAAACGCTCGATGCGGTGCTGGGCGATGACCCCGACAATCCGGCGCATGCCAATCTGAAAGCCGCGGCGCTGGGCCGTATTGGCGGTTATGACGAAGCGCTTGCACTCTACGAGCAACTCACGATGCGCTTCCCCGATCACGCCAAGCTGTGGATGAGCTATGGCCATCTGCTCAAGACCGTTGGGCGACAGGACGACAGCATCGCCGCCTACCGTCATGCGCTCGGCGTCGATCCGGGCCTCGGCGAAATCTGGTGGAGCCTTGCCAACCTCAAGACGATCCGTTTCGGGGCCGACGACCGTGCGGCGATGGAAGCGGCGCTGGTCGCCGCCGAACCCGCGGTCGATGAGCGCGCCGACGACCGGCTGCACCTGCATTTCGCGCTCGGCAAAGCCTATGACGACGCCGGCGACGCGGAACCCGCGTTTCGCCATTATGCCGCAGGCAATGCGATCCGTGCCAGGCAGCTTGGCTATGATGCCGCCGATACGCGCACGATCGTCGATGCGGCGATCGCGACCTGCACAGCCGACTTTTTCGCGGCCCGCGCCGATATGGGCGATCCGGCGCCCGACCCGATCTTCATCCTTGGTATGCCGCGTGCCGGATCGACCTTGATCGAGCAGATATTGGCGAGCCATTCGGCGATCGAGGGGACGATGGAGCTGCCCGACATCCCCGCGCTGGCGCTGGGCCTGGGGCGCGAAACGCAAGGTGAGGGACGGCATTGGGTCGCGGCGCTGGCCGACGCCCCAGCTGAGCGCCTTGCCGAAATGGGCGCGGCGTTCCTGCGCCGCACTGCGATCCAGCGCAAGACCGGCAAGCCTTTCTATATCGACAAGCTGCCGAACAACTGGCGCTATGTGCCGCTGATCCGGCTGATCCTGCCCAATGCAAAGATCATCGACGCGCGGCGGCATCCGCTCGACTGTTGCTGGTCCAACTTCCGCCAGCATTATGCCAAGGGGCAGGCGTTCAGCTACGACCTGCCCGACATGGGCGCTTACTACCGCGATTATGTGCGGTTGATGGCGCATATCGACGCCGTCCAGCCGGGCCGCGTCCACCGCGTGATCCACGAAGCGCTGCTGGATAATCCGGAAGCCGAGGTGCGCGCGATGCTGGGCTATCTCGGGCTGCCGTTTGAGGACGCCTGCATGGCGTTCCACACCAACGCACGCGCTGTGCGCACGGCGTCGAGCGAGCAGGTCCGCCGCCCGATCAACCGCGATGGGGTCGATCAATGGCGGCCTTATGAGGCGTGGCTTGGCGCGCTGACCGATGCGCTTGGTCCGGTACTCGCCGCCTATCCTGCGGTGCCGGCGCGCTTCGATTAAGGCCCAAGCCAACAAATCGTTGCCTTTGAGCAACAGCTGACGACATTTTCGACCAACGATGCCACCGGTACGCGAACAACACTTGCGCTTATGCTGCGGTGCGCCATCCTCGCGTCATATAGCTGTCACTTTGAGGGGGGTCTCATGCGTACAATTTCAACCCGGCTGGTTCGGAGCGGCGCCTTGCTGCTTGGCAGCAGCATCCTGTATACGTCCGGCGGCGCGCTGGCGCAGGAGGCCGCGATCGACGACGACCGCGACATCGTTGTCACCGCGTCGAAGCGCGAGCAAAATCTGCAGGATGTGCCGCTGGCGATCACCGCGATCGGGACCGAACGGCTCGACCAGTTGCAGGTCAAGGAATTTCAGGACGTCATCAAATTCCTGCCATCGGTGACGATCCAGACCGCCGGACCCGGTTTTGCGCAGATTTATTTTCGCGGCGTCGCGTCGGGTGAGAACGCCAACCATTCGGCATCGCTGCCCACCGTCGGCACCTATCTCGATGAAATGCCGATCACGACGATTCAGGGCGCGCTCGACATCCATGCCTATGACCTGGCGCGCGTCGAGGCACTCGCCGGGCCGCAAGGCACGCTCTATGGCGCCAGCTCGATGGCGGGCACGATCCGCCTGATCACCAACCAGCCCGATACCAGCGGTACCTATGGTTCGATGGGCCTTGAACTCAACACGGTGTCCAAGGGCGGCATCGGCGGGGTTGCCGAAGGCTTTGTCAACGCCGCGCTCAGCGAAAAGGCAGCGCTGCGCCTGGTCGGATGGTACCGCCACGACGCAGGCTATATCGACAATATCGCCGGAAGCCGGACCTATCCGACCAGCGGCATCACCCAGAACAATGCAGACCTTGTCGAAAAAGACTATAACGACGTCGATACCTATGGTGCGCGCCTCGCGCTCGGCATCGAACTCAACGACGACTGGACGATCCGCCCGAACTTGATGGGGCAGATCCAGAAGGCCGACGGCAGCTTCGCGCAGGAACGTTCGACCGCGGTGAACGGCAAGCTGCAGACGGTGCAATATAATCCCGAACGCGGCGACGATAAATGGATCCAGGCCGCGATGACGATCGAGGGCAAGGTCGGCAGCTGGGATTTGACCGTCACCGGCGGGCACATGCGCCGCAAGACCGAGACCGAGAGCGACTATTCGGATTACGCCTATTTCTATGACGCGCTCTATGGCTATGGCGCCTATTTCACCGACAACAACGGCGATCCGGTCAACCCGAACCAATATATCCAGGGGATCGATCGCTATAAGCGCAGCTTCGCCGAAATCCGTATCGCCTCACCCGCCGATGCGCGTATCCGCTTTATCGGCGGCCTGTTCTGGCAGCGCCAGTCGCACAATATCGAACAGAATTACATCATCGACGGCATCGGCGACGCGATCACCGTCACCGGCACCGACAGCAATATCTGGCTGACCAAACAGCTGCGCATCGACCGCGACTATGCTGCATTTGGTGAAGTCAGTTTCGACATCACCGACAAGCTGACGCTGACCGGCGGCGGCCGCGTCTATAAATTCGACAACAGCTTGGTCGGCTTCTTCGGCTATTCGGCCGGTTTCAGCAGTCGCACCGGCGAGGCGGCGTGTTTCGCTCCGACGATCATTGCGGGGTCACCCTGTACCAATCTCGACAAGAGCACGAGCGATACCGACTTCATCCACAAACTGAACCTCACCTATAAGGTGACCGACGATGTGTTGCTGTACGGCACCTGGTCGCGCGGCTTCCGCCCCGGCGGGATCAACCGCCGCGGCACGCTCGACCCCTATGGCCCCGACACGCTCGACAATTATGAGCTTGGCTGGAAAACGTCGTTTGGCCCGGTGCGCTTCAACGGCGCCGTGTATCAGCAGGACTGGAACAACATTCAGCTGTCGTTCCTGGGCGCCAATGGTCTCACTGAAATCCGCAACGCCGGTATCGCCCGCATCCGCGGGATCGAGGCCGATCTGAACTATCGCGCCGGCGGCTTCACACTCAGCTTGGGCGGCAGTTACAACGACGCGACGATCCGCCGCGATTTCTGCCGGATCGCCAATGACAGTTTCGACTGTACGATCAACCCACCGGGCCAGACCAACGCGCTCCTTGCTCCCGCAGGATCACGTTTGCCCGTCACGGCGAAATTCAAGGGCAATGCCATCGCCCGTTATGAGTTTCCGATCGGCGGCATGGACGGTCATTTCCAGTTTGCCGTCAACCATATCGGCAAGCGGCGATCCGATGTGCGTCCGTTCGAAAATGACATCGTCGGCAATTTCAAGGCCTATACCACCGCCGACATCAGTTTTGGCGTCAAGGGCGAAGGCTGGGACGCCGAGCTGTTCGCCACGAACCTGTTCAACAGCAACGGCGTCATCAACAGCGCGGTCCAGTGCGGCGAATCGATCTGCGGCGATCCCGACGGGGTCAGCAGCACCGGCGGCGTGTTCTACGACAATGTCATCCGCCCACGCCTGATCGGGATCAAGGTCAGCAAGGATTTCTGACCGGGTGACCGGCAGCGTGACCAACATGGAAAGGCCGAGCCAAAAGCTCGGCCTTTTGATGTGTATCGCGCTGGTCATGGGCAATATGATCGGGTCGGGCGTGTTCCTGCTCCCCGCCGCGCTGGCGCCCTTGGGCTGGAACGCAGTGATCGGCTGGGGTGTAACGATCGGCGGCACCCTTTGCCTAGCGCTGGTGCTCGCGCGGTTGGCGCGTTTGCTGCCTGGGGGCACCGGGCCGTTCACCTATGCCGCCGAAGCCTTTGGCCCCGGCGTCGGCTTTATCGTTGCGTGGAGTTTCTGGATCAGCTGCTGGACCGCCAATGCAGCGCTGGCGGTCGCGGCGACCAGCAATCTTTCGATCATCTTTCCCGGGCTGGCTGCCGATGGCCAGACCCCCGCGCTGCTCGCGATCGGCTTTATCTGGCTGTTCACCGCGATCAACCTGCTCGGAGTGCGCAAGGCGGGCGGCGCGCAGGTGCTGACCTGGGCGCTCAAGCTGCTGCCGTTGCTCGGCGCCGTCGTGGTGGCTGTCTGGGTGCTGGGGTCGGGGATTGTAAGCCCGCCCGCACTCGCCGACGCCGCGCCGGTCAGCCTGGGCAATATCGGCAGCGCGGCGACGTTGACCTTGTTCGCGCTGCTCGGGTTTGAAAGCGCGCTAGCGGTCGGCGACCGCGTGAAAGACCCCGAAAAAACGGTGCCGCGCGCCACGATGATCGGCGCGGTGGCGACCGGAGTCATATATCTCCTGTCCTGCACTGCGGTTACCATGCTGCTACCCGTCGCGACGGTGCAGGGGTCAAACGCACCTTATGCGACCTTTTTCGCGACCTTGGTCAGCCCTGCCGCGGGCCAGCTCGTCGCTTTGTTCGCGGCGATTGCAGCGCTCGGCGCGCTCAACGGCTTCGTCCTGCTCGTCGGCGAAATCCCGCGCGATATGGCGCAGAAAGGGCAGCTGCCGTCGCTGATGGCGCGCGAGAACCGCTTTGGCGCACCGCTGTGGAGCCTACTCCTCGCCAGCAGTCTCGCCACGTTGGTCGTCTATGCCAATTATTCGCGCGGGCTGGCCGGGTTGTTCAATTTCATGGTGCTGGTGACGACCTCGACCGCGATCATCTTTTACATGGCAGCGGCGCTCGCGGCGCTGAAGCTCGAAAGGCAGCGCCGCATCGCCGCATCGCCGCGATTCGCTGCGCTGACGCTGATCGGCTTCATCTACAGCTGCTGGGCCTTTTACGGTGCCGGAATCGAGGCGAGCCTGTGGAGCCTCGCAATGACCGCGACCGGGCTGCCGATCTATTTCGCGATGCGCCGGTCAGCGCCAGCGCGGCGCGAAGAAACCCCGGTCACGTAGGATCACCTGCGCGGCGTTATGCCCCGGCGCGCCGGTGACGCCGCCGCCGGGATGCGTCCCCGCACCGCACATATAAAGTCCCTTGAGCGGCCCACGATAAGCGCCGTTGCCGAGCACCGGGCGCGCAGACCATAGTTGGTCGAGGCTCATATTGCCGTGCATGATGTCGCCGCCGACTAACCCGAATTTGCGTTCGAGCCCCTTGGGGCTGAGGATCTGGCGGCCGACGATCGAGGCGCGGAAACCGGGGGCGTGCGCCTCGACGGTGTCGATGATGCAGTCGGCGGCGGCGCCTTCCTCCGCGTCCCAGTCGCGACCATCAGGAAGCTCGGGGGCGAATTGCTGGCAGAAGAGGCTGGCGACATGCTGCCCCGGCGGCGCCAGGCTGTCGTCGATCGTCGAAGGAATGAGCATTTCGACGATCGGCTTTTTCGACCAGCCATATTGTTTCGCGTCGAGGAATGCGCGGTCCATATAGTCGAGCGTCGGGGCAAGGATGATCCCGGACTGGTGATGCTCGCCAGGTTCCGGCAGGCAAGTGAACCTGGGCAGCTCGCTGAGTGCGACGTTCATACGAAAGGTGCCGCTGCCCGCCTTGAACGCTTTGATCCGGCGCTGGAACTCGGGCGCGATATCGCCTTCGTCGAACATCCGTTCATAGAGCAATTTCGGCCCGACATTGGCGATGATACGCGCGGCGGCGATTTCCTCGCCGCTGACCAGCTTGACCCCGACCGCCTTGCCGCCATCCACCAGGACGCGCGACACGGGCGCTTCGAGGCTGATCTCGACCCCCAGCTGGGTACATACCTTCGCCATCATCTGGGTGATCGCGCCCATGCCGCCGATGCTGTGGCCCCACGCGCCCTTCTTGCCATTCACTTCACCAAAGACATGGTGGAGGAGGACGTAAGCGCTGCCCGGCGTGTCGGGGCTGGCATAATTGCCGACGACGGCGTCGAAGCCGAAGGCCGCCTTCACCGCTTCGCTTTCGAACCAGCTGTCGAGAAAGGTGCGCGCCGATTTGGTGAACAGTTCAAGCACGTCGCGCTGCTGCGACAGGCTTAGCTTGGTCAGCCCACGCCCCTGCCGCGCGGCGTCGATCAAGGTCTTGAACCCGTCGCCAACATTCGGCGGCGATTTCAGCGCGAGGTCGCGCAGCACGTCGGCGACGCCCTCGAGCATGTCATAATATGCGGGTAGCCGGGCAGCGTCATGGGCCGAGAAGCGCGCAAATTCCTTTTGGGTGCGTTCGAGCCCGCCGCCGAGCTTCAGATAGCCGCCATCTTCCTGCGGCAGGAAATTGCTGATCGGCCGCTCGATCACGCGGTAACCCTGCTCGGCGAGCTTCATGTCGGCGATGACCTTGGGCTGGAGCAGGCTGACCGTGTAGCTGGCGACCGAATTGCGAAACCCCGGCGCAAACTCCTCGGTCACCGCGGCGCCGCCGACGACGTCGCGCGCTTCGACAATCCGCACCTTCAGCCCCGCCCGCGCGAGATAGAAAGCGCAGACAAGGCCGTTGTGGCCGGCGCCGATGATCAGGGCGTCATATTGCTTGGTCATATCAAATTCCGTTCGTGTCGAGCGAAGTCGAGACACCGCGAAGGCGCGTATTTCCGATAGGCATCTCGACTTCGCTCGATGCGAACGGGAATTCTAGCGTCATGCTTTGCTCCATCCCGCACGCGGGGCTTGTTCGAGGCGGGATTCGGGGATCAGGTCGCGCATCCGGGCGCAGAAATGCTTGAGGCAAACTTCCTTGTCGCTGAGCGGCCCCATGGTGAAGCTCTGCGATGCCATCCCCTGCTGGACGCGGGTGATGAGCAACGTGTCCTCGGCATTGACCTGACGATTGATCCGCCAGTTGAGGTAGCGCGCGGCGCGCATTTCGCGCCGATCATCCGGCAGGACATAGCTGATTTCGCGGATCAGGCAGCTGGTCGGGCCAGTCGGCAGCCATTGCATGAAGTCGACCTGGTCGGGATAGATGTCGAAGGCGACATTGGGCCACAGCTTGAAATAGAGCCAGCGACGCTGGTTCGCCTCCGGCAGGTGCGGAACCGGCGGCAGCAGCCGCTGATACATGCGCTCCGACCAATTAACCGACGGCCGGTCGATCAGGTCGCCCCACATGCGGTCGACGTGGGTCGTCGCCTCGACCCCATAGCTTTTGCCGAACAGGCGGGTGAGGCCGGGGTGAGCGACGGGGATGTGGAGGCCGTCGGAATAATTGTCGCCGACATTTTTCCAGTTCACCTCGCGCGGGCGCAGCGTGACGCGGCCCAAAGCGCCGAGATCTTCGAACCGATAGGGCGCGACCTGCGCTTCATAGGGCGCCATCATGCTCGCGACCGAGGGGCCGCCGTCGTCGGTGAGGCGGACGAACCAGAAGCCGCGCCATTGTTCGAGGTCGACCGGCACCAGCGATGCCTTGTTCTTGTCAAGCGTCGGGTAGCTCGCGCTGTCGGGTACGCCGGTCAGGCGGCCGTCGAGGTCGTAGGTCCAGGCATGATAGGGGCAGACGAGCTTTTTGGCGCAGCCTGCCGACCCATCGACCAGCCGCGAGCCGCGGTGGCGGCAGACATTGGTGAAGGCGCGGACGGTCCGGTCGGCGCCGCGCACGACGATGACGCTTTCGCCGCAATAATCGATGCTGTGCCAGTCGCCGGGGTTCGGGATGTCGCTATCGTGGCACACGACCTGCCAGCTGGGGCGGAAGATCCGCGCCATTTCGGCGGCGTAGAAATCGGGGTCGCTGTATGTCCACGCCGGGAGCGACCAGCCATCTTGCGGGTCTAGATGAACGAAAGTGTCGCGCAGCGTTGCCATGAGTCGATCCTTGTTGTACAATCGTATAACAAGATGCAACCCGCTCGCCAAGCCTTTACGCGCGAAAGCGCCGATGCCCGCCGTAGTGATCTGATCGAGGCGACTGCCGCGTGCCTGGCGGAGCATGGGCTGGCGGGCACCAATGTCCGGGCAATCTGCGCGAAAGCGGGGGTGTCGCCGGGGCTGCTGCGCCATTATTTCGACGGCATCGACGATCTGGTCGCGGCGACCTATCAGGCGACCAGCGACCGGATGGACGCGATTTTTGCCGCCGCCGTGGCGAGCGCCAGACCCGAACCGCGGGCGCGGTTGCTGGCGTATCTGACCGCAAGTTTCCGCGCCCCGGTCACCGATCCCGAATTGCTGGGGGCGTGGACCGCCTTCTGGGCGCTGGCGCGGAGCGACGCGCGGATGGCGGATATTCACGCGGAAAGTTACGCCGGATACCGTGCGCGGCTCGGCGAACTGCTGACCGCTTGCGGCGCGCGCGACGCCGAGCGGCTGGCGATCATGCTGACCGCGATGGTCGACGGGCTGTGGCTCGAACTGTCGCTCGATGCCGCCAGCTTTGGTGCGGAAGCGGCGGCGGCGATGATCGAAAAGGCGGTGGCAGCGCTGCTGGACTAGCAGCGCTGCCACGCGGCATCCTCAGAAGCTGCCCTTCACCGGGCGCACGATGATCTCGCTGACATCGACATCATCGGGCTGTTCGACCGCGAAGCGGATTGCGCGGGCGATGGCATCGGGGGTGATCGCGATGCTGCGGAATTCCGCCATCGCGGCGGCGCTGGCCGGATCGGTGATGTCATGGCCGAGTTCGGATTCGACAACGCCGGGCGAGATGATCGTCGCGCGCACATCCCGATGTTCCTGCCGGATACCGTCGGTGATCGCCCACACCGCAAACTTGGTCGCGCAATAGACCGCACCGGTCGGAACCACATAATGCGCGCCGAGCGAGGCGACATTGACGAAATGGCCCGAACCCTGTGCGGTGAAGCCCGGCAGAGCCGCAGCAATGCCGTTGAGGACGCCGCGGATGTTGACGTCGATCATCGCGTCCCAATTTTGGGTCTCGAGCGCGGCGAGCGGCGATAGCGGCATGATGCCCGCATTGTTGATGAGCACATCGACGCGGCCGAAGCGCGCGATCGCATGATCGACGAATGCCTGCATGTCGTCACGGCTGGTCACATCGAGCGCGCGATAGTCGGCGCTGCCGCCCGCAGCGGCGATTTCGGCCGCGAGAGCTTCGAGCCGGTCGGTACGGCGGGCGCCGAGCAAAAGCGTTGCGCCGGTAGCAGCGAGTTCGCGCGCCGTGGCGGCGCCGATGCCGCTGCTCGCGCCGGTGATCAGGATGACCTTGTCGGTATTGGGGGTCATAATCGTCTCCATCGAAACCGGACGGCCCTATGCCATCCGTTGACCCGCTTTTGCGCCTGACTGGCGGTCAGACGGTAGATCAAGGCTCCGCAATGATTGCACGATCCTCCGGACACGGCGCTTTGCGCTTGTCGGGGCAGCGCAAGGCTGCAAAACCGTCACCATGACAAAACTTGAAGAAATGCGTTCTCTTTTGCTCCGTCATCGGCCGACCGACGGGGTTCACCCGTGCGCGCTGCCGCGCGTATCGCTTGTCCGTAGCTCCGAGCCGAGCGAGCCGATGCCCGTCGTGTACGAGCCGTCGCTGTGCCTGGCCATCAGCGGCCGCAAGCGCGTGCTGCTGGGCGATGCGAGCTTTATTTATGACAGCGCACAGTTTCTTGTCGTTTCGGTCGATCTGCCGGTGAGCGGCATGGTCGTCGATGCCAGCCCCGACAATCCCTATCTGTGCCTGAAGTTGGACCTGGACGTCGCTGTGCTGAGCGACCTGCTGCTGGCGCATGAGGCGCGCGTTCCGCGTAGCGATCATGCCCCGTCGATTGCGGTCGGCGACGTCGATACGGGCCTGCTCGATGCCGCGCTGCGCCTGCTGCGCCTGCTCGATACGCCCCACGATATGGCCGCGCTGGCGCCGCTTGCGGAACGCGAGATTTTATACCGGCTGCTGACCGGATCGCAGGGCGCGATGCCGCGCCATATTGCGACCGCCGACACCCGGCTGCACCAGATCAGCCGCGCGGTGGCGTGGATCAAGGATCATTATGCCGGCGTCTTCAGCATCGATGACTTGGCCGGATTGGCAGGGATGAGCCCGTCGTCCTTCCACGAGCATTTCAAGAGCGTGACGCGTTTCAGCCCGCTGCAATATCGCACCCGGCTGCGGCTGCTGGAAGCGCGGCGGTTGATGGTGTCGGAGGCGATGGACGCGGCCAGCGCGGGTTTCCACGTCGGGTACGAAAGCCCGTCGCAGTTCAACCGCGACTATAGCCGCGCCTTCGGCCTGCCGCCGCTCCGCGACGCCGCGCGCCTCCGCGCGGCGCCGGAATTCGGATTGTCGGCGTGAGGCGCCCTATTTCGACAAATCCCTGAGCAGGCTGTCCCAATGCGCCAGCGCGGGAACGATCGCATCGACCGGGACGCGTTCGTTGAGGCCGTGGGCGAAGCTGTCGCTGGCTTTCGAAAACAACCCGGCGACGCCGTAGCTCGGCACCCCGGCGATGCGGAAATGATAGCTGTCGGTCGCGCCCGCGCTCATTGAGGGGATGATCGGCAGCCCGGGAGCGCGGGCGTGGACGGCTTTCTTGACCGCCGCCATGACGTCGGGACGCAGCGGCGAAGCGTCGCTGGCACTGGCGTCGGGATCGGGGTTCACCTTGACCGCGGGGTCCGCGATGACGCGTTCCAGCTCGGCGCGCACGCTTTCGACCGGGACGCCAGGGAAGATACGGCAGTTGATGTTGGCGGTGGCGCGCTGCGGCAGCGCGTTTTCGGCATGGCCGCCCTTCACCAAAGTCGGCACGCAGGTGGTGCCGATCTGCCCGACATATTCGGGGTCGGCGCGAATCTTGGTGATCGCGTCCGCGTCCTCCGGGTTCGCGGCGAAAGCCTTGAGCGCGGCGCCCATATTGCCGCCGACCTGATCGGCGACGATCGGCATGCCGATTTTGGTCAGTTCATTCTGTTGGGGCGTGAATTTATAGGCACCGACCTTTTCAAGTGCCGCGGCCAGCTGGACGATCGCGTTGACCGGCGACGGACGCGAGCTGTGGCCGCCGGGGTTGGTGACTTCCAAGGTGAAGTCGGCGTAGGTTTTTTCGCCCGCCTGCAGCCCGTAATATTGCGGCTTGCCATCCTCGCCGAGCGTCCCGCCGCCGCCGTCGCCGTTCAGCGCAAATTCGGCGTCCTTATATTTGGCGGCGAGCGCGCGGGTCGTCACCATCTGGGTTTCTTCGTCACCCGTCAGCAGCAGGATGATCGAGCGCTGCGGCTTGAACCCGTCCTTTTTCAGCTGCGCCATCGTTGCGACCATCATCGCGATGTCGAACTTGTTGTCCTCCGACCCGCGGCCGAAAATATAGCCATTCTCCTCGACCGGGACGAAGGGATCGCGCGTCCAATCCTTTGGGTCGGCCGCGACAACATCCATATGACCGAGCAGCAGGATCGGTTTCTTCTTTGTCGTGCCAGTCAGCGTCGCGGCGAGGGTCGCGGTTTCGCCCATCGGGGTGATCTCGATATCGCTGTCGGCATAGCCCGCGGCCTTCAGCACCCCGGCATAATAGGCCGCCAGTTCGGGCACCTTGCCGCGCCCCTCGACCGTCGGGATCGCGATGCTGTCCTTCAGGATCTGCTTCGCGGCGTCCGCATCGGCGGGTTTGGCGTGGACGGGCGCGGCGGCGAGCAGGGCGGCGGCGAGGGCGAGCGGGGCGGTCAGGTTGCGCATGGAACCCGACTATGGCGCGTGCTGCGGGTTGCGCAAGGGGAGCCAGAATGTTTCGCGCAGAGGACGCAGAGATTTGGGTTCACGCGGAGCCGCGGAGCCGCGGAGGGATTACCCTGAATCCGTTCGTGCTGAGCCTGTCGAAGCAGCGTTCTTTTTGCCCCGCCAGAAGGAAGAACGGCTCTTCGACAAGCTCAGGGCAAACGGAACTGGGATACTCCCTCCGCGGCTCCGCGTCGCCGCGTGAACCCTTTTTCACGCCGCCCTTTTCCCCTTCGGCGCTGCCGTCTTCGGCTTGAACCGGCACAGGTCGGCGACCGGGCAGCGCCAGCACTCCGGCGTGCGCGCCTTGCAGATGTAGCGGCCGTGGAGGATCAGCCAGTGGTGCGCGCCGACGCGGAAGGGGGCGGGGGTGCCTTTCTCCAGCGCCTTTTCGACCGCGAGCACGGTCTTGCCCGGCGCGAGGCCGGTGCGGTTGCCGACGCGGAAGATATGGGTGTCGACGGCAAAGGTTTCGGCGCCGAAGGCGCAGTTCATCACGACATTGGCGGTCTTGCGTCCGACCCCCGGCAGGCTGGTCAAGATATCGCGGTCGGCGGGGACTTCGCCGCCATGGTCGCGGACCAGGATTTCGGAGAGCGCGATGACATTCTTCGCCTTGCCGTTGAACAGCCCGATCGTCTTGATATGCTCTTTCAGCCCCGCCTCGCCGAGGTCGATCATCTGCTGCGGCGTGGTCACGTCCTGAAACAAGCGCCGCGTCGCCTTGTTCACCCCGACATCGGTCGCCTGCGCCGAGAGCACGACGGCGACGAGCAGCTGGTAGGTGTTGCCAAAGGCCAGCTCGGTCTCGGGCGCCGGGTTGAGGTCGGCGAGGCGGCGATAGAATTCGAAAATATCGGCCTTTTTCACCGTTGGGGCAGCCCCAGCACCTGCGGCATCGTGTAGCGCCCCGGCGCCTGCCCGGTCAGCCACAGCGCGGCGCGCACGGCGCCGCGCGCGAAGATCATCCGGTTCTCGGCCCGGTGCGACAGGGTGATCATTTCTTCGTCGCCCGCAAAGATCACGTCGTGATCGCCCGCAACGGTGCCGCCGCGCAAGGATGCGAAACCAATCTTGCCGTGACCACGCGCGCCGGTCAGCCCGTCGCGGCCGCGTTCGGAGCATTTGCCAAGGTCGATGCCGCGACCGTCGGCGGCCGCCTGTCCCAAGAGCAGCGCAGTGCCGCTGGGCGCGTCGAGCTTCATCCGGTGGTGCATCTCGACAATCTCGATGTCATATTCGGGATCGAGCCTTGCCGCCGCCTCGCGCACCAGATGCGCGAGTAGCGTGACGCCAAGCGAGGTGTTGCCGGTTTGCAGCACCGCGATGTCGCGTGCGGCGTCGTCGATCAGATAATGATGGCGTTCCTCGAGCCCGGTGGTGCCGATGACGATCGGCTTTTTCGCCGCGATGCAGGCGTCGAGCGTCGCTTCGAGCGCGGCGGGGGAGGAGAAATCGACGAGGACGTCGCTCTCGCTGACCAGCTTGACGATGTTGCCGCCCTTGTCGGCGCCGCGATGCTGCTGCCCCGCCGCGGCGATCGCGGCGGCCAGCGCGACGCCCATGCGGCCTTCGCTGCCGATAATGCCGATGCTGGTCATATGCCGTCCCCTGTCCTTCGTTTCCCCTTAGCCGTTCGCAGCGCGCGAAGTCGAGATGTGCTCTGCTCCCGTCATCCCGGCGCAGGCCGGGATCTCACCGGTGCGTTATTGGGCGAAGTTGAGATCCCGGCCTTCGCCGGGATGACGAACGATAGGGAGGGTTCGAAGGTTCGACCGATAGGTGTCTCGACTTCGCGCGACACCAACGGATAGAGAGGGGGGATGAAGGATATTCAGAACATCGTCATCCTGACCGGCGCCGGGGTGTCGGCCGAAAGCGGCATCGATACGTTTCGCGACGGCGGCGGATTGTGGGAGCAGCATCGCGTCGAGGATGTCGCGACCCCCGAAGCCTTTGCGCGCGACCCCGATCTGGTGCTGCGATTCTATGATGCGCGGCGCGCGGCGATCCAGACCAAGGTGCCGAATGCGGCGCATGAAGCGCTGGCGCGGCTCGACGCGGAATGGCAGGGCGAGTTGCTGGTCGTGACGCAGAATGTCGACGATCTGCACGAGCGTGCGGGGGCCAGGCGGCTGATCCATATGCATGGCGAGCATCTGAACGCCTGGTGCGCGGCGTGCGATGCGCGGCTGCGGTGGACCGGGCCGCTGCTCGATCGGCCCGCCTGTGCGGCGTGCGGGGTGGTCGGCACCTTGCGCCCCGACATCGTATGGTTCGGCGAGATGCCGTACCGGATGGACGAGATTTACGCCGCGCTGAACCGCGCCGACCTGTTCGTGTCGATCGGCACGTCGGGCGCGGTCTATCCGGCGGCAGGGTTTGTGCGCGAGGCGCGGGCGGCAGGGGCACGGACGCTGGAGCTGAATATGGAGCCGAGCCAGGGAAGCCACTGGTTCAGCGAGGCGCGGCATGGCCCGGCGGGGATGCTGGTGCCGAAATGGGTGGAGGAAGTTTTGGGAACTTAATCCGCCGCGCCGCGAAAAAATCCCGCAGCAGCGCCGCCGCTTCCCCTGCCCCGATGCCGTCGTAAACCTCGGGCCGATGATGCACCGTCGGCTGCGCGAAGACGCGCGGGCCGTGGACCACGGCGCCGCCCTTGGGATCGTCGGCGCCATAATAAAGCCGCGCGATGCGGGCGTGGGCGATGGCGCCCGCGCACATCGCGCAAGGCTCCAGCGTCACATAGAGATCGCAGCCATCGAGGCGTTCGTTGCCGAGAGCCCGCGCGGCGGCGCGAATCGCGACGATTTCGGCGTGGGCGGTGGGATCGTGCGATTCGCGGGGGGCATTATGGCCCTCGCCGACAATCGCGCCGTCCTTGACGACGACCGCACCGACCGGCACTTCCCCCCGGTCTGCCGCGGTTTTGGCGAGGTCGAGCGCGCGGCGCATCGGCGCGGGGAGCAGAAATTGCGGCATCGCTTTTCCCGCTAGTCGCTTGACGAATCTGCGGCAAGCCGATAAGCGCGCGCCTTTCCCGGCTCACTCCGGTCCTTCCTTCCCCGATTTCACGGGAAGCACCCGGACGCCGAACCGATATTTTTGTACGAGGACAAACATCATGTCGCGCATCTGCGAACTGACCGGCAAGGGTCGTATGGTCGGCAACAATGTCAGCCACGCCAACAACAAGACCAAGCGCACGTTCCTGCCCAATCTGCAGAATGTGACGTTGCTGTCGGACGCGCTGGGCAAGGGCGTCAAGCTGCGGGTGTCGACCCACGGCCTGCGCACCGTCGAACATAATGGCGGGCTCGACAACTGGCTGCTGAAAGCCGGTGACGACCAGCTGTCGGATTCGGCGCGCAAGGTGAAGAAGGAAGTGGCGAAGAAGCTGGCCGAAAAGGCCGCTTAAGCACTTTTCCATCGCTAAACGCAATCAGGCCGCCGGTTTCCGCGCGGCCTTTTTGCTGTCTGGCGTCTTGCGCGGCGGCAGATCAATCAGCTCGAACTGGAGCAGCAGGCTGCGCTGCCAGCGGTTGAAATTATTGTCGGCGACGAGCCACAGCCAGGTGCGGCCATTTTCGACGGTTATCGACGCGCCTTCGTAATTTTCGGCGAGCGGACGGGGAACGCGGCCGACCGTTAGCGACCGCACCACCGCGTCTTTGGCGATATCGGCGGGATCAACGATGCCAATGATTGTCGTGAACACAGGATCGAATCCCAGCCGCCGGTGGACAAGCAGCAGGCGCCCATCGGGCAGCGCCGCAGCGTCGCTGACCAGCCCCTTGCCGCGCGAATCGTAGAAAAAGCGAATCGGCGTCGGGCCGGGCGCCGCGGGGTCGCCCGCGTATAAGAACGCCTCGCGTCCGCGCGGATCTTTGTCGGCGTCCTCCGAAAAAATCACCGTCCGCCCGTCGGCGAGCCGCGCCATCGCCTCGGCACCCCGATTCTTGGGCCAGCGCGGGTCCGGCAACCGGCGGCGCGATTCGATGATGGTCAGATCGGCGTTGAGCCGCCAGATCTGGTTGATCCCTTCGAGCGCGATCCAGGCTTGATCGCTCGCCGGATCGATAAACAACGCCTCGGTGTCCGCCATGGCTTTGGTTGCGCGGCGGCCGTCGGGGGTCGGCAGCGGGCGGATATGAACCGCGGCGATGCGGCCCTGCGCATCCATGGTCAGCCGGGTGGCATAGCCATTGTCGCCGATCAGCTGGAATTGGGCGGGTCCGATCCGCGCCAGTCCCGAAAATCCCCCGAAGTGACTGTTGGGGCTGTCCAGGTGCCAGCCGCGCGCAAAGCGCATCGACCCGGTCGTCGCGGGTGCCAACGCCAGTGGGTGGGCGCTGGCGCGCTGGGTCAGGTTATCGACCGGGAAACGATGCACCGTCCCCGGCACGGGGCCGAGCGCGAGAAAGATCAGGGCGGCAAGAAACAGGCGGCGCATCGGCGCGGGGTTAGGGCGGTGCGGGCCGAAAGGGAAGCGTTCCGGGGCGCGAAGCTGAACGGCAGCCAACAAGCGCGTTCAGGCTTGGCTCAATGCGAATCACCCATAACCCCTTCATCGACCAACGCCCAGATGGGCAGCCCCAAGGGGCCGAACGACGAAAGAAGGAGAACGACGATGAAAAAGATGGTGACCCTCTCGATCGCCGCCCTGATGTCCACCGCGACGCTGGGCATGGCGGCTCCCGCTGCGGCGCAGAACAGTTATTACGACCAGCGCGGCTATTCGAGCTATAATGTCGGCTATGACCGCGACGACCGCCGGTATGACCGTCGTTACGATCGCCGCGCCGACCGCCGCGATTATCGTCAGGACCGTCGCTATAACCAGCAGCGGTACATCAATCGCAATTATCGCCAGTGCGACAATGGCACCGGCGGCACGATCATCGGCGCGATCGCCGGTGGCCTCGCCGGCCATGAAATCGCCGGCCGCGGCGACCGCGCCGTCGGCACGATCATCGGCGGCGCCGTCGGCGCGATCGCCGGCCGCGCGATCGACAAGGGGAATGACGGCTGCCGTTAAGGGCAGTCCCGACCTCCAATAATTTACAGTCCCCCTTATGCCCCGTCCGGCCACCGCCGGGCGGGGTTTTCTTTGGGCCGCGACCCCGGCGGGGGACGGGGTTGCCTAAAAGGCCGCCAAAGCCTAGGTTCCTTCCCAAGTGCACATCCGCGATTGGTGGATGCGTGAGAGAGACAGGTAATACTAGCCATGCGGCAAATGGCAGCGCCATCCGGGCGACCGCCGCGGCCAGGTTCGAGGACGGGGCCAGCGGCGAAAGGGCGAAACCAGGCAGAACCCGCCGCGCGGCCTGCGCATTTCGCGCGACCGCGAAGCTATGCCGCGATCGACCTGGGCACCAATAATTGCCGATTGCTGATCGCTCGACCGCAGGACGGCGAGCTGGTCGTGATTGACGCCTTTTCACGCATTGTCCGGCTCGGCGAAGGTCTGCACGCCAGCGGTCGGATCAGCGAAGCAGCGATGGATCGCACCGTGGCGGCGCTGGCGATCTGCGCCGACAAGCTGCGCCGCCGCCATGTCTCGCTGTCGCGCGCGGTCGCGACCGAGGCCTGCCGCCGTGCCGCCAATGGCGCCGAACTGGCCGAGCGGGTGCGGCGCGAAACGGGCATCGTCCTCGACATCATTTCCCCCGCCGAAGAAGCGCGGCTTGCAGTGCTGGGCTGTCACAATCTGATGGAGCCCGGAGAGGGGCCAGCGCTGATTTTCGACATCGGCGGCGGTTCGACCGAATTGATGCAGGTCGATGTGTCGGAGCATGACGTGCAGATCCACGACTGGATCAGCGTGCCGTGGGGGGTCGTGTCGTTGACCGAACATGCGCCGCTACCCGACGACAGTCTGGCGGGGCGGCAAGCCGCCTACGCGCATATGCGCGAAGTGACGCGCGGCGCCTTTGCCGCCTTTGCCGGGCGCGCCGAACAATTTTCCGGGCAGGAGCTGCGCCTGCTCGGCACCAGCGGCACGGTAACGACGCTGGCCAGCGTGTTTCTGAACCTGCCGCGATACGATCGCCGCGCGGTCGACGGGCTGGTCGTCCCGGCCGATGCGATGCGCGACATTAGCCGCCGTTTGGCAGATGCCAGCATTGCCGACCGCGCAGACATCGCGTGCATCGGCCGAGAGCGCGCCGATCTGGTCGTCGCTGGCTGTGCGATATTGGAGAGCATTATCGACCTGTGGCCCGCAGCGCGGGTCGGCGTCGCCGACCGCGGCATCCGCGAAGGCATTTTGCGGACGCTGGCAATGCAGGGCCGCGACGTGCCGGTGACACGGCGCGCGTATCGTAAATGAGCGGCGGTGGCGGCAAGAGCGGTGGCGGCGGCAGCGGGCGGGGCGGGCTGCATGTCCGCGTCAAGACAGCGAAAAAGCGCAGCGTGTCGTCGACGCGCTGGCTGCAACGTCAGCTTAACGATCCCTATGTGCGCCGCGCGCAGGCGGAGGGATATCGGTCGCGCGCCGCGTACAAGCTGATCGAGCTCGACGAGAAATTCGGCTTCATCAAAAAGGCGCGCGCGGTCGTCGATCTGGGCATCACCCCCGGCGGCTGGTCGCAGGTCGTGCGCAAGACGAATCCGCGCGCGCGTGTCGCGGGGATCGACCTGCTGGCGTGCGAGCCGATCGAGGGCGTCGAAATCCTCGAGATGGATTTTATGGACGATGCCGCGCCCGATGCGCTGATCGACGCGCTGGGCAGCGCCCCCGATCTGGTGATTTCGGACATGGCGGCGAATACCGTCGGCCACCAGCAAACCGACCATCTGCGCACGATCGGGCTGGCCGAAACCGCTGCCGATTTTGCGGTGCAGACGCTGCAACCCGGCGGCGCCTTTGTCGCCAAAGTCTTTGCCGGCGGCGCCGACCACACCCTGCTAACCTTGCTGAAAAAACATTTCACGACGGTCAAGCACGCCAAGCCGCCTGCAAGCCGCAAGGGGTCGCCCGAGCTGTACGTCGTTGCGCAAGGATTCAAGGGGCGGCGTGAAACCGAAGCGGACGCCTGACGGGTCGGCGTCGCCATTGGGTCAATATCAAGTGATCGCGCGCTCGTTGCTCATTGCAGAAAATGTTCAGCTGCCCGCGACCGACGAGCAGTGCGCCGCTTCGATTCGCCATTTGCCACCCTGACGATACCACATGCGGGAATAGGCAAATGCGCCTGCAAAGGGCTGCCCATCATATGTGCCCGCCAGATCGAGCGTGACGTTGACGATTGCGCTGTCGCCGATGAAACGGATTGTTGGTTCGGCTCTGGGTTCCAACCGATCAATGTTGAGAAGACCGGACCTATGCGCTGCCAGATCATCTGCTTTGGATAGTCGTTGGCCGTGGTGATTGGTAAAAACGAGTTCGTCGCTCAGCAGATCATCGAGCGTTTCGATATCGCTCGCCAACATGGCGATTCTCAATTTCTCCTCAACTTGTTCGACTTCGATCATTTTGTTCACAGAGACCGTCCTTCCGGCAAAGGGTTTGGTTGCCGTTTGTAGCAACGGCTGTTTTGAAACAATCCCCTCCCCTTCCGGTTTACCCGCGACGGATCGCAAGCCGTCGCTGCTTCTTCATTTCCAATTCATGGCCAATATGACTATCGTCCGAGCCGTTGATTATACCGGGGAAAAATATGCGCCGCGCCGTTGCGTCACTCACCGTTCTGTCCTTGCTTCTGGCATCGTGCGGCGGCGGCGGGGGTTCGACCAGCGGCAGCAATGCCGGGCCAGTGACCGTCACCCCGACCCCGTCGCCGACGCCCACCCCGACCGCAGGCTGCGGCCTCGCCGCAAGGCAGGGCTTTGCCAAGGCGGTGATCGACGAATGGTATCTGTTCCCCGGCGACGTCGCGAGCGGGGTCAACCCAGCAAGTTTCACCAATGTGGATGCCTATATTGATGCGCTGGTCGCCCCGGCGCGCGCGCTCGGCAAGGACCGGTTTTTCACCTACATCACCTCGATCGCCGAGGAGAATGCGTTTTTCGCCAGCGGATCGAGCGCCGGATTCGGTATCCGGCTGACTTATGATGCCGCCGCGAACCAGGTCGTCATCGCCGAAGCCTATGAGGGTGCTCCCGCCTTGGCCGCAGGCATCGATCGCGGCACCCGCATCGTCGCGATCGGCGCCACCGCCAGCAATATGCGCACCATCGCCGCGATCGTCGCTGCCGAAGGCACGCAGGGCATCACCAATGCGCTTGGTCCCAATGACCCCGGCATCACCCGCGTTTTGCGCATTCAGGACGCCGCGGGCACCCGCGACGTCACCATCAGCAAGGCCGATTATTCGCTCGACCCGATTTCGGATCGTTATGGCGCCAAGATCATCAGCGAAGGCGGGCGCAATTATGGCTATCTCAACCTGCGCACCTTCATTTCGTCAGCAAATCCGCAGCTTCGCGCCGCCTTCCTCAATTTCCGCAACCAGGGGGTGACCGACGTCATCATCGATTTCCGCTATAATGGCGGCGGGCTGGTTTCGACCGCCGAGCTGATGGGCGATTTGATGGGCGAAGGACGCGGCGGATCGATCTTTTCGCAGACGGTGTTTCGCGCGTCGAAAGCAGTCGAGAATGACGAGCATCGCTTTGCGCCGACCGCCGAATCGATCGCGCCGACACGGATCGCCTTTATCGGCACCGGATCGACCGCATCGGCGAGCGAACTGGTGATCAATTCGATGCTGCCGTACCTTGGCACCAACATGACGCTGGTCGGCAGCAATACCTTCGGCAAGCCGGTCGGCCAGATCGCGCTCGACAAGGCCGAATGTGACGACCGGATGCGCGTCGTCGCCTTTGCAACCGCCAATTCGACTGGCGCGGGCGATTATTACAATGGTCTGGCGCCCAAAATCGGCAACAGCTGCGCCGCGGGCGACGATCTGAGCCTGCCGCTGGGCGATCCGCGCGAAGCGTCGGTTCGCGCGGCGATCGACTTCCTGTCCGGCGCCGGTTGCCCCACGCGGATCGCCGAAGCCAGCGTCGGCGCGGCGGCGCAAAGCAGCAATGTGCGCGTACTGGCCGAACCCGAAATGCTGGTCCCCGACCGCCCGAGCGCGGCGCAGCGCGAACTGCCGGGGCTGTTCTGATCCGCGCGATGCGGCAGGAGCACCGCGCATGGCCGCTGTAATGCTGCAAGGAACGGGCTCCGACGTCGGCAAATCGGTGCTGGTGGCGGGGCTGTGCCGCGCGTTTGCCAATCGCGGCATGGTGGTTCGCCCGTTCAAGCCGCAGAATATGTCGAACAACGCCGCGGTGACGATCGACGGGGGCGAGATCGGGCGCGCGCAGGCGTTGCAGGCGGTCGCGTGCCGCACCCCGCCGCACAGCGACATGAACCCCGTGCTGTTGAAGCCGCAGGCCGACCGCACGTCGCAGCTGATCGTCCATGGCCGGGTGCGCGGCACGCTGGGCAGCAGCAATTTTCGCGAGGCGCGCGGCGCGCTGCTGACCGAGGTCATGCAAAGTTACGACCGGTTGCGGGCGCAGTGCGATATCGTCGTCGTCGAGGGCGCGGGGTCACCTGCCGAGATCAACCTGCGCGCCGGTGACATCGCCAATATGGGCTTCGCGCGCGCCGCGAACGTCCCCGTCATCCTGGTCGGTGACATCGACCGCGGCGGGGTGATCGCCGCGGTCGTCGGCACCCGCGCCGTGATCGATCCCGACGATGCGGCGTTGATCCGCGGATTCATGATCAACAAGTTTCGCGGCGATCCGGCCCTGTTCGACGATGGCTATCGCGAGATCGAACGGCGCAGCGGGTGGCCGGGGTTGGGGGTCATCCCCTGGCTCAGCGCCGCGGCGCGGTTGCCGAGCGAGGATGCGGTGATCCTGGAGCGCCCGGCCGACCCGCGCGACGGACGCCGCATGATCGCCTGCCCGATCCTGCCGCGCATATCCAATTTCGACGATCTCGATCCGTTCAAACTCGAACCCGGGGTCGAAATGGTGATGGTGCCGCCGGGGCGGCCGATCCCTGCCGAAGCCGCGATCATCGTCCTGCCCGGGTCGAAAGCGACGATCGCCGATCTGGGCGCGCTGCGCGCCGAGGGCTGGGACATCGATATTTTGGCACACCACCGGCGGGGCGGGATGATCGTCGGGCTGTGCGGCGGGTATCAGATGCTGGGACAACGGATCGCCGATCCGCTGGGGATCGAGGGCGTGGCGGACGACGTCGCGGGCTTGGGGCTGCTCGACGTCGAAACGACGCTGTCGCCCGCCAAGACACTGCGGCACGTCACCGGGACCGCGCTAGGCGCGGCTCTGGAAGGTTATGAGATGCATATGGGTGAAACCCACGGTCCGGGGACGACCCAGCCCTTTGCGATGGTCGCCGACGGCGCCAGCGACGGCGCGATCAGCAGGGATCAAAGGGTGATGGGGTCATACATCCATGGCCTTTTCGCCTCGGCCGAGCTGCGCCGCGCGTTGCTGGCGCACATCGGGGTTACAGGCGGCGCGCGCGACCATGCCGCCGACGTCGATGCGGCGCTCGATGACATCGCCGCTGAGCTCGCGGTCCATGTCAACCTCGATGCGATTCTCGAAATTGCCAGAATGCGTTGACGCAGACGCGGCGCTTCCCGCTGCGAATCGCCAGCCGAGACACCCAACCCCCCGCAAACACGGGCTTGGCGAAGGGTACATCATGCGTCTATGGCAGCGCATTGGCCGGGAATCGCCCGACCGAAACCAGGAGAGAATTTATGAATCATGCCGAACTGTCGGACGCTGTCGCCGCGTCGCTGGACCTGAGCAAAGCCGATGGCCGCAAGGCCGTGGATGCCGTCTTCGCTGCGATTGCCGATGCCGCCGCCAAGGGCGACGAAGTTTCGGTCAACGGCTTTGGCAAGTTCAAGGTCAAGGCAACCCCGGCGCGCGAAGGCCGAAACCCGTCGACCGGCGCGACGATCCAGATCAAGGCTGCCAAGAAGCTGACCTTTGGTCCGGCCAAGGCCGTCAAGGATCGCCTGAACGGCTGAGCCATCCCGGCTCATTGCCGCACACAGGGCTCCGCCGCACCATCGGCGGAGCCCTTGCTGTTTCAGCCCGGCAGCTTTTTCAGGTCGGGGTGACGGCTGCGACGGGTTTGGCGCGCGGTTTGGTCGGCTTGATCACCACATCGCCGACATAGTCCATTGCCGCGGGCGTTTTCAGATGCGCCTCGATCAGATCAAAAATCATCGCATCCTCGTTCATGTCGAATTTGCGCGCAAACAGGTCGGGGCTGAGCGTCAGGCGCAGCGCGTCAGCGGTCACAAAGGTGCGCGGACGCAGCTTGATGTCGCCGTCGGGCACCCAGTCGATCGTCCGCAGATCGTCGTTCATCACTTCACCCTGATTGGGGCTGTTCATCATCAGCGTTTGGAAAAACGCCTCGTCGGGGATGAAACTGCGGCGATAGAAGGTCTTGAAGCGATCGGCGCTGGGGTGATGGACCGCAAACTGGCAGAAGCTGCGCGTCACCCCCTTCCACTGGGTGCCGATGAACGGCGTGGCACCTTTCAGGAATGGGCGCGACACAGGGGTCCGGAACATCCGCCCCAGCGCTTCGACGAACATATGGCTGACGCGGTTCAGCGTATCGGGCCGGATCGCGCGCTGGTCGAGCGCGCGGATATACTGGCGGCGCGGGTTAGCGCGCAGGAAATCGCGGATATAGGCCTGCGACTTCAGAGGAAAATCCTGGCCGCTGAGGTTGATGTAATGCGTCCAGCTGCTGCTCATCGCCAGTAACTTGGCCATGCCGCGCAGTTCGGCGTCGACCAAGCTATAGCCGCCCCACAGCGCCTTTTTCGATTCGATGATCGCGACCCCCTGATACGGCTTGAGGAATTCGGCAATGTCGGCGGCAAACTCCGCGCCCGACCCTTTGTCGACATGGATCACATAGCTGTTGCCGGGAGCGTAGATGGCACGGAACATCCGTTTGAACTGTTCGGGAAAACGGTGGAGGAGGATGAAATAGCCGATCATGCGGTCATGCCTTTCGGATCGCAGACCCGGGCTGTCAGCCCACCGGGTGCGCAATCATTCGCGTGCTCCGGAAAACCCAACCAAATCTATTTTTGATCGACAGGAGACAATGCCCGACAGTTGGCCCGCCACGTTACGACGCGGCGCGGTCCAGCGGCATCGTTTGCATATGGGGGCAACCGATCGCATTGTAAGGGTTGCTCGGCTGGTGGCGGGATCGGTTACGGTGCTGATGCCGTGGATAGACGCTGAAGCTAGGTGTCGTCGGCGTCCTTTGGCCGGGACAATTCGGTGGCGAGCAGCTTGTCGATCTTGCGCCCGTCCATATCGATAATCTCGAATCGCCAGCCCTTGTCGGTAAAGCGTTCGCCCTCCTTCGGCAGATGCTTCAGGATCGCCAGCGCGTGGCCTGCGGCGGTCGCATAGTCGCGGTCGTCGTCAAGCTCGATCCCCAGCCGTTCGGCCATCTGGTCGGCGGGCATCGATCCGGCGATCAGCAGGCTGCCGTCGTCGCGTTCGACGACAAACGGTTCGCTGCCGATATCTTGGTCCGACGCAAACTCGCCGGCGATCGCCGCGAGCAGGTCGGCGGGGGTCACCAGCCCTTCGAAATGGCCATATTCGTCATGGACGAACAGCATCGGTACGTCGGCGACGCGCAATGCTTCGAGCGCGTCCATCGCGTCGATCTGATCGTGGATCACCTTGGCGGAGCGCGTCACTGTCTCCAGATCCAACGCCTCGCCGCGGAACAGCGCGGCGGCGATATCGCGCGCCTGGACCACCCCGACAATATCGTCGACCGAGCCGCGTGCGACCGGCAGTCGGCTGTGCGGCGACGCGACGAGCTTGTCGCGCACCCCCTGCGCATCGAGCGAGATATCGATCCAGTCGACGTCCTTGCGCGGCGTCATCACTTCGCGCACCGGGCGGTCAGCAAGCCGGACGACGCCCGAAATGATCGCGCGTTCGCTTTCCTCGATCAGACCCGATTTTGACGCTTCGGCAACGATCAGGTGCAGCTCCTCGGCGGTCACCCGATCCTCGGATTCGCGGTTGAGGCCGAGCACCCGAAAGACGAGCGCGGAGCTGCGATCGAGCAGCCACACCAGCGGCGCGCCGATTTTTGACAGCCACAGCATCGGGAGCGCCATGAAGATCGCGATCGGTTCAGGCGCGCGCAGCGCAAATTGCTTGGGCACCAGCTCGCCGACGATCAGCGAAAAATAGGTCGTCACCGCAATGACCACGGCGAAGCCTGCCGTCAGCGCGGTTTCATCGTCCAGGCCGAACAGCGCCTGCAACCGGTCGCCGACCGGGCCGCCCAAGCTGGCGCCCGAATAGGCACCGGCCAGAATGCCGATCAGCGTGATACCAACCTGTACCGTCGACAGGAAACGCCCCGGATCGGCGCCAAGCTGCCGTGCAACTGCAGCGCCGCGACTGCCGCGCTTTTCGGCCGCCTGCAAGCGCGGCGCGCGCGCCGAGACGATGGCGAGTTCGGACATCGCGAAAACGCCATTGAGCAGGATCAGGATGGCAATGATCGCCACGTCGGACCATGGGAAAGGGGTCATTGGGCGGTGATCTGGCGCTTCGGCGCCCGGCCCCTGTCAGCGTCGGTCATCCGGCGTCTATAGGCGAAAGTTGCGCAATTGCACAATGGCGCCTGAACATCGGCCTCAGCGAGCGTTCAGCCGGATTCGGGAACTAGATCGCCAGCCATATGTTATCGGCAGGAATGGCGGTGCGCAAACGATCCATGCGGCCGCAAAAAAGGGAGCGACCAATGAATATCAAGACCATTAAACTCGCGGCACTGGCCACGATGAGCGCCGTGGCGCTGACCGGCTGTGTCACCGACCCCGAAACGGGGCAGAAGCGCATTTCGAACGCCGCCATCGGCGGCATCGGCGGTGCGCTCGGCGGTTATCTGCTCGGCGACCTGATCGGCGGCAAGAACAGCCGCACCGAAGAAATCGTCGGCGCGGGCATCGGCGCGGTCGCCGGTGCGGGCGTCGGCTATTATATGGATGAGCAGGAAAAGAAGCTGCGCCAGCGCACCGCCGGCACCGGCATCGACGTGGAACGTCAGGGCGACCAGCTGGTGCTCAACATGCCCGGCGATGTGACCTTTGATTACAACAGCGCGCTGGTGAAATCGCAGTTCCGCAGCGCGCTCGATAACGTCGCGTCGACGCTGGCCGAATATCCCAGCACCTATATCGACGTGTACGGTCACACCGATTCGACCGGCAGCGACAGCTATAACCAAGGTCTGTCCGAACGCCGCGCCTCGTCGGTCGCCGATTATCTGGGCGGCCGCGGCATCCAGCGCGCGCGTATGGCGACGATGGGGTATGGCGAATCGCAGCTGAAATGTTCGCCCGAACGCAGCGAGGCCGATTATCAGTGCAACCGCCGCGTCGAAATCCGCATCGCGCCGGTGACGCAAGCGGACGTCAACGCCGCACGCTAGATTCCATTCCCGTGGAACAGGAAAGGGCGTCGCCTGCGGGCGGCGCCCTTTTCTATGTGAGGCTGGGGAAGCTGGCCTTGAGCCCGTCGATGACAAATTGCGCGGCCAGCGCGGCCAGCAGCACACCAAGCAGCCGGGTGATCACCGCCTCGCCCTTGTTGCCAATAAAGCGCATCAGCGGCCCTGCGGCGAGCAACGCCGCCAGCGTCAACAGCAACACAAGCAGCAACGCGCCAAAAATGACGAAGGCGCGGTCCAGCCCGTTATTCTGCGACACCAGCAGCATCACCGATGCGATCGATCCCGGCCCGGCGAGCATCGGCATCGCCATCGGGAATACCGACACATCCTCGACATGCGATGCCGCAACCTTTTCCGCCCGCTGCTCACGCCGCTCGGTGCGCTTCTCGAACACCATGTCGATCGCGATCATGAACAGCATGATGCCGCCCGCGATCCGAAAACTGTCGAGGTCGATGTGCAGGAAGCTGAGCAGCGCCTCTCCGAACATCGCGAAAAAGACGAGGATCGCCCCCGCAATCACCGTGGCGCGGATCGCCATCGACCGGCGCTGCTGTGCGCTCGCGCCGGTGGTCAGGCTGGCATATATCGGCGCGCAGCCTGGCGGGTCGATGACCACGAACAGCGTGACAAAGGCCGAGATGAACAGGTCAATCATGGCTGTTTCGGCGCCGCGACCTGATCGTCGATGACGGTCGCCATTGCCTTGCCGTCCCACAGCCGGATGGTGACGCGGCGCGATTGGTCGGGGCGCACGGTCGACGTCCAGCTGAGCGTCTGGTCGGGCGACAGGCCGACCGCCATGTCGTCACCCTCCGCGCTCGCCTCGATCGGTACCGCGGGCCGCGATCCGCACACCGCCTGCTTCGACGCAATGAATTCAGGGGCTTCGCGCGCGGCGGTCAGTTCGTCAGCATGGTCGAGGATCCAGTTGATCTTGCCGCTTTTCGGATCGCGCAGCCAGACGGTGCTGAAATAACCGTTCGCCGGTCCCTTTTGCCACGCCCCAGTGGTCGCCCCAGCGTTTCCGTCGCAGCTGACATAGACCGCGTGCGGCTGCCATTTGACCGCTTCAGCGGGGTCCTTTTGCGTCTTGAGCCAGTCGCGCGCCTTCACCCGCTGCGGCACGAACATCACCGCGTCGGGGGCGGAGGTTTCGCGAAACGCGGTCCACTGCCCCTTGTCCTGCGCCAGCCGCGCAAAGCCGATCTCGGCCGCGATAAAGGCGCTCGGATTCGGTCCCAGCGGGCGGTTGCGGAGGTCATCGGCGTCACCGGCACAAGCGGCGACCAACAGAAGGACGAACGAGGCGGAGAACAGACGGCGCATCAGAATCCTTCCGGATCGGCAAGCCCCGCGCGGCGGTGCGCGGCGACCAGCGTGTTGCGAAGCAGGCAGGCGATCGTCATCGGCCCGACCCCGCCCGGAACCGGGGTGATCGCATCAGCGACCGCCGCGACCTCGGCATAATCGACGTCACCGACCAGTCGCCCCTTTGCCGCGCCGTCGGCGGGCGGCAGCCGATTGATGCCGACGTCGATGACGATGGCACCCGGCTTGATCCAGTCACCCTTGACCATCTCGGCGCGCCCGACCGCCGCCACGACGATGTCGGCGCGGCGCACGAGCGCGGGCAGGTCTTTGGTGCGGCTGTGCGCCATCGTCACCGTGGCGTTGGCGCCCAGCAGCAATTGCCCCATCGGCTTGCCGACCAGGATCGAGCGCCCCACGACGATCGCGTCCTTGCCCGACAGGTCGCCAAGCCGGTCCTGCAGCAGCAACAGACAGCCATAGGGGGTGCACGGCACCATGCCCGCGATGCCGAGCGCGAGGCGCCCGGCGCTGACCGGCGTCAGCCCGTCGACATCCTTGTCGGGATCGATCGTCGCGACCGCCACCTGTTCGTCGAGGTGGCCGGGGAGCGGCAGTTGCAGCAGGATGCCGTCGACCGCATCGTCGGCGTTCAGTCGGGCGAGCAGCGCCTCGACCTCGTCCTGCGTCGCGGTGGCGGGCAGGCGATGCTCAAAACTAGCCATCCCCGCGGCAACGGTGGCCTTGCCCTTCGATCCGACATAGACCGCGCTCGCCGGATCGTCGCCGACCAGCACCACCGCCAGCCCGGGCGCGCGGCCGGTCGCGGCGACAAAGGCGGGGACAGCGTCGGCAATTCGGCCGCGCAGACCAGCGGCAAACGCCTTGCCGTCGATCACCTGCGCGGCGGCATCAACCGCCATCACGCCATGCCGTTCGCATAAGCGAGGCGACCGAGATAATTGAGCACCGGCCCGTCGAGAATGATGATGATGATCAGCACCAGCATCGGGGTCAGGTCGAGCCCGCCGAAATCGGGCATGATGCGGCGGAAGGGGCGGTACAGCGGCTCGGTGATCCGGTCGAGCACCGTCCACAGCTGGTTGACGAAATCATTGTGCGTGTTGATCACATTGAACGCGATCAGCCACGACATCACCGCCTGCGCGATGATGAACCACCACAGGACCGTCAGGATGATGTGGACGATCTGGAGGAGCATGAGAACCAAGGCGATTTCTCCGAATTAAGATCTTGCCGCGTCTCTTAGCGGTGAATGAGCGTGCCTGCACCCCTTGCCGTGAAAATTTCCAGCAGCATCGCGTGCGGAATGCGCCCGTCAAGGATGACCGCGGCCTCGACCCCGGCATCGACGGCGGCGACGCAGGTTTCGACCTTCGGGATCATGCCGCCGGTGATCGTCCCGTCGGCCTTCAGGGCATCGATCGCCGGCTGGTCGAGGTCGGTGAGCAGTGCGCCCGCCTTGTCGAGCACCCCGGCGACGTCGGTGAGCAGGAAAAAGCGTTTAGCGCCGAGCGCCCCGGCGATCGCGCCGGCCATCGTATCGGCGTTGATATTATAGGTAGCACCATCGGCGCCCAGCGCGACCGGCGCGACGATGGGGATGAAATTATCCTTGGTCAGGTTGATCAGGATCGTCGGATCGACCGCTACCGGTTCGCCGACAAAGCCCAGGTCGACATGGCGCTCAATCCCCGAATTGGGGTCGGGCTCCGTGCGGCGGACCTTTTCGGCAAGCACCAGATTGGCGTCCTTGCCCGAAATGCCGACCGCGCGGCCACCGAGCGCGGCGAGCCAGCCGACGATTTCCTTGTTGATCTTGCCCGCCAGCACCATTTCGGCGACCTCGGCGGTCGCGGCATCGGTGACGCGCAGCCCCCCGACAAACGACGATTCGATCCCCAGTTTTTTCAGCATCGCGCCGATCTGCGGCCCGCCGCCATGCACAACCACCGGATTGATGCCGACGGCTTTGAGCAGCACGACATCCTCGGCAAAATCGCGCTGCGCCTCGGCGTCGCCCATCGCGTGGCCACCATATTTGATCACGAACGTCTCGCCCGCATAGCGCTGCAGATAGGGCAGCGCTTCGACGAGCGTTTCGGCCTTGGCGAGCAGGTCGGGCATTGCGGGCGCGTCGGTCATCGTCATCATCCGCCGGTCTTGGCATCGAGGTTGCGGCCGAGCGCGACCAAGCCGGTGATCACGAACGGAATGACCAGCACCGACAACGCGACCTTGGCCAGCATCTGTCCGCCCATCAGATTGGCGATCGGGAACACGCCGTAAAAGGCGATGGTGACGAACAGCAGCGTATCGACGATCTGGCTGAGCGCACTGGCGATCGCGCCGCGGATTGCGAGCGCACCCGCACCCGCCCCTTCACGCCCGCGCAATTTGCTGAAAATCGTGACGTTGAGGAACTGCGAGGTGCCATAAGCCACAATCCCAGCTGCCATCAGGCGCGGACTCTGTTCTAACACCGTATGGAAGGAACTAAGTATCTTTGGGTCCATCTTTGGCGACGCCGGAAGCGCCAAAACGAGACCCGTAAGCATGATCGCGATCACCAACGGCACAAAACCCCAGAGCACCAGTCGGTTGGCGGTCCCTTGGCCATGCAGCTCGGCGGTCGCACTCGACAACGCAACGAGCAATAAGAAGGCAAAAATCCCCGCTTCGACCGCCAGCCAGTCGCCCAGCGCCACCTGTTTGTTCCCCAGCACCCCGGCGAGCACGACCATGCCGCCATAGACGATGGTGAAAAGGAACAGGGAGGGTGAGAGCGTGCGCGGCAGCGCCGTCGATGTGGTGTCGGTCATGCCGCCCGATAGTCGGTTTTGTCGGCGGTGGAAAGATGGGGGTGGCGGCAACACTTGCCCCCCCGCCAAAGCCCGCTAGACAAGGCGCAACAATTTGCGGGGGACGCACAAATATATGGAACGCCTGATTGGTCTGGTTGGCATCGTCGCGCTGCTCGCGATTGCCGTGCTGTTTTCGTCGAACCGCCGCTGGATCCGCCTGCGCGTCGTCATTCCGGCCTTCCTGCTCCAGGCCGGCTTTGCGCTACTCGTGATCGGCACCCCATGGGGCCGCGCGATCATCCAGGCGATGTCGAACGCGGTGTCGAACCTGCTCGGCTATGCCAAGGCGGGCACCGATTTCATCTTTGGCCCGCTCGCCTCGCCCGAAATCGGTGCCAACAGCTTTGCGATCGCGGCGCTGCCGGTCATCGTGTTCTTCGCCTCGCTGATCTCGATCCTTTATTATCTCGGCATCATGCAGCTGGTGATCAAATGGGTCGGCGGTGCGATCCAGAAAATCACCGGCATCACCAAGGTCGAAAGCCTGGGCGCGGCGGCGAATATCTTTGTCGGCCAGTCCGAATCGCCGCTGGTCATCCGTCCGTATCTGGCCGGACTCACCCCGCCGCAGCTGTTCACGATCATGACCGTCGGGATGGCGGGGGTCGCGGGGACGATCCTCGGCGCCTATGCCAGCATGATCGGCGAACAACTGCTGCCCTATCTGCTCGCCGCCAGCTTCATGTCGGCACCCGGCGGCATTTTGATGGCCAAGATCATGATGCCCGACGATCCCAAGGATCTGGGCATCGAACCGGTGATCATGCCCGAGGCAAGCCATGACGAGGAAAAGCCCGCCAACATCATCATGGCGGCGGCGCAAGGTGCGCAGACCGGGGTCAAGCTGGCCGTCGCGGTCGGCGCGATGGTGCTGGCGTTCGTGGCGCTCGTCGCGCTCGCCAACGGATTGCTCGGCGGCATCGGGGGATGGTTCGGTTACCCCGAGCTGTCGTTTCAGGCGATCATCGGCGCACTGTTCCGCCCGGTGATGTGGCTGATGGGGGTGCCGTGGGACGAAAGCGCGGTCGTCGGGGGGTTGTTCGGCAGCAAGATCGTGCTCAACGAATTTGTCGCCTTCATCGATCTGGGCCGTGTGCAGGGCGATATGTCGCTGGCCGCCGTCGCAATCGCCACCTTTGCGTTGTGCGGTTTCGCCAATTTCAGCTCGATCGCGATCCAGATGGCGGTGACCGGCGGGCTCGCCCCCAACCAGCGCCCGATGATCGCCAAGCTGGGGCTGAAGGCCCTGCTCGCGGGCAGCCTGTCGAACCTGATGTCGGCGGCCTTGGCGGGGCTGATGCTTGGGATCGCGCCGCCGGTCGCCGCGCCGCCCGCCGCACCGGCAGTCGAGGCTGCCACAGCATCCGAAAGCGCACCGGTAACAACGCCCGACGCCGCGGCAACCGCCCCTAGCAAAACCCCCTGACCCTACCAAGGCCCACGCTCGGGGAGAATTGCAAGCCGCACCTCGATGGCGTAAACTCGGCAAAGTTATCGAATCCCGGGTCGCATTTGCCAACAGGGAGGTTGCCATGAAAATCGCCTATCGTTTGTCGATCCTCGCCGCCGCCGCCGCGTCGATTGGGGCGGGGGTCCTCGCCACCAGCGCGCAAACGCCCGATGACCGCATGTACCGACCGCCCGAGGCGACGATCTATCGCGACGCCGCCTATCGTGGCCCCGCGGTGTTCGTCGGCGAAGCGAAACCCAATCTGGGCCTCGCCTGGCCGGTCAATTCGGTGCGCGTCGCCAGCGGGCGCTGGGAATTGTGCGAAAAGACGCGCTTTCGCGGCACCTGCCGCACCGTCGAGCGCGATACGCCGATGCTGAACAACGTCCTGCGCGGCCTGACCATCCAGTCGATCCGCCCGGTTGGATCGGGGGGTGGCGGCTGGGATCCGGCGCCGCCCGCCAATGATCAGGTCGCGCGCGGCAATTTTGCCGAATTCCACACCCAGCCCGCGCAAGGCAACCGGCGCCTCCTTGCTTGCCAATATGGATCGGTGACGGCGAACTGCGCGGCGCAGACGGCGGACAATTATTGCCGCTCGATCGGCTGGAACGGGTCGGCGCGCGAGCATATGGAAACGGTGGCGGGCCGCGTCTATCTGGCCGACGTGCTGTGCGTCCGCTCGGGCTATTGAGGGAGGATGCGATGACGACGCTGAAGTTTGCCGCTGTCGGCGGGGCCGCGGTGCTGCTTTCGGCTTGCATGTCGGTCGGTGGGCCGGGGGTCAGCACCTATTATGAATGCGACCGCGGCACCCGGCTGAAAGTCGATTTCATGGGCGACCGCGCTTTGGTGAGCGTCAATGGCGGACGTCCCGAAGCAATGCGTTCCACCCCCGCGGCCAGCGGCGCGATCTACGAAAACCGCGCCGGGTGGCGACTGCATACCAAGGGCAATGAGGCGATGTGGAACACCGCGCTGCGCTCGGCGCCCGAAACCTGTCGTCAGGTGGTGGTGCCGCGCTAGGGACCGGTCAGAGCGCCATCTTCGCCAGCGCGGCGCGAACCTCGCTGGCGAACAGCTCGGGCTGCTCCCACGCGGCGAAATGACCGCCGCGGGGCAGCTCGTTCCAGTGGACGATAGTCTTGTACCGCCGCTCGGCCCAGCGGCGCGACAGCCGCATGATCTCGTTCGGGAACAGGCTGCACCCCGTCGGCACCAAAATCTCGCCCGCGGCGAAATTGCGAAAGCTGTGCCAATACAGCCGCGCCGACGAGGCGGCGCTCGCGGTCAGCCAATAGAGGCTGATCGTGTCGAGCATCGCGTCCTTCGACAGCGCTTTCTCGGGATGGCCGCCGATCGAATGGCCGCCCGGCTGATGCCCGCAATCGGTCCAGCCATGGAATTTCTCGGCGATCCACGCCATCTGGCCGACCGGCGAATCGGTCAGCGCATAGCCGATCGTCTGCGGCCGGGTCGCGTGCTGCGTCGAATAACCGCTGTCCTTCGCCTGATACCAGGCGAAGCGCGCGAGATAGAGTTTTTCGCTGTCAGTGAGATCGCTCATCAGGTCGGGCGGCGGCGCGCCGACGACCATGTTGACGTGAATGCCGGCGCAATGATCGGCATGGTTCATCCCGATCGCACAGGTCACCGCGCTGCCCCAGTCGCCGCCTTGCGCGAAATAGCGATCATAACCGAGCGCGACCATCAGCGCGTCCCACGCCGCGCCGATATGCTCGACGCTCCATTTGGCCGCGGTCGGCTTGCCCGAAAAGCCGTAACCGGGGAGCGACGGGAGCACGAGATGATAGTCGGCCGATAGCGGTTCGATGACGTCGAGAAACTCCAGCACCGACCCCGGCCAGCCATGCGTCAGCACCAGCGGTCGCGCCGCCGGATTGGCCGACCGGACATGGAGGAAATGAATGTCGAGCCCGTCGATCGTCGCCAGATAATTGGGCAGGGCATTCAGTCGCGCCTCGACAACGCGCCAATCATGTTGGTCAAGCCAATAGGCCGCCAGTTCCTTCGCATAGGCAAGCGGAATGCCCTGATCCCAGTCGTCGACCGTTTCCCTCTCGGGCCAGCGCGTCCGCGCCAGACGGTCTTTCAGATCGTCGAGCGCCGCCTGCGGAACATCGACGGTAAAGCTGCGGATATTGTCGACGTTCATGGAATACCCCCTCCCCACGCCCTCCGTCTATCAGGGCCGCGCGGGCGCCTTGCAGCCGCGTTCCAGCCCGACACCTTTCAGAAAGCCGCGCCGTACTGTTCCGGCATAGACCGCTTCGGCATAGCGGCGACGTTCGGCATTGGCGCCAGTGATTTCACCGATCAGGCTGCGGAACGGGATGATCGACCCGGCAACGCTGCCGGCGACGCGGCCGGCGGTGCGCTCGCGCTTTTTATCCCTGCTTTCTTCTTCGGTTTCGTTGACGTCGGGACCGAGCACTTCGTCCAGTTCGACGATTTCCTGCTGGATCGCGGCGCATTTGCGCAGGCCCGCCAAGGAATAGGGATCGCCCTGAACCGCGATCAGCTTCGCGGGCGCTTCCTTGCCGTCAAACGGTTCGGTCACTTTGTTGGCGGTGTCCTTGATGGTCGAATTTTCCGGCGATCCCGCCTGAGCATAGGCCGGTGCCGCGATGACGAGCGAGGCAGCCACAGCGGTGGCCGACAATGTAACGAAAAATGTGCTTTGCATATGACGCCTCCTTGGCGGTTCCCTGACCGCATAAGCTGCTAACGCGTCGGAACCGGTTCGGCTCCCGTCCAGTCGTAAAAGCCGCGCCCTGCCTTTTTTCCGACCCAGCCCGCCTCGACATATTGCACCAGCAGCGGCGCCGGGCGGAATTTGGGGTCGCCGGTGCCGCTGTGCAGCACCCGGATGATTTCGAGGCAGGTATCAAGCCCGATAAAGTCGGCCAGCGTGATTGGCCCCATCGGATGATTGAGCCCCAGGCGGCAGCCGGCGTCGATGTCCTGCATCGTCGCAACACCCTCGCCCAGTGCGAACACCGCTTCGTTGATCAGCGGCATGAGGACGCGATTGACGATGAAGCCGGGCGCGTCGTTGGCGTGGACGATCTCCTTTCCGAGGCCACGGCCGAAGGCTTCGACGGCTTGCAGCGTCGCGTCGCTGGTGGCGAGGCCGCGGATTAATTCGATCAGCCCCATCACCGGCACCGGATTGAAGAAATGCACCCCGATAAAGCGCGCCGGATCGGGCGATGCTTGGGCGAGCCGGGTAATCGGGATCGAGCTGGTGTTGCTGGCAAGGATCGCGGTGTCAGACAGATGCGGACCGACGCTAGCGAAGATCGCGCGCTTGATGTCTTCGCGCTCGGTCGCGGCCTCGATGACGAGGTCGGCGGGGGCGAAGGCGCTGTGGTCGGCGACCGGGGCAATACGGCCGAGCAGAGCATCGGCATCGCCCTGCGTCATCTTGTCCTTGGCGACGAGGCGGCCGAGCGCTTTGGCGATCCCCGCCTTGCCCGCTTCGGCGCGTGCCAGATCGATGTCCGACAGCAGCACGTCGTGACCGGCGCCCGCTGACACTTGCGCAATCCCCGCGCCCATTTGCCCTGCCCCGATGACGCCGACGATCATGACCTTATTCTCCAAAACAACCTTAAGGCTTTCATCCGTCATCCCGGCGAAGGCCGGGACCTCACCGCTGCGTTCTGGCGAAAGGGCGAGATCCCGGCTTTCGCCGGGATGACGATTTGATGGTTGCCCTACGTCATCGGCGGTCAGCGTCAAGGGGCCGAGCGGAACTCGGTTGCTTCAGCGAGGATCAGCGCGAAGGCGGGGTCGGTGTCGTCCCACGTCGCGACCGGGGTCCAGCCGCTGGCGCGCAGCAGCAGGTTGGCATCGCGGGGGCCGTACTTATGGCTGTTCTCGCTGTGGATCGTCTCGCCTGCCGCCATATGATAGTCACGCCCATCGATGGTGAAATCCAAGTCGCACGCCGCGACGAGATGCATTTCGATCCGCGCATGGACGCCGTTCCAGACCGCGCGGTGGGTGAAATTTTCGACCGGAATGTCACCGTTCAGCTCGCGGTTGATCCGTTCGAGCAGGTTGAGGTTAAACGCCGCCGTGACGCCCGCCGGATCATCATAGGCGAGTTCCAGTACACGCTCATCCTTGATCCGGTCGATGCCGATCAGAAGCAGGGATCCCTCGCCCAGTGCTTCGCGCCAGTTGCGGAGCAAATCGACCGCGGTGCGCGCAACCATATTACCGATCGTGCTGCCCGGGAAAAAGCCGAGCTTGGGCATAGCGGCGATTTCGCGCGGCATATCGACGCGCTGGGTAAAGTCGGCCTCAACCGGATAGACGGGCAACCCGTCAAAACGCGTCGCAAGCGTGCGGGCGCTATCGCGCAGGAAATCGCCGGAGATATCGACCGGCACATAAGCCGCGGGCGCGATCGCATCGAGCAAAAGCGGGGTCTTGGTCGAGCTGCCCGAGCCCAGTTCGACAACCGCGCGGCTCGGGCCGACTGCCGCTGCGATATCGGCGGCGTGGCGGGTGAGCAGATCGGTCTCGCTGCGCGTCGGATAATACTCAGGCAGCGCGGTGATATCCTCGAACAGCGCCGAGCCGGTGGCATCATAGAACCAGCGCGCCGGAACCGCTTTTTGCGCCTGCGCCAGACCGGCATGGACGTCGGCGCGGAAGGCGATATCGACTCCCGCGGCATCGGCATCGACCTGCCGAAGATTGCGAACAACGCCCATGTCAGAGATCCTTGGCTAAACGCACGCCGGTGAATTGCCAGCGCTGGTGGGGGTAAAAGAAATTGCGGTAGGAGGCGCGCAGATGGCCGCGCGGGGTCGCGCAGCTGCCGCCGCGCAGCACGAACTGGCCGCTCATGAACTTGCCATTATATTCGCCGACCGCGCCGGGCGCGGCGCGGAAGCCGGGGTACGGGCGATAGGCGCTGCCGGTCCATTCCCACACGCTGCCGAACATCTGTTGCAAGCCGGTGTCATCGACCGCGGCGGCAGGGTGCGCCGGCCCTGCCACGTCGAGCTGTTGCCCCGAGGCCGGGTCGAGGCGCGCTGCGGCGACTTCCCATTCGAACTCGGTCGGGAGGCGCGCGCCTGCCCAGCTGGCGAAGGCGTCGGCCTCGAAAAAGCTGATATGGGTAACCGGGGCAGCGGGGTCGATGGCCTGCCAACCCGACAGGGTGAAGTGGCGGTCGCCGTCCCAATAGGCGGGGGCGTCGATGCTTTCGCTTTGCACCCACGCCCAGCCGTCGCTGAGCCAGAGCGAGGGCGTGTGATAGCCACCATCGGCGATGAATTGCTGCCATTCGCCGTTGCTGACCGGGCGGCTGGCGAGCGCGTGCGGGGGCAGGAGCGTATCGTGGCGTGGGCCTTCGCAATCGAAGGCGAAGCCGTCGCCATCATGGCCGACCTGGGTCACGCCCGCATTGCCCTCAATCCATTTCATGGCGGAAAACTGCGTAACTTCACTCGCGATGGCGGTTTTTTCCCACACCGCCGGTCCGAGCGGGTTTTGCGCGAAGAGATGTTTGAGGTCGGTGAGCAGCAATTCCTGATGCTGCTGTTCGTGCTGGATGCCGAGTTCGATCAATATGTGTGCCGCGGGGGGCAGGTCGGGGAGCGCGGTCTGCACCGCGGTATCGACATGCGCGCGCCAGATGCAGATGTCGTCCAGCGAGGGGCGGGTCAGCAGACCGCGTTGCGGGCGCGCGTGGCGCGGTCCCTCGGCCTCATAATAGCTGTTGAATAGATAGGCGTAGCGATCGTCGAACGCGCTATAGTCCGCCACATGGTCGCGCAGGATGAAGGTTTCGAAAAACCATGTCGTGTGCGCGAGGTGCCATTTGGCGGGCGAGGCGTCGGGCATCGACTGGGCGCTGGCGTCGGCGTCGGACAACGTTGCGACGAGGTCGAGCGACAGGCGGCGGGTGGCGGCGAAACGCTGCGCGAGCAGGTCGGGCGTGTGGGCGGTTTGCGCGAGAGGTGAAGCGTCGGTTCGGCTGGCCATGATGAGACAATCCCCCGCGGTGCGATTCGGTTTCGCATGACGAAGGAATATGGTTACGCGGTGGCGAAATGTCTAGAACATTTGGGGAACAGTGCCGATCCTCCCTGTGGCGAAGCCATGGGGAGGGGGACCGCTTGCGAAGCAAGGGGTGGAGGGGCCGCAACGGAAGTTCCAACGCCCTTCCGTCAGCGCTTCGCGCTGCCACCTCCCCATCGCTGCGCGACAGGGAGGATTATGCGGTTACCGTGTCGCGCCGGGTTTCCACAAAATGTCACCGCCCGCTGCGGCATTGAGGTGCCGGGTGAGCACGAACAGATGGTCGGACAGGCGGTTGAGATAGGTGAGCGCGAGCGGGTTGAGGTCGCGCTCGCTTCCTGCCGCGACCGCCGCCCGTTCGGCGCGGCGCGTTACCGCGCGCGCAAGATGGAGCCGCGCCGCCGCGTCGGTGCCGCCGGGCAGGATGAAGCTCTTGAGCGCGTCAAGATCGTCGTTCATGCGGTCGATCTCGTCCTCCAGCCGCGCGATCTGGCTGGGGACGATGCGCAGTGCCATGTCGTGCGGGCCAAAGCCGAACTGGATGTCGGCGGGGGTGGCGAGGTCGGCCCCAAGGTCAAACATCTCGTTCTGGATCCGCACGAGCATCGCGGTGGCGTCGCTGTTCGGATGGAGCGCGGCGACCGCGATGCCGATCGCGCTGTTCGCTTCATCGACATCGCCGATCGCCGCCATCAGCGACGCCGATTTGGCGATCCGCGAGCCATCGACCAGCCCGGTGGTGCCGTCGTCGCCAGTGCGCGTGTAGATTTTGTTGAGTTTGACCATGTGTGGATAATCCGTTGTGGGACCATCACCCTACCCCGTTCGTGTCGAGCGAAGTCGAGACACTCATCGTTCGTGCTGGCCTTCCCGGTGTCTCGACTTCGCTCGACACGAACGGAAGAAGAAGCGTCCCCGATCAGCCGCCCGCGGCGAGCAGGCCAATCAGCACGATGAGGATGATGGTGATCGCCTGCCATTTGACGCGCGACATCATCATCTTGTTCTGCATCACCTGATTTTCCTCGACTTTTCCGTCGATCACCGCCCGGTGACCTTGCGAAAAATAGAAGAGCCCCCGCGCGAGCGAGAAGAGGACGAAGCCGGCCGCCACGACGACGCCGATGATCAGCAAGATGTTCATGGCCCCTATTTAGGGCATTTGCAGCGAATAACCAGTGGGAAGCCGTCCGGCGAGCAGATTGGCGGCGAGCGTGGGGCCATCGACACCGCTCGCGCGCATTGCGGCGAGCGAGGCCGCGGCGTCGCGCTTCGCCAACCGCTTGCCGTCGGGGCCGCAGACCAGTGCGTGATGGCGGTACAGCGGAGTGGGCAGGTCGAGCAGCGCCTGAAGGAGGCGGTGAACATCGGTCGCGGCGACCAGGTCGGCGCCGCGGATGACGTGCGTGACCCCCATCGCGGCGTCGTCGAGCGTGCTGGCGAGATGATAGCTGGCGGGGGCGTCCTTGCGCGCGAGGACGATGTCGCCATGCGCCAGCGGATCGGCGGGGCGCATCCCCTGCCCTTGTTCTTCCCACATCAGATCACCGACCATCGCCGATGCCCGCGCGGTATCTAGACGCCAGCAATGCGGCTCGGTCGCCATCCGCCGCTCGCGCTCAGCTTCAGGCAGATTTCGGCAGGTGCCGGGATAGACCGCCCCCGACGGGCCATGCGGTGCCGAAAGGCTCGCGGCAATATCGGCGCGGGTGCAGAAGCAGGGATAGACGAGGTCGCGGGCGCGGAGCGTATCGAGCGCGGCGGCGTAATCGCTCAGTCGCGCCGACTGGCGCATCGGCTCACTATCCCAGCCGAGCCCGAGCCACGCCAGATCGGCGAGCGACGCGGCGACATAGTCCTCGCGCGAGCGGCTGCCGTCGATATCGTCGATGCGGATGAGGAATTGCCCGCCCGCCGCGCGCGCCGCGGCATGCGCCAGCACCGCGCTGTAAGCGTGACCCAGATGCAGGTCACCGGTCGGGCTGGGCGCGAAACGGGTCAGCATCGCCGTGGTAAAAACTCCATATACTGTGCCGACGTCATCAAAATCCTTCCATATCTTGCGGCAGATGCCCCCTTGACGTCAGAATCTGATCGGGCATGTAATGATGGTGTCACGCAGGGAAGGCAGTGGCGCGCCATCCCGTGAAGCAATGGGGGCAGCATAACTAGCCATGTTCCATCCCGATCTTGCCCGGCATCCCGATAGTTGCCCGGCGCTCGTTCTCAACGCCGACTACACCCCGCTCAGCTATTATCCCTTGAGCCTGTGGCCGTGGCAGACTGCGGTCAAGGCGGTTTTCCTCGACCGCGTCACCATCGTCGAAAATTACGAGCGCGAGATTCACTCGCCGACGCGGACGATGCCGATCCCCAGCGTCATCGCGCTGCGCCAATATGTGAAACCATCGCAGCACCCGGCCTTCACCCGCTTCAACCTGTTCCTGCGCGACCGCTTTGCGTGCCAGTATTGCGGGTCAGGCAAGGACCTGACTTTTGACCATGTCGTGCCGCGGCGGCTCGGCGGGCGGACGACATGGGAAAATGTCACGACGGCCTGTGCGCCATGCAACCTCAAAAAAGGCGGGCGGACGCCGCAACAGGCGCGGATGCCGATCTATCGCCAGCCGTGGCGCCCGACGAGCTGGCAGCTGCAGGACAATGGCCGCGCCTTTCCGCCGGGGTATCTGCATACAAGCTGGATCGACTGGTTATATTGGGATGTCGAGCTGGAGGGATAGGCTGCCCCGTCTGATTGAGATATGTCTTTAGCTTCCCGTGTCCCTGCGAAGGCAGGGACCCATCTCCTGCCGGTTTTATTCGGCATCGACCGGAGATGGACCCCTGCCTTCGCAGGGGTGCAGTCTGGTAAGGAAAAGATCATGGTCCGTATCGTCCGCGCCATCGCGCTTAGCTTCGCAACCCTGCCGCTCGCGGCGTGCATGACGACGCCCGCCGAGCAACCGGTGACCGTCACCGGCCAGATCACCTATCGCGAGCGCATCGCCTTGCCGCCGACCGCGCAGGTCGAAATCACCCTGGCCGACGTCAGCCTGATGGACGCACCCGCAAAGACGATCGCCCAGCAACGCTTCACCGCCGACGGGCGGCAGGTGCCCTTTGCCTTTTCGCTGACCGTCGACCAGCGCCCGCTCGACCCGCGCCACAGCTATGCGGTGTCGGCGCGCATCACCGACGCGTCGGGGCGGCTGATGTTCATCACCGATACGCGCAACAGCGTTGCGTTCGATGGCCGCCGCGCGATCGACATGGGGATGTTGGTGCTGGTCAAGACGAACTAATCAATCGCGCGCATAGCTATGCGCCGCTTGACCCCGCGCCTTCGCAGGTGCAGCAATCGCGTCATGGGGCCGCCGATCCAGATCTCGCAAAATCCCGACATCCGCTATCTGGGGCGGATCCTGGGCGACGTCATTCGTGCCTATGGCGGCGACAAATTGTTTCGGCAGACCGAATATATCCGCTCGTCGAGCGTCGACCGGCATCGCGGGATTGCGGGGGCCGAGGCGATCGATCCGGGGCTCGATGCACTGAGCCTGGATGACACGGTCGCGTTCGTGCGCGGGTTCATGCTGTTTTCGATGCTCGCGAACTTGGCCGAGGACCGGCAGGGGGTTGCGGCGGAGCCCGAGGCGACGGTCGCGGCGGCGATCGAGAAGCTGAAGGGCGACGGGATCGATAGCGATGCGATCGCGGCCTTGCTGAGCGCCTCGCTCGTTGCGCCGGTGCTGACCGCGCACCCGACCGAAGTGCGGCGCAAATCGATGCTCGACCACAAGAACCGCATCGCCGAACTGATGCTGCTGCGCGACAGCGGCGCCGACGAGACGCCCGAGGGCGACGTCGTCGAAGATGCGATCCGGCGCCAGATCGTGCTGCTGTGGCAGACGCGGCCGCTGCGCATGGAGAAATTGTTCGTTGCCGACGAGATCGACAATGCGCTGACCTATTTGCGCGATGTGTTCCTGCCGGTCGTTCCCAAGCTTTACGCGCGCTGGGAAGCCGAGCTGGGGCAGCGCCCCGCCAGCTTCCTGCGCGTCGGCAGCTGGATCGGCGGCGACCGCGACGGCAACCCCTTCGTCACCGCCGAGACGATGGTCATGGCGACGGGGCGCAATGCCGCCGCGGTGCTGGGCCATTATATCGACGCGGTGCATGGGCTGGGCGCCGAGCTGTCGGTGTCGGCGAGCCTGGCTGCGGTTCCCGACGCGGTAGAAGCTTTGGCCGAGGCAAGCGGCGATGGCGCGCCGAGCCGCCGCGACGAACCCTATCGCCGCGCGCTGTCGGGTATTTATGCGCGGCTGTGCGCGACCTATACGCAGATTGTCGGCAAGGCGCCGCCGCGGCCGTCGGCGCTGAAGGGTTTGCCTTACGCGACCCCTGCCGATTTTCGCCGCGATCTGGTTACGATCGCCAATGGCTTGTCTTCGAACAGCCAAGGCCAGTTCGGTGGGATCGGCGCGCTCGGGCGTTTGATCCGCGCCGTGGAAGTGTTCGGGTTCCACCTTGCGACGCTCGACATGCGGCAGAACAGCGCGGTGCACGAACGTGTGCTCGCCGAATTGCTCAAGGTGTCGGGCGTGTGCGCCGACTATCTGGCGCTGGACGAAGAGGCACGCGTCGCGCTGCTCACCGCCGAGCTGCAAAGTGACCGGCCCCTCGCCGCCCCGTGGCACCAGTGGAGCGACGAGACCGCCGGCGAACTCGCGATCGTCCACGCCGCTGCCGATGTCCGCGCGCGGCTGGGCGGGCAAGCGATCTGCCAGTGGATCATCAGCATGGCGCAGACCTTGTCCGACCTGCTGGAGGTTCATGTGCTGGCGCGCGAAGCCGGATTGTGGCGGAGCGGCGAGGCGGCGGGCCAATCGAACCTGATGGTGGTGCCGCTGTTCGAGACGATTGCCGATCTCGACAAGGCGCCCGACATCATGGCGCGCTATTTCGCGATGCCCGAAATCGGCCCGCAGGTCGGGGTGCGCGGACATCAGGAAGTGATGATCGGCTATTCGGATTCGAACAAGGATGGCGGGTATCTGACCTCGACCTGGGGGCTGCATCAGGCGTCGCAGGCGCTGACCCCGGTGTTCGACGAGGCCGATACGGCGATGCAATTGTTCCACGGCCGCGGCGGCGCGGTCGGACGCGGCGGCGGCAGCGCCTTTGCCGCGATCCGCGCCCAGCCCGCGGGCACGGTGCAGGGGCGCATCCGGATCACCGAACAGGGCGAGGTGATCGCAGCGAAATATGGCACCGCGGCGAGCGCGGCGACAAACCTGGAAGCGATGGTATCGGCGAGCCTGCTCGCGAGCCTCGAGCCCGAGGCGCTGAGCGATGCCGACGCGGCGCGCTTTACCGCGGCGATGGACCAACTCTCGGATAGCGCCTTCGCCGCCTATCGCGGGTTGGTGTACGACACCCCGACGTTCAAGGATTTCTTTCGCGCGATGACCCCGATCGCCGAGATCGCGACGCTAAAGATCGGGTCGCGGCCGTCGAGCCGCACCAAGTCGAGCGCGATCGAGGATCTGCGCGCGATCCCGTGGGTGTTCAGCTGGGCGCAGGCGCGCGCGATGCTGCCGGGCTGGTACGGGACCGGCGAAGGTTTTGCGGCGTTCGGCGACAAGGCGCTGCTGGCCGACATGGCGGCGGGCTGGCCATTTTTTGCGGCGCTGCTCGGCAATATGGAAATGGTGCTGGCGAAGTCCGACATGGGGATCGCGGCGCGCTATGCCGAGCTGGCAGCGCATGTCGATGGCCATGACGCGATCTTTGGCCGCATCCGCGACGGATGGAACCGCGCGCATGACGGGTTGCTGGACATTACCGGGCAGACGCGGTTGCTGGAGAAGAACCCGGCGCTCGAGGCGTCGATCCGGTTGCGGCTGCCCTATATCGAACCGCTGAATTTACTTCAGATCGAGTTGATGAAGCGGCACCGGGCGGGGGAAACCGACCCGCGGATCGCCGAAGGAATCCAGCTGACGATCAACGCGATTGCGACGGCATTGCGGAATAGCGGGTAAGGTTCGACCCACGCCTGATCCCGTTTGTGTCGAGCGAAGTCGAGACACGTCAACGCAGCGCTAGCGTGTCTCGACTTCGCTCGACACGAACGGAGGTGGGTGTTGGGCTGCCCCTCAGCTCTTCACAATCACCACCTCGCCCTTGGCGGTCGCGCCGTCAGGGGCGAAGTTGATGCGAAAATCGGCGCCGTCCTTGTCCTTGCCCGCGAGCATATTGCCGGTGCGAGTAACCTTGACGCCCTTTTTGGCAAATTCGCCCGCCATCCAGTCGGCAGCCTTGGTCGGCGCGGCGGGGGAGGTGAAGCCAAGTTTGACCACGGCCTTGTCGGCGCCATTCTTGTCGTTGGCATCGACGTCGACCGTGGTCACCTTGCTGCCGGGGTAGAGTTTGACGCCATCGATGTCGAAATCGCTTTCGATGTCGAGGTCGACGAAATCGGGGATGTTGATGTCGATCGACGCGCCTTCGCCGCCGATCTTGATATTGCCGCCGTCCTTGCCGGCCTTGATCTGGACGCCGCCCTGGTCGTCGCCCGCGTTGATCGAGACCTCAGTGGCGTCCTTGGCTTTCTCGTCAGACCCGCAGGCCGCGAGGAACATCATCGGGGGGATCAGGAACGCGAGGCGCATGGGGATTCTCCTTGGTGCATTAGTTATATAATACACCTTGAAGCTGGGCGAGTCAATCGGCCCTCGCCCTCCCCTTCAGGGGAGGGCAGCGAGACTTACGAACTTGTTCGTTAGTCGCAGCGGGTGGGGTTTTGCGGCCTTGCGCTAAGCCGACAGACCCCACCCCAACCCCTCCCCTGACGGGGAGGGGCTTACGTTAGGCGTCGATGCTCGTCTTCAGGTCGCCATGCACCAGCCCGCCGTCGACGGTGATCGTGTCGCCGACGACATAGTCGCCAGCTTTCGACGCGAGGAAGATCGCGGCGCCCGCCATATCCTCGGGAACGCCGATGCGCTTCACGGGGATGCTTTTCGCGACCGCATCGCCATGGTCACGCGCCGCCTTGTTCATGTCCGACTGAAAGGCGCCCGGGGCGATCGCAGTGACCAGAATATGATCGGTGACCAGCCGCGCGGCGAGGCGCTTGGTGAGGTAGAGGATCGCGGCTTTCGATGCGTGATAGCTGTAGGTTTCCCACGGATTGAGCCGCTGGCCGTCGATCGAGCCGATGTTGATGACTTTCGCGGGGCGCTCATGCGAGCCGCCCGCCTTGAGCAGTCCGTGCAGCGCCTGCGTCAGGAAGAAGGGCGATTTGACGTTGATGTCCATCACCTTGTCCCAGCCCGCTTCGGGGAAGCCCTCGAAGGGTTCGCCCCATGCGGCGCCGGCATTGTTGACGAGGATGTCGAGGCGTTCCTCGCGCGCTTCGAGTTCCTTGGCGAGCGCGCGGCAGCCTTCGACCGTGGCAAGGTCGACCGGCAGGCCGATAACCTTGCCCGGATAGCGGGTGTCGAAATCGGCGATGGCTTCCTCGATCTGCGCGGTCTTGCGCGCCGAGATGTACACGCGGGCGCAGCCTGCGGCGAGATAGCCCTCGACGATCATCTTGCCGATGCCGCGCGAGCCGCCGGTGACGAGGGCGATGCGGCCGTCGAGGCCGAACATGTCTTGGAGGTTCATTCTAGTGGGCTCCTTAAAGCCCCTCGCCTTCGGGGGAGGGGTTGGGGTGGGGGTTGCGAGGTTGCGCAGACTTCGGTGCCCACCCCGCTGCGACTAGGCAGCAAGCTGCCAAGTCTCGCTGCCCCTCCCCTGAAGGGGAGGGGTTTCAATTAACTCAGTACCCGTTCATCCGCGCGACCTGGTCGATGTGGTAATGCACGTCGCCCATAAATTCGGCGAGCGCGCGGTCGCGTTTCATATAGAGGCCGATGTCATATTCGTCGGTCATGCCGATGCCGCCGTGCATCTGCACGCCCTCGCGCACCGCGAGGTTGGCGGCGCGGCCGGCCTTGGCCTTGGCGACCGAGACCATCAGCTTGGCGCCCTCATTGCCTTCATCGAGCAATTGCTGCGCCTTCATAACGGTAGCGCGCGCGACTTCCATTTCGCCGTAGAGATGCGCGGCGCGGTGCTGGAGCCCTTGGAACTCGCCGATCAGCTTGCCGAACTGCTTGCGTTCCTTGAGATAAGTGACGGTCATGTCCATCGCGCCCTGCCCGACGCCGACCATTTCGGCGGCGGCACCGGTGCGGGTGGCGGCGAGCAGCGCGTCGAGGATGTCGCCGCCGGCATCGACCTCGCCGATCACCGCGTCGGCATCGACCTCGACGCCGTCGAGGGTGACATGGCTCGCGAGCGAAGAGTCGACAAGGCGGCGCGGATCGGCGGTGACGCCTTTGGCATCCTTCGGCACCGCAAACAAAGTGATTCCGCCGTCGGTCTTCGCCGCGACGATGCTCATGTCGGCGACATGGCCATGGAGGACGAAGCTTTTCTTGCCATCGAGACGAAAGCCATTGCCGGCGCGCGTCGCGGTGGTCGCGATACGGTCGGGGCGGTGCTTGGCGCCTTCGTCGATCGCGAGTGCGATGATCGCCTCGCCGCTGGCAATGGCGGGAAGCCAGCGGCCCGCCTGTGTGCCGCCCGCCTTGGCGAGCGCGGCGACCGCGCCGACGCTGGTCGACAGGAAGGGCGAGGGGGTCAGGTTGCGGCCGATTTCCTCGAGCACGATCCCCGCCTCCATATGGCCCATGCCGAGCCCACCATGCGCCTCGGGAACGAGCATCCCCGGCAGGCCCATTTCGGTGAACTGCGCCCACAGGTCGCGGGAGAAGCCCGTGGCGTCGGCAGAGTCACGCAGTTTGCGCAGGTGCGACACGGGGGCCTGTTCGGCGACGAAGGGCGCGACGCTGTCCTTGAGCATCGCCTGGTCGTCATTGTAGTAGAGTGGCATTTTGTTTCTCCTAAGCCCCTCCCCTTCAGGAGTGGCGGGTAAACCGTCCCCCGGACGGTTTAGATCATGCCGGGGGCATGATCGACCCGCCACTGGGTTGGGGTGGGGGCCAGCGGCCTTGCGCGGCCTGCGAGGCCCACCCCGCTGCGACTAGGCAGCAAGCTGCCAAGTCTCGCTGCCCTCCCCTGAAGGGGAGGGCGTGTTTCCGTTCTAAGCCCCCGGCAAATCCAAAATACGCTTGGCGATGACGTTGAGCATGACTTCGCTCGTGCCGCCTTCGATCGAATTGGCCTTGGTGCGCAGCCAGCCGCGCGCGCGGGCGCCGCCCTTGGTCTCTTCGCTGTCCCATTCGAGCGCTTCGCTGCCGCCACCCGACATGACGAGTTCGTGGCGGCGCTTGTTGAGCTCGGTGCCGACATATTTCATCATGTTCGAGCTGGCGGGATGCGCGCGGCCGGTCTTCCACATATCCATAAAACGCTCGCCCATCGCGCGATAGGCAAAGACGTCGGTATCGAACGCCGCCATTTCGGCGCGCAGGATCGGATCGTCGAGTTCGCCCGCGGCATTCTTGCCAAAGGATTTCGCGAACGCGCCGCCGATGCTGACCATGTCGCCGCCGGCGCCGCCGCCCGAGATCATCTCGCGTTCGTGGCCGAGCAGATATTTGGCGACATCCCAGCCGCGGTTGATCTCGCCGACGAACTGGTCCTTTGGCACCTTCACATCGTCGAAGAAGGTTTCGCAGAAGGGCGAGTTGCCGCTGATCAGCAGGATCGGCTTGGTCGTGACCCCCGGGCTTTCCATGTCGAAAAGCATGAAGGTGATGCCCTGATATTTGTTCGCCTTGTCGGTGCGGACGAGGCAGAAAATCCAGTCGGCCTGGTCGGCGTAGCTGGTCCAGATCTTCGATCCGTTGACGACCCAATGATCGCCCTTGTCTTCGCCGAACGTCTGGAGCGAGACGAGATCGCTGCCCGAACCGGGTTCCGAATAGCCCTGGCACCAGCGGATTTCGCCGCGCGCGATCGGATTGAGATACTGGACTTTCTGCTCCTCGGTCCCGAATTGCAGCAGCGCGGGGCCGAGCATCCAGATGCCGAAGCTGTCGAGCGGCGAACGCGCGTGGATGCGCTTCATTTCCTGTTTGAGGATCTTGGTCTGTTCGGGGGTCAGCCCGGCGCCGCCATAGGCCTTGGGCCAGTCGGGGACGGTGTAGCCCTTGGCAACGCAGGCTTCGAGCCACGTCTTCTGGGCGTCATTCTTGAACACCCATTTGCGTCCGCCCCAACAGACGTCGCCTTCTTCGCGGACGGGCTCGCGCATTTCGGCGGGGCAGTTCGCCTCCAGCCAGGCACGGGTTTCGGCGCGGAATGCGGCCAGATCGCTCATCGTCAATGCTCCTCTTCCGCGCCAAATCTAGGGGGATTCGCCTGCTTTACGCAAGCGTCAACTTGGACGCCCGTCCCTGCCGTTACGGCACCGTAGCGTCCGACAGGCCAGCGTTGACGCGCCCCGCTTCGCCCCTAAGCTAAGTGGCAAAAGAAAACGGGAGCAGGATATGCGATTCGCAAGCAAAGTCGCCGTCGTCACCGGCGCGGCATCAGGTATCGGCAAGGCCACAGTGCTGAAACTGGCAGGCGAAGGCGCGCATGTCTTTGCCGCCGACATCGACGAAGCAGGCGGCCGCGCGCTCGCCGAACAGTCGAACGGCAAGATCGACTTTGTCCGCTGCGACGTCACAAAGCCGTCGGACATTGAAGCATTGATGGACGCGGCCGCGGCAAAGGACGGCGGTATCGACATCGTCTTCAACAATGCCGCAGCGGGCGGCGACCGCGCGCCAATCGACGAAATCACCCCCGAAGGATGGGACCGGACGATGGACCTGGTGCTGAAATCGGTCGCGATGGGGATCCGTTATGCCGCGCCGCACATGAAGGGGCGGAAGGGCGCGAGCATCGTCAACACCGCCAGCGTCGCGGCGCTCGGGGCCGGCTATTCGCCAATCGCCTACGCCGTCGCAAAAGCGGGGGTGTTGCACTTGAGCAAGGTCGCTGCGACCGACCTCGCGCAGTACGGCATCCGCGTGAACGCAATCTGCCCCGGCTTCATCAACACCAATATCTTCACCGCGTCGCTCGAGGTTCCCGACGCGATGAAGGAGCAGGCCAACGCCGTGATCGCCGGGATGAGCGCGCAGGCGCAGCCGGTGGCGCGCGGCGGCCAGCCCGACGACATCGCCAATGCGGTCGCCTATCTGGCGAGCGAAGAGTCCAGTTTCATGACCGGCACCCACCTGCTGGTCGACGGCGGGCTGACGATCGGCCAGCGCCATGCGTGGGACAAGCAAACGCCCGGCATGTTCGACGCGCTGACGGCAATGGAGGAGGCCGCCAAGGCGGGAGCGTCGGCGTGACCACAGCGGCGGCAACCGCCGCGGTGCCGCGCCCCGAAAAACTCCCCGTGTGGCTGAAAGCAACGCATGGTCTGGGCAGCATCGCCTATGGCGTCAAGGACAACGGCTTTTCGACCTTCCTGCTGCTGTTCTACAATCAGGTTGTCGGCCTCGACGCCGGGATCGTCGGCACCGCGATCATGGTCGCGCTGATCGCCGATGCCTTTGTCGATCCGGTGATCGGCGAATTGACCGACCGCACGCGCAGCCGCTGGGGCCGCCGTCTGCCGTGGCTCTATATCGCGCCGGTGCCGCTGGCGATTGCGTGGATGCTGCTGTGGCACCCGCCCGAAATGTCCGATTCGATGACCGTGGCCTGGCTGATCGGCTTTGCGATCATCGTCCGCTCGCTGGTGTCGTGCTGCGAGGTGCCGTCGGTGGCGATCGTCCCCGAACTGACCGCCGATTATGACGAGCGCACGATCGTCATGCGCTATCGCTTCCTGTTCGGGTGGGCCGGCGGGCTGCTGGTCCTGCTCCTTGCCTATGGCGTGTTTTTCGGTGGCGAAAAGGGGCTGGTCGATCCCGACGGCTATGGCCCCTATGCGCTGACCGGCGCGCTGATGATGCTGGGCGCGGTAGTGATTTCGGCGGCGGGCCAGCATCGGCGGATTGCGGTGTCGAACCTGGCCGACATCAAACCGGTGATGACGCTGCGCCAGGTACTGGGCGAGATGCGCGATACGCTGTCGAACCGCGCCTTTCTGTGGCTGATCTTTGCCGCGCTGTTCGGCTTCATCAATCAGGGCATCACCTTTTCAATGACCAATTATCTGCTCGGCTTTTTCTGGCAGCTGACGCAGGGCGAGCTGATCGCCTATGTCTTTCTGCTGTTTGGATCGATGATTGCCGCTTTTCTGTTCGTGGCGCCGCTGTCGGCACGGCTGGGCAAGCGCGACGGCGCCATCCTGGCCGGGGCAATCGCGCTGCTGGTCAACAGCGGGATGTATTTCGCGTGGATCCAGGGTGTATTTCCCGGCCTGCCCGGCAAGCCCAGCGCGGCGGTGATGTTCGCGCTCGTATTCATCTCGAACAGCTTTTCGATCATGCTGATGATCCTGTCGTCGTCGATGATGGCCGATGTTGTCGAGGCATCGCAAAGCGAGACCGGGCGGCGATCCGAAGGACTGTTCTTTGCCGGATATTTCTTCATGCAGAAATGCGCGACGGGTGTCGGCATCTTCATCGCCGGGCTGATCCTGTCATTCGCGGCCTTTCCCGCGGCAGCCCAGCCCGGCGAGATCAGCAATGCGATCCTTGGCAATCTGGCCTTGGGTTACATGACAGCGGTGCTCGTCATCGGCATCCTAGGCCTGATCGTCATGCGGCGTTTTCCGATCTCGCGCGCCGATCATGAGGCACGGATCGCCATTTTGGGTGACGCGGCGCGCGCGGATCCCGACGCCAGCGGCGCGCATCCATGACGGAAAATGTCAGTTGACGACGGAATGAGGTAATAATCGGCCCGCAGGGGTTGGCAAAGCGGGACGAATCGGTCCAAAGGCTTACGCGAACGTAAACGGAAAGGATGCTCAGATGGATTTCGATCTCACCGACCGGCAGACTCATTGGCGCGACCGGGTGCGCGAATTCATCGAGCGCAAGGTGCGCCCGGCGGTCCCGACGTACAAGGAACAGGACAAGGCGGGCGACCGCTGGAAGGTCATCCCGATCGTCGAGGAACTGAAGGCCGAGGCCAAGGCCGCGGGCATCTGGAACCTGTTCATGCCGCCCAAGTCGGCGGCGCATCATCATGTCGACGAAACGATCGCATTCGAAGGCCCGGGGCTCACCAATCTGGAATATGCGCTGTGCGCCGAGGAAATGGGCCGCATCGGGTTCGCCAGCGAGGTGTTCAACTGCTCGGCGCCCGACACCGGCAATATGGAAGTGTTCCACCGTTACGGGACGCGCGCGCAGAAAGAGAAATATCTGCTGCCGCTGATGAACGGCGAAATCCGCTCGGCGTTCCTGATGACCGAGCCCGCGGTGGCGTCGTCCGACGCGACCAATGTCGAATGCCGGATCGAGCGCGACGGTGACGATTATGTCATCAACGGCACCAAATGGTGGTCGTCGGGCGCGGGCGATCCGCGCTGCAAAATCGCGATCGTGATGGGCAAGACCGATTTCAATGCCAAGCGCCACGCGCAGCAGTCGATGGTGCTGATGCCGCTCGACGCGCCGGGGGTCACCATTCTGCGCCACCTGCCCGTGTTCGGCTATGACGATGCGCCGCACGGCCATATGGAAATCGAGCTCAAGGACGTCCGCGTCAACGCCGAGGAAGCGATGCTGCTGGGCGAGGGCCGCGGTTTCGAAATCGCGCAGGGGCGCCTTGGCCCGGGCCGCATCCACCACTGCATGCGCACGATCGGTACCGCCGAGGAAGCGATCGCCAAGATGGCGAAACGCCTGCAATCGCGCGTCGCGTTCGGCAAGACGATCGCCGAATACAGCATCTGGGAACATCGTCTGGCGCGTGCGCGCATCGACATCGAGATGACCCGGCTGCTGTGCCTGAAGGCCGCGGACATGATGGACAAGGTCGGCAACAAGGCCGCCGCCGCCGAGATCGCGATGATCAAGGTGCAGGCGCCGAACATGGCGCTGAAGATCATCGACGACGCGATCCAGGCGCATGGCGCGGCGGGCGTGTCCGAAGATTTCGGCCTGGCCAACGCCTATGCCCATCAGCGGACGCTGCGCCTCGCCGACGGTCCCGATGAAGTGCATGAGCGCGCGATCGCCCGCATCGAATTCGCCAAGCATAGCGCGGCGAGCGAGCCGGGCTTTTCGTCGGGCGACATCGGGGTGTCACGCTAAAGGACAATCCATTTGTGCTGAGCTTGTCGAAGCACCGCCTTTCTTGACCACAAGAAAGAACGGCCCTTCGACAGGCTCAGGGCAAACCGGCAGAGAGGGTAGTTTAAATGACCAAAGCCGCGATCCTGATCGAACCCGGCCAGCCGCTGTCGATCGAGACGGTACAGATCGCCGATTGCGGCCCGCACGAGGTGCGCATTCGCACCGCCGCCTGCGGGCTGTGCCATTCGGACCTGCATTTCATCGACGGCGCCTATCCGCACCCCCTGCCCGCGATTCCGGGGCATGAGGCGGCGGGCATAGTCGAGGCGGTCGGCAGCGAAGTGCGGACGGTGAAGGTCGGCGACGCGGTTGTTACCTGCCTGTCGGCCTTCTGCGGTCATTGCGAGTTCTGCGTTTCGGGCCGGATGTCGCTGTGCATGGGCGGCGATACGCGGCGCGCAGTCGGATCGGCGCCGCGCATCACGCGCCCCGATGGCAGTCTGGTCAACCAGATGCTCAACTTGTCGGCCTTTGCCGAAACGATGCTCGTCCACGAACATGCGTGCGTTGCGATCGACCCCGACATGCCGCTCGACCGCGCCGCGGTGATTGGCTGCGCGGTGACGACGGGCGCGGGGACGATCTTCAACGCGTGCAAGGTGACGCCGGGCGAGACCGTCGCGGTCGTCGGCTGCGGCGGGGTCGGACTGGCCACGATCAACGCCGCGAAGATTGCGGGCGCGGGGCGCATCATTGCCGCCGACCCGATGCCCGAAAAGCGCGCGCTGGCGATGAAGCTGGGCGCGACCGATGTCGTCGACGCGATGGACGGAGATGCCGCCAAGCAGATCCTCGAGCTCAGCAAGGGCGGGGTCGATCATGCGATCGAAGCTGTCGGGCGTCCGGCCTCGGCGGCGCTTGCCGTCGCGTCGCTGCGCCGCGGCGGTACTGCGACGATCCTGGGCATGATGCCTTTGTCGGAAAAGGTTGGCCTGTCGGCGATGGACTTGCTCTCGGGCAAGAAATTGCAGGGCGCGATCATGGGCGGCAACCGCTTCCCCGTCGACATCCCGCGCCTCGTCGATTTCTACCTGCGAGGCCTGCTCGATCTCGACAGCATCGTCGCCGAGACGATCCCGCTGGAGCGGATCAACCAAGGGTTCGACAAGATGAAGAAAGGCGACGCCGCGCGGTCGGTGATCGTTTTCGATCAATGATGGGCGCGAGCATCTTTTCCTCCCTCCCCTTCAGGGGAGGGCAGCGAGACTTGGCAGCTTGCTGCCTAGTCGCAGCGGGAGGGGTTTCGCGGCCTTGTGCTAACCCGACAGACCCCACCCCAACCCCTCCCCTGAAGGGGAGGGGCTTATGACGCTCGACGCGCAAAAGGCCTTCAGCGGCACGGTCGCGCCCGAGGGCGCCGACGTGCTCGACGAAGCGAAGCTGACCGCGTGGATGGAAGCGAATGTCGAGGGTTTTGAAGGCCCGCTGACCCAGCATAAATTTGCCGGCGGCCAGTCGAACCCGACCTACAAAATCTCCGCGCCGTCGGGAAATTATGTCCTGCGCCGCAAACCCTATGGCCCGCTGCTCCCTTCGGCGCATGCGGTCGACCGCGAGTATAAGGTCCAGTCCGGCCTGCATAAGATGGGCTTTCCCGTCGCGCGCCAATATGGACTGTGCACCGACGAAAGCGTCACCGGCAGCTGGTTCTATGTCATGGGCATGGTCGATGGGCACACGATCTGGGACGGCGCAATGCCGGGATCGACCCCCGAAAACCGCCGCGCCACCTATGAAGCGATGATCGACACGCTCGCCGCGCTGCACAAGGTCGATGTCGAGGCGGCGGGGCTGTCCGATTATGGCAAGCCGGGCAATTATTTCGGGCGCCAGGTCGACCGCTGGACCAAGCAGTACCGCCTCGCCGAAACCGAGACGATGGACGAGATGGAACAGCTGATCGCGTTCCTGCCCGCCAGCCTGCCCGAACAGACGCGCACCAGCGTCGTCCACGGCGACTACCGCATCGACAATATGATCTTTGCCAAGGATCGGCCGGAGGTTCTGGCGGTGCTCGACTGGGAGCTGTCGACGCTGGGCGATCCGCTCGCCGATTTCACCTATGTCGCGATGGCGTGGGTGACCGAAAATGGCGGGCGCTCGGGCGTCATGGATCTCGATCGGCAGGCGCTCGGCATTCCCGAGCTCGACAAAATGGTCGAGCGCTATTGCGCCGCCACCGACCGCACCGGCGTGCCCGACATGAACTGGTATTTTGCCTATAATTTCTTCCGCCTCGCGGGGATTATTCAGGGCATCAAGAAGCGCGTGATCGAAGGCACCGCCTCGTCGCAGCACGCGAAGGACATGTCCGAGCGCGTCCGTCCGCTGGCCGAACGCGCATGGGACTTTGCACGAAAGGCCGGCGCATGAGCCTGTTCGACATGAGTGGCCAGGTCGCGCTGATCACCGGATCGTCGCGCGGCATCGGCAAGGCCACCGCCGAAGCGATGGCCGAGCAAGGCGCCAAGGTCGTGATTTCGAGCCGCAAGCAGGACGCCTGCGATGCCACTGCCGCCGAGATCAACGCGAAGTTCGGCGACGGTACCGCGATTTCGGTCGCCGCCAACATCTCGTCGAAGGACGACCTGCAGAATCTCGTCAACGAAACGCGCGCCGCATTCGGCAAGATCACCGCGCTGGTCTGCAATGCCGCGTCGAACCCCTATTATGGCCCCGGCCTTGGGATCAGCGACGATCAGTTCCGCAAGATCATGGACAATAATATCCTGTCCAACCACTGGCTGATTTCGATGGTCGCGCCCGAGATGCTAGGCCGCAGCGAGGGGTCGATCACCATCATCAGTTCGGTCGGCGGGCTGAAAGGATCGCCGGTCATCGGCGCTTACGGGATTTCGAAAGCCGCCGACATGCAGGTCGCGCGCAATTTTGCGGTCGAATTCGGCGCGCAAGGGGTCCGCGTCAACTGTATCGCCCCCGGGCTGGTCCGCACCGACATGGCGCGCGCGCTGTGGGAAAATCCCGAGACGTTGAAACGCGCGACCGCCATGGCGTGTCTGCGCCGGATCGGCGAACCGCCGGAAATCGCCGGTGCCGCCGTCTTCCTCGCCAGCCGCGCGGGGGCATTCACCACCGGCCAGACCATCGTGTGCGATGGCGGGGCCACGATTTCAGGAGGCGCATGATGGGCGCGTTGGACGGCAAGATTGCGATCATTACGGGTGCCGGTTCGGGCATCGGCCGCGCCAGCGCGCTGCGCTTCGCCGCCGAGGGCGCGAAGCTGGTCCTCGGCGACAAGACGGCGGCGGTGCATGAGACGGCGCAGCTGGTGAAGGACGCGGGCGGTGAAGCGGTCGGACTGGAAATCGACGCGGGCGTCGAGGCCGATGTCGCCAAGCTGGTTGCTGCCGCCAAGGACAACTATGGCGCGCTCGATATCGCTTTCGCCAACGCCGGGATCATCGGCGACATGGGCGGCATCTTCGATTTCGATCCGATCGCCTGGGCCGAGACGCTGCGCGTCAATCTGATCGGCCCGGCGCTGATGGTGAAACATGCCGGAAAAGCCATGGTCGATCAGGGTCGCGGCGGTGCGATCGTGCTGACCGCCAGCGTCGCGGGCCTCAATTCGGGCGCGGGTCCGGGCGCCTATTCGGCGTCGAAGGCGGGGGTCATCAACCTGGCCAAGACCGCGGCGCAGCAGCTGACCACCAGCGGCGTGCGCGTCAACGCGATCTGCCCCGGGCTCACCGAAACCGGGATGACCAAGCCGACCTTCGACTATGCCAAGGCCAAGGAGGTCACCCACAAGCTGGGCCAGCTCAATCCGTTGAAACGCGCCGCGCAGCCCGAGGAGCTCGCCAATGTGGCGCTGTTCCTGGCCAGCGATCAGGCGAGTTATGTCAATGGACAGGCGATCGCGGTTGACGGCGGGCTCACCAGTTCGCATCCGGTGACGCGCCAGCTGCTTGGCCAGACTTCGCATTGAGACAATGGTTTTGATCTGCCTCCCCTCTTCCGTTCGCATCGAGCGAAGTCGAGATGCGCATCGGTCGCGCGTGCATTCGGGGTGTCTCGACTTCGCTCGGCACGAACGGGAACGAAAGGAAGGCGCGAAGCCTTCACAGTCAAAAGGGATGCCATGACTCACGGTTTCGACACGGCGCGGCTCGACCGCATTCCCGCCTTTCTCGAGGCCAAATATGTCGGCATCGGCCGCCTGCCGCACGCCGCGACCCTGGTGTCGCGGCGCGGCGAGATCGCGCATTTGTCGTGCGTCGGTGAGGCGCGGCCGGGCGCGGCGTTGAAGGACGATGCGATCTTTCGTATCGCGAGCATGACCAAGCCGATCACCAGCGTCGCGTTCATGATGCTGGTCGAGGAGGGCAAGGTTGCGCTGTCCGACCCGCTGGTGAAATTCTGCCCCGAATTCAAGGACACCGGCGTCTTTGTCGCGGGCGGCGGCAATGTGCCGTTCCTGACCCGCGCGCCGACGCAGCCGATCCGCATGGTCGACCTGCTGCGCCACACGTCGGGGCTGACTTACGGCTTTCAGGAGCGCACCCCGGTCGATGCGGCGTACCGCAAAATGCGGATCGACGATTTCGATGCCGATTATACGATGGACAGCTTCATCGAGGGGCTGGCGAAAATTCCGCTCCAGTTCGACCCCGGCGCGCACTGGAATTATTCGATGGCGACCGATGTGCTTGGTGCGGTGGTCGAGCGGATCGAGGGCAAGCCGTTTGCCGAGGTCTTGCAGGAGCGCATCTTTGGTCCGCTCGGCATGATCGACACCGGGTTCAAGGTACCCGCCGACCAGCAGCACCGGCTGACCGACTGTTATGCGTTCGACCCGCAGGCGAAAATGAAAGCCTTCGATAGCGGCGACAAGAGCCGCTGGGCGAAGGACCGCAGCTTCCATTCGGGCGGCGGCGGGCTCGCTTCGACGCTCGCCGACTATCACCGTTTCTGCCTGATGCTGCTCGGCGGCGGCGCGCTCGATGGCACGCGCATCATCAGCCGCAAGACGCTGGAACTGATGACCGCGAACCACCTCGTCGGCGGCGGCGATCTGGTGCAGCATAGCGTCGGCATCTTTTCCGAGGCCGAAAATGCCGGGGTCGGCTTCGGGCTCGGCTTTGCGGTGAATGAAAGCCCGGCGCAGACGATGACCCCCGGGTCGGTCGGCGACTATTATTGGGGCGGCATGTTTTCGACCGGCTTCTTCGTCGATCCGGTCGAGCAGATCTGCATGGTGTTCATGACCCAGCTGATGCCCTCCTCCACCTATCCCGTGCGGCGCGAGGTCAAGACATTGGTCCACGCCGCAATTGACGATTGAATTGAGAACCCATCCCCGTTCGTGTCGAGCGCAGTCGAGACACGCGAAGCGCAGCGCTAGACGCTTCTCGACTTCGCTCGAAGCGAACGGAATCTTTTAAGGAGCCTGAAATGTCCGAAGAAACCCCCGTTTCCGTCACGATGGAAAAAGATGGCGACGTCGCCGTCATCATCGTCAACAATCCGCCCGTCAACGCGCTGAGCTGGCACGTCCGTCAGGGCCTTGAAGACAATTTCGCCGCCGCGCTGTCCGACGACAGCGTGAAAGCGATCGTGCTGCGCTGCGCCGGGGCGACCTTTATCGCGGGCGCCGACATCAGCGAATTCGGCAAGCCGCCGCGTGGACCCGATTTTAATGCGGTGCTGAATAGCATCGAAGCGGCATCGAAGCCGGTCGTCGCGGCGATCCACGGCACCGCGCTCGGCGGCGGTCTGGAAACCGCGCTCGTCTGTCATTATCGCATTGCCGTCCCCTCGGCGAAGCTCGGCGTTCCCGAGGTCAAGCTGGGCCTGCTGCCCGGCGCCGGCGGCACCCAGCGCCTGCCGCGCGTCGTCGGCGTCGAAGCTGCGGCGACGATGACCTCGACCGGCGATCCGCTCCCCGCCGCCAAGGCGAAGGAGCTCGGCCTCGTCGACGAACTCGCGGGCGAAGACAGCCTTGCCGCCGATGCGATCGCCTTCGCGCGCGCGAAGATCGCCGATGGCCCCCGCCCGACGCGCGAACGCCCGGTGTTCGGCGACGTCGCGGTGATCGAACAGCTCAAGACCGCCAACGCCAAGCGCTGGCGCGGGTTCGAGGCGCCTTACGCCAACCTCGCCTGCGTCGAAGCCGCAACGCGGCTGCCCTTCGAAGAAGGTCTGGCGTTCGAACGCGAGCAGTTCATGAAGCTGATGTTCGGCAGCCAGTCGGCGGCGCAGCGCCATATCTTCTTTGCCGAACGTCAGGCGGCCAAGATCGACGGCCTGCCCAAGGACACCCAGCTGCGCGAGATCAAGAAGGTCGGCGTGATCGGCGCCGGTACGATGGGCGGCGGGATTTCGATGAACTTCCTGCAGAAAGGCATCCCAGTCACCATCGTCGAGATGGAGCAGGAGGCGCTCGACCGCGGCGTCGGCGTGATCCGCAAGAATTACGACGCCTCGGCGGCGAAGGGACGTTTCAAACCCGAGCAGGTCGAGCAGATGATGGGCATCCTCACCCCGACGCTCAGCCTCGACGATCTCGCCGACTGCGACCTGATCATCGAAGCCGTTTATGAGAATATGGACGTCAAGAAGGACATCTTTGGCAAGCTGGACACAATCGCCAAGCCCGGCGCGATCCTGGCGTCGAACACCAGCTATCTCGATGTCGACGAGATCGCGACCGCGACGAGCCGCCCCGGCGACGTGCTGGGCATGCACTTCTTCTCGCCCGCCAATGTCATGAAGCTGCTCGAAGTCGTGCGCGGCGACAAGACCGCGCCCGACGCGCTGGCAACGGCGATGGCGATCGGCAAGAAGATCGGCAAGGTCGCCGTGGTCGCGGGGGTGTGCGATGGCTTCATCGGCAACCGCATGCTCAAGCCGCGCCAGATGGAGGCGATGAACCTGTTGATGGAAGGCGCCACCCCGGCGCAGGTCGATAAGGTGCATGTCGAATTCGGCATGCCGATGGGACCGTTCCAGATGAGCGACCTGGCCGGCGTCGACATCGGCTGGCACCGCGACCCCAACCGCATCGAAAGCATCCGCGACGCGCTATGCGCCGAGGGCCGCTGGGGCCAGAAGAAGCAGGCAGGTTTCTATGATTATGACGAGAAGCGCCAGCCGTCGGAAAGCGCGCGCGTTGCCGAACTGATCGAGGAATTCCGGACCAAGTCCGGAACCGAAAAGCGCGAGATCACCGATCAGGAGATCATCGAACGCACCCTGTATCCGATGGTCAACGAAGGCGCGCTGATCCTGTCCGAGGGCAAGGCGCAGCGTGCGTCGGACATCGATGTCGTGTGGATCTATGGCTATGGCTGGCCGGTCTATCGCGGCGGCCCGATGTTCTGGGCCGGGCTGGAAGGCACCGACAAGATCGTCGCGGCGCTGGAAAAGCACGGATTCGAGATCGCGCCTTTGCTCAAGGAAAAGGCCGACGCGAAAAGCGGCTTCTAAACCCGCTTCGATTAAAATCAGCAGGCCGTCTGTCCCAGCTCGGGGCAGGCGGCCTTTGCTTTGGTCTGCGGCCGCCGTCGGTGGACACAAATAGTTGCGATTCAGGGTTAAAGCGCTGGTCACACCTGCCGTTACGGCAGAGCATGATTGCCATGTCGTTTCTCGCCCTATTGCTGCTCACCGGCAGCGTCCCGGTCACCGCTCCGGTGGCGGCACCGCCCGCGAGCGCGGTCGGCGTGGCGCGGGCGCGGATATTGGCACCCGCCGAAGTGCGGCGCGTTGACGGCCGGATCGAGGTACGGACGGGCAACCGCAAAGCGCCGACGCAGGTGCACCGCGGCGAGCGCAAGGACGGCGGCGAGACGGCGGATTTTTACTAGAACGGACTCAAACTTCCGTTCGTGTCGAGCGAAGTCGAGACACGCCAGAACAGCGCCAGACGCATCTCGACTTCGCTCGATGCGAACGGCGTTGGGTGCAATGCGTCAGCCCTGCAACGTCCGGATAATCGCCGAAAAGTCGCGGCCATCCTGATCTGCCGCAACAAACGCCTCATACAATTCGCGCGCCTTCGCGCCCATCGGGACATCGGCGTCAACGCTGACCGCTGCCTCCATCGCCAGCCGCAGATCCTTGAGCATCAGCGCCGCGGCGAACCCGCCCTTGTAATCATTGTCGGCGGGCGTCGTCGGGCCGACGCCGGGGAGCGGTGCGTAGCTGGTCAGCGACCAGCATTGCCCCGACGATACACTGGCGATGTCGAAGAATTTCTGCGGGTCGAGCCCGAGCTTGAGCGCCAGCGCGAGCGTTTCGCACGTCGCGACCATCGAGGCGCCGAGCAGCATGTTGTTGCAGATTTTCGCGGCCTGCCCCGCCCCCGCGTCACCGGCATGGATCACCGCCTTGCCCATCTGCGCGAGGATCGGCTGCGCGCGGGCAAAGCCTTCGTCGGTGCCGCCGACCATGAAGGTCAGCGTCCCGGCGTTGGCGGCGGCGATGCCGCCCGACACCGGCGCATCGGCCGCCACGAGGCCGTTGGCGGTCGCGGCTTCGATGTTCGAGCGCGCGGTGGCGACGTCGATCGTCGAGCAATCTAGGAGCAAGGTGCCCGGCGTGGCGTTCGGAAAGACGTCGCTTTCATAGACCGACGCGACATGCTTGCCCGCGGGAAGCATCGTCACGACGGCCTCGGCGCCGGTCACGGCCTCGGCCGCCGACGCAGCGCGGACGCAGCCCGCCGCGACCGCGCGGGCGAGCGCGTCTTCACTAAGGTCGAATGCGCGCACCTCATGACCCGCCTTCGCCAGATTCGCGGCCATGCCGCCGCCCATGTTGCCCAGTCCGATGAATACGATTTTCATGTCTTGCTCCAACTCCCTCTCCCTTGGGGAGAGGATATGCAGCCTTGTCGGCTTGGCCGACTAGGCGAAGTTGGTGAGGGGGTTTTTCCTTAGCGGTAGTGCACAGCCCCTCACCGACTGCGACTAGGTCCATTCGGACCAAGTCTCCGTTGCCTCTCCCAAAGGGAGAGGATGGAGGACTACCGCCCCTTCCACACGCCTTCGCGCTTCTCGATGAAGGCGGCCATGCCCTCGGCCTTGTCCTCGGTCGCCGCCAAAATCTGGAACAGGCGGCGTTCGTAGATCAGTCCTTGGTCGAGCGTGGTTTCGAACGCGGCGTTGACCATATCCTTGTTCACCATCGCGGCCATCGGCGGCATTGCGGCGATGACAGTCGCGGTCTTTACCGCTTCTTCGACCAGCGACTCGTGCGGAACCACGCGCGCGACGAGGCCCGAGCGTTCGGCTTCGGCGGCGTCCATCATCCGGCCGGTCAGGCACATTTCCATCGCCTTTGCCTTGCCGATCGCGCGGGTCAGTCGCTGCGAGCCGCCCATGCCCGGCGCGACGCCAAGCTTGATTTCGGGCTGGCCGAATTTCGCCTTGTCCGATGCGATGATGAAATCGGCCATCATCGCGAGTTCGCAGCCGCCGCCAAGCGAGAAGCCGTTGACCGCGGCGATCCACGGTTTGCGGACCTTTTTCACGAAATCGCTCGTCCATTTCGAGAAGAAATCTTCGAGGTAGAAATCGGAGGCGGGCTTGTCGGCCATTTCCTTGATGTCGGCGCCCGCAGCAAACGCCTTGTCGCCCGAGCCGGTGAGGACGGCGCAGCGTTGGCTGCTATCGGCTTCGAAGGCGGCGAAGGCGGCGATCAGGTCGTCGAGCACTTTCGAGTTGAGCGCATTCAGCGCCTGCGGGCGGTTGAGCGTCACCAAGGTGACGGCGCCGCGCTGTTCGACGAGGAGGGTTTCGTAGGTCATTCCAATGATCTCCTGAAAATCGTCATGCCGGACTTGATCCGGCATCCATTCCGACGGGGCCGAATGGACCCCGGATCAAGTCCGGGGTGACGAAGCTAATTGAGCGGCGTCCATTTCTCATCATCAGGCAGCGGCGCAAAGATTGCGTCGATCCAGTCCTCGGTCACCGCTTCGGGTTTGGCCGGATCCCATTTCGGACTGTTGTCCTTGTCGATAATCAGCGCGCGCACGCCTTCGAGGAAGTCGTGCATCTGAACGACGCGGCTGCCGATTGCATATTCCTGTGTCATCTGCGCCGCAAAGTCGTGCATCTCGCCGCCTTCCTTCAGCTGGCGCAGCGCGACCTTGCACGTCTGCGGCGATTTGCTGTGCAATGCCGCCAGCTCCTTCAACGCCCATTCGCCGCCATCGGCTTCGAGCGCGGCGAGGATCTCCTCATAGGTGTCGCTGGCGAACAGCCGGTTGATCTTGTCGATATGCTGGGTGATCGCCGCAGGCGGCGCGGTGACCGACAGCTCACCCAGGATCCCGCCGATGCGGTCGGGGTGTGCGGCGATGCGCGCCTTTGCGTCATCGAGCTTTTCGGACGGCAGATAATGGGTCGCGAGGCCGAGTGCCAAAGATTCGGCGCCGTCGAGCCGCGCGCCAGTGAGCGCGAGGAACACCCCGACGCGGCCTTCGAGCCGCGGCAGGTACCAGCCGCCGCCGACATCGGGGAACAGGCCGATCCCGGTTTCGGGCATCGCAAAGCGGGTATGCTCGGTCGCGACGCGATATTTCGCCGGCTGCGAAATGCCGACCCCGCCGCCCATGGTGATGCCGTCCATGAAGGCGACAATGGGCTTGGGATAGGTGAAGAGCAGGTGGTTGAGGCGATATTCGGTGTGGAAGAATTGACGCGCTTCCGTGCCGTCCTTGGCGCCGCTATCCGCAAGCATGCGAATGTCGCCACCCGCGCAGAAACCACGGCCTTCGCTATGGTCGATGATCACCGCTTCGATGGCGTCGTCGTCGCGCCATTTGATGAGCGCGTCGATCATCGCTTCGCACATCGCGAGGTTGAGCGCGTGGAGCGCCTTCGGGCGATTGAGCGACAGGCGGCCGCTGCGGCCGTCGGTCGAGATGACAATGTCTTCGGTCATACAACCTCTCAAAACCTTCTCCCGTCGGGAGAAGGATATGAAGCCTTACCGGCTTGCCGGTTAGGCGGAGTTGGATGAGGGGATCCGCCGTATCGATAGCACACCACCCCTCACCCAGCTTCGACTAGCGAGCAAGCTCGCAAGTCTTCGCAACCCTCTCCCGACGGGAGAGGGGTAAAAATCATTGGCGCAGCAGATCCCTTCCGATGATCATCCGCATCACCTGATTGGTCCCCTCGAGGATTGAATGAACGCGCAGGTCGCGCCAGAAGCGCTCGATCGGATAATCCTTCAAATAGCCATAGCCGCCGAACAATTGCAGCGCGTCGTTGACGATCTTGCTGCTGCTATCGGTCGCGAGCCGTTTCGCCATCGCGGAGAAACGCGATTTGTCGGGGGCGTTGGCCGTGACTTTGGCCGCCGCCATGTAGAGCAGCGCACGCGCAGCTTCGAGGTCGGTCGCCATGTCGGCCAGCATGAACTGGGTGTTCTGGAAATCGGCGATCGGCTGCCCGAACTGCTGGCGATCCTTGGTATAAGCGACCGCTTCGTCGAGACAGCGCTGCGCGCCGCCGAGCGAGCAGGCGCCGATATTGAGGCGGCCGCCGTCGAGCCCCGCCATCGCAAAGCGGAAGCCGTCGCCCTCGGCGCCGACGCGGTTTTCGACCGGCACCTTCACATTGTCGAAGATCACCGCCGCGGTCGGCGAGGCGTTCCAGCCAAGCTTGCGCTCCTTGGCGCCAAAGCTGACCCCCGGCATGTCCTTTTCGATGACCAGGCAGCTGATCCCCTTTGGACCCGGCCCGCCGGTGCGGACCATCGTGACATAGATGTCGTTGACCCCGGCGCCCGAGATGAATTGCTTGGTGCCATTGACGACATAATAATCGCCTTCCAGCCGCGCGCTCGTCTTTAACGCCGCGGCGTCGGACCCGCTGCCCGGCTCGGTGAGGCAATAGCTCGCGATCTGCTCCATCGTGACGAGGCCGGGCAGGAATTTCGCCTTCACCTCGGCGCTGCCGAAGCAGTCGATCATCCAGGCCGCCATATTATGGATCGAAATGAAGGCGCTCGTCGCAGGGCAGCCATAGGCCATGGCTTCCATGATCAGCGCGGCTTCCAATCGGCCAAGACCGATGCCGCCCGATTCCTCGCTCACATAAATTGCAGCAAAGCCGAGTTCGGCGGCCTGTTTGATCACGTCGCGCGGGAAATGCGCTTTCTCGTCCCATTCGGCGGCAAAGGGCGTAATGGCATCGGCGGTGAATTTGCGCGCCATATCCTGAATGGCGAGCTGGTCGTCGGTAAGCTGGAACTGGTCGGTCATGGTCATTTCTCGATGAGGATGGCTTCAGCTTCGATTTCGACTTTCCACTCGGGGCGGATCAGCGCCGGGATGACGAGCATCGTCGATGCGGGGCGAATGTCTCCGAACACCGCCCCATGCGCGCGCCCGACAAGATCGGCGTCGGCGGCATCGGTGATGTACATGCGCGTGCGCACGACATCGGCGGGGCTAGCGCCGAGCGCCTCCAATGCCTCGCGGATGATGGTCAGGCAGCGCGCCGCCTGCACCCCTGCGTCGCCGACGGTCGATGTCCCGTCGGCTTCGATCGGTGCGCAGCCCGCGACATCAATGCGGTTGCCAACGCGAACCGCGCGGCTGTAGCCGTAGATCGGTTCGAAGGGAGACGCCGAGCTGTGATTGCGACGACTGGAATCAGCCACAGGTGACCTGCGTGATCTTGTAAGCGTCGTCGTACATGACGTTCACCCGGTCCTGACGATAATCCATCGTCATTGCCGAGCGCGGCGGCCCCCAGCGCAGCGTGCGCGCACCGGTGGCCTTGACGATCGCGCCGCCGAGGTCGGGCGTTGCCGTCTGGCCGATATAGCTTTGTGCCGCGTCAGCCTTGCACATCATTTCCGCTGGCGGCGTCGGGGTCGATTCGGGCGGCCGTTCCTGGGTGCAAGCGGCGAGTGGCAGCGCGGCGGCCATGGCAAGCAAGCGAATGTCCAACATGAGTCTCCCTTTCAAAACCATCAGGTGCAGCGCGTATAGCGCATCGGACCGGCGGCGGCACCCTCGCCCTGATCGCGGCGAACGAGCGTCTTGCCGCCGTCGGCGAGGTCGAGCTGCATCCGGCGATCCCAAGTCGCGCCTTCGCCGCTGAATTTATAGTCGGCGTCGATGCGGCCCGGTTCGCTGATGCGGACGCGCGCGAGTTCGCCGTGCGATTCGTAAAAGCGCAAGTTGGTCGCGTCGATCGTCAGCGCGGTGAGGTCGGTGCCTTTCTTCGCGGCGCAATCGGCGGGTTTCAGCGCCCAACGACCGCGGATCGAGGCCGGGATCGTCTGGCCGTCGGCGGCAGTTTGAGGCTCGGGTTTCACGGCCGATTCTTCCGCTGCTTCAGACATGTCGGAATCGACCGTCGTGGCAGCAGGGTCGGCGCGCTCGGTTTCTTGCACCGATCTGTTCGCTGCTGTGTCGTCGGGCTGTGATTTATCCTGCCCGCCGCTGCACGCGGCGAGCATCAACAGGGCGGCAGGCATCGTCCATCGCATCATCGTCTCTCTCCTTGGCGAAGAAAAATGCGCGATAGCCAATGCCGGTTTCATGCAATGCGCCCGATCAACCCATTGTCGGGATGACGAACGCATTGCCGCCGTCGGGCGATCCGTCGGGCCAGCGCTGGGTGATCGTCTTGACCTTGGTCCAGAATTTCACCCCTTCCATGCCATGCTGGTTGGTGTCGCCGAAGGCTGAGCGCTTCCAGCCGCCGAAGCTGTGATAAGCGACGGGGACCGGGATCGGCACGTTGATGCCGACCATGCCGACATTGACCCGCGCCGCAAATTCGCGCGCGGCGTGGCCGTTGCGGGTGAAGATGGCGACGCCGTTGCCATATTGGTGCTTGCTGGGCAGCGCGAGCGCGGTTTCGAAATCGGGGGCGCGGACGATCTGGAGCACCGGGCCGAAGATTTCTTCCTTGTAGCTTTCCATGTCGGTGGTGACATGGTCGAACAGCGTCGGGCCGATGAAGAAGCCCTTTTCGTGGCCTTGAAGGCTGAAGCCGCGGCCGTCGACGACCAGCTCGGCGCCCTCGTCGGCACATTTCTGGATCCAGCCTTCGACCTTTTCCTTGTGCGCCTGCGTCACCACCGGGCCGTAATGCGCCTCGGCATCGGTCGATACGCCGACGCGCAGCGCCGCAATCGCGGGGATCAGCTTTTCGCGGAGGCGATTGGCGGTGTCGTCGCCGACCGGGACGACAACGGGCAGCGCCATGCAGCGTTCGCCCGCCGAGCCGAAGGCCGCGCCGGTCAGGTCATTGACCACCTGATCGAGGTCGGCGTCGGGCATGACGATGCCGTGGTTCTTGGCGCCGCCCATCGCCTGCACACGCTTGCCGTTGGCGACGCCGCGGTTGTAGACATAATGCGCAATGTCCGACGAGCCGACGAAGCTGACCGCGCCGATGTCGGGATGGTCGAGGATGGCATCGACCATTTCCTTGTCGCCATGGACGACCTGGCAGATCCCCTCGGGCAAGCCCGCTTCGCGGAAAAGTTCGGCGAGGCGGACGGGGACCGAGGGGTCGCGCTCGCTCGGCTTGATGATGAACGCATTGCCCGTCGCGATCGCGACGCCCGACATCCACAGCGGGATCATCGCGGGGAAGTTGAACGGGGTGATGCCCGCGCCGATGCCGATCGGCTGGCGCATCGAATAGACGTCGATGCCGGGGCCGGCGCCCTGCGTATATTCGCCCTTGAGCACATGCGGGATGCCGCAACAGAATTCGATGACTTCGAGGCCGCGCTGAATATCGCCTTTCGAATCGGCGATCACCTTGCCATGCTCGCTCGACAGCATGTGCGCGAGCGCGTCCATATTGGCTTCGACGAGGCGCTTGAACTCGAACATCACACGCGCGCGGCGCTGCGGGTTCGTTGCCGCCCAGGCAGGCTGCGCGGCCTTGGCCGCCGCGACGACACGATCGAGCAGCGCGGCATCGCCCAGTGCAACCTGCGCCTGCACGCTGCCATTATTGGGGTCGAACACGTCGCCCTGACGGGCGCTGCCACCGGCTCCGCCGACGATATGGTGATCAATCTGTCGCATGGTCGAGTCTCCCGTTTCTGGTTGCCGTTGCAACAGACGATGTGGGCGCGATTTGCAAGGGATAGACTTGCAGCAATAACCTGCATATTTGCAGGTCATGGATTGGGATAACCTGCAAATTTTCCTGACCGTCGCCCGCCAAGGGACGGTCGCGCGCGCCGCGCAGGCGCTGCACCTCGACGCCACGACGGTCAGCCGCAGGGTGAGCGCGCTGGAAGGCGCGTTGCAACAGACATTGTTCGAACGTGCGCCGAGCGGTTTCATTCCGACCGCCGCCGGGCGCGCGCTGGTCCCGCATGCCGAAGCGATGGCCGCGGCGGCGGCGCGCATCCATATGGCCGAGAGCGGCGCGGGATTGTCGGGACAGTTGCGGGTCAGCGTATCGGAAGGATTCGGGGGCAGCTTCATCGCGCCGCGCCTCGCGCGATTTACCGCCGCACATCCCGAACTCGAGATCGATCTGGTTGCCTCTTCGGGCTTTTTGAACCCGTCGCGGCGCGAAGCCGATATGGCGGTGCTGCTGGCGCGCCCGCGCAAGGGGCCGCTGATCACGCGCAAGCTGTCGGATTACAGCCTTGGCCTCTATGCCCCTGCCGACCGCCGCGACTGGCAGGATGCCGCCGCGACCACGCCGCTGTCGCGGGCCGACATCCCCGTGATCGGTTATATGCCCGACATATTGTACGCGCCCGAACTCGACTATCTGGGCGAAATCGAACCGGGGCTGCGCGCGACGATCCGGTCGTCGAGCATTTTGGCGCAGCGGCAGATGATCGCGGGCGGCGCGGGGGTAGGCGTGCTTCCCTGCTTCCTTGCCGCCCATGATCCAGCGCTGGTGCGGGTGCGGCCCGGGCAGGCCATCGCGCGCAGTTTCTGGCTCGCACTCCACCGCGACGTTGCGCAACAACCGCGCGTCCGGGCGTTCATCGACTGGCTGGATGCCGAGGTGCGCGAGAACCGGGGGTTGTTGGTATCGGCATAGCGAGCGGCCCATCCGTCCCGGATCGGTGATCGCTCCATGTCCATCCGATTCAGAAAATTGTCGTAAATTGTCGCAAATCCCGCATTGCGCTTGCCAGCGACAATTCAATCGGTTGAATAGGCGCGATTCCTCCCCCGCCGAGCGGCGCGCCGATACGAGAATAACCATTATGCCGAAGAAAAGGTCGCTGCTGCTGGCCGGAGCATTGTGCGCCGCGACCCTGTCGCTGGGCGCCTGCTCGGGGCAGGAAGACGAAAGCAAGAACGGTCGCGGCGCCCCGCAGGTCGGCTTTGTCGTGGTAAAGGTGGAGCCCGTGCCGGTCACCACGTCGCTCGGCGGCCGCACCGTGGCGTTCGAAACCAGCGAAGTGCGGCCGCAGGTGAACGGCCTGATCCGCCGTCGTCTGTTCACCGAAGGCGGGTTCGTGCGTGCAGGTCAGCCGCTCTACCAGATCGATGCCAGCCTCTATCAGGCCGCGGTCGATCAGGCCGCCGCCAACCTCGCCAGCGCGCGCGCCAGCGCCCAGGCCGCCGACGAACGCGTCCGCCGCTTCGCGCCGCTCGCCAAGATGCAGGCAATCGCCGAACAGGATTATACCGATGCGGTGGCCGAAGCCCGCGTCGCGCGCGCCGCAGTCGCGCAGAACAATGCCGCGCTCGAAACCGCGCGCATCACCTTGCGTTATGCGACGATCACTGCCCCGATCAGCGGGCGCATCGGCCGCAGCCTGGCCACCCCCGGCGCGCTCGTCAGCGCCAGCCAGGCGACGCCGCTGACCACGATCCAGCGCATCGACCCGATGTATGTCGACATGCAGCAGTCGAGCGCTGAGCTGATAACGCTGCGCCAGGCGATTGCCAGCGGCGGCGTGTCGCAGGGCAGCGCCGCGGTGCGGCTGCGGCTCGAGGACGGCAGCGCCTATGGCTTGACCGGGACGGTCGAATTTTCCGAAATGACGGTCAATGAAGCGACGGGGACCGTGACTCTGCGCGCGCGTTTCCCCAATCCCAACGGTCTGTTGCTGCCCGGTATGTTCGTGACCGCGATGTTCGAGCAGGCGATCGATCCGACCGCAATTCTGGTGCCGCAACCCGCGGTACAGCGCGATTTCGACGGATCGGCCTTTGTCTATCTGGCGGGCCAGAACAACAAGGCGGTGCGCCGCAAGATCGCGACGTCGCGGACGGTTGGCGGCAGCTGGATCGTCACCGAGGGTCTGCGCGCAGGCGACCGTGTGATCACGCAGGGGGTCGGCAATCTTCGCGACGGCGCCGACATTCGCCCGGTTCCGGCGAGCAGTCCGCAGCGGGTGGGGGCTCCCCCGGCGGGCCAGCCAGCAGAAAAGAGTAAATAGCCCCTCATGTCCCGCATTTTCATCGACCGGCCGATCTTTGCCTGGGTGCTGGCGATCGTCGTCATGCTCGCGGGCTTTGGCGCGCTGCGCGCGCTGCCGATCGAACAATATCCCGATATCGCCCCCACGCAGGTCAATATCCGCGCCAGCTATCCGGGCGCGTCGGCCGAAACGGTCGAGAACAGTGTCACCCAGATTCTGGAGCAACAGCTGACCGGAATCGACGGGCTGCTCTATTTCAGTTCGAGTTCCAGCTCGCGCGGCCAGGCGAGCATCACAGCCATCTTCGACAAGGGCACCGACCCCGACATCGCGCAGGTCCAGGTGCAGAACAAGATCGAGTCGGCGGTGTCGCGTCTGCCGCAACAGGTGCAGCAACAGGGCGTGCGGGTCAGCAAGTCCAATTCGGACACGCTGTTGATCGTCAGCGTCTATGACAAAACGCGCACCCGCAACAATTATGACGTGTCCGATTATCTGACCACCAATATCCAGGATCCGCTGTCGCGGGTCGAAGGGGTCGGCGACGTCAATATCTTCGGGTCGCCGCGTGCGATGCGGATCTGGCTGAATCCGCAGCGACTCGCCGCGGTATCCTTGATGCCCGGCGACGTCATTTCGGCAATTACCGCCCAGAACAGCGAGGTCGCGGCAGGTGAAGTCGGCGGCCTGCCGTCGCCGCAGGGCCAGTTGCTGACCGCTACGGTGACCGCCCAGTCGCGGCTGCAAACGCCCGAGCAATTCCAGAATATCATCCTCAAGACGCAGCCCGACGGTTCGGCGGTCCGCATTCGCGACGTCGCGCGGGTGGAAATCGGTGCGGAAAGTTACGGCTCGGTCGGCCGACTCAATCGCCAGCCCAGTTCAGGCATGGCCATCTCGCTCTCGCCCGGCGCCGACGCGCTGGCGACGGTCGAGCGCGTCAAGGCCCGAATGACCGAGCTGGCGCAGAACATGCCCGACGGACTGGATTATGCCTATATCAATGACACGACGACCTTTATCAAGCTGTCGGTCAGCGAGGTGCAGAAAGCGCTGTTCGAAGCGATCCTGCTCGTCATCATCGTCATGTTCGTGTTCCTGCAAAGCTGGCGCGCGACGCTGATCCCCGCGATTGCCGTGCCGGTGGTGCTGCTTGGCACTTTTGCGATCTTCTATCTCGCCGGGTTCAGCATCAACACGCTGACCCTGTTCGGACTCGTGCTCGCGATCGGGCTGCTCGTCGACGACGCGATCGTCGTGGTGGAGAATGTCGAGCGCTTGATGGAAGAAAATCCCGGCATGAGCGCGCGCGAGGCGACGATCCAGTCGATGAAGGAGTTGCAGGTCGCGCTGATCGCGATCGGGCTGGTGTTGTCGGCGGTGTTCCTGCCGATGGCGTTCTTTGGCGGTTCGACCGGCGTCATCTATCGCCAGTTCTCGATCACCATTGTCTCGGCGATGGTGCTGTCGGTCTTGGTCGCGCTGATCCTAAGCCCCGCGCTGACGTCAACCCTCCTCAAACCGCGCGACCATGGCACACCGCCGCCGCCGCGTTTTCCGCGCGCCAACGCTGCGATGACCCGCGCCAAGACATGGTTCAACACCAGCTTCGAGCGCACGACCAACCGCTATGTCGGCAGCGTTGAGCGGGTGGTCGACCGCAAATGGCGTTTCCTCGGCCTCTATCTGATCATCCTCGTCCTGCTGGCGTTTATGTTCCTGCGCCTGCCCAGCGGCTTCCTGCCCGGCGAGGATCAGGGCCGGGTCCAGATCCAGTTCCGCCTGCCCGCCGGCGCGACGCAGGAACGCACGCTCGAGGTCCGCGACGCGATCGAGGATCATATGCTCAGCGCCGAAAAGGCGAATATCGAATCGCTGTTCCTCAACGCCGGCGGCGGCGGTGGCGGCGCATCGGGACAGAATACCGGACAGGGTTTCGTCAATCTGGCCCACTGGGACGACCGGCCGGGCAAGGAAAATAGCGCCGACGCGATCGCCGAGCGCACGCGCCAGGCCTTTGCCGGTCTGCGCGACGCGCAGGTGTTTGCACTGGTCCCCGGCGCGGTGCGGGGGCTGGGTGATACGTCGGGCTTTACGATGCAATTCCAGAACCGTAGCGGCATGACGCGCGAAGAATTTGCCGCGGCGCGTGATCGCCTGATCGCCGCCGCCAATGCCAATCCCAAGCTCACCTCGGTGCGGCTGAGCGACCTGCCCGACTTGGCAACGCTGAAAATCGACGTCGATACCCAGCGGCTCACTGCTTACGGGCTGACCAACGCCGATGTGAACAACACATTATCGACCGCGTGGGGCGGCCGCTACGTCAATGATTTCATCGACGAAGGGCGCGTCAAGCGCGTCTATGTCCAGGGCGATGCGCCCTATCGGTCGAAGCCTGAAGACCTCAGCCAATGGTATGTGCGCTCGGCCGATGGCGAGATGTCCCCTTTTTCCGCCTTTTCGCAGATCAGCTGGTCGACCACGCCCAGCACGACCTCGCGCTTTCAAAGCGTTCCTGCCTTCGAAATCTCGGGCCAGCCGACCGCTGGTACCAGCTCGGGCGAAGCGATGGACGAGATTGCGGCGCTCGCGGCGGAAATTCCCGGCACCAGTGTCGCCTGGTCGGGCGCATCGTATCAGGAACGGCTCTCGTCGGGGCAGGCGCCCTTGCTCTATGCCCTATCGCTGCTGGTGGTCTTTCTGTGCCTCGCGGCGCTTTACGAAAGCTGGTCGATCCCGGTTGCCGTGCTGCTGGTCATTCCGCTCGGATTGGTCGGTGCGGTCTTTGCCGTCACGCTGCGCGGACTCGAAAACGACGTCTATCTCCAGATCGGGCTGCTGACGACAATGGGACTGGCGGCCAAAAATGCGATTTTGATGATCGAATTTGCCGAGCAGGAAGAGCGCAAGGGCAAACGTGTCATTGAAGCCGCGATCACCGCGGCACGCATCCGCCTGCGCCCGATTTTGATGACCAGTTTTGCCTTCATCTTCGGCGTGCTGCCGCTGGCACTGGCGTCGGGGGCCGGCGCGAACAGTCGCATCGCGATCGGCACATCGGTGATCGGCGGCATGTTGACCGCAACGCTGCTCGCGATCTTCTTCATTCCGTTATTCTTTGTCCTCGTCCGCCGCGGGGTGCGCGACGGGATCGCGGCGGTTCGCAGGCGCTATGGCAAGGGCAAGACTGACGGCGCCGCCGGGGTTCCGGCATGATCGGCATCCGCGCCCTGCTGCTGGCCAGCACATTCGCGCTCGCGGGCTGTTCGCTGGCGCCCAAGACGGTGCTACCGGACCCGCCGGTGCCGCAAAGCTGGCCGGTCGGCGACGCTTATCTGCTGCAAAGCGAGGCGGCGCTGCCGATCCTGTCGTACCAAAGCGTCTTTACCGACCCGCGGTTGCAGACCCTGACCGAGCAGGCGCTGACCAACAACCGCGACCTGCGCGTCGCTTACGCCAATGTCGCCGCGGCGCGCGCGCAGGCGCGTGTCACCCGCGCCGGACAATTCCCCGAAATCGGGATCAGCGGCGGCGCCGGCTATTCGGATGGCAGCAGCAGCAGCGGAAGCGGAAGCAGCACGGGCGGCGGAGGCGGCAGGGGTGACTTCTCGCTGCGCGGCGGGGTCACCGCGTTCGAGCTCGACCTGTTCGGCAAGCTGGCCAATGCGACGGAGGCCGACCGTAACCGCGCGCTGGCGACCGAGGCCGCGTCGCGCACCGTGCGCCTCGCGCTGATCGCCAATCTGGCCGAAGCCTGGGCGACCTATGGCGCCGACCGCGACCTCTTGAAAATCGCCGAGGACACCGCGGCGAATGCGCGCGAAAGCGTGCGGCTGACCAAAGCGCGGCTCGACGGCGGCGTCGCGCCGCGCACCGACCTGCGCCAGGCCGAACAGATACTCGCGACCGCCGAGGATGCGATCGCGCAGCAAAGGACGGCGCTGGCGCAGGATGAGAATCTGATCCGCCTGCTCGTCGGCGGCGATGTCGATCGTGCGCTGCTTCCCACCGGGCTGGCCGACGTGACGCCTGCGATCGCCTCGCTTCCGGCGGGGGTGAACTCGCAAATCCTGCTCCGCCGTCCCGATGTGATCGAAGCCGAATATGGCCTGCGCGCCGCCAACGCCGACATCGGGGTTGCGCGCGCGCAGCTGTTCCCGTCGATCTCGCTGACCGGGCTGCTCGGCTTTGCCAGCAACGCGCTGTCCAGCCTGTTCGACAGCGGATCGTTCAACTGGTCGGCGGGCGGCGACGTCACCGCGCCGATCTTTGACGCCGGCGGTCGCCGCGCCGGGGTGGCGGTGAGCGAGGCGCAGCGCGACGCCGCGCTGGCGGGCTATGAAGGCGCGATCCAGACGGCGTTTCGCGAGGTCGCCGACGCGCTCGCGGTGCAAGGCACGATCGCCGAACGGGCGCGCGCCGCCGCCGCGAATACCGCCGCCGCCGCCGACACCGCCACGCTCACCGATGCGCGGTACAAGGGCGGCATCGACAACTTCCTCGCCAGCCTCGACGCGCAGCGCAGCCTCTACGCGGCACGGCGCAGCGAAATCGCGACCCAGTTGTTGCTTGTGCAGACCCGCATCGCACTGTTCCGCGCGCTGGGCGGGGACAGCGGCGCGTGGGCGGCGCCTCCCAAATCCTAGCAACCCTCGTCACCCCGGACTCGATCCGGGGTCCATGACGACGACGCTGCATGGATGCCGGATCAAGTCCGGCATGACGAGACTTTGGAAAATCCGACTCTTTCTTGACAATCCCCTTCGCTCGCGCGCTAATAGAACAAATCAGGAACATATATGCGCGAGTCGTCTCAACCTCTCGCCGGGCTGCGCCAGCGCATCGCCCGGCTGGCCGCCACTGGTGGCCCCGAAAGCCGCCCGGCCGAGGGCTGGCTGGCGTCGGGACATGGCGCGTTCGATGCGGCCATCGGCGGCGGGTTGATGGTCGGTCGCACGCATGAGTTTTTTGCCGCCGACGCGCTCGATGGCGCCAGCGCCGCCGCATTCGCGGCGCTGCTCGCGCTGCGCACCCCGGGCCAGGCACCACTGCTGTGGCTGCGCACCGTCGATGCCGGACGCCGCACCGGGCATATCTATGCCCCCGGCATCGCCGAACTCGGCGGCGATCCGGGCCGCTTGCTGCTGATCGAGACCGCCGATCCCAGGATGCTGCTCGCCTGCGCCAATGATGCGGTGCGCTGCGCGGGATCGGCGGCGGTAATCGTCGAAAGCTGGGGCAAATTCCCGCTGCTCGATCTCACCGCGGGCCGCCGCCTGACCCTCGGCGCGCGCGATGCAGGGACGACGCTGCTGATGCTGCGGTTGAATGCCGCGCCGACGCCGAGCGTCGCCGAAACGCGCTGGAGCATCGTCGCCGCACCGTCGCGCGCACTCGAAGCCGACGCCCCCGGCGCCCCCGCCTTCGACCTCGAACTGCTGCGCTGGCGCGGCGGCCCTGCCGGAACGCACTGGCGACTCGATTGGGATAAAGATGAGCAAGCTTTCCGGGACGCGGCGCTATCTGGCGCTGTTCTTCCCCTGGCTGCCCGCCGAACGGTTCACCCGCTTGGCGCCGAAGCCGCCTGATCTCCCGCTCGTCTTTGCCGAGAAGCAGCGCGGCGCGCTGCGCCTCGCCAGCATTGATGCCCGCGCGCAGGCGCTCGGGCTGCGCGTCGGTATGCCGCTCGCCGACGCGCGGGCGCAGGTGCCCGAGCTCGCCATCGTGCCGCACGACCCCGCCCTCGATCACGCCTGGCTCGACCGGCTGGCGCAGGGCTGCGCACGCTATACCCCGCTCGTCGCGCTCGATTCGCCCGACGGGCTAATCCTCGATATCACCGGCTGCGCCCATTTGTTCGAGGGCGAGGCGGGGTTGATCGACGACATCGACCGACGGTTGACCCGGCTCGGCATGACGCTCCGCCACGCGCTTGGCCCCACCGCCGACGCCGCCCGCGCGCTCGCGCGCTACCAGACGCGCCCCGCCCTCGACGAAGCCACCGCGATCCGCCGCCTGCCCGTCGCCGCGCTCGAACTCGAAGCCGAGGCGGCGACCGCGTTAATCCGCGCCGGGCTCAAGACAATCGGCGACCTCGTGGCGCGGCCAATGGCGAACATCGCCGCGCGCTTTGGCGCCGACGCCGCGACCGCGCTCCGCCGCCTGCTCGGCGATGCGCCGAGCCCGCTCGACCCGCGCGTCACGCCACCGCCAGTCGCCACCGAACGCCGTTTCGCCGAACCCGTCGCCAGCATGCCGCACGCCACCCGGATCCTTACCGAACTGGTCGGCGAAGCAATCGGCGAGCTGGCCGAACGCGGCAAGGGCGGCCGCCATTTCCGCGCCACCTTTTTTCGCAGCGACGGTCTGGCGCGCAGCATCGCGGTTGAGACCGGCCATCCCACGCGCGACGCGGGCCTCGTCATGCGCCTGTTCGCCGAACGGATGGATGCGTTGCGCGATCCGCTCGACCCCGGCTTCGGCTTCGACATGATGCGCCTCGCGGTGCCGCGGCTCGAAGCGCTGGCCGCGACGCAGCTCAAGCTGGAAGGCGGAGAGGTGCGCGCCGCGGCGGTGACCGAACTGGTCGACCGGCTGGCGACGCGGATCGGCCGTGGCGGCGTGCGAAAATTCGCCGCTGTCGATACCCACATCCCCGAACAGGCGCAGCTCGCTTTGCCCGCGATCGACGCCCCGCCGCCCACGCCCTGGTCCGTCCCCGAACCCGGCGAACCGCCGCTGCGTCCCTTCTATCTCTTTGACCCGCCGCAAGTGATCGAGGTGATCGCCGAAGTGCCCGACGGCCCGCCACACCGCTTCCGCTGGCGCCGGGCGACCCACGCGATCCGCCGTTATGAGGGGCCGGAACGGATCGCGAGCGAATGGTGGCGGCGCAAGGACAATGCGGGCCTCACCCGCGACTATTACCGCGTCGAGGACGAGCGCGGCCGCCGCTACTGGCTCTTTCGCCACGGGCTGTACGACGAAAAGCCCGATCCGCGCTGGTATATCCACGGACTGTTCGCATGAGTGACGCGCCCACCCCCGAGCCCGTCTTCGCCGAACTGGTCGCCGCGACCAACTACAGCTTCCTGCGCGGCGCCTCGCACCCCGCGGCAATGGTCGCCGAAGCGATTGCGCTGGGCATGCCGGGGATCGGTATCGCCGACCGCAACAGCGTGGCGGGGGTGGTGCGGGCATGGGCGTTCCTGAAAGAGCTCCAAGTGAAGCAGCCTGAAATTGTCGCCAATTTCCGCCTGGTCGTTGGCGCGCGCCTCGCCTTCGCCGACGGCACCCCCGACATCGTCGCCTATCCGACGACGCGCCACGGCTGGGGGCGGCTGACCCGGCTGCTCTCGACCGGCAACCTCCGCGCACAAAAGGGCGACTGCATTCTCCATCTGGAGGATTTGCTGGAGCATTGCGACGACCTGCTGTTGATCGCGATGAACGGCGATGAAGCGCTGCTCCGTACCCTCAAACGCGCGCGACCGAAATCGGTCTGGCTCGCCGCAACGATGCCGCGTGCGGGTGCCGATGCACGAAAGCTCGCCGTACGCGAACGCCTGTCGGCGGCCACCCGCGTCCCGCTGCTCGCCACCAACGACGCGCTCTATGCGAGCATTGCGCAGCGCCCGCTGCACGACATCATCACCTGCATCCGCGAGGGGGTGAATATCCACAAGGCGGGCAAGCTGCTGCGCGCCAATGGCGAACGCCATCTGAAAGCGCCCGCCGAGATGCAGCGGCTGTTTCAGCAGCATCCCCAGGCGATCGAGCAAAGCGCAGCGCTGCTCGCGCGCATCCACTTCCGGCTCGACGACCTGCGCTATGAATATCCGCATGAGCCGGTGCCGGACGGATGGAAACCGTTCAACTATCTGCATCATCTGGTGAAGACAGCAGCAGAGAAACGCTACGGCGCTCCTCTGAAACCCAAGGTTCGCAAGCTGATCGGCAACGAGCTCCGGCTGATCCGCAAGCGCGACTATGTCTATTATTTCCTCACCGTTTACGACCTCGTCCGCTTTGCGCGCGCGCAGAAGCCGCCGATCCTCTGTCAAGGCCGGGGGTCCGCCGCCAATTCGATCGTCTGTTTCCTGCTCGGCGTCACCTCGGTCGACCCGGTCGAGCATAAATTGCTATTCTCGCGCTTTGTCTCCGCAGAACGCGATGAGCCGCCCGACATCGATGTCGATTTTGAGCATGAGCGGCGTGAGGAGGTCATTCAATATATCTATGATCGCTATGGCCGCGACCGCGCCGCGATTGCCGCTACCGTCATCCATTATCGCCCGCGCAGCACGATCCGCGAGGTCGGCAAGGCGCTGGGCTTCAGCGAGGATGTCACCGCGCGGCTCGCGGACACGAGCTGGGGAAGCTGGGGCGACGAAGTGCCGGTCGAACGGCTGGTCGAGGCCGGACTCGACCCGCACAATGGCGAGATCGAACGGCTGCACCGCTTCGTCGGCGAGTTGCTGAAAGCGCCGCGGCACCTGTCGCAGCATGTCGGCGGCTTTGTACTGACGCAGGGGCGGCTCGACGAACTCGTCCCGATCCACAATGCCGCGATGGAGGACCGCACCTTCATCGAATGGGACAAGGACGACATCGACGCGCTCGGGCTGATGAAGGTCGACATCCTCGCGCTCGGCATGCTGACCTGCATCCGCAAATGTTACGAGCTGATGCGCGAGCATGGGCTGGGCGATCACACGCTGGAACTCGACATCGATTCCAAAGATCCGGCGGTTTACGACATGCTGTGCAAGGGCGACAGCATCGGGGTCTTTCAGGTCGAAAGCCGTGCGCAGATCAACATGCTACCGCGCCTTCGCCCGCGAAAGCTCTATGATCTGGTCGTGCAGGTCGCGATCGTCCGGCCCGGACCGATCGAAGGCGACATGGTGCACCCCTATCTGCGACGGCGGAACGGAGAGGAAGAGGTCGAATATCCGTCGCCTGACCCGCCTCATGATCCCAATGAATTGCGCGAAGTTCTGGGCCATACCTTCGGCGTGCCGCTGTTTCAGGAACAGGCGATGAATCTGGCGATCACCGCCGCCGAATTTACCCCGGACGAAGCCAACGGCCTGCGTCGCGCCATGGCGACCTTTCGCAATGTCGGGACGATCGACAATTTCCGCGAGAAGATGGTCGGCGGCATGGTCGCGCGCGGATATAAACAGGACTTTGCCGAACGGTGCTTCAAGCAGATCGAGGGGTTTGGCAGCTATGGCTTCCCCGAAAGCCATGCGCAGTCGTTCGCGCGGCTCGTCTATGTTTCGTCGTGGATCAAGCATTATCACCCCGCGGTGTTTACCTGCGGGCTGCTCAACTCGCAGCCGATGGGTTTTTATGCTCCTGCGCAGCTTGTCCGTGATGCCCAGGACCATGGGGTCGAGGTGCGCGCGGTCGATGTGAACGCCAGCGATTGGGACAATAAACTCGAACCGCGCGCCGACGGCAGCCTCGCGCTTCGCCTCGGCTTTCGGCAGGTCGATGGGTTTCGCGAGGTGTGGGCGGCGCAGATCGTTGCGGCGCGGGCCACGCCCTTCACAACCGTGGAGGAACTCGCCCGCCGTGCGGACCTGCCCTCGCGCGCGCTGCGCCTTCTGGCCGAGGCCGATGCCTGCCGGTCGATGGGGCTCGACCGCCGTCCCGCGCTGTGGGACGCGCGCCGCGTCCGGCAGGGCGTCCTGCCGCTGTTCGGCGCCGCCGAAGCCGACGAACTGGGCGCCGAAGCTGACGCGCAGCTGCCCCCGACCCCGCTCGTCGAAAATGTGCTGACCGATTACCAGACGACGCGGCTGTCGCTGAAAGGGCATCCGATGGCGTTTCTGCGCGGCGACTTCGCGCGGGAGGGGGTGCTGAGCGCGGCGCAGGTGATAGCGGCAAAGAACGGGTCGATCGTCCGCACCGCGGGCGTCGTGCTGATCCGCCAGCGCCCGGGCAAGGGCAATGCGATCTTTATCACGCTTGAGGATGAAGGCGGGGTCGTCAACATCCTGCTGTGGGCCCGGCATTTCGAGCGCTATCGCCGCGCCGTCATGGCGTCGCGGCTGATGCTGGCCGAGGGCGAAGTGCAGCGGAGCAAGGAGGGTGTGATCCACCTGATGGCGACGCGGATTGTCGATCGAACGGCGATGCTCGACAGCTTGGGCGACGGGCGCGAAGTGCGGCCCGAGCTGTGCCGCGCCGACGAGGTCGCGCATCCGCAGCTGCCGCGGGGTTATGCGGCAAAACACGGTCATCCGCGCGACGTTCGCATCCTGCCCAAGTCGCGGGATTTTCATTGATGGCGTTTGTTTTCCGGCTGACGCCGGAAGCGGCACCGGCCCGCTCCCCCACCCAACCTCCCATAGGATATCCCTGTCGGGAGGTTGGGTGGGGGAGCGGGCTGGTGCCGCGCCTCCGCAAAAAGTTGATGCCCCGGCTGTGGGGGCCGGGGCATCGGATCAGGCTATCTAAGGGACCAACCGAATATAGCCTGAAAGTCGTTCGCGGGGATTAGCCGCGGAGCAGGTTCATCACGCCCTGCTGGCTCTGGTTCGCCTGGGCGAGCATCGCGGTCGATGCCTGCGACAGGATCGAAGCGGCAGCCAGCTTGGTCGATTCCGCCGAGAAGTCGGCGTCTTCGATGCGCGATTTCGATGCCGACAGATTCGTGACGGTCGACGTCAAATTATCGACAGCCGATTCAAGACGGTTCTGCTGAGCACCCAGGTTGGCGCGCTGCGTCGCCACCGTCTGGATCGCCGTGTCGAGCAGGCCGAGCGCCGTGCCGGCGCCAGCCGCGGTCGAAAGATCGACCGCACCGACCGCAAGACCGGTGGCGGTCAGGTCGCCGATTGCGATGTTGACCGTCTGGCCCGAAGCGGTGCCGGTCTGGATGTCGATGCTGGCGCCGCCCGACAGCAGGTTGGTGCCGTTGAAGGTCGTGCGGGTGGCGATATCGCCGATCTGCGACAGCAGCGCGGTGACTTCGGTCTGGATCGCGGTGCGGTCGGTCGCGCTGTTGGTGCCGTTGGCCGACTGGACAGCCAGTTCACGCATACGAACGAGGATGTTCGAAATGCCGCCCATCGCGCCTTCGGCGGTCTGTGCCAGCGAAATGCCGTCGTTGGCGTTACGAACGGCCTGCGTCAGGCCGCGGACGCTGGCGTCCATGCGGGTGGCGATGGCGAGGCCGGCGGCGTCGTCCTTGGCGCTGTTGATGCGCTTGCCGCTCGACAGGCGTTCCATCGCCTGCGACTGGGCGCGTTCGGCAACACGCGAGTTGTTCTGGGCGCGAAGCGCGCTCACATTGGTGTTGATGACAGTCATTGTTGTTCCTTTCCGGCCTCGATGGCCATTCCCGTGATGTGAGGGCTCGAGGAGCGGTCACGGAAAGCAGTAACGGCGGGCGGCGGCGGCGCTTAAGGGCGCGCCGTCAAAAAAATGCCGAAGCTTGTCCACGGCGGCTGGCCTGACAATTCAAGCCATTGAAATTCATCGAATAAATCTTTTGGCATGGCCTTTGCATTGTTCTTTGCGTGCGGCGCACCGCTGCGCACAGGACGGATGGAAAGCAATGAGCACGATTGACCCGAGCCGGCTGCTGCAGATGCGCAGTTCGATCCTCAATCAGAATCAGGCGCTGCAACGCGCCGCCGGTCGCGGCGGCATTGGTGGCACCGAGGGCGGCGTCGACGGCGCTGGCGGAACCCCCGATTTCGGCGCCGCGATCAACAACGCGCTGCAACAGGTCAACGCCCAGCAGTCCAAGGCGAGCGAAATCACCGAAGCCTATGAGCGCGGCGACACCCACGACATCGTCAGCGTCATGATCGAGCGGCAGAAAGCCTCGCTCGGTTTCGAAACCACGTTGCAGGTGCGCAACAAGCTGCTGTCCGCGTATCGCGACATCATGAACATGCCGGTTTAAGCCATGGCCGACACCCAGATCCTCACCCCCGTTGACGACGGCCACACCAACCGCCTGCCCGCCCCCGCGTTCGGCGGTCGTCTCGCGCCGCTGACCGGTTTCGTCCGCCAGCCCGCGGTGCAGCGCGCGCTGCCCGCGATCGCCATGACGTCGGCGATCGGCATCGCCGCGCTCGCCTATTTCACGATGAACGCCGCGCCGCAGGCGCAGCTGTTCGCCGGACTCGACGACATGGACAAATCGGCCGTCGCCGAGGCGCTCCAGACGCAGGGTATCGCGCACAGCATCGACGCGAGCACCGGCGCGCTGACCGTCGATGCCGACAAATTGCATCAGGCGCGCATCGCGCTCGCCGGACAAGGCCTGCCCAAGGCGGCGCCGAGCGGCGACAGCCTGATCGCGGCGCTCCCCATGGGGTCGAGCCGCGCGATCGAAGGCGAAGCGCTGCGCTCGGCGCGCGAAGCCGACCTGTCGCGCACGATCGAAACAATCGACGCCGTCAAAAGCGCGCGCGTCCATGTCGCCGCCGCAGAACCCAGCCTGTTCGTGCGCGACGACAAGCCCTCCACCGCATCGGTGATGCTGACGCTGCAGAACGGCCGTTCGCTCAGCGACGGTCAGGTGCAGGCGATCCGTTTCCTCGTCGCCTCGTCGGTACCCGGCATGAACGCCGATCAGGTGTCGGTGATCGACCAGCGCGGCGCGCTGCTATCCGACACCGCGTCGGGCAGCGACATGAAGGCGTTTCAGTTGCAGGTGCAGGTCGAAGATCGTTTCCGCCGCGCGCTCGACACCCTACTCGGCCCGATGCTCGGCGCTGGCAATTACAGCGTCGAGGTCCACGCCGACGTCGACATGTCCGAAAGCCAGGCGACGCGCGAGAGCTTTCCCGAAAACGACCGCGCGATGACCAGCGAACAGGTCACCCGTACCGTCAGCGGCTCTGGCACTCCGCCTGCAGTCGGCATCCCCGGTGCGCTGTCGAACCAGCCGCCGCAGGCGACGACGGTCACCGCGAACGCACCGACCCCGACCCCGACCGCTGCCCCGACCCCCGGCACCGAGAGCAACGAAAATGCCGCGCGCGCCTTTGAAGTCGGCCGCGAGATTTCGGTGACGCATTCGCCGCAGGGCAAGCTGCGCCGCGTCTCGGTCGCGGTCGCGCTCAACCAGGGCAAGAAGGCGCTGACGCAGGCCGACATGACCAAGATCGACAGCCTGGTCAAAGGCGCGATCGGGTTCGACGCGACGCGCGGCGATCAGGTCGCGATCAGCCAGCGTCCGTTCGTGCAGGTCGAAGCCGCGGAACCCGCCTTTTACGATCAGGCTTGGTTCCTGCCGCTGGTCAAGCAGGTTGGGGCGATCCTGGCCGCGCTGCTCGCCTTCCTGTTCATCGGTCGTCCGCTGATCCGCGCTGCAAAGGCACGCGCCGCCGAACGCGCCGAACGCAATGCCGCGCTGGAGGAAAGCTTGCTCGCCGCGACCGACGGACGCCCTGCGCTCGCCGGCCCCGCCGCGGGCCGCGAAATCACCCTCGAAATGATCGAACAGGCGCCAAGCTATGAAACGCGCGCCAATCTGGTCCGTGCGTTCGTCCGTCAGGATTCGGCGCGCGCCGCGCTCGTCGTCCGCCAGCTGATGCAGGAGGGCGCCCGTGCCTGACGCTGCCGAAACGATGGACGCACCGACCAAACCCGCCATCGAAGGATCGGCCGCGGCCGCGATCCTGCTGATGCTGCTCGACGAAAATGAAGCCGCGACGATCCTGAAGCATCTCGCCCCCGACGAAGTGCGCCAGCTGGCCAAGGCGATGTTCGACACCGCCAATGCCAGCGAGCAGCAGATCGGGCAGGCGCTCGACCGCTTCGTCGTGCGCAGCCGCGACGTCAGCGCGCTCGCCATCGGCGCCGACGTCCGCATCCGCACCGTGATGAACCAAGCGGTGGGCAATGTCCGCGCCGACAATATCCTGGCCGCGGTCGCGCCGCAGCGCAGCGCCGCCTCGCTCGAAATCCTCCGCTGGATGGACGTCGAGGCGATCAGCGGTCTACTCGCGCAGGAGCATCCGCAGGTCGGCGCGCTGATCCTGTCCGTGCTCGTCCCCGACGTCGCCGCGCGCGCGATCGAAACGCTCGACGAAATTTTGCAGGCCGATCTGGTCCTGCGCGCCGCGATGCTGACATCGGTCCCCGCCGCGGCGATCGAAGATCTGGAATCGGTGCTCGCGAGCGCCAATGTCGATGGCCAGCGCGTCGCCAAACAGGCCATCGGTGGCCCGAGCGATGTCGCCAAGATCATGAAGAAGATGCCGAAATCCCTGAGCGAGCGCACGATCCGCGCCCTCAAGAAAACCGACAAGGCACTGGCCCAGGCGATCGAAGAAGAGATGTTCATCTTCGAAAACCTCCGCGACCTCGACAAGAAAAGTCTCAGCGCGGTGCTGCGCTCGGTCGATGCGGCGCAGCTCGCCGTCGCGCTCAAGGGCGCCGACGAAGAGATGGTCGATCTGTGCCTCGCCACCATGTCACAGCGCGCGGCGGAAACGATCCGCGACGAAATGGCCGAAATGACGATGGTCAAGCGTGCCGACGTCGACGATGCGCAAAAGAGCGTGATGACGATCGTCCGCCAGATGACGGCGTCGGGCGAAATCATGATCGCGGGCGGGGGTGACGATTATGTCTGATCGCACCGCCGAAACCGGCTTTGCCCCGGTTACCCTCGCCGAAGCGATGGCACGCAGCAGCGGCTTTCGCCCGCTGGCCTTTGGCGGCGGCGCACGCGCGCCGCAGACCGCGGACGGCAGCAGCACCGAACTCGACCTCGACGACCCCTTTGCCCGCGGGCTGGCCGAAGGACAGCGCGTCGCCGAGGCCGCCTATGTCGCCGAACGCCACCAATTGCTCGCGCTGCTCGCCAATGCCGAAGCGTTGCAGGATGAGCCGAGCGAAGAACTCGCGCAGCTGATCGCGCGCACCGTCGAACGGCTGGTCCATCAGATCGTCGCCGACGCCCCGATCGACGCCGCCTGGCTTCAGGCGCAGGCGTCAACCGCCGCGGCGCTGGTCGCCGACGCCGACAAGGCGCGCACCCTGTGGGTTCATCCCGACGATGCCGCGCTGCTGAGCGATTGCCCGTTGCCGCTGGCGCTCGCCAGCGACCCGGGGATGATGCGCGGTACCGTGCGCATCGAAACATCGACCGGCTGGATCGAACATGGCCGCGCCGTCTATCTCGACGAACTGTGCGTGGCGCTGGGCGAAGGGGCGTCCGCATGACGCGCCGCCTGGCCCTCTCCGCGCAGCAGCTGCTCGACCCCATCGACCTGACCCATGCCAGCCCGCGCCGCATCGGCACGCTCGTGTCGCACGAGGGCATCATGCTCGAAGTGTCGGGGTTCCCGCAGCCGCTGGGCAGTAATGTCCGCATCAAGTCGGCGAACAATGATTATGTCTATGGCGAGGTTGTCGGCTTTCGCGGCCAGAGCAGCCTTGTCCTCCCCTTCGACACCAATATGCCGCTCGTCACCGGCGCGCCGGTGGAACCGCATGGCGCCAGCAGCATGGTCGCGTGCGGTAAGGCGCTGCTCGGCCGCATCATCGATGCGCAGGGCAATCCGCTCGACGGGCGTCCGCCGGTCAAATCGCAATTCCAGTGGCCGCTCGCCGGGCGCAAGGTCAATCCGCTGCGCCGCGGCCGCGTCACCCGCCCGCTCAACATGGGGGTGCGCGCGATCAACGCGCTGCTCACCGTCGGCGAAGGCCAGCGCGTCGCGATCATCGCGGGTTCGGGCGTCGGTAAATCGGTGCTGATGGGACAGATGATCGCCGGGACCGAATGCGACGTCATCGTCGTCGGCCTGATCGGCGAACGCAGCCGCGAGGTCAGCGACTTTGTCGAAACCAAATTGCCCCCCGAAGTCCGCAAGAAAGCGGTCGTCGTCGCGGTTCCCGCCGACCATCCGCCGCTGCTGCGCCTGCGCGCCGCGATGCGCGCGACCGCGATCGCCGAGGCATTTCGCGCCGACGGCAAGAAGGTGCTGCTGCTGATCGACAGCCTGACCCGCGTCGCGCATGCGCAGCGCGAGATCGGGCTGACATTGGGCGAGCCGCCGACGATGAAGGGTTATCCGCCGTCGGTGTTCGCGCTGATCCCTTCGCTGTGCGAGCGCGCCGGGATCGACCGCGAAACCGGCGGATCGATCACCGCGCTCTATACCGTGCTCGCCGATGGCGGCGACATCGACGACCCCGTCGTCGACAGCGCCCGGGCGATTGTCGACGGCCATATCATCCTGTCGCGCCAGCTCGCCGAACAGGGCGTCTATCCGGCGATCGACGTCGCCCGGTCGCTGTCGCGCACGATGGTCGATTCGGTCGATCCCGAACATGCCGCCGCCGCCGCGCGCTTTCGCCAGCTGTGGTCCGCCTATGAAGAGAACCGCGATCTGATGCTGATGGGCGCTTATGTCGCCGGCGGCGATCCGGTGCTCGACACCGCCATCGCCTGCCACGCCGACCAGCTCGCGTTCGTGACCCAGCCCGCCAAGGCGCAGGTCGATTACGATATTTCCCGCCAGACCCTGATTGAAGGATATTCCGCATGACCGCCCGTACCGCACGCCGCAAACGTATCATCCGCGTGCGCACCGTCGAACATCAGATGGCCGAGGCCAACCTGGCGCGGGCCAATGGCGAACTCGCCAGCCTGGTCGAACTCGCCCGCCGCCTTGAAACGCTGCGCATCGATCTGGCGATGGCCAAGGGTGCGGTCGCCGGCGGCGCGCTCAACACGATCGGCGAGCTCGCGATGCGGCTCGACCTCGCACAGGAAAATCTGACCGCGCCGCTGGTCAACGCCAGCGCGCGGCGTGATCAGGCCGGGGTGCTGGCGCAAAGCGCGATGGCCAAGGAAGAATCGGCCGTCCGCCTGTACGAACGCAGCCGCAAATCGGCCGAAGCCGAGGCCGAACGCCGCCGTGACGCCAACCGTCCGCACCGCGCGCGCGGCGGCATGCGCCTGCGCCTGATCGAAGGCGGCGCGGCATGATGGGCGCCTCCCTCCCCAATCCGCAGGCGTCGACGCCCGCGGGCTTTGCGGCGTTCCTCAGCACGATCGGCCAGACGCCGACGGGTGGCGGCGACGACGGTGGTTTCGAGCAGCTGCTCGCCGCTATTCCGACGGTCGATGTCGCTGCGCCGAAAGCGGCGGCGGTGACGCCGGGTGCAGTCGTGACGCCGACAGCGGTCGTGACGTCGGCTCCCGCTGTTCCCGCTACGGGCGACGTGGTCGCCGCGGATGTTGCTATCGAAGCACCGGTTGCAAACACGAAGGCCGCTGCGCCCAAAACTGACCCCGACACGGTCGCTGCGTCGGCGGCAAAATTGCTGATCGAATTGAACGGCAGCGCCGCCAAGCCCGAAACCAAATCGCTCAAAGCGGTCGAACCCGAGGTCAAGGCCGACGGAACGCCAGCAGCCGAAAATGGCACCGGCACCGCCAAGCCCGCAGAAACGGTCGCGGCGCCCGAAGCGCCCGCCGTGGCAGCAACCCCGGCCCCCGCAGCTGCGCTACCGATCGCTGCATCGCCTGTCGCAGCGGCAGTGGTTGCTGCGGTTGTTGGCAAGCCCGTCAAGGCTGGCGACACCACCAAGCCTACCAGCGACGCGGCGCCGACCGCCGAGGTCGCAGCGCCCGCTTCGACCGCCGACAAACCGCGCAGCGCCGAAGCAAAGCCCGCTCCGGCAGAAATTGAAACGGCGGTTGCTGCGCCCGCCGCGGCCAAGCCGCGCGCCACGTCGATGCTGAGCCCTGTTTTCACCGGAACCGAAGCAGTCGTGGCCAAGCCCGCCGACGCGGCGCCGTCGATGACGATCCAGTTCGCCCAGCCGATGACGACGGGCGCCGCGATGCTGACCAGCACCGCCGCCCCGGTCAACTTTGCCGAACGCGTGCTCGACCTCACCAGCGACGGCGCGTGGATCGACCAGTTGGCGCACGACATCGCCGCGACCAAATCGGACAGCGGCGACATCAGCTTTCGCCTGATGCCGCGCCACCTCGGCCGTCTCGACGTCGCGATGGTGATGGGCGACGAAGGCGTAGCGCTGAAACTCGACACCCAGCATGAAGCCACCGCAACGATCGTCACCGCCGCGCAGGGCCGCCTGGTCGAAGACCTGCGCCAGCAGGGCGTGCGCGTCTCCGCCAGCGAAGTCACCTGCACCCCCGGCGACACCGGCCGCCAGATGCAGGGCCAGGCGCAGGGTCAAGGCCGCGGCGCCGTGCAGGACGTCAGCCATCTGATCGAAACCGTGACCGAGCGCGTGAAGGCGCGCGATCGCGAAGAGGCCGCCGACCGCCGCGGCCGCTTCGCCTGACCAAAAGGGATATGACGATGACCAAGGATAAAACCGATGCCGCGCCCAAGCCCAAGGGCAAGCTCAAGAAGCTGCTGTTCATCGGCGTCGGCGCGCTCGTCCTGATCGGCGCGGGCGCCGGTGCAGGCATCTATTTCGGCGCCCTGTCGGCGCATGAGGCCAAGCCCGAGGATCATTATCCCAAGCTGGTCGTGCGCAGCAGCGGCGAAGAAGAAGCGCCCGCCGCCGAAGGCGAAGGCAAGGAAGCGCCGCCCAAGGTCGGCACCGTGTCGGTGCCCAACGACAAGTTCAGGGTCGACCCGCGCAAATATGAAGTCACTTACTTCCAGATCCCCGACGCCTTCACCACCAACCTCGCCGACGGGTCGGGTTTCTTGCAGGCAGGTATCAGCCTTTCGACCTTTTATGACGGCAAGGTTATCAATAATATCAAACGCCAGGCGGTGCCGATCCGCTCGGTCGTGCTTATGGTCCTGTCCGAACAGGATCCGGCGCTGCTCTCGACATCGCAGGGGAAACAACGGCTGCAGCGGCAATTGACCGCGGCGATCAACGATGTGCTGCGCGAGAAAGAAGGTTTTGGTGGTGTCGACAATGTCTATTTCACGAGCCTGGTGATCCAGTGAGCGTTCGCGAAAAATCCGTCAAAGCCGTGAAGCCGCCGGCCGCCCCGACCACTGAGGCGGTTGACGCCAAGGCGTCGTTGCTGCTGCGCAAGGCGGCGGACAGCTATGCCTTTCCGGCGCTCGACAGCGTCGCGGTGCAGTTCGGCCGCAGCCTGCGCGACCTGATCCGCGCGCTCGGCGTGCCGTCGATCCAGGTCGAGCGCGGCGATGCCGAAACGATCAGCTTTGCCGACTGGACCGCGGCGACCGCGCCCGCGATCTTCTGGCGCTATCATGCGCCGCCGCTCAAGGGGCCGGTGCTGCTCGCGGCGCCGCGGCCGTTGCTGCTCCAGCTTGTCGATATTTTCTATGGCGGCAAGGGCGGGCTGGCTGCTGAGCGCGAAGAGCTGACCGACGCCGAAGACCGCTTTGCGGCGCGGCTCGGGCGCGACATGGGGCTGCAACTCGCCGCCGCATGGGGCGACAAGCTGACGCTGGAACCCGAGCTCGACTGCGTCACCTGCGACCCCGCCAAGCTCGCCGCGGTGCGCGCCGACGACGAATTGTTCGTCCAGCGTTTCATCCTGCGCGGGGCGCCGTTCGAGGGGCGGACGATCGCCTGCGCCTATCCGCTCGCCGCGCTGCGCGGCATCGCAGGCGCCGAGCCGGTCGCCGAAATGCCCGGCGCCGCCAATCCCGTGTGGGCGGGCGCGCTGAACAAGGCGCTGCGCGACGTGCGACTGCCCGTCCGTTCGGTGCTGGCGCGCCCCGAAATCAGCCTGATCAAACTGCTCGCGCTCGAGGTGGGCGACATCATTCCGCTCGGCATGCCGCGCCATGTGCCGGTGACCGTCGCGGGCCGCAGCTTTGCGGTCGGCAGCATCGGCGAAGCCAATGGCAACGCCGCCATCATGATCGAACATATCGAAAAAGGACCGAACCATGACTGACCTGAGCGACGCGCCGACGGCGCCCCGCGCCGACCGCCGCGACAACAAGAATATCGCCGCGGCGCCCAATTTCGACCTGCTCGCGGGCGTCTCGCTGCGCGTATCGGTCGAGGTCGGATCGACCTCGATGACGCTCGCCGAGCTGCTCGCGATCGACGAAGGCAGCGTGATCGAACTCGACCGCGCCGCCACCGACCTGCTCGACATTTATGCCAATGGCACATTGATCGCGAAGGGCGAGATCGTCAGCGTCGATGGCCGTTACGGCATCCAGGTCGCCGAAGTCGTCGCCCCGGCGCGCGGCCTCGAAGGCTTCGAGCGGAGAGCCTGATGTTCGAATATATCCTCCGCCTGCTCATCCTGCTGCCGCTGATCGGCGGCATGGCGTGGGGCAGCCTGTGGCTGTGGAAGCGCGTCCAGATGGGCGTGCCGCTCGTCGGCGGCGGTACCAAGACACGCGCGGTCGAAATGGTCGACGTGCTGCCGCTGGGTCCCGGATCGAAGCTCGCGGTGGTCGAATTTGCCGGACAGCGGATACTGGTCGCGGTCTCGCGCAACGGGATCACGCGGATTGCCGACGATAGCCAGGGCGACTTCCATGCAGATTGATCGCAAGACCGGGGTGCGCGCCGCGGCGCTGATCGGCGGCGTCGCGCTGCTGATCGCCGCGCCCGCCGCCTATGCCCAGACCGCCGACGGGCTCAGCCGCGCGGTGAACGACATTGGTGGGGACGGCCGTCCGCTATCGTTGTCGCTGCAAATCCTGGTCCTGATGAGCCTGCTGACGGTGCTGCCGTCGCTGCTGCTGATGATGACCAGTTTCACCCGCATCATCATCGTGCTGTCGATCCTGCGCCACGCGCTCGGCCTGCAACAGACCCCACCAAACCAGGTGCTCGTCGGGCTCAGCCTGTTCCTGTCGCTGTTCGTGATGCAGCCGGTGATCAGCGAAGTGAACCGCGTCGCGATCGAACCCTATGGTCAGGAACAGATCGACATCGGTGAAGCGGTGTCGCGTTCGGGGGTCGCGCTCCATGGCTTCATGATGTCGCAGACGCGCAAGTCGGACCTGATGATGTTCGCCAAGATCGCCAAGGCGCCGACCTATGCCAGCCCGAAGGACGTGCCCTTTTCGATCCTGCTCCCCGCCTTTGTCACCAGCGAACTCAAGACCGCGTTCCAGATCGGCTTTCTGATCTTTTTGCCCTTCCTCGTCATCGACCTGATTGTCGCCTCGGCGCTGATGTCGCTCGGCATGATGATGTTGTCGCCGACGATCATCTCGATGCCGTTCAAGCTGCTGCTCTTCGTCCTCGTCGATGGTTGGGCGCTGACGATGGGTTCGCTCGCCGCCTCGTTCGGAACGTAGGGGCGCGGCGGAATGGAAACCGACTATTTCATCGGCATGGCACAGCAGTCGCTGTGGATCCTCGCCCTCGCCTCGGCACCGCTGCTCCTCCCGGTGCTCGTCATCGGGGTGCTGCTCGGCATGGTGCAGGCGGCGACGTCGATCAACGAACAGACGCTGACCTTTGTGCCCAAACTGATCGTCGCCGCGATCTGCCTTGCGATTTTCGGCGGCAGCATCCTGGTGCTGCTCACCGATTTCACCCGCGACATCTTCGCGCAAATCCCCAACGTCGCCCGCTAAGTCCGCCGTGGACCCCGCCGACATCCCGAATATCGAGGCGATGCTTCAGCTGTGGATGCTGGGGATGATCCGGCCCGGCGCCGCGTTCATCGCCGCGCCGGTGTTCGGTGCGACTAGCGTACCGATCCAGCTGCGGCTGGTGATCGCCCTCGCGGTCGGCGTCCCTTCGGTCGCCGCATCGGGGATGGCGCTGCCCCCCGAAGGTATCGTGTCGGTCCCCGGCTTGCTGTTCATCATCGGCGAAGTCATGATCGGACTTGGCATCGGCTTCGTCCTCCAGATGGGACTGGCCGCCGCGCTGCTGGCGGGCGAGGCGATCAGCAACGCGATGGGGCTGGGTTTTGCGTCGATGGTCGATCCGATCAGCGGCGCGTCGAGCTCGGCGATCGGCCAGTTCCTCTCGATGCTGGCGACCGCCTTGTTCCTTGCCGCCGACGGTCACCTCGTGCTGATCGGCATCATCGTCGACAGCTATGTCGCGCTGCCCCCCGGCAATGCCTTTCCCTCGTTCGACGCGATCGGCGGCGTGCTGCGGTTCGGCAGCCTGATGTTCGCCGCGGCGCTGACCATCGCGATGCCGGTCGGCTTTGTCCTGATCCTAGTCCAGATCATCATGGGAGTCATCGGCCGCTCGGCCCCCGCGCTCAACCTGTTCGCGGTCGGCATTCCCGCGACCTTGCTCGCCGGGATTATCCTGCTCGGCGTCGCGACCCCCGCAATGGCGGAGGCGATCGTCCGCATCCTGTCCGACGCGCTCGACGCCGCGCGCATGTTCGCGGGGCTCTGACGCGATGTCGGGAACGACCGAAAAGGACCAGAAAACCGAACAGCCAACCCCCAAGAAGCTGAGCGATTCGGCGCGCGAGGGCGATGTGCTGATGTCGCGCGAGCTCGCCACCGCATTGATGATGCTCGCTGCCGCCGGCTGGATCGTCGCTGCGGGCGGCTGGTTCGTGCAATCGGCGGGCGATCTCGTCCGCCGCGGGCTGACCTTGACCGCCAGCGATGTCGCCGATTTTGCCCCCGCCGAGGCGCTGATGCGCAACGGCACCGAAATCCTGCTGCCGCTCGCCAGCCTGTTTGCGCTCGCGCTGGGCGCCGCGGTCGCGGGGCCAGCGCTGCTCGGCTCGTTCGGCTGGCGCGGCAAGGCGCTGCACTTCAAGGGCAACCGGATGAACCCGCTGACCGGGCTCAAGCGCATGTTCGGGCTGCAGGGCGCCACGGAACTCGGCAAGGCATTGGCGAAGGTCCTGCTGCTCGGCACCATCGGTTACTGGCTGGTCGACCGCAATTTGCCCGCGATCATGACGATGGCATCGACCGACCTGCTCGCCGCGGTAGGGCTGGCGGGACAGGCGATCGGCCATGCGATGCTGGTGCTCGCCGGTGGCCTCGTCGTCATCGCGCTGATCGACGTCCCAGTGCAATGGCGCCAGCGCAACAAGCGGCTGATGATGAGCAAACAGGAGATCAAGGAGGAAATGCGCCAGTCCGACGGCGCCCCCGAACTCAAACAGGCGCAGCGCCAGCGCGCGCATGACATTTTGAGCGGATCGGCGCGCAAGGCTGTCTCCGACGCCACTGTCGTGCTCACCAATCCCACCCATTTCTCTGTCGCGCTGCGCTATCGCCCCGGGGTCGATGCGGCGCCGGTCGTCGTCGCGCGCGGGCGCGGCGATGTCGCGCTGTCGATCCGCGAGCTGGCGCGCGGCGCCAATGTGCCGCTGCTCGAATATCCGCAGCTGACCCGCGCGATCTATTTTACCGCGCGCGCCGGGCGCGTCATTCCCGAGGAGTTGTTCGTTGCGGTGGCAACGGTGCTGGCTTTTGTCTTCCAACTCGAACGCATGGTCGCCGAGGGTGCCGCGCCGCCCGTCATCGATGTTCCGCCGACGCACCGTTTCGACCCCGAAGGTCGCCGTCAGGCTTAAATTCGTCCGCGCGCCGCCGTTAACAGGTGCGAAGGATATTTCGCCATGGTCACTTCCATCATCAACAGCCTGGGTTTCGGGTCGGGCATCGACACCAAACAGCTGGTCACCGACCTGGCCGCGGCCTCGCGCGAGCCCAAGGTGGCGCGCATCAATACGCTGACCCAGCAGAACCAGACGCGGATCAGCGCGCTGGCGCAGGCGCGCTCCGACCTCGAAGGCTTTGCCGATTCGCTGGGCCAGATGATCAGTGACGGGACGCTGCGCAGCACCCCGACGGTATCCGACGACAGCGTGCTGAGCGCCACCGCGCGCGCCGGAATCCACGCCGACAGCTTTGCGGCAACGGTTGTCGTCAGCCAGCTGGCGCGCGCGCAAAGCACCTATTCGGGGGTCGTTGCCGACCGCACCGCGGCGATTGGCACCGGGACGATGACGCTGACCGTCGGCGGGGTCGCCAAGACGATCACCGTCGATGGCACCAACAACAGCCTCGACGGGCTGGCGAGCGCGATCAATTCAAGCGGCGGCGGGGTCACCGCGTCGATCATCGCCGATCAGGGCGGCCATCGCCTGATCCTGAAAGGTCCGTCGGGCGCCGCCAACGCCTTCACCCTGACCGCCGACGCGGGCGCCGATCCGGGTCTTTCCGCCTTTGCCTATGGCGCGGGCGGCGGCATGACGCTGGGCCAAAGCGCCGCCAACGCCGACTTCACCATCGACGGCGTCGCGTTCAGCCGCGCCTCGAATACCATTGACGACGTCGTTCCGGGCATGTCGCTGACCCTGAAGAAAGCCGCCCCCGGCCAGCCGGTCGACATCGGCGCCAGCCGCCCGCTCGAAATCATCAAACAGACCGTCGGCGATTTCGTTTCGGTCTATAACCAGCTGAAAAAGAGCCTGTCGTCGGCGGCCGGCCAGTCGGGCTCGACGACGTCGCTGCGCGAACTGGAACGCGAATTATCGGGACTGATCGGCACCGTCATTTCGAGCCATCCGACGATCAACAAGCTGACCGACATCGGCGTATCGACGACCAAGGACGGCTTGCTCGCGCTGGACGAAACCAAACTCGCCCAGGTTCTGGCATCCGACGCCGGGGCGGTCGAGGCGCTGTTCAACCCGCGCCGCGACGGCGGGCGCACCGAGGCGAGCGATCCCGGCATCGCCTTTGTCCTCGACAGCATCCGCGACCGCGCGATCGCCACCGACGGGGTGATTGACCGGGTGACCAAATCGCTCAACAGCCGCAAGGAAACACTCGCCGACCAGTTGGAGAGCATCGAGACCCGCGAGGACGCCTATCGCGCCCGGCTCGAGAAACAATATGGATCGCTCGACGCCAAGCTCGCGGCGTTCAAGGCGACGCAATCCTATCTCGAACAACAGATCAAGCTCTGGTCCAACCAGGGTAATGATTAGGGACATCGACTGTGACCGCTACCGCCTCGACCGTCCGGGCGACCGGACTTTACCGCCGCTTGCAACATGAAAGCCGCGCCGCCGCCGCCGATCCGATCGAGCTGGTGACGATGCTGTATGACGAGCTGGAAACCGCGATCGGCGTCCTCGGGTCGATGGTACGCCAGGGCCAGCGCATTTCAGCGACCGAACCCGCGCACCGCGCCCGGGCGATCCTGATCGGGCTTGATGGCGGACTCGATCGTGACGCCGGCGGCGACGTCGCCGCGGCCTTGTCGCGCGTTTATCGCAGTATGCGCCGCAAGCTCGACGAAGCCGTCGCGCAAAATGACGGCGAGGCGCTCGCCGACCTGCTCGACGGCGTTTTGACGGTCAGTGCCGCCTGGCGCCAGCTGCGTTAACCCGTCCGTCCCGACCGCACCAACAGGATCGGCCCGCACCCCGGGGAGGGGTGCGGGCCGATGCCGTTTCAAAAGACCCCGCTGGGTACCCGGCCGCCCTGGGTGGGGACGGGCGGCCGGGTGGTCAGGGGCGGACCAGAGCCCCCTTTTTTCAGCGGGTGCTGAAACTTATATCGCGGGCGCCGGTCAGGCGGCCTGCTGCTGAACCCCATATTTGCGCATCTTTTCGATCAAGGTCGTGCGCTTCAGCGTCAGGAGGCGCGCGGCTTCGGAAATGATACCATCGGCAAGGTCGAGCGCGACGTGGATCTGTTCGAGCTCGATCGTCTCGATCTCGCGCTTGAGGTCGATCGGGCGGCCCGGCGCGGGTGCCTTGCTATGCGGCATCGCCGGCGCGTGTTCGTCCGCGCTGGCCTGCACCGCGGCAAAGCTGCTGGGGACAGCTTGCCGCGGCGCAAGCGCTGCGGTGGGGTTCAAAAGGATCGCGACATCGTCGGCGCCGAGCGTTTCGCCGCCGTGCAACACGCTGGCGCGTTCGACAAAATTCCTCAGTTCGCGGACATTGCCCGGCCAGCGATGCTGCATCAACATGGCCAGCGCGTCGGCATCGAAGCGGCATTTCGCCTCGCCCGGCATCTTGCGCTGAAAATGGCGGATGAGGGCGGGAATATCCTCGACGCGGCTGGCGAGGCTGGGGACCTGCAACACAACCACGCCGAGCCGGAAGAACAGGTCTTCGCGGAATTTGCCATCGGCGATCGCGGCGCCGAGATCCTGATGGGTGGCCGAAATGACGCGGACGTCGACGGCCTTTACATCGCTGCTGCCGACGCGGACGATCGTCCGTTCTTCGAGCACGCGAAGCAGTTTAACCTGCATATCGAACCGCATGTCGCCGATTTCGTCGAGGAAAAGCGTGCCGCCCTCACTCGCTTCGAAATGGCCGATGCGGCGGGCATGGGCGCCGGTGAAGCTGCCCTTTTCATGCCCGAACAATTCGGATTCAATGAGGTCGCCGGGGATGGCGCCGCAGTTGATCGCCGAGAACGCCTTGCCGGTGCGGACGCCTTCGTCGTGGATGGCGCGGGCAACAAGTTCCTTGCCCGAACCGGAGGGGCCGCAGAGCATGACCGAAGCATTTGACCGCGCCACACGGCGGATCATGTCGCGCAGCTGCGCGGCGACCGCGCTGCTGCCGATGATCAGCGCCTCAAGCGCTGCATTGCTGTTCTGCCCCACGGTCATTTTGGTCTCCACCGCGCCCCCCAATCGGCGCCTTTTCGATGGATCCAGAGATTGACGAAAGTGGTAAACAAAAGATTATCCACGCCGTCATAAGTCATTCAAAATAAATGGATATTGCCAGAATGGATGTATTGGCCGCGCAATTGCGTTATTAGCGATCCGATATACTGCCAGATTGGCACTAATTGCTGGAAGCGGTGCGCCAGCCGAGCGTGATCGAGATGCGGCGGTTGCGCGGATCGAATCGGTCGGAGGGGACGTAGGGCTCGCGATCGGCGACTCCTTCGATGCGCTGAAAGCGCGTCTTGTCGATGCCGCGATATTCGAGGAAGTGGCGCGTGACCTCGGCGCGGTCGACCGACAGACGCCAATTGTTGGTCCCCGACTTGGCCGACCAGGGCGCGGCGTCGGTGTGCCCGCGCACCATCACCTGGTTGGGAACGCTGGCGATCGGCTCGGCGATCGTGCTGAACAGCCGCGCGCCGTCGGCGGTCAGCTGGCTGGTGCCGATCGCGAACATCGAAAAATCGGCATCGTCGATGACGTCGATGCGCATGCCCTCGATCGTTTCCGTGAATCGCAAATTACGCGCAAGGCGTTTGAGGTCGCCCTGTTTCTGCACCCGTTCCATCAGCGACTTGGCGACCTGCTGGAATTTCATCTTTTCGCTCTCGCGCCCCGATGCTTCCTTTGGTCCGCCGACCGCATCCTTGGGGATGGTGATCGAGCGGGTGCCGGTTTGCCCCGCGGCGTGCGGATAATCGTCGGCCGACACGATCGAATCACCGCCGAACAGGCCGTTCGACCCGGCGCTGCCCTGTTTGGTCTCGACAATCGTCGGCGCGAAATAATCGGCGAGCGCCTTGCGCTGCTTTTCGGTTGTCGCGCCGAGCAGCCACATCAGCAGGAAGAACGCCATCATCGCGGTCACGAAATCGGCATAGGCGACCTTCCACGCCCCGCCATGGTGGCCGGCGTGCGGTGCCTCGATGATCTTCTTGACGATAATCGGGCGCGGCGGCGTATTTGGACGCGCAGCCATCAGCGGCCCCGCATGCCGTCAAACACCTCGGCGAAGCTCGGCTGGTTCGAATGTTCGACCCCCGAGCGCGCCGCCTCGATCACCAGCGGCTGCGGATGGCCGTGCAGCGAAGCGATAATCAGCTGTTTCACCGTGTGGTAGATGGCGCCGTCGCTTTCGATCACGGTGCGCGCCCGCGTCGCGAACGGGCCGACTAGCCCGTAAGCGAGGAGCACGCCGAGGAAGGTGCCGACGAGCGCCGACCCGATCATACCGCCCAGGATCGCGGGCGGCTGGTCGATTGACCCCATCGTCTTCACCACGCCAAGCACCGCAGCGACGATACCGAGCGCGGGCAAAGCGTCGGCCAGATTCTGCAAGCCGTCGGCGGGCTTGATCGCGTGATGGTGGTGATTTTTGAGCGCGGCGTCCATGACATCCTCGACCGCATGGGGATCGAGCGTTCCCGACGACACGACGACGAGGCGCAGCGTGTCGCAGATCAGGTGGACCAGCGTCTTGTCCTTGAGCAGCTTGGGATATTGCTGGAACAATGTCGAATTGTCGGGATCCTCGATATGCGGTTCGACCGCCACGGGGCCTTCGGTCCGCATCATCTTCATCAGCGTCGAGACGAGCAGGATGCAGTCGAGATAATCCTGCTTCTTATATTGCGGACCCTTGAACACTTTGGCGAGACCGCCGCCGAGCGCCTTCAGGTCGGCGCCCGAATTGCCGATGATGAGCGAGCCGATCGCGGCGCCGCCAATGATCAGCATCTCGTGCGGCAAGGCGTGCATGACCGGGCCGAGATTGCCGCCAGTCAGCGCAAAGCCCCCGAACACCAGCAGCAGCAGAACGACGATGCCGATTACGGGAAACATGCGGGGTCAACTCCATCCGGGCCAAAAGCCCCAAATTCAAAATGCGTCTTCATGCTTAACGGCAGCAGCGCCGCGAGATTGAGCCAATCAGTTCAAAATATCGAACAAGGTCTGGCGGTTGATCTTGGCAAAGGCTGCCTGCGCGGCGCCGAGGGTCAGATCCTGCGCATTGAGTTCGGCAATTGCGACCGACAGGTCGGTATCCTCGACCGACGAGCGCTCGTCTTTCAGCGTGATCCCGCGCAGGGCCAACCCATCGCCGATGCGTTCGAGCCGCCCCGCCGACAGGCCGAGCGCGGCATGGCGGTCGGCGACATGGCCGATCGCGGAGTTGAGCGCGGTCAGCGCAGCGCCCATCGCCGGCTTGTTCCCCGCGGCGACCGCGGTGGCGGCATCGCGGATGCCGGTCGACAGGCTGTTGCCTGCAATGACGAACACGTCGGCGGCGGCGGGAACCGGCGCAAAGCTGATGTCACCATCGAAGCGCATCACGCGCGCGGTGCCGCTCGCGAACACCGGCTCGCCGTTCGAATCGCGCGTCGCGGCCAGGCTGTCGATTTCGTCAGCGATCGTGCCAAGTTCGGCGGCGATCGTCGCGCGATCGGCGGCGCTGGTCGTATCGTTCGCCGCGGCAACCGTCAGTTCGCGCGCGCGCGTCATCAGATTGCTCACCGATTTCAGCGCCGCGTCGGCCTGCGACACCAGCGCCGTCGCCGTGTTGATATTGCTGTTCCACGCGGTAAGGCTCGCCTGCGCCGTGCCGATCGTGGCGATCCGCCGCGCCGACACCGGATCGTCCGACATGCGTTGCAGCCGCTTGCCGCTCGAAATCTGGATCTGGGTCCGCTCGATCTGGTCGGCCAGTTTCTGCTGGCGCGCGATCTCGCGCGTCATGCGATTGCCCACGGCGTTAATCATCGTCGTCGCCTTCCTAGATCGAGCTCAAAAGCGTTTGCATGGTTTCGCGCGCGACCTGGATCGTGCGCGCCGCGGCCTGATAGGCTTGCTGAAAGCGCAGCAGTTCAGCGGCTTCCTTGTCGAGATCGACCTCGCTGACCCCGTCGCGCGCCGCGGCAGCGGCGTCGGCGCGGGTCATGGCGGCGGCATCCAGCGCGCGCGCCGCAGCAGTTGTCTGCGCCTGCGTCGCGAGATGCCCCGACCAGCGCGCTTCGGGATCACCCGCGCCGCGCAAGGTGCCGAGCGCGAGCATATTGCCGTTGCTGCCCGATGCGCTGGCGGCGGCCACCTGTTCGGGGGTCAGCGCGCTCGCCGTCAGCGTCGCGGCGCTCGTGCCGGTGAACAGCGGCGCCCCCGGATTGCCATTGGCATCGGTGCCCGCCTGATGCGCCGCGTTGAGCTGCGCTGCAAAGCTGGTGGCCATCGTATCGAGTCCGGCGCGCTGGTCGGCGACATGGTTCGCTGCTTCGGCTTGCCCGGCCAGCGAACCTGTTGTCACCGTCAGCGGCGAACCGCCAACGCTGTACGACAGGCGGCCGTCGGGCGCCGCGGTCACCGCGATCGGGTTGACCGCGCCGCCGCCGACGAGCAGGTCGCCCGACCCGGCGGCGCGCAAAGTCACCGATCCGTTGTTTTCAAAGGTCGCGCTGATCCCGGCCTGCGACGATAATTTGTCGAGCAGCCGGTCGCGTTCGTCCATCAGGCTCGCCTGGTTGGTCGATCCCGGGCGTGCCTTGCGCAAGCCGATGTTGATCTGTTCGAGCGCGTTCAGATTGGCGTTGAAATCTTCGACCGTGCTCGCCGCCGCGCCTTCGATCCCGTCCGACATCTTGTCAAGCTGGCCCGCCGCGGTGCGAAAGCCCGACGCAATATCGTCGGCCGACTGGAGGAACTGGCTGCGCAGCGTCTTGTTCGCCGGATCAGAGGTCAGCTGATCGGCGGTCGTGAATAATTTGGTCAGCCCGGTCTTGATGCCGTTGCTCTCGTCGCTCAGCGCGCCTTCGACCTTGCCCAGCCAGCCAAGCCTGGTTGCCGCGCGCTCCGAATCGCCCGATGAGAGTCGCGAATCCTCGATCAGCCAGGCATCGACCGAGCGGCTGACGCCGCGGATCTCGACCCCGGCGGGGTTGATGTTGCCGCGGTAAAAGATCGAATCGCTGCCGCTGACCGGCTCCATCATTTCGAGCCGCCGCCGCGCATAACCGGGAGTCTGCGCATTGGCGATATTGTCGCCGATCGTCGACAGGGCGCGCGAATAGGCCTTGAGCCCGCTGTAGCCGATGCCGAGAAGGTCGCTCACTGCACGCCTCCCTTCGTATGGCCGAGCTGCCCGCGGAACTGGCGCTCGACCATATCGGCGATGCCGAACTGGCGCATCGCAGCGATCGAGTCGGCGGTGCGGGCGTCGGCCATTTCGCGGAAATTATCGGTCGCGCTCGATCCCATCATATCGTCGCCGAGCTTGGCCTGACGCATCGACGCGAGCAGCTGTCGCAGGATCACCGCCTCAAACTGTTCGGCGGCTTTGCGCAGCCCGCCGTCGCCGCCCCCGCCGCCAAGCGTCGGGGTGGCCGAAGCGGGCACGAACGGCCGCGTTGCGGAGGTCGAAGAAATGGGCGTCGTCATATGATCACCAATTCGGCTGTGAGGGCACCCGCCTGACTCAGCGCCTCGAGGATCGCGACCAGATCGCCGGGCGACACGCCCAGACGGTTGATCGAGTCGACGAGTTCGGAGAGCGAGGCGTTGGGTTTCATCAAAAAGGCGGGGCGCACATCCTCGGCGATTTCGATCTCGCTCGACGGTTCGATCGCGGTTTCGCCGCGGCTGAACGGGGCGGGCTGAACCACCGTCGGCGATTCCTTGATCGAGACGGTGAGCTTGCCGTGGCTGACCGCGGCGGTGCCGACGCGAACCGCGCCGTTGATCACGACGGTGCCGGTGCGTGCGTTGACGATCACCTTGGCCGAGGGTTCGGAGCGCTGGACGCCGAGATTTTCGATCTGCGACATCAGCCGCATCCGGTCGTCGCCATTGCCCGCGGCGCGGATCGCGATGCTGGCGCCGTCGATCATCGACGCGCTGCCCGGGATCGCCGCGTTGATCGCGTCGGCGACGCGCTTGGCATTGGTCGCGTCAAACTGGTGAAGGTTGAAGGTGAGCCACTCGCTGGACGCAAAGCCGGTATCGACCGCGCGTTCGACCGTCGCGCCATTGGCGATGCGGCCGCTCGACGGGACGTTGACCGTCACCTTCGATCCGTCGGCGGCATCGACGCCGAGCCCGCCGATGACGAGATTGCCCTGCACCATCGCGTAAATCTGACCATCGGCGCCATAGAGCGGCGCCAGCACAAGGGTGCCGCCGCGCAGGCTTTTCGCCTTGCCGATCGCCGAGACGGTCACATCAAGGCGCTGGCCGGGCTTGGCAAAGGGCGGCAGTTCGGCGGTGATCATCACCGCCGCGGCATTCTTCAGCGCCGGATTGACCCCCGGCGGCAAGGTCAGGCCAAAGCGCGAAATCGCTCCCTTCATGCCCAGCGTCGAATAATCGAGGCTGTCGTCGCCCGTTCCCGCGAGACCGACGACGATGCCGTAGCCGGTCAGCTGGTTGGCGCGCAGCCCCTGAAACTGACCCATGTCCTTGATGCGCTGCGCCTGCGCCGGGACCGCAAAGGTCAGGCTGGCGATCAGGAGCGCGATCAGGGCAAGCAGGGTGGGACGCTGGGACACTTTGGGATCCTCTTCAGAACGGGCTGATGATCGAGAAGAAACGCTGCAACCAGCCTTGCTTGCTGGCGCGCGCGATCTCGCCCTTGCCGACGTAACGGATGTTGGCGTCGGCGACGCGGGTCGACAGGATGCGGTTGTCGGGGCTGATATCCATCGCGCGGACGATGCCCGAGATCTGAACGCGTTCGTCGCCGCGGTTGAGCGTCAGCAGCTTTTCGCCGCGCACCAGCATCGTGCCATTGGGATAGACCGCGGCGATGGTCACGCTGACCTCGCCCGACAGCGCGTTCGATTGCGACGCGTCGCCCTTGCCCTTGAACGCCTGGCCACCACCCATTGCGATGTCGCTGGGGTTGAACAGCGACAGCGGCCCGGTGGCGGGCGGGGTCAGGCCGATATTGCCGTCGCGCTGCGTTCCCGCGGCGTTGCTTTTGGTCGCCGCGGTGCGCTCGACGAGCTGGATGGTCAGGATGTCGCCGACCTGTCCGGCGCGGCCGCCCGACGTCAGCGGCACATAGCTGCCCTGAAAGATCGAGCCATTGCCGGGCAGCGGCGCCGGGGGCACCGGCGTCGCCGCAGCAAAAGCGTCTGGCGGCAGTTTGTCCTTCGCCGCCGCGCCGAACGGCACGAACGCGAGGGCAAAGGCCACGCCGATCGACAGATTAGAGGGTCTGCGCGGCATTTTTCATCATTTCGTCGGTGGCCTGGATCATCTTCGAATTGACCTCATAGGCGCGCTGGGTCTCGATCATGTCGACCAGTTCCTCAACGACATTGACGTTCGATCCCTCGAGCATCCCGCCGCGCAAGCTGCCGCGGCCTTCCAGCCCGGCGGCGCCGACCTGCGGCGCGCCCGAAGCGGCGGTTTCGACGAGCATATTGTCGCCGATCGCCTGGAGGCCCGCCGGATTGGCAAAGCGCGCCAGCTCGATGCGGCCGAGTTCAGTCAGCGTGCCGTCGGCGCCGGTCGCCGACACGGTGCCGTCGGCGCCGATCGACACATTGGTGCTGTCTTCGGGAATCTGGATCGCCGGTGTCAGCGGCTTGCCGTCCGACGTCACGATCGTGCCGTCGGGCGAGCGACCGAAATTGCCCGCGCGAGTATAGCCGGTGCGCCCGTCGGGCATTTCGACCTGGAAATAGCCGGCGCCGTCGATCGCCATGTCGAGCGCGTTGCCGGTGGTGGCGAACGTCCCCTGTGTATCGATGCGCGACGTGCCACCCAGCGACACGCCGGTACCGAGATTGAGCCCGGTCGCATAGCGGTTTTCGGCCGACGACGGCGCGCCCGGCGCGGTCATCATCTGATAGCTCAAGGTTTCAAAGCTGGCGCGGTCGCGCTTGAAGCCCGTGGTGTTCACGTTGGCAAGGTTGTTGGCGATCACCTGCATCCGAAAGCCTTGGGCATCCAGACCGGTTCGCGCGACGTGCAAGGCACCGAAGCTCATTATTCTATCTCCTTAACGGGGAAGCTGCATCAGATTGGCGGTCGCGTTGTCCATGTCGCGCGCGTCGCTGACGAGCTTGAGCTGGGTGTCCCAGCTGCGGCTCGCCTCGATCATGTCGACCAGCGCGGTGGTGGCGGCGACGTTCGATCCTTCGATCGAGCGGGTGATCAGCCTCGCTTCGGGATCGTCGGGCAAAACGCCCTCGCCCTTGACGCGGAACAGGCCGTCCAGACCCTTGGCAATGTCCGATCCGGTCGGGGTCGCGAGCCGGATCCGGTCGACCTCCTGCGGGTTTTCGGCATCACCGCCCGCGGGCACGATCCAGACCCGGCCCTCGACATCGATTGTGACGGCGTCGGCGGGCGGAATCGTTACCGGCCCCTGGCCACCCTGAACCGGATGGCCGTCGCCGGTAGTCAAAAGTCCGCTCGGCGACACCTGAAGGTCGCCGCGCCGCGTATAGGCTTCGCTGCCGTCCTTCGCCTGCACCACGAGCAGCGCATCGCCCTGCACCGCGATGTCGAGATCGCGCCCCGTCGCGGTGACGGTACCGGCGCGCATGTCGGCGCCGAGCACTTCTTCCGACGACATGGCGCGCGCATCGAGCCCGCTGCCGTTCAGCCACAGCGCCTGCGCCTCGGCCATGTCGGCACGAAACCCCGGCGTCTGCGCGTTCGCCAGATTGTTGGCGATCGCCGTCTGCCGGGCTTGACTGCCCCGCATCGCGGTAAGGCTGGTGTAGATGAGGCGGTCCATTGGGAAGCTCCCGGCAGTCGGCTAAATGCGCCGGATCAGCGCATGTTGATGATGGTTTGCGACAGCTGCGACGCGCCCTCGATCGCCTTGGCGTTGGCCTGGAAATTGCGCTGCGCGCCGATCAGCATCACCAGTTCTTCGGTGATATCGACGTTCGAGCGTTCGAGCGCGCCCGAGCGGATCGCGCCCATCGGGCCGTTGGTCGCGGCGTCGATCGTCGGCGGGCCGCTTTCGCCCGACGACTGCCAATGCGCGTCGCCGACGGGGCGGAGGCCCTCCATCGCGGGGAAGGTCGCCATCGCCACCTTGCCGAGCACCTGCGCTTCGCCATTGGCAAAGGTCGCCGAGACCAGCCCGTCGAGGCCGATCGACACATTGACCAGCTGCGCGGTGGGATCGCTCGGCGCGCCCGGCGGCAGGACGAAATCGAACGCCCCGGCCAGCGTGTTGTCGGTGACGTTGCCGTCGGCATCGACGGGCAGAAGTTGCAGCTTCTGGCCGGTCGAATCGATCACATTGCGGTCGGGGGTCGCGGTGAAGGCGCCGTTGCGGGTGTAGGTCACCTGCTCACGCGGCGGATCGCCCTTCACGACAAACATGCCCTCGCCGACGATCGCCATGTCGAGCGTCTTTTCGCTCGATTCGTACGACCCTTGCGTGAACTGCTGGGTGATGCCGTTGAGCCGCTGGCCCTGACCCGCGATCATCTTGGTCGACTGGGTCGGCGACGAGGCAAAGATGTCACCGAACTGCGCCTTGCTGCGCTTGAACCCGATCGATCCCGCGTTGGCGATGTTGTTCGAGATGACCGACATATCGGTCTGGGCGCCCTTGAGGCCCGAAAGCGAGGTATAGAATGACATGGACTGATCCTTTCTTAGGTGGTGGGTGCGCCTTATGTGGCGGGAGGCGCCGGGGTGGCGGCCTTGATGTCTTGGAGCAGCTGGGTCTGCGCCGTGAGCTGCTCGGAAATCTTCTGCAGCGTCGTGTTGGTCTCGCTGATCCCGGCGAGGCTTGAGAATTGCGCCATCTGGGCAACCATCTGCTGGTTATCGACCGGGTTGAACGGATCCTGCTGCGACAGCTGCGCGGTCATCAGGCGCAGGAAATCGCTCTGCCCCATCTGCTGCCCCGCGCCCTTCGGCTGGAGCACGACATTGTTGGCGTTGGTGACGTTGTTGACGGCCATTTTATTGTCCCATCCTGAGGGTTTCGTTGATCAGGCCCTTGGCGGTTTCCAGGACCTGGACATTGTTCTGATACTGGCGCGCGGTCTCGACCATCTCGACCATCTCGGCGGCGCTATCGACCGCCGCCTGCCAGACGTTGCCGTCCTTGTCGGCGAGCGGGTTCGACGGATCGTGGCGTTTCGACGGCGCCATTTTCGATGTCGTCACCTGGTCGACCTGGACCGTCGCACGGCCATGATCGTCCATCACAGTGCGGAAGACGGGCTTGAGCGAGCGAAAGGCTTCGGCCTCGCTGCCTGCGATCGTTCCGGCATTGGCGAGGTTCGAGGCGGTGGTGTTGAGCCGGACGAGCTGCGCCGACATCGCGCGGCCGCTGATGTCGAAGACCGAGAAGTTGCTGGTCATCGTCATTCGCCCTTGAGCGCGCGGGTCAGCGTGTTGACGCGGCCGCTGAGGAACGAGAGGCTGGACCGGTAAGCGAGCGCGTTTTCGGCAAAGGCGGTCTGCTCGGTCGCCATTTCGACGGTGTTGCCGTCGAGCGACGCCTGAACCGGGACGCGATAAGCAATGGCGCCCTGCATGGCATCGGCGGTCGAGCCGCCCCGCTGAGCGAGATCGAGCGCTTTCGAAAAGTCGAGGTCGCGCGCCTTGTATCCCGGTGTCGCGGCATTGGCGATGTTCGACGCGAGCATCATCATGCGCTGGCTGCGCAGCTGAAGCGCCGTCGCGTGCAGGCCAAAGAGTTTCTCGGATGCCATCATCAAATTCCTTTCACCGGGGTCCGGGCCGGATTGCGACACGGACGCGCGGAAAACACAAAGAACGATGCAATCGCCGTGCCAAACGCATTTTTCCGTTGATTTTTCGTTGCTTAGCATGATCGGTCTGTGGCTCGCCGTAGCGCTCGTCAAAAAACCGACAACACCGCGCGGCACGGACGCCAATCGCGCGGCAATCCGCGACTGGCACGCTTCCTGCACAATGGCGGATGACCATTTTGGACCGAAGGAGATGGATCGTGTCCCAGCAGATCACTGCCCGCCTGGCGCTCGGCCTCGCCGCCTTTACCGCCGCCGCCAATCCCGCTGTGGCCCAGCAGGCCAATGAAGATTGGCAGACGATCGACGTGCTGACCGCCATGGTCGCCAGCGCCCTTGGCCGCACTGCAACCCCGGTCGATCGCCGCATCAAGCTGGCGCGCTGCCCCGAACAGGCGTCAGTGACCGCGATCGATGCCAATGCGCTCGCGGTACGCTGCGCCTCGCTCGGCTGGCGCCTGCGCGTGCCGATGACGATGCCAGCGGGCGCTGCCCCCGTAACCGCCGGCTACAGCCGCCCCGCGGCCAGCGCCCCGGTGATCCGCCGCGGCGACAATGTTCGCGTCACCATCGACACCGAAAGCTTTTCGGTCAGCTATACCGCCGTCGCGACCGAAGATGGCAGGGTCGGCGAGACGATCGGCCTGCGCGGCAGCGACGCCAAATCACCGCTGAGCGCTACCGTGATCGGCCCCGGGCGCGCGCGGCTCAGCGACTGATTCACCCCACCTTACCCTGCCCACTGGCCCGGTGACTGTCGGCTTTCCGACGTTACCGGGCCTTTCTTTTGTCTTTTTGCGGCAAGCTGACTTAATCGCCCCAATCTGCGTCCGTTAAAGCCTTCGTGAACCGCGCCGTCACTTTTCTGACGGCATCGGATGGAGGCCATTATGTCGGGTGACAGCAGCAAGATCGGAGCCGTCAGCGGCATCGTCCGCGCGACCCCGTTGCGCAGCGCCACCAGCGAAACCGCCGCGAGCGCAAGGCGGCCCCCGACGCAGCTCGCCGCCGCGCCCGACAACCTGCCCGCCGCACGGCTGATTCGCCTCGCCGGCAGCCTCGCGACCCAGGCACCGCCGGTCGATGTGGCGCGCGTCGCATCGCTGCGCAATGCGATCGCGAACGGCAGCTATGGTGTTCACCCCGCGATCATTGCCAGCGCGATGATCGATTTCCACACCGGCGGGGTCGAATGATGCTCGAAGACGTCCAATCGCGGCTCGATACGCTGGTCGGTGCGCTCGACGGCCACGACGCCGGGGCGATCATCGCCGCCACCGAAGAGCTGGCGACCGCGGTCATCCTGTTTCGCGGCGCGGGCATCCCGCGCGGCAGCGAACAGCGCGCCGAGCTGCTGATCGGCAAGACGCTGCGCCAGCTCGAAGCCGCGGCGATCCGCGTCAATGTTCTGAAGGACTGGACGCGTCAGCGGATTGACAGAAACCATGAAATCCGTGGCACCCATCACCGCGGAGCGGCATTAAGCTACTGATTACCCGATAGGTTTCTGCCGTTAACCGTAAATGGCACGATGATTGCTTTTGGTTTGCCGAGACAGCCCTGCTGCATCAGCGGAACCAGATTATGAATGCCATCAACAATCCCCAAGCCGCACGCCGCGTCGCCGCACCCGTCATGGATGCCATGCAAAACGCGTCGGCGCGAACCGGCGTCGATTTCGACTATCTGGTCGACGTCGCCCGCGTCGAAAGCGGCTATAATCCGACCGCCAAGGCATCGACCTCGTCGGCGCGTGGGCTGTATCAGTTCACCAAACAGACCTGGCTCGCCACGCTCGACCGCCACGGCGCCAACCATGGCATGGCCTGGGCCGCCGACGCGATCGGCCGTGATGCATCCGGGCGGCTGACCGTCACCGACCCGACGCTGCGCCAGCAGATTTTCGACCTGCGCGACGATCCCGCTGCGGCGTCAACGATGGCCGCGGCGCTGACCGGCGACAATCGCGACTATCTGGAAGGCCGGATCGGGCGCAGCGCCGAACCCGTCGACCTGTATCTCGCGCATTTTCTGGGCAGCGGCGGGGCTGCCAAATTCCTGACCGCGCTCGACGCCAATCCCGACCAGCCCGGCGCGCCAATGATGCCCGAGGCGGCGGCCGCCAACCGCTCGGTCTTTTACGCCCCCGACGGCAGTATGCGCAGCCTGGCCGAGATCCGCGACCGCTTTCGCACCAAACTCGAAAACGGCGGCAAGATCGAAAATATGAAACCCTTCGCCCCCGCCGGCTGGCACGCTTCGGCGAGCAGTTCGAGCGCCCTGGCGGGCGGTGGGGGACGTCCCCCGCTGCAGATGATGGAAATCCAGCCGATGCCGCGCAAACTTTCGATGGGCTTTGCCGCCGATGCCTATCGGCGGCTCGCTTCGATGACGGGCGGCGCGGCATGACCGGCGGCCTGAATCTCGGCAATATCGGCCGGATGGCAGGCGCTTCGGCGCTGCCCGTCGGGATGCTGATCCTTGTAGGCCTGATGGTCATTCCGGTCACGCCGCTGATCCTCGACATCAGCTTTGTTGCCAATATCATGATCAGCCTTGCGATCCTGATGGTCGCGCTGTCGGCGGCAAAGCCGCTCGACTTCTCATCGTTCCCGACCGTGTTGCTGCTCGCCACGCTGTTCCGCCTCGCGCTGAACGTCGCCTCGACCCGCGTCGTGCTCGTCCACGGGCATGAAGGGACCGCCGCGGCCGGGCATGTCATTGAGGCTTTTGGCGAAGTGATGATCGGCGGTGATTATGTCGTCGGCCTGTTCGTCTTTTTCGTGCTGATGATCATCAACATGGTCGTCATCACGAAGGGCGCCGGGCGCGTGTCCGAAGTGTCGGCGCGCTTCACCCTCGATGCCCTGCCGGGCAAGCAGATGGCGATCGACGCCGATCTCAACGCCGGGCTGCTCACCCCCGAAGAGGCCAAGGCGCGCCGCGTCGAAGTCTCGACCGAGGCAGATTTCTACGGCTCGATGGACGGTGCCTCGAAATTTGTGAAGGGCGATGCGATCGCCGGGCTGCTCATCCTGTTCGTCAACATCGTTGGCGGCCTGATCCTTGGCATCTTCAGCCACGGGCTGAGCTTTTCTGAAGCGGGCAGCACCTATGTCACGCTCGCGATCGGCGACGCGCTGGTCGCTCAGATCCCGGCGCTGTTGCTGTCGATCGCCGCCGCCGCCATCGTCACTCGCGTCGCATCGCCGTTCAACCTGAGCGGCCAGATCAGCAGCCAGTTTGCCGCGCCATCGGTGTGGATGGCGGTCGGCGGCATCCTGTTCATCCTGGGCATGGTCCCGGCGATGCCGCAGTTGCTGGTGCTGCCCGCCGCCGCGCTGTCCTTTGCCGTCGGCTGGCAATTGCGCCGCAGCGCCGCTGCCATCGCAGACGCCCCGCCGCCGGTCGCCATCGCGCCCGACCCGTCGCTGATCGAATGGGCCGACGTCAGCGACGCCAGCGCCTGCCAGCTCGAAATCGGCTATGCGCTGGTCAGCCTGGTCGATGACCGCAAGGGCGCACCCTTGATGACGCGGATCACCGGCATCCGCCGCCAATTGTCGAAAGAACTCGGCTTCGTCGTCCCGCCGGTCAAGGTCAGCGACGACCTGTCGCTGCCTGGCAATGTCTATCGCATCTCGGTCGCCGGGGTCATCGTCGGCGAGGACGAGGTGTTCCCGCATGAAATGCTCGCGCTCGATTCGGGCGACCTGATCACCAAGGTTGTGGGACGGCCGTGCAAGGATCCGACCTTTGGCCTCGACGCGCTGTGGATTCCGAAAGCGACGCAGAATGACGCGATCGCCGCGGGCTATACCGTTGTCGATCCGGCGACCGTCGTTGCCACCCACCTCAACAACAGCATCGTCGGCGCCGCCGCCGACCTGTTCGGGATCGACGACGCGCAATCGCTGATCGACAATCTCAAGATCCATTATCCGCAGCTGGCGCAGAACCTCAGCCCGCAGGGCTATCCGTTGCCGCGCGTCGCCAGCCTGTGCAAGTCGCTGCTGGTCGAGCGCGTGCCGCTGCGCGATTTCCGCAAGATTGCCGAAGCAATGGTCGCGACCGCGGCGCAGCAGCTGGGCGAAGTCGATCTGGTCGAGGCCGTGCGCCAGCGCATCGGCGCGCTGATTGTCCAGACAATCGTGCCGAGCCGGATGCCGCTGCCCGTCGTCACCTTCAGCCCCGAGATCGAAGTGCTGCTCAACCAGTCGGTGCGCGCCAATCCGGGGGCCGAATGGCCGTTCGAACATGGCATGGCGATGAAGATCATCGAACAGGTCGGACAGGCGGTCGAACCGCTGCTGCTCCAGACGCGCAGCTTTGCGCTGGTCGCCTCGCCGATCTGCCGGTCGGCGCTGTCGCGGCTGATCCGCTCCACATTCCCCGACGTCGCCGTCATCTCTTACCTCGAGATTCCGGCCAGCAAACAAACCGAAATCGTCGCGACGATCGGCGCCGAAGTGCCGCGCCTGGCGACCGGGGCCGACGCCCACAGGGAGGACCAAGCGCATGAGGATTGAGCCCGCCGAACAATTCGCCGCAGCGACGCCCCGCGCCCCGCGCGCGCGCGGCTACGGCGAAAGCGTCGAGGCGCTGGTCGATGAATATGCGCCGCTGGTCCGCAAGATCGCGTGGCAGGTGTTTTCGCGGGTGTCGCGGACGAGCGAACTCGACGATCTGATCCAGACCGGGCTGATCGCGCTGATCGAAGCGAGCCAGAATTATGAAGAGCGTGGCTTTGCCTTTGCCACCTATGCGACGACGCGCATCCGCGGCGCGATGATCGACCAGCTGCGCCGCGAGGCCGATGTCGGTCGTTCGGCCATGGTTGCGGCGAAACGCATCCAAGCGACGCGCGCCGCGCTGGAGCAACAGTTGATGCGCGCCCCCGCGGCGACCGAGATGGCAGCGGCGCTGGGCCTGTCAGCCGATGATTATTTCGCACTCGAACGCAGTGCGACGCATGGCCGATCGACCTCGCTCGACGAACTCACCGACATCGGCGCCTTCCTGCTCCCTGACGAGGGCATCGGCGCCGGGGATCAATGCGAACAAGCCGATCTGATGGGCGCGCTGCGCCAATGCGTGGGTTGCCTGTCGGATCGCGAGCAGATGGTGTTGCAGCTCTATTTCTTTGAAGAGCTCAATCTGCACGAGATTGGCCTCACCCTCGACGTCAGCGCGGCGCGGATATGCCAGATCAAGCGCGAGGCGATGGCCAAGGTCGATCGCATGATGCGCCAGATGACCGAATGAGACGGGCCGAAAAAGTGACCGGGTGCGGCGTGCGACCCGCTCGGCATCGCACCCGGTCAGGGGGAGCTCAGGCGGCGAGCGTCTGGTTGTTCTGCCCGACCAGGCCGATCTTTTCGAAATAGGTTGCCATGCGATCGGTGCCGTCGGCCGTCAGTTGGACGATCGTGCGCCGCCGGTCGCGTTCGTCGATCGACCGCTGCGCCAGCCCGAGCCGTTCGAGAGCGCTGATCATCCGCAGCCCCGACGACAGCGGCACCCCGGCGCCCGTCGCCAGATCGCTGGCGCTGAGCGCGCGACCTTGGCTTTCGGCGAGCATCAGGTCGAGCATCATGTCCCAGATCGGCCCCGCCAGTTCGGCGCTGCCAAAATGATTGCGGCGGATGCGCCGGATCTGGATGCTGAGCGAGAGCTGGTTCAGTAGCGCCGCTTGCGGTGACGCCTCGCCGGCCCCGTTGCGGGCGGTCGTGGGCGCCGACATTCCGCCGCCGCGTCCGGCCAGCAGCTCGTGTATCGCGTCGATACGCGACTTTAATTCGGCGACTTCTTGGCTCGAAAACTGCTGCATCCGCGAAAAACCTTATGGGATGCCACAAGAATCAGGCTGGGACGTCGCGATTCCGGCTGGACGAGCCCGCTGCATAAATGATCAGCAGCAGGATCGGATAGGATATATAAACCGACAGGAGCGAATAGGGTCGCGCCAATATCTCTGCGAACATGAACTTCTGGATGTGACCGAAAATGGCGATTAATTGCCATCCGGTGATCCAGTAAGGCCAGAAACTCTGCGTCTTCAGGGCGATAAACCAGAAGCTGAGCAGAACCAGCACGTCGATCACAAAGATATTCAGTTCAATATCGGTCCAGGTCGGAAACGGTGTCACAACGCTGGTGAGAACCGAAGCGATCAGAGCGGTATAAGCCGCCCACCGCTCAAACGGGCCGCCGCGTCTGATCGCGACGGCCACGGTGATGAGCAGTACCAGATAGTAGATCGCCACGGACCACATTGTGGCTGTTAACCCTTCCTGATGATCAAACGGCCTGCGCGAACGGAACCGCAGCAACTTCGGCACCCGCCTGATCATTGCTGCCCTGATCGACCAGCTGCGCTTTGGCAGGCTTCACCCCGGCGCCGAACATGCGCGTTCCCAGACCAACCTCTTTTTGGGTCACGGTCAGCGCGAGATGCGCGTCGGTGAGCAGCTGGCGGACTTCGCCGGCCGCGGCAAGCGCGTTGGCGACTTTAGACATCGCGGTTTGACCGACGATCGCCGACATATTCGTGTCGCGGCGCGCCGTGGGCAGGGTGGCAGCCAGCTGGGCGATACGGATCATCGCTTCGTCGATGGCGTCTTCGGCTTGGTGCAGATCGGCTGCGATTTTTTTGGCGGCCGAAACTCGTTCATTCAGCATGTTCTTTTTCCTTGAAAAAGAATGCCACCGGTTTCCCCCCCGTAGCATTCGGCTCGAACGTCAGGTCATCACCCGACCAAGTCCGACAAGGATCGAATAGAGCGCGGAGAAAGCCAAAATGGTCGCAAAGGCGATCAAAATTGGCCAGATAATCCTTTCCATCAACCCATGCCGGTTGGCCGGCTGGGACGCGGTCGGAAACGGCGAACCGATGTCGAAAAGTCGCCGAAACGAACTGCGCCCCGGTTCGGCATCGGGGGCAACGGGGACGTCGGCTAGGTCGATCAATTGATATGTCAAAGGCTGATAAGGGGTAACATGATCGAAGACACCGTTAACTGCCAGGATGTGAGCTGCCTCTATCCGGTTGGAAGCATTGAGTTTTTTTAGTGCCCGCCGGACCCGTTCGTCGACTGTATGCGGCGAAACATGCATCAATCGCGCAATTTGTTTGGAATTTTTGTGCTCATAAACGTGTCGCAACGTTTCAATCTGCGCGACAGACAACAGGCTGATGTAATTGTCGGGATCGCCGTGCACGGGATTTGAATAGAGCATCATGATTCGAAATCAAGTTTAGTGGCGGCGACACGCGGCCACGCGCTGCATGGCCAAAACGGAATCCACCCCCCCAAAATGCTCGCTTCGCGGCGATTGCCGCCCTTCGCATTAACCCTGTTATGGGGCAAATTATTTTTTGCGCCGGATAAAAATATGGCGTCAGACCAAGCCGCCGGTCAATTGCGCCGCTCGATCAGGCCGCGGGCGATCACCTGTGCCTGAATCTCTGCTGCGCCTTCGAATATGTTGAGGATGCGCGCATCGCACAGGACGCGGCTGATCTCATATTCCAGCGCATAGCCGTTGCCGCCGTGGACTTGCAGACTGGCATCGGCGTTCGACCAGGCGGTGCGTGCGGCAAGCAGTTTCGCCATCCCTGCCTCGATGTCGCAGCGCTTGCCGCTGTCCTTGGCGCGCGCTGCAGCATAGCTCAGTTCGCGCGCGGTGACGAAGTCGACCAGACCCATCGCCAGCTTGTCGGCAACGCGCGGAAACTGCACGATCGCCTGACCAAACTGCTTGCGGTTCAAGGCATAATCGAGTCCCAGCTCAAGCGCGCGCCGCGCGACGCCGACGGCGCGCGCCGCGGTCTGGATGCGCGCGCCTTCGAAGGTCCGCATCAATTGCTTGAACCCCTGCCCCTCTTCACCGCCGAGCAACGCGTCGGCGGGCGCCGCCATCGCGTCGAATTGCAGCGCATATTCGCGCATCCCGCGATAGCCGAGGACTTCGATCTCGCTGCCCGTCATGCCGTTGGCGGGAAACGGATCGCTTTCCGTTCCGCGCGGCTTGGGAACGAGCAGCATCGACAGACCGGCATAACCCTTCGCGTCGGGCAGGGTGCGCGCCAGCAGCGTCATCAAGTCCGACCGCGCGGCGTGGGTGATCCATGTCTTCGCGCCGTCGATGATCCACGCTCCGTCCGCATCCCGCCGCGCGCGCGTCTGGAGCGAGCCGAGGTCCGATCCGACATCGGGTTCGGTAAACACCGCGGTCGGCAGTATTTCGCCGCTCGCGATCTTCGGCAGCCAGTGGGCTTTCTGCGCGTCAGTACCGCCCATCGCGATCAGCTCGCCCGCGATCTCGGAGCGGGTGCCGAGCGACCCGGCGCCGATCCAGCCGCGCGACAGTTCTTCGGTGACGATGCACATCACCAGCTTCGACAGGCCCAGTCCGCCGAACGCCTCGGGGATGCAGACGCCGAAGGTGCCGAGATCGGCCATCGCCTTTACCGTGGCGTCGGGAATCAGGGCATTGGCGAGGTGCCAGCCATGCGCGTGCGGTATAATCTCGGCGTCGGTGAAGCGCCGAAACTGGTCGCGAATCGCGTCGAGGTCAGCGTCGTGCAGCGTCTCGCTGGGCCAGTGACCGTCGGCGAGCGCTGCCGCAATTTCCGCCCGCGTCGCGGCATGGTCGGCATCGAGCAGGTCGGCACCCGCCTCGGCCAGCGCCCGCGCCGCCGCGCCGATGCCCAGGTCGGCGGGCCGGAACATCTCGTTCTGCCCCATCGGCAAACCGCCGACGAGCTGACCGATCCCCTCGGCAAAGGCAAGCGTCGCGATCTTGGTATCGAGCGGGTTCGCGCCCTGCCCGGCCTCGACCCAGCCCTGTACCGCTTCGAGTGCCGCGACCGTCGTCGCCACCCACGCAAAGCCATGCGCGGCGCGCTGCTCGTGGTCGACCGGTCGCTGCGTCAGCCGGTCAGCGAGCGCCGTTTCGGCGGCCACGCGATAGGCCTCGGCGGCCCCGAGCGCAGAACGAAGATCGGCCATGTTCAGGCGGCGCGCTCGAAGATCGCGGCGATGCCCTGCCCGCCGCCGATACACATCGTCTCCAGCCCGTAGCGCCCGTCGCGGCGCACCAGCTCCCGCGTCAAATTCGCCAAAATCCGTCCGCCGGTCGCGCCGATCGGATGGCCGAGCGAGATGCCCGAGCCGTTGACGTTGAGGATCTCGTTGCGGCTGTCGTCGTCGCTCCACCCCCAGCCCTTGAGCACTGCGAGTACCTGCGGCGCGAACGCTTCGTTCAATTCGACCAGATCAATGTCGCCCCAGCCAAGCCCGGTGCGGGCGAACAGCCGCTCGACCGCCGGGACCGGGCCGATGCCCATCCGGCTGGGGTCGCAGCCGGCCGCAGCCCAGCTGTGGAACCAGGCGATCGGTTCGAGCCCCAGCTCCTCAAGCTTGTCCTCGGCAACGACGAAGCAGGCGGCGGCGGCATCATTCTGCTGGCTGGCGTTGCCCGCGGTCACCACCGCGCCCGGGATATTCTTGGCCTCGATCGCGCGCAGCGCCCCAAGCGATTCCAGCGTCGCATCGGCGCGATAGCCTTCGTCATGGGCAAAGATCACCGGATCGCCCTTGCGCTGCGGCACCGCAACCGGGACCAGTTCGTCGTCGAACAGCCCCTTGGCCCATGCCGCCGCGGCGCGCTGATGACTGCGCACCGCATAGGCATCGGCCGCCTCGCGCGTGATGCCATAATCTTTCGCCAGATTTTCGGCGGTCTCGATCATCCCGCTGATCACCCCGAAGCGCTCGATCGGCTGCGACATCAAGCGCCCGCGCGTCAGCCGGTCGTGGAGCACCAGATTGCCGGCGCGCACACCCTTGCGGACATCGATGCTGTAATGTTCGACATTCGACATCGATTCGACCCCGCCCGCGACGACGACGTCCGACATCCCAGTCTGGACCATCATCGCGGCGTTGGCGATCGCCTGCAGCCCCGACCCGCAGCGCCGATCGAGCTGATAGCCCGGCACTTCGAGCGGCAATCCCGCGGCGAGCCAGGACCAGTGGCCGATGCTCGGCGCTTCGCCATTGCCATAACCTTGCGAAAACACGACATCGTCGACGCGCGCCGGGTCGATCTTCGTGCGCTCGACCAGCGCCTTGAGTACCACCGCGCCGAGCTGCCCGGCATCGAGGCTGGCAAGCGCGCCGCCGAATTTGCCGACGGCGGTACGGATCGGGGCAACGATGGCGGCGCGGCGCAGGGTCATGTCATTCTCCAACTTTGCTTGTCACATCAATTAGGCTCGCTGCTCCCCCGCGAAGGCGGGGGTCCATCATCCGATCGGTGCGGCCGTCGCGAACAGTCGCTGAGTGACGAGAGGGCCGGTGATGGGCCCCCGCCTTCGCGGGGGAACAGAAAAGAAATGGGAGCATCTTACACCACCCCAACGATACCGGCATCGATCAGTCGCGCTATCTCGCCCGACGGCAGCGACAGACGGTCCGCCAGAATGTCTTCGCTATGTTCGCCGTTGCGCGGGGCGGGGCGCGGCGGCTGGCGCGGATCCTGCGGCAAGGTCGCAAAGGCGCCCGCGGCGGGATAGGCAAAGCCGCTGGGGTTGTCGGTCTGCCGGAAGATCGGGTTGTCGGCGACAAGCGCCGCATCCTGCACCGCGTCCAGCATCGTGCGATAGGGCGAGTGGACGATCCCGCCTGCATCGAACGCGGCGGCGAGATCGGCATGGCTGCGGCTGGCGATGGCCGCCTCGAACAGCGGATAGAGCGCGTCGCGGTGGGTGAAGCGCAGCCCGTCGTCCTTCGCAAAGGACACGCCGCGCGCTACCTCGACCGCGGCGATCGCATCGCCCAGACCGAGTGCCGCGACCAGATTGGCCCATTGTCGCGGCGTCACGACAACGATCATCGTCCGCTGACCGTCGGCGGTGACAAAATCGCGCCCGAACAGGCCATAGACCGCATTGCCCAGCCGCGGGCGATTGGCGCCGCCGTACAGCACCTCGGCGACCCCGCCGAGATTGGCGACGGTACCGATCGCGACGTCGGACAGCGGAACCCGCACCTCGCCGCCCGCGCCCGTCGCCGTGCGCCGCTGGATCGCGGCGAGCAGCGCAAAGGCGGCATAAGCACCGCTGAGCAAATCCCACGCGGGCAGGACATGGTTGACCGGTTCGGGGCCGGTACCGGTGAGCATCGGATAGCCGACGCTGTTGTTGACCGTGTAATCGAGCGCGGGCGAGCCGTCGGCCCAGCCCATGATGCGGACGGTGATCAGGTCAGCGCGTTCCGCGGCGAGCACCTCATGCGACAAAAAGCCGCCGACCGGAAAATTGGTGATGAACTGACCCGTCGCGCGCACCAGCGCCTGCAACAGCTCGCGGCCCTCCGGCCGCCCGAGATCGAGCGCAACCGACTTTTTGGCGCGGTTGAGATTTTCCCAATAGAGCGAGTCATTGCCCGCAGTCACCGGCCAGCGCCGGAAATCGGGGCCGCCACCAATCTGGTCGACGCGGATGACCTCGGCCCCCATCTGCGCGCAATAGAGTCCCGCGGTCGGCGAGGCGACGAACGACGACGCCTCGATCACCGACAGGCCGGTCAGCAGGTTGTACATCTGGTGCTGATCCCCTTCGTCACAACGCCGAAACCGTGATGCCGGGGCATCTGGCGCACGCGGCGGCGCGAGTCAAACTGGTCGCTGCGCTCGCGGCGGGTATCGGGCCCTAGATAATCGGCAATTCGTTCGTCGATTTGATCTCCGACAGTGCCACCGTCGAGTTGATTTCCTGCACCCCGGGCAGCTTGCTCAATTTGTCGAAGAAAAACGCCTCATAGGCATCAATGTCTTTGGCGACGATGCGCAGCATGAAGTCCATATTGCCCATCAGCACATAAGCGCCGAGCACTTCCGGGAAGGCCGCGATCGCATCGCTGAACTCGTCGAGGTTGGCGCGGCCGTGCGCGTTGAGCTTGACCTGCGCAAAAATATGCGCGTGCAGCCCGACCTTGCGCCGATCGATCACCGCGACCCGCCCCTTGATATAGCCGTCGCGTTCGAGCCGGTCGATGCGCCGCCAGCAGGGCGATGGCGACAGCCCCACGCGCTCGGCGAGCTCGGCCGTGGTGAGGCTGGCGTCGCGTTGCAGCTCGCGAATGATATTTTTCTCGAACGGGTCCAGATCGGTCATTTCTACCTCTTTTAATCATAATGGAAGAAATTTTGACCAGCTTAACGGCAAAATGTCAAAATATCGAGCAAGATTGACCTCCGACCCTCTGCAATAAGAGGCCCAGAACAGGAGGCCATCATGGTTATGCAATTTTCGGGTCGTTTGCCCGCCCTCGAAACCGTCCGGCTGGAGGACAAGAGCGCCGGGCTCGACGGCATCATCGTGGTTCATTCGACGACATTGGGGCCGGGCGCCGGCGGCTGCCGCCTGTGGGATTATCCCGACCGCGACCAGGCCTTTGCCGACGCCTTCCGGCTCGCCGAAGGGATGAGTTACAAGAATGCGATGGCAGGCCTGCCCTTTGGCGGCGCCAAGGCGGTACTGCGCCGACCCGACGGGCCGTTCGACCGCGCCGCGCTGTTCCGTGCCTTTGGCCGCGCGGTCGCGGCATTGGGCGGGCGCTATGTCACCGCCGAGGACGTCGGCACGAGCGTCGCCGACATGCAAGAGGTGGCACACGAAACGCGTCATGTCGCGGGACTCGCCGCGGTCGGTGCGGCGGCGGGCGGCGATCCGTCGCCATGGACCGCTGAGGGCGTGTTCGGCGCGATCAAGGCGGGCGCCGCCTTCGCGCTCGGCTCGGATCTGAAAGGGCTGACCGTCGCGGTGCAGGGGACCGGCAATGTCGGGGCTGAACTCTGCCGCCGCCTCGCCGATGCCGGGGCGCGGCTGGTCATCGCCGATGTCGCACCGGGGCGCCGCGACCGGATCGCCACGATTCTGGGGGCGCGCGTCGTCGGCGCCGATGCAATTGCATCGGTCGATGCCGACATCTTTGTTCCCTGCGCGCTCGGCGGCGTACTTGACGAACCGACCGTCGCGGCGATGAAGGCAAGGCTGGTGTGCGGCGGCGCCAACAACCAGCTTGCGACCCCCGAAATCGCGGACATGCTGCGCGAGCGGGGCATCACCTATGTCCCCGACTATGTCGCCAACGCGGGCGGTATCATCAGCGTCTCGGCCGAATATCTTGGCGAAAGCGCCGCCAGTGTCGCGAGCCGTGTCGCCCAGATCGGCCCGCGCGTCACCGCGCTGCTGGAGGACGCCGCGCGCCGCAACTTGTCGTCCGCCGCGGTCGCCGATGAAACCGCCGAACGCCTGATCGGGGCGGCCGGACGGCTGGCGGCATGAGGCAGCGGTTCCGGATCGTCGCGGTTCCGGACCCGCAAACCCTGCCGCGCATCTTGGGCTTGTTTGCGCAGCGATCGCTGGTGCCGGCGACGATGTCGGCGCAGCGACATGGCGACCTGCTCCATATCGAAACCGCGCTGGACGATCTGGACGCACCCACCGCCGCGATCATCGCGGCAAAACTGTGCGAGAGCGTTCTGGTGGCCAGTGCCATTTGCTGGCCAACCGGGCAGGACAGCTGCGGAAGGGACGATCAGTCGGGGTCGGGAACCGGGGATGCGATCAACGCCTGAGGGAATTGCAGCTTAAAGATGGCGCCGCCTTCAGGATGCTTGGCGGCGGCCAGCCGGATGCCGAGTGCGTCGGAAAATCCTTTCGCAATGGCCAGTCCCAGACCGCTTCCGCCGTGGCGATCGCTTGCCTTCGCGCGCGCAAAAGTATCAAAGATCATTTGTTCCGCGCCCGGCACCAATCCTTCGCCCCGATCCCGAATGGTGAGCAAAACGGCATCGTGGGTGCGCAGGTCGTGGCCGATTGACGACAGCAGCGCGGCGCGCAGCCGGTCGCGTTCCTCCAGCACCGACAGGCTGCGCATCTCGTCCTCGAGATACAAGCGCTCGTGCGCCAGCGCCGCTTGCCCGATGAGCGTCGCGAGCAAGGTCGCCTTGTCGGCGGCGACCGGCGCGCTGTCATCGTCGCGCGCAATACCCAGTACGGCGGGGACGCCGAGGCTGGTCTTGAGCGGATGGAATTGCCAGTCGGAGGCAAGCAGCGTGCCGGTACCGCGCCCGGCGGGTTCGCCGCTGCTCCAGGCCCACTCGGCAGCGGCCTGATCGATCGGCGAGATGGTCGCCTCGCGCGGGCGAGCGACGATCGAGGTCAGAACGCCGTCGGTTTCCGCCAGCATGGGCACAGCGAACCCCGAGCAGCCGCGACACTTCATCGCAGGTCGCCACCGCGGTCGCCTCGCGGTCCGATGCGCGCGCGAGCATCTGCCCGAACGCCGCGAGCGACGCATTCTCCTCGGCGCTGCGCACCCCGATCCGGGCGCGTGTCCGCAGCCGTCCGGCGAGGTTGCTGGTCACTGCCGCCACCCCGGTCAGCACGAGCATCGTCAACACGCTTTGCGGATCGGCGATGGTGAAGGTGTGGACCGGGTCGAGGAAAAAGAAGTTGAAGGCGAGCGCAGCGACGATACTGGCGAACAGCCCGGGTCGCAGGCCATAAAGCGTTGCCGCGATGATCACCGGGATCAGATAAAGGAGATCGACGGCGCCGCGCCCGATCAGCGGTTCAGCAAATTTTGCAAGCAGCGTCTTCGCCGCGATCAGCACCAAGGCGCCTCCATAGGCGGTCGACTTGCCCCAGCCCCGCAGCCAACCTTTCCATCCGGCTGCCCTCGACATTGGTATGGGCATATTCATCGACCAGTGCGAGCGCGGGCGCACGGCGTAGTACCGCGTCAAGATCCATTTCGGTAAGCGTCGGGCCGCGATATTCGACCTCGCGGCGCGCCACGATTTCCTGCCCCCAGCAGCGCTTCGGTTTCCGCGCGGCCATGCGTTTCGACCACCGCGACGAAATCCGCGCCCCGTCGCGCGCGCCGGGGGCGATGACGCCATAACTTGACGCCTGCTCACGCGGCACTTCGAGCACCGAGATCAAATTGCCGCCGACGAGGGTGTAGGCATCGGCCGGCACCGCGCGACGGACGGGTTCGTTGTCGTCTGATGCAACGCAGGCGGGTTCAGGCCGCGCCTCGGTCCACATCGTCGATCTCCGGAAGTTTGTGGCAAAACTCCTGCACCGACGACTGGCGCTAGCGTCGATCTAACTTGCTGATCAAAATCAATTCGATTTTCGATGATGCTCTTAGGAGCTGAAATCACCTGTCTTTGCAGCAATCGGTAGCTCGTGCGCTTTGCCGCCCGTCATCACCAAAATGCGGTTGGCCGCCGATATGGTTTCTTGCCGGTGGGCAATGATAATGCGCGTTATGCCCATTGCGCCAATGGCAGCGTTAACCGCTTGCTCATGGCCCACATCTAGGTGCGCGGTGCCTTCGTCCATAATGAGGATTCTAGGCTGACGGTAAAGCGCACGAGCAAGCAGCACGCGCTGCTTTTGTCCGCCCGACAGCGTTGACCCCATATCGCCGACCAGTGTTTCATATTGCATTGGCATTCGGGCAATGTCGTCATGGATCGATGCGGCGACCGCCGCCGCCATCACTCGCTCCAAATCGATGGTTTCATCGAACAGCGCAATATTGTCAGCCAAGCTGCCTGCGAACAGGCTATCCTCTTGCAGAACCGCTGCAATCTGGCTTTGGAAGCTCTTATGGCCAAACCGCGCAAGCGGCAGACCATCGACCAGCACCTCGCCAGCTTCCGGCTCAACGAGGCCGAGCAGCAGCTTGACCAATGTGGACTTACCGCCGCCCGATGGCCCCGTGATTGCGACATGTTCGCCAGGTTCGACGATCAGGTTGACACCGTCGAGTACCAGCGGTTCACTCGGCGCGTAGCGGTAGAATATCTCACGCAACTCGATTTTGCCTTCGAGCTCAGTTTGAATTTCAGCGCTTTCGCCGAAACTCCTGTCCTCGCTGGATAAGGCAATGTCAGACAGGCGTTCAAGGTGGAGCCCCAGCATTCGGAACGCGATAGCCTGGTCGATCAGCGCAGCGGCCTTGCCGATGAATTGACCCTTGTAAGCCATATAGGCAAAGACCATGCCCACGCTGAATCCGACCCCATTGATCACGAACCCAACCGCAAGCCAGATGGCGACAATGTTCTCGATGCCAAAGATGATCGAGTTTGCCGTGACTTGCCAAATGCCGATCCGCGCCACGCGGACATCGGCATTGACCGCATCGGTCAGCCGCGTCTGCCACAGCGCGTGACGCAGTGTTTCACGCCCGAATAGGCGCAGCGTTGTCATACCGCGCAACGTCTCGATCAGCGTGCTTTGTTCTTTGCCGCTGGTGACAATGGACGCCTCTATCGCTTCGCGCTCAAACGAAAAGGAAACGAAGCGGACCACCGCGTAAAGCACGAAAGCGATCAACGCGACGAAAGCGAGTAGCGGGCTATACCAGAACATCAGCGCCAACGTCAGGATCGCCATGACGCCGTCGACCAACGCAGCAACGGCGCCTTGGGTCAGAAAGTTTTGAATGGGCCCAATGGATTGGAAGCGCGACAAAATGTCGCCCGTATAGCGTTTCTCAAACCAGTCAATCGGCAGTCGGAACAGCCGCCGCGCAATGTTCGATGCCAGGCTGAACCCAATGCTCGTGCCAGCCACAAGCAGCACGAACGAGCGCAGCAACGCCGCACCCGCATTGATGATAGTGAAAAGCGCGAACCCAAGCGCAAGCACCGTGAGCAGGTCATTGTCGAGGGCAGGAATGGCCTGATCGATGGCAAGCTGCATGTAATAGGGCGAAGCCAGCACAAACGCTTGCAGCACCAGCGTCAGCACCAGCACTTGCAGCAGCGCCCGTTTGATGCCGGTCATGCGCTGCCATAGCTGCGCGAGCTTCAACCGTTCACGCGATTTGCCAGTCTGAAAATCGTTGGTGGGACGAAGTTCCAGGGCGACACCGGTAAAATGGTCGGAGACCTCGGCCATCGGCATCCAGGTCGAACGGCCATCGGGGTTATGGATCAGCGCCTTTTCGCCCTTGACCCGTTCGAGCACCACATAATGGTTCATGTTCCAGTGCAGCACCGCAGGGACATGAAGATTGCCAAGTTGTTCCAATGGCAGCTTGACCGCCCGCGGGGTGAGACCAATCCGGTCGGCCAGTCCAATCAGTGTTTTGAGCGCTGCACCGCGCAAGCTTGGTGCAAAACGGCGGCGCATGGTGCCGAGGTCGATGTCGAGGCCATGATAATTGGCGACCATCGTCAGGGAGGCAAGGCCGCATTCGGCAATCTCGGTCTGCCGCACAAGCCGCACCCGCGAGCGGGCCAGAAAGCCTAAATCGAGCATAGTGCCTACCGCCGCCGCACAGCGAATAGCGGCTCGAACAGCCATTCCAGCAAGGATTGTTTTTCGGTGACGATCCGCGCTGTTACCGTCATCCCCGATACCAGCGGTTCGGTGCGACCATAGGCGACAACGCTCGCTTGATCGATGGCGACAGTAACCGGATAGACCGCAATCGTCGCGCCGTCCGGCCCTTGAATGCTCACCGCGCTTGCTGATACGGTTTGCACCTTTCCTGAAATCGTGCCGAAGCGCTGGTATGGGAAAGCATCGATCGCAACTCGGACTTGCTGTCCGCGTTTCACAAAGCCGATGGCGGCGCTTGGCACGGCCAGTTCCGCGCGTAGTTTTGCGCCAGCTGGCACGATGGTCATTAACTGACCTTGTGGACGGGCAGGCTGCCCCACGCGGGCCGTGAGGGCGGTGACCCGGCCTGCTACCGGCGCTCGTAGTACATAAGATCGCGCGCCCGCCGTGCTCGCGGCTTGCTGGGCGACCTCCGCCCGTGTGGCGGACAGGCTTGCAGTTTGAATGCGGGCCTGGGCCGATATCTGAGCGGCGGAGCGTTCGGTCTCGGCCAGAGCAGCACGTTTGGATGCGAGCGATTGTTCGAGCTGTGAAAGACCCTGCTGCCGTGCGAGCAGGGTTTCTTCGCGTATTTGCAGATCCCGCCCGCTGATAAATCCCCGATCGGCGACCGTGCGGGCGCGGTCGAGATCCTTTTGCGCGGAGGCGATCAAGGATTGCTGGGTCGTGATCTGCGATTGAAGATGGGTGATTTCGGAAGCGATGCCAGAATATTGTGCGGCAAGCTGGGAGGCCTGCGCTGCGGCAGATGCTTGTGCTGCGCTGGATTGGGCGGCCAAGCTCGCATCCTGTTGAGCTATCGCAGCTTCCACCAGGGCAGCGGGTGAAAACATGGCCGCGCCATCCTCTTCAGTCCGGACGGTGGCGAGCTCGGCGCCCGCGGCCACGCTCTGACCTTCTTGAACAGCCAAGGCGGCGATAACCCCCGCGCGGGTTGAAACAATGGATGAAACGCCAGCGTCCGGAGCTATCGTGCCTGTGACGGTTTCGACACGAGAATAGCTTGCCAACGACAAAAATAACACCCCAGCAGCCACGCCAAAAAAAATTAATGCGCCAATACCCTGCCACGCAACCGGCACCGCAATCGCCACTTCTCCAATCAAGCGATTGTGGTGTTTCGCAATAGCTTCAGGTCTGAACATTAATTTATGCCAGTTACCAATAAGATCGTAAAATATAATAAATTTGAATATATGACAAATATGTCCGCGCCACCAAAGCAGCGCGGACATACTATTTATTCAACAAACAACGACCTGAGGGCAGACCCAAGGCGATGTCCGGCTTGATATGCAGTGTCGGCGAGCTTATCGATGCCTTCAACGACAGAATCAATGATGTCACTGACTTCACCACTTCCGCAAATCATTTGAATTTCATCAAATTGTAGTTCCTGAATCATGTGGATTTTGTCCTTAATACTATTTTTTTGCTGGCTCTGTTTCTTCTGGGTTTCCAGCAAGGCCATCAATTAATCCACCGACAGCATTCGCAGCGATAATACCAGCAAGGATACCTCCAGCAATTTTGACTACTGGAACTATTAGAGGTACCAGAACCACGGGCCCGCCACCCACTTCAGAAATTTCATCAAAGCTTAGTTCATGAATACCGTTTTCATACACGTCATTATGACTAATATATGTCATTATGATATCTCCTTTATCTGAATGTAAGCGACGTTACTTGGCTTACGCTCTGATTGTGATCAAAATTCGGTTTCAAACAACTACTTCATCGGCCTAGCACACCGACAATGGGCAGAGGTGGCACGATGCGAAGAGGATGTGGCCCATCAAAGACGCTCTACGATCGCTGGAAGCGGTGGAGCGACAAAGGCATCTTCATCCCCATGATGGAAGGCCTGCGACGTCGCAGGCGCCCGCGCGCAAGACGATCATGATCGCCGCGACCTGCCCGCGCTATCCGCGGCGCCGATCAGTGGAACGCGTATGTCAATGGTCGCTGCAAAAGGGGTGCGGTGGCAAAAGCGCTGGCTACGCTACACCTCTGATCTATCCTGACAGCAATTCGCCAACCGGTTCAGGACGGAACGTCGTTCCGGACGGCTTCGGCTTGACGCGGTCGAAGCGCACACAAAAAAGCCCGACCCTCGGAGTGGGGAGGACCGGGCTAGTTTTGATGGCACACACAAGTTTGTCCATGCCAAGTTTCGGCCCTGCGCCGCGGGTCGCGGCGTCGCAGAGCCTGGCTACTATAACCCTGACCTATGAAGGTAAAATGAAGCTGGTGGTATCTCTATAGGCTGCTTGTTCCGGTCACCGGATCAATCCATCGAGATGGCACATCGGCTCAGATCGGCGATTGCTTGCTTGTGAACCGAGAAGCGCAGTTCAGAGTTGGTCGTGGTGCCCGCGCTCTCTTCGCCTGGAGCACATAAACGCTGCGTTACCCCAAACCGCGCCGCCGCACGGGCTACCGGAAGAGCTTGCCGAAAAAGGGCCGAAGCGAATTTTGCCGCTCCGACCCCGGCGGCGTATGCCGCCGATGATCGGGTCGCGTGATCAACGGGCGATGTGCGCAGGATGCATGTTGCCTAGGGGGCAGGTCGGCTGCCGGTCTACCCAACATCTTTTTGGGGCGGGCGATGGTTTATCCTCCGCACGAGGTCGTAACATTTGCGAAATTCGACCGAGCCACTTGAACAACCGGTGGAAGGGACAGCGCTGGGGCACACGACGCAACGTTGAAGCCTCGGCAAGCCGAAGCCACCCGCTGCAGTGAAGGGCGCGCCGAGGATGATTTGATGACGGAATTGTTTGAGGCCCACGTCTAAGATGGGTTGTTGGCGATGCTGCAGCAACGCGGCGCAAGGTGACACGCAGCTGTCACCTTTAAGATCGCCGGCAGTCCACGCGCGCCGAGAAGCAATCGTGATTTCGCTGTCTTCCCGTCAGGATGAGCGGGGCTTGGCAGTCAGGATTTTCCTGCCTGCTCGGCGCGGCGAAGCTTTCGAGCCGTGCGGTCGTGATGAATCGCTGCCTCGCGAAGACGGCGCGCCAGAAAAGGGTCTCCGCAACGGCTAGCCTTCGCTCGGGCCACGCGCGCGAGCTGCTCAAAGTAGATTGAATCGCGCGGCGGTTCCATGCGGTGTTTCTGTCACGACGACATCACGAACTGCCCAAAGCCCAGCCTGGCCCCAAAGGCGATATGGATACGAGCAATCGTCGCAAAAGGGGCTCAGGTCATGCCAGACCCGAGCCCCCCGATGTCCAATGCCGAACGTCAGTCCGGTCAAGCGTAGCGAACGCTGATCTTCTGGCGGCGGCGTGAGCGCATCGCTGCACCCATTGCCCCCAGTCCAAGCAGCATCATGGCCCAGGTACCCGGCTCGGGCACCGCTGCGGCCGTGTCGAGCGCGATATTGGCGGTCGAGTTACGCCCCCAAACGGTGCCAGCGAAATCGAGTCGCAGCACACCATTCTGGATCGTCACATCAGATTGGCCAAAACCGAGGATCGAAGAATTAAGCAAGTTGGCACTGGTGAATGCCTTCGACAGGTCCGCAAGCGAAACGATGGTCTGCGTCAGGAAGAGTGCCCCGCCCGAAATGTTGGTAATCCGCAGTCCGCCGCCGTTGAAGTTGAGTCCAATAGCCGGATTGGGCGCGGCACCGACAACAAACTCGCGACCGCCACCCACAATCGCCGAGTTGGTAAAGCAGGAATAGGTCGATCCCGCACCGACCTGCGCACAGGTTACCGTATCCCCGATCAAAGTCGCTGCTTGAGCAGGCGAAGCCGAAAGCAAAGCTGCGAACGAACAAGCGATCCAAAGTCTTTTCATAATACCCCCGTTAAGATTTCTTAACATTTGTAAGATTTCTCGGCGCGAGTCCATGCCCTGCTGCTGCCAGACTTTAGAAGTTGTTTCGTTTTGGAACGGTTCTGCAATTGCCGCCTACATTTGCTGCAAGGCGCGTATCAAAGCCACAAGCCCGGGGTTGCGCCGAGCGGCAATACGAAGATTGCACTCATTACCTGCATCGGCCTGATCAGAAGCTCGCCCGTTTCACCACGCTTGGACATCGGCGCGATGTCGTTCCGCCAACAGGGCGTCGAACATTCCCCGCCATGGCGGCAACACAGCTAGATGGGTGCAAGCCCCTTGATCCCATGCCGCGCCGCGCATTTGAGAGAATCGGATTATACGCACTTTGACATGGAATTCGGCGATTTCGCGGCACCAGGAAGCCTCTCGCCTAGGTCGCGGGTCATGGCACCGCACCATTGGCGCCCAGGGCAACAGTGGAAACGGCGGATTTGCCCATTCGCGCTGGGATATCTGGTCGACTTGGGTTTACGGTAGAACGGCCAAAGAAAGCGAAAAAGTCGCCTTCGTTGATGGTCTAACCGCGATGTCGGCACATGCGGGGGCCGTTGGAGAGAGCACACCCAAATATAGATGTCTTAATATGAACCAAGTTTTTATACAGAAAGGTTAACAAAGAATTGATCAGATGGCTCTTCCCTGCCATCGCTCTGATGACTGGTCTTGGGCGCGGGCTGAGTCGTTGAATGCTCACATCCGATCGACTGAGGGGAACATCATGACATTTCGTACTTTAGCCGCGGCACTCGTCCTGCTGCTATTCGCCACGCCGGCCCATGCAGCATCTTACGTCAAGGCCGATTTCTCTTCGGGCGTGTTTGGGGGTGACGCGAATGTGCGCGACCCGCTGCGCGATCCGTTCTTCCCGGGTGACACATTCACCGGCAGTTTCGTATATGATCAAGACCTGATCCCGGCCGCGGGGTCGGGCTTCGTCAACGTCTTCTTCAACAGCTATGCTGATATTACGAGCATTCCCGCTGCTGACGCCTTCAAGTTCAACTTTGGTCCCTATGTGTTCACCCTGGCCGACGATCCGACGGCAATGGTGCAATATAATAATGGCGCCTTTAACGGCTTTTTCTTCAACACCATCTTTACGCTGGAGGGTGTGAACTACCTGTTCAAAATGAATGGCGGCACGATCACGGTCAATTCGGCGGCAGATCCTTTCGGGCAGCCCTTTCTCAACGGCTATACGAACATCGGCAATCAGGCCTTGGCCAATGCCACGCCTTACACGATTGCCTCACCGGGCGCGGTTCCTGAGCCGGCAACGTGGGCCATGATGCTGCTCGGACTGGGCTTCGTCGGTGGGGTGCTGCGGACACGCCGCCGTCAGTATCGTACCGCTGCCTACGTTTGAATTCAGCGCTGGACTGAGGAACCGCCGTCAACGGACGGCGGTTCCCCCAAACATATCTTCAGACTATCGAACCAATTGGACGAGCGACCGACGCTAGCGCGTCCACCGGAGCATCTCCTGGTTCAACACGTCGCTCTCCGCCCTGTCCGGCAACGTCGCCCCGCCTATTTTCGAGATCGTTCTCGTAACCGATTGCTCCACCCCGGTGGATTGGTCGACATCGGAAATCTTTAGTGTGTCGCGCGACGCGCCGTTTGCCGAACCGGCGAAGAACATGCCGCACAAACATCGGCAGAGCGCCAATGTGTCGCGCTCACACAATGCGATAGGCGGCAGAAATCAGCAGCCTCTGGCCGTTGCATAAGCGCGTTTGCTTGAGGCTCGACAGTCACAGCCTGCCTGTTGACGACCCTGATGAAACGCCATTCGCAAGCGCCAACAATCTATCCGGATTTATGAATGAGCACTCAGCCGCAGTGAATGCAATACGCAGCGATAAGCTTTGTCGCGCCCGAACTGCCAGGCCTTCAGCATCCTGACTTTGGCGGTCGTTCAAATTCCCAGCTCGAATGTGCAGGCCCCGACCACGGCGAACCGACATGAACGCCCGAACGCGAATTTTGGTACGAACCAAGATTCTTACAAAGAGAATAGACAAGGCGGGTCGACCCGACCCGAGCCATTATCAATGAACCTGCCGTCGTACTTAGCCGACGGCAGGGCCGCGCGGGATTTAGGTCAGGCCTTAATCAGGCGAGTTGCGGACTGAGCGGTGGTCCGGCGGCGCATTGCACCGCCAATCAAGCCAATGCCAAGCATCATCATGGCCCATGTCGCAGGTTCCGGAACAGCTGACACCGATACATTGTCCAGCGATGCACCAAAGGATCCTGTATCGAGTGACGCAAAGGACAACGTGGTCGATGTGCCAGGGCCGGCGGTAAACTGGAAATTATAGTTCTTCCACCCCATGTTGTTTGGCGCGCTAAATCCGGTGGTGTCGAAGGTGAAGACCGAACTGACGTTGCCCGCACCGACCCGGACAGACTTGGTGGTGGGGTTACCGTCGGTGTTACCCGCCAGCCAGAAGCTGATGTTATATAGCTGCCCCACGACGGTATCGAACGTCTGCTGAATTCCGCCTTGGCCATTGCCATTCAGATCAATGCTGCGCGAGCCCTGCTGCGCCGACCAATAGCTGCCGATATAATCGACGCTGTTGCCCGTCACGACCCAGCCGTTGATCGAGGTCGAGTTACCCCCGGCGACGGTCGCGAAGCTCGGATTTGTCAGAGTGCCGTTTTCAAAACTGCCATTGACAAGCGTGGCGGCACTGGCGCTGGCCGGAACCAACGCGACGGCGGCGACTGCGGCGAAAATGCTGCGCATATTTCTCTACCCCTTCAGATGGACCTGTCGCCTTGCTCGACCCGTACGATCAATTTCAAGTCAACGATTCGTTCTGCTGCATCGCACAAAATGGAATTTTTAACCAGTTGTTAAGTGTGCTGTAGGCGAGCAAATTGTCGAAAAATCGCGTCATCTGTCTCATTGTGAAACGATTTATGACCTCGAAAATCAAAAATCTGGCTATCGCGGGTCACCCCGCGCTTCCAGATCTGTTGATCGCTAGCAGATGCGCCGACCCGCAATCTCTGTCTGTTCGATCACCTCGTCAGGCGTCGGCACCAGAGTCGGCTGCGCTGAGACAATAAAGCCGCGCACCGTCTGCCGGCCCTCGTCGATCCTCGCCGTCGACCTCAGCAATCCCCGCTTGCTCAAAACTCGACGATGATTCGAACCTTCTCGGGAGCCACACCCGTGGCGCGCGCGATCTGCTCCCGGCTCGCATCGATCAGATCGTGGATCATGTCGGGCTGGGGATCGACGAGCAACTGGGACACCGGGACGCCGAGCAAATGGGCAAGGTCGGCCAAACGGTCCTCCTTTGGACGGGCACGACCCTTTTCCCAGCCCGAAATCGACGGGCCGCTCACGCCAAGATGTTCGGCCACATTGGTCTGGCTCAGGCCTTTCGCCTTACGCAGGCGCTTCAAATTCGCGGCAAAGCTGGAACTATGCGGCCCGACCGGAACGGAGTCTTGTTCGACGACGGATGACGGCGGCGATGCCTCTTCGATAGCAATAGCACTTCTCAACTGCGCCGCGCTCAGCGCCGCAGGCGAAATCGGCGCGTCGAACTGGCAACCGAACATCCGACCGCTCACCCAAACCAGCGTCGCGGGGACCACGCCCGCATGCGGAAGATCGATGTCGATGCGGTCGCGGATCGCTAGCGACGCTTCGCATTCGATCAGCAATCCTGTTTCGGAGATGTTATGAATCGTCACGGGCACATCGGCGCCTGACGCATGAGCGCCGCGGACCTCCAGCATCAGTTTGCGGCGCTTTGCCCGGGTTGCCGCTGACGACCTTGCGCCTGATTCAAAATATGCAGAAATAGCCATGGTCCTGTTATCGGCCACACGGTGTTAAAACCGTCTTAGCGCCCGAATGGAAACCAGGATATTTCGGCCAAAATGTTCGTCCGCAAATGCACCGGGTGCCTCCGGCGACAGTCCGACAGCGGCGATACAGGGCGTTGTCCGGTGCCAATGGCGACGGCCCGAGATTCGGGGTCTGCCTCTCTCACGCGCCGAGCGCCAATGGCAAATCGGCCGTTCTTCAGGCCACAATGTCGGGTCCGGCCCGACCAGTATATCTGTGAACCCCGGCGATCAGTTCAACGACCGACGCAAGACCTGCAAGCATTTCGGATGCCGCGGCGTCGATAACGCCGTCGGGGGGTTCATAACGTTCGAGGTATATGCGCAGCGTTGCCCCCTCAGTCCCGGTTCCCGAAAGCCGAAAAACTGCCCGTGATCCGTCGGCAAAGAAGATACGCACGCCCTGGTTGGTGCTCGAAGAGCCGTCGACGGGATCATCGTATGTGAAGATGTCCGCCAGGGTCACCGCAAGATTTCCAAAGGTGGTGCCGGACAGGCTAGAAAGTCCTGCCTTTAGCGCATTCATCAGATTTTCGGCGTCCGCGACTGGCAAATTTTCATAATCGTGGCGTTCATAATAGTTGCGCCCGAAGCGCGCCCAATGTGCGCGCGCCAGCGCATCAACCGATATCTTCCGAACCGCCAGGATGTTGAGCCACAGCAGCACCGCCCAAAGTCCGTCCTTTTCGCGGATATGGTCGGATCCGGTGCCAGCGCTTTCCTCACCACAGATTGTCGCCATCCCGGCGTCGAGCAGATTGCCGAAATACTTCCAACCCGTGGGCGTCTCGAAACAGAGAATGCCAAGGTCGGCGGCGACCCGATCCGCAGCGGCGCTCGTCGGCATCGACCGGGCGATGCCGCGCAGGCCGCGCGCGTAGCCGGGCGCGAGATGAGCGTTGGCCGCGAGCATGGCGAGCGAATCGGAGGGGGTGATGTAACGGCCGCGCCCGATGATCAGATTGCGATCGCCATCGCCATCCGACGCCGCGCCAAAGTCGGGTGCCGCTTCGCTCATCATCAGCGCATACAGATCGTGCGCGTGCACCAGGTTTGGGTCCGGGTGGCCGCCGCCAAAATCTTCGAGCGGGACGGCGTTGCGCACCGTTCCCGACGCAAAGCCCAAGCGCTTTTCGAGCAGCTCGACCGCATAGGGTCCGGTCACCGCATGCATGGCATCGAACGCCATGGTCAAGCCCCCGGCCACCGCACCGCGAATCGCGGCAAAGTCGAACAGCTCTTCCATGAGGTCGGCATAATCTTGCACCGGATCGATGATCTCGACGTCCATCGAGCCAACACGATGTTGTCCCACCTGATCGAGGTCGATGTCGGAGCTATCCTCGGCCAACCAGCGATCGATCGTCAACGTCCGGGCATGGACCATATCGGTGATCGCTTCGGGTGCCGGGCCGCCGTTGGCGATGTTGTATTTAATCCCGAAATCGCCGTCGCGGCCCGCCGGATTGTGACTGGCGGACAGAATCAGGCCGCCGCTCGCCCCATATTTGCGAATCAGATGGCTGACCGCCGGCGTTGAGAGGATGCCGCCGCGGCCAATGATGGCGCGGGCATAGCCGTTGGCCGCGGCGATACGGATCGCCTGCTGAATGACCGTCCGGTTGTGGTAGCGACCGTCGCCGCCGATCACCAATGTGGCGCGATCCGGACGTGCGACCACGTCGAAAATGGATTGCAGGAAATTCTCGGCATATCCGGGCTGCTCGAACACGCGCACCTTATGGCGCAAGCCAGAGGTACCCGGCTTCTGATCGGCGAATGGCCTGGTTCGGTAACTGATCGTCGGCACTTGTTAGCTCCCGTGGCAGAAATCGTGTCGAGCGAAGATTTTTGCGTTTGGCGGCGATGACCCACCAAAACCGGCCTGGATCACAGGCCACGCCGTCAATTGTACCGGCCGCTCAGTCGATCAAGCGGGGACGATCATCGACGAGCCGTGGTTCTGCCACGTCGCCTTTCAGCTTGTGGCTGGGCAACACGATGCCGCTGCCGCTCTCGGCAATCACGCCGCTCGGCGCCGAGCTGAGTTCGCCGCGCAAGGGCGCCTTCAGCCCAGACGACGGGGGCGGGGCAACCGAAACCAGGGGTTCGGCAGCAAGCGGGATACTGGCCAAATCCAAGACTCCCGGAATGGCGGACGAGCCCAGCAAATAGCCGGACAGATTGGCGGCAGCACCGGCAGGAATGAGTTCCGCATTGGCATAGCGATTAATGAACGCGCGCGCGGTGCCGTTATTGCCGCTCCAGCGATAGAAAATGTGCGAGCCGACCGTCCGCAGCTTGGTGAGGCTGCTGCTCCAATAGGGCACGACATAGGTGGTGTGGTAATGGGTGGCATAGCCCACCGACGGTTCGACATAGCCGGACAGGGCGGCGGTAGCGACCGATCGGGCACGCAACCAGCCGCTCGCCGAGGGTCGACGGCGCAGCGATCCGTCGCAGGTGAAGGTGAACTGGCAGCCGGTGGTGCGCTGCGATCCCTGAAAAACGACGCCGCAGACCGAGTTGGGATAGGCGGGGTGGCGCATGCGGTTGAGGATCACCTGCGCCACCGCCCGCTGACCCGTCGCGGATTCGGACGCCGCCTCATAATATATCGCTGCCGTCAGGCAATCGACCGCGGAGAGTTGGGCGGCGCCAGCGGTTGCGGGGGCCAAGATCGCAAAGGGTTTGGCCGGCAGGATCGGCTCGTCGGATTCGGGAACCGCGGCATTGATTTCAGCGGCTTGCAAGGGTGCGATCCCCTCGCGAAACTTGAAAGCTTCCGGTTCGGGCGGTGTCCGCAGCGCAAGCTCTCGCGAATTGCTCGGCTCATGCCAAAGGGTCGCAGACGGCAAAGTCGACGCATAGATGGCCGCAACCGCGGCAAGCATGGCCATGCCGCACGCTACCAACAGGGCAACCGCACCCCATGATTTGCGGAATCGAGACATGGCGTAGTTCATTACCGGATGGTGCCTAAGAAAAGCAAAAAGGGCCGACCGTGTCGGCCGACCCTTCTGCTAGTTTCGAAGTAGGCCGCAGTCGCGTTCAAGCGAACTGAAAGCGGACCTGGGTCTTTTGACGACGACGCATCGAGAAACCGACGGCGCCAAGGCCGAGCATCATGAGCATCCAGGTGCCCGGCTCGGGAACGGCCGAGAAGACGCCGGCAAAGCGCAGACCAGCGGGGTTGCCGCTGCCACCTGAATCATTCTGGACATTGAATTCCAGCGTGTTCGAACCGCCCGCGAGATTGACCCACTGATTGAGGGCCACGCCGGAACCACTGAACTGCGACGCCAAACCGGTATTATTGGCATAGATGGTGGCGCCATTCAGAACGATCGACAGTACGCGGTTATCCGACCAGAAATTGCCCGTCAGTGTCGCGACCGTGGCGATCTGGCTGAGCGTGAACGTCGTCGAATAATTCACGATGCCAACCGGCGCGCTTTCGTTGCCGTTGCTGCCGTTAACTGCCGTGATCCAGCGGGCGCCGTCGGCATTGCCGTTCTGGCCGGCGGGCGAGCCGCCCGAGAACCACGCATTGTTGATCACCGACGGAATATAAGCGAGCGATTCGCTCGCGGGCCCGCCAACAACCCAATTCGCGTCAGATCCACCGAGCGTGCCCGTACCAGTATTGACGTTTACGGTGGCTGCAGCTTGCGCCGCGGTTGCGGGAAGCGCGAGCGCTACCAGCGAAAATGCAAGAGCGAGTGTAGTTTTCATGTTGAACATCCCCATCTTAAACTGAAACTAAATAAAGCTGGCACAAAGGCCCTTAGAGCGGCGGAGCGAACTGACGAGCTTTCTGGCCCAAGCTGTCCGGGAAATAGTAAATCAGGCTGCGCGAGCAGCAATTGTCGGAGATTTATTCATCCTATTCCCCTTAATTCAGTAGCTCCGCTCCCCGCTGGACAGTCCAGTGGAGTGGAGTCACCTCGCAGACAGACCCAGTCCCATTCGAGCGGGAGGGCATCGCGACACGAACCCCTTCGCCTCGGGAATCCCAACAAGCTGGAATCCCGATGCAAAAGACGACCCGATGTGCGCGAAACCCGCAGTGGGTCTGTTGCCCACTTGCGAGTGGCAGCTATTGATGATTCGTTAAGAAATGTCAACGTGCTGTTAAAGCGCTAACATCTGCGTCGGGATTCAGTTCCGGTGTTTTTTCGGGCCCAGATGCCGCTGATAATTTTAATTGATTGACATCAGTATGTTAGGTCAGCTTTTGAATCTGCGGACGGTGCAACCTCGTCGCTCGCTCAGATTCTTGTTTCAATGTGGGACATTGATGACTGAAGACGTGTTAAAGCCGCCTTAAGCGGGCTTCTTCCCATAAGTAAGCTGCGGCCACACCGCAATCCATTGCGCTTAAGTATCCTAATTTAATGGATAAATTCTCATCTTCCGCGGGGTCTGAGCGATAGGGGCGCTCGGCGTCGGTCTTAAGCGGATCGGCGAATCCAGTTAAGCGTGTCGACCAAGCGGGATGCAGGCGGCGACCGAGTCGCGATCATGTCTTGAGGGTTTGCAGGACCGGTGATCGGCGCGTGGCACCAGTTTGCGATGAGGCATGTCGCCCCGATGCGCGGGTTCACGAAGTCCAGTACTTGTTAGTCGCTGTAATAGCCGTCGTACTTGCCACCATAGCCGTACGGATCGCCGGAGCCGCCGGTAAAGCGATTGAAAATTGTGCCCAGAAGCGGGGTCGGATGCAGCAACTGCATCGAGCTTTGCAGCTGCTTCTTTGTCGTGACGCCCTGCTCAACGACGAGCACAATGCCGTCGAGCTGCTCGGCCACCAGCATTGCATCGTCATTGGCAAAAACGGGCGGCAGGTCGAAAATCACGATCGCATCGTCACCCAGCGCGCGTGCACGCGCCACCAGATCCAAAAGCCGGTCGCCGACCATGAGTTCGGCGGAACTTACCTGGGCCGGAAATGTCGGATACACCACGAGGTTGCTGGTGCCGATGCGCCGCCCGATCTGGGCAAGTGTCAGCTCGTCACCGAGCAAATATTCGGTGACGCCCTCAGGACCCTCCAGACCGAAGATATCGGCAATCGTGGCACGGCGAAGATCGAGATCGATCAAAACCGTCCGGCGGTTTGACAGCTGGCTCATCGACGCGGCAAGATTGGACGCGACGAATGATTTGCCAGCGTTGGGAGCCGGCGAGGTGATCCCGATCAAGCGGCCGCCGGTTTCTGCAAGCTTCTTGATGAGTTGGGCGCGCAGCAGATTGAAGGGGCGCGAACGGGCGTCTTTCGATTCAAAACCAACCAGCTTGGGACCGATTTCCGGCTGCTCAACGTCGGCAACTTCGCCAATTCCCGGCAACGGCAGAACGGCAGGCTGCCCGCGCAGCGGGTCGGGGAGATTGGTCAAGCTGTTCATCGATCCGTTCTAGCTGTTCGCGCGCTGCAATAGGCGACCTCGACCGGGCAGAAAAGCGAGTAATCGCTGAATCCGTGTCTTCGGTGCCGACGCCGCGGGGTCGATCGTGGGAATGGACACCAGCGGCATTTCGCCCGTCACTGACCGAATGTCGAGCATGTCCCGGATCGGCCGATAGTAGAGCTCGACCAGAAGGATAAGGAACAGCCCGAACCCCAACCCGAAAGCAAGCCCACCCGCGATCAGCAAGGGCCGATTTGGCGAATTCGGATCCTCAGGCACGACGGGCGGATCGATCACCGACAGCCGCTCGCCCTTTTGCTCGCTTTCGGCTTTGGCGCTCGCCTGCGCCGCCAGCAGCCGGGTCGAAACGCTCTCATATTGTGTGTTTAGCCCCTCCAGCTTTTGTTGCTGCTGGGCGATCTGTTCCTGAACGAGCGGGGCGCGCGCCTGTGCGCTTTGTGCGGCCGACATGCGACCCATTTCCTGCGCCTTCACTGACTGAAGCGCGGCAATCTGGGCGTTATTCGAAGCGATCTGCTGATCGATGGTGTCGGCGGGTCGCTTCGCCTGATTGCTGTCGGCGAGGCGGCGCGCCTCGGCCAACCGCCGCTTGGCGATGCCGATATCGGGATGGCCATCGGAATAACGCGCCTGCGCGGCGGCGAGTTCGGCTTCGGCACCTGCAACCAGCGGATCGCGCTCCGCCGCCGATTTACGTGCTTCGCGCTGCGCCGCAAGAAGCGCATTGTCGCGCTGCAGGGCGATGATCTGCGCGTCATAGCTGCCGCTCGTTCCGCCCATCACCATCATGCCGGGATTTGACAGTGCGAAGCCGTTTTGCGCCTTGATCGTTTCGATCGACGATTCGAGTTCCGCCATCTGGCTTTGCAGCGCGGTCGCCTGATCGGTCAAAAACTGAACCGTGTTGGTGGCTTGTTCGGAGCTTCTGGTGGCATCGATGAGCAGAATCTGCTCGGTCATGTCCTGCGCAACGGCTTGGGCCGGGGCGGGATCCTTATAGTCAAAGCTCAAGGCAAAAGCGATCGTCGAGGACCGCCCCGCCGAGGCCCGCTGCAACTCGGCCGACACCGTTTCGATCGTCGTCGAGCTACGCATCTTCTCGATGATCTCGGACAAGGATTTGCTCGACCGTTCGTCGGTATAGAGCCGATGTTTCTGGATCAGCTCGATCAAGCGGGGCCGACTGAGAACCTGCTGACGGATCTTGGCAATACGCTGGTCAACAATGTCACCATCTTGCGCCCCGACGACGTCCTCGGGAAGCTGCGGCGATTCAACGAGCAGCGTGGCTGTCGAGCGATAGACCGCGGGCAGGGTGAAAGCCGCCACAACCCCCGCGATAAAACAAAGGATCGTCGGAAAGAGCAGCCAGCGGTAACGCTCGCGGATAATGGTCGGAAGATGTGCAAGCAGATTGCCGCCTTCTTCTTCGTCCCGTTCGTACCGATCGCTGCTCATCGCGTATTTCCGAATTGGAACGTGATTCCCACGGCTCCCTGAATGTTCGACCGCCGTGCGCCGATATCGTCCGACGTATCTGAATAACCCGCACTCGCAAACAGGCGGGTTCGCTCATTGAGCAGGCGTTCGTAACGCGCATAACCCCGGATGCTTTCGAAATCTCCACCAACTCCGGCCAGCGGTGCCGAAGCCACCGAGTAGCTACCGCCGAGCTGGACAGTTTCGCGCTCCGACAATCGCAAGGAATAGGTGGCGCCCGCCGACGTCTGCTTTCGCACGCCGCCGATGGCGGAGGGCAGCACCTGGCGCGAGCCATTGACGCAGAAATTGCTCAACGATCCCTTGTAACAGAGCGTTGCGTTGCCGGCAAAAGTCGTCGACGTATCGCGACCGACGGCAAGGTTCGTCCGGGTAAACGACAGCCCGAAACTTCCCGACGCCTGAAGCCGCGATCCCAGCATGGCACTCACTGACAATTGGGGCGACAGCGTCTTGGCATCGCCGATGCGCGTATCCTTGAAGTTGCTGACGCTGGCATCGACAACGCCGCCGATCGTGAAACCGTCGTTGATGCGGCGCGAATAAGCGAGGCGCTGCGACGCATAATCGGAATCTTGCAGTCGCGCCGCACCGTAGCGATTGGCGCGTGCCGAGCTCGACCAACGAATTTCGTCGAATTCGCTGGGCGTGTAGCGCAAAGACACATCGGCTGCGGCCTGGTTCCGGCGCTGCCGGTCGCCCAGCAATGTGATGTCATTGTCGATCGGGAGGGGGAGATCGTCGGGGCCAAGCTCTTCGCCAGTGCCGATCGGGCCGACGAAGTCAGTGGTCGATACGCTGCTCGAAATCGAGAAATTGGCAGTCGCATCCAGGCGTTCGTTGATGCGGTGGCTGGCGGCGACATTTGCCGACAGGTTCTGCGCCGAATCGTAACGGCGCATATATTCGACATGCTCGACCCGCCCCGATATTTTAAGGCTGCTGATGCCGTCCGACCGATAGACGCTGGGCGCCAGTTCGAGCCGGAACGAGGCAACTTCCGTGTCATCACCAAAGGCGAGGAACGGGTTGCTATCAAAGGCCGTCGATGCCGTAACGGACACATCGCTCCCCGTCTGTGCTCCGGCGGGAACGGCAGAAAGCAGCACCACGGCGCCCGCCATCACAAGAAAGCGGATCTTCACCCCGAGACTCGGGTCGCCTGATGTAATGGACATCCTCATGGCACGATGACGGTATCGCCGCTTTCGATCATCGGAATCGCCCGCACCGCGTCCGCACTGATCGATTTGCTCCGCAGGATGCCAGAGAGGCGCGCGGGGATCGTCACCAGACCGCCATCGGTTTTGCGAATGATGACGATGCTGTCGAGACTGGCAAATTCGTCGGCGCCGCCTGCGAGACTCAGCGCCTCGAGCAACGTCACATAGCGGCCGGGGGTAAAGGTCCCCGCCGATTTCACTTTGCCGATCACCGAAAATTGCAGACCGGCGGGACTGCGAACCGCGACGGTTACATCGGGGACATTGCCATCGACATATTTGCCCGCCAACCCGGCCGCAATGAACTGCTCGATTTCCTTGGTCGTGCGGCCGGCACCCTGAATGGAGCCGACGAGGGGAAAGCTTATCGTGCCGTCCGGCAGGACCCTGACCGTCCGCTGCAGCTGGTCCTCGCGCCACACATTGATTTCAAGCTCGTCGCCGGGATTGATGCGATAGACGGGAAGATTGGTTCCGGCGCGCGGCGCACTCGCCGCCGCCGGGGCGGCCTGCGCCGCGGCCGACACGAGAATGTGAGCGCCTGCCGGGGCCGCGCACAGCGCCGCGCCAAGACAAAACAATGCTGACGCAATCTTCACTTATCACCTCTAACGGAAACGCTGCCCCCAGCAAATGAGGCGATTGGACGGACTCAACACGGAAAGTCAACTCGATTAACCTAAGTCTCTCTATCAATTTATATGTTAAAGGCTAAGCGAAAACATCATATCAATTAAGATATTTAACCAGGCAGACGCTTTGAACCTCCTCTCCGCTTCCCGGCCCTTGAAGGGCGTCTTGGTTGGCGCCGCCCTGCTGCTTGCGCTGGCAGGCTGCGATGACGCCTTGCAGACGGCTGCCGATGACGCGTCGGTCGCGGAGGCCCAATTGGCCGCAGGAAACCTCGACGAAGCACGCGAGAGCATTCGCCGCGCGATTGCGGCGCGCGACGACGTCGCGGGCTATTATGTCCTTCTCGGACGCATCGAGCTGCGCGCGCAGCGTCCCGCCAGTGCATTCAACGCCTATTCGATGGCGCTCGATCTCCAGGCGGACAATGCCGAGGTGCTGCAAAATATAGCAGAACTCGGCTTGCAAACCGGACGCATTCGGGAAGCGGGGGAAGCCGCGGACCGAATGTTGCTGCTCGCGCCCGGTTCAACGCGCGCTATGCTGGTGAAGGGCTTTATTGCGATCGACAATGGCCAGCTGGACGATGCGCGCCGCATGGCAACCGAAATCCTCGCGTCGAACGCCAATGACGAGGGCGGCATTATTCTCTCGGCGCGCATTCATGCCCTTCAAGGCGATATCGCGAAAGCCAACGCAGAGATCGATCGCGCGGTTTCGGTGATCGGCGAGACCGATGCGCTCAATGTGACACTGCTTGAAATCTATAGGGTCCAAGGTGACGCCCAGGGAATGCGGCGCCTCTTTCCGCTTATCCTGAAGAGCATGACGGATGATTCAAGCTACCAGATCGACTTCATCAACCTGCTCTACAAGAGCGGCGATATTGCCGCGGCGCGCGCAGAGGCGGTCAAGGCGATCGAAGCCAAGCCGAACGACACCAGCCTGCTACGCTCACTAGGCGACCTGTGGATGGAATATGATCGGCGGCCCCTTTCAACGGCGCAGCTACAATATCTTGGCGAAAGCGGAACACGCACATCGCAGATTTCGCTCGCCCGTTTCTATCTCGGCATCGGCGCGCATGACACCGCGCAGCGTCTGCTGATGCGCCCCTATAGCAGCGGCGTCGCGGAAGCGCAGGGCTTGATGGCACGGATATGGCTTGCCCGCGGCGACGCCAAGCGCGCCGAGGCGCTCGCGGCACGGCTGTTGCAGCTCGATCCGCGAAACGAGGACAGTCTGTTGGTCGGAGGCGCCCGGCATCTTGCCAGCGGACGAACCGATCGCGCGATCGAAGACGCCAATGTCGTCGTTTCGGATTCGCCCGAAGAATATCTGGGTTATGTCGCGTTAGCGGACGCCTACAGAGCCAAAGGAAGCAGCATTCGGGCGCGCCAGACATTCGAACGTGGCATGGACGCCCTGCCGCAGAGCCGGATGCTCGCCGACGCATATCGGGATTTTCTGCTCGCGGAAGGGGATACAGCGAGAGTGGTTTCGCTCTATCAGGATCTGGCGATGGCAAAACCTTCCTCGGTCCCGGCATGGGCCGCGTTCTCGCGCGTGTGTGCCGAATTTGGTGACGCCCTGTGCGCCGCCAAGGTAAACAGCGGGTTGGCCCGCGCAAAATCGAGCTTTGCGGTCGATGACCGACCCGGCACCCCGCGTCGCCGGGGCTTGTTCGCGCGCATCACCCCGGAACAGATTTGCGCCACTACGGGGGGGGTATGCACGGGAAGCTGAACCCGCCGCCCAGGCGAACGAACGGCCATATCCGCTTCACATCGAATGTGTTGCGGTCGCTCGGTATCGTCAACGATATCGCCTGCTTCGTCGGTGCCTATGTGCTGGCGATGATCGCCTATGAGCTGACGATCGGCTATTATTACGATGCACGCCTGCACCGGACGGGCGCGATCATCCTGTGCATCAATTATTTCCTCATCCGCGTCTCGCGCGATGGCTATGCGGTGGTGAAGGGGCAAGGCGAGGATGTCGGCGGCAGCTCGCTGGCCGACTTCCTGCTGGCCTCGGGGTTGACCACTTTGGTCATCCTCCAGCTCGAGATGATGAGCGATTTCTCACGCGGCTTTGCGCTCTATTTCATCTCTTTCAGCATGATTGCCCTCTTCCTGAGCCGCATATTGTTCCGCAAACTGATCTCGAAACTGATGGACAGGGGCGTGGTCGGCCAACGCGTAGCGATTTATGCCGACAGCGCGAAAGGGGCCGACAAGGTCGCCAAATTGCTGGAAATCGAGCGCCTGCCCCATCTCAGGATCATCGGCTATGCCGACGATCGCCGGCAGATAAAGCCCGAAGAACGCGAGCTCTCCTACTTGGGCGGTTTCGACGCCTTGCTGCAACTGGCGCGAACGGGGCAGCTCGATCAGGTCATCCTGGCCCTGCCCCAGATCCGCCAGGATCGCCTCGAATATATTGCCGACACGCTGAGCGCGGCTTCGATCGACCTTTGCGTCCTGCCCCGCGAAACCCTGGAGCTCAAGACGGGGTACCGCGTCAATTTCCTCGGTTCCTTGCCGGTGTTTGCGATCTGGCAACAGCCGATCCGCGATGTCGACGGCATCGTGAAAGAGATTCTCGACCGCGGACTTGCGGCCGTCGCGGTTGTCCTGCTCTCGCCGATCCTGCTGCTCACCTGCCTCGCGATCCGGCTGGAGAGCAAGGGTCCGATCCTGTTCCGGCAAAAGCGCTTCGGGTTCAACAACAACGAGATTTCGGTGCTGAAATTCCGCTCGATGTACATCGACCGGCAGGACACCAGCGGCGCCGAACGCACGCAGAAAAACGATCCGCGCGTCACGCGGGTCGGGCGCGTCATCCGCCGCACCAGCATCGACGAACTGCCCCAGCTGTTCAATGTCCTCAAAGGCGACATGTCGTTGGTGGGACCCCGGCCGCACGCGACAATGATGCGGGTTGGCGACAAATATTATTTCGATGCGGTGAAGGGTTATACGGCGCGGCACCGCGTCAAGCCGGGCATTACCGGGCTGGCGCAGGTGCGCGGCCTGCGCGGCGAGATCGCAACGACCGAGCGCGCCCGCAAACGCGTCGAATATGACGTCTATTATATCGAGAACTGGTCGCCGTTGCTCGATATCCGGATCATGATCGAAACGGTGCTGAAGCTGATCTGGGACAAAAATGCCTACTGACATCGCGCGGATGCGGCCCCGCTTTCTCGGTATCAACTTCGATGCCCTCAGCTATGGCGAGGTAGGCGACGAGCTCGATCGCCTCGCGCGGCGCGACACCTTCACCTACGTCGTGACGCCGAATGTCGACCATGTCCTGATGCTGCATCCCAAATCACCGACGAATGCGTCCCTCGCCTTCCAGCAAGCCTATGCCGCTGCCGAAATGCGCTTGTGCGACAGCCGCATCCTGCAACGCCTGGCGCGATTGCATGGCGTCACGCTGGACGTCGTGACCGGGAGCGACCTGACGGCCCATCTTTTTCAGAATGGACATCTGAACGGACGAAAGGTCGCGATCATCGGCGGCGACGTCGCTATGGTGCCCGAGCTTCGCGAGCGATTCCCGGCCATCGAGATGGTCCAGCATCGGCCGCCGATGGGCGTGCTGGGAAACGATCGCGCCAGCACGGAAATCATCCGCTTTATCGAGCAGGAGCGCGCCCACTATGTCTTGTTTGCCATCGGCGCGCCGCAAAGCGAAATCATTGCGCACCGCTGCCTGCTCGCAGGCAAGGCAGCGGGGGTCGGTCTTTGTATCGGTGCATCGATCGAATTCCTGCTCGATCGCAAATCGCGCGCACCGCGGTGGATGCAGCGAATGAGCCTGGAATGGGCCTTTCGCTTGCTCAGCGAACCCCGGCGCTTATGGCGACGATACTTGGTGACAGGACCGCGTATTTTCATCCTTTCGGCCCGCTGGAAACGGGCATGAGAGCGCTGACCGCCAATTCGTTCCAACAATTCGAGGTGATCACATGAAAGTCGGTTACCTAGTCCCCGAGTTTCCAGGCCAGACCCACATCTTTTTCTGGCGCGAGATCAAGCGACTCGAACAAATGGGGATTAACGTCGATATCATATCTACCCGGCCGCCCCCAGTTTCGATCAGATCCCATACATGGAGCAAAGAAGCCGAGGCTCGAACCACGTATTTGGCTAACTCGGGGAAAATCTCAATCACTGCCAGCCTCGCCGCGGCTTTGATACGATCAAATTTTGCGAGGTGGCCGAACTGCGTCCAATCAATTGCTTGCTCCCATGTTTCCATCAAGGAGCGTTTCCAGCTCGTCGGCATGGCAGCCTTTGGCGCGAAATTGGCCAGGATCGCGACGAACCGGGCGTGGGACCATATACATGTGCATTCCTGCGGAAATGCAGCAAACATCGCCGCCTTTGCTTCAATGCTCTCAGGTGTTCCCTATAGCCTGACTCTTCATGGAGCGCTAACGGATTACGGCTCCAACCAATCAGAGAAGTGGCGAAATGCAGCTTTTGGGATTGTCATAACCCGCGGTCTGTTTGATCAGGTGCGGAAAGAGCTAGGTGCGGCGATTGCAGCTAAAACAGTGATTGCGCCCATGGGGGTCAATCTCGATAAATTCAAACGTGTGTCGCCCTATCGCCCTTGGAAGGGTGAGGGTGTTGCGCGGATATATAGCGTCGGCCGACTCAATGAAGGAAAAGGTCATGCCGATCTTATTCTCGCAGTTCACTTACTCAAGCGGCGAGGAATCAACGTGCACCTTACAATTGCCGGACAGGACGAGCAGGGCGGAAGCGGTTACCAAGAAACTCTTCGTAAATTGATTGACGATCTCAACCTTACGAACAATGTTGCATTAGTCGGCGCAGTGTCTGAGGCCGCGATAGTGGAGGGCTTGCTTTCAAGCCATGTGTTTGCGCTCGCAACCCGGCACGAGGCGCTCGGCGTAGCGATAATGGAAGCGATGGCGCTGGAGATGCCCGTCGTCGTCAACTCGGTTGGCGGCGTCGGGGAACTGGTAGAGCATCAAAAAGACGGCATATTAGCCGAGGCAGGCAATCCTGAAAGCATGGCTAACTCCATCGCCGAAGTTTTGACGGACAGCTTCTTAGCGCAACGACTTGCAGGGGCCTCGCGCGAAAAAATCCGAAGCAACTTTCAAGATACGAGAAGCGCCGAAATGCTTGCCCGCCAAGCTGCAAGCGCTGCACAATTGCCTCAATGACTGCACCGATCGAAAGAACCGGGGAAATCACCTGTGCCGTCAAATCGATGATAATAATAATCACCCTATATACTTGCGTACGCGTTTATATGAGCCTTCCACATCGATACTGTCGGGGCGCTTCCAATTGACGAACTTAAATCTATACCTGGTTAATCATCATAGCTGGCGACAGGCGGCTGACCTGAAGGAACGCGAGATCGCCTACGCCTGTCCGCTGACGTCCGATCCCGTGACCACTATTGAGCACTGTATCCGCAAGTGAGTGCAGAAGCGCCACGCATTCTCGTCATCGCCGAGGCAGCGAATCCGGACTGGGTCAGCGTTCCTCTGGTTGGCTGGAACATCGCGACCGCCCTTCGCAGCGTTGCTGATGTTCATATTGTCACACAGATCCGTAATCGGGCCGCATTTCTCAGCCGTGGCCTGATCGAAGGTCGCGACTTTACGGCGATCGATTCTGAAGCCTTCGCCGCCCCGTTTTATAAACTTGCCGAGCGCCTGCGGGGTGGCGACGGCAAGGGATGGACAACCATCACCGCTCTGCAGTCGCTTGCCTATCCCTATTTCGAACATCTTGTCTGGAAACGCTTTGGCGCCGCCATCAAGGCGGGACAATATGATGTCGTCCACCGTATCACGCCGCTCAGTCCGACCGCGCCGAGCAGTCTGGCGCGCCGTTGCCGACGCGCCGGTGTTCCGTTTCTGCTCGGCCCGCTGAACGGCGGGCTGCCGTGGCACCCCGAATATATCCGGGAGCGGATCAAGGAGCGCGAATGGTTGTCTTATATACGCAAGGCCTATTCCTTCCTTCCGACCATACGCTCGACCTATCGCAACGCTGCAGCGATCATTGCCGGTTCCTGCCACACCTCGGGCGAACTCGCTCACCACCGGCGGCCGATGATCTATATTCCGGAAAACGGCATCGATACCGCCCGTTTCGGGTCGGCTGCCGAAATCCGAAAGCGCCACGACAAGCTGCGCCTCGTGTTTGTCGGGCGACTTGTCCCCTACAAAGGTGCAGACATCGCATTGGAGGCTTGCTGCGAGCTTTTACGGGCTGGCAAAGCGCATTTCGACATCATTGGCGATGGCCCGGACATGGCCGCGTTGCAGTCGCTGGTGGCCAAGCTGGGGATCGAACACGCGGTGACGCTTCACGGCTGGCAATCGCATGAAAACGTCGCCGGTCTTTTGCGGACGTCTGATGTCATGGTATTTCCCAGCGTCCGCGAATTTGGTGGGGGCGTGGTGCTGGAAGGGATGGCGTGCGGGGTCGTGCCAATCGTCATTGCCTATGGCGGACCCGGCGAATTGGTGACGCCTGAATGCGGCTTCGCCATTCCAATCGGGCCACGAACGGCGATCACGCGCCAAATCGGCATGACTGTCGCAGCTATCGCAAACAACGAATTTAATCTGGAAGTCATGTCGACTGCCGCCAAAGAGCGGATTGCGAAGCTGTATAGCTGGCAAGCGAAAGCTGCGCAGATATCGGCAGTCTATCAGTGGCTTCTGACATCGCGTTCCGGCGTACCCGACTTCGGCTTCCTTGGCGAAGATTGAGCCGCGTATGAGCCCCCCCACACATCTCGTCAAGCGTGCCGGACTGGACATGTGAAGAGACAAAACCGCGCTCCTGGAACCCGTCCCGTGCATTGCTGCGAAGCATTCGAGATTACCAGAGCGCACAAGGCCCACTTGCCACCATGCGCCGCAAAATCGCCGTGCTCCGACACCGCCTGTGGTCTATCGTCACCGGCGCCGACATCCCGATCAACGACGCGATCGGCGGCCTGCTCATTCCCCACCCCAATGGCATCGTGATCCATCCCGACGCCAAAATCGGCTGTAATCGCCTGATCTTTCAGCAGGTGACGATCGGAGCGACGTCGAAAGGCATCCCCACCATCGGCGGGCATGTCGATATCGGGGCCGGCGCCAAGATCATTGGTCCCGTCCATGTCGGCGATCATGCCCGGATCGGCGCCAACGCCGTGGTGCGGGAAGATGTGCCGGCGCACGGCGTCTTTGTTGCGGCCACGGGAACACTGCTGGATATCGAATAGTCGGTTCAGCCGAACCGGGCAGGCACCCCAATCGCCAGCGCCCCCGGCGGCACATCCGTCAACACAACCGCATTGGCGCCCACCGCGCACCCTCGCCCCAGTGTGACCGCGCCCAGTATCACGGCTCCGGCGCCAACGGATACGCCTGCCTCCAGCGTCGGTGCATCGTCAAGATCGGTGATGCGGCGGATGCCCAGGGTGCAATTCTGGCGGATGATGCAATCGTCACCGATGCGGCTGCGGCCATGAATGACGATGCCGCCCTGATGTTCAACGACGACGCGACGCCCCAGCGTGACGGTATAGGGCAGCTCGATGCCGTATACGTTTCGGCAATGCCGATAACCCCAGCGGTAGAGCATGCTGAGCGGCGCGCGCAGGAGCCTGCTTTTGACCGTCATGCGCCAGACGCCGAAACGATGGATCGCCACGCTGCGGAACCCCGGCTTCGTCCATTCGCGGCCATGCGCGGCATAGTCTTCGGCGATCTGGGCGCAGAGGCTGGAAAATCCGCTCGTCATACCGGCTGCTTATACTCGATCAGACGGTGCTGGCGATGCAGCACATGGTTGGTCCAGCATTTCAGCGCCCCGCTGAATTCCGCAAATTTGCCGATGACGATCAACGCGCCATATCGCACGCTGAATTCCCGGTCGAACCCGGCGCGATGCTTGCGCGCCGCAATGCGGCCGACCTGTACAGCATAGCTGGCGGCGAGTGCCGCCAACAGCAGCGCGCCCGCGAGCGGCTGCCAAAGCGCGCCAAGACAGGCCAGGCCGATGCCCGCGACGGGCCAGACGAATCCCCAGAACAGGATGCTTTTCAGCTGTCGGCGCCACTGCGGGTCGGATCGCTGACCGTGGCGCACCACATGCGCCGCATAAGCGAAACCCCCGCGTTTCGCGCGCTGCCACCAACTGCCAAAGCGGAGGATGTTGGCATCGTGCAGCGTCATCTCGACGTCGATCCGCCGCACGAACCAGTCAAGCCGGGCAAGCCGCAGACACAGGTCGGGCTCCTCGCCCGCGATCAGATCGTCACTATATCCGTTTGCCGCCTTGAGCGCCGCGACACGGAACAGTGCATCGCCCCCGCAAGCCGCGACAATGCCGACCGGCACATTCCATTCATCGTCGCACATCCGGTTATAGATGCTGCGGCCGGGGAAGCGTTCGCGCCGACGACCAAAGACGGCGGCAACCCCGGGTTCTGCCTGCATGGCTGCCAGCGCCTTGTCGATCCAATCGGCATCCAGTTCGCAATCGCCGTCAACGAACTGGACGAATTCGGCATCCAAGGCCGGGTCATCGACGATATGACGCCACCCGACATTGCGCGCGCGCGCCGCGGTAAAGCCAATGCTCATATCCAATGAGAGGACAGCGACCCCGATCGAGCGGGCGAAGGCAACGCTGTCGTCTGTCGATCCCGAATCGACATAAACCGCGGGTACCTCTGCGGGAATCGAGCGAAGGCAGCGCTGCAAGCGCGCGCCCTCGTTCCGGCCGATGACGACAACAGCAACGGATTTGCTGACCATCAGCCGTCCATCCAAGCCGGGGGCTGACCGGGCGCGTCGCTCGTTCGTGCGATGGCGCGCGCCGTATCACGCGCGCGGGCGCCCAGCCCGATCCGGAACAACGCGTTTCGCTCGGCCTGCGTGTCGGGCGATGGCCGGGTGGGAGCCAGCCATCCAATCAAGCGCGCGCAACTATCCCCGGTCAGCCAGGCGACGTCGGCCAGCCAGGCGCTGAAACGGCCAGCGGTGAGGGCGAAGTAACGGTGACGCGATTGAAAGATATAGTCGGGGGGCGCACGCCTGCCTTCCAGCTGACCATTCACCACACCCGTTGCGGCACCTGCGACGTGCATGACGCGGCTTTCGGGGCAATGATAGGATTTCCAGCCATGGCCGGCGAAGCGATGCATCAATTCCACTTCCTCGAAATAGAGGAAAAAGCCGGTGTCAAACAAACCGGCATCGCGCAGGGCCTGCGTGCGGATCAATACGCTTGCGCCCGTCGCCCAATCAACAGGTCCACGTTCGCCGATCGGAACAAGCACGGGCTTTATCCCGAGCAGCCGCCCCACGCCTCCGATGCCAAGCCCGCGCATAAACTCGCGCGCAATCGATGGAAAGCGAAAGGCCGATCCCGACAGGCTGCCGTCCGGATTGACCAGCTGACTGCCAATCGCCCCCGCATCGGGGCGGCGCGCCATATCCTCGACCAGTGCAACCAGCGCACCCGGCTCGATCATCGCGTCGGGGTTGATCAGCAATATCGCGTCGGGGGGCGTCTCGCTCGCCAGCAGGGTGAGGATAGCTTCATTATTCCCCCAGCCGAACCCACCGTTGAGCGGCAAGGGACGGAACTGGACCCAGTCGGAGAACGGCATTTCGCCAAGCCTGGCCGACAAGATGGCGACCGAATCGTCGCCCGACGCATTGTCGACCACGATCGCTTGCAGCGATGGCAGCGCCTCTCGCTCGCGGCCCAGACTATCAAGGCAGGCAAGCACCATCGTCGGGGTGCGATAATTCACAATGGCCACCGCGATGCGCATCACTCGGCCTTGTCTTCCGACAGGATGGCTGACCGTTCGGTGCGTTTCCAGACCACCTCCTCGCGCTTCACAATGCGCAGATAAACCGGGATTTTCCAGAGAAGGTAGAGCGGCAAACGCAGCATGGCCTGCAAACCGAGCCAGTTCCGCCCCGCGATCAGCCAGTTGATCAGCACCGCAGCCGACGCGACGGCGAGCGCGAGGCCGAGGGCAATGAACGCGCCCCACTGACCGGTTATCCACGCTCCAACCCCCACCGCGAGCGTGATCGTCAGCGAAAGCATCAGCAGCAGGGCGAGCGGCGGCACGAGCAGGTGGAGGCCGAGCTGAAAGAGCTTGCGATTGCCCGTCGCAATCCCGTCCCACAGAGCTCGAAAACCAAAGGATCGGGCGATCGCCACAAAGCCCGTTTCCCAGCGCGTGCGCTGGTCCAGCGTGGCCTGCTCGGTCGCGGCCACACTTTTGACGAGGGCGTTCTCAAGGTAGGTCGGGGGCTGCCCTGATCGGGTCAGATGCACACCCAGCGCCAGATCCTCGACGATTTCCGATGTTGCGAGCGGTGCATTGGCAATGACATTCCACGGAAAAGCCATCCCCGTTCCGACCAGTACTGCCGCCGACCCCAGGCGATGCCCGCCGCGCTGCCGCACAACATTCTTCATCCAGAACGCGAAGTTGGAAATCTGTACCTTGGGAGAGGCGGTGAGATCGGGCTGCAATATGTAGCTGGCCTGCACCACGATGTTTCCGGCCACGCTGGCCTTCGCCAATGCGGCAATCGATGCGGCATCTGTCTCGCAATCGGCATCGAATATGATCACGCACGCGGGCGGGTCGGGGCGCAGATGGTCTATGCCAAAAGCCAGCGCAAATCCCTTGCCGCGATTATCGGCATCGAAGCGCTCAACGACCGCATGCCCCGCCCGCCGCACAATGTTCGCCGTTTCGTCGGAGCAATTGTCCGCCACGACCAGCAAGCGCACATCGTCGGCGATGATCGCGGCCAGGCGAGCAAGCGTCACCTCGATCGTCCCTGCCTCATTATGCGCCGGGATCAATATCCGCGTCGTCGGCATTGCGCCGCGAGAGGGCGTCGCCTTGAGCGGTGTCACGCCGAGAAGGGTCTCCAGGCTGAAAATCGTGAGCGCAACGAGGGGAGGGATCGCGATAACCCAGCACAACAGGATGAGCATCACCCGGGTCCGCGACGATAATGGTGAAAGAGCGCGTTGAGTTGCCGACCATTTGCGCGAGAATCATGCCGCGCGAGCACGCGCTCGCGCCCCACCCGCCCCATTGCGGCCAGCCGCTCGACCGGCGCGTCGATCACCGCGCCGAGCGCATCAACCAGCGCGTCAATTGACCCGGCGGGCATCAGCCAGCCGCATTGTTCGTCCACCAGTTCAGGTGTTCCGGCGATCGCTGTGACGACAACGGGACGCTCCAGCGCCAGTGCTTCCATGATCACGACCGGTAGCCCTTCGGCAAAGCTGGGCAAAACCATCGCGCGCGACCCGAGCAGATGGTCGATGACCTTTTCGGAACTGGCCCATCCCGTGATCGTTACCACATCTTGCAAATCGAGCCGATGGATCATCGCCTCAATCTCGGGCCGCATCTCGCCATCGCCGACCAGCGTCAGACGGAAGCTTTTTCCGACGTTGACGAGCCGTGCCGCCGCCTCGATCAGCAGGGGTATCCCTTTTTGTCCGCTAAGGCGTGCTACCGCGCACAGATGTGGAACGTCGGGCAGGCGGGAGTGATCGCGCTCAGCCAAATAACTTTCATCTACGCCGCAGCGGACCACCTCGATCTTGGTCCAGTCGGCAAATGCGCTCCAGCGCATCAACTGACTGCGTCCGTAGCTGCTGATCCCCACGCAGAATGCCGAATCGGCGATTTTCCCACGCAGGTCGAGCGCGGCTGGCGCATCGAATTCGTCGGGGCCATGAACCGTGAAGCTGTAGGGGATGCCGGATAATTTCCCGGCGATCCGCGCCACCATGGCGGGATTGGTGCCGAAATGTGCGTGCAGATGGTCGACGCGCTGCGCGCGCAACCGGCGCGCCAGTGCAGCGGCCTCGGCAAGGTAAGCGGCGCGCCGAACCACGGGGCCGAGCTTCCATTCGACGCCCGACAAGGCGGTTCGTATCGCCGCAAGGAAACGCGTCGGCGCACGGAACATTGCCTGCAACATATCGAGTAACAGGCGAAACATGCCAAGCCGGAGCAGCACGACGGTCTTCGCAACTTCGGCCCGATCCCGTTCATCGGGCAACTCTGCGAGCTGCGCAGGTCGCACGGAAAAGCGGTAGACTTCGGTGCCTTCGGCCTCAACGGCTTCGATTTCACGCCGTATGAAGCTATGGCTGGCGGCCGGATAGCGATTTATCAAATAGGCAACGCGCACCGTTCAGCCTTTATGTAAGTTTTCCAAAGTGCGACTAAGGCGTTCGACCGCCTTTGCAAGAATAGCTTGATTTTGTTAACGATCTTTTTCGTTGGCGAAGTTGCCGTGCGCCGCCTAAGCGTGGAAGCCAATCAGGTATTGAAAATGACAATTAGCGAACATTCTGCGCCGGACAACCCGCAGGTCAAAGCCGCAATTGATCGGCGCAGCGTCGTCGTCGGTCTTGGCCTCGCCGCAGGCGCAGCCGTTTCCTATTTCAACACCCCGCGCGCCTTGGCGTCCCCCATTGCGGAGGCGCGCTTTCAACGTCTGATTCCGCCCAAAGTCGGCGGCTGGACCTCGCGCAAAAGCGCCGAGCTGGTCTTGCCGGCCGAGGATGAAGGTCAGGACAAACTTTACGAGAATCTGGAAACACGCATCTACGAAGGCAATGGTCTGCCGGCGATTATGTTTCTGATCGCCTACAGCAGCGTGCAAAGGAACGATGTGCAGGTGCACCGTCCGGAGGTGTGTTATCCGGCAGCCGGCTTTCCGATCGTTTGGACAAAACCGGCAACAATCGATGCTGGTAACCGCAAGCTATTGGGACGCGAGCTTTTGGCCGACCGCGGCGGTCTCAACGAACGGATCATCTACTGGGTGCGGGTCGGCGAGGAGTTTCCGATCGGGTGGGCCGATCAGCGCCTGACCATGGCCCTATCGAACGCGCGCGGCGTGACGCCCGACGGTGTGCTGTTCAGGGTCTCGACGCTTGAGGAAGATCCTGAACGTGCGGCAAGTGCGCTCAGGATGTTCATCAAAGCTTTCATTGCGACCTCCAGCCCGTCCTTCCGCGAGACCGTTCTCTTCTGATAAAGTGATGGGGTCGCCCGGTTGGCCCGATCCAATGCCACATTCGAAGGTCAAAAAGATGGGACTAAACCGACGCTCTTTACTCATCGGGTCGGCCTCGGGAGCAGGGATCGTTGCGCTCGGCCTGACCGGACTGTGGGCCGGAAATTTCACGAGCAGCGCTGTCGAGCCGCTACCGCGCGGCGAGAGCTTCCCCAAACTGCCGATCGGGATGAACCTGGCCGGCATCGCCGATTGGGAACCCGGGTTTCCGTTCAAGAACCTGTTTCTTGGCGCGCGGCCGTGGTTGACCCGCAACCTGAGCGGGAGCGGCCCGCATAATACGAAGATGCAGGCTGCCTTTCAGTATGACGATGACGGTTATCCGCTACAGGTGCCGGTCGCCGCTCCGGGCGCCGCGGAGCCGCAGACCGTCTTTACCTATGTTCCCAATGTGCGGAAGCGCGGGCGCTATGTCCTGCTCTACGACGGTGAAGGCGAGATCGACGGCTTGGCCGCCACGAAAGTGATTTCGCGCAAGCCCGGTCGGCTGGTGCTGCAAATGACCCACGACGGCAAGCTTTACGAGGCCGTGGTGATCAAGCGCTCGAAGCTCGGGAACCATGTCCGTAACATCCGGCTGGTCGCCGCGGAGCATGAGGCCAGCAATCTGGCCGACGATCCGTTTTTGCCCGAGTTCCTGGATTTTTGCCGCCCGTTCCACGCGCTGCGCTTCATGGATTGGGCCGCGACGAACAATTCGACCGAAGAGCATTGGAAGGATCGCAAGCGCGCCAGTTTTTACACGATGGTCGCAGTATCCGGCGATCCCGAAGCCATTTGGGGTCCAGCACCGACGCCGTTCGAGCTCAAATTTTCCGGCGGCGTCGCGATCGAACTGATGATCCAGCTGAGCAACATGCTCCAGATCGACCCGTGGTTCTGTATCCCGCACCGCGCGACCGACGATTATATCGCGCAATTTGCGCGGCTCGTCCGCGAAAAGCTCGACCCCAGCCTGAAAGTCTATGTCGAATATTCGAACGAGATCTGGAACTGGATGTTTCATCAGGCCGGGTGGATGCTGCGCTCCCCGCTCGCCGGCGCGCTGGTCGAAGCCAAGGGCGGCAAAGCGTGGAAAGACAGCGCAAAGACGCAGGGCGAAGGCCATCCGGAACGGATCGGGGCGCTGTTCCGCCGCAATTTTGCGATCTGGGAGCGCGAATGGTCGGGTGAGGCGCGCAAACGCCTGATTCGGGTGGGCACCGTGCAGGCCGCCTGGTTCGATGCGTCGAAGCGGACGATTCAATGGTGTCTGGACAATGGCGGATTGGATGCAGTGTCACCGACAGCTTATATCGGTCCAAATGATGCGATATATGCGAAGTGGGCTGAGCGGGGCGCAAGCCTCACGCCAGAACAGGTCATTGAAGATCTGCAAAGTGAGCTGGCCAGCAGACGGCAAAACAATCCGGGGGCTCAAATCGTAGCGTTTGGCCGGGCAAGCGGTTTGAAATATGTATCATATGAAAGTGGTCAGCATATTCAGCCGAAAGGGCAGAAGGATGTGCCGTATAATGGGGCGCTTGCGGCGGCCCAGTCGCACCCCCGCATGTATAATCTTTACGTTGAGCTGTTGAGGTTTCATCGGGACCTGGGCTGTGAAATGTTTGGCCATTTTAGCAGCGTCGGGCCGCAAGGCACCCGCTGGGGCAGCTGGGGTGCAAAGGCCAGTTACGATACGCCCGACGCCGACAGCCCCAAAATGCGGGCGTTGCTCGATTGCAATGTCGCGCGCGCCTGAACCATGATGCGCTGACGAGGGGGCACGGCGATTCCGAATATATTTGCCTATGCGATGCTGGCCTTCTGGCCGGTGGTGACGATGATATTGTTCATCCTGCTGCCCGCGCATCGCGCGCTGATCTGGTCGGTGCTGGGCGCCTATCTGGTCCTGCCGGTCGGCACGTCGTTCGAAATTCCGGTGGTGCCGTCGCTGGACAAGACGGTGATTTCGAACCTGTCGATCCTGCTTTGCTGTTTCCTGTTCGTCCGCGAAAAATGGCTGGGCGCGCTGAAAGACCCGGCTGTGGTCGCGTTGGCCGCGACTTTTGTCCTGTCGCCCTTTTTGACCGCCTTTTTCAATCCCGAGCCGCTCATTTATGCCGAGCGCTTTATCCCCGGCATGACGATGTACGACGCGCTGGCGCAGGCCGCGGTCAACGCCATCACCCTGATCCCCTTTGTTGCGGCCTATGGCCTGATCAACAACGACGAGCGGCGGTGGCAGGTAATCATCATCCTGGTCACCGCCGCGCTGGCCTATTCGGTGCTGATGCTGATCGAGGTGCGATTGAGCCCGCAGCTGCACCGCATGGTTTATGGCTTTTTCCCGCATAGCTTTGGCCAGCAGATGCGCGCGGGCGGATTTCGCCCCGTCGTGTTCCTGGGCCACGGATTGCTGGTCGCGATCTTTTGCGCGATGGCGGCGACCGCAGCGATCGCGCGCTGGCGCGAGGCAAGGGGACGGCAAAGGACGCGTGCGGGCCTGATCGCGCTCTATTTCGGGGTGCTGCTGGTACTGTGCAAATCGGTCGGCGCCATGATCTTGGCGGCGGTTTTCGTCCCAATTGTCGCCTTTTTGCGCGCGAAGCGCGTTGCGTTGATCGCCGCCGCCGTGTGCATCACGATGTTGCTGTACCCCGCCATTCGCAGCGCCGGATTGGTCCCCACCACGACGATATCGGAACTGACCGGTTCGTTCAGCGCCGACCGGCAGGGATCGCTGGGTGTCCGCTTGATCAACGAAGACCAGTTGTTGCAGCGCGCGGCCGAAAAGCCGATCTTCGGTTGGGGCAGCTGGGGCCGCAATCGCATCTTTTCGCCAGAGGATGGCAAGGATCTGAGCATAACCGACGGCACGTGGATCATTACGCTGGGGATGTGGGGATGGGTTGGCTATCTGTCGATGTTCGGGCTGCTTTGTGGCGGCTGCGCGCGCCTCCTGTGGAATCGACGACGACTGGGTCAAACATCGCTCACCTCTGCGGCGCTTTGCATATTGCTAACGGTGAACCTGTTGGACAGTATTCCGAATTCATCCATTCGTGCCATAACTTGGATTTTGGCGGGGGCCATATTCTCGGTGTCCATACAGTCGAGAAGACCGAAATCTGACAGATCAAGCGCCTCTGCCACAGATAAAAAAGACGTTGCGAGACGAAAAGCATTGCATGTGCCTCTGCCTAGATAATCAGAAATCCAATATGACTTTTGTTATGCTGTATCAAAGTAGGGATTCTATATGACCCGACGCTATCTTTTTCTGTGTCCCGACGAAAAATCGGCATCGGGCGGCATTGCCGTAATTTACGACGTTGTCGCGTTATTGAACAAATCGGGATATCGTGCGGCTGTGATTCACAACGCCGCGGACTCAGGATATCCTGACTATCCCGACCCAGTTCCCATGTTTTACACGAAGAATATGCAGCGAGTATATTGGCGTCACGCTCGCATAAGGGCGCGAGCAAAAATTTTCCGCGATTGGCTGGGTTCAAGGAAGAAAAAGCTTCAGTTGATCGATTTGCGTCCCACGGACGTGATTGTAGCGCCGGAATTCCAAGTGGCTGAAGCGATCGAGGCTTTTGAAGGCATGAATATTGCGGTGTTCGTCCAAAATCCTTTCTCCCTGATGACATCTTGTCATCGCGCGTTGGAGCGAGGCTTCGATCCCAAAACGAAAGTCAGATTCTGGTTTGGAATAGCCGACGTGTGCCAGTCGCATCTGAACGTGTTGGGCTTGGAACCAAGAGCAATTTTTCCGGTTACAATGAAACCTCACGAGTTCCCATTTCACGCGCGCAAAGAAAAGCTGATAACGTACATGCCGCGCAAACGACCGTGGGAAGCGGCACTGATTGCCGAGGCCTTAGTTCGCCGCGACAGATTGCTCGGTTATCGGATTGAAGCACTGGAGAATATGCCGCGAGCCGAAGTCGCGGCAAAACTTTCGCGCACCAGAATATTTATCTCATTGCTCAAGCATGAAGCCCTTGGGTTCCCTGCGGCGGAGGCGATGGCAGCCGGATGCGTAGTAGTTGGCTTTGACGGATTGGGGACGGCGGAGTATTTCGACAAAGATGTCGGCGTACCGGTAACCGAGGGCGACGTTGCTGCGCTTATTACTGCTGTGGAGCGAACAGTAGCCGAATACGAAGCCGACCCCTCGCGGCTGGATACTATGCGCCGCAAAGCCTCTGAACGAGTCAACATTCGATACAGCATGTCAGCTTTCCAGACCGGGCTTCTTAGCGCCTGGAATCAATTTAATGATATATTAGACAACCAAGGATTATAGTAAATGGAAACTATTACGATTGTAGACACGTCTATAAGTACAGATAATGTCGGTGACGAGATCATCATGGATGCGGTCAACGAAATTGTTATGGAGCTTTTTCCTGACGCATACATATTTCGAGTACCTAGTCATGATGCGCTGTCTGAAAGAACGCGGACATTTGTTCGGAAATCAACTTGGTGCTTTATCGGCGGTACAAATCTACTGTCATCCGTTATCAACCCTTGGAATTTATGGCGCCTTGATAAACTAGCTGCAAACGCCTTCGGTTCTAGTAGAACTGTTTGCCTTGGTACTGGGTGGAACGATTACATGGAGCCACCGAGCGCTGAAAGTAAAAATCTTCTAACTACAGCACTCTCTTCAGATTATCTTCATGCTGTGAGAGATAAATACACGCAAGATCATTTAACAAGTATAGGAATTAGATCTGTTTTCACATCATGTCCTACAACTTGGTTTTTAACTCCGAATTTTTGTTCGAAAATCTCAAATAGTAAAGCAAAGACTGCGATAATTACTCTGTCGGCATGGCGGGCGGAAATTGAGCTGGATAGGGCGTGGATTGATGTTGTTCGAAAGAGTTATGACGAAGTTTTCTTTTTTTCTCAAATGCAAGATGATTTTGAGTATTTAGCAGCGCTTGGGTTTGATGATATAAAAACTGTTGCCGCAACAGTGCAAGCATATGACCAATTTCTTATCGAGCACGACGTCGACTTCATAGGAACCCGACTTCATGGGGGAATTAGAGCTCTGCAAAAAGGTCGGCGAGCTTTGATACTCTCCATTGACAATCGCGCGGCAGAAATGGGCAGGGATACTGGTTTACCAGTACTTCCGCGCAGTGATCCGGCCGCGATTGGCACATGGATCGTTGGCGCACCCCCATTGACGATTACTCTTCCCGATAACGCAATTGCGAGCTGGAAGCGACAGTTTTCGCCTGAGGCGCGCGCCACCGCAACGGCAGTTTCCGCACTACCGGAAACATTGCCGCCGCCTCCCTTCCTAAAAAGGATAAAGCCAGCCGCGAAAATGATACTAGGGCGGAGATAGAACTCTAAGACAAAATAATTGAAACAGCGCCAATTGTTGCAATAAAAAAGATCATTAATAGATCGAGCTTAATGTTCACAAGTCGCAATTTGAACATAGTTGGCCAGACTATGATCAAGATCATTATATTTGCGGCGCCTACGCCCGCGATCATACCTAATATTCCGAATGAGTGAAATCCCGCTATGATACCAATTATACGTAGTATAGTTGAAAAAGTCATAACCCATGAGTAAGTACGTGACTCGCCAAGAGCTAGCAAAGCATTGTTGTACCCTAGGCCAATAAGCGCGGCCGCGTTTGAAATAGTAATTGCAACCACGAAAGCACCGGCTGCGTGATATCTTTCATCGTACAAAATTTCGACGATCTTTTCGCTTGTAAAGGCAACCACTGCGACCAAGACGAATGAGAACGTAAGAACTCGCTTGCGAAACTGCTGTAGAACGCCTGATAGCCTATTTACATCGTTGCGATGCGCTTCCGAAAACGCCGGTAGCCCTATTGCAGCGGTGAGCCTCATTGAGAGTTCGATCGGAATTGCCGCGATCGTGTAGGCGATCGCTAGAACCCCAAATTCCGCAGGCGTCAAAAAACCGGCTTGTATGGCGCGCAGCCCTTCGCCGCCAAGAAATGTGACTGCCGTCGAGAGGAATATCCATTTCCCAAAATTGACTAGGGTTTGTGTAGCCTTCGGCTCGAGTTGAAAGCGGTGCCGGTGCCTCTGAAGTAAGACATGACCGAGCACAACTGTTAGGGCAGAACCGAGGATGTTTCCGGCCACCAGCGCCCAAACTGATTTTAAACTGTATGCGAGCACAATTAAAAGCACGGTCGACGCGGCCTGTCCCGCGACCTGGACGATCGTAATCGTCCGGAAATCGAGTCGGCGTTCGGCGGTTGCCATGCCGATGGACATGAACCCATTTATCGCCGCCGTGGTGCTGAGCACCGCCAGCAGCGGGAACAGGATTGGCTGTTCATAAATCAGCGATAGCGGATAGGCGATTGCGGCGCCGATGACGCAGAGGAGCAAGCCGCGCACAACCTGAATTGTCCAGGCGGTGTTGAGAAATTTGGGGTCGTCGCCGCGCGGGTCGCGAATGACCGCGGGTTTCAGGCCGATGTCGGAAAACATCTGCAAACCGACGAGGAACACGGTGGCCAGCGCCATCAACCCGAACGCTTCGGGAAACAGCAGTCGCGTCAGAATCAGGTTGGAGCCCAGCTGCAGCACCTTTTGGATGCCGAACCCGACGCCGATCCACGCGCCCGAGTGAACCGCGCGGCTGCGCAGCGACGATGTCGCATCCTGGCCCAGCACCAACGATTTCAGAAATGCCAATCGCTGCTTCACTTGCACGGAATTCAGGCCCGATCCGATTGTTGCTGATGCCGACGCGGTCGCTCAGTGCGGTACCACCCGGCTTTCGCTTGTCGAGCGAAAACAATGCGTCGCGCGGGCGGAGAAACGCTTTGCGGCAGGACAGGCTGTCTAGATTCGGGACCCTCGGCGATGGCAGCGGGCCAGCTATGTTCACACAGCTTGCGCCCCCCACCGAACCTTTGCTAGACGCAAAGCCTTGGGAGAGCGTCAAATCCGCCGCGGTGGCGGGCCGACATTCTTGCCCGATGCAAAAGCGAAAGTCGAACTTGCACCCTTCGGGCACCAAAACCGTGAAGCGCGTATCGTGGGCTTGGTTGCAGCGTTGCTGGCCGGCGCTGCTGGGGCTGGCCGCGATCACCTTTCCCACCTGGCGCTTCATCACCACCGAAAGCTGGTCGACCGAACAGGGATCGCACGGCCCGCTGGTACTCGCCTCGGGGCTCTGGCTGCTGGTCAAGATGCTGCCCGAAACCGCGGCGGTGCGGCGGGCACCGCCCGCGTGGCGCGCCTATGGCGCCATCATCGCCATGGCCGCCGCCCTCATCCTGTTCCGCACCGCGGCGGTGATCGAGCTGGAGGTCTATGCCCTGTACGCCCTGTTCGTCGCGGTCTTGTACAGCTACATCGGCGCACGCGCGCTGCAAATCCTGTGGTTCCCGCTCTTTTACCTGCTGTTCGCGGTGCCGCTGCCCGACAGCCTGGTCGCGGCGCTCACCAATCCGCTGAAAATGTGGATCAGCGAAAGTGCGGTGTCGCTGCTCCACTTTGTCGGCTATCCGATCGCCAGTGCGGGGGTGATGATCCAGATCGGCCAGTACCAACTGCTCGTCGCGGCGGCATGCGCCGGACTCAACTCGCTGATCACGCTGACGGCGCTCACTTTATTCTATGTCTATCTCAGCCACCGGGCCAATTGGCGTTACATGGTGCTGCTGATCGCCGCCGCGGTGCCGATCGCGATCTTCTCGAACATGATGCGGGTGCTCTTGCTCATCCTGATCACTTATCATGGTGGCGAAGCAGCGGCGCAGGGGTTCCTGCACAATTTTGCGGGGATGACGACTTTCGCGATCTCGCTGGCAACGATCTACCTGCTCGATCTGGCGGTGCAGAAAAGCCTGGGCTGGAAGCAGCGCCGCCGACAAAAAGTTTAAAAACTTAACCGATCTTTTCATCCGCGGCCGCGAACGGCTTCAGGAAATGATAGATATAGGCCATGACCGCGACGATCACCAGCACGGCCGGGATCATATAGCCCTCATTCCCCAGATAGTTGGAAACGGCGCAGCCCACGGCGGGCGGCAGATAATGATAGATTTTATCGCGCGGCTCCTCTTCGGACGACCGCTGCAAGAACAGCACGGCCAATGCCACGAAGACGGCGACGGTGACCCAATCGTAGACAGTTTCCAATTCGGAATCCTCGTTGTAAAGTAGTCTTAAGTGTCGCTATGGCACCCGTTTAATTTCAGGGCAGAAATTCGCAATTTGCGATCTGCGATCCTTAGGGGGCGTAAGTGAATTATACCATAACTGCAAGACTGGCATTGGCCGGCGCGGCGTTCATCGCCCTCCATGCCTGCAGCAGCGAACCGACCGGCCAGGTCGTCGCGGTCGTCAACGGCGAAGAAATTACCCAGCAGGAACTTAACGCCGAAATCGCCGAGCTGCCCGCGCCCCCGGTCGGCGACAAGGAAGCGATCCGCCGTCAGATCCTGCAGCAGATCATTGATCGTCGGCTGATGGCGCAGGTCGCCAAGGAGGACGGCCTCGATCGCGACCCGATGTACGTCATCCGCGAACGGCGTCTCAAGGAAGAGCTGCTGGTCCAGATGTACGGGGTGAAAACCGCCGACACCGTGCGCGTTCCCGACGCCGCTTCGGTGAAAAAATATCTCGCCGACAATCCCGGCAAATTCAGCCAGCGCACCGCCTATCTCGTCGATCAGATCAGCTTCGATTTCCCGAGCGATCCGAAGATCCTGAAAGCGCTCGAAGCCGACAAATCGCTGGCCGATGTCGAAGAGACGCTGAAAAGCTTCAAGATCGACTATGCGAAAGGCGCCAACAGCATGGATTCGGGAAATATCCCGACGCCAGTGCTCAACCAGATCCTTGCACTCCCGGCGGGCGAGCCGTTCATCATCCCGATGCAGGGCAAAGTCGTCGTTAGTGTCATTACCGGCCGTCAGCCGGTGCCGACGACCGAGCAGCAGGCCAGCCCGATGGCGGCGCAGACCATGCGCGCAGAGAGCATCGGCAAGGTTCTGCGCACCCGGCTCGACGAGGCCAAGGCCAAGGCCAATATCACCTATCAGGACGGGCTGGCGCCGTTGCCCAAAAAGACCGCCGCAAAATAACCGGCGAAACTTCATGCTGGTCGCGGCGCCATAGCGCGGGACCAACACAGACCGATGGAAAAGATGTGCCACGCTGAGACAGCTAATTGGTTGATATACCGTCAACTACCGCGCATAAGCGTCGCGAGTCGAAAGAGAGGGTTGCCGTGACGATCGAAGGGGCCGCGCCAAAAGCGCCAGCGAGCTACAGGAAGACACGCGTCCTCCTGCTCCTTGGTGTCGCTCTAATCGGCTTCAGCCGCCTTGAGGACCGCGCCATTATCCAAATGCCTGGCGCCGCGCCGAGCGCCATGGCGGCCATGGCGATTCCGCCGTCGGACGAGGCCGACGACGGTTCCTATGCCGACGATCCCGATGCTGTGGTCCGGGTTGGCAACGCCACCCGCGTTCCGCGGAACCGAATTCGCCGCGCCCTGCGCGAGCGGGATTTCAACACCGTCGCCGCGCGCGGCGTCGATCCGGCGGTGGCAGCGCCCGCCGCAGCGATTGGCGGAGCGCCGGCCGACGCAGCCACCGTGGCGGCTGTCACCGATGCATTTGCACCGGCTGCCGGTACACCGGCAACCTTTGCTTCGCTCGGCCCCGCGCTCGGGCCAACGGCAACGCCGGTGTTTTCTGCCAGCCTCCCTCCGCCCGCCAATGGCGGCGGAACTGGTGGCGGAACCGGCGGCGGCAACACGGGCGGTGACCCGGGCGGACAGCCTGGAACCGATCCGGTTAGTGCGATTCCCGAGCCCGCGACCTGGCTTTCACTAATCCTCGGGTTTTTCGGTATTGGCGCCGCTCTGCGCCGCCGAAACGGGCGACGGGCGCTGCAGCCCGTGACGGCTCGCGCACTGCGTTGAACGTCCAAGCGATGAAATCGTCGAAGCGGTCTCCGCTTTTGAAGCTGGCCGCACAGGCTTGGCTTGGTCTCGCAGGGATATACTTCCTGTGGGAAGCGATGAACTATCGTGGATTTTTCGGCAGACTTGCCGAGCTCCAGATTCATTATTTCGGCGCCTACGCGCCGCTGCTGACCTTCTTGTTCCTGTTTGGCCTAGCGGCGCTCCCGGCATGGCTTGTCCTGCGGTTCCTTCGTCGCCGCGAACAGGAAGAGCAGAGCCTCGACGAGGCACTGATCCTGCAGATCAAGCGCGGCAAGAAGCTGCGGACCATATTGTACAGCTTTGCCGCTGCGACGGCTGTGGTGGTCGTTGGTTTTGTCGTCTTTGTGCTGTTCCTGTTGCCAAGCCCGCAGGGCAATGCGCAGACGATTGCAGCCAGCGATCTCGGGACGATCGCGGTCAAGGAAGGCCCGGCCCGCTTGGTCGGCGGAGAGATCGGGACGATTGTCTTTTTTGGACAAGACTGGTTTATCGGTGACGATCGGATGGCATTTGCGCCCTACCGCGCCGCCGGAGATGGCCGCCTTGCGCGCGTTTTCGTGCAGCTCGAAGCCAAGAATAGAACGCAGCTCGCAACCATCACACAGCGGCCCGCATGGTCTGGAATACTCGTCCAGGGCGGCTTGCCGGGCACTGCGCGCGTTCTGTTCAATTCGCTTGGGGTTGGGATCAGCGATCCCTACTACACGCTGTACCGCGACGAATACTCGCTCAAAATCCGTTATTGGCTGCAGGCAATCCAATGGACGATCCTGGCCGCGTTTCTGATCATTTTCGGGCGGATGCAGACCCGGCGCATCAAAAAGCTCGAAGAAGAGCGCACCGCCTTGGTTGCTTGATACTGCAGGTTCGCATCAGCCGTATCCGCGCGGCGCGGCTCGAATCCCTAACGGCCCGTTAATCATGCCGTGAAACGGAAGCTGAAATCGTTGCCGTTAATGCGGCACCATGCGGCAATGTCTCACCTTCTGTGCAGGCGTAGTAACTGCGGTTGTCGCAGCATCCCTCCTCGCGCCCGAGGATCAGCGGTTGGCCGCAACCGCTTTTTCGGTCAGTGCCGCACCAGCAGCCAGTGACGAACCGCAAAGAAGTGCGGAAACGCGCCGCGACGACAATGGACTATTCTACATCGGCGGCAAGGTCGGGTCGAAAACGATCCGCTTTCTTGTCGACACCGGCGCGAGCCACGTCATCCTGAGCCACGCCGATGCCCGCAAAATCGACTCCTATATGGCGGTCGGCGACACACGCACGGTGATGACCGCCGGCGGCCCGATGGCGGTCGACTGGATCGTGATCAAGGACGTTGCGTTCGGCGACCATTCGATCAAAAATCTTAAAGCCGCAATCCCGCGGCGCGACGTCGGCCTCTCGCTGCTCGGCCAAAACGCGCTCGCACAGTTCGATGCCGTTCATATCGACGGCGACCGCCTCACGCTCGTTCGCTAGCGCGCCGCGAGCGGTCCCGGCGGCGCGCCGGTCTTACTTCAGCAAATCGATGGCAAACGCACGGACTTCGGCGGCGATGTCGGGGCGTTCGAGAGCGACGGCCAGATTGGCCTGGATATATCCAGCCTTTGACCCGCAGTCGTACCGCGCGCCGTCAAAGGTTACGGCGTGGAACGGCTGGGTGCCGATCATGCTTGCCATCGCGTCGGTCAGCTGGATCTCGCCGCCCGCGCCCTTTTCCTGCCCCTCCAGCACCCGCATCACGTCGGGCTGGAGGATGTAGCGGCCAGAGATGATCAGGTTCGACGGCGCATCGGCCACCGACGGCTTCTCAACCAGTCCCATGACTTCGGTTAGCGACCCGTCGCGCGCGCCGGGGGCGATCACGCCATAGCTGGACACCTGCTCGCGCGGCACTTCAAGCACCGAGATCAGGTTGCCGCCGACCTGATGGTAGGCATCGACCATCTGCTTCATGCAGCCGGGCGATCCGTGCATGAACTCGTCGGGCAGGAAGATCGCAAAGGGCTCGTCGCCGACGATCGCGCGCGCGCACCAGATCGCGTGGCCAAGGCCCAGTGGCTCCTGCTGGCGGACATAGGCGCAATTGCCGGGACCAAGCCGCGTCGGCTCGAGCACCGACAGATCCTTGCCGCGTTCGGACATCGTCTTTTCCAGCTCGAACGCGATGTCGAAATGATCCTCGATCGCGCTCTTGCCGCGGCCGGTGACAAAGATCATCTGCTCGATCCCCGCCTCGCGCGCCTCATCGACCGCATATTGGATCAGCGGCCGGTCGACGATCGGCAGCATCTCCTTGGGGATCGCCTTGGTCGCCGGCAAAAAACGGGTGCCAAGACCGGCAACGGGAAAAACGGCTTTGCGGATCGGTTTCACTATATTTTGTCCTGTCATGTGAGAGGCGACGCGAACGAGAACGCAGTGCCGGCATCGTCAGGCTGTCGAAAACCTGCTCCCGCTTTCCGGCTCCCCCTGTCACTTGGCAACCACTCGCAGCGTTTCGACAGCCGAAAAAAGACCGTAAGCCTAGCTTGTTTAACACAAGCCCCGCTGCATGTCCGGAAACGGGATTGCGCCGAAGCCATTGGTTTCGTTGACGGCTCAAAAGGGCTGTGCGAGTGAAAAGCGCTACACGGTCGGCGGCAATATCGCTTTGAGATATTCCATAATGGGTACAGATAACCTCGCAGAATCGGTGCGACACAAAATCTACAGGGGACTAAGGTGCAGCGTAAGGGAATAGTTCTGGCCGGAGGGTCGGGAACGCGGCTCTATCCGCTGACGCGAGCCATTTCGAAGCAACTCGCACCCGTTTTCGACAAGCCGATGATCTATTATCCGATCGCGGTTCTCATGCTCGCCGGGATTCGCGAAATCCTGATCATCACCACGCCCGACGAGCAGCCGATGTTTGAACGGCTGCTCGGCGACGGCTCCGACTGGGGGCTCGAATTGCAGTATGCGGCCCAACCCGAGCCTGCCGGCCTGGCGCAAGCTTTCCACATTGGCGCCGATTTCCTCAATGGCGCGCCAAGCGCCCTCATCCTCGGCGACAATATCTTCTACGGCCATGGCCTCGGGGAGATGCTGCAGGAAGCGGACAGCCGAACAACTGGCGCCAGCGTCTTTGCTTACCAGGTTGCCAACCCGCAAGCCTATGGCGTGGTCGAGATCGATGGCCGCTGCAACGCGCTCAGCATCGAAGAAAAGCCCGCGAAGCCCAAATCCAACTATGCCGTGACCGGCCTCTATTTTTACGACGAGACCGTTGTCCAGCGCGCTCTGGCGCTCAAACCCAGCGCCCGGGGGGAACTGGAGATAACCGATCTCAACCGCTCGTACATGGACGATGGCTGTCTTTCGGTGCAGATCATGGGGCGCGGCTTTGCCTGGCTCGACACCGGGACGCACGTATCGCTGCTCGACGCCGGCAATTATGTTCGCATCACAGAAGAACGTCAGGGTCTGAAAATCTGTTGCCCCGAGGAAATTGCCTGGCGTTTGCGCTACATCGATGATGCAAAGCTGAAGGCAGTCGCCGAACCGCTACGCAAATCCGGCTATGGCGATTATCTTCTCAACCTGCTTGAAAACAAAAGCGTCTGATGCGGTTCGTCGAATGCGATATTCCGGGTCCGCTTATCATCGAGCCCAAGGCATTTGGTGATGATCGCGGCTTTTTCCTGGAAAGCTGGAACCAAGCCGTTTTTGCGGATGCCGGGCTCGACCTGACGTTTGTGCAGGACAATCACAGCCGCTCATCGCGCGGAGTCCTCCGCGGCCTTCACTATCAGGACCCCAATCCGCAGGGAAAGCTCGTTCGGGTCGTCAATGGGCGCGTCTTCGATGTGGCCGTCGATATTCGCCGGTCGAGCAAGACCTTTGGCCGCTGGATCGGCGTCGAACTCAGCGCAGCCAATCAGCGGATGCTGTGGGTGCCGCCGGGCTTTGCCCACGGCTTTCTGACGCTCGAAGACCAGACCGACTTCTTGTACAAATGCACCGACTTTTACCAGCCGGCCGCGGAGCATTGCGTGCGCTGGGATGATCCCGAGCTTGCGATTGATTGGCCGCTGGAGGGACTGACGCCGGAACTCTCGGCGAAGGACCAGGCTGGCAAGCTGCTCGCGGAAAGCGCGCTCCCCGAATGAAAGCGCTGATCACCGGAGCGAACGGGCAATTGGGCCGAACCTTGGCAACCTGCGCGCCAGCCAGCATCGAACTAATCGCGCTGACGTCAGCGCAGCTGGATATCGGCGAGCGCGCTGCGGTTGACGCGGCCTTTATCGATCACGCACCTGCCATTGTGATCAACGCGGCGGCCTATACGAAAGTCGATGCGGCGGAGGAGATGTCCGAACTGGCAGATCGCGTGAACCAGCTCGGCGTCGCCCATCTCGCGCAGGCCGCGCAGCGCAGCGGCGCCCGGATGTTGCACGTCTCCACTGATTTTGTCTTCGACGGCATGGCGTCACATCCTTATCGACCCGATGCACCCACCGCTCCGCTCAATGTCTACGGCGCTACAAAATTGGCTGGCGAGAGCGCCGCTGGCGCCGAGTCTCTGACTGTCCGGACCAGCTGGCTGTACAGCGCCTATGGCAATAATTTCGTCGCAACGATGCTGCGTCTGATGCGGGAACGCCCGGTGCTCCGCGTGGTCGACGATCAGGTGGGCACACCGACAAGCGCGCTTTCGTTGGCAGACGCCCTTTGGAAGTTGGCCGCAACCGAAAATGTTGGCATCATGCACTACAGCGATAGCGGCGTCGCGAGCTGGTATGATTTCGCCGTAGCCATCATGGAAGACGCGATGACCATCGGGCTTCTCGACCAGCCAGTCGATATCATACCCATCCCGTCGAGCGCCTATCCGACCCCGGCCAAAAGGCCGCACTATTCCGTTCTGGACAAAAGCGACACGATCGAAGCTCTCGGCTACGCGCCACCGCACTGGCGGACGAGTCTTCGTGACGTCTTGGAGGCAATCAGATCCGATGGATAATCTACTGATCACCGGCGGAGCCGGCTTCATCGGATCGAATTTCGTCCGCTATCTTCGCGAAAAGACCCCAGATCAGGTAATTATAGTCCTCGACCTGCTCACTTACGCCGGAAACCGGGCAAGCCTTAACGGCATCGACAATGTCGAACTCGTCGTCGGCGACATCCGCGACACCGACTTGGTGCGCCAACTGCTGGCGACAAGGAAGATCGACACAATCGTTCATTTTGCCGCCGAAAGCCATGTCGATCGCTCGATCGAGGGACCCGATGCGTTCATCGACACGAACGTCATTGGGACGCACAGCCTTTTGAAGGCGGCAAAAGCCGAATGGCTCGACGCGGGTACCGGCCGACCGCACCGCTTTCACAACATTTCCACGGATGAGGTCTTCGGTTCGCTCGAACCCGACGAACCAGCGTTCAGCGAAACGAATCCTTACGCGCCAAATTCGCCCTACTCAGCGTCCAAAGCGTCAGCGGACCATCTCGTTCGGGCGTATCACCACACCTTCGGGCTGGTGACCACGACCACGAACTGCTCGAACAATTACGGACCTTACCAGTTTCCCGAAAAGCTGATCCCATTGTTCATTATCCGCGCGCTCCACGGCCAGAAATTGCCGATATATGGGGACGGCATGAATGTCCGCGACTGGCTCCATGTCGCCGACCATTGCCGCGCCATCGAGGCCTGTTTGGATCACGGCCTCCCCGGCGAGACCTATAATGTTGGCGGCGGAGAGGAGCTTCCGAATATCAAAGTGGTCGACGAGATCTGCGCCGCGGTTGATGCCGCCTTCGCCAGCGATCCCCGATTGGCAGATCGTTTCCCCGCCGCCCCTGCTGCACAGGGCCGTTCCTCATCCGAACTGAAAAGCTATGTGACAGATCGCAAGGGCCATGATCGACGCTATGCCATTGACGAGCGCAAAGCGCGCGCAGAACTGGGCTATGCGCCCGAGCGCGATTTCGCCCAAGGCTTGCGAGAAACAATCGCATGGTATCTCGCGAACGAAGGCTGGTGGCAGCCTTTAATGTCCAATCCTGCCGATTGAGCCTCGGCGCCACAAATTGTACACCAGCAAACGTCTGATGAGCGACGCATTTTCGCGAGGCCATTGCTGCTTCTTGCATTGAAAAAGCTTGATTCCGGATCAAGAGGTCAGCCCAGCCGACCGATTGCCCCCCGAAACCGCGCCGCGACCCAATGCGATTCTCTGAGCAGCCCTGATTTGTTCCGTACGTTTTCCGTACGCCATTTCTGCGACAGAGTTAAGTCATTGAAAAATGGCGCACCCGAAGGGATTCGAACCCCTGGCCTCTGCCTTCGGAGGGCAGCGCTCTATCCAGCTGAGCTACGGGTGCCAATAGAGCGCGGCCTCTAGCAAGAGCGTGGCCGCGCAGCAATGGCCTATCGACCATCGCGCGGCGATGTGCGAAGCGGCGCCATGAGCATGGGGAACGCTGCGTGAACGCACCATCCGAACAAAACTGGCCGATGGCCGCCGACCTGTATGGCGAGATGCAGCTTGAGGAGCGTCAGCCGACCAGGCGCCGCTGGCGCGACTATTGGCCCGGGGTGCTCGTGACCGCAATCGCGGCGCTCGCCGCCGCGTGGCTCGCCGACCATTATGCCGCGCCGCTGGTGCTGATGGGGCTGCTGATCGGTCTGGCGATGAGCTTTTTGTCGCAGGATCCGCGCACCCACGCCGGGCTCGACCTGATGTCGCAGACCGCACTGCGGATCGGGATCGTCTTGGTCGGAGCGCGGATCACGGCCGACCAGCTCGCCGAGTTGGGGCCGGTGCCGTTCGCGCTGCTCGTGCTGATCATGCTGGCGGTCATTGTCGTGACCGTCGCGAGCGCGCGGCTGTTTGCACAGGATCGCCACGCCGCGCTGCTCGCGGGCGGCGCGACCGCGATCTGCGGCGCGTCGGCGGCGCTCGCCCTCTATTCGCTGATCGGCGACAAGCGCGTCGATCAGGCGCGTTTCACACTGACCCTCGTCGGCATCACCGTCGCCAGCGCCTTGGCGATGACGCTTTATCCGGTGCTCGCCGCCGAGCTGGGCCTGACCGATGCCCAAGCGGGGTTCCTGATCGGCGCGTCGATCCATGACGTCGCGCAGGCGATTGGCGGCGGTTTCTCTTTCTCGCCGGAGGCCGGCGAAGTCGCGACGATCGTCAAGTTGACCCGCGTCGCACTCCTGGCGCCGATGCTGATGCTGGTCGCGCTGTGGCTGGGACGGCTTGGCGAACGCGATGGGGCGGGGAAAATTCCAATCCGACTGCCCTGGTTTATCGTCGGCTTTCTCGTGATCGCGGCGCTCAATTCGGTCATGGCCGTTCCCAAACCCGTTCAAGATGGCGCAGCGAGCGGCGCGCAGGCTTTGCTCCTGCTGGCGATCGTCGCGACCGCAATGAAGGCGCGGCTGCATCTGCTGCTCGATCAAGGGTGGCGCAGCTTTGCGCCGATCATCGTCGCGACAGTAACCAGTTTTCTGTTATCGCTCGCCGCCGCATTGAGTTTGTGACGGCGTGACGTCATGTCACACCGTTGTACGACTTAGCTTTTCGGTAATGCCCAGCTGACGGTCAGCTGCGTCGCGCGGCGCGGGATGTCGAGCTTTGCTTCGCTGAAATTGACCTTCTCATTGGGCGGCAGCATCCGCACCGGCGGCTTGATCGTCCAGCTATAGACGATCGTCCCCTGCCCATCGCGCAGTTCGGCGAGGATGGGCGGCACCCGCTGTTCGCGGTCGGTCGGGTTGATGATCACCCCCGACGCGGCGAAATAGATCGTCCCATCGGCGAGTTCGCGATGATCCTGATTGGGCGGCAGTTCGATCACCAGATCGGGTTCGGCGGCCATGCCGGGCAGGCCGAGCCCCTGCGCCCAACTGGGCAAGCCGAAAAAATAGAGGCCGGCGGTCGCGGCAACCATCAGCGTGGCGGCGCTGGCCGCGATCAACGTCCAGCGCTTCGCCGGATTGCGGCGTGGGCGGCGGAACGGCAGCGGCGCTTCGTCAACGACCGTCGGTGCCGGTCGCGGCGCCGGGTCGGCGGCAAAGGCGGCGGGCGGCGGCGGCACGGGTTCGGCGAGTGGCGCGGCGCTGTCGGGATAGGCTGGTGGGGGTTCGGCCGAGGGCACCGCAACCGGCTCGACCGCAGGCGGCGAAATTGCCGGATCAACCTTGGCGGGCTCCTGAAACCAGCTGTGGCGACAACTGGCGCAACGTACCGTCCGCCCCGTCGGTCCGATCGCCGTATCGGGGACGACATAACGCGTGTGGCAGGACGGGCAAGCGAGGATCATGGGTACCCTCTAAACACGCTGATTCGCGGCGTTGCAAGCGCCGCGTCGCCGCCCGGCGTCCACTCGCCGCTTTACCTGCCACGGCAGCCGTGTAACAGGCGGGACATGAGCGCCGCCGCGCCCCTGTTTCGTGCCAATCTGCCCGCGCAAACGGGCGTGTGGATGACGCCATGACGGACGCGCCCAGCCCGCGCCCCGGCGGCGCGATGGTCGAATTTGACAGCGTCGGCCTGCGTTACGGTCCTGATGCCGAAGTGCTGTGCGACATCAGCTTTAACCTGCAACCTGGCAGCTTTTACTTCCTGACCGGGCCGTCGGGCGCGGGCAAGACCTCGCTGCTCAAGATGCTCTATCTGGCGCAGCGGCCGAGCCGCGGGATCGTTCGCCTGTTCGGCGAGGATCTGGTCCACATGCCGCGCCAGCGCCTGCCCGGGTTTCGCCGCCGGATCGGCGTCGTGTTCCAGGATTTCCGCCTGATCCCGCATCTGTCGGCGCGCGACAATATCGCGCTGCCGCTGCGCATCGCGGGGGTCGGCGAAGAGGATCTGTCGGGACCGGTCGGCGAAATGCTCAGCTGGATCGGGCTGGGCGACCGCGCCGACGCGCGCCCAGCGACCTTGTCGGGCGGCGAGCAGCAGCGCGTCGCCATCGCCCGCGCCGTGATTGCGCGACCGCAGCTGCTTGTCGCCGACGAACCGACGGGCAACGTCGATCCCGAAATGGCGATGCGCCTGCTGGGTCTGTTCGAGGCACTCAACCGCCTTGGCACCACCGTCGTCGTCGCGACCCACGACATCCACCTGATCAGCCGGATCGAAAATGCCCAGATGATGCGGCTGGAAAAGGGGCGGCTCGCCGACCCGACTGGCGCGCTGCGCTATCCGCCGGCAAACCGGGCATGACGGGGCAGGCATGATCATCCCACGCGTCCCCGTCCAGCACCGCCGTCTGCTGCCCGATCGTCGTCTGTCGGGGCCGACGCCGTGGGTGATTGCCATCCTGATGATGCTGACGCTGCTTGCCGCCGCCGCCGGGGTCGGGCTGGCACGCTCGGCCAATGCGATCGGTAGCGCGATTGCGGGGCGGGTGACGGTCCAGATCGTCACCGCCAATCCGGTGACGCGCGCCGAGCAGGCCGCGGCGCTCCGCCGCGCTGCCGCCGCGCAGCCCTTTGTCCGGTCGGCGCGCTCAGTCGGGCAGGAAGAATTGCAGGAAACGCTCGGCCAGTGGTTCGGCAGCGCCGAAGACAATGATCCGGTGCTGCAATCGCTGCCCCTGCCCGCACTGATCGACATCGATTTCGTTGGCGAGGATCGCAGCAGCCATATGGCACAGCTGCGCGCGCTGGTCGCGGCGGAAGCCCCGGGGGCGCGGATCATCCCGCACGCCGAATGGTTGGGACCGGTCGCGCAGTTGATCCGCTCGCTGGCGTGGATCGCCGGGGGGCTGGTGCTGTTGATGACGCTCGCGAGCGCCGCAGTGGTCATCATGACCGCGCGCGCCGCGCTTGCCACTCATTTCCCGACGATCGAGATCCTCCATTTGATCGGCGCCACCGATCGGCAGATCACCCGGCTGTTTCAGCGCCGCATCGCGATCGACACCGCCTATGGCATCGCGCTCGGCAGCGTCGTCGCCGCGGCGATCCTGTTGCTGATCGGGTGGCAATGGACGGGAATCACCTCGGGCCTTGCCGCAACCGCATCGCTGGGGCCAGCCGGCTGGGCGCTCCTGCTGGCGCTGCCGCTATTGGCTATCGCCCTCGCAGCCCTGACGGCGCGCCAGACGTTGCTCGCCGCGCTCAAGAAGATTTTATGATCAAGCGCCTGATATCCCTTCTCTTCCTGGCTTGGGTGCTTGGCTTTGCATGGTTTGCCCTGCTGCCACCGCTGCCCGCCCCGGCGCAGAAAACCGACGCCATCGTCGTGCTGACCGGCGGACCGGGACGCATCGACCGGGCGCTCGAACGGCTGGAAGCGGGCGATGCCAAGCGGCTGCTGATCAGCGGCGTCGCGCGCGAGGTGAAACCGCGGGAACTCGCTGCCGAATATAAACGCCCCGCCTCGCTGTTCGATTGCTGCATCGCGCTGGGGTTCGAGGCCGAGGATACGCGCTCGAACGCGACCGAAGTCGCGACCTGGGTTGCGCGGCGCAACTATAAAACGGTGCGACTGGTCACCACCGACTGGCACATGCGCCGCGCCGAATATGAAATCGGCCGCGCGATCGGCGACAAGGTGACGATCCTGCCCGACGCGGTGCGCAGCGAGCCCAATTTCGCCACGCTGTTTCGCGAATATCACAAATATCTCGCGGGGCTGGCGGGCGGCCTGCTGGGCCTGTAAGCGCTACGCCGATGCGCTACACCATCGCCCTGTTCCGCTCGATCCTGTTCTGGATCGCCTTTTTCGTGATAAGCAGCATCTCGTCGATCGGGGGGGTAATCGCGCTGCCGATCTCGCATCGCGGGACGATTTTTTTCGTGCGCATCTGGGCAAAGGCGCACCGCATCTTCTGCCGTTTCCTGCTCGGCCAGACGATTGTCATCGACGGCGATATGCCCGACGTCCCGGTGCTGTATGTCTTCAAGCATGAATCGGCATTCGAGACGATCGAACAGCCGATGCTGTTCAAGCATCCTGCGGTGTTCGCCAAAGAGGAGCTGTTTTCGATCCCGGTCTGGGGTCAGGCAGCGCGTTTTTACGGCCTGATCCCGGTTGATCGCGACGGCGGCGGCAAGGCCATGCGCGCAATGCTCGGTGCCGCGAAGGCGGCGCTCGCCGCAGGCCGCCCGCTGGTGCTATTTGCCGAAGGGACGCGGGTGCCGCATGGAGAGGCGCCCCCGCTGCGCCCCGGCTTTGCGGGCATGTACCGGCTGCTTGGGGTCGATGTGATCCCTGTCGCGGTCAACAGCGGCCTCGCTTTTCCCCCGCGCCGCTGGGTCAAATGGCCGGGCACGATCACCTACAAGATCGGCGAGACCATCCCCGCGGGGCTGCCGCGCGAAGAGGCCGAGGAGCGCGTGCGCGTGGCGATCAATGCACTGAACCCGCCTGAGGCGTTGTTGAAAGCCTGATCGTCGCCCCCGCGAAGGCGGGGGCCGCTGGAGAAGTAACGCAAGGTCGATGGCGGCCCCCGCTTTCGCGGGGGCGACGTTGTTTAGCTAATGCTTCCGCCCGAAATCGGGCGCCGGATCATCCTGCCCCTCGGCAATGATCGACCGGCGGATCGCACGGGTGCGGGTGAACCAGTCTTCCAGCTTGTCGGCATCGCCGCGACGGATCGCCTGCTGCAAGACGGTCAGATCTTCGTTGAAGCGCTGCAAGGTCGCCAGCACCGCGTCCTTGTTGGCCAGGAACACATCGCGCCACATCACCGGGTCGCTGGCGGCAATACGGGTGAAATCGCGGAAACCGCCCGCCGAATATTTGATCACTTCGCTCTCGGTGACCTCCTCCAGCTCGCTGGCGGTGCCGACGATCGTATAGGCGATCAGATGCGGCAGATGGCTGGTGACGGCCAACACCATATCGTGATGCGCGGCGTCCATGACGTCGACCCTGGCGCCCAGCGCTTCCCAGAACACGGTCAGCGCCGCAACCGCATTGGCGGGCGCCGCAGCATCAGGGGTAATGATGCACCAGCGCCCGTCGAACAGGCTGGCGAAGCCCGCGGCAGGGCCGCTGTTCTCGGTGCCCGCGACCGGATGCGCGGGGATGACGATATGGCCGGGCAGCGCCTTTGCCAGGGCCTCGGCGACGCTCGCCTTCGACGATCCGACGTCGGAGATGATTGTGTCCTTGCCCAGTCCCGGCGCCATCGCTGACGCCGCGGCGGCCATGCCGCCGACCGGTACCGCCAGGATGACCAGATCAGCACCAGCGACCGCGCCGACGGCCTCGTCAATCACCGTGTCGCAGAGACCCAGCGAGCGGGCGACATCGCGCACCTCGGCACTGGCGTCATGGCCAATGACCATCACATCGGGCAGCCGTTCCTTCACCGCGCGCGCGATCGACGATCCGATCAGGCCAAGCCCGATGATCGCCAGACGTTCGACGCGCCGTGTCACCATCAGCCGTTCAGCGCCGCGCGGATCGCCGCCGCCAGCCCGCGCGTCTCGTCCTCGGTGCCGATCGTCATGCGCAGCGCGTGCGGCAAACCCTGTCCGGGCAGCCAGCGGACGATATAGCCCGCGTCCATCAGCCGGTTGTACACGGTCTCGGCGCTCACATCGCCCTCGAACAGCACGAGCAGGAAATTGCACGCCGACGGCACGACGCGCAGCCCGTGATTGCCCAGGCTCCCGATTTCCTGCGCCAGCCAGGCGCGCCATTTGGTGTTATGATTGCGGCTGGCGGTGACGAATTCCTCGTCGCCGATCGCCGCGATCGCCGCCGCCTGCCCGGCGCGGGTGACATTGAACGGCAAGCGGATGCGGTGCAGCGCCGAAATCACCTCGGCAGCGGCATAGCCCCAGCCGATGCGCTCGGCGGCGAGGCCGTGGATCTTCGAAAAGGTACGGGTGACGAACACATTGGGCTGTGTCTTGGCAAGCTCAAGCCCGCCGTCGTCCTCGGCCTCCGACAGATATTCGGAATAAGCCTGATCGATCACGAACAGCACGTCCTTGGGCAGTCCGGCATAGAGCCGCGCGACCTCATCCTTCGACGCCAGCGTGCCGGTGGGGTTGTTCGGATTGGCCAGATAGACAACGCGCGTCCGCTCGGTCACCGCGGCGAGCAACGCATCGACATCGGTCGCATAGTTGCGGTCATCGGCCTCGACCGGCACCGCGCCGACCCGCCGCGCCGCGATCTCGTACACTGCAAAACCATAGCGCACGTACAAGATCTCGTCGCCGACGCCGGCATAGGTACCCGCCGCCAGATGCAGCAGCTCGTCCGACCCGTTGCCGCAGATGATCCGCGCCGGATCGAGCCCGAATTTCGCCGCGATCGCCGCGCGCAGTTCGGCCGAACCGGGATCGGGATAGCGCGACAAAGCGTCGGGCGCTGCCTGCGCCGCAGCAAATGCCGCGCGGGCTTTCTCGCCGGTCCCCAGCGGATTTTCATTGGCACTGAGTTTGATCAACGGGCGACCATCAGCCCCCGCCGATTTGCCGGGGACATAGGGAGCGATGCCGCTGATCCACGGCTTCGGGCTGAGTGTTTGGGTTGCGTCGGTCATGCCGCGCCGTTTAACGGCTATGCGCCCCAAGTCCAGCGTCTAGTCCAGCACGTTGACAGGCCTCGCGCGCCCGCTTAGCCCCGCGCAAACCATGGCCAGCTTGCTCCACCAGATCCAGCATCACAGCGTGACGATCCCAGCGTCGCTGCCGCTCGACAGCGGGCAGAGCCTGCCGTCGGTGACGATCGCCTATCAAAGCTATGGTGCGCTCAACGCCGCCAAGTCGAACGCGGTGCTGATCTGCCACGCCCTGACCGGCGACCAATATGTCGCTAGCGACCATCCCGCGACGGGCAAACCCGGCTGGTGGGCGCGTATGGTCGGCCCCGGCAAGCCGATCGACACCGACCGGTTCCACGTCATCTGCGCCAATGTGCTGGGCAGCTGCATGGGGTCGAGCGGTCCCGCAACCCCCGACGCCGCGACTGGCGCGCCGCTCGGCATGGCGTTTCCGGTGATTACCATCGCCGACATGGTGCGTGCGCAGGCGATGCTGCTCGATCACCTTGGCATCGCGCGACTTCATGCCGTCGTCGGCGGCTCGATGGGCGGGATGCAGGCGCTCGCTTGGGCCGCGGCCTATCCCGATCGGCTCGCCTCGGCGGTCGTCATCGCCAGCGCAGCGCGTCATTCGGCGCAGAATATTGCGTTTCACGAGGTCGGGCGGCAGGCGATCATGGCCGACCCCGACTGGCAGGACGGCCAATATTATGCCAGCGCCCGCGCGCCCACCAAAGGTCTCGCGGTCGCGCGCATGGCGGCGCACATCACCTATCTTTCCGAAGCGGGGCTGACCGAGAAATTCGGTCGCCGCCTGCAGGCGCGCGACATCAAAAGCTTTGGCTTCGATGCCGATTTCCAGGTCGAATCCTATCTGCGGCATCAGGGGCTCGCTTTCACCGACCGCTTCGACGCCAACGCCTATCTCTATATCACGCGCGCGATGGACTATTTCGACTTGGCCGATCCGCACGACGGTCGCCTGTCGGGTGCGTTCGGGGCGGCAAAGGACGTGCGCTTCACGCTGGTCAGCTTCGACACCGACTGGCTCTATCCGACCGCCGAATCGCGCCGCATAGTCCAAGCGCTCCATGCGGTCGGGGCCGCGGCGAGCTTCGTCGAACTGTCTGCGCCTTTCGGCCACGATAGTTTCCTGCTCGACGTTCCTGCGCTCGACCGAATCATGGCGGGTGCCTTGGGGACGGGATGGTAATGACGACGTTGCGCCCCGATCTGGAAATCATCGCCGACGCGATTCCCGGCCGTACGCGCGTGCTCGACATCGGTTGCGGAGACGGCGCGTTGATGGCCGAGTTGCGTGCGCATAAATATATTGATGCGCGAGGGCTCGAAATCGATGCCGCAGCGATTGAGGCGGCAATGGCGCAGGGGCTGTCGGTCGTGCAGGGCGACGCGAACCGAGACCTTGCCGATTATCCCGGCGACGCCTTCGATTATGCCATCCTGTCACAGACGCTTCAGACGACACGGCGCCCCGACCGCGTTGTCGACGAACTGCTGCGTATCGCACCGCGCGCTTTCGTCAGCTTCCCCAATTTCGCGCATTGGCGGATCCGGCTCGCGCTGCTGTGGGGCGGGCGCATGCCGGTGACGCGGCTGCTACCCGTTGCCTGGTACGAAACGCCGAACATCCACCATGTGACGGTCAGCGATTTTCGCGATCTGGTCCGCGACAAGGGCATCAAGGTCGAGCGCGCCTGGTATCTATCAGGCGACAAGCCGACGAGCGCAGCCGCCGCGAGCTGGCGCGCCGAACACGCGATTTTTTTAATTGGGCGGGCATAAAAATCCTCCCCGTCGCGCAGCGATGGGGAGGTGGCAGCGCGAAGCGCCGACGGAGGGGCTTTGGCGCTACCCTCGGCCCCTCCACCACTCGCTTCGCGAGCGGTCCCCCTCCCCATCGCTACGCGACAGGGAGGATTGATTGGCTCAATCCCGCTTTACCAACCCGTTCGCGACAAAATCATTCGCGATCCGCGCGATTTCCGAAATATCGGCATCTTCGTCCCACAGGCCATAACGCATACCCAGAAAAACGTTCATGCCGCCAATCGCCCAGGCATGAATCTCGCCGACATCGACGCGAATCTCGCCGCGTGCCGCCCCCGCCTCCAGCCGTTGGCGAACGCGCGCCACGGTTGTTTCGTAATGGCGGCGATAGCTCGCATAGTCGACGAACTCGGCCTCATCGATGATCCGGTAGATTTCCTTATGCGCGCGCACAAAGCCGAGGAAGGATTCAAGCCCGATGCGTTCGGCGCTAATTTCGTCGGGCGCTGCCTGAACCAGCGGCGTGACATGGTCGCGCAATTGCTCGCTCATATAGCGGACGAGCGCCTGGAAGATTTCATCCTTCGAATCGAAATACGTGTAAAAACTCCCGAGCGCGGTCCCGGCGCGGCGCGTGATGCCGCTGATCGACGCTTCGTGAAAGCCGCGCTCGCCAAATTCGACCGCCGCCGCGTCGAGCAGCTTGCGCAAGGTGCGGCGCCCGCGTTCGGTACGCGGCGTCTTGTCGCGCGCTTCGCCCGCGGCGACGTGAGCTCCGTCTTGCGTCTGATCCATCACCGTCTTCCGTCTCCCCTCCGCCCGCCCTCCGCTTCATCGTGGCTTTTTCGCACCACGGGCAAGCAAAAAACGTCGAAGTCATATTCCAAGTTGAAACTTGGTTCATGTTTCATTATTGGGTGCGTCGCGGCTTGGCAAGCACCGAGCCCAAGAAAAACGAAAAGGGCGGCAAGCGGCCGCTCCTTACATGGGAGAGTCCAACATGCGTCCTTTCGCTCGTCCGCTGCGCCGCGCCATTCTCGCTTCGAGCGCGTTGTCCATGCTCGCCTTTGCCCCCGCCGCCTTTGCGCAAGACGATGGCGCCAACGCCAATGCGAGCGATGACGAGATCATCGTCACCGCGCGCCGCCGCGACGAACGCCTGATCGACGTGCCTGTCGCGATTACCGCTTACTCGGGCGAAGCGCTCGCCAAGGCGGGCGCGATCGACATCACCGACATCGGTCAGACGACCCCGAACACCACGCTCGAAGTGTCGCGCGGCACCAACTCGACGCTCAGCGCCTTCATCCGCGGCGTCGGCCAGCAGGATCCGGTGTCGGGTTTCGAACAGGGGGTCGGCCTCTATCTCGACGACGTCTATCTCAACCGCCCGCAAGCCGCCGTGCTCGACATCTATGACGTCGAACGCATCGAAATCCTGCGCGGGCCGCAGGGCACGCTTTATGGCCGCAACACCATCGGCGGCGCAGTCAAATATGTGACCAAGCAGCTTCCCGAGGAGTTCTCGCTCAAGATCAAGGGCACGCTCGGCACCTATGATCAGGCCGACCTCGTCGTCACCGCCAGCGCGCCGATCGGCGACATCGTCCGCGTCGGCGGTTCGATTGCGCGGCTGTCGCGCGGCGGCTTTGGCGACAACCTCACCACCGGGCTGGAAAATTACAACAAGGACGTCTGGGCCGGCCGCGGCACCGTCGAACTTGGCGGCTATGGCGAGCCGGTGCTGATCCGTATTTCGGGCGACTATACCAAGGACAAGAGCGCGCCGCGCGGCGGCCACCGCCTGATCCCGTCGCTGCGCACCAACGCGCCAGTGCTCGACAATGTGTTCGACAGCCGCGGCGGCCTCGTCGATCCGAAACAGGAAATCGAATCCTACGGTCTGGCGATGAACGTCACCGCCGAACTGACCGACACGCTGACGCTCCGCTCGATCAGCGCCTGGCGCAAGGACAGCTCGGCAACGCCGATCGATTTCGACGCGCTGCCCGCGGTAGATGTCGACGTCCCCGGCTTCTACTTCAACGAACAGATCAGCCAGGAATTCCAGCTGCTCTATGAAGGCGACCGCCTCAAAGGTCTGCTCGGCTTCTATTATCTCGACGCGACCGCCGACACGCTGTTCGACGTCCGCATCTTCAACACCCTCGCCGGGCTGACCGCCTTCACCGAGGCCGATGTCGACACCACGACCTTTGCGGTGTTCGGCGATGCGACCTTCGACTTCACCGAGCAGCTCAGCCTGTCGGTCGGCGGCCGCTACACCTGGGACACGCGCGAAGCATCGATCCTGCGCCAGAATTATCTCGGCGGCGGTTCGCCGGTGTTCGGCGGCGCGGGGGTTCCTTTCGGCGCTCCGGGCACCAATTTCGACGGCAAGCGCAGCTTCAACAAATTCACCCCGCGCGCCTCGCTGTCGTTCAAGCCAACGCCTGACCATACGCTCTACGCCAGCTATTCGCAGGGCTTCAAAGGCGGCGGCTTCGATCCGCGCGGCGTCGGTGTCAACGCGCCGGGCGCCATTCCCGGCGCCCCGACCGAAGACGAAATTGCCGCTTTCCTCAGCTTCCGTCCCGAGCAGGTCGAAAGCTATGAAGTCGGCTACAAGGGCAGCTTGATGGACGGTGCGGTCAATGTCGCGCTTGCCGCCTTTTATGCCGATTACACCGACGTCCAAATCCCGGGTTCGGTCGCCTGCACTGTGCAGGGACTGCCGAGCTTCTGCGGCGTCGTTTCGAACGCTGGCAAAGCAACCTTCAAGGGCGTCGAATTCGAAGGCCGCGTGCGCCTCGGCGAAGATCTGGCGACGGCCGGGGACCGGCTGACGCTGTCGACCGCGCTCGGTTATATCGACGCCGACTATAAGGAATATGTGTCGAACATCATCGACCCGGCCACCGGGCGACCCGTACCAACGAATGTCGCCGATTTCCGCGAAGTGCAGAATACGCCGAAATGGACCGCCAGCGGCACGCTCGCTTACGCGACCCCGATCGGCGACGGCGACCTCAGCTTCGGAACGACGCTGTCGTACCGCAGCAAGACCTATCAGTTCGAAATCCCCAACCCCTATATCGACCAAAAGGGCTTTGCGCTGCTCGACGCCAGCATCGTCTATACCGCGCCCGACGATCGCTGGAGCATCGGGCTGTTCGGCAAGAATCTGACCGACAAGGAATATAAGACCTCGGGTTACACCTTCATCAACGTCAACGCGACCACTGGCGTGCCGGTGATCGGGGCGAACGGCCTGCCGACCTCCGCGCTCGGCACCGAAGGCACGCTGACCGCTTTCTACGGCAATCCGCGCCAGGTTTTCGTCACCGGTACAGTGAAATTCTGAGCCACTGAATATCTGCAAAAAGGGGGAAAGGGGCGTCGGCAACGGCGCCCCTTTTTCGTGGGCGTCTGCGATAGTGGGGCGGGATGGTCCCAGACCAATCCCCCACCCCGTTCGTGTCGAGCGAAGTCGAGACACGCTGAGTTTGTCTCCCCCTTTCGCGTGTCTCGACTTCGCTCGACACGAATGGGATGCAAAGGGCGGTTGTTCACGCCCGCCTGTAATCAGCCGCCCAGCACCGGTGCTCCGGTCAACGCGACCATTCGTTCGCCGTCGATCACAATCGGGCTCGCTAGCCCGTCGACCGCGGCGCCCTCGGGCCGGAACCGCATCCCGCGCGCGATCACCTGCGGGTCGGCAAACACCCCCGCAATATCGTTGATCGGCCCCGCAGGGACACCTTCCGCCTCCAGCGCCAACGCCAGCGGCTGCGCGTCCCAGCCCGCGATCTTCGCCGCGAGCAGCGGAATTAGCGTCGTGCGATTGGCGAGCCGCGCCGCATTGTTCACAAAGCGCGCATCATCGGCCCAGCCGGGTTCGCCCACAATCATACATAATTTACGAAACTGCCCGTCGTTGCCCACCGCGATCACCAGCTGCCCGTCGGCGGTCGCGAACGCCTGATAGGGGACGACATTGGCGTGGCCATTGCCCATCCGGCGGGGCGGGACGCCGCTCGCGAGATAATTGGCCGCCTGATTGGCAAGCACCCCGACCTGACAATCGAGCAGTGCCATGTCGATATGCGCGCCTTTTCCGGTGACGTCACGCCTTCGCAACGCCGCAAGGATTGCGACGGCCGAATACATCCCGGTGAAAATATCGGCATAGGCGATCCCCGCCTTTTGCGGCGCGCCGTCGGGTTCGCCCGTCAGCGACATCGCGCCGCCCATCGCCTGGATGATGAAATCATAGCCCGCACGGTGGGCATAGGGGCCGGTCTGGCCAAAACCGGTAATCGAACAGACGATCAGCCGCGGAAAATCGGTCATCAGTGTCGCGGGGTCGAGACCATATTTGGCCAGCCCGCCGACCTTGTAATTTTCGATCACTGCATCTGCGCCAGCAATCAGATCGCGGACTGCCGCCTGTCCCTCCGCCGTCGCAATATCGATCGCGACCCCAGCCTTGCCGCGATTGGTGCTGTGATAATAGGTCGCACCGAGATTCTCGCCGTTTTCGCCTCGGATAAATGGCGGCCCCCAGCTGCGCGTATCATCGCCGACCCCCGGCCGCTCGACCTTGACCACCTCGGCGCCGAGATCGGCGAGCAATTGCCCGCACCATGGCCCCGCGAGCACCCGCGCCAGTTCGACGACGCGGATGCCTGCCAGAGGCTTCGCAATGCTATCCGCCAAAAGCCGAAATGCCGGTGATCGCGCGGCCCAGGATCAGCGCGTGAACGTCGTGCGTGCCTTCATAGGTGTTCACCGTTTCCAGGTTCACCGCATGGCGGATGACATGATAATCGGCCGAAATGCCGTTGCCGCCATGCATGTCGCGCGCGACGCGGGCGATATCGAGCGCCTTGCCGCAATTGTTGCGCTTGAGCAGGCTGATCGCATCGGGGATCAGCCGCCCCTCGTCGATCAACCGCCCGACGCGCAGCGCCGTCTGCAACCCCAGCGCGATTTCGGTCAGCATATTGGCGAGCTTGAGCTGGACGATCTGATTCGCCGCCAGCGGGCGCCCGAACTGTTTGCGCTCGCCGGTATAATTGCGCGCCGCTTCATAGCAGAATTCCGCCGCGCCCATCGCGCCCCAGCCGATGCCATAGCGGGCGCGGTTGAGGCAGCCGAACGGGCCTTTCAGCCCAGAAACATGCGGGAGCAGTGCATCCTCGTCGACTTCGACCGAATCCATCACGATCTCGCCGGTGACCGAGGCGCGCAGGCTCACCTTGCCCTCGATCTTCGGCGCCGACAGGCCTTTCATGCCCTTTTCGAGCACGAAACCGCGGATCGCGCCGTCATGCGCCTCCGACTTCGCCCACACGACAAACACATCGGCGATTGGGGAATTGGTAATCCACATCTTGGCGCCCTTGAGGCGGTAACCGCCTTCGATCTTTTCGGCGCGCGTCCGCATCCCACCGGGGTCGCTGCCCGCGTCGGGCTCGGTCAGCCCGAAACAGCCGACCAGTTCGCCCGAGGTCAGCCCGGGCAGATATTTGCGCTTCTGCTCCTCGCTGCCATAGGCGTTGATCGGGTGGATCACGAGGCTGCTCTGCACCGAGCAGGCCGAACGATAGCCCGAATCGATCCGCTCGACCTCGCGCGCGATCAGCCCATAGCTGACATAGTTCAGCCCGGCGCCGCCATATTCGGGGTCGATCGTCGCGCCGAGCAGGCCGAGCGCGCCCATTTCCGACATGATCTCGCGATCGAATCGCTCGTCGAGAAACGCCGAGGTGACGCGCGGCAGCAACGCATCGGTCGCATAGGAACGCGCCGTGTCGCGCACCATCCGCTCCTCTTCGCTGAGTTCGGCGTCAAGCTGAAGGGGATCGAGCGGGTCGAGCGCTTCGATGCGCTGCGGATCGGCGAGGGCCATGGAAACGGGCTTTCTCTATATGGCGAGCAGCCCTTTCGGGACACGCGCTAGGGGGTCGGTGCCGCGGTGCTGCGGGCGATTGCGGCAGCCGGACTGTCGCGCGGCTCCAATATCGCCGCGGTCTCGATCAGGTCAAGCGCGCGCCGCGCCTCATGATAGCGCCGCGCATCGATCAGCCAGTCGTTGGCGGCGGCAGCGCCCGGCAGCGCCTCGACCTCGGCGATCGCCAGATCGGCCTGCCCGGCGCCCAGATAACGCCGCGCCCGGTCGAGTCGCTCGGCGGAGCGCGGCGATTGTGTTCCCGCGGCGCGCACAACGAATAATTCGCTCAATTCGCGGCGCAGCCCCGTCCACAAGCTGCCGCTGCCATCGCTGCCGCGCCCGACGAGCTGCGGCGCCAGCGTATCGAGCTCGGCGCGCAATTGTTCCAGCGTCACCGGATCGCGCGAGGTGTCGATGATCGTTTTTACGGCATTGGGCTGATCGTCGCCGAAGCGCAGCCGCAGCTGGGCGTCGAGATAACCAAGCGAAAGCCCGCGATCGAGAGCGCGGCGCACCGCGAAGGCGACGAGCAAGCCTTCTGATCGCGATGCATTGCCCGACGCCGATTCGGCCTCCAGCGTGATCCGCGACAGGCGCTGCTCCAGTTCGGCGACGCGCGCCGCCAGCGCATTGGCACCATCGACCGGCGCGACGATCAGCGGCGCCCCCTTGGGTGCCGCATCGGCGATTCGCACCGGATCGGTCATGTCACGAACCGGCGGTGCGGCGATGACGTTCGCCGCTGATGCCGCGCCATTGCCCGTCAACCAGCGGTTCACTGCCCAGCCGCCGCCAACGATCCCGATCAGCAGCAGGAGCAAGGCAGCGATGGCGAGCAGCCGAAACGATGGTCCCTTGGCCGGGACCGCCTCGGCCGCAGGCGAGGGGGTGTCGATGCTGTCGATTGCCATATGTCTCTTTCGAACGACCCTATTTTCCGCCCTTGTGGCACAAAGCATGGGCCAGTGCCAACAGTGCCGCTTCGGTGGGCTGTGTTGCCGCGGCCCGTCCGGCCCAGCCCTCGCCCGCTACTGCCGCAACCGCGGGGCTGATCGCAACGAGCGTCAGATGCGCGCGCAACGGCCCGACCAAGTCTGAAATCCGTTGCGCCGCGCGGGCCGAATGGGCCAACAGCACCGCTGGTGTAGCGATCAGCGATACCCACGCCTCCGATGGCTCGGCCGCATCGACGGCATAACAAGCCAGCGGCTCCAGCGCGGCGCCGCGCGGGTCGAGCGCCGATCGATCGCGACCACAAAGCCAAAGGATTCTAGGGGCTTGACCTGCCGTCATGCCATCAAGAAGGCTCTGCGCGTCAGCCTCGCCCGTCTGAACCACCGTCAGCCCCGCCGCCCTCGCCGCATCGGCCGTTGCGGCCCCCACCGCATAAACCGGCAGCGGAGCCAGACGCGCGAGCTGCGGCCCCGCCAGCCGCACCGCCTGCGCGCTCGTGAGCAGCAGCGCGTCGAAACTCGCTGCGCTTGGCGCGTTCCATGGCAGCGCCCGGGCCACAAACAATGGCATCGCATGGGCATCCAATCCCAGCGCCTGCGCACGCGCCAGCGTGGCGCGATTGCCCGGTTCGGGGCGGGTGACTAGCAGCGGCAGGCCGCCGCTCATGCAGCGAACAGCCGCCGCACCGTTTCGGGGGCGTCATCGAGCAACCGCCGCGCCAGCGCCGCCGCCGCATCGTCATGGTCTATCAGCGCATGGCCGATTGCATGATCGGCGCCGTCTTCGGAAAAAATCTCGGCGTCGAGTTGCAACATGCCGTCATCGCGCCAATGCGCGTGCGCCGCCACCGGCGAACGACAATCGCCGCCCAGCGCGGCCAGAAAACTACGCTCGGCCGCCACCGCGCGATGGGTCGGCGCGTGGTCGATCGCCAGGATGAGCGCGAGCGTAGCGCCGTCTGCGGCGCGGCACTCGATGCCGATCGCGCCCTGCGATGCCGCGGGCAGCAACACCGCCACATCCTGCGCGGTGCCGACCGCGTGCATCCCCAGCCGGTCGAGTCCCGCCGCCGCCAGCAAGGTCGCATCGGCCTCACCCGCCGCCAGCTTCGCCAGCCGCGTCGCGACATTGCCGCGCAGCAGCACCGGGTCCAGATCGGGGCGGATTCGCCGGATCTGCGCGGCGCGGCGCGGGCTGCTCGTCCCCAGCTTCGCTCCGTGCGGCAGATCGGCAATCGTCGCCGCCTCTATCCCATCGCGCACCACCAGCCGGTCGCGCGGGTCGGCGCGTTCGAGCATTGCGCCCAACGCAAAACGCGCATCGCGCAGCGTTTCGACGTCCTTCAATGAGTGGACCGCAATGTCGATCACCCCGGCGTCGAGCGCCGCATCCAGCTCGCGCGTCCACAGCTCCTTGCCGCCCACCTCGGCGAGCGCGCGGTCTTGGATGCGGTCGCCCGTCGCAGTCATCGGCACAATCTCCAGCGCTTCGGGCGCAAGACCATGCGCCACGATCAGCGCCGCCACCGTCATATGCGCCTGCGCCATCGCCAGCGGTGATGCGCGGGTACCGATACGAAGCGGATGTTCGGGTGTAGGATGCGGGATCGAAACCATGCGCCGCTGCTAAGGCGTCCGGACAGGAAAAGGAAGACAAGGGATTCGCACGAAGATTTGTTCACGCGGAGGCGCGGAGAGAGTGCGATTGCCGCGAAGCGGCTTCTCTTCATCCGGCGTTGCGCCCTAGTAAAGCGTTGATTGAAAAAGGGGTCATTCGACCCGCGCCTTCTTCTCCGCGCCTCCGCGTCTCCGCGTGAACAAAGTTCTTTTCTTCTTCTCTGCGTGCTCTGCCATCTCTGCGCGATTCATTCCTTTCAACCGCGCTTGCCCCCGCACGCCCCGCGCGGGTAAGGGACACGCAACATTATGACTCTCATCCTTGGCCTTGAATCGAGCTGTGACGAGACCGCAGCGGCGCTTGTCGCCAGCGATAGGCGCATATTGGCGCACCGCGTCGCAGGGCAGGAGGCGGAGCACAGCCCCTTTGGCGGCGTCGTCCCCGAAATCGCAGCGCGCGCGCATGTCGACCGCCTCGCGCCGATCGTCGCCGGGGTGCTCGCCGATGCCGGCGTGTCGCTTGCCGACGTCGATGCCGTTGCCGCTACGGCCGGTCCCGGCCTGATCGGCGGGGTGATGGTCGGGCTTGTCACCGGCAAGGCGCTTGCCCATGCCACAAACAAGCCGCTAATCGCGGTCAACCATCTCGAAGGGCATGCGCTGTCGCCGCGGCTCGTCGACCCCGACCTCGCCTTTCCCTATCTGTTGCTGCTCGTGTCGGGCGGCCATTGCCAGTTGTTGCTCGTCAACGGCGTCGGCGACTATCGCCGCCTCGCCACGACGATCGACGACGCCGCGGGCGAGGCGTTCGACAAGACCGCGAAATTGCTCGGACTCGGCTACCCCGGCGGCCCCGCGGTCGAGCGGATCGCGCAGGACGGCAATCCGCACGCCGTGCCGCTGCCACGACCGCTGGTCGGAAGCGCCGAACCGCATTTCTCCTTCGCGGGGCTCAAAAGCGCCGTGGCGCGCGCGGCCGCGAGCGGGGCGCACAGCGTCCCCGACCTCGCCGCCTCGTTCCAGCAAGCGGTCGTGGACTGCCTCGTCGATCGCAGCCGCATCGCGCTCACCGCCTGCCCCGATGCGACGGCGTTCGTTGTCGCCGGCGGGGTGGCCGCCAATGGCGCAATCCGCGGCGCGCTCACCGAACTCGCCGCGCGGTTCGACCGGCCGTTCGTCGCACCGCCCTTGTGGCTGTGCACCGACAATGGCGCCATGATCGCCTGGGCCGGGGCCGAGCGCTTCGCTGCGGGGCTGTTCGACGATCTGTCGGTTGCCGCACGCCCACGCTGGCCGCTTGATCCTGAAGCTGAAACCGTGCGCGGTGCGGGAGTGAAAGCATGACGTCATATCGCAACTTCGGCGTGATCGGCGGCGGCGCTTGGGGGACCGCGCTGGCGCAGTTGCTTGCGGCCGATGGCGCGCCCGTCCGCCTGTGGGCGCGCGAAGCGGATGTCGTCGCCGCAATCAACGCCGAGCATCGCAATCCGGTGTTTCTGCCCGGCGCGGCGCTGTCGCCGTCGCTCACCGCGACCAGTGCGCTCCCCGACATGGCCGCTTGCGACGCTCTGCTCGTCGTCGTGCCGGTACCGTTCCTGCGCGCGGTGCTCGCGGAACTCCCGGCGGGCGACGCACCTTTGATCTTTTGTAGCAAGGGGATGGAAGCGGGCAGCTTCGCTTTCCCGATCGACATGGCACGCGACCTCGCACCGCAGCGGCCGCATGCGGTGTTGTCGGGTCCGACCTTTGCGCACGAGGTTGCCGCGGGCCTCCCGACCGCGATCACCCTCGCCGCCGCCGATCCCGACCTCGCCGCCGCGATTGCCGGCGCGATCGCCCGCCCGCATTTCCGCCCCTATGTGTCAACCGACGTCATCGGCGCCGAGATTGGCGGCGCCATCAAGAATGTCCTCGCCATCGCCTGCGGCATCGTCGACGGCGCGGGACTTGGCCTTAATGCCCGTGCCGCCCTGATCAGCCGCGGCTTTGCCGAAATGACGCGGTTCGGGCTGGCACGCGGCGCGCTGGCGGAAACGCTCGCGGGGCTCGCCGGACTTGGCGACCTCGTGCTGACCTGCACCTCGGGCAATTCGCGCAACTTCGCGCTCGGCCAGGGGCTGGGGCGGGGCGACGATGCCGCCACGCTGATGGCCGACCGCCGCACCGTTGCCGAGGGCGCGTTCAGCGCCCCCGTGATCGCCGCCGCGGCGCGCGCCGACGGCATCGATATGCCGATCTGCGACACGGTGGCACAGCTGGTGGCACGCGAAACGCGCGTGTCCGATGCCATTCAGGCCCTGCTCAGCCGCCCGCTGCGATCCGAGGGTCGGTGAGCTTTCGCAGAGAATTGCCTGCCACCCGCCATCGCGCTAGACTGCGCGCCGGGGACCAGCAGAAGGGGCGGCGGGCTTGAGCCAGACGGACAGCGCAGCCGTGCCCGCATCGGCAACAGCTCCCGCGGGCGACGCCGACACCGCGGCGCTCGCCAAGGGCGGGCGGACCAATTTTTTCGGCTTTATCCTGCGCCTCGTTGCGCGCCTGCCCTTTCTCTACGTCGCAGGGCGCTGGTACGGGCCTGAGGCGGTCGGGCGCTTTGCCTTTGCCGTGCTCGTCATCGAACTGGTGGCGCAGCTCGCGACGCTGGGGCTCAAGCGGGGCCTTGCCGAACAGCTCAGCGCGCCCGGCGCAGACCACCGCACCGTGGTGTGGGACGGGATGTTCGTCGCCCTCCTCGCCTCGGCGGCCGGATCGGCGCTTCTCTTCGCCTTTCCGCAGCTTATGTATCCTGCGGGCGATGTGGGTGGTGCCGATCGCTGGATGGCGCTGCTCGTCTTTGCCATCGCGGGAACCGACATCGCGCTGGCCGCCTGCGCCTACCGGTTCGATGTCGGCGCAACCGTGCGTGCGCGCGCGATCGTCGAACCATGGGTGATCAGCGCCGCGGCGGCAGCTTTCTGGTTCGTTTCGGTGCGCGATGGGCTGATGCTGTCCTATGCCGCCGCAATGGTCGGCGCTTTTCTGACCGCGCTGATCCCGATGCTGCGCCATTATGGCGGACCGCGCGGCTGGCAGCCGCATCCGGCGCATCTGATCGCGGTGGCGCGGCGCAACGCGCCGCTGGCCGCCGCCGACGCCATCGAATGGGGCACGCGCCGCCTCGACCTGTTCATCCTCGGCCAGTTCACCTCGCCGACGATCTATGGCATTTATTACATGGCGCAGCAGGTCGCATCGCTGCCGCAAAAGCTGAAAACCAGCTTCGAGCCGATCCTCGGCCCGGTCATCACCCGCAACCTTGCCGAAAAGCGGCTTGCCGCCGTGGCGGCACAAGTCAGCCAGGTCGGTTTCTGGATCATCGCGGCGCAGGCCGGGGTCGCGCTAGCGCTTGGCATCCCCGGCGAGGCGGTGATGGGCCTCGTCGGCCCCGAATTCGTCAGCGGGACCGCGGCGCTCGCCTTCCTGCTCGCCGCCGAAGTCGTCGCTGCAACCGCGGTCGTCAGCGAGGCGGCGCTCGTCTATGTCGCACGCCATCGTAATCTTTTGATCAGCATCGCGACGCTGGCGTTGCAGGCGATATTGAGCGTCACGCTGATCCTGATCGCCAAGTCGATGGGCTGGCCGCCCATCACTTACGCCGCGGCGGTTGCGCTCGCGCTGATGCTCGCTTTGGGTTTCGCGTCGGTGGTGAAGGCGCGGCTGCTCGCACATGTGCTCGGCGCGCCCGTCAACAGTCTGCGCTGGGCGCTCGTATGGGCGACCGCGGGCGCCGCGATTCTGGGCTGGGGCGCGACGCAGCTGCCCGAATGGGCCGAGCTGCTGATCGGCGTGCCGGTCATCCTCGGCATCTACGCATGGCTGATCTGGACCCGCGGTTTCGGCCCCGCCGATCGCGCCCTGTTCAAGAAGCACCCCGAAACGGCGGGCGCCGAGCCCGCCGCCACTTAGCCTGGGATTGCGACTACTTCACCGCTTCCTGTGCGGCATCGCCGACATCCTGCGCGGCGTCGCCCACCTTTTGCGCCGCTTCGGTGATTGCGCCCGTTTCGGCCTTGTCATTGGCGAGGAACTGGAAAGCAAAAAAGCCTGCAACCGCCAGCACCACCAAAATGATCAGGCCCATGCCCAATCCACCGCCGCGGCGCGGTTCGCGATCAATGATTGTCGTGGTGTGCGTCGTCCCGTCGGGCGCACGCGTTTCGTGAATTTCGTCGGCCATACCGTCCTCCTGTACCGTTCATCTGGCGCATAGGACGCGTTGGGTGGCCGAAAGTTCCTAGCCCAGCCGTTCGGCGACCTTGGCGCGAAGATCGGTCTGCGCCCGCGGACCGACCTGCGCGATGATTTCGCGCGCGCACACCGCGCCCATCGTCAGGCAGTCGGCGATCGGGCGGCCTTCGGCCAGACCCGACAGGAAACCGGCGGCGAACAGGTCTCCGGCACCGGTCGTGTCGACGACATCGTCGATCGGCTCAGCCGCGACTTCGCTACGCTCGCCGTTCGTCACTGCGACCGCACCATGCGCGCCGCGCGTCGCGACGAGCAGCGGCACATCGGCCGCCACCTTGGCCAGCGCGGCCTCGAAATCGTCTTCCTGCGCCAGCACGAGCAGTTCGGCCTCATTGGCGAACAGGATGTCGATCTCGCGCGCCGCGGTCATGCGGCGGAAATCCTCGCCATGCCCGGCGACGACGAACGTGTCGGAAAGAGTGAAGGCAACGCGCCGACCGGCCGCCTTGGCCAGCCCGATCGCCTCGGCCATCGCCGCGCGTGAGGCGTCGGCGTTCCACAAATAGCCTTCGAGATAGAGGATGTCGGCGTCGGCGATCAGCGCCGCGTCGAGCGATTCACGCCCCAGATTCTGCGATGCGCCCAGAAAGGTATTCATCGTGCGCTGGCCGTCGGGGGTAACCAGGATCAGGCAGCGCGCGGTCGGCGCGCCGCCGGACTGGGCGGGGGTGTCGAACGCGACGCCCAGAGCCGTCAGGTCATGCGTGAACACCTGCCCCAGCTGATCGTCGGCAACCTGACCGATAAAGCCGCAGCGCCGCCCCAGCGCCGCCATGCCCGCGAGCGTGTTCGCCGCGCTGCCGCCCGACATTTCGATCGCCGGACCCATTGCGGCATACAGCCGCTCGGCCTCGTCGGCGTCGATCAGCCGCATTGACCCCTTGACCAGCTTTTCGGCATCGATCAGCGCGTCGTCGGCGCGGGCGAGAACGTCAACGATGGCATTGCCGATGGCGACGACGTCGAAACGGGCGGTGGCGGCCATAAAATATCCTGTGATGCGCGGGGAAAAGTTGCCGCGCTTTAGGGATGCGGGCCGATCAAGGCAAGCGCGGCGCTTGACGCGCGCGCCGCCCCCTCGCATCCCGGCAAACATGACCCGCGCCGTCCACGCCTTTCTGCTCGCGCTCCGCGACGTGCCGCAGCCGCGCGTGCTGCGCATCCTGCTGCAAAGCCTCGCGCTCACCCTCCTCCTCCTACTCTTCGCGGGCGCTGCGATCTATTTCGCCACCCGCTGGGCGCTCGATCACTGGCAGTGGCTCGGCGCGACCGAGCGCGACATGGCAGGGCTACTCGTCGTCCTGGCGATCGTCGCGGGCAGCTGGCTGCTGTTCCGCGCCGTTGCGATCGTCGTCGTCGGACTGTTCGCCGATGCGATCGTCGCCGATGTCGAAGGACGCCATTATCCCGCCGCCGCGGCGCGCGCGGTCGATGTCGGCTGGCGGCAGAATATCCGCCTCGCGCTTGCGTCGGTGGTGCGGCTGATCGGCGGCAACCTGCTCGCGCTGCCAATCTACATCCTGCTGCTCGTCACCGGCATCGGCACGCCGATCTTTGCTTTGTTCGTCAACGGCCTGCTGCTTGGCCGCGATCTGGAGGCGATGGTGCTGGCGCGCCACCCCGACCGTCCGCGGCTCGATCGGCCCGCGCGCTGGTCGCTCGGGCTGCTGTCTGCCGCAAGCTTTGTGGTGCCCATCGCCAATCTGTTGGCGCCGATCCTCAGCGCCGCTATGGCCGTGCACATGCTCCATCTGCGGAGCGGGGACCGGAACATATGAACCAAAATCGCCGTCTGGCCGCGATCGCCAGCCTCGTTCTGCTGCTCGGCGGCTGCGCCGGCAACGCGATTCCGCGCGCCACCCCGCCCCCGGGCGGCGCGCCTGCCGCCGCAATCCCGGCGCCGCGCCCCACGCAGAACAACAGCCTGATCGGCCGCTCGGCCAATTCGGCACTCGGCCTGTTCGGCAAGCCGCGGCTCGACGTCGCCGAAGGCGCCGCGCGAAAGCTGCAGTTTGCTGGCGCCGCCTGTATCCTCGACATCTATTATTATCCGCCCAAACAAGGCGCCGATCCGCTCGCCACCCATGTCGATGCGCGCACCCCCGACGGCCGCGATGCCAATGTGCCGAGCTGTATCGAAGCGCTGCGGCGGTGATAGTCATCCTCCCTGTGGCGAGGCCATGGGGAGGGGGGGGCCGCTCGCGAAGCGAGTGGTGGAGGGGCCACAGCGGTAGCGCCAAAGCCCCTCCGTCAGCCGAGCGGACTGCCACCTCCCCATCGCTGCGCGACAGGGAGGATTATCGTTGACGTCACGACGTCAATTCACTCAGCGCCCATCTGGCCGCCTCCGCGACCATGGGCGTGTCGTCCTCCGCCAGTCGCTCCAGCATCGGCCGAAACCGTGCATCACCGCTGTTTCCTGCCGCAATCGCGGCATTGCGCACCATTCGTCCGCGCCCGATACGCTTGATCGGCGACCCTGCGAAAACCTGCCGGAACCCGGCGTCGTCGAGCGCGAGCAAGTCGCCCAGCGACGGCGCGACCAATTCGGCGCGCGGCAGGAAAGCGCGGTGCGCGTGCGCGGTTTCGGCAAACTTGTTCCACGGGCAGACCGCCAGACAATCGTCACAGCCATAAACACGGTTGCCGATCCCGCGCCGCAGGTCGAGCGGGATCGGCCCGTCATGCTCGATCGTCAGGTAGGAGATGCAGCGCCGCGCATCGACCTGATATGGCTTCGGAAACGCTTGCGTCGGACACGCGTCCTGACAGGCCATACAACTGCCGCAACGGTCACGGCCCGGATTGCTCGGGGCCAGCTCCAGTGTCGTATAGATCGCCCCCAAAAACAACCAGCTGCCATACTCGCGGCTGACCAGATTGCTGTGCTTGCCCTGCCAGCCGAGCCCCGCCGCCGCCGACAAGGGCTTTTCCATCACCGGCGCGGTATCGACGAATACCTTGACCTCGGCCCCCGGCGCCTCCGCAACCAGCCAGCGCGCGACCGCCTTCAGCGCCCGTTTGACGACGTCATGATAGTCACCGCCCTGCGCATAGACCGAAATCCGCCCGCGGTCGGGGTGCTCAGCAAGCGCCAGCGGGTCCTGCGCCGGGGCATAGCTCATCCCCAGCGCGATTACTGACCGCACCTCGGGCCACAGACCTTTGGGCGATCCTCGCTGTGCCGCGCGGCTCTCCATCCAGATCATATCGCCGTGACGCCCCGCGGCCAGCCACTGGTTCAATCTTTCGGCAGTTTGCGGCGCCGCATCGGCATCGGCGATCCCGAACGCAACAAAATCATGCGCGCGCGCCACCGCCTCGAGGCGGTCTTCTAATGCAGGCAAGGCTTCGGCAACCATTGCCGCTCTATACGCGAGCTGCCTGTCCGTGCCATAGCTTGCGGATGATCAGATCAGGGACCGCAGTTTGAACGATTTCAGCGTCGAGGCGATCGGCCTCACCAAATATTTCGGCGATTTCAAGGCGGTCGATAACGTCAGCCTGACGGTGCCGACGGGCAGCATCTATGGCGTGCTCGGCCCCAACGGCGCGGGCAAGACCACCAGCCTGCGCATGACGCTGGGGATCATCGACCCTGATGAGGGCACCAGCCGCGTCTTTGGCGAACGCCCGCAGGCGGTGCGCCATCGCATCGGCTACCTCCCCGAGGAACGCGGGCTCTATCCCGGAATGAAGGCGCGCGAGGCGATCGCGTTCATGGGTGCACTACGCGGACTCGACTGGTCCGAAGGCCGCCGCCGCGCCGCGACCTTCATGACCGAACTTGGCCTCGAACGCGTGATCGACGAAAAGATCCGCAAGATGTCAAAGGGCATGGCACAGATGATCCAGCTGATCGGCTCGATCGTCCACGCCCCCGACCTCATTGTCCTCGACGAGCCTTTTTCGGGCCTTGACCCGGTCAATCAGGAACGGCTCGAAATGCTCGTCCGCCGCGAACGCGACCGCGGCGCGACGATCCTGTTTTCGACCCATGTCATGGCGCACGCCGAGCGCCTCTGCGACCGGCTCGCGATCATCGCGCGCTCGCAGCGCCGCTTCGAAGGCACGGTCGACGACGCGCGCGGGCTGCTGCCGATGCAGGTGCGTTACACCCCGCGCGCTGACGCCGATGCAACCGCAATCGCGGCGCTGCTCCCCGCCGGTGCCGAGCCGCGCGGCGACAGCTGGTTCTTCCCGATCGAAGATGCCGACGTCGAACCGCTGCTGGCGCGGATCACGGGCAGCGGCCTCGGCGTCGCCGGGCTGTCGATCACCCGCCCCGCGCTCCACGACGCCTTTGTCCATATCGTCCGCCAGGTCGATGCGAGTTTCGACGCCGATGCGGGAACCGACGCGGTCGAGGAGGCGCTGACATGACCCCCTTCCTCAAAAACATGCTCGTCATCGCACGCCGCGACTTTCTGGCGATCGTCGCGACGCCGACCTTCCTGTTGTTCCTGCTCGCGCCGCTGTTCATGGTCGGCATGGGACTTGCGGGCGGCATGGGCGCCTCGCAGCTTGCCGACAGCGCGCGCGGCGCCGGGCGCATCGTCGCGGTAGTCGGCGCCGGTGACGTCGAAGCGCTGCGCGCCGCCGATGCCCGGTTGCGCGCGAGCGTCGCGCGCCGCGTGCCGGTGCTTGAGGTCCGCATCGCCAGCCCCGCCACCGCCGACCCGGTCGCCATCGCGCGCGAAAAGGGCAGCGACACCTATGCCGTGCTCAGCGGCCCGCTCGCGACCCCGCGCATCGTCGAGCGCGAGGCGGACAGCAACGCCGGCCATTATCTTGCACTGCTCGCCGACGATGTGCTGCGATCGAAGGCCGCAGGGCCGCTACCCGCGGTCGCACCCAAATTCGAAGCCTTGTCGAGCGGCGGCACCAGCATCGCGCTCCAGCAATCCTTGGGCTTCGGCGCCGTCTTCATCATCTTCCTGCTGACGCTGCTCCTCGCGGGCCAGACCGTCAGCTCGCTCGCCGAGGAAAAGGGCAACAAGGTCATCGAAATCCTCGCCGCCGCGGTGCCGCTTGAAAGCGTCTTTCTCGGCAAACTGCTCGGCTTTCTGGGCGTCGCGGTGCTGTTCATCGCCTTCTGGCTGGTGATGGCCATCGCCGGCGGGCTGATCGCCGCGCTGCAGATCGATCCGGCGGCGCTCGCGTCGGTGCAAAGCGCGAGCAAGGCCACCGCCGCCCTGACCGCGGCACCCGCGACCGGCTGGCCCTTTTTCCTCGGTATCGGCTTTGTCTATTTCATCCTGTCCTTCCTGCTCCTCGGCGCGGTGTTCCTCGGTGTCGGGGCGCAGGCGGCGACGGTGCGCGAAATCCAGATGCTCAGCCTGCCGATCACGATCTTTCAGGTCGGCATGTTCAGCCTGTCGACCGCGGCCGCGAGCGCCCCGGGCAGCACATTGTCAACGGTCGCGCAAATCTTCCCCTTCTCGTCCCCGCTCGCCATGGCCGCCCGCGCCGCGACCGACGACAGCAAGGCGGTTCACCTGCTCGCGCTCGGCTGGCAGGCGATCTGGGTCGCACTCGTGATCTTCCTCTCGGTTCGCCTCTTCCGCGCCGGGGTGCTGAGTGGCGGCAGCAGTTGGAAATTCTGGCGGCGCGGCAAACGGACCGCCGCGCTTGCCACCGACGCCACCGCCGCGATTATCGACCGCCATTCCTAACCTCGTCATCCCGGCGAAGGGCGGGATCTCGCCGCTGCGTTGATACGACAGGGTGAGATCCCGGCCTTCGCCGGGATGACGAATAAGAGGTGGCTGTTAGACTTTGCGCTTCACGCCTCGCCCCTCATTGACAAAGCTGTAAATAGTGGCATTCTGCAACTGATCAGGCCGCACGAGACGGCCCTTCAGAGGAGCTGCCCCATGGCCACCCAAATTCGCACCGCCCCCGAAATCGCCAATCCGCTCGACGTCAGCCGCGCCGAATTGTGGAGCGAGGACCGCTGGCAGGAACCGATGCGCCAGCTGCGCGCCGAATCGCCGATCTATCATTGCGAGGGTTCGAAATTCGGCCCCTATTGGTCGGTGACCACCTATAAACCGATCCAGCATATCGAGGCGCTGCCCAAGATTTTCTCCTCGTCGTGGGAATATGGCGGCATCACCGTCGCCGGAGATGGCGTCGAACATCTCAAAGAGGGCGAGATCCCGCTGCCGATGTTCATCGCGATGGATCCGCCGCAGCACACCGCGCAGCGCCGCACCGTCGCCCCCGCCTTCGGCCCGTCCGAAATCGAACGCATGCGCGCCGACACCGTCGCGCGCACCGCGGCGCTGATCGACACGCTGCCGATCGGCGAAGCCTTCGACTGGGTGGAAAAACTGTCGATCGAGCTCACCACCGACATGCTTGCCATCCTGTTCGATTTTCCGTGGGAAGAACGCCACCGGCTGACCGCCTGGTCCGACGCGCTCGGCGACATCGAATCCTTCGACACCACCGAACAGCGGCAGGCACGCACCGCCAAGGCGTTTGAAATGGGCGCCGCGTTCAAGGAATTGTGGGACCGCAAGGCGCTCAACCCCGGCGAGCACGACCTGATCTCGATCATGCTGCAATCCGATGCGATGAAGCATATGAGCGAGCATGAATTCATGGGCAATCTCATCTTGCTCATCGTCGGCGGCAACGACACGACGCGCAATTCGATGTCCGCCTATGCCTATGGCTTGCACTGTTTCCCCGAAGAACGCGCCAAGCTGGAGGCGAACCACGATCCCGAACTCGCGGTCAATGCGATGCACGAAATCATCCGCTGGCAGACGCCGCTCGCGCACATGCGGCGCACCGCGATGGAGGACACCGAACTGTTCGGCCACCAGATCAAGAAGCGCGACAAAATCGCGCTCTGGTACGCCTCGGCGAATCGCGACGAAAGCGTCTTTCCCGACGGCGACCGGATCATCGTCGATCGCGAAAATGCGCGCCGCCATTTGGCCTTCGGCTATGGCATCCACCGCTGCGTCGGCGCCCGCGTTGCCGAATTGCAACTGACCACGCTGATCTCGGAAATGCAGAAGCGCCGCCTGCGCGTCAATGTGCTCGCCGAGCCCGAACGCGTCCACGCCAGCTTCGTCCACGGCTATCGCCACATGCAGGTCGAGCTGGAGAATTATTGACGCGCGGTGAAACCTGGCGCGATAACGCCACGTATCTCACAGCAAGGCCCACGCAACGGGTCAGGAGTCCCTGATGATTGACCGCCGCTACCTGCTAGCTGGTCTCGCCCTTGGTGGCGGCGTGATTGCCGCCCCGATGCTGATGGCCAAATCGGCCCGCCCGCAGGCCGCCCCCGGGTGGCGCCTGTCCGAAGCCGAATGGAAAAAGCGGCTGACCGCGCAGCAATTTTATGTGTTGCGCGAGGCCGGCACCGAACGCCCGTTCAGCCATCCGCTCGACAAGGAAAAGCGCGCCGGTACCTTCGTCTGCGCGGGCTGCGCGCTGCCGCTCTATTCCAGCAAAACCAAATATGACAGCAAGACCGGCTGGCCCAGCTTCTGGGCGCCGCTCAAGGGCGGGATCGCGACATCGACCGACTATGACCTGGGCTATGCGCGTACCGAAGTGCATTGCAAACGCTGCGGCGGCCATCTTGGCCATGTCTTTAACGACGGCCCGAAGCCCACCGGCAAGCGTTATTGCATGAACGGTACCGCAATGACCTTCCGCCCCGCCTGAGGCCGAATCCATTGACGCCGAGACGTCACATGGTCGCGGGCTTCACCCGCCAAATCGACAGCCCGGCACGCGATGCGATGGGCACGGGTTCCAGCCAGATCGGCGCTTTCCCGGCGTAAAGCTGCGCGGCCAGCGCATCGTTCCGCGCACGCCGATATTGCCTGAAATCATTGGCCGTCCGGCAAAAGACGACCAGCGTCGCACCATTTTTGCGGATCAGCGCCTCGGCCCGGCTCGGGTCGCCTGCAAAGACCCGGATGGTGTCCGCCATCGCGTCCTTGTTGCGGTGGTGCGGCGTCGCCACCAGGCGGTGCCGCGTCCAGAAGATCACCGGCGCGCCCAGGTCGATCGGGGTCAGGATCGTCGTCGGTGGCAAGCCATTGAGCGCCGCAACCGCGGCGGAATCCATACAGTTTCCTGCAAATGGCGCAGCCGCTGCATCATCGCCCGGATCGGGCCGCAAATCGGTGAACAGGACACCAAGCGCGGCGGAAGCCGCGATACTGCCAAGCAGCGGCAGGGTCAGCGACGCCATGGCTGACGCCAACACGCGCGGAATCGTTGCCTGGATCGTCCGCGCCCAGTCCCAGGCGCGCAGGCCGAGCCAAGCGCCGCCTGGCAAGGCAAAGAGGTGGGCGGTCGATACGCTCCGCAGCACCAGCAATGACATGGCCGTTGCGCCCACCAGTGCGACAATCACCGTGGTCCAAGCCTTACGGTCATCGGCCACGGCACAGCCGCGCCACGCCAGGACCGATCCGATCAAGCCGACAAGTGACGGCACCAGCACAAAAATGGCGTCATAACCGCGCGATGCCCACAACGGCTGTCCCTCAAGGACATTCTTATACCAGAAATCGACAACGACCGGATCGAGCGCCGCAAAAGGCCCCTTCGCACATTGCGGCTCGGTTCCCACCAGCGCCGCCGCCGCGACCAGTCCGGCGCCGCCCAGCAACGCCAGGCGGACCCACAAGGCCGCCGGGTTGGCGCGCACCACGGCAAAGGTCGCCGCCGTCGCCGCAACAAAGGCGGCCATATAAGGCGCCGACAGCGAATCACACCAGGTGCCAAGCAGCCCGAGCGGACCACGCGTGACAAATTGCAACAGGATCGCTCCCCCGGCAAGCGCGCCGAGATAGCCGCACAACCGATCGCGATCGGCATCGCGCGCATATAGCGCCCAGCGAAGCGCCGCCAGTCCAGCGAACAGCGCCACGATCGGCAATCCTTCGATCGACACCGCCAGCAACGCCGCCGCGAACAGCCCGCCCCACAATCCCGCCCGCCAGCTGGCGGGCCGCAGCGCCTGCGCCATGATCAGCATCGCCAGCAGGATCTGCCAGCCGTGATGATCGACCCGCAGCGGGCGGAACTGCATCACGATAAAGCCCGACATGATCAGGAACAGCGGCACGATATAGGCGATCCGCCGATCCGACAGGCTGCGATAGCCCAGCGCACAGGCCACGCTCAGCACGGCACCCAGCAACGGTGGCCACAAGGTCATCACGATACGTTCGGCCATCGCTTGCCCGAACAGCGGCTTCAGGATCAGGATGCCCGCCGCCAGCGGCGCATCGACGATCCGCGACCAGTGCATCAGCACCCCGCCGCCCGCGGGATTGACGCGATATTGCGACAAATCCCACCAGCTTTGTCCGGCCAGCAGGTCGCGCACCTGCGCCATCCGCATTGCGTCGTCGGTATCGCCCAGATCGAGCGCGACAATCGCCGGCCAGTTGGCGATGATCGCGATCAGGCTCATCGCGCCCCAGATCAGCAGCGCGATGCGTATGGGGGTCAGCCAGCGCGGCATCGTGCTGCCGTCCGCATCCGGCGCGGGCTGGTTGCCCAGTGCCCAACACGCCGCTGGTACGGCGACGTCGGTCACGCCGCGGCGGCCCGGAAAACGATATGGCGGCGCAGCAAATAGGTAGTCTGGAAACTGACCACGATCGCCGCGAGCTTGGCGAGGCGGGGATCGAGCCCCAGCGCGCTGCCGGTACCAACGATGGCCGTCGTGACGGCAAGGCCGACCAGCGCCGATCCGACGAACAGCATCTTCTGGCGGTGCCGTTCACCCGTGCCGCGCGCCGCGGCGCCGTCGGCAAAAACGAGGCGGCTCGACACCAGCCAGTGAACCAATATCCCGGCGCAATAGCCGACCGCCGACGCCGCGACCGGCGCCAACCCCGAATCGAGCAGCAGCAGGAACAGCGCCGCATCGCTCCCCAGCGCGAGCACGCTGGCGAGCAAATAGTTCAGCCAGCGAATTTCGCCGCGGCGGATCGATCCGATCAATTTGGAAATGGGCAGCATGGCAAAAACGCCTTTGGCCAACGCCTCAGGCAGCTTTCGGCACGCGCGCGGGAACGTCGCGCACCGATGCCAGCGCCGCCTGTTCGCCCTCGGTGCCGCTTTCGTGATATTCGGCATCCTCGTTGACGCCCCAGATGTCGTACACCCGCTCGCCCGCGACGATATTGCGCACCGTCAGCATCGCGGTCATCATTGCATGATCCTGGTTGTTATAGCGGTGCATGCCGTTGCGCCCGACCATATGCAGCGTCGGATAGCGCGCCTCCAGCTCGCTGCGCATCGTTTCGACATGCACGGCATAGTCGTCGTCATAGACCGGATAGGCCTTTTCCTGCCGCACCACGGCGCCGCCCACGACATCCTTGGGATCGCACAGCCCCAGGATCGCCATTTCCTTGGTCGCCAGCGCAATCAGCTCGTCGTCGCTCGACGCCCACAGCCCGTCGCCCTCGAAGCAGAAATACTCCAGGCCAACGCACGCGAGTTCGGGGTCGGGAACCATTTCGGGCGACCAGCTGCGGAAATTCTGCACCCGGCCGACCTGCACCTTGCTGTCGTGGATATAGATCCAATTGTCGGGGAACAGATCCTCCGACCGAATCTTGAGCGCCACCGTCAGAAAGTCGCGATATTTCAGCTGCGGCGCTGCGGTCAGCGCGCAGGCGGGCAACGGATGGATACGGGCCGCCAGCTCGCGCATCGGCGCCGAGCTGATGACATGCGCCGCGTCGATCACGACGTCGCCATCGGGACCGTTCGCGGTCAGCCGCCAGCGGCCGCTCACCTGATCCTGCGTCAGCTGTTTGAAACTGTGCGCCATCAACACATGATTGCCGCCCGCGACGACCTTGTCGCGCGCCGCGTCCCACATCATGCCCGGGCCAAGCCGCGGATAGCGAAAGGTTTCGAGCAGAGTCTTGGTCGCCATGCCGTCATTCGGCCGTTTGTTGAGCCCCAGGCTGCGCTTCAGCCCGTCAATCACCGCCCCGCCGAGCGAAAGCCCCTTGATGCGCTGCGCCGCCCAGTCCGCCGACATTTCGTCGCACGGCATGCCCCAAACCTTCTCGGTATAGGTCTTGAAAAAGATCGAATAGAGCTTCTTGCCGAACTGGTTGATCGTCCAGTCCTCGAAACTGCGCACATTGTTGTTCGGCAACAGCTTGGCCTTGGCATAGCTCACCATGCAGAGGGTCGAGCGCACGACGCCCAGGTTCCACAGCGCCTCAAACGCGCGTAGCGGGTAGGAGTAGAATTTGCCTTCGTAATAGATGCGGCTCATCCGCGGGCGCTCGATGAAATCGTCGGGCAAAATCTCGTTCCACAGATCGACGACTTCGCGGCTTTTCGAAAAAAAGCGATGCCCGCCGATGTCGAAGCGGAAACCGTCATGCTCCACCGTCCGGCTGATCCCGCCGACATAGACCGGATCCTTCTCGATGACCGTCACCCGGTACCCCTGTTGCGTCAGCTGATAGGCCGCGGTCAGTCCGGCCGGCCCGGCGCCGATGACGGCAACATCGACACTGGTCGGGCGGTTTGTCGGCGAACCGGATAGATCGGACATTGATTGACTTCCCCACAGGCAAATTCATGCTCCCTTCCGCTGTGGCCAATCATGGCTAAGAAATGGTTAAATTTGTGGGGTCTCATTCGGTGCCTCCGTCGTTCGAATGGCCAATCCAGCCGCCTAGGCAACAATCTGTTGCGGCCATCGCGGCGATGTGCTGGTTGCCGACAAAGCGGGAAATGGAGACGGAAAAACATTGGGCGCGACGCGAATACTGATGTCTCTTGCGGTCTTCTGCCTCGTCAGTTGCTCCGGTGCCGAACCGCCCAACGTAGAGCCGCGCGAGATCCTGCCCCAGCCAGACCAAGTTGCCTTCTTCGAACGACCGCGCACCCTCGCGGCAGCGAGGCAGTCCGATCAGCCAGGCCCGCTCGTGGTTTTGCTCGAAACCGATCCATGGGCGTCTGTAATGGGATCCGATTCGCCAACCTTTGCACTCTATGAGGACGGAACGGTCATCCAGAAGAGCACAAACGGCTTCGTCACCACACGATTGGACAAGCCCGAAATCGACCAACTGCTCGATCGGCTGGATCTGCCTTCGCTGTCGCGGTCCTATGGACGTTTCGATGCCGCGGATGCGACCGACCAGCCTGAGCAGAATTTGCTGATCTATCGAACCGCCCGCCCCATATTTGTTTCGGTGTACGGTTCGCTCGAGGATAAGGCCGTGCGGGCTCAGGTGCCGCTCGAAGTCAATCACGCCTACGACGTACTGGCGCAATTCAAACATCCAAAAGGCCGGGAATGGCTACCGGAAAACATCGAGGTGATGATCTGGCCGTATGAACATGCGCCCGAACCGTCATTAAATTGGCCGGAGAAATGGCCAGGACTGAACGATGCCAAGACTGTCAGGCGAGGCGGAGACTCGTTCAGCATTTTCATGCCTTCGACCAAACTTGCCGATCTGCGCGCGTTCTTCGAACGCCGGAATGAACGGGGCGCTTTTGAAATAGACGGTCAAAAATGGTCGGCTTCGATCCGTTTTCCTTTTCCGCACGAAAAGCTCTGGATGGCCCCCCGGCCTGAATTGGAGTGAAATCTGCTACCACGCCCGAACCGCCGATTGTCAGCTATAAGCCCCCGTCCCCTTCACCCGGCGGCCCACGCGCGCCGTTGCCCTCGCCCTTCGCCGCTCCATCGGGCACGGCCGCGTCGCGCCGCAACGGCTTCAGCGCCAGCGTGCCCAGCCGTACCCGCGGCATTGCCTTGCCCGGAACCGCGGCGACTCCAAAACCGCCATCGAGCCGGAGCGCCGCCGCCGACGCCTTGCCCAGCCGCACCGTATAGCGCCCATAAGCCACGCTTTCGAACAGGAAATAGCCATCGAACTCGGTCAGCGTCGTCGCCCGCACCCGGCCTTCGGCATCGACCAATTCGAGTGCCAGCCCCTCGACCGGGTTGCCGCCGTCGCGCCGCACCACACCCTCGATCTCCCCCGCCGCCGCCATCGGCAGCGACACGCGCGTCGCAACGCCGGGGCGCGGCGACACGACCACGCCGAGCAGCGCGGGCTGGACATAGGGATCGGGCAGGCTGCCGGCGTCGATGCCGATCAGCACCGGCCGGAACGGCTCCAGCCCGTCAATCGTCCCGCGGCCGTCCTTGTCGGTCGCGGCTTCAACATAGGCGTTGCCCGCGGTCAGCGGCACGCCCGCCAGCGCGGCTTCGCCCGGCTGGCGGATGCCGTCGCCATTGTCGTCCATCCACACATCGGCGATCACCTGGCCGCGGCTCGCCAGCTTTTCGCTCGACACCCGCCAGCCGCCGTTAGGTTTCGGCCCCAGGCTGAAGGCGAGCGAAAGCGACGCCGCGAGCGATCCATCGCTCGCCACTTCGCCGAAACCGCTCAGCTGTAACCGATTGAAACGGCGCGTATATCCGGCACCGACGCGCGCGCGTTCGAGCCCGCGGTCATAGCCAAGTTCGGCGCGCCATTCGGCATCACCCTTCCCTGCCCATTCGCCGATGAGCGCCACGCGCGTGTCGCTGCTGTCGCCCGACAGCGCAAAGCGCGCCTCACCGCGCAGGCGGACGCGCCCGATCCGGGCATTGGCGAGCAGACTGGCGGTCAAATTGTCGGGCGGATCGGGACCGATTGGCGCTTTGGTACGGCTCCAGTCGAGTTGCCCGGTAAAGGTCAGCGCGCGGAAACTCGCCGACGCGCGCGCGCTGGCCTCGATGCTGTCGATGCCCGATCGCCGTTCGATGTGGCGCACATCGAAATGCAGCGGCAGCACCGTCTGCCCCAGCTTGACCGACTGATCGACCGAGATCGAATAGAGGCCATTGATATTGCTGATAAAACGATCGGACACAAAGCCGTTCCAGCCGCGCATTGCATCGGCCCGGATATAGGTTTCGCCGAACGCCGCGAGCCAGCTCGCGCGCACCGCGCCGCCGCCATCGTCGGCGTAGCTGCCGCCGACCTCCAACAGGGTCGGCCCGATAGACCGGTGCAGCGCTACCTCAGCATAGTTGCGCCGGACATCCTCGATCATCAGGCTGTGGGCATAGGCCGCGATTGATGTGCGCGTGTCGAGTCCGCGCTCTAGACCAAGCGTCCCGCGCCAGCCGCGCCGGAACGGCCCGCGCCGTCGCCCGCCGAACTCGATCAGGTCGGCATTTTCCTGCGCGAACCCCGCCCAATACCAGGTCTGCTGCGGCGGGATCGAGTCCATCCCCACCTGCACCTGCTTGATTTCGCGCCGGACCTGTCCCTGCGGGCCGTACAACACGATCTCGAAGCGGTTCGCGCCATATTGCAGCGGAACGTCGAGAAATTCATAGCGGCCATCGCCATTCGGGTTGGTGAACGCCAACAACTGGCCGTTGCGATAGAGTTCGGCATCCCATCCGGCGGGCAGATCGCCGCGGAAGGTCGTTTTGTCGAAACTGTCGGGACGCTCGATCGGGCGGTTGGTGACCACCGCGCCGCGCCCGGGCGCCGACGACGCGACTGCGCCAGTCGACAGCAGGCTGACATCGCCCACCGCATAATGCGTCGCCTTCAGCGGCCCGAGCAGACGTCCTTCGGGATCGGTACGATACAGCCGCATCCGCAGGCTGTCGGGCACGCCCTCATTATCCGACGACAGCCGCGCATCGAAACTCTGCCCCAGCACCTCGCCCGCCGCAAAAATCTCGTACCGCCCCTGAACATAGGAACCACCGCGCCGGTCGGACACGAACCCCGCCGTCGCGACGACATCGACCGACGGCGTCGCCCACGCCTGATACGGCCGCGAAGCCTGCGGCAGGCTCGCGAGGTCGAACTGCGCCGCCGGCCGGATCCCCGCCGCGCGGGCACGCCGTTCGGCGGCGAGCTGGAACGGGAGCTTGTCTTTGGTGTCGATCCGCAGCACCGCGTTCGACAGGTCGGCAACGATCGGCACCCCCAACCAGGCGTTCAAACTGTCCAGATCGACGCACCAGCCCGCGGGCGTATCGCGAATCATCGTGGCGGAGAGGCGGAAACTCTGGCTCCCCGCGCGCACTTCGCCCGCGTCGCGGTCGATCGTCAGGCTGCGACGTTCGTCGAACACCCACCCGGTTGCGCGGCGCAACTTCTTGTCGATGCGCACCGCCAGGTCGAGCGCGAGCACGACATCGGCGAGGTCGACGCACACCCCCTGCGGCGTCTGATAGCCGCGCACTCCGTCGCCCAGCCGATATTGCCCCGACCGCATGTCGAACAGCCAGCTGTCGTCCTCGTTCGGCGCCCAGCTGTCGGTCGCCAGCGAAACCGGCGCTTTATCAACGGCCTGCGCGCCAGCGGGAACGAGTCCCACCAGCGCCAGTCCGGCGAGGACCGCCGGTTTCCATCGGGTCAGCGCCGCGCGGATCACGGCTTTGGCTTTCGCCCCGTCCTTAACCCGTCATTTCACCACTCGCTCGGCCTCGTCGATCGTGCCGCCGCCGATCTCGCGGTCCTCGCTATAGCGGATGCGCACCGGCCCTTTGAGCTTTGCGGCGAGTTCGGGCGGCACGCGGAGCGAAACCTCGCGCGCGCCGACCTCGGGATAGACCGCGATGCCGCGCGCCACGAGCAAGGGCTCGCTCACCCCCGGCCGCGTGACTTCGATATCGCCGTAGACCGAGCGATTGCCTGTCCGCGTCAGCCCGAAATTGAACGCCGGGCCATCGGGAGTGTCGCCGACCCACGCCTCGCCGATCGTCGCTTCGGCGCCCAGATCGCCGACACGGACGATCACCGGGATGGTGATGCCGTAAATCGGGATCAGCGCGATCGACACGCCGGTCGCGGCCGGTTTCGCCGGGTCAGCCGCCACGGCGGGCGCTGCATCGGGCACGGCGCGGAACAGCATATGCGCGCGATATTCGCCCGGCGGCGTACCCTCGGGGATACGCACCCCGACGCGGATCACCTGCGGCTGGTTGGGCGGCAGGGTGACGCGGCGCGGGCTGAACGCGATCATGTCGAGCGCGGTGCGCTCGGCGGGTGTGACGTTGGCCTCGGCGATCTCGTCGAGCCCGCCCGCTGCGGTCATCCGCTTGATCTCCAGGCTGATCCGATAGGTCGCCGGTTCTGACCCGATATTGTTCAGCACCACCTCGGTACCGCGCGATCCGTCGAGAACGACGCGCGTCGGCGCGACGAGCAGGTCACCCGCCGCCTGAACCGGCACCGTCACGGCGCCGAGCAAAACGACAGAAAGCAGGCCGAAGCCTTTGAAAAAGCGCAACATGGATACGATCCCCACAATCGTTTGTCCGGAAAGGCCCACACCTTTCCGATGGTCGCATCCTGCCTGCGCCAACATGGTTGATATTTCGCTAACCATGACCGTCACTTGCCATGTCGATCTCTTGGACGCTGCGCATAGAAAAGGGGCCGCCAGACCTGCGCCCGGCGACCCCTGATTGGCTGACGGGCGCTTCCGCCCGCCATCTCCCCCACCTTACTGGTAGTTGGCGGTGACGTTGAACGTCCCGGTATAGTCGCCCGCGGTCTGGTTGGCGCCGACGCTGAGCGTGCCGCCGACCTGGAAGCTGCCGCCGGTGGTGCCGAGCGTGATGTTCGCCGCCGAATAGGTCAGCGTCGATGCCATCGTGCCGCCCAGCGAACCGTTGAGCGTGACGCTCGAATCGCCGCCGACGAGAACGACCGCACCGCTGGTGCCCTGAACGTCGAAGTTTGCCGCTGTCGTGGTCCCCGTGCAGGTCAGCCCGGCACCGCAGGTGCGGGCACCAGCCGTGGTCACCGCCACCGTCGAAGCGGTCGCGCCGCTGATGATCGTGGCATATTGCAGGGCGCTGGTGTTGGTCAGCGTGATCTGACGCAGAATCTTGGCCGTGGCCGTACCCGTTGCCGAAGCCGCATGTGCCGCCGAGGCGTTCATGGCGAGGGCAGCAATCGCGGCGCCGACGATGGCGCGCTTCATTCCAAATTTGCGCATATGTTTGGTCCCTTGAATTCGAAAACTGATTGTCGAAACGCGAATGGATATCCCACCCCATTCGCCGACCTGTTTAGCGGGCGACAGGTTCAGCCTTTGCCAGCAAGCTTGGTTAACAGCGCAGTAGGAATTGGCCCGCCTTACCCATGGTAAGCAAGCGAAATCAGGCTTTTAGCCTGATGTTGAGGAGATCGTGGGGACCGCCTGTCTTTCTTTAACGGCCCGGACTGGCACAAATTAAGCGCGCGGCGGACAGCATCGCATAGAAGACAGAAAATGGCGCCTGATCGATTCGCACGGCCCAATCGTCATCCCGGCGAACGCCGGGGTAACGGGCAAGCTTCAAATCGCCTCGCCGCTCAATCGCTGGCAGATCATATCAAGCTGGTCGAGCGATGCGAACTTCAGCGTCAGATTGCCCTTACCGCCGCCCGCATATTGAATCGCCACCCCGATGCCGAGCAATTCGGACAAATGGCGCTCGACCGCGACGATGTCAGGATCGCGTCCGACGCCGTCCATGCTCTTATATTCCAGCGGCGCCTTGCGCCCGCCGCCCTTGCCGTCGCGCACCAGCGCCTCGACCGTGCGCACCGACAGGCCTTCCTTGACCACCCGCCGCGCGATCGCCTCGGCATCGGCGGCGCCGATCAGCGCGCGCGCATGCCCCATCGCCAGCGATCCGTCGCCGATCAGCGCCTGCACCGCGTCGGGCAGGTCGAGCAGCCGCATCAGATTCGCGACATGGCTGCGCGATTTGCCGACCAGCTTGGCCAGCGCTTCCTGATTATGCCCGAAATCGTCGATCAGGCGGCGATAGGCGCCCGCTTCTTCGATCGCGTTCAGGTCTTGCCGCTGGATATTCTCGACCAGCGCGATTTCATAGGTCGCGGCATCGTCGAGTTCGCGGACCAGCGCCGGAATCTGGTGCAAACCGGCGCGCTGCGCCGCGCGCCAGCGCCGTTCGCCCGCGACCAGCTGATAGCCGTCGCCATCCGGCGCGCGGCGGACAATGATCGGCTGCAACAGCCCGCGCAGCCCGATCGAATCGGCAAGTTCGGCGATCGCATTCTCGTCAAAATGGCGTCGTGGCTGGCCGGGCAGCGGACGAATCGATCCCAGCGGTACATGCTGCACCGCGTCGCCCGATACCGTCGGCGCCGCCTTTGCGGCACTTCCCGCACTCGCCAGCACCGGCGCTTCGGCCGCCACATCGCCGAACAGCGCGTTCAGCCCGCGCCCCAGTCCCGACGGCCGCTTGCGCGCCGGCGATGCTCCATTTTCGTCTTGTTTATCAACCATTTATGCAGCCTTGCGGACGTTGGGCAGACGATCGATCAGCTCGCGTGCCAAGGCGATATACGCCGCCGACCCGGCGCAGCGATGATCATAGATCAGCGCCGGCAAACCATGGCTCGGCGCCTCGGACAAACGAACGTTGCGCGGAATCACCGTTTCGAACACCACCGGGCCCAGCACCTCGCGCACATCGTCCGACACCTGGTCGGTCAGTCGGTTGCGGCGGTCGAACATCGTCAGTGCGACGCCCAGGATCGACAATTTCTGGTTGAACCGCTCGCGCACCCGCTCGACCGTCGTGAGCAGCTGGCTCAATCCTTCCAGCGCAAAAAACTCGCATTGCAGCGGCACGATCAGCGATTCGGCGGCGATCAGCGCGTTGAGCGTCAGCATCCCCAGCGACGGCGGGCAATCGATCAGGCAGATGTCCCACTGCGCCGCGTCCGGACCCGACAGCGCCTGCTGCATCCGGTGCAGCCGATCCTGAAATTCGATCAGCTCGATCTCGGCGCCCGACAGGTCGACCGTCGCCGGGACGATGTCGAGCCGCGGCACCGCGGTCGGGATCGCACATTCGCGCAGCGTCGCATCACCGCGCAGCAACTCGTAGCTCGAAAATTCGCGCTGCGCCTGCTTGATCCCCAACCCGGTCGACGCATTGCCCTGCGGATCGAGGTCGATGATCAGCGTGCGCCAGCCGGTCGCCGCGAGTGCGGTCGCCAGGTTGATCGCGGTCGTCGTCTTGCCAACCCCGCCCTTCTGGTTCGCCACGCAAATGCGGATCATGCTTTTCCTCGTTTCTTGTCCGTGATTTGCCCGGTTCCGACCAAGATCTGGCTGTCAGCGTCGGTTAGGCTTTGTTCCACGTGAAACAGATTCTGCCATGCCTGCGGCAACAACGCCAGTTCCTTAACCGCATTTCGCCCCTTTGGCAGCAGCCAGCGCGTCGATTCGGTGGAAAAACGGGCGGATAAGTCGATCAGTTTGTCGAGCGGCGCAAAAGCGCGCGCGCTGATTGTCGCCGCGGCGCGCGTTTCGAGGCGTTCGAGCGGCGCTTCGAGGACTTCGACATGCGCCAGCGCCAGTTCGGCAACCACCGCGCGCAGGAAATCACACCGCCGCTTGCGCGATTCGACCAGCATCATCGGCCGCTCGCTCAGCAGCGCGACGACGAGCCCCGGCAAGCCCGGCCCGCTGCCCAGGTCGAGCCACAGCCCATCGCGATCGCGATCGAGCGCCAGCAACTGCGCGCTGTCGGCAATATGCCGCACCCACAAGATCGGAATCGTCGACGCGGCGATCAGATTCTGCTGCGCACTCTCGGCGACCAGCATCGTCGCAAACTGCTCCAGCCGCATCCATTGATTGGCTGACGGGGCAAAAGTCGCCGCGATCCAGTCGCGCGCCGCCTCTTCTCCATCCAACGCCGCTACTCCGCCATCCATCTTGCTACACCCCATTTCGTCATTCCAGCGTAAGCTGCTGTCCCGCTTGTCCTTCTTCGCGCCTTTGCGCCTTTGCGTGAGATTTCTATTGGCTCACGCAAAGGCGCAAAGATATCGCGTCAGCCCTCATTTTCCGCGCGTCGCAAATAGGGCCCTCTCATCAGTTTTCCGCTCGTGTCGAGCGAAGTCGAGACACCTGTCGACTAGCGACAGGCAGATGGGTGTCTCGCCTTCGCTCGACACGAACGGAACCCCGGATCAGACCCTACACTCGATGCGCCAGAAAAGAGCATCGGGTGGCAACATATCCTTCGAACTGCGCTCCGCGCTACCCCGGCAGGTGCTTCCGAGGCCGAACCGCCCTCTTTGTGTCTTTGCGGGATATTCTAAGATCCTGCCGCGGCGCTCTCAGGCCGCTCGCCGCCGACTATGCACCATGATCGCGGTCAGCGCTGCGGGCGTCACCCCATCAATCCGCGCCGCCTGCCCCAAGGTCTCAGGCCGCGCCTTGCCCAGCCTCTCGACCATCTCGCGCGACAGCCCGCCGATCGCGGCATAGTCGAGCGCCGGATCAAGGCTGATCGCCTCATTCGCCGCCAGCGACCGCAGCTCGGCATCCTGCCGCGAAATATACGGCGCATAATGCGCGTCCTCGACCAACTCGTCGAGGATCGTCGAATCGATCGGGTCCAATTCGGGTGCGAGCCGCGCCAGGGTCGCAATCGTCACATCGGGAAAACGTAGCAACTCGATCCGCGTCCGCGCGACGCCATCACCCGGGATAGTCATGCCAATGAAGCCATAATCCGCGCTGGTGACGGATACCGCTAGCAAGGCTTCGGCCCTCGCACGCTCCGCCTGCCGCGCCGCAAACCGCGCCGCCGTTGCCGGTCGCACCAGCCCCAGCGCAATCCCCTTCGGCGTCAACCGCGTTGCCGCATTGTCGGCGCGCAGCCGCAGCCGATATTCGGCGCGCGCGGTCAGCATCCGGTACGGCTCGGTTACCCCCTGTAGCACCAGGTCGTCGACCATCACCCCGATATAGGATTCGGAACGGTCGAGGATCAGCGGCGGGCGCCCCTGCACCGCCAGCGCCGCATTAGCGCCCGCGACCAGCCCCTGCGCCGCCGCCTCTTCATACCCCGTCGTGCCGTTGATCTGCCCCGCGCAATAGAGGCCGAGCATCGCGCGGACCTGCAATGTCCGGTCGAGCGCGCGCGGATCGATATGATCATATTCGACCGCATAGCCCGGCACGACCATCTCGACCGCCTCCAACCCCTCCATCGTCCGCAGCATGCTCAGCTGGACCTCGGCGGGCAGCGAGGTGGAAATGCCATTTGGATAGACGAGGTGCGTGTCCAGCCCCTCGGGCTCCAAGAACACCTGATGCCCGTCGCGATCGGCGAAGCGGTGGATCTTGTCCTCGATCGACGGGCAATAGCGCGGCCCCGCCGCGCCGATCGCACCGGTGAACAGCGGCGATCGATGCAGATTGTCGGCTATGATCGCGTGCGATTCGGCGTTGGTGCGCGTGATCGCGCAAAAAATTTGCGGCACCGTCCGCTCGCTGTTCCACGTGGAACAAGTCCATGTACCACCGTCCGAAGGCTGTTCTTCGAGTCGCGCCCAGTCGATCGTCCGCCCATCGAGCCGCGGCGGCGTCCCGGTCTTGAGCCTTGCCATCGGCAGATCGGCCGCGCGCAGCTGCTCGGCGAGCCGATGCGCGCCGTCCTCACCAATGCGCCCGCCGACCATCCGCTCCTCGCCGCGAAACATCTGTCCGCCCAGGAAGGTGCCGGTCGCCAGCACGACGGCGGGCGCGGTCAGCGCCGTACCGTCTCCCAGCTCAAGCCCTTCAACCACCGCGCCATCGTCGGATAGCCGCAGCGCCGCCGCTTCACCTGCAATCACCGTAATGCCATCCTCGGCGGCGAGCAGCTGCTGGATCGCATCGCGATAGCGCGTCCGATCGGCCTGGATCCGTGGCCCCTGCACCGCCGCGCCTTTTGACGCATTGAGCATCCGGTAATGGATCGCTGCGCTATCCGCCGCGCGCGCCATCCACCCGTCGAGTGCGTCGACTTCGCGCATCAGATGCCCCTTGCCGAGCCCCCCGATCGCCGGGTTGCACGACATCGTCCCGATCAGCGCCGGATCAAAACTGACCAGTGCCACCCGCGCGCCAAGCCGCGCCGCGGCGGCCGCGGCCTCGGTCCCGGCGTGGCCCCCGCCGACGACGACAACATCATAGATTGTGCTAATGTGCATGATTGTGTCGGCGCATAGCCGAAAGCGCTGATGAAATCCACCGCGAGCCGCGCGATCAAAATCTCACACAAAGACACAAAGATGGCGCGTTCGGCTGCTGGCCGACGCGCCATCTTTGTGTCTTTGTGTGAGAAAATTCAGCTTACACCCTGCCCGCGTCAGAATCGCTGTTCCACGTGGAACATCATTTCCCGATGCAGAAACGACCGAACAGCGTGTCGAGCATATCTTCTACCCCCGCACGCCCCGTAATGCGGTCAAGCGCCCCGCTCGCCAACCGTAACCGTTCGGCGAGCAGAATCAGGTCCGACGCCTCGCGCGATCGCGGCTCGACCTCCAGCCATTGTTTCGCGTCGGCCAGCGCCGCGCGCTGGCGCTGGCGCAGTGCAGCTTCGCCCTCGCGCGGCAGCAGTGTCCGCGCCATTTCGACGATCATGCGATGGAGCCGGTCCATCCCCTCGCCCGTCGCCGCTGACAGGGTCAGATCGCACCGGGCCGCATCGGCTTCGGCCGCGGCGTCGCCGCGCCAGCGGTCGGCCTGCGCTGCGATCAGAATGGCGCGCGGATGGTTCGGCACGTCGCGCGGCGCGCCCAGCCACAACAATATGTCCGCCGCCTCCACCGCCGCCTTCGCGCGATCAATCCCTATCATTTCGATCGCATCGGCACTTTCGCCGCGTAGTCCCGCCGTATCCGAAAAGCGCATCGCAATCCCGCCCAGCGCCAACGGCGTCTCGATCACATCGCGAGTCGTCCCCGCCACCGGCGATACAATCGCCAGCTCCCTCTGCACTAACGCGTTGATAAGTGTAGATTTCCCGGCATTGGGCGGCCCCGCGATCACCACCGACAACCCATCGGCAATCACCTCCGCCCCCGGCCGCGCCAGCCACTGCCCCAGCTCGTCCGCCAAAGCTGCCATCCCCGCAATCAACCGCTGCGCGACACCTTCGCCAACTTCGACATCATCTTCATCGGCAAAATTCAGCTCCGCCTCGGCCCCCGCCATCAGGGTCAGCAGCCGCTCCTGCCATCCCTCCACCGCCCGCGACACATGCCCGCTTGCCATACCGAGCGCCTGCACCCGCTGGCTCTCGGTCTCCGCGGCCAGCAGGTCGGCCAACCCCTCGGCCTCCGCCAGATCGATCCGCCCGTTCTGGAACGCCCGCCGCGTAAACTCACCCGCCTCTGCGCGACGTAATTCCGGCAGCGCCCCCAGCGCCGCTTCGACCGCTGCCACGACCGCCCGTCCGCCATGAAGGTGCAACTCGGCCAGATCCTCGCCCGTCGCCGTCGCCGGTCCGGGAAACCACAGAATCAGGGCGCGATCGAGGGGTTCTCCGTCGATGGTCTTGAGGTCAGCCAGCGTCGCCCGCCGCGCCGCAGGCACACGCCCGGCCAGCGCCTGCAACGCCGCACCCGCCTGCGGCCCGCTGACCCGCACGACGGCAATCGCCGCCGGCGGCATCCCGCTCGACAGGGCAAAAATTGTGTCGTTGACGCTCTCTTGATTCAGCTCTTGCGCCCTCGCGCCGGCTTGTCGTCGTCCGTCGCGGCCGATTTGCTCGCACCGCCCATCAGCCCGCTGCCGAACTGGCCGAGCAGCGACTGGACTAACCCCAGCCCGCTCTCGCCCATCGGCACCCAGGTCTTGACCATCGCCTGCACCATGTCGGGGGTAATCCCCTTCGCCATCAAGTCCTTGACGCGGTCGAGATAGACATCGTGCAGCGGTTCCAGATCGGGCAGGCCGAACAGCTGCCGCGCCTCCTGCGGGGTGCAATCGATCTCGATATTGAACTTCATCGCCTGTCTCCGCCCCGATAAACCGGTAAGCCGCTTGAGCCACGCCCGCAGCCCCGCTAGCTTCGCGCTTTCAACGCCATTTAGCAAGAGTCAGGAACCCCCCACATGTCCGCGACGAACATCACGATCCCCGCGCTCGACGGGACGAATGCCATCCCCGCCTATGTCGCGCGCCCCGATGCCGACAGCTCGCACGCGATCATCGTCATTCCCGAAATTTTCGGGGTGAACGCCGGCATTCGCGAGAAATGCGACGAATGGGCGGCGCAAGGGTATCTCGCGATCGCTCCAGACCTGTTCTGGCGCTTTGCTCCCGGGGTCGAGCTTGACCCCGATGTCGAGGCGGAGTTGCAGGAAGCCTTCGGCTATTTCGGCCGATATGATGCCGACGACGGGGTCAAGGATATTGAGGCGGCGATCCGCTGGCTCCACGCCCAAGGCGCGACCAAGGTCGGCTGCGTCGGCTTCTGCCTCGGCGGGCGCCTCGCATACATGGCCGCGGCGCGCACCGACGTGAACGCGTCGGTCGGCTATTATGGCGTGATGATCGACCAGATGCTGAACGAGAGCCATGCGATCGCACATCCGCTGATGTTGCATATCCCGACCGCCGACCATCTCGTCGGTCCCGAAGCGCAGGCGAAGATGCACGAGGGGCTGGATCCGCATCCCAAGGTCACCCTCCACGACTATGAAGGGCTCGACCATGGCTTTGCCGCCACCAGTGGCAATCGCCGCGACGAGGCGGGCGCGCAGCTTGCCGATGGCCGCACCAAGGCCTTTTTCGCCGAGCATCTGGCATGAGCGCTGCCGATCTTGCTCATAGAGGCGTCGCGGCGTGGCACGCCTATATGGACGGCGGCGGCGACCCGCAGGCCCTGCGTGATATGCTGGCCGAGGATGCCGTGTTCCACTCGCCGGTCGTTCATTCGCCGCAGGCGGGCCGCGACAAAGTGTTCGCCTATCTTCATGCTGCCAGCCATGTCCTCGGCGGCGACGATTTCCGCTACGAGCGCGAGATCATTAACGGCGACCAGGCAATGCTGGAATTCGCGACGACGCTCGACGGTATCCACATCAATGGCGTCGATATCATCCGCTGGAACCAAGACGGAAAGATCATCGATTTCAAGGTGATGGTCCGTCCGCTCAAGGCGATCAACAAGGTCTGGGAAAAGATGGGCGAGATGCTGGCCGCGCAGGACTAGCGTTCGCGCCGCGCTAGATCAGCATCAACGCAGCAAGTTCGCGGTAAAGATGTGGTGGCAGATCGGCAACGCCGTCGTGCTCGGCCATGCCTTTCGGCGCATCCTCATCGGCCAGATAGCGCCACCCCTGATGCGCGCGCTTCGACAGCGGCGGCAATATCTCCACATCCTCCGAACAGACGATGTCGATCCGGCCATCCTTGCGATCGTCGAAGCGCAAAATCTGCTGCCGTGCGACGATCCTATGCTTGATGATCCAGTGCAGGTAACCGCCAACCAGCTCATCCATCCGCTTCGGTCGCATCCGCGTCGCATAGCGCACCTCGCCCTCGCGCACGCGCGTCGCCACCCGGCGCGCGAACGTCTCGACATGCGCGCAACCGACCGCGACCTTGGTGAGATGAAGTGGGGGCATCGAGCCTAAATGGTGCGGCGACGGCGAAAACCAAGCCGATATGCCGCGATCGTCCCGACGCCGACGGGGTATCTGACCCGTCGGCTTCGGATATCGATGCTGTCTAGCCCAGCAAGGTGCCGAGCCCGACCGACGGGTCGACCCAACCGTCGTAGATCATCTTGACCGCGACATAGACGATGACCGCAAGGCCGAAGTACGCAATCCAGCGATAGCGTTCGATATATTTGGCGATGATGTTCGCGGCGACGCCCATCAGGATGACCGCAACGATCAGGCCGACGATCATGATCCCGGGGTGGTCGCGCGCCGCGCCAGCGACTGCGAGGACGTTGTCGAGGCTCATCGACACGTCGGCGATCGCAACCGCCCAAGCGGCCGCCGCAAAGCTCTTGGCAGGCTTCAGGCCCGAATGCTCGTCGCCCGCGACTTCCGGCGATCCGGCCGAATGCGCGCCCTCGCGCAGTTCGCGCCACATTTTCCACGCCACCCAGGCAAGCAGCAAGCCGCCGATGAAGATGAGCCCGACGATCTGGAGCAGCTGGGTGACGACCAAAGCGAAGGCAATGCGCAGCACCAAGGCAGCCAGCACACCGATAATGATCACCTTGCGGCGTTGGTCGGCGGGCAGGCCCGCGGCGAGCGCGCCGACGACGATCGCATTGTCGCCCGCCAGAACGAGGTCGATCAGCAACACCTGCAAAAAGGCCGCCATCGCGGCGGGTTCGGTAATGTTCGAAAAATCATTGACGATATGGCCCCACATCTCGCTGGGACCACCCAGTCCCTGTGCGGCCGTGGTGGCAGCGGTCAACAAAAGGTCAATCACACAAGCTCTCCGACATGTTGCACGACAGGAACGGGGTCATAAATAGAATGCAGCAGTATTCACCACTCGTCATATCGATCAGAGCAGCGAAAACCATCGCGATGGTCTTCCATGCGGTCCCAATGCACGATCAGCAAGTAAGTTTCCACTGCTTCGCGCTCGCACCCTGCCTCCACGCCCAAAAATCCGGGTAAAGCTGCGAACAGTGGGCGCGCTTTGGTCAAGGCGCGTTCGAAAGCGGCCCCTTCGTCGACCCGAACCTGAACAGCGCGGGTTTGACGATCGTGCCGCATCGATCCGCGTTATTGGTTCATCGAATCGAAAAAGTCCTCGTTGGTCTTCGAATCCTTGATCTTGTCGAGCAGGAACTCCATCGCATCGATGGTGCCCATCTGCATGAGAATGCGGCGCAGCACCCACATTTTGCTGAGCTTGTCCTTCTCCATAAGCAGCTCTTCCTTGCGCGTGCCCGACTTGCCGACGTCGAGCGCGGGGAAGATGCGCTTGTCGGCGACCTTGCGGTCGAGGACGATTTCGCTGTTACCGGTGCCCTTGAATTCTTCGAAGATCACTTCGTCCATACGGCTGCCGGTGTCGATCAGCGCGGTGGCGATGATCGACAGCGACCCGCCTTCTTCGATGTTCCGCGCGGCGCCGAAAAAGCGCTTCGGGCGCTGGAGCGCATTGGCGTCGACACCGCCGGTCAGCACCTTGCCCGACGACGGCACGACGGTGTTGTAGGCACGGCCAAGGCGGGTGATCGAGTCGAGCAGGATGACGACGTCCTTTTTGTGCTCGACAAGACGCTTGGCCTTTTCGATCACCATTTCGGCGACCTGGACGTGGCGTGTCGCGGGTTCGTCAAAGGTCGAGGAAACGACCTCGCCCTTCACGCTGCGCTGCATGTCGGTGACTTCCTCGGGGCGTTCATCGACCAGCAGGACGATCAGATAAACCTCAGGATGATTGTCGGTGATCGCTTTGGCGATATTCTGCAGCAGCACCGTTTTACCGGTGCGCGGCGGCGCGACGATCAGCGCGCGCTGGCCTTTGCCCTGCGGGCTGACGAGGTCGATCACCCGCGCCGACTTGTCCTTGACGGTCGGATCAACGGTGTCGAGCGACAGCTTCTGGTTCGGATAAAGCGGGGTCAAATTGTCGAAATTGACCCGGTGACGGACGACATCGGGATCGTCGAAATTGACACTGATCAGCTTGGTCAGCGCGAAATAGCGTTCGCCGTCACGCGGGGCGCGGATCTCGCCCTCGACTGTATCCCCGGTGCGCAGGCCATGTTTGCGGACCTGGTTCGGCGAGACATAGATGTCGTCCGGACCGGCGAGATAATTGGCTTCGGACGAACGCAGGAAACCGAACGAGTCCGGCAGCACTTCGATCGTGCCCGAGCCGATGATTTCTTCATCCTCGGCGACCTCTTTGAGGATCGAGAACATCAGATCCTGCTTGCGCAGCGTCGAAGCGCCCTCGACCCCCAGTTCCTCGGCCATTTCGACCAGCTGGGCGGGCGATTTCGTTTTCAGTTCTTTAAGATGCATGGATGGATTCCAGGTGAATTTCAGGAAAAATGGCAGTCGATTTTCATTGCACCGCTGGGGTGCCTATCCGGCCGTGGGACGACCGTTTGCGATAGCTTCGGCGCTCGGGAAGCGCCGCCCGGCTGGCGGGATTGACACGGCCCCTATAACCGCGGCGGGAGCAAGTCAATCGGACCTGCGCCAGGACCACCGGATATCAGGGCCGAACGACCGCCAGAATGACGATGATCGCGGCAGCGACACCGGGGACTTCGTTCAGCAGCCGGAGCTGCTTTTCGGTGAGCGGCCGCAAGCCTTGCTGGAGCTTCTTGAAATAGCCGATCATCCAGCCGTGATAGCCTGACAGCGCAAACACCAGGATGAATTTTGCAATGAACCAGGTCTCACCCCAATAATTGCCGTTGAAGGCGAGCAGCAGCCCGAGCACCCAGACGATCGTCAGCGACGGGGTCAGGATGATCCGGCGCAAGCGGTCTTCGCGATCGAGCCACTTTTTGTCCTCGTCGGATCCAACGGCACATTGGTGGTGATAGACAAAAAAGCGCGGCATCATGAACAGGCCGGCCATCAGGAAGATCACAAAAATGATATGCGCCGCTTTGACCCAAAGCATCGTCGCCCCCAAAAATCCTGCCCAGTCTGCCATGTTACCCGCCGCGAACCCGTCTGATCAGATGCTCGACATGGGCAATCGGCGTGTCGGGGACGATGCCATGGCCGAGGTTGAAGATATGGGGTCGCGCCGGGAACGCTGCAAGGATACGGTCGATCGCGGCGTCCAATGCGGGCCCGCCCGCAACCAGCGCCAGCGGATCAAGATTGCCCTGCACCGGCAGATGTTGCGGCACGACGCGGTCGGCCCAGTCGGGATCGACCGTCTCGTCGAGCCCGATCGCATTAACGCCGGTCTCATCGGCATAGGCGCGCAGCTTGCCGCCGGCGCCCTTCGGAAAGCCGATCACCGGGGTGTCGGGATGCATCGCCTTCAGACGGCGGACAATTTCCGCGTTCGGTGCAATCACCCAGCGTTCGAATTGCGCCGGGCTCAGGCTGCCCGCCCAGCTGTCGAACAATTGCACCGCCTCGACGCCATGTTCGATCTGCCCCGACAGGTAAGTTACCGTAACGTCGACGATCGCATCGATGATCGCCTGAAACGCAGCAGGATCGCCGAACGCCATGCGCCGCGCTGCGGCCTGATCCTTCGACCCTTGCCCCGCCACCATATAGGTCGCAACCGTCCACGGGCTTCCGGCAAAGCCCAGGAAGGTCGTTTCGGCAGGCAGCGACGCGGCGACGCGCGCTACCGTCGCATAAATGGGATCGAGCCGCGCGGGCACTGCTTCGAGCGATGCCAACGCGCTGTCCACCAGCGGCGGGGCCAGCCGCGGCCCCTCGCCCGCCTCGAACCATAATTTCTGTCCGAGCGCATGGGGGACGATCAAAATGTCGGAAAACAGGATCGATCCGTCGAACCCAAAACGGCGGATCGGCTGCAAGGTCACCTCAGCCGCGGCTTCGGGATCGTAGCAGAGCTCGAGGAAACCACCCTTGGTTTCCCGCAGCGCCCGATATTCGGGCAGATAGCGTCCCGCTTGGCGCATCAGCCATAAGGGCGGGCGCTCTTGCCGCGCCCCGCGCAGCACGGCCAGCAAACTCTTCGGTGACGCCTTCACACGGCCCCTCTTTCTTCTATCAATAATATCTTAAATGAAATTGTGGTGGTTTGTTGGTCGGCGGACAGCGGGGCTTTAGGCCGAGGCGTCGTTTTTGCCAACAGCTTGACTCTCATCATGCCTCCCTTTGCTTCAGAGTCGCGAACCTCTGTGCCCCTAATTCACAGCCTGTGGATAAGATTTGTCCATTGTGGACAAGTGGCGGAGCGGATTCGACACGCCCGGGGATGAATCCTCCGTACCCATTTGCTCCCCGCGCTTGTCCAAAACTTATCCACAGGCGGCTTTTCGGCATTCCAAAGCTGATCCGGGATTGCCTTTCTTGGCAGCTTCCCGCCATGGTGCCGCGATGGGCCGGCTTCACCTTCATCTCATATCCGACTCCACAGGGGAGACTCTCGAAAATATCGCCAAGGCGGCCATCGCACAGTTCGACGATGTCGAGGTGGTGCGCCATTTCTGGCCGATGGTGCGGTCGGAATCGCATCTCGATCGGATCATGGCCGAAGTGCAGGCCAGTCCGGGGATGATCCTGTTCACGCTGGTCAATGGCGACCTGCGCGTCAGCCTCGAACGTCGCGCCGGGGCGCTCAATCTGCCGCTTGTGCCCGCGCTCGACGCGGTGACCGATGCGCTGTCGCGGATGCTGGGTCAGGAGGCGAAGGCGCGGCCGGGACGCCAGCACCAGCTCGACGCCGCGTACTTCGCGCGGGTCGAGGCGATTCAGTTCACCGTTGCGCATGACGACGGCATCGGCTGGGAAAATTGGGAACAGGCCGACATCGTTCTTGCCGGGGTGTCGCGCACGTCGAAGACGCCGACCAGCATCTATCTCGCCAACCGCGGGTTCAAGACCGCGAACATCCCGATCGTTCCTGAATCGCCGCCACCCGATGTCTTGTTCCGGCTGAGGCGCCCGATGGTCGTCGGGTTGACCACCGGGCTCGACCGGCTGGTGCAGGTGCGGCGCAACCGGCTGCTCTCGCTCAATCAGGCGCCCGAAACCGCCTATGTTGACGACGAGCGGGTGAAAGCTGAGCTGGCCTATGCACGGCGCATGTTCGCCGACAATGGCTGGCCCGTGATTGATGTGACACGGCGCTCGATCGAGGAGACCGCGGCGGCGGTGATCAAGCTGGTCGAGGACCGCAGCGCCGGATGACGCTTCTCCTTGCCTCGCAAAGCAACGGCCGCGCCGCGATGCTCCGTGCCGCGGGAGTCGCGTTCGAAACGACTGCCGCGCATGTCGATGAAGAGGCGCTGACCGCATCGCTGCTCGCCGCGGGCCAGACGCCGCGCAATATCGCCGACGCGCTCGCCGAAGCGAAAGCCGTCAAAATCTCGTCGCGCTTGCCGGGGGTTACGGTGATCGGTGCCGACTCAACGCTCGCGCTCGACGATGGGACAATGCTGTCGAAACCCGAAACACCCAAAGAGGCGGCTGACCATCTTCGCCGCATGGCGGGAACGCGCCACCGTCTGTTCAGCGCCGCGGTTGCCGCGCGCGACGGAGCGCCGGTGTGGCGCGCGATCGGCGAGGCGAAGCTGTGGATGCGCCCCTTGTCCGACGCCTTCATCGCCGCCTATGTCGCGCAGCATTGGGACAGCATCCGCTGGACCGTCGGCTGTTACGAGATTGAGGGAGCGGGCGTGCAATTGTTTGAGCGGGTTGAAGGCGATCCCTGGACGATCATCGGCATGCCGATGCTCCCGCTGCTGGCGTGGCTGCGGGCCACCGGATTGGCTAAGTCATGAGCAGCGCTCCCTATGCCGAGGTGATCGGCGATCCGATCGCGCAGTCGAAATCGCCGCTGATCCACAAATTTTGGCTCGACGCGCTCGGCATCGCGGGGGATTATCGGCGCGCCCATATCAAGCCTCAGGATCTCGCCGCCTACCTCACCGAGCGCCGTGACGATCCCCGCTGGCGCGGCTGCAACGTCACCATCCCGCACAAGGTCGCGGTCATGGACCTGGTCGACGACCCCGGCAATATTCGCGGTACGATCGGGGCCATGAATACAATCGTGCGTCAGCCCGACGGGTCGGTGATCGGCACCAACACCGACGCGGCGGGCTTTTATGCGCCGCTTGCCGAGCTCGATCTGGACGGCGCGCCGGTCGCGGTTGTCGGCGCGGGCGGCGCGGCGCGGGCGGTGTTGTTCGCGCTGGCACGCGCGAACGTCGGCCATGTCACCATCCTCAATCGCAGCCCATTGAAAGCGATGGGCCTGCTCGCGACCTTCGGACTGAAGGGCGATGTCGTCCAGCTAGACGCCGCGCTCCCGCCGGTCGCGCTGCTCGTCAATTCGAGCAGCCTTGGCATGACCGGGCAGCCGCCGCTCGATCTTGACCTGTCGCCGCTTCCTGAAGACGCGATTGTCTATGACCTCGTCTATGCGCCGCTCCAGACCGGCTTGCTCAAGGCTGCCGCCGCGCGTGGGCTCGACACCATTGACGGGCTCGACATGCTGATCGGCCAGGCCGCGCTCGCCTTCGAGCTGTTTTTCGGCGCGCCGCCGCCCCAGGGCCGCGACGACGAACTGCGCGCGCTGCTCATTGCATGACCCACCACCCCCGCCCCGGTTCGCGGTTGCGGCGGCCTTTCATCCTCGGCCTCACCGGCTCGATTGGCATGGGCAAATCGACTGCAGCGACGATGTTCGAACGCGAAGGCGTGCCGGTATTCGATGCCGATGCCGAAGTCCACCGGTTGCAAGGCCCGGGCGGCGCGCTCGTCGCGGCGATCGAAGCGCGCTTTCCTGGCACCACCGGACCCGGTGGGGTCGACCGGCAGAAACTCGGGGGGCTGGTGCTCGGCAACCGCCACGAACTCGCCGCGCTCGAAGCGATCGTCCATCCCGCGGTGTTTCGGGCACAAAAAAAATTCCTCGCCCGCCACCGCGCCCGCGACGTCGTGGTGCTCGACATCCCGCTGCTCTTCGAAAAGGGCGGCTGGCGGCGCGTCGGGGCGATTGCGGTGGTGTCGGCGCCGACATGGATGCAGACCAAGCGGGTGATGCGCCGACAGGGCATGACCTATGGCCGCCTGAAAGCAATCCGGCGGTTGCAGGTTCCCGACCGCGTCAAGCGCGCGCGCGCCGATTTCGTCATCGACACAGGCGGACCCAAAAGCGAGACGCATCGCCAGATTCGCGCCATCGCCTCTTGTTTCCGCGCCCGATAGGGTCCAGATTAATGGTTCAATGCGAGAGATCATCTTCGATACGGAAACCACGGGATTCGATCCCAAGACCGGGGACAGGCTGGTCGAAATCGGGTGCATCGAGCTGGTGGATCGCCGTGAGACCGGCCAGACCTTTCACGCTTATTTCAACCCCGAGCGCGATATGCCCGCCGCTGCCGAAGCGGTCCACGGCCTGTCGATCCAGTTTCTGTCGGACAAGCCTTTGTTTGCTGAGCGCATCGACGACCTGATGGAATTTCTCGGCGACGCGCCGCTGGTTGCGCACAACGCCGCCTTCGACTTTGGTTTCGTCAACGCCGAGCTGGCGCGCGCGGGACGCCCCGCGCTCGACATGGCGCGGATGTGCTGCACGGTGCAGATGGCGCGCAAGCTCCACCCCGGCGCCAAACACAGCCTCGATGCCCTCTGCACCCGCTACGGCATCGACCGCAGCCACCGCGTCAAGCATGGCGCCCTGCTCGACGCCGAATTGCTGGCGCATCTCTATATCGAAATGACCGGTGGACGACAGATCGGTTTGGGGCTGGCATCGTCGGCACCCGGTACCGAAGCCTTGGCGCCGACCATCTCCCAAGCGGCGCGCGGCCATGTCCGTCCGTTCCGCGAACCCCGACCCCATATGGCATCGGCCGCCGATCTCGCGCGCCATGCCGAATTTGTCGCAGGGCTGAACCAGCCGCTGTGGCTCGATACGGTGTGACGACGCTCCCTTGATGTCATCGCACCGGACATAGCAGGAGAAGAAAAATGGAAATCCGCGTCTCTGGCCACCAGATCGAAACCGGCGAAGCGCTGCAGGCGCATGTGTCGGATCGGATGAACGCGATTGCCGACAAATATTTCTCCCGGGCGATCGGCGCACACGCCACCTTTGGCAAAGGCCCGCACGACAGTTTCCAGTGTGACATCGTTGCGCATGTGATGCAGGGGCTGGTGCTCAAGGGGCATGGCCAGGCGCAAGATGCGCATGTGGCGTTTGAGGGCGCCGCCGAGCGCATCGAAAAGCAGCTGCGACGCTATATGCGGCGCCTGAAGGACCATAATAATGGCGCTGCGGTGCCGTCACCGACAGTTGACGAGATCGAAGAAAACGCAGGCTATACGGTGTTCGACGCCGGCGACGACGATGATGCCGGCGATGCCCCCGCAATCATCGCCGAAACGCGGGTCGATATTCCGAATAGCAGCGTGTCCGATGCGGTCATGATGCTCGACCTGCGCAACACCAACGCCCTGTTGTTCGTCAACAGCAAGACCGGTACACACAACATGGTGTATCGCCGCGATGACGGGACGATCGGCTGGGTCGAACCACGATAGGACTGGATTTTCTTCGCCAACCGGCATAAGGGCCGCGCCCAACAACGTCCTATGCCGGTATGGCGGGGCGCCGGACTCACCGATCCGCGATCATCGTTACGGAACAACCGGCCCCTTGCCCGGTGGCTATACAGATTTGACCAGACCCATGAACCTTTCCTCCCTTTTGTATCCGGCGACCGTGCGCGCGCATGTGCCGATCGATTCGAAAAAAGCGCTGTTTCCTCTCGTCGGTGACCTCGCCAGCCGCTCGCTCGGCCTCGACGCGGGCGAAGTCAGCGAAGCGCTGCTCGAACGCGAGCGGCTCGGTTCGACCGGGTTCGGGCGCGGGATCGCGCTGCCACATGCCAAATTGGCGGACCTGACCGGGGTCCGCGGCCTTTTCCTGCAACTGTCGCGGCCGATCGATTTCAACGCGGTCGATGGGCTGCCGGTGGACCTGCTGTTCGTGCTGTTGTCGCCGCTTGACGCCGGCGCGGATCATCTCAAGGCGCTCGCCGGGGTTTCGCGTATGCTGCGTAACGAAGCGATCGCTGAACGGCTGCGCGGTGCAAAGAGCGACGAGGCGCTATACGCGCTGCTCGCCGACACCGAAACGCGTGACGCGGCCTAACGTCGCGGCGCTGACCGTGCCATGACGCGGCTGACCAGCCGCTTCCTCGTCGACCTGTTGCTGCGCCGCACCGAATCGGCTGGCGGTTTTGCGACGATCCTCGTCAAAGGCGACGAGCATTCGGGAACAATCCTTGTCCAATGCACCGAGCGCGGCCAGCCCGGCCCGCTACTCGAACGGCGCTTTTCACCGACTGGCCGCCATATCTGGGAGGCCGTCGGCCCCGATGACCCCAAAGATGGTGAATCGCGCGCGAACTACCAGGACCGGCGACAAAAGGCGGATCCCGATTTGTGGATCGTAGAACTGGACATCGCAGATGCGCCACAACTCGTCGCGGAATGGGCGACGTTAACTTGACTCTGTTGCGCTGCACAATAGGTGGCGCCCATTCGATAACGCGTAGGTCGTCCCGTGGGTTGCATCGTCTTGGCGATGCCCCGGCAAAATGGGATGGACACGCAGTCGGACGATGACCGCAGGCGGTATTGGGCCATAGCCCCCCACCTGTTTTGAGAGGTTCGGTTCATCGGCCGCACTTTTGACGGACATAATGAGTCGTATTTTGAACGTAGCCAGCGTGGCTGCCGTCGGCATGACTGCCGCCACCATGCTGCTTTTGGCGGAACCCGGCTTTGCAAGCGATCTTGCCGCCGACGCCAATCTTCCCGCCCTCATCGCCCCCAGCGCCGATGCGCCGGTTGTGGCTGAACAGGCGGATCTGTCGATCAAGGCCGATGCGCCGATCGACGGAATCAACGAAAATACCGATGAAGCGCCGGCCCCGGAATCCAAACCGGCCCCGGTCACCGCCGAATCGCTCGCTGCGCTCGTCGCTGCGACCCCTCGCCCGGCGGACCTGGATCCCGAGCTGCGCTGCCTTGCCGGCACCGTTTATTTCGAGTCGCGCGGCGAATCGCTCGTCGGCCAGCTCGCGGTCGCGCATGTCGTGATCAATCGCGCCCAGTCGGGCCGCTTCCCCAAAAGCCTGTGCGGCGTCGTCCATCAGCGCAGCCAGTTCAGCTTTGTCCGTGGCGGCAGGATGCCGGCGATCCGCGAAGGCGCGCAGTGGAACAACGCCATTGCGATCGCGCAGATCGCCCGCGACGGCAGCTGGAAGAATCATGCACCGGGCGCGCTGTTCTTCCACGCCCGCTATGTCTCGCCGGGCTGGCGCAAGACGCGCATCGCACAGATCGACAACCACATCTTCTATCGCTGAGGCGCAAGACGACGCGACGCGGCAGCATCCCATTCATTGCCAAGCCATATTTGGTGGCGCATGATAACCCGATGACGCGTCAAATTTCTGTCGCCCTGCTCTGCGCAGCGGCGCTTTCGTTCGGTGGCTGTGCCACCGCGGTGCCGCCGGTTGAGGTCACTCGCTTTCATAACGCTGTGCCCAGCTGGGCGCCGGGGACGCGATACGCCATCGCAACCGCGCCGCTCGACGGGCCGGGCGCGGGCATGCCGTCGCTCGAATGGAACAGCTATCGTTCTGCGGTCGACCAGCAATTGCAGCGCCAGGGGCTGGTCGCCGCCGGGACCAACGAACGCGCCCCGTTGCTGGTCCGGATCGCCTTTGAACGCAGCGAACAACCGCTAGAGGGGCGCCGCTCGCCCGTATCGGTCGGGGTCGGCGGTTCGACCGGCAGCTATGGCTCGGGGGTTGGACTCGGTATCGGCATCAACCTTGGCGGCGGTCCCAAGCGGATGGCCGACATGCAGCTTTCGGTGCGCATCGACGATGCCGCGACCGGGCAGGCGTTGTGGGAAGGCCGCGCGCTCGCGGCAATCCCGGTAAAGGCGCCCGCGTCGCAACCGTCGCTTGCCGCAGCAAAATTGGCCGAGGCCCTATTCAAGGACTTCCCCGGCGAATCGGGACGCACTATCAGCGTCCCATGACTATCACCATCAACGCCGCGTTCGACAGCGGCAACATCGTCGTGGACGCCATCGACGGCACGTCCGCCCGCCTGTCGATCCGCAAGGACCGCGACTCCGATTTCTTTCAGTGGTTCCATTTCCGCGTGTCGTGCGCGGTCGGCGATGCGCTTGAACTCGCTATCACCGGGCTCGATGCCTCGGCTTATCCCGACGGCTGGCCGGGTTATGCGGCCTGCGCGAGCTACGACCGCGACTATTGGTTTCGCCTCGATACCAGCTATCAGGCCGGCACGCTGACCATCCGCCACACCGCCGAAAGCCCGATCCTCTACCTCGCTTATTTCGCGCCCTTTTCGATGGAGCGACACCACGACCTGATCGCCTCGGTCGCCGAGTGCGAAGGCGTCACCTATCGATGCCTCGGCACCAGCCTCGAAGGCCAGCCGATCGACTGCCTCGAAATGGGGAGCGGCGATACGCAGGTGTGGCTCTATGCGCGCCAGCATCCGGGCGAGAGCATGGCCGAATGGTGGGTCGAGGGTGCGCTCGAAAAGCTCACTGACCCCGCCGATCCGCATGCGCGCTCACTACTGAAGAAATGCCGTTTCCACATTGTCCCCAACATGAACCCCGACGGGTCGCGGCGCGGCCATTTGCGCACCAATTTCGCGGGGGTAAACCTCAACCGCGAATGGGACAATCCGACGGCGGAGCGCAGCCCTGAAGTGCTGTGCGTGCGCAGCGCGATGGACGAAAGCGGGGTCGATTGGGCGATGGACGTCCATGGCGACGAAGCGATCCCGGCGGTTTTCCTCGCGGGATTTGAAGGTATCCCGTCGCTGAAGCCCGAGCAGTTGAAAAAATACAAGGCTTTCCAGACCGCGCTCGCGGCGAACACGCCCGATTTCCAGGTCGCACTTGGCTACAGCGAATCGGCGCCGGGCAAGGCGAATCTGTCGATGTCGACGACCCAGCTCGCCGAGCGCTTCGGCGCGGTGTCAATGACGATCGAAATGCCGTTCAAGGACAATGACGACCTTCCCGACCCGGTCGCGGGCTGGTCGCCCGAGCGCTCGAAGCTGCTGGCGCACGCGTGTCTAGCGACGCTGGACCAGATGCTGTGATACACAGCGCGGGGGACGGGGCCTGGCGGATTGTCGAAGACGATCTGTCCGGCGCCGCGATCCGCGCGTTGCTGGAACAGCATTTCGCGGGGATGCTGGCGAACTCGCCCGCGGGCAGCTGTCATTTTCTCGATTTTGACGGGCTTAATGCCGACGATGTGACCTTCTGGTCGATCCATGATGGTGAGGCACTGGCGGGGTGCGGCGCGCTCAAGACGCTCGATGCCGAACATGGCGAGATCAAGTCGATGCGCACCGCCGACGCCTTCCTGCGCCGCGGCGTTGCCGCACGCTTGCTCGACCATATTATCGCCGAAGCGCATGGCCGCGGGCTGAAACGGCTCAGTCTGGAAACCGGTTCAGGCGCGCCGTTCGAACCCGCGATTGCGCTCTACCGCCGCTATGGCTTCGACGATTGCGCCCCCTTCGCAGACTATAAACCCGACCCGTTTAGCCGCTTCATGACGCGCGCGCTTTAGAAACGAAAACGGGGTCCGGAAGGGACTCCGGACCCCGTTCGTTACGCCTTGGGAGCGTGCGTTGGCAGGCCTTACGCCGCCTGCTTGTCCTCGACCAACGTCGGGGTCGCGTTGCCGCCGATCGCGATCTTGTGCGGCTTCATCGCCTCGGGCACCTCGCGCACCAGGTCGATGATCAGCAGCCCGTCGGCCAGGTCGGCGGCGCTCACGCGCACGAAATCGGCGAGCTGGAAGCGGCGCTCGAACGCGCGCGTCGCAATGCCGCTATACAGCAGCTGCCGCTCTTCGCCTTCGGCGGCGGGCGCCTTGCGGCCGCTGACGGTCAGCATATTCTGCTGCGCGACGATCTCGATTTCGTCGCTCTTGAAACCGGCGACCGCCACGGTGATGCGGAAATGATCGTCGGCGACCTTTTCGATGTCGAACGGCGGATAATTTTCCGCCCCCGAACCACTGGTTTCAAGGAAATCGAAAAGCCGATCGAAACCGACGGTCGAACGGCGATAGGGGGTCCAGTCAAAACTGTTACGCATGGTCTTTCTTCCTTTCCTAAAAGCGAAGTCAGGGACCGCGGCGGCGCGCCGCGATCGCCACCCGGCCCCGTTTCGGCGACCGGATGCTGCAAATCTGGGTGCGCGTGAAACCATTTCAAGAGGGTGATTGGCGTTCATGCGAAAGCCACGCTAAGGGGCAGTCAAACGCCCCGTCCGAAGGATCCGAAATGCCCCAGCTCATCCTCATCCGTCATGGCCAGTCGCAGTGGAATCTCGAAAACCGCTTTACCGGCTGGTGGGACGTCGACGTCACCGAAAAGGGCGTGGCCGAGGCGTGGGCGGCGGGCGAGTTGATGAAGGCCAAGGGCATCGCGCCCGACTCCTGCTTCACCTCGGTCCAGTCGCGCGCGATCAAGACGCTCAATCTGGCGCTCGAGGCGATGGGACGCTTGTGGCTACCGGTGACCAAGGACTGGCGTTTGAACGAGCGTCATTATGGCGGGCTGACCGGGCTCGACAAGGCCGAGACCGCGGCGAAGCATGGCGACGATCAGGTCAAGATCTGGCGCCGCAGCTTCGACATCCCGCCGCCACCGCTCGAGCCGGGCTCGCCCTGGAATCTCGCCAGCGATCCGCGCTACGCGGGCATCGCCATCCCCTCAGCCGAAAGCTTGAAAGACACGATCGAGCGTGTGCTCCCCTATTATGAAGCCTCGATCGTGCCCGAGCTTGCCGCGAGCAAAACCGTGCTGATCTCGGCCCATGGCAACAGCCTGCGCGCGTTGGTCAAGCATCTGTCGGGCATTTCGGACGCCGATATCACCAGCCTGGAAATTCCGACCGGCCAGCCGATTGTTTACGAACTGAACGCCGATCTGACTGCGCGCGAGCGCTATTATCTGAGCGAGCGGTAAAAAAAGGCGGCGCGGCGCCCTTGCCTCGTCCTCCGGGCGTCGCCGGAATAACTGTGCTTAAATCGTCCCCGTCATGGTCAGCTGGACATATTGCCCGAACTTGCGCCGCCGGCTTTCGCTGAAAGCGACCGGCCCGTCACGGCGATCGACGAACACGGTGCGGTCGAATGCGTCGATCATCCCGGCCAGATTGCGATACGACAGCTTCACCGTAAACCCGGCGACATCCTTATGCTCGACAAAGGCGGTGACGAATGCGCCGTCTGTGTAGTCGTTCTCGATCGCGCCGAGCCGCAGATTGGGGCTGTAGCGCTCATCGAAATAGCCCGCCCCCCACGCCAGCTTCGATCCCGGAATGTCATGCCGCAGGCTCACATCGACCAGATATTCCTGCCCCTGGCTCTGGTTGCGCCATCCGTCGGTCAGCGGATCGCGCACCCGGTTGCGGCGCCAGGTCAGGTCGCTGTTGATGCGCGCCCCTTTCCAGCCCAGCCGGTCGAGCAACAGCGTCGCCTTTGAACTGATGCGATAGAGATGGGCGCCCGGCAGGTTGCCGCGGCCTTCGGTGGTCGGCGACAGCGGGATCTGATCGACCAGATCCTGCGCATAGGCATAAGCGAAGGCGACCGAGGCATTGCCCCATGCGCCCATGTCCTGAACGAACTCCAGCTCGGTTCGGTTCAAAACAGGGGGCACCAGCAACCCGTTGCCACCATTGCCCTGCCCATTGGCGACATCGACCGAACTGGCGAAATCAAAGAAATTGAGCTGATCGACGCGGCGCTGCACGAACCAGTTGACGGTCGTCTTGGCGCCCAGCTTCCACGCCAGCGCGAGCTTGCCCTTGGGACGAATAAAGCGGCGGGTCAGCCCGCCCGGGCCGGATGACGACAACCCGCTATATTCGGCGCCAAGGTTGATCTGCGCGGTCAGGTTGGACGCGAGTGCACGCCCCCAGGTCAGTGACGCTTCGCCGCGTCTTTCCTCGACCTGGGTCGTCTCGCCGCCGAAGATGATCGGCAGGAAACTGCCGTCGGGTTGCAACGTGGCAAATTCGGCGTCGACGTCGAGCGTGTTGTAGGCGCCCTCCAGCGCAACCTGCCAGTCGGTGCCGCCCGCGGTGCGCCAACTATATTCGCCGCGCAGGATCGATTCGCTCTCATCGGCGCGCTGCGTGAAGCGCTCGCCCGACCTCACGCCGAACTCGCGCTCGACGACGAAGCTGTCGACGACAGGACTGTGTTCAAAGCGATAGAGCGAGATCAGCTTCAGCCGACCCTTGCCCAGCCCCAGCTCATAATCGCCGCCGATGTCGAAATTATACTCATTCTCGGTGAAGCGGAATTTCTCGGTCACCCGGCCGAAGACGGGCTGGACCGAAGAACCCGTCACCTGATCGCGTAGCAGCTGCAGCTGCCCGCCGGCGTTGAAGTTCCACTTGTTGCCGTTCACCGTCGTGCGCGCGAGCGCCGCCGACAGTCGCGGCCGGTCGCCGTCATAAGCGCCGAACTCGTCGCGCACGAACCGCAGGTCGCCATTGCCGTCAAAGCGTTGTTCTGGCCCCCAATGCCCCTGCCGAGTGGCATCATTTTTCAGACTGAGCGTGACATTGGTGCCGCCGAGCCGACTGGTTGTCGAAACCTCGCCGTTCAACCAATTGTCGGCAATCCGCGGTCGCCATTCGGGTTGCCAGCGCATTGTCGTCGTAAAGCCAGCTTGCGCCGCCCCCGCGACCAGAACCACATTGGCGACCTGACCGGTCAGGCCGGGGACGTCCAGGCTCGCACCATCGACGATATCGATATAGGCCACTTGCATGGCGGCAATGCGTTGCAGCGCACTGCGCGCATCGGTCGATTTGTTGGCGATACGCTCGCCGTTGATCAGGACATTCTGCGTAGCGGCTCCCAGTCCGCGCTCACCGCCGTTGGTGCCGGTGACGATCAGGAAGCCCGGGACCTTCTCGACCATGTCGAGCGCGGTGCGCGGCGAAAAGCTGGCGAAATCGCTCTGGGTGTAACGCTGCGCGCCGTTGGCGGGCGTTTCGATAGCCGGGGTAGGGTCAAGTGCGACTTCTTGCGCCTTCGCCAACGTCGGCGAGCAGGCCATAGCCATGGCCAGCGACGAAACAGCTGAAATGCGACGCATGGTTTCCTCCCCCAACCGGACACGCCGGCGGCGGGCGTTCCGCGCGCTGCTTTGGGCAGGGCGATCGCAAAACGATGTCAAACTTCTACCAACCCGACGCAGCATTCGACGAGCGGCAATGGGGCTTCAGTCGCGCAGCAGCTCGTTGATGCCGGTCTTGGCGCGCGTCTTGGCATCGACGCGTTTGACGATCACGGCGCAGTACAGCGACGGGCCGGGCGAGCCGTCGGGTAACGGCTTACCGGGCAGCGCGCCGGGAACAACCACCGCATAGGGCGGCACTTCGCCGATGAAAATCTCACCCGTCGCGCGGTCGACGATCTTGGTCGAGGCGCCGAGATAGACGCCCATCGACAGAACCGCGCCCTCGCGCACGATCACGCCTTCGGCGACTTCGGCGCGCGCGCCGATGAAGGCGCCATCTTCGATCACCACCGGTCCGGCCTGCAGCGGTTCGAGCACCCCGCCGATCCCGGCGCCGCCCGACAGATGGACGTTGGCGCCAATTTGCGCGCAGCTGCCGACGGTGGCCCAGGCATCGACCATCGACCCTTCACCGACATAGGCGCCGATATTGACGAAGCTGGGCATCAGCACCGCGCCCTTGCTGATAAAGGCGCCGCGGCGGACGATCGCACCGGGTACAGCTCGGAAACCCGCGTCGCGAAAACGATTCTCGCCCCACCCGGCAAACTTCGACGGCACCTTGTCCCACCAGCGCGCGTCGCCGGGGCCACCTTCGATGAGTTCCATGTCGTTGAGTCTAAACGATAGCAGCACCGCTTTTTTCAGCCATTGATTGACCTGCCATGTCCCCCCAGCGTCACGCTCGGCGACGCGCAAGCTGCCGTCGTCGAGCCCGGCGAGCGCGGTGTCGACCGCCTCGCGCACGGTACCCTGCGTTGTCAGCCCCAAAGCGTCGCGCGCTTCCCACGCGGCGTCGATCGTCGATTGCAGTTCGGTCGTCATGAAATCCCCCAGGGTGCAGGCAAGCTATCGAGCCAGTCGGCAAGGTCGCTGACGTGAAAATCGACCTGGTCCGGCAGGTGGTCGCGATGGCCGCTTTCGCTGCCATTGTCCAGCCAGACGGTGGTCATCCCCAGCGCCTTGGCCGGGGTCAGGTTGCGCGCCATATCTTCGACAAACAGGCTGCGCGCCGGGTCGATGCCCAGATGCGTAATCATCGTCGCATAGGCCGCTGGATCGGGCTTGGGCATATAGCCGGTGGCGCGAATGTCGCAGATGCCGCCGAACAGGTCGGCGATGCCACGCGCATCGAGCACGCGCGCGGCATAATCGGCATCGGCGTTGGTAAACACCAGCTTGCGCCCGGGCAGCCGCGCCAATCCCGCGCGCAGCCGTGCGTCGGGCGCGATCCGGTCGAGGGCGATGTCATGGACGTCGACCAGAAAATCTTCGGGATCGACGCCATGGTGACGCATCAACCCCGCCATGGTCGTGCCATGGTCGTGAAAATAAAGCTTCTGCACCCGCCGCGCCTCGACCGCATCGCAATCGAGCAGCCGCATGATGAAGGCACCCATGCGCTCGTCGATCAGGTCGAACAGCTGTGCTGACGGCGGATAGAGCGTGTTGTCGAGATCGAAGATCCAGCAATCGATATGGTGAAGCGGGACGGGCATGGCGGGGCGGCGCATAAAGGGTGGAAGAAGCGGCGGCAAGACCAGCAAATTGGATCCTCCCCATCGCTGCGCGACAGGGAGGATTGGAACTCCGGATTAACACCTCTTTGCTACCGCTTCGCTATTCGCTCCGCTAGGCTAGCGGCGGTCAGGGCAAAAGGAATGGCGATGGTGCATCAGAACCGACGCAAAGGCGTCCGGCGGATGGCAGGGCGGCCTTTGCCCCTGCTGCTCAGCGTCGCGGCGCTATCGCTAGCCGGTTGCGGCGGCGGCGGTGGGGCGCGGCCTTCCCCGACACCGGTTCCGCCCGCGGCGCCCGCACCGACCCCGACGCCGGCCCCCGCACCAACCCCGACGCCCACGCCGCCACCGACGGGCAATTTCAACACTGCCGAAACGCGGCGATCGGACGGGGTCAACTTCCACGGCGCGATCACTGCCTATCAGGCGGGCGCGACGGGGCAGGGGATTTTGGCGGGGGTCATCGACGACGGCATCGACGCCGACAGCCCCGAATTTGCCGGTCGCATCTCGTCCTTCTCGGCCGACCTCGCCGGATCGCGCGGCATCAATGGCGAGGGCACGCACGGCACCAATGTCGCGCAGATATTGCTCGGAGCAAAGAATGACGCGGGCACGATGGGTATCGCCTATAATGCCAATCTGCTCGTACTACGCGCCGACCGCCCGGGCAGCTGCGCGACCGAAGATCCGACCAATGACGAAAGCGGGTGCCTGTTTCCTGAAAGCGCGATCGCCGCAGGGCTCGACCGCGCGGTGACGGCGGGCGCCCGCGTCGTCAATATCTCGCTGGGCGGCGACGACGGCCCCGGCGCGACGTTGCGCGCCGCGGTGCAGCGCGCAACCGCCGCCGGAATCATCGTGATCCTTTCGGCGGGTAACGAAGGCGACACGACGGCGGGGGGCAACGACCCGAACAACCCCGGTCTGTTTGCGCAAGGGCTTCGCGATGCCGGGGGTGGGCTCGTCATCATCGTCGGTTCGGTGGACGAAAACGGCGTACGTTCGGATTTCAGCAACCGCGCCGGCACTTATGCCGGATCCTATCTCGCGGCACTCGGCGAAGGAGTATGCTGCGCCTATAAAGACGGCGTGATCGAAACCAGCGGCAATTTTGTGTTCGTGATCAGCGGCACCAGCTTTGCCGCACCGCAAGTCGCCGGGGCGGTCGCATTGCTGGCCCAGGCATTTCCGAACCTTTCGAGCCAGCAGATCGTGCAATTGCTTTATCAATCGGCGCGCGATGCCGGGGCGGCGGGTGACGACGCGGTCTATGGACAGGGCGTGCTTGACATTGCGCGTGCGTTTCAGCCCATGGGGGCGACGACGCTCGCGGGGACGGCGACCGTTGTAAATCTGGGCAGCGCGCTTGGCATCCTGGGCGGGCCGATGGGCGATGCGGGCGCGGGGCGCGCCGGATCCACGATTGGGCTGGTAGCCGATGGCTTTGGCCGCGCGTTCAGCGTCGACTTCGGGCAGTCGCTGGCGCCGCGCCGCCCCGACTTCAAATTGTCGGGCGTGCTCGGCGGTCTTGTGCGCCAGCAAAGCGCCGGCAACCATATAACCGCGCTGTCGCTCGTCACTGCGACGGGTGCAAGCGGGGGCGATGCGCTGGCCGGGTTGTCGTTCCACGACGCGCGCATGGCGCGTACCCTTGCGGCGTCGGTGATGACGCGCCTCGATGCCCGGACGCGGATCGGCTTTGCCGCTGGCCGGGGAATCAGCGGCCTGCTCGCGGGCGAACGCGGCGAGCGCGGCCACGCGATGCTGATCGGTGATGGCGCGCACGACGGGCTGGGCTTCGCCGCGACCCCCGGGATCGGATTGGTGCTGCGTCACAACGTCGCGGCCAATCACTATGTCAGCATCATGATGGACGATGGCTGGGTGGCGGGCTCGCGCTGGCAGGACGATCCGCTGCTTCGTTATCGCTCGGGCCGCGACAGTCGCTACCAGCGGCTTGGCGCATCGTGGGATGCCCGGTTCGGACCCGCCCGCGCCGCGCTCGGGGGCAGCTGGCTGCGCGAATCGGACAGCCTGCTTGGCGCGCGGCTCGGTCCGGTTTTCGGGTCGGCTGGGGCAACCAGCCTGGTCGGTGACGCCAGCCTCGGCGTCGACCTCGCGAACGGGTGGAGCCTGTCGGGTGCGTGGCGCCAGATGTGGACTCGCCCCGCTGGCGGCGGGCTGGTCGCGGGCGGCACGCTATGGTCGTCGGCTTTCTCGTTCGACGTCGCCAAGGCGGGGTTGCTCCGTCCCGGCGACCGCGCGGCGCTCCGCTTTGCCCAGCCCATGCGCGTCGCGCGGGGCGGCATCGACCTCTTGCTGCCCGTCGCGCATGACTATGCCAGCGGCCGAACCGATTTCGGCCGCCGCACCTACAGTCTTGCGCCGACGGGGCGCGAACTGGTGATCGAGGCGAGCTATGCCTTGTCCCTGCTTGGCGGCGACCTGATCGCCAACAGCTGGGTCCGCCGCGATCCCGGCCATATCGCCGCGCTGTCCGACGACAAGGGCGCGGCGCTGCGCTTTACGCTCGGCTTCTGATCGGCTTTAACGGACCCCATACTCAAATCAGGGGATGCCAGCATGAAACCGATCCATTGCCTTCCGCTCGCGCTGCTCGGCGCGGCGCTCGTAACCCCGCTTGCTGCGCAGGCGCCCGCGCGCACCGTAATCCACGCCGGGCAATTGCTCGCCGAACCCGGCAAGCCGGTGCGTGGCGCGTCGACGATCGTCGTCGAAAACGGGCGCATCGTCAGTGTCGCCGACGGTTATCAGTCCGCCGAACCCGGCGCGACGCTGATCGACGTCAAGGACAAATATGTCCTCCCCGGCCTGATCGACAGCCATGTCCATCTGACCAGCGACGCGGGCGGCATCGCGGGGCAGTTGGAGGATGTCACGCTCAGCCCCGCAGCGCAGGCCTTCAATGCCGAGGTCAACGGGATGAAGACGCTGCGCGCGGGTTTTACCACGGTCCGCAACCTCGGCGATGGCGACGGCGCGACGCTGGCGCTGCGCGACGCGATCCTCGCGGGCAAGGTACAGGGGCCGCGCATCGTCGATGCGGGGGCCAGCATTTCGGGCAGCGCCGGGCATATGGACGGCTCGCTCGGCTATCGCGACGAGCTGCGGCCCTTTTTTGCAGGGGCGGGCAATACGTGCAACGGCGCCGACGATTGTCGCCGCGCGGTGCGGCTCCAGGTCGGGCGCGGCGCTGATGTGATCAAATTCGCCTCGACCGGCGGGGTCAACAGCCGCATTGGCGCCGGGCTGGGCAAACAGATGTTTGACGACGAGGCCAAGGCGATCGTCGAAACCGCCCAGTTGTTCGGCAAAAAAGTCGCGGTCCATGCCCATGGCGCCGATGGCATCCGCCTTGCGCTGACCGCAGGCGCCGATTCGATCGAGCATGGCACGATCCTCGACGAAGCGACGATGGCCCAATGGGCGAAATCGAAAACCTATTATGTCCCGACGCTGTCGACGGTGAATGGCTATAAGGAACGCATCGCGGCTAATCCGGGCGCCTATGAACCCGATGTGCTGGCCAAGATCAAATGGCGGATCGAAATCACCGGCAAGAGCCTGGAACAGCTCGTCCCGCGCGGAGTCAAGATCGCCTTCGGCACCGACGCCGGCGTATCGAAGCACGGCCGCAACGGCGACGAGTTCGAACTGATGGTGCAGCACGGCATGACCCCGGTCGCGGCGCTGAAGGCCGCAACGGTGAACGCCGCCGACCTGCTCGGCCTGTCGAATGAAATCGGCACCATCGCGCCGGGTAAGAGCGCCGACATCATCGCGGTCGCCAGCGACCCGATCGCCGATGTGCGGGCGCTGAAAAAGGTCGATTTCGTGATGGCGCGGGGCAGGGTGATCGACTGATCTCACCTTCCTCGTCATTGCAAGGAGCGAAGCGACGCGGCAATCCAGAGTAGGCGGTAACCGCTATGGATTGCTTCCCCCGGCTTTCGCCGGGGTCGCAATGACGATGGGTTATTGCGCTGGCGCGTCGCGCAGCCGTAGCCACTCCTCCAGTTTGGCAGCGTAGCCGCTGGTGTTGGCGGCGCTACTTGATGGCAGATCAATGACGGCGATGCTTTGCAGGGGCGGCAATTGCCGCCGTCCGATGGCCGCCGCCGTACCACCGTTAAATGCGATCATGCTCAGCTTGGGCAAGGTAGCCACCAGCGACGCTAGATCCTGCGCTTCAAACGCGCGAATCTCGCTGTCACTGCTCGACCGTCGTTCGGCGGTGCGGATCACGTCCCACAGGCCGATCTTCGCGGCGCGCAGCCGGGCCAGTCGGTCGTCGTAGGGCATCATTGCAAGCGGTTCGCCGATCACCGCACCGACCAGCCGCCAGAACTGGTTCGTCGGATGCGCATAATATTGCCGCTCGGCGAGCGACCGCGCACCGGGCAGGCTGCCGAGGATCAGCAGCCGGGTGTCGGGGGCGACCTGGGGTGCAAAGCTGGCGTGGCGGATCGCGGGCATCGGCCACCGATAGCCCGGCGGGCGTGGCGCAACAATCTTGCTCGCCCCTTGACCCTCAAGGGAATCACCGCTAGGGGCCGCGTCGATCGAAAGCGGCGCTTAACCGCCTTTTTCGGTTACAACAGCGCTGAACATTGCTGGCGCGGATGAAGCCTCCGGACGATCGAGATGATCAGCCGGGGTCTTTTGCTGTTACAAGGTTGCCCGTTTTCCGCGGATTTCTGCGGGACTTTGGACCAATGCTTCATCCACCGCGGTACAGTAACCGTTCGCTCCGATGGGCGAACATTTAAAGGTGAAGCATTCATGCCCACGATCAACCAGCTGGTCCGCAAGGGCCGGACTCCCCAGAAGGTGAAGTCCAAGGTCCCGGCGATGGACGCAAACCCGCAAAAGCGCGGCGTTTGCACCCGAGTCTATACGACGACCCCGAAAAAGCCGAACTCGGCGCTCCGTAAGGTTGCGAAGGTCCGCCTGACCAACCAGCGCGAAGTCATCACCTACATCCCCGGCGAAGGCCACAACCTTCAGGAACACAGCGTTGTGCTGATCCGCGGCGGCCGTGTCCGCGATCTTCCCGGTGTGCGTTACCACGTCCTGCGCGGCGTGCTCGATACGCAGGGTGTGAAGGACCGCAAGCAGAGCCGTTCGAAGTACGGCGCGAAGCGTCCGAAGTAAGGGCGCCGCTTTTTCTGGTGAATTGATCGTCCCGATGTCGCACCTGCGCCGGGACGCTGTTGGTAAAGGAATATCCTATGGCTCGTCGTCGTCGTCCTGAACGCCGCGAAATCCTGCCCGATCCCCGTTTCGGTGATACGGTGCTGTCGAAATTCATGAACAGCGTCATGCTGGACGGGAAAAAGTCGGTCGCCGAAAACATCGTTTACGGTGCGCTCGAATCGGTCGAAGCCCGCGCCAAGAAGGAACCGCTCGCCGTGTTCCACGAAGCGCTGGCGAATATCCGCCCGAACATCGAGGTCCGCAGCCGCCGCGTCGGCGGTGCGACCTATCAGGTTCCGGTCGAAGTCCGCCCCGACCGCGCGCAGGCGCTGGCGATCCGCTGGCTGATCACCGCGGCGCGCAACCGCAGCGAAACGACGATGGCCGCGCGCCTGTCGGGTGAGCTGCTCGACGCGTCGAACAACCGCGGCAACGCGGTGAAGAAGCGCGAAGATACCCACCGTATGGCCGAAGCGAACCGCGCTTTCAGCCACTACCGCTGGTAATTGCCGGGACGCTCCCCGTGTTCTGGGGGCGTCTCGCAATCGCAACAATTCTTCCTATATCGGGGGCGGCTCAACAGGCCGCCCCCCACATCCAAGGAAAAGACCATGGCACGCAGCCATCCGCTCCAAAATTATCGCAACTTTGGGATCATGGCGCACATCGACGCCGGCAAGACCACGACGACCGAGCGTATCCTTTACTACACCGGCAAGTCCTACAAGATCGGCGAAGTCCATGACGGCGCCGCGACGATGGACTGGATGGAACAGGAACAGGAACGCGGCATCACGATCACGTCGGCTGCCACGACCTGCCTGTGGAAGGCCGAAGAAGGCCAGGGTCCCGAGCATCGCCTGAACATCATCGACACCCCCGGCCACGTCGACTTCACCATCGAAGTCGAGCGCAGCTTGCGCGTCCTCGACGGTGCGATCACCGCCTTCGACGGCGTTGCCGGCGTTGAGCCGCAGTCGGAAACCGTGTGGCGTCAGGCCGACAAGTACAAAGTGCCGCGGATGTGCTTCGTCAACAAGCTCGACCGCACCGGCGCCGATTTCTATTATTGCGTCCAGACGATCATCGATCGCCTGGGTGCGACGCCCGCTGTGCTGTATCTGCCGATCGGCGCCGAAGGCGACTTCAAGGGACTCGTCGACCTCGTCAACGAGCGCGCGATCATCTGGAAGGACGAAAGCCTCGGCGCCGAATTCTTCTATGAAGCGATCCCCGCCGACCTCGTCGACAAGGCTGCCGAATATCGCGAAAAGCTCGTCGAGCTCGCCGTCGAACAGGACGACGACGCGATGGAAGCCTATCTCGAAGGCACCGTTCCCGACGTCGCCACGCTCAAGAAGCTGATCCGCAAGGGGACGCTGGCGCAGGCGTTCGTTCCGGTCCTCTGCGGCTCGGCGTTCAAGAACAAGGGTGTGCAGACGCTGCTCGACGCGGTTGTCGACTATCTGCCTTCGCCGCTCGACATTCCGGACGTGCAGGGCCTCAAGCTCGACGGCGAAACGCCCGATTCGCGTCCGCCCGCCGATGATGCGCCGCTGTCGCTGCTCGCCTTCAAGATCATGAACGACCCGTTCGTCGGCTCGCTCACCTTCGCCCGCATCTATTCGGGTACCCTGAACAAGGGCACGTACCTGAACTCGGTGAAGGACAAGAAGGAAAAGGTTGGCCGCATGCTGCTGATGCATGCGAACAGCCGCGAAGACATCGAGGAAGCCTATGCGGGCGACATTGTGGCGCTTGCCGGCCTCAAGGAAACCACCACCGGGGACACGCTCTGCGCCACCAATGCGCCGATCATCCTCGAGCGGATGGAATTCCCCGAGCCGGTCATCGAGCTGTCGGTGGAACCGAAGACCAAGGCCGACCAGGAACGCATGGGCATCGCGCTCAACCGTCTGGCTGCTGAGGATCCGTCGTTCCGCGTGTCGACCGACCATGAATCGGGCCAGACGATCATCAAGGGCATGGGCGAGCTTCACCTCGACATCCTCGTCGATCGAATGAAGCGCGAGTTCAAGGTCGAAGCGAACGTCGGCGCGCCACAGGTGGCGTACCGCGAATCGCTCGCGAAAGCGGTCGACGTCGACTATACCCACAAGAAGCAATCGGGTGGCTCGGGCCAGTTCGGCCGCGTCAAGGTGACCGTTGCTCCCGGCGAGCGCGGCGCGGGCATCACCTTCATCGACGAGATCAAGGGCGGCAACATTCCGCGCGAATATATCCCGTCGGTCGAAAAGGGCATGCGCGAGTCGGCTGAAAATGGTCACATGATCGGCTTCCCGATCATCGACTTCGAAATCCGTCTGACGGACGGCGCCTATCACGACGTCGACTCGTCGGCGCTGGCGTTCGAAATCGCAGGCCGTGCGGCGATGCGCGAAGTGGCGGCGAAGGCCGGCATCAAGCTGCTCGAGCCGGTGATGAAGGTCGAGGTTGTGACCCCTGAGGAATTCATGGGTGACGTGATCGGCGATCTCAACAGCCGTCGCGGCCAGATTCAGGGCACGGACAGCCGGGGTATCGCCCAGGTCGTCGAGGCGATCGTGCCGCTAGCGAACATGTTCGGCTATGTGAATCAGCTGCGCAGCTTCAGCCAGGGTCGCGCCAGCTACTCGATGCAATTCTCGCATTATGAAGAAGTGCCGACGAACGTCGCCGAAGAGGTGAAAGCCAAAATGGCGTAAGCTTTTTGCGGGGTGAACGGCTTTCGGGCCGCTTTCACCCCGCAGGGCTTGCCCTCTTCTGCAAAGCCGACTAATGGCGGCGCCTGTTTCATCAGGCGGTTCCGCCGAACGAACAATTTTCTGAGCATTTAGACACGCCAGACTAAGGACAAGGGTAAGATCATGGCCAAGGCAAAATTTGAGCGGAACAAGCCGCACTGCAACATCGGCACCATCGGTCACGTCGACCATGGCAAGACCTCGCTGACCGCAGCGATCACCAAGGTGCTCGCCGAAACGTCGGGCGGCGTCGCCGTCGACTTCGCGAACATCGACAAGGCGCCCGAAGAGCGCGAGCGCGGCATCACCATTTCGACCGCCCACGTCGAATATGAAACCGGCGCGCGTCACTATGCACACGTCGACTGCCCGGGCCACGCCGACTATGTGAAGAACATGATCACCGGTGCTGCCCAGATGGACGGCGCAATCCTGGTGGTGTCGGCCGCTGACGGCCCGATGCCGCAGACCAAGGAGCACATCCTGCTCGCCAAGCAGGTCGGCGTGCCGACCATGGTCGTCTTCCTGAACAAGGTCGACCAGCTGGACGATCCCGAACTGCTCGAACTCGTAGAGCTCGAAATCCGCGAAGAACTGTCGAAGCGCGACTTCGACGGCGACAATATCCCCATCATCCCGGGTTCGGCGCTTGCCGCTCTGGAAGGCCGCGACGACGCCATCGGCAAGGACGCGATCCTGAAGTTGATGGAAGCCGTCGACGCGTGGATCCCGCAGCCGGAACGTCCGCTCGACAAGCCCTTCCTGATGCCGATCGAAGACGTGTTCTCGATTTCGGGTCGCGGTACGGTTGTGACCGGTCGTATCGAAACCGGCATCGTCAAGGTTGGTGAAGAAGTCGAAATCGTCGGCATCAAGGACACCAAGAAGACCGTCGTGACCGGCGTCGAAATGTTCCGCAAGCTGCTCGACCAGGGCCAGGCTGGCGACAACGTCGGCGCGCTGATCCGCGGCGTCGGCCGTGAAGAAGTCGAGCGTGGCCAGGTTCTTTGCAAGCCCGGCACGATCAAGCCGCACACCGAATTCACTTCGGAAGTTTATGTGCTGTCGAAGGACGAAGGCGGCCGTCACACGCCATTCTTCGCCAACTATCGTCCGCAGTTCTACTTCCGCACCACCGACGTCACCGGCGAGGTCATCCTCCCCGAGGGCACCGAAATGGTGATGCCGGGCGACAACGTCCAGCTGGCCGTCAAGCTGATCGCACCGATCGCCATGGACCCGGGTCTGCGCTTTGCAATCCGCGAAGGCGGTCGTACCGTCGGCGCAGGGGTTGTGGCGACGATCACAAAGTAATATAGGGCCGCGAGCCGCCTGATTCGGAAGCGATTCGGGCGGCTCGTAGCTTAAAGATTTTTGATGGCCGGGCCGGCTTCCAGTAGGGGGCCGGAACAGGCCATTTCGGCTCTTTCGCATCGTCAGACGGGATTCGACTGGAATAGTCATGGAAACGCAGAATATTCGCATTCGCCTCAAGGCCTTTGATCACCGCGTGCTCGATCAGGCTACCACCGACATCGCCGACACGGCGCGTCGTACCGGAGCGCTTATTCGCGGCCCGATCCCGCTGCCGACGCGCATTGAAAAATTCACCGTGAACCGCGGCCCGCACATCGACAAAAAGTCGCGCGAGCAGTTCGAGGTGCGTACCCACAAGCGGCTGCTCGACATCGTGCAGCCCACCCCGCAGACGGTCGATGCGCTGATGAAGCTCGACCTTGCCGCGGGCGTGAACGTAGAAATCAAGCTGGCTTAAGCTAGCGACGCCCCGGCGCAGGCCGGGGTCTCTATCGGCAGACACTTCGGTGACTGCATTGTTCGGAGCGATCCGGACCGACGATAGGGTGGATACCGCCGGACCGCTTCCCTGGAAGCAACATGGTCCGGGCTGCGTCCCCCGTCTCGCCGCTTCTCCCTCGGGAAGGCGGCACCTCAGCCCGGACGGGGCGACCATCGAAATTCTGGGCTGGGAGGGTTTCCACCGGGGTTCGCCCCGACGGAGGCCCACACGCCGTGCGGAATGGTCCGCCCGGCCTCTGTTGAGGAGTATGATCATGCGGACTGGCGTGATCGCGAAGAAAATGGGGATGACCCGCCTGTTTCAGGACGACGGCCGCCATGTGCCCGTCACCGTCCTGAGCCTCGAAGGCTGTCAGGTTATCTCTGTGCGCGAACAAGAACGCGACGGCTATGTGGCCGTCCAACTCGGTGCCGGATCGGCCAAGGCGAAGAACGTCGCCAAGCCGCAGCGCGGCGCCTTCGGCAAGGCCGAAGTCGAGCCCAAGGCAAAGGTCGTCGAATTCCGCGTCGCTGACGACGCGACGCTCGACGTCGGTGCCGAACTGTCGGCCGACCATTTCGTCGCTGGCCAGATCGTCGACATCCAGGGCGTGACCCAGGGTAAGGGCTTTGCCGGTGCGATGAAGCGTTGGGGTTTCGGCGGTATGCGCGCCACCCACGGCGTTTCGATCAGCCACCGTGCGCATGGTTCGACCGGTAACCGTCAGGATCCGGGCCGCGTCTTCAAGAACAAGAAGATGGCCGGTCACATGGGCGCGCGCAATCGCACCCAGCAGAATCTCGAAATCGTCCGCACCGACGTCGAGCGCGGCCTTCTCTTCGTCAAGGGCTCGGTCCCTGGCTCGAAGGGTGGCTGGCTGATGGTCCGCGACGCCGTCAAGCTGCCGCGTCATCCCGAAGCCCCCTATCCGGCGGGCATCAAGAGCGCGGCGAACGCCAATCAAGAAGCCCCGGCTGATGCGCCTGTGGAAACCCCGGTCGAAGACACCGTGGTCGACACTGCCACCACCGACGGCGCACAGGAGTCCTGATCATGAAGGTCAAGGTTCACACCATTGACGGCAAGGCCGGCGCAGACATCGATCTCAATGACGATGTGTTCGGCGTCGACCCGCGCGCCGACATCCTTCACCGCGTTGTCAGCTGGCAGCTCGAAAAGCGCCGCGGTCCGGCGCGTGCCGCTCGCGAACGCAGCGATGTGTCGCGCACCGGCAAGAAGTTCGGCAACCAGAAGGGCGGCGGTACCGCCCGTCACGGCGATCGCGCAGCTCCGATCTTCATCGGCGGCGGCAAGGCGCATGGCCCGCGTGCCCGCACCTTCGGCCACTCGCTGAACAAGAAGATCCGCACGCTCGGCCTGAAAATGGCGCTGAGCGACAAGGCGAAGGGCGGCAAAATCCTCGTTCTCGACACGCTCGAGCTCAAGGATGCCAAGACCAAGGCGCTCGCCGGCCAGCTCGGCAAGCTCGAACTCGGCAATCGCGCACTCTTCATCGATGGTGATGCGGTGCACGAAAGCTTCGCCATGGCGTCGGCCAACCTGATCGGTATCAACTCGATGCCGGCGATGGGTGCCAACGTCTATGACATTTTGCGCGCCGATACGCTGGTCCTGACCCGCGCCGGCCTCGAAAAGCTGGAGGCACGCTTCAATGGCTAAGGCAAAAACTGTCGACGCTCGTCATTATGACGTGATCCTGGCTCCAGTGATCACCGAAAAATCGACGATGCTCAGCGAAAACAACGCGGTGGTGTTCAAGGTCGCAGGCGATGCGACCAAGCCCGCCATCAAGGCCGCCGTCGAGGCGCTGTTCGATGTCAAGGTGATCGGCGTGAACACGCTCATCACCAAGGGCAAGACCAAGCGCTGGAAGGGCAAGCCCTACACCCGCAGCGACGTGAAGAAGGCGATCGTTCGTCTGGCCGAAGGCCAGTCGATCGACGTCACCACCGGCGTCTGATTGTAGGAAGAGGCAAAGAAAATGGCACTTAAGTCCTATAATCCGACCAGCCCCGCGCAGCGCGGCCTGATTCTCGTCGACAAATCGTCGCTGTGGAAGGGCAAGCCCGTCAAGGCGCTGACCGAAGGCAAGAACAAGACCGGTGGCCGCAACAACAAGGGCCATGTCACCTCGCGTGGCATCGCCGGCGGTCACAAGCAGCGTTATCGCATCGTCGATTTCAAGCGCCGCCTGTGGGACGTCGAAGGCACGGTCGAGCGTCTGGAATATGACCCCAACCGCACCGCGTTCATCGCCCTCGTCAACTATGGCAAGGACGATGCTGGCAAGGACCGCGTCGCTTACATCCTGGCGCCGCAGCGTCTGGCGGTTGGCGACAAGGTGATCGCGGGCAAAAAGACCGATGTGAAGCCGGGCAATGCGATGGAATTGTCGCAGATGCCGGTCGGCACGATCGTCCACAACATCGAAATGAAGCCGGGCAAGGGCGGCCAGATCGCTCGTTCGGCTGGCACCTATGCGCAGGTCGTCGGTCGTGACCGCGGTCTTGTCATCGTGCGTCTCGGTTCGGGCGAACAGCGCTACATTCGCGGCGATTGCATGGGTACGGTTGGCGCGGTTTCGAACCCCGACAACCAGAACACCAACCTCGGCAAGGCCGGTCGCAGCCGCTGGCTCGGCAAGCGCCCGCTGACCCGCGGTGTTGCTAAGAACCCGGTCGATCACCCGCATGGCGGCGGCGAAGGCCGTACCTCGGGCGGCCGTCATCCGGTTACCCCGTGGGGCAAGCCGACCAAGGGTGCGCGCACGCGCCACAACAAATCGACCGATAAGATGATCATCCGGTCGCGTCACGCGAAGAAGAAGAGGTAAGCCATGGCTCGCTCGGTCTGGAAGGGTCCTTTCGTGGACCTCCATCTGCTCAAGAAAGCCGAAACGGCCCAGGAAGGCAGCAGCAATGCGCCTATCAAAACCTGGTCACGCCGGTCCACCATCCTGCCGCAGTTCGTGGGGCTGACCTTCAACGTCTATAACGGCCGCAAGTTCGTGCCGGTATCGGTCAACGAAGACATGGTCGGCATGAAGCTGGGTGAATTTGCGCCGACGCGCTTCTTCCCCGGTCACGCTGCTGACAAGAAGGGCAAACGCTAATGGGCAAGGAAAAGTCCCCCCGCCGCGTTGCGGATAACGAGGCGCTGTCAGTCGGCACGCAGATTCGCGGTTCGGCGCAGAAGCTGAACCTCGTCGCTGCGCTGATCCGCGGCCGCAAGGTCGAAGACGCGATGAACATCCTCACCTTTTCGAAGAAGGCGATGGCTGTCGACGTGCGCAAGGTTCTCGCCAGCGCCGTCGCCAACGCGGAAAACAACCACAACCTCGACGTTGATGCGCTGGTTATCCAGGAAGCAAGCGTCGGCAAGTCGATCTCGATGAAGCGGTGGCATGCGCGCGGTCGCGGCAAGTCGACCCGGATCGTCAAGCCGTTCAGCCGCATCCGCATCGTTGTGCGCGAACAGGAAGAAGAGGCGTAATATGGGCCAGAAGAGCAATCCGATCGGCCTGCGCCTGCAGGTCAACCGCACTTGGGACAGCCGCTGGTTCGCCGAAGGTCAGGACTATGGCCGCATGCTGGTCGAGGATCTGAAGATCCGCCAGTTTGTGTTCAAGACCCTGCCGCAGGCCGCGATCTCGAAGGTCGTGATCGAGCGTCCCGCCAAGCTGTGCCGCGTGTCGATCTATGCCGCCCGTCCGGGTGTCATCATCGGCAAGAAGGGCGCCGACATCGAAAAGCTTCGCAAGAAGCTCGGCGAACTGACGGGCAGCGACGTGTCACTGAACATCGTCGAAATCCGCAAGCCCGAAGTCGACGCCAAGCTCGTCGGCCAGGGCATTGCCGACCAGCTCGAACGCCGCGTCGCGTTCCGCCGCGCCATGAAGCGTGCGGTGCAGTCGGCGATGCGTCTGGGCGCTGAAGGCATCCGCATCAACTGCGCCGGCCGTCTCGGCGGCGCGGAAATCGCACGTACCGAATGGTACCGCGAGGGCCGGGTGCCGCTGCACACGCTGCGTGCCAATGTCGACTATGCCGAATCGACCGCTCATACCGCCTATGGCGTGTGCGGGATCAAGGTGTGGATCTTCAAGGGCGAGATTCTCGGCCACGACCCGATGGCGACCGACCGTCTGATGCTCGATGCACAGACGACCGGCGTCCGTCCGGCTCGTGAAGATCGCCGCTAAGGACAACTGACATGTTGCAACCGAAAAAAACCAAGTTCCGCAAGGCTTTCAAGGGCCGTATCCATGGCAATGCCAAGGGTGGAACCAGCCTGAACTTCGGCTCCTATGGGCTGAAGGCACTCGAACCCGAGCGGATCACCGCGCGCCAGATCGAAGCGGCGCGTCGTGCGATCAGCCGCGCGATCAAGCGTCAGGGCCGTTTGTGGATCCGCATCTTCCCCGACGTCCCAGTGTCGTCGAAGCCGGCCGAAGTCCGCATGGGTAAGGGCAAGGGTTCGCCGGAATTCTGGGCCGCGCGCGTCAAGCCGGGCCGCATCCTGTTCGAACTCGACGGCGTTCCCGGCCCCGTGGCCGCGCTGGCATTCGAACGTGCGGCGATGAAGCTGCCGATCAAGACCAAGGTGATTGCCCGTCTCGGCGACACCTCGCACCTGGAGGGTTAAGGGCCATGTCCAAGACCGAAGATTTCAAGGCCAAGACCGACGATCAGCTGTCGGAACAGCTTGGCGAACTGAAGCGCGAGGCGTTCAACCTCCGCTTCCAGGCGGCCACCGGCCAGCTTGAAAAAGCATCGCGCGTCAAGGAAGTCCGGCGTTCGATCGCCCGCATCAAGACGCAGCAGACCGAGCGCACGCGCTCGGCCGCGAAGTAAGGAGACTATCGATGCCGAAGCGCATTCTGACCGGTACGGTGGTGTCCGACAAGGGCGACAAGACCGTCGTGGTGAAAGTCGAGCGGAAGGTGAAGCACCCTCTGTACGGCAAGATCATCCGCCGTTCGAAGAAGTATCACGCCCACGATGAGGACAACGCCATCAAGGCCGGCGAAACCGTCCGCATCGAGGAAACGAAGCCGATTTCGAAGCTCAAGACGTGGAAGGTGCTCGACAAGGTCGACACCCACAGCAAGCCGGCAACGGCTGCTCCCGCCGCGGCCGAAGGCTGACACCAGTTCACGGAACCGCCGGGGTAGCCCGGTAGGCCACAATAGAAGGAAATGCATCGATGATTCAGATGCAGTCACAATTGGAAGTCGCTGACAACAGCGGTGCCAAGCGCGTCCAGTGCATCAAGGTGCTGGGCGGGTCGAAGCGCCGTGTTGCCGGCGTCGGCGATGTCATCGTCGTGTCGATCAAGGAAGCTCAGCCGCGCGGCAAGGTGAAGAAAGGTGACGTGCATCGCGCCGTCATCGTCCGCACCCGCAAGGATGTGCGCCGCGCCGATGGCTCGGTGATCCGCTTCGACACCAACGCTGCCGTGCTCGTCAACAAGAACGAGGAGCCGATCGGCACCCGTATCTTTGGCCCCGTCGTCCGCGAGCTGCGCGGCCGTGGCTATATGAAGATCATCAGCCTGGCACCGGAGGTTCTCTGACCATGGGTATGGCCAAGATCAAAAAGGGCGACACGGTTGTCATCCTGTCCGGCAAGGACAAGGGCAAGACCGGCGAAGTGACGCAGAGCCTGCCGAAAGACGGCAAGGTTGTGGTCGCGGGCGTCAATGTCATCACGCGGCACCGCAAGCCGAGCCAGACCAACCCGCAGGGTGGTCTGGAACGCAAGGAAGCGCCGCTGCACGCGAGCAAGGTTGCGATTGCCGATCCCAAGAGCGGCAAGCCGACGCGCGTGCGTTTCGAAACCAAGGACGGCAAAAAGGTGCGTGTCGCCGTGAAGTCCGGGGAGACCATCAGTGGCTGATAATTACACCCCCCGCATGCGGACCCGCTATGACGAAGTGATCGTCAAGGCGATGACCGAGAAGTTCGGGTACAAGAACGCGATGGAAGTGCCGAAGATCGAAAAGATCGTGCTCAACATGGGCGTCGGTGAAGCCACGCAGGACAAGAAGAAGGTCGAAGCGGCAGCTGCTGAAATGGAGCTGATCGCGGGCCAGAAGCCTGTCGTGACCAAGGCCAAGAAGTCGATCGCTCAGTTCAAGCTGCGCGAAGGCATGCCGATCGGTTGCAAGGTCACCTTGCGCCGCGAACGCATGTACGAATTTCTTGACCGCCTGATCACCATCGCAATGCCGCGCATCCGCGATTTTCGCGGCGTGTCGGCGACGAGCTTCGACGGTCGTGGCAATTATGCCATGGGCCTGAAAGAGCAGATCATCTTCCCCGAAATCAACTATGACCGCATCGACCAGGTGCGCGGCATGGATGTGATCGTGACCACCACGGCGCGCACGGATGACGAAGCCCGCGAACTGCTCAAGCTGTTCGGCTTCCCCTTCCCGATCGCAGCCGAAGAAAAGGCAGCCGCTTGATCCTTTCGGATCAGGCTGGCTCTCTCTCAAAAGGAAAGAGAACTTAAGTCATGGCGAAACTGAGTTCGACGAACAAAAATGAGCGTCGCAAGCAGCTGGTGAAGAAATATGCCGGTCGCTACGCGAAGCTGAAGGCGATGGCAGCGGACACCTCGCTCGACGAAGGCGAGCGTCTGATCGCGCGCCTCAAGATGGCGGAAATCCCGCGCAATGGTAACCCGACCCGCATCCGTAACCGGTGCGAGATGACGGGGCGCCCGCGCGCTTATTATCGCAAATTCCGGCTGTGCCGTATTCAGCTCCGCGATCTGGCCAACAAAGGCCTGATCCCCGGTGTTGTTAAGTCGAGCTGGTAAGGGACTGACAAGATGGCAATGACCGATCCTTTGGGTGATATGCTCACCCGCATCCGCAACGGCCAGACGGCGAAGAAGGACAGCGTCCTGACGCCGGCCTCGACGCTGCGCGTCCGCGTTCTCGATGTCCTCCAGCGCGAAGGCTATATCCGCGGCTACAGCGAAGAAGCGCTGGGCGCCAAGGGCGAGCACAAGGGCATCCGCATCGAGCTGAAATATTTCGAAGGGCAGCCGGCGATCCGCCATGTGGCGCGCGTTTCGAAGCCGGGTCGCCGCATCTATTCGGGGTCGAAAGACCTGCCGATCGTGCGCAACGGCCTGGGCATCACCATCGTGTCGACCCCGCGCGGCGTCCTATCGGACGCCGAGGCTCGCGAGCATAATGTCGGCGGCGAAGTGCTGGCGGAGGTGTTCTGATGTCACGCATTGGTAAAAAAGCAGTCCCGATGCCCAGCGGTGTTACCGCTGCGATCGACGGCGGCCAGCTGTCGGTCAAGGGTCCGAAGGGCACCCTTGCGATGCCGCTGTCCGACAACATCAAATATGAAGTTGGCGATGGCAGCATTTCGGTGCAGCCGGCGAACGGTACCCGCGAAGCGCGCGCCTTTTGGGGCATGCAGCGGACTTTGGTGCAGAACCTGGTCACCGGCGTGACCGAGGGCTTCACCAAGGTTCTCGAAATCACCGGTGTCGGCTATCGCGCCAACTCGCAGGGCAAAAATCTGAAGCTGCAGCTCGGCTACAGCCATGATGTCGATTTCGCGGTGCCCGAAGGCATCGAGATCAAGACGCCCGACAACACCACGATCGAGATCAGCGGCATCGACAAGCAGCAGGTTGGTCAGGTTGCAGCGGAAATCCGCCGCTGGCGTAAGCCCGAACCCTATAAGGGCAAGGGCATCAAATATCGCGGCGAGTACATCTTCCGCAAAGAAGGCAAGAAGAAGTAAGCCATGGCACATCTTACCCAATTCGAAAAACGCCGTCAGCGCGTTCGTACCGCCCTCCGCAAGCGGGCTGGTGGGCGTGCGCGCCTGTCGGTGCACCGTTCGGGCCGGCATATCTATGCCCAGCTTATCGATGATGCCGCCGGCCAGACGCTGGCTGCGGCTTCGACGCTGGACAAGGATGTCCGCGGCAAGACCGGCGCGACCACCGCGGCGGCTGCCGACGTTGGCAAGCGCCTCGCCGCTGCCGCCAAAAAGGCGGGTGTGACGCAGGTCGTGTTCGACCGCGGCGGTTTCCTGTTCCACGGGCGCATCAAGGCGCTGGCCGACGCGGCTCGCGAAGGCGGATTGGAGTTCTAATATGGCAGACGAAGTACAGAACGTCGAAGGCGCTCCCGAAGCTGCACCCGCGCCCGAAGGTCAGGCTCCGCGCCGCGGCCGTGGCGGCGGTGCCGGTGGCCCTGGCGGCAACCGGGGTGGCCGTGATGGCGGTGGCCGTGGTCGCCGCGACGATCGTCGTCCGCGTGACGATGACGGCGGCGAAGAGCTGATCGAAAAGCTCGTCCACATCAACCGCGTGTCAAAGACAGTGAAGGGCGGCAAGCGTTTCGGTTTCGCTGCGCTCGTCGTCGTTGGCGACGGCAAGGGCCGCGCCGGTTTCGGTCATGGCAAGGCCCGCGAAGTGCCGGAAGCCATTTCGAAGGCGACCGCTGCTGCGAAAAAGTCGATGATCCGCGTTCCGCTGCGCGATGGCCGCACGCTGCACCATGATGGCCGTGGCCATTTCGGGGCTGGCCTTGTCACCGTTCGCTCGGCGCCTGCCGGTACCGGCATCATCGCCGGTGGCCCGATGCGCGCCGTGTTCGAATCGCTCGGCGTGGCCGACGTGGTGACCAAGTCGAACGGTACCTCGAACCCCTATAACATGATCCGCGCGACCTTTGAGGCGCTCGGCGAACAGACCAGCCCCAAGTCGGTCGCGCAGCGTCGCGGCAAGAAGGTGTCGGATCTGATCAAGCGCGGCGGTGCTTCCGACCGTGCAGCCGAAGCCGAAGCCGCGGCGGTGACGGAGTAAGATCATGGCTGACAAGAAGATCAAGATTCGCCAGATCGGCTCGCCGATCCGTCGGCCGAGCAGCCAGCGTGCCATCCTGACCGGCCTCGGCCTGGGCAAGATGCACCGCGAGGTCGAGCTGATCGACACCCCCGAAGTGCGCGGCATGATTCGCAAGCTGCCGCACATGGTGGAAGTCGTCGAGGGCTAAAGCGCGGTGAAGCTCTACCGCCTGTTGACCGGTCCCGACGACAGCGCATTCTGCGCCCGCGTCGAAGGATTGCTCAACCGGGGGTGGCAGCTCCACGGCAGCCCGTCGATCACCAGTGTCGATGGCCGCGGCTATGTCGCCCAGGCCATCGTGATGGAAAAGGCCGGGGCGTACCCCGGTTTTCAGCCATCGAGTGAAATTGAACCGGACTGAACGCCTTTCCCCGGAAAGCGGCAGTCCATAGCGCGACCACAGCGAAAGCGAGTGCAACCATGACGATCAAACTGAACGAACTCAGCGACAACAAGGGCGCCCGCAAGGGCCGGATGCGCGTCGGACGCGGCATCGGCTCGGGCAAGGGCAAGACCGCCGGCCGCGGCCAGAAGGGTCAGAAGGCCCGCAGCGGCGTCGCGATCAACGGCTTTGAAGGCGGTCAGATGCCGCTTCACATGCGTATCCCGAAGCGCGGCTTCAACAACATCTTTGGCAAGGACTTTGCGATCGTCAATCTGGGCATGATCCAGAAGCTGATCGACGCCAAGAAGCTCGATGCCAAGGCGGTGATCGATCACGCCGCGCTCAAGGCGGCTGGTGTGGCTCGCGGCGGCAAGGACGGCGTCCGCCTCCTCGCCAAGGGTGAATTTACCGCCAAGCTCAACTTCGCCGTGGCCGGCGCGTCGAAGGGCGCGATCGAAGCGGTCGAAAAGGCCGGCGGCAAGGTCGAACTGCCCGAAGCCAAGCCCGAAGGCGACGGCAAGAAGGCGCAGCGCCGCGCCAAAGCCAGGGCCGAATAATCGACGACAAGGGGCGGCTCAGAATACGGGCCGCCCTTTGCGGTTTGACAAACTTTTATTTCCCGTTCGTGTCGAGCGAAGTCGAGACACCCTTCGGGTCGGCGCAAGATCGAGCGGTATCTCGACTTCGCTTGATACGAACTGGCAGATGGGATGCCCGTTGGCGACGCGCTGCGTTGCGAAATAGGCTTTCTTCCCCTTGCGCTTCGTGACCGGCGAACGCACATAGGCGCCGGGTCGCGGGGGCGCGGTCCGGACTATCCGAGGATAATACCATGGCCTCTCGCGCCGACCAGCTTGCTTCCAACCTGAACTTTTCGAAATTCGGGCAGGCGACCGAACTGAAGAACCGCATCTGGTTCACGATCGGCGCGCTGATCGTCTTTCGCTTCCTGTCGTTCGTCCCTCTGCCCGGTGTCGATCCGGTCGCGCTGTCGACGCTCTACAGCCAGGCCGCGTCGGGCGGCGTCCTCGACATTTTCAACACTTTTTCGGGCGGCAGCCTGGAGCGCATGAGCATCATCGCGCTTGGCGTCATGCCCTATATCACCGCCTCGATCGTCGTGCAGCTGGCGGCGGCGCTGTCGCCCAGCCTCGCTGCGCTCAAGAAAGAGGGTGAGAGCGGGCGCAAGAAGCTCAACCAATATACGCGCTATGGCACGGTGTTCCTGACCGCGATTCAGGGCTATTTCGTTGCCGTCGGGCTCGAAACGCTCGGCGCGAGCCAGGGGATTGCCGCGGTCGTCGATCCGGGCATGATGTTCCGCATCGGCGCGGTGATCAGCATCGTCGGCGGCACCCTGTTCCTCATGTGGCTCGGCGAACAGATCACCGCGCGCGGGATCGGCAACGGCGTGTCGCTGATCATCATGGCGGGCATCCTGGCGCAGCTGCCGCGCAGCTTCGCCCAGATGTTCACCCAGGTGCGCGAAGGGTCGATGGGCGGCGGCACCGTGGTTGCGGTGTTTGCCGGTGCGATCCTGATCATCGCCTTTATCGCGTTCATGGAGCGCGCCCAGCGCCGCGTGCTGGTGCAATATCCCAAGCGCGCGACGCAGCGCGGCGGGATGCAGGCCGACCGCAGCCATCTGCCGCTCAAGGTCAACACCGCCGGCGTGATTCCGCCGATCTTTGCCTCGTCGCTGCTGCTGATGCCGCTGACGATCACCCAGATGATGGGCAATAATGTTCAGGGCGATACCGCAACCGGCGATTTCCTGATCTCGCTGAACCAGTATCTGGCGCATGGCCAGCCGCTGTACATGGCGCTCTATGCTGCGGGCATCATCTTCTTCTGCTTCTTCTATGTCGCCGTCGTCTTCAACCCAGAAGAAACCGCCGACAATCTGAAGCGCCAGAATGGCTTCATTCCGGGCATCCGTCCCGGCAAGAACACCGCCGCCTATCTCGATCATGTGCTGACGCGCATCACCGTGCTGGGTGCGGCCTATCTGGCTGCGATCTGTCTGATCCCCGAGTATTTCATTGCCCAGTCCGGGCTGCCCTTTGCGCTTGGCGGTACCAGCCTGCTGATCATCGTCAACGTCACGATCGACACGATCAGCCAGATCCAGAGCCACATGCTGGCGCATCAATATGGCGACCTGATCAAAAAGGCGAAATTGAAAGGCGGCGTTGCGCGGCGCTAAACGCCAAGCTACGGCAATTGCGACCGGGCAGAGGCAACAGGGGCTTCCATGACGCTGAACATCATTTTGCTGGGTCCGCCGGGGGCGGGCAAGGGGACGCAGGCGGTGCGCCTGGAAGACGAGCATGGCATGGTCCAGCTGTCGACCGGCGACATGCTGCGCGCCGCGGTCAAGGCGGGAACCCCGATCGGGGTCCAGGCCAAAGCGGTGATGGATGCGGGCGAACTGGTGTCAGACGACATTGTGTCGGGCCTGATCGGCGAACGGCTCGATCAGTTGGGCGGCGAAACCTCGGTGATCTTCGACGGCTACCCGCGTACTGCAGCGCAGGCCGATGCGCTCGACACGATCCTGTCGGACCGCGGCCGCAAGCTCGACCATGTCATCGAATTGCTGGTCGAGGAAGATGCGCTCGTTGACCGCATCACGGGGCGTTTCTCGTGCGGGAATTGCGGCGCGGGCTATCACGACCGCTACAAGCTGCCCAAGGTCGCCGACACCTGCGATCAGTGCGGCAGCCACGACTTCAAGCGTCGTCCCGACGATAATGAAGAAACGGTGCGCACCCGCATGGCCGAATATCGCGCCAAGACCGCACCGATCCTGCCGATTTATGACGCGCGCGGCATCGTGACGCGGGTCGATGGCATGGCGCCGATCGATCAGGTCAACGACGCGATCGAAGCCGTCCTGACGCCTGAGGCTTAGGGCAACATCTTTTATAACGTCATTGCGAGCGTAGCGAAGCAATCCAGAGTAGCGTAAACCGCTCTGGATTGCTTCGCTACGCTCGCATTGACGAAGTGGAGTGGCGGTAAGGGGGGATGACGATGCGCCTGAAATCTTGTCTCGTGAAGGTCGCGTTGTTTGCCGCGGCATCTTTTGCCGTTCCGGCGCAAGCCAAGGTCGTCGACCAAAGCGACGCCGGTTTCACCGTCGCGCACACCGCGCAGGTCGCCGCGACCCCCGCTGATGTGTGGAAAATGCTGCGGATGCCGCAAAACTGGTGGTCAAAGGATCATAGCTGGTCGGGCGACGCCGCGAATTTCTGGCTCGATTCGCAGGCCGGCGGCTGTTTCTGTGAGAAACTGCCCGACACTGGCGCGGGGGTCGGCAGCGTGCAACACGCGCGCGTGCTGTTCTCAAAACCAGGCCAGATGCTCCGTCTGTCGGGCGCCTTTGGCCCGTTACAGGGCGAGGCGGTCGGCGGCACGCTGACAATCCAGATCAAGGCGACCCCGACCGGCAGCGCGCTGCGCTTCGATTATGTCGTGGGAGGCTATATGCGCTTCAAGACCGCCGACATTGCCCCTGCGGTCGACAAGGTGATTGGCGAACAATTGCTGGGGCTGGCCAATGCGCTTGGTGGTGCGCTGCCGCCGTCGCGTGAAGAGAAGGCGGCGGCGGCCGAAGCGGCGGCCAAGCCCGCCGCCGAAACGCCGCCCGCCGAGGATGAGCCGGGGCTTGACGCCGCGGTCGCCGATCTGGTCGAGGACGCGCCGAAGGCCGAGCCTGAGAGCCGTTGACGTTAGATCGCCTGTAGTTGAGTCGTCATCCCGGCGAAGGCCGGGATCGCGCCCTCACGTCCTTCGGCACCGGTGAGATCCCGGCCTTCGCCGGGATGACGATGGCGGTTACGCCTTCGGCGTCCCGCGCAGCTTCGCCAGCGCCGCGAACGGCCCCGCCGCCTCCTCGCTCAGCACGCCTTTTTCCGCCAGCACACGATCGGCGTCGGGGTGGCGCGGGAAGGGGTCGAGTGCGAGCGATAGCGTCTGGACCGCCGCTTCGCCCAGATCGATCCGGTCGCCTTCGAGCGGCAGCAGGTCACAATCCTCGCTGCTGATCTCGATCTCTTCGTCGGCATCGACCGGCGCGTCGATATCGCGCAGGAAGCGCAGGTCGAACGGCTCGTTCAGCGTCGCCGGCACTGGCAGCCCGGTCGCCGCGCACGGCTGGACGATGCTGGCATCGACCGCGCCCTTGGCACCGATGCCGCCAGCGACGGCGCGAATCTCGGCAGTCACGGCAAAGCGATCGACCGCGATCAGCGCCAGCCGCTGCGCGATCCGGTCGCGCGCTTCGGCATCCGCCTCGACCGCCACGGATCGTCCTTGCGCGGCATCGGCCAGCGTCAGGATCAGCGAAAATTCGGGCGCCGCGCTCATGCCTCGGCGCCGCCCAGCCGATCCGTGACGATCAGCTCGGCCACCGGCGTCGCCGCCAGCGCTGCGCGCAGCTTTGCTACCTCGGCCATGACATGCGCCAGCCCCGCCGCATCGGGCTCATGACCGCGCCACAGGTTGCGGACCAGCGCGGCGCGCAGCTCCTCCGACCCGTCGGCGGCGCGATAGACGCCCAGCCGCCCACCGAGCGCGCCGACCATCCGCCCGATCTGCTTTCCGACGACCATGTCGCCAAAGCCGATCTGGCGCATCTGGCCGTCCATGTCGGTCACGAACAATTCGGTCAGTTCGACCCCGGCGCGCCCCTGTGCCGGATCTTCGTCGATGCGGTGGAGCACGAGCGCCAGCACCAGGCTGACCATGTCGAAGCGGCCATCGAGCGTGTCGGGGACACCGCCTGATGCATACCAATGCGGCGCGCGCGCGGTCGCGACAACGGCGTTCCACAGCGGACGGCGCGCCTCGCGCGGGTCGGGCTGCGTGCGGAAAAGATTGCGGAGTGAGAACATGCGTTCCGCTTAGGCGCAATTGGCGCCTTGGAAAAGGGGTGGGAACGCGCCGCGCCGGTCAGCTTGTGGCAAGCTTCACCGCGCCACAAGCGGCTTGTGCGTCCTATCCGCTTGCGGTTAAGAGGCGCGGGAGCGAGCGCCGACCGCTGGCAAAGGCCGCGACAGGCGCAACGGAGATTATAGATGCCGAATTTCAAGCTTTCGTCTGCCGCTCCGCGCGCGCGCCTGATCGTGCTCGGGCTTGCCGTCGCGCTTACCGCCAGCGGTTGTTCGCAGCTCAAGGGTCGGCAAGGTTATGTCGTCGATCCGTTGCTGACCAGCGCGATCACCCCGGGCGTCGACAATCGCGAATCGGTGGAAAAGACGCTCGGCCGTCCGACCTTTGTCGGCCAGTTCAGCGACAATGAATATTATTATGTCTCGCGCGAAACGCGCCAGCTCGCCTTTGCCAAGCCGCGCCCGGTCGACCAGCAGGTGCTGCGCGTCCGCTTCGATGCCGCGGGCAATGTGGCGGCGGTCGATCGCACCGGGCTGGAACTGGTGAGCAAGATCAGCCCCGAAGGCGACAAGACCCCGACGCTGGGCCGCGAGCGCAGCTTCTTTGAGGACATCTTCGGCAACATCGGCGCGGTTGGTGCGCCGGGTGCAGGCGCACCGAGCGGGCAGTAAGGCGTTTTGATCCTCCCTGTGGCGTAGCTATGAGGAGGTGGCAGCGCGAAGCGCTGACGGAGGGGCGATGGCGCAAAGGTCGCGGCCCCTCCACCACTCGCTTCGCGAGCGGTCCCCCTCCCCATGGCTGCGCCACAGGGAGGATCAATAGAAATTACTGCGCGATCCCGCCCGCCGCCAGCACCGCCAGCGTCACCAGATCCGACGCCGGCGACGCCATCGTCGCGACCTGCACCGGATGCTCCATGCCGACCAGCATCGGGCCGATGACGGCGCCGCCGCCCAGCTCGCGCATCAGCTTTGCTGACAGGTTCGCCGATTGCAGCCCGGGCATGACCAGCACATTCGCCGGTCCCGACAGGCGGCAGAACGGATATTTTGCCATCACCTTTTCATTCAGCGCGACGTCGGGCGCCATTTCGCCTTCATATTCGAACCCCGGCTTGCGCTGATCGAGGATCGCCACCGCGTCGCGGATATTGTCGAGCCAGCTGCCCGGCGGATTGCCAAAGGTCGAATAGGACAGGAAGGCGACGCGCGGCTCATGCCCCATCCGCCGCGCCACCTGCGCGGTGCGCTCGGCAATGTCGGCCAGCATTTCGGCGCTCGGCCGCTCGTTGACCGTGGTGTCGGACATGAAGATCGTCTGATGCTGGCCCACCAAAACATGGATGCCGAACGGCGTCTTGCCCTCCGCATGGTCGATCACCCGGCGCACTTCGCGCATCGTCTGCGAATAGGTGCGGGTAACCCCGGTGATCATCGCATCGCCCAGTCCGAGCTTGAGCAGCAGCGAACCGAAGATGTTGCGGTCGCGGTTGACCATCCGTTCGACATCGCGGCGCAGGTACCCGCGCCGTTGCAACCGCTCGTACAGAATTTCGACCATCTGCGGCACATGCGGCGAATTGACGCTATTGTGGACTTCATAGCTGTCGGGATCGGCGACCCCCATTTCCTTCAGCTTGTCACGCAGCCCCTCGCGGCCGACCAGCACCGGGGTTCCATAGCCGCCGTCGCGGAACTGGATCGCAGCGCGCAGCACCACCTCTTCCTCGCCCTCGGCAAACACCACCCGCTTGGGGTTGGCGCGCGCCGCTTCATAAGCGAGCGTCAGCACCGACGTCGTCGGGTTCAGCCGCGCGCGCAGCGAGGTGCGATAGGCATCCAGATCGGCGATCGGTTTCTGCGCGACCCCCGTTTCCATCGCCGCCTTCGCCACCGCGGCGGGGACGATTTCCATCAGTCGCGGGTCGAAGGGGGAGGGGATGATATATTCGGGGCCAAAGCTCGACGCCCGCCCGCCATAGGCGGCGGCGACTTCCTCGGGCACCTGCTGGCGCGCGAGGTCGGCAATGGCATAGGCGGCGGCGATCTTCATCTCTTCGTTGATCGCTGTCGCGCGCACGTCGAGCGCGCCGCGAAAGATGAAGGGGAAGCACAGGACATTGTTGACCTGGTTCGGGAAGTCCGAGCGCCCGGTCGCGATGATTGCATCCGGCCGCGCGGCGCGCGCATCGGGCGGCGAAATTTCGGGATCGGGGTTCGCCATCGCAAAGATGATCGGCGCGGGCGCCATGTCCTTGACCATCTCGGGCTTCAGTGCGCCTGCGGCCGACAGCCCGAGGAACACATCGGCACCAACCAGCGCTTCGGTCAGGTCGCGCGCTTCGGTCGGCACCGCATGCGCCGACTTCCACTGGTCCATGCCTTCCAGACGACCCTGATAGATGGTGCCCTTGCGGTCGCACATGATGACATTTTCGTGCCGCACCCCCATCGACTTGATCAGCGACGTACAGGCGATTGCGGCGGCACCGGCGCCGTTGACGACGACCTTCACCGTCGCGAGATCGCGCCCGGTCAGGTAACAGGCGTTGATCAGACCGGCGGCAGTAATGATCGCGGTGCCATGCTGATCGTCATGGAACACCGGGATGTTCATTTTTTCCTTCAGCGCCTGCTCGATGATGAAGCAGTTGGGTGCCGCGATGTCTTCCAGGTTGATGCCGCCAAAGCTGGGCGCGAGCAGTTCGACCGCTTCGATGAAGCGCTGCGGGTCTTCGGTATCGACTTCCAGATCGATCGAATCGACGTCGGCAAAGCGCTTGAACAGCACCGCCTTGCCTTCCATCACCGGCTTCGAGGCGAGCGCGCCGAGGTTGCCAAGGCCCAGGATTGCGGTGCCGTTCGAAATCACCGCGACCAGATTGCCCTTGATCGTATAGTCATAGGCCTTGGCGGGATCTTCGGCGATCGCCAGCACCGGGACGGCGACGCCGGGCGAATAGGCAAGCGACAGGTCGCGCTGCGTCGCCATCGGTTTCGACGCGACGATCTCGATTTTCCCGGGCCGCCCATGTTCATGATAAAGCAGGGCCTCGCGGTCCGAAAACTGCACCTTGCTGCCGCTGTCCATCATCCATCCCCTATCCAAATCGTCCGACGCGCGCCCGAACCCATTCCCTAACGTCACAGGCGGCGATTGTAACCCCGGCAATGTGGCTGGAGAAGGATGACGGGTTTCGCCTACTCTGCGCGGCGAGCGCGGTAACGGACGAAGCCGCCTATCTTCGTCACCCCGGACTTGATCCGGGGTCCATGCGGTCGCGCGCGGCGGTGGATCCCGGATCAAGTCCGGGATGACGAGGGTATGGAATTGACCAGTAGCAGACGCCTACAGTCGGACCTGTTGCACAGGATCGCCCCGCTCAAACTCCCAAGTTTCTGCCATATTCAACACGTCATCGAATGGTTCGTTCGGATGCGAGGTCGTGCATATAAAGCGATTCTCATCATTGCCTTCGCCCACTACGATTTCGTCGATAATTTCCTCAATCCTCTCACAACCCGGACCAACGACAGCCACGAGTGAAACGTCGTCGATGAGGCACTGTTCGACGAAGCCGTCTAGTAGCGCTTCATCCGATACCGGAACGTGCAAAATAATCTTGCGGGCAAACGTCATGCGGGCACGATAGACAGGCCAAAGCCTGCTTTCCACCCCAAAGCCCACATCGCTCAACCCCACCTTGCCATGCCGCCCCCAATCACTAAGCAGGGTGCGATGCTCGCCGCCGCTCCCAAACCCGCCAACAGCAACAGCGCCGCCCCCGCCGCGACGCCAATGATGGCGCAATATGGGGCGCTGAAGGAACAGGCGGGCGACTGCCTGCTCTTCTACCGCATGGGCGACTTCTTCGAACTGTTCTTCGACGATGCCAAGGCCGCGGCGGCAACGCTCGATATCGCGCTGACCTCGCGCGGCGAGCATGAGGGGCAACCGGTGGCGATGTGCGGGGTGCCGGTCCATGCCGCCGAATCCTATCTCGCGCGGCTGATCCGCGCCGGGCACCGCGTCGCCATCGCCGAACAGGTCGAAACGCCCGCCGAAGCCAAGGCGCGCGGCGGGTCGAAGGCGCTGGTGGCGCGCGCGATCGTCCGCTTCGTCACCGCGGGGACACTGACCGAGGAAAGTCTGCTCGAAGGGCGCAGCGCCAACCGCCTCGCCGCACTGGCCGAAGTCGGCAGCGAGGGTGAAGTCGCCATCGCCGCCGCCGATATTTCGACCGGACGCTTCGAGGTTGTCGCGGTGCGGCCCGAGGCGGTCGATGCCGAACTGGCGCGGCTGGGGCCGTCCGAACTGCTGGTCAGCGAGAGCGCGGGCGAGCTGCCGATGTCGTCGGCGCGCCAGATCGTGCGCCGACCCGCCCCTGAGTTTGCCAGCACAGCGGCGCAAAAGCGGCTCGAATCCTTTTTTGGCGTTCAGACGCTCGACGGCTTCGGCGCCTTTTCGCGCGGCGAAATTGCGGCGATGGGCGCACTCGTCGCCTATCTCGACCATGTCGGCACCGGCGCGCCGACTTTCCTCCAGCCGCCGGTGCGCCATCTGGCGTCGGGGCGGATGGCGATCGACGCGGCAACGCGCGAAAGCCTCGAACTCGTTCGGACGATGGCCGGGTCGCGTGATGGCAGCCTGCTCGGCACGATCGACCGCACCGTCACCGCGGCGGGCGCGCGCCTGCTCGCTGACGATCTGGCGAGCCCGCTCACCGACAAGGCCGCGATCCTCGACCGGCTTGACCTTGTCGATGGTCTCGCGCGCGATGCGTTGTGGCGCGGCGAATTGCGGGCGGCGCTGCGGGCGCTTCCCGACGCGGGACGCGCGCTCGGACGTTTGGTCGCAGGGCGCGGCGGCCCGCGTGATCTTGCGCAGCTGCGTGATGCGCTTGGCGGCGCGCGGCTCTTGCGCGAACGCCTCGCGCGCCGCGCCGACCTGCCACCGCTGCTTGCGCGCCTGCTCCCGGCGCTCGACGGTCATGGCGCGCTCGTCGACGAACTGTCGCGTGCGTTGATCGAAACCCCGCCGGTCGATGCCGCCCAGGGCGGCTATATCGCCGAGGGCTATGACCATGCGCTCGACGCCTTGCGCGAAACGGCGCGCGATGGACGCAAGGCGATCGCTCAGCTCGAAGCCGGGTATCGCGATCGCACCGGCATTGCCTCGCTCAAGATCCGCCACAACGGCGTGCTTGGCTATCATGTCGAGGTCCCCGCCAAACACGCCGACGCGCTGATGCTGCCCGACTCAGGCTTCACCCACCGTCAGACCCTTGCGGGCGTCGTGCGCTTCAACTCGGCCGATCTCCACGAAGCGGCGAGCCGCGTGACGCAGGCGGGCGTTCACGCCGTCGCCGCCGAAGCCGCGCATCTCGAATCGCTCACCGAAGCCGCTACCGCGCGGCGCGAAGCGATCGCGGCGAGCTGCGACGTCCTCGCCCGCATCGATGTCGCCGCAGCGCTCGCCGACCATGCGATGAGCCACAATTGGTGCCGCCCCGACCTGGCCGACACGCCGTGCCTCGACGTCGTCGGCGGGCGCCACCCGGTGGTCGAGGCGGCGCTGGCGAAAGCGGGCGAGCGTTTTGTCCCCAATGATCTGTCGCTCTCCGAGGCCGACCGCCTGTGGCTCGTCACTGGCCCGAACATGGGCGGCAAGTCGACCTTCCTGCGCCAGAACGCGCTGATTGTCGTGCTCGCGCAGGCGGGCGGCTTCGTCCCTGCCGCGTCGGCGAAGCTCGGCCTGGTCGACAAATTGTTCAGCCGTGTCGGCGCCAGCGATAATCTAGCGCGCGGCCGCTCGACCTTCATGGTCGAAATGGTCGAAACCGCCGCGATCCTGGCGCAGGCGACCCCCCAAAGTTTCGTCATCCTTGACGAGGTCGGGCGCGGCACCTCGACCTACGACGGGCTCGCGCTCGCCTGGTCGGTGGTCGAGGCGGTGCACGAAGTGAACAAGTGCCGTTGCCTGTTCGCGACGCATTATCACGAACTGACGCGGCTCTCCGAAACGCTGGACGCGCTCTCGCTCCACCATGTCCGGGCGCGCGAATGGCAGGGTGATCTCGTGCTGCTCCACGAACTCGCCGACGGCCCTGCCGACCGCAGCTACGGCCTCGCGGTGGCGCGGCTGGCCGGGGTTCCTGCGGCGGTCGTCAAGCGCGCCGAGGCGGTGCTGGCCAAGCTCGAGGCCGGGCGCGCGAAAACCGGCGGCCTCGCCGCGGGGCTCGACGACCTGCCGCTGTTCGCCGCGACCCTCGCCGCCGCGCCCGCCGAAAAGCAGGATGCGTTGCGCGAGGCGATCGCCCGGATCGACCCCGACGCGCTCGCCCCGCGCGAGGCGCTCGACGCGCTCTATGCGCTCAAGCGCCTGCTGGCGGACGAGACATGAGCGACATCTTCGACAAACTCGACAATCGCCGCGCGATCATCAACCGCCGCGCCCTTGCCGACCGGCTCGACGCCATCGCCGCCGAAAGCCAGGACGCGGGCGCGCGCCGCCGCGCCATGGTTGCGCTGCTCAAGGCGGCGCTTGATGACGGGCGCGCCGAGATTGAGCGCCGTCTGCTCGCGCACCCCTCGTCGGGCCGCCTCGCCGCCAGCGCCACCGCCTTCCTGATCGACCAGATCGTCCGCCTCAGCCACGATTTCACCGTCGGCCACCTTTATCCTTCGGGCAATAAATCTTCGGGCGAGCGGATCACCCTGATCGCGGTCGGCGGCTATGGCCGCGGCGAAATGGCGCCGTACAGCGACATCGATATCGGCTTCCTCACCCCGTTCAAGCAGACGAGCTGGACTGAAAGCGTGATCGAGGCGCAGCTGTACACGCTGTGGGATCTGGGGCTGAAGGTCGGTCATAGCAGCCGTTCGATCGACGAAATGGTCCGCGCGGCGAAGGACGACCTGACGATCCGCACAGCGCTTCTCGAGGGCCGCTTCATCTGGGGCGACCGGGAACTTTATGATCAGGCATCGGCGCGCTTCGATGCCGAAGTGGTTGCGGGCAATGCGCGCGCCTTCGTCGCCGACAAGCTCGCCGAGCGCGACGAGCGCCACAAGCGCATGGGCGATTCGCGCTACGTCGTCGAACCCAATGTGAAGGAGGGCAAGGGTGGGCTGCGCGACCTGCACACCTTGTTCTGGATCGGCAAGTTCATCCACCGCGTGCGCACCGTTCCCGAGCTGGTCGACGCAGGATTGCTCTCGGTGCGGGAGCTGCGCCAATTCGCCCGCGCCGAAAATTTCCTCCTCGCCGTCCGCTGCCACCTCCACACGATCACGGGCCGCGCCGAGGACCGGCTGACCTTCGACGTCCAGCGCGAGATTGCGGCGCGGATGCAATTCGCCGAGCGTCCCGGCAAAAGCGCGGTCGAGCGCTTCATGCAGCTCTATTTCCTTCATGCGAAGAGTGTTGGCGACGTCACCGGCACCTTCCTCGCCCACCTTGACGATCAGATGGCGGCGCGCGGGCGGCGTTTCCTGCCGACGCTCCGGCGGCGCCCCGGCAAGCTCAACGGTTTCGTCCTCGACCGCGGCCGCCTCGCGCTGCCATCGGACGATTTCTTTGCGGCTGACCCGGTGCGCCTGATCGAAATCTTCGCCCTCGCCGACAAGCACGGCCTCGAAATCCACCCGCAGGCGATGCGGCAGGCGCGGCACGAGGCGAAGCTGATCGAGACGCAGGGGGTGCGCCGCAATGCCCGCGCCAACGCGCTGTTCCTTGACGTGCTGACCAGCCCGCGCGATCCCGAAACGGTGCTGCGCTGGATGAACGAGGCGGGGGTGTTCGGCCGCTTCGTGCCCGATTTCGGCCGCGTCGTCGCGCAGATGCAGTTCGACATGTATCATCACTACACCGTCGACGAACATACGATCCGCGCCATCGGCCTGCTTGCCGATATCGAGCAGGGGCGGCTGATCGAAGACCATCCGCTGTCGACCGCGATCATGGGCCAGATCCACTCCCGACGTGTCGTCTATGTCGCGGTGTTGCTGCACGATATCGCCAAGGGGCGCGGCGGGGACCATAGCGTGCTCGGCGCCGAGCTGGCTTTACGCGTCTGCCCGCGGCTCGGGCTCAGCGACGCCGAGACCGAGACGGTGTCGTGGCTGGTGCGCTATCACCTCCTCATGTCGGCGACGGCGTTCAAACGCGACCTCGCCGATTTCAAGACGATCCTCGATTTCGCGGGGCAGGTACAAAGCCCCGAACGCCTCCGCCTGCTGCTCGTCCTCACCGTCGTCGATATCCGCGCCGTCGGCCCTGGGGTGTGGAACAGCTGGAAACGGCAATTGCTCACCGAACTTTACGACGCCGCCGAAGAAGTGCTGCGCCTCGGCCATAAGCAAAAGGGCCGTGAACAGCGGATCGCGAGCAAGAAAGAGGCGGTCGCGGCGCAATTCGGCTTCGACCAGAAGACCTTCGACAAGGTCGCCAAGCGCCTGCCCGAAAGCTATTGGATCGCCGAACCGGTCGAGGTCATCGCCGCCAACCTCGTCCATATCCGGCAGGCGGGCGATGCGCCGCTGCACATCGCCGCGGTCCCCGACGACGATCGCGGCGCGACCCTGGTGATGGTGCTCGCGGCCGACCATCCGGGGCTGTTTTACCGCATCGCCGGGGGCATTCATCTCGCGGGCGGCAACATCATCGACGCGCGTATCCACACCACCCGCGACGGCCTCGCACTCGACAATTTCCTCGTCCAGGATCCGATTGGCCGCCCGTTCGACGAACCGGGCCAGATTGGCCGACTGACGCGCGCGATCGAGGACGCGCTCGCCAACCGCCATAAACTCCTCCCCAAACTCGAAGCCCGCGCCCTCCCGCGCACGCGCGCCGAAGCCTTCCGCATCGCGCCCAATGTCTTCATCGACAACAAGGCATCGAATCGCTTTACCGTAATCGAAGTCAACGCACAGGACCGCCCGGCGCTACTCAACCAGCTCGCCTATGCGCTCTTCCAGTCGAAAGTGACCGTCCACAGCGCTCATGTCGCCACCTATGGCGAACGCGCGGTCGACACCTTCTATGTCACCGACCTGATCGGCGACAAGATCGACAGTGCGGCGCGGGTAAAATCTCTGGAGAAACGGCTGCTCGAAGCGGCGACGAGCGCGAGTGAGGACGCGGTGGCGGCGTAGGGAACGCCGCTTTGCGTTACCCCAAGGCGACGGCGGCCTGCGCGGTGCGCCTGGCCGCAATGCCACGCCGGTGACAGTCGGCGTCAACGGTTCATACCAACGCTATTGCCGTCTACGCCCCGCTTTTCTGCAGTTCTGCGTGGCGAAGGCCCGCCCGAAACGGGCGGTGGATCGGGGATGGCTGCCGCCTATGCTAAACATGTTGCAATCGACGATATTTGATGCATTAATATGAAAATGATCGCTCGGCGCGCCATTTTGTTTCGTGGTTTGGTCCACGTCCGCCGTTCGGTCGAATTCCACCTGACCGACTGGTTCGACGAATAGCCTATCCCCGTCGGGGGATCGGACTGTCGTTGTCGACGAAAATCGCGGCACCATAGCCGCACGGCATCGCCACCCGCTGGGTGGCGGCGTCCTCATTCCCCGTATGTCATCTGATCGCGGCAGGCTGACGCCTGTCCTTTCTCTGCAAAAGGGGTTTGGCATGTTTTTTTCTCATAACCGGCGCGCCCGTCTCGGCGCCCTGATGCTGCTGATCGGCAGCAGTTCCTTATCTGCAATGGCGCAAGCGCAAAGCCAGGAGGATGGCAGCGACATTGTGTCGCCAGCGACTACGGACCAAGACGCGATCGTCGTTACCGGGACGCGGATCAAGGGCGTGGATGCCATTGGCCCGGTCCAGACCATATCGGTCACGCGCGAGGATATTTTGGAATCGGGCGGATCGACGTTGATCGACGTTTTGAAAGACCTGCCTGCCGCTGGCGGCGGCGGGGCAACGTTTTCGACCGCCACGGCCGGCCCCTTGTCGTCCGACACGCCGGTGGGCGCATCGGCGGTGTCCCTGCGCGGTCTGGGTGCATCCTCGACCTTGACGCTGATCAATGGTCGCCGCGCGCAGATCAGCGCCTTCGCGCGCGGCACCGAAAGCTTCATCGACGCAAGCTCGATTCCGCTGGCGGCGATCGAGCGGGTCGAAGTGCTTCCGTCTGGCGCCTCGGCCATTTATGGCGCCGATGCGGTGGCCGGTGTCGTCAACTATGTGCTGCGCAACGATTTCAAGGGCGCCGAGCTGTCCGCCAGCTATGGCGATTCGACGGCGGGAACCAATGAGGGCAGGTTGAACCTGACCGCGGTGCTCGGGACCAAAATTGGCGACCGCAATCACGTCATGCTGGTGGTCGATTATTTTCAGCGGAACCCGTTTTTCCTGAAAGACCGCGCGATCAGCCGCAACAGCTTCCGGCCCAGCCAACAAGGTTTCTATCCCAGTTTCAACGATCTTTTCCTGCAATTTTTCGACCAAACCGAAGAGCCGCAGGACGGTGGTTGCGCCGCCGATGATTTCGATGTTGGCAATCTCGGCGAGTATTGCGCGGTCAACACCAACGCCTTTGTGTCGGCGAGCGACCGCCTGGAAACGATCGGCGGCCTGTTTACCCACCAGTTTGAAATCAGCGACTGGCTGACCTGGTATAATGACATACTCTATCAGCATGTCAGTTCACGCGGCGTCGGCTCACCCGCCAATTTCTCGCGCGCGCCGATCGATCCGGAAAATCCGAACTGGCCCGCGGCGCTTCAGGCCGACATCATCGCCGAGGGCGGCGCGGGCGATTTCAGCGATTATTTCGGCTTTCCCATCTACGCCTGGGGTAAAATACCGGCGCCGCGAGCGGTCTCGGTCAAGTCCGACAGTTACCGCGTCACCAGCGGACTGAAAGGGGCGCTCGGTGGCGACTGGACGTTTGATACCGCCGTGCTGTTCGGCGGCAACGACCGCGTCCAGCGCGGACTGTCGGGACTTGTCGTGTCGAAGAACTTCTACGACGCCAATTTGGGCAATTTGTGCAGCGACGGTTCGCGGGTCGAGCGGTGGGATGTCGATCTGGGGCGTCCGGATGCGAGCTTCGTCGGCGATACGTGCGAAGACATCGGCAAAACGACTTTATGGTATAATCCGTTTGGCGGGCAGACCGATCAGGCGGCGGGAATCGCCGAACTGTTGGGGACGACGGCGGAGCGACGTGGGCGCTCGCGCCTCTACGCGTTCGATGGCAGCGTGACCGGAACGCTCTTTGACATGCCGGCCGGGGCGGTAAAGGGCGCCTTCGGCGGCGAATTCCGCCGCGAAACCCTGCGCGATACACCCTCGGGCCTGGCGGTCGCGACCGAGGACAACCCGGAACCGATCCTTGGCTTTTCGTCGACCAGCGCGCGCGCCAAACGCAACAGCTGGGCGCTCTATGGTGAAGTTTATATTCCAGTCGCCGACCGTTTCGACGTCCAGGTCGCGGGCCGCTACGATCATTATCAGGGCTTTGGCGGCGACTTTAATCCCAAGATTGCGGCGCGCTGGGAGGCCGCCGACTGGCTGACCTTGCGGGGCAATTATGCCACGTCGTTCCGCGCCCCATCGCTGGCGCAAAGCGGCGCCGGGGTGCTGCTGTCGTCCTACACCGTGGATTGTTCGGCGACGCCCGCGGCGTGCGGCAACGATCCCGACGCCGATGGCGAATCCTTGTTGTCGGAAGACGTCGGCAACCCGGGTCTCGGTGCCGAAAATGCGCGCAGTTTTGGCGGCGGCGTCGTGCTGACGCCGACCCGCGATATCAATCTGCGGGTCGATTACTGGAATATCCGGCACCGCAATCTGGTCGGGATCGATCAGGATGATTTCATCCGCCGGGCGCTCGCCGGGGAGTTTGCGGTGGCGGGCCCGGGCCTGCTGCCGACCGGTACGCCGGGGGTCGAAGTCACCAATAATTTTGTCACTGACGCGCATTTTCAGATCACCAACCTTGGCTATCAGCAGACCGACGGGTTGGACTTTTCCTACACCCACAATCTGAAGGAGACGTCGATCGGCCGCTTTTCGCTGCTGCTTGATGCGACCTATTATCTCAACTTCAAGCGCAAGGCGTCACTCGCCAGCCCAGAGGAACAGCTGGCGGGCGATTATCTCTACCCGCGGCTCTATGCCACCGGCAAGATTCGCTGGCGCAGCGGCGATTTCGGCGCGACGTTCGGCGGGCGTTATGTGACAGGCTATCGCGACGATCCGGCCGATCGGACGCTTGAGGCACTCGGGCTGCCGCTCGATGCCAAATATCGCGTCGATGACTATGTCACGTTCGATCTCAATCTCAGCTATGATTTTGGTCGCGACAGCTATGTCCAGCTGAACATCCGCAATCTGTTCGATCGCGATCCGCCGCGCGTTCTGGGCTCGGGTACCAACGTCGATCTTTACAATCATGACCTGATCGGCCGTTTCGTCACGCTTCGCTTGACGCGCCGATTCTGATCGCGCTGAACCGCCGGGCGCGCTGACAGGCGCGCCCGGTTTGGGGAGGAAATTCGATGACTGCCGAACCTTTGGAATCACCGGCGCGTCCCGCGCGGACGATGCGCGTTCCCGACACACTGCTGATCCTGCTCGTGCTGGCGGTGGCCGCGTGGGCGGCGACATATGTTTTTGTCCCGGGCCAGTTTGCGATGACAGGCGATCCGGCCCGGATCGTAGCCGGCAGTTTCACCAGTGCCGGAGAGGCGCAGCCCGCGCCCCTGTTCGGCGATGCGCAACGGACGGGTCTGCTCGACTTGCTGTTCGCCGGCCTGGTGTCGGGTGATCGCGACAGCGCGGCGGTCGGCCTGTTGGCTTTCATTCTGGTTGTCGGGGGTGTGTTCGGCGTCATTCTGAAGACCGGCGCGGTGGAAGCGGCGATCGCTGCCGCTTTGCCGGACGGGCGAGTGAAAAATGAAACGCTGGTCATCATCTTGTTCGTCCTGTTTTCGTTGGCCGGGGCGGTGTTCGGCATGGGCGAGGAAGCGATTGCCGTCAGCCTGATCCTGATCCCGGCGCTGGTTCGCGCCGGTTATGACAGCCTGACCGGGCTGATTGTCTGTTATGTTGCAACCCAGATCGGCTTTGCGACGAGCTGGATGAATCCGTTCAGCGTCATCGTGGCGCAAAGCATCGCCGGGGTGCCGCCGATGTCGGGCATGGGCCTGCGCGTACTGGCATGGATATTGTTCACCCTGATCGGGGCGGTTTGGCTGTGGCGACATGCGCGCATGGTCAGGCTCGATCCCGCGCGGTCGCCCGTTTTCGATACCGACCAGCATTGGCGATCCGCGCCCCTGGCGGCGGCGGACCACGGCTTCCGCTGGCCGCATGCGACCATCCTCGCGGTGCTGGGGCTTGGCATCATCTGGGTGGCGTGGGGCGTGTCGGCCCGCGGTTATTATCTGGGCGAGATTGCCGCACAATTTGTCGGCATCGGGATGGTGATCGGGGTGGTAGCGCGTGTCGCACGACTACCCGGCATCAGCGGCAACAGCTTGATGGAGGCGTTTCGCGACGGCGCCGTGGCGCTGGCCCCAGCCGTTCTGGTGATCGCGGCGGCTAAAGGCATCGTCCTCGTCATGGGCGGGGACGACCCCGCGGCGGACAGTCTGCTCAACAGTCTGCTCGCGGGGCTTGCCGGGGTAACGGGTGCGCTCCCCGACTGGCTGACCGCGTGGGGCATGTATCTTGTCCAAAGCCTCATCAACCTGTTCATCGTTTCGGGGTCGGGGCAGGCCAGCGTCACCATGCCCTTGATGGCGCCGCTTGCCGATCTGTCGGGTGTCAGTCGCCAAACCGCGATCCTGGCGTTTCAGCTCGGAGACGGGTTGACGAACCTTGTCGTGCCGACCTCGGCCGCGCTGATGGGGTGCCTTGCCGCCGCCCGGGTCGATTTTGTCGCCTGGCTCCGTTTCTTCTGGCGTCCGATGGGGGCGCTGATGGCGCTGTCGTCGGTGTTTGTGATCGCGGCGCACGCGATCGGCTATACATGAACGGTAAAAGGACAATCGATATGCCCCGTCCGGTCCTGGCGGCGCTGGCCGCCGCTTTCATCCTGTCGTCGCCCGCCGCGGCGCAGGGTTCGCTGGTGATCGTCGGCGGCGGTCTTGACCCCGCGAATGATCAGGTTTTCGGCGCGTTCATCGCGCGTATTCCCACCGATGCGCCGGGGATTGTGATCATCCCCAGCGCGTCGGACAGCCCGGCAACGTCGGCGCGGCTGTTCGCGGGCGATCTCGTTCGCCACGGCGTCGATCCTGCGCGAATCGCCACAGTGCGGATCGCGACCCAAGACGATCCGGACACCACCGAAGACGAAGCGGCGTGGCGCACCAACGCCAATAACCCCGACGAAATCGCCAAAATCGCCCGCGCTGGCGCAATCTGGTTCACCGGCGGCGATCAGGCCCGCACCACCGCCGTCTTAGTGCAGGATGACGGGCGCGACACGCCCATGCTGGCCGCGATCCGGAGCCGACTGGCCGCGGGCGCCGTGATTGGCGGTTCCAGCGCGGGCGCCGCGATCATGAGCGATCCGATGATCATGGGCGGCGACAGCCTGGGCGCCTTGTTGGGCCGTGCCGACGGTGAGGCGCTGGCGATGGGGCGCGGCATCGGTTTTTGGGACGGGCCACTGGTCGATCAGCATTTTGACACCCGCGCCCGGCTCGGCCGCCTGGCAGTGGCCTTGGGTCGGCGCCCCGCGGCCGCACGCATCGGATTCGGCATCGACGAAGATACGGCGCTGATCGTGGATCAGAAGGCGCAGCGTGCCGCCGTGGTCGGCACCGGATATGTCACCCTGCTCGACGCGCGGGATGCGACCTATGCCCCGCGGCAGCGGATCGCTATCGACGCGATCCGATTGGGTCTTGCGGCGTCGGGCGACGAGATTGATCTTGCCAGTCTGACCATTCGTCCCGCGCCTTGGAAACGCGCGACCATGGGGCGCGAATATCACAAGACAGCGGTGGTCGATGGCGGCGGCATGGCGATGGCGGGACAGAGCACGGCCGCGGTGGTGGGCGAAGCGCTGATCGACAATAGCGCGGCGCGCCGCGTCGAGCGGCTTTCCTTTGCGGGCGACACCGGCGTGATTTACCGGTTCGAGGAAGATGATCGCACTCAGGGGTGGTGGGGGCGCGATGACGATGGCAACGCCCGCTATAGCGTGAGCGGCGTCCAATTCTCGATCCGTTCGATCAATGTCAAGGTGGAGGAAATCGGCGAGTGAGCATAGCGTGGCAAATTGTTCTGCATGGGGGGGCAGGGGTAACCCGCGGCCGCGACTATAGCGCGGTCGAGGCGCATCTCGGCGCGCTCGTTCGTGCGGCTGCGGCGCGGCTGGCCGAAGGGATGGCGGCGATCGACCTGGTGGAATGGGCGGTCGCCGATATGGAAGCGAGCGGCCTTTATGTGGCGGGACGCGGATCGGCGCCCAACAGTGCGGGTGTCGTCGAGATGGATGCCTCGATCATGGACGGCGCCCGCCATCGTGCCGGGGCCATCTGCGCGGCCAGCGGCATTGCCAGCCCGGTCGGCGCGGCACGCCAGGTGCTCGAACAAACGCCGCACATATTGCTGGCGGGCGAGGGGGCGACGATTTTTTCCCGGACGCATGGCGACCCGGGCATCGCCGATCCGGCGACGCATTATGTGGTACCGATTGGCGTCGAGGCGGCGGAAATGACGCAAAGCGAATGGTCGCTCACCCATGGGACGGTCGGCGCGGTGGCGCTCGATTCGACAGGACGGCTCGCCGCCGCGACATCGACCGGGGGTTTGTTCGGCAAGCTGGCCGGTCGCGTGGGCGACACGGGGGTACCGGGTATCGGGACATGGGCCGATGACGAAGTCGCCATCAGTTGCACCGGCATCGGCGAGGCCTTCATGCTGGCCGGCGGTGCGGGCGATGTCGCGGCCCGGATGCGCTATGGCGGCGTACCGCTGTCGGTCGCCGCACAAAGGATGATCGACCGGGTGAAGGTGCTGGGCGGTGACGGCGGTTTGATCGCGGTCGATCGCTCCGGCGCCATCGCGACGCCGTTTAATTCGGGTGGCATGAAGCGGGCGATCGCCGGCGCCGATCGACCGGTTGTCGTCGCCATCGAATGAGCGGCCCGATCGATCGGGGCACACGCCAGATTGATTTTCCGGTGCGACATTTTGGCCGACAAGGGCGGTCAGCGGCAACGGCGCGGGCTGGTTCGACAGATCAGGGATATGTTGCGCCGACAAAATACAGTCCGTCGGGCGGCGCGTTCAGCCCCAGCGCATCCCGATCCGCCGCCTCCAGCGCGGCTTTCAGTTCGCCCGCCGACCATTTGCCATAACCGACGAGCACCAGACACCCGACCATCGAGCGCACCTGATGATGCAGGAAGCTGCGCGCCGCGGCCTCGATGATCAGCTCGTCGCCGTGGCGGCTGACGGTCAGCTTGTCGAGCGTTTTGACCGGGCTTTGCGACTGGCAATGCGCCGAGCGGAAGGTGGTGAAATCATGGAGGCCGACCAGCGCCTGCGCCGCCGCGTGCATCGCCTCGGCTTCCAAGGGCCGCGCAACCTGCCACGACAGCCCCTTGTCCCACGTTAGCGGCGCGCGGCGGTTGACGATGCGATATTCGTAAGCGCGCCCGATACAGGCAAAGCGCGCGTGCCAGTCGTCGGGGACGACTTCGGCCGCGAGCACCGCGATCGGTGCGGGGCGCAGCTGGGCGTTGAGCGCCTCGGTCAGCTTGAACGGGGTCAGCGGCTTTGCGATGTCGACATGCGCGCGCATCGCGATGGCATGGACCCCGGCGTCGGTGCGCCCGGCGCTGAACACCTGCACTGTTTCGCCGGTGAAACGATGGATCGCCTCCTCGATCGCCTGCTGGACGCTGGGGCCATGCGCCTGCCGCTGCCAGCCCATGTATGGGCGGCCGTCATATTCGATGGTGAGGGCAAAGCGGGTCATCGCCGCCCCTTACCCTCATTCTCGTCACCCCGGACTTGATCCGGGGTCCACTGCGGCGCTGACGTCCTGGACCCCGGATCAAGTCCGGGGTGACGAAGGATAAGAGACTCCTTCATGCGAGCCGCGTCCCTGCCGGAATGCCCCGCCCGCGCAGAAGTTCGCCCGCCTCCATCGCGGGCTTGCCCGCCCGCTGCACCCGCACCGCGCGGATCGCGCCGGGGTTGCAGGCGATCGTCAGCCCATCGTCGAGCGTCGTGCCGGGGGTAACGCCCGCAACCGTCTCGCCCGGATGCACAACCTCGGCCGCCAATATCTTGTACCGCTCACCCTCCAGTTCGAAAAACGCGCCCGGCACCGGATTGAACGCGCGGATCTGCCGCTCGACCTGCACCGCGCTGACCAGAAATTCGAGCCGCGCTTCGCTCTTGTCGATCTTGGCGGCGTAAGTGACGCCGTCGTCGGGCTGCGGCACCGGCGGAAAGGCGTGCAGGTCGCTCAGCACCCGCCGCATCATCAGCGCGCCCATTTCGGCGAGCTCGTGGGTCAGCACCCCGGCGGTCTTGCGCCCGATCGGGGTCGGTTCGACCAGCCGCATCGCGCCTGTGTCGAGCCCGACGTCCATCTGCATGATGGTCACGCCCGTTTCGGCATCGCCCGCCAATATGGCGCGCTGCACGGGCGCTGCGCCGCGCCAACGCGGCAGGATCGAGCCATGGACGTTGAGGCACCCTTCGCGCGGGGCATCGAGGATCGCGGGCGGCAGGATCAGGCCATAGGCGGCGACGACCGCAATATCGAGGTTCAGTGCGGCGAAGTCGGCCTGTTCGTCGGCGCCTTTCAGGCTTTTCGGGGTGCGGACGGGCAGGGCGTGTTCTTCGGCCCACACCTGCACCGGGCTTTTCTGCAGTTTCTTGCCGCGCTGCGCCGGGCGCGGCGGCTGGGTATAGACCGCGGCAATATCATGCCCCGCCGCATGCAGCGCAGCGAGCGTCGGCACCGCAAAGGGCGGCGTTCCCATGAAGGCCATACGCATGGGTGCGGGCTTTGGCGGAGGTTTCGGAATGGCGCAAGTGTCCCTCTCTCCTTGCGGGAGAGGGAGCGAGACTTGCCAGCTTGCTGGCTAGTCGCAGCGGGAGAGGGGGCTGCACCGTCGCACCCCCTCTCCAGCCTTCGCTAGGCGCCTTGCGCCAAGCTGCGGCATCCTCTCCCGCAAGGGGAGAGGATTGTTGTGCGTCTGCGCGGGCCGCGATAGGTGCTGTGCATGGCCTCCACCGAAATCGAAGCCCTCGTCCAGCAACTCGCCCGTCTCCCCGGCCTCGGCCCGCGGTCGGCGCGGCGCGCGGTGCTGCATTTGATGAAGAAGCGGGAGTCCGCGTTCGTGCCGCTGCTCGCGGCGCTGCAAACCGTGTCCGAACGGCTCGTCACCTGCACCATCTGCGGCAATGTCGACACCCACGATCCCTGCGCGATCTGCGCCGACCCGCGCCGCGATGCGCGGTCGCTGTGCGTCGTTGAGGAGGTGTCCGACCTGTGGGCGCTCGACAAGTCGCGGCTGTTTCCCGGCAAATATCATGTGCTGGGCGGGAGACTCTCGGCGCTGGAGGGCATCCGCCCGCAGGATCTGGCGATCGACGCCCTCGTCGCGCGCGTCGCGGCGGGCGGCATCGACGAGGTCGTGCTGGCGATGAACGCGACGCTGGAGGGCCAGACGACGGCGCATTATCTCGCCGAGCGGCTGGAGGGCTATCCGGTGCGGCTGACGCAGCTGGCGCATGGTTTGCCAGTGGGCGGTGAGCTGGATTATCTGGATGAGGGGACGTTGGCGCAGGCGCTCAGGGCGCGGAGGCCGGTGGGGTGAAAGTCCGTGCGGTCGCAGCTTATACCGATGGTGAAGGAACCCGCCGTTTTCGAATTTGTATACGGCCGGACGGTTTCTTTCAGATCGCGACAGAGGAGTGGTGTTCGCGCAACGAAGATGGGCAGCAATACTCGTTCTGGCGTAACCTCTATCCGCCGTCGGGCATCTATCAATCCGTTGAGGAAACGAAAGCGGCCATCGACGTAATGCCGGAAGCGTTAGTGGCGCTGGCTCTAAATTCAGACGTCGAGTTTGATCTTAGTTGTGGCCCGTATCCCGATTTGTAATCGGGATCGGAATTGCGCCCCCTTGACCCCGCGCCGCTCCGACCATACCTGCACCCCATGGCCATCCTACCCATCATAGAGACCCCGGATCCCCGGCTGCGCGTCATTTCGAAGCCCGTCGAGACCTTCGATGCCGAGCTGAAGCAGCTTGTCGCCGACATGTTCGAGACGATGTACGACGCGCCCGGCATCGGGCTGGCGGCGATTCAGGTCGGGGTGCCGAAGCGCATCCTGGTGATCGACCTGCAGGAACCCGATCCCGAGGATGAAGAGGGCAAGAAGGTGATCCGCGAGCCGCGCGTGTTCATCAACCCCGTCTTTTCAGACGAGAGCGAGGAGCATAGCGTCTATTCGGAAGGGTGCCTGTCGGTCCCCGAACAATATGCCGATGTGACGCGCCCCGCCGAGGTCACCGTCGACTGGCAGGACGAGGACGGCAAACATCATCAGGAACGCATGACCGGGCTGATGGCGACGTGCATCCAGCACGAGCACGACCATCTGGAGGGCATTTTGTTCATCGACCATCTGTCGCGGTTGAAGCGCGAAATGGTGCTGAAGAAGCTGATGAAGATGCGCAAGGCGGCGTGATTAGCTCGTCCCTCTCCCCTTGCGGGAGAGGGCGGCGAGACTTGCCAGCTTGCTGGCTAGTCGCAGCGGGTGAGGGGGCTGGCGCACTTGTGCGCCAAGAGACTCTCTCGCCAACCTCTATGTCGCAAGTTCTTATGCGGCGCAGACGCGCCGCGGCACCCACCCCTGTATCCCCTCCCGTAAAGGGAGGGGAGGGGAGGGTTTGGCTACTCCGCTTTCTTCGCCACCGCAACCATCGCGGGGCGCAGCAGGCGGTCTTTCATCATATAGCCCGCCTGCATTTCCTGCACGATCGTGCCGGGTTCGGCATCGCTGCTCGGGATTTCCAGCATCGCCTGGTGCTGGTTGGGGTCGAGCGGCAGGCCGATGGCGGCGATGCGAGTGATGCCGTTGCGTTCGAAGACGCTGAGCAATTCGCGCTCGGTCGCTTCGAGGCCGGTGATCAGCGGTTTGATCGCGTCCGACGCGCGCTGTTCTTCGCTAAGCGCGGCAAGCGCGCGACCGAGGTTGTCGGCGACCGACAATATGTCGCGCGCAAATTTGGTCGCGGCATAGGCGTGCGCGTCGGCGATTTCCTTGTCCTTGCGGCGCGTGACATTCTGCGTCTCGGCGCGCGCATAGAGCAAATCCTGTTGCAGCGCGGCGACCTGTTCGGTCAGCTGGGCCAACTCGTCATTCGCACCCTCTGCGGGCGCGTCGGTTTCGGTTTCCTGTCCGTCATCGACGGGCGTGTCGTTTTCGATGTTTGTCATAAACCTATCGTATCAGTCTGGAGAGCGATTGTGCGGTGAAATCCACCATGGGAACGATGCGGGCATAGTTCAAGCGGGTGGGGCCGATAACCCCGACCACACCGACCACGCGCCCGTCCGATCCGCGATAGGGCGCCGCTATCACGGAAGAGCCCGAAAGCGAGAATAATTTATTTTCCGACCCGATGAAAATGCGGGTCGCGCTGCCGTCGCGGGCGCTGTCGAGCAGCCCTGCGATCTCCTGCTTGGTTTCGAGTTCGTCGAGCAATTGGCGGACGCGGTCGAGGTCGCCGACCGCGCTGTCGTCGAGCAGATTGGCCTGGCCGCGCACGATCAGCACCGGGCGGTCGGCGCCGTCGGACGACCAGATCGCGAGCCCGCGGCTGACCAGATCCTGCGCGGCGCGGTCGATCGCGATGCGCTCGGCCTCGATCTCGTGGCGCACCCGCGCCATCGCTTCGGTCAGCGTCAGCCCCGCCAGCATCGCGCTGATATAATTGCCCGCCTCGACCAGCGCCGATGGGTCGAGCCCGGGCGGGGTGTCGATGACGCGGTTCTCGACCGCGCCGTCGCCCGCGACCAGAACGACGAGCGCCTGCGCATCCGACAGCGGCACGAACGCGACCTGTTTCAGGATACGCTCATGCTTGGGGACGAGGACCAGCCCGGCGCACGCCGACAGGCCCGACAGCGCCGATGTCGCCTGCGCCAGCGCGCTTTCGATCGGGCCGGGGTCGGACAGGCTCGCCTCGATCTGGGCGCGGTCCTCGGCGCTGGGTTCGGCGACCTGCATCATGCCGTCGACGAACAGGCGCAGCCCTTGCTCGGTCGGCAGGCGCCCCGCGCTGGTGTGCGGGCTGGCGAGCAGGCCGAATTCTTCCAGATCCTGCATGACGTTGCGGATCGACGCGGGCGACAGGTTGAGCGCCGCGAGCTTTGACAAGGTGCGCGACCCGACCGGCTGGCCGGTTTCGAGATAGGCGTCGACGACCAGCCGGAACACGTCGCGGGCGCGCGTGGTGAGTTCGGTGATCGGCGCGGTGGTCATGGGGAGGATTTAGGGACGCGGGGGCGTCGGGGCAAGCGCAGTCCCCCTCTCCCATGGGGAGAGGGTTGCGCAAGCTTGGCAGCTTGCTGCTTAGCTGAAGCTGGGTGAGGGGTTGTGCCGTTACGACAGCACACAACCCCTCACCCGCTGCGACTAGCGAACAAGTTCGCAAGTCTCGCTGCCCTCTCCCGACGGGAGAGGGGATTTGCGCTCGCCTCGCTTCGCCGCTAAGCGCGCCGCACACAATCACAGGAGAATCCCCCATGCGCCCATCCGGCCGCGCCCCTGATCAGATGCGCCCCATCGCGATCGAAACCGCCTTCACCATCCATGCCGAGGGCAGCGTTCTCGTCAGCTTTGGCAATACGAAGGTGCTGGTGACCGCCAGCGTCGATGAAAAGGTGCCGCCGTTCCTGCGCGGCAAGGGGCAGGGGTGGGTCACCGCCGAATATGGCATGCTGCCCCGCGCCACGCACACCCGCGGCAGCCGCGAAGCGGCCAAGGGCAAGCAGTCGGGCCGGACGCAGGAAATTCAACGGCTGATCGGGCGCAGCTTGCGCGCCGTTGTTGACATGAAAAAGCTCGGCGAGCGCCAGATCATCATCGATTGTGATGTCATCCAGGCCGATGGCGGCACCCGCACCGCGTCAATTTCGGGCGCATGGGTCGCGCTGCGCATCGCGGTCGACAAGCTGCTCGAAGCCAAGACGATCGCCGAGGATCCGATCGTCGACAAGGTCGGCGCGATCTCGTGCGGCATCTACAACGGCACCCCGGTGCTCGACCTCGATTATGACGAGGATTCGGTGGCGGAGGCCGATGGCAATTTCGTGCTGACCGGCCTCGGCCAGATTGTCGAAGTGCAGGCAAGCGCCGAGGGCGCGACCTATGACGAGGAAGGCCTGCTTCGCCTCCTGCGCCTCGCGCGCATCGGCTGCGGAGAGATTTTCGCGGCGCAGGACAAGGCGACGGGGCGGTCATAATTTCCTCTCCCGGCGGGAGAGGAAGCGAGACTTGCCAGCTTGCTGGCTAGTCGCAGCAGGTGAGGGGATGTGACGCCGAAGCAGCACAAACCGTCAACGGGCATTGCCCGCAAATTGCGGCGCAATGAAACCGAGGCCGAAAAACAGCTCTGGCGAGTGCTGCGCGCCCGCCAGTTCCTTGGCCTTAAATTTCGCCGCCAATCGCCGGTGGCAGGATTTGTAGCCGACTTTCTCTGCGAGGAAATGCGGATCATCGTCGAAGCCGACGGCGGCCAGCACGCGGAAAGCCCGAGCGATGAACGTCGCACTGCCTTGTTGCAGGCAGCCGGTTATCATGTGATCCGATACTGGAATAATGACATCATGAGCAATCTGGAGTGCGTGTTGGAGGATTTGCGCGGACGATTGGCGGCCATCTCTGACGGAAGACCCCCTCACCCAACCCTCTCCCAAGGGGAGAGGGCTTTATGACCCGCAAACTCACCCCCGGGAAACTCGTCATCGCCAGCCATAACGCGGGCAAGGTGCGCGAGATTCGGGCGCTGCTCGAACCGTTCGGCATCGAACCGGTGTCGGCGGGCGACCTCGGTCTGCCCGAGCCCGAGGAAACCGGGACGACGTTCCGCGAAAATGCGTTGCTGAAAGCCCATGCCAGCGCATCGGCGGCGGGACTGCCCGCGCTGGCTGACGACAGCGGGCTGGAGGTCGCCGCGCTGGGCGACCGCCCCGGCGTTTACACCGCCGACTGGGCCGAACGGCAGTGGTTCGAGGGCGAAGCGGGCCGCGACTGGTATATGGCGATGGGCAAGGTCGAAGGCCTGCTCGCCGAGCAGGGGCCGGACGTCGACCGCAGCGCCTGCTTCGTCTGCACCCTCGCGCTGGCGTGGCCCGACGGCCATGCCGAAGTGTTCGAGGGGCGGGCGCAAGGCAGCCTGACCTGGCCGCCGCGCGGGCTGCTCGGTTTCGGTTATGATCCGGTGTTTGTTCCTGTAGGCAAGTCGCTGACGTACGCGGAAATCGACCCGGCAGAAAAACATGCGATCAGCCACCGCGCCGACGCATTTGCGAAGCTGGTGTCTGGTGTTTTCTGAATCTGTCGCCCCCGCGAAGGCGGGGGCCGCTGGAGGTCTTGCCCTTCGTCGCCGTTTAAACCGATAGCGGCCCCCGCCTTCGCGGGGGCGACGTGCTATCTTGTCGAGTTGAGCCTATACCCTCGCCCATGGCCGAACCGCTCGCCCTTTATGTCCACTGGCCGTTTTGCGTGTCGAAATGTCCCTATTGCGACTTCAACAGCCATGTCCGCGACGCCGTCGATCAGGCGGTGTGGCAGGGCGCCCTGCTCGCTGATCTGCGATATGAGGCGGCGTTGCTGCCCGATCGCACGGTCGGGTCGATCTTTTTCGGCGGCGGCACGCCCAGCCTGATGCCGCCCGCCACCGTCGCGGCGGTGATCGCCGCGGCGGAGGCCGAATGGGGATTGGCGGATGATTGCGAGATTACGCTGGAGGCGAACCCGAACTCCGTCGAGGTCGCCAATTTCGCCGATCTCGCCGCCGCCGGGGTGAACCGCGTGTCGATTGGCGTTCAAAGCTTCGATACCGACGCGCTGAAATTTCTGGGCCGGGCGCACAGCGAGGATGAGGCGCAGCGCGCGATTGCGACGGCGCAGGAACATTTCGCACGGGTCAGTTTCGATCTGATCTATGCGCGCCCGGGCCAGACGATGGCGGCGTGGGAAAGCGAGCTGGCGGGGGCGCTGGCGTTCGGTACCGACCATCTTTCGCTTTACCAGCTGACGATCGAGCCCGGCACACGCTTTGCCACGCTCGCGGCGAAGGGCGACCTCGCCATTCCCGACGGCGATGCCGCCGCCGACCTGTTCGATGCGACGCAGGCGATGACAAGCGCCGCGGGCCTGCCGCGCTACGAGGTTTCGAACCATGCGCGCGTCGGGCAGGAAAGCCGCCACAACCTCGCCTACTGGCGCTATGCCGATTATGCCGGGGTCGGCCCCGGCGCGCATGGGCGGCGGCTGGGAGAGGCGACCGAGCGCCACAAGAAGCCCGAGAATTTCATCGCGGCGGTGGACCGGAACGGCCACGGGCTGAAGGTTGAAGCCGACCTGCCCGCGCACGAGCGCGCGACCGAGGCGATGCTGATGGGGTTGCGGCTGACCGAAGGGGTCGATCTGGCGCGGATCGAGGGACGGAGCGGGCTGGGGCGCGAGGCTTTTGTTGACGGGGATGCGGTGACGCGGCTGGCTGGGCAGGGGTTGATGCGGCAAGACGGCGACCGGCTGGCGGTGACCGACGACGGGATATTGCTGCTCGACAGCATCCTTTCCGAGGTGGTCAAAACGCACTAGCTTATCTGCACCGTTCGTCCCGAGCGAAGTCGAGGGACGCGCGGCGTGGCGCCAATGTGTCTCGACTTCGCTCGACACGAACGGATTTGAAGGGCAGCTTTTGGTTTCAGATGTTATCCGCGATTGGGATGCTCATCTGGCGCATGAAAAGCGCCGGTCGGAACATACGCGCCGCGCCTATCTCGCGACCGCCGAGCGGTTCTGCGCCTTCCTGTCGCAGCATCGCGGCGGCGCCGTCGATGGCACAATGCTCACCAAACTGACTCCGAACGACCTGCGCGCCTATCTCGCCGACCGCCGTGCCGAGGGGCTGGGCAATGCCTCGGCGGCGCGCGAGCTGTCGGCCTTGCGCGGCTTCCTGCGCTTCGTCGGAGGGTCGGGCGCCAGCGTCCCGCCGCTGCGCGGCCCGCGGGTCAAGAAAGGGCTGCCGCGCCCCGTTTCGCCCGCCGAAGCGATGGCGCTGGCGCAGGATGTCGAGGACAATGCGCGGCAAGGCTGGACCGGCGCGCGCGATTTTGCGCTGTTGCTGCTGCTTTACGGCGCGGGGCTGCGCATTGGCGAGGCCTTGGGGTTGACCGGCGCGGCGCTGCCGCTGGGCGAAACGCTGCGCGTCACCGGCAAGCGGAACAAGACGCGCGTCGTGCCGATCCTGCCCGCCGTGGCGGCGGCGGTAACGCGCTATGTCGAAACCTGCCCCTATCCGATCGCGAAGGATGCACCGCTGTTCCTCGGCGCACGCGGCGGGCCGCTGGCGCCCGGCGTGGTGCGCGCCAGCGTGCGGACGGCACGGCGCGCGCTGGGGCTGTCCGAACGCACGACGCCGCATGCGCTGCGCCACAGTTTCGCGACACATCTGCTGGCGGGCGGCGCCGATTTGCGCAGTTTGCAGGAATTGCTCGGTCACGCGAGCCTGGCCTCGACGCAGGTGTATACCGCGGTCGATGCTGCGCATCTGCTGGATATTTATCGCAGCGCGCATCCGCGGGCGTGATTCACGCTATCCTCGTCATTGCGAGCGGAGCGAAGCAATCCAGAGCGGGTTTGCGCCTACTCTGGATTGCCGCGTCGCTACGCTCCTCGCAATGACGAGGATGGTTTAGTCAGCCCGCTTGGGCTTCCACGTAACCACGCGATAAAGATACAGCAGCACCAGCGAGCCAATCGCGACCAGTGCCACCGGACCCACAAACGCATCCAGATTGGCGAACTGGCCGCCGAACCAATTGCCCGCGCCGGCCAGCGCGCTGATCCAGATCGTCGATCCTGCCGCGGTCCAGGCCAGGAATTTCGCCTGGTTCATCTTCACCATCCCCGCGGGCAGCGACACCATCGTGCGCGCGACGGGCATGAAGCGCGCGACGAAAACTATGCCGGGGCCATATTTCAGGAACCAGTTGTGCAGCTTTTCGACCTCCGCCCAGTCGAGCGTCAGCCAGCGGCCATGGCGGTCGATGAAGGGCTTCAGCCGCTCATAGCCGATCCAGCGCCCAATGCCATACCACACCCAATTGCCCGCAGTGGTCCCTGCGACGGCGACCGCGACGAGCATCCAGAAGTCAAAATGGCCCTTGGCGACGGCGATGCCGCCGAGGCCCATGATGACTTCGGACGGGATCGGCGGGAACACATTTTCGAGGAACATGAGGATGAAAATCCCCATATAGCCCCAGCTCTGGATCAGGTTCAGGATGAAATCGGTCATGGCGGGCTTAACGCGCGGGCCGCGTCAACCGATCCGCCGGACGATCGCGTCCCAGATCATGCCCGCCGTATCGCTGTTGTTGAACCGGTCGATCGCGACGATGCCCGTGGGCGAAGTAACGTTAATCTCGGTCAGCCATTCGCCGCCGATCACGTCGATGCCGACAAAGACCAAGCCGCGCTCGCGCAGCTGCGGGCCGAGGACGGCGCAGATTTCCTGTTCGCGCGGGGTCAGCGTTGCGGCTTCGGCATAGCCCCCGACCGCCAGGTTCGAGCGGAATTCGCCTTCACCGGGCTTGCGGTTGATCGCGCCCGCAACCTCGCCGTCGATCAGCACGATGCGTTTGTCGCCTTGGCTGACGCTGGGCAGGAACTGCTGGACCATGAAGGGTTCGGGCCAGACCTGTCCGAACAGTTCGACCAATGCACCAAGGTTGCTGCCGTCGGCATCGATGCGGAACACCGCCTTGCCGCCATTGCCGTGCAGCGGCTTGATCACCACCGCGCCATGGCGCGCCTGAAAATCCTTCACCGCGTCGAGATCGCGGGTGACCATCGTCGGCGGCATAAATTCTGCATAATCGAGGACGAACACTTTTTCGGGCGCGTTGCGGACCGAGACGGGGTCGTTGACCACCAGCGTCTCATCGGCAATCCGTTCGAGCAGCCAGGTGCCGGTGAGATAGCCGAGGTCGAAGGGCGGATCCTGCCGCATCAGCACGACATCGATGTCGCGGCCAAGGTCGAGCGTGACTTCGTCGCCGAAACTATAGTGCGCCCCGGCCTCGCGCTTCACGTCGAGCACGCGGTGCGCCTTCGTCGTCAGCCGCCCGGCCTCCCACGTCAGCCCGCGCACGTCATAATGATAGAGGGTGTAGCCGCGTTCGAGCGCCTTCAGCATCAGGTGGAAACTGCTGTCGCCCCCGATGTTGATTCCGTCCATCGGGTCCATTTGCACGGCTGCGCGCAGGGTCATTCGATATTCCTCAGGGTTGCCAGACGTGGACCAGATGGCGTGGCAGGCGCCCCGGTGCAAGGAGCATCACGTCGATGCGGATGTCGTCCTGCGGTCGGGCAAAGCGGGGGCTGAGCATTTCCGCCGCTGCCGCGACGCGGCGCAGACGATATTGGTCGATCGCAAGGTCGAGGTCTTCGGGACGCTCGCGCCACTTCACCTCGATGAACGCGACGATGCGCCCGCGCCGCGCCACCAAATCGACTTCGCCCGCCGCGACGCGCAGGCGCTCGCCCAGGATGCGCCAGCCGTGGAGGCGCAGCCACCAGGCGGCGCGGCGCTCGGCCTTGCGCCCGCGTGCCTCGGCGGCGGCGCGCTTCAACCGGCGTCCTTGAGCGTCAGCGCGCGGGAATAGATGTCGTGGCGATCGAGCCCGAAGCGTTTGGCGACTGCCTTGGCGGCTTGGGCGACGGGCTTGTCGGCCATCGCCTCGCGCAGCGCGGTGTCGAGTGTCGCATCATCGGCTTGCTCGGGCACTGCTTCGCCCGGCGGGCCGACGACGACGACGATTTCGCCCTTGGGCGGCGCTTCGGCATAGCGGGCGGCTAGTTCGGTCAAGGTGCCGGTAACGCATTCCTCGAACAACTTGCTGATTTCGCGCGCCACTGCCGCTTCGCGATTACCCAGTCCCTCGGCCATTGCGGCGAGCGCCGAGGCGAGGCGCGGCCCGCTTTCGTAAAACACCAGCGTCGCGCGCAATCCCGCCAATTCGGCCAGCGTGTCGGCGCGCGCCTTGGCCTTCGACGGCAGGAACCCGGCAAACAGGAATCGGTCGCTGGGCAATCCCGACAGCGTGATCGCGGCGATGGCGGCGCAGGGGCCGGGCAGGGTGCTGACATTCCGCCCTGCCGCGCGCGCATCGCGGACCAGCTTGTACCCCGGATCCGAAATCAGCGGGGTGCCGGCATCGGACACCAGAATGACAACTTCGTCTGCCATCCTGGAAACCAGCGCCGCGCGGGTGCGCTCGTCGCTGTGGTCGTGATAGGGGATCATCGGCACGCGTAATCCAAGATGGGAAAGCAGTTTCGCCGTGACGCGGGTATCCTCCGCGGCAATCACATCGGCGCGCGCCAGCATCGCCCCGGCGCGCGCGGTGATGTCGCCGAGGTTGCCGATGGGGGTCGCGACGATATAGAGACCGGGCAAGGGAGAATTTGAGATGGTCGAATCTGGCATGTCGCCGAAAATGGCAGAAACTGCTGTCGAGCGCCAAGCATATGCGTCGCCGCGGCGGCAAATGCTGCGCGGGCTCGGTGTGGTCGCGATGGCGGGGCTGCTCGCCGCGTGTCAGGTCGTACCCAAGACCGCTGGTCCGGCCGTTACGGCGCCCCCTGAGACCCCGACCGACAATGTCGGTCCCGGCCTGCCGACCGACACCGATCGCCACCGCGTCGCACTGCTGGTGCCACAGACCGGCCCGAACGCGGACGTGGGAACCGCGATCGCCAATGCCACGACGCTGGCCTTGCTCGATTCGCGCACCGAGCGGGTCCGCATCACCACCTATGACACCGCGCTCGGCGCGGCGGCGGCGGCGCGGCAGGCGGTCGCCGACGGCAACCGGCTGATTCTTGGCCCGCTGCTCAGCGAAGATGTCGCGGCAGTCGCGCCGATCGCGCGCGACGCAAAGGTGCCGGTGCTCAGCTTCTCGAACGACAGCAGCGTTGCGGGCAACGGCGTCTTCATCATGGGCTTTGTCCCCGGCCAGTCGGTCGAGCGCGTCGTCGCCTTCGCGCGCGGCAAGGGGCATCAGCGTTTCGGCGCGCTGGTGCCGAAGAATATCTATGGCGACCGCTCGGTCGCCGCCTTCCGCAGCGCGGTGGCAGCGGCGGGCGGAACGCTGGTCGCGGTCGAAAGCTATGACCGCAGCGCGACGGCGCTGACCGGCGCGGCGCGGCGGATCGCCAATGCGGGGGCGATCGACGCGGTGCTGATCGCCGACAGCGGCGGCAATGCGATCCGTGCCGTACCCGTGATCAAAGGTAGCGGTCAAACCCAGATCCTCGGCACCGAATTGTGGAACACCGATGCGTCGCTCGGCACCAGCGCGGTGATGCGCGGATCGTGGTTCGCCAGCGTATCGGACGGACTGTATGGCCAGCTTGCGACCAAATATCGCACCCGGTTCGGGCGGGCGCCCTATCGGCTTTCCAGTTTGGGCTATGACTCGGTGCTGCTGACCGTCCGCATTTCGCGCGACTGGAAACCTGGAACGAGCTTTCCGGTGAACAAGCTGCTTGCGGCGGATGGTTTCGGCGGCATCGATGGTATCTTCCGCTTCAACAATCGCGGCATCGCCCAGCGCGCGTTGGAGGTCAGCGAGATCGGCGCGGGCGGTTTCCGCGTCGTCGATCCCGCACCGACAAAATGGTGATCGGCGTGGCCTGACCGCCACAGTCGGTCGAAAAGCGTCGCCTTCATGCCACGCGCGGCCTTTACGCCGCGCGCGCGTTCACTATATGAGCATAGCGTGCGTATATCGCGCTGATTCCGCACGCCACCCGTCCACGACCAGGAGATACAGCTATACCACCGCCCACGACCCGCCGCCCGATGGAGCGCACGCCGCCCAAGAATGGCCCGCGATACAATGAATTCATCGCCTCTCCGAAGGTCCGCGTGATCGACGACGAAGGCGAAAATCTGGGCGTGATGCTGACCGCTGAAGCGATTGAACAGGCGGCTTCTGTGGGCCTCGACCTGGTCGAAGTATCCCCGAACGCCGATCCGCCGGTGTGCAAATTCCTCGATGTGGGCAAGTTTAAATACGAAGCTCAGAAAAAGGCGAACCTGGCGCGAAAGAGCCAGAAGACGCAGGAAATCAAAGAGATCAAGATGCGTCCGAATATCGACGATCATGATTTCGACGTGAAGATGCGCAAGGTGTTCGACTTCCTCGAGGAAGGCGACAAGGTCAAGATGACCATGCGTTTCCGCGGCCGCGAAATGAGCCACACCCAGCTTGGCCTCAACGTTCTCCAGCGCGTCGCCGAGCTGACGTCGGAAATCGCGAAGGTCGAGGCGCATCCGCGCACCGAAGGCCGCCAAATGCTGATGGTGATTGCGCCGAAATAAGCCGGTTCGGTCTAACCGATACGAAATTGCAGGGCGGTCGTTCCAACGGGACGGCCGCCCGCTTCATACCGGCGCTCGATCATCCTCGCGCTGCCGTCCGCCGCGACCGCAACCAGCGTCGAGGCGCGGGTGCCATAAATATCGCCGCGCAGAAACAGCGCCGGGTCATCCTCGGCGCTCAGCATGTCGAGCAGACTATCGGGATCCCTTTGGGAATCGACCACCGCCGCCAGCGCGGCGCGCAACCGTTCGGCGCGCGGGCAGGGGCTGTCGATCGGCTCGTTGGCCAGCGCATGGACGCCGGGACGGAGGGAAAGGATCTGCGGCTGAGGCCGATTGCTCAACAGCCGCACCTTGCCATCACCGATCGCCAACAGGTTGAACGCGTTAAAACAGTCGAGGTCGGCCACAACCGGATCGGCGAAGCGCCCGTCACCGCGCAGCAAATCGACGACCAGCGCCCCGCGCGATTCCTTGGCCGGATCGGGCAGTGCGCCGCGCACGTTGGTCACGACAATGATCCGTCCGCTCGCCGGATGCGCGCCGAGCCATGTGCCACCCGCCAACAGATCGCGCCCCGCGACGATGCCGCTGCCATCGTCCCAGGCGCCTAGCGGCGCAGCGGGCCGAGCATGAAACTCGTCGCGATTGCCGATCAGGATCAGCGGCCAGTCGGCATGAACCTGCCAGGCAAGGGCGACAACGCACATGCTGCGCCTATCGCGTTCCCCACCCGGCTTGCCAAGCGCTTTGGCAATCATCGGCGCATCTTTGTTTCGTTAGCGCCGCAGGTGTGTTATATGATTATGGCACCGCGATTGCGGTTGTGGCAAAAGCTGTTAGGCTCGCGCCATCTTTCTGGGGAGGGAGATCATTATGACCGAAACTGGAAAAACGCCGTGGCACCTATGGGTGGTCGGCATCGTGTCGCTGCTCTGGAACGCGTTCGGCGCGTTCGACTACACGATGACCAAGCTTAAAAATCCTGACTACATGGCGGCCTTCACCGCTGAACAGCAGGCCTATTTCTACAGCTTTCCGTTGTGGGCCAATGTCGGCTGGGCGCTAGGCGTTTGGGGATCGGTGCTGGGTTCCGTCCTGCTGCTCGCGCGCAGCCGCCATGCGGTGACTGCCTTCCTGCTATCGCTTGTCGGCCTCGCGATCAGCAGCGTCTATCAGTTCGGCATGCATTATGGCGATCTGGAACGCATGTTCGGGACGTTTCCGATGGTCTTCACCGCGGTGATATGGGTGATCCTGATCGCGCTGTTCCTATATGCGCGGGCGCAGGCGGCAAAGGGCGTGCTGCGCTGACTGCCCAGCGTCGTCATCCCGGACTTGATCCGGAATCCAGAACGACGGTGCGGCTATGGATCCCGGATCAAGTCCGGGATGACGATGAATGAAACTCCTCCCTGTGGCGAAGCCATGGG
>NZ_DKIH01000010.1:0-181143 GCF_002454115.1 Sphingopyxis sp. UBA6723 | reverse complement strand
CGGTCCCCCTCCCCATGGCTGCGCCACAGGGAGGATTAAAGTCCGCATACGCCGAACCCCGGCCCAATCCTACCGCGCCCGAATAAACGCCCGCACATCCGCGGACAATTTGCTGCGGTCTTCGTCGCGGATATACATCATGTGACCCGCGCCATAGTAAGTGTAGGTAATGCGATCCTGCGGAATGCCGGTGCGCGATAGCGCATATTCGGCGGCGAAAAAGGGCGTCGCGAAATCATAATAGCCCTGCGCAACGAGTACCTTCAGCCCCGAATTTTCGCGCAAGGCCTGCCCGATATAGGGCGCGACGTTGAGGTAGGCGTTGGTGTCGCGGCCGCCGATGCGCCAGTCCCATTGCCCGCCGATGCCGCCGATTGACTGATATTCGCGGTCGGTCTTGAACCCCAGCCCGTCGCGGCTCCAGCTGTTGATGGCCGCGGTATAGCTGGCGTCGATGCCGTAAAAGCTGGGATCGTTGTCGGGCTCTTCACCGGCGCTGTCATAATCCTTGCCGGTGTAGCGGCTGTCGAGGCGCCCAACGGTCAGCCCGCGGTCGCGCAGTAGCTCCTTATAGAAACGGCTCGGCGTGACGCGCAGGTCGGCGCTGTCGAGATAGGTTTCGGACAGGCCGGTGAAGCGCGCCAGTTCGCGGCGGATCGCGGCGCGCTCCTCGCCCTGCAACTTCTGCCCCTTGAGCAGCGCGGTGGCATAGGGTCCGATCGCCCATTGCCGCGCTTCCTCGGCAAAGGCTTCGGGCAAGGCGCCAGTCGCCTTGCCATGATAGAGCGCGGTGACCGCCATCGAGGGCAGGTTGGTGATGAACGACAGCTCGTTGCCCGCGGTGTCCGACCCCGCGGCAAAATCGAGCACGGTCGAAATCAGGATGATGCCGTTCAGCGCAACGTCGTTGTACGTCGCGTTCATCAACTGATTGGCGACCGCCGCCGAGCGCGTCGTGCCATAGCTTTCACCGCCCAGATATTTTGGGCTGTTCCAGCGGCCATTGTCGTTCAGCCAGCGGCGGATCACCTCGGCCACCAGCTTGGCGTCCTGCGTCACTCCGTAATAATCCTTGGGGTCCGCCTTGCCGATCAGGTGCGAGAAGCCGGTGCCGGGCGGGTCGATAAACACCACGTCAGTCACGTCCATCAAGGCGTCGGGGTTATCGACGATCGGATAGGGCGGCGCGCCATCGTCGACCCCGGTGCCGGGGATTGCCACGCGCTTCGGCCCGAACGCCCCCATCATCAACCAGACGGTGCCTGAACCGGGGCCGCCGTTGAACAGGAAGGTCACCGGGCGGCTGGGATCGCGCGGTTCCTTGACATAGGAAGTGGTGACCACCGCAACCTCGGCCACGCCGTCCTTGTTCTTGATGATCGTCTCGCCGATCGTCGCGGCATAGTTGACCCGCTGGCCGCCGAAGGTGCCGGAGAGTTTGGTGGTGCGAACCTGCGGTTCGTAATCGGCTGGCTTTTCGGCCTTGGGCTTATCGGCAGGGTTGTCCTGAGCGTAGAGGACGGAGGGCGCGGCAGCGGCAAGCGCCAGCGCGATAAGCGAAAGACCCGATTTCATATTGATTTCTCCCCGTTTAAGCGGCGCACCCTATGCAGCACCGGGGAAGGCGGCAAGGCCACTTGTCGGTCACAGCAGGGCTTTGGTCGAAGCGGGTTCAGGCGGCCCTCTTCGGCTGCACTGACAGTTCAAGGTCGAGGGCATCAAGAACGGCCATCAGCGTTTGAAGCGTCGGATTGCCGTTCTCGGAAAGCGCGTTGTAGAGTGCTTGCCGTCCAAGGCCCGACTTTCGCGCGATCTCGCTCATACCTTTTGAGCGGGCTATGTCGCCAATTGCTCGCGCAATCTCCTGCGGCGAGCCGTCTTCCATCCAGATTTTGAGATAATCGACAATATCGGCTTCGGACGAAAGATAGTCGGCGGGATCAAAGGGGATCGTCTTCGTTCCCAAAACCAAACTCCTTCGCCAATGCCTTCGCGCGGGCAATGTCGCTCGCCTGACTGTCCTTGTCTCCACCCGCCAGCAGCACGATGACCGTGTCGCCTTGTTGGATGAAATAGACGCGATAGCCGGGGCCAAAGAACATGCGCAATTCGTGCACGCCAACGCCCACCGACTGGCAGTCGCCAAACTGTCCATCCGATAGTCGCCGCAGACGTTTGATGATACGCAGCCGCCCATCGCGGTCGCGCAGCTTCTTCAGCCAGCGGGCGAAATCGTCGGATTGCTCCAGCGAAAAGCCTTGTCCTTTATATGGGACAAGATCAGGTTTGTCAATGACCTTCTTCACGCCTTGAACTCGTCAAGTCTGCGCCATGCAGCGTCGTCCGGCATTTGAACGAACCAAAATCGCCACCCATTGACGTTGTTTCCGGTGATAGCGCTGGCCGCTTCTGAAGGACTGGTTCTTGATATGCCGTCTTGGCCAAGCCACTTGCCATCACGGACCTCGGCAAAAAAGGTCTGGCCCTTGTAGTTAGCGCGGAACTGGGTTCCCTCAGGAAAATGAGCATTTCCGAGCCAAATGCCGCCTGTGTATCGCCCGAGCAGCGCACCCAAAGCATTCTCGCTGCTACGGATTCTATTTGATCGAAGGCCAAATATGCCGCCGACATTCTCAAGTGCGTTACGATCAGGCGCAGCCAATTGATCTGTTTCAACAGCCGCAGGAAGCAGGGCATTCGCTGCAGCGGCATACGGTTCTGCATTTGGAGTCGATAGCTTCAAAAGTCTCCGCAGTACGGCATTATACGAGTCGGTTTCGCTCTGCCGAAGTGCTGTAAGTGACTTAAAAACATCGAAATCTATATCGATCTGCATAATGCGCCCCAATTGCTAGATAGAGAGCATATAGCGCAATTAGTAAGAATAGTAAAATTAGATCATCGCCCCCACTTCGTCTTGCTCTGCTTCCCGAACCGCCCTTTGCGCGTCCCCGGCTTGCCCTCGTTGCTCCGCCCGACGCGCGGCGCGACCTGCTCGCCCGCGGGCAATCCCAACTCGTCGGCCTCCAGCTTGCGGATTTCATCGCGCAACCGTCCGGCTTCCTCGAATTCCAGATCCGCCGCCGCATCGCGCATCCGTTTTTCCAGGTCCTGGATATACGCGCGCAGATTATGCCCGACCATGTGCGTCGGCTTGTCGTCGCCGATGTCGATGACAACGCCGTCCTTCGACGCGACATGCGCGATGATGTCGCCGATGTTGCGCTTGATCGTCGTCGGGGTGATGCCATGTTCTTCGTTATAGGCGCGCTGTTTTTCGCGGCGGCGGTCGGTTTCGCGCATCGCGCGTTCCATGCTGCCGGTGATGCGGTCGGCGTAGAGGATGACGCGGCCGTCGACGTTGCGCGCGGCGCGGCCGATCGTCTGGACCAGCGATGTCTCGCTCCGCAGGAACCCCTCCTTGTCGGCGTCGAGGATCGCGACCAGGCCGCATTCGGGAATGTCGAGCCCCTCGCGCAGCAGGTTGATCCCGATCAAGACGTCGAACACGCCCAGCCGCAGGTCGCGGATGATCTCGATGCGCTCCAGCGTCTCGATGTCGCTGTGCATATAACGTACCTTCATCCCCGCTTCGTGGAGGAATTCGGTCAGGTCCTCGGCCATCCGCTTGGTCAGCGTCGTCACCAGCGTGCGGTATCCCGCCGCGGCGGTCTTTTTCGCCTCGACGATCAGGTCGTCGACCTGCTCCTCGACCGGCTTGATCTCGACCGGCGGGTCGATCAGCCCGGTGGGACGGATCACCTGTTCGGCGAACACGCCTTGGGTGCGGTCCATTTCCCAGGTGCCGGGGGTCGCCGACACGCTGACCGTCTGCGGCCGCATCATGTCCCATTCGGCAAAGCGCAGCGGGCGGTTGTCGATACAACTCGGCAGGCGGAAGCCATATTCGGCGAGCGTGATCTTGCGGCGATGATCGCCCTTTGACATCGCGCCGATCTGGGGGATCGTCTGATGGCTCTCGTCGACGAAGAGCAGGGCATTGTCGGGCAGATATTCGAACAGGGTTGGCGGCGGCTCGCCGGGCAAGCGGCCGGTCAGGAAGCGGCTGTAATTCTCGATCCCGGCGCAGCTGCCCGTCGCGGCGATCATTTCGAGGTCGAAATTGGTGCGCTGCTCCAGCCGCTGGGCCTCGAGCAGGCGGCCCTCGGCCTCCAGCTCCTTGAGCCGCTCGGTCAGCTCATGTTTGATCGCCTCCGACGCCTGCTTGAGCGTCGGGCCGGGCGTTACATAATGGCTGTTGGCATAAATGCGGACCGAATTGAGGTTCGCAATCTTCTTGCCGGTCAGCGGATCGAACTCGGTGATCTCCTCGATCTCGTCGCCGAAGAAGCTGATCCGCCACGCCATATCTTCATAATGCGACGGGAAAATCTCAAGATTGTCTCCGCGGACGCGGAAATTGCCGCGCGCGAATGCCTGGTCGTTGCGCTTGTATTGGAGCGCGACGAGCTTGCGGATGATCTCACGATTATCGGCGACCTGGCCCTTCTTGAGGTCGAAGATCATCGCCGAATAGGTTTCTACCGACCCGATGCCGTACAGGCATGACACCGACGCGACGATGATCACATCGTCGCGTTCGAGCAGAGCGCGCGTTGCCGAATGGCGCATCCGGTCGATCGCTTCGTTTACCGAGCTTTCCTTCTCGATATAGGTGTCCGACCGCGGCACATAGGCCTCGGGTTGGTAATAGTCGTAGTAGCTGACGAAATACTCGACCGCATTGTTCGGAAAGAAGCTCTTGAATTCGCCATAGAGCTGCGCCGCGAGGATCTTGTTGGGCGCCAGGATTAGCGCTGGGCGCTGCAATTCGTCGATGACTTTCGCCATGGTAAAGGTCTTGCCCGACCCCGTGACGCCCAGCAGCACCTGATCGCGCTCGCCGGTCAGCGCGGTATCGACCAGCTCGCGGATCGCGGTGGGCTGATCGCCCGCCGGTTCATAATCGCTAACCAGTTCGAATCGCTTGCCCCCTTCCACCTTGTCGGGGCGGGCGGGACGGTGCGGGACATAGCCCTCCGCCGTGTCGATTTCATCGAGCGATGTACGAATCTGAATTGCCATTGCTGCCAATATGGTATCGATGGGGCGGGTCCACAATCGCAATCAGTCCGCCACAGAGCAGGCAGCGGCTAGTCACAGGAGACAGGGTATGAGAAAGATTTTGACGATTGCAGCCGTCGGCACGCTCTTGGCGGTAACCGGCTGCGGCAAAGCCGAAAATGCCGGCGGCGCGGTCAAGCGCGAAGCCGGCAACTGGAAAACCGACGTCAAGCTGGTGAAGTTCGAAGTCCCGGGTATGCCGCCCGAAATGAAGGATGGCATGGCCAAGATGATGGAAGGCGCCAGCGGCATGGACCAGTGCTTCACGCAGGAACAGGTCGACAAGGAAGACATCGCCGCCGAACTGGCCAAAGGCCCGGGCAATGGCGGCGAATGCACCTGGTCGAAAAAGAATATCGCGGGCGGCACCATCGACATCGCCGGCACCTGCACCGCCAACGGCCAGACGGTCGATATGGCAATGAACGGCACGATGGAGGCCAAGAAATCGGATGTCACGATCACGACCAAGGGCAAGGTGCCGACCGGCGGCGACATGGAAATGGTCATGCAGATGACCAGCACCCACACCGGCCCGTGCAAGGCACCCGCGACGACCTGAACCGCAACGACTTGATCCGCGAGGTAATTGTCAATCGATCGGGGCGTCAGCAAAGCTGGCGCCCTTGTCGTATCGACGTAGGAGGAGATCGAAAATGCTGGGCTATGTGACGATGGGAACCGACGATATCGACCGGGCGCGCGAATTTTATGCGGCGCTGCTCGGTACGATCGGCGCCAGCGAATTGATGCGGATGTCGGACGAAGACAATGGCTTTACCCTTTATGCGACCAGTTGGGGGCAGCCCGGCATCGCGGTGACGCGGCCCTATGACGGCCAGCCGATGCACGCCGGGAACGGGCATATGGCCGCGATCGTCGTCGACGAGCGCGCCAAGGTCGATGCGCTCCACGCCAAGGCGCTGGACCTGGGCGGCGCGTGCGAAGGCCCGCCGGGGGTGCGCGGTGACGAGGGCGAACAGGCGTTTTACGCGGCCTATTTCCGCGATCTCGACGGCAACAAGCTGTGCGTTTTCCGAATCGGTTCGGCTTGAGCGCAGCGGGGTCCGGTCGGGGTCCAGACCTTCACGATCGACTTGCCGGGCGGGCGACAGGTGGGGCTGTCGGTCCACCCGGCGAAGTCTTGAACTGAGGCGGGCGGAAGGTCTGAAGAACGCCAGGGACCAGCTCGCGCCCTTCACTTGCCCGTCTCAACATCGCGCCGTTGTAGGAGGGACGCGATGTCCCCAGAATGACAGGGTTTCGAATATGTGGCAGTTACAAGGGGTCACATGCCGCAATGTCGCCATTTGATAAGCTTTTGTTCACTATGTTTCAAATTTTGTCCATGCTGATTGGCGAAGGTCCAAGCTTCTGATATGCTGCTGCGTGCGCCTGTTACCGTTACGTCGGCGTAACAAGGACTGGTCGCGCTTGTTGAATGGCGTATCACCCGCACCGCCCGCCGTGGGCATTTGAGGGTAGCATGGACCACGCGAACGCGAACGAGACGCAGAATCCCGGCGAGACAGAACGGATTATTGCCGAGGAGTTGGAGCGACTGCTCGAATCCCCGATGTTCGTGCGGTCGCCGGTGTTGACGCGGCTGCTGCAATTTCTGGTCGAGCATCGGTTACGCGGCGGGCGCAGTTCGCCCAAGGCCTATGCGATCGCGACCGAAGCGCTGGGCCGCAGCGCAGATTTCGATCCCGCGGTCGACAGCTATCCGCGTGTCATGGTCGGACGGCTGCGCAGTTTGCTCGACCGCTATTATGCCGACACGCCGTGGATCCATCGCTTGCGTGTCCCGCAGGGCAGCTATGAGATCGTCGTCCAGCGGCGGATCGCGCCGCCGTCGCGGTCGGGCGACGACGCGGCCACCGCGCATGACGTCAAGACCGCCGCCGACATGGACGGGCCAGGCGCGCCGCGCGCCCCCGGCGATACCGGCCAGGCCCATGTAGGTGGCCCGCGCTATGGCCGCTGGGTTGTTGCGCTGCTCTTGTTCGCCGTTGCCGTCGTTGCGCTATGGTCGTTGCGCAGTGGACCTGACCGGTTGTTCGTCAGCGATCCAAAGCCCGTGCCGTTGCTCGAATTGAGCGCCCCGGTTTCCGGTAGCACGGCCGCGTCGCGGGCGGTTGCGCGGGCGCTGGACGGCAAATTGCGTGACGGTCTGCGGCGGTTCGATCTGGTCGATCTGTTGAGTTCAAAGGTGCCCGGCGACACCGCGCGGCGCGCTGCCGATTATCGGCTCGACACCTCGCTTGTCCGCGATCTGGAAGGCAATGTCGAGGTGACTTTGGTGCTGAACCGCCTCGCCGATCAGCGCGCGATCTGGTCGCAGCAGGTCCGCGCAGCCGACGCGGAAACGCCGCAGTTCGCTGCGATGGAACCCTTGATCGCACAAATTGCGGGCGATTATGGCGTCATCGTGCGCGATCAGGTGGAGCGCCAGCCCGACAATTTTGCGCCCGGCTTTCCCTGCCTGGCCCAGTTCAACCGGTTGCGCCAGCTGCGCAATCCCGCCGGGGCCAAGCAGGTTGATGCCTGCCTCCGCGCGCAGTTGGAGCGCGACAACCGCAATCCCGTCGCGCTCGCCGCGCTGTCGCTACTCCGGTTTGGGGACTGGCAGCCGCAGCGGGCATCTCCCGCGGGGCGCGAAGCCTTTGCCGAAGCCCGCGCGCTGGCGTTGCAGGCCTATGAAAGCAGCCCCAGTTCGACGGCCGGACTTTTCGCGATGGCGCGCGCAAACTATTATGCCGGCAATTGTCCGGCGGGAAATACGATGGGCGAAGCCGCGCGGCGGCTCAATCCCTATAACCCCGATATTGCGGGCTTTCTGGGCCTGTTCAAAATCACCTGCGGGCAGGCGGTGGAGGGAGAAGCGCTGCTCCGCCGTTCGCTGGCGCTCGACGACAGCTACCCCGGCGTTCCGGCGGTCACGCTGGCATTCATCCTGTCGCAGCGCGATGACCAGGCCGAAGCGCTCGCGGTGCTCGATCAGATGCCGTCACCCAGCACCATGGAGCCGCAATATATAATGGTCCGGGCCATCGTCCTGGCGCGGCAGGGGGATGTCGCGGCGGGCCAGGCGCAATGGCGCCGTCTGCTGGCCTATACCCGCCAACCGGCCAACGCCGCGCCCGAAACCGTGCTCAGTCGTTTCATGATCACCCCCTTGGTGATCCAGCGGGCGTCCGCAGCGCTGCGCGATTCGGGGGTTGTTCCGGCCACGCCTGCGACTTGACGCGCTGATATGGGCTGATCAGAACGGCCTGATGCTGCTCGCCCTCGCCTTGCTCGCCTCCCCGCCCCCACCGCCGGCCGCGGTGGTGGTGCATTTCGACCGTGCGGGAACGGTCGAAACGCGCGTGGTCGTCGGTCAGGCGGACCGGGCGACCGGACGCGCGCTGACGCCGGATGACCCGGTACGCATAGCATCGGTGTCGAAACTCGTCGTCGCGCTTGGCGTGCTGCGGCTGGCCGAGCAGGGGCGGCTCGATCTCGACCGCGATGTGTCGGACTATCTCGGCTGGCGGCTTCGTCATCCGGACTATCCCGACCAGCCGATTACCTTGGCACAACTGCTCGGCCATCGCTCCGGGCTCGCGGATCGGGTCGATTATGCGCTGCCGCTGGATGCCGATCTCGAAACGGCGCTCCAGAACCCCGCCGCGTGGGACGCACCGCGCCAACCGGGCGGCGATTTCGTCTATGCCAATCTCAACTATCCGGTCGTCGCAGCCGCGATTGAAGGTGCAACGGGTGAGCGGTTCGACCAGGCAATGGCGCGGCTGGTGCTGCGCCCGCTCGGCATCGACGCCTGTTTCAACTGGCCGACATGTAGCGACGCCGCGGTAGGGCGCGCGGTGGTGCTCTACGGCGCCGACGGCGCGGTCGTCCGCGACGACATGAGGGGCGAGCGCCCTGCCTGCCCCGTTGTTCCCGCTCGCGACGGCAGCTGCGATCTTGGTACCTATCGCCTTGCCCGCCATGGCGCCGGGTTCAGCCCGCAAGGCGGCCTGCGCATCTCGGCGAACGGACTGGCCAGGATCGGCGTCATGCTGCTGCGCCGCGGCGACGGGTTTCTGAAAGCAGATAGCCTCGCCCGGCTGGAGGTCATGGCACCGGTGCGTCCGGCGACCGGCGAGGGAACCGACGGATTCTTCTGCGAATATGGCGCTGCGATACACAGCACGGGCACCGGTGCCGCGACCGGGCCGGGGTGCCGCGACGACCTGTTCGGCGATGGACGGCGGCGGCTGGGCCATTCGGGCGATGCCTATGGATTGCGCTCGGGGCTTTGGTACGATCTTGAAGCCGGCACCGGCACGGCCTATTTCGTGACGCAGGTACCCAGCGGACAGAAAGGGAGGCGTTCCGCCTATAGCGCGGCGGAGGAGGAACTGGTCGATACCAGCCCTCTTGCCAGCCCCGTCCACGGACACTAGGGCAAATCCCAACATTCACGGCTTAGTCAGAAAAGGAATAGCGCATGAGCGATTCGGCCGAAAAGGTTAAGAAGATCGTCGTCGAACATCTGGGCGTCGAAGCCGACAAGGTGACCGAAGAAGCAAGCTTCATCGATGATCTGGGTGCCGACAGCCTCGACATCGTCGAACTGGTGATGGCGTTCGAGGAAGAATTCGGCGTCGAAATCCCCGACGACGCGGCGGAAAAGATCGCCACCGTCAAGGACGCGATCGACTATATCGAAGCGAACAAGGGCTGATCCAGCCTGTCCGGCGTTGCCGGATTCGGCGGCGACGCCGTCCACGCAATTCCGGCTCCCCGGTCTCGAGCGCTCGTGCGCAGCGACCGGGGAGCTTTTTTTATGCGCACGCGTCCTCTAGAAGCGCGCGAACTACAATGATGCGGGCGCCTGCGGGGGCGGGGGCCGACGAAAGGAATGACTATGCGCCGGGTTGTGGTGACGGGATTGGGTTTGGTGACGCCGCTGGGCGCCGATGTGGAAACCACATGGGCCAATTTGCTCGCGGGCAAATCTGGCGCGGGTCAGATCACCCATTTCGACGCCTCCGACTATAAATGCACGATCGCGTGCGAGGTGAAGGGGCCGGACCATGAATATGGCTTCGATCCCGGCAAGCGCGTCGATCACAAGGTGCAGCGCCAGGTCGATCCCTTCATCATTTATGGCATCGACGCCGCGGGGCAGGCGATCGAGGACGCGGGTCTCGAGGACATGACCGAAGCGCAGAAGCTGCGCGCCGGCTGTTCGATCGGGTCGGGCATCGGCGGCCTGCCGGGCATCGAGAGCGAAAGTCTGCTGCTCGCCGAAAAGGGTCCGGGCCGCGTCAGCCCGCACTTCGTCCACGGCCGCCTGATCAACCTGATTTCGGGCCAGGTCAGCATCAAATATGGGCTGATGGGACCGAACCACGCCGTCGTCACCGCTTGTTCGACCGGCGCGCATTCGATCGGCGATGCGGCGCGGATGATCCGTGACGACGACGCCGACATCATGCTCGCGGGCGGCGCCGAGGCGACGATCTGTCCGATCGGCATTGCGGGCTTTGCGCAGGCACGCGCGCTCAACATGAGCTACAACGACCGCCCCGAAGCGGCGAGCCGCCCCTATGACAAAGACCGCGACGGGTTCGTGATGGGCGAGGGCGCGGGGGTCGTCGTGCTCGAAGAATATGAACATGCCAAAGCGCGCGGCGCGAAAATTTACGCCGAAGTCGTCGGTTACGGCCTGTCGGGCGACGCCTATCACGTCACCGCGCCGCACCCCGAAGGGTCGGGCGCATTCCGCTCGATGGAAATGGCGCTCAAGAAAGCGGGCATGGCCCCGTCGGACATCGACTATATCAACGCCCACGGCACCTCGACGATGGCCGATACGATCGAACTCGGCGCGGTCAAGCGCCTGTTCGGCAACGCGATCGGCGACGTGTCGATGAGCTCGACCAAATCGGCGATCGGCCACCTGCTCGGCGGCGCCGGGGCGGTCGAAACGATCTTCTGCATCCTCGCGATCCGCGACCAGATTGTCCCGCCGACGCTCAACCTCGACAATCCCGATGAAGGCACCGACGGCGTCGACCTCGTTCCGCACACCGCGAAAAAGCGCCCAGTCAAGGCGGCGCTGAACAACAGCTTTGGCTTCGGCGGCACCAATGCGAGTGTGATCGTCAAAGCGATCGATTAGACTCATATCCTCCCTGTCGCGAAGCCATGGGTAGGGAGACCGCCCGCGAAGCGGGTGGTGGAGGGGCAACGACGGCGGCGGCAAAGCCCCTCCGTCAACGCTCCGCGCTGCCACCTCCCCATGGCTTCGCCACAGGAAGGAGCAAAACCTCTTTCCTACATTTCTCCGCCATGCTTTAGCAGCCGGGAGCTTGCCGAGGCTTCGCTTAAAGCCACAAAGGACACAAAAGGACGCTGCACATGCGGGGCTTTTGTGGCTTTAGCAGCGGCATCCGACTGACGGGAGAATCAGGTGTATCCGTTCCGCTGGCTGACGATGGCAATCTTGGCCCTCCTGCTCGCCGCCTGCTCGGGCGGCGCGCCTGCGGATACCGTCGTGGTGATTCCGCAGGGCGCCAGCATCGCCAAAGCTGGTGAAATCCTGGAGGACGCAGGCGCCGTCTCTGCCTCCAGCTTCCGCAACGAAGCGCGCTTCTTCGCCTCCGACGATCCGATCAAACCCGGCGAGTACCAGATCGAAAAGGGGATGGACGCGGGAGACATCCTCGAACTGTTCCAGTCGGGCAAGACGATCCAGCGCCTCGTCATGATTCCCGAAGGTATGCCGTCGATCATGGTGTGGGAGCGGCTGATGGCCGAAAAGCGGCTGACCGGCGAAATCCCTGTGCCGGCCGAGGGCAGCATCCTGCCCGACAGCTACGCCTTCACCACCGGCGAAAGCCGTGCCGCGGTCGTCAAACGCATGCAGGCGGCGATGGACAAGGCGTTCAACGAACTCTGGGCCAAGCGCACCCCGCGCACCGCCGCCAAGGACCGCAACCAGGCGATCACGCTCGCCTCGATCGTCGAGAAGGAAACCGGCGTCCCCGCCGAACGCCGCACCGTCGCCGGCGTCTATACCAACCGCCTCGCGGTCGGCATGCGGCTCCAGGCCGACCCGACGATCATCTACCCGCTCACCAAGGGCAAACCGCTCGGCCGCCGCATCCTGCGTTCCGAAATTCAGGCGGTGAATGATTACAACACCTACAGCATGATCGGCCTGCCCAAGGGACCGATCGCCAACCCCGGCAAAGCCTCGATCGCCGCCGTGCTCGATCCCGAGCCGACCGACTATCTGTTCTTTGTCGCGAAAGGCGACGGCGGCCACATCTTCGCGCGGACGCTGTCCGAACATAATGCCAATGTGCAGAAATGGTATCAGCTGCGCCGGGATCGCGGGGAGATGGAGTAACAGGCGTACACGTCGCCCCCGCGAAGGCGGGGGCCGTTGGCGGCTTATCCCGTCGGCGATTGGCAAGAACGACAGTGGCCTCCGCCTCCACGGGGGCGACGGAGAAACGATATGACCGCCAAACTCTTTCTCCACGGCGTCCCCGACAGCCCCGCAATCTGGCGCCCGCTGCTCGCCGCACTCGATTTGGGCGACACGCCCGTCGCGGTTCCGGCGCTCCCCGGCTTCACCGCGCCGCTGCCCGGGGGATTCCCGGCCACCAAGGAAGCCTATGCCGACTGGGCAATCGGACAAGCCGAAGCGTTGTTCGTCGCGCACGGCCCGATCGACGTTATCGGCCATGACTGGGGCGCGCTGATTGCCCAGCGCGTCGCGATGCTGCGTCCCGATCTGCTGCGCAGTTGGGCGATCTCGAACGCGGTGATCGATCCCGACTATCGCGGCCACCGCGTCGCGCGGATCTGGAACACCCCGATCCTCGGCGAAATCTTCATGGCGCTGAGCCAGCCAGCGAAGCTGGCGGAGGGATTGGCGGCGCAGGGCATGCCTGCTGACATCGCCGCCGAAGAGGCGGAGCAGTGGCAGAACAAGGACAAACGCCGCGCGATCCTGAAACTCTATCGATCGGCCAAGGGGCTCAGTTTCAAACATGACTGGGCGCGCGATATCGGCAAATTGCCTGCGCAAGGGGCGTTGATCTGGGGCGCCGACGACCCATATGTGCAACTGTCGGTGGCACAGCGCTTCAGCGCGAACACCGGCATCCCGCTCACCGTCATCGACGGGGCAGGGCATTGGGCGATCGCCGAGCGACCCGCAGAGGTCGCGGCGGCACTGCATCGCTTTTGGTCCGCGCTCTGATCGTCTGACCCAATCAATATAAGCGGCCCACTCGATTTGACCCGCGTCCGCCGGTCTGCTTTTGGTGCGCTGCACAAAAATCCCACAGAAAGGATTCTCTCCCATGATCAATCAACCCGTTCCCGCCGTGACCCTCAAGACGCGCGTCCGCGACGAGGCTGTCGACGGCCCGAACCCGTTCCGCTGGCAGGACGTCGACACCGGCGAAGCTTTTGGCACCGGTCGTCACATCCTGTTCGGCCTGCCGGGCGCCTACACCCCGACCTGCTCGAACGAGCAGTGCCCGGGTTTCGAGCGCCTTTATGGCGATTTCACCGCTGAAGGTGTCACGGACATCCATTGCATCAGCGTCAACGACGCGTTCGTGATGTACAATTGGGGCAAGAGCCTAGGCGTCCAGAACGTCAAGATGGTCCCCGACGGCTCGGGCGCGTTCACGCGCCGTATGGGCATGTTGATCAACAAGGATCATGTCGGTTTCGGCATGCGCAGCTGGCGCTACACCGCGATCGTCGATGACGGCATCGTGGTTCAGATGTTCGTCGAACCTGGCATCAACGATGTCGGCACCGACAGCGATCCCTATGTCGAATCGACCCCCGAAAAGGCGCTCGAGTGGGTGAAGGCGAATCCCTATCGCGGCAAGCTGGCACAGGCGGCCTAGACCAATAGGCGGCCCGGCCATCCCTCCTCCCGATCGGGCCGCTGGCGCCGCACCCATCATCGTGACCGCGACGATGGGTGCGGCCGACCAGCGTTTCTTCGACAATCTGCGCGCGGCGCATTTTCCGCCCGAGCGCAACTATCTGACCGCGCATATCACGCTGTTTCATCAGCTGCCGCCATCGGCGCTGGACGAACTCGACGGGCTGATCCGCCGCATCGCCGCCGACACCCCGCCGCCCGTTGCGCGGCTGCGTGAGGTCTATTCGCTCGGCAAAGGCGTCGCCTATCGCATCGACAGCCCCGACTTGCTCGCGATCCGCGAACGCATCGCCGAACATTTCACCGGCATGCTGACCGCGCAGGATCAGGGGACGCCGCGGCTCCACATCACGGTTCAGAACAAGGTTGCGCCCAGCGAAGCGCGCGCTCTGCTCGCCGAACTCACCGCCGATTTCGTGCCGCGCTCCCTGGCGATCACTGGGCTTGCCGCCCACCACTATCGCGGCGGCCCGTGGGAAGCCGCCTTCGCCCGGAATTTTCGCGGGGATCGCACATGATATTGACCCGCGCCAGCACCCTGCCTATAGGCGCTGCTCGCCCGTCGAGGCGGCCCTGTGGGGCGGAGTAGCTCAGCTGGTTAGAGCAGCGGAATCATAATCCGCGTGTCGGGGGTTCGAGTCCCTCCTCCGCTACCAACCCGGATTGTCCACCAGTGACCCACTGAGGCCACTGGCAGACATTTTTCGAGGAAAATCAAATATTTTTCGCGTCCCGTTGCGTACGCCGGCGTCCCGGTGCGACCGGCTGCGGCCACCCACGGCGATTTGGATTGGGGGTATTTTGGGGGTATTTTTCGGCTGTCCCCAAAACAGGCGATACCCCCAGATGGCTTTGAAAGAACTTGAGGTCAAATACGCCACCAAGCGGCAGCGCCCCTACAAGCTGTCCGATGGAGAAGGCCTGCACCTGCTCGTCCAGCCGAACGGATCGAAGCTCTGGCGCCTGAAATACCGCTTCGACGGCAAGGAAAAACTGCTGAGCTTCGGCAAATATCCGACCGTCACGCTGGCGATCGCCCGCGAGAAGCGGACCGAAGCCAAGCGGCTGCTCGATCAGGGTGAGGACCCCGCCGAGGCCAGGAAGCGGGCGAAGAAGCAGAGGGCCGCGCTCAAGCTGTTCGAAGAGATTGCGCGGGCCTGGCACGCCAATCGTATTGAAGGGCTGGACTCGGCCCATGCCCTGCGCGTCATCAACCGGATGGAGCGCGACGTCTTTCCGGTCATCGGGAAGCGTCCGATCACGGAAATCGACCCGCCCGAGATTCTCGAGATGATCCGCGCGGTCGAAGCGCGCGGCGCCCTCGATATCGCCCGTCGCCTCAAGCAGAACGTCAGCCAGATCTATCGCTTCGCGATCGCGAGCGGCTGGGCGACCATCGATCCGACGCTCGGCCTCAACGATGCGCTCAAGCCCAAGCCGCCCGTCAGGCACATGGCGCGCGTGCCGCTCGCGGAGTTTCCGAAGCTGGTGCGAGCGATCTTCGCCTATGACGGCGAGGACACGCCGCGCCGCCGCGAGATCACCCGTGACGCGCTGCTGTTCACCTTGCTCACATGGGTCCGAACCAGCGAAACCCGCTTCGCGGCCAGGGACGAGTTCGAGGATCTCTATGGACCGAACCCGCTATGGCGTCTGTCGCCGGAGCGCATGAAGATGGAACGTGAGCATCTTGTTCCGCTGTCCCGCCAGGCCGCAATGATCGTTCAGCGCCGCTTGCAGGCGACGAACGATGCGTTCCTCTTTCCCGGAGCCAAGCCTGGAAAGTCTATTTCCGAGAACACCATGATCTATGCCTGTTATCGGATGGGGTATCTCCATCGGCAGACGGTACATGGGTTTAGGGGGCTCGGCTCGACCTGGGCGAACGAAGCCGAACGCTACAAGCCGGATTGGATCGAGATGGCGCTCGCTCACGAGGACGAGGATGAGGTGCGCGGCGCTTACAACAGTGCGCTCTATCTCACACCGCGAAGGCGGATGCTCCAAGACTGGGCCGACGTGATCGACGCGGCAACCGCAGTGTCGAATGTCGAGAAGAATCCTATCGAGTTCTCACAATTCATGCGCTGTTCCGCTCCCATCCAGCACCTGCCACCAAGCGACCAGAGACAGCCGTATTGGCAACGCCCCCTTCGGGCGGCTTCGCGATGAGCCTCAAAAGTCAGAACCGCCGATTTAGAGGCGCGGTTTTCTGCCATAGTTGTTAGAAATATCAGCTACTTAGATGCATCCGCGAATAGTAGAATGAACTCCAAGAAACCGTATCTCACTACATCTCATCATAGCTGATTCCCCTTGCAACTCGACAAGGGAAACCGCCGGGACCGCCAATTACGCCGATACATCGTCTGGAAGGGCTCGATTGGGGCGAGCAGAACGCGCGCATCCGTCCCGATGGACGCGCTCAGCGTGACTAATTCAATGAAATATATGGGGTTATTTGCGTCGCCACGAAGCGTCAGCGGTGCAGGCTCATCAGTCCTTAATCAATGAGTGGGAGGAATAGTTCGCCAACAAATTGAATTGGACGATGAGCCCCAAGGCGCGGCAAATGGCGCCAAATCAAAAAATGCCGTGGGGAGGACAGTCATGGTCACAGCCTTTAGGACAAATTTGCTTTGTGCCACCGCGCTATCGATCGCGTGTGCGCTTGCAGTGCCGGCACATGCCCAGGACGCTGCATCGCAGGGCGAAAAGCCCGAGGCGCAGGAAGGTGGCCTTGAGACAATCGTCGTCACGGCGCAGAAGCGCGAACAGAATTTGCAGGATGTTCCAGCCGCCGTTTCCGCCATAGGCGGCGAGACGCTGCGCACGCGCGGCATCACGGAGACCTCAGACTTGATGGGCGCGATCCCCAGCCTGCAAGTCACCACTCCCTATGGTCGCACCCAACCGAATTTCTCGCTGCGCGGGATTTCAGTGGCGAACGAATTTTCCGCCTCCACTGCGTCGCCGGTTGGCGTCTATGTCGATGAAGTCTATCAGAGCTTCCGGGCGAGCCATGGCCTGCAACTCTATGACATCGACCGGGTCGAGGTACTGCGCGGACCGCAAGGAACACTCTACGGTCGCAACACCACGGGTGGCGCGATCAGCTTCTTCACGCGCAAGCCGGATCTGGGAGAGGCCAATGGCTATCTGACCGCCGGCTATGCCAATTACGACACTTTCACGGTGCAGGGCGCCGCTGAAGCGACGCTGGTTCCCGACATCTTGGGCGTCCGCGTCGCCGGTACTTTTGCAAAAGGGGATGGTTGGCAGCGCAATGTACTGCCTGGGAATGAGCGCGACCTAGGGACCACCGATACGATCGGCGGTCGCATCTCGATCCGCTTCCGGCCCGATCCCGATCTCGACATCAATTTGAAGCTCTATGCCGCGAAGGACGATCCATGGGGCACCGCGCCCTATGCAGGTGGTCAACTCGCGGGCGGGCAGGATGCGCTCGGCTATTCGCGTTACGATCCGCAACCTTTCCTAGGCGGGCGGTTGCTGCGTGACAATGAGGTCGCAGTTGATCGGGTAGGTAAGAACATCAGCAAGTCGAAAGGGATAGCCCTCAACATCAAATGGGATGTCAGCGACCAATTCTCCGTCACCTCGATTACCGGCTACGACACCGGCGACTATATCAACAATCCTGATGATTGCGATGGCGGCCCAGCCGATCTCTGCTCGATCGGCTACACGTCGACGAGCAAGAATTTCAACCAGGACCTGCGTTTCAGCTATTCGAACGACCGCCTCGATATCATTGCCGGCCTTTATTATGGCAGGGACAAGGTCAAGACGGTCAACTACCCGGACTTTTTCGGGGCGCTGAGGCCGCTGCTGCTTGGCGCCGGTCTTCCGGGCAGCTACAATAACGCCGCAATCGGAACGCCCGACGCGATCCGCTATATCCCAGCCTTTGCCGCCAATCCGGCGTTGGGGCCTGGCGATGCCGGATTCTGCGACGCGATCGAGATCAATCCCAACGGCTTCCTTGATGCACGCTCGCTGATTGCACTCCAGACCGACATCGCGATCAATAATACGGGCAATGGCGGCATGGGGGGTAGCTTTTCGGCGGGCTGCGCCGGGGCAGGCGCGCCTCCGTTCACCCCGATCCTCGGCGAACAGCGTTTTGACGTGTCGCGCCCCTCGAAGGCGATCTACGGCGACGTAACCTGGAAAGCGACCGAGCGGCTGACCGTGGCGGTGGGTGCACGCTACACCCAGGATAAGGTCAATTACCTTAACGGCAGCACTTTCCTCTATGCGCTCGACGGTACGACGCCGGTTGTCAACCTGATCCCCTACAGCAATCCATACAACCCCAATCTCGCGCCGCTTGAGCAGCGCGAAAAGGCAAACAGGCTAACCGGCCGTATCAATGTCAGCTATGAGTTCGCCGATGATATCATGGGCTATCTCCAGTACAGTCGCGGTTACCGCAGCGGCAGCTTCAACGGGCTTGCCTATCAGGGCGTCAATCAAGTCTATTATATCCAGCCTGAAAAGGTGAATGCATATGAGGCGGGGCTCAAAACCCGGCTGTTCGATCGCCGCGTCCAACTTAACCTCGCGGGCTTCTACTACGAGTATTCGAATCACCAAGTAACGCAGGTGGTCGGCGCTACAACCTTCACGCGCAGCGCCAATGGTCGCCTGTTCGGTGGCGAGGCCGAACTCGCCTGGCAGGTGGCCGATACGTTGCGTTTCGATGCTTCGCTGGGCTATCTCAACAGCAAGTACAAAGGCAATGTGATCGATCCGGCAAACCCGGCCAGCCCGACATTGAACGTCAACGGCAATCCCTTCCCGAACGCGCCGGAGGTTACGTTCCAGGCCGGATTCGACTGGGATATGATCGATGACGGCACCAACAAGCTGACCTTGCGCGGTGATGCGTCCTACATGGGCAAGTACTATTTTGATCCGTTCAAGAATTATGGGCAGACACCGTGCGATACACCCCCAGCGGGATCGAACATAACGCTCGCGGGTAAGGCGATTACATGCGCAAATCCGGGCTACTGGCTCGCCAATGCGCGATTAACCTATGCGCACGACAATATGTCGGTTAGCTTGTGGGCGAAGAATCTGTTCGACAAATATTACTACACCTACGGCCTCAACCTCAACGTGTTCGGCTACGATTATCTGAACCGCGGCATGCCGCGCACTTATGGCGTCGAAGCGACAGTCAAGTTCTGATCGCTGCTGCGACGGGGGCGGCGGGCATCCTCTCCCGCCCGCTGCCCCCGATTTTTTCGACCTGACTTTCAGACCGAGGAGTATCCATGATGCGTTCCACCGGCAACGGTCCCTCATTCATCGGCACGGCGTACAGAATCGAGCGCGCTGTGATCACTGAGATCGGCGCAGCTGAAAGCACCGCCCAGGCGAGCAGCGCCGAGCGGCCAGCGCGCCTCCGGACGATTTAACGTGGATGCGTCTCGGAACAGAACTGAGCTGGAACGAATTTTCGCGACCCAACGCGAAGGGACGCGTGAGCAGGTTTCGCGCAGCTACGAAGAACGCATGGACCTGCTCGGGCGCCTTGGCCGGATATTTGAGCAGCACAGAGACGAATTGGTCGATGCCGTTGCCGCCGATTTCGGCATTCGATCCCGCTACGAGACTATCCTGCTCGACCTGATGCTTGGCATATCGGAAATTAAATTTGCGCGCCGCAATCTGAAGACGTGGCTGAGGCCGCGGCGGGTGAAGACTGACATCTTCGGCCTTCCCGGTTCATCGCGCCTGGTCCCCCAGCCCCTAGGTGTGGTGGGCGTTCTCGGCACGTGGAACTATCCGCTCGGCACCATATTCGTTGGCGCGGCCGGTGCATTGGCGGCCGGCAACCGCGTGATCGCAAAGCCGAGCGAAGTTTCCGCCAACGCCGCCGAAGCCAGCGAGCGGCTTGTGCGCCGGTATTTCGCCGAAGAGGAATTCGCGATTGTCCAGGGCGGGCCCGACATGGCACAGGCGATGACGGCCCTACCTTTCGACCATATTCTCTTCACCGGTTCACCCGCGGTTGGCCGCAAAGTCTATGAAGCGGCGGCTGCCAACCTTACACCTGTTACTCTGGAACTTGGCGGCAAATGCCCTGCCATCGTGGGCAAGGGTGCATCGCTTGCACAAGTCTGTGAAAGCTTAGTGTTCGGCAAGCTGCTCAACGCCGGCCAGACCTGCATCGCCGCTGACTATGCCTTCGTCCATGTCGATCAGATGGAAAGCTTCGTCGCCGCACTCCGCGCTCAGGTTGCCAAATGCTACCCCAACGCGGCAAGCAACCCCGATTTCACCAGTATCATCAATGACCGACAGTTCGCGCGGCTCCAAGGTTTGCTCGATGATGCCGAAGCCAAGGGCGCGACGGTGCTCAACCTCTCGGACAACGGCGATGGAACGCTTCCTGAACGGCATCGGATCGTGCCGTTGGCGGTTCTCGACGTTACCGATGACATGGCGATGATGCAGGAGGAGATTTTCGGACCGATCCTGCCGATCATGCCATATCGCTCCGAAGACGAGCTCATTCGCTACGTAAACCGGCATGAGCGCCCGCTGGCGCTCTATTATTTTGGCGACGAAAGTGAGGAACGGCGCAAGATCATTTCCGAAACGCACGCTGGCGGCGTGACTCTCAACGGCACGGTCATGCACGTCTTCCAGCGCCGGCTGCCTTTCGGTGGCATCGGACAGAGCGGCATCGGTGCCTATACCGGCGTCGCCAGTTTCGAGCGCTTCACTCATTACAAGCCGGTGTTCTCTCAGCCGAAACTCAGCCTGCTTGGTCAACTTCTGCCACCCTATTCGAGCAAGACCGAAGGACTACTCAACATCTTCGAAAAGATCCTCTGACGTGGCTGCGGCGGTTGATGCTGGCATGTTGCATGACGCCGGGTCGCCAGCATGGGTCGAATGACAAGGGAAGCAAATGGCTGACTATGTAATTATTGGAGGTGGGTCGTCGGGCGGCGTTATCGCCAGCCGGTTGTCCGAGGACCCCGATGTCACCGTTTGCCTGCTCGAGGCAGGCGGCCCAGGCACCTCGCCGCTTGTGTCCACGCCCGGCGCTTTTGCGGCGCTGATCCAAGACTATCGGATCAATACGCTCAACTGGCGGTTCAACACCGACCCTTCAAAGGCGCTCAACGACCGCCGCCTCTACAATCCGCGCGGGAAGATGCTGGGTGGATCGAGCGGTATGAACGGGATGGTCTATATCCGCGGCGACCGGTCGGATTTCGACCACTGGGCCGAACTCGGCAACGACGGCTGGGGTTACAACGATGTCCTGTCCTATTTCCGCAAGGCTGAGAATAATGAGCGCGGTGAGGATGAGTTTCACGGCTCGTCGGGACCGCTTCACGTATCCAACGGCAAGCGCGAATTCGATGTCTATGATGCTTTCATCGAGGCGGCGACTGGACTGGACCATCAAGCCAATCCGGACTTCAATGGTGCCAGCCAGGAAGGTGTCGGCATCTATCAGTTTACCGTGAAGGACGGGAAGCGCGCCAGCGTGAAGGCGTGTTACCTTGATCCGGTGATGGGCAGGCGCGGCAACCTCCGCGTCGAAGTACATGCCCGCGTCCATCGTATCAGGTTTGAGGGCAACCGCGCGGTGGCAGTCGAGTATTCCCAGGACGGGCAGTTGAAGACGATCCCGTGCGAAAAGGAAGTCATTGTCAGCGGCGGCGCCTATAATTCGCCCCAACTGTTGATGCTTTCCGGTATCGGACCGCGTGATGAGTTGGAGAAGCATGGAATCGAAGTGATTCATGATATTCCCGGTGTCGGCCAGAATCTTCACGACCATCCTGACCTGATGCTGGTCTACCAGTCGAAGAAGCGGCTCGGGATCGCACTCAATGTCGTTGGCGCGCTCAAGACCGTGCGAGACCTATTCCAGTATCTCACGCAAAGGAAAAGCTGGCTGGCATCGCCGCCCACGGCTGCAGGCGGTTTCTTGCGATCCGCGCCGGGGCAGAACCGGGCGGACTGCCAGGTCCATGTCGTGCCGCTCGCCTATCGCGACCATGCGCGCGACTACAAGCTGATGACGAAATGGGGCTATACGATCATTCTCAATATTGGGCGCCCAAAGAGCCGCGGCTGGGTTGCCTTACATGACTCAAACCCCGAATCCGATCCCAAGATTGACCTCAATCTCTTGAGTCATCCCGACGACCTCAAGACGTTGCGCAATGCCTTCCGTGTCGTGCAGGAGATCCTGCATTCGGATCGCATGAAGGCGATGATGAAACGGCCTCTCTATCCTGACCGCTACCTTGAAACTGATGAAGAGATCGACGCCTATATCCGGGCAGAAGCCAATCATGCTTATCATCCGGTGGGAACATGCAAGATGGGCACCGACGAGATGGCGGTGGTCGACAACCGCCTGCGCGTTCACGGCCTCGCAAATATCCGCGTGGCCGATGCCTCGATCATGCCATCAATCGTCAACGGCAACACCAATGCAACCTGCATCATGATCGGCGAGAAAGCCGCCGACATGATCCGGCACGATAATATGAGCAGCAAGAATAGCATCGCAGAATATTGAATTGGACGATTGGATCAATGCTGCAGACACAGATGCTTACGAAAAGAAGTCCGGAGAGGCCTATCGCATGTCAGTTTATTATGTGTCGACTGCGCCATTGTGGGCGAGCGCCTTAGAGGAGCGCGGCTGATGGACGTCCGTACGCAAATACGTCGCGCCGCACGTTATTTCGCCCAGCAAGAGGCTCTCGTTCACGGCCACAGGCGGTTGACTTTCTCGGAAGCCTGGTTGCGCGGCGTGAAGCTCGCAAATGCTCTTGCGGAGTGCGGCCTTCAACCGGGTGACCGGATTGCTACGCTGGAGAAGAACTCCATCGAGGCCGCCGACATCATACTGGCGGCTGCCATTGGAAACTATACGCGTGTTCCTCTCTATGCGCGCAACCGATGTGAAGCGCACGCCCATATGATCGCGAGTACCGGATCTCGGTTGGCGCTGGTCGATGAGGCATTGGCTTCGGAGTTGGCGGGGCTGGATGCCCAAGCTCCGACGCTTGAGCGGATCATTATCCGCGATCACAACTATGAGAATTGGTTGGCGACAGCCTCGGACCGGGATCCTGATCCCGTCGTCGCGCCGGAGGACTATTGTGTCATCCGCCACACCGGCGGCACGACGGGCAAACCCAAGGGCGTTGCCTATCGGCACCGTTCATGGATGACGATCTCCGCCGCATTTTTCAGCATCGGCCCCCAAGTGGCCCCAGGGGATGCCATTCTGCATGTCGGCCCGTTGTCCCATGCATCGGGCTTCCTGTTCGTGCCGGCCTGGTATTGCGGCGCCCGCAACGTGATGATGGACGGCTTCGATCCAGCGTCCTTTCTTGACACTCTCGAGCAGGAACGGATCAGCCATGCCTTTGTAGCCCCCACCATGCTCAATGCCATAGTGCATCACGACGGGGCATATGGCCGCCACTTTCCGAATTTGAAGTTTCTGCTGAGTGCTTCAGCGCCGATCTCCGAGCCGACGCTTCGCAAGTCGTGCCAGATATTCGGGAATCATGTTCTTCATTCGGGCTATGGACAGACCGAAATCCTGCCCATCGCGTCTATGGGGCCCAACGAGTGGTTCGGCGAATTTGAAGGTTCTGCCCCAATTCGGGCGGTCGGACGTCCCATGAGTGGCGCCGATATCGAAATCCGTAACGAGGACGGAAAGGTGCTGGGACCAAACGAGCCCGGCGAGATCGTCGCACGGTTCGAAAATGGCCAGATGGAGGAATTCTGGAACGATCCGGAGGAAACCGCCCGGCGCATGGAAGATGGCTGGGTCAAAACCGGCGATGTCGGCATGATCGACACAAACGGATTTTTGTATCTGCTCGATCGCAACAACGACATGATCGTGTCAGGCGGCTTCAATATCTATCCCACCGAAATCGAAAACGTAATTGCCGACCATCCCGGTGTACTCGAGGTCGCGGTCTTTGGCGTGCCCCATGAAAAATGGGGTGAAACGCCGCTTGCAATGGTGCGTGTCAAGCCCGGAGCACAAATCACGGAGACCGAGATAATAGATTTGGTGCGCCAGCGTCTGGGCTCCGCAAAAAAGCCAAGCAAGGTCGTTTTTACCGCCGAGCCACTGCCGTTGAGCAATGTCGGAAAGGTGCTTCGTTCAAAGCTTCGAGAGCCCTATTGGGCGGGCCAGGACCGGCGCATTTCGGGGGCATGACCGACGCAGCCATCCTAGCCACATCCTCTATTCCGGTGACCGCCTGCCGGCGCGCGGGAGACTGCAATGGACTATGAATACATCCTGGTTGAGCAACGCGGCCCAGCGCTTTGGGTGACCCTCAACCGGCCGGCAGCGTTGAACAGTCTGTCGTTGGCTTTGGCCGAGGAACTCGCCGCAGCGATCGAGGCAGCGGAAGCAGATGCGACGGTGCGCGCTTGCATTCTTACCGGCGCCGGACGGGCGTTTTGCGCTGGCGCGGATCTGCTCGCAATTGGCGATGGAACAGGCGGACAAACTCTCGCCGAACGCTTAAATCTGTTTCTGCCGCCGCTCGGTCAGGCTTTTAACAGGATCGAGACGTCGCGCCTTCCGATAATTGCGGCGGTCAACGGCCTTACGCTCGCCGGCGGCTTGGAACTGGTGTTGTGCTGTGATCTCGTCATTGCCGCGCACCCGGCCAGATTTGGCGACGCCCATGCAAATTACGGCCTGTTGCCCGGCGGTGGAGGGTCGGTTCGACTCCCTAGGAAGATCGGCGAAGCGCGTGCGAAACATCTGATGATGACCGGCGGGACCATCTCGGCTGCCGAGATGAAGGAAGCCGGACTCGTGACCCAACTGGTTGCTCCCGAGGATCTCATTGCGGCAGCGCAAGCGCTGGTAGAATCTCTTGCAGAAAAGAGCCGGCCAGGGCTCGCCTACATGAAGCAGCTAGTCCGCGCTGCGCAGGATAGCTCGCTCGAAGTCGGGCTGCGTCAGGAACTCGAAACCATGGCTGCTTACGCCTTGTCCAACGACATTGTCGAAGGACTGGCGGCATTCCGGGAGAAGCGGAAGCCCGATTTTTCCGACCGGTGAGACCTGATCGGATGCGGAACACATTGGAAGAATGGATCAACGAATGACCGACATATTCGTCATGGGGGTTGGGATGACCCCGTTCGGAAAACAGTTCGACAAGAGCCTGAAAATGCTCTGCGCCGAAGCTTCGTCGCAGGCCTTTTCCGACGCAGGATGCACCGCCGGCGATGTCGAAGCCATCTTCTTCGGCAATTGCGTCCAGGGGCATATGGAGGGCCAGGACATGATCCGCGGCGAAATCGTGGCGCGAGCGATGGGCATCTCAAGCGTTCCCGTGGTGAATGTCGAAAACGCATGTGCGACGGCTTCCACGGCCTTGCACATGGCCGCCGCCTATGTTCGATCGGGGGCAGCGGATGTCGTACTCGCGCTCGGCGCGGAGAAGATGTACTCGCCCGACAAGGCGCTCATGTTCAGTGCATTCGATGGCGCTTGGGACGTGCATGAAACCGAGTCGGGCCGCGCGCAGCTGCTGGCCATGGGCAATGGCGTCGATGTTCCGGAAGGAACGACATCGAGTCAGCCTTACAGCGTTTTCATGGATGTATACGCCGCGATGGCACGCGCGCACATGAAGACCTACGGCTCGACGCAAGCGCAAATCGCGGCCGTCTCGGCGAAAAATCACATGCATTCGACGCGCAATCTGCTTGCCCAGTATCGCCTCCCATATACCGTCGAAAGTGTACTCGCTGCGCCTCCGATCGTTTACCCGTTCACACTGCCGATGTGCTCCCCGATCAGCGACGGCGCCGCCGCTGCGATCATCTGCAGCGAAGCCGGTCGGCGCAAACTGTCGGCAGCCCCGGACAGGGCGCTAAGAATCCTGGCGTCTGTGCTGCAAACCGGCGCCGCGCGCGATCCCTTTGATTATGACCACCATGTCAGCCGCCTTGCGGCGAACCGGGCCTATGCGATGGCCGGCGTGGGGCCAGAAGATATTGGCGTCGCGGAGGTGCATGACGCCACGGCGGTTGGCGAGATCATTGAAATCGAGGCGCTCGGCCTGACGCCGCCTGGCGAGGGCGGACTCGCGGCAGAGCGCGGTGAGACGGCGCTGGGTGGGCGTATTCCGGTAAACACGTCGGGCGGGCTTGAATGCAAGGGACATCCGATCGGCGCCACCGGGCTCGGCCAAATCTACGAGCTTGCGCTGCAATTGCGCGGCGAGGCGGAAGATCGACAGGTTCCGAATGCCCGGTTCGCGATCGCGCAGAACGGCGGAGGTGTCATCGGGGTGGAAGAGGCGGTGGTCGCCGTCACGATCCTGGGCCGGTAGTTGTCAGAGCGCGCCTAGGGAAACACGGGGTCACGATATGAACTTTGAGCTGTCCGATGAACAACGCATGGCGGTGGAAACCGTCCGCCGCTTTCTCGACAACAAGCTTGAGCCGGAAATCCGCCGGCATGGGGAGCGATTCATCCCCAAACCGCTCATGAAGGAATGGACTCAAGCACTGACCGGCTATGGCCATATTACCGCACCGCATCAGGAGCAATGGGGCGGGCTTGATATGGGATGGCTCACTCATCTGCTCATTTTCGAGGAGATCGCCTATTCCTCGCTCGATGTGGCCATACCCGGCTTCATCAACGCGGTTGGCGCAGAACTCATCCGCCGCTTCGCCCCGGAGACGATCAAGCAACGCTATCTTGCCGACCTCGTCGCGGCCGAGAAGTTCGTTTCGCTCGGCATCTCGGAGCCCGATGTCGGCTCGGACGTCGCCGCCATCAAGACACGCGCCGTACGAGACGGCGATTTCTGGGTCATCAATGGCGAAAAGACCTGGATCACCAACGGAGCCTACTCGGACATCTTCATCTGTACGTGCAAGACTGGCGAAAATGAAGTCACTCACATCCTGGTCGATCGTGACGAGAGTGAGTATGAGGTGCGCGATATCCAGAAGATGGCGCTCAACGGCCAATCGACTGCACAGATATTCCTGTCCGATTGCCGCGTACCGGTGGCAAACACGATCGGCCGGGTCGGCGATGGATTGCGCAATACGTTGCAAGTGTTCGAGATTGCCCGCTGCCATATGGCGATGTGGAGTATCGGCATCGCACGGCGAGCAATGGATGAGGCGATCGCGTACGCTCGCGATCGCGCGCAGCATGGCAAGAAGATCGCCGGCCATCAGCTGATCGCCGACAAGATCGCCATCATGGCGACCAAGATCGACGCAGCCCGTCTGTTGACGCACCGGGCAATATCCCTCGTCCAGGCGGGCACGCGCGCAGAGACGGAATGCTCGATGGCCAAGTGGTACGCCACCGAAATGGCGATCGAAGCGACGCGCGATGCGCTTCAGATCCATGGCGGCAACGGCGTCACCCGCGAATTCATCGTTGAGCGGCTGGTGCGTGAGGCGATCATTTGCCCCATCCCCGATGGCACGACGGAGATTCAAAAGCTTGTTGTTTCGCGCGCCCTGACCGGCATTCAAGCCTTTCGGTAAGGCTCAGACGAAAACGACAGCGTCGACGGAAATGGAGCCGCGTGCCTGACTCGCACAGGATCAAATGCGCAGATGCGTCGCTCAGGTAAAAGAGGCAGACAAGCGATGGACGAAGAGCTTCGTTTCGATGGCAGGGTAGTGGTTGTGACCGGAGCCGGAGGCGGACTTGGGCGCCAGTACGCGCTGATGTTTGGCGGGCGCGGAGCCAAGGTGGTGGTGAATGATCTGGGTGGCGACGAGAAAGGGAGCGGCAGCTGCTCCACAGCCGCTGACAATGTGGTCGACGAAATTCGAGCCACGGGCGGTCAGGCGGTGGCAAATTATGCGTCGGTCGAGGAGGGCGCGCTGATCATCCAAGCCGCGGTTGACAACTTCGGAACCGTTGACGTCGTCATCAACAATGCCGGCATCCTGCGCGATGTGAGCTTCCACAAAATGACCGACGAAGACTGGACACTGCTTCAGCGGGTCCATCTGAATGGGACGCGGGCAGTGACGCAGGCAGCATGGCCGATACTGCGCGACAAGGGCTATGGCCGCATCGTCATGACCACGTCTGCAGCCGCAATCTACGGCAACTTCGGTCAGGCCAACTATGCCGCAGCCAAGCTCGGAATATTGGGGCTTGCGAACGCGCTGGCGGAGGAGGGGCGGTCCAGAAACATCCAGGTTAATACGATCGCCCCAATCGCCGCATCGCGTATGACCGCGACTGCCTTTCCACAAGAGTTTCTCGCCAATCTCAGAGCGGAAGCGATCAGTCCATTGGTCGGTTGGCTTGCGCACGAGAATTGCAGCGAAACCAAAGGGCTTTTTGAAGTTGGAGCCGGCTATATCGCCAAGCTTAGGTGGGAGCGCGCGCTTGGGCACGCCTTCGGAGCGGACAGGGCGTTCACGCTCGATGATGTCGCCCGGCACTGGGGTAGAATTGTCGACTTCACGGATGCCGAGCACCCGCTCGGGCTGAATGACAGCCTTGAGGCGGTAGAACGGGCGCTGAGAGCGTAATCAACCCGATGAATTACCATGATATTTTTGAGCGGCCGTCGGGCTGCCGATGGCGTCGTGCTGCCGCCAGATATCGATGAGCAGCAGGAATAGTTCTGCAGCGAATTGAATTGGACGACGGCCCTCAAATGCCGCCAAACGGCATGAACTACACAATATCTCCTGGGAAGAGAGGATCAGCCATGAGAGGATGTCTATTGGCTTCTGCCGCGTTGTTGTGCTCGGGAACAGCATTTGCCCAGGAAGCAACGCCCCAGGCGAACGACCAAACCGGGAGCGCCACGGAAGCGCTGGCTGAGGACATTGTCGTTACCGCCACCAAAAAGGGCTATGGCGAAAGCGTGCAGAAAGTACCGATGGCGGTCACGGCTTTTGGTGAAGCGCAGCTGGATGCCAAGTTCGTCCAGAATCTTCAAAGTCTGAGCTACGACGTTCCCAACGTCCAGCTCGAGGATGTGGGTACGGCACCGGGCTATGCCAATTTCACTATCCGGGGCCTCGGCATCAACAGCACGATCCCATCGATCGACCCCACCGTAGGCGTTTTCACTGACGGTATTTACCTCGGCATCAACGCTGGTGTCGTGCTGGACAACTTCGACCTTGAGGGGATCGAAGTTCTGCGTGGACCGCAAGGCTTGCTTTTCGGTCGCAACGTTACCGGCGGTGCCGTGGTTGTGCGGACCACGCGGCCCAGCTTCGATTTTGGAGCCAAAGCCAAGCTATCCATTGAAACGGGACTGAAAAAGACCGTAAGCGGCACGGTTACCGGACCTATCGTCGATGACGTTTTGGCTGCCAAATTGGCCGTCTACTACAGCGACGACAATGGCTGGTTTCGCAACCGCTTCGACAATCGCAGCTTCGGTAAATCACATGACCTTATCATTCGCCCGGCACTTTCGCTCAAGGGTGGCGACCGCTTCCGAATGGATCTCCGCTATGAGCATGGCGATGTCGAAAGCGATGGAGCCCCTGTCCAGAGTCACGCGCTGTTTCCCGCGACAGCTTCAGGTTTTCGATCAATTTCCCAGGTTTCTATGATGCCAAATGGGACCAGGCGATCGTGGAAACCAACATCGATGTCGGTCTGGGCGAAGGCGTCTTCACCAACATCGCTGGCTATCGGAAATTCCGATCCTCCGCGGGCGCTGATATCGATGGAACACCACAGTCCTTCTTTCATGCCTTTTTCGAAATCGACCAGGATCAACTCAGCGACGAACTTCGTTATGCCGGAAGGTTCGGTGACGTCGAATTGACAACCGGTCTATACTATTTTTCCCAGGATCTTCGTTACGCCGAGCTGCGGAATCTTTTGGGCGGTGCTCGGATCGTTTCCGGTGGGGGTACGCAAGACCAGACAACATGGGGCATTTTTGCTTCGACCGACTGGCATTTCACCGATACGCTGACCTTGAATCTCGGCGCGCGGTATAGTTGGGAACGCAAAGCCGTTCGGGTCTCGGCCTTACGCGCAAATGGTTGCAATCTAGACACGCTGATCTGTGCAACCAATTTCGCCGACGCGGCAAAATGGCGAGGGTTTACGCCGAAAATCGGCCTTCAGTGGAAGCCGGATGACGACACGCAGATTTATGGCCTTTACACGCGCGGGTTCCGCAGCGGCGGATATAATTTGCGCAACACCGATCCCGCTGTGCCGCCGGGGCCATTCAATCAAGAGACCCAGGACAGTTTCGAACTCGGCGCCAAGAAGCAATTCGGGCGCCACCGGATCAACCTGGCGGCCTTCTACAATCGCATGAAGGACCTGCAGCGCGAGATCAACCTGCCCGGACCGCTTGGCGTCAGCCAGGTCATACGGAACACCGCCGACGCCACAATCAAAGGCGTCGAGGCCGAGGGGCAGTTTTTTCTTTTGTCCAACCTCGTGATTTCGGGTCAGCTCGGCTACGTGAATGGCCAGTATCGCAACGTCCAGTTCGACCTCAGCGGTGATGGCGTCATCAACGATGTGGATCGTGCGCTCAAATTGCCAAGGCTGTCGCCATGGACCTATGGCGTGGGGCTGACTTATGATCAGCAGCTTGGCGAATTGGGGACAGCAACGGCGCGTGTCAGCTTCACGCATCGCGACAAGGCGGCATTCACCGACAACAACGTCGGCTTCCTTCAGGGCGCCGATATGCTCGATGCGAGCCTCACATTGGCGACCGACAACAAGCACTGGCGCTTCTCCATCTATGGCCGAAACCTCCTGAATGAGGTGACGATTGGCGGCGATACACCTTTGCCGGCGGCCTTCGGGGGCACGGGTGCAAGCCTTTCACCGCTAAACAGGGGGCGCGTCATCGGCGGAGAAGTGGCGATTAGCTTCTAGGCCATTTTCGAGGCGAGTGGAATCACCCGCCAACTCGGAAAATGCCCAAGATCAATTTGCTAGAGCATTTCCTGCCGGAAAGCCGGTTCCCACTTCTGCGCGAAATGCTCTAGCTGATCGCGACGGATGCAGCGGATTTCCGATCGCACCCCGCCCCCTTGCCGTTAATCCGATGATGCGGTGCGCCATGCCTGACGAACAAGGCTGACGAGCGCACGGCCAGCCGGTTTTACCTGCCAGCGGCTACGCACAGCATAACAAAGCGTCAATGGATCGAATAAACCGATTCCCTCCAAGGCCACGAAATTGGCGCGAAACCATGAGTTCTCGGTGAACTGTTTTGCAACCATCCCGATAGCATCGGATGTGGCAACGATCCGTCGAACCAATTGAAAATAGTCTGTCATGTGGATCCAGTCAGCGGGACGCTTACCGCTTTTTTCGTACATCTGCTGAATGATCGATGTGTAGGGTTCGGAAGATGAGGGCACTACGAATTCGAACTGGACCAGCGGCTCCTTGCTGGTCGGGTTTATCCCCAGAATGGGATGATTGTTCCGCACAAAAGGCAGTATTTCGATCGAGGCGACCCGCTCGCACTTGAATTCCGGCCAGCGTGCAAAGGCCGCTTCAAGTCCAAAGGCGACATCGATATCGCCGCGCGACAGGAGTCGCACGCCCCTTTCGCTGTTGCCCGAAACGACTTCGACGCGCACTGCCGGATGGCGCCGCAGCAAAGAAACCAGAGGTTGGGTGAGCAACCAGTCGATTGACCCTGGGAACAGTCCGATTCGAAGCGGGCCCGCATAGGCGTCGGCGCGGCGGGCTGTATCTCCGAGTAGTTCAGCTGCGTCGGCAAGCAAGCGCGCTGCGCGATCAATAAATTCGCGTCCCTCCTCTGTCGGCATCGCGCCCCGTGAGGTCCGATGGAAAAGGGAATAGCCAAGATGCCGTTCGAGTTCAGCGACACTCTTGGTCACCGCCGACTGCGTGACACCAACCGCATCCGCTGCCCTGGAGAAGGAACGAAGCTGACCAACCGCGACGGCATGCTTGAGGCGAGAATCGAGCATGGACATGCCCCACAGGAATAATTGCTCCAGAGAATGAATTAGGCGAATCAAGGTCATTTTGTCAATCTTACTTTCGACACTGCCGCCCAGCACGACTGCAACCCGTCTCGAAATCTGGAGCGGCGAAACGGCCTGGATCAAAGCGCCAAGGTCTCAGACGCAGGTATGCCTGAATGACGAAAACTGGTCCGCTTGCAGGCCTCAAAATACTCGAAATTGCGGGCATCGGCCCGGCGCCGTTTTGCGGAATGCTGTTGGCCGACCTTGGCGCCGATGTCGTCGTCATTGAACGCGTAAGCCCTAACTCCGAAAATATCGATCTTGGCAGCGGCGCCATTGTGAACCGCGGGAAACGTGTAATTGCCTTGGATCTGAAGTCCCCCGAAGGCGTCGCGCATGTCCTGGATCTCGTCCAAAGGGGCGATGTACTGATCGAAGGCATGCGGCCTGGGGTGATGGAGAGGCTCGGCCTTGGTCCCGAGGTTTGCCTAGCGCGTAACCCCCGCCTTGTATTCGGTCGCATGACGGGTTGGGGGCAGCAGGGACCTCTCGCCCAAGCGGCCGGCCATGACATCAACTATATCGCGCTGTCAGGAGCCCTTTGGTATGCTGGGCATCCCGGTGAACCGCCAATGGCGCCGCCAAGCCTGGTAGGCGATATTGGGGGTGGAGCGCTCTATTTGGCCATCGGCGTCCTCGCAGCGGCAATGCACGCGCGGGATACCGGGAATGGGCAAGTGGTTGACGCCGCGATCGTCGATGGGAGCGCTCACATGATGAACTTGCTCCTGAGCCTGAAGGCCGCCGGCCAGGTTGCCAGCATACGCGGCTGCAGCATCCTTGACGGCCCTCACTGGTACTCGACCTATCGGTGCGCCGACGGGAATTTCATCTCAGTCGGATCACTCGAGCCCAAGTTCTATGCGCTGCTTTGCAAAAAGCTGGGGTTGGCCGGCGATAGCAGTTTTGACGACGGCTATGATCGTGATGCCTGGCCCGAGCTCAAGCAGCGTTTTAGCGAGATATTCGCCATGCGGACACGGGAAGAATGGCGCACACTGCTGGAAGGCAGCGATGCCTGCTTTGCCCCCGTGCTTGATCCGGACGAAGCGGCGCGCCATCCTCATATGGCAGCGCGAGGCGTCTATCGGGAGATCGACAATATCCTCCAGGCAATGCCGGCGCCACGTTTTTCGGGCTCGTCACTACCGATCCCCGGACCGATCCCGCTGCATCATGAAGATCCGAGTACAATTCGGCGGGGCTGGAGCAAACCGGACCGCTGCGGGATTACCGCCAGAACCGACTGTTGCGAGTAGTCGGTTGGCATGGTGGGCGGCCAGCGGCCCGACACGAACGGTGATTTCATAACTATGAACCAATGCGACGCTCCGCTTCGCTGCGCTGCATTCAAATCAAAGGAGACAACGACACACAGGCACGTCAAACTATCCGATGATTCCTGTACGCCACGCCGGAACGGCGATTGCGGACGTGTCCACGGGACGTTGTTCGCATCGTGATTCGCTCGGCGCTTGAAATCAATGCTCGCCCCGGATGTGACGACGCCGATGGGATTTCCACTGCGGCGTCCACGGCCAATGTCCTGGCGTGAGGGCTTCGGTCATCGACCGATTCGACCGTCCGAATGCGGTCTTTTGGCGCGCCTGAGAATCCGCATCAGAGTTGAGTGCGCGTTGTTCGGGAATCTCATTTAAATATTTGTAAAAACGTAATAATATAGATAATAACTCCAACCTGTATCCAGTGTGGAGTAATGGTCGCAGGGCGTGAACTTACGCCCTTATGGATGCGTCGAAGTCCTTCAGTTTGAATCTCAGGAAATTGCGGCTTGCGATGCGCATCACGCAAGAAGCGCTCGCCCATGATGCGGGCACGAGCAGCTCTTATCTGAGTGCGATCGAAAATGGCCGGTCGAGCCCGACGCTGAAAGCAATGGAGCGGCTCGCGAAGGCACTCGGCGTTAATGCCGTCTATCTCTTGTCCGGCCGGATATCGATCTCGATCGTTTCGGACGACGAACTGGAAATCGGCGCGATACTGGCGCGCCCGGCGGTGACGCTCCGGCGCCATCCGCACAAGCCGACGGGGCGGCCGAGCAAGACCAAGTAAATCATCGGGGGCTGCACGCGCGTGGGCTGGAACCACGCGCCCGATAGACGCGCCCGCAACGCGCGCGTCGAAAGGAGTGCCCCTCGGTGCCGTTTCGCGACCTCGATGCCTATATTAAGCAGGCCAGGCGCGCGAACAGTGATCGCGAGCTGTTCAGTTGCAGCGAGGCCGCCGCACGCCAGCTCGGCCTCCCATGGCTCGCGATCGTCCAGAGCATGGCCTTCTTTCAGCCCGGTGGGCGATATTTCCGCATGGACAATTTCCAGAGCTGGGGCGACGTTTTCGTCGCCGAAGGCTATTACCGCGACGATCCCGCCTTGCTCGCGGCGCGCTCGACAAGCCGGGCGTTCTGCTGGCACGAAATGGAGCGACTGCTGGGCGGCTTCACGCGGCGACAGGCGCGCATCGTGCGCGAAGCCGCGCGTCATGGCCTGCGCAACGGCCTCACCGTTCCGATTGGCGTCGCCGGCGAGCCGCCCGGATGCTGTACGTTCGCAACGCGCGACGGGCAATTGCCGCCATCGCATATCTGCCGGATCGCGACGCTGATGGCGAGCGAGGCGTTTACCGAGGCGCGGCGCTTGCACGGCTTTCCGGCGCGCCCGCTGAAATTACCCCATCTCAGCCCAAAGCGGCTCGAATGCTTTCGCTTGGCGGCGATGGGCAAGAGCGACGTCGAGATCGGGATCATGATGAACATCGCCCCGACGACAGTGCGCACCTACATGCGTGACCTGCGCGAACATTTCGGAATCTATTCCCGCGCGCAGCTCCCGGCGATCGCGCTCGCCTGCGGAATCGTCTGCATCGAGGAGATCGTCCCGCGGTTCTGAGCGGGATCGCCGCATCCTCAATATTGACGACTGTTTGAGCCCTTCATCTCTGCTCCCTTCGCGACTGTTCAATTTGAACGGGAGCTACTGCCATGATCCATATTGTCAAAGGGTGCTCGCTTACCGATGCGCGCGCCGCCTCGATGTTCGAGGACCGCAAGACCCTGTTCGTCGATCTGCTGGGCTGGGATGTTCCGGTCGTCGGCGGCCGCTATGAAATCGACAGCTATGACGGCGACAAGGCGGTCTATCTGATCGCCACCGACGATGGCTGCATTCACCAGGGGTCGATGCGGCTGCTATCGACAGAGGGCGCACATCTTCTCGCCGATCGTTTCGCGTCGCTCTGCGAGTGCGATGCGCCCCGGGGGGAGCAGGTTCGCGAGATTACGCGACTTTGCCTGCCGCAACGATTGGGCGCCCCCGGACGCCTGCGTGTCCGCAACCGGCTCATCTCGGCGATGGTCGATCATGCGCTCGGCAGCGGAATCACCATGCTAACCGGCGTCGTGACCGCTGCTTTTCGCGAGGAGGTTTTGGCGATGGGCTGGCGCGCAGCGCCGCTCGGCCCCGCGCGCCGCATCGATGGCGCGTTCCTTGGAGCGTTCCGCATCGAGATCTGCGCCGGTACGCCTGCGCTGCTGGCGTCGAACGGCATCTATGTACCGGGTGCGATCACTCCCGATGCGGCGGCAAGAGCCGCGTGAAGGGAATGGCGATGCACGACCCCGCCCGCCTCGCCGCGATGCTGCTCGCCGACGGTTATGTCATTGTCGATAACGCCGTGCCGACCGAGCTAATCACCGCGCTCGAAGCCGAACTCGCACCGCGCTTCGTCGCCACGCCCTTTTGCGAAGGCGGATTCTACGGAGCCCGCACCAAGCGCTTTGGCGCGTTGTTGCGGCGTTCACGGCATATCGCCGGCCTTGTGCTGCACCCGATCATCCGCGGTATCGCCGAAACGGTGCTCGGGGAATGGTGCGATCGTATCGTTCTCAACCTCACCCAGGCGATCGAAATCCATCCCGGCGCGCTCGCGCAGGTGCCGCACCGCGACCAGGATCTCTGGGGCGGCGTCAAGACCGGGATGCACTATCAGATCAACGTCATCTGGCCGATCGATCCGTTCACGCTGGAGAGTGGCGCGACGCTGGTCTGGCCGGGCAGCCATCACGATGCGGCATCGCAACCGGGCGATGCACGTCCGGTCGCCGCCGAAATGCCACCCGGCTCCGCGCTGCTGTTCCTCGGATCGATCCTGCATGGTGCCGGCGCTAACCAGTCCGATCATGTGCGCCGCGCGGTCATCACCTCCTATTGCCTCGGATGGCTGCGGACGTTCGAGAATCAGTATCTCGTCTATCCGCCCGCCATCGCTCGAGCGTTCGATCCCGATCTGGCCGCGCTCATCGGCTATGCCCAGCATCGCCCCAATCTCGGCAATGTCGAAGGCCAGTGCCCGTCCGTGCTGCTTCACCGGGACGATATCGACGGCCTCCCTGCGATCGACGCGCTGCTCCCCGGCCAGGCCGACATGCTGGATGCCTATGTCGCCGAACAGGAAGCCGCGCGTGCGGGCCTGATCGGCGGGTAACGCGGGTTCGTCGGACCGGGCGCTGCACTCATGACACACGATCCAAACCCCGAAGCAGGCGGCGGCGCGCGAACACGGATCGAGGCGGATTCATCCGCTGTGGACGGTGGAGCCACGGCGTCGTCGGCCGCGGAGCGCGCTCGGCGGGCACGCGAGCATTGCCCGTTTCTGACAACCAAGCAGGCCGCGTTCCATCTCGGTCTCGCGGGGGACACGCTCAAGAAGATGCGCCGGGAGCGGCGCGGCCCGCCGTGCCGAAAGCATGGCACCGTCTGGCGCTACCATATCGACGATATCGAGGCCTGGTCGCGCGCGAACATGCGGGAGGGAGGCAATGGCTAGGCTGCTACCCTCCCGTCTGCCGGCTAAACCCACCGCGCTGATCGGTCTCGGCGCGGCCGCGCTGGCGACCACGATCGCGCTGCCGCCAACGCCGTGGCTGGTCTGGAACGCATCGGCCAGCGCGCCGATCGGTCTCTATGCCGTCAGCGGACGGCAGGACATCGCATCGGGCGACATGGTGCTGGTCCGGGTGCCCGACCGCTGGCGCCGGCTCGCCGCCGAGCGGCGCTACATTCCGATCAATATCCCGCTGGTCAAGCGCGTCGCGGCCGCGCCCGGCGATCGCGTCTGTGCGCGCGGGCGGGAGATCTATGTCAACGGCCACCCGGTGGCCGAACGCCGCGAAGCCGATGGCCGCGACCGTCCGATGCCGTGGTGGAATGGCTGCGTGATGTTGCGTTCGGGCGCATTGTTCCTGCTGATGGACAGCCCGGATTCGTTCGATGGGCGTTATTTCGGACCGACATCGCGCGGCGACGTCATCGGCGAGGTGCGACTGCTGTGGCTGGGCTGAGGGTCGCCATCACCGCCCTGGCGCTGCTGGCGGCGGCACCGGCTGACGCGCAGTCGGTCGTTCACTGGCGGCCCTATATCGAGGCAGCCTCGGCGCGTTTCGGCGTGCCGGTAGAATGGATCGAGCGCGTCATGCGCGCCGAGAGCGGCGGGCGCACGGTGCTGGACGGGCGCCCGATTACCAGCCACGCCGGCGCGATGGGACTGATGCAGCTCATGCCCGGCACCTGGTCCGAAATGCGCGCGCGGCTCGGGCTCGGACGTGATCCCCATAGCCCGCGCGACAACATATTGGCGGGGACGCTCTATCTTCGTCTGATGTATGACCGCTTCGGTTATCCCGGACTGTTCGCAGCCTATAACGCGGGACCGGCACGCTATGCCGAGCACGTGCGGACCGGCCGCGCGCTGCCCGGTGAGACCCGCGCCTATCTCGCGAGCGTCGCCGGAGTGCCCGTCAATTCCCGGTCGGCTGTCACGGCCGCCAGTGCAACGCCGCGTACCGTCAATGCCATCTTCTTCGCGATCGGCGACCGGCCCCCTGCCGGCCGGAGCGAAGCCGGTGCGGCCACGCTGTTCGTCGCGCTGCGATCGACGTCGCCCGAGAAGAACGCGCCAGACCGCCCATAGTGCGAGCCGATCGGGGCTTCATGCCGAATCGTGTTTCTGCTATGTTCCGAGCCTATGGAGTTGGTCGTGATGTTGCTCGGTCTGATCCTGTCCGCCACCGGCATCGTCCTCTTCGCCTGGGCGATGTTCCGGCTCGCCGTCTTCGCACTCCCGGTCGGGCTCGGTGCGGCCGCATTTCTGTGGGCGGGGGGTGGCGAACTGGGGCCGTTGCTCGGTCTGCTTCTCGGCCTCGTCGTCGGCGTCGCGGTCTTGCTGATCGGACGCATGCTCATCGCGTCGCGGTTGCCCGTTCCGCTTCGCGGAGCGATCGCGCTTCTCTTCGCCGTGCCCGCCGGGATCGCCGGCGGCAGTGTCGTCTCCAGCCTGATGCAGCTCGGCGGTGCGGGGCCGACCGCGACCGGCATCGCCGCGGCGGTCGGCGCGATCATCATCGCCGGTGCCGCCATGATGAGCCTGTTGCCCGCGATGACCGCTTGCACCGGTTCGAACGGATCCCCGCTGCACGGTTGATCTGTTGGGGCCAGTGGGCCGAGTGCTCGCTCCTCGTGTCACCGCGCGCATGGCGACCACGACGAGAGTGCTTCAAGACGGCAGGGTCTGACCTGACGCATCCGGGTTTTCAGGCGCCTCGCGCCTGCGGCGCGACCGCCGCTCTATTCCGCTAGGCTCACATCCGTTCGCCAAGCTCCACCGGGCCACGCTTCGCGCGTCCCGGCCAAAGGTGACGATCGGACTGGCGGGATGCCGGAGCCTTGCTCCGGCCTGTCGTCGCCGCGCCTGACCGGCGCGGCGGCATTTTTCGTTGGGCCTTCCCCTCGTCGCGCGGGTGGGCGGCGCTCCCTTCTGGGCCCGGCCCGGCGTCCCGCAAGCCGGCCTTCGACTGCGCTCGGGTCCGGCTCCTCCATTGCATTTCGGCCCTGCGGGTGCGGACCGCCTCCTGGCCGCGCCCGGCAGGTCGCAATTCGCCGCCCACCCCCGCTCCGGGGGAGGCCCTGGGGTTTTTGGGGCGGCATTGGAGGATAGCCATGCACCAGACCGGCAGCCAACGCGCGCGCGCAGAGGGCAGCAAACGCCAGCCCCCGGCGGAGCGCGCCAATCTTTACGACGAGGTGACGGGCCGCATTGTTTCCGAACTTGAGGCGGGCCGCTTCCCTTGGGTCCAGCCTTGGGGCCGCCCCAATGGTCAAGGCTTCTCCGCCGCCCCCGGCCTCCCGCGCAACGGGCTCACCAGCCGCAATTACAGCGGCGTCAATGTCCTGATCCTGTGGGGAGCAGTGATCGAGAACGGCTATCCGTCGCAATCGTGGCTGACCTTCCGCCAAGCCTTGGAGGCGGGCGGCAATGTCAGGAAAGGCGAGCGCGGGACAAGGGTTGTCTATGCCGACCGCTTCACCCCCGAAGCCGAGAAGGAACGCGCGCGCCAGACCGGCGGCGAAGCCCGCGCGGTGCCGTTCCTCAAACGCTTCACCGTGTTCAACGTCGCACAGTGCGAAGGCTTGCGCCCCGGCCTTGCCACCGACCCCGCACCGCTTCCCGAACGCCAAGTCGTGCCGATCGCCGAAGCGGTCATTGCGGCATCGGGCGTCGATTTCCGCATCGGTGGGGACAAGGCCTACTATGTCCCGAGCGCCGACTATGTGCAGGTGCCCCCGCAACCGGCCTTCCACGAACAGATCAATTTCTACCGGACGGCGCTGCACGAACTCTGTCATGCCAGCGGCCACCCGTCGCGCCTCAATCGCAATCTGCGCAATGCGTTCGGCAGCAAGGACTATGCGCGCGAAGAATTGATCGCCGAGATGGGATCGGCCTTCCTTTGCGCCGCGCTCGGCATCGTGCCGACCGTTCGTCACGCCGATTATCTGGCATCATGGCTCGACGTGCTGCGCGAGGACAATCGCGCGATCTTTCGCGCGGCCAGTCAGGCGAGCAAGGCCGCCGATTGGCTGCTTGCCCGCTACGCCGAGACGCAGGACGAAGGGAGGGAAGCGGCATGATTACGCTCCCCCATGCGATCCTTTCGGCGCTGCGCGCGAATGCGCGCGCCAGCCGCCTCCACGAGCAGCGCGACGAACGGTTCGACCCGTTCCCGGTGGTCAAATTCTTCAATCCGGTCGGCGCGGCGACGTGGATCGCCACCGAGCTTTACGACGATGGAGACACGCTGTTCGGCCTCGCCGACTTGGGGTTCGGATGCCCGGAAATGGGCGTGTTCTCGCTTACCGAGATTGCGGGCGTCCGCTTGCCCTTCGGCCTGTTCATCGAGCGCGACGAGCATTTCGAGCCGCTGGCCCCGCTTTCGCTATGGTCCGATACCGCGCGGCGCATGGGTGCAATCGTTCTGGCCGAAGCCGAACTTCGCCGCATCACCGATAGCCGGAACGGCAACGAGCTTCCGCCGCCTCTTGATGATCGAGGGGCCGGATGACGCGCGGCGCGTTTCGCCGCATTGAGTGCCGGTCCCGCCCATCCAGCAAGACAAACGGGACCGGCGCTCCAGAAGGAGCAGACCAATGAAACTCGACTTTATCGACCATAGCAAGCTGGTTCCGTCCAAGGTGAACATGCGGCACGGACCCAAGCCCCCGGACGTGGGCGACATTCTGCCCTCGATCCGCAAGCGCGGTGTCATCGTGCCGCTGATCGTGCGCCCGCAGGCGGGCAACGATAATGGCGTCCACGAAATCGTCGCCGGGCGGCGGCGCTGGACGGCGAACGCCATCGCGCTTGTCGAGGGCATCGACCACGGCCCGCTTCCCGTCGCCATCCTCGACGCCGGGGACGACGCCGACGCCATCGAGGCATCGCTTCTCGAGAACACCCGGCTCGATCCCGACGAGGTGACGCGATGGGAAACCTTCGCACGGCTGGTCAAGGAGGGCCGCGACATTGCGGATATCTCCGCGACGTTCGGCATTCCCGAGCTTGGCGTGAAGCGTATCCTAGCGCTCGGCAACCTGCTTCCGCGCATCCGCGATCTTTACCGCAAGGAGAAGATCAACGCGGCGACCGTCCGGCATCTGACGCTGGCGAGCAAGCAGCAGCAGAAGGCATGGCTGGCGCTCTACGACGATGACGACGCCTATTGCCCGACCGGCCAGCAATTGAAGGCATGGCTGTTCGGCGGGCAGTCGATCAAGGTCGAACATGCCCTGTTCGACGTCGATGCGAGCGGCCTTGCGATCGTCGCCGATCTGTTCGGCGAAGACCGCTATTTTGCAGATGCCGACGCGTTCTGGACCGCGCAGAACGCCGTAATCGACGCGCGCAAGGAGGACTATCTGGATGCCGGATGGTTCGACGTGGTGATCGTCCCGCCCGGCGAATATTTCTACCGCTATGAGTTCGCCAAGGCACCCAAGCGCAAGGGCGGGCGCGTGTATATAGATGTGCGCGAAAGCGGCGAGGTCGAGGTCCACGAAGGCTATGTGACGAGCAAGGAGGCCAAGCGGCTCGAACGCGGCGAGGCAATCGAAACCGGCCCCAAAGTGCCGCGCCCCGAAGTGACGAGCACGATGCAGACCTATATCAACCTGCACCGTCATGCCGCTGTCCGCGCCTCGCTGACCCGTCATCCCAAGGTCGCGCTGCGCTTGATGGTCGCCCATGTCATCGTCGGGTCGCCACTGTGGACGGTCAAGCCCGAGCCGCAGACCGCGCGCAACGACGATGTGCGCGAAAGCGTCGAAACTTGCCGCGCGGAAACCGACTTCGACGCGAAGCGCCGCGCCGTATTGGACCTTCTCGGCTTCTCGCCCGAGGAACCGACCGTCACAGGCGGCAACGGCGACGACTTCGGACTGGTCGGCGTGTTCCTGCGCTTGCTCGACGTGCCCGACCGCGCCGTAATGGACGTGATCGTCATCGTCATGGGCGAAACGCTCGCCAGCGGCAGCGCCGCCATCGAGGCGGTCGGCGGCGAGATCGGCGTCGATATGGCCCGCTACTGGCAGGCCGACGACGCCTTTTTCGAGTGTGTCCGCGACAAGGAGGTGCTGACCCGCATCGTCGCCGAGGTGGCGGGCGAACCTGTCGCCGCCGCCAATGCGAAGGAACCGGGCAAGGTCTTGAAGCGCATCGTCCGCGACCATCTGGAGGGTGCGAACGGGCGGCCCAAGGTCGAGGGTTGGGTGCCGAAATGGATGGCGTTCCCGCCCGCTACCTATACGGCGCGCGGCGGCGTCGGCACCGTCGCGGCTCATGCCAAGGTGCTCGCGGCGCGCCCCGACCGCGAGCCGGAACCGACCGGCCCCGGCGCGGTGATTGCGCTTCCGGCCCCTGCCAAGGCCGAGCCGCAGGAACAGCCCGAGCGCGAAGCCGCATGAAACTGGACGGGCGGCGGCGCACCCGCCGCCCGTTCCGTCCCCCATAAAATCGCCGCGCCGCTCGGCCGCAAGCGGCCCTCGCGGCGCGGATTTCAGACAGGAGACTTGTCATGGCCGACCGTGTTTCGGCATCCATCACCATCGGCGGGACGCTCCCCGCCAGCCAGCTTCCCGCCTTCGCCGAGGCCATCGCGAACGAAGGGCTGTCCACCGAATGGGACGGCGAACCCTTCGCGCTCGGCGATCTGCCCGAGGGCGAGCCCTTGGCGCTCATGGCGCACGAGGTCGCCTGGGGGCGGTTCGAGGGACTCGAAGCCTTCTGCATCGCGCATGGGCTTTTCTTCGCGCGCTGGTCGGGCGCCTATGCCTGCCAGTGGGGTGCGGAACGCACCGTGTTCACCGGCAGCGGCGAACCGCAAAGCTACGCTGCCGACGAGGACGACTATATCCTCATGGGGCGCTGCACCGCCGAGCGATTGGGCAGCTATGCGGCGATCATCGCGCATTTCGATGCGGCCGACTTCGCGGTGCCCCCGCTTGTCATCACGCCCGAACGGGAGGAGGCGAGCAATGGCTGACATCTGGATTCAGGGCAGCTTCGCCTTTCGCTGCACCGCCGCCGAGTGCGCGCTGATCGAGGAAGTCGCAAACGCTGGCTACGCGCTAGCGAATGACGACGCGCCCGATCCGCCGAGCGCGGCGCTGCTCGCAGCCTTTCCGCCGGACGATGCGAACGCGCGGTGGAGCGGGTTTCGCGAGGCGTTCAACGATCCCGAATTTCCCACCATCGGAGCCGATTTCATCGCTGAAACCTGCCCCGACGATCCATCCGCGCGGATCGTGTGTTTCGCCAGCATGGACGATTTCGATGCCGCTGCCATCGCGGTGGTGATCCAGCGATGTTGCCCCGAAACGCTCGCCAAGGGGCCGATCGGCTTTGAATGGGCCATGACCTGTTCCAAGCCCCGCATCGGGGAGTTCGGTGGCGGCTGGTGCGCGATTTTCGCAGACCGCATCGAGATCGACGCGACCAACGAGGCGCTGTCGCGCGCGCTCGCGGGCGACGGCAACTAGCCCAAATCGCGCCGCACTGCGCGCTCGCGTGCCGAAAACCCCTGCCGCCTGACCTACCGGGCGGTGCGGCGGATCACCGTCCGGGCGCTTCCGCATAACGTGCATTCGTCCTTCTGCCGCTCGAATCCGCGCGTGCCGCCGAGCGCGCAGGTGACGACATTGGCCTGTGCGGTAACCGACAGGTTGAGCCGGTCAGTCACGCAGGCATCGCACACCGCCGCGCCGTCCAGCCGCACGATCAGCCGTTCGATCTGCCCCGCAATCGTCGTTCCTTCGTTCATCGCCGTGAGGCTATAGCCGCGGCCTCGTGGCCGCGAAAGCAATCATGGCTTCCCGGAAAGACGCCGGACTGGGCTTCCTGTCCGCGCGCGCATCTCGTCCTTTCGTGTCTCACCAACCCGTCGCCGGCTCCTTGGGCGCATGACCTGGGACGGCCGCGCGCCTCGCGAAACCATCGCGCGGAACTGATTTCCCCGCGCCGCTTTGGCGGCGCTCCTCGCGGCCGCTTCGCTCCAAATCAGCCCCGCGCTTCCGGTCCTCCGCTTCGCTTCGGCCTGCGGTTCGCAGCGCGCTCAAGGGCCGTCCCTTCGGTCCGCCCATCGCCCGGCATCGGGTCGGGCGAATGTGCAAGGAGACGAGAAATGCCCTCAATCGGTCATGTCCAGCGCCAGAACGACGGTTCGTTCCGGGGCGCCTTGAAGACGCTTTCGGTCAATGCCGAGATCGCCATCATCCCCAACCGCAGTAAGACCGGGGACCAGCCCGACTACCGCGTGCTGTCGAACGGCGTCGAACTGGGCGGCGGCTGGATCCGCACCGGCGAGGTGAGCCAGCGCGAATATGTCCGCCTCGCCATGTCGGCCCCCGAACTTGGCGGCCGCACCCTCTACGCCAATCTCGGCCGCGCCGCCGGGCAGGACGACGACGACGCGTTCGCCGTTATCTGGAACCCCGGCGACTGAGCCGGATCGGCCCCGCGCCGGTCACCCGGCGCGGGGCTTTCCTCATGCCTTGAGGGCTTGGCGTGGGCCTTTTCCTGCACCGGAACGCGCTTGCGGGCCTGCAGAGAGGAAGAAATCCGCTCAGCAAGCACCGAGTATCCGGCGGCGAACGGACCGCCTCAACCATCGACGGTTCCCCCAATTTTCACGCCACCTGCGTTCCGCTTCGCTCCACTCCGGCGACGAGAAAATCGGCTCCCCCGTCGCCCGCTTCGCGGCCGCTGCGCGGTGGTTGACCCCGCCCGCTCCCCGCCGGGCGATGGCTCATCTTTCGCTTGTATCAGGAGGATGAGATGTCGGTTGAACAACAGATCGAGGAGCTTCGCGCGGAGCTTTCATGGTGCGATGACGCGGGAGAACGGCGGCAGATCGAAGCCGAATTAAGGGCCGCTGAGAAGAGGCTGAAGCGGTGCAATCGGGCGCTGCGTCAGGCCGAACAGGCAGGCTGGCAATAAGGCGATGCGCTGTTGAAGGGGCAGGTTCGCGGGAGTGGTGCCGCATGGCGCCGCTCCCCTTTTTTGATCGGGAAGGCGGGAAGGCAAAGCGGGCGTCTGGGGCGGCAGGTGGCAGTCGGGCTCGATGGCAAGATAGAGGCAAAATCTCGCGATTTTGTAAGTGTTTGTCTGCACATCGTTTTTTGAAGGCTTTTGCGAGACTCGCCCTTTGAGTGCGAGACAGGGTTACCAGGAGTGGCGGTTTTCTGGGCTTTTCCGATCCCAATCGCGAGACTCCTTGCGCTCTGGCGAGGACGCGCCATTCTTATCGGCGGGGAGCGTCATTCCGGCATGGAAGGACGCCGCTATGCGCGATGATGAGTTCGAACCGCAGCTGGGCCGGATGCGCGGCCGGGGCAAGGAGCAGCGCTACCTGAGCCGCGTCGTGAAAGCGGCAAAGCGGGCCGGCATGAAAACGGGCAGGCGCGGCCGTTTCGACGGCAGCCGGATCGGGCGCGGCGCGAGTGTTGCGCGGGTGCTCAGATCGCGCGACCGATTGGGCGCGTTCCGGTCGCGCCGCGTGATCGTCAAGATACGGCCTGTCGGCCTTGGCGGGAAAGGCATGGGCGGTGCGAAGGCGCACCTTCGCTATATTCAGCGCGACGGCGTGACCCGTGAGGGCGAGGCTGGTGCGCTCTACTCGCCCGACAGCGACGTCGCCGATGGCAAGGCGTTCCTCGAACGGTGTGACGGCGACCGCCGCCAGTTCCGGTTCATCGTGTCGGCCGAGGACGCCGACCAGTATCCCGACTTGAAGCCGTTCGTGCGCCGGCTGATGACGCAGATGGAGCAGGATCTTGGGACAAAGCTCGATTGGGTGGCGGTCGACCATTTCAATACCGGCCATCCGCACACGCATATCGTGGTGCGCGGCGTAAACGATCGGGGTGAGAATCTGCTGATCGCGCGCGAGTATATCTCGCACGGGAGCCGGCAGCGGGCGATCGAGATCGTCAACCTCGACCTGGGGCCGCGCACCGACCTTGAAATCGAAGAGCGGCTTCGCAGCGATACGGGTGCCGAGCGGCTGACCGCGATCGACAGACGGCTGATCCGCGACATGGATACCGCGCGGCTGGTCAGCGCGAGCGATGGCGATCCCTTCCAGCAATCGCTTCGCGTCGGTCGCCTGCAGAAACTCGGGCGCATGGGACTCGCCTCGCATGTCGGCAACGGCACCTGGCGGCTTGAGCCCGACCTTGCGAACACACTGCGCCAGATCGGCGAGCGCGGCGACATCATCCGCACCATGCAGCGCGAGCTGACCGCGCGGAAGCTCGATCGTGCTGCGGTCGATCGCGTCATCTACGACCCGGTCGCGAAGGAGGCGACGCCGATCATCGGCCGCGTCGTGATGCGCGGGCTCGCCGACGAACATGAAGACCGTCATTATCTGCTGGTCGACGGCATCGACGGGCGCACCCATTATGCCGAGATCGGCAAGGGCGAGCTGGTCGACACGATCCCCGAAAATGCCATCGTCCGGATCGCGCCACGCGAGGGCGGCATTCGCGCCGTCGATCGGACGATCGACGAGATCGCGGCGGCGAACGGCGGGCGCTATTCGATCGACGCCCATCTGAAGCACGATCCGACCGCCAGCGAACGCTTCGCCGAAACGCATGTCCGGCGGCTTGAAGCGATGCGAAAAATCTCGGGCGTCGTCGAGCGCGAGCCCGACGGAAGCTGGATCATCGCGCCGGACCATCTCGCCAGGGTCGAGAGGTTCGAAGCCATGCAGTTCCGCGACCACCCCGTTGCCATTGAAACCCTGTCGGCGATCCCGCTCGACAAATTACCGGGAACCGATGCCGCGACCTGGCTCGATCGCGAGCTGGTCGCCGAAGCGCCGGTGCCAGTGCGCGATGCTGGGTTCGGGCACGAGGTTCGTTCAGCGCAGGCGATGCGACGGCAATGGCTGATCACCGAACAGCTTGCAGACGAACAGGATGGGCAGACGGTCTATCGGCGAGGGATGCTCGCCGCGCTCCAGCGGCGAGAATTGCTGCGTGTCGCCCGCCAGCTCTCCGACAAGTTAGGCGTTCCGTTCGCCGAGGCCAGAGAGGGGGAGGCTGTTCAAGGCAGGCTCGTGCGCGCAGTCGAGATGACGAGTGGTCGCCATGCGCTCATCGAACGGTCGCGCGATTTCACGCTGGTGCCGTGGCGCTCTGTTCTCGATCGCCATGTCGGTAAATCGGTCTCGGGCATCATGCGCGACGGCGGGATCAACTGGACACTCGGGCGGCAGCGCAGCGGGCCGAGCGTCTCCTGATCCGGAGGATTCGGGCTTTCTATTTTCATGAAATTATGTTTTCATGGATTCATGAAAAATATCGCAGCGCAAACCGATGTCGGCGACGAGCATCTTCAGGTGCAGATTCCTGCCGTTACGAAACGCGATCTCGGTCAACGGTCGCTCGATTCCCGCGAGCCGATCCGGATGATCGTACTGCGGGCACTTGAAGCCTATGGCGTGAGCGTCCCCGCAGACGCGATATCGGATCGCCGGAAGGGCAGGCGATGAGCGAGGATTTCGAAGCTCTCACTGTTGCGGATTATGCGAAGCAGGCCGCGCGGACTGATCAACGCAGCGGTGGCCGCGCACTGGGCTTCTCGATGCTTGGCCTTTTCGGCGAAGTCGGCAGCTTGCTCAGTGAGGCCAAGAAAAAGCAGCGCGACGATGCCTCCTACCTGGGTTACGCTCACGCCGTCGCGGAAGAGCTTGGTGACGTCCTTTGGTATCTGGCGGCGATCGCACGGCGCAGCCGCATGGCGCTCAGCGACATCGCTGCCGCCGCGGCGACAAACGGCGGACAATGGCAGACGGGCGGCAACGAAACGCTCAGTTTCCATGCGCTGCAGCCGCAGCACATTCCGCTTGCCAAGGCACCGATGCCGCAGTTCGAGCATAGCCTGCTCGCGCTGGCAGGCGACGTTGGGCTGCTCATCAACGATTTCCAGGCGGGCGGTCTTGCGAAGGACCGCGAAGCACTCGCGGGCCGGCTGGTCGCGGTCATGCGCCGGTTGATCCAGGCGGCAAACGAATCCGGTGTTACCATCGAGGCTGCCGCCGTGAAGAATCTTCACAAGATCTTCGATCGCTGGCCGCGCGAGCGCATCTATCCGGCGCCGACCGATGCGGCGCTCGACCCAGAAGAGCAATTGCCGCGGCGGATGGCGATCGACGTCTATGAACGCACCGTTCGCGGGCAGACATTCGTGTATCAACGCTCAAGCGGTGTGTATGTCGGCGACCGGCTCACCGACAACGCGCTCGAACCCGACGACTATCGTTTCCACGATGTCTTTCACTACGCTTATGTCGCGGTGCTTGGCTGGTCGCCAGTGCTGCGTGCGCTGCTCCGTCTCAAGCGCAAGAGCGATCCGAAACTCGACGACGCCGAAGACGGTGCTCGGGCGATTCTCATCGAAGAGGGCATAACTTCCTGGATTTTCGGACAAGCGCAGCAACTCCGGTACTTTGAAAACGTGAAGCGCGGTGGCCTTCCGCTGGACATGCTGAAGCATGTCCGCCAGTTCGTCGCCGGCTACGAATCAGAACGCTGTCCGCTGTGGCTTTGGGAGGAAGCGATCCTCCAGGGCTATACGGCTTTCCGCTTCCTTCAGGAGCATCGGCGCGGCCGCGTCCTGATCGACTTCGCCAATCGCCGCCTGCGTATCAAGGAATTGCCGTCATGACCCCGAAATCCTTTGTGTCCACCCTGGCGGCGACCGAACTTCCCTCAGTGTTCAATCCCTGGCGCGATCGCTGCACGGTCCATGACCGCAGCGACGCCGCCGCCCGGCGCCGCGACAATCTCGAAATGCTGCTCACCGCGGCGCTTGATCATCGCGTCGAAACGATCTGGATCGCGCGTGATCTCGGCTATCGCGGGGGGCGGCGTACGGGCGTACCGCTGACCGACGAAATTCACCTCGGACATGCCGGCACGCTGATGGGCGGCATCGCATTTGAACGTGCGACGCAGGGACCCGCCGTGGCGGAGCGCACCGCGGCGATCGTCTGGCGTGTGCTAGAGCGGATCGGTCAGCCTGTCATGCTCTGGAACGTTTTCCCGTTCCATCCCCATGAAGCGGATGATCCGATGTCGAACCGATGCCACACGCGAAGCGAGCGCGAGGCGACCTGGCCGATATTGCAAGCCCTCGTGTCAATGATCCGGCCCCGCCAGATCGTCGCGATCGGGCGCGACGCTCACCTGGCGCTGGACGGTCTCGACATTCCGACCACCGCGGTCCGCCATCCGAGCTACGGCGGGCAGCGCGAGTTCATCGAGGGCATGTTCAGCCTGTACGGTGTCGCGGATGACAACGATGAGCCGCTAGAACTGCCGTTGGGCGCGCCTCACGCCGCAGCACGGAGATGTGCGCTCGCCTGATCGCAGCGTTCAAAGAGTTGCTTAAGATCGCCGCGGTTCCAGTTGGCGGTGTCGACCGTGGCGTTGGTCGAGACGATCGTGAGCGGACCCAGCGCGACCCCGCCTTCCTTGGCGATGAATTCGAGCAGACGGCCGAGGCCGATCAGATTGCCGAGCAGTTTTTCGATATAGTAGTGATTGCGGTAGAGCGCGGTCATGCCGAGGCGACGATCGTCGCCCTTGCCGATCAGCTTGAGACTGGCAAAGCTCAGGCACTGACCGCCGTAGGGCGAGTCATTCACGTCGCGGGCGGGGTCGAAGATCAGCAGTTCGAATTTGTTGAGCGCTCGGACGTTCGGGTTGCGCAGGCGCTCGACGATGCCCCAGATTTGATTGATTGGCTGGCCGTCGGCGCGGGGCAATTCCATCATCCGTTCGAAATAATAGCCCGACCAAGCGCCCGACCTCCGGACCTTCGGCAGCACGTTGTCGCGAAACCGGTCGAAGAATTGCGGCGCGCCGTAGCGCCTGTACAGCGCTGCCGGAAAAATCGTGTTGGCGACCGTCTCGATGGGCTTCTTGCCATGGCCCGAAAGGAAGGCATCGACTTCCGCCACGACGGGATCGGCGAGTGTTGCGCGCGCAGTCGGCTCGGCCACGGAGATGACGACATTCTGCGCCTGGTGTCCGGTGGCGAGGTCGACGAGCCGGACCGCCTCGCGCCAGCCAGCAACGCAGTCAGGCTGCGGCGGTATGGGAAGATACATCGACTTCCTCCGTCAAATTTGCCGTGGCGAAAAGGCGCGGCGCTAGAAAGCGCTCAGTAAGCCAGGCGTGGCCTTCCAAGCCCCAACCTGGTCCCCAGCTGTTGCGGATGAGAATGGCCGGGGTGCCGTCCACGGTTCCATGCCCGACCGCGACGACCGCGTGCCGTTGCGCTGGCTCGGGGAGTTCGTCGTTCGCCGGATCGACGACGCCATCACCGCGCGGCTGGAAGAAAGACCGTGACAGCATCGTCAGCATGAGCACCGGCGTGTCACGATCCAGCGCGGCAAGGATGGATGACAGGTCGGTTCCATCCCTCTGTCCGTTGCGGCCATAGAGCGGGCCAACGGTCGCCGGCGGCGTCCACAGTCGATGATCGGCTGGAACCGCTGCCAGATACGGCCAGCCTTTCTCGTCGGGTTGGCCATCGAGCCGTAGCGCGTCCAGCATTGTGGATAGCAGTGCGCCGCTCGTCGGCGGTCTGCCCGCCCGTTTCTGCGCGGCATAAAAGGCGAATTCACACGACAGCGGTGCCCAGCCGTCGCGAAGCCCGGCGTGGGTGTCGCTCGCGGCGAATGCGAGGCATGTCGGCCGCGCGCCTTGATCGCGCGCAGGCCCGAACAGCGGCCGAAGGTCACGGACGATATCGATCATGGGGCGTCAGGCGGCCTCGAGCAGGTGCCGCCGTTCGGCGCGCGACAGGCCCGTCTGTTCCGGGCCGGTGAGGTCGAAATCGAGCGTCAGGCTGGTGAGGGCCGGCGCAGGCTGCCACGGCCGCCGCTCGTCGAGCGACATGCGGCCGCGCCGCGGCGCATCGGGCGCCGCGGTGACACGGCGGACAACGGGACCACCGATGCCATCGCCGTCGATTGCCTCACGCTCGTCTCGAACGACGGCGAAGCCGCTGGCGATCAGTTGGTCGAGATCCCAGAGATACCCACCGCCGCTATGTTCTTCGAGCTGCAGCACGAAAAGATCATTGCGACTGCCATCGATCCGCGAGCCGGCATCGCGCTCGGTCAGCAGCCAGACGTCGCCGCGATAGTTGTCGGGCCGATAGTCCTTGAGGAGATCGACCTTCAGGCTGCGCGGCTGCGTCCGGAGCAGGTCGGTCATCACCGATGGCGAAATCAGATTGTAGCGAACCAGGGTGCGGCACGTCGCCTCATAGCTGGCGCCGATCCGCAGCGAGAGCTGATAGACGACATTGGGGCGCCGGAAATGATCGATCTGCCATCCTTGTCGCGCGCTGTGCGCGAGCACCAGCCATTTCGGCATCATGAAGGCGATCGCAAAGGCGTCGGCTTCGGTTTCCTCGAAGTTGTTTCCCGGTTCGGGCGACATCGGCATCCGGCGCAGGATGCTCTCATCGTCGAGGCTCGGCTCGTGTCGCATCGAAAAATGCCCGAGTTCGTGCGCGGCCGTGAAGCGCTGGATGCTCATCGGTCGTTCCGTCGTGACGAGAACGCCAGGAGCAGGTGCGCTGAGATAGGCGCCGAGCAGGCCTTTCAGAGGACGAAGCAGCAAGGGTAGACCCACGGCATGGATCGCGCCGAAGACATCGACGCTGCCGCCTTGGGTCTCGATCAGTGCGCGCGTATCGAGTTCGCGATGCAGGCGGCCCGCTGCCATCGTACCAGCGCGAACCGCGCTCGCATAATCCGACGCCATCGATCAGCTCCGTTCGCCGCCAGACCGCGAGCGGAGATATTCGGCAAACCGGCTCAGCTCGGCCCGGTCCTCAGTCGACAAGGCCGCAACGCGTCGCGCCAGATGGGCGACATCGGCGGGAAGGCTCGCGGAGGCCTCGTCTTCGCCGGTAAAATAGGCCACCGACTGGCGGTAAAGACGGGCAAGCCGCGTCAGTTCGATCGCTTCAACGCGGCGCTGGCCATTCTCGATATCGGTAAGCGCGGTCCGGGGAATCTTGAGATAGGCAGCAACTTCTTCCTGCTTGAGGCCGAGATATTTCCGTGCTTCGCGCAGACGGTCGCCCAAGCGCCGCCGCTCCTGCTCGTCGCCTTCCTGGCGGAGTGCGAGATTGGTCATGGCTTCGACCCTTTCTTCTTAACCCAGACGCGTTCGATCTTAGGGAGGAGGTCGTCAATCGCCTTCTCGATCGAATTGTAGCCGCCGGTGCGGACGATGCTGTCGCGAAGCTCGATGTCGAGGACCTGCTCCACCGCGCAAAGCGTGTCGACCACGGACAAGGAGTCGAGTGGCACGGGCGCCTGGATGATCTTCGGGTTTTCCGGAGGCAGGGCAATTCCGCGCACCTGTGCCTCAGCCCTGGCCACTTGCAGCAGTTCGTCGACCAACGCCCTAATGGCGTCGGCTTTGGGAAACGCGGTTGCCGCGGGCTGCGGAGGAGCGATTGTCGCCATGCATGCCTCGCACGATTTCACTACATTAAATGCGATATAATGTCTGATAATCCGACACGCAAGCCCGAATTTGCAGCTCGGATTTTTGCAGGGTGTAGCGGGTCATCGGCGGTGCGGTGTGGTGGTCAGTGCCACCTCGAGGGACAACGACAGGGCAGAATCATCAACTCGGGTCATAGCTCGATCAAAAGAACAGAGCTGGAATATTGAGTCAGTCGCCGACGAGTGATCTCCTTCGGTCACCCACCAGCCCCCAGCGGCTCCGTTCATTTCGGGCGGCCCATAGCCGAGTCTTGAAGCCGCGCCCCGACCGCATCCGGCGGTATGGGCGGGAGCTTCAACGTGACCCCGACCAAATTGCTCATCGGCCAGATCCTTGTCGTGTTCGCAATCGTGATCGCGGGCCTCTGGGCGGCGACCCAATGGGCGGCGGCGATGCTCGCCTACCAGCCCGAACTTGGTCCGGCCTGGTTCATGGCTGGAAGCACGCCGGTCTATCGTCCCTGGGCGCTCTTCCCCTGGTGGTATCACTACGATGCCTATGCGCCGCATGTTTTCGACAAGGCCGGCGCGCTCGCCGGCGCGAGCGGTTTCATCGGCTGCGGCGCGGCGATCGCAGGCTCGCTCTGGCGCGCGCGGCAGTCGCGTCACGTCACCACCTATGGTTCGGCGCGCTGGGCCAGGCCGAACGAGATCGAGCGGGCCGGCCTTTACGGTGATGCCGGCGTATTCCTGGGCCGCTCGCGCGGCCGCTATCTCCGGCATGACGGCCCCGAACATATCATGGCGTTCGCGCCAACCCGTTCGGGCAAGGGCGTCGGGCTGGTCATACCGACACTGCTTGGCTGGACCGGCAGCGCCGTGGTTCACGACATCAAGGGCGAGAACTGGCAGCTCACCGCCGGCTGGCGCGCGCGCTTCTCCCACGTCCTGCTGTTCAATCCGACCGATCCCGCTTCCGCCAAATACAACCCGCTGCTGGAGGTCCGGCGCGGCGAGCATGAGGTCCGCGACGTCCAGAACATCGCCGACATCCTGGTCGATCCCGAAGGCGCGCTCGAACGGCGCAACCACTGGGAGAAAACCTCCCATTCGCTCCTGGTCGGCGCGATCCTCCACGTCCTTTATGCGGAGGAAGAAAAGACGCTCGCACGGGTAGCCACATTCCTGTCGGACCCGCAGCGGCCGTTCACCGCCACGCTCCGGCGGATGATGACCACCAATCACCTCGGCACGAAGGATGCGCCGCAGATCCATCCCGTCGTCGCCTCGGCGGCGCGCGAGGTGCTCAACAAGAGCGAGAACGAGCGCAGCGGCGTCCTCTCCACCGCAATGTCGTTTCTCGGGCTCTATCGCGACCCGACCGTCGCCGCGGTGACATCGCGCTGCGACTGGCGGATCGCCGATCTCGTCGAGGCCGGCCATCCGGTCTCGCTCTACCTTGTCATCCCGCCATCGGACATCAGCCGCACCAAGCCGCTGGTGCGGTTGGTGCTCAACCAGATCGGCCGCCGCCTCACCGAAAAGCTCGATGCCGATCCCGCCAGGGCGGGCAAGCACAAGCTCCTGATGATGCTCGACGAGTTCCCGGCATTGGGGCGGCTCGACTTCTTCGAGACCAGTCTTGCCTTTCTCGCGGGCTATGGAGTGCGCGCCTTCCTGATCGCGCAGTCCTTGAACCAGATCGAGAAGGCTTATGGCGAGCACAACTCGATCCTCGACAACTGCCATGTCCGCGTCGCGTTTGCGACCAACGACGAGCGCACGGCGCGGCGGATTTCGGACGCGCTCGGCATCGCCACCGAACAGCGCGCGATGCGCAACTATGCCGGCCACCGGCTCGCGCCCTGGCTGGCGCACGTCATGGTCAGCCGGCAGGAGACCGCCCGGCCACTCCTGACCACCGGCGAGGTGATGCAGCTCCCGCCCAAGGATGAGCTTGTCCTTGTCTCCGGCATGGCCCCGATCCGCGCGAGGAAGCTGCGCTATTACGAGGACCGCAATTTCCGCGAGCGGATCGCACCGCCGCCGCAGCCCGCGCCCGGAGACTATCCCGACCGGCCGCAGGCACGCCCCAACGACTGGAGCGGACTGGTCCGCGCGCCCGATACCCGGCTCGGCAAGCCCGATGACGATGCGAAGGCGGATGAGGACGGCGGCTTGCAACAGCAGCGCCACCCCGGCCTCGGCGAAGAACCCGCCAAAAAACCCGAGCCGCCAAAGCAGCTCGACCTGCTCGGCCTGGACAGCGACGACACCGACACGATCGCCGACAAGCACGCGATGGACCGCGCCGGCGCCACCGGCACGCTGATCCGCGCTCACGCGATCAATCAGGGTCGCAGCGCCGACATGCTGCCGGACTTCTGACAATGGCCGCGATCAAACCCAACCGCGTCCGCTACCAGCTCTTCCTGCCCGAAGATCTGAGCCACCGCTTCGAGGCGCTGGCGAGCCAGCCCGGCGCGTCCAAATCGGCGATCCTCACCGACGCGCTCACCGCCTGGCTCAACCGGCAGGCGGCGAGCGAGCTGGAGAACAAGTTCAGCCAGCGGCTCGATCGCATGTCGCTCGCGCTGGGGCGTGTCGAGCGTGACGGGCATGTGCTGCTCGAGAGCCTGGCGCTGTTCATCCGCTATGAACTGATGGTGCAGGCCCCTTTGGCCGAAGCCGACGAAGCGGCGCGTGCGATCGGCCGAGACCGCTTCGAGGCGTTCATTGCCCGCGTCGGCGAAGCGCTCGCCAGCGGCCAGCGCACGCTTGCTGCCTCCGCGAAAGACAATGGAGGTGGGCGATGAGCGACACGCTTTTCGGCTCCGATAATTCCGCAGGGCGTCGGCGCGCGATGCTGCGCACCGCGATGGGGCCGACCATCGCCGCAGCGCTGGCCGATCCGGTGGTCATCGAGATCATGGTGAACCCGGACGGCGTGTTGCGCCTTGATCGACTCGGCGAAGGCCGGATCGATACCGGCACCAAATATGAGCCCGCGCAGGTCGAGCGGATCATCCGCCTGGTTGCCAGCCACGCACGGACAGAGGTTCATGGCAATGCGCCGATCGTGTCAGCCGAGCTGCCACCGCACGGCGAAGGCGCGGGCGAGCGGTTCGAGGGTATCCTGCCGCCGGTCAGCCTCGCGCCGTGCTTCTCGATCCGCAAGCCCGCGGCGCGCATCTACACTTTGCTCGACTATGTGCGGGACGGCATCATGCCCGCCGACACGGCGCGACTGCTGTCGATGGCCGTGGTCGAGCGCAAGAACATCCTGGTCGCGGGTGGCACCAGTTCGGGCAAGACGACGCTTGCCAACGCGCTGCTCGCCGAGATGGCGCACCTCGACGAACGCGTCATCATCATTGAAGACACGCGTGAGTTGCAATGCGCCGCGCCCGACGTGGTGGGGCTGCGCACGCGTACGATTGGCACTGCCGGAGCCGGCGGCGTCACGATGGCTGATCTTGTCCGCTCGACATTGCGGCTCCGCCCCGATCGCATCGTCGTTGGCGAGGTGCGCGGGCGCGAAGCGCTCGACATGCTCAAAGCCTGGAACACCGGGCATCCGGGCGGCATCGCAACCGTCCACGCCAATTCGGCAGTGTCGGCGCTCTACCGGCTCGAGCAGCTCGTGCAGGAAAGCGTCGTCACCGTTCCGCGCCGGCTGATCGCCGACGCCATCGACATGATCGTGTTCATCGCCGGGCGCGGCCTCGCGCGCCGCGTCGACACGATCGCGCGCGTCGCCGGCCTCGATCCCGACGGCGGCTACGCCGTCCTCGACCTTACTCCCGACCACGCCCTCGAACCCCAAGGAGAATGACCATGCGCTTGTCCCGTATTCCTGCCCGTATTCCCGATCGTCGGAGCATCTTCCTCACCGGCGCCGCCATCGGCCTCGGGCTTGCGCTCGCCGCCACCGCGCAGGCCGCCGGCTCGGGCATGCCGTGGGAGGAACCGCTTCAGCAGGTCCTCGAATCGGTCCAGGGTCCTGTCGCCAAGATCGTCGCGGTGATCATCATCATCGTCACCGGTTTGACGCTCGCGTTCGGCGAGACGGCAGGCGGGTTCCGGCGCCTCATCCAGATCATCTTCGGCCTGTCGATCGCGTTTGCGGCGTCGAGCTTCTTCCTCAGCTTCTTCAGCTTCGGCGGCGGGGCGCTCATCTCGTGAACGCGCCAAATTCCTATGGCGCCAGCCATATCGAGGGGTTCGAGGCGCCGATGCACCGCGCGCTTGCCGAGCCGATCCTGCTTGGCGGGGCGCCGCGAGCGATCGCGATCGTCAATGGTACGATCGCGGCCGCGCTCGGACTCGGTCTCCAGCAGTGGATCGCCGGGCTGGCCATGTGGGCGTTCGGGCACACTCTCGCGGTGTTCGCCGCCAAGCGCGATCCCGACTTCGCCCCGGTCCTTGTCCGCCACCTTCGCCAGAAGGGGCATCTGTCATGCTGAATCTGCGCGAATACCGTCAGAAGGCCGACCGGCTCGCCGATCATCTTCCATGGGCGGCGCTTGTCGCGCCCGGCGTGGTGCTCAACAAGGACGGCAGCTTTTTGCGCGTCCTCAGGTTCCGCGGCCCCGATCTAGAATCCGCCACCGAAGCCGAGCTTGTCGCCGCCTGCGCGCGGGCGAACAATGTCCTGAAGCGCTTCGGCTCGGGCTGGGCACTCCATTTCGAGGCCGAGCGGCGCGAAGCGCTGGGTTATCCCGACAGCAGCTTTCCCGATGCGGCGTCGTGGCTGGTCGATGAGGAACGGCGCGCGGCGTTCGAAAGCGCGGGCGCGCATTTCGAGAGCCGCTATTATCTGACGCTCACCCTCCTGCCTCCGCCCGATCAGGCGGACACGGCGGGCCGAGCGCTGATCGAGCGCAGCGACGACGCGAAGGGCCGCGACTGGCGACAAGCGCTTGCCGGCTTCATCGCCGAGACGGATCGTGCGCTTGACCTGTTCAGAGGCTTCATGCCCGAGGTGCGCGCGCTCGGCGACAGCGAAATGCTGACCTTTCTCCACGGTGCGATCTCCGCGCGCCGCCATGTCGTCGCCGTGCCCGAAACGCCCATCTATCTGGACGGGCTGCTCGCCGACACGCCGCTGACCGGCGGGCTCGAACCGATGCTCGGCGACGAGCATCTGCGGACGCTCACCATCCTCGGATTTCCGAACGCGAGCCGTCCCGGCATCCTCGACGGACTCAACCATGAGGATTTTGGCTATCGCTGGGTGACGCGCTTCATTGCGCTCGACAAGACCGACGCAACCAAAGCGCTCACTCGCCTGCGGCGGCAGTGGTTCAACAAGCGCAAGTCGATCACCGCGCTGCTGCGCGAAGTCATCTACAACCAGCCGGTCCAGCTTCTCGACAGCGATGCCGACAACAAGGTGGTCGATGCCGACCTCGCCTTGCAGGCGCTCGGCGGCGATCATGTCGCGTTCGGCTATCTGACGACGACGATCACCGTTGCCGATATCGACCGCGCCCGCGTCGAGGAAAAGGTCCGCGCGGTCGAGCGCATCGTCAACGGGCTCGGCTTCACCTGCATCCGCGAGGGCATGAATGTGGTCGAGGCGTGGCTGTCGAGCCTGCCGGGCCATGTCTATGCGAACGTCCGGCAACCGATCGTCCACACCCTGAATCTCGCGCATCTCATGCCGCTGTCCTCGGTATGGGCAGGACCGGCGCGTAATCCGCACCTCGACGGTCCGCCGCTGCTTTATGCGGAAACCAGCGGCTCGACGCCGTTCCGTCTCAGCACGCATGTCGGCGACGTCGGTCATATGCTGATCGTCGGACCCACCGGGGCCGGAAAGTCGGTGCTGCTCGCAATGCTCGCGCTTCAGTTCCGGCGATATCCAGACTCCCAGGTCTATGTCTTCGACAAGGGATTTTCGGCGCGCGCGGCCGTGCTGGCGATGGGCGGCGCGCATCACGCGCTCGGGCTTGGCGGTGAGAGCGGTCATGCCGATGACGTGGGCGGGCGAACGATCGCCTTCCAGCCGCTGCGCCACATCGATCGCTCCAACGCACGCGCCTGGGCGACCGAATGGATCGGCGCGCTGCTCGCCCATGAGAAAGTACTGGTCACACCCGAGATCAAGGAGGCCGTCTGGTCGGCGCTCACCAATCTCGCGACCGCCCCGATCGAGGAACGCACGCTCACCGGCCTGTCGCTGCTGCTGCAATCGGCACCGCTGCGATCGGCGCTCGCGCCCTATACGCTCGAAGGATCGTTCGGCCGCCTGCTCGACGCCGCCGAAGACGATCTAGCGATCGCCGACGTGCAGTGCTTCGAGACTGAAGCGCTGATGGGGCAGGCGGGCGTCGTTGCGCCCGTGCTGACCTACCTGTTCCATCGTCTCGAGGAGCGCTTCACCGGGCGGCCGACGCTTCTCGTACTGGATGAAGCCTGGGTGTTCCTCGACCACCCGCTGTTCGCCGCGCGCATCCGTGAGTGGCTGAAGGTGCTGCGCAAGAAGAACGTCAGCGTCGTGTTCGCGACACAGAGCCTAGCCGATATCGCCGACAGCACGATCGCGCCGGCCATCATCGAAAGCTGTCCGCAGCGCATCTTGCTGCCCAATGATCGGGCGATCGAGCCGCAGGGCCAGACGGTCTACGTCCGCTTCGGTCTCAACGCGCGCCAGATCGAACTGGTCAGCCGCGCGACGCCCAAGCGGCAATATTATCTGCAATCAGCGCGCGGCAACCGGCTGTTCGAGCTTGGGCTAGGCCCGATCGCGCTGGCGTTGTGCGGCGCGTCCGATCCCGACAGCCAGAAGCGCATAGACGCGGTGCTGGCCGAAAAGGGCCAGGCCGACTTCGCCGCGACCTTTCTCTCCCAAGCCGGCCTCGATTGGGCGGCCGACCTGCTTGGGCGTCACCCTGCCGCCCGCCCCCCAGAAGACAAGGAGTAATTTCCCGTGCCCCGTATCCCTATCCGCAAATATGCGTGCCTCTCCGCTCTCGCGCTCGGCGCCGTCGGCTCGCTCGGTATCGGCATCGCGTTGACCTCGACGCCCGTCGCGGCCCAGCTCAGTGTGTTCGATCCATCGAACTATTCGCAAAACCTGCTCACCGCCGCGCGCACGCTTGCCCAGATCAACAACCAGATCCAGAGTCTCCAGAACGAAGCGCAGATGCTGATCAACCAGGGCAAGAACCTGTCCCGGATCGATTTCCCGCAACTTCAGGAGCTTCGCCAGCGCCTCCAGCAGATCGACCAGCTCATGGGCCAGGCGCAGGGCGTCGACTTCCGCATCGATCAGCTCGACGAGCGCTTCCGCCAGCTCTACCCGCAGGAGTTCGATCAGGTGTTCCGCCGCGATCAGCGTGTGGCTCGCGCACGCGATCAACTCGATACCGCGATGTCCGCGTTTCGCCAGACGATGGGGGTCCAGAACCGCATCGTCGACAACGTACGGAGCGACACGCAGGCGCTCGCCGACATCGTCGCGCGCAGCCAGGGCGCGGAAGGCTCGCTTCAGGCGCAGCAGGCCACGAACCAGCTTCTCGCGCTCACCGCCAAGCAGCAGCTCCAGCTTCAGCAAATGATGGCGGCGCAGTTCCGGGCGGAATCGGTCGAGCAGGCGCAGCGGGGCCAGATCGCGCGCGAGGCACGCGAGTCGACGCGCCGCTTCCTCGGCGACGGCAAGGCTTACACGCCACGCCAATGAGCTGAGGCAGGCGAGGACCGCGCCCCCAGCTCCCCCCGGGTCCGAACCTGTCTCGTCGCGGGGGCCGTAGGGCTTGCCCCTCTCATGGCCGCCGGTCCCCGCGACACCTTTCAACTTCAAGCAGGAACCCGCCCATATGGATGACCTGAATGTCATCGATCAGTTCATGGAGGCCTTCGCCTCCTACATCGACAGCGGGTTCGGCCTGTTGGGCGGTGACGTCGGTTTCCTGACCACGATCCTGATCGGCATCGACATCACGCTCGCCGGGCTGTTCTGGGCGCTCGGCGGCGAAGACGACGTCATCGCCAAGTTCCTCAAAAAGATCCTCTATGTCGGCGTCTTCGCCCTGATCCTCAACAGCTTCTCGACACTGTCCGATATCATCTTTCGCAGCTTCGCCGGCCTCGGCCTCACCGCAGGGGGCAGCGCGATTACGGCTGACGATTTATTGCGACCCGGCAAGCTGGCCGGGACCGGCTTCGAGGCAGCATGGCCGCTCCTCGAGCAGGCGAAGGAGTTGGTTGGCCCGATCGCCTTCTTCGACAATTTCATCGAGATCGCCGTGCTGGTGATCGCCTGGGTCGTCGTCATCGCCGCCTTTTTCATCCTCGCGATCCAGCTTTTCATCACAATCCTCGAATTCAAGCTTACTTCGCTCGCCGGCTTCGTGCTCGTGCCCTTTGCGCTGTGGAACCGCACGTCGTTCCTCGCCGAACGGGTGCTCGGGAACGTCGTCAGTTCGGGCATCAAGGTCATGGTGCTCGCGGTCATCGTCGGCATCGGCTCTAACTATTTCGCCGACTTCACCAGTGCGATCACCGGCGACGAGGTGTCGATCGAACAGGCCGTGTCGCTGATGCTCGCGAGCCTCGCGATCTTTGGCCTCTCCATCTTCGGCCCGGGAATCGCATCCGGCCTCGTCGCCGGCGCGCCGCAGCTCGGCGCCGGATCGGTGATCGCCACTACCGTGCTTGCCGGCGGAGGTCTTGCGATGGCAGGCGCTGGCGCCGTCGGCGCGGCACGCGGTCTCGCGGGGGCCGGTCTCGGCGCGATCCGCGCCGGTACATCGATGGGGTCTGCCGCATCCACTGCCTACAAGCTCGGGCAGGAAACCTCGGGCTCGACCAGCGTCGGCGCGGGCCTCGGCGGCGTTGCGACCGCCATGCGCGGCGCGGCTGCCAACCGGATGAGCGGCGGTCTCGGCGTTAGCGCTGCCGCCGATCGTGGGCAGCGCGCCGCATGGGAAGCAGGAAGCACCCGTGCCGGCGGCGCCGCCCCCGCAGCCGCGCCGATAGGCGCAGCTGAAGGAACACCCGCCTGGGCGCAGAAGCTTCATGCCAGCCAGAATGCTCGCCACCGCCGCCAGATGGCGATCCACGCAATCCAGGGCGGCGACCGCGGCGGCGCTGGCGCCACTCCAGACATCAAGGAAAGGGACTGAGCGATGAAATTTCGACGCGCATTGCAGCGCTATGGGCGAACGCCCGAACCCGAGACACCCTACCAACGAGCGGGCCAGCTTTGGGATGAGCGTATCGGCTCGGCTCGCGCACAGGCGAAGAACTGGCGGCTGATGGCCTTCGGCGGCCTGTTCCTGACCACTGGTCTGTCGGGCGCGCTGGTCTGGCAATCGATGCAAAGCCGCGTCGTGCCCTATGTGGTCGAGGTCGATGCACTCGGGCAAGCACAGGCCGTCGCGCCTGCCGCCAAGGACTATCGGCCGACCGATCCGCAGATCGCATGGTTCCTCGGCCGGTTCATCACCGGCGTTCGAGCGCGCTCGCTCGATCCGGTATTGATGCGTGAAAACTGGCTATCAGCCTATGATTTCGCGACCGAACGTGCGTCACTGTTCCTCGGCGAATATGCCCGCACCTCCAATCCGTTCGCCGATGTCGGGCGCAAGACGGTTTCGGTGCAGGTGACGAGCGTCGTCCGCGCGTCGGATACGAGCTTCCAGGTCAAATGGACCGAGCAGCAATATGAGCGGGGAAGCCTCGCCAGCACGTCACGCTGGACGGCGATGCTCACGGTGAAGATCAAGCCGCCGCGCTTGGCCGATGTGCTCCGAAAAAACCCGCTCGGTCTCTATGTTGACGCGATCGACTGGAGCCGCGAACTGGAAACGCCTCAGGACCGGCCGCCTTCGCCGCAACCATCGGCCGTGCCCGATCCCGCACAATCACTCCCGGTCGCGCCGCCCACCGACATTCCGCTGGGCTCGCCGCTCGATCCGACCCTTGCTCAACCCGCAGCCGCACCATCCCCCGAAAGGACCGACCAATGATCCGTGCCCTCATCCTGGCGGCGAGCGCGATGGCGCTTGCCATGGGCGTCGCTGCGCAGAGCCGCGAACCCGCGTCACCCACCGCGCGCGTCACTGCCGCCAACCGGGCGGCACTGCGCGAGCCGTCGAGCGCGGGATATATATATGCCGTCCAGGTCTATCCCTGGGCGGAAGGCGTGCTCTACCGGCTCTATGCCGCGCCCGAGCGCATCACCGACATTGCCTTGCAGCCGGGCGAAACGATTGTGTCCGTCGCCGCCGGCGACACCGTGCGCTGGACTGTCGGCGATACCACCAGCGGCATCGGCGAAAGCAAGCGCGTGCACATCCTCGTCAAGCCGTTTTCGGCGGGCCTACGCACAAACCTTGTCATTGCTACCGATCGCCGGACCTACCATCTCCAGCTCGAAAGCACGCCCGCGACCGCGATGGCGGCGATCTCCTGGACCTATCCACATGACGAGCTGATCGCGCTCCGGCGTCAGCGCGATGCAGCCGTGGCGGCGACGCCGATCGCGTCGGGCCTCTCGGTCGAAAGCCTCAACTTCAACTATGCGATCTCGGGCGACAAGCCGGCCTGGCGGCCGCTGCGCGCGTTCGACGATGGGCGGCAGACCTACATCGAGTTCTCGCCTGCGATCGCCGTGGGTGAGGCGCCCCCGCTGTTCGTGATTGGCGAGGATGGCGAGGCCCAGCTCGTCAACTATCGCGTCGCCGGCCGCTATTATGTGGTCGACCGCCTGTTCGGTGTCGCCGAGCTGCGCCTTGGCGGCAAGAAACAGCAGATTGTCCGTATCACCGCCGCCCAGCCGAAGAGCCGGCAGCGCAAGGCCGGGAGGGGCGCGTGACCGATCCAACCGCTTCTTCCGCGCCGATCGCGGCGCCCAAAGCCGACCCCGAAACGCTCGTTCTGCGCGCGGCGCCGGGCCGCGTCACCCGTTTTCGCCGCGGTGCGATCGTCGCCATCGCTGCCGCCGGCTCGACCGCGATCATCGGCGTCGCCTGGCTGGCGCTCAAGCCCGCGACCCTGAGCCTGATCGCACGAAGCGATGAAAAGCTGGTTGGCGCGAAGGCGCCGCCTGATGCGCTCGCGGGCGCGCCGACGAGCTATGGCGACGTGCCGAAGCTCGGGCTACCGCTTCCCGGTGATCTCGGGCGGCCGATCCTCGAGCGCCAGCGGCAGCTTGGCGGGATGGTTCCCCCTGACCCCGCTGCCGATGCGGTGAGCCGGGCCGCGCAGGAAGCCGAAGCCGAGCGCCAGCGCATCGCCGCTGAGCAGAAGGCCGCACGCGAGTCTGGCGTCATGCTGCAATTGGCGGGCGGCGGTCGCGCCGCCGCCCCTGCACCGGTGACTACCGATGCAAGTGTTCCGCCAGCATCGGCCGAGACTGCCAAGCCGCTCCTCGACCCTGACCGAGATCCTAACGCCCAGGGGCGCAAGAACGAATTGGTCGGCCACGCCAATCGCGACGACGACATCAATCCGCACGCGCTGGCGCAGTCCGTATCGCCTTGGACCTTGCAGGCCGGCAGCATCATTGCCGCGAGCCTCATAACCGGGCTCAACTCGGATCTTCCCGGGCTCGTCACCGCGCAGATCACGGAGAACGTCTATGACAGTGTGACCGGGCGCGGTCTGCTCATTCCGCAAGGATCGCGGCTGATCGGCAGCTACGACAGCGTTGTAGCGTTTGGGCAGAGCCGTGCGCTGGTCGTCTGGCAGCGGATTATCCTGCCCGACGGCTCGTCGATTCGTATCGACAATGTGCCGGCGACCGATACGCAGGGCTATGCGGGTCTGTCCGACCGGATCGACCGGCATACTTGGCAACTTCTGAAGGGCGTCGCCCTGTCGACACTGCTGGGCGTCGGCACTGAATTGAGCTTCGGCAGCACCGAAAGCGACCTTGTCCGGGCGATCCGCGAGTCAGCGCAGCAGAGCGGCGCGCGCGCCGGCGATCAGCTCGTCACGCGCAATCTCAATATCCAGCCGACCTTGCGCGTGCGTCCCGGCTGGCCGCTACGGGTGGTCGTGCACAAAGACATCATATTGCCCGGACCCTGGGGAGGCCGTCATGGCTGATTTGAAGCTGCCAAGGCTGCCCGATCGGACGCCGGCTAAGATCACGATCAACGTCATGCCGGATCTCATCGAAGCGCTGAACGACTACGCCGAGGCCTATGAGGCGGCCTACGGCCGACGCGAGTCCGTACCGGACCTCATTCCATTCATGCTTAGCGGCTTCCTGGCGAGCGACCGCTCGTTCAGCCGGGCACGTAAGAAATAGTCCGATGTCGGCCCGGCAGCCTGCAACGAATGGCGACGACGCGCCCCCGATTGGGCCGATAAGCGTTCGCATTCCCGACGCAGTACGGATGACGGGGCTCAGCAAATCCAAGATCTACCAGCTCATCGCTTCCGGCGACATCGAGGCAGCCAAGGTCGGCCGTGCAACCGTGGTGTTTGTCGATAGTCTGCGGTCCTTTCTGCGATCACACTGTAAACAGCCGCGTTCTCGGGCGTAGCAGGGATCGCGCATGTCGGCCTGTCGATATTTCGGCACGGCCTGTCGCGAAGGGGTAAAATTGGGGGTGGATTGAGCGGAATTATCGGCACGACGATCAAGAACGTTGTTATAAATCAGTATCTTATGTTTTTCGTGTGAATCCCTCCTCCGCTACCATCGTTACGCATATTCCTTCTTTGGCCGTGCGCCGGGTGAATGCGTCGAGTTTGCCGTTCACTTTCAGCATAAACTCTTCCGGGGCATCGGGGGCATAGACGATGGTCACACGCTCAAGCGCCTGACAGATCATTTCCGCGGCCGGCTCGCTCCCACTGAGCTGCGAGGCCTCAAGCGACTTCCGGATATCGACGATTGTGCTGGCCATAGCCTGGATTGCCGTCCTGCCTAGTCGGCGCACCTGCCGCGTCTGGCGCCTCGCCGCCGATTGCAAATATTGCGCCGGGCGGCTTGGCGGGCCAGGACCGCGTCCATCGTGGCGAAACTTGCTTTGCCCGGATGACGGCAGCAGGCAGCGGTTGCTTGCCGTCGTCCGCATGCCGACGTCCGCCCTCAGAAGGGGGCCGAGCGCCGGGCGGCACCCTCAGACGGTGCTGATGGTCCCGCCATCGATGACGAACTCGGCGCCGTGGATTGCAGCGGCCCGGTCCGAGGCGAGATAGGCGATGAGGTCGGCCACCTCTTCGGGCTCGGCACCCCGCCCGATCGAGATTCCGCCGAGGGCATCGAGCACGGACTGGCGCGTGTCCTCGATCGTACCGCCATTGGCTGCTCGAAGCATTTCGAGAAAGTCGCCGGTGGCCTCGGTCATGATCCATCCCGGCGAGACGGCGTTGACCCGCACACCCTTGGGACCGAGCTCCTTCGAAATGGATTTGCTGTAGGTTCTCAGCGCGGCCTTGGCCGCGGCATAGCCGGTGGTGGACTCAGGCAGCGGCAGGACGGACTGGATCGAGGTGACGTGCACCACGGTGCCCCTGCCCCGCTCGAGCATCTGCGGGATCAGCAGCCGATCGAGCCTGACGGTCGCCAAGAGATTGAGGTTCAACTCGGCGAGCCAGTGGTCGTCCGTCAGCGCGGCGAAGCCACCCGCCGGCGAAGCCGAACCTCCGACAACATGGGCGAGAATATCGATGCCGCCCAGCCGTTCGAGCGCCGCCTTGGCCAGCGTTTCGCCGCCCTCCGCAGTCGTCAGGTCGGCCTGGACATATTCAACGCCCTCGATCGGATCCTTGATCGCGCGGGCGGCTGTGACAACACGGGCTCCGCCGGCAAGGAAGCGCTCGACTGTGGCGCGGCCTAGGCCCTTGGTTCCACCACTGACGACGACGCGCTTGCCCGCGAACTCGGTGGGGTCTGCCTTGATGCTCATACGGTGGTCTCCAGGGTTTTGATGGCGCCGTGCACCAGCGTGAAGCGATAGGTGAAACGGAGCGGACTGCCCGGGAAGTCACCATGTGCGGGCCCCTCCACGACAACATCGCCGCCTTCTTCCCGAACGGCATCGGGCACGAAGATGGCTTTGACCGGGATCACTTCTTCTTCGAACAACTGGCGGATTGCCGACTGCCCCTCGAAATGCTTGCCGTTGTCGATGAAGACAGCGTCGGGCAGAAAAGGCTTCAGCATGCCGTCGATATCGAGACGGGCATTTGCCTCGACATAGTCGGCGATGGGTTTGGGTAGGTCCACTGACATTTTCATCTCCTCGATCGTGACGAGACATAATTAGCGATGGACTTGTCGCCTGATAATCGGGACAAATCGGCATGGGGTATCACGGAGATCGGGATAATGACTCGCCATTCGCTGATTGAATTGGAGGCAGTCCTTGCCATTGTTCGGTGCGGCTCGTTTCGAGCAGCGGCGCTCGATCTCGGCATGTCGACCACGGCCATCAGCAATGCAGTGGGCAAGCTCGAGCGGGAGCTTGCCGTGCGGTTATTCAATCGGACCACACGCAGCGTCTCGCTCACCCATGCGGGGCGAATCTTCGTCAAACAGATCAAACCAGCTCTCGATGACATTCGAAAAGCGATGAATACGGTGCGCTCCCAGCAGGAAACGCCGTCCGGTACGCTGCGCATCAATGCCTTCGCAACGGCGGCGCGCGAGATCATGGCGCCGCTGGTCCTGAGCTATATGCAGCGCTATCCCCAGGTTCACATCGACCTCGTTACCGAGGGGCGGCTTGTCGATGTCGTGGCGGCGGGTTTCGATCTGGGCGTGCGCAGCGCGGATCTGGTGCCAAGCGACGCAATCGCTATACCGCTGGGTCAGATGCGCCGCATGGCGGTTGCCGCATCCCCCGCTTTCTTCGAAAATCGGGCGATCCCCCAAGTGCCGCAGGAGCTGCTCACTTATCCCTGCGTTCGCGTACGGCTTCCCAATGGCGCATTGTTCCGATGGCGGTTCGAGAAGGGCGGCGAAGAACTGCAACTCGACGTCGAGGGCCCGATCACGCTCGACGAAGCCTCCCTGACCCGGATCGCGGTAATGAGCGGCGTAGGGATCGGCTATTTCATGGAAACCGATGTACGCGACGACATCGCGTCGGGACGGCTCGTGCGCATTCTCGACGACTGGACCCCGCCGCTGGTGCCGCTGTGCCTCTATTATTCCAATCGGCGCAATTCCTCGGCGGCCTTCCAAGCCTTTATCGCGCTCGCGCGCGACTTCGCTGCCGGACGGCTCGCACAGCCTTGAGCCTGATGGTACGCGTCCAGATGAGCCGGTTCGGCTCCCGCGCGCGATGAGCTATGACCATCAAAGGCCTTTGGATGAGGGGCAGCTCTAGAGGCCATGCTCTGGGCGTAGACGCGTCGCGGCCTGTTCGCCAATGATCGCGCAGGGCGCCTGCGTATTCCCGGTTGTCACACGCGGCATGATCGACGCGTCGGTGATGCGCAGTCCTTCGATCCGGTAGACGCTGAGCGAGGCATCAACGACCGACATGTCGTTCTGTCCCATCTTGGCGGTACCGCATTGGTGCCAATAGGTGACCGTAGAATTGCGAATGAACCCGATGAGCCTGCACCATAGACAATGAAGTCATAGCTGCGCTTGAGTTCGGCATTGGGCTTTGTCTGATTCTTGCGAGCGCGCCGGGCAAAGTGGGAGTCCTAGCCGGGGAAAGCCTCGGTGATCATCATGTTTTACTTATGCTTTGGGGAGGGTTGGAGACCGAAGGTTCCCCCGTTCGGCCGCCACGCCGAACCGGTGCGACCGCGTGCAGTGGCGTCGCGGCCTGACCCGTCGCGTCCGCTGTTGATCTGACCGGAAAAACCGGTCGAAGACTGGCGATTATCGGAGGTAGGCGAGACCTGTCGGTCCCGCCTACCGGCGCCCTGCCACCGGGGGAAAGGAAGGGCGCAAGTCCGTTATTTGGATTTGCGCGAAGCTACCTGTGCAGCTTGGTCGATCACGTCCGCGACGACTTTCGGCTGGGTCATGAAGACGGCGTGACTGGCAGCAACCTCGGTGACCTTGGCGCCCATGCGCTTCGCCATATGCTGGAGCATACGCTGATCGAATGCCTTGTCGTCGGTCGCGATCACCGCCCAACTCGGCTTGCTGCGCCAGGCGGCCTGAGTCAGCGTCGTGCCGAAGGCCGACATGTTGATGGGGACCTGCGAGTCGCGCATAAACGCTGCATCGCTATCGGTCGTATCCGCCGCGAACCCGGCCTTGAACTTCGCGAGATCGATGAAGCCGAAACCGTCGCTCTGGGTGTCGATAACGAACTCGGGCGGTGTAACGAACCCCTGATATTGCTGCGCGGTTGTCTCGCCGGTATCGGGGGAGAGCGCGGACACATAGACGAGGCCCGCTACCTTTGAGTCGACCCCGGCTTCGGTGATGACCGTGCCGCCCCAGCTATGGCCGACGAGGATGGCTGGCCCGTCCATCCGAGCGATCGCGCGCTTTTACCTTGCGATAGCTCTCGCGGGCGCTTGCGCCACGACCTGGCAAAATCCTTTATCATCCGGCCGGGCGATCGGGCGGCTTCCGCATGCTGACTTTCGACGACGCGCAGATCGAACGTCTGGCCTTGCCCAACATCGATATCAATCATGCTCATATTGTTTGAGCGCCGTTGCGCGGTCATATGGGGTCAGTTCTTCGAAGCGGCGTTGCTCGACCTTTTCGAGCCAGTTGGGATCGGCGAGGAGCACGCGGCCCAGCGCCACTAGGTCGAATTCGCCGCGCTCGTACATCGCCGCCAGATCTTCCAGCCGTCCCAGCATCGGCGAGGAAATACCTTCGACAAAATCCTGCATCAGATCGCGGTCCATGCCGATTGACCCGACGGTGATCACGGGCTTGCCAGTGACTTCCTTGATCCAGCCGCCGAGATTCTTTGGATCGCCCGCATATTCGGGTTCCCAGAAGCGGCGCTGCGAGGCGTGGAAGATGTCGACGCCCGCACGCACCAGCGGGTCGAGCCAGCGGTGCATTTCGTCGGGATCGCGCGCCAGTTTCACGTCATAATCGTAGGTTTTCCACTGCGACACGCGGAAGATGATCGCAAAATCCTCACCGACTGCGGCGCGGCAGGCGGCAACCACTTCGGCGGCGAAGGTGGCGCGGTCGGCGATGTCCGGGCCGCCATAGCGATCGCTGCGCAGGTTGGTCTTGTCCCAAAAGAACTGGTCGAAGATATAGCCATGCGCGCCGTGAAGCTCGATCGCGTCGCATCCGATAGCCTTGGCCGCGCGCGCCGATTCGGCGAAGGCAGCAACGGTATCGGCGATGTCGCGATCGGTCATCGCGCGGCCGCCCGGCACATCGGGGCCGGCAAATCCCGACGGGCTGACCAGCGGCGCGTGCGGCGAGTCAGGATAGTTGAAGTCGGCGCAGCCGCCGACGTGCCATAATTGCGGGACGAACATGCCGCCTTCGGCATGGACGGCGTCGACCGCGCCTTTCCAGGCGGCGAGAGGGGTTTCGCCAGCGAAGATCGGTACGGTGTCGGCGGAGACGGTGTGATCGATCGCAACGCCGGTGCCCTCGGTGATGATTGTGCCGATCCCCGCAGCGGCGCGGCGGCGATAATATTCGGCGCCGTCGTCGGTCAGCACCCCGCCGGGCGCGAAATAGCGCGACATCGGCGCCATGCAGAAGCGGTTCGGCGCCTTGAGCGACTTGCACGTGAAGGGCGCGTGCAACGGGGCGAGCAGGGCAGCGAGATCGTCGAGCGGCGCGGTGGTCATCGGGCAAGCTTCCTGACAAATGCGAGCAACGCCTCGTTATAGGCCGAGGGGTTTTCCAGTTGGGGCGAGTGGCCGGTGTCCATCGTGAGCAGCGTGCCGTTCGCGGCGCAATTCGCGGCAAATCCCGCGATCGCCGGATCGGCGATGGTATCGTTCGCGCCGCCGATCGACAGCACCGGAAAGGCGAAGGATGCCAGCAGGTCGCGCTGGTCGAGCGTTGCAAGGCCGGCGAGAGTGGCGCTGGCGCGCGGGCCGGTGGCGAGGAAACCGCGCTCGACCCAGCCGATCATCGCCTCGCTCGCGCCTTCGCCCGATGCCCCTTCGGCGAGGGCGCGGAAAAAGCCGGGGCGGTCGGCAGTGATCGCGGCGCCGATGCCGAGCACGTCCTCGGGCATTCCGCCGTGCGGAAAACCGTCGCCTTGCACATAGCGCGGCGATGCACCGCAGGTGAGGATCAGGCCGGCGACCCGATCGCCAAGTAGCTCGGCGGCCGCGACAGCGACGGCGCCGCCGAGCGACCAGCCGTTCAGCGCGACGCGCGATGCGCCGCAGCGATCGACGATCGCCGCGACATCGCGCGCGATGGCGCCGATCGACATATCGGCAAAGTCGCGGTCGGAGCGGCCGCAGCCGCGGTGATCGACGACGATTGCGCCATGGCCGTCCGCCAGCAGGGCTTCGATCGCCGAGGCCCAATAATCGCCCGACATGCCCCAGCCGTGGATCAGTACGACCGGCAATTGGGGCGCGCGGTGGTGCTCATAATAGACGCGGCCGCCGTCATCGGTTTCGAGATACGCCATGAATGCTCCTATTGCGGGGCGGACAATGTCACGCCGGGCAGCGGGTTGAAGTGGTACATCTTCACCTTGCGGTGCGCGATCTTCCAGACGCCGTCGCGCCGCTCGAAGGTATCGAAATAGCTCGCGCTCACCGTTTGTGCTTGTCCGTCTGAGGTCGTGCCGATGCAGTCGACGTCGCACATGCCGGTCGCGCGGTCGTTGCCTTCGAAGGCGACAACGAGATTGGTGGTGAAGTGGCTCGATGCACGCCAGGCAGGCCAAAGAATTTCCTTGGTCACATGCGCGATGCCCTCGCTGGCTTCGAATTTTCCAAAGGGCGGGCCGATGTCCCACACCGCGTCGGGCCACCAGATCGCGCTGAAGCGGTCCCAGTCGTGCTTGTCAAAGCCATGGCAATAATCGCTGACCAGGTCGTGCATCGCAAAGCGGCTTTCGACGCGGTCGAGACGCTGTTCAAGGTCGGTGGGTTCGGTCATGTCGGGCTCCTTGCGCGGTCGTGCGTCAATCGAGGTAGGCAGCAAATTTCTCGCGCGCAGCGGCGAGCTGCGCCGGCACATGATAGCTGGGGAAAGGGCCATCGAACGGGATGACGTCGCGCAAGATGTCCTTGGCGACGCCGATCTTGTGGACCTCGGTCGGGCCGTCGACGATCCCCATTTCCGGGACATATTGCCACATGTCCATCAGCGGGGTTTCGTTCGACATGCCGAGCGAGCCGTGGAGATGGAGCGCGCGATAGATGACGTCTTTCAGCACGCCGGGCATCGCCGCCTTGATCGCGCTGATTTCACGGCGCACCGGACGCGTATAGCTTTTGTCGCGGTCGAGCAGCCAGGCGGCGTAGAGGACGTGCAGCCGGAATTGCAGAATCTGGGTGTAGCTGTCGGCAATCTTTTCCTGGACCATCTGCTTGTCGGCCAGGCGTTCGCCCTTGGTGGTGCGGCTGACGACACGTTCCTTCATATAGTCCATCGCCTTGTTCAGCATGCCAACAGTGCGCATTGCATGATGGATGCGGCCGCCGCCAAGCCGCGACTGCGCGACCTTGAAGCCTTCGCCGACCGGGCCGAGTCGGCTTGCCTCGGGCACGCGGCAATTGGTGAACCTCAGATAGCCGTGCACGCCGCTGCCGATCTCGTCTTTCGGACCCACCGCAGTGTTGCGGACGATCTCCAGCCCCGGGGTGCCCTGCGGGACGATCAGCATCGTCGAGCCGTTATGCACCGGAACTTCGGGGTCGGTAATGACCATGACGATCAGGAATTCGGCGATGCAGGCGTGGCTGGCGAACCATTTTTCGCCATTGATGATCCATTCGTCGCTATCGAGATGCGCCTGACAGGTGAATTCACCAGGATCGGCGCCCGCCTGCGGTTCGGTCATCGAATAGCAGGAGACGATCTCGCCATCGAGCAGCGGTTGGAGATACTTTGCTTTTTGTTCGGTAGTACCGAAGCGCGCAAGGATTTCGGCGTTGCCGGTGTCGGGCGCCTGCGTTCCGAATACGACCGGGGCAAATCTGCTTCGTCCGAGGATTTCGTTCATGAGGCCAAGCTTGACCTGGCCAAATCCCGCGCCGCCGAGTTCCGGGCCGAGATGACAGGCCCACAGGCCTCGATCTTTGACGATTTGCTGGAGCGGTCGCATGATCCTGCGCGCCTTGCCCGCCGGATCAAATGGGTCTGCTGGCCCGCGAAATACGAGGTCGAGCGGCTCGACCTCCTCGCGCACAAACGCGACCATCCAGTCGAGTTCGGCCTGAAATTCGGGGTCGGTCGAAAAATCCCAAGCCATCAGCGGTTCTTCCTTGCGCGCGCGGCCACAATCATTGTCCCGCGTACCAGGCGCCATCGACCCACAGTTCGGCCCCGGACACATATTTGGCTTCATCCGATGCGAGGTAGAGGCTGGCGTAGGCGATATCCATTGGATCGCCGACGATGCCCATCGGAATCGAGGCCTTGATCGCGGCATCCTGTTCGGGGGTGATGTCACCCAGGATCGGGGTCTTGATCTGGCCGGGAAAGATGGTGTTGACGCGAATGCCCTGCTTGGCAAATTCGAGCGCCCCGGCCTTTCCCATCACGCGCACCGCCGCTTTCGAGGCGTGGTAGGAGATGGCGTTCGGGCTGCCGATGAGGCCATAGAGCGAGCTGATATTGACGATGGCCGCGTTGCCGGAGGCGAGCAGGGCCGGGGCGGCGGCTTTCATCCCCAGAAACACCGCGGTCTGGTTGATCGCGATCATGCGGTCCCAACCTTGCTGCGTTTCATCGACGATCCCGCCGGGGTGGAAGATGCCCGCATTGTTGACCAGCGTCGTCAACTGGCCGAAGCGCGCGACGGCATCGGCAACGGCCCTGTCCCAATTGCCGGAATCGGTCACGTCGAGGTGGATGAAGGCCGCCTTGCCGCCTTCGCTGGTGATCGCGGCGACGACCGCATGGCCCTTTTCCGCCTGCACATCGCCGATCAGCACCGACGCGCCCTCGCGTGCATACAGAATCGCTTGCGCTTCGCCCAGACCGCTCGCGCCGCCCGAGATCAACGCCGACTTACCGTCCAGCCGGCCTGCCATTATGCTCTCTCCCAATCCGTTTTTATCGTTACGAATCTTGTTGCACACTTACTAGATGAGAACAAGCAAGAATGTTATGGACCGTTTGGATACCATTTAAAATACAGATGAATCATATGGATAGATTGACATTGGCGTAACCATCACTGGCGCTGAATAAAATTTGCTTGTCGAAAGCAAGCAAGTGCGTCAATCTGTCCTCGGAGCGTGACTCGCAACAGATGCACACCGCATTCGCGAGAAAATCATACGCCCGTCGATGGGAGAGAAATGATCATGACCGATCGCGTCAAAACCGCGAGCCTGCTCGCTACCGCTGCAATGATAATCTGTCCGGCATCGGCCGCGAGCGCGCAGGACGCGAGCGGCGAGACCTCGGCGGCATCGTCGGGCGGACTCGAAGAAATTGTCGTTACCGCGCGCAAGCGCGAAGAAAGCATGCAGGACGTGCCGGCGTCGATCAGCGCGCTGTCGGCCGGCGAGCTCGACCGGCGTTTCGATTCCGACGTCCGCGACTTCGCCGATTCCTCGCCCAACATTGTCATCGACGATACCCAGCAGGGGCCGGGCGGCGTGGCCGCCGTCTACATTCGCGGTATCGGTGTCGCCGATGTCGAAAAATCGGTCGATCCGGCGGTCGGCGTGGTGTTCGACGATGTGTATATCGGTCAAAGCTCGGGTAGCTTGCTGAAAGCAATCGACATCGACCGGGTCGAAGTGCTGCGTGGCCCGCAAGGGACGCTGTTTGGGCGCAATGCCACCGGCGGCGTTATCAACCTCGCCCGTTCGCGCCCGACCTATGACCTGACCGGCAAGGCGCGGCTGACTTATGGGCGGTTCGACACCTGGAAGATCGAAGGCGTTGCCAGCACCGGATTGTCCGAGAATGTCGCGGTCAAGGTCAGCGGCGCTTATGAAAAGTCCGACGGCTATATCTATAACCGCGTTCAGGACCAGCCCGGCCAGCGCTCGAAATTCTATGCCTTGTCGGCTGCGTTGCTGTTCGAGCCGACCGACAATCTCGACATCCAGCTGAGTTACGACCATCAGAAAACACGGCAGGATCCGCCGCAGCTGTTAGCGGTCAACCGGCCGACCGACCTGTTCTGCGTCGCTTACGCGCAATGCTCGCCGTCGCCGGGCGAGCCGACTTCAGGCGATCGCTATGTCAGCGTTTCGGACGGGCGGCTGGAGCGCAATGCGACGTTCAAGCTCGACATGGCGATCGCCAAGGCGACCTATGACGTCGGATCCGACATGCAGGTCGATTATATTTTCGGCTGGCTGAAAACCGACGAGGAAATCAACCAGGATTTCGACGCCGGACCGCAGACGCTTTATCACACCGACCGGCCTGCGCGCTGGCGCCAGACGACTAATGAGCTGCGCCTGACGAAGGGCGGAACTGGTCCGCTGAGCTTCGTGCTTGGCGCCTATTTCTGGGATTCGCGTTATACGATCAATCTCAAAAACTATATCGGCTTTGCTGGACCGCCGCTGCTGACCAGCGCGCAGGACGTGACGCAGACGAACAAGTCGTGGGCGATTTATGGCGAAGGCGACTACGAACTGTTCGACAAGCTGACGCTGACCGTCGGCGCGCGTTATACGAAGGACAAGAAGTCCAGCATCGTCAACGATCTGCCGGTCTTAATCTATGGCACCACGGTCGAAGCGAACCCGATTGCAACGCTTCCGGGTTCGATTGTCATGGCCGCTCCGGTCAAGGAGAGCTGGAAGAAATTCACCCCGCGTGTTTCGCTCCGCTACGAACTGACCGACGAAGCGATGGTCTATGCCTTGTGGTCGCGCGGCTATCGCGGTGGCGGATTCAACGGACGCCCCGCAACGCTTGGCGCGGCGACGATCCCCTATGATCCCGAAACGCTCGACAATTACGAGGCCGGTTTCAAGACCGAGTTCGCTGGCGGGCGCGTGCGCCTGAACGGCGCGGCGTTCCTGATGAAATACAAGGATATGCAGCAGGATCTGGACGTTCCGGCGCCCGGCACATCGACGGGCCGCGAGAACCGCACGATCAACGCTTCTTCGGCGGAGTTCAAGGGGGTTGAACTCGACCTGACCGCGCGCCTCTTCGATGGTTTCACGCTCAGCGGTAACATGGGCTATCTCGATGCGAAATATAAGGATTTCTTCGGCGACATCTACAGCACCGGCACCCCCGTCGATGCCTCGTTCCTGAAGATCCGCCGAGCGCCGAAATGGACCTGGAGCCTGGGCGGGATTTACGAGGCCGACATCGGCAGCAATGCGTCGGCATGGATTGCGGGTGATGTTCATTATATCGGGGGGCACGAGATCACCTTCCTCAACAACCCGAACCTGCGCAACAGCGGCCAATATCTGGTCGACGCGTCGATCAACGCGCGGTTCAACCAGACGACGGTCAGCCTGTTCGGCAAGAATCTGGCGAACGAAAAGGGTTGGACGATCGGCTATGACGTGCAGGGCGTTTGGAGCTACGCCGCGCCGCGGCCGCGGCGGACGTGGGGCATTGCCCTGACCCAGGCCTTCTGAGCAGGGCCGGGATGACGACATCGTCGACACCTGAGTCACGCCGATGGGTGGTCACCGGAGCATCGCGAGGCCTGGGCCTCGCGATCGCTCGGCTGGCCGCCAGCAGGGGGGACCGCGTTGCCCTGATTGCGCGGGGTGACAACATTGATGTCCAGGCGAAGGCGATCGGCGGCGAGGCCATCGGGCTGGTCGCCGACGTGACCGATCCGGCATCGGTCACCGACGCATGCGCGCGGGTTGCCGAACAATGGGGCGGCATCGATGTCCTGATCAACAATGCCGGTCTTCATCGCGGCGGTTTGCTTGGCTCGCTGTCGCAGGATGATTGGCAGGCGGTGCTCGATACCAACCTGTCAGGCCCTCTCAACTTCGTTCGCGCCGTCTTGCCACATATGGGTGAAGGGGGATCGATCGTGAATATCGGCGCGGTCGTCGGGCTGCGCGGCTTTGCCGGCGACGCCGCTTATGGAGCGTCAAAAGCCGGACTGGCCGGGCTGACGCAAGTGCTGGCGGTCGAGCTGGCGCGGCGCGGTCTGCGGGTCAATCTGGTCATCCCGGGCATGATTTCGACCGAAATGACGGCGGGGATACCGGCGCGCGCCAAGGCCAAGCTGGTGGCCAGCATTCCGCTCGGTCGCGAAGGCACGGCCGAGGAGCTGGCCGATGTCGTCTGGTGGGTCGCGGGGTCGCCCTATATGACCGGTTCGATCATCTCGAACGACGGCGGCCTGCTGTGCAGATTGTGAGCGATCCGGCCGAGCGGTTCGCCCGCTGGCTGGACCGTCAAGCCGGGATTGCCAACGCGCGCATCGTCCGACCGCTGACCGGCGGTAACGCCAATGTTACGAGCCTCGTGGAAACGGCGAGCGGTCCCATGGTTCTGCGCCATCCGCCCGCCGACACGGTGTCGGACCTTGCCGGTGCAGGCATCGCGCGCGAATTTCGTTTCATCTCGGCGATCGCGGGCAAGGCGCCGGTGGCCGAGCCGATCCTCTTCTGCGACGATCTCGCGGTGCTCGGCGCGCCGTTTTCGCTGACCCGCTTTGTGAGCGGGACGGCGATCACCGATACGCTGCCATCCGCCTATCCGGACAGTGTCGATACGCTCGACGCGGTCGGTCACGCGCTGATCGACGCGCTCGCCAGCGTTCACGCGATCGCGCCGGTCCCCGCTGAACTTGGCGATGCCGACAAGGCGCGGACGTTTGTTGTGCGCCAGATCGAGCGCTGGCGCGCGGTGCGATCGGCGCACGCGGTGCGCGATCTGCCGCTGATCGAAACGCTCGGCGCCTGGCTTGCGGCGAATGCGCCGCCGCCCGAAGCGGTGCGTATCGTCCACTGCGACTATCACCTCGACAATGTGCTGATGGATCCCGTTGTGCCGGAAGTCAGGGCGATCCTCGATTGGGAAATGGCGACGCTGGCCGATCCGCTGGTCGATGTCGGGCTGGTCACTGCAATGTGGAACCGCGATGAAAGCCTGCCGCTCGGTTTCGGCTTCGTCCAGCGCGTGTCGAACGTACCCGGCGTGATCGACGGCACCGGTCTGGCGCAGCGCTGGACGCGTGCGACGGGTCTTTCAATCGATCATCTCGGCTATTTTCAGGCTTTCGCGCTCTGGCGCCTCGCGGCGATCGTCGAGGGCGCTTATGTGCTGTTTCGCGAAGGGCAAGTCGACGGGGCGTATGAGCGCGGGCTTGAGCAGGATGTCCCGGCGCTGCTCGACGCGGCATGGCGGATCGCGGCGCGCGAGGGGATGGCGTGATGGACGCGACCATGATGCACGAGCCGCTGGGCACCGCGACGATCTTTGCGCACGGCGAACATATCCACGCGGCCAGCCGCATCGGGCTGTTCGACGGCGAGCAGGTGACATGGCGCAGCTATGCGGAGACGGCCGAGCGCGCGCGCCGTCTTGCCGCGGCGTTGCGGGCCGCGGGCGTTGGGACAAACACCCGCGTCGCAACGCTCAGCTGGAATGATTTTGCCCATTTTGAGGCCTATCTGGCGGTCCCGGCGATGGGCGGGGTGCTCCACACGCTCAACCTGCGGCTGCATCCCGATCAGCTGCGTTACATCATGGCCGATGCCGAAGACGCTTTCCTGATCGCCGACGGCAGCTTGCTGGCTGGGTTGGTTCCGCAGATCAATTCGCTGGAAACATTGGCGCAAATCATTGTCACTGGGGACACCGAAGGGCTGTCGGGGCTTGCGAAGCCCTGGGCCGCTTATGAGGCGTTCATTGCCGATCACGGGCCGATCGCCGATTTTCCGGACGTGGACGAAACCGCCGCCGCGGCAACCTGTTACACGTCGGGAACGACGGGCGATCCCAAGGGCGTCGTTTATTCGCACCGCACGATATTCCTCCACAGCCTCGCGTCGATGGCCGCCAACGCCTTTGCCCTCAGCGACCGCGACACGATCCTGCTGCTGCCGCCGATGTTTCATGCCAATGCGTGGGGGCTGCCCTATTCGGGTTGGCTCGCGGGCGCCGATTTCGTGCTGCCGGGTCCGCATTTACAGCCCCAGTCCATTCGCCAGATGATCCGCGCCACCGCGCCGACCTTTACCGCGACCGTGCCGACCATCCTCAACGACCTGTTGCGCGCCGACGCTGCTGACCCGGTGGATATGACCAGCTTCCGTGTCATCGTGGCGGGCGGATCGGCGGTTTCGGAAGGGCTGATCGCTGATGTCGAGCGCCGCTGGGCCATACCGTTGATCCAGGGCTGGGGCATGACCGAGACCAGCCCGCTGTGCGTCCTGTCGCATCCCCCCGCCGATGTTGCGCCCGAAGAGGCGCGCCATTTGCGCGCCAAAAGCGGGCGTCCGGTTGCCGGGGTCCGGGTGCGGCTGGTTGACGATCAGGGCAAGCCGGTCGCCGAAGATGGCAAGAGCGTCGGGCGGTTGCAGCTGCGCGGCGCATGGATCGCGCGCGGCTATCACCGCGGCGCGGGCGCGGGTGTGCTGACCGACGACGGCTGGCTCGACACCGGCGATGCCGGGACGATCGACGCGCGCGGCTATGTCCAGGTCACCGACCGGCTGAAGGATCTGATCAAGTCGGGCGGCGAATGGATTCCTTCGGCCGAGCTGGAGAACCATGTTGCCAGTCTGCCCGGCGTCGATCTTGCCGCGGTGATCGGCGTTGCCGATCCGCGCTGGGAGGAAAGACCGCTGGCGATCGTTACCACGCCCCACGGCATTCCCCCCGATTTCGCGCGTCTGCGATCGGCCTTGCAGGGGCAGGTCGCGCGCTTCTGGATTCCCGAATATTGGGCGCATGCCGACACGCTGCCATTGACCAGCGTCGGCAAGATTGACAAGCAGGCGCTGCGCGCGGCCGTCGCGACGGGCAAAACGGCTTTTGAAAGGATTGATGAATTTTCATGAACGCGCCGTCGTCGATGAAAGGCAAGGCCTCGCTGCGTGAGGTGACGGAGGTCCATCCCACGCCCGCCAAGGTTCGCGCCAAGCCGCGCGCCGTTCGCCGCACACAGGCCGAACGCACCGCGCTGTCGGACGCGCGGATGTTCGACGCGGCGATGCAGTTAATTATCGAGCAGGGAACGCACGCGACCACGCTGAAGGAAGTGGGCGAGCGGGCCGGTTATTCGCGCGGCTTGGCGTCGAGCCGTTTCGGATCGAAGGACGCATTGTTTGGCCAGTTGGTGCTGCACTTCAACACCAGCTGGACGCGCGAACTGGCGAACAAGGTCGGGACGCGCGGCGGTGCCCAAGCGTGTCTGGCCGCCTTGCGCGCGGTCGAGGGCTTTCTGGCGAGCCACTCCGGTTACATGCAGGCAATGTATATCCTGTGGTTTGAATCGATCAGCTCGCACAATGACGTGCGCGACCATCTTGCCGCCTATCATGAGATTTATCGCCGCGATGTCGCCCATTGGGTCGAGGAGGGCATCGCCAGCGGCGAGATCGACGCAGGGGTCGACGCCGAATGCTACGCTTTCGGCTTCTGCAGCTTCATCTTTGGGACGATCTATCAATGGCTTGTCGCGTCCGACAGCGTCGACCTGCCAAAACAGTTCGAAGCCTTTCGCCGTTCGACCGCGAAAGCCTTTGGAATCCCGTACTGATTCTCTGTTTCAGATCGCAATAAAATCGACAAAACCAACAGCTTACATGCCAGTTTTTGTGCTTGATTTTATATTTGCTAGACGCTAGCAAGTAAATAGTGAGATGCCGATGACGGCACCCTGAAATGTGGGAGAGTTGGCTTGGCAAAGGCTGTCGATCCGCCGCGGCTGCGGAGCATGTGGAGCCATTTGGCCGCCGTGCTGGCACCGATGCGGGCTGCTTGGCGCTGGCCGGAATCTCGCATTTTCGAAAAGCAGAACGGATGACAGGCCCGGATCGCATCGACGGCGGTCTATTGCGACCGGTGCTCGACGGAGTGCGCGTAATCGAACTGGCGGGGATCGGCCCCGCGCCCTTCTGCGCCATGATGCTCGCCGACCATGGCGCGGAGGTCATCCGGATCGACCGACCCGGCGGCAGCGACCCGCTGGCGCAGGATCAGCGGCGCGATGTGCTGCTGCGTTCGCGGCGCTCGATCACACTCGACCTGAAGCAGCCCGAGGCGGTCGAGATCGTGGCCAGGCTGGTCGAAACCGCCGACGGCCTGATCGAAGGGTTCCGGCCCGGCGTCGTCGAGCGACTGGGGCTTGGTCCCGACATCCTGATGCAGCGCAATCCGGCGCTGGTGTATGGGCGGATGACCGGTTGGGGGCAGGATGGCCCCTTGTCCGACAAGGCGGGCCACGACCTCAATTATATCTCGATCAACGGCTGCCTAGGCGCGCTGGGGTCGGATGGTACGCCGCCACCGCCGCCGCTGAACCTGATCGGCGACTATGGCGGCGGCGGCATGATGCTGGCCTTCGGCTTTGTGGCGGCGCTGCTCGCGGCGCGGCAGAGCGGCGAGGGGCGGGTGATTGATTGCAGCATGGCCGAGGGATCGGCGGCGTTGATGGCCGGCATGTGGTCGCTGACGCACAATGGGATGTGGGACAAGGGACGCGGCCAGAACCTACTCGACGGGGGCGCGCCCTTTTACGCCTGCTATGCCTGCGCCGACGGAGGCTTCGTCGCGATCGGCGCGATCGAGGCGCAATTTTACGCGCGGCTGGTGGAGGCGCTGGGCCTGGTCGGCGACCCGCTGTTTGCCGCGCAGCACGATCACGCGCGATGGCCCGCGATGAAGGCGCGGCTGGCCGAAATTTTCGCGTCGGCCCCGCGGGCGAGCTGGACCGATCAATTGTTGCATCGCGACTGCTGTTACACCGAAGTGCTGACGATGGCCGAGGCGCCGATGCACGATCACAACCGGGCGAGGGGCAGCTATTTGGAGGCCGATGGCTGGATACAGCCGCATCCAGCGCCGCGCTTTGCCGGCACCCGGGTCGTCGCCCCCCGGATGTGGCAGCGCGATTCCGATCGCACACAAATTCTCGCCGAGATCGGGGTCGCCGATCCCGATCGCGTGGTCACCGAATAGACGCTTTGACGGAAAATGGCGGGCGCCAGCCAAGGTGCCGTCAGGATATTGGAGAGTATGATGACGACGACGAACGCAGATGCCAGCGTGACTGCCGAAAATCGCGCAGGCCGACCCGCCCTAGACTATGACGCGATCGTCATCGGCGCCGGTTTTGCCGGGCTGGCGCTGATCCATTATCTGCGCAAGGAGGGGCTCAACGTCCGCGTGTTCGACCGCGCATCGGACATTGGCGGCACCTGGACCTGGAACCGTTACCCGGGCGCGGCCACCGATAGCGAAAGCTATTATTACTGCCTTACCTTTTCGCCAGAGTTGCTGCAGGAATGGTCGTGGTCGAAGCGCTATCCGGGCCGCGAGGAGACGCAAAATTACATGCGGTTCGTCGCCGACAAATGCGACATGTGGCCGCACATCCAGTTCAACACCGAAATTGTCGAGGCGGAGTATCTGGAATCGCTTGGCTGCTGGCAGGTCAAAACCGTCGACGGCGACGTTTATCGCTGCAAATATTTCATCAGCGGGATGGGGATGATTTCGGAACCGATGATTCCAAACATCCCCGGCATGGACCGCTTCAAGGGACCGATATTTCATTCCTCGCGCTGGCCGCACGAAGGGCTGGATTATGCGGGCAAGAAGGTCGGCATTATTGGCGCGGGCGCGACCACCGTGCAGATGCTGCCCGTCGTGGCGGAAACCGCAGGCAGCGTGACGGTGTTTCAGCGCACCCCCAATTATGTCCTGCCTGCCATGCAGAAAGAGATGACGCCCGAGTGGGAAAAGGAGATCAAGGACAACTACCCGGCGATTGTCGCCAAGTGCCGCAATCATGTGTTCGGCATGGCGTTCGACAGCCCGGTCGGACGCAACGTGATCGACACGCCGCCCGAGGAACGGCAGCGCATCTTTGAGGAAAACTGGACCGGCAGTTTCCGCTGGGTTTTCGAAACCTTCGATGACCTGCTCGCCAGTCCCGAAGCCAATCGGATGGCGGGCGACTTCATCGCTGCCAAGATGCGCGAACGGGTCAAGGACCCCGCGCTCGCCGACCTGCTGACGCCGAGCTTCGACGATTATCCTCTGTTCGCCAAGCGCCCGCCGCTCGATCACGGCTATTTCGAAGCCTTCAATCGCGACAATGTGCATCTGGTTGACATCAAGAAGCGCGAACCGCTGGTCGAGATCACCGAGACCGGGGTGCGCACCACGCTGAACGATTATGAATTCGACATCATCGTGTTGGCGACGGGCTTCAAGGCCTATACCGGCGCGCTCGAAGCCTTTCCGATCCGCGGCGAAGGCGGCCAGACGCTGCGCGAAAAATGGCAGGTGCAATCGTCGTCGATCATGGGGGTGTGCGTCGCTGGTTTCCCCAACATGTTTGTCGTCACCGGTCCGCAGGCGCCGTTCGCCAACCTGCCGACGTCGATCGAGCAGAATGCGATCTGGATCTCGCGCTGCGTCGCGAAGATGGAACGCGAGGGGCTGGATGTGTTCGAGCCGCGTGAAGAGGCGGAGCAGGAATGGACCGCCGCGACTGCGAACATCCATGGTCAGACGCTGATGGCCGAAGGCGACAAGGTCAATTCCTGGATGATGGGCGCCAATCGCGACGACAAAGGTGCGCGCGTGCTGATCTATTTCGGCGGCGCCAACCTCTATTATGACGCGCTGGACCAATCGGCGGCGGAGGGTTTTCCCGAGCTCACCTTCAAAAAACTGTCTTAGGGGGGCGGGCGCCGCGTCGCAGCACCAGCTTGCCTTTGGTGCGGCTCGTCAAATGGAATAGTCGGCAGCGGTCGCAGCGATAGGGGCGGAGCGGGATGTCGGCGCGCTGCGCGGCTGCGAGCGCTTCCTCGCCCGATCGATAGGACTGCTTCTTTTTGCAGATGCTGAGCCTGGTACGCATGGTTCCCCCGTCGCGAAAGTTCGTGAACGACTGCGTCTGGTACAGTCGCACCGCGTCGTTAACCGCGCGGGCGTTTCCCGCTATTCCTTTCCGCTCTTTTTCGATCCCAACTTTGTCCCGCCCGTTGAACCGTTACCGATTGCAGCGTCGGCGACGACCGGCGAGGCGCGCTGGGATGATATCGACCTTCATGCCCAATCGGGACCTAAGGCGATTATCGCCTCGGCAAGGTCAGCAAGGCCTTCCCCGAACGCGCCGAATCAAAGCTTGATGGCCGTTAGCGTCGCGATGTCATGGTCCGCTTGATGCCGCCGTCGTCTCAAAAGCTGACCAGCTGCCAGCGGCCGGCACCAAAGGAAGGGGAGCGGGCCAAGGCCCGCTCCCACGGGGAGGGCGCAAGCCCGCGGCCCCCGGTCAATCAAGAAACGCGGCTTGCTGGAAGCGGCGGCGTGCCGCAGCGAAGAGGCCGTGGCCGCTTAGGTCGCCTGATCCCCGCCCCGGGCACCCTTAAGCCGGTGACCGACTTCGACGATCGCGATCAGCGCCGGGATCAGCTCCGCCCCTAGCGGCGTCAGCGCATAGTCCACCGACGGCGGGCTCGTCGGCTGGACAGTGCGCGACACCACGCCGCGCTGTTCCAACTCCTTCAGCCGCTGCGACAATATTTTTGCCGACACGGGCGGAATGTCGACGCGCAGCTCGCTGAAGCGCCGCGGCCCCGCGCGCAGCTGCCAGATGACGTTCGGCGCCCATGCACCGGCGATGATCGCCATGCATTCGGTGAGCTCGCACGGCGCGGGCGGCGGCATGGCGCGGCTTTTGCGGACTTTCAGGCTCATGGCGCCAGGTTACCACAGGGAAACCTGAAAACAAGGTATCCATTGGTTACCATATTGATATCGGAAACCGACAAGCCTAGCTCGCCGGAACACCGCTCTCCCCCTCTGAAAGGACATGTCATGCTGCTATATTTCATGCCCGGCGCCTGCTCGCTGGCGTCGCGGATCGCGCTGATCGAGCTCAACCTGCCGTTCGAGGCGTCCAAGGTCGACATGGCCACGGGCCAGACCGATCGGGGCGTCGACTTCCGCACCGTCAATCCCAAAGGCTATGTTCCCGCGCTGGCGGTTGAGCCCGACACCGTCATCACCGAAAATCCCGCCATCCTGCAATATATCGCCGACCGCGGCGTGCCGTCGCTCGCGCCAGCGCCGGGCACCATCGGCCGCGTCCGCCTGCAGGAATGGCTGAACTTCACCTCCTCCGAACTGCACAAGGCGTTCAGCCCTTGGTTCAGCGGGCGCGAGCTTACCGGCGAGGCGCTGGAACGCGCGCAGGCGATGCGCGACCGCCGCATCGGCGATGTCGAGCAGGCGCTGTCCGACGGCCGCGCCTTCATCGTCGGTGACAGCTTCACCGTCGCCGACGCCTATCTGTTCGTGGTGCTCAGCTGGAGCGGTTTCATCGGTCTCGATCTGGCACCGTGGCCCGGCGTCGCTGCCTATGTCGCGCGCATCCGTGATCGTCCCGCGGTCCGCGCCGCACTGGTGGCCGAAGGGCTCGCACCTGCCGAGGGGGCGGCATGAGCGACGCATTCCAGGCAATCGGTGCCGTCCTGCAGGACTATTTCGACGCGCTCTATCATTGCGACGTCAACCGGCTGGAACGCGTCTTTCATCCGGCGGCGATTTACGCCACCGCCGATGAAACGCCGTTCCTGCATCGCACCATGGACGTCTACTTCCCCGTCGTCGCGGCGCGCGAATCGCCGGCTTCGCGCGGGGAGGAGCGTCGCGACCATATCGACGCGATCGAGCTTGCGGGCGATAACACCGCCCTGGCGCGCGTCCGCTGCTCGATTGGCGCGCGCGATTTCGTCGACCTCTTGACCCTCGTCCGGGTTGAGGGCGAATGGAGGATCATCGCGAAGATATTCCAGATCATCGAGCGCGCTGCCTGAGGAGAACGCCATGCCCTACGTCAATATCAAGATCACGCGCGAAGGCGCGACCGCCGAACAGAAAGCGGAACTGATCGCCGGCGTCACCGACCTGCTCGTGCGCGTGCTCGACAAGAAACCCGCGACCACTTTCGTCGTCATCGACGAAGTGGCGATGGAGGATTGGGGGATCGGCGGCCTGCCCGTGACCGAATATCGCGCCGCAGCCGCGGCAGCCGCTGCGGACGGCTGACCTGTGGACCGCGCCGCGCGGCTCGCTGGGCCGCTTGCCCAATGCCTGCCGCTGACGGTACCGATCCTGTCGGCACCGATGGCGGGCATCGCCGGGGGCGCGCTCGCCGCTGCGGTGTCGCGCGGCGGCGGGCTCGGGCTGGTCGGCGGCGGTTACGGCGACCGCGCGTGGCTCGAACGCGAGCTTGCCATCGCCGGCGATGCGCGCGTCGGGGTGGGCTTCATCACCTGGGCGCTGGCGCAGTCGCCTGACCTGCTGGCGGTCGCTCTCGACCATCGGCCCGCCGCCATCCTGCTGTCGTTCGGCGACGTCGCGCCCTTCGCCGCCGCGATCGCCCGGGCCGGGGTGCCGCTGATCGTCCAGGTCCAGACCGTGGCCGACGCGCGCCTTGCCGCCGCCGAGGGCGCCGCCGTCATCGTCGCCCAGGGCGGCGAGGCGGGGGGGCACGGCGGGACGCGCGGCACGATGGCGCTGGTCCCCGAAGTCGTCGATGCCGTCGGCGCCATCCCGGTGGTCGCGGCGGGCGGCATTGCCGACGGCCGCGGCATTGCCGCCGCCTTCATGCTCGGGGCCAGCGGCGCGCTGTGCGGGACGGCTTTCTATGCCGCCGACGAATCGCTGGCCCACGCCGCCGGCCGGGCGGCGCTGCTCGCGGCGACCGGCGACCATACGGTCAAGGGCCGCGTCTTCGACATCGCCCGCCGCCGCGCCTGGCCTGCGGATTGGACGATCCGTACTCTGCGCAACCGCTTCTTCGACCGCTGGGTGGACGACCCCGACGGGCTGAAACGCCAGATCGATGCCGCGCCCGACACGATCGAAGCCGCGGCCCGGCACGGCGATACAGCCGTTGCGCCGGTCATCGTGGGCGAAGCGGCGGGGCTGATTGCGGACACCGGCGCAGCGGCCACCATCGTCGCGCGGCTATGGGCCGACACCACGTCCCGGATGGCGGAGGTGGCAGGACTGGACTGACGCCCGACGCAGCGCAGCGCGTCGATCCCGTCATCGGACATGGCGATGCCCCGGCGGTGGGGCGCCGGGGCATCTATTGGGTCGCAAGGGACCAACCATGCAACCCAAATTTCATCGGGCGGGTCTAAGTGCTATCGCCGTCGAGCATCGTCAAAAGGCGGCGTGCGTCCCATCCCTCGCGCAAGGCCAGCCCGTCGTCGAGCAGCCGCTGGAAAGCCAAAGTATCCATGGGCGTGGCAAAGAGAAAGCCTTGGCCCACCGAACAGCCGAGCGTCCGCATGATGGCGCGCTCGGCCTCGGTCTCGATCCCTTCGGCGACGACGCGAATGTCCAGCGCCGCGCCGAGCTTGACGATGCTCTCGGCGATCACCCGCTTGGCCGCGCTATGCGCGACGTCATGCACGAAGCTGCGATCGACCTTGATCTCGCTGAGCGGGAAGCTTTCCAGATAGCGCAGATTGGAATAGCCGGTGCCGAAGTCGTCGATCGAGATTCCGACGCCCAGGCGCCGCAGATTTTCGAACGTGCGGCGGATCGCTTCGGGCTCGGGGACCATCAGATTCTCGGTCAGCTCCAGCGTCAGCCATTCGGCCCGGCAACCTGTCTCGCCCAGCACCTGCTCGACAAAAGCCACCATGTCGCGCCGCGTGAACTCGACGACCGACACGTTGAACGAAAAGCGGATCGGCGCGCGGCGGTGGCGGTTGACCTTGACCGCATAGGCCGCAAGCGTGCGCAGACCCCAGGCGCCGATGTCGAGAATGGCGCCGGTTTCTTCGGCAACGCCGATGAAGCGGCCGGGCTGTTGCAGCCCGAATGCTCCATGGTCCCATCGCAGCAGCGCTTCGGCGCCGACGATGTCGCCCGAGCCGAGATCGACCTGGGGCTGATAATGGAACAGCAGTTCCTGGTTCGCAACGGCGGTCTGCAGGTCGCTCGCCAGCCGGATGCGATTGTGCGCATCGCGTTCGTCCGCCGCGGCATAGGGATGTGGCGGATGACCGGGCATCGCCTTCGATCGCTGCAACGCCGCGCCGGCTTGGCGAACTAGCTGGAGCGGATCGAGACCGGGGCAGCCGAGCGCAAAGCCGGCGGCGAACTGGACCGCAATCGACGCGCCGGGCAGGACGAAACGAGGCCGTAACAGCGCGAGAATGTCATCGACGATGCTCCCCGCATGTTCGACATCGCCGAGTTCGAAGGCGAGCGTGAAACTGTTCGTCCCGACGCGGGCGATCGCCGCGGCCGTGAGGGTCGCGAGGCGCGTCGCTACCGAACGCAGCAGCGCGTCGCCGACGTCGTAACCGAACCCGTTGTTGACATCGTGAAACCGCAGGATGTCGAGCTTGACCAGCAGCACCGGGGAAGTTGCCGGGACGTCGATCGCGGCGAGCCGGTCGAGCAGGCCATAGCGATCGAGCAGGCCGGTCAGGCGATCGATGCCGGGCGCATGCGTCACATCGCGGATGATCCCGACAAAATGTGTTACCGGTCCTCCGCCACTGCGAAAAGGCACCAAGCGAAGTGCGTTGCGGAACATCGTCCCGTCGCGGCGATAGTTGCGCAGCGTCACCGAACATTCGCGACCTTCGGCCAGCGCGGCCCGCATTTCGGCGATCTCGGGCTGAAGCCGGTCGTTGCCCTGCAGATAGCGGCAATTCTTGCCGATCGCCTCGGCCGCCGTATAGCCGGTGATCGCCTCGAATGCCGGGTTCACCTGGACGATCGGCTGTCCCCGCTGCCGTACGTCGGCGACCAGGACACCGTCGCTGATATGGTCAAGCGCGAGCAAGGAGGCGACAGAAAGTCCCGCCGGTTCGCTCGGGCGCCGCGCCAACCGGGGCCACCGCGCCGGAGTGAATGCCCCGGCATTGCCGACCGGGCGGCGGCCCGGCTCGATTTCAAGCGTCATGGCGTGGTCGTGCCCTGCACGTCGGCGAAGCCAACGTATTTTTCCATTTTTGAACCGCGCGATACGCGGCGGGATCAAGTCGCATGTCATGGCCTCCGGATATGAGGATGCGGCTCCTTGACCGGCGCTTCAACGTCGGCTGGGCAGCATTTCAGGACAAAATGGCAGCAGTTTAGTCTTTCCTTTCTTCTGACGATCCTGCCGCCTGAAATCGCAGACGATATTCCAGCGGAGAGACGCCGATCCGGCGCTGGAACGCCCGCCGGAGCGTCGCGGTCGATCCGAAGCCGACCGCATGCGAGATCGCCTTGATCGGCAGCGAGCATTCTTCGAGCAGGCGCCGGGCGATATCGATCCGGGTCCATTCGACATAGGCGATCGGGCTGATTCCCAGCTCGGCGCGAAACAGGCGCGACAGATGGCGGGGGCTGACCCCGACTATATCGGCCAGCGCCGTAAGCCCCAGGTTCAGGCAAGGATTTTCGAGGATGTGAAGCCGAACCCGGTCGATCGGGCGCGTGGCGACGACCTGAACGGCCAGCGTCGCGTTGATCTGCGACTGTTCACCGGGAAGCGTCAAACATACGATCAGCCTGCGTCCGTCCACGCAGCTCGTCATCTATGGCGCGACCTGCTGATCCGGTCCGGCAGTGGTGGTGTTCGCGGCGGACCCAGCCCCATCCTCTCGCTCAGCCGTTTTTCGGTAATCGCTTCTCTACGCAGGTCAGGGGCTAGTCGCATCGTCATCTCCCGGGATGACGATGCGGCACCGCTGCCAAGGCTTCAACGGCGGCCGTGCGACAGTTCAGGACAAAACAGAGTCACTTTCGTCCGCGCGCGTATCCCGCGACTCGGTGGTCTGAAAGCGCTGGCGATAATCGACCGGGGTGACGCCGATGATGCGCAAAAAGGCTCGTCGGAGCGTGGTGGTCGATCCGAAACCGGCGGCGTGGGCAATCGCCTTGATCGGCGCACTGCTGTTTTCCAGCAGGTGCCGGGCCATATCGACCCGGGTCAATTCGACATAGGCGGCCGGGTTCATGCCTAACCCCGCCCGAAACAGTCGCGAAAGATGGCGGGGACTGACGCTGGCGACGTCGGCCAACGCCTCGAGGCCCAGATCCGCGCGCGGGCTTTCCAGGATGTGCAACCTGACCCGATCGATCGGGCCGGTGCCCACCGCCTGCGAGGTCAAGGCCTCGCTGAATTGCGACTGCCCGCCGGGTCGCTTCAGAAAGACGACCAACCGGCGTGCCACCCACAGCGCCAGCGCGCGGCCATGATCCTCTTCGATCAGCGAAAAGGCGAGGTCGATGGCCGCGGTAACCCCGGCGGAACTGAACACGGGGCCATCGCGAACGAAGATACGGTCCGGTTCGACCCGGATGTCGGGAAAGTCGGACGCCAGGCGTTCGGCATATTGCCAGTGCGTTGTCGCGCGGCGTCCCGACAACAGCCCGGCCTGCGCCAGCAGGAAGGCGCCCGTGCAGGTCGAGCCGTAGCGCCGCGAACTCAGCGCCTGCTTGCGCAGCCACCTTATAACGTCGTCGCTCGGACGGGTGGGAAGGCCATAGGGTCCGACGACGATCAGCGTGTCACAGGCTTGGATCGCATCGGCGATCCCCGCGTCGGGGACATAGGTTACGCCCGAAGCGCTTTCCTCGGCGATGCCCTGTTCGGTCACCAGCAGGACGCGATAGGCGCGGCCAGGCCCCATTTTGCAATTTGCCTCAAACAGCGCGTCGCGCACGCCAGCGATCTCCAGCAGGTGCACCTTGCCGGGGGCAAAGATCGTGATGCGCATAGGCGGAACTCCGCTCGGCGGCACCGCCAGGGCGCCGATCCGATACACGATAGTCCGCTATGACCCGATCACCTATCGATTTGACGCTGCCGCGACGCGCCCGGCGGAGCGACCTACCCGCGCAGCACCGCTCCGAACTTCGCCGCGGCGGCAACGACCTTGTCGGCGATCGCTTTCAGCTCGGCGTCGGTGAAGCTTTTCTCGACCGGCTGCAATTCGACCTCGACCGCCAGGCTCACCTGACCCTCGGGCACACCCTGGCCGGTGAAGCGGTCGAACAGGCGGGCATCGACGATACTCGCCTTGTCGGCGCCGCGGATCGCGCGCACCAGATCGGCGGCGGTCAGGCTGGTCGGGGCCAGGAACGCAAAGTCGCGGCGCACCGATTGCAGCGCGGGCGGGGTGAACGCCGCGCGCGCCGGGCCGCTGGCGCGCTTGGCGGGAATGGCGTCGAGGAAGATCTGCACCGCCATCACCGGGCCGTCGACGTCGAAATGGCGCGTCAGCAGCGGGTGGAGCGCGCCGAACTCGGCGAGGACCGCTTTGGGGCCGAGCCGCAGCGTCGCCGACTGGCCGGGGTGCCAGATGCTGCCCTCGGCGACCGCGTCCATCACCTGCAAGCGGTCGGCGGGGGCGCCCGCGGCTTCGAGCAGCGCCAGCGCTACGGTCTTGGCGTCGAACGCGTCGAACGGCGCCGCTTTGCCCGCCTGCCAACCGCGCGCGCGGTTGTCGCCCGCCATCAGGATCGCGAGCGTCGGATGCTCGGCATCGGCCAGATAGCGCCGCCCGATTTCGAACAGGCGGATGCTATCCGCGCCGCGGTTCTGGTTGCGCTGCGCCGCGGCGAGCAGGCCGGGGAGCAGCGACGGGCGCATGACCTTCAAATCTTCGCTGATCGGATTGGCGAGCGACCAGTCGCCGCCGCCGAACGGCGCCGCGTCGCGGTCGCTGATGAACGACCAGGTCACCGCTTCGTGGAAACCCGCCGCTGCTGCGGCGCGGCGCATGCGGCGTTCGAGCATCTGTTCGGGGGTCGCGGTCGGTTTGGCGACGCCGTCCACGCGCGGCAACGCCACCGATGCGATTGCGTCGAAACCGGTGATGCGCGTGACTTCCTCGACCAGATCGGGAGCGCCGTCGATGTCGCGGCGCCAGCTCGGCACCGCGACCTGCCAGCGGCCGCCCTGTTCGATGATGGTAAAGCCCAGCGCAGCCAAAATCTCTTGCTGCCGCTCGGGCGCGATCGCGATGCCGCCGAGCGTCGCCGACAGCGCCGGGTCGTAATCGACCGTCTTGACCTCGGCGGGCGGCGTTCCGGCGCGGGTGACGGTCGAGGGGGTGCCGCCGCAGATCGCCAGCACATGCGCGGTGACGATCGCGGTCGCGTCGTCGAGGAACGCCGGATCGACCCCGCGCTCAAAGCGGCTGCGCGCGTCGCTGGTCAGCGCCAGCGCCTGTCCGGTCAGCGCGATGCGTTCGGGGGTGAAGTAAGCGACCTCGATCAGCACGTCGCTCGTCGTCTCGCTGCACCCGCTATGCTCGCCGCCCATGATCCCCGCGATGTCGTGGACGCCGCAGTCGTCGGCGATCACCGTCATCGTGTCGGTGAGCGAGTAATCCTTGCCGTTCAATGCAGTGACCGTCTCGCCCGTTTTGGCGCGGCGCGCGACGAGCGGCCCGGTCAGCTTGGCACGGTCATAGATATGGCTGGGGCGGCCGAGGTCGAACATCACATAATTGCTGATGTCGACAAGCGCCGAAATCGAGCGCTGCCCGACCGCTTCCAATCGGCGGCGCATCCATTCGGGGGCGGTGCCGTTGGTGACGCCGCTGATCGTGCGGCCATAGAAAGCGGGGCAGCCTTCGGGATCGAGGGTAGCGATTTCGGTCGCGGGGGCGCCTTCGCCCGCGATCGTCGGAACGGCGAGCGGCTTCAGCGTGCCCAGCCCCGCGGCGGCCAGGTCGCGCGCGATGCCGCGCACGCCCATGCAATCCTGCCGGTTCGGGGTGATCGAAATGTCGATCACCGGATCGCCCGCGCCGCTATAGTCGGCGAAGGGGGTGCCGACGGGGGCGTCGTCGGGCAGCTCGATGATCCCGTCATGATCGTCGCCCAGCTCCAGCTCGCGCGACGAGCACATCATGCCGTTCGATTCGACCCCGCGCACCGCGGCGACCTTCAGTTCCATCCCGTTCGCAGGCACCACCGCACCGGGCAGGCCGAGTACGCCGACGAGGCCCGCGCGCGCATTCGGCGCGCCGCACACGACGGTCAGCGGCGCGCCGCCGTCGCCGGTATCGACGGTGAGCACCTGCAATTTGTCGGCCTGCGGATGTTTCTCGGCGGTCAGTACCTTGGCCACACGAAAGCCCTTGAGCTTGTCGGCGGGGTTCTCGACGCCTTCGACTTCGTGGCCGATGCGGTTGAGGGTATCGACGACATCGCTGACGCTCGCCGATGTTTCCAGATGCTCTTTGAGCCAGTCGAGGGTGATCTTCATGCCGAAATCCCTCCGCTCAGCGTCGGGACACTCAGCGCGCCGAACCCGTAATGGCTGAGCCACCGGAGGTCGCCGTCGAAAAAGGCGCGCAGGTCATCCATGCCATATTTCAGCATCGCGAGCCGGTCGACCCCGACCCCGAAGGCAAAGCCCTGCCATTCGTCGGGATCGAGCCCGCAATTGGCAATGACGCGACGGTTGACCATCCCGCTGCCGAGCAGCTCCATCCACGCATGGCCATCATCATCGCCGTGCCCGCCGACGATCCGGCGGCCCTTTTCCTGTTTGTACCCGACGTCCACTTCCGCCGACGGTTCGGTGAAGGGGAAATAGCTCGGGCGCAGCCGCAGCACGATGTCGTCGCGCTCGAAATAGGCCTTCAGGAAGGTTTCGAGCGTCCACTTCAGATGCCCCATATGGATGCCGCGGTCGATGACGAGACCTTCGACCTGGTGAAACATCGGCGTGTGCGTCGCGTCGCTGTCGCTGCGATAGACGCGGCCGGGAGCTATGATCCTGATCGGAGGCGCTTCCGACATCATCGTCCTAATTTGCACCGGCGATGTGTGCGTCCGCAGCAACATACGCTGCGCGGCACCTTCGCCAACTTCCGGAAAATAAAAAGTATCATGCATCGCCCGCGCCGGATGCGTTTCGGGAATGTTGAGCGCGGTGAAATTGTGCCAATCGTCCTCGATCTCGGGCCCGGTCGCGACGGCAAAGCCCATGTCGGCAAAGATTTCGGCGAGTTCGTCCATCACCTGGCTGACCGGGTGGACGCTGCCCTTCGGCGCGGTGTCGGCGGGTAGCGACATGTCGATCGCTTCGGCCGCGAGCTTGATGTCGAGCGCGGCGGCGTCCAGCGCGGCCTTGCGGTCGGCAAGCGCGGCGGTGACGGCTTCGCGGAGTGCATGAATCTGCGGTCCCTGCGCCTGCCGCTCGTCGGGGGTCATACCGCCCAGCGATTTGAGCAATGCCGTGATGCCGCCTGCTTTGCCCAGCGCGGCGACGCGCAGCGCTTCGAGCGTATCGAGATCGCTCGCCGCTGCTATGTCGTCCACCAACCGGGCCTGGATGGCCTGAATATCGCTCATCGTCATTTGTCCTGCAGCGGCGACCAGAAGCCGCGCCGCCGCTTGCACCGAAGGCGACCTGTGGGTCAAGCCCCGGGGGTCAACCGGCGGGCTTGTGCAGTCCTTGCACCGCGGCGCCCGCCGCGGCGGCGCGCGCTTTGGCGGCGGCGCCCAGGATCGGCTTGGGGCGCGCGGCATATTCGCGCGGGCTCATCCCCATGAATTTGGCAAAGTCACGGGTGAATTGGGCCTGGTCGTAATAATTATGATCCATCGTATCGATCCACGCCATCGACGGGTCGAGCATGAAGCGCGCCAGCGAGCGCAGGAAACGCTGGCGGCGGAGCAGAAGCTTGGGCGAAAAACCGAAGGCGCGGTGGCTCAGTCGCTCGATCGAGCGTTCGGATAGCCCCAGTTTTTCCGACAAGTCGGCGACGGTCGAAAGGTCATCGTCCACCAGCGCGCGATGCGCGGCAAGGATCATCGGATCGTCGGGCGGGGCATCGTTGAGCATCGTGCAGAAATGATCGTCGATCATCGCCGCGGCTGCTTCGATGTCGTTGACCCCGCGCAAGGCCTCCCCCAGCGGTGCGATCGCGGCAAAGGCGGGGTGCGTGGCGCCGTCGCAAAAGCGGTCAGCCAGATCGTCGGCGGGCAGCGGGATGAACTTCGCCCAGCCCAGCGGTACGATCCCAATCCCCCAGGCGCGCATGTTGCCGGAGGCGAAATAGGTCGCGGTGCTGGTCGGGCCGGTGGCGACGAAATGCGGCGTCGCGACCGCAGGAGCGCCGGCGACCGACGCCAGCGGTGTCTCGCCCTCGATGAAGCGCAAGTTCGCCCATTCGGGATGGAGATAGTCGCCAACGCGGGTGCCCGCCGGGACCGATACTTCGGTCAGATAGATGGTGCTGAGATAGGGTCGCAGCGCTGACGATACCCCGAAAAAGCGAGTGGCGATCCGAACGTCGGATGATTCAGGCTGGGGCGCGCTGCGTTCAGGCATCCCTCTCCCCTAACGAGCATTAACGACGAAAAACAACATTTTGACGTCGTTTCTTGTCGGGTTTGTACAATTTTCTGCGCGTCGCTGCTTCCATAGTTGCGCCGACCTTGATTTGGGGTGTCGTCCAGCGGGCAACCTCTTGAGAACTTCACCCGGCCGGCAGCTTTCTGCGACCCACGGCTTTTCGGAACGGGCGGGGGGGCGATGGTTTCTCACTGGAGCCATTGTCGAAGCGGCGCGGAGCGAGAGCTTCGCGCCGCTTCTTCGTTTAGCGCTAGGATGCAGTGTCGGCTTTGGGGGAGGGGCGGATCGTCCTCTATTTCCGTTCGTGTCGAGCGAAGTCGAGACACCCCAAAGGCGTGCGCTACCTATGGGTGTCTCGACTTCGCTCGACACGAACGGGATTTAACGAACGGCTTGTCCGCACAACCCGCCATCCCAAACCGCAAGCTCCAACGAAAAAGGGCGGCCCCATCGGGACCGCCCTTGTTTCTTGTCGCGTAGCTGAAAAGCGTCAGGCTGCCTTGGGCAGCGCCGCTTTCGCCTGGGCGATGATCGTGGTGAATACCGTTGCTTCGTTCATCGCCAGGTCGGCCATGATTTTCCGGTCGAGATCAATCCCGGCCAGCTTCACGCCGTGCATGAACTGCGAATAGGTCAGGCCTTCGGCGCGAACCGCGGCGTTGATGCGCTGGATCCACAGGCCGCGGAAATTGCGCTTCTTAACCTTGCGGTCGCGATAGGCGTATTGGCCAGCCTTTTCGACCGCCTGCTTGGCGACACGAATGGTGTTCTTGCGACGGCCGTAATAGCCCTTCGCCTGTTCCAATACGCGTTTGTGCTTGGCGCGCGTGGTGACGCCGCGTTTGATGCGTGACATGCCTTAGCGCTCCTTACTTCAGGCCGTAGGGCGCCCAGAGGCGCACATGGGCCACATCCGAATCGCTCAGCACGCTGGTGCCGCGGTTGGTGCGGATATATTTGGAATTGTGCGAAATCAGGCGGTGACGCTTGCCGGCAACGCCGTGCTTCACCTTGCCCGAGGCGGTGAATTTGAAGCGTTTCTTCACACCGCTCTTGGTCTTCAATTTGGGCATTTTGGTCTCCTTTGGAAGTCCGTTTGCGTATCGGCCTGGCAGCCCTTTCAGCCAGCCGACACAATCGGAAGCGGGGCGCTTAGGGGGATTCGCCTGCAAATGCAAGCCTACCGGGCTGGGCCAGCGGAACCAAGGGTGTTCGCAGCCGTTCACAGAGCATGAACCTGCCCACCGGACAGATGGGCCATGCGCCCGCCGCGACTGCCGATCCCAGCGGCGAGCCGCCCGTTTCGCGCCGGTCCACCGTCCCGTCTACCGTCGCGCGCCGCATCTGGACCCCGCGCTGGCTGGAAAAGCGCCCGCGCGCGGTGCGGATCGCGGCACGGACCGCGGTTATCGTTCTGCTGCTGTTCTTTACGATCTGGCTGGTGCTTTTCATCACCAAGGGGCGCTTTTTGAAAGGGACGTTCGAAAGCGTCGCGTCTTCGCAGCTGGAACGACGGGTCGCGATCAGCGGCGACTTCCAGCTCTATTTCGCGCCGTTCAACGTCAAATTTCTCGCCGAAGACATTCGCATCGCCAATCCTGAATGGGCGCAGGCGAAGCAGTTTTTTACCGCGCGCAAGGTCGATGCCCGGCTGGCCACCCTGTCGCTGATTTTCGGCAAGCGCGTGATGACCTTTGCCGACATCGATCAGGCGCAGGTGGCGCTCGAATGGGATGCGCAGAACAAGCATAACAGCTGGACGTTCGGCGATCCCGATCGACCGCCCCAGCCGCTGAACCTGCCGACGATCGAGCGCGCCGCGATCACCAAGAGCGGGCTGACGTACCGCGACCCGCGGCTGCGCCTGTTCGCAGACATCGATATCGACACGGTGCGTTCGACGGGCAGCCGGATCGACAAGGCGATCGGATTCAATGGGCGCGGGACGATGCGCGCGCAGCCGTTCACGCTGACGGGGCGGTTGTCGTCGCCCAACCAGACGGTCGCGGGCGGCAAGAACCGGCTGACGATGCGCGCGATCGGGTTGGGCAATACAGTCGATCTGGTCGGCACGCTGCCCGGCCCGACCGAACTGGTGGGGGCCGATCTGGCGCTGACCGCGCGCGGCGCGAACCTGTCGCGGCTGTTCGATTTCCTGGGGGTCGCCATCCCCGATACCCGGCGCTACCGCGCAACCTCGAAGCTCGGCTACGACGGTGCGATCTGGAAATTCACGGGTCTGAAGGGTGTCTTTGGCGACAGCGACCTGGCGGGGACGTTTGCGGTCAGTATGCCAAACGGGCGCGTCTATCTGAACGCCGACCTCACCACCCGGTCGCTCAACATCATCGATGCCGGGCCGTTCATCGGTTACGAAGTCGACCGGCTCGACCGGATGGGCACCGATGGTGTGATCAAGACCGTTGGCGGTCGCCCGCGCGTGCTGCCCGACTCGCCGCTGCGTGCTGACTCGCTTAAGGCCTTCGATGCCGATCTGCGCTACAAGGTGGCCCGCGTCCGCGCCGAGAGTTTTCCGGTCAGCAATGTCGATCTGACGCTGTCGCTCAAGGGCGGGCTGATGGAGATGAAGCCGCTGACCTTCCTGCTCGCGGGAGGCAAGGTGGTGAGTGATATTTCGATCGATTCGCGCCCCGCAGTCGTACGCACTGCTTATGACTTTCGCCTGTCGCCGACGCGGCTCGGCACCCTGCTGGCCCGCTTCGGGGTGGCCGAATCGGGGACCACCGGCACCGTCAGCGGCCGCATCCAGATGGTCGGTCGCGGCGACAGCCTGCGCCAATCGCTCGCCAGTTCGAATGGCCGCATGGCGTTCGTCCTGCCGCGAGGAAGTTTCTGGACGCGCAATGTGCAGCTGGCCGAACTCGACGTCGGCACCTTTGTGCAGAAACTGTTCGAGGACAAACTGAAGAAGCCGGTCGAGATCAATTGCGGCGTGATCGCCTTTACGGTGCGCAATGGCGTCGGCGCTGCCGATCCGATCCTGATCGACACGCAAAAGAATGTCATGGTCGGGCGCGGTGGCTTTTCCTTCCGCACCGAGGCAATCGACATGGCGGTGCGCGCTGACGGCAAGAAATTCAGCCTGTTTTCGGGCCAGTCGCCGGTCAGCGTCGGCGGCTATTTCGCGGCGCCGCGCATCGACCCGATCAGCGACCAGCTGATGGGCCGCGCGGGCGCAGGGCTGGGGCTGGCGATCGTTGCCACCCCGGTCGCGGCGATCATTCCCTTCGTCGATCCGGGCGATGCGAAGTCGGCGCAATGCGGTCCGATCCTCGCTGGTGCGCGCGCCAGTGCGCAACGCACGACAAAGGGCGAAGTGCGCGACGACGTCGGCAAAGGCACGACGGCGAAGGGCGAGGATGGCAAGCAATCGAAGGACGAAGGCGGCAAGCAGCGCAAGAAGTTCCTCGGCATTTTCTGACGCCGATTCCGCCGACTATCAGTGGGCGCAGGCGAGGCCTTCGATCACATCTTCGAGCCGCGCCGGATCGCCGAGCGCGATGACATGGCCCGCGCTGTCGGCGTTGAGCGGGTCGCCGTTCCAGTCGCACATCGCCCCGCCAGCGCCTTCGACGATCGGCACCAGCGCGGCGAAGTCGTGCAGCTTTAGCCCCGCCTCGACGACCAGGTCGACATGACCGCTCGCCAGCAGGCCATAATTGTAACAGTCGCCGCCAAAGATCAGGCGTTTGTGCGCCGTCTTGGCCGCGAGCGCCATGAAATGCTCGGCGTCATGATCGTCGAAATATTGCGGGCCGGTCGTGGCGAGCGCCGCATCGGCAAGGGCGCGGCAGGCCCGCGTGCGAACGGGCTTGCCGTTGAACAAGGTCGGTTGTCCCAGCGCGCCGACCCAGCGTTCGCCGCTGATCGGCTGATCGATGATGCCCAGCACCGGCCAGCCGTCCTGGAGTAGCGCGATCAGGGTGCCGAAGATTGGGCGTCCGGCCATGAAGCTGACCGTGCCGTCGATCGGGTCGAGCACCCATTGCCGCGCCGCATCGGGACGTTCGGCGCCAAATTCCTCGCCGATGATGCCGTCGCGCGGCGCCTCGGCATCGAGCAGGCGGCGCATGGCCGCTTCGGCGGCGCGGTCGGCTTCGGTCACCGGCGAGGCGTCGGCCTTCGCTTCATGCGTCCAGTCGGACCGGAACAGTGGACGGATCGCGGCGCCCGCGGCGTCGGCAAGGCGATGGGCGAGAGCGAGGTCGGAGGTGATTGTCATGTTATTGGCGCTAGCGCAGCACGCACGCTCTCGCCAGCCCCAGACCTTTATGATCGACCTACCATGCGCTGAATATATCAATTTTACAATTAGCATATATTTCGTAAAATTGGACGATGACCAACCGCATTTCCGCCGATTCGCTGTTGGCCGTCGCCGCGCGCATCGGTTTTCGCAAGGCATCGATGGAGGATCTGGCGCGGGCCACCGGCGTGTCGCGGCAGGCGCTTTACAACCGCTTCGGGTCGAAAGACGCGTTGGCTGACTGGGCAGTCCAATCGCGGATTGACCGGTCACTGGCGGAGACGCTGGCCCATCTGGATAATCCCGCCGCCGCGCTGGTTGCGCGGCTGCTGGCCGCGCTCGATGCGTGGGTCGGCCAGCATATGGCGACGCTGCGCGCCTCGCCGCACGGGATTGATGTCGTCCCGATGGCGGCCCCCGCGCCGGACGAAGCAGTGCGTGCGGCCGAACGCAAGCTGGTCGCGGCGATGGCGAACGCCATCCGGCGTGGCGGGCCGGGCACCGCCGTCGCTCGCGCCGGCAGCCTGGCGCAGGCACTATGCTGGACTGCGAAGGGGCTTGTCCACGCGGCGCCCGATCATGCGACTTTTCGCCGCGAACTGGAGTTGATTGTGGGCGCCGTTCTGGCGCGGTGATCGATTAATCGAACAGCGACGAAACGCTCGATTCGTCGGCGATGCGCTTGATCGCTTCGCCGAGCAGCGGCGCAACGGTCAGCGCGCGGACCTTTTTGCTGTCGTTGACCGCATCGGTCGGCTGGATCGAATCGGTGATGACCAGTTCGGTCAGCTCGCTCGCCTCGACGCGCGCGACCGCGCCGCCCGACAGCACCCCGTGGGTGCAATAGGCAACGACGCCCTCGGCGCCCGCGGCCTTCAGCGCCCCGGCGGCGTTGCACAGCGTCCCCGCCGAATCGACGATGTCGTCGATCAGGACGCAGAAGCGCCCCGAAACATCGCCGATGATGTTCATCACTTCGGATTCACCCGCACGTTCGCGGCGCTTGTCGACGATCGCCAGCGGCGCGTTGTCGAGCCGCTTGGCCAGGGCGCGGGCGCGAACCACGCCGCCGACGTCGGGCGATACGACCATCAGATTCTTGCCTGCGAACCGCGCCTGGATGTCGGCGCTCATCACCGGCGCGGCGTACAGGTTATCGGTCGGGATATCGAAAAAGCCCTGGATCTGCCCAGCGTGCAGGTCGATCGCGAGGACGCGGTCGGCGCCCGAGGTGGTGATCAGGTTGGCGACAAGCTTGGCCGAAATCGGCGTGCGCGGACCCGGTTTGCGATCCTGGCGAGCGTAACCGAAATAGGGAACGACGGCGGTGATCCGCTTGGCCGAGGCGCGGCGCAGCGCGTCGGTGATGATCAGCAACTCCATCAGATTGTCGTTGGCCGGGAAATTGGTCGGCTGGACGATGAAGACATCCTGCCCGCGGACATTTTCATGGATTTCGACGAACACTTCCTCGTCGGCAAAGCGGCGCACGCTGGTGTCGGTCAGCGGCAGTTCCAGATAGTCCGCGATCGCGCGGGCGAGGGGAAGGTTGCTGTTGCCGGAGATCAGTTTCATGGGGTGCGCGGCCCTTTCGCGGCGGATAGGATTGCGCGCCCCTTAGCCAGCGGGGGGCGATAGGGGAAGGGTGAAGTTGACGCTGCGCGGTCGCCGACCCCTTGGGTCATTGCAATCGCGGCGGCGGGGGGTATGGCTCGGCGGCATGACAGACGCTGCCGAAACGCTTACCATCGTCCTGGCCCAGATGACGCAGGTAGTGGGCGACCTGGCCGCCAATGCCGACGCGATGCGTGCGGTGCGGGCGCGGCACCCCCAGGCGGACCTGATTCTCTATCCCGAGTTTCAGCTGATCGGCTATCCGCCGGAAGATCTGGTGTTGAAGCCTGCCATCGCTGAACGCGCCGAGGCGTTGCTCGCCGAGCTGGCGGCGGATACCGCCGACGGCGGTCCGGCTATGCTGGTCGGGTCGGTCGAACGCGATGGGGCGGACCTGTATAACATCGTCGCGCTGCTCGACGGGGGCCATGTTGTCGCGACGCGGCGCAAGCACGAACTGCCGAATTACGGCACATTTGACGAGAAGCGGATTTTTGTGCCCGGTCCGCTCCCCGATGTGGTCGATTGGCGCGGCATCCGGCTCGGCTTGCCGATCTGCGAGGATGGCTGGTTGCCCAACGTGTCGCGGCATCTGGCCGATCTGGGCGCCGAGCTGCTGATCTCGGTCAACGGCAGTCCGTATGAAATCGACAAGGACGAACGGCGGCTGACCCAGGTGTTCGCCAGCCGCGTCGCCGAAACCGGCCTGCCGGTGATTTTCCTCAACCGCGTCGGCGGACAGGACGAGCTGGTGTTCGATGGCTGTTCGTTCGTGCTCAACCTCGATGGATCGACCGCGCACCGGCTAATTGACTGGGAAGCCGAGGAGCGCGTGACGCGCTGGGCCAAGGGCGCGAACGGCTGGACATGCGAAGCGGGCGCCATCGCCGAATGGGAAGCGCACCCGGCTGACATCTACAGCGCGATGATTATGTCCTTGCGCGATTATGTCGAACGCAACCGCTTCCCCGGCGTCGTGCTGGGGCTGTCGGGCGGGATCGATTCGGCGATCTGCGCGGCGATCGCCGCCGACGCGCTCGGCCCCGACCGGGTGTGGTGCGTGATGATGCCGAGCCGCTTCACGAGTCAGGCGAGTCTTGACGATGCCGCGGGCTGTGCCGAGCTGATCGGGTGCAAGCTCGACACGATCTCGATCGTCCCGGCGGTCGAGGCGTTCGATACGATGCTGGCGGGCAGCTTTGCCGATGTCGAGGTCGATATCACCGAGGAAAATGTCCAGTCGCGCATCCGCGGGGTGACCTTGATGGCGCTCAGCAACAAATTCGGGCCGATGTTGCTGACCACGGGCAACAAGAGCGAGATGAGTGTCGGCTATGCGACGATCTATGGCGATATGGCGGGCGGCTATAACCCGCTGAAGGACGCCTACAAGATGACGGTGTTCGCGGTCGCGAAATGGCGCAACGACAATGTGCCGCGGCTGTCGCGCAACCCGGTGGCGCCGGTGATGCCCGAGACGATCATCACCAAACCGCCGAGCGCCGAACTGCGTCCCGACCAGAAGGACGAGGACAGTTTGCCGCCATACGCCGACCTCGACCGGATGCTGCACATGCTGGTCGAAGAGGACGCTAGCGTCGACGATGTGGTGGCGCGCCATGGGTTCGATCGCGACGCGGTGGTGCGGATCGAGCGCCTGCTGATGCTGGCCGAATATAAGCGCCGACAGGCGCCGCCGGGGGTCAAGCTGTCGACGCGCAACTTCGGGCGCGACCGGCGTTATCCGATCACCCATGGATTCCGCACTGGCTGACCCATACTGCGGATACTGGTACGTCGGTGTCTCTTCGTCGCGCTGTGTGGCGGCGCTAAGGTCGCCGATCGACACACTGCAATAAGGGGAGCGGGATATGGGGTTGCTGGGAGAAAAGGCGCCGCCGCAAAAGGCCGAGCGGGCGCTCGACGTGCTGCGGATCACCGTGGCGTTGCTGATCTTGATCCACGGGGTTTTTCGTCTCGTCGCAGGCGGCATTGCGCCGTTCGGCGTCTGGCTCGAAACCCAAGGCTTCCCGATGGGCTTTGGCTGGGCGCTCGGCGTGACGCTGTTCGAACTGGTCGGCCCTGTGCTAATGCTGGCGCGCCGCTGGACCAGTCTTGTGGCGCTGGGCCACGCCGCGGTCCTGTCTCTCGGCATGATCATGGTCCATTTGCCCTTTGGCTGGTTCGTTGTTGGCGCGGGGCGCAACGGGATGGAATATAGCGTCATCCTGATCGTCTCGCTGCTGACTATTGCGTGGGCCTATTGGCCGGAGCGTCGCCGCACGGTATGACGCTGTACGACGGGGTCGCGCGCGAGCAGCGAAGCGGTTATAGGCGCGCGCTATGACTGTCGTGACCCGTTTTGCCCCCTCGCCGACCGGCACCCTGCATGTCGGCAATGTCCGCACCGCGCTCCACAACTGGCTGTGGGCGCGCAAGCATGGCGGGCGCTTTCTGCTCCGCATCGACGACACCGATCTCGAACGGTCGAAAGAGGAATATGTCGACGCGATTCGTGCCGACCTCGCGTGGCTCGGCCTCGACATCGACGGCGAGGAGCGCCAGTCGGCGCGCTTTGCGTTGTACGAGGCGGAATTCGAGAAGCTCAAGGCGGCGGGGCGCGTCTATGCCTGTTACGAAGCCCCCGAAGAGCTCGACATCCGGCGCAAGGTCCTGCTCTCGCGCGGATTGCCGCCGGTGTATGAACGCAAGCCGGTGGATGCGCCGGTGCCCGAAGGCGTGGCGCCGCACTGGCGCTTCAGGCTCGACCACGACGCGCCGATCGAATGGGCCGACCTGATCCGCGGCGACCAGCATTTCGATCCGCGCACCATGTCCGACCCGGTGATCCGCCGCGCCGACGGCAGCTGGCTTTATCTGCTCCCCAGCGTGATCGACGATATTGCGATGGGCATTACCCATGTCGTACGCGGCGAGGACCATGTGTCGAACACCGCGACGCAAATCCAGATGTTCGCCGCTTTGGGGGCTGCGCCGCCGCAGTTCGCGCATGAAGCGTTGCTGGTTGGAACCGAAGGCAAATTGTCAAAGCGGCTTGGCTCGCTCGGCATGGCCAGTTTGCGCGATGCGGGAATGGAACCGATCGCGCTCGCGGCCTTGCTCGCGCGGCTCGGCACCAGCGACCCGGTCGAGCCGGTGACCAGTCTGGCGCCGCTGATCGAGAGCCTTGATTTCGCACGATTCGGCCGCGCCCCGGCGCGATTTGATGGGGCGGAATTGGCGCTGCTCAATCAGAAAATCCTGCACCACACCGCGTATGAAACGGTCGCGGACAGGCTGCCCGCTGCGATCACCGCGACGCGCTGGCACGCGATTCGTCCCAATTTGATGACCGTCGCCGAGGCTGCCGATTGGGTGGCGGTATTTGATGGGCCACTTGCGCCGCCACCGGTCGATGATGCCGACCGCCCGGTGCTCGCCGCTGCCGCCGCCGCGGCGCCCGTGATCGACTGGAGCGCCGACGCCTGGCACGCGCTGACTGCCACGGTGAAAGAGGCGACGGGGGCAAAGGGCCGCGCGTTGTTCCTGCCGATGCGCCGGGCGCTGACCGGGCGCGATCACGGCCCGGACATGGCCGAACTGTTGCCGCTGATCGCAAAAGATCAGGCGGTCGCGCGGCTCGCAGCCAGCTAAACCGACCCTCTGCGAAAATGCATCACCATTTTTGCCTACCGCTGCGCTTGACAATGTGAGGTATGATATACTATAACTGATATCTGACTTGGCCGATAGCGGTGGTCGAAACACGGCGGGGCCGGGTCTGATAGGCAAGGAGAGATGCCATGACCCTGATACCCCTGATTTCGACCATCCTGACTGCCCCCGAGGTGACAACGGCCCCCGCGGGTCGATCGGCGACCATTTCCCGCAACATCTATGGCAGTGATCACGGCCGCCACCCGGTCGCGGCGCTCCTCGCCGTCGGCCTGCCCGCCGCGCTTGTCGTCGCGGTGGCGCTGTCGCCGATGATCGTTGATCCGATACCCAAGTCCGACCCGATGGTCGGAACATTGATCAAGCTACCGACGCCTCCACCGCCGCCCCAGCCGACTCCCGACGCAAAGCCCGCACCGCGAACCGCGTCCGCGACCGACACGGTGAAACCTCTTGTCGAAACAATGCCGTCCTTCGATAATCGCGTGGTCGAAGGGCCGGTCATCGTCGACCTTGGCCCGATCAACCTTGGGCCTCCAGCCCGGCCCGCCGATCCACCACCTATGCCCAAACTGGTATTCGCGGAACTCGATCCGCGCTACGCCGGGGCGTTCCAGCCCGACTATCCGGCAAGCGAACAGCGGCGCGAGATCGAGGGGGTTGCCAAAGTGCGCGTCCTGATCGGCACCGACGGGCGGGTGAAGGCGGTCGAACTGGTCAGCACCGACAGTCCGGGCTTTTTCGCCGAAACCAAGCGCCGCGCTCTCGCCAAATGGCGCTTCACGCCCGCGACGCGCGGCGGCGTGGCGGAGGAAAGCTGGAAGACGATGACGGTTCGCTTTGAGATCAGGGCCGCTTAGCCGCCCACCGAGCCCCCTCCCGGGCGGATGGTGCTGCGCCGTCCGCCCGCTCTTTTGCTTGACAGAAGCACCGAATCCCGTCAGAGGCGCGCGGATATTGGGGGCGGCGCCTCGTGCGCGGCCCCTGAGTTTTTTCACACCAACGTCGGGGCCATAGTCCCGCCGCATCCTTCGGAGCTCCGGCGGATGTGCAGTTATTTCGAGGAACAGGGCCATGGCCAAGCCGACGACCGTCAAGATCAAGCTGGTGAGCACCGCCGACACGGGCTTTTTCTATGTCACGAAAAAGAACCCGCGCACGATGACCGAAAAAATGTCGGTGCGCAAATATGACCCGCGCGTGCGCAAGCATGTCGAGTTCAAGGAATCGAAGATCAAGTGACGCGTTTTCCTGCGCCCTGAAAGCGCGCAGGATTGAAAATGCGACATCCCGGCGAAAGCCGGGATCAAGGGGCGGCCATTTGCGCCGCCCTTTTTCGTGCGCCGGTTAGATGTCAGCTTTGGGGTGGGAAGCGGACATGAACTCCTCTCCCCTTGAGGGAGAGGATAGCGCAGCTTGCTCCGTCAGGAGCTAGCGAAGCTTGGTGAGGGGGTGGGCGCCAGCGGGCGAAGAACCCCTCTCAACTATGGCTAGGCAGCAAGCTGCCAAGCCTTCGTATCTCTCCCTCAAGGGGAGAGAGGAATATGCCTTAGGTCCGCAAGCGGTCGCTTCCAGTCGTTCGCGTCAGGCAAACGCCCCAACGCTCTCGATGAACTTGATCACCGAAATCGGTTTCGACACATAGGCTTCGGCGCCCGCGGCGCGGATCTGCTCCTCGTCGCCTTTGCCGGCATAGGCCGTGACCGCCATGATCGGCACCGCGCGCAGCGTCAGATCCGCCTTCATCTGCCCGATCAGCTCGAGCCCGCTGACATGCGGCAGTTGGATGTCCATGATGATCAGGTCGGGAGCGACCTCGCGTGCCTTGGCCAGCGCGTCGCGCCCGTCGCGTACCGGGTGCGCCGTATAGCCGTGGGCGTTCAGCAGGTCGCAGAACAGGCGCAGGTTCAGCTCATTATCTTCGACGACCAATATGGTCTTGCCCATGATTATTCGCTTCCCCACCTTGCGTCCGCGGCCCGTTTAGGCGAATCGGCCGCATGACACAATTGCCTCCCGTTGAAGGGAAAAATGCCTTGCACGACGACGACGCAGCCTTGGCGCTTCAAGCGCTCGGCTGGATATTGCGCGACGAACCGCGCGCCGAGCGGCTGCTCGCGCTGACGGGACTCGCGCCGGGCGAGTTGCGCGCGTCGCTGAGCGAACGCGCGACCTTGGCGGCGATCCTGTCCTTCCTGACCGCCCATGAAAACGACCTTGTCGCCTGCGCCGGTGCGTTGCAGGTGCCGCCTGCCACCCTAGCCGCCGCAGCGCAGCGCCTCGAAGGAATGACCCTATGACCCGCCCGCTCGTCATCACCGATTGCGACGAGGTGCTGATGCACATGGTCGTCCCCTTTGCCGAATGGGTCGACGCCGAACATGGCGTGCTGTTCCGCATCGAGGATGCCAGCTTTGCCGGGGCGCTGAAACGCAAGGAATGCGGGACCCCGCTGGAAGCAGCCGAGGTTTGGCCGCTACTCGACGCCTTTTTCCGCGGCGAGATGGCGCGGCAATATCCGATTCCGGGCGCGCTCGCGGCAATGGCGGTGATCGCCGAGCAGGCCGACATCGTCGTGCTGACCAACGTCGGCCCCGACCATCAGCAGGCGCGGATCGAGCAACTGGCGCTGCACGATTTTCATGCGCCGGTGATCGGCAGCCGCGGCGGCAAGGGGGAGCCGGTGTGCCGCCTGATCGAGCAATATCGGCCGTCGGTCGCCGTATTCATCGACGATCTGGCAGGACATCATCAGTCGGTGGCGCAGGAAGCGCCCGACGTGTGGCGGCTCCATCTGGTTGGCGAGCCCGCCATCGCCAACAAGATTGCGCCGTCGCCTTATGCCCATGCGCGCATCGATGACTGGGCGGCGGCGCAGGACTGGATCCTCGCGCGGCTCGCCGAAAATGTCCCCGCTCCGGCCCCCGAACCCGTTTAAGAAGGAACGACCATGGATATCACCGCAAAGCTCACCGAACTCGGCCTCGAACTGCCGAAGGCCGCCGCGCCGGTTGCCGCTTATGTTCCCGTCGTCGAACATGGCGGGCTGCTGTACGTCAGCGGCCAGCTGCCCTTTCGCGACGGACAGGTCGTGACCGGGCGTCTGGGCGACGACATGGATGTCGGGGGCGGGCAGGATGCGGCGCAGCGCGTCGCGCTGATGCTGATCGCGCAGCTTGCGCAGGCGCTGGGCGGCGATCTGTCGCGTGTCGAGCGCGTCATCAAGCTGGGCGTGTTCGTCAACAGCGCGCCTAGCTTCACCGATCAGGCAAAGGTCGCCAATGGCGCGTCGGACCTGTTCGAAACGCTGTTCGGCGAGGCTGGCCGTCACGCGCGCGCCGCGGTTGGCGTCGCGGTGCTGCCGCTGGGCGCTGCGGTCGAGGCCGACGCGATCGTCGCGGTGCGCCCGGCATAAATGGCCGAGTCCGATCCCCCGGCGCGGACGATAGCGCTCGGCACGGGGGTGGCCGCGGTCGATGCCGCGGCGTGGGACGCGCTGCATGACGGCGGCAATCCGTTTGTCGGCCACGCTTTCCTGTCGCTGCTCGAAGAATCGGGCAGCGTCGGGCCGGGGACCGGTTGGCAAGCGGCGCCGCTGCTCGTCGAGGACGAGGCTGGCGTGTTGGTCGCTGCTGCGCCCGGCTATCTGAAATCGCACAGCCAGGGCGAATATGTCTTTGACCAGGGCTGGGCCGACGCGTGGACGCGGGCAGGGGGTGACTATTATCCCAAGCTACAGATTGCGGCGCCCTTCACACCGGTACCGGGGCCGCGATTGCTGGCGCCGGACAGCGACGACGCGCGGCTGTTGATCCGCGCCGCCGAAACAGTGGTGCGCCAGAACGGGCTGTCGTCGGCGCATGCGACCTTTGTCGCGCCCGAGCAGATGCCGCTGTTCGAAGGCGCTGGGTGGCTGGTGCGCCGCGACATCCAGTTTCATTTCGCCAACGTGGGCTATGCCGGCTTCGACGATTTTCTCGCCACGCTGACCTCGGCCAAGCGCAAGCAGTTGCGCAAGGAACGCGCACGGGCGGTCGAAGGGCTACGGATCGAGGAATTGACCGGCGCCGCGATTCGCTCCGAGCATTGGGACGCGATGTGGCTCTTCTATCAGGACACCGGCGCGCGCAAATGGGGACAGCCCTATCTGACGCGCGCGGCCTTCGACTTGATCGGCGCGCGGATGGCGGAGCAGGTCATCCTGCTGCTCGCCTATGACGGCGAGCGACCGGTGGCAGGGGCTTTGCACTTCCTGGGCGCCGATACGCTCTACGGGCGCTATTGGGGCTGCTTGATCGACATCCCCTATCTGCATTTCGAGCTATGCTATTACCGCGCGATCGACATCGCGATCGGACGCGGGCTGGCGCGGGTCGAGGCGGGGGCGCAAGGCGGCCATAAGCTGGCGCGCGGCTATGGCCCGGTCGCGACCTGGTCGGCGCATTTCATCGCCGATCCCGGGTTCCGCCGCGCAGTCGCTGATTTTCTGGAACAGGAACGGCGCGCCGAAGAAGCCGAAATGGACTGGCTGGAGGGGCACACGCCATTTCGGCGGGCCAACTAGAGCGTCCTCAAATCCCGTTTGTGTCGAGCGAAGTCGAGACACCCCGGGTCTGTAAGCCTTAGCCCGAGGGGCATCTCGACTTCGCTCGATGCGAACGGGGTGGGATAAGTTGAACTAGGCCGCAAACCGCCTCGCCGCCGGACGGCGTGCGGTTTCGTCGAGCCAGGCGCGAGCCTGGCGCTGCGCTTCGGCGATTTCGTCGCGGCTCATTTCATCGGACAGGTCGGCGCGGCATTGCTGGCCTTCCTTGTTGCCGCCGAGCGCCGCGAGGTTGAACCATTTATGCGCCTGGATCAGATCGACATCGACCCCGCCGGTGCCGGTGGAAAAGGCGATCCCCAAATCGAAATAGGCATTGGCGTCGCCGCGCGCCGCATCAAGCAAGCGGCTTTCGATCAGATATTGCCCGGACTTCAGACTGTTGGCCATAAAAACCCCCTGTCGCTTCCCCCCACAGGAAGCTTCGAGGTCCACCCTTGCGGCTTATGGTCAACAAAACGTTAACGACGCGGGTAATTTCTTGTGGATAGCGCAGCTAAAAGACTGAATTGAAAAGTTTTCGTTTTCCGTCAGCCCACTGGATAATTGTCGATAAGCCGCGTATTTCCGATGCGAGCCGCCGCCAGCAGGCGTGCCGGAGCGCGAAAACTGTCCAGTCTTTCCAGACTGTCGGCATCGGCGAGCGCGATATAATCGACGCTGTCGAACCCGCCGGCGACGATCGCCGCCTCGGCTTTGGCGAGCGTTTCGTACATATCGCCGCCGTTCGCTAGCGCCGCGATGGCGCTCTTGAGCGCGTTCGGAAAGGCGACAGCGGCGCTGCGCTGGGCGGGCGAGAGATAAGCATTGCGCGACGACAGCGCGAGGCCGTCTGGATCGCGCGCGATTGGCGCTCCCAAAATATCGAGCCCGAAATCGAGGTCGCGCGCCATGCGGCGGATGATCGCGAGCTGCTGCCAGTCCTTTTCGCCAAAGATCGCGATGTCGGGACGGACCTGATTGAACAATTTGGCGACGACGGTGGCCACTCCGTCGAAATGACCGGGCCGCGCGGCGCCGCAATAATCGGCGCCGAGTTCGGCGACCTCGATATGGGTGTTGTGGCCACCCGGATACATGACCCCGACATCGGGCGCCCAGAGCAGCGCCACGCCTTCCTCAATCAGCAGCGCCGCATCGCGTGCCTCGTCGCGCGGATAAGCGGCGAAATCTTCGTTGGGACCGAATTGGGTCGGGTTGACGAAGATCGACACGACGACATGGTCGGCAACGCGCCGCCCCATCTGCACAAGCGAAAGGTGACCATCGTGCAGTGCCCCCATCGTCGGCACCAAAGCGACGCTTTTGCCGTCCTGCTTCAGCGCGGCGATGGCGCGGTGCAGCGTCGCGATATCACGGATGATTTGCACGCTTGCCCTGCCTCCGATATTGGCGGCGCAACAGCACCACTCGCGCCGCCGCCATGCGCCGCCAACCGGAAAATCGCAACTGCCCATGACGAACAGCGTGACCAAACCCGCCCCGCACCGCATCATCTTTGCCAATGAAAAGGGCGGCACCGGCAAATCGACCTGCGCGGTGCATTTTGCGGTCGCGCTGGCCAGCCAGGGCTGGAAGGTCGCCGGGCTCGATCTCGATCCGCGCCAGCGCACCTTTCACCGCTATCTCGAAAATCGCACCAACACCGCCAAGCGCCGCGATATCGAGCTGCCGATGCCGCAGTTCGAAGTGTTCGAAGGGACAACGATCGAGGAACTCGACGCGCAGGTCGCGCGGCTGATCGCCGATTGCGACTATTTCGTCGCCGACACGCCGGGGCGCGATGACGTGTTTGCCCGCCACCTCGCGATGACCGCCGACACGCTGGTCACCCCGATCAACGACAGCTTTATCGATTTCGACCTGATCGGGCAGGTCGATCCCGAGACGTTTCAGGTTACCCGACCGAGCTTTTATTCCGAACTGATCTGGGACACGCGCAAGGCGCGCGCGAAGACTGATGGGCGGACGATCGACTGGATCATCCTGCGCAACCGCCTCCAGCATGTCGACGCTCACAATATGCGCCGCGTCGGTGAGGCGCTGAGCCAGCTGTCCCGCCGCGTCGGCTTTCGCGTCATCCCTGGCTTGGGCGAACGCGTGATTTATCGCGAGCTGTTCCCCGCCGGGCTGACCTTGCTCGACAAGGCGCATCTGGGCGGCATGGGCATCGGTCATGTTGTGGCGCGGCAGGAACTGCGCGAGGCGATGGGCGGGTTGAACCTGCCGACGCGTGAGCGCTTCCATCCCGACGGCGATCTGTTCGCTGCCGCCTGAATTTCTCTTTACCAATCAGGATTCCCGCATGACTCATATCTTCCATCCCACGATGCTGCGCGAATATGACATTCGCGGCGTCGTCGGAGACACGCTGTCGGACAAAGATGCCTATGCGATCGGGCGCAGCTTCGCGACGCTGGTCGCGCGCGCTGGGGGCAAGCGTGTGGCGGTCGGTTTTGACGGGCGGCTGTCGTCGCCGATGCTGTGCGATGCGCTGGTTGCCGGGATCAACGCCGCGGGTATCGACGCCTTGAACGTCGGGCTGGGGCCGACGCCGATGCTCTATTATGCAGCCTCAACCGAGGATGTGGACGGCGGCATCCAGATAACCGGCAGCCACAATCCCCCCGACTATAACGGGTTCAAATTCGTGATGCAGGGGCGGCCCTTTTATGGTGCCGATATTCAGCGGGTCGGCGAAATGGCCGCCGCGGGGGATTGGGAAGTTGGCGAAGGTGCCACGCAGAGCATCGACATCATCGACGCTTATGTCGATCGGCTGGTCGAGGGTTTCGCCGGCGGCGCCTATCGGGTCGGCTGGGACGCAGGGAATGGCGCGGCGGGGACGGTGATCGAAAAGCTGACTGCAAAGTTGCCGGGCGAGCACCATTTGTTGTTCACTGACATCGACGGTCATTTCCCGAACCACCATCCCGATCCAACCGAAGAGAAGAATCTGGCCGATTTGCGTAAGCTCGTCGCCGAGAGGAGCCTCGATTTCGGCGTCGCTTTCGATGGAGACGGCGACAGGATCGGCGCGATCGACGGCGAAGGGCGGGTGATCTGGGGTGACCAGCTGCTCCAAATCTATGCCGCGGCGCTGTTGCAGGACATGCCCGGCGCGACAATCATCGCCGATGTGAAGGCGAGCCAAGCGCTGTTTGACCGGGTTTCCGAACTCGGCGGCACGCCGTTGATGTGGAAAACCGGCCACAGCCTGATCAAGGCGAAGATGAAGGAAACGGGCAGCCCGCTGGCGGGCGAGATGAGCGGCCATGTGTTTTTTGCCGATCGCTATTATGGCTATGACGACGCGCCCTATGCCGCGGTGCGGTTGATCGAGGCGGCGACGAAGCTGGGGCAGAGCGTCACCGAATTACGCGGCGCGATGGCGCCGATGGTCAACACGCCGGAGCTGCGTTTCCAGGTCGATGAGGTGCGCAAATTCGCCATTGTGGATGAGGTTCTCGCGCGGCTGACCGCGTCGGGGGCCAAGGTCGATCGCACCGATGGCGCGCGCGTGCTGACCCACGACGGCTGGTGGCTGCTCCGCGCGTCGAACACGCAGGATGTGCTGGTGGCGCGCGCCGAGGCAAACGACGACGCAGCCTTGGCGCGGCTGCTGGCGGCGATCGACGAACAGCTGGCACTGTCGGGGATCGCCCGCGGGGAGCAGGCGGGGCATTAAGGCGAATTCTTGCCCTCCCCTTCAGGGGAGAGCAGCGAGACTTGGGAGCTTGCTCCCTAGTCGCAGCGGGTGGGGTCCATCGGCCTTGCGCGACGCCGACAGAGCCCACCCCAACCCCTCCCCTGAAGGGGAGGGGCTTTAGAGATGCAAAAATCTTGCCAGATTGACCTTGGCGGCGCTCCTCGGGTAACGCCCCTGCATATGTCTTCAGGAAGCGATCCAGCATGACCCATGACGAAGCGACCCCGGCCACGCTGATCGCCGACAGCGACCACGGCATTGCCGAACATCGCGCACACGCGCGCGACGACGCCGCGTCGGGCAATGGCCTCGCGGTGATTTCGATCGCCAAAAGCTATGACAAGCGCACCGTATTGTCCGACGTGTCGCTGTCGGTCGGCAAGGGCGAGGTTGTCGGCCTGCTCGGCCCGAACGGCGCGGGCAAGACGACCTGTTTCTATTCGATCATGGGGCTGGTGAAGCCTGACGCCGGGCGCATCATGCTCGACGGCGCGGATATTACCGCGCTGCCGATGTACCGCCGCGCCATCCTCGGCCTCGGCTATCTGCCGCAGGAAACATCGATCTTTCGCGGTATGACCGTGGCGCAAAATATCAGCGCGGTGCTCGAACTCGCGGAGCCCGACAAGGTGTCGCGCGAACGGCGGCTCGAAGAATTGCTCGACGAATTCGGCCTGACCCGGCTGCGCGATTCGGCGGCGATGGCGCTGTCGGGCGGCGAACGGCGCCGCGCCGAAATCGCCCGCGCGCTCGCCGCCAACCCGTCGATCATGCTGCTCGACGAGCCTTTTGCCGGGATCGATCCGCTGTCGATCAGCGACATTCGCGACCTCGTTGCCGATCTGAAGACGCGCGGCATCGGGGTGCTGATCACCGATCACAATGTCCGCGAAACGCTCGACCTCGTCGACCGCGCCTGCATCATTTACGACGGCAAGGTGCTGCTCGCGGGTTCGCCCGAGGAGCTGGTCGCCGACCCCGAAGTGCGGCGGCTGTATCTGGGCGAGGGTTTCTCGTTGTGAGTTTTGCGGCCCGCCGCCAGAAAAGTTTCCGTGTGTCCCCGCGAAGGCGGGGACCCATCTCCGGTGGGTTCGAAATGGCACCGACCGGCGATGGGCTCCCGCCTTCGCGGGAGCACGGCGGGAAATAATTTAGCGCGCCATGGCGTTGGGTCCGCGCCTCGATCTCCGCCAGTCGCAATCGCTGGTGATGACGCCGCAGTTGCAGCAGGCGATCAAGCTGCTGGCGCTGTCGAACCTCGAACTCGAAACCTATCTGGCCGAGGCGCTCGAGGGCAATCCTTTGCTCGATGCGACGCCCGGCGATAGCGACGGCAGCGCGGGCGACACGAATGACGGTCCGGGTGACGACGCGCCGGTGACCGAGGCGGCGGCGCTCGATGCCGACCATGCCCTGTCGTCCGATAGCGGCACCGCCAACGATCTCGACGTCGATATGACCGCCGAAAGCTTTCACCACGACAGCGCCAGCGACAGTGTCGGCCTGTCGGGCAGCGACAGCGAGGGCATCGATTTCGACAGCTTCGCGGGCGAGGACGAGACGCTGCACGGCCATCTGCTCGCGCAGGTCGGCGAGCGTTTCGGCGGGCTGGAAGCGATGATCGCCGAGCAGCTCGTCGCGCTGATCGACGAGACCGGCTATCTGCGCGCCGACCTGGCCGAGGTCGCGCAGCGGCTTGGGGTACCGCTCGCGCTGGTCGAGAGCGTGCTCGCGGGGGTGCAGTGTTTCGACCCGTCGGGGGTTGGCGGCCGCGATCTGGCCGAATGCATCGCGATTCAGGCGCGCGAGGCCGACCGCTACGACCCCGCGATGGCGACGATGATCGCGCATCTCGATCTGGTCGCCAAAGGCGCCTTTCCGCAGCTCAAACGCATCTGCGGCGTCGATGACGAGGATCTCGCCGACATGATTCGCGAATTGCGGGGTTATGACCCCAAGCCGGGGCTGAAATTCGGCGGTGATAGGGCGCAGGCGGTCGTCCCCGACCTGTTCATTCGCCAGACCGCCAAAGGCTGGGCGGTCGAGATCAACAGCGGCACCCTGCCGCGGCTGCTCGTCAATCGGCGTTACTACACCGAACTGGCGACGGGGGCGGCGGCGAAGAGCAAGGCGTGGCTGTCCGAACAGCTGGCGAGTGCCAACTGGCTGGTCCGCGCGCTCGACCAGCGCCAGCGCACGATCGTCAAGGTCGCGAGCGCGATCGTCAAACAACAGGAGGGGTTTTTCCTGCACGGCGTCGCGCATATGCGCCCGCTGACCTTGCGCCAGGTCGCCGAGGAGATCGGGATGCACGAATCGACCGTCAGCCGCGTCACCAGCAACAAATATCTCAGCTGCGCGCGCGGGCTGTTCGAACTGAAATATTTCTTTTCCAGCGGTATTTCGGCGACCGAGGGCGACGGCGCAGTGTCGTCCGAATCGATCAAGAGCCGGATCAAGGCGATGATCGAGGCCGAGGATGCCAAGGCGATCCTGTCCGACGAGACGATCGCGCAGAAATTGTCGGCCGAGGGCCATGACATCGCGCGGCGCACGGTGGTGAAGTACCGCGAGGCGATGGGGTTTGGATCTTCGGTACAAAGGCGGCGGCAGAAAGCGCTGGCGGGATAGAATTTGATTCGCGCAGAGGCGCAGAGATCGCAGAGAATTTTGGTTCACGCGGAGCCGCAGAGCCGCGGAGGAAGAAGGAGATTGGCGGCTTTGCCGCCCTTTTCTCTCTCTGCGGACTCTGCGCTCTCTGCGCGAATATCCTCTTCTCCGCGCCTCCGCGTCTCCGCGTGAACTTTTTGAGCCGTTAGCACTCCATGCGACAGTTGACTTTTTCGGCGCATCCCCATAGTTGCGCCGCTTCGCGTCAACACGCCAAGATTTACGGACAGAGATCATGAAGATTCGCAACAGCCTGAAGTCGCTGAAGGACCGCCACCGCGATAACCGCGTTATCCGCCGTCGTGGCCGCACCTATGTGATCAACAAGACCAACCGCCGCTTCAAGGCGCGCCAGGGCTGATGCCCCAGCGCGGGGTGTTTTCGCCCCGTTTGCTTTTGCTGAACAGCGTAACGCCGTCGGATGCTTCCGGCGGCGCTTTCGCGTGTCTGGAGGCTTCATGATTGCCCGTTGCGTGATTTTCGACGTCGGCCGCGTCCTGTTCGACTGGGATCTGCGCTATCTCTTCGCGAAGCTGATTGCCGACCAGGACGAGCTCGAATGGTTCGTCACCCATGTCGTGACGCCGCAGTGGCATTTCCAGCACGATGCGGGCCGCCCGCTCGCCGAGATGCTGCCCGAACTGAAAGCGGAATTTCCCGATCATGCGCCGCTGATCGATGTCTATGCGGCGCGCTTCAACGAAACGATCCCCGGCCCGATGCCGGGCAGCCTCGAACTGGTCGAGCGGCTCGATGCCGCGCGCGTGCCTTTGTTCGCGATCACCAATTTCGGGCATGAATTCTGGGAAGGCTTCCGCCCGACCCAGCCGATCTTCGACCGCTTCCAGGGCATTATCGTCTCCGGCACCGAAAAGCTGATGAAGCCCGATCCCGCGATCTATCGCCTCGCGATCGAGCGATTCGGCATCGACCCCGCGGGCGCGCTGTTCATCGACGATGTTGCAGCGAATGTCGCGGGCGCCGAGTCGGTCGGGATCGCCGGGCACAGGTTCGTCGATGCGGAGACGCTAGCGCGCGACTTGGTCGCGCAGGGCTATTTATCAGCCGCTTGATCGGCTTGTTTCCCCTCGGCAGCGTAGATATCGAAATCGAGATACAAGCCACGATCTGCGATTTCAGCCAGCGTCTTGGAGCAGATTCGCAATCCTTCGTTTCCTTCTTCAAGGAAAAGGCCGCAGAAAAGGCGCCCGGAAAAACGCGCGGAAAGCTCCTGCCAAATGGCGGTATCGCGCGTCAGCAGTGCAAAAATGGCCTCTACCTGGCCTAGCAAGTCGCCGGGGACCGATCTCGGCACCTGCAGCCTCCAAGATCCGGTGCGGGCGATTCCCTCATTGCCGCGAGGCATCCTCCAAGTAGCGCCTTTCAAAACACCGAAAGTCGGCGTTGCTCCAAGGCGATTGGAAATTTCGTCTGGATCGAGATCGTCGCCAAAGAAGCCCAGCGAGACCGCTGTTCCATGTATCCCGACCATATTGCTGCTACTTCTCCACCCCCAACTGCGTCAGCACGAACGCAAATTCCTCGGCATCCTCGCGTAGCGCGCCCCAGCGGCCCGATTTGCCCGCATGGCCTGCGCCCATGTTGGTGCGCAGCAGCAACGTCGCGTCGTTGGTGCGCGTCGCGCGCAGCTTGGCGACCCATTTTGCCGGTTCCCAATAGGTCACGCGCGGGTCGTTGAGCCCCGCCGACACCAGCATCGGCGGATAGGCTTTGGCGGTCACATTGTCATAGGGGCTATAGCTCAACATAAAGTCGAACGCCGCCTTGTCGGTGATCGGATTGCCCCATTCGGGCCATTCGCCAGGGGTCAGCGGCAGCGTTTCGTCGACCATCGTGTTGATCACATCGACAAAGGGGACGCCCGCGAGCACCGCGCCCCACAATTCGGGCGCTTCGTTATAGACGACGCCCATCACCTGTCCGCCGGCCGAGCGGCCCTCGATCGAAATTTTGCCGGCGCTGGTGTATTTCGCGGCGATCAGGCCTTTGGCGACGTCGATGAAATCGTTGAAGGTGTTCTTGCGCGCGGTGGTCTTGCCCGCGAGATACCAGGCGCGGCCCAGATCGTCGCCGCCGCGGACGTGCGCGATGGCATAGATCATGCCGCGATCGACGAGGCTGAGGCGCGTGGTCGAGAAACCCGGCGGCACGCGATAGCCGTAGCTGCCATAGACATAGAGGTGCATCGGCGCGCTGCCGTCGCGCGGCGTGCCTTTCTTGTACACCAGCGATACCGGCACCGGCGTGCCATCACGCGCGGGGATGTTCACCAATTCGGTTACATAGTCGTCGTGATTATAACCGGATGGAATTTCCTGAACCTTGAGCGTTTCGAGTTTTTTGCTCGCAATGTCGAAATCATACACGGTGTCGGGGGTGACCATCGATTCATAATCGAGGCGCAGCTTGTCCTGATGATATTCGGGATTGTCGCCCAGCCCTGCGACATAGGTCGTCTCGGGGAACTGGATGCGGCCGGGGGTCAGCGGCGCGTCATATTTGCGGATATCGACCTGATCGACGCCCTTTTCGCGCGCCTCGAGGACGAAATAGTCGCGGAAGATCGCGAGCCCGGTGATGTAGGTCGCGTCCGAACCGGGGATCAGCGTTTTCCATTCGCCGGGCTTGTCGAGGCTGGCCGTGGCGATGCGGAAATTGGCATGTTCGTCGTTGGTATAAATATAGAGCGTTTTTTCGCGCACATCGACGCTGTATTCGCGGCCTTTCTTGCGCGCCGACACCAGCATCGGCTCGGCGCCCGGGTCGTCGGCGGGGAGCAGATAGACCTCGCTGGTTTCGTTATCGCCGGTCGCAATCACGATATAGGCATCGTCGGCGGTCTTGCCGATGCCGACCCCGAAACCGATGTCGGCTTCCTTGTAGATGCGGACATCCTCGCTCACCGGGGTACCAAGATAATGGACATGGACATTATCGGTGCGCCAGTTTTCGTTGGCGAGGCCGTAGAGCAGTGCGTCGCTGTTCTCGGTCCACACCAGCGACGACAGGGTGCCGGGGATGACGTCGGGCAGCGCCTTGCCGGTGGTCAGGTCGGTGAAGCGGACTTCGAAGCGTTCGGAGCCATTGTCGTCGACCGCATAGGCCATCAGCTTGCCATTGGGGCTGACCGCCACGTCGGACAGGCGGAAATACTCCTTGTCCTTCGCCATCGCGACTTCGTCGAGGATCAGGACCGCGTCACCGCCCGCGACGGGTTTGCGATACCATTTCTTATATTCGGCGCCGTCCTCATATTCGACCCAATAGATCCAATCGCCGTCCTTTTGCGGCACGCTTGAATCGGCTTCCTTGATCCGGCCCTTCATTTCCTGGAACAGCGTTTCGACGAGTGCCGCATGCGGTTTCATTGCGGCATCGAAATAGGCGTTTTCCGCTTTCACATAATCGAGCACGTCCTTGTCATCGATCACCGGATAGCTCTCGTCCTTCAGCCAGTGATAGGGATCGGACAGTGTTTTGCCGTGCAGCACCGTCTCGTGCGGGCGCTTCTCGGCGACCGGGGCGGCGGGCAGGGCAGGCGTCGGGCTGGTCAAGGCGGGGTCTTTCTGTTGAGCAAGCAGGGGCGATGACGCGACAAGCGGGGTGGCAATTGCCGCCAGAAACATCCAAATAGTGCGCATCGATAAATCCCCTGCGGTGTCGCCCGATTTGGGCAGGATCGTAAGCGATGTAGGAACAAGGAACGCGTCATGTCCAGCCCCGTCCATGCAGAACGCCTCGCCCGCGTCCGCGCCGAACTCGCCGCGCGCGGCCTCGACGGCTTTGTCGTGCCGATCAGCGACGAGCATATGAGCGAATATGTCGGCGATTATGCGCAGCGCATGGCGTGGCTGACCGGCTTTGGCGGCTCGGCGGGGACGGCGGCGGTGCTGCCGACCAAGGCCGCGGTGTTTATCGACGGGCGCTATACGGTGCAGGTGCGTGACCAGGTCGACGGGTCGCTGTTCGATTATGTCGGCGTGCCGCAGTCGAGCGTTGCCGAATGGCTGGGGGCGCATGTCCGCGCGGGACAAAAGATCGGCTTCGATCCCTGGCTCCACGGGATCGACTGGGCGCGGTCGCTGAGCCGGGCGTTGACCGCCAAGGGCGCGCAGCTGGTTGCGGTCGATGTTAATCCGCTCGACGCGGCGTGGGACGACCAGCCGGTACCGAGCACTGCGCCGATCGCTGTGCACGATGTCGCGCTCGCGGGGCAGAGCGCGGTCGAGAAGCGCGAAGTGATCGCCGATTGGCTGAAAGCCAACGGCATCGATACCACGGTGATGACCGCGCTCGATTCGATTGCCTGGACCTTTAACATTCGCGGCACCGACGTCAGCCACACGCCGGTCGGGCTGGCTTTCGCATTGCTCCACGCCGACGCGACCGCCGACCTGTTTATTGCGCCCGAGAAGGTCACCGACGCGGTGCGCGCGCATCTGGGCAACAGCGTGCGGATCCATGACCGCGATGCGTTCGAGGCGGCGCTTGCTAACCTGAAGGACAGACAAGTCGCGGTCGATCCCGACCGCGCGGTCGCCGCGATCTTTACCGCGCTGGAAGCGGCCGGCGCGAAGATTGAGCGCCATCGCGATCCCGCGGTGCTGCCCAAGGCGATCAAGAACGATGTCGAACTGGGCGGTACGCGCGCCGCGCATGTCCGCGACGGCGTCGCGGTGGCGCGCTTCCTGCAATGGATGGAGGATGTTGCGCCGCAGGGCGGGCTCGACGAACTCGGCGCCGCGGCGAAGCTGCGCGAATTTCGCGAGGAGGGCGGCGGGCTTGTCGACCTGTCGTTCGACACGATCTCGGCCGCGGGGCCGAACGGCGCGCTGCCGCATTACAAGGTCGATGCGACGACCAACCGCGCGATCGAGACCGGCACGCTCTATCTGGTCGATTCGGGCGGGCAATATGCCGACGGCACGACCGACATCACGCGCACGATCGCGATCGGCGCGCCGACCGCCGAAATGCGCCGTCGCTTCACCCAGGTGCTCAAGGGACATATCGCGCTCGCCACCGCGCGCTTTCCCAAGGGGACGCGCGGCAGCCAGCTCGACATTCTCGCGCGCCAATATCTGTGGGCCGACGGGGTCGATTATGCGCATGGCACCGGCCACGGCGTCGGCGCCTATCTGGCGGTCCATGAGGGGCCGCAGCGCATCGCCAAGCCCGCGGGTGGGCAAGCGGGGACCGAGGAGCCGCTGCACGCGGGGATGATCCTGTCGAACGAGCCCGGCTATTACAAGGCGGGCGCGTTCGGCATCCGGATCGAAAATCTGGTCATCGTCGTCCCGGTCAGTATCGACGGCGCCGAAGAGGATATGCTGGGGTTCGAGACGATCACCTTTGCCCCGATCGCCCAGAATCTGGTCGAAACCGCGTTGTTGTCGTTCGCCGAGGCCGACTGGCTCGACGCTTATCATGCCGCGGTGTTCGCCAAGCTGTCGCCGGGAATGGATGCAGACGAGCGGGCCTGGCTCGAAGCGGCGTGCGCACCGCTAGATCGCACCCCCGCGGCGCTCGCGGCCTGACGCGGTGATGGACCGCAGCAACTGGGACGTGCCGCTGGACGATTTTCGCGTCCGCGAAACGGTGCGCGTACGTTTCAACGAGATCGACGGCCAGAACATCGTCTTCAATGGCAATTATCTGGTCTATGCCGATATCGGAGTGACCGAGTATTTCCGCGCTCTGGGCGAAGGGCAGCCTGGCCCCTATTTTCACCAATATGGTACAGACATTCGCGAGACGCGGTGCGAAATCGAATATCATGCCCCCGCGCGGCTCGATGAGCGGATCACCATCGCGGCACGGGTGAGCCGGTTTGAACGGAGCAGTTTCACGGTGCATTGCGCGATTTTTCGCGATGCCGAACGGTTGACCGATATCGCGATCAGCTATGCGCATATCGACCTCGACAGTGGTGGCGCAACCGCGCTGCCGGGCAGCTTTATCGCCGAAGTGCGCCGCTTCGAAAAGCGGACACCGCTTCAGGCGTGATTCGCGAATCACCGGCCGATGGAGAATATCCCCATCTCTCAACCAAAAAGGTCGAAAAAAAAGGGCCACCCGAGGGTGGCCCATGAAAGTTTTGGGAGAGGATGCCTAAAAGGCATGCTCATATTGCAGCGCACAAAAAATTGTGCAACTGCGAAATAAGCATCTGCACTTGCATTTTTTGCAATCGTCAGCATGTTTGCAATCGTCCGGCGCAATCGCCCGCCCTCTCGCAAATTGCGACAAGATCGCCTAAATTGGTCGCATGGGAATGTTCAACACTGTCGATGTCGGTGGCGGCCTGTCGGATTTCTGGGCCTATATCCGCGAACCACGCCCGCATCGCTGGGCCAGCTGGGGGGTGGCGATCACCCTGCCCATCGTGATCTTCTACGGCTTTTCCGAGCATCTCATCCCATATGAGAAAGAGAAGACCAAGATCATCTATTTCGAAAACTGGACGCAAGACCGCAGCGCGGCAGAGATTCGCGCCGAATGGGTCGCGCGCGCCAAGGCCACGACGCGCGCCAATGCCGAAAAGCGCGCCGAGTATCAGCGGCTGGCCGACATGATGGGGGTCGAATATGATTCGGCCGAAGCCGACAAGGTGACCCGCGAAACGCTGGGCGAAGCCGAGGCGGCGGCGGCCAAGCAAAAAAAGCCGGTGGCCGTCCCGCGCTCGACCCTCGCCGAGCGCGCGGCGCGCGGACCGCAAGCCCAAGCCGCCGACTGAGCGCATGCAGCGCCCGCCCGCCGATGCCGACTGGATGGCGGCCGCCATCGCGCTGTCGCGGCGCGGTCGCCCGGCGTCGGCGCCCAATCCCAATGTCGGCTGCCTGATCGTGAGCGACGGCCGCGTTGTCGCGCGCGGCTGGACGCAAGCGGGCGGGCGCCCCCATGCCGAGGCGGTTGCGCTGGCGGCAGCGGGCGAAGCAGCGCGCGGCGCCACCGCCTATGTCACGCTGGAACCTTGCGCGCACGCCAGCCCGCGCGGCCCGGCGTGCAGCGACACGCTGATCGCCGCGGGCATCGCGCGCGTCGTTGTCGCGGCGCAGGATCCCGATGCCCGCACCGACGGTAAGGGTATCGCGCGCCTCCGTGCGGCGGGGATCGCGGTCATCGAGGGCGTCCTGCCCGCCGAGGCGCGCGCCGCGATGGCGCCCTGGTGGACCCGGCAGGCGGCCCGTCGGCCCTTCGTCACGCTCAAGCTGGCGACCTCGCTCGACGGCTGCATTGCGATGGGCGACGGATCGAGCCGCTGGATCACCGGGGAGCGCGCGCGCGCGCACGGCCACCTCGAACGCGCGAACCATCAGGCGATCCTCGTCGGGCGCGGCACGCTGGTGGCTGACAACCCCAGCCTCAATGTGCGGTTGGTGGGGTTGGAAGATCGCAGCCCGGCGAAGCTGCTGCTGACCTCGGGCAAAGCGCCCGAAGGCTGGAGTGCGGTTTCTTCGCCCGAAGCGATCGACGATGTCGATTCGGTGCTGGTCGAGGGCGGCGCCGGGGCGGCTGCGGCCTTCCTCGCCGCCGACCGCGTCGATCGGCTTTTGCTCTACCGCGCGCCGATCCTGATCGGCGGCGGCAAGCCCGCGCTCGGCGACATCGGCCTGACCGATCTGGCCGACGCGCATGGCCGCTGGCGCCAGACCGACAGCCGCCCGCTTGGCAGCGACCGGCTCGACGTTTACGAGCGGGTCAGAGAAGGATAAGCGCTCCCCATGTTCACCGGCATCATCACCGACATCGGCACTGTTCGCTCGCGCGAGGATCGCGGCGACGCGCGGCTGATCATCGGCACGACCTATGACACCACCACCGTCGATCTGGGGGCGTCGATCGCCTGTTCGGGCGCGTGCCTGACCGTGGTCGATAAGGGCGCCGATGCAGACGGGCATTGGTTTGCGATCGACGCCAGCGCCGAAACGCTCGCTTGTACCGCGCCGGGCATGTGGGACGCGGGGCGCCGCCTGAACCTCGAGCGTGCATTGAAGGTCGGCGATGAGCTGGGCGGGCATATCGTTACCGGGCATGTCGATGCGGTGGGGACGATCGTGTCGGTCGTGCCGATCGGCGACAGCGTGACCGTCACCGTCGCGGCGCCCGCTGCGCTGGCGGCGCATATCGCGCCGAAGGGATCGATCACCGTCGACGGGGTATCGCTGACCGTGAACGACGTCACCGACCAGCCCGACGGCAGCGCTTATTTCACCCTCAACATCATCCCGCACACGCAGGCGATGACAACGCTCGACGAAGCGGCGGCGGGGCGGCCGGTCAATCTGGAGATCGACATTCTGGCGCGCTATCTGGCGCGGATGCAGGCGCGGGGATAGGCGGGCTTCAGAGGTCGGTTGTGAGAATGTCTCACGCAAAGGCGCAAAGGTGCGAAGAGGAAAAAGTCAGCGCGGCGGGCCTTTCGACAATCTCACACAAAGACACAAAGATGGCGGTCTTCTCGAACACCGTCGCGCGCAAACCACGCGAAGCGACATTTTGATGGTCGCCTGCGGCGACAAGCGACGGCCGCGGAAAATCACGCCCTCTTTGTGTCTTTGTGTGAGATTCTTCATCTTTGCGCCTTCGCGCCTTTGCGTGAGATAATATTCCCGCGCCGACGCGAGCGGCATCAGCCCTCGACCCACCCCGCCGCCAATTCGGGGTCCATCGCCACCATTGACCGTCGCATCGACAGCCTTCCGATCCGTAGTAGCTCGGCCTTGCGCCGCGCAGGGGCGAGGTTGCAGCTTGCGGCTTCGCGAACGACGGCAGCGCCATAGCGGTCGGCGATGATCAGGCCCGAGGTTTCGGGGCGATAGCCTTCGGTGTCGAGGATTGCCGGGTCGAGTCCCGACGCCAGCGCCCAGTAAAAATTGTCGCACCAGTCGCAATAGTCGGGCCATTTGCCGTCGCCGTGTAGGTCGGCGCGGCTGACCTTGATCTCGACGATCGTTATATTGCCCTTGGCATCGATGGCGGTGAGGTCGGTGCGCCGCCCGTTGGGCAAAGGCACTTCGGGGATTGCGACCAGCCCCGCCTGCGCGAACAGGCGGCACACGCCGCGGGCGACGTCCGCGGCGGTGATCTGTTCGCTCAGCATCGTGTCAGTTTATCGTCAGAACGGAACGTCGTCGTCCAGATCGTCGTCGAAGGGCGGACGTCCGCCGCCGCTGCCGCCGCCGGACGATCCGCCGGAGCTGCCGCCCTGGTTCCAGCCGCCGCCCGAGCCACCGCCCGACCCGCTGCCGCTGCCCCAGCTATCCTCGCCGCCGCCGCCGCGCGAACCGCCGCCACCGCCGCCGGGCGCACCGTCGAGCATGGTCAGCGTGCCGCCCATGCCGGCGATCACCACCTCGGTGGTATATTTGTCATTGCCGTCGCGGTCCTGCCATTTGCGGGTGCGCAGCGAACCTTCGATATAGACCTTCGAGCCCTTTTTCAGATAGCGTTCGACGACTCCGACCAGCCCTTCGCCGTTGATGACGACATTATGCCATTCGGTGCGCTCCTTGCGCTCGCCGGTCATCCGGTCCTTCCACTGCTCGGAGGTCGCGATGCGGATGTTGGCGATCTTGCCGCCATTCTGGAACGACTTGATTTCGGGATCAGCACCCAGATTGCCGATCAAAATTACCTTGTTGACGCTGCCAGCCATGCCGCTCCGCTCCGCTAGAAAATGTGGAGGATCAGCCTAGTCCAAAGGCGACGGCTGTCCAGTAAGTGATTCCAGCAGCGGCATAGGCGAGCAGGAACAAATAGCCAACCATGAAGAGGGGCCAGCGCCACCCATTTGTTTCCCGACGGGTGATCGCGATTGTTGAAATACACTGCGGCGCGAACACGAACCACGCGAGGAAGGCGAGTGCGGTGGCGATGCTCCAGCGGCCCTGCAAGCGCTCGCTGAGCGATTGCGCCATCGCTTCCTCGTCATCGCCTGCCTCGATCGCATTGGCGGTGGCGAGCGCTGACACCGCGACCTCGCGCGCCGCCATCGCGGGGATCAGTGCGAGCGCGATGTCATGGTTGAAACCGATCGGGGCGACGACGACCTCCAGCCCGCTCGCAATGCGCCCGGCGACGCTGTAATCGACCTGGCTTTCGCTGCTGCCCTCCGGCACCTTGGGATAGCTGAGCAACAGCCACAGCGCGATGGTGGTGACGAAGATGATCGTCCCGGCGCGGCGCAGGAAAATCCACGCGCGCTGCCACAAAGCGATGCCGACATCGCGCAGTCGCGGCCATTGGTAACGCGGCATTTCCATCATGAAGCCCGCGGCATTGCCCTTGGCGACGGTGCGGCGCAGCACCAGCGCGACGACCAGCGCCCCGACGATGCCCGACAGGTAGAGCCCGAACAGCACCAGCCCTTGCAGCCCGACCGGCGAGCCGCCGACATTGGTGTTCGGGATGAAGGCGCCGATGATCAGCGTGTAGACGGGCAGCCGCGCCGAACAGGTCATCAGTGGCGCGATCAGGATCGTCGTCAGCCGGTCCTTGGCATCGGGAATCGCGCGCGTCGCCATGATGCCGGGGACCGCGCAGGCGAAGCTCGACAGGAGCGGGATGAAGCCACGCCCCGACAGGCCGACCTTGGCCATGATGCCGTCCATCAGGAAGGCGGCGCGGGTCATATAGCCCGATGCCTCAAGCAAAAGGATGAAGAGGAATAGGATCAGGATCTGCGGCAGGAAGACGATGACCGACCCGACCCCGCCGAGGATCCCCTCAATGATCAACCCGCGCAGGAAACCGTCGGGCAGCGCCGCGGTGACCGCCTCCTGCAATGCCGCGATGCCGCCCTCGATCCAGCCGATCGGCGCTTCGGACCAGGCATAGACCCCCTGGAACATCACGAACATCAGCGCGAGAAGGATCAGGAAGCCGAGGGCGGGGTGGAGCAGCACGGCATCGACGCGCTGGGTCCAGCGGCGCACCGGGGTTTCGGACAAGGTTGCGGCGCGCGCGATCGCGCGGGCGCGCTGGTGCAGCGCGGCGTCGGACGGTGGCGGGTCGGCATGGTCGTGGGTTTCAAGTTGATGCGTAAGGATCGCGCCGTCGACCGCGGCGAGCAGGTCGGCCAGCCCGCGCTTGCGCACCGCGACGGTCGGCACCACCGGGACGCCGAGTTCGCGCGACAGGATCGCCGGGTCGAGCGTCAGCCCGTCGCGCTCCGCCAGATCGAGCATGTTGAGCGCGACGACCGTCGGCAGCCCGAGCGCGATCAGTTCGAGCGCGAAACAGAGATGATTGTCGAGGTTGGCGGCATCGACGACAACGACGAGCGCGTCGGGGCGTCGTTCGCCCGCCTGCTGACCCAGCACGACATCGCGCGTCACCGCCTCGTCGGGGCTGGCGGGGGTCAGGCTGTAACTGCCGGGCAGATCGATCAGCGACATCGGCCGCCCGTCGGCAAAGCTGGCGTGGCCGGCTTTGCGCTCGACCGTGACGCCGGGGTAATTGGCGATCTTCTGCCGTGCGCCGGTCAGCGCGTTGAACAGGCTCGATTTGCCGGCATTGGGATTGCCGACCAGCGCGATCGTCGGGATGGCAGCGGTCATGGCGCGGTCGGCGCCACTTCGATCATCGCCGCCTGCCGCGCACGGATGATCACCTGCATCCGCCCGACCGACAGCGCCAGCGGGTCGCGCGAGAACAGGCTGCCGCGGTGGAGCGGGGTCACGTCGATCCCCTCCATCAGCCCGAATTCGCGCAGCCGCCGCCCTTCGTCGTGCGACATGGCGTCCCAATCGATGCGGGAAATGCGGACCGCGACGCCGAGCGGCGCGGAATCGAGCTTTGCGTTCATTTGCGAGCGATTATCAATAACGGCGGGTTAGCGCCAGTTGTTTATCGCGGCGTGTTAGCGGCCCGGATAACGCAGCCGTCCGACAAAGCGGGCAAGGCTGGGGCGCTCGGTGCTGCGCGAGGCGCGGCGGTATTTCCAGCTTTCGAAGCGCATGACCTGATCGATGCGGCGGGCCAGAAAGGCGCGGGTGTCGGCGAAGCCGTCGCTCTCGTCGTTCAGGAATACGGCCATCGTCGACGCATAGACGGCGCCGAGGATCGCGCGCTTGCTGTAGTGATTATAGTCCGTCGCTGTGTCGCCCGCGAGTCGCCACATGATGTCGGCGCTCCGCCAGCCGAGCTTCGCCGCGAACGGCACGTTGGTGGGCAGCGCCAGCAGCGCGAGTGCGCGGCGCAGCGATTCGCGGTCGGGCGACAGCAGGTTGATGCGCGTTTCGACAAGGGTGGTGATGCGTTCGCGGATCTTGAGCGTTGCCAGTTTCTCGGCGGGACATTTCGCCGCCATGCGATCGTCGATGTCGGCGAACCAGGCATCGACCATGTCGCGTCCGCCGCCGGGGAAGGCGAGGCGGGCGACGTCGGGATCGACCGCGGCGCGGCGCGCGGCGTCGGCGAGCGCGGCGGCGCCGAAGCCGTCGAACGCCGCCGACGAGGCGATCAGCGGCGCGAGCGCGGCGCGGACTTCGTCGAGGGTCGGATCGGCAGGGAGCATTGAAGCCATAGGCATCAGATAGGCGACGCGCGGCGGTTCGGCAACCGGATCAGCACCAGGGCGGCACCGACCATCATGCCGCCGAAAATATCGATCGGGCCGAGCAGCTCGCCGAACGCCAGCCACCCCGCCAACGCCGCCACCGCGGGCTGGACCAGCAGGGTCAGCCCGATGACGAGCGGCGAGAAGCGCGGCAGCGACCAGGTCATCAACCCCTGGCCGATAATCTGGCTGGTCAGCGCGAGCAGGATCAGCGGGGTCCAGTTCTGCGGCATGATCGTCTCGCCCAGCGCCAGCGCGGTGGCGAGCAGGATGGGGACGCAGACGACTGATGATATGGCAAGCGCGGTCCAGGGTTCGAGCGCTCCGCGCACCCGCAGCATCAGCAGAACGTAAACGGTGTAGAGTACACCCGCGAGCAGGCTGAGCAGGTCGCCGATCAGATAGGCGGGCGACAGCTCGTAACTTTGCCCCATGAGCAGCGCCGATCCGGCAAAGGCGAGCAGGATCGCCAGCGCCTGCCACCCGCGCGGCCAGCGGCGCGCCAGGAAAATGCCCCAGATCACCAGCAGCAGGCTGGCGCAATTGCCGAACAGTGTCGCGTTGGCGACCTTGGTCTGGAGGATGCCGATATGCCAGGCGGCGAGGTCGAGCGCGAAAAAGATGCCCGCGGCGCTGGCGACGACGATGGCATTGCGCGGCGGCAATCGCCCGCCGCTCTCGCGCCACGCCAGCGCGAGCAGGAAGGGCAGTGCAATCGCCATGCGCCAGAAGGCCGAGGCGGTGGGTCCGGTGTCGGCAAGGCGGACGAGCAGCGCGCCGACCGACAGCGCGATATTGCCCGCGAGCAGCGCCAGAAACGCCCAGCGTCCCGCGTTCGGCACGGCGGCATCTTTCGCGTCGAGGCTTTCGATCTTGGCTGTCATTTAGATTTTCTTTTGATACTCACCATTGTGCAGGCACCGCAGCGTCCATAGCTTTGCGGGCCATAGCGGCGCCCCGATCGGTCGTCGCCGGAAAATTGGAACGTGGAGGATTTATGGCCGTATCGCTTTTCGACCCGATCAAGCTGGGCGCCATCGAGGCGCCGAACCGCATCATCATGGCGCCGCTGACCCGCGGCCGCGCCGCGGCTGGGTTCGTCCCGACCGAGCTGGCGGTCGAATATTATCGCCAGCGCGCCTCGGCCGGGCTGATCATTTCGGAAGCAACCGGCATTTCGCAGGAAGGCCTCGGCTGGCCGTCGGCGCCCGGGCTGTGGACCGACGCGCAGGTCGAAGGCTGGAAGCCGGTCACCGACGCCGTCCATAACGCCGGTGGCCGCATCGTCGCACAGTTGTGGCACATGGGCCGCCTCGTCCATTCGGTGTTCAACGATGGCAAGCCGCCGGTGTCCGCCTCGGCAACGCAGGGCGAGGGCCGCGCACACACCCCGGTCGGCCGCCGCGATCTGGAAGTCGCGCGCGCGCTGGAACTAGCCGAAATTCCGCGGTTGATCGCCGATTACGCCAAGGCCGCCGAGAATGCGAAGCGCGCCGGGTTCGACGGGGTCCAGCTTCACGGCGCCAATGGCTATCTGATCGACCAGTTCCTGCGCGACAACAGCAATTTGCGCGATGACGACTATGGCGGCCCGGTCGAAAACCGCATCCGGCTGTTGCGCGAAGTGACCGAAGCGCTGATCGGCGTCTGGGGCGCCGACCGGGTGTCGGTGCGCCTGTCGCCCAACGGCAATTCGCAGGGCGTCGACGACAGCAATCCCGAACCCTTGTTCACGGCTGCGGCGGGCGCGCTCGACGCGCTCGGCATCGGCTTCCTCGAACTGCGCGAGCCCGGTCCCGACGGGACGTTTGGCAACACCGACGTGCCGAAGCAGTCGCCTGCGATCCGCAAAGTCTTCAAAGGCCCGCTGATCCTCAACAGCGACTATGATGTCGCCAAGGCCGAAGCGGCGCTGGCGAGCGGCGTGGCGGACGCGATCGCCTTTGGTCGCCCCTATATCAGCAACCCCGATCTGGTCGAACGGATCAAGAGCGGGGCCGAATGGGCCGCGGATAACCCGCAGACCTGGTACTCGCCGGGGGCGGAAGGTTACACCGACTATCCGGCGCTGGTGGACGCGTAAGGCGGCACCGATCCTCCCTGTGGCGTAGCCATGGGGAGGTGGCAGCCTCGAAGAGGCTGACGGAGGGACTATGGCGCTAGCGTCGTCGCCCCTCCACCCCCGCCTGCGGCGGCGGTCTCGCTGGCGCTGCGCGCCGTCTGCGACTCCCCATCGCTGCGCGACAGGGAGGATCAAGCTAACCCTTCTCCGCTATCGCCTTGTCGACGATCCCGGCGCCCAGCGGGCCGAGGATGTTGCTGCCGAAACGGAACAACAGGAAGGCGCCGACGAATAGCAGGAGCGGTTCGATGACGAGCGCGACAATCGCGGCGATCACCGCTACGACGAACAATGTCACAAAACCGCCGCTCAGCACCTGCTGCCCCTTGGGACCAAGCTCGATCGTGCGCGGACCTTTGCTATCCCACCATTTGCCCGTGACGATCGTCTTGCGGTCGCCGCTTCGCGGTGCGGGACGGTTCGGGATGCGGGCAGGTGCATTGGCCTTCGGCGCCGACCGGTCGCCCGGGGTTGGCGACCAGGGTCGTTTGCCCTGCTCGGCTGCCGCGGCGACGACGCGTGGTCTGTCGGGAGCACGCCCTGCTGCTTGAACTGGCGCGGGCCGCGCGCTCAGTCCCGATTCGGCGCGCGCCGCTGCCGAAAGGTCGGGCGCATTCGTCCGCGGCTCGGGACGGATCGGTTCGATGCCCAGATTGCGGTCATGAATTTCCATCCGCTCGGCAGCGGTCAGCGGCGTCTGGCCGGTTTCGCGGTCGATCACCACCAGCCGCCCGCCGCGCTCGACGACAGAAAACCGGCTGGGAGGTGCGCCATCAACCAATGCCGAATTGTTCCTTCAGAGCCAGCATGGCGAGCGCGGCCTTCGCCGCTTCGCCGCCCTTATCCTTGCGCGTCTTGTCGGCGCGCGCAAGCGCCTGTTCGTCATTCTCGACCGTCAGGATGCCATTGCCGATTGCAAGACCATCGAGCGTCAGCGCCATGATGCCGCGCGCGCTTTCGTTCGACACCACCTCGAAATGATAGGTTTCGCCGCGAATGACGACGCCGAGCGCGACATAAGCGTCAAAGCGGCCGGTATCGACGGCGAGCGAGATTGCGGCCGGGACTTCGAGCGCGCCGGGGACGGTCACCGTCTCATGGCTATGCCCGTCGGCCTCAAGCGCACTGCGCGCCCCGTCGAGCAGCATGTCGTTGAGCTCTGAATAGAAACGGGCTTCGACGATCAGTATATGCGCCATTATGCGGCCTCCCCGGGGATGGAACGTTCGCCGACGACCGACAGGCCATAGCCCTCCAGCCCGACCAGATTGTTGTGCGAAGGCGTCAGCAGCTCCATCGCGTGGACGCCGAGATCGGCGAGGATCTGCGCGCCGATGCCATAGGTGCGAAGGTCCATGCCCCCCGACGGCGGCGGAATTTCCTCGGCTGCCGCCGATCCGGGCAGCGGGCGCATCAGCATGACGATGACCCCCGATCCGGCCTCGCCAATCGCTTCCATCGAGCGTTGCAGGCGGCGCTTCTTCGGCCCCGGACGACCCATCAGGTCGTCGAACAGCGACACCGGGTGCATCCGGACCAGCGTCACCGCGGCGGGATCGATCGCGCCCTTTTGCAGCACCAGATTGACGCTGCCGTCGATCTTGTTGCGATAGGATTTGAGCCGCCAGTCGCCGCCATAGTCCGATTCGAACGGATCGTCGGCGACGCATTCGACCAGCCGGTCGTTGCGGTGGCGATAGGCGATCAGGTCGGCGATCGTGCCGATCTTGAGCCCGTGGCGCCGCGCAAAGGGAATCAGGTCGTCGAGCCGCGCCATCGACCCGTCGTCGTTCATGATTTCGCAGATCACCCCCGACGGGTTGAGCCCGGCGAGGCGCGCAATGTCGACCGATGCCTCGGTATGTCCGGCGCGGACCAGCACGCCGCCGTCGCGCGCGATCAGCGGGAAGACATGGCCAGGGGTGACGATGTCATCGCGGCCCTTGGCACCGTCGATCGCGACCGACACGGTGCGCGCACGATCGGCGGCCGAAATGCCCGTCGTCACGCCTTCACGCGCCTCGATCGAGGTGGTGAAGGCGGTTTCGTGGCGGGTGCCGTTGGCGCGGCTCATCAGTTCAAGCCCGAGCTGATCGACGCGCGCTTTGGTCAGGGTCAGGCAGATCAGTCCGCGACCGTGGGTCGCCATGAAATTGATCGCATCGGGGGTCGCCATCTGCGCCGGGATGACCAGATCGCCCTCATTCTCGCGGTCCTCGTCATCGACCAGAATGAACATGCGGCCGTTACGCGCCTCGGCGATAATCTCTTCGGGGGTCGCCATCGGCGACAGGTCGCTGCCGTGCGCCAGCCAGTTTTCCAGCTTGCGCAGCGTGTCGGCGGTCGGGTTCCAGCCGGGCGAGTCGAGGTCGCGCAGGCTGTTGGCGTGGAGGCCCGCGGCGCGCGCCAGGCCAGAGCGCGACATGTTGCCGTCATCGACAATGGCGCGGATGCGATCAATGAGCTGTGTGGACATGAAGCCCATGTCTCACACTGTGATGTGAATGTCAACCAAGACATCACATTGCAAGCTTCAATTGGGTCCGATGCTCGGTCCCAGATCGCGCCGCGGTCCATCGACTTTCGCGTCGAGGATGGTCACCAGTTGCCCGGTGCGGTCATCGCGCTTGGCATAATCGCGCGCGCTCATGCCCGTGGCATGGTCGGCCTTGTCGGGATTGGCGCCGCGTCGCACCAGCAGGCGCACCATCGCGGCATTCTTGGTCTGCACCGCCAGGATCAGCGCGGTCTCGCCGCGGCGGTTGGTCTGATCGACCGGCGCCTTGGCATTGAGCAATTCCTCTGCGCCATCGGTGAAGTTGAGCAGCGCAGCATGCATCAGCGGAGTCATGCCCTGGCGGTCAGCGATCGCCGGATCGGCATCCTTCGCGAGCAGAAAGCGCAGCCAGGTCGCGTCGCGGCGCTTGGCAACGATGGCGAGCGCGGTTTCGCCCGATTCGGGGTGCCGACTGTTGATCAGCGTCGCATCGTCCTGCAACGCCTCGGTCGCCTTGGTGCCGTCGCGGCTTTCGACCGCCTGCAAAAAGGCATAGCCGCCACGAAACTGCGCCTGAACCGGGCCGGCGAGCAGGGCGGACGTCGCGACGAGGGCCAACAGTAAGGCGGCGAGGCGGAATTCCGCGCGTCGGAACATGATCTGGGTGACCCCTGGCAAGCACCGTCGCGACATCGCGACGAGAATGGTTGATTTTCGCGGGCTAGCCGACCAAGGCTGGCCCCATGATGAATATCGCGAATATGGGACAAACGCTTGTCCGTGCAAGCCTGATCGTCGCGTTCGGTGCGATGCTGGCGGGATGTGGCGCCCCCGCCGACGCCCCGCCCGCGACGCCGCCGCTCGAAGGCGCGCGGATCGGCGGGCCGTTCACACTGACCGACCAGAATGGCAAAACCGTTCGCGACACAGATTTTGCCGGGAAATATCGCCTCGTCTATTTCGGCTACAGCTTCTGCCCCGACATTTGCCCGGTCGACCTGCAAAAACTGATGCGCGGGCTGGCGCAGTTCGAAAAGGCTGATCCGGCGCGCGGCGCCAAAATCGCGCCCTTGTTCATCACCGTCGATCCGGCGCGCGATACGCCCGCAGCGCTGAAGCCCTTTGTTGCCCGCTATCATCCGCGCCTGCTCGGGCTGACCGGCACCCCCGAACAGATCGCCGCGGCCGCCAAGGCCTATGTCGTCACCTATCACAAGGTCGATGGCTCAGCGCCCGACCGCTATCTGATGGCGCACAGCCAGCTCGCGTTCCTGATGGACCCGGCAGGCAAGCCGCTGGCACTGCTGCCGCTCGACGACCCGTCGACCGACGCCGATGAAGGGGCACCCGCGGCGGTCGCCGCCGATCTGGCAAAATGGGTCCAGTGACCGGAGGCGCGGCGCCTCGCCCGTTCTGGGAGGCGCCGCTCGCCAGCCTCGACGCCGGGCAGTGGGAAGCCTTGTGCGACGGGTGCGGCAAATGCTGCCTGCACAAGATCGAGGATGAGGATACGGGGCGGATCTATCCCACCAATGTCGCATGCCGCCTGCTCGACCTCACCACTGCACGCTGCGGCGATTACAAGCATCGCCGCCGCCACGTTCCCGATTGCCTGACGCTGACCAAGGCGAAGGTCGCCGATATCGAATGGCTGCCGCAAAGCTGTGCCTATCGTCTGCGCGCCGAGGGGGAACCCCTGCCCGCATGGCATTATCTGGTGTGCGGCGATCGCAATGCGGTCCACCGCGCCGGTCAATCGATCGTCGGCTGGACGGTCAGCGAGGATGTCGCGGGGCCGCTGGAAAATCACCTTGTCGAACGCGTGGTTTAACTCGCGCGCCGAGGCGCCGCACATTCAGGTGGGCGACGACGCCTGGCCGGTGCGCGTGGTCCAGCACGCGCAGTCGCGGCGCTACCGGATGGTTTTCGACGCGGCGCGCGGCGAGCTGCGGCTGACCGTACCGCGGCGGACGAATATCCGCGCGGCGCTGAAATGGGCGAGCGAGCAGCAGGCGTGGCTGGCCGAACAGGTCGGCAAGGCGGCGCTGCCGGTGATCGTCGGGCCGGACGCGTCGGTGCCGTTCCTGGGCATCGATCGCCGCATCGACTGGTCCCCCACCGCACCGCGCGCGATCGAACTCGAGCCGGACGCGCTACGCGTCGGTGGCCCGGCCGAGACGGTCGGGCGCCGGGTCGAGCGCTGGCTGAAAGGACAGGCGCTGGTGCTGCTCGACCGCGAGAGCCGCGAGATTGCGGCACGCGCTGGATTGGCGGTCGGCCGTGTCGGCGTCGGCGATCCGCGCAGCCGCTGGGGCAGTTGCACCCACGATGGCGACCTGCGCTACAGCTGGCGGCTTGTCATGGCGCCTGACCATGTCCGCCGCGCGACGGTGGCGCATGAGGTCGCGCATCTGGAACATATGGACCATGGCCCCGCGTTTCATGCATTGGTCGACGACCTGCACGACGGCGACGTCGCCGCGGCGCGCAGCTGGCTGCGCCGCGAAGGACGCAGCCTCCACCGTTATCGTTTTGCTGTCTGACCGCAGGGTTGTTTGGAGCGGGTGAAGGGAATCGAACCCTCGTCGTAAGCTTGGGAAGCTTCTGCTCTGCCATTGAGCTACACCCGCCCGGGGCTGCGCGATTGGCACAGCTGTGGACGGTGGTCAATATGGGTGTCAGCGCTTGGCTTCGCTGATCGTTTCCATCGCGACGAAGGTCGAGGTGCTGGCGACATGCGGCAGGCTGGAGATTTTTTCGCCCAGCACGATGCGATAGCGGCGGATGTCGACGGTGCGGACCTTGAGCAGATAGTCGAAGCTGCTCGCGATCATGTGGCATTCCTCGACCTCGGGAATTGCGCGCACCGCGGCGTTGAATTGCTTGAGCGCCGCCTCGCGCGTGTCGGACAATTTCACCTCGGCAAAGGCGACATGGTCGAGCCCGACCTTGGCGGGATCGACGATTGCGGCAAATCCGGTGATTACGCCCTTATCGACGAGGCGGCGGACGCGCTGCTGGCACGGCGTTTTCGACAGGCCGACCTGCTGCGCGAGATCGGTGAAGGTGATGCGGCCGTCGCGGCGCAGAATCGACAGGATTTTGCGGTCGAAGTCATCCAGATCGACTGCAAGGGGCGTTTCATTCATCATAATCGCCTAAAACTGATCCGATAATAGGTCAAAAGATAAATGCAACGACGCATAATCGGTCAGATTGCCGTGCTATGCTGCGATATGTTGCGCGGATGACCCAGACCAATGATCGCGCCGCACTCCGCGCCCTCGCCCGCCGCAGCGAAGCCGACATCGTCGCCGACCTCCACGCCGCGCTTGCCGCGTCTCCGGCCAGCGTCGAGGCGGTCACCCGGCGCGGGCTCGACCTGATCCGCAGGGCCAAGGCAGAGGGCGACCGCGAGACGCTCGTCGCGCAGTTGATGAACCGGTATCGGCTGTCGACCGAGGAAGGCGTCGTGCTGATGTGCCTCGCCGAAGCGTTGCTGCGCGTTCCCGACAGCGCAACCGCCAATGCGCTGATCCGCGACAAGATCGCCGGGCGCCAGTGGAAGGAAGGCGACGACGAGGACAGCCCGCTGATCGTTGCACTGTCGGCGCGCGGCCTGTCGCTGGGGTCAGCGACCTTGATGCTCGACGCGATGGGCAGCAAGGCGAACCCGCTGACCCTGCTCAAATCGATGGTCCGCCGCTCGGGCGAGCCGGTGATCCGCCAGGCGGCGCTGGCGGCGATGAAGCTGCTCGGCCAGCAGTTCGTGATGGGCGAGACGATCGACGCCGCGGTCAAGCGCGCCGATAAGGAGAAGTCCGAACTCGCGAGCTTCGACATGCTGGGCGAAGCGGCGCGCACCGCCGAAGATGCGGCGCGCTATTACGACAGTTATGCCGACGCGATTACCCGCATCGGCCGCGATGCGAAGCCCGGCGATCCGCATGCCAATCATGGCATTTCGATCAAGCTGTCGGCGCTCCACCCGCGCTACGAATATCTCCAGCGGTCGCGCGTGATCGGCGAACTGGTGCCGCGGGTGATCGAACTCGCCAAGGCGGCGCGCGCGGTGAACATCCCGCTGATGATCGATGCCGAGGAAAGCGACCGGCTGGAACCGCATATGGATGTGTTTGCGGCGCTGGTCGATGCCGGGATCGCCGACGGTTGGACTGGCCTCGGCATCGTGATCCAGGCGTATCAGAAACGCGCCCCGGCGGTGATCGAATGGCTCGCCGACTGTGCCCGGGCGCGCGGGGTCAAGCTGTCGATGCGGTTGGTCAAGGGCGCCTATTGGGATACCGAGATCAAGCGCGCCCAGACGTTGGGCCTGAGCGATTTTCCGGTGTTCACCGCCAAACTGCATACCGACCTTAATTATATGCGCTGCGCCCAGCTGCTTCGCGACGCGCAGGATTGCATCTATCCCGCGTTCGCCAGCCACAATGCGATGACGCTGGCGTTTGTCGCCGAACTGTTCGCGGGCGCCGATTACGAGCTGCAGCGGTTGCACGGGATGGGCGAGGGCGCGCATGATGCGCTCGTCGCGCTGTTCCCGCCGCCGCGGCCGGTGCGCGTCTATGCCCCCGTCGGCACCCACCGCGACCTGCTCGCCTACCTCGTCCGCCGCCTGCTCGAAAATGGCGCGAACTCCAGCTTCGTGCATCAATTCTCGGACCCCGATGTCAGCGCCGAACAGCTGGCGGTCGATCCGCGCAGCGTTGCGAGTGCTGCGTCGTCAAAGATTGCGACCGGCATCGGCTTGTTCGATCCGGCGCGCCGGAACTCGCGCGGCTACGACCTCGGCGAACCCGGGGTGCCCGAAGCGCTGGTCGCCGCAATCGGCGCAGCGCGGCGCAGCGATCGGGTTGCGGCGCCGATCGTCGGCGGTGTGGCGCGAACGGGTTCGGCCGATCCGGTGCGCAATCCTGCGACAGGCGCAATCGCCGGGCAGGTCATCGAGGCCGACAGCGCTGCGGTCGCCGATGCGGTTGCCGCGGCGCGCGCCGCACAGGACAATTGGAGCCTCGCAGGCGGCGCCTTCCGCGCCGAACGGCTCGAACGCGCCGCCGACATGCTCGAAGAACATGACGCATTGTTCCTTGGCCTTGCGATCGACGAGGCGGGCAAGACTTTGGTCGATGCGATCGCCGAGGTGCGCGAGGCGGTTGATTTCCTGCGCTATTATGCGGCGCAAGCGCGCGCCGAATTCACCTATCCCGTCGCGCTCCCAGGTCCGACTGGCGAGCGCAACGAGCTGATGCTCGAAGGCAAGGGCGTGTTCGTGTGCATCAGCCCTTGGAACTTCCCGCTCGCGATCTTCCTTGGGCAGGTCGCGGCGGCGCTCGCCGCGGGGAATAGCGTGCTGGCCAAACCCGCCGAACAGACGCCGCTGATCGCGCACGCCGCGGTTGAGTTGCTGCTCGAAGCGGGCGTTCCCGGCGATGTGCTGCATTACCTCCCCGGTCGCGGCGAAACGGTCGGCGCGGCGCTCACCGGCAACCCCGACATCATCGGCGTCGCCTTCACCGGATCGACCGAGGTCGCGCGCGCGATCAACCGCGGACTGGCGATGCGCGACGGCCCGATCGCGACATTGATTGCGGAGACCGGCGGCGCCAATGCGATGATCGTCGATTCGACCGCCTTGCCCGAACAGGTCGCGCGCGATGCCGTCGCCAGCGCCTTCCAGTCGGCGGGGCAACGCTGTTCGGCGCTGCGGCTGCTGTGTGTCCAGGAAGATGTCGCCGATACGATGATCGAGATGGTCGCGGGCGCGATGGCCGAACTCAACATCGGCGATCCGTCCATATTGGCCACCGACGTCGGCCCGATCATCGATGATGAAGCGCAGGCGAACATCGCCGCCTATGTCGCCGAAGCGCGCGCCGCGGGGCGGGTGCTCGCCGAAGCGGCGCGGACGAACCTGCCCGCGGGCGGTCATTTCGTACCGCCCGTCGTCATCCGCCTCGACCATGTCACCGACCTGAAGCGCGAGATTTTCGGCCCGGTGCTGCACGTCGCGACGTGGAAGGGCGGCGAGCTCGACGCGCTGATCGATGCGATCAATGCCTCGGGATACGGGCTGACATTAGGTGTTCACACGAGGATCGACGGGGTCGCGGCGCATGTCGCGGCGCGCGCGCAGGTCGGCAATGTGTACGTCAATCGCAACCAGATCGGCGCGATTGTCGGCTCGCAGCCGTTCGGCGGTCGCGGTCTGTCCGGGATCGGTCCGAAGGCGGGCGGCCCGCATTATCTGCACCGTTTTGCTGAGGAAAAGACGATCAGCACCGACATCACTGCGGCGGGGGGCAATGCGGCGCTGATGGCGGGTTAACAGGGTTCACGCGGAGACGCGGAGGCGCGGAGAATCTATACGCACCGTTTGCCCTGAGCTTGTCGAACGGTTGTTCGTTCTTGCGGCCGCCGACGTAAAGAACGGTGCTTCGACAAGCTCAGCACGAACGGGGCCGAAAGATTCTCCGCGCCTCCGCGCCTCCGCGTGAACCAAAAAGTTATGCCCCCGGGACGCCCAGCAACTGCGCTTGCGCCTTCAGCCGCCCCGCCGCCGCGGGGTTCGCGGCAATCCCGTCCTTCAGCGCCTGCGCGGCTTTCGCACTTTCGCCCAGCGTCATCCGGCTGCGCATCAGCATGATCCAGCGGTCGACGTCGGCGGGATTGGCCTTCAGCTTCGCCTCCAGCCCGTCGACCATGCCCTGGATCATCTGATCCTGCTGCCCCTTGGGCAGCTGTGACGCCGCCTCCATATCCGCACGGCTCGGCCCCGGAATGCCGCGCGCCGCAACGGGCATTTCGTCGGCGGTCAGCGGGCGCGCTTGCGTGCTCGCAAGGCGGCTCGCGACGTCGATCTTGTGGATCGCGCCGACCTGTTCGATCGTGCGGCGCAAATCCGCCTCCCACGGCGCGCCCTGCGGTGTGTCGGCGAGCAGCGCGAACCAGTCGTCGATCGCGCCCCGATGGTCGCCGCCAATGTCTTTCTTGACCGCCAGGAAATACCGCGCGCGCGGATCTTTCGCGTCGAGCGCGATCGCCTTGTCGAACGCGGCGAGTGCCGTCGCGGGCATCGGGTCGCTGTCGCTGCCCATCACTCGCGCTTCGCCCAACGCTGACCACAGACCCGCCGACTCGGGCGACAGCGCGGTCGCTTTTTCATAAGCCGCCGCGGCCCCCGCAAAATCGCTCAGGTCGAATCGCGCCGCGCCGAGCGCGGTCCACGCCTCGGCGCTGTTCGGTTCGCTCTTGGTTCGAGCCTCCAGCGCCGCGAGCTGGTCGGACGGCGCGGCGGCATTCGGTACTGCTGGATCGGCCCCCGCAGGCGCCGAATCGCGCCAGATGGCATAGCCGATTGCCGCCGCGAGCAGGACAAAGGCAGCGATCAGGATCGCGCGGTTGGTGCCGGACATGCCGCCGATCATGCTCTTGGTCTCGCTCATTTTTGCCCCTTTGTGCGGCCGGTGAAAAAACGCGGCCTGTGCGCGCAGTCATATTGCCTTTGCGTGGCGATGGTGTAGCCTTTGGCACATAAGGTCGGTCAACGATTAAAATCGTCGGGGTCGCACCGGCTTTCCCAGTCATACTAGGGGAGGGGTGCATGGCAGTTTCGGATCACGTCGATTTTTCGACGTTCATGGAAGGCGTAAAGAAGCGGAACCCGGGGCAACCCGAGTTCGTCCAAGCGGTGCAGGAGGTGTCGGAGGACATCTTCGATTTCATCGCCGACAAGGAAGAATATCACGCGCAGCAGATCTTGCGGCGCATCGCCGAGCCCGACCGGGTGGTGTCTTTCCGCGTCTGCTGGGAGGACGACAAGGGCAATATCCGCGTCCAGCGCGGCTGGCGTGTCCAGAACAATAATGCCATCGGCCCGTATAAGGGCGGCATTCGTTTCCACCCGTCGGTCACCGAATCGGTGCTCAAATTCCTGGCGTTCGAACAGACGTTTAAAAATGCCCTGACCGGGCTGCCGATGGGCGGCGGCAAGGGCGGATCGAACTTCAACCCCAAGGGCAAGAGCGTGCGCGAGATCATGCGCTTTTGCCAAAGCTTCATGACCGAGCTGTATCGCCACATCGGCGCCGACATCGACGTCCCCGCGGGCGACATCGGGGTCGGCGGCCGCGAAATCGGTTTCATGTTCGGCCAGTATAAGCGGATCACGAACGAGTTCACCGGGGTGCTGACCGGCAAGGGGCTCGAATGGGGCGGCTCGCTGATCCGCACCGAGGCGACGGGCTATGGCGCGGTCTATTTCCTCGCCAATATGCTCGCTGCCAAGGGGCAGGACCTCACCGGCAAGACCGCGGTCATCTCGGGTTCGGGCAATGTCGCGACGCACGCGGCCGAAAAGATCGTCCAGCTGGGCGGCAAGGTGCTGACCTTGTCCGATTCGGGCGGTTTCATCCACGATCCCGACGGCATCACCCAGGAAAAGATCGACTGGGTAAAGACGCACAAGACCCACCGCCGCGGCCGGATCGAGGAATATTGCGACGAGTTCAAGGGCGCGAGCTTTACCGCGGGCAAGACGCCTTGGGGGGTCAAATGCGATGTCGCGCTGCCGTGCGCGACGCAGAACGAGCTGCTCGGCGACGATGCGCGCGAACTGGTCAAGAACGGCTGTATCGCGGTCAGCGAAGGCGCCAACATGCCGACCAACCTGGAGGGCGTGCATGTGTTCAAGGATGCGAAGATCATGTTCGCGCCGGGCAAGGCCGCCAATGCCGGCGGCGTCGCGGTGTCGGGGCTGGAAATGAGCCAGAACAGCGGGCGCCGCAGCTGGAGCGAGCCCGAGCTGCAGCAGATGCTGAAAGACATCATGGACGGCATCCACAAAAGCTGCATCACCTATGGCGATCAGGGCGGCGGCTATATCGACTATGTGAAGGGCGCGAACATCGGCGGCTTCAAGAAAGTCGCTGACGCGATGCTGGCTTTCGGGGTAGTGTAATTGCGGCCCTAAGGCGCAAAAGCGCCGGGCCGGGGGAAAAAGGGGTATGCGCGAATGACGACGCACGCTGGGAAGGAGCGCGGCGATCGGCCTTGGGCGGCGTTAGCTGCGCTTGCTGCCTTGCTGTGCGCGCTTGCGATCGCGGCGTTTGTCTTCGCGTCCCCCGCCCGTTCGCAGGGCGAGCCCGCCGCGCGCTATACTGGCGTCGCTTCCTGCGCCGGATCGACCTGCCACGGCCGGATGGAAGGCGACGGGACCGTCGTGCGCCAGGACGAGCTGATGAAATGGCAGGAGCCCTCGACTCCCGGCGGCGCGCACAGCCGCGCGTGGGCAGTGCTCAGCAACAGCCGCAGCCAGTTCATCGCGCGCAATTTGGGGATCGGCGATCCGGCAACGGCGCAGATGTGCATCGGCTGTCACGCGACCGCGGGCGCGGTTGCCGCCAAGGGCGCGATGCGCGGCAGCGTGCCGACCGAGGACGGGGTCGGCTGCGAATCCTGCCACGGCCCCGCGGGCGGCTGGCTGGCCAGCCATTATGCCGGGGTCGGCACCAGCGCCAACCCCGATGCCGAAATGCGCCAGAAACATCTCGCCAATCTGGCGGCGGGGCTGAAAAAGCTGGAGGATCCGGTGGTGCGCGCCGGGGTGTGCGTCGACTGCCACTTCGGATCGGCGGCCGACGGCCAGTTTGTCACCCACCGCATCATGGCGGCGGGGCATCCGCGCATCGCCTTCGAGCTCGACCTCTTCTCGACCCTGCAGGCGCATCATCAGGAGGATGCCGATTATGGCTGGCGCAAGTTCGGTTCTGCGACCGGGCGCACCGACCATGTCCAGATGTGGGCGGTGGGACAGGCGACCGCGATCGAACGCAGCCTGACATTGTTCCAGTCGCGCCGCGGGACCGAGGGGATGTTCCCCGAATTCTATTTCCTCGACTGCCACAGCTGTCACCGCCGCATTTTCGATCAGGCGAAGCCGGTGCGGACCGGCGTCGACAATCCGGGGCGCCAGATTCCCGAGGGGATGCCGCCGTACAACGACGAAAATCTGATCATGCTCGCCGCTGCCGCGCGGTTGGCCGCCCCCGCGCTCGCCGACCAGCTCGCGGCGCGCACCGCGGCGTTCCACAAGGCGATGGCCACCGATCGCCCCAGCGCGGTCGCCGCCGCGGCGCAGCTGGCGCAGACGGTGGCGGCGCTCAAGAGCGCGTTCGCCGCGCGCAGCTTTTCGGGCACCGACGCCTTCGCCATGGTTGATGCGATCTCGGCCAAAGCGATCGGCGACCGCTTCACCGACTATTCGGGATCGCAGCAGGCGGTGATGGGGGTCGATACGCTGCTCAACGCGATGGTGTCGTCGGGGCGCGTGACGGTCGGCGCCGCGGCGGGAATCCGCGGCGATATCGACCGCGCCTATGCCGCGGTAAAGGATCCCAACGCTTACAAGCCCGCCGAATTCCAGGCATCCTTCGGCAGCGCCGTGCGCGCGATCCGGGCGCTGCGGTAAGATCATGCGGGGCAACCGCCATCTCTTCCGCTCGGCGGCCTTTGCCGCAATGGGGGCGCTACTGCTCTCGTCTTGCGGGGGTGGCGGGGGCGGCGGCAGTACGCCGACCCCCAGCCCGGCGCCCGCACCGACGCCGACCCCGACGGGCGGCCTCTACACCCCGCCCGCTGCCGAGGCGCTGACGACGACCGACGTCGAGCGTGTGCTGGCGCAGGCGATCGCCGAAGCGCAGGCGCGTGGCCTGCCCTCGGTGATCGCGGTGACCGACCGCGTCGGCAATGTGCTTGGCGTGTTCCGGATGACCGGCGCGCGCGCGACCGCGACGACGTCGGCAGCGCCGAACGGCGTGAACATCGACGCGCAGAATGTGACCTTCCCCGCCGAGGGCGGCGCGATCGCCAAGGCGTTGACCGGCGCTTACCTGTCGAGCGGCGGCAACGCCTTTTCGACCCGCACCGCCAGCCAGATCGTCCAGGAACATTTCCCGCCCGCGCCGACCACCGTCGGGCTGGAGAGCGGCCCGCTGTTCGGGGTGCAGTTCAGCCAGCTGCCGTGCAGCGATCTGTCGGCGCGTTTTGGCGCGGCGGGGGGCGCGGCGCTGATCGGCCCCAAACGCTCGCCGCTCGGCCTCGCCGCCGATCCAGGCGGGCTGCCGCTTTACAAAAATGGCGTATTGGTCGGCGGCATCGGGGTGATGGGCGACGGCGTCTACGGCAGCGACCCCAACATCCTCGACATCGACAACGACCCCGAGGAATTCATCGCGCTGGCGGGGACGCGCGGGTTCGAGGCACCCTCCACCATCACCGCCGACAAGATCACCGTCGATGGGACCAGCCTGCGCTTTTCCGACGCGACCTTTGCCGGGGTGCAAACCAGTGGCGGGGCGAGCTTTGCCAGCCTCAACGGCAGCGCGGGCAATCTGGTCGCGGTGATCGGCTATGCCAATGCCGCGGTCACCGCCGGCATCGCTTATGGCAGCGAAGCGTCGGGCATCCGAGCCGCAACGGCGGCCGAGTTTTCGAACCGCGACGCCTTTGTACTGACCAACGGCAGCGGTACCAACCGCTATCCGCTGCGCGCCGGGACCGACGGCGCGACCAACAGCGCGCCGCTGACGCAGGTCGAGGCGCGCGCGGTGCTCGAAGAAGCCTTTGCGGTGATGAGCCGCGCCCGCGCCCAGATCCGCCGTCCGCTCGACAGCCGCGCGCAGGTGACGATCAGCATCGTCGACACGCATGGGTCGGTGCTGGGAATTGTCCGCTCGCCTGACGCGCCGATTTTTGGCACCGACGTCAGCCTGCAAAAAGCGCGCACCGCCGCGTTCTTCTCGAGCGCGTTGGCCGCGACCGAGCTCAGCGCCAACGCCAGCGCCGACATCCGGCAGTTCGTTCCCGCGACGCGCAGCTTCCTGAACGACCCGGCGGCGCTGACCGGCACGGTCGCTTATGCCGACCGCGCGATCGGCAATTTGGCGCGGCCCTATTTCCCCGATGGCGAGGTCGGGCGCCCGAACGGGCCGTTGTCGCGCCCGATCGCACAGTTCAACCCTTTCTCGACCGGGCTGCAGTCGGCGCTGATCATCGGCAATCTCGGCGCCCATCTGGGGTTCGTTTCGGGCGCCAGTGCCAGCGACACCCCCGCGCGCTGTACCACCCTGCCCGACGTCGCGGCGGGACAAAACCGGCTGCAGAACGGCATCCAGATTTTCCCCGGTTCAGTCCCCATCTATCGCGGCAACCAGCTGGTCGGCGCGATCGGCGTGTCGGGCGATGGCATCGATCAGGACGACATGATCAGCTTCCTTGGCGCGCATAATGGCGGCGCGCGCGTCGGCGGTATCGGCAACGCGCCCAAAGCGATCCGTTCGGACAATGTCGTCGTCAACGTCGGCGCCGGGGTGCGGCTGCGCTACATCAGCTGCCCGTTCGCGCCGTTCCTCGACTCCGCCACCCAAAATGTCTGCGACGGGCTGTAGGCGATGACGCGGCTCCCGCCTTTATTGTCGCAGCGCCCCTGCGAAGGCAGGGGTCCATCTCCCACCGTTTCGATGTCAAACGAACGGCGGCTGAGATTCGACAGCGCCGATGATAGGCCCCTGCCTTCGCAGGGGCGCGGCGGCTGGCGGAGGCGAGGCTCATGAGCGCCCTCGGAAGTAGCCTGCTACCGATCATCGCGACGCTCGTGGCGCAAGGCACGCCAACGGGCGAGGTCACGCCGCCATCGCCCGCGGCGGACGAACCGCCCATCGCCGGGAATGCCGCGACCGCCGAACAGCCCGCCGATGAACTGATCCCGCCGCCGCCGCCTGTCGACTGGCAGGACATGATCAAGGACGATCTGGTCACCCAGATCATCGAGGGGCGTCGCCGCCCTGGCTATCGCCCCGACCTGCCCGATGCGTTGACGCAGGACAATGTCGGCGCGCTACGGCCGCCGCCGCCGCAGGCGTTTCCGGGGATGGAGGACCAGTTGCCGGTTCCCGACCGCTGGCGCCTGATCGAAAGCCTGGGGGTGGTCAAGGAACGCTGGTTCGATCCTTATCACCAGAACACCTACAAGGGTGACCGCGCGATCGACCGCAGCAAGGTGCCGTGGCTGCCGATCAAGGGCGACGACTGGTTCATCGTTGCCAATGCGGTGTCCGACACGGTGTTCGAACCGCGCACTTTTCCGATCCCGGTCGGGGTCCAGACAACCGAACGCCCGGGCAGTCTCGACGTGTTCGGCAAGGACCGCAGCTTTGTCTTTGCCCAGACCTTCATCGTCGGCGCGGCGCTGATCAAGGGGTCGACCGCGTTCAAGCCGCCCGACATCGAATATCGCGTCACCCTCGCCTATCAGGCCAATTATGTCGACGTCCCCGAACGGCGCGTGCTCGACGTGCGGCCGTCGAAGGCGAGCCATCGCTACGACTCGTTCCTGGGGGTGCAGGAATTGTTCGTCGACAAGCATCTCGGCAACACGTCGGACCGTTATGACTTCTATTCGGTGCGGCTGGGCATCCAGCCTTTCCAGAGCGATTTTCGCGGCTTCCTGTTCAACGACAGCCAGCTTGGGCTGCGTTTCTTCGGCAATCGCGACAACAACCGTTTCCAGTATAATTTCGCGGCCTTCTGGCGACTGGAAAAGGATACCAATTCGGGGCTCAACGACATCACCCAGACCCCGCGCGACGATTTTGTGCTGACCGCCAATCTTTATCGCCAGGATTTTCCGGTCGTCGGGCTGACCAGCCAAGTCAGCGTGACCTATAATATGAACCGCGAAAAGAACGACGTGCAGATCGACCATAACGGTTTCCCGGTGCGCCCGGCGCTGCTTGGCGACCTGCGCGGGCGCGAATATGATGTCGTCTATCTTGGGTATAGCGCCGACGGGCGGATCGGGCGGATCAACCTGACCGCCAGCTTTTACGCCGCACTCGGCGAAGACCGGAACAGCTTTTTCACCAGCAAACCGGCGCAGATCCGCGCGGGATTCGGCGCGGTCGAATTCAGCTACGACGTGGACTGGCTGCGCTTTCGCCTCTCGGGCCTTTACGCCACCGGCGACGGCGACCCGTATAATGACACCGAAGGCGGCTTCGACGCGATTTTCGAGAATCCGATCTTTGGCGGCGCCGACACCAGCTACTGGATCCGCCAGACGATCCCCTTCGCGGGCGGCGGGCGCGTCATTTCGATCAACGGCCGCAATGGCATATTGAATTCGCTGCGCTCGTCGAAGGAAGAGGGGCAGTCGAACTTCAACAATCCCGGCACGGTGTTTGTCGGGGTCGGCGCCGATTTCGACCTGACCCCCGAATTTCGCGTCAGTGTCAACGCCAACCACCTATGGTTCGAGAATACCTCGTCGTTGCAGGCACTACGCACCGAAGGCTCGATCCCCAAGGATATCGGCTTCGACCTGTCGGTGGCGACGATCTGGCGGCCCAAGGCGACGCAGAACATCGTCGGGCGGCTCAGCGGTGCGGTGCTGCTGCCCGGCAAGGGGTTCAAGGATCTGTTCGACAACAAGCAGCAGAACGACGCCTATGTGTCGATCCTCGCCAATGTGATTTTGAGTTTTTGATGATGATGCGCAAACTCTTCGCCCTGCTCGCCTTCGTCACGATGTGCGCCGCCTTTGGCGCCAGCGTCGGGCGCGCCGCCGAGGAAGAGAAGCCGCTCAAGATCACCTATCGCTTCACGCCGCCCGCGCCGCGTGAGCAGACCGAGGCCAATGTCAGCGCAAAGTCGGAGGGTTGCTATAGCTGCCACACGCGCACCGACCAGCCGTCGATGCACGCGACCCCGGCGGTGCGATTGGGCTGCACCGACTGCCACGGCGGCGACGCGAGCCAGATCGGCACCCCCTCGCTCGGCTATAAACATCCCACCAACAAGGCGGTGATGGCGCTTGCGCACCCGCAACCGACCTTGCCCGGCGCCTGGCACGACAGCTCGGCGAACCCGCAGCGCAGCTACACCTTGCTCAACAAGGAATCGCCCGAATTCATCCGCTTCGTGAACCCCAGCGATTACCGCGTCGCGCGCGAGGCGTGCGGTGCGTGCCACCTTGAGGTGATCGAGGCGACCGAACGCTCGCTGATGTCGACCTCGGCGATGCTGTGGGGCGGAGCCGCCTATAACAATGGCATCGTGCCGTATAAAAATTACGTGTTTGGAGAGGCCTACACGCGCACCGGCGAACCTGCCTGCATTCTTTCGCCCTCGTCGCGGCTGACGAAGGAAGAATATGCCGAGGCGTGCAAGCCGAGCTTCGGCTTCGACAAGATCCTGACCGACGAGGAAAAAAAGCGCGGTGCGCTGGCGAAGATGTATCCGCTGCCCCGCTGGAGCGTGATCCCGCCCGGCGACGTGTTCCGCGTCTTCGAGCGCGGCGGGCGCAATATCATCACGCAATTCCCCGAAATCGGCCTGCCCAATCCGAGTGGCAGCATCCAGCGACTGGAAGAACCCGGGCGTCCCGACCTGAAGCAATCGAACCGCGGCCCCGGCACCGGGCTGCGCGTCGCGATCCCGGTGCTCAACATTCACAAGACGCGCCTCAATGATCCGCTGATGTGGTTTATGGGGACGAACGACCAGCCGGGCGACTATCGCCATTCGGGCTGCTCGGGCTGCCACGTCGTCTATGCCAACGACCGCGAACCGCGCCACAGTCTGACCTATGCCAAATATGGCCGCGACGGCGAAACCGACACCGTCGACCCGACGATCCGCGAAAAATTATGGACCGGCGGCGGTTACGACGGGAGCAAGAAACCCGCGGGCGGCGGTCATTCGGACGCATCGCATATGGCGCCCGACGACGGCTTTGTCGGCGGGACCGGACATGGCGGCTTGATCGACCCTGCCGCCGCCACCGCCGGAGCCCCGCAGCGCGAACCGCGCCCGCGCCGCGAATCAGGGCATCCGATCAGCCACGCCTTCACCCGCGCGATCCCGACCTCGCAGTGCATGACGTGCCACATGCACCAGCCGAACATCTTCCTGAACTCGTACCTCGGCTACACGATGTGGGATTATGAATCCGACGCGCCGCAAATGTGGCCGGGCCCCGACAACACGGCGCCGCGTCCGCCAGGGATGAGCGACGAGGACTATCAGAAGAAATACAAGCAGCAGCGCTATCCGACTGCCGCCGAGGCCCACAAGGTGCTCGAACGCAATCCCGAGGCCGCGGCAACGCGCGGGCTGTGGGCCGATGTCGAATTCCTGCGCGACGTCTATGACGTCAACGACAGCAACAAGGACACGCAGTTCGCCGACTATCACGGCCATGGCTGGAATTTCCGCGGCATCTTCAAACGCGATCGCAATGGCAATCTGCTGAACGCCGAAGGCAATATGTCGACCTATGGCACCGATGCCGCGAACATCATCGATCCCAAGGATCCGGAAAAATGGCGCAAAAGCTGTAGCCATTACACCGATCCCAAGGAACGCGACCTCTGCCTGTCGAGTGCCGACCCCGGCAAACCGGGGGTCGAGGGCAAGTTTGTTCCGCCCGGCATCAACCCCGGCAAGTCGGTCCATATGATGGACATCCACGCCGAAAAGGGCATGCAATGCGCCGACTGCCATTTCGCGCAGGACAGCCACGGCAATGGCTATATCCAGGGCGAAGTCGCCAACGCGGTCGAAATCAGCTGCAAGGATTGCCACGGCACCGCCGATGCGTTCCCGAACCTGCTCACCTCGAACGTCGCGGCGCGCCCGAAGGGCAATAATCTCGCGCTGCTGCGCAACCCCGACGGACGCCGCCGTTTCGAATTCCAGTATAATGACGATGCCGAGGTGATCGGCCTGATCCAGCGTTCGATTGTCGATCCGAAACTCGAATGGCAGGTCAGTCTGGTCAGGCAGGCGGTAACCCCGGGGCCGCATTTCAATGCCAAGGCGGCACGCGCCAAGCTGATGGCGCGCGCGGGCAGCGACGACGGCAAGTTCGAGTGGGGGCCGGGTATCGCGAAGGAAGACCGCGCCCATGGCGACGACAAGCTGACCTGCTTTACCTGCCACCTGTCATGGACCACCAGCTGCGGCGGCTGCCATTTGCCGATCGAGGCGAACTGGAAAACCAAGATGCACCATTTCGAGGGCGAGGAGACGCGCAATTTCGCGACCTACAACCCGCAGGTCGCGCGCGACGAGATGTTCCAGCTTGGCCGTCACCAGCTGACCAAGCCCGGCGAGCCCGGCCCGAACGGCGAGGTGCGCGGCATCATCACGCCGGTGCGCTCGACCTCGGCGTTGATCCTGTCATCGACCAATATCAACCGCGAACGTATCTATGTGCAGCAGCCGCCGATCTCGTCGGCGGGCTATTCGAGCCAGGCCTTTGCGCCGCATTTCCCGCACACGGTGCGCCGCCAGGAAACCAAGCAGTGCAGCGACTGCCACGTGTCCGCCACCGACGATAATAATGCGATCATGTCGCAGCTGATGCTGCTCGGTACCAACTTCGTGAACTTCGTCGGCCTCAATGTCTGGTCGGGGATGGAGGATGGTTTCCAGGCGACGCGCGTCACCGAATGGGATGAACCGCAGGCGGTGATCGGCAGCTATCTGCACAAATATGGCTACCCCGATTACTGGCGGCTGCACGTCGACCAGAACGGCCGCGAGCTCAAGAATTGGGTGCGCGGCAAGATTTTCGACAAAAAGGGGTCGGGCGAGACGCAGGCGCTCGAGGAGTTCGCCAATATCGTCCAGGGGACCAGCGGGCGCGTGAACTGCCTGCAACAGCGCGGCGAATATATGTTTGTCGCCGAGGGGCGCGGTGGTTTCCGCATCTATGACGTCGCCTCGATCGGCAACAAGGGCTTCTCCGAACGCATCATCCGCGCTCCCTTCTCGGGGCTCGGCCATGACACCCATGTGAGAACGAAGAACGCGACCTGCATGGCGCTGGCGACGACGCAGCCGATCAGCGTCAGCCGCAACGAAGCGATCGTCCGCGACTTCCCCGAAAACCACGAGCAGGTGATGCACGACATCTATCGCTACGCCGTCATCACCGACAGCGTCGAGGGGCTGGTACTCGTCGATGTCGATACGCTCGCCGACGGCGAATTCCGCAACAACAAGCTGAAACGCGCGCTGACCTGGAACGAGGGCAATGTGCTCGCGGGCGCGCGGCACGTCACGCTCGCGGGCAGTATCGCCTACATCACCACCGACGCCGGACTGGTCGTCCTCGACCTCTCGACGCCGCTGGCACCCAAGGTCACGGCGCAATTGCCGCTGACTGATGCGCGCGCCAGCGCGGTGCAGTTCCGCTATCTGTGGGTCACCGATGCCGAGGGGGTGAAGCTGTTCGACGTCACTAGTCTCGCGGTGCCGGTCGCGGTGCCCGAAGGGACCGTTCGCCTCGCCAATGCCCGCAAAATCTACCTCGCGCGGACCTATATGTACGTCGCGGCCAAGCAGGATGGCCTCGTCATCGTCGATGTCACGCGCCCCGCGGCGCCGATCGTGTGGCCGGGACTGACCTTTGGCGGCACCATGACCGATGCTGAGGATGTCATCGTCGCCTCGACCAATGCGTCGCTGTTCGGTTATGTCGCCGACGGGCGCGGCGGGATCAAGGTGATCCAACTGACCAGCCCCGACAATCCGGGCCTCTATGGCTTCTCGCCCAAACCGACCCCCGAACTGATCGCCTGGGCCAAGACGCCGTCACCCGCGCTCGCGCTGTCGAAAGGGCTCGACCGTGATCGCGCGGTCGACGAGACCGGCGGCCAGATGGCGGTGTTCGGGCGGCTGGGCTCGCGGCCGTTCACCCGGCCCGAAATGGAGAAGCTGTTCCTGAACAGCAAAGGGCTGGTGTACAAGGTGCGTGACGAGGTGGATCAGGGCGCGTGGCGGCCGCCGTTGCTATCCGCGAACTAGCGGCCACCCAGCCCGTTCGTGTCGAGCGAAGTCGAGACACCCATCGCTCGCGCACGCCTTATGGGCATCTTGACTTCGCTCGATGCGAACGGGATTTTTGGGTTGGACTAAAGCCGCTCGGCCTGCACCACCGTGTCCGACGCGCGTAGCGCCGATAATATGCGCATCACATGATGGACGTCGCGCACTTCGACGACGACGTCATAGGTGTGGAAACCCCCCTCGCGGTTCGACAGCCGCAAATTGGTGATGTTCGCCGAATTAGCGGCGAGGATGCCCGACATTTCGGCGAGCGTGCCGGGTTCGTTGAGGATGACGATGCACAGCCGCGCGTTGCCGCCCTCGCTGTCCTCTTGCCACCTCAAGTCGATCCAGTCGGCATCGACCCCATCGGCGAGACTCGGGCAGTCGATGACATGCACCTCGATCCCTTCGCCCGGACGCGCCAGCCCGACGATGCGGTCGCCGGGGACGGGGTGGCAGCAATCGGCGAGCTGGTACGCGACGCCGGGGGTCAGACCGGCGATCGACACCGCGGCGCCCTGTCCAAACTTGCCGGGCTTGGCCTTCATCTCGGCGGTGATGCCGGGGACGAGGGCTTCGAGCACCATATTGTCGGTCAGCCGCTGCTTGGCGATCGCCACATACAGCGCGGCGTCGCTGTCGAGCTTGAGCCGGGTCAGCGCCGCGGCGCGCGCCTTGTCGCCGACCTTGTTCGGCAGGCGCGCGACGATTTCGTCGTACATCTTGCGGCCGAGTGCGGCGAGTTCGACCTTTTCCTTTGACCGCACATGGCGGCGGATCGCGGCGCGCGCCTTACCGGTGACCGCAAAGCCCAGCCAGGCTGGCTGCGGGGTCTGTTTGTCCGACGACAGGATTTCGACGGTGTCGCCGTTGTTGAGCTGGGTGCGGAGCGGCACCAGCCGCCCGTTGACCTTCGCGCCGACGGTGCGGTCGCCCAGCCCGGTGTGGACGGCATAGGCAAAATCGACCGGGGTCGCGCCCTTGGGCAGCTGGTGCAGGCTGCCCTTCGGGGTGAAGGCGAAGATGCGGTCCTGATACATCGCGATGCGCGTGTTTTCGAGGAACTCTTCGGGATCGTGCGTCTGCTCCAGAATTTCGATCAGGTCGCGAATCCACCCCGCCTGCCCGTCGGGGGCGGTGCCGCCCTGTTTATACGCCCAATGCGCGGCGAAACCGAACTCGGACTGCTGGTGCATGTCCAGACTGCGGATCTGGATTTCGATCCGCATATTCTGCTGGTGCATGATCGTCGTGTGCAGCGATTTATAGCCGTTGCGCTTGGGGGTCGAGATATAGTCCTTGAACCGGCCGGGGACCATTTTCCACTTGCGGTGGATCAGCCCGAGCGCCGCGTAGCAATCGGCGTCGGTCGGTGTGACGATGCGAAACGCGATGATGTCGGTGACCTGTTCGAAACTGACATGGCGTTCCTGCATCTTGCGCCAGATCGAATAGGGGTGCTTCTCGCGCCCCGACACTTCGGCCTCGATCCCCGCCCCGGCGAGCAGGTCCTTGAAATCGCGGCTGATCGCGGCGACCTTGTCCTTGCCCCCCGCGCTCAGCTTCGCGAGGCGGCCGGTGATCGTGGCATAGGCCTCGGGTTCAAGCTCGCTGAACGCCAGAAGCTGCATCTCGCGCATATATTCATACATGCCGATCCGCTCGGCGAGCGGGGCATAGATATCCATCGTCTCCTTGGCGATGCGCCGCCGTTTGTCGGGATTCTGGATGAAATGCAGCGTGCGCATATTGTGCAGCCGATCGGCGAGCTTGACCAGCAGCACCCGAATGTCGTCGGACATCGCGAGCAGGAATTTGCGCAGATTTTCGGCGGCGCGCTCATTTTCGGTCTGCGCTTCGATCTTGCTGAGTTTGGTCACCCCATCGACCAGCCGCGCGACGTCGGCGCCGAACAGCTGCTCTACCTCTTCGGGGGTAGCCAGCGTGTCTTCGAGCGTATCGTGGAGCAGCGCGGTGACGATCGTTTCGCAATCAAGGTGTAGGTCGGTCAAAATCCCCGCCACTTCGACCGGGTGGCTGAAATAGGGATCGCCCGAGGCGCGCTTCTGGCTGCCATGTTTCTGGACGGTAAACACATAGGCGCGATTGAGCAGCGCCTCGTCGCAGTCGGGATCATAAGCGCGCACGCGCTCGACAAGTTCATATTGTCTTAGCATCGCGTCCAATGTCGTTCATGTCGGCGCAATTGCAATGCGAAATGTGATTGCGCGGTTTGCGCGTGGCTTCGCAACTTTGATAACCGTGATCGGCAGCATTGGTTGTTGCGGGTAGCGAAGCGGGACGGCGCCGACACCGGGCTGGGTTTGCGCGCGCCGTTCAGCGGCTTGCCACCGTTTGCGTCGGCCAATCTATTGCGTTGCGAAATGCAACGAAGCCCCTATATTTTTTTGGCGCAGGGGTCGATTTTACGTTAGGGCATGGGTCATGGGAAAATTACGCGAACTGCTGAACGACATCGACGGGGGCAATTGCGCCCTGCCGCTGGCGCTGGAAGCGATGGGTGAACGCTGGTCGTTCATGATCCTGCGCGCAGCCTTTAACGGCGTGCATCATTTCGAGGAATTTCAGCAGGAATTGAACATCGCGCGCAATATCCTGTCGAACCGGCTGTCGCGACTGGTCGATCATGGCATCATGGCGCGCGAAGTGATGACCGAAGACCGCCGCAAGGTGCGTTACCAGCTGACCCAGAAAGGGATCGAACTGCTGCCGGCGATGATCGCGCTGCGCCAATGGGGCGAAAAATGGGGCGCGGGTGTGCCCTCGACCCCGGTACTTGTCGATGCGCGCGACGAACAGCCGATCGGACCGGTGACGCTGACCGCGCATGATGGCCGGGTGATCGGTTACAAGGAATTGTTGTGGAAGCATCGCGCCGAACTTCAACCCCTCGGTCAGGCCCGGGTGCGCGCCGAGGGTGGACTGGCGCCGGTGGCTGCCGAATGACTGGCCGCGCCGGGACGCATCTTCGCGCGCGAAGCCGCTGACCATCGCCACCTTACGGACCCCCATGCCGCTGTTTCGCCTGTCTTCGCCGGGGCCTTTTTTCGACAATAAGGTCCGCGCCTTCTGGAATCTGCAGATTCTGGGCTGGGCCGCCTGGCTCGGCCTGCGCGGGGTGTCGGGGCTCGCCAATGGCCAGCCGCTAACTTTCCTGATTCCGCAGACGATTTCGGCGATCACGGGCTTCTCGCTCTCGCTCATCCTCGCGGTGTGTTACCGCGCGCTGATCAGCCGCCGCCCGCTGCTGATGTGGGGGGTCAGTTTTGGCCTGTCGGGCATCGCCACGGCCTTATGGGCATTTATCGACGCCTGGGTTGCGCAGATCCAGAATCCGAACAGCGAGGCGGGGTTCACCAGCTTGCTCCTTGGCGCGGTCTATATCGATGCGACGTCGCTCGCGGCGTGGTCGGCGCTCTATTTCGCGATCAACTATTTTCTCCAGCTTGAGGAACAGAATGACCGCGTCATCCGGCTGGAGGCTCAGGCGGCGTCGGCGCAGCTTGCGATGCTGCGCTATCAGCTCAACCCGCATTTCCTGTTCAACACGCTGAACAGCATTTCGACGCTCGTGCTGCTCAAACAGACCGAGCCCGCCAATGCGATGCTGTCGCGGCTGTCGGCGTTCCTGCGCTACACCCTCGCCAACGAACCGACGGCGCAGGTCACGCTGGCGCAGGAGATCGAGACGCTGAAGCTCTATCTCGACATTGAAAAGATGCGCTTTGAAGAGCGATTGCGCCCGCATTTCGCAATCGATCCGGTGGTCGCGCGCGCCCGATTGCCCTCGCTGCTCCTGCAACCCCTGGTCGAAAACGCGATCAAATATGCGGTGACGCCACAGGAGGACGGCGCCGATATCACGATTTCTGCACAGCTGGCCGGTCAAAATGTTCGGATTATCGTGTCCGACACCGGCACGGGATTGCCAGCCGATGGCGGCGACCCCACCACCAGTCTTGCAACGGAATCGACCGGCGTGGGTTTAGCCAATATCAGGGACCGTCTGGCGCAGGCTTTCGGCGACCAGCACCGGTTCGATGCCCAACGCGGCGCTGACGGCGGATTCACGGTGGTTATCGAGTTTCCGTTTCAGCCCGATGGGCAAATGACGATTGGAACCGAACGGACATGACGATCAGAACCATCCTGGTGGATGATGAAAAACTGGCCACCCAAGGCCTGCAACTGCGGCTGGAGCCGCACACCGATGTCGAAATCGTCGACACCGCGCAAAATGGCCGCGAGGCGATCCGCAAGATCAAGACCCACAAACCCGACCTCGTTTTTCTCGACATCCAGATGCCGGGTTTCGATGGCTTTTCGGTAATTCAGGGATTGATGGAGGTCGAACCGCCCCTCGTCGTTTTCGTCACCGCCTACTCGGATCATGCGATCCGCGCCTTCGAAGCGCAGGCGGTCGATTATCTGGTCAAGCCGGTCGAACCCGAACGGCTCGCCGATGCGCTCGACCGGGTGCGCCAGCGCCTCACCGAAAAGCGTGGCGTGGCCGAGGTCGAACGACTGAAAACGGTGTTGGCCGAAGTCGCTCCCGACGCGGTCGACGATTATGACGCTGAAACACAGCCCGATGCGCACGCCGCCGACCGCTATGAAAAGATGATCAATATCAAGGACCGCGGCCAGATTTTTCGCGTCGACGTCGACAGCATCGAACGCATCGACGCCGCGGGCGATTATATGTGCATCTACACCGCCGACAACAGCCTGATCCTGCGCGAGACGATGAAGGATCTGGAAAAGCGGCTCGACCCGCGCAATTTCCAGCGCGTCCACCGCTCGACGATCGTCAATCTGTCACAGGTCAAGCAGGTCAAGCCGCACACCAATGGCGAATGTTTCCTGGTGCTCGGATCGGGCGCGCAGGTGAAGGTCAGCCGCAGCTACCGCGATGTGGTGGCGCGGTTCGTACATTAAGTCCTGCAATAAAAATCGACGTCATTGCGAGCGAAGCGAAGCAATCCAGAGCAGTTTACGCCGGGCTCTGGATTGCCGCGTCGCGTCGCTCCTCGCAATGACGAGGTCGGCTAAAGCTGGTGCCCCGTCCTGTCGCGCTTCGTCGCGAGATATTGCTCGTTAAACTTGTTGGTCGGCAATGCTAGCGGCAGTCGCTCGACCACCGGGACGCCTTCTTTTTCCAGCCGCGCGACCTTTTCGGGGTTGTTGGTCATCAACCGGATGCGCGGGATGTTGAGCAGTTCCAGCATCCGTCCCGCGATTGCAAAATCGCGCGCCTCGACCGGAAAACCCAGCCGCAGATTGGCATCGACGGTGTCATAGCCCTGATCCTGCAGCGCATAGGCGCGCAGCTTGTTGACCAGCCCGATCCCGCGCCCCTCTTGCCGCAGGTACAGCAGCACCCCCCACGGCGCATCAGCCATCGCGTGCAGCGCGGCGTGGAGCTGCGGCCCGCAATCGCATTTCAGGCTCCCCAGCACGTCGCCGGTCAGGCATTCGCTGTGCAGGCGCACCACCGGCGGATTTCCGTCGCGCTGGCCGATGACGAGCGCGATATGGTCCGACGCCTCGTCGGGCGAGCGAAAGGCGATGATTTCGGTGGTTTCGCTGGCCGCCACAGGCAGGCGCGCGCGTGCGGCGATCTGAAGGCGGGCCGGGTCCAGGAGCGCCGCAACATCGTCGGCGGTGCACCGTGTCTCCGCCTCGCCGACCGCTTCGCGCACAAAAAAGGCCGGGAGCAGGCCAGCGTGGCGCGCCATCGTCATCACGGCGGCGGCGGCGTCGTCACCGCCGGTCGGGATAGTACGAAACGGCCCTTTGAGCGGGTGGGCGAGGTCGAGCGCCGGGTCGGCTATCGCCAGCGCCGCGGTGACCGTGCTGGCGGCTGCGGCGAGGCGCACCGGACCCGGCGTCGCCGCGACGCGCTGGTTCGTCAGTTTCAGCGTCACCGCCCGTTCGCCCGACAGCAGGACATCGTGGCTGGCAAATTCGGTTAGCGCGTCGTCGCGCGCGCTTTCGACCGCAAGCAGGTCGAGCGTGCCCCCCGCACCTTCGACGCGAAAGGGCCAGCCGCGCCGCAGCGCGTCGATCGCGCGCGCGGCGCGGCGGGCGCCTCTATGGTCGGCGTCGCTCAAAAGGCAAATTCCGTCATCAGCGGAATATGATCCGATGGTCGTTCCCAGCTGCGCGCTGGCTGGACGATGCGGTGCGACACCGCCTTGTCGAGCAGGTCGGGGGTGACCCACATATGGTCGAGGCGGCGACCGCGGTTCGACGCCTCCCAATCCTTGGCGCGGTAACTCCACCAGGTGAACAAGGGCGTCGGCGCGGCAATGAAATGGCGACCGAGGTCGACCCAGTTCGACGCCGCCTGCAACCGCGCGAGCGTTTCGACTTCAATCGGGGTGTGGCTGACGACGTCGAGCAGCGCCTTGTGGTTCCACACGTCGCATTCGAGCGGGGCGACGTTGAAATCGCCGGTCAGCACGGTGGGGGTGCCGTTCAGCGCCCCGGACCATTCGGTCATCCGGCCAAAGAAATCGAGTTTCTGCCCGAATTTGGGGTTGAGATTACGATCAGGAATGTCGCCGCCCGCGGGGATATAGACATTGTCGAGCCGGACTCCCGCCGGCAATGTCACTCCGACGTGGCGCGCCTCGCCATTCGCCTGCCAGTCATATTTGCGGACGTCGGCCAGCGGCACCTTGCTGACGATCGCGACGCCATGGTGCATCCGCTGGCCGTGGGTGACAATGTGGGTGTAACCCAGCGCCCGGAACATCTCCTGCGGGAAGGTGCCGCATTCGACCTTGGTTTCCTGCAGGCACAGAATGTCGGGGGCTTCTTCGCGCAGGAATTTTTCGACAATGCCGATGCGGGCGCGGACGCTGTTGATATTCCACGAAGCGATGCTGGTGCGAGTCATGCGGTGGCTCTATCGGCGCCGCGCGCGCGGCGCAACGAGGATGCTTGGCGTGTGCCAGCGCCGGGAATCATAAACCCCCGTCCCAGGGGCGGTGGAACGGGGGTTCAAGGTCAGCGTTCGTCACGCTCTTGAATGAAGACACCGGGCAATCCGGGTGGGGCAACAGGGGGAAACCCAAATCCGGGGCCGTGTTGGCGTCTTCGAGAGTTGAAATAGCCCCGCGTCCCTGTCGCCAAGCTGAACGAAAAACGGCGGCGCAGCGCCGATTTTGCAGTTCGTCGATGCTGGGCGACGGTTCGGCGGAAAAAGGCTGAGGAATTTTGCAAGAAAACGCCCCGGCCCGAATTTTTCGTTCAGCGACCGCGCTTGTTCGGGCGCGGATCGGTCCAGCGGAACGCCGAATCGGCGACGGCGACGTTGAATCTCTGGTTGCTGAGGTCGATCCGCGTCCGGTTGTTCTGCGAATCGAGCGCGACCCAGCCGCGCAGGCGCAGGCCACCGGGCGCGCCGCCGTCCCGGACGAACACCATCGTGATCGTGCCATATTCGGGGCGCTTCGTGTCTTTAACCTCGACGCTCAGCACATCGTTGCTGCCGGTGGGCACGACCCTGGCATATTTGGTCAGGTCGCGGTCGGGGTCGAGCAGCGCGGCAAGCGGCGAATTTTTCACCGGCCAGCGCTGTACCTGCCGCACTTCGTAATCGATTACCGTCAGCGAACTGCCGTCGCCAACGATCAGCAGCGGAACATTCTTCTGGTACTGAAACCGGATCTTGCCGGGGCGCTTGAGGGTCAGCTTGCCCGACAGGCGCTGGCCGTTGCGGTCGGTCTGGACGAAATCGGCGGTCATCGATCCGGTCGATTTCAGGTGCGACTGCACCGACGCCAGCGTCGACGATGGCTGCGCAATCGCGGGAACGCCGACCGCAAGCCCGGCGACGGCCAAGGGCGTCAGCGTCCAGGCAGCTAGGCGGGTGAGGGGATTCTTCAGGGTCATGGGACTCTCATTCTGTTCTATATTCGCTCGGCTCATCGCAGACGGGCATTGAACCCGCCGTGAACCTGCTCGTCAGACGCCGTTCAAACCGCGAGCCGGGTGAAGGTTCCTCACCGCTGCTGGCCATATTGATCGGTGAGCACGTCGCGGCGGCCGACATGGTTGGGCGGGCTGACCAGCCCTTCCTCCTCCATGCGTTCGATCAGTCGCGCGGCGCTGTTGTACCCGATGCGCAGCTGGCGTTGCAGCCAGCTGGTCGACGCCTTTTGGCTTTCGACGACGATCTGGCAGGCCTTGGCATACATGCGGTCCTCGGCGCTGTCGCCGCCCGCCGGGGCGCCTTCCATCGCGAAGCCGCCATCCTCGGGATCCTCGGTGACGCTTTCGACATAGTCGGGGCGGCCTTGCCCGCGCCAATGGTCGGCGACCGCGCGCACCTCGTCGTCGGATACGAAGGGGCCATGGATGCGCGTGATCTGTTTGCCGCCGGGAACATAGAGCATGTCGCCCTTGCCGAGCAGTTGCTCGGCGCCCGCCTCGCCCAAAATGGTGCGGCTGTCGATCTTGCTGGTGACGTTGAAACTGATACGCGTCGGCAGGTTTGCCTTGATGACGCCGGTGATGACGTCGACCGAGGGGCGCTGGGTGGCGAGGATCAGGTGGATGCCCGCGGCTCGCGCTTTCTGCGCGAGGCGCTGGATCAGGAATTCGACTTCCTTGCCCGCGGTCATCATCAGATCGGCGAGTTCATCGACGACGATGACGATCTGCGGCAGCGGCGCATAATCGAGCGTTTCTTCCTCATAGATCGGCTGGCCGGTGTCGGGGTCGTAACCGGTCTGGACACGCCGCCCGAGCGACTTGCCCTTGGCCAGCGCGCCGCGGACCTTGTCGTTGTAGCTCGCGAGGTTGCGCACCGACAGCGACGACATCATCCGATAACGGTCCTCCATCTGCTCGACCGCCCATTTCAAGGCGCGGATCGCCTTTTTGGGTTCGGTGACCACCGGCGCGAGCAAATGCGGAATATCGTCATAGACGCTGAGTTCCAGCATCTTGGGATCGATCATGATCATCTTCACCTGATCGGGACCAAGCCGATAGAGCAATGACAGGATCATCGCGTTAAGCCCGACCGACTTACCCGACCCGGTCGTCCCTGCGATCAGCAGGTGCGGCATTGGCGCCAGGTCGGCGATCATCGGGTCGCCGCTGATATTTTTGCCCAGGATGATCGGCAGCGCGCCGGTCTGATCCTGAAACAAGGCGCTACCGATGATTTCGTGCAGCACCACCGCCTCGCGGTGCGCGTTGGGCAGTTCGATCCCGATCACGGTGCGGCCCGGAATCGGCGCGATGCGCGCCGACAGCGCCGACATGTTGCGCGCGATGTCGTCGGCGAGGTTCGACACGCGGCTCGCTTTCGTCCCCGGCGCCGGTTCGAGTTCGTACATGGTGACGACGGGGCCGGGGCGCACCGCGGTGACGACGCCCTTGACCTGAAAATCCTCGAGCACCGATTCGAGCAGGCGGGCGTTGCGCTCCAGCCCTGCCTTGTCGATCTGCCCGGTCGGTCCCGGCGGGGGCGGCGCGAGCAGGTCGATCGAGGGCAGCTGGTAGTTGGTGAACAGCTCGGTCTGCGGCTTGGGACGGGGTTTCGAGGGTGCGGTGCGCTGTGCTGGGTCGGCGATCTCGGGCGGCGCACGGTCGCTCGGCTCGGCGATCGCGCGCGGGCGGACAACGCGCTCCATCATCGTCGGCGCCTTGGTGCCATCATCAGCGGCGCGCACTGGCTCGGCGATGCGGCTGCGCTCGGCAGCGGGCAGGCGGAAGCGCGATGCCCATCCCTTTTCCAGCCGCAGCGCGCGCCACGCCAGCCACAGCCCGATGGTGACCAGCAGCAGGATGGTGGCAATGCGGATCAGCGCCGCGGCGGGTTCGCCCGCTGCGGCGAACAGCGGCGTGATCGCGCCGCCGATCAGCAGCGCGATGAGGCCGCCCCAGCCCGCGGGCATCGGCGCGCTGGTCGCGGGCGACCACAGTTCGGCGCCCAGCCCGACGAGCAAGATACCGACGAAGCTGTAGGCAAGCTGGCGCGGCCAATAGGGCTGCGCTTCACCCAGCCAAAGCCGCCATGCGAAGAGCCCGAGCAGCGGCACCAGCAGCGCAATCCCAACCCCGCCAATCGACAGCCCCAGATCGGCGAACCACGCGCCGATGCTGCCCATCCAGTTGGCGGCGGTACCAGCAGCGGCGGTGTTCAGCGCCGCATCGGTGCTGTCATAAGTCGCCAGCGCGAGCGCCAGAAACAGCGTGAACAGCCCGAGCGCCGCCGCGGCGCCGATCACCAGTGATCGCGCAATGCTCTGGCGGAAAACGGTGCGCCAATCGGCCTTGATCGGTGCGCCCTTGCGGCTGGCCATGCTGTTTACGGTCCCCATCGATACACCACGGCGATATGCACATGCGCCGGACTCGCCGTCAAGCGCGGCCCGGTACGCATCCACAGCCTTTCCAAGCCGCGCGCCGCGCGCTAGGGCGGTTTCATGAGTGAAACCCTGCGCAGCGATGTCCTGATTTCTGGGGGCGGCCTGGTCGGTCAGGCGCTCGCCCTGGCCCTGTCGCACCATGGCTTGTCGGTCCAGATCGTCGATCCCGCCGACCCGGTCACGACGATCGCGCCCGGCTTCGACGGCCGCGCGTCGGCGATTGCCAGCGCGACCTGGCAGATGTTCGAAGTGCTGGGGATCGCCGAGCGGCTCAAGGGTCATGGCTGCCCGATCCGCGCTATTCAGGTGGCCGACGGCGCCCCCGACAGCGGTCGCGGCGGCATCCTCGATTTCGTAACCGCCGATGGCGACCCGCCGCTGGGCACGATGATCGAGAACCTTCAGCTCCGCCTCGCGCTCGCCGCGGCGCTCGCCGTTGCGCCGCTGGTCCGGCTGCATATGCCCGCCGCATGGAAATCGCGCGATATCGATGCCCATGGCGTCACTCTGACCCTCGCTGACGGGACGAGGCTCGTCGCCCCGCTGCTGATCGTCGCCGAGGGCCGCCGTTCGCCGACGCGCGACGCCGCGGGGTTCAGCATCGCCAACTGGTCGTATCATCACCATGCGCTGATTGGCGCGGTGGCGCACGACAAGCCGCATGGCAATGTCGCGCATGAAATCTTCTACCCCTCTGGCCCCTTCGCGCTGCTCCCGCTGGTCGATGACGCCGAGGGGCGGCACCGCTCGGCCTTTGTGTGGACGGTCGCCGAAAAAGACGGTCCCGGCTTTGCCAAGCTCGGCGACCGCGGCTTCGTCGCTGAACTCGAAAAGCGTGCGGGCGGAGTGCTCGGCGCGATGCAGCTCGTCGCGCCGCGGATGACCTATCCGCTGGGGTTCCATCACAGCGCGTCGATCGTTGCCGAGCGGATCGCGCTGGTGGGCGACGCCGCGCACGGCATCCATCCGATCGCGGGGCAGGGGCTGAATCTGGGGCTGCGCGACGTTGCGGCGCTGACCGAGGTGCTGGTCGAGGGCGCCAGGCTCGGGCTCGACCTCGGCGATGCCGCCTTGCTCGCGCGCTATCAGCGCTGGCGTGGACTCGATAATATGATGGTCAGCCTCGCGACCGACGGGCTGACCCGGCTGTTCGGCATTCCCGGCCGCACCGCCGCCGCGGTCCGCCGCACCGGCTTGAGCGCGGTCCAGCGGCTCCCAATGCTGAAGCGCTTCTTCATGGACGAGGCGCGCGGCGAGGCGGGCGATTTGCCAAGGTTGCTCGCGGGGGCCGAGGTCTAGGCTCAACCCACCAGTCCGTTCATGTCGAGCGAAGTCGAGACACGCTGCCGGGGCGAAGTCAGGTCGATGGGTGTCTCGACTTCGCTCGACATGAACGGCAAATGGGGAAGCGCCCATATAGGTATTTCTACCTACCCCACCATCAGTCTGCCGCTCATCATCTTTCCCTATCCCGGCCCAAGCGGCACCCTGCCGCGGTACGATGGGGACGGACCATGTCGGCAAAAAGTGACGCGCTCGAAACAGCTGTGAAAGACTATATCCAGGCGCGAACCGCACTCGACGCGGCGCCGGGCGCGCGAGCGCGGGCACTCGCCGATCGGGCATTCGCGCGGCTCGCGGCTCTGGCAGCGCCGCGCATCCGCTACTTCACCCGCAGCTATGGGCTCAGCGACGTCGCCGACGATGCGGCGCAGGTGTGCGCCATCGCGCTGCACCGCGCCGCCGAACGCTATGATCCGGCGCGGGCGCGCTTCACCACCTATGTGAACTGGCAGCTGCGCGCCGAACTACAGGCGCTGCGCCTCCGCCTGCACGGCGACCAGCGCTCGGCGGGGCGGCGGCACGTCACCGCGACGCTGTCGCTCGATGCGCTTCAGGCCGACGGCGCCGACGACTGGCTGATCGATCCTATCGCTGAAGCGGCGACCGAAGGAGCGGCGCGCGACAGCCTTGCCGCCCTCGTCGCCGACCGGCTGGTCGCCGAATGGGCAGCGCGTCGCCGCACCACCCTGTCGCGCGCTCCGCGGGCCGATAAGGATCGCATCGCGGCGCGCCTCGCCGCCGAAACGGCACTGGTCCGCGATCAGCTCAGGGTAAACGAAGTCGCAGAACGGCTGCGCGAAAGCGACCGCCATATCGTGCGCCGCGCGCTGACGGATATTACGCGCTACGCAGCGCCTCGCAAATTGAACTGAGCGCCCGATTATTGCAGCGTGGCGCGGCCGTCGTCGCTGTCGTAACGCCCGAAAAACTGCATCAGCTGAACGACCAGCTCAGCGCGCGCATCGATCGGGGTCGCTTCCAGCAATGCCTGTTTCGCAGCAGCATCGAACGGTGCCACCTGCGCGATCCCATTGACCAGCGTCGCATCGTCGAGCTGGCCTACCGAATCCCAATCGACGACATAGCCCTGCCGCGCGGCAAAGCGCTTGGCCTCGCGCTCCAGGCTGGCGCGCTCGACACTCGACAGCACGGCGTCGTCCTCAAGCTCGGCCTCAATCTCGGCCTCGACCTGACGAAAGGGCGTGATGACATCGAGTTCGCGGCGGACGCGAAACCGTGCTACGCCTTCGAGCACCAGATTGAAGCGCCCCTCGTCCAGCGCTTCGACATCGACAATCCGGCCGACGCAGCCGACGTCATACAGCGCAGGCGGCTCACGGCTCTCGTCGCCAGGCAGCATCCGCGGCTGGATCATCCCGATCTGGCGGTCGCGCGCCAGCACCTCCTGCACCATCGCCGAATAGCGCGGCTCGAAAATATGCAGCGGCAGGTGCAGCCCAGGAAACAGCACCGCGCCGGGCAGCGGAAAGATTGCGATCCGCTGGATGGTCAGGGGCGCGGTGTCGCCCATCAGCCGAACAGGATCAGCGACAGGCGGCGGCGCTGGGCGGCGACCCAGGGATCTTCCAGCCCGACGGCTTCGAACAGCGACAGCAGTTTGGCGCGCGCGGCGTCTTCCTGCCATTCGCGATCGGCGGCAACGATGTGGAGCAGATTGTCGGCGGCGGCGTCGCGCTGGCCCGCGCCGATCTGCGCGCTGGCCAGGTCGAAGCGCGCCTGATGGTCGTCGGGGTTGGCGGCGACCGCCGCTTCGAACGCTGCTAGCTCACCCGCGTCGGGCGCATCGGCGGCGAGTGCCAGCGCGCTTTTCGCCTGCGCAATCGCAGGATCGTGGGCGATGTCGGCCGGTACCATGTCGAGCGCGCCCTGCGCGCTGGTCAGGTCACCCGCGAGGACAAAGGCGCGGACCAGCCCGCCATGCGCCGCGGCGTTGTCGGGGGCCATCTCGAGGATCTGGCCGAAGATGCTGGCAGCGCGTTCACCGTCGCCTTCGGCCAAGACGGACTCGCCCATGTCGATCAGCGGCGCAATCTCGACCGCGCGCGCCGTCGCTTCGCTTTCGATCGGCAGCTGCGCGAGCAGCTGGTCGAGCATCGTCTTCAACTGGCTTTCGGTGCGCGCGTTGGTCAGGTTGGCGACCGGCTGGCCCTGGAAAATCGCATAAACGGTCGGGATCGACTGCACCTGAAACTGGCTGGCGATGAAACGATTCGCATCGACGTCGATCTTGGCGAGCAGCACGCCCTTGTCGGCATAATCGGCGGCGACCTTTTCCAGGATCGGGGTCAGCTGCTTGCACGGCCCGCACCATTCGGCCCAGAAATCCAGGATCACCAATTTGGTCATCGACGGCTCGACGACGTCGCGGCGGAAGGCTTCGACGGCTTCCTTCTCGGTGGGGTTCAGACCCAAAGTGGCCACGCGTCATGCTCCTGTTCAAAATGCCGGACCATCTATGTGGGAATTGCGGCGAATATGCCAACCCTTCGCCCGCGATAAGATGCGAAAAGCATGAAGGGGGGTTGCCGACTCAAAAACCCGATGCTAAGCGCCCGCCTCACCCGCTGGAACCGACCGGTTTCAGCCGCCAGAGCGGGCGTAGCTCAGGGGTAGAGCACAACCTTGCCAAGGTTGGGGTCGAGGGTTCGAATCCCTTCGCCCGCTCCAGTTTTCCTAGTAATTCCAGTCACTTACGCCAAAAGGCGGCGTAATATGCCGCGTTACGTCGAGCCGCATTTCGTCTCGCGTAATAAGGACGTAATATGATGACGGCGAGCCGACGGGTGTGTCTAGGAAAGGATTGGCGCTTAGCGTGCTGCAACTACCGGATCGGGGCCCAAGCGCGCAGTAGAATGAGTCGGTCCCTCCGATCGGCTGGGTTGCGTCAAAATTGCTGGAGTGGAACGCCAACGGCGTGACCCCTTCGGAAACGGCTGCCCGGCCGAGGCGGAAGAGGACGTTGTCATGTTCTCCGGCAGCGATTTCCACCCACTCCAGCCAAGCGGTTGCGGAGCAGATAGATGTTCAAATCGGTATAGATACGCCGAACCGGGCGGAATATCTAACGCACGGGGAAATCGGACAGGTCTAGCGCGCGTCTGCGATGATCGACTCGCTTCCACCGACGATGTCGGCGGAAGCGTGAAGATGCCCGCGGTTTACGACTCTGCTCGTCCCGGCTCGTTGGGCGCTTCCGGTGACGAGCACCTCATCCGTTCCGGGCTGGACCTGGATCCAGATTTTTAGAATTCTGATCCCTTACGATGTGAATCGCCGGGCAATGTGGCAACCTGTTCACGAAGTCGTCGAGAATCGGCGCCCGGGCGCCAGCGAGCAGCATGGTCGCCCGCCGGTTCAACAGAACCGCAGCCTTGCGTGCCGCGCGTCTTGTCGTGCTGATCATTAGGGGGTGCTCGCAGATAGGCTGTCGTCGTACTGCAAATGATCTTCCCGCAGGTCGGCTTCCCGGCTGCCATAGCGGGCATAGAGGGTCGGAAGTACGAAGAGCGTGAGCAGGGTCGCCGAGATCAGTCCCCCAATCACCACCGTCGCGAGCGGCTTCTGCACTTCGGCGCCCGCGCCGGTCGCGAGCGCCATCGGCACGAACCCGAGGCTGGCGACGAGCGCGGTCATCACGACGGGGCGAAGGCGCATGAGCGCGCCTTGCCTTGCGGCTTCGGCCCGCGCCATGCCCGAGCGCATCAGTTCCTGGATCGACGACACCATCACGAGGCCGTTGAGCACCGCGATACCCGAGAGCGCGATGAACCCGACTGCTGCCGAGATGGAGAAGTCCATCCCGCGCAGGAACAGTGCTAGCACGCCGCCGATCAGTGCCAGCGGAACCCCGGTGAACACGATCGCCGCATCGCGCGACGATCGAAGCGCGCCATAGAGCAGCAGCAGGATCAGGATGAAGCAGGCCGGGACGACGAGCTGAAGCCGGTCGCGTGCGGAGGCGAGATTCTCGAACTGGCCGCCCCATTCAAGGTAGCTGCCGGCGGGGAGGCGAACATCCTTAGCGATGCCGGCCTTGGCGTCGGCCACGACGTCGGAGATCGCGCGGCCGCGGACGTTGGCCTGGACGACGACGCGCCTCTTCCCGTTTTCGCGGCTGATCTGGTTCGGTCCCTCGACGATACGGATATCGGCGACGCTCGCAAGCGGCACGAAGGCGCCGCCCGCCACCGGGACCTGTACCTGTTCGAGCACCGACAGGTCAGCGCGCTGCGCGTCGGACAGCCGGATGACGATCGGGAAGCGCCGGTCGCCTTCGAAGATCGTGCCGGCCTCGCGGCCGCCGATCGTTGCGGTGACGACATCCTGCACGTCACGCGCGCTGACGCCGAGCCGCGCCATCGCGTCGCGGTTCGCCCGAATGTCGAGCATCGAGAGACCTTCGGTTTCTTCGACGCGCACGTCGCTCGCGCCTTCGGTCTTCCGCAAGATTGCGGCGACTTGCTGCGCGGTCGCGTTCATCGCGTCGAAGTCGTCGCCATAGACCTTGATCGCAATGTCACCGCGCACGCCCGCAATCAGCTCGTTGAAGCGCATCTGGATCGGCTGAGTGATCTCATAGGCATTGCCCGGGATCTTGTTCAGTTCCTTCTCCAGCCGCTCGACGAGTTCGGCCTTGGGGAGGCTTGGGTCGGGCCATTCTTTGCGAGGCTTGAGGATCACGAAATTGTCGGTCGCGTTGGGCGGCATCGGATCGGACGCGAGGTCCGCCGTGCCGGTCTTCGAGAAGACGATCGCGACCTCGGGCTGCCTTGCGAGCATCCGCTCGATCGGCACTTGCATGGCCTGGCTCTGTTCGACGGACGTCGAGGGCACGCGAAACGCCTGGATCAGGAGATCTCCCTCGTCGAGCTGCGGCAGGAAGACCTGGCCGAGTGAGAAGAAGGCGAGGATCGCGATGACGAACCCCCCGATGCCCGCGCCGAGGGTGATCTTGGGCTTGCTAATCGCGCGGTCGAGACCCGGCTCGTAGCGTTGCTTCAGCCACGCCATGATGCGGCCCTCTTTTTCTTCGACCCGCTTCGAAAGCCAGATCGCGATCGCGGCGGGGACGAATGTGAGCGAGAGGATGAAGGCGAAAGCGAGCGCGATGATCACGGTCAGCGCCATCGGGATGAAGGTCTTGCCCTCGACCCCGCTCAAGGTGAGCAAGGGCACATAGACGAGGATGATGATCGCCTGCCCGTAGACAGACGGTCGCACCATCTCGCGCGCGGCCGATGCAACGGTCGCGAGACGTTCCTGGACGGTCAGGATGCGGCCGTGGCGATGCTGGAGGTCGGCCATGCGCCGCAGCGCATTCTCGACGATGATGACGGCGCCATCGACGATGAGGCCGAAGTCGAGTGCGCCGAGGCTCATCAGGTTCGCCGAGACGCCGGCGCGCAGCATGCCGAAGCTGGTGAGCAGCATCGTGATCGGGATGACGAGCGCCGCGATCAGCGCTGCGCGGAAATTGCCGAGCAGCAGGAAAAGCACGACAATGACGAGCAGCGCACCCTCGGTCAGGTTCTTGCCGACCGTCCAGATCGTCGAATTGACGAGCTTGGTACGATCGAGCGCCGGCTCGATAACGACATCGGGCGGCAGCGAGGCGTTTACCTCCTTCAGCCGGTCTGCGACCGCGGTCGCGACCGTCCGGCTGTTCTCGCCGATGCGCATGACCGCGGTGCCGACGACGACTTCGGTGCCATTTTCAGAGGCTGAACCCATGCGAACCGCCTGTCCGGTGCGGACCGTCGCCACCTGGTCGAGCGTGATCGGAACGCCCGCGCGCGTTGCGACGACGGTGCGTGCCAGCTCGGCGGTGTCGCGGACCAACGCGTCCGAACGAACGGCGAGCCCTTCGCCATTGCGCTCGACGACGCCGCCGCCGACCGCACTATTGTTGCGTTCGAGGGCTTCGGCGAGCTCGGTGAGGCTGAGGTCGAGCGCGGCGAGGCGCTGCACGTCGGGAACGACCAGATACTGCTTCGAATAGCCGCCGATCGCATCGACGCCCGCGACGCCGGGAACCGTCCGGACGAGCGGCGTGACGATCCAGTCCTGCGTCGTGCGAAGATAGGTCGACTTGTCGGCCTCGGTGACGAGCCGTTCGCCTTCGGGGGTCACATAGCTGCCGTCAGGCTGGAGGCCGGGCTCGCCGGCCTTGTGCGCATCGTCTTTGCGGTGCGCGAGGCGGACCGTCCACATATAGACGTCGCCGAGACCCGTCGCGATCGGCCCCATCTCCGGGCGAACCCCGTCGGGTATATTCTCGGTTGCCTCGTTGAGGCGTTCGCCGACCTGCTGGCGCGCGAAATAAATGTCGGTCGAATCGTCGAAGACCGCGGTGACCTGCGCGAAGCCGTTGCGGCTCAGCGACCTTGTGTGATCGAGGCCGGGGATCCCCGCGAGCGCGGTCTCGATCGGGAAGGCGACCTGCTTCTCGACGAGTTCGGGCGAGAGCGCGGGGGCGCGGACGTTGATCTGGATCTGGTTGTTGGTGATGTCGGGAACCGCGTCGATCGGCAGGCGCGACAATGCTGTCGCCCCGATTATGGCGGCGATGGCGGTGAGCAGGACGACAAGCCAGCGCTTTTCGACCGCCCAGGTAACGATACGAGCGATCATGGCTTAGTCCTCATCGCCTGCTTCGCCCTTGCCGATCTCGGCCTTGAGCGAAAAGCTGTTGGTGATGGCGATCTGCTCGGTGCCCTTGAGCCCGGAGCGGACGATGACATTGGCTCCCGCGCGGTCGCCGAGCACCACGGGGACAGCCTCGAACCCGTCCTTGGTACGCACGAACACGACGCTCTTGCCCTCGACGGTCTGGATCGCGGTCGCGGGAACGCTGATCGAGCCGACGCCGCCGCTCGCAGCCAGCGCGACCGAGGCGGTCACGGCTTCGCCGACGCGCCATTGGCCGGCGCGATTGTCGAGGATCGCGATTGCGGGCACGAGCTTCGTGGCCGGATCGAGCGCGGGCGAGACGAAGCTGATCTTGCCGGTCGCCTGGCGTCCAGGCGCGCTCACCGAGACGACGGCGCCGGGCCGGATACGACCGGCGTCGGCGGGCTGGAGGTTCAGCGAGAGCGAAACGCTCGAGAGGTTGGCGATGCGATAGAGTTCTGCATCGGCGGGAACCGTCTGACCGAGCACCACGCTGCGCGCGATTACCTGGCCCGAAATCGGCGCGGTAATGGCAATCCGGTTGAGCTGGCCGCCGCCGCCCCCTGCGGCGGATACCTGCTGCTGCGCGAGTTGATAGGCGATCCTGGCTTCGGTCGCGGCCGTGCGTGCCGCAATCACATCCTGCTCGGGCGACACGCGCTGTGCGAACAGCCGCTCCTCGCGTGCGAGATTGGAGTTGGCAAGCGCTAATCGGGCACGCGTGGCCTGCACCTCGCCCTGGAGCTGCGCGGCCTCGCGGCTCTCGACAATCGCAAGCGTCTGCCCACGGCCGACGCTCTGTCCGAGATTGCGGTTGAGCGCGACGATCCGCCCGCCGATCGCGGCCGACACGGCCTGCGTTCCTTGCGGATCGCCTTCGATCGTTGCGGGCAATTGCAGCGCGCCGGCGCTGCCGATGGTCGGGCTGCCGAGCGCGATCCCCGCGATCTTGATCTGCTCGTTGGTGAGGGTGATCTTGCCCTCGTCGGCATGGCCGGCCTCTTCCTCGCCATGCTCGTCGGCGGGTTTGGCGGTCTCGCCGCCACCGCAGGCGGCGAGGAACAGCGGCAGCGTCGCGGCGAGCAGCAGCTTTCGGTTGATAGTGATAGTCATCGGGTCAATTTCCTTCGAGCGGCGCGGGAGCCGTCAGGCGTTCCAACCGGGCCTTGGCGAGTTGATAGGAGGCGAGGGCTTCGATCGACGCGGAGCGCATCTCGGTCAGCGTCCGTTCGGCATCGAGCAGTTCGAGCTGTCCGAACTTGCCCTCGCGGTAGCCGATGCGCGCAATGCGCGCGGCTTCCATGGCCGAGGACAGAGCGGGGCCGCTCGCGACGCGCGCCGCCGCGGCCGCATTGGCAGCCTCGACTTCGGCGTCGCTGATCTTCTGCTCGATATCGAGCGCGGTGACGCGGCGCTGCGCGTCGGCACGCCGCCGTTCGGCATTCGCCTGGTCGACCGCGGCGCGTCCGTTGTTGAACAGCGGCAGCGGCACCGAGACGCTGAACACCGCAGCGACATCGTTGGTGGCTTCGAGCCGGCGAACGCCCGGCCCGACGGTAAGATCGGGCACGCGCTGCGAACGCGCCAGTTCGACGCCGGCATCCGCGGTGGCGAGGTCGGCATCGGCCGCCGCCAGCGCGAGCGTGCCAGCCGCCGATACAGGGCGGGGCGGACCCATGGTGCCGCTTCCGGGGCCGCCGAGTACCGCGACATCGAGCGGGCCGGTGACCGGGCGGCCAATGCGGCGCGCGAGACTGGCGCGCGCGGCATCGGCGAGGCGGCGCGCTTTCTCGGCCTCGGTTTCGGCGGTCAGGCGCGCGACTTCGGCGCGTTCTTGTTCGAGCGGCGAGGCGCGCCCCGCTTGCACTCTTATGGTCGCGGCGCGCGCCGTGTCGCCGGCGATACGATATTGGTCCTCGGCAATCGCGACACGCACTTCGGCGGCCGAGGCCTGGATATAGAGTTCGGTGACCTGGAACCGGATATCGGCCTGCGCAATCGCCTGCGCGATTTGCGCGCGGTGCGCCGCCGCATCGGCAACCGCGATCCGGGCCTGCCGCTTGCCGCCGAGTTCGAGCGGGATCGCGACGCTTGCCGTGATATCGGCGCCATTGACGCCATTATAGGGCCCGGTGCCGACGAAATTCTCGACTTCGACCGAAAGCGCTGGGTTGGGGCGCAGCCCCGCGACTCGGCGGGCTGCGCTTGCGGCATCAACGTCCGCCGCTGCGGCTTCCGCCGCGGGCGCGCTGCCGCCCGCGAGCGCAACCGCCTCGTCGAGCGTCAGGAGCGGTCCTGATATCTGCCGGCTTTCGGTGCCGACCTCCTGTGCCTGCGCTATCGCAACGCACGATGTGGCTGCCACGAGGGCAACAACGATCCTGTACATAATTCCATCCTCGATTGAGCCGATAGATCGCCGCGCGAATGCGCGAGCGCGTCAAGACGTCAGGCGAGGGGCGGGTCGAGAAGGGGCGGCAGGACGCGCGATGGTCGCTGCACGACCGGCGCGGCAAATAGTGGCCCACGCGCCGGGGCCAGCGGGGCTTCGCTGACCGTCTGATGCTGGTCCGGCGCCATGGGGCAATGATGATGGCCGCTATGGGCGAATTTCTTTGCCGGTTCGCCCGGCACTTGCTTGCCGCCGTCCCTGTCCAGCGAATAGGCGGTGCCTTGATCGGCAATATGCGCGGACGCGGGCTCACAGAATTGCAGGGTGCAAAGCAGCACGCCCACAATCACCAGCAGTCGCATCATCGCACCAGCCATAAAGCCCCCTATCGACCCGTCATCTGTTTGTCGCGGCGTGACATCGCGGCGGCCAGATCGGATGGAATCGCCATGGGTTGGAACGCGCTGACCCGCGCCCGCCCACTATTGCCTGCCGGGATCCGGCCCGTCAGCGATCCCAGAGGGACGAGGGCCAGCCGGAAAATCTGCCCCGCCGCTTCGCGCCAGTCGCCGAGCGCCATCGCGAAACCGAGCATGTGGCCATGCGACGACAGGTGAATGCCGAAGAAGGGCTGCGCAACGATGTGCGCGCGCTCGAGCGCGCGCCAGGCCGCGGGATAATCGCCGGCCCGCCGCGCGGCCCGGTAATGCGTCATCTCGGCGGCGATCAGGCCGGCAGCTTGACGTCGATCCAGCATGCTCGCGACATTTCCCTTTGCGTCGATTCGCCGGCCTTATGCACCCTGTAGCAACTACAGGGTCAAGCCTGACCACGAATCCCTTGTTCCGACAGTTGGCGCAGCTCGGTCCGCGCGCTGCGAAGAATTTCATAGGCCGAATGCAGGAAGAGCGCTGCAATGATGGCGGCCACTGCAAGGTCGGGCCAGGCCTGGCCGGTCCATGCGACGAGACCCGCAGCGATGATTACCGCGACATTGGCGACCGCGTCATTGCGGCTGAACAGCCAAACAGCGCGGACATTGGCGTCGCCTTCGCGAAACCGCGAGAGGACCGCCGCCGAGGTGAGATTGACGAGCAGTGCAACGAAGCCGATGCCGCCCATGAGCTCGGCTTCGGGCGGAACCGCTGTCAGGGCGCGCCACAGCGCGACGCCGATGACGCCGAGCCCGAGCGTCAGCAGGAACAGGCCTTGGGCAAGAGCGATGCGGGTGCGGGCGAGCGCCGTCCAGCCGATCGCGACGAGGCCGGCCAGCGTGATGGTGCCGTCGCCGATGAAGTCGAGCGAGTCGGCCTTCAGCGCCTGGCTGTTGGCGATGAATCCGCCGACGATCTCGATAGCGCCGAAGCCGAGATTTAGGATAACCACGATCCAAAGAGCACGGCGATAGGCCGGGTCCTTTTCCGCGCGCACCGGGTCTCCCGTGCAGCCGCAGCCGTCGCCGTTCTCGGATCCCTCCGCCATCGCGTCTTCACTCCATGGTGGTGGCGCGCTCTTCGCTTTGCCGCCTTCAACTTCGGACGAGGACCGCCTATACATCCTCCAGTCACTGGAGGATCAAGCATAATATGACCAAGCGGCTCGCGATCGGCGACCTTGCCCGGGAGACCGGGACCAAGGTCAACACCATCCGCTTCTATGAAGAGATCGGGCTGCTGCCCGAAGCCCTGCGCACCGCTTCGGGACGGCGAAGCTATGATGCGGCCGACCTTCGGCGGCTCGCCTTCGTCCGCCACGGCCGGCAGCTCGGTTTTTCGATCCCCGAAATCCGCTCGCTGCTGGCGCTTTCGGATCAGCCCGACCGCGATTGCGGCGAGGCTGCGGCGATCGCGCGCGCGCATCTTGCCGATATCGGCATCCGCATCGCGCGGCTCGAAACCTTGCGCTCGGCGCTGACCGAGGTCGCGACCTCCTGCGAGGGCGGCCGGGCCGCCGAATGCCGGGTGATCGAGGCGATCGCGGGCACCGAACTCGCGCTCCAGACCGATTGATCGATCCGACCGGACGCATCCGGGTTCGGGGAAGGAAGGGGCTGGCGCGCGCGACGACTGGCTTCGCCGCGCGCGCCGGCGGATATTATGGCGCCTTGTCGAGCTTGGTGATCGTCCCGGCCTTACCGTTCCAGTCGAGCTCGAACGCGACCTTGTCGCCGACCTTGATGTCCTTCAGCAGCTCGGGCTTTGCGGCGAAGCCCATCGTCATCGGCGGCCATTCGAGTTCGGCGATCGCGCCATGATCGAGCGTGACCTGTCCCTTCGCGCTATCGATTGCGGTCACGGTCGCCGTGCCCTTGCCATGTTTGGTTTCGGCGGGCATCGCCATGGTTCCGGCGTCATCGGCCATCGCGGCCTTTTCTTCGGTCTTCGGCGCTTCGCCCTGCTTGCCGCAGCCGGCAAGTCCTGCGCTGAGCGCGATGCCCAGTGCGATGGCGGTCAAATTCTTCATGTCATTTCTCCTTCGGGTTGAACGGGATGGGCCGCGCGCCTGCGCATCAGCAGATAGGCGGCGGGAATGATGAGCATCGAGAGCAGCGGCGCGGTCAGCATGCCGCCGATCATCGGCGCGGCGATGCGGCTCATCACTTCGGAGCCGGTGCCGGTCCCGACGAGGATCGGGAACAGGCCCGCGAGGATCACCGCGACGGTCATCGCCTTCGGCCGGACGCGAAGCAGCGCGCCCTCGCGAATCGCGGCCAATATGTCGCCATCGCCGCGATCGGCGAGCGCATGCTTGAGGTAGATGAGCATGACGACCCCGAACTCGGCGGCGACGCCGGCGAGCGCGATGAACCCGACCGCGCTCGCGACCGACTGGTTGTAACCGAGCAGATAGAGCAGCCAGAGCCCGCCGGTGAGTGCAAAGGGCAAGGTCGCCATGATGAGCAGCGCCTCGTCCCAGCGGCGGAAGGTGAGGTAGAGCAGGATGAAGATGATCGCGAGCGTGACCGGCACGACCACCTTCATCCGCTCGGTCGCACGAACGAGGAACTCGAACTGCCCGGTGTAGGAGATGCTGACGCCGGGGGGCAGCTCGACATCGCGCGCGATCGCCCGCTGGATGTCGTGCACCAGACCCTGCAAATCGCGGCCGCGGCTGTCGACATAGATCCAGGTCACCGGGCGGCCATTCTCGCTGCGCAGCATCGGCGGCCCGTCGCTGACCTTGACGCTCGCCACCGTCCCGAGCGTGATCTGCTGGCGCGACGGCGTCAGGATCGGAAGGGCCGCGAGCTCGCCGATGCTGTCGCGCATCTCGCGTGGATAGCGGACGCTGATCGGATAGCGCGCGAGCCCCTCGACCGTCTGGCCGATCGTCTCGCCGCCGATCGCGCCCGCGACGATCGCCTGCACGTCGGCGACGTTGAGACCATAGCGCCCCGCGGCGGCGCGATCGATGTCGACGTCGATATAACGGCCGCCAGTCAGGCGCTCGGCCAGCGCCGAGGCGACGCCGGGGACGGTCCTGACTACGCCCTCGATGCGCTTCGCGGTGCGGTCGATCTCGGCAAGATCCGAGCCCGCGACCTTGATGCCGACCGGGCTTTTGATCCCGGTCGCGAGCATGTCGATGCGGTTGCGGATCGGCGGGATCCAGAAATTGGCGAGCCCAGGGACCCGGACCCGCGCGTCGAGCTCCTCGATCAATTTCTCCTCGGTCATGCCGGGGCGCCACTGGTCCTTCGGCTTGAAGCGGATCGTCGTCTCGAACATCTCGAGCGGCGCGGGGTCGGTGGCGCTGTCGGCGCGGCCCGCCTTGCCGAACACGCTTTCGACCTCTGGCACCGTCTTGATCAGCCGATCGGTCTGCTGGAGCAGGCTCGACGCCCGCGCTGCTGAGATGCCGGGAAGCGCTGAGGGCATGTAGAGGAGATCGCCCTCATGCATCTGCGGCATGAACTCGCCGCCGATCTGGGTCATCGGCCAGAGGCTGGTGGCGAAGACGAGGCCGGCGATGAGGAGCGCCTTTTTCGGCCGTTCGAGCACCCAGTCGAGTGCCGGGCGATAGGCGCGGGTCAGCCAGCGGTTGACCGGATTGGCCTGTTCGGCCGGGATCTTTCCGCGGATCAGCCAGCCCATCAGCACCGGGATGAGCGTGATCGAGAGGATCGCAGCGGCCGCCATCGCATAGGTCTTGGTGAAGGCGAGCGGCGCGAAGAGCCGCCCTTCCTGGCCTTCGAGCGTGAAGATCGGCAAGAAGGAGAAGGTGATAATGAGAAGGCTGAGGAACAGCGCCGGGCCGACCTCGGCGGCGGCATCGGTGATGACGCGCCAGCGCTCGGCGCCCTTCAATTCCTCGCCCGGATGATCGCGCTCCCAATGTTCGAGATGCTTGTGGGCATTTTCGATCATCACCACCGCCGCATCGACCATCGCGCCGACCGCGATCGCGATGCCGCCGAGCGACAGGATATTGGCGTTGAGCCCCTGCAGCCGCATGACGATGAAGGCGATGAGGATGCCGAGCGGCAGGGTCAGGATGGCGACCAGCGCCGACCGGGCGTGCCACAGGAACAGCGCGCAGACGAGCCCGACGATGATGAATTCTTCGACGAGCTTCGAGGTGAGATTGTCGACCGCACGATCGATCAGCCCCGAACGGTCGTAGGTGGTGACGATCTCGACCCCCGGCGGCAGGCTGCGCTTGAGCTCGGCGAGCTTGGCGCGCACGCCGTCGATGACCTCGCGGGCATTCTTGCCCTCGCGCATGACGATCACGCCGCCCGCGACCTCGCCCTCGCCATTGAGTTCGGCGATGCCGCGCCGCGTGTCGGGGCCGATCTGGACCGTCGCAACATCGCCGACCGTCACCGGGATGCCGCCGCCGGCGGTGCGGATCGGGACGCTGCGGAAATCGTCGAGCGATTTCAGATAGCCGCCCGCGCGCACGATATATTCGGCCTCGGCGAGTTCGAGGCTGCCGCCGCCGCTTTCCTGGTTTGCGCGCTTGAGGGCGTCTGCCACGTCGGTTGCGGTCACGCCGAAGGCGGCAAGCTTCTGCGGATCGACGATGATCTGATATTGGCGCACCATGCCGCCGATGCTCGCGACCTCGGCGACGCCCGGCACTGACTTCAGTTCGAAGCGCAGGAACCAGTCCTGGAGGCTGCGGAGCTCGGCAAGATCGTGGCGGCCGCTCTTGTCGACGAGCGCATATTCATAGATCCACCCGACCCCGGTCGCGTCGGGGCCGAGGCTCGCCCGCGCGCCGTCGGGGAGCCGGCTCTGCACCTGGCTCAGATATTCGAGCACGCGGCTGCGCGCCCAATAGGGATCGGTGCCGTCGTCGAAGAGCACATAGACGAAGCTGTCGCCGACGAAGCTGTAGCCGCGCACGACGCGCGCGCCGGGCACCGAGAGCATTGTCGTCGTGATCGGATAGGTGACCTGATCCTCGACGATCCGCGGCGCCTGACCCGCATAGGTGGTGCGGATGATGACCTGGACGTCGGAGAGATCGGGCAGGGCATCGACCGGCGTCGTGCGCACCGCGGCGATCCCGAGCAGGGTCAGGATCAGCGCCGCCGCGACGACGAGCCCGCGCGCCGCGACCGAAGCGCGAATGATCTTCGCGATCATTGCGCGGGCTCCAGCGGACGGACGGTGAGGCCGGTCAGGCTCGCCTCGGAATCGAGCAGGAACTGGCCCGACGCGACGACCTTTTCGCCGGGAGCGAGCCCCTGCAATATCTCGGTCTTGCCACCACCTTCGCGTCCAGTGATCACTTCGGCGGGATGGTAGCGCCCGTCGCCCTTCTCGAGCATCACGATGCTGCGCGTGCCGGTGCGGATCACCGCTTCGCTCGGCACCAGCAGCGCCGGTTTGGCATCGCCCCCGAGCGCCACCACCGCGAACATGCCGGGGCGGAGACGCCCGCCGCGATTGGCGAGTTCGACGCGCACCGTCAGCGTCCGGCTGTCGGCCGATGCAGTGGGCAGGATCGCAATGATCCTGCCGGTGAATGCTTCGCCGGGAAAGGCGGTGAGCGTCGCGGTCGCGCGCTGGCCGACCTGTACGAGTCCCGCCTGCGCTTCGGGGAGCGCGGCGTTGAGCCACACCGTGCCGAGCCCCGAGATTTCGGCGAGCGTCTGCCCCGCGGCAAGCGTCACGCCCGCACGCGCGCCCAGCGTCTGGACTACGCCGCCGATCGGCGCGCGGACGGTCATCCGGCCGCCGGTGCGTCCGGTCCGGTCGACTTCGACAATCACGCCTTCGGGCATGCCCATCAACCGCAGCCGCTGCCGCGCCGCCGCAGTGAGGTCGGGACGTCCGAGTTTCTTGACGCTCAGATATTCGGTCTGCGCGCCGCCCCATTCGGGCAATTGCAGGTCGGCGATCGGCGTGCCGGCGCCGATGACGTCGCCGGGCGCGAGGCGATAGACGCGCTCGACGAATCCGCCCGAGCGCGCCTGGACGATCGTGACGTCGCGCTGGTTGAAATCGATGCTGCCGTTGACGTCGAAGGTCGCCGCGAGGCTGCCCATTTCGGCCACGACCACCCTTATGCCGAGGCTCTGCCGCGCGGCAGGATCGACCGACACGCCCGGTGCCGCGCCGCTGCCCTCGTCGGCATATTTGGGCTCGAGCTGCATGTCCATGAAGGGCGACTTGCCGGGCTTGTCGAATTTCTGGTTCGGGAACATCGGATCATAATAATAGAGGATCTTGCGCCCGCCGCTGCCTGCCGCTTCGCTTGGCGCATCGCTCTGACCGCTCTGTCCCAGCCAGTAACCGCTGCCGCCCGCGATCAGCACCGCGGCCAATATTCCGGCGCGCCAACGCGCCGCTGATGTTGCATCGGTCATCGACCTGCCTCCCCATAAATAGTGTTGATCCGGATCGCGTCGCGCGCGACCTCGGCTTCGCGAGCGAGCGCATCGACTTCGGCCTCGGCGAGCGCGAGTGTCGACAGGAGTGCGGTCCCGAGATCGAGCTTTCCGGCGGCGTAGCTGGCGAGATCGAGCTCGGCGCGCTTCTTCGCGAGCGGCACGAGCCGCGTGCGCGCATTGGCGAGTTGTTCATGATGCATGCGGTGATCGGCGAGATCGGCGTCGAGCCCCGCCGCGATGTCGCGCTTGGCGGCCTCACGGTCGAGCCGGGCGCGCGTCGCCTCGCTGGCGCGCGCGGCGATCTTGGGATCCTGCCGCCTTTTCGAGAAGAAGGGCAGATCTACGGTGACGCCAACCGTGACGAGGTCGCCAAAATTGGGCTCGCGCCGCCCATAGGCCGCGTTGACGCTCCAGTCGGGGCGCTTGTCTGCGCGGGCGAGACCGGTCTCGGCATCGGCGGCGAGGGCGCGGGCATCGAGCGCGCGCAGCCTTGGCAGGGCGTCGATTCCGGAGCGCAATCCTTGCTCGTCGATCATTTGCGGCGGCAAGTCTCCCAGCGTGTCGGCGGCTGCGTCGCCGGTAAAGCGCGCGAGCTGCGCGCGGGCGCGGGCAATCTCGGCGGCGAGTGCGCTGCGGCGATCATTGATCGCGGCGCGAAGCTGATCGGGTTCAAGCGCCTGTGCCGGGCGCGCAGCGCCGCTGGCCAGCCGCGCGGTCACCGTCGCTTGAAGGTCTTCAAGACCAGAATCGAGCAGGTCGAGTTCCTTGAGACGCTTCTTGGCGTAGTAAAGGTCGACCCAGGCAAGCGCGGTCGCGAGCCTGATATCCTGCGCGGTGACCGCCTCGTCGGCGCGGGCGATTCCGATGTCGGCCTGCGCACGCGTTGCGCGCGCGCGGCGCTTGGCGGGGTTCGGGAACTCCTGGCTGACGCCGACGACCTGCATCGTGAAGTCGTCGCGATTGAACCGGCCCGCGTCGGGCCCGGTCACCGGGAAATCCTGCAGGACGATATTGAGTTTCGGGTCGGGCAGCCGGTCGGCGGCGATCGCCGCCGATTGGGCAGCATCGATGCCGGCTTCGCGACCCTGCAATTCGGGCGCCTCTGATGCCGCGCGGTCGAGCGCCGTATCGAGCGTCATCGGCTCGGCATGTAGCGCCGCGGGCGTCGGGATAAGCAAAACTGCCGCAAGATATATGCGCATATGTCCCCCTCTTTCGAGTCAGGCGGAAATGTCCCCCGGCACGTCGGCCGGGGGACGGAAGCCGTCAGCCCTTGGAGGGCGACATGCGATGTCCGGGCATGTCGTGCATGCAGCCCGCTGCGTCGGTCTTCATCATGGTGCAGTCGCAGGCCGCCATATTCATTGATGCGTCTTTGACCCACACGCGAACGCGCGGGTTGATATTGGACTTGTTCGGTCCCGGCACCTGGCGGGTCTGCCATTCATAATGACCGCCGCTCGCGTCCTGCGCGGACACGGGAGCGGCAAGGGTTGCGGCCGCGAGCGCGGCAACGACAAAAATCGTCTTCATGGTGAAATTCCTCGGTTGAAAAGCTGGGAGACACGCGCCGGGGAGACCGGCGCGCATCGCGCGTTTCAGCCGCGGAATAGAGGCGGTTCGGGCTCGGGACCGACGATTCGGCCCGTCAAGCGAACGGCAGGCCGCGCGTCTACCGGCGCCGGCCGATAGGCGGCCGCCTCCA
>NZ_DKIH01000013.1:742747-827471 GCF_002454115.1 Sphingopyxis sp. UBA6723 | reverse complement strand
CGCTTCGCGCTGCCACCTCCCCATCGCTGCGCGACAGGGAGGACTCCCCTCACCGCCCCGACAAGATCTGCCCCAGCAGCACCCGCAGCGCCGGGGTCACCGCCGCCAGCCCCTGCGCAACCACCGCCTCGCCGACCGCCTCACGCGTCAGCGCCTCGGGCCGATCCTTCACACAGTGCCAGAACAACGAAGCCAGCTCGCCCAGCCCCAGCCGCCCGTCCGCCGCGCGCTCGACCAGCGCAAACAACGGCCCCAGTTCGCCCTCCGCCGCGACCAATGCCGCGAAACTCGGGCGCAGCACGAACACCCGCTCGCCGACCAGCAGCTCGGCCTCGCCGCGCAGCGCGTTGGCCGCGCTCACAGGCTCACCACCGCGCCGCTCGATTCCAGGTTCAGCGTATAATTGCGCTCGCCATTATAATCGCCGGCATAGTCCAGCCGCGTCACCAGGAACCGCCCGCGCAGCCGCTCGCCGCTTTCGAAACTCAGCTCATAATCGTCGATCGTTCCCGCCAGCGCATGGCCGCGCACCCGCACCTCCGCCGCCGAACCGGTAAAAATCCCCGCCGCGCTTACCGAAACCGATCGCACCCCGGCCCCCGACAGCAACGCGCGCCATCCGCCCGAATCCTTGGTCGTGACGTTTACCGCCTCACCGTTCACCGACAGCTGCGTTGTGCGCAGTCCCGCCACCGTCTGATAGCTCGGCGGCGCCGCGCCATTGCCGACCTTCAGCAGAAAAGCGCTCCCATTTTCAATTGCCATCGTCTAATCTCCTCATCAGAAAAACATGCGGAACGGGGAGTCGCAGGATGCTGATTACGTCATTGTTTATTGCCGCCATGATCCAGTCGCCCGCGGTCGACACGACGCGCGCGGCCTTCACCAAATGCTTGCGCGACGACATGAAAAAGGCGCTCGAGGCCAAGGTCGAAGAGGTCGAGTATGAAATGACGCTCAAGGCGAATTGCGGGACCGAACGCGACGCGTTTCGCAAAGCGGTGATCGCGCTCGGCCGCTCAGGGGGCGATTCGGAGAAGATCGCAACCGAAGACGCCGAGATGCAGATCGAGGATTACCACGCCAATTTCACCGACAAGTTCAAGGATTATAAATCCAACAACACGATGCCGGGGGAGTAAGAAAATCCTCCCTGTGGCGAAGCCATGGGGAGGTGGCAGCGCGAAGCGCTGACGGAGGGGCTTTGGCGCTACCGTCGCGGCCCCTCAACCACTCATCTGCGATGAGCGGTCCCCCTCCCCATCGCTTCGCGACAGGGAGGATCAAGCCTCCGCTCTTCATCCCACCAAACACCGACACCGCACGACGACCTCGTGCCGCCACCCGCCGTCACGCCCGAAACCGAACCGCGTCCGCACCACTCGAGCGCTGACCACCGACCAACCGTCCGCCGCGCCGCGCAGCCCCGCGACCATGGCATCGATCCGTCCCGCCGCCGCGTCATCGACCGCGCCGCCCACGCCCACCAGCGTCAGCGTCAACCGCACCTCGCGCCCCGCGCGATCCTTGGTGCCCCAATCAACGCCCTCTGCGGCGCCCACCGAAACATAGGGCGCGCTCACCCGCACTGGCACCCCGTCGAAAACCCCATGCACCAGCCCCGCCAGCGCGGCATCGCCCGAGAGCAGCATCAGCGCCTTCGCCCGCACCGCCTGCTCGGCGCCGCTCATCGCCCGCCGCCCAGGCTCAGCACCCGCCACGGCTGCCACAGCGCCGCGATCACCACGGGCGGGGCCGGGTCTTTGCCGTCGCGCGCATCATATAGATGCTGCGTCATCCGCACGATCCCCTGCCGGATCGCCTCGGGCACGCCCGCGCCGTCGTCAGCGATCCCCGCCCGGTAGGTGACACGGACGCGCGCCGCGGGACCGGGCGTTTCGATCGCCAACCGGCCGCTCCCGTCCGGCGCCGCCGACAAATGATAGGCATCGGCGGCAAGAGCCGTCTCGCCGCCATCCGCCGCGACCAGCCGCACCGCCTCCACCGCCACGACCGGTCGCACCGTCAACCGCAACGTGCCGCCGCTCAGCGCCAGCACTTCCGTCGCCGACCGTCGCACCAGCCACTGGCCGACATACGCCTCGCAAACGCTCGTCGCGGCGCGCAGCAACTGCATTACGACGGCATCGTCGATCACCGTCCCCATCCGCAACCACCCGCGCGCTTCGCTCAGGCTGACCGGGGACTCCCCCGGCACCAGGCTCATCGTCATCGCCATGTCTCCATCAAGAAAAATCAGCGCCCGGCCTCGCCCGAAAGGGGGTGAGAGCGTGGCCGGGCGCCCATCGCGCCAGCGCGAAATCAGCTGGCGGCGAATTTCATCAGCTTGATGGCCTGCGAATCGATGATCGCACCGCCGACCCGTTTGGTTGCATAGAAATGCACAAACGGCTTGTTGCTGAACGGATCGCGCAGGATGCGCGTCTCGCCGCGGTCGGCGACCAGATAGCCGGCGCGGAAATTGCCGAACGCGATCGACAGGCTGTTCGCCGCGACGTCGGGCATATCCTCGGCCTCGACCACCGGATAGCCGAGCAGCGTCGCCGCCTGCCCTTCGACCAGCCCCGGCTGCCAGATGAAGGCGCCGTCGCTCGTCTTGAACTTGCGGATGCGCGCCAGCGTGTCCGAATTCATCACCCACACCGCGCCTTGGCGATACGGAGCACGCAACGAATGGACCAGCTCGACCAGCTTGTCCTGCGGGTTCGCCGCCGGAAACGCCCCCGCGGTCCCCGTCGCCAGATGCTGCACCGTCCCGAACGCCCGCACGCTGTCGATCTCGTTGGTGGTGGCATAGGTCAGGAAGCCCTTGGGTCGGTTCGTGCCATTGCCCGTCACGAACGCGCTACCCTCGGCGACCGCAAATTCGCGCCCCAGCTGGTCGGCCAGCCAGTCCTCGACGTTGAACATCGCATCGTCCAGCATCGCCTGGCTCGCCGCCGGATTGGCGTAGAGCTCGCCGGACGGCGGCACGATCTCGGCAAAGCTGCGCGTCGCCGTCTCGGGCCGCGCTGCGGTCTCGCCGACCCAGCCCGCGCCCATCGCCCCCGTCGCCACCAGCTTGCGATAGCCGCTCGTCCCCGTCTGCACTACGGTCGCGATCGACCGGATCGGCGACAGCGATTTCAGCGTCGCGGCAATGCTGCCATCGATCTCGTGCGGCACCGCAAAACCGCCCTCGCCGCCCGTCGTCCCCGACAGGCTTTTCATCTCGACGCCCGCATCGATCCCGCGCCGCAAATAGCGTTCGACAAACGCATCCCGCGCCGGATCGGCCGCCTTCGCCCCGTCGAGCGGCAGGCGCGACGCCGCCACCGCCTGCGCGTCGACCTGCGCCTTCAGTGCCGCCACCGACGCCTTCAAATCATCAACCGCCTCCGCCGCCAGCACCGCATCGAACGCGCCGTCCAGCGCATCGGCCTTTACTTCCATATCCACTTCCATGCCCGTCACTCCTTCGTTGAATCCCGTCGCCCCCGCGAAGGCGGGGGCCGCTGTCGTTCTTGCGCTGCCCGTCAGGTGGCCCCCGCCTTCGCGGGGGCGACGAGTTGATTTTCCACCGCAATCACCCGCGCCAGCGGCTGCATCGGCATCGCCACCAAACTGACCTCGCCCAAATCCAGGCTCAGCAACTCGCGCGGATGGCTCCCGCGCGCCGCCGTCACCCGATACCCAAAAGACAATCCCGTCAGCGCCCCGCGCGCGACCAGCGCCGCCGCCGTCGGATGCGTCACCCGCGCCACCACCCGCAGCCCGCGCGCATCCTCGGCCAATGTTTCGATCACGCCGACGACGGCGCCTGGCCGATGCTGCCACAGCAAAGGCACCGCACGCGGCTCAGCCAAGCTCGCCGCAAACGCCCCCGCCCGCACGACATCACCGCCCCGATCGACCCGGTCGAACACCGCGGCATATCCTGCAAATCGGATGGAGCGGGGTTCGCGCGGAGACGCAGAGACGCGGAGCCTTTCTTCCCCCGCTTGCCCTGAGCTTGTCGAAGGGCTGTTCTTTTTTGCAACGTCGTCGAAGGAAGAACGGTCCTTCGACAAGCTCAGGACAAAGGGAGAAAGGTAAGCTTCTCTCCGCGCCTCCGCGTCTCCGCGTGAACCCTTTGCAAATGCCGCCCCCCTCACCGCAGCAACCCCGGCAGCCCCAATTTCACCGCCAGCCCGACGACCAGCAACGCCAGCATTCCGCGCACCGCCCAATCGACCGCCGCCTTCCACGCGCTCGTCTTGGCATCGCGCCACGCCCCTAGCAGCTGGCGCAGATCGCCCACATCCTCGCGCGCCGCCGCATCGGCCAGCCCCAGCCGCGCCAAAGCCCGCCGCGCCCCCAACTCGCTCGCCTCCTCGACCACCGCGCGCAGCAGCGCCGCGTCGGGCGCGCCCGTCCCCGCCAGCGCGATCAACCGCGCCAGCGCCTCTTCCTCGTCCATGTCGATTTCCTCACTAAAACCCCTCCCCCTTGGATGGGGGAGGGTTGCGAAGCCTTGGCAGCTTGCTGCCTAGGCGAAGCTGGGTGGGGGTGGCCCGCTCTCCGCGAACGCTATCCCACCCCCAACAACGCCTTCTTCTCGTCCGCGCTCAGCCAGTCCGCCGCCGACACCTCGTGCCACAGCGCCATCCGGTCCTCGGCCAGCGCCGGCACCTTGTCCAAATCCACCCGCAGCTCGGCCCCCTCGAACCACCCGCTCAGCCCCTGCGCGATGCCGCCCAAAATCTTCCCCACCAGCGGCAACACCGTCAGCCGCCACAGCGCGCGGTTCGCCTCGCGATAATTGGCATAGGTCGCATCCCCGGGCAGCCCGAGCAGCATCGGCGGCACCCCGAACGCCATCGCAATCTCGCGCGCGCTCGACTCCTTCAGCGCCAGGAAATCCATCTCGGCGGGCGACAGCGACAACGCCTGCCACTTCAGGCCACCCTCCAGCAGCAACGGTCGCCCCGCATTCGCCCCGCCCGCAAAGCTCTCCGCCAGTTCCTCGCGCAGCCGCTCGACCTGATCCGCCGACAACGGCATTCCCTTGTCGCCCGGGTCATGCACCAGCGCCCCCGAAGGCCGCGCTGCATTGTCCAGCAGCGCGCGGTTCCACGCCGCCGCCGCATTATGCGCCGCGATCGCGCCCGTCGCCGCGCCCAGGCACCCCGCACCATAATGATCGTCCAGCGGATGCAGCGCCTTCACATGCACCACCGCGGTCCGCCCCGCGCCATCCTCGGCGGGCAGCACCACCGCCGATCCGCCCGCCTTGTAGCGATAAGCGACCGGCCACCCGCGCGCATCGGCCTCGACCGTCACCCGCTCGGGGCGCAGCGCAAACAGCTCGACCGGCGCCCCTGCGCCATCGGCCAAAATCTGCACATAGCCATTGCCATGGAGCAGCAGCTGCGACGCCAGCGTCTCGACCAGCCCCTGCCCGCCCGACGTCCCCGAGATCAGCGCCGCCAGCGCCGGATCGCTCGCCACCACCGGCGCGCTGCCCGCGGCCTCGGCCACCAATTTCACGCTGCGCTGGACAATCGCATTGCCCAGATACCCCTCGCGCAGTTGCGCCTCATACGACAAAGGCGCGGGCGCCGACCCCATGATCCCATAAGTCCCATACACCCGCGACAAAGCAGGCCGCGCAGCACCCTGCGCAGCCTTCCGGCCAAACCAGTTCATGATGTTCTCCTGCATACTCCCCTCTCCCTTGAGGGAGAGGGTTGCGAAGCCTTGCGAGCTTGCTCGCCAGGCGAAGCTGGGTGAGGGGATCACCCGCTGAACGGCACTTATCCCCATCTGCATCAACATGTGCGAGACCAATGGGTGGAAATGGCCGCTGTTCATGGTTGGCTATTTGTTCTCACTCGATTATGCCTGTGTTCGGCAGCCGTCCTATTCGGCTTTCTGACCGGAACCGTAGCCTCTGAATCGGCGCGGAGGCATCGGGCCTTCCGGAGCGCGGGCTCAACCCCGCCGTCAGAAAGAGGCAAGTCATGCGCCGTGTAAATGTACGCGCGTATTGGCGCTGGCGGCACAGCCGGATGGAGCATGTCAGTGCTCACACCCGGCGCTGGCCTAACCAGTTGTCGTTCAACTTCTAGGTCGAGGTGAACGGGTAGGGCGGCTGTCACCCTTACGGGATAAATTCCGCATATGCGGACTCGCATATCGCCGCCGACCGCTCAAGTAAAAATTATCCCATCAGGATAATCTCAAACCCGCCTAACCCCCACAACCCGCCCCATCCGCACCCCCTCCAGCAACGCCGCGAGCGCCCATACACACGCATCCGCCCTATCGGGCGACCGCCCCGGCCCCGCATAACCCCCGCCAATCTGCAAGCCGCACAGCTGGTCATCCAGGTCGGCGAACGCTCCCGCATGCACCACCTGCCCGCGCTCATAAGCCAGCGCCACCGGCTCCGCGCGCCGCGCCTTGCCGACGCTCGCATGCACCGCGCGCACCGGCAGCCGGGCATCGGCCTGCGCCAGCGTCGCGGCAACCATCTCGCCGCCCATATTGCTCTCGGCCACCACGCGCTCGGCGCCCCAGCGCGCCGCTGCGGCCGCCACCGCCTGTGCCCACACCCCGGGCGCGGCGCGCTTGACGGTCGCGTCCTCGACCACCGCCAGCCGCCCGTCGCGCAGCAACGCCGCGACCACGATCCCGCACGCATCGCCCTGCGCGCTCGCCGGCGGATCGACCCCGATCACCACCCGCGCCAGCTTGCCGATCGCATCCGCATCGACCCGGCACCGCTCGATCAGCGCGCGCGACCACAGCGCGCCCTCGACATCCTCCAACAGCTCGCCGTTCAGCTCCTGCCGCCCCAGCCGCGTGCCGTCGTAGATCGACCCCATCGTCGCCAGCCACCGCGGCGACAGGTTCAGCCGGTTGCTCGCCGTCGTCCCGCGCGTCACCGCGACACCCTTTTCCTTCATCAACCGCCGTACCAGCGGCACCCCGCGCGGGGTCGTCGTCGCGACCACCTGCGGCTGCGCGCCGATCCGCATCGTCAGCATCAGATTGTCCCACGCCGCCTCGCCCTGCGGCCATTTGGCGATTTCGTCGCACCAGGCGGCTTGATGTTCGGGGCCGCGCAAACTGTCTGGCTCGGCCGCCGAATAGAGCGTCGCGACGGCGCCGTTCGGCCAGGTCAGCCGCCGCAAACTGCTTTCATAATCGGGGCGCAGCGCATCGGGCGCGATCGCCAGCAGGCCGCTCTCGCCCTCGACCATCACCTGCCGCGCCTCGTGCAGCGACGCTGCGACCAGCGCGATCCGCGCCCCCGGCGTCGCTTCCGCAAATTCGCGCACCCACTCGGCCCCGGTCCGCGTCTTGCCGAACCCGCGCCCAGCTAGCAGCATCCAGACATGCCACTCGCCCGCAGGCGGGCATTGGTCCTCGCGCCGCCACCAGGACCAGTCGGTCAACAGCGTTTCATAGCGATCCTCGCGGATCCGTTTGAACCATGCGTCATAGTCCTTGTCCGGGATGCCGCTGACTTCGGTCAGGCACCTCAAAAATCGTCGCCCGCTTCGCCGCGCTCGGCGGCGGCCTTCGCGCGAATGTCATCCAGCTTCGCCCGCAGCCGTTCCTTCGCGCTCCCTTGCGTCGCCCCGCCTCCGCTACCACCCGGCAGCTTCGCCCCGCGCACCGCCGCGCGATGCGCCGCCAGCAACGCCAGCCCCAGCCGATATTTCTGCGCCCGCGATTTCAGCGTCGCATCCTTCACATTGCCGCTCGGTGCCACCAGCGCCTCCGACAATAGCTCGGCCTCCAGCCGCGCAAACCCTTCGCACAGCGCCTCGTGCCAGCGCGCCGCGAACCCGGCATTGCGGCGCCGCTCGCGGTACATGGCATTGCCCGACATCCCCGCCGCGCGCGCCGACGCCGCGACGTTCGACGATTCCGCCAACGCTTCCAGAAACTGCGTCATCTGCGCCGCGCTTGGACGCACGCCGCGCGTATCGCCAATCGCCGCCTTGCCGATTTGCGCCATCGATCATCCTTTCCCAAACGCCAGTCGGGCCGGAACAGCCTCCCGCCAAACGGAAGGCCACCGGCCCGACTCGCAATTCTTCATGATGTACGACATGTGCCATATCAGCGTGACGATGTCAAGTACAAATAACCTATATGGTTATCCTATGCGCTTTTCGGCGGTTCCCACAGTTCGATCGGGTTGCCCTCCGGATCATGGACCCGCGCGAAGCGGCCGGTCGCCGGGTCGTTCCACTCGTCCTTGGTGATCACCGCGTCGCCCGCTTCGTGAAACGGGGCCAGCACGGCGTCGAGATCATCGACGCGCAGGTTGATCATATACTGGCGATCGGCGGCGAAATAGTCGGTGTCGGCCTTGAACGGCGCGAACACCACTGGCCCGGCGGAGACACTCCACGTCCATTCGTCGATCGCACCGGTGTCGTCGGCGTTGCATCCCGCACCGATGCCCAGCCGTTCCTTGTACCAGGCGTTGAGCGCGTCGGGATCGCGCGCCCGGAAAAACAGTCCGCCGATGCCTTTGACATGTCCCATCTCAGCCTCCCTGTCCTGTTTCAGGCAGGCTAGCCCGATTGGCTCAGCGTTTCCACTCTCCGCTGCCGCGGAATTCTTCGCGGACCTGGCCCGACTGGTTGAGCCGGGGGTCGGTGTAGGTCGGCGACGGGACTGGCGCGGCGACGGGCAATGTCATGACGGGGGCGGTAGGCGCTATCGTGCCGGGCAGCGGCGCGGCGGCGGCATCGGGGAGCGGCGCACCGACGCCGCTCAGCATCGGGGCCGGACCTGCACCGGGCGGCAGCCCCTGACCCTTCAGGATCGCCAGCTGCTGCGCGAGCGGCAGATAGGGGCCGGGTACCGGCTCGCGGCCCAGATACGGCGCGCGGAAGGCGTCGGGCATGCCCCAGCGGCCGCGCCAGCGGTGAAAGATATGCGCGCCGACGATATTGGTCATCACCAGGCTCTTGCCCCAGCGCGGCCAGATCGCCTGGGTGTGATAATGGGTGGCCAGGCCGACCTTGGGGAAAACAAAGCCGCCGAGCGCCGCCGAGGCGACGCGGCTGGCGCGCAGCCAGTTGGGCTTGCTGGGCGCACGCGCCATCGCACCGTCGCAGCTGAAGGTGAACTGGCAAACCCCCGCGCGCTGCGATCCTTGGAAAACGACGCCGCACACGGTGTTGGGAAAGCTGGGGTGGCGAACGCGGTTGATCACCGTCTGGGCGACGCCGCGCATCCCGTCGTCGGTCTCGGACGCCGCCTCGTAATAGATCGCGGCGGTCAGGCAATAATGCGCGCGTTCGCGGTCGAGCGCGGTGACGCCGCGAAAGACATAAGGCTTGGCGGGCGGCCCGACAAAGGCCTCGTCGCGCAGCAACGCCGGGTCGGCGGGGGGCAGCGCGGCGGCATCGCCAAAACCGATACTGGTCGGATCGGGCAGCGTCGGATCGATCTTCAGCGCCGCCTCATAATCCTCGGCATTCATGATTGCCCAGCGCGCCGGGTCATAGGCGCGAAACTCCAGTGGCACCGAAACGCTGTACGGGCCAAACACCGCGGGCGGGCGGAGCTGCCCGCTCGACAGCAGGAACGCCAGGCACGCGACCGCCATCACCGCAACGATCGCGGCCCAAAAGGCGCGCCCCGGCCCCGCCGGTTTCTCCGGCGCCGGGTCGCGCCACGTCGAGCGGGCGGTCAGGTTGAGTTCGGGCTTCATGCGCGCATCAAATTCCATCGCCCCGCCCGCGCCGATTCGCGCGAACGGGGTGCCAATCCGCCTTATACGCGCAAACGCCAATAAAATGTTGCAGTCGTGGGCGATGTGCGGCGGCAGGACGTCCAGACTGGACCCGGAAAGGTTCATAGGCGGGCGTTAGCGACCTGTTGACGCCGTTCGGATAACGTCGCGCCATGACCGACGTCGGCATCCCATCCTATCGGCGCAGCGCGCGCACCGATTGGCGCATGTGGTTGCTGTTGGCGTTTGGGCTGGTCTTTCTGTGGGCCGGATCGGTCATTGATCCAGCCAACAATTGCAGCGAGGATGGCCGCGAATGCGCGCCCTGGCTGGTGCCGCTGGCGCAGGGATTCGGGGCGCTGGTCGCGCTGGGCGCGGGGCTCAACATGCTCGCCAATCCGAACCGCGGCAGCTTTATCGATCCCGCGACCGGCGATCTGGTGTGGTGGCAGGGCCGGATCGGCAGCAGCGGCGGCGACGAAGGCCGCATCCATCCCTCGCAGATCGGCAAGTTGCGCATCGTCCGACAGGACGACAGCGACGATGCGGTGCATCTCTATGACCGCGCCGGCGACCGGCTGTTCTGGTTCGATGAGGAGGTGATCCCGTGGCCCTATGAGCGCTGGGCGGAGCGGCTGGCGGCAGCGTGGCCGCACATCGTCGTCGAACGAAGCGACTGACGGTATCGATCGCGGCGGCATATCCGCCGCGATGGTTCGGCCCGGCGCCGCAAGGGCGCCGGGCCGAAGATCATTCAGGCAGGCTGAAGATTGACAGCCGAGGTCTTGCCGCGCTGGTCGGTTTCCAGCTCGTACGAAACGCGCTGTTCCTTGTTCAGCGTCGACATGCCGGCGCGTTCGACGGCGGTGATGTGGACAAAGCTGTCGCCCGAGCCATCTTCATTGGCAATGAAACCATAGCCCTTGTCAGTGTTAAAGAATTTTACGGTGCCGATCGGCATGGGATGTTTCCTTTCACGAAAACAGATAATCAACCGGCAAAAGCACCGGAGGAGCTGGTAGCGCGTGAAGGGAAGTATCAGCCGTAGGCATCAAATTTCCGTCGCAGGCGACGTTAGCGAAATCCTACTGCGACAAATTTGACGAAAAGTCAAGCTTTTGCGCAGGTCATCGAATCCCAGTCGCGCCGAAGCCTCATGATTTGGTGATATCGTCGCGCGCTGCGTAGCGATATCCGATCCGGGCAAAATCGGTTTGGGCGCAAGGTCGTCGAGGCGGCGCGCAGCACAGTATTTTGTACCGGTTGCTTTGCATAAGCGTCGGTGGGCGCCATGGCCGGACGGTTGGCGCAGAGGAAACGCGTGTCCGCAGTGTGCGGGAACGCATGCGATCATTGGGGGTAGGCATGACCGACGCACAGCGGCGCGAACGAAATTTCTGGTGCTTCTGGTTGGGCGGATTGCTCATCCTGGCGATCATGATCGCGATGAATCCTCTGTTTGCGAACGACGTCTCGCCATGGGGGATCAGGGACCATCAATCGGCTGGGAGCGCCATGCGCGTTGATGCCATTCAGGCCGCGTGGCAGGCGGCGGGGGTGATGGACATCGCGCGGTGGGCGATCGCGTTGGACCTTGTCTATATCGCGGTCTATTCCTTTGGCGCCTATCGCGGCGGGCAGATGTTTCGCGCCGCGGAAAAGCCGGCGCTGCAAAGGCTGGGCTGGCTGATCATGATTGCCGCGATCATTCTGTGCGTCGGCGACTATATTGAAACAATCTGTCAATTTATCCAGGCACTGCGCTTTGCGGGCGATGATCGCTTGGCCGAAATCGCCGCCGCGGCGCAGCCGATCAAGTCCACGGCGTTCCTGATCAGCCTGTTCGGTGTCATCGCCGCCTTGATCATCCGGCGGCGAGGGCGGCGCTCCGCATAAGGCCGATATCAGAAGATCGCGCACCCCGCTCTCTCATTCCCCCTTGCCGACTCACCCGCCGCAACGTATACGCAGCGCACTTCTTGACATGGTTAGCCAGTTGGGACGTCGGGGCCGCGGGCCGCGGCGGCTATACCCACATGCTTGCCGGTCATCCGATTTGAAAGACTGACTTGGCTGATCTTGACGTCCTGACTGCGATCATCGCGCCCGAAGCCGAGGCGATGGGCCTGTCGCTTGTGCGCGTCGCCTTCTTTGGTGGCGAGAGCGATCCGACGCTGCAGGTGATGGCCGAACGGCCCGAGACGCGCCAGCTGACGATCGACGATTGCGCCGACCTGTCGCGCCGCATTTCGGTGCGGCTCGACGCGCTGGAGGAAGCGGGCAAGGATCCGATCGATCAGGCGTATCGGCTGGAAGTGTCGTCGCCGGGGATCGACCGCCCGCTGACCCGGCCGAGCGACTTCGCCGACTGGGCGGGGCATGAGGCCAAGGTTGCGCTGAAGGAAAAACTCAACGGCCGCCAGCGCTTCAATGGGCTGCTGGTCGGGATCGACGGCGATATCGTCACGATTTTGGACAAGGAAGAAGTCGAGCACAAACTGCCGTTCGACGCGATCGACACGGCCAAGCTGGTGCTCACCGACAAACTCATTGCTGCAACCGTCCCGCTTTCCACCGAAGGCGCCGACGAACTGGAAGAAGAAGGACAGGACTGATGGCCACTGCCATTTCCGCCAACCGCGCCGAACTGCTGGCGATTGCCAACAGCGTCGCCAGCGAGAAGATGATCGACAAGACGATCGTCATCGAGGCGATCGAAGAAGCGATCCAGCGTGCCGCCCGCGCCCGCTATGGCGCCGAGAATGACATTCGTGCGAAATTGGACGTCCAGACCGGCGACCTGCGCCTGTGGCGCGTCGTCGAAGTCGTCGAGACGGTCGAGGATTATTTCAAGCAGGTCGATCTGGCTGCGGCGCAGAAATTGCAGAAGGACGCCCAGCTCGGCGACTTCATCGTCGATCCGCTGCCCGCCGTGGATCTGGGCCGCATCGACGCGCAGTCGGCGAAGCAGGTCATTTTCCAGAAGGTCCGCGAAGCCGACCGGGCACGCCAGTTTGAAGAATTCAAGGACCGCGCGGGCGAGCTGATCACCGGCGTCGTCAAGTCGGTCGAATTCGGCCACATCGTCGTCAACCTGGGCCGCGCCGAGGGCGTCATCCGCCGCGACCAGCAGATCCCGCGCGAACTGATGCGCGTCGGCGACCGCGTCCGCGCGCTGATCCTGTCGGTGCGCAGCGAAACGCGCGGGCCGCAGATTTTCCTGAGCCGCGCGCACCCCGACTTCATGAAGAAGCTGTTCGCGCAGGAAGTCCCCGAAATTTACGACGGCATCATCGAGATCAAGGCCGCCGCCCGCGACCCGGGCTCGCGCGCCAAGATCGGCGTGATCAGCTATGACGGCAGCATCGATCCAGTCGGCGCCTGCGTCGGCATGAAGGGCAGCCGCGTGCAGGCGGTCGTCCAGGAAATGCAGGGCGAAAAGATCGACATCATCCCCTGGTCGGAAGACACCGCGACCTTCGTCGTCAACGCGCTTCAGCCGGCAACGGTCCAGCGCGTCGTCATCGACGAGGATGACAGCCGCATCGAAGTCGTCGTTCCCGACGACCAGCTGTCGCTCGCCATCGGTCGCCGCGGCCAGAATGTCCGTCTCGCCAGCCAGCTGACCGGCAGCCAGATCGACATCATGACCGAAGCCGACGCGAGCGAAAAGCGCCAACGCGAATTCGTCGAACGCTCGACGATGTTCCAGGAAGAGCTGGATGTCGATGAAACGCTCGCCCAGCTGCTGGTCGCCGAAGGCTTCACCGAACTCGAAGAAGTCGCCTATGTCGGCATCGAGGAACTCGCCGGGATCGAAGGGTTCGACGAGGAACTGGCGCAGGAACTGCAGAGCCGCGCGCTCGAAGGGCTGGAGCGCCGCGAAGAAGCATCGCGCGCCGAACGCCGCGAATTGGGCGTCGAAGACGATCTGGCCGCGATCCCGCACCTGACCGAAGCGATGCTGGTCGTGCTGGGCAAGGCGGGGATCAAGACGCTCGACGATCTGGCCGACCTCGCCACCGACGAGCTGATCGCCAAGAAGCGCACCGACAACCGCCGCGGCCCGCCGCGCAGCGAGCGCGCCGAGGACAAGGGCGGCGTCTTGGGCGAATATGGCCTGAGCGAAGAGCAGGGCAACGAGATCATCATGGCGGCGCGCGCCCACTGGTTCGACGACGAACCGGCAACCGGGGAGGCCGCTGATGCGGACCCCGCACAATGATCAGCTGAGCGAACCAGACCGCGCTGGTCGGCGCGGCCAGCATGTGCCTGAACGGCGCTGTGTCATCACCGGCGAGGTTTCGCCGGCCGAAAGGCTTGTGCGCCTGGCGCTCAGCCCTGACGGCGATATTGCACCCGACGTGCTGGGCAAGGCGCCGGGGCGCGGGGCGTGGATCGGCGTCGATCGCGCCACGCTCGAAACCGCGCAGGCGAAAGGCAAGCTGAAAGGCGGGCTCGCGCGCGCGTTGCAGGACAGCAATTTCACGATCCCAGACGATCTGGGCGCGCGGATCGAGGCGCAGCTGGCGCGCGCGACGCTCGACCGGCTGGGGCTGGAATCGCGATCGGGCACCTTGCTGAGCGGTAACGAGAAAATCGAGACCGCGGCGCGCAAGGGGCAGGTGCGCCTGCTCCTTCACGCCAGCGATGCGGGTGAGGATGGGCGCAAGAAACTGGCGCAGGCCTGGCGCGTCGGTCAGGACACCGAAGGATCGGGGCAAGAGGGACTGGCATTGCCGGTAGACCGAAACGCCCTATCTATGGCATTGGGCCGCGAAAATGCGGTCCATCTGGCGTTGATCGACGCCCGCGCCGCGGCGCGGGTGCTGGCGCATTTGAGCCGCTGGCAGTTTTTTACAGGATGGAGTAGGGACGCGGCCAACCGCGATTCCGACCCGCATGCCGCGCCGCTTGCTGGCGAGGACAAAATGGGGGCGGCGCCGACAGGCTCCGCCGCTTCGGACGCGTTTTGAAGGAATGATGAGTTTCGATGAGTGACGAACAGGACAAACCGACCCTGACCCGCAAGCCTTTGGGGCTGAAGCGGACGGTCGAGGCCGGACAGGTGCAGCAGCAATTCAGCCACGGCCGCCGCAATACGGTGGTGGTCGAGGTGAAGCGTCGCCGCGTGCTCGGTCGTCCCGGCGATCCTGCGCCCGAACCGGTGGTCGAAGAAGTCGCGCCCGCTCCGGCGCCCGCGCCCGTTGCTGCGCCCGCTCCGGCGCCGAAACCCGCCGCGCCGCGCGTAAACGAGAATGACAGCCTGCTGTCGCGCCAGGAGCGTCAGGCACAATTGCTGCGCGAGGCCGAAGAGGCGCGCATGTCGTCGCTCGAGGACAATCGCCGCCGTGAAGAGGCCGCGCGCGCGCGCGCTGCCGAAGAGGAAAAACAGCGCGCCGAACAGTCGGCCGCCAAGCCCGCCGAGCCGACACCTGCACCGACGCCGGTAGCCGCTGCCGAGCCGGTTGCCGAAGCGCCCGCCGTCGAAGCGCCGAAGGCTGAAGCCGCCGCGCCGCGCGCGCCCACCAGCGCCGCACCCGCGCCGCGCCGCTTTACCCCGGTCGAGGCGCCCAAGCGCCCTGAACCCAAGCGTCCCGAGCCGAAACCGAGCCGCGGCGGTGACGCCCGTCGCCAGTCGGGCAAGCTGACCGTAACGCGCGCGCTGAACGAAGATGAAGGCGCCCGTGCCCGCAGCCTTGCGGCGCTGAAGCGCGCCCGCGAAAAGGAAAAGCGTTCGCACACCGCTTCGTCGGGTCCGCGCGAGAAGCAGGTCCGCGAAGTCGTGGTACCCGAAAGCATCACGGTTGCCGAACTCGCGAACCGCATGGCCGAAAAGACGGGCGACCTCGTCAAGGCGTTGTTCAAGATGGGCAGCCCGTCGGCCAGCACCGACACGATCGACCAGGATATCGCCGAACTGCTCGTCACCGAATTCGGGCATGAGATCATTCGCGTCAGCGAAGGCGATGTCGACATCCGTCATGACGAAGATATCGACGACGCCGAGCATCTGAAGCCCCGCGCGCCGGTGGTCACGATCATGGGCCATGTCGATCACGGCAAGACCAGCCTGCTCGACGCGCTGCGCGGTGCCAATGTCGTTGCGGGCGAGGCCGGCGGCATCACCCAGCATATCGGGGCCTATCAGGTAAAAACCCCCGACGGGTCGCTCGTCACCTTCCTCGATACGCCGGGCCACGAGGCCTTTACCGAGATGCGTCAGCGCGGGGCCAATGTCACCGACATCGTCATTCTGGTGGTGGCGGCCGACGATGGGCTGAAGCCGCAGTCGATCGAGGCGATCGCCCATGCCAAGGCGGCCGGCGTACCGATCATCGTTGCGATCAACAAGGTCGACAAGGAAGGCGCCAACCCGCAGCGCGTCCGCGAACGCCTGCTCGAACATGAGCTGGTGGTCGAGGAAATGGGCGGCGACGTGCAGAATGTCGAAGTGTCGGCGCTGAAAAAGACCGGTCTCGACAAATTGCTCGATGCGATCGCGGTGCAGGCCGAAATCATGGAGCTGAAAGCCAACCCCGACCGCGCCGCCGAAGGCACGGTTGTCGAGGCGAAGCTGGACAAGGGCCGCGGCCCGGTCGCGACGATCCTCGTGCGTCGCGGTACGTTGAAGGTCGGCGACATCTTTGTCTGCGGCGCCGAAAGCGGCCGCGTCCGCGCGCTGATCGACGATCAGGGCAAGCAGATCAAATCGGCAACCCCGTCGATGCCGGTCGAAGTGCTGGGGCTCGGCGGCGTCCCGATGGCGGGCGATACGCTCACCGTCGTCGAGAATGAAGCCCGCGCCCGCGAAGTCGCGAGCTATCGTCAGGAACAGGCGACGCGCAAGCGCACCGTGCAGGCTCCGGTCAGCCTGGAAGGCATGTTCGAGGCGCTGGCCGACAAGACCAACGTCATCCAGTTCCCGTTGATCATCAAGGGCGATGTGCAGGGGTCGGTCGAAGCGATCGTCAATGCGCTGAACAAGCTGTCGACCGACGAGATCCGCGTTCGCGTGCTCCAGTCGGGCGCCGGGGCGATCACCGAAAGCGACGTGACGCTGGCGGCCGCGACCAAGGCGCCGATCATCGGCTTCAACGTCCGCCCGAACGCCAAGGCACGCGACATCGCAAAGCGCGAAAATGTGCGCTTCATGTACCATGATGTGATCTATCACCTGACCGACGAAATCCGCAAAGAGATGGCGGGCGAGCTGGGTCCGGAACGGATCGAAACCGTGGTCGGCCGTGCCGAAGTCAAGGACGTGTTCCCGGCCGGCAAGCGCGACAAGGCCGCGGGCCTGCTCGTGCTCGAAGGCGTCATCCGCAAGGGGCTGCACGCGCGCCTCACTCGCGACGACGTCATCGTGTCGGCGACCACCATCGCATCGCTGCGCCGCTTCAAGGACGACGTCGCCGAAGTGCGCGCCGGGCTGGAATGCGGTGTCGTTCTGTCGGATACCAACGACATCAAGGCGGGCGACAATCTGGAAGTCTTCGAAGTCGAAATGCGCGAACGGACGCTTTAACAGGCGTCCGCCGCGCGCGGATCTAGGAGCGTCAGCATGGCTCGCTACGTCGCCCTGTTCGGCAGCATCAATGTCGGGGGCAACCGGCTGACCATGGCCGACCTGCGCGCGGCGTTCGCGGCGGAGGGATTTGCCGACGTCGAGACGGTCGTGGCCAGCGGCAATGTCATTTTCTCGCACCCCGCGCGGCCGACGCGCGGGCTGGAGGAAAAGCTGACGCTGATGGTCAGCGACCGGTTCGACATGCATTGCGCGGCGCTGGTGCGTGATCGGGACGAGCTGGCCGCGGCGATCGCCGACAATCCGTTCGCGGGAACCAATGAGGACAAATTCGTCCACACGATGTTCCTCGACGGGCAGCCGACGCAGGCGCAATTCGACGCACTGGCGGCGGACAAGTGGATCAAGCCGAATGAGCGGCTCGCGCTCGGCGACCGTGCGCTCTATATTGATTATGGCGACGGGGTGGGTGAGAGCAAATTGACCGCGCGGCTGATCGAGCGGCGGCTGGAGCATAAGGGAACGGCGCGCAACATGCGCTCGATCGCGCGGATCGTCGCGAAGCTGGATGAACTGGAAAAAGGTGCGGCATGAAAGCGGCAGACACTAAAGGCCCCACGGTTCGCGCGCTGCGCGTCGGCGAACAGGTGCGCCATATCCTGTCCGAAATCCTCGCGCGCGGCGACGTGCATGACGATCAGCTGACCAAGCATCCGGTGAGCGTCACCGAAGTGCGCATGTCATCGGACCTGCGCCACGCGACGGTGTTTGTGAAGTCGTTGCTGGGCAAAGAAGAAGAGGCGGTGCTGAAGGCGCTGCGCACCAACACCGCCTGGTTGCAAAAGAGCGTCGCCGAACGAATGGCGATGAAATATGCGGCGAAGCTGAAATTCCTGTCGGATGAGAGTTTTGACGAGGCGAGCCATATCGAAAAATTGCTGCGCGACCCAAAGGTCGCGCGCGACTTGGCCACCGATACGGGTGATTAGAGCGCGGTCACGCCGCAAATTTGTGGGGCGTGACTCGGCTCACCGACCCTGACTGCGCCAGCGCTTGACGACCCGCTCCAGAATTTCCGCCTCGCCGCCGGTTTCTCTCCACAGCTTCGAGAACAGCGGATCGCTCGATGCAGGCCGCTTGTCCTCCGCCAGCGTGTCGAGATAGACGCGGATCGGGATCGATACGCCTTCGCCGCACACGATGCATTCGCGGTTGCGCAGCGCCGGGATCGAATCGATGAACCCGCGCGCGCCTTCGGGCATCGCGGCTTTCACGAAATGTTGATCGCGCTCGTTGTTCAGGCGCATCGAGATGATCGTCCCGCACTGCGACAGCACGCCTTCGGCCAGATCGGACGGGCGCTGGGTAATCAGGCCCAGCGACACGCCATATTTGCGGCCTTCCTTGGCGATCCGCTCCAGGATCTTGCGCACCGCCTGCCCCTGCCCGACGTCCTTCGAGGGGATGTAGCGATGGGCTTCTTCGCAAACGAGCAGGATTGGGCGCTGCGGCTCGCCGCGCGACCAGATCGCATAGTCGAAGGTCAGCCGCGACAGCACCGCAACAACAACGCCGGTGATGTCCGACGGCACCCCCGACACGTCGATGATCGAGATCGGCCGGCCGTCGGACGGCAGGCGGAAAATCTTGCCCAGGAACCCCGCCATCGTGTCGGCGACGAGCATCCCCGAGAACATGAAATTATAGCGCGGATCGGCGCGCATTTCCTCGATCTTGCCCTTGATGCGCATGAACGGCGCGCTCGACGTCGCCTTGTCGAGCTTGCCCATCTCGTTGGTGAGGATGCTCAGCAGGTCGGACAGCAGATAGGGAATCGGCGAATCGACCGTGATCTTGGTCATCCCCTCGGCCAGCCGGTTCTTCATCCGCGCTTGCAGCAGACAGCGCGATAGCACGTCGCAGTCGGATTGACGGTCGCGGCCCTCGGCGGTGACGAACACTTCGCAATGTTCCTCGAAGTTCATCAGCCAATAGGGCATGGCGAGGTTGTCGACATCGAACAGCGCCCCGATGCCCTTGAACGCCGCCGAATACTCGCCGTGCGGATCGATCATCACGATATGGCCTTGCGGCGCCAGTTCGCAAATCTTGTGCAGGATCAGCGCCGCGCTCGTCGACTTACCCGTCCCCGTCGACCCCAGCAGCGCAAAATGCTTGCCGAGCATCGCATCGACATACAGCGAGCCGCGAATATCCTTGGTCGGATAGACGGTGCCGATTTCCACATGCGCGCGCTCATCGGCGGCATAGATTTGCTTGAGGTCGGCGCTGGTCGCCGCGAACACTTGGCTACCCGGGATCGGATAGCGAGTGACGCCGCGGCGGAAATTCGAAATGCGGCCAGTGATTTTTTCTTCTTCGCCTTCGCCCAGAAAGTCGATGGTGGCGACGATCAGCCCTTCGCCACGCTCGTGCAGTTGCTGGTCGCGGATGCTGGCGATCAGCCAGATGTTTCCGACGCGAACCTTGACCTGCGCCCCGACCTGCCCCGCCATCGCCACCGCGGCATCGCTCGACCCCGACAATCTGCCGATCGTCGCGGCGTCGAGCAGGATGCGCGAGGCCGATCCCGAAATATCGATCACTTCGCCGATCATCAGATCGTCGCGATGATGGTTGATCACCGGCGCCACCGAAGCGGCCACGCCGCCACCGGCGAGCCGCACATGCTGCGCCGCGGTCGAATCACCGGCGGGAAATCCGCCACCCTGCATATCCATCAAAATGCCCCGCCTGAAATGGTCCCGACGGTGGGTATCGCAGGCGAGGGTAAATATAGGCTCAACGACGGCGGAAAATCGCCGATGCCGCATAACCGAGCAGCAGCGACAACGCGACCGCGGTCAGACCATAGAGAAAGCCGTGGCGCTCGGCCGCCAGCGCGACAAAGCGTTCGAACCCCGCCTTGCGGATCTGGACGTCGCGCGATGCGACCGCAAGCACGCGGCCGCGGCTGATCAAAAAGGTCTCGGCGCGATACGTGCCCACCGGCACACGCGCGGGCACCGGAATGCGGGCGCGATACAATACGCCCTCGGTAATCTCGACCGCCGCCGAATTTTCATAGAACAGACCGAGGCGACGATAGAGGTCGGTAAGGCCGGCCTCGAAACGTTCGAGCTTGCTCGCTTCCGAAAATTCGGTCGGCGACATCGACAGATTGGCCAACCCCAGCTCGAAAATCGCCGCGGTACGCTCATCGACCAGCTTGTCGATCGGGCGCGACGATCCAATCGCATAGAAACCGGGCGAGGTACGCAGCCGGATGCTGCTGGCGTTGACCCAGATTCCGGCGACCCGCCGCTTTTCGCGCAGCACGATCGGTCGCACCGGTCCTTTCAGCACGACGACGATGTCGGCGCGGTCGTCGGGCAGCCGCTGGCCGGGATACAGGATCGCTCCGAACAACAGCAATTCCTCGCCGGTAAAGCTGTACTGGATGTCGATCGCGCGGCTCGACACATCGGGGACCAGCCGCGGATCGGCCGCCTGCGCTGGGCTAGACGGCAGCAACAGCGCCGCCAGCCACAGGATCAAGGCAGCGCCGCGCGTCATTGCACCGAGTAAATTTCGTCAGGCCGAATGAACAGCCCGACCGCCATTTGCAGCGCCACCAACAGCACGATCACCGCCAGCGCCAGCCGCAGATATTCGGGTCGCGCCTTTTGCGCAAAGCGCGCCCCGAACTGCGCCCCAACGACGCTGCCCAGCAGCAGCAGCGCCGCCAGCACGATATCGACCGCCCCCGTTGTCAGCGCGTGAACCATCGTCGTCGCGATCGTCACGAACAGGATCTGGAACAGCGACGTGCCGACCACGACCTGCGTCCCCATGCCGAGCAGATACAGCATCGCCGGGACCATGATGAAGCCGCCGCCGACACCGAGCAGCATCGTCAGCACCCCGCCGATCATCCCGAGCAGCAGCGGCGCCAGCGGCGAAATATACAGGCCCGAACGGTAGAAACGCCAGCGCAGCGGCAGATTGGCGACCATCGGATGGTGGCGCCGTTTGCGCGCCGGGGCGGGCAATCCGGCCTGTGCGGCCCGAAAGCTGCCCCACGCCTCGCGCCCCATGAATGTACCAACGGTGCCGAGCAACGCCACATACAGGATCGAAATCACCGTATCGATCTGGCCCCATGCGGTGAGCAGTTCGAACAATCCGGCACCGATCAGCGATCCAAGCAAGCCGCCCGCGACCAGCACCGCCCCCATCCGCAGGTCAACACCGTCGCGTTCCAGATGCGCCATCACCCCCGACACGCTCGCGCCGGTGACCTGCGTTGCCGCCGATGCCGCAGCGACGGTCGGCGGGATGCCATAGAAGATGAGCAACGGCGTGGTCAAAAACCCGCCGCCGACCCCGAACATGCCCGACAGAAACCCGACCCCACCGCCCAGCAGGACGATGACCAGCGCATTGACCGACAAATTGGCGACGGGAAGATAAAGGTCCATGGGCCTCGAAACATGCGTCTGCGGCGTAAAACTGCGCCGAGTCCCATGACCCTAGACCATTTTTCCAGAGCGGGGAATCGGCTGGACCGCTATTTTTGCGCGACCTAGAAATCGCTCGCGAGCGTCAGCGCGAGCCCGCTGGCGGGGCGCGCATCGCCCGCAATGCGCTGGCGCCAATCGAGCGCGATCCGGCTGCCTTCGCCAACGTCGGGCAGGCGCAGCGTCAAGCGCGGCCCGACATCGACGCGTGCCGCACCCGGCTGCGCCGCACCCACCGCCAGCGCGCCAAGCCGCAACGGCGATCCCTCGTCCGGTCCAAGCCGATGGTCGATCACGACCGCGCCGTCGGCGAATCCGTCGCGGCGCTGCGCCCCAACAACGCCCGCCTGACCATAAGCCTCCAGCCGGAACCCATGCGGCAGCGCGACATCGCCGACGCCGCCGCTGACCATCGCGGCCAGCGCTGTGCGCCCCTCGCGGCCCACCGCTACACGCTGTTCGATCGCGGCATCGACCGGCCAATGGGCCAAGGGTGCGAACGCCAGTCCAAAGGCCAGCTCGCGCTGGGCCGGGCGCCGCACCGCAATCGTCGAGCGGCCATAGGCGCGTGCGCGGCCGCTGTCGCCAAACCCATAGGCGAGGCGTAACCCCGCCTGGCTGCCGCCGAGTTGGCTGGCCGCGGCCGCGCCGCCAGGCGAACGCACCCCGCCGCCGCGCACATAAACCCAGCCGCTGAGCGACCAACCCGCCATCTGCCGCCGCATCCAGAATGGCTGGCCTTGCCCGGGCGTCGCCTGTTCCGACGCCCTGATCGGGTACCAGTCTGCCCTGCTGTGCCGCACAGCCGTCCGCATAGCGCCGCCCGGTGGCGAGGAGAAAAGCCGTGCGATCAGTGCCGCGCGCAAGCCGTGGCGATCTGCGTCCCCGGAATCACCGGACAACCCGCTTTCGGCATGCGCGATTGCAGCCGCGTCGAACGTGCGAGGCTGCGCGGCAACGCCCTGCGCAAAGCCCGCCAACTGGGGCGCTGGCGCCATATCGTCTGTGGGATCGTGAACAGGTGCAGCGATGCCATTGCGCCAGCCGGTCGCAACAAAGGACGTCGGCACCGACCACGGCGGCGTCGCCGCTTCGGGCGGCGGCGGCGGAACGTCGGGGTTCCAATGCGCCGCAACGCGCAGCACGGTCCACCCACCAACGCAGAACAGCAGAAAGCGCAGCGCCGGGGCGTCGCGCCCGATGGCAAGGCGCCGCACGCTCATCGCGCCATCACTGGTGCGGCGGCGACGTCGGGCGTCATGTCGCTTTCGCGATGCTCGGTCTTGTCCCACACGACCTCGCCCGACCGCAACATACGCCAGTAAATGACCAGCGCGCGCCGCGCCGCGAGCATCGCCATGATATTGGCGACAAAAGCACGCGGTACAGCCCACACCCCCTCGCGCCAGCCATAACAGCGTCCGGCAAACAGGCTGCGCATCGCCAGCCGCCAGACCAGCAGCATTGCGCCCAGCGCCAGCAGGATAGGCATTGCGTCGCCAACGATCACCGCGTCCCAACCCAGAACGGCGCGCCCCAGCCAGCCAGCAGCAGTCAAAAACAGACCGGCATAGGCCGCCAGCAAAACCAGCGCCGCCAGCGGCGCGCGGCGGTCGCGCCAGAGCATCCAACGGGCCAGCCAGACACGATCCGACTGCGCCGCCATGACGCCGCGGCGCGATCCCGGCCAGCCGAGATGGTCCCATCCCGCCAATGCAATCCCGGCGATCCAGCGCGCCTTTTGCCGCACCGCCGCATCGGCGCGATCGGGAAACGCCCCGCGCGACACCACCCGGTCACCCGTCGGCCCGGTTTCATCAACAAAGCGCGCGCGGAGTCCGTAAGCGCCGATCACCATGCCGATCTCATAATCTTCGGTCAGGCTGTTGCAGCGGAACGGGTCGCCGCCGCGTTCGATCGCCAGCAGCGCGAGGGTGCGGCGCGTCAACGCACAGCCCACGCCCGCCGACGGCAAGGGCATCCCCAGCCGCGACCGCACTACCATTTCCTTGCCATGCGCTTCGGCAAATTCGTCGCCATAATGGCCCCCGATCCACCGCGCGCCGCGCGCGATGATCGGCACCACCGGGATCTGCACCATCGCGGCGTCGGTCAAATGACGCCGATACAGGGCGATCTCGCCCGGATGGACATGATCCTCCGCGTCATGGAGCACGATCGCGGCAAAGCGCATATCCTCGGCGCGCTCATCCTCGCCCAGCGCCGCCCACAGCCGGTTGAGGTTATCGCCCTTCGTCGTCGGCCCATCACGCTCATTCACCACCAGCCGCAACCGCCGGTCGGCGGCCACCAGCGGCGAGATGGCAAACAGCGTCGCGGCATCGTTCGGGTAACAACCGATATATATGCGGACATCCTCGCCCGCCCACGCTGCGAGCGCGCGCCGCAGCATCGCGGCCAGGATGCGATGCTCGTCCCACGCGGGAATGAAGACGGCGATGGTTCCTGCCAGCGGCACTGTGTCGGTCGCCGCCGCCCGGGCCTCGCCGCGCGTCCCCAGCCAGAATGCATCGAACAACAGGTCGTCCAGCCCGATCAGCAGGATGCCCACCGATGCGAACAGCATCAGTTCGTGGCTGGCCCCCAGCACCAGCCATTCCAGCCATGCGGTCGATAGCGCCACCCACCAGCCTCGTGCCACCGTGGCGTCACGCCACCCATGGCAAAGTGCTAAATCACGGCGCCAATTTGTAAAGATGAGGACACCGGGCTAGGACATCGGCGACCCTAACCCAAAAACGAGTGATGCTAGACCCATGATTGGCAGAAATCCCCCGCCTTCCGCGCTCCGCAATTTTCTTGCGAGCGAAAGCGCCGGGGGGATGCTGCTGATTTTCGCGGCCATATTGGCGATGATTATTGCCAATTCGGCGCTGGGTGAGGTTTATTACCACGCGGTCCATGCCGAGACCGGTCCCGTGCTGACCGACAAGCTGGGCCCGATGACCGTCCATCTGTGGATCAACGACGGGTTGATGGCGGTGTTTTTTCTGCTCGTCGGCCTCGAAATCAAACGTGAGTTCGTCGATGGCCGCCTTGCCAGCTGGGACCGGCGGCGCCTGCCGTTCATCGCCGCGGCGGCGGGGATGGTGGTTCCCGCTGTACTCTATCTGGGCTTTGCATGGTCGACCCCCGGGCTGGCGCAAGGCTGGGCCATCCCGGCAGCCACCGACATCGCCTTTGCGATGGGCATTCTCGCCTTGCTCGGTCGGCGCGCGCCGACCTCGCTCAAGCTGTTCCTTGTGACGGTCGCCATCGTCGACGACATGGGCGCGGTGGCAATTATCGCGCTTTTCTACACCGCCGAAATCAACCTGATGGCGCTTGGCGCCGCGGCCATCATCCTCGCCGCGATGTTCGTCATGAACCGGCAGGGCGTCAAAAGCCTGCCGCTCTATCTGCTCGCCTTCCTGCTGCTGTGGTATGCGATGCTGCTGTCGGGCGTCCACGCCACCATCGCCGGGGTGCTGGCCGCGATGGCAATCCCGTTCGAGCGCACCCCCGGTGCTCCCGACAGCCAGACGTCGCCGCTCCACCGGCTTGAGCATGGCCTCCATCCCTGGGTCGCCTTTGCCATCGTCCCGATCTTCGGTTTCGCCAACGCCGGGGTCGATATCGGCGGATTGACCGCCGAACAGATTTTTGCGCCGCTGCCGCTCGGTATCGCAGCGGGGCTGTTCTTTGGCAAACAGATCGGCATTTTCGGCAGCGTCTGGCTCGCGGTTAAGTTCGGCATTGCCGGCAAGCTGCGCGGCGCCACCTGGCTGCAAATTTATGGCGTCGCGATGCTGTGCGGTATCGGCTTTACGATGAGCCTGTTCATCGGCGGGCTCGCCTTCCCCGGCAATGACCTGCTGATCGAAGAGGCCAAGATCGGTGTCCTGATGGGATCCCTCGCCGCGGCTCTGCTGGGCTTTGCCGTTCTTCGCTTCGCGCCGCTCCACCCCGACCATGATGCCGTCGAGCGCGAAACCGATGCCGAGATCGCCGCCGACGGCGATGTCGAGGACACCTCCGAAGATGAGGAGCCGGTACGCGCATGATGCTCCGGTCGATAGCCCTGCCGCTGGCCGCCGCCACCCTCCTCTCGGGTTGCGCGACCAGCCAGACCGCGCCCCGCTCCGGCGTATCGGACGTGGCCGCGATCGACGTGCGCCGCGCCCCGGCCTCGGCGCAGGCGCTGAACGACATTGCCGCGACGTACCTCCGGTTGACGCTCGAAATCGGCACCCACGAGGACGGCTATGTCGACGCCTATTACGGCCCGCCCGAGCTGAAAGCCGCGGCGGAGGCGGCACCGCGCGACAAGATGGCGTTGCTCGCCGCGACGCGCGACCTGACCGGCCGGCTCGACACCGCTGCGCGCCGCCTGTCCGACCCGCTCGATCGCCGCCGCGCCGCTTTCCTGCGCGCCCAGCTGCGCGCCGCCGAAACGCGGCTGATGATGATGGAGGGCACCCGCTTCGCCTTCGCCGACGAGGCCGAACGGCTGTTCGGTGTCCGCCCGCAACTCAAACCCCTCGCCAGCTATGACCGGCATCTCGCCGCGGTCGAGGCGCTCGTCCCCGGCGACGGCGCGCTGGCGGAGCGCGTCGAGGCCTATCTCGACGCCTTCACCATTCCCAAGGATCGCTTGCAAAAGGTCTTCGACGTCGCGATCGCCCGCTGCCGCGGCCGCAGCCTCGCGCATATCCCGATGCCCGAGGGCGAGAGCTTCCGGCTCGAGTTCGTCACGGGGAAAAGCTGGAGCGGCTATAATTATTATCAGGGCGCCTATCACAGCCTCATTCAGGTCAACACCGACCTGCCGATCCGTCTGTCGCGCGCCATCGATCTGGGCTGCCACGAGGGCTATCCGGGCCACCACCTCCTCAACATGAAGCTGGAGGAGAAACTGGTCAAAGAGCGCGGCTGGACAGAATTCAGCGTCTATCCACTGTATAGCCCGCAAAGCCTGATCGCCGAGGGGACCGCCAATTACGGCATCGATCTCGCCTTCCCCGGAGCGAGCAAGGCCGAGACCGAGCGCGACGTGCTGATGCCGCTCGCCGAAATCGCCGTGCCGTCGGACGACCGCTACTGGCAGTTGCTCAATGCGATGAAGGCACTGGGCGGCGCGCGGCTGACGATCGCGCAGCAATATCTCGACGGCGTGATCGACCGGCCCACCGCGGTCGCGCTGACCCAGAAATATCTGTTGGTGTCGCAAAAACGCGCCGAACAATCGGTCAGCTTCACCGACCAGTATCGCAGCTATGTGATCAACTACGGCCTCGGCGAGGCGATGGTCCGCGCCCATGTCGAGCGCGGTCGGCCGAGCCGCGACGAGATGTGGCGCCGGATGGCCAAGCTGGTCAGCGAACCGACGCTGCCCGCGGACCTGTTGACCAAATGAAGAGCGCCGCGCCCCTGCTATGGCTCGGCCAATCGGGATCGCCGCGGCGACCGCCCGCGGGGGTGTATCCGCGGGGTTGAGGGACAGACCAAAGCCCCTCCCCTTCAGGGGAGGGGTTGGGGTGGAGTCTGTCGGCGTAGCGTAAGCCCGATCAACCCCACCCGCTGCGACTAGGAAACAAGTTTCCAAGTCTCGCTGCCCTCCCCTGAAGGGGAGGGATACAGTGCATCCAATCTGCAAGGGAAATCCCCATGCTCGACAAAACCGACATTCACACCCGCCTCGAAGCCCCCGTCCTCAAGGACTATGGCGTTTACCTCGCGGTTGACCGCCTGCTCGCCTGCCAGAAACCCCTCGCCACCCTCGTCACCCCCGATGAGCTGCAATTCCAGATCGTCCATCAGGTCGAGGAATTGTGGATGAAGCTCGCCGCCTTCACCCTCGCCGAAATCGATCAGCATTTGCGCGATGGCCAGATCATGCGCGCGATCACCCTGTTCGGCCGCGTCCATATGCTGCTGCGGATGATGACCGACCAGCTGGCGCTGATCGAAACGATGAGCCCCTATGACTATCAGGCGATCCGGCTCCAGCTCGGCAACGGATCGGGGCAGGAAAGCCCCGGGTTTCAGATGCTGCTCACCCTGCCCGCCGGGCTATGGGACACCTATCGCTCGCTCTATCTGGAGCCGCAGGGGCGGACGCTCACCGACATCTACGACACCGGCTACGCCCATGACGAAGCCTATATGGTCGCCGAGGCGCTGATCGAATTCGACGAGCTGTTCCAGAAATTTCGCGCCCACCACATCTACCTCGTCCACCGCTCGATCGGCATGGGATCGAAAGCGATCAGCGGCCGCGCAGTGGACCTGCTCGACGCGGGCGCGCGGCATCGCTTCTTCCCCGAACTCTGGGCGATCCGCGCGCAGATGACCGACCGCTGGGGGGCAGAATACGGAGTGAAGCGCGATAGCATCCGCCATGGCGAAGCGGGGCATGGCAGCGGGGTTTAGAAAAATGACTGCGTGCCGCCTCACCGAAGACGTGGCATCCCCCAACCCGTGAAGGTATAAAGTTGTATATTGCTAGTTTTCGCACAGGCTAAGCGGGGTAGAAACGTATCATGGAAGGCCAGTGGCTTGGGGCAATCGAGGGAGAATTCGGAGGTACTCTCCGAATTGAAATCGAACGCCGTGATGACGTGCTCATTGGTGCTGCGTATCTTTTCTACGACCTGAAACACGAATTGCCCGGCTTGCTATTCCCTATCCGGATGCAGACGACGGCACCTCTTTCGACTACAGTTAATACGATCTATTTGTTCTCAAATGGCGGTCGGATGTCTGTGGACGACCGACGCCGCGCCGAGGAATCGCTTACCCAGCGCTTCGGCGAGCTGCCAATTCCCCCTGCTATCCATGTTAGCTTCTCAGAAAATGGCACTAATCTGACCGTTAGCTGGACTGTTGGCGACGATACTGGAACAGAAATCCTGACAAAATCGGAGATTGAAGGCCCATCGCAGCTAGTCGCTCGTACTGACCTAACGACGTGGGACGCATTCAGACAGTGGGCAATCGATCAAAAGCCTCGGCAGTTCATTTTTCGTGGCCAAACTGGACCACGCAAGCTCGCCACCACCTTTCATCGCACATGGCGAAACGACCTAAACGCTTGGATCGTTGATGACGTGAGAATGCTCTTTGGGGCAATTATGGAACAGCTAAGTTACCCGCTTCAGCTCGGTAACTTAGAACACAACGCAGCCGTTTGGAGCTTATTGCAACACCACGGCTACCCCACACCGTTACTCGACTGGACGTTTTCGCCTTTCGTAGCTGCATTCTTTGCATTTCAAAACATCACGCACGACGACGATCGGAAGCCTAGAATCTACATATTTGATAAGATGGGTTGGGAAGCCAAATACGGTCAGCAGGCGTTTTACGTCGACGCTGCCCCGCCGCAACTGGTAGCCCTAGAGAGTATTTCGGTAGGCAATCCCAGATCAGCGCCGCAGCAGGCGTTGTCCACGGTCTCGAACGTAGCTGACATTGAAGCCTTTATCCAAATGAGAGGGGGTGAGGATGGAGCAACATACCTGTCAGCATGCGATATAGATCCCTCGTTCGCACCACAGATTATGAGAGAACTGGAATTGATGGGCATGACTTATGGATCGCTATTCCCGGGACTAGACGGCATATGTCGCGACATGAAAGATCGTTTGTTTGGTCGTTGATCGGTTGCGCGACTGACCCCAGCAGCTGGCACAACGTCTATATATCCACCACAATCTTACCGAAATGCGCATTCGCCGCCTGATGCCCAAACGCGTCGGCCAGGCGGTCGAGCGGGAAGTGATCGCTGATGATCGGGCGGATGCCGTTCGCTTCGATCCCCGCGATCATGTCGAGCTGTTGCTGGCGGCTGCCCACGGTCAGCCCCTGCACGCGCAAATTCTTGGCCATCAGCAGCCCGGTCTGCACCGGCCCCGCAAAACCCGCGAGGACGCCAATCAGCGCGACATGACCGCCGACCCGCGTCGCCATCATCGACTGGTCGAGCGTGCCCGCGCCGCCGATTTCGACGACGGTATCGACCCCCCGTCCGCCGGTCAGTTCGAGCGTCTTCGCGCCCCACGCGGGAACTTCTTTGTAATTGATCAGCTCGTCGGCGCCGAGTGCCTTCAGCCGGTCGAGCTTGGCGTCGGACGAGCTGGTCGCGATCACCCGTGCGCCCGCGGCCTTGGCGAATTGCAGCGCGAACACCGACACCCCGCCGCTGCCCTGCACGAGCACGGTTGATCCGGGCTGCGTCACCCCGTCGACAAACAACGCGCGCCATGCGGTGAGGCCGGCGCAGGTCAGCGTCGCGGCCTCGGCGGCATTGTACCCCTGCGGGATGCGCGTAAACCAATGCTGCGGCGTCACCACCACTTCGCGCGCATAACCGTCGATGCCGTCGCCCGGCACGCCGCGGAACGCCGTCGCGGGCGGGGCGCCGTCGATCCAGTCGGGGAAGAAGATCGACACCACGATGTCGCCGGGTTTGAACTGCGTGACCCCCTCGCCCACCGCCTCGACCGTCCCGGCGCCGTCGGACATCGGGATGCGTCCGTCCGCAGCGGGGAGTATCCCTGTCACGACCGCATAGTCGTGGAAGTTGAGCGACGACGCGGTCAGTCGCACCCGGATTTCGCCCGGTCCCGGATCGCCGGGGTCGGCGAGTTCGACCAGCGTCAGATTGTCGAGCGCGGCGGGGGCACGCAATTGCATGGCTTTCATGGGGACATCCTTGGGTTATGGTTCAGGCGGCGGAGAGCGCGCCCGATTTCCAGAGCAGAAAGGGATAGGTAGCGACGATCGCGATGAAGCTGGCCGAAATGCCCCACGGCACATCGCCGCTGCGCCCCGCCGCGACGAGCGGCGCGCCAAAGACGAGCAGCCACAAGCTCTTGTAGATGATCTGCACGACCAGCAGCGGCGCGAACAGTTTTGGCATCGCGAGCCCCGCGATGCTGCACGCGAGGATCGCAAACCACAGGCTGCCGACGAGCAGGCGCAGTCCCGCCGATTCCTCGACCTTACCTTCAAACACGCTCGCGACCCCGCCGCCGAGGAACATGCCCCAGCAGACGGGCACAAGGATCAGGACGTTTGCGGCATAGGCAATGCGGAGCAGCCCGGCGCCGTCGAACATCGGCCTATTCCGCCGCCATCGCCATTTCGACGCGCTGCGGGCCGCGGATCACGCCGCCGGGGGTTGGCCCCTGCATCGCACCGTCACGGAAGGTCACCTCGCCCGACTTGATCGTCGCGACATAGCCGTCGGCCTTTTGCAGCAGGCGCTTGCCGCCCGCAGGCAGGTCGAAGGCGAGCCAGGGCTTGCCGAGTTTCAGCCGCTCCATATCGATGACATTGAGGTCGGCCAGATAGCCCGGCGCGAGCACGCCGCGGTCCTCCAGCCCATAGAGCAAGGCGGTATCGCGGCACTGGCGCTTCACCGCATGTTCGAGCGCGATGCGCTTGCCCGCGCGGTCGCGCACCCAATGCTGCAGCATGAAGGTCGGCGAGGCGGCGTCGCAGATCGTCCCGCAATGCGCGCCGCCGTCGGACAGGCTGTTCACCGTGTCGTCGGCATGCTGCAAATCCTCAAGGAAATTGAGGTTGCCGTCGCGGTAGTTGAGGATCGGGAAATAGATGAAGCCCTTGCCATCATCCTTCATCAGCAAATCATAGGCATATTCGCCCGGCGACACCCCCGCCGCGGTGGCGCGCGCCATGATGCTTTCGTCCATCTTCGGCTCGTAATTGAAATCGGGGTCCATTTCGAACTGCACCGGCCAGCCGAGCGCGACGATTTTCAGGAAATCGATGATGTCGCTTTCGGGCCAGACATTCTCCTCGGCAATCATGCGCGCCTTGAACGCCGGGTCTTTCAGCTTGGCGAGCTGCGCCTCCCACGGCAGGTCGATGATCTCGTTCCACGCGGGCTTGAAACGGAAAGGATGCACCGTCCCCTGCCACGCCATGATGATGCCGTTGCCGCGCAGCGCGATCTGCGCGACGATATTCGCGCCGGTCGCATTCTGACGCCGCATCTCTTCGATCTGCTCTTCGAGCGGCAATTCCTTGGCGATCGATTGCAGCGCGGCAAAGGTCACCGGCAGTCCGGTTTCGCGGCTGAGATCACCCATCCACTGAAACTCGTTCCATTCGCGCTTCAGGTCGCTCGCCATTTCGAACACGCCATAGCCAACGCGGCCCATCGCGCGGCCGATCGCGATCAGTTCCTCAGGCGTAGCCGTGGTGCCGGGGACGAGTTCACCGTCGATCGATTTGTGAAGCACGGTGCGGCTGGTCGAAAAGCCGAGCGCGCCGGCGCGGATGCCTTCCTCGACGATGCGCGACATTTCGGCGATGTCCTGTTCGGTCGGGATCGCGCCGGGTTTCTCGCGGTCGCCGAGCACATAGGCGCGCACCGCACCGTGCGGGACGTGGCACGCAACATCGACCGTGCGCGGCAATTTCTCCAGCGCGTCCATATATTCGGGAAAGGTCTCCCAATCCCACGACATGCCCTCGGCGAGCGCGGTGCCGGGAATGTCCTCGACCCCCTCCATCAGCGAAATCAGCCATTCGTGGCGGTCGGGCTTGGCGGGGGCAAAGCCGACGCCGCAATTGCCCATGACGACGGTGGTGACGCCGTGCCAGCTCGACGGCGCCATTTCCTGGTCCCATGTCGCCTGCCCGTCATAATGGGTGTGGACATCGACAAAGCCGGGGGTGACGATCTTTCCGCTGGCGTCGATTTCGTCGCGCCCCGCACCGAGGTTTTCGCCCACCGCGACGATGCGATCACCATCGACCGCGACGTCCGCGACAAAGGGCGCGCCGCCCATACCATCGACGACGGTGCCGCCGCGTATCACCAGATCAAACATCCCGAGTCTCCCGATCTTTTTAGTTTCACGAAGAAACCTATCATCAAAATCGCGAGATGCAAATAAACGGGCGAACGGCCCGCGATGCTGTTATATCGATGCGATACACCACGGGAGTCGATGCCATGATCCGTCCGCTTACCCTCGCCCTGCTGCTCGCCCTGTCGGCGACGCCGGTCGCCGCCAAAGAAGCCGCGGCGACCGATTATGCCGCCGCGCTTGCCGATCCGGCGCGCCCCGCCGCCGATCGCGAACGTGACGCGGCGCGCAAACCCGCCGAGCTGCTGGCGTTCGCGCAGATCGCGCCTGGCGAACAGGTCGGCGATTTTGTGATGGGCGGGGGATATGTCACCCGCCTGCTCGCCGCTGCCGTCGGGTCGGCGGGCAAGGTCCACGCCTTCCAGCCCGCCGAGTTCATTGCCTTCAGGGCGCAATATGGCACCGATCAGGCCGCGGTCGATGCCGCTTATGCCAATGTCGATGCCGTCGCCGGTCCGTTCGCCGCGCCCGCCTTTGCCGCACCGCTCGACACGATCATCACGGTGCAGAATTTCCACGACCTGTACCTCAAGCCCTTTCCCGAAGGCACCGGCGACAAGGCGAGCGCCGCGCTGTTCGCGGCGCTGAAACCCGGTGGCACGCTGGTGATCGTCGATCACAGCGCTGCCGACGGCACCGGCACGACGCTGGCCGACAGCCTGCACCGCATCGACAAGGCGGCGGTGGTCGCCGCGCTGACCAAGGCCGGGTTCAAGCTGGAGGCCGAAAGCGACCTCTACAAACGCGCCGACGACCCGCGCACCACGAACGTCTTCGACCCCGCGATCCGCGGCAAGACCGACCAGTTCGCCCTGCGCTTCCGCAAACCCGGTTAGGACCAACATGGCCGACGATGATTATGTCTATGACGAGGCAAGCGGCGAATGGATGGCGGCGGGCGACGTCGCGGCGCGCGACGCCGCCGATGCCGCCGGACCCGAAGTGCGCGACGCGGTCGGCAATCTGCTCGCCGATGGCGACTCGGTCGTGCTGGTCAAGGATCTGACCGTCAAGGGCGCGGGGCAGACGTTGAAGGTCGGCACGGTGATCAAGTCGATCCGCCTGACCGGCGACGCGCAGGAAATCGACTGCCGCCATGAGGGGATCAGGGGGCTGGTGCTGCGGGCGGAGTTTGTAAGGAAGCGGTAGGGCGAAACAATCCTCCCTGTCGCGCAGCGATGGGGAGGTGGCAGCCCGAAGGGCTGACGGAGGGGCTTTGGCGCAACCGTCGCCGCCCCTCCACCATCGCCTGCGGCGACGGTCCCCCTCCCCATGGCTTCGCGACAGGGAGGATTCTCCTAACCCAACGCCCCCCGCCTTGGCCCCAGATACCCGAACAGATACGCCCCCACCTTGCGCATCTGGATCTCCTCCGCCCCCTCGGTGATCCGGTACCGGCGGTGGTGGCGATAGATATGTTCGAACGGTTTGTGGCGCGAATAGCCGATGCCGCCATGCACCTGCATCGCGCGGTCGGCGGCTTCGCAGCACAGCCGGTTCGCCCAATAATTGCACATGCTGACCTTGTCCGACAGCTTGTGCTCGATCTGCTTGTGCGGGGTGTTGTCCATGTCCCACGCGGTCTTGCGGATCAGCAGGCGCAGCATTTCGGCCTGCGTCGCCAGCTCGACCAGCGGGAACTGGATCGCCTGGTTCTTCGCCAGTGCCTCGCCAAAGGGTTTGCGTTCGCGCGCATAGCGCACGCTTTCCTCGATACAGAACACCGCCGCGCCCAGCGAAGACGCCGCCTGCCGGATGCGGTTCTGGTGCACGAAGCTCTGCGCGATGGAAAGCCCGCCGCCTTCAGGCCCCAACCGCGCACTGTCGGGCACCCATACATTGTCGAAGGTCATCCGCGGATGGTCGGTCGGCATGTTGAAGGTCCACATATATTCGTCGACCGTCATCCCCGGCGTGCCGGTGGGCACCAGCAGGCAGGTGATCCCTTTGGCATCGCCATCCTGTCCATCGGTGCGGCAAAAGGTCGCGCAGTGGGTCGCGACATGCATACCCGTGATCCACATCTTGCGCCCGTCGATCCGCCAGCCCTCGACCCCATCGCGGGTTTCGCGGACGGCGCGCGTTTCCATGTGCGTCGCGTCGCTGCCATGGTCGGGTTCGGTCAGCCCGAAGGCAGTGCGGCGCTTGCCCTCGAACCCGCCGAGAATGAACTCCTGCTTCTGCTCCTCGCTCGTCGCGAACTGCTCGAACATCTCGACGAACGGGAAATTGCCGACGATGCTATGCTCGTTCTGCAGGTCGTTGTGGAGGCCCAGCCCCTTGGCGGCAAAATGCTCGCGGATCACCGCCATCCACAGGTTCGACCCGTCCTTGCCGCCATATTTTTTCGGCGCCGAAAAGCGCCAATGCCCCGCCGCATCGGCCCTGCGCGTCGCGGCGCGGAGCAACTGTTCCCAGTCGTGGCGCGGCAGCCCCTGATTGTCCCAATCGGTGCGCGCATGTTCGCGGCGGTGGTCGAAGAAGCGGATATTGTCTTCGGTGTCCTCGAGCGGCTTGATCTCGGCCTCGATAAAGGCGTCGAGTTCGTCCAGATAAGCCTGCAGGTCGGCGGGCATCGCAAAATCCATGTCTCTCTCCCTGGTTCGATTATCGAACTCGTTCCACTACCTCCGTTTGCCCTGAGCTTGTCGAAGGGCCGTTCTTCGCTTCAGCGTCGAAAGAAAGAACGGTGCTTCGACAAGCTCAGCACGAACGGAAAAAGGGAACCCGAACACCCTAAGATACCCAGCTTTCGCGCACCCGCATGAGCGCGGCATATTTAGGACTGTCGACCGCGCATTTATCGAGCACCGCGCGGCGCAGCCGTGCCAGCAGGCCGGGTTCGGCGAGCGTCACCGCTCCGCTGAGCAAGGCTGTCGAAAGCGCCCGATTCTCGGCGCGCACTCCGGCATCCAGGTCACGGATCACGATCCCCAGCGCATTCATCGCTACCGCGACCTGAAACTTGCCATGCCCCTCGGCGCCGGGCTTGATCTCCTCGGCCAGCCAGTCGCGCACCGCCTGCACCATCTCGCGGTTGGTCGGCTCGCCGGCCGGCGGGAGCGCATCAGGCGGCGACGACGACAGCGGGCGGTCGCGTTCGTCCGCGGGCGCTTCCGCCTCCAAGAGCAACAGCAGGTCCAGTTCCTGCTCGGCAGTTCGCCGCCCGATGACGACGCGCTCGATTGTCGGATCGGCGCCGCTACGCCACGCCTGCCCCATCTGCAAACAGCCGAGCGCCCACCACAGGGTGCGATAGACGAGCCAGAAGCGAAAACGGTCGCGATCGACCTTTACCCCGCCCGCAGCTTCATAGGCCGCGAAATACTGCTCTAGGCTGCCCACCCCGAACGCCGGTCGATCGATCCGCCCGAACCGCCACACGGTCATGCACCCGAACGCCAAATCCTCATGCGCGTCGCCGCGATGCGCGAGCTCCCAGTCGAGCACGACGGCGAGCCCGCCCGCATCGACCATGATATTGCCCATCCGGTAATCGCCATGCACCAGCACGGGGTCGGCGGGCGTCGGCAGATGATCCTCGCACCATCGGATCGCCAGCGCGATCACCGGTCGGTCGCCGCCATAGTCCACAAAGCGCGCCTTCAGCTCGGCCAGCGCGGCAGCGGTGTCCATCAGCGGGATCGCGGCGGGAATGGTATCCGCGGGAATGGCGTGGATGCGCGCCAGTTCGCGCCCCAGATCGGTCAGCAGCGACGGCGGCGGATCGGCCAATATCTTCGCCGGGTTCACCTCCGCGATCACCCGCCGCATCACATAGCCGGTGCCCATGCCGTCGCCATCCGCCAGCACCCCAACGACTTCCGGCGCCTTCACCCGCGCGCCATGCGCTGCGATCACCAGCGCCGCCTCGTCGGCATGTCCATAGGGCCGCCCCACCATGTAATCCGCCGACGGCGCGCGGCGCAGAACATAGGCGCCGCCCGCCCAGTCGAACGCCCAGCTTTCCATATTAGCGCCGCCCGACAGGCGCGCCAGACCGGTCAATGCACCGGGGCCGACAATGCGGGTCATCAAGCCGGACAGGGCGTGACTCAGGCTGTTCATTGTCGGATGATGCTTGCAGTTTACGTAAACGGCAAGCGAACATTTGTTTGCCCCGCCCGAGCGCGACTGCTCCAAGGACGCGCGCAGGAGCGATCAGACGGCGCCCCAAAGTGTCTAGCGCCGCAGGCTCCCGATCCGCCGGTCATACCATTTGCCCGCGAAATAGAGCGCCCAGGCGAGCGGGCCGGTTAGCACGAGCCAGCCCCACCACTCGGTCCGCTCGATCAGGCTTTTGTCGAGATGCGAGAAGAAGGCGAGCGCGATGATCGGTAAGGTCGCAGCAATCGATGCCGTCTGGAACCAGTTATGCCCGCTGCGCAGCCGCGCCGGGTCGATCGGCAGCGGCGCGCGCGCGGCGACCGCCGCCTCGATGCCGTCGCGGCGCGCGCGCCAGCCCGCGACATAGTCCCAGACTTCGATGCCGACCATGCCGACCTCGACGATGAACACCCCCAGCCCGATCGCAGGGGCATGGTATCGCGGCGCGATCGCCAACTGGTCGAGCAGCCACCCACCGCCAAACACGATGATCAGCAGAGCGCCGATCGCCCACGCGGCCTGCGCCGGGATCGACGCGATCATCGCATCGACATGCGCCTCGACCTCGCCGCGCCAGCGCGCCACCTCATCAGGCTTCACCCCCCGCGCCCTTCCGTCGCGGCCGCGATAGGCTGGCCCCATAGCGGTATCGACGAACCAACGGTCGAACCGCCGCAGTTCGGTGTCGCGCATCTGCCGCTGCTGATAATCGCTGATCAGGGCCATCGGTGCGCTATCGCGAATAGAGCTTACGATCCGGCTAACCGACCAACCCCATGACGCGCCGCGCGATCACATAGCGCCATAGGATGCATAATCCTCGACATGCACATTGGGCCGGCGAAAACTCGTGAAACTCATGCTCGCCGACAGGTCGAGTGCTTCGACCTGATGCCACCATCCGACCGGCAGGAAAGTCGCTTCGCCGGGGCCGATGATCGTTTCCAGCACCGGCGGCGTGTCGGCGTCGCCGGGTCCGGCTGGCAGTGCCGCATTGCCCCAATCCGAGAAGCAATGACGGCTGTTTTTCATGCGATCGAACGCCCACGGCGGCGCCATCCGGACCCGCTTGCGGCCGATCACCTGGACCAGTAGATTGTTGGTCAGGTCGTGGTGCCAGGGCGTGAGCGTCCCCCTCGGCCCCAGCCAGAAAAAGCCGTCGCGAGGCCGGTTATCGTCGAGCAGTGCGATCGGCGCCATATCGTCCCACAGCGGCGCCAAGGCGGCTGCGTTGGTTCCGCTGTTGTAGGCGGTCAGGTAAATGTCGTTGCTAGCATCGTCCTGGCGCAGCCAGTCGATCAGTTCGGCGAAGCGCACGAGGCGGCGATGATCGTCTTTGGCAAGCTCATAATCCGGGTCGCGTTCGCGCTCCACCTGCGCCTCGACAACGGCATCGCCCGCAACCGCCGCGAAATGATCGAGCGACCAGCGGGTGAGCGCCGGCCAGTGATCGATCAGCCCGACCAGCTTCGCGGGCCGGTTCGCTTCGTAATAGTGACGATAGAAATGGTCGGCGTCGGGCGCAGCGAGCGTGTCGAGCGCAAATCCGCCCTCTGCCTCGAACGCCAGTCGCTGCTGGTTGGCGAACAACCAGCGCTGCTTGGCCATCCGCGCCGCCTGTGCGCGGAGTTCGGCCGCCATCGGATCCTTAGCGAGCCGGTCGACCTCATATTTCGCCGCCGCCGCCGAAACGCCCGCCGCGACCAGCCGCGCGTGCAGCGCCGCGTCATCGTCACCGGCCGCCAGGCCTTCCGCCAGCAGGGCGCGTTTGTCGGACTGGGGCATGATCGACTCCTTGCGGCTGCTCAAGGGCATCATGATGACAAAAGAATGACACTGTCGGCGCGTCCCACGCCGCTTTGACTAAGGCGCGTCTGCGGCTTCCGTTTCCGGCGCCGGTCCCTCTGCCGCGGTCAACGCGCCATTCTGGATCAGCCATCGCGGGTGATCTGCCTGCACCGACGCCATGATCCGGTCGACCGCAGCCGCAACCTGATCGCCCTCGGCCTCGCGGTCGCGCTGGACAACGACGCGGCGAGCTTGGGCGTCGATCAGCACCCGGTCGCGGCGCACCAGTTCGCCGACGGTCAGGCTGGCCAGGATCGTGCGGCTGTCGGCTTCGCGCTGCTCCAGCGTCGCGATGCGCTGGTTCAGCCGTTCCTCGAACTGCACCGCGGCGTTGGTCTGCTGGCGCAGCTGAACGATATTGACGCGCACATTGCGGTCAAGCTCGCTGCGGACATTGCCCGCCAGCCGCTGATTGAGCCGCGCCGCATATTGATCGACCAGCACGACGCCGTCCACGGCGATATCGTCATTCTCGACCCGCACGGTCAGCGTGTCGATGCGGTCGCCGTCGCCGAGCAGGGTATCAAGTTCGGACTGCACCGTGGTGCGCGCGCGCAGTTCGCGGGCGATATTGTTGAGCGACAGCGCGAGCGGGATCGACAAGATGCCCAGCGTGACGATGATCCCGATCACCTGCATCGCGGTATGCTGCGGGGTCAGCGACGGCCCAAAGCGGTTGAGCCGCGCGACGGCGGTCGCGGCGAACGCAATCGCCAGCGTGTTGGTCAGGAACAACAGCGCGGCGCCGAGCGCAAAGTCGAAGCGACCCGTGGCCAGACCGAAACCGACGGTCGAGAGCGGCGGCACCAGCGCGGTCGCGATCGCGACCCCAACCATCACCCCCGACAGCTTGCGCATGATCGCATAGACGCCCGCAATGCCGCCGACGACCGCGACCCCCAGATCGAGCAAGGTCGGCTGGGTCCGCGCGCGCAGTTCGGACGTAACGTCCTGGATCGGCGACATCCAGACGATCAGCATCGCAACGATGATCGCGACCGCCATCCCGGCCGCCATCGTCACCAGCGACCGTTTGATCAAATTGGTTTCGAGTGTCGCCAGTCCGAAGCCGACGCCCATGATCGGGCCGAGCAGCGGCGAGACCAGCATCGCGCCGATCACCACCGCCGCCGAGCTTTGCAGCAGGCCCAGCGTCGCAATCGCCGACGACAGGATGATGAGCAGCAGGAACTTCTTGTCGAGCCGGGCATCGCGCGCAACGCTCGCCAGCGTTAGGGAGCGACCGTGGGTTTCGTCTTCGGCGGTCTCGTCATCCTCTTCGCCACCACGCGGCGCCGGGCGCGCCGACCGGCGACCCCCCGCGTTGAACGGGGCGTCGCCGAGTCCGGGCACTCCGGGATGTTGGCCAGCCACGACCGGCCTAGATCTTGGCCGTCAGGTCCGGCACCGCGCTGAACAGATCGGCGACGAGGCCGAAGTCGGCGACCTGGAAGATCGGGGCGTCCTCGTCCTTGTTGATCGCGACGACCGTCTTGCTGTCCTTCATCCCAGCAAGATGCTGGATCGCACCCGAGATGCCGATCGCGAAATACACCTGCGGTGCGACGATCTTGCCGGTCTGGCCGACCTGATAGTCGTTGGGGACATAACCTGCATCAACCGCGGCGCGGCTGGCGCCGAGCGCGGCGTTCAGCTTGTCGGCGAGCGGGACGATGACTTCCTGATATTTCTCGCTCGAACCCAGCGCGCGGCCACCCGACACGATGATCTTGGCCGAGGTCAGTTCAGGGCGATCCTGCTTGGCGATTTCGGCGCCGACGAAGCTCGAGACGCCGGCATCGCTGCCCGCGCCGACGGCTTCTACGGTGCCTGAACCGCCAGAGGTCGCGGCCTTGTCGAACGCGGTGCCGCGAACCGTCAGGACCAGCTTCGCGTCCGACGATTCGACGGTTGCGATCGCGTTGCCCGCGTAAATCGGGCGGGTGAAGGTCTTCGGACCTTCGACCGACAGGATTTCCGAAATCTGCATCACGTCGAGCAACGCGGCGACGCGCGGCGCGATATTCTTGCCGGTCGTCGTCGCAGGCGCGAGGAACGCATCATGGCTCGCCATCAGCTCGGCGACGAGCGGCGCGACATTTTCGGGCAGATTGTGATCGAAGGCGGCGTTGTCGGCGACATGCACCTTGCCCACGCCCGCGATCTGCGCGGCTTCCTTGGCAACGGCATCGACGCCGCTACCCGCGACGAGCAGATGGACTTCGCCAAGCTTCGACGCGGCGGTGACCACCGCGAGCGTGGCGTCCTTGACGGCCTTGCCGTCATGTTCGACCCAAACGAGCGTTTTCATGAGTGCACTCCCATCGCCTTCAACTTGGCAACCAGTTCATCGACATCGGCGACCTTGACACCCGCCGAGCGGACGGGCGGTTCCGACACCTTGACCGTCTTGACCCGCGGCGCCGTGTCGACACCGTAGTCAGCCGGGGTCTTGGTATCGAGCGGCTTCGACTTCGCCTTCATGATATTCGGCAGCGAGGCATAGCGCGGCTCGTTCAGACGCAGGTCGGTGGTGACGATCGCGGGAAGCTTGAGCTTCACCGTCTCAAGACCGCCGTCGACTTCGCGGGTCACGTTGACATGATCGCCCTCGACATTGACCGCGCTGGCAAAGGTGCCCTGCGCCCAACCGGTGAGCGCGGCGAGCATCTGGCCGGTCTGGTTGTTGTCGCCGTCGATCGCCTGCTTGCCGAGGATAACAAGGCCGGGCGTTTCGGCGTCAGCGATCGCCTTGAAGATTTTCGCGAGCGCCAGCGGTTCGACATCGTCGTCGGTCTGGACCAGGATCGCACGGTCGGCGCCCATCGCGAGCGCGGTGCGCAGCGTTTCCTGTGCCTTCGCCGGGCCGACGCTGATCGCCACGACCTCGGTCGCAACGCCCTTTTCTTTCAGGCGGATCGCTTCTTCGATCCCGATCTCGTCGAACGGGTTCATCGACATTTTGACATTCGCCAGATCGACGCCGGTGCCGTCGGATTTGACCCGCGGCTTGACGTTGTAATCGAGCACCCGCTTGACGGGGACGAGGATTTTCATGGGCCTAAAGCTCCTCTCAGCAAATTGTGCACTGCGCCATAATTGCGCTTTACGTAAACGTCAACCTAGCTTCCTCTCCCCGTGGGGGAGAGGATAGGGAGACTTGGTCCACAGGACCTAGTCGGACTTGGTGAGGGTCTGGACGTTGCCGCCCTCACCGCTGCGCCCCGGACTTGATCCGGGGCTCGCTGCCTCTCCCCCAGGGGGAGAGACAAGTAAATCAAGCCGCGCGGACTTCCGCGACAATCTTCTTTGCCGCATCGCCCAGATCATTGGCCGCAACGATCGGCAGCCCGGAATTGGCGAGGATGTCCTTACCCTGCTGCACATTCGTGCCTTCTAGGCGAACCACCAAAGGCACCGACAGATTCACTTCCTTCGCCGCCGCGACGATGCCGTCGGCGATGATGTCGCACTTCATGATGCCGCCAAAGATGTTTACGAGGATGCCCTTCACGGCGGGGTCTTTCAGGATGATCTTGAACGCCGCGGTCACCTTTTCTTTCGAAGCGCCGCCGCCGACGTCGAGGAAGTTGGCGGGGAATTCGCCGTTCAATTTGATGATGTCCATCGTCGCCATCGCGAGACCGGCGCCATTGACCATGCAGCCGATATTGCCGTCGAGCTTGATGTAGGCGAGGTCATATTCCGACGCCTCGACCTCGGCCGGGTCTTCTTCGGTCAGGTCGCGCAGCTCGGCCAGATCCTTGTGGCGGAACATCGCATTGCCGTCGAACGCGACCTTGGCGTCGAGCACCAGCAGTTCGTCGCCATCCTTGCCTTCGCACACGGCGAGCGGGTTGATTTCGATCTGTTCGGCATCGGTGCCGAGGAATGCGGCGTACAAACCGGCCAGAACCTTGGCAGCCTGTTTCGCCAGATCGCCCGACAGCCCAAGCGCCGCGGCAACGCTGCGGCCGTGGTGCGGCTGGAGGCCCGTGGCGGGATCGATGGTAATCGTGTGGATCTTTTCCGGCGTGTCGTGCGCGACGGTTTCGATGTCCATGCCGCCCTCGGTCGAGGCGACGACCGCAACGCGGCTCGAACCGCGATCGACCAGCAGTGCGAGGTAGAATTCCTGCTTAATGTCCGCGCCGTCGGTGATGTACAGCCGGTTGACCTGCTTGCCGGCTTCACCGGTCTGGATCGTCACCAGCGTATTGCCGAGCATGTCTTTCGCATGCGCTTCGACCTCTTCGATGGTCTTGGCGAGGCGGACGCCGCCCTTGGCATCGGGGCCGAGCTCCTTAAACTTGCCCTTGCCACGGCCACCCGCATGAATCTGCGATTTCACGACGTAAAGCGGCCCGGGGAGCTGCTTCGCCGCGGCGACGGCTTCTTCGACGCTCATCGCGGCAATGCCCTTGGGCACCGCGACGCCATATTTCGCGAGCAGTTCTTTCGCCTGATATTCGTGGATGTTCATGAGGTCTGCCGGGCCTTTCGAGTCTTGGGGCGGGGAGAATTGCCGCCGCCTAAGCACAAGTTGGCGGGCAAGGCTACCCCGCAGCGTCCCAGATATTCTTGGCTAGCGAAAAGCGCAGAGCGCCGCCGAGCTGGTGGTCACCGTCAATATCTCGGGGTCTTTCAGCGCACGGACCTTGTGAAGGAACTGGTTAAGCGACAGCTCGCTCATCCTTTTGTCCTTCAACGTCGACAGCGAGCCCAGGCGGCGCAGCTGGACCAGCGACAGCCGGTCGACCATCCGCTCGGCCATGCACGATGCGATCGATTGTGACAGGCCGGCATTGACCAGCCCGGTGCGCAGCCGCGCTTCGGGGGTCGCGCAGGCCGCGAGCGCGAGCAGCGACAAGGACAGGACAGCGATCCGCATCAGCGATTATCTTCCATGAAATTCAGCGACGGCGCTCGACACCGCCTGCATCAGCGCCATGCGCGCCGGGATTGGCGAGGTCGTGGTCCCCATGAATACAACAATCGCGTAGCGGGTGCCGTCGGGCGCGGTGGCGATGCCGATGTCGTTATAGCCGGCGGTCATCCCGCCCAGATTCTGCCCGGTCCCTGTCTTGTGCAGAAATTTCCAGCCCGGCGGCAAACCGGCTTTCAGCCGCTTCGGCCCGCTTTTGGTCCGGCTCATCACATCGAGCAGATATTCGGTCGATTCGGGCGAGAGCAAAGTGCCGCGCGCCAACCGGGCGAGCGCACTGGCGACCGCGGTCGGGCTGGCGCCGTCGATCGGGTTGGCCAGATAATTGTCCATCGCGGCGCGGCGGGTCGCGGGGGACAGCGCCGACCGCGCAGTCTCGAAATTGCGCCCGACCGAATAGCTTTGCTGCCACGCCATGCCCGCGATGCCGCTTTGCAGCAGGCGTTCGCCGGGGCCGAAGCGGATCGCGCCCAAATCTTTTTTCGCTATGAAAGCGCGCACCACACCCGGCCCGCCAATCGTGCGCAGCAGGCTGTCGTTGGCGGTATTGTCGCTTTGCGTGATCGCGGTTTCGATCAAGCGGCGCACGGTCATGGTCACCGACCCCTGCGCACGGACGCGCGCGGCGAGCGGCTGGTAAAACAGGGTCAAGTCTTCGGGACCGATCCGCACTTGTTGGTCGAGCCGCAGCCGACCCTGATCGACCGCATCGAGCGCGGTCAGCGCAACCCAGAATTTTGACACGCTCTGCTGGGGGAACAGGTCGCCGCCACGCTCGGCAATCGCCCATTCGCCATCGATGCGCTGCACCGCGATGCCGGTCTTGCCCGGAAAGGCGCGCCACAGGAAATGGATGCGCTCGCTGAGTCCGGCGGGGGGGCGGCGAAAGCCGGGATCGATGGGACCAACCGGGCGCGGCATCGTCGATCGCACCGGCTGGCCGATCGGCACCGTTACCGAACCCGCGGGGCGCTGAACGGCAGGCTGCGACCGTGGCGGCGGCACCGCGGCGCTGCTGACGCAGCCCGCGAGCACCGCGGCGCTGGTCACCATCGCCAGGAATGGTCGGCCCGAAAACTGAAAACCCATGCAAACCCCGCAGCCGACGACTTATATATTATCCCCGATTCTTGGTCTCGCAGGCGAGCATAGGGGACCAGCGGTTTGCGACGAATGATTCTTCCCGCGCGACGAGTGGCGGCAATGCGGCGCGCTCAGGGGGCCGGGGTCGCGCGCACCATGGTGGGGAATAGCCGCTTGAACGCCGCAAGTTTGGGCGCGTCCCAGCGGACGATATAGCCGTTCGACGGGTTGCGGCGCATGAAATCCTGATGGTTGGCCTCGGCGCGGTAAAAACGCTTGTAGCTTTCGACCGGCACGACGATCGGCTTGGCGAAATATCGGCCCTTGCCGATCTGCGCCAGATAGCTGGTCGCGACCTGGCGCTGCGTCGCGTCAAGCGGGACGATCGCGGCGCGATATTGCGATCCGACGTCCGGCCCCTGACGATTCTTCAAGGTCGGATCGGCGACCACCGAAAACAGCACGCGCAGCAAGGTGCCATAGCTGACCTGCGTCGGATCATAAACAATCCGCACCGCCTCGGCATGGCCCGACTTGCCGTCGTGGGTCAGTTCATATTTCGCGGTCGCAGCGCTGCCGCCATGATAACCCGATTCGACCGAGATCACGCCTTTGACGTTGGCAAAGACGCCCTCGACGCCCCAGAAACAGCCGCCCGCCAGCACCGCGGTGGAGCGCTTCGCCTTGACCGCCGGATCGACCGCGGCAGCGGGTAGCTTGACGACGCTTTCGGCCTGCGCCGGGGCGCATTGCGCCACGATCGCCCCCGCGACCAGTGTCGCGATGATACGGCTGAACGGTGCGCCGCGCGCTTGCGTCACGCCGGGATCGGCAGCGCGGGCTGGTTGAGCACGATATAGGTCGCGCCAATCGCGAAACCGGCGAGCATCGACAAAAACCAGTCGGAGCGGAAGAGATTGAGCATGGGGAGCCTCTTTTTTCATCTATCGTTGTTCGCGGCCAAGGCCGCTGCGGTTACACCGACGATATGGCGCGCCCCGACCAACCGTGCAGTGATGTCCGTCACCCTAGACAGGATGGCTTACTATCCGGTGAACCGGGCGCTTAACCGCCGTTCATGTTCAGATAGGTTCCGTCCCCGGCATTACAAGACCGGTCGGTACAGAATTCCTATGCGAAGGGTGAGCGGCGCTTTAGCTGAGCGCCGCACACGCCTGCTGGATCCGCACGCAGGCTTCCTTGAGCACCGCCTCCGACGTCGCATAGGACACGCGGAACGCGGGCGACAGACCAAAGGCCGCGCCATGCACCGCCGCGACCTTGGCGCTGTCGAGAAAATAATCGATCAGCTTCTCGTCGCTGTCGATCAGCGCGCCGTCGGGGGTCTTCTTGCCCATGCAACCGCTTGCGTCCGGATAGACATAGAAAGCGCCATCGGGGGTCGGGCAATTCAACCCCGGCGCATCGTTGAGCATCGCGACCACCATGTCGCGGCGTTTTTTGAACGCGGCGTTGCGGTCGTCGAGGAACTGCTGCGGGCCGCCGAGCGCGGCGGCGGCGGCGGCCTGTGCGATCGAACAGGGGTTCGACGTCGATTGCGACTGAAGCTTGCCCATCGCCTTGATCAGCCAAGCCGGACCACCGGCATAGCCGATGCGCCATCCGGTCATCGCATACGCTTTCGAACAGCCGTTCACGGTCAGAATGCGGTCGATCAGGTCGGGACAACGCTGCGCAAAGGTGGTGAATTGGAAATCGGCATACCAGACATGCTCGTACATATCGTCGGTCATCACCATCACATGGTCGTGGCGGCGGATGACTTCGCCCAGCGCGTCGAGCTCTTCGCCCGAATAGGCGGCGCCCGACGGGTTCGACGGCGAGTTCAGCATCACCCAGCGCGTCTTGGGCGTGATCGCCGCGTCAAGCTGCGCCGGGGTGATCTTGTAATTCTGCGCCGCGCCGCCCTCGATGACCACCGGGGTGCCGCCCGCAAACGCCACAATGTCGGGATAGCTCACCCAATAGGGCGCCGGGATGATGACCTCGTCGCCCTTGTCCACGGTCGCGACCAGCGCGTTGAACAGAGTGTGCTTGCCGCCGACATTGACCGTGATCTGGTCGAGCCCGAAATCGAGCCCGTTGTCGCGGCGGAACTTGCCGCGGATTGCTTCTTTCAGCGCGACGGTGCCGTCGACCAAAGTATATTTGGTCTGGCCATTGCGGATCGCCTCGATCGCCGCTTCCTTGACGAAATCGGGGGTGTCGAAATCGGGCTCGCCAGCGCTCAAACCGATCACATCAACACCCGCGGCTTTCAGCGCCGAAACGCGTGCCGTCATCGCGAGCGTCGCCGACGGCTGGATGCGGTTGAGGGCGGCGGATATATGCGGCTTCAGCGACATGACGATACTTTCCGTAGCTTGCGCGGACAGGCGGTGATTTGACCGGAAATTGCGCGGGGCCGCGCCTAAAGCCTCCGCCCGATCTTCGCAAGCGCAGCGTGGGATAATTTACCTATGCAAGGTGCAGGTCAGGCGATTCCGTTGCCGTAGCGTCCGCCAACCGCGCCGGGACCAGCCCGCGCAACGAATTGCCGATAAAGAAACCATCCGCCAGATCGGCCAGCCGCAGATGCGATTCGACCGCGCGTCCCTTGTCGATCAGCTCGGCGCGCAGCACACCGGGCAGCAGCCCCAGCGCCAGCGGTGGGGTGAGCAGCTGGCCGTCGCGTTCGACAAAGATATTGCTCCAGCTACCCTCGGTCACGAAACCCGGCTCGTCGACAAACACAACCTCGGCAGCGCCGCTTTCCAAGCGCGCATCGTCATAAGCCGCTCGCTGGCTGGTCTTGTGCGCCAGCCGAAAATCGTCGGCGGCCATCGGCGCGGGACGCACCGCGACCGGCACCGGCAGCTCGGCGAGCCGCGGCAGCGGCGAAACCTCTACCGCGAGCGCCCCCGACGGCGCCAGCCGCATCCGCACCCGCGCCGCGCTGCGCAGCCGAAAGGTCGCTGATTGCAGGCTGTTGCGCGCGCCGTGCCGGTCGAACGCGAAACCCAGCGTTTCGGCGCTCGCCTTCATCCGGGCCAGATGCCCTTCCACCCGTTGCACCCCCTCGATCGGGTCAAAGAACATGGTTTCGATCAGGTCGAAACGCGCCCCCGCTGCCCCCACAAACTCCCCCTTCGCCAGACATTCGCGCCATTCCTCAGCCGGTTGGCTGTCGGCGACAATTCCCGAACCCAAACCCAGCGTGGCGCGATTTGCACCGCCTGGCAAGTCGTCCGCGCGCGCAAGCACAAGCGTGCGGATCGCAACATTGAACGCTGCGTCGCCGTCGGGGTCGATGAAACCGATCGATCCCGTGTACAGTCCGCGCGCGTCGCCCTCCAGTTCATCGATGATTTCCATCGCCCGCACCTTGGGCGCGCCGGTGATCGATCCGCAGGGAAAGGCGGCGCGCAGCACATCAACCGCGCCGACGCCATCGGGCAGGCGCGCGCTGACATCGGAGACAAGCTGGTGGATCGTAGGAAAGCTCTCGACGCGGAACAGGTCGGGCACCGCGACCGACCCCGGCACCGCAACGCGCGACAGGTCGTTGCGGATCAGGTCGACGATCATCAGATTTTCGGCACGCTGTTTAGGATCGTCAGCCAGCGCGCGTGCCGCCGCCGCGTTGGCATCGCTATCCTGCAATCGCGCCGCCGTCCCCTTCATCGGCCGCGCCATCACCTGGCCATCGCGCAGCGCAAAGAACAGCTCGGGCGAATGCGACACGATGGCCCGCTCGCCGGTCCAGATCACTCCGCCATAACCCGCGCGCGCCGTCGGCCGCAGCCGCGCGTGGATCGCCAGCGGATCGCCCAGCACCGGCACATCGGCGCGAAAGGTCAAATTGGCCTGATAGATGTCGCCGGCAGCAATATAGCCCAGCACCGCCTCGACCGCCGCAAGATAATCGGCGCGGGACACCCGCGGTGCCACTGCGCCGACCCACGCAGCTTCGGGATCAGGCAGCAGTCCCGGCACCGCATCGGGGTCGATTCGTTCAACCCGCTCGAACAGCCCGAACCAGGCAAGCGGCGGGCAATTCCCATCGACGGGCCGCTGCGCACCTCGCCACGCAGACGCCAAACCCTTACCCGCTTCATAGTGCATATAGCCCGCGGCATGGAGCCCGCGGGCGCTCGCCATTTCCAGCGCATCGAACAGGGCAGAAACCTCCGCCGCGCCCCGCGCGACCAGAATTTCCACTGGGTTCTGAAACAGTCGCGCGGGCGCCGCCCCAACGGCCCGCGCGTCATCGAGCAAGACAAACGGGGGGTTATCGCCCGTCGCGCGCACGCCTAGATCGCCTGACAACGGTTGCCCCGATCTGCTTTACCCGCGACGGTGTCAACGCTCACGGCGAACGCGAATGCGTTTCAGACTGCCAATCTCGGCAAAATAACTGCCCACCGCGCCGGGGGTGATCACGACCTTTTCGCCCGCCTTGGGGTCGCGCGGCAAGTCGGTCTGGTCGGTCTGAATCCAGACCGCGCCATCCTCGATTTCAAAGCGCATCTTGTTATAACCTTCGCGGCGCGCCCATTTGATCGTCGATTCCAGCCGGGTCATCTTTTCCTTGTCGTCGTCGCCTCCGCCAAAGAAGGGCAGATCGCGCAACGTGAAACCGAACAGCCCGCGCCTTGCCTTTTGCGCCGAATTGCGATCGAAAAAGGTGATGTCATTGGCGATCTGTGCTTGTTCGAGCGCCGCGACCTGCTGGTCGAAACACGCGAGCCGCGCGGCGGCATCGGGAACCGCGCGGCAGTCATAAAGCTGTTGGACCTGGACCGGGGTGGTCGGGGCATCGTTGTCCTTCGCCGCGACCGGCGTCGCAATCAAAACCCCCCACGCGAGCGCGCAAGTTCCGATGGTCGAACGCCAATGCAATAAGTTCATGATCGTCCCCTTGGTCCTTGCCTGCACAACTAGCCGCGGCAGTCGCGCGCCGCAAGCGCGGCCCGGTTGCGATGTCGGCTTACTGACCCTAGTGTCAGGAAAGCCACAAGAATGAGAGGATATTTTCCCGCGATGGACAGCGAATTTTCCTGGTCGACCGATTATCAGCATCCGACGGCCTGGGATCAGTCGTTCGCGCCGCTGTCGCTGCCGGCGATGTTCGCCGCCAGCGTCGAGCGGCGGGGCGCGGCGGCGATGCTCGATTTCATGGGCCGCCGTTTCAGCTATTCCGAAGTTGCCCGCGGCGCCGCGCGGGTCGCGCGCGGGCTGCAACAGCTGGGGATCGGCAAGGGCCGCCGCGTCGGACTGTTCCTCCCCAATGTTCCGCATTATGTCGCGGCCTATTATGGCGCGCTCGCCGCCGGGGCGACGGTGGTTAACTTTTCGCCGCTCTACACCGCGCGCGAGCTGGAGGAGCAGGTCGAGGATTCGGGGACGGACACCTTGTTCACGGTCAGCGCCGCGGCGCTGCTGCCCACCGCGATCAAGGTGCTCGACGGGTCGAGCCTTCAGCGACTCGTCGTCGGCTCGGTCGCGGGCGGCCTCGCCTGCCACAAGGCACTGCTCTTCCGCCTGTTCAAACGCTCCGACATTGCCACTATCCCGTCCGACCCCCGCATCATCCGCTTCTCGGCGCTGATCGCCAACGATGCCCGCCCCGAGCCGGTTGCCATCGATCCCGAACAGGATGTTGCGCTGATCCAATATACCGGCGGCACTACCGGCACGCCCAAGGGAGCGAAGCTGACGCACCAGAATCTGACCGCCAACGCGCGGCAGGTGAACGCGATCGATCCAGACCATGATGCGCAGGATCGTATTCTTGGCGTGCTCCCTTTCTTCCACGTCTTTGCCAACACCTGCGTGCTCAACCGCACCATCCTTAATGGCGGCACGATCACCATGCTGCCGCGCTTCGATGCGAAGCAGGCGCTGGCGGCAATCACCCGCAGCAAGACGACCGCGCTGCCCGGCGTGCCGACGATGTACCAGGCACTGCTCGACCATCCCGACCTCGCAAAGACCGACTTCTCCAGCTTACGCATCTGCATTTCAGGCGGCGCGCCGATGCCCGCCGAACTGCGCGAAAAATTCACCGCCACAACCGGCGCCTCGCTCGTCGAAGGCTATGGCCTCACAGAAAGCTCGGGCGTCGTCGCGACCAACCCTTATGATGGCCCCGTGCGTCCCGGCACGATCGGCCAGCCGCTCCCCGCGACGCGCATCCGCCTGCTCGACAAGGAAGACCCGACCAAGGATGCCCCAGACGGCGAACCCGGCGAACTCGCGGTCAAGGGGCCGCAGGTCATGCAGGGCTATTGGAATCGCCCCGACGCCGACCTCGACAGCTTCACCGCCGACGGCTGGCTGCGCACCGGCGACGTCGCGGTGGTCGAGGACGGCGGCTATATCCGCATCGTCGATCGGCTGAAGGACATGATCGCGGTCGGCGGCTTCAAAGTCTATCCGAGCGTGATCGAGGCGCATCTTTACGAGCATCCTGCGGTGAAGGAAGCAATCGTGCTCGGCGTTCCCGATGCCTATCGCGGCGAAGCGCCGAAAGCGTTCGTGACGCTGGAAGAAGGCTATGAGATATCGGGCGAAGCCCTCGCCGCCTGGCTCAACCCCCAGCTCGGCAAGCACGAGCGGGTCAACGCGGTCGAAGTGCGGCTCAACCTGCCCAAGACGATGATCGGCAAGCTGGATCGCAAGGCGCTCAGGGCGGAGAAGGCACAAGCATCGCCAATTGTACAATGAGACATTGTAACCTCGGTCATGTTATGCCATATCCCGCCCCGCAACTGCCCCAACGGAGAATCGGGTGACCCAAGTCGCCAGCCCTGCCCCTGTTCTGACGCGCCTCGGCGCGGTCGTGCGGGCTGCGCGCGAGAAACGGCCGCTCACCTCGCTTTCGGGTGACCAACTGGCGATGGGCCTGTCGGGGCTGTGCCTCGTCCATTGCCTCGTCAGCACCGTCCTGTTTGCCTCGATCGCCTCGGTCGGTGTCGCGTTCGACAATCACCTGTTCCACGAAATCGGCCTGATCATCGCGATCGGCTTTGCGCTCATCACCCTCGTCTCGGGCGTGCTCAGCCACGGTTATGTGATGCCCTTCGCGGTCGGCAGCTTCGGGCTCGGCATGATGGCGGGCGCGCTGTCGCGGCCGCATGATGGCAGCGAAGTGCTGGCGACGATGATCGGCGTCGCCGTTGTTGCGCTCGGCCACGATCTCAACCGCCGCGCCAGACACTGACGCGGACGCTGACGACGCCACCGATCACGGCACCGGAATGGACTGGTCCGTAACTTGCGGACACCCCCCAAACCGCCTACATTAACTCCAAGAGCTGGCGCAGATCGCCGCGCGGCACAAGGAAACGCCCATGGGCAAGCATGATCATCCGCACGTCGAGGCCAGCGGCGCCTCGCTCGCCAAGGCAGCGCAAACCGCGCTCGAAGGCGCGGGCGAAGCATGGACCGACATGCGCGCACAGATTTTCGATGCCGTCGCCGCCATCGGCAAGCCCGCCAGCGCCTATGAAATCGCCGATATGGTGTCGAAAGCGCGCGGCAAACGCGTCGCGCCGAACAGCGTCTATCGCATCCTTGACCTGTTCGTCGCCAACAACCTGGTCCGCCGCGTCGAAAGCGCCAATGCCTTTGTCGCCAACAGCCATCCCGGCTGCCTGCACGACTGCATCTTCCTGATCTGCGACGAATGCGGCAGCGCGGTGCATGTCGATGATGACAAGCTCTCGACCGGCGTCCGCGCCGCCGCCAACGCCACCGGCTTCGCCGCCGAGCGCCCGGTGATCGAAGTGCGCGGCAAATGCGCCGAGTGCCAATAGGGTGTGCCGCCGCGCTCCGGAGGCAGCGCCAATCGTCTATAGACAGGTGAGAGCTGTTCCCCGGAGAAAGCCGGGGTCCAGGGCGGTACGGCCCAACTGTCGCGTTCGAACGCACTGGGCCCCGGCTTTCGCCGGGGAACAGCGACTGGTGCGACCGGGGTAGGCTTCAGCGATGGCCGGGGGGTTCCAGCATTGGATCGAGGCGCAGCATGAGCGGCCACTTGCACCAACACGCTTCTGGTACTGGGCGCTGGCACTCGGCATCGCGGCGGCGCTGTTCGGCCTCCATCTGACGCAGGTCTTTCCGCAGACCGGACACGACATCGCTCCCGGCTATGGGCCGCCCGTCCTCGCGTTCGAATTTGCCGGCAGCCAAGCCGACCTCGAAGCAATCTTCGGCTTCTTTACCGACCCGCAGCAAGTCATCCGCCTGGCCGCGATGCGCGCGGGGAACGAGCAGGATTACTTCTATATGCTGCTCTACGCGGGCTTTCTCGCCAGCGGCTGCCTTGCCCTGTGGCGCGAACTTCGTCTGCGCCCGCTGCTCGCTGCCGCGGCGCTCCCGGTCGCCGCGGCGCTATGCGATGCGTATGAAAACTGGCTGTTGTTCGACATCCAGGCCGCCTTTACCGCGGGCGATTATTCGCCGGCGATGGCCAGCCTGCCCTATCCTGTCGCGGCGAAATTCCTGCTCCTTGCGCTGACCAATGTCGTCATCGGGGCCGCGGCGACGCAATTGGGGCGCTGGTGGGCGCTGTTCGGTACCGTCGCCATCCTTGCCGCCATCCCGACCGTGATGGCACTCATCACCCCCGCCGCCTTTGCCTGGGCGCTGATCCCCTCGGCGGCGGGCGGTTGGCTATTGTTGATTGCGCTCGCCGCGGTCGGAAGCTGGCGGGCGCTGGCCCGCAAACGCCCGCTCGTCGATCCGGGCCGCGACTGACCCCTCTTTCCACCCCGGCGATGCAGGTCTAGGGAAACCGGCGAATCCCGCAAACAGGGCGAAAGGCTGCAAATGAACACCGTCATCATCCGCGAAGACGACCTCGTCGAGACCATCGCCGACGCGCTCCAGTACATCAGCTATTTCCACCCGATGGACTATATCCGCGCGCTGGCCGCGGCGTACGAGCGCGAAGTGTCGCCCGCCGCCAAGGATGCGATGGCGCAGATCCTGTCGAACAGCCGCATGTGTGCCGAGGGGCATCGCCCGATCTGCCAGGACACCGGCATCGTCACCGTCTTCATCAAATGGGGCATGGACTGCCGCCTCGACAGCCCGCGTAGCCTGCAGCAGGTGGTCGATGAGGGCGTGCGCCGCGCCTATCTCCACCCCGAAAACAAGCTCCGCGCCTCGATCCTCGCCGACCCCGCGTTCAGCCGCGTCAACACCAAGGACAACACCCCCTCGGTCCTCAACGTCGAGATGGTCCCCGGCAACAAGGTCGTGATCGACGTCGCCGCGAAGGGCGGCGGCAGCGAGAACAAGTCGAAGTTCAAGATGATGAACCCGTCGGATTCGATCGTCGACTGGGTGCTCGAAATGGTGCCGCAGATGGGCGCCGGCTGGTGTCCGCCGGGCATGCTCGGCATCGGCATCGGCGGCACTGCCGAAAAGGCGATGCTGCTCGCCAAGCAGTCGCTGATGGACCCGATCGATATGACCGAACTGCTCGCGCGCGGTCCCAGCAATCCGACCGAGGAGCTGCGCATCGAGCTTTATGAAAAGGTCAATGCGCTCGGCATCGGCGCGCAGGGGCTCGGCGGCCTCGCGACGGTGCTCGACGTCAAGATCGCCGACTGGCCGACCCACGCCGCGTCAAAGCCCGTCGCGATGATCCCCAATTGCGCCGCGACCCGCCACGCGCATGTGACGCTCGACGGCAGCGGCCCCGCCTTCCTCGAACCGCCGGTGCTCGCCGACTATCCGCAGATCGACTGGCAACCCGACGCCGCGGCGATCCGCGTCGACCTCGACAATCTCACCCCCGACGTGGTGGCAAGCTGGAAACAGGGCGACCGCCTCCTCCTCAATGGCAAGATGCTCACCGGCCGCGACGCCGCGCACAAACGCATTGCCGAGATGCTCTCCAAGGGCGAGGAATTGCCCGTCAGCTTCAAGGACCGCGTCATCTATTATGTCGGCCCGGTCGATCCGGTCGGCGAGGAAATCGTCGGCCCCGCAGGTCCCACGACCGCGACGCGCATGGACAAGTTCATGGACATGATGCTGGACCAAGGCCTGCTCGCCTGCGTCGGCAAGGCCGAACGCGGCCCCGCCGCGACGCAATCGATCGCCAGGCACAAGAGCGCCTATCTGATGGCGGTCGGCGGCGCCGCCTATCTCGTCGCGCGCGCGATCAAGGGCAGCGAGGTCGTCGGTTTCGCCGATCTCGGCATGGAGGCGATATACGAGTTCGAGGTTCACGACTTCCCCGTCACCGTCGCGGTCGACAGCGAAGGCCAGAACGTCCACGTCAACGCGCCGATGCTGTGGCAGCAGCGGATCAAGGATGAGGGGTTGCTGGCGGGGGTTTGAGGGCGTCAGCGTTCGATTACAAACATTTAATTTCGAACGCCGCAGCTTCGCCATTTACGAATGATGCTCTTCAAACGGAGCATCGCGCGTGACCAGCATCGCCAAACTCTACACCCGCATCCGCTTGAACGGACGCGCCAGTTTCAAGGATTTGCGCCGTATCGTCGAAGCCTTCGGATTCGAACTCAAGCGCACCAATGGCAGCCATCACATCTTCCAGCACCCCGATGTGCCAGGCAATCTGAACCTTCAGTCCAGCGGTAAGGACGCGAAGCCCTATCAAATCCGGCAGCTGCTTGATATGATCGACAGCAACGGACTGGATATGATCGAGCCATGAGCATTCATTATCACATCAATCTGTTCTGGTCGGCAGCGGACGACTGCTGGATAGCCGACGTACCCGACCTGAAATACTGCAGCGCGCATGGCGCCACGGCCGAGGAGGCCGCGCACGAGATCGAAATCGCTATGCGCCTGTGGCTGAAAGTCGCTGCCGACCGGGGTGAGGCGCCGCCCGAGCCGCGCTATCGTCCAGAGATTTATGCGGTTCACAACGCAGCGTGATCGGCGCCTCATTCGCGCGACACTTGCCTTCTATTCGCAATCCGCCAACACTCCCCCCAACGCAGATACCGCAAGGGGGCAAGCCATGGATTTCCGTAACGACCGACCGAACCGCCGCGATCTGATTCGCGGTGCGGCCATGCTGGGCGCGGGTGCCGCGGTCATGCGCCCGCTCCCCGTCCTCGCCGCGAGCAGCCAGACGGCCGCGATCCGCAAAGCGGCCGAAGCCGGCAAGGACGCGTCAATCAAACGCATCCGCGACTGGATCGCCCTCCCCTCGATCGCCGCCGAAAATCTCAACATGCCCGAGGGCGCCGCCTATATGGCCGAACTCGCGCGCGATGCGGGGTTCAGCAATGTCGAGATCGTACCGACCGACGGCCATCCCGGCGTGTTCGGGACGATCGACGTCGGCGCCCCGCGCACGCTCGGCATCTATTTCATGTATGACGTCAAACAATATGACCCCGCCGAATGGTCGTCGCCGCCGCTGGAAGGGCGAATGGTCGAACGACCGGGTTTCGGCCAAGCGATCATGGGCCGCGGCGCGGTGAATCAAAAGGGGCCGGAGGCAACCTTCCTCGCCGCGCTGCACGCGATTCGCGCGGCGGGTGCCAAGTTGCCGGTCAATATCGTCCTGATCTGCGAAGGCGAGGAAGAGATCGGATCGCCCCACTTTCGCCAGGTCGCGACCAAACCCAATGTCCTGGCCGCGCTCAGGAAATGTGAAGGCATTTTCATTCCCGCCAGCTGGCAGGACAAGAATGGCAATGTCTCGGTCAACCTGGGATCGAAGGGCATCATCGAACTCGAACTGGTTGCCAGCGGCGAAAAATGGGGCCGTGGACCCAAGGGCGATGTGCATTCCAGCCTGAAGGCGATGGTCGATTCGCCCGCATGGCGGCTTGTCGCAGCGCTCAATACCCTCGTCACGCCCGACGGCAACACCCCGGCAATCGACGGCTGGTTCGACAATGTCCGCCCGCTGACGCCCCGCGAAAAGGCGTTGATCCGCGAAGCCGCCAAGCTGGGCGACGAAGCGCAGCAGAAACAGGCGCTTGGTATCACCCACTGGATCGACAACCTCTCTTATGACGACGCGCTGATCCGCCTGGCGCAGGAACCAACCGTCAATATCGAGGGGCTGGTCGCGGGCTATACCGGCCCCGGCGGCAAGACGATCCTGCCTGGCCGCGCGGTTGCCAAACTCGACTTGCGGCTCGTCCCCAATCAGACCCGCGCCGAGGCGGAACAGAAACTGCGCGCGCATCTCGACAAACGCGGCTTCCCCGATGTCGAGGTCAATGTCAGCGGCGGCTATGACCCGACCGAGGCCGACGAGAACAGCCGCCTGATCCGTACCGAACTGGCGACCTACAAAAAGCTGGGGGTTCAGGCGAACGTCAACGCACGGCTCGCGGGCAGCTGGCCCGGCGCGACCTTCACCGCGCCGCCGGTATCGATCCCGGCAGGGCATTTCGGCACCGGCCACGGCGCGGGCGCCCATGCCCCCGACGAATATTATCTGATCGATTCGACCAACCCCAAGGTCGCGGGCCTGGTCGATGCGACGATGGGCTATGCCGAGTTTCTCTACACGCTGGCGGCGATCAAATAGGCGCCGATCGCTCCTCCCTGTGGCGCAGCCATGGGGAGGTGGCAGTCCGCAGGACTGACGGAGGGGCATTGGCGCAACCGTCGCAAGGCCCCTCCACCCTTCGCTTCGCGAACGGTCCCCCTCCCCATCGCTTCGCGACAAGAAGGATTCAGGCTCTAAAAGCCATAGACCAACGTAAACCGCGTCTGGGTATCGACCCGTTCGATGCCCGGCGGGGGGCTGGTGTCGATCTGCGCCGCATAAGCAATGCGCGCCGACAGCGCCCCGGTCAGCTTCGCATTGAGCGCGGTGAGCGAATTGGTCGAGCTGTTCGCTTCGCCGACGATCGTCGAAGCAACCTGTGTCAGCCGCAGGGTCGGCGACAATTGCCAACCAAAGTCGAGCCCGCCGAGCGCCGTCAGCTCGCTGTCACTGATCCCGCTGATGAAATCGGTCTGGCGCCACGCCGGCCCGCCTTTCAGGCTCAGCGATACCGTCTTGCCGTCGATCACCTTGTAACCAAGCCCGCCCGACACGTTCCAGCGCGTGTCATAACCCAATATCCGGTCATGCTCCCAGCGCCCAAAGCCAAAGGCAAAGGCGCGATCGTTGATCCGGTATTGCGGCTCCAGCTCGACCAGATAGCGTTCGACCGACGTGCGCCCGTTGGTGCGCTGATAATCGGCCTGCGCGCGCAGCTTGTGGGTCCAGTCGATGCCCTGGCGTGACAAAGCCACGCCCGCGCTCAGCCCCGCCGACTTGGTATTGCCGCTGCTCTGCGACGCCCCGATCTGCCCCTCGCCTTTCCAGTTCTGCCAGAACTTCGCCGCCGCCAGTTTGGCGCGCGCCGCCGCCGCCGCTTCGTCCTTCAGCCGCTGGCGTTCGGCGCGATAGGCGACCAGCCGCGCCTCGATCTCCGCTGCATCGTCGGGATGCGTATCCATCGCCAGCTTGGCGACCGCCTCGACGTCGGCATCCTTGCCGCTCGCGATCGCGGCGGCGAGCATATTGCGCACCGGATCGGGCGGCACGATTGGCGGATGCCCGCTGCGATAAAAGGCCAGCATCGCATCGATTTCCCCGACATTGCGGGGGTGCGTCATGCGCGCGAATTTGGCGACGGCTTCGACATCGTCGTTCTGGCCGCTGGCGAAAGCGGCGTCGATCATCGCGCGAACCGCATCGGGCAAAGGCGGATCGAGCGGAACTTCAAAGGTCGGAACCGGGTTCGCCAGCACCGGGTCGGCAAGCGCGGGGTTCGGCTGCGGCGGGTTCGCGGGTTCCTGCGCGGCGTGCGCCGGCTGAATTATGAGGGCCAGCAGGCCGATAGCCGCCAAGCTGGGGAAAGATGCCATCGAAGAGTCCTTCTCTGGGGAGGCAGAAGCCGGGTTCGTTCGATCATTGGCGCCGCCCCGGCGCGTCCGATGCCTCGCTATAGCCCGAAAGTGGCTGGCATTTCCACCCCGCCTCCCCCATTTGCAAACCTATGGTTATAGCCCTCATCGCGATTTTTTGCGCCGGCATCGCCAATTTCGCGATGCACCGCGCCTTTATGGAAAGCGACGACCCGCTGATCCAGCAAATGGTCAAGCCGCTCGCCGACAAGGCGGGGCCGCACATCACCTATATCTTCGAATTCCTGCTGCTGGTCGGCGCAATGGCGATAGCGACGCGAAACTGGTTCGCCGCGCTGATGCTGTACGGGCTCTATACGATGTTCAACGCGATGGCGTTCAGCTGGATCATGCAGCGGCGGGATTGAGGGTGGGTGGGTGGCGACTAGCGACCGAATACGTACAAGCCGTCCCTTAAATTCCGTTCGTGTCGAGCGAAGTCGAGACACCTCGACGTCTTGCGTTTCCAAAGGGTGTCTCGACTTCGCTCGACACGAACGGAATTAGAGTATGGTCCGGTATCCACCCCTAAACCGACATCGGCACCGCGGCATCACGTTACCCCGTGATACCACCACACCCCGTCGCGATCCTCACGCCACACCCGGCCTTCGACCTCCAGGCGCTTCAGATGCGCCAGCGCCTCGCCGGTCGCGAGACCCATATTATGTTCGCCGATCGGGCGGTTGAACAGCAGCGGAAAACTGTCGACCGCGCGCATCGGCGCCTTCGCAGCGGCCTCGGCCAGATTATAGAGCCGCATCCGATGCTCGTCGCGCAGCGCCATCAGGCGGACATGGAGTCCCTTGAACGGCTCGCCATGCGCGGGGCAAACGGTGACATCGGCGGGAACGGTGGCGAGCAATTTGTCGATCGACGCCAACCATTCTCCCAGCGGATCGGCATCGGGTTCGGTGATGTTGACCGACACGTTCGAACTGATCCGCGGCAGCACCTGATCGCCCGACACCAGCACACCCTGGCGCTCGTTCCACAGGCAAGCATGTTCGGGGCTATGCCCCGACCCCACCACGACGCGCCACTGGTGCGCGCCCAGGTCGATCCGGTCGCCATCCTCGATCCGCACATATGAACGCGGAAGCGGGAAAACCATCATCCCGAACCGGCCCCAACCACTTGCCTTATGCGTCTCTATCGCTGCTTCGGTCCAGCCCGCGCCCTGCCACTGCGCCAGTGCCTCGTCGGGTACGGTGTCGCTTGTGTCGCCGACGATCATCCGCGCCGTCAGCATCTCGCCCCGCGTCATCCACAGCTTCACGCCCCGCTTCTTCGCGATCCAGCCCGCGAGCCCGATATGGTCGGGGTGCAGGTGGGTTCCGATAACGCGCGTAATACGCTTGCCGTTCAGCGCCCCCGCATAGAGCGCCTTCCACGCGTCGGAACATATGGTCAGACAGATGCCGGTATCGACGATCGCGACGCCATCATCGCCGTCAGCGTCGTCGTCGAGCAGCCAGCTGTTGATATGACCGAGCGACCCTGGCATCGGGATGCGCGCCCAGCTGATCCCTGGCGCAATGCGGATCGTCTCACCCGCCGCTGGCGCGGCATCGCCCCATGGGTAGGTAAGGCCGGCGTGGCTGGTCGATGTAAAGCTGTCGTCCTGGGTCAGCGAGGCGTCCGGCGAGCCGCTGGCTGCCGGGATATTGTCGTCATCCTGCCCCGCTGCCACGCGTCAGTCTGCCGCCGCGTCGCTTGCCGCGTCGGCCGCTTCTTCGGCCGCGCGCGCTTCGTTGGCGGCGGTGCGTTCGGCGCGCAGTTCTTCGAGCAGCGCTTCGCGGTCGCCTTCGAACCGGTTGTCGGTCGGCGCTTCGATCCCCGCCTTTTTCGCTGCCTTGGCAACCAAAGCGTCAAGTTCGCGCTGCGAGCAGAGGCCCAGCGTCACCGGATCCTTGGCGACGATATTGGCGCTGTTCCAATGGCTGCGGTCGCGGATCGCGCCGATCGTATTGCGGGTGGTGCCGATCAGCTTGCCGATGGCGCCGTCCGACACTTCGGGGTGGTTCTTCAGGATCCACGCGATGCCGTCGGGCTTGTCCTGGCGTTTGCTGACCGGCGTGTAGCGCGGGCCGCGGGTGCGGCGGATCGTGTCCTGCGCCTGCTTGCTCATCTTGAGCTTGTAGTTCGGATCGTTTTGACCCTTTTCGATTTCTTCCATCGACAGCTCGTGCGCGCGGACGGGATCACGGCCGGTATATTTGGTCGCGGCGGTCTCATCGGCGATCGCCTGCACTTCCAGGATGTGGATGCCGCAATAGTCGGCGATCTGAACAAAGGTCAGGCCCGTGTTGTCGACCAGCCAGGCGGCGGTCGCATGCGGCATCAACGGGGTGGCGTCGGCGGTGGCCATGGCGATTTTCTCCAAGCGGAAATAAAAGGGCCGCCCCTCACGGAGCGGCCGAATAATGGCGGCGGCTGTAAACCGGATTGGCCACAGGGGCAAGGGGGCGCGGTGCAGCGTCCATTTTCGACGCTCACACCATCAGCACGATCTTTCCAACATGCGCGCCCGCCTGCATTCGCGCATGGGCGGCGCTGGCCTCGGCGAGCGGGAAGCTCTGGTCCATCGCTGGCTTCCAGGCCCCCTCGCCCAGTCGCGGCCATAGGGTGCGGTGAATCTCGTCCGCCAGCGCCGCCTTGAAATCGGCGCTGCGCGCGCGCAGCGTCGATCCGGTCATCGTCAGCCGCCGCCGCATCACTTGCGAAATGTCGATCTCGACCTTCGCGCCGCGCAGGAACGCGATGGTGACGTGGCGGCCATCGTCGGCAAGGCACTCCAGGTTGCGCGGCACATAATCGCCGCCGACCATGTCGAGCACCGCGTTGACGCCCTTGCCGCCGGTGAACGCCTTCACCGCCTCGACATAATCTTCGGTCGAATAATCGACCGCCAGATCGGCGCCGAGCGCCAGCGCCGCGGCGCATTTATCGGCGCTGCCGCACGTCACGATGACCCGGATGTCGAACAGTTTGCAGAGGCCAATCGCGGTCGTGCCTATGCCGCTCGTACCGCCATGGACCAGCACCGTCTCGCCATCCTTCACCCACGCGCGCTCGAACAGATTGTGCCACACGGTGAAGACGGTTTCGGGCAGCGCCGCGGCCTCGGCCATCGAAAAGCCCTTGGGTACCGGCAGACAGCTGCCAACCGGCGCAAGGCAAAATTCGGCATAGCCGCCGCCCGCGACCAGCGCACACATCGCCTGCCCCAGCAATTCGGGATCGCCTCCCGGCCCGACCGCGACGATCGTCCCCGCAATCTCCAGCCCCGGCAGGTCGGAAGCCCCCGACGGCGGCGGATAAAAGCCCATGCGTTGCAGCACGTCGGGGCGGTTGACCCCCGCGGAGGCGACGCGGATCAGCACCTCGCCCGGTCCCGGCTGCGGCACCGGGCGTTGTTCAGGCTGCAACACTTCCGGTCCGCCCGGCGCGCTGATGGCGATGGCGGTCATACGCTCTGGCAAGCTGGTCACGTCAGAAAGTCCCCCCACTGGTCCGTCAATTCCCCGCCCCTGCCCGACCTTATTGACAGCCGGACGACGCGGGTCAACAGTCGCGCAGATTTTCAGGAGGATACGCCATGGACGATGACGACCTTCCCCGCCGCCGCGACGATGTGCTCGCGGCGCTGACTCGGCAACCGCTCGACCCGCTGTCGGTGAGCGAACTCGATGACCGTATCGCGACGCTTGAGGGTGAGATCGAGCGCGTCAAGGCGCACCGCAACGCGGCAACGAGCCACAAGGCGATCGCCGACGCACTGTTCAAAAAGGGGTAGAATGTCCTTGGGGCCGCTCGCGCACTTGGTAGCCGCAGTCTTGGCATCGGTTGCCGGCACGACAGCCGACGCCGAGACCGGCAGCCAGGTGAATGATCTTGTCGTTATGGGGAAGGTTGAAAAAGGCCTCGCTTATGAGGTGCTCGACGAATTCGGAATGAATGTCCGGATTACCGCGCGGTTCACGATATCGCGCGTTGTAACAGGGCGCCTTAGGCCGCCGGTTATCAAAATTCGGTACATCTCACATGACGATATGCCGACGGATCGCGAGGTCGAACTTCGGCTCCGTCGTTCGGAAGACGGCATCTATCTTGTTTGCAGCGAGGGCGGTGGCAGGGGATATATATGCGACTGATGGGGCGTGTCGCCGCTCTCGGCTACTCCGCCTCGGTGCTCAGCCCCAGCTCGGGAATACCGATCGACCGCCGCCCGCCGAAATCCGAACGCACGACAATCGCGCCCTGCTTTTCCATATAGTCGACCAGCCGCCGGATGCGCCCCGGCGAGTGGCTGCCATACGCCCGCCCCAGCACATCGTCGTCGGGACAGGGTTCGCCGTCGATCGCCGCACGGGCGATCTGCAAAAACGGCGCCAGCATATCGTCGGGCAGCCGCTCGGCGACGCGCAACGCCTCCGCCCAGCGGCCCTCCGACGGATCGAACACCCCGCCCTTGGCCAGCGCAAAGCGGCGGCGGAACGCGGCGAGGTCGAGCGGCACCTTCTTCAGCTTCGCCATCCGGCAGCGCACCGAGAAATCCTGATAGAGGAAGGCTTCGGGCTGAAACGCACTGTCGGGGTCGGCGAGCATCTCCCGCAATGTTTCGATCACAACCGCGTCGCTCTGCTCGGCCTCTTCGACCGCGGCGACGATGTCGAGTACGATCGGGGCGTCGTGGTCCTCATGCAGCCCCTCGACCGCCGCGATGCGTTCGAGCACTTCGCTCGCCGCGACGGGTTCGGGTTCGGGTGCAAATACGCGCGCCGCCACTGGCGCGTCCATTTCCGTGAACAGCATCGACCGCATGTCGTCGCCCCCCGCCACCGGCAGTGGCATCAGGCTGTGCGTCCCCATCCGCGTCACGGTCTGCGTCGCGCCGATGCGGATCGACAGCGGGCGGCGCGAAATCGCCGGGCCGAGCCCCAAGAAATGCCCGCGCTCCAGATCGCGGATCGCCTCCGCCTGCCGCCGCTCCATGCCGAGCAAATCCGCGGCGCGCGCCATGTCGATGTCCAGAAACGTGCGCCCCATCAGGAAATTGCTCGCCTCGGCGGCGACATTTTTGGCGAGCTTCGCCAGCCGCTGCGTCGCGATCGCCCCCGCCAGCCCGCGCTTGCGCCCGCGGCACATCAGGTTCGTCATCGCCGACAGGCTCGCACGGCGAACCGTATCGGACACATCGCCCGCGACACTCGGCGCGAACATCTGCGCCTCGTCGACCACCACCAATGCCGGAAACCAATGCTCGCGCGGCGCATCGAACAATGCGTTCAGGAAGGCCGCGGCGCAGGTCATCTGCGCCTCGATATCGAGCGACTCCAGGCTGAGCACGATCGACGCACGATGCTCGCGAATGCGCGCGCCCATCGCCGCGATCTCGCGCTCATCATAATCGCCGCCGTTGATCACGACATGGCTGTACGCGTCGGCGAGCGTGACGAAATCGCCCTCGGGATCGATTACGATCTGCTGCACTAACGACGCGCTTTCCTCGAGGATGCGGCGCAGCAGGTGCGACTTGCCCGATCCCGAATTGCCCTGAACGAGCAGACGCGTCGCCAGCAGTTCCTGCACGTCGATACGCACGCTCTGCCCCGCGGCGTCGGTCCCGATGTCGATGCTGGTCTTCACGGTGGCCGCCCTATCGGGCGTCCGTAGGAATGACAACCGGGCGAGAATCCAAGCGGTCGGTTTTCTCACGGAGCCGTTTCCCCGCGAAGGCGGGGATCCATCTCCGGTGGGTTCGAAATGGCACCAACAGATGATGGACCCCCGCCTTCGCGGGGGCACACAGCCTTTGAACGTCTGTTAGAAACGGCGAACATTGCTAGGCTCAGAACCCCGGCTGGCTTGCCAATCGAGCAAAACCCGCCAAAGACTAGAGCCATGGATTTCGACGACCAGCTCCGCCGCTATTTCGGCACCGCCGACCTGTCGGCAATCCACCCAGAGGCGCACGCCGCAGGCACCGAACGCATGCGCGTCGACTTCGGCTTGGAGGCCAACCCCGGCCGCCGCTTCGCTTTGTGGGCGCTGATGTACATGCTCGGCGTCGCCCCCGACCTCGACGTCGCGTTCAAGGATGAGGGCGAGCGCAATGTGGCGCGCGATTTCATGGATATGGTCGATCGGGCCGGTAAGGTCGGACCCTGAACTTTCGAAATCGACCGATTGCGAAAAAGCGGGAGCCCCGGCATATCTCAATCTATGCGTGGAAAAAGTAGGGAGAATGAGATGAGGTCGAAGTGGAATGTTCTTCTGTTCTTCTCGATGATCGCCGTGATTTGTCTCGACGCATACCTCTACAGCATAGAAGGATCGCGCCTGCTGAATGCAGGCTGCAAAGCAGTGCTAATTGGCCTGTTCATCGTCAAATTTCTAAAAGACGGGCGGGCTGGAAATGTCGAGCCTTCGTAGGGCGCACTGTATCAGCAGAAGGTTCCGGCCCAAGTTCTTCTAATATCGTCATCCCGGACTTGATCCGGGATCCATCCGCGCTCTCGGCATAGCGCGGTGCTAGGCGTCACGGCCCCCGGATCAAGTCCGGGATGACGAAGATTTGGGTCCGCTTTCCACCCCCAGCAGACATCGCCGTCAAAAAGGCCTTTCCTACATTACCCGGCTGTGTCAGCCTTCATCCCGCTCTTTCATTTGGTGGATAAAGCGTTCCCGGCCCGGCCTACGATGCGGCGACGGCACGCCGCAATGTCCAAATCGGGAGGTGCACAAGGCTGAACTTTCCTGAACTTTGGAATATCACGCCGCCCTGGCGGCGGCCAAATCTCAACGCTCCGTTAACCATACCGCAACCCCCGTCATCGTAATTTCACAAACGCCATCCGCTTTTCCCTTGCAGGGCGGCGGCGGCATCGCCACCTTGTGTTCCTAGGGGCCGCCTCTCTCCCCCGGCGGGCCTCGCAAGGAGAAAAGTCCATGCCGTCCTTTTCGGAGAGCCTCGAAAAGACCCTGCACAATGCGCTGAAAGCCGCATCGGAGCGTCACCACGAATATGCGACGTTGGAGCATCTGCTCTTCGCGCTGATCGACGACGACCATGCCGCCGAAGTGATGCGCGCCTGCGGCGTCGCGATCGACGACCTGCAATCGGCGGTCGTCCATTATCTCGACACCGAACTCGACAGTTTGAAGGTCGAGGGGCACAGCGACCCGTCGCCGACCAGCGGCTTCCAGCGCGTCGTCCAGCGCGCGATCCTGCACGTCCAGTCGTCGGGCAAGGATGAGGTGACGGGCGCCAACGTGCTCGTCGCGCTCTTCTCCGAACGCGAAAGCTATGCGGTCTATTTCCTCCAGCAGCAGGATTTGACCCGCCTCGACGCGGTCTCCTACCTCAGCCACGGCGTCGGCAAGGGCGGCAAACCCTCGCCGCAGGCCGAACCCGAGGAAAAGGAAGAAACGAAGGACAAGGACAGCGGCGGCAAGAACAAGAAAGAAACCGCGCTCGACCAGTTCACCGTCAACCTCAACGAGAAAGCCAAGGTGGGCAAGGTCGACCCGCTGATCGGCCGCCATGCCGAGGTCGACCGCACAATCCAGATCCTGTGCCGCCGGTCAAAGAACAACCCGCTCTATGTCGGCGATCCCGGCGTCGGCAAGACCGCGATCGCCGAAGGGCTGGCGCGCAAGATCATCGAGGGCGACGTGCCCGAGGTGTTGCTGCCTGCCGTCATCTATTCGCTCGACATGGGCGCGCTGCTCGCAGGCACGCGCTATCGCGGCGATTTCGAGGAGCGGCTGAAACAGGTCGTGACCGAACTTGAAGGCCTGCCGCACGCGATCCTGTTCATCGACGAAATCCACACCGTCATTGGCGCTGGCGCGACGAGCGGCGGCGCGATGGATGCGTCGAACCTGCTCAAGCCTGCGCTGTCGGGCGGCGTCATCCGCTGCATCGGTTCGACGACGTACAAGGAGTTCCGCAACCATTTCGAAAAGGACCGCGCGTTGCTGCGCCGGTTCCAGAAGATCGACGTGGTCGAACCGACGCTGGAGGACACCAAGAAAATCCTCGCCGGGCTGCGCAGCGCCTTCGAGAGCCACCACCAGGTGCGCTACACACCCGACGCGATCAACGCCGCGGTCGAGCTGAGCGCGCGCTATATCAACGACCGCAAATTGCCCGACAAGGCGATCGACGTGATCGACGAGGTCGGCGCGATGCAGATGCTTGTCGCCCCGTCGAAGCGCAAGAAGACGATCACCGCCAAGGAGATCGAGGCCGTGATCGCGACGATGGCGCGCATCCCGCCCAAATCGGTGTCGAGCGACGACAAGGCGACTCTCGCCAGCCTCGAGACCGACCTCAAGCGCGTTGTCTTTGGTCAGAACACCGCGATCGAGGTGCTCTCGTCGGCGATCAAGCTCAGCCGTGCGGGTCTCCGCGATCCCGAAAAGCCGATCGGCAATTATCTATTCAGCGGCCCGACCGGCGTCGGCAAGACCGAGGTCGCCAAACAGCTCGCGTCGATCATGGGCATTCCGCTCCAGCGCTTCGATATGTCCGAATATATGGAGCGCCATTCGGTCAGCCGCCTGATCGGCGCGCCCCCGGGCTATGTCGGTTACGATCAGGGCGGGCTGCTCACCGATGCGATCGACCAGAACCCGCATTGCGTGCTGCTGCTCGACGAGATCGAAAAGGCGCATCCCGACCTGTTCAACATCCTGCTCCAGGTAATGGACAACGGCCGCCTGACCGACCACCACGGCAAGACCGTCGATTTCCGCAACGTCATCCTGATCATGACGACGAATGCGGGCGCCAGCGACATGGCGCGCGAATCGATCGGCTTCGGCCAGTCGACGCGTGAGGATGTGCAGGAAGAGGCGGTGAAGCGCATGTTCACCCCCGAATTCCGCAACCGCCTCGATGCGATCGTCCCGTTCGGCTATCTGCCGCCCGAAGTCGTCGCGCGCGTTGTCGACAAGTTCATCCTCGAACTCGAACTCCAGCTCGCCGACCGCAACGTCCACATCCAGCTCGACGATGCGGCGCGCGAATGGCTGACCGGCAAGGGCTATGACAAGTTGTACGGCGCGCGCCCGATGGGCCGCCTGATCCAGGAAAAGATCAAGCAGCCGCTCGCCGAGGAACTGCTCTTCGGCAAGCTCGTCCACGGCGGCGAGGTCAAGGTCAAGATGAAGACCGGCGACGACGCCAAGGTCGGCAACCCGCTGGCGTTCGAAATCGTCTCGGCGCCGCCGAAAGCGGGCAAGGGCAAGGCGAAGGTCGATAAGACAAAGAAGGCGGCGGAGTAAGCTAAGTTGAGCCCCTCCCCGTCAGGGGAGGGGCAGTGAGACTTGGTCCGGCGTAGCCGGGCCTTTAGTCGAGCGGGGTGGGGTCTATCGGCCTAGCGCTATGCTGACAGACCCCACCCCAACCCCTCCCCTGAAGGGGAGGGGCTTAAAAAGCCCCCCTCGCAATTAGGCGCCATATCGCCTATATCTTTTCCCATGTACGACTATGTCTCCGTAACCACCGCCGACGCCGGCGCGCCCACCCCCGTGCGCGACGGCACGATCAAGCTGCACGACGAGGCGGGCTTTGCCGGCATGCGCAAGGCGGGGCGGCTGTCGGCCGAAATCCTCGACGCGCTCGTCCCCTTTGTTCAGCCGGGCGTGACCACCGCCCAAATCGACGACCTCGTCCGCACGATGATGCTCGACGGCGGCGGCATTCCTGCGACGCTCGGTTATCGCGGCTTCACGCACAGTTGCTGCACCAGCATCAACCATGTCGTCTGCCACGGCATCCCCGACGACAAGCCGGTGCGCGAGGGCGACATCGTCAATATCGACGTCACCAGCATCGTCGACGGCTGGCACGGCGACACCAGCCGCATGTATCTGGTCGGGGACGTGCCGATCAAGGCGCGGCGGCTCGTCGAAGTGACTTATGAATGCCTGATGCTCGGCATCGAACAGGCGAAGCCCGGCAACCGGATGGGCGACGTAGCGCACGCGATCCAGACCCACGCCGAGCGCCACCGCTATTCGGTCGTTCGCGATTTCTGCGGCCACGGCCTCGGCCAGATGTTCCATGACGCGCCCGAAGTCGTCCACGCCGGACGCCCCGGCACCGGGCCGGAACTCAAGCCCGGCATGTTCTTCACGATCGAACCGATGATCAACACCGGCAAATATGCGGTGAAGATGCTTGCCGACGGCTGGACTGCGGTGACCCGCGACCGTTCGCTGTCGGCGCAGTTCGAGCACAGCATCGGGATTACCGAGACCGGCTGCGAGATTTTCACCGCGAGCCCGAAGGGTCTGAACGCGCCGCCCTGGTGCTGATCGACAAAGCGGTTTACACCTCGTCATCCCGGACTTGATCCGGGATCCATGACTTTCAATGCCGCGCCGACCTTCGTGGACCCGGGATCAAGTCCAGGGTGACGAATAGCGGGTGCCTCTTTCCCCACTCCATTTTCCTGCTTGCACCAATCAGTCTTCGCGCGCAGTCTTGACGTTAACGTCAAGCATAGGCGTCGAACGGGAGAGCATGAATGGCGAAACGGGTCTTGAAGGCCGCGCTGCTGGGCTGCGCGGCGCTGGCATTGGCGGCATGCAACGCGTCGAAAAATGAGAGCATCACCAGCGGGTCGCTCGACGATGCCGAAAAGGCCAGCGAGATCTTACTCAAGACCGGCGGCAATGGCGACGACTGGGCCGGCATCGGTTTCAGCTATGACGAACAACGCTTCAGCCCACTCACCGACATCAGCGACAAGAATGTCGGCGAGCTCGGCATCGCCTGGACCACCGATCTGGAAGATGCCCGCGGGCAGGAAGCGACCCCCGTCGTCGTCGACGGGGTGATGTACGTCAGCCACGCCTGGTCGAAGGTCAGCGCGTGGGACGCCGCGACCGGCAAGCCGCTGTGGAAATTCGACCCCAAGGTTCCGGGCGAGAAAGCCGTCAACGCCTGCTGCGACGTCGTCAATCGCGGGGTCGCGCTGTGGGGCGACAAGGTTTTTGTCGGGACGATCGACGGCCGCCTGATCGCGCTCGACAAGGCGACCGGCAAGGAGCTGTGGTCGACGCTGACGGTCGATGCTTCGAAACCCTATACGATCACCGGCGCGCCGCGCGTCGTGAAGGACATGGTGCTGATCGGCAATGGCGGCGCCGAATTCGGGGTGCGCGGCTATGTCACCGCCTATGATGCCGATACCGGCAAGGAGCGCTGGCGCTTCTACACCGCACCCAATCCCACCAAGGCCAAGGACGGCGCCGCATCGGACGACATATTCGCTTCCAAAGCCAACGCCACCTGGTCCGACACGGGTGAATGGCAGACCTCGGGCGGCGGCGGCACCGTGTGGGACGCGATCGTTTACGACAAGGATCTCGACCAGATCTATCTGGGCGTCGGAAACGGCAATCCGTGGAACCATGGCACAAGGTCGAATGGCCAAGGCGACAACTGGTTCCTGTCGTCCATCGTCGCGGTCGATGCCAGTACCGGCGCCTATAAATGGCATTATCAGGAAACCCCGGGCGAGACATGGGACTATACCGCGACCCAGCCGATCATCCTGGCCGAGCAGGCGGTGAACGGCACCCCGACCAAGGTGCTGTACCACGCACCAAAGAACGGCTTCTTCTTCACCATCAACCGCAGCAACGGCAAGCTGATCGACGCCAAGCCGTTTGTCGACGGGATCAACTGGGCGACAGGCTACGACCTCGCCACCGGTCGCCCGATCGAAAATCCCGAGGCGCGCTTCTACAAGACCGGCAAGCCCTTCATCGCCATCCCCGGCGCGCTCGGCGCGCATAACTGGCACCCGATGAGCTACAATCCAGCGACCGGACTCGTCTATATTCCGGCGCAGCAGATCCCGCAGGGCTATCTCGCCGACATGGACGAGCTCGACCGGCGCAAGGTTCTGGGCTTCAATGTCGGCGCCTCGCTGAACAAGACGATGCTGCCCGACGACAAGGCCGCGTATCGCGCCGCGGTCGCCGCGACCACCGGCCGCCTCGTCGCCTTCGACCCGCGCACCGGCAAGGTCGCCTGGGCGGTCGATCATCCCGCCGCGTGGAACGGCGGCACGATGACCACGGCGGGCAATCTCGTGTTCCAAGGCACCAGCCTCGGCCGCTTCCGTGCCTACACCGCCGACACCGGCAAGCAGTTGCTCGACCTCGACATGCAGTCGGGGATCGTGAGCGCGCCGTCGACCTTCCGCGTGAACGGCATCCAATATGTGGCGTTCATGACCAGCAAGGGCGGCGCCTTCCCGCTCGTCGCCGGGGTCGCGGGCGGCGCGACGCGCAAGGTTCCAAATATCCCGCGCCTCGTCGTGCTCAAGATCGGCGGCACCGGCAAACTGCCCGCGCCGCCCGCGACGACGACGCTGGCCTGGAACCCGCCGCCGATGACCGCGAGCGCGGCCACGGTCGCCGCGGGCAAGGCGCAGTTCGGGCGCTATTGCATGGTGTGTCACGGCGACAGCGCAATCGGTAACGGCTTTACCCCCGACCTGCGCGTCTCGGGCACGCTCGCCAATGCCGAGGCGTGGAAGGGCGTGGTGATCGACGGCGCGCTGAAGGACCGCGGCATGGTCAGCTTTGCCAAGGTGCTGACCCCGCAGGACGCCGAAGCGATCCGCGCCTATGTCATCGAACGGTCGAACTGGACCAAGGCGAACCTGGCGGACAGTGCGGCACCGATGGGGCGGTGAACTGAACATCCTCCCTGTCGCGCAGCGATGGGGAGGGGGACCGTTCGCGAAGCGAATGGTGGAGGGGCTTTGCAACGGGAGCGTTATCGCCCCTCCGTCAGCGCTTCGCGCTGCCACCTCCCCCTCGCTGCGCGACAGGGAGGAATGAGTACGCGCTTGCCGCTTTTTTAGGCACCGCGTGGCGCCCATTGCTCACCCCTTAAGCAACCACGCAACTTCCTGTCACAAATCTTACCGAAAGCTTGCGATTCGCCAATTGGCACGGCTCTTGATTGGTGCAAGATGACGGGGCCTCGCAGCGACTCACAGGTGCGAACCGGACAGGCAGGCCTGATCCGGCTCTGACTGCGAGCGATGCGAAATGCCCAAAGGGGGACGAAAAGCGTGAAGAAGATTGAGGCGATCATCAAGCCGTTCAAGCTCGACGAAGTGAAGGAGGCGCTGCACGAAGTCGGGGTCAGCGGTATCACCGTGACCGAGGCGAAGGGCTTCGGCCGCCAGAAGGGTCACACCGAACTGTATCGCGGCGCCGAATATGTCGTCGATTTCCTGCCCAAGGTGAAGCTGGAAGTCATCGTCGAAGACAGCATGGCCGAACGCGTTGTCGAGGCGATCGCCGCCGCCGCTCAAACCGGCCGCATCGGCGACGGCAAGATTTTCGTCATCCCGGTCGAAACGGCGCTGCGCATTCGCACTGGCGAGCGCAACGAGGACGCGCTCTAGAGCAACTGCTCCCCACCCTGTTCAACTAAGCCGGTGCAACCGGTCATCATCGCAAGAAGGAAGCTCAGACCATGGCTACGAAGCCCAAGGACATCATCGCCCGGATCAAGGAAAACGACATCGAGTGGGTCGATCTGCGTTTCACCGATCCCAAGGGCAAGTGGCAGCATCTGACCATGGTCGCCTCGGTGCTTGGCGAGGACGAGCTCGAAGACGGGCTGATGTTCGACGGTTCGTCGATCGAAGGCTGGAAAGCGATCAATGAAAGCGACATGATCCTGAAGCCCGACCTCGACGCGGTCTATGACGATCCCTTCTCGGCGACCCCGATGCTCGTCATCTTCTGCGACATCGTCGAACCCTCGACCGGCGAAGGCTATGCCCGCGACCCGCGCACCACGGCGAAGCGCGCCGAGGCTTATGTCGCCTCGACCGGCGTCGGCGACACCGTCTATGTCGGCCCCGAAGCCGAATTCTTCATGTTCGACGATGTCCGTTTCGAGACCGGCTATAACAAGTCGGGCTTCGAAATCGACGATATCGAACTGCCGACCAACACCGGTCGCAGCTATGAAGGCGGCAACCTCGGCCACCGCCCCCGCGCGAAGGGTGGCTATTTCCCCGTCGCGCCGGTCGACAGCGCCGTCGACATCCGCGCCGAGATGGTTTCGACCATGCTGGAAATGGGCCTGCCATGCGACAAGCATCACCATGAAGTCGCCGCGGCGCAGCACGAACTCGGCCTCACCTTTGGTACGCTGACCGAAACCGCCGACCGTATGCAGATCTACAAATATGTCGTGCACCAGGTCGCGCATGCTTATGGCAAGACCGCAACCTTCATGCCGAAGCCGATCAAGGACGATAACGGATCTGGCATGCACACCCACATCTCGATCTGGGAAAAGGGCAAGCCGCTGTTCGCGGGCAACGGCTATGCCGGCCTTTCAGACATGTGCCTCTATTTCATCGGCGGCGTCGTCAAGCACGCCAAGGCGCTCAACGCCTTCACCAACCCGACGACGAACAGCTACAAGCGCCTCGTCCCCGGCTTCGAAGCGCCGGTGCTGCTCGCTTATTCGAGCCGCAACCGTTCGGCCTCGTGCCGCATCCCCTATGGTGCGGGCGCCAAGGCGAAGCGCGTCGAATTCCGCTTCCCCGACGCGATGGCCAATCCGTACCTCTGCTATTCGGCGCTGCTGATGGCGGGCCTCGACGGCATCCAGAACAAGATCCACCCGGGCGATCCGATGGACAAGAACCTCTATGACCTGCCGCCCGAGGAGCTGGCCGAAGTCCCGACCGTGTGCGGCAGCTTGCGCGAAGCGCTCGACAGCCTGGCCGCCGATCACGACTTCCTGCTCAAGGGCGACGTGTTCACCAAGGATCAGATCGAAGCCTATATCGAGCTGAAGTGGGACGAAGTGTATCGCGTCGAACAGACCCCGAGCCCGGTCGAGTTTGACATGTACTACAGCGCCTGATCCGCGAGGGTCAGCGACGCCAGGGGGGGCGTCCGGTTCGGGGGAACCGGGCGCCCTTTTTTGTTACCATCGTGCCGATGACGGCCTTGGGATGGCAAGCGGACATGGGTCATCGCGAACCGCGTGACGATCCAAAGTTCAGCAAAGTTCAGCCTTGTGCACACCGCGATTCGGACCCTGCGCTGTGTTGAAGACGCCAAGGCACGCGACTGGTTCACATCGCCCTGTCCGTCCGCAAGCGACCGGTGGGTCTGCAGCATCAAGGAGGCGGTTGAAGGCTGGCATAGCCGGAAAAAGTAGGAAAGACCTTTTTTGGGGTGGCCTTAAGACATTCATCTCCCCTCCAGGGAGGGGAAAAGATTCGTCCACCACGCCCGGTCAAAACCAGCCCTATCGCGGGACCATCATGCCGCGGCGGGCGGTGATGACGAAACAGGCGAGCAGCATCGATCCGAATGACAGCGACACCAGATCGAGCGGCCCGGGACCGGCGACCAGACCGGCCGCGGCCGCGCTGCCCCAGACAGTTGCGACGACCAGCAGGACATTACCGGTCAACGCAGTGATTTCGACGGTAAGCTGGCGCCATAATTCGTCGAAACTTTTCCACATCCACAGCGATACCAGAGTGAAGCCGCCGAGCACCGCGAGCAGGATCCAGAAGGCAGCGGCTGGGCTGACCAGCGCTGCGGCGCCCGCAGCGTCGGCCGCCACGGCCTGCGCCAACAGCATCAACGCAGCCCCCATAATGATACAGCCGATCGCGCTGGCGCCCATATTGGCGCGCTCCTCGACGATTTCATCGGCGTCGGCGACGTTGAGCAGGCGCTGCCCGACCAGCCGCGGCGCCACCGTCCCGATGCCGACGAACAACCCCATCAGCGCATAGATGAACCCGACCCCGAGCAGGATGATTGCCGAGGGCGCCCAGTCGAGGCCGCCCTGCGCGTCGATCAACGCCAACATCGCGAACATGCCGCTGGCGCCGGCGATCGCCCCGATGATCGCCTGGATCGCCATCTTGCGCCATCCCGCCGCCTTGCTTGCCTGCGTCGTCATCTTGCTACTCCTTCGCGGTCCAATGGTCGATGAACAGCTCGCGCACTTCGAGCGCGAACAGGCCTGCCATGCGCAGCGCCAGCGGCAGGCTGGGGTCATATTTGTCGGTTTCGACCGCGTTGATCGTCTGGCGCGACACGCCAAGGCGACGGGCCAGTTCGCCCTGGCTCCACCCCGCCGCTTCGCGATATTCGCGGACCCGATTCTCCACAGTCGCTCCCTTGCCTGTCAAGAGCTCTTTACAGTTATGATGCCCGCCTGTCAAACACTCTGGCGTTATTATACTTGACATACCCACGTGAAACTGCCAAAAACTCCCCATAAGGAGTTAATTCGATGGTTTCCGCGCTTTCTGCCCCGCACTTCCACAATGAAGAAGCCGCCTTCGCCTATGTCGAGGCGCGCGTATGGCCGGAGGGTCCGACCTGCCCGCATTGCGGTGGCGTGGAACGCATCGGTAAGATGGGTGGCAAGTCCACTCGCCTTGGCCTTTACAAGTGCTATCAGTGCCGCAAGCCCTTTACCGTTCGCATCGGGACCATCTTTGAAAGCAGCCACGTTGCCCTGCATATCTGGTTGCAGGCGATGTATCTGATCGCTGGCAGCAAGAAGGGCATTTCGAGCAACCAGCTTCACCGCACCCTTGGCGTCACCCTAAAAACCGCTTGGTTCATGTCGCATCGCATCCGTGAAGCGATGACCAATGACACCATCGGCGATTTCGGCGCGGGCGGCACCATGGTCGAAGCTGACGAAACCTTCCTTGGCCGCGATCCCGACGCCGTGAAAACCCGTCACCCGCACCGCCATATGAACAAGGTTGTATCGCTGATCGACCGCGCGACTGGCCGTTCGGCATCGGTCGTTTTCACCGGCAATCTTTCGGCTGATAGCGTTGGCCAGATCGTCGCCGCGTATGTCTCGCCGGAAGCGCATTTGATGACCGATGAAGCCCGCCACTATCGTACCATCGGTCGCGACTATGCAGTGCATACCAGCGTTGCCCACGCACATGGCGAATATGTCCGCAAGGGTGACGCGACTATCCACACCAACACCATCGAAGGCTTCTTCAGCATCTTTAAGCGCGGCATGAAGGGCGTTTACCAGCACTGCCAGAAGAAGCACCTTCACCGCTATCTGGCCGAATTTGACTTCCGCTACAGCAATCGTCAGGCTTTGGGCTGCAACGACTCCGACCGCGCCGACCGCCTGTTGGCTGGTGTCGTTGGCAAGCGGCTCACCTATGAAACGACTGGTCGAGGGGCCTAAGTGTCATGCCAAAGAAGAAAAATCAGGAGACGCAAGCCGAGCAAAGCGCGCGGTTCAAAAAGGCTGTCCGCGAGCTAATCGACGCTGGCGAACTAAGTCCCACAGAAGCCGACGATAATTTTGAGCGCCTAATGCGAAGCCAAGGAATCAAAAGGCAAACCGACTCCCATTAAGGAATTTTTTGATATTTTCTTCATTCCATTCGGCTTTGCCGAAGTGACGCATCTTGTGGGCTTTATCTAGAAACTCTTTTTCGGCTTCATCATCGCTGAAAATTGATCGGATCAGTTTGTGAAATGCTGGCCTGTTGCCGATTAATCTATAATCCCTGACGACATTTACACCATCATGATGGTACAAATAGAAGGTATGATGATCGACTTCATTTAGGGCTTCGAAGTCTTTTCTGATCGTGTCTTTTCCATTCACGACATCTTTTACGTATTTTGCAGTTTGCCAAGCTAGCAAGTCCGCCGCCTGTAGAAGACATGCCTGTTCCTTGGCGACGAAGGAGAATGAGGGCAGGCGACCGCTTGGGAAAACCTTGTCAGGAAGAATCGCAAAGTCTAAATGCTTCCGCGCCAACGACTGAGTTGAATGGCCTTGCTCAATAAAAATGGCAGCGTCAGGATCAGCATCGTTACGGTTGATATGGGTGAAAAAGTGACCAATGAGCATGGTCATGATGTATGCGTAGGAGTTATCAAAATCTTCTCGGCCTGATTTGAATCCCCATTTTGGTGGATTTACAACAAATGAAATACCAGTTTCCGAATTCTTTTTAATTAGATCGATGCACCTTCTGGCAAGCCAATCCCGCTTTTCAGGTTTCAAGTCTTTGTAGTGCTTTCCGCTTCCATGGGCGCAATCAACCATGTGGAAATAGGGGACGCCCACGCGGCGCAATGCGCGTGCCCATTTCTCCTGCATTACGACGGCTTTATCGCTTCGGAACAGGTAACCCGACACGACGAAAACATCGTCGCTACCCTCGTCGCCGCTCTCGTCGATGTAGGCTTCCCAGAGCGCCAAAACATATCCCCCACGAGGAAGCAGGACGTCAATCAGTCTTGAGAATTGATCACGAGTGCTCACTTAGCACCCCCGATCTGGGTTGGGTATGCCAAATATAATAACGCCAACACTCTTTACATCGGGCCAAAGCGGCCGTTGACGCTTTTGTAAGCTGTCATCGCTATAAGAATTCAGCATTTCAGGGGGGATTGCGATGCTACGCTCGACTTTTTTGATGGCCGCGATGCTGCTGACCGCGGGTTGCGGCAAGATGGCCGAACTCGCCAACCAAACCCGCACGGTCGCGGCGCCGCGTGAGGAGGTGTTCGCAAAAATGTTCGGTGACGGCAGCGCCTTTACCGGCATGCCGATGGTCACCAATGGCGGGTCGACGCGCCTTTACGAGCTAGTTGCGGAAAAAGGCGATCCGGGGTTCGACAAAATGGTCCCCGACGAGCGACCCGACGCTTACAAGATCAAGCTGGCGGTCGCGATGGAAATACCCCGTGAGGCGCATCTGATCTACAACGTCGATGACGGTGCGCTGACGACGGGGCTCAAATTCACCTTTGAAGAGCTGGCGCCCGATCGCACCCGCGTCGATTTTGCCATCGACGATCTGAGCGGCGATGGTGCCAAGGGGCTGACGGTCAACCGTTTGGTACTGCGCAAGATCGCGCAAGACGCGCTGGGCAAACTCGACGATTTCGAAGAGGCAAAAGGGCCCGCCTGATGGCGCTGGATGCCGGGATACCATGGTAAACCGGCGGGGTTGCGGTCGGCTTTGACCAATGGCAGGTTGCGGCAGGGGTGGGTCTGATCGCGAAAGGCTGTTGGCCATGCGGAAAAGCGTCTCTCTCCTCCTGACCTCTCTGATGCTCGTGTCGTGCGGGGGTGGCGGGAGCAGCGGCGGCGGGACCCCGCCTGCGGCCAATGCGCCGCCCAGCTTCACCTCGCTGCAAACCGCGAGCGTCGCCGAGAACAGCACCGCCGCCTATCAGGCGACCGCGACCGATCCTGACGGGAGCATGCTGACTTTCACCATCGACGGTGGTGCCGATGCGGCGCGCTTTGCGATCACCGCGGCGGGCGCGCTCAGTTTCAGCCCCGCGCCCGATTTCGACCTGCCCGGGGATGCCGACGGCGACAATGTCTATGCTGTCGTGCTGCGCGTCAGCGACGGTCAGGCGAGCGTGACGCAAGCGGTGAACATCACCGTTACCAACAGCCGTGAGGGCATATCGGTGGTGCGCGTGGGCACCGGCTTCAGCCAGCCACTTTATGTCGCGCCCATCCCCGGCAGCAGCAATGTGTATGTCGTCGAAAAGGGGGGCGACGTCTATCGCTTCGACCCGGCGAACGGCAGCCGTACGCTGGTGCTGGACATCACCGACATTTCGACCAGCGGCGAGCGCGGGCTGTTGGGGCTGGCGACCTATCCCGATCATGCGACGTCACAGCGGCTGTTTGTCGTCGCCACCGCGACCAACGGCAATGTCCAGGTGCGGCGTTATATATTGGGCCAGCCGAACAGCTCGACCAGCTATGACACCGTGCTCGACATTCCACACCCGGGCTTCGACAACCACAACGGCGGCTGGATAGGCTATGGTCCCGATGGCCATGTCTATGTCGCGGTCGGCGATGGCGGCGGCGGTGGTGATCCGAACAACAATGCCCAGAACCGCAATGTGCAGCTCGGCAAGATTCTGCGCTTTGCGGTCGGCGCGGGCGGCAACAGTTACGCCCCCGCCCCCGGCAATCCATTTCTGCCGGGCGGCGGCGATCCCTATGTTTTTGCCTTTGGCCTCCGCAACCCGTTTCGCGCCTCCTTTTCGGGCGCGACGCTGTTGATCGGCGACGTTGGTCAGGGCGCGGTCGAAGAAATCGACATGGTGACGACATCGCAACCCGGGCTGAATTTCGGCTGGCGCTTTCTGGAGGGAACCCAGAGCTACACTGGCACCGCCCCCGCCGGATTGACGCCGCCCGTCGCCGAATATGGCCACGGGACCGGGCCGCGGCAGGGCCGTTCGGTCACCGGCGGTTATGTCTATCGCGGACCCGTGACGTCGCTGGCCGGCCAATATGTCTTTGCCGATTTCGTCTCGGGCAATATCTGGTCGGTGCCGTTTTCCAGCCTGACCGCCGGACAGACGCTCGCCTCGTCGCGCTTTGCGCGGCGCAACGAGGATTTTGCCCCCGACGCCGGAACGCTCAGCTCGATCGCCTCGTTCGGCGAAGACAGCGCGGGCAATTTGTTTATCGTCAGCATCGGCGGCAGCATTTTCATGGTTCGTCCCGGCTGACCGCTTGCCCACGGCCCGTGCAGGCGGCACAAGGGCGGCGTCCAGAGGAGTCCTCCATGAAATCGCTGCCGTTCGCCGCCCTGATCGCGCTTCAACTCGCACTCGCCCCAGCGGCGCAGGCCCAGTTGAGCCAGGCTGAACGCGCGATGGCGACAATGGTCGAGGCCGAGCAACCCCGCTCGATCGCGCTGCTGGAGAAGCTGGTCAACCAGAACAGCGGCTCGCTGAACCTGGAGGGCGTCGAAAAGGTCGGAGCGATGATGCGCGCCGAGCTTGAACCACTGGGCTTCACGGTAATCTGGAAACCGATGCGCGAGACCGGCCGCGCCGGGCATCTGATCGCGACGCACAAGGGGAAGCCCGATGGCAAGCGCCTGCTGCTGATTGCCCACCTCGACACGGTGTTCGAATCCGATTCGCCGTTCCAGCGCTTCGAGCGCAGGGGCGACTTGGCCAAGGGACCGGGCGCGGGTGATGACAAGGGCGGCATGGTCGTCGCGCTCGCGGCGTTACGCGCGATGCACGCGGCGGGGACGCTGAAAGACGCCAATATCGAATTTCACATGACCGGCGACGAAGAGGATGCGGGCGACCCGATCGACATCGCGCGCGCCGACCTGATCGCCGCGGGCAAGCGCAGCGATATCGCGCTGTGTTTCGAAGGGCTGATCCGCGAGAATGGCGCCGACATGAGTTCGGTCGCGCGGCGGTCGTCGGAGAGCTGGACGGTGACCGCCACCGGCAAACCCGGGCATAGTTCGGGCATCTTCAGCGCCGCGGCGGGCGACGGTGCGATCTATGAACTGGCGCGGGTGATCCACCGTTTCCGCACCGAACTGCCCGAACCCAATCTGACCTTCAACGTCGGGCTGGTCGCAGGCGGCGAGCAGGCGGCGCTCGACGGCGGAAAGATCCGCGCCAATGCGACCGGCAAAACCAACATCATCGCATCGACTGCGGTCGCGCGCGGCGACCTGCGGACGCTGTCGGTCGAACAGGCGCAGCGGGTGAAGGCAAAGATGGCGGCGATCGTCGCCGACCACGCGCCCGGCACCTCAGCAACGATCGCGTTCGATCCCGGCGGCTATCCGGCGATGGCGCCGACCGACGGCAATCGCGCGCTTCTCGTTCGGCTCAACGCCGTGAACCGGGACTTGGGCCTGCCCGAAATGGCGGCGCTCGACCCGCTGAAGCGCGGCGCCGCCGACATCAGCTTCGTCGCGCCGTTCGTCGACTCACTCGCGGGGCTAGGCGCGTACAGCACCGGCGATCATGGTCCCGATGAAACCGTCGACCTGCCCAGCATCGCGCGCCAGGCGACCCGCGCTGCCATATTGATGTCACGGCTGAGTGCTGAAAAGCGGTAGCGCGTGTCGTTTCCCGCTTCGTCACCCCGGACTTGATCCGGGGTCCATGCTACGAACGAGGAATGGACCCCGGATCAAGTCCGGGGTGACGATAAAGGAGCGATGAACTTGATTCATCCGCCACAGTGATTAGGTAGCAATCCGAGACGTATTCAGACACGCCGATTGGGAGAGAGAAAATGAGCGACACCGCAACGCACCTCAAGCAGAATTATATCGGCGGCCAGTGGGTCGACAGCAAGGGCGGCAAGCCGCACGACGTGATCAACCCGGCGACCGAAGAAGCGGCTTCGACGATCGTCCTCGGCACCGCCGCCGACGTCGACGATGCCGTCGCTGCGGCGCGCGAAGCGCTGAAAAGCTGGTCGCAGACGACGCGCGAAGAGCGGCTCGACCTCCTCAATCGCATCGTCGAGGAATATAAGAAGCGCGCCCCCGATCTCGCCAAATCGATGGCGAGCGAAATGGGCGCCCCGGTGAGCTTCGCGGGTACGGCACAGGTCGGCGCCGGGATTGGCGGCTTCCTTGGCACCATCGCTGCGCTCAAGGATTTCAACTTCACCGAAAAATATGCCGCGGGCGTCATAGCGTACGAACCGATCGGCGTCGTCGGCATGATCACGCCGTGGAACTGGCCGCTCAACCAGATCGCGCTGAAGGTCGCACCGGCGCTCGCCGCGGGCAACACGATGGTGCTGAAGCCTTCCGAAGAATGCCCCGGCAACGCGACGATCTTTGCCGAAATCCTCGACGCCGCGGGTGTCCCGCCGGGCGTGTTCAACCTCGTCCAGGGTGACGGCCCGACCGTCGGCAATGCGATCAGCGCGCACCCCGGCATCGAAATGGTCAGCTTCACCGGCTCGACCCGCGCCGGCATCCTCGTCGCCAAGGCGGCGGCCGACACCGTCAAGCGCGTCCATCAGGAACTGGGCGGCAAGTCGCCGAACATCGTCCTGCCCGACGCCGATTTCGCCGCGGTGCTGCCACCGACAGTGCAGGGCGTGCTGGTCAACACCGGCCAGAGCTGCATCGCGCCGACGCGCATCCTGGTGCAGAAAGAGCGTGAGGCCGAAGCGGTCGGCGTGATCAAGGCGATGTTCGACGGCACGTCGGTCGGCGATCCGATGAGCGAAGGCGGCCATATCGGCCCCGTCGTCAACAAGGCGCAGTTCGACAAGATCCAGGGGTTGATCCAGTCAGCGATCGATGAGGGCGCGACGCTGGAAACCGGCGGCACCGGCCTGCCGAGCAACGTCAACCGCGGCTATTACGTCAAGCCGACGGTGTTCTCGGGCGTCACCCGCGATATGCGGATTGCGAATGAGGAGATCTTTGGCCCCGTGGCGACGATCATGGCCTATGGCGACCTCGACGAAGCCGTCGATATCGCCAACGACACCGAATATGGCCTGTCGGCGGTGATCTCCGGCGACCCCGCTCAGGCCGCCGCCGTGGCGCCGAAGCTGCGCGCCGGCATGGTCGCGGTCAACGCGTGGGGACCAGGCCCCGGCGCGGCGTTCGGCGGCTACAAGGCATCGGGCAACGGCCGCGAAGGCGGCGTGTTCGGGCTGAAGGACTTTATGGAAATAAAGTCGATCAGTGGCATTCCGGCGTAAGCGGTCGTCGCCCCCGCGAAGGCGGGGGCCGCGGGCGTCCTGACGCGGCGTCGATGCGTAAACCTCCAGCGGCCCCCGCCTTCGCGGGGGCGACGTGAAAATCTACAGATCCCTCCCGCAAGCGGGAGGGGTTTTGCTTTAGGCCATTAGCGATTATGCGCCTCCGATGACCACGCGCTCCCCCCTCGCCCCCGCATCCTTCCCCAAGCTCCCCGACATCGCCGGGGTCACCCTCCGCGTCGCGCGCGCGCAATACAAGAATTGGGACCGCTGCGACCTCTCCTATGTAGAGCTCGCGCCCGGCACGACGGTCGCGGGCGTCTTCACCCGCAACGTCTGCTGCTCGTCCGAAGTCGAGCTCGGCCGCGAGCAGGTCAAAGGCGGTATCGGCCGCGCGCTGATCGTCAACGCGGGCAACAGCAACGCCTTCACCGGCTATCGCGGCCGCGAGGCGGTCGAACAGATCATGGCGCAGGTCGCCGATCATCTGAGCTGCGCGAAAAGCGAAGTCTTCGTCAGCTCGACCGGCGTCATCGGCGTGCCGCTGCCTAAGGACAAGGCGCGCGCCGGGGTCGAAGCCGCGCTCACCGCTGCGCCCTGCTCATGGGAAGCCGCCGCCGAAACCATCTGCACCACCGACACTTTCGCCAAGGGATCGGCCGCCACCGCGGTCGTTGGCGACAAGACCGTTCACGTCGCGGGGATCGTCAAAGGATCCGGCATGATCGCCCCCGACATGGCGACGATGCTCGGCTATATCTTCACCGACGCCGCGGTCGCGCCCGCATTGTTGCAGGCGATGCTGAGCGAAGCGACCGGTGGCAGTTTCAACAGCATCACCGTCGACAGCGACACCTCGACCAGCGATACCGTGCTGCTGTTCGCGACGGGGTTGGCAGGCAATCCGCCTCTTACCACGCGCGACGATCCCGGCGCCGACGCGCTCTACGCCGCGATCCGACAGGTCGCGCTCGACCTCGCGCAGCAGGTCGTGCGCGACGGCGAAGGCGCCTCAAAGTTCATCGAAGTTCAGGTGAGCGGCGCCGTCAGCGACGACAGTGCCAAGCGCGTCGCGCTCGCGATCGCCAACTCGCCGCTGGTCAAAACCGCGATTGCGGGCGAGGACGCCAACTGGGGCCGCGTCGTGATGGCGGTGGGCAAGGCCGGCGAACCCGCCGACCGCGACAAGCTCGCGATCCGCTTCGGCGATCATTGGGTGGCGAGGGACGGCCTGCCGGTCGACGGCTATGACGAGGCCCCCGTCGCGGCGCACCTCAAAGGTCTGGAAATCCGCATCGGCGCCGACCTTGGCTTGGGCGAAGGCCGCGCGACCGTCTGGACCTGCGACCTGACGCACGGTTACATCAGCATCAACGCAGACTATCGGAGCTGAGCACATTCTGGTAAGGCGCCGCCTGCGCGCGATCAGGCGCGCTGACCACAGGAGGCCGTCATGGTACGCCAAAAAGACTTCGCCGACCTGCCCTGCTTTCGAGATCAGTTCGAAGCGGCGTAAAGGTTATCCGTCGGAAACGCAGGTCAAGCGGGGACACCGCTTCGTCCACGGCGACAAGGAACTCATCGAAAAACTCGGTCGCCAAGATCCGTGTCCGTGTGGCTCAGGCCTCAGGTTTCCGCAATTGCTGCCTGACATCGGGCCGATTTCGACGGCTCTGAACGGCTAAATTATTGGCGCGACTGACCAAAAGATGACCCCCGACGTCGGCAATCCGACGTCGGGGAAATTGGCTTAAAGCGCGCCTTCGAGCCAGCCCTTGAGCGCGCTCTTCGGCGCCGCGCCGACCTTGGTGTCGGCGACTTCGCCATTCTTGAACAGGATCATCGTCGGGATGCCGCGCACGCCATATTTGGCGGGGGCGTTCGGGTGATCGTCGATGTTCAGCTTTGCGATCACGACCTTTTCGCCCAGCTCATTGGCGATTTCCTCGAGCGACGGGCCGATCATCTTGCACGGGCCGCACCATTCGGCCCAGAAATCGACAAGTACGGGGGTGTCGCTGTCGAGGACGTCAGCCTGAAAGCTGTCGTCGCTGATTGCCTTGGTACCCATGATAAAAACTCCTGAAATTCGGTTATCCTCAAGCTAAGGCGTCGCACCCTTCGGCTCAAGACCTCAACCGCCCAAATTCGCCTTGGTTGCCGCCAAGCCGGGCTTGTGCGCATCGAGCAGCGCATCGTCCAGCGCGATCAGCCGCGGCCCGGCGGTATACAGCAGCGCCGCATCGATCCGCCGCTCCGGAAAAATCGCCGCCAGCGCGCCGCGATACGCGGCCATCTGGCGCAGATAGGTGGGCTGCACCGCGGACGCATTCTCCGGCACATGCCGCCCGGTCTTGTAATCGATTACCGTCACCGCATCATCGGTAACCAGCAGCCGGTCGACGATACCCGCCACCACCACGCCGTCGACCACCGCCGACAGCGGCACCTCGGCGAGCGAGCCCGGCCCGAACAGCGCCGCATGCGCCGGGTCGTCCAGCACGCTCAGAACCTCATCGACCATCGCAGCGCGCGCCGCCGCGTCGAGATCGGCC
>NZ_DKIH01000013.1:723721-742726 GCF_002454115.1 Sphingopyxis sp. UBA6723 | reverse complement strand
GGTAGCCGCTCGAACAGCGCGTGGAGCAGCAGCCCGCGGTTCACCGCAGCCGCGCGCGCCGCGCCCTGCGGCACCGCCGCCACATCATCGTCGCCCAGCGCCGACGGCGCGAGCGGACGCGGCGGGCGCGCTTCCTCGGGCGCCGCTTGCCGCGCCCACGCGGGTACGACCACCGGCGGAGCGACGGGCCGCGCCTTGTCCTTCGCCGCACGCGCCTTGCCCGCGACCGCATGGACGCGCTTCTGCCCCCAGCGCGGACCGGCGTCCTGCCATTCGGCGCCCATGTCGGCCATCACGGCATCGACCGCGCTGTGCCAATTGTCCGCGGGAAGCTCGTCCGCCTTCCGCGTCCCGGTGACGATCAGCAATTCCTCGGCGCGCGTCATCGCCACGTACAGCAGCCGCCAATGCTCCTCGCGCTCGGCGCGCTCCTTGGCGTCGTGGGCATCCGCGATCGCGCCATGGCGCTCGTCCTTGCCGAGCGGAAACACCGGTAGTTTGTCCCAAGCCGCCATCGACAGATCAAAGCTTACTCGCCGCGGCTTGGGATCGTCGGTCGCGTCGGCCAAGATGACGATCGGCGCCTGCAAGCCCTTCGACCCATGCACCGTCATCACCCGTACGACATCGCTGCGCGCCTCGCTCTGGCGCTTGATCTCCGCCGTACTCGCGGCGATGTGCGACAGGAAGCCGAGCAGCGACGGCGCTTCCTGCCGCCCGAACGCCAGCGCCTGCGCGAGCAGTTCGTCGATCGGGTCGCGCGCCTCGCGCCCCAACCGCTGATACAGCTTGCGCCTCCCGTCGAGCGGGCCGGACAGGATGCGTTCCAGAAAGCGGAACGGCGTCGTGAAATCACCCATGCCGAGCAGGGCGCGCAGCGCCGCCATCGTTTCGGGCGGCGCTTCGTCTTCGCGCGCCCGCAACTGCTCCCACAACGCGCGTTTCTGGCGGCCATGGGCGAAGGCAAACAGCTCTGCCTGGCTCCAGCCGAACAGCGGCGACACCAGCAGGCTGGCGAGATTGAGATCGTCGAGCGGCTGCACTGCAAAGCGCATCGCCGCGAGCAGATCCTGCACCGCGAGTGACTGGGTCAGCGAAAAGCGGTCGACCCCCGCGACCGGCACGTGCAGCGATTGCAACCGCGCCACGATCCGCGCCGCGAGGTCACGGCGGCGGCGGACAAGGATCAGGATGTCGCCCGGGGCAACGGCGCGGCCGTCCTTGCCGTGGAGCAGCCAGTCCTGCACCTCGTCGGCAATCGCACGGGAGAGCCGCAGGCTGGCGGGGTCGCTCGCCGCGGCGGACGTGTCGTGGGAACGGGTCCCCTCATCCTCACCATCAACGTCGATGCCGGTCTCATCCTCGGCATCGGCATCAAGAGCCTTGCCGACCGGCAACGGTTGCCACAGCTCGACGCGCCCCGCGCGGTCGCGATTGAATTCGGCGGGGATGTGCGGCGGCTCGTCGCTCTCCAGCCCCATCAGCGCGGTCGCCCCCGCCGCGATCCACGCATCGACGACGTCGAGCACCGCGGGGCTCGACCGGTAATTGGTGTCGAGGTCGACATCCTCGAACGGACTGCCGCCCTCGGTCGCCCGCCTGGCAAAGCTCAGCCGCGCCGCTTCGAACGCCGCGGGCTCGGTGCCTTGAAAGCCGAAGATCGCCTGCTTGCGGTCGCCGACGGTGAACATCGTGCGGACCCGGTCGTCCTTGGCGCCCACCCCGGCGAAAAACTCGCCTGCCAGCGAGGCGACGATCGCCCATTGCCGCGCATTGGTGTCCTGCGCCTCATCGACCAAAATATGGTCGGTGCGCTGGTCGAGCTTGAAGCGCACCCAGTCGCCAAAATCGCCCTGGGCCAGCAGATGCCCCGCGATGCTGATCAAATCGTCGAAATCGGCGAGGCCGCGCTCGCGCTTGGCCAGCGCATAGGCTTCGGCAAAACTGCTGCCCAAATCCCACGCCGCCGCCAGATCATCGGCAACCGCCATCGCAGTGGCGGTGGCGAGCAGGTCATTGGCTGCGGCAACGATGCGCTCGGCGGCGGCAAGGCAGCTGCGCATACCGCCCTTGTCCTTGGTGTAATCGGCGCGCATGTCGCCGGTGCCGGTCAGGAAGCAGCCCCGCATCGCGGCGAGCATCGCGGCGCGGCCATGCGTGTCGGCGCGAAACCAGTCGTCCATGATGTCGGCGCGGGCGTCGCCGGTCTTCGTCCCCCAACCGCGCCCGCTCGCGGCCACCGCCGCAATGTCGGCGTCGGCAATCGCGCCGCCGCCCAGCGCTGCCGCCTGCCAGGCCAACGCATCGCCCTGCGGCAAACCCAGCTGCGCGCGCAGGTCCGCCGCGCGCGGCGCGAGGCGCGGCGCATTGGCGGCGGTGAAACAGCTCGCGCAGCGCGCCAGAAAGGCGATCGCCGCATCCTGCCCCAATCGCTGCGAAAGCATTGCCGCGATCGTGCGCATCGCATCGCCGTCGACATCCGCGCGCGCGAGCAACTGCCCCAGCACCTCGCGCTGCAATGCACTTGCCTCGCTGTCTTCCAGCGCGCGGAATCCCGGCAGGATTTTCGCCTCGAGCGGAAAACTTGCGAGCAAGGTCTGGCAAAAGGCGTGGATCGTCTGCACCCGCACCGCGCCGCCGGGGCTGTCGATCACGGTGGCGAACAACGATCGTGCGCGATCGAGGATGCCTGGTTCGGCCCAGTCGGCGCCCAGCGCGGCGAGGTCGAGCCGCAGGTCGCCGTCCGCCATCCGCACCCACATCGCGAGCCGCTCATGGATGCGATGCGCCATTTCGGCGGCGCCCGCCTTGGTAAAGGTGATGCACAGGATCGCCTCGGGCGACACGCCCGCCAGCATCAGGCGCAGCACGCGCGCCGACAGCACCTGCGTCTTGCCCGTCCCCGCCGACGCGCCGAGCCAGACATGGTCGTGCGGCTCGGCCGCGGCCCGTTGCCCGCCGTCGAGCGTCTTCAGCAGCTTGTCGGGGTCAATCATGCCGAACCCCCGTCGGTCATGCCCGGATCGGGATCGCCGCGCCCGAACCATTCGTCGCGGCGCATCAGCTGGTCGAAATCGGTGTAGCGTTTGGCGCTGTCGCCCGGAACGAATGGCTCCTGTCCCAACAAGTAGCGCGCGCTCAGCTCAGCCAGCGCTTCGCGCGCCCGCTCGATTACCGCGGCAGCGGTCGGCGGTTTCGGCTTCTGCCCCTTGATCGCCTTGACCGCGCCATCGACGCCCTTTTTGCGGTCGCGCTTCAATTCCCAATATTCGAACGCACCGACCGGTTCGGGCGCCTGATCGCCGAGCCCCGCTTCCTCGGCGATCAGCCCGAGCAGGCCGAGCTGGCTGTTCAGCCCTTCGCCCGCCGACTTGGCCGATGGCGCCGCGCCGGTCTTGTAATCCACGATCGCCAGCGTCCCGTCGGCGGCCTGATCAACGCGATCGGCGGTGCCGCGCAGCGTGATGCCGCCGACCAGCAGCTTGCCGCTGACTTCATTGGCGACCGGCCAGCGTTCGTCGCGCGCCGCCCACACCCGCTCCGCCGCCCAGCGCAGCGACGGCTCGATCCGCGGCAACCAGAAGGCGCGGCCGAGCGAATCGAGCGCCGGATCGGCGCGCAGCGCGGCGATCTCGGCATCGAACGCCGCCTCGCTCAGCCCTGCCGCCTGCCAGTCCTGCAGGAATTTATGCACCCGCGTGCCGAACCATTTGGCGTCGGGACCGCTGCTCAGCGGCTCGAGTTCGCTCAGCCGCAATATCTTCGCCGCGTAAAAGGCAAAGGGGTCGCGCGCCAGCTGGTCGACCCCGGTGACGCTGATCCGGTCGGGCCGCGCCGCGAGCGGCGGCGACGGGCGGGGTTTGTCGGCGGGCTCGCTTCGGCCCGGCGGGACATCGAGCGTCGCGGCCAGCGCCGTGACCGACTGCCCGTCGAGCGTCGCTTCGGGCAACTCGCCCGCCAAGGCCGAGAGCCGCAACCAGAAGCGCGACGCAACGGCCGGGTCGCCGCCGCTGCGCATCGCGCGCGTCACGACCACCTCGCGCGCCGCAAAGGCACCAGCGAAATCATGCGCCGCCATCCCCTGCTGCCGCTCGGGTGCGGCGAGGCCCAGCATCCGCCGGATGCCGGGGGCGAGCCAGGGGTCGGGGCTTTGCTGCGGCGGCCAGCGCCCCTCGTCGAGCCCGCCCAAAATCATCAGGTCGGCGCGCTGCAACCGCGCCTCGAGCAGACCCCAGATGAACAGCCGCGGATGCCCGCCATAGGGGGGCCGTATGCTCTCGCCCGACATCAGATCGGCGAGCATCGCGGGGAAATCGGCGGGGGCGACGAGCGCTGGGCCGTCGCCCTTCGCCACCGCCCAGCGGTCGAATAGGTCGGACAAGGCGCGGCCCGCATGCCCCGTCCACGCCCCTTCGCCGGTGAGCCAGCCGAGCGCGTCCTGCAACGCCCCGAGCAGCACCGGCGGCGGCGCGGGAACGCCCGCGGCAAAAGGCGCGAGCGCACCGCTCAGGCCCGTCGTCACCTCGGCCCACCAATCGGCGATGGCCACCGCCGCGCCATGCCCGCGCCGGTCGCTGTCGGCCGCAATCTCATCGATCCGCGCCGTCACCCCGACCCAGCCCGGCACCAACCCCGGCCCGCGCAGCACCAGATCGAGCTGCCGTACCTGATCGAGCCAGTCGAGCCGTCCTTCGCCCGCGCGCACCAGCGGATGCCCGAGCAGCGCGACCAGCCGCACCGGATCGAACGCCGCGGCAAACTCGGCGAGCAGCAACAGCAGCGCCCCCGGCGGCGTCTGCCCCAGCGGCTGTCCGGCACTGTCGTCGATCGCAATGTCCCAGCGCGCGAGCGCCGCCGCGACGCGCTCGGCGAGCAGGCGGTCGGGGGTCACCAGCGCCGCGGTGCGCCCCGGCTCTTCCAACGCACGGCGCATCATTAACGCGATGCCCTGCGCCTCCTGCCCGTCGTCGGCGAAGGTCGCGGCGCTGACCCCGGTCAGGCTGGGCGCGACGTCGTCCGCCGCCTGCCAGCGCGCGGTATAGGCGGCGGGCGCAAACAGCAGCGACAGAAAGGGCGCGCGCGCATCGGGACCGTCGAACGGCGACACCGCGGCCCATGCGCCGACCTCGTCGCGCGCGATCCCCATCCGCCCGAGTAGCAGTTTCAGATGATATTGAGGATGCGTTTCGAGCGGGCGCTCGCCCGGCTGATCGGGATCGGGCTTGACCGGTCCCAGCGCGTCCCATTCCTCCGCCGCCATGCCGAGGTCGAGCCCCGGCAGCACCACCATCCCCTGCGGCAGGTCGGCCACGGTGCGCAGCAGCCGCGCGATCGCGGGCGCCGCGGTGGTCACCCCTGCCGCGACGACGAAGCGCCGCGGCGGGGCAGTGCGCCATTCCTCGCTGACCCGCGCGAGCAGGCGGTTGCGGCGGTCGGCGCGGTCGATATGCCCCGTCGCGGCCAGCATCGCGGGCCAATGATCGATCAGCAGCCGCAACCGCTGCCATGACGCCTGCCAATGCCCCGCAAGATCGCCAAGCGCGGCTTCGATGTCGCCGAGCCGCGTCGGGGCGACCTCCTCATAATGCAGCTGGTCGATCACCCGCCCCAGCCTTTCGGCGAGTTGGAACGCCGCGGCGCCGGTGATCGCTTCTTCGCCAACGGGATTATACCGCTCGATCAGCGCCGCCAGCATCAGCCGCCGCCGCAGCGGATCGATCGCGGGCGGGATCGGTTCGGCCTCGTCGATCGCGTCGAGCGCCAGCGCGACGCTTTCATCGAGGTCGGCATCGCCGATCACCGCCAGCCGCGGCATCAGCAGCCCCGCCCCGCTGGCGCGCACAAACGCCGCCTGCACCGCGCTGCGCGCGCGGTTGCTGGGCAGCAGGATCAGCCCTTTGGCGAGCCCGAGCGCGCCATCGGCAAAGCGGCCGATCAGGCCTGCGGCGAGCGCGTCGGCGAACGCCCGCTGGACGGGGATGGAGAAGACGGTGGGGCGAGGCGTTTCCGTCATCACACTCTCGTCGTCATCCCGGCGAAGGCCGGGATCTCGCCGCTGCGCCAATCCGAAACGGCGAGATCCCGGCCTTCGCCGGGATGACGACCCGCGTCAAACCTCACTCAGCGCGACTTCGGTCGGCGCGATCCGGTCGGGGGTGCCGACGTCGAACCATTGCCCCATGTGCGACAGGCCGAACAGTCGGCCCGCGGCGATCGCGCGGTCCCACAATATGTTGGTCGAAAACGCCCCCACAGGCGCGTCGCCCAACAGGCGCGGCGAGATCAGCTGGATGCCGGTATAGACGAAGGGCGCAATCCGGCCCGGCTTGCGGCGCGACAGGAGCCCCGACGGATCCATATGAAAATCGCCGCGCCCGCCATGACCGGTCGCGCTTGCGTGCCGGATGAGAAGCAACAGCGCGTCCATCCGCTCCCCGTCCCAATGCCGCGCCAGATGCCGGATGCTGTCCTGAGGCCCGTCGGTCCAGATATTGTCGCTGTTGACGATCAGGATCGGGTCGCCGGTCAGCTGTGGCAGCGCCTTGACCATGCCGCCGCCGGTTTCGAGGAGCAGGTCGCGCTCGTCCGAAATGCCGATCGTGAAGCTGCGTTTTTGCGCCGCCAGATGCGCTTCGAGCGCATCGGCCAGATAATGGACGTTGACGACGACATGGCCGATCCCCGCCGCCTCGATGCGGTCAAGGCTGTGATCGATCAAGGCCTTGCCCGCGACGCGCACCAGCGGCTTGGGTCGGGTAGCGGTCAGCGGGCGCATCCGTTTGCCCAGCCCCGCCGCCATCACCATCGCGCTGTCGATCTTGGCGTCCATCACCACGCCGCCGCGCGCTTGTCGGCGGGGATATTCTCGTCGAACCAGGCGCGCACCGGCGCCAGCGCAGGATGCGCCAGATCGCGTTCGAGCAACCCCCACATTCGTGGCTGGAACTGGCGATAGCCGGGCTTGCCGTCGCGCTTCCACAGCCGCACGAACACCCCCAGGATACGTGTGTTGCGCTGGGCCGCGAGCGCCCAGTAAGCATTCTCGATGTCCTGCCCGGTGGCGCCCTGATAGCGCGCCAGCATCGCCGCCTCGACCGCCGGGGTGACATCGCGCCGCGCATCCTCGAGCACCGAAGCGAGATCATAGGCGGGATGCCCGATCAGCGCGTCCTGAAAATCGAGCAGGCCGTAATGGGCGACGCCCGCCTTGCCCGGCACCAGCATGATATTTTCGGCGTGAAAATCGCGCAGTACGGTGACGCGCGGCAGACCGTCATGCTCGACCGGGGTCAGCACCGCTTCCCACGCGGCGCGAAAGGCGTCGCGATCGACCTCGATCTCCAGCGCCGGGCAATACCAGTCGCTGAACAGCATCACCTCGTCGAGCCATTGTTCCAGCCCCAGCACCCGCAACCCCGGCATCGGCGGGCACGTGTGCAGGTGGACGAGCAAATCCGTCGCCCCTGCGTACAGTTCGACCTCGCGGTGCAGCGCCGCATCGGCCGTTTCGCGCAGCCGCTCATCCCCGAAATCCTCGATCAGCAACAGTCCCTGCACCAGATCGCGGGCAAAGATCACCGGCGCGGTCAGCCCCTGTTCGCACAGATATTCGGCGATCGCGATGAACGGCCGCGGATCTTCATGCGGCGGCGGCGCGTCCATCAGCACCGCCTGCCGCGCGCCATCGACGACGCGGAAATAGCGCCGGAACGAGGCATCGCCGGCGAGCGGCAAAATCTGGGCGCCTTCCCAGCCATGCGCGGCGAGGAAGGCAGGCGCATGGGGGGGCGGAATCATCGGAGCGGCCATCGACTCCCCCAAGACGTCGGCACGTCGGCTGTCAAGACGCGCGCGTCGCCGCTCCCCGAAATCGTGATCGACAGCGCGCCCGGCCACCCCTGCGTCCCCAGCCGCTCGGGCCATTCGATCAGCAGCGCGCCGTCATACAGATAATCGTCAAGGCCCAGCTCGATCAGCTCGCTCTCATCCTCGATCCGGTACAGATCGACATGCGCGATGGGCAGATCGACTTCGGGCGGCGCATAGGGCTGGACGATGGCAAAGGTCGGGCTCGGCGCCTCGCCCGCCAGCCCGCGCGCTTTCAGCATCGCGCGCGCCAGCGTCGTCTTGCCGGCGCCCAGATCGCCCGACAGCGCGACAACATCGCCGGGGAGCAACGCCGCGCCGATCGCGGCACCGATGCGCTCGGCCTCGGCCAGATCGTAGGAACAGGTAAAACTCATAAAAAGCGCTGGGCCCCTGCGAAAGCAGGGGCCCACCTCCGGTCGGCGCCATGTTGAGGCGGCGGGAGATCGATCCCTGCCTTCGCAGGGACACAAACAGAAAGGAGGGGGAGCAGCGTCGTCATACCCGCCGCGGCAGGCTGATCCGCACCAGCGTCCCCTGTCCCGCCTCGCTCACCACCTCCATCGTCCCGCCGTGCGCGGCGACGAGTTGGCGCGCGAGCGCAAGGCCGATGCCGCCCGACGCCGTCCCCGCCTGCTGTCCCTTGGTCACCGCTGCGACCGCTTCGGGCATCCCCGGACCATTGTCCGACACGATAATCTCGATCCCATGCGCGTCGCCCGTGGCATGGAGCAGCACGCGGCCGCCGGACTTGCGGGTCGGCGCCGTGTAGCGCACCGCATTGTCGAGCAAACCCGCGACCAGCCGCGACAGGCGCGGCGCATCTCCATCGATACGGCCGAGATCAGGCGAGATATTGCCGACCAGTTCGACCTTTTCGTCCGCGGCAAACGCTTTCGCATCCGCCAAAGCCCGCTCCAGCAACGCTCGCACCGCGACCGGCGCCCGCTCGACCACCAGTGACCCGGCTTCGCCCTGCGCCAGGTCGAGCACATTGTCGATCTGGCGCCCCAGCACCGCGACCGAATCCATGATCGCGTTGACATAGCCCTGCTGCTGGTCGCTCAGCTTGCCGGCATAGCCCGCCTGCAACATCTCGCCGAACCCGCCGATCGAGGTCAGCGGCGTGCGCAATTCGTAACTCATCCGCGACAGGAAAGCGGTCTTGACCTTGTCCGCTGCCTCCAGCGCCTCGTTGCGCTCGCGCAGCGCGCCCTCCATCCGCCGGCTCGGGGTAATGTCGAGCATGATCAGCAGCGCATTGCCGTCGGGCAGCGGGATCGACGCAAAATCGAAATAGCGCCCGTCGGCAAAGCCGATCTCGCCGCCGCGCTGTTGCCGCTCCAGCGTCGCGGCGCGGATGACTTCCTGGACGATGCTGATCTGGTTCGGTTTCACCAGCCGGTCGGCCAGCCCGCCCATCAGCGCATCGACGCGCGGATGCGCCGCCAGCGTGGCCTCATCAATGCCCCACAAGCGGCGGAAGCGCTGGTTCCACAGATGCAGCCGCCCGTCGGGCGCGAACACCGCGATCGCCTCGAACAGATTGTCGAACGTCGCGGTGCGGACGCGCAGCAGGGTGTCGCGTGCGCCGGCCAATTGCACCTGCTCGGTCTTGTCCTCGGCGATCAGCAGCAGCCCGCCGTCAGGCGTCGGCTGCGCCACAACATGCAAGTGGGTGCCGTCGCGCAGCAGCCAATCCTCTTCGCTCGCCCCCGCCTGGGCGAACCAGTCGACATGCGCCTGCCGCCATTCGGGATAGTCGCGCACTTCAGGGGTTCGCCCGCCCTCGCGCCAGGCATCGAGCAGCCGCGCAAACGCCCGCGCCTCGCTGACATCATCGGCATCGAGCGCGAAGAGGCGGCGGAACGGGAGATTGGCAAAGGCCAATCCCTGATCCGGGCCGAATTGCGCCACCGCCGCCGACAATCGGTCGAGCAATTCGCGCTGCGTATCGACGAAGCGGCGGTGCGCGCCGCGCTCGCTCTCCAGCTCCTGAATATCGATGGCATAGCCGGCGATACCGATCACCCGCCCGCCGGTCGGCGCCAGCGGCACATCGACGACGCGCATGATCCGCCGCTCGCCCTCGATCGTCACCGGGATCGTGCGGATCTGCGCCGAGCCCGCGATGCGCGCCTCGTCGGCCGCCTCGGCGGCGCTGACCCCGGCGACCGTTTCGCACAGCTCGATGCCGCCGTCGATCACCGCGACCGCGCTCTTTGCCTCAACCGCGCGGACATAGGCGCCGTTGACGAGCGCGAGATTGAGGTCGGTGTCGCGGAACCACATCGGGAAGGGCGCGGCCTCGATCAGCCCCGACAGCGCCTCGAACGCCGCCATCGCCTCGTCACGTTCGCTGCGCGCCTGCGCCAGGGCGTGCTGGCCGTCGGTCGCATCGCTCAGCCAGAGCAGCACGCTGCCCGGCCCGCCCACCGCCGGCGGCGCCGGGGCGCCATGGAGGATGATCGTGCGCTCGCTCCCCTGCGGCTTCAGGCTGAGCGTAAAGGGTTTGGCGCCGCGCTGCGCGCCCAGGATCGCCTGGCGCAGCGCGTCATGGCCGTCGGGGTCCAGCCCGCTGCCAAGCCCACGCAGCTCGTCGAAATTGCGCGGCCCTTGTTCGAGCCCCAGCCAGCGCCCGAGTTTCTCGCTCGCCTCGATCCGCCAGTCGGCGCGCACGATCACCGGCAATTGCGGCGACGCCTCGACCAGACTGCCGAGCCGCTCGGCCTGCCCGGCGACAAACGCCGCCCGCCGCTGCATCGCAATCCCGCGCCCGACCGCCCACAATCCGGCGAGCAGCCAAAGCGCAGAAAACAGGCCCAGAGCAAAGAGCGCGCCCGACGAAAGCGTCATTTGGCCGACGCCACGCCATACGAAAAATGAAAGGAGGGGCGTTTGACCATCTGCCCGCCCTATCGACTGTCCCCGAGGGTTTCAATCGCTAGGCGTCAGGCGGCGCCGATCGGTGGCCCTGCCGCGACGGCAGGCATGGCTTGGGTCCATAATCCTTTGCAGCGGCTGCGGCCCTGACGTAGATCGAAACTTGGAATAGCTGTTTGACCGGATAGCTCCATCGTATCGAGGAGGACGCGTGCAGGACAAGAAGCTTCTGGCCTTGGCCGCCGCAATAAATGACCCCGCAGGGCATGATCCGGGCGATGCGCCGATTTCGATTTCCGCCGGTTTGGCCGATTGGATGTTGGCGCAAGGCATCTCGCTCGCCTTTACCTCCTATCAGACTGGCCAGTTGATCGTCGCCGGCGTCGGTCCGGACATGCGCCTGTCCTTTAACCAGCAGCAATATGCGCGCGCGACCGGGCTCTGTTATAACCGTGGGCGCCTGCTGGTCGGATCGATGTTCCAGATATGGCGCTTGGAAAACATGCTGCGCCCTGGCCATTATGCCAACAACGCCTTTGACATGGCCTTGGTACCCCGCACGGCGCACACCGTCGGCTACGTCGATACGCACGAGCTTGCCTTCGATGCCGATAATCGGATCATCTTCGTCAATTCGCGATATTCTTGTCTGGCAACGATCGATGAGGTCCACAGCTTTCGGCCTATTTGGCGACCGCGCTTTATTTCCGCGCTGGCGCCCGATGATCGCTGCCACCTCAACGGTCTGGCGATGGATGGCGGCGCGCCGCGCTTTGTGACGGTCGCGGGCCTATCGGATGAAAAAGACGGCTGGCGCGCGGATCGCCAGGGTGGCGGGGCGGTGATCGATATCGACAGCGACGAGGTAGTCGTCAGTGGCCTGACCATGCCCCACAGCCCCCGCGTGCATGACGGCGCCTTGTGGCTGCTCGATTCGGGACGCGGCCAGATTGTCCGCGTCGATATTGGTAGCGGCAACCGCGAAGATATCGCCTTTTGTCCCGGCTTTCTCCGCGGTCTCGTTTTCCACAAGGATTTTGCCGTCGTCACTGTGTCGATGGCACGCGAAGGCAAGTTCAAAGACCTCGCGATTCAGGCCGGGTTGGAGGAACGCCAGCTGGAAGCCCAATGCGGTATCCTGATCGTCGATACGCGGACCGGCCAGACGGTTCATTCCATCCTGCTCGGCGGGAAATTCACCGAAATGTTTGATGTCGCTATCCTCCCCGGCGTGCGCAATCCGATGACCATTGGACCGGCGACAGTCGAGATGATTGGCGCCGTCAGCATCGGCGACGAAGCCTAGCCAAAAAAAGAGGCCGCGCCGTTGCCGACGCGACCCCTGGTTATTCGATTTGGCCGCGATCAGAAGCCGACGCTGGCCCCGACGCGGAAGTAGCGGCCCAGCACACCCGGGAAATAGGTGAGCGTCCCACCGCCGGTCGGCGAGGGGAACGGCGGCTTGCGGTCGAACAGATTGTCGACGACGAAGCGGATGCTAAAGCTCTTGTCGATCCGGTAGGTCATGCCCGTATTGAAATACACGAAGCTGCCCACACCGTTCGGATTCTGAGCCGTCGGCGTGGCATCGGCATCAAACTTTGCCGGTCCGGTGTAGTTGACCTGCAGGAAGGTGCTGAAGCCCTTGTTGTTATAGTCGATCGTGCCGACCGCCTGATGCCGCGAATATCCGACCTCGCCATTGTCGGTCTCAATCGCCGAATTGGCATCGGCGCGCGAGGTCAGCGTATCGAGATACTGATAGCTCGCATTCAACCCGATATTTGAATCCTCGCCAAGGAACGGCGTCCCGGTGCGGAAGTCGAGCGCGGCTAGGATGCCCTTGTATCGCAGTTCCGCGGCGTTGAAATAACCGGTAGAGATGAAATCGAGCTGATTGGTGGCATCACGCGTAAACAAATCGCAGAACGGCGAATTGGGGAAATCGGCGGAATCATAGCAATTCTCGACGATGTCGTCCGAAGCCAACTGGGTAATGACATCCTTCACCTTGATGTCGACATAGTCGACCGACAGCGAGAGCCGCGGAATGAAGCTGGGACGCAGCACCGCACCGATCGTGAAAGCGTTCGACTTTTCGTTCCGCAGGTTGGGATTACCTACGACCGCCTGGAGGATGCTGGCATCGTCTGAGGTGGCATCGAAATTGGCCGGAATTCCCGCTGCCGCACAGTTGGCAGCGCGCGTGGCGGGAGCCGGGCCTTCATCCTGATTGAACTGATCGCAGGGATCTTCGGCGAAACCAAAGAAGCTGCTCGACGGGTTGAAAGCCTCGGTGATGAACGGCGCACGGATCGCACGGGTGTAATTACCGCGCAACGTCACGTCGCGGATCGGCTGCCAGCTGCCGCCGAGCGTCCAGGTCAGGTCGCCGCCGGCAGTCGAGTGATCGACATAACGCGCGGCCCCCTGCAACTCGAGCGAATAGATCAGCGGGACGTTGTTGGACGGACTCACCAGCCCGGCCCGCAGTTCGCCGAAGATTTCGTCGGTGTTATACTTGCCGTTGAGCGGCTGGATGACCACCGACTGGCCAAAAGCCACGCGGTCGTTGGTCGGATCGCCATCGCCGTCGGCATCGGTCAGCGGATCGGGATCGTCGCCACCCGCCAGGAACGCGCCCGGATCGAAGTCCTGCGATTCAGCCCGATGCTCGTAGCCGATCGCGAACGAGAGATCGCCGCCCGGCAATGCGAACAGCGGCCCCGCCAGCGAAGCGGTGAAAATCTTCTGCTTATTGACCGACACCGGCCGCGTGATCGCGGTGATATAGTCGCGCGCTGCCTGCGAGGTCTGCATCCCGAAAAGATTGAGCGGCGCACAGGTCGAACTAACCGTCTCCGCCGGAGAATTCACGGCGCCCGGGCGGCAAATAATATTACCGTTCGCCGCACCGCCATTGAACAGGCCTTCATCGACCGCGTCCACAGCATTGAAGAAGTTCTGCGTGGCGATCGCGGGCACCTTGCCGGTCGTCTTTGACCGGCCATAGTTCCCGACGATTTCGAAGGACCATTCGCGGCCACCGAGTCCGGTGAACTTGCCGTCGAGGCCCAACACATAACGCTGAATTTCGACGTTGCCGGTGGAGCGCCCTGAAATCACATCGGTATTCGCACGCTGCAACAGGAAGGTGTCGCCGTCCGCCTGCGCCTGAATGATCGCGCGCGCCTGCGGTGTCAGGAACGGATTGTCGGTGCTCATGATGATCGCACCGGCCGGATCACCAGCATAGCCGAACAGATAGCTGTTATATTCCGGCTGGTCGCGAAGGTTGACGCCGCGGCTGCGGCTGTACCAACCTTCACCGAACAGACGGATTTTGTCGGTGAGGTCAAAGCTCAACAGCAAGTTGCCGCTATAGCGTTCGGTTTCGGTCAGCAGGTTGGACAGCGGCACGAGGCTGAAGCCGTTACCGCCCGACGCATCGACGCTGAATGACGTCGGATCGCCATTTTCATCAAGCGGGCCAAACGACGTACCAAAATCGATCGGAATCAGATTGCCCGTCGCATCGAAACGCAGCGCGTTGCCCTGCGCATCGACAAAACCGCCCTGCGGGAAGCCAAGATTATTCGCCTGGCCCTGACTGACCGGAATGAAATCGAATATGGTCGGGATACCGAATTCGGAAATCGTCGGAATACGGCGATCACGAAAGATGACATTGTCGAACGGCGAATCCGGATCGTTGGGACGGCCGAAGAAGCCGCCATCGTAAAGGCGTGGGCGGGCGGTCTGCAACAGACCCTCGCCCTTGTTATATTCACCGGAGATCGTAATGTTTGCCCGGCCATCAAGGAAGTTTTTGCCGGCGAGGCCGCGGAAACGATAGTTGGCTGCATCGCCGCGATCGGAAATACCGTACTGGCCATCGATCTCGAGGCCTTCATAGTCGCGCTTCAGGACTACGTTGACCGTACCCGCAATCGCGTCCGAACCGTAAATCGGCGCACCGCCAATGACGATCGTTTCAACACGATCGATGAGCTTGGTCGGAATAACGTTCAAATCGACCTGGTTGCCACCCTGACCCGTCGGGCCAAAGATTGATGCGGTGTTCGACCCGACGAAACGGCGGCCGTTGACCAGTGTCAGCGTGCGCTCCGAACCGAGGCCCAAAAAGTTGACGAAGCTTTGTCCGGGACCGAAGCTCGACTGCGCGCCAACCGGGCTGCTTCCTGGGACACCAAAGGCGGGCAGCTCGTTCAGCGCCTGTCCGAGCGTTTCAAAGCCACGCGATTCAATCTGGTCACCGCTGATGACGACCGACGGTTCGACGGTATCGAAATTAGCGCGTGAAATTCGCGACCCGGTCACGATGATCGCGCTGCCATCATCATCTGCGGCAACCTCTTGGGGCGCGACGCTGTCGGCCGGTGCGGTGTTGTCCTGCGCTTGGACAGAGGTAGCGGATATGGTTAACGCGAGCGTGGATACGCAAACGCTGAAAGCAGCTTTCGAAACTTTGACCATCAAAATATTCCCCGGTTATTTGGGATTTTAATCCCACTCTTCCGGCCAGAATAAGACTCAAAACCCAAGTTTCTATTAAAAAGGCACTCAGCCCGTCTCTTTCTGCGCAAGTGTTGCGGCGACGACACTGTCGCCGCCGCAAACCATGCAGTGGATCAATAACGATAATGGTCGGGCTTGAACGGCCCTTCGACCGGCACGCCGATATAATCAGCCTGTTTCTGGGTCAGCTGGCTCAGCTTCACGCCCAGCTTGTCGAGGTGCAGCGCCGCGACCTTTTCGTCGAGGTGCTTGGGCAGGACGTAAACATCGTTCTTATACTGCTCGCTGCGCGTCCACAGCTCGATCTGCGCGAGCGTCTGATTGGTGAAGCTCGCCGACATCACAAAGCTCGGGTGGCCCGTCGCATTGCCGAGGTTCACGAGGCGGCCCTTCGACAGGATGATGATCTGCTTGCCGTCGGGGAATTCGACGAGGTCGACCTGCGGCTTCACTTCGGTCCACTTATAGTTCGCCAGCGCCGCGATCTGGATCTCGCTGTCGAAATGGCCGATGTTGCAGACGATCGCCATATTCTTCATCGCCGCCATATGTTCGGCGGTGATCACGTCGGCGTTGCCCGTCGCGGTGACGAAGATGTCCGAACGCTTGACGGCTTCGTCCATCGTCACGACCTCAAAGCCTTCCATCGCCGCCTGCAAGGCGCAGATCGGGTCGATTTCGGTGACGAGGACGCGCGCGCCGCCGTTGCGGAGCGACTGCGCCGAGCCCTTGCCGACATCGCCGAAACCGGCGACCGTGGCGACCTTGCCCGCAAGCATCACGTCGGTGCCGCGGCGGATCGCGTCGACGAGCGACTCTTTACAGCCATAGAGGTTGTCGAACTTCGACTTGGTGACGCTGTCGTTGACGTTGATCGCGGGGAAGGGCAGCTCGCCCTTCTTGGCGATGTGGTACAGGCGGTGGACGCCGGTCGTCGTTTCTTCCGACACACCCTTGATCGCCTTGACCGTCTTGGTCAGATAGCCGGGGTTGGCGGCAACAAACGCCTTCAGCGCGCGCTGCATTTCGATCTCTTCTTCATTCTCGGGTGCCGGCATCTCCTGCCCGGCTTCGAGCTTCGCGCCCCACAGCGCGAACATCGTCGCATCGCCGCCATCGTCGAGGATCAGGTTGCAGGTCTCGCCCGCTTCGATGCCCCAGTCGAAAATGCGGCCGACATAGTCCCAATAATCGGCGAGGCTTTCACCCTTCACCGCGAACACCGGCACGCCCGTCGCGGCGATCGCGGCGGCGGCATGGTCCTGGGTCGAGAAGATGTTGCAGGTAGCCCAGCGGACCTGCGCGCCGAGCGCGGTCAGCGTTTCGATCAGCACCGCAGTCTGGATCGTCATGTGCAGTGAACCGACGATCTTCGCACCCTTGAGCGGCTGCGACGCGCCAAACTCTTCGCGCAGCGCCATCAGGCCCGGCATTTCGGTTTCGGCGATGTTGATTTCCTTGCGACCGAAGTCGGCAAGACCGATGTCGGCGATCACATAATCCCGGGTGTCGGCGGCGAGAGTGGCCACAATAAGTCTCCTGTAGGCGAATTCGGTCGCAGGCGAGCGACCACGAAAAGCTGGGTAATTATGTTGCGCGCCCTAGCTCAAAGCGCGCTGCCGATCAAATATAAACTTTTCTTTATATCGCAATGGCGGCTCGGCCTGCCGAACGCGGAAGGCGCACGAATCGCGGGCGCAAAATGCACCGCGGCGAAAATTTATTTTCAGCAGGCACAATTGTGACAATCGGGACCCGACAATTGTGACACCGAGTCGCGAACGCCAAGATTCTGAAATTCTTTACTTATAATGCGCCTTGCGTTTAGCTTAATTTGCTATTGTGACACCAGTGTTACAAACTGCCGAAAACATTGACTTTTGTGATGATGAAGGAGAAAATCAGCCAAAGTTTACGAGGGGATAGAGAGATGAAAAAAATGTTGTTGCCGCTGATCGCTCTGGCTTTTGCCAGCCCCGTCGCCGCGCAATCGATCATCGTTGTCACCGGGCCGCAGGCCGATTCGACGACGCTGCCGGTCGCTTATGCCGAGCTGCGCGCCGGCGAGAATCAAGCCGCGGTCGCCAAGCTGACCGGCGACGCCAATCTCGACGCCAGCGACCCGTCGCGGCTGATCAACCTCGGTACCGCTTATGCTCGTCTGGGTCGCACCAGTGAAGCTGCCGCCGCCTATGACGCGGCCCTCGCCAGCCCGATCCGCTACGATCTCGAACTCGCCGATGGGCGTTATGTCGATTCGCGCTGGGCCGCCCGCACCGCGCGCGCGAACCTGACCACCGGCCGTCCGCTGCTCGCGCTCGCGCGCTAAGCCTCGCCACCCTCGGTTGTCAGCAGGCGGGCGTCCACTCCCGCTTCGGCAAACGCCGCCTGCCAGCGCTTGGCGGGCGGCGTGTCGAACAGCAGGGCGTCGCTGCCCGGGGTAACGTGCCAGCCGTGGCGCACCATCTCGCCCTCCAGCTGTCCCGCCGACCAACCGGCATAGCCCAGCGCCACCAGCCAGCGCGACGGCCCGCGCCCCTCGCCGATTGCGCGCAGGATGTCGTGCGAACTCGACACCATCCAGCGGTCCGCCACCTGCACCGCCTCCTGTCCGCCCCAGTCCAGACTGTGCAGCACAAACCCGCGCGACGGCTCGACCGGGCCGCCCAGAAACACCGGCTGTTCGAGCGGATCGTCATGCGCAATTTCGAGCTGGTCGAGCACCGCGCCGACCGTCATCCCGGCGATCGGGTCAGAAATGCCGATCCCCATCGCACCTTCTTCGTCATGGCTGATCATCGCAATCACCGAATGTTTGAAGCGGGGATCGCCAATCCCGGGCAGCGCGAGCAGCAGCTGGCCGGTGAACCAAATGGGGTCAGTCTCCATCGCGCCATCATGCAGCGGAGGGACGGGGCGGTCCAGCATCTTTGGCGGGAGGGGATGGCTTTGAGGTGGTTAGCTGTCCCCAATCTTCGTCACCCCGGACTTGATCCGGGGTCCATCAGGCCTTGCGCCGCGGTATCCTGAGAGGGCGAATGGATCCCGGATCAAGTCCGGGATGACGATGGTATGGGCCATCAAACGATCGGAACCCGAAGTTGCCAAAATCCCCCTCGCACCCCCTCACCAACCTTGACTCCCGCCCCGCCCGACCCAATGTCTCGCCGACCAGAAATCCCCTCAACGAAAAGGATGCCGACCATGACGATCCAGACTGGCGACAAGCTGCCCGACGCCACCTTTGTAAAGGTCACCGAAAACGGCCCCGAACAGGTTAGCACGGCCGATTATTTCAAGGGCCGCAAGGTCGCGCTCTTCTCGGTTCCCGGCGCCTTCACCCCGACCTGCTCGGCCAAGCACCTCCCCGGATTTGTTGAAAAGGCCGACGAGCTCAAGGCCAAGGGCGTCGATGAAATCGTCTGCACCGCGGTCAACGATGCGTTCGTCATGGGCGCTTGGGGCAAGAGCGCCAGCGCCGGCGATACCGTCACCATGCTGTCCGACGGCAATGGCGATTTCGCCGAAGCGGTCGGCCTGACCATGGACGGCAAGGCGTTCGGCATGGGCAAGCGCGGCCAGCGTTTCTCGATGATCGTCAACGACGGTGTCGTTGAACAGCTCAACGTCGAAGCGCCGGGCGAATTCAAGGTGTCGAGCGCGGATCATATGCTGGAGCAGCTGTAAGAAACTGATCCTCCCTGCGGCGAAGCCGTG
>NZ_DKIH01000013.1:650574-723674 GCF_002454115.1 Sphingopyxis sp. UBA6723 | reverse complement strand
CGGTCCCCCTCCCCATCGCTGCGCGACGGGGAGGATCACCACCCCTTCCCTTTTGTCACAATTTCGTGCAACACCGCCCCGATGACATCATCATCGCAAAACCGAGACATCGCCGACCCCATCGCCCTCGTCGAAGAGGTCATCGCCGAACTGCAAGACAGGTTCCGCGCCTCGGTCACCAACCTCAAATCCGCCATCGCCGCCTATGTCCGCGATCGCACGCTGCCGCCCGCCGATGCCGCGGCGACGGGACTGTTCGACTATCCCGCGATCCGCCTGACCACTACCGGCGAGCAGCGCGAGGGGCAAAAGGGGCATAATCTCGCCTTTGGCCAGTTCGAGCGCGCGGGCGTCTTCGTCACTACGGTGACGCGCCCCGACCTGTTCGCCGATTATCTGCGCGACCAGCTAGGCCTGCTCGCACGCCATTACGACATCACGCTCGAAGTGACGCGCACCGGGCAGCAGATTCCCTTCCCCTATGTGCTCGACGCCAGCGACGGGTCGGACATGGGCGGGGTCACTCCGCTCGAACTCGCGCGGCACTTCCCCACCACCGAGCTGGCCGATATCGGCGACGAACTCGCCGACGGGCTATTCGGCGCCGACCCCGCGAAGTCGCAGCCGCTCGCGCTGTTCGACGCGCTGCGCACCGACTTCAGCCTCGCACGCCTCCGCCACTACACCGGCACCGCGCCCGAACATTTCCAGCGATATATCCTGTTCACCAACTACCACCGTTATGTTGACGAATTCGTCGCTTGGGCGGGCGCGCAGGTTGGGCAAGGGCGCTACACCGCGCTTGCGGGCGCCGCGGGGCTCTATGTCGACCAGCCCGGCGTGAACGCCAGCGCGCTCGTCGCCGACAGCGCGTGGCGGCGGCACCAGATGCCCGCCTATCACCTGATCGCCCCCGACGGCGGCGGCATTACGCTGGTCAACATCGGCGTCGGCCCGTCGAACGCCAAGACGATCTGCGACCATCTCGCGGTGCTGCGGCCCGAGGCGTGGCTGATGATCGGCCATTGCGGCGGGCTGCGCCCCAGTCAGCGGATCGGCGATTATGTCCTCGCCCACGCGTATCTGCGCGACGATCATATCCTCGACAGCGTGTTGCCGCCCGAAATCCCGATCCCGCCCATCGCCGAAGTGCAGGTCGCGCTCGCCACCGCGGCCGAGAGTGTTTCGGGCGCCACCGGCGCCGACCTCAAAAAGCGGATGCGAACCGGCACCGTCGTCACCACCGACGACCGCAATTGGGAGCTGCGCTATACCGACAGCGCGCTGCGCTTTTCGCAGTCGCGCGCGATCGGCATCGACATGGAATCGGCGACGATCGCCGCGCAGGGTTATCGTTTCCGTGTGCCTTACGGGACACTGCTTTGCGTCAGCGACAAGCCGCTGCACGGCGAGCTCAAGCTGCCCGGCCAGGCGAACCGTTTCTATGAAGAAGCGATCGCCGCGCACCTCCAGATCGGCATCCGCGCGTGCGAAACGATGCGGGACGAGGGCGCCAAGCTGCACAGCCGCAAGCTGCGCGCGTTTAACGAGCCGCCGTTCCGGTAAGGCGATCGCTGCAAACGCGGCGGCCTTCGGTACGAACGCTGGCGACCAAAGGCCGATCTCATCACGATCGTCATCCCGGCGAAGGCCGGGATCTCGCCAGTGCGTTAGTACGGGCGGGAGAGATCCCGGCCTTCGCCGGGATGACGGAAATTGGAAGTTGCGGCTTCCATAACGCCAAAGGCTAACAAGCCCCTCCTCTTCAGAGGAAGAGGCAGGCGCGTCGCTCCGATCCGTTTACTTCACCGGCCGGCAATCCTTCAACCACACCGACGACAGCCCATAATCGAGCTCGTCGAAAGTGCCCGTCAGCTCGACATGCTTGTTGGGTTTCAACTGCAGCGCATAAACGCTCTGCCCCGGGGCGAGGATGCAGTTGACCGAAAAGCCCGCCGACGCGCGGCCCGGGACGATGTCGGTCAGCACGTTGGACAGCAATTTCCATTCGACGCGATAGCTGCCGCGAGTCGGTCCCACATAGGACACCGGCCCATAGAGGGTGAATTGCCGCCCCTCATAGCGTTTCTGCACCGCTGCATTATTCTTGTCCGCCTGTCCGGTGATGTCCTGCGAGAACCGCAATACGCTCATCCGGACCGGGGCGCCGGGGGCACTGGTCGCGCCCAGCCCCTTCGCCGCGAGCGCCTCCCCCGCCTTGCCGCCTTTCAGCTGGGTCAGGATGCCGCACATTTCGGCCTTGGCCGCGGCATCGGGGATACCCATCCCGGCGCGCAGCTTGGCCTCCATACGCACCGTCCCCGTGCCGTCGGCGGCAATCTCGATCGGAAAGGGCCGCGACTTGCCGGTCGCGGGCGGCTCGATCAGCATCGCGCCGCTGTCCGGCTCGGCAGCCAGGATCGCATAGCCTTTCGCGGCGACGATCCCGTTTATCTGTCCGACCGCGCTCGCCATGCTCATGTTCGGTACCGTCGTCGTCGCGACGAAGCGCAGGCCGGTGACCGAATTGCCTTTCTTGACGAAACTATCTTCGCAGGTCGCGGCCTGCGCCGAACCGGCACCCAGAAAAAAGCCAGCGACGGCCAAAAGAACGCGTTTCACACGGTTGCCTTTCGTTGCATCGGGACGCGTTGCTTCGCCGCCCCGGCGCACCGATGCCACTCTAAAAATGTACCTGGTATCTCTCGGGCTTGTCGGCGTTGCCGATCGTCCAGTTGCAAGGCGCGCGGATGCCCATGACAGGAAACAGACCGTGTGGGTCAAGACCGAGGGGTGCTGGCCATTGGCTCACCACCCTGTAGGCTTGCCTTTATTCTGCTCGTCGAGCCAGGTTTTCAAAGGCGCGAAATAATCCGCCATTGCCTTGCCCGACATTTCGCGGGTGCCGGTAAAGGCTTCGAGTGCGTCGGGCCAGGGCTTCGACGCCCCCATTTCAAGCATCGCGTTCAGCTTCGCGCCAACCTCCTTGTTGCCATAGAAGGAACAGCGGTGGAGCGGCCCGGTCCAGCCCGCCTGCTTGCACGCGGCTTCGTAGAACTGGAACTGCAGGATGCGCGCGAGGAAATAGCGGGTGTAGGGGGTGTTGCCCGGAATGTGGAATTTCGCGCCCGCATCAAAGGCGTTCGCCGGTCGCTCGCCCGGCGGGACAATGCCCTGATACTGGGTGCGTAGCTGGGTCCAGGCGGCGTTGTACGCGGCAGGCTTGATCGTCCCGTCGAACACGCCCCAGCGCCAGCGGTCGACCAGCAGGCCGAACGGCAGGAACGCGACCTTGTCCATCGCCTGCCGCAACAGAAGCCCGATGTCCTTGTCGGCGCTCGGCACGTTTGCTTTGTCGAGCAGGCCGATGTCGACCAGATATTGCGGGGTGATCGACAGCGCGACGAAATCGCCGATCGCTTCGTGGAAACCGTCGTTCGCGCCGTTCAGATAGAGGAACGGCTGATCTTTATAGGCGCGCTGGTAATAATTGTGGCCGAGTTCGTGGTGGATCGTGGTGAAGTCGTCGGCATTCACTTTGATGCACATCTTGATCCGGATGTCGTCCTTGTTGTCGATATCCCACGCCGACGCGTGGCAGACGACTTCGCGGTCGGCGGGCTTGGTGAACATGCTCCGCTTCCAGAAGGTTTCAGGGAGCGGCGCCATGCCGAGGGACGAGTAGAAATTCTCGCCGATCTTCACCATGTCGAGCGGCGACTTGCCCTGCGCGGTGAGCAGTTCGCCGACGTCATAGCCCAGATCCCCCGACCCCGCGGGCGCGACGAGCGGGTAGATATTGCCCCACTCCTGCGCCCACATATTGCCGAGCAGGTCGGCGCGGATCGGGCCGGTCTTGGGCTGCACCGCGTCGCCATATTTCTCGTTCAGTTTCCAGCGCGTGTAGGTGTGGAGCGCCATATAGAGCGGCTTCACTTCCTGCCACAGCCGCTCGGTCGTCTTAGCGAAATCTTCGGGCGACATATCATAGCCCGAGCGCCACATGGCGCCGGTGTTGGCAAAACCCAGCTCCTTTGCGCCTTCGTTGGCGATTGCGACCATGCGGGCATAGTCGTCCTTCATCGGCGCGCCGACATTGTCGTGCCAGCTGGTCCACATTTCGGCGAGTTCGGCGGGCGTGCGCTCGATATTGCCCATCTGCTCTTCGATGTCGGAACCCGAGATTTCCTTGCCGTTCAACGTGCCGCGACCCTTGCCATATTGCGACTGCAGATTGGTCGCGATCTGGTTGAGCTCGGTCGCGGCACCGGGCCTGGTCGGGGCGGGCAGGACGAGGCCGGTACGCAGAATGTCGAGCTTGCGCTTGGTGTCAGCGCTCAGTCCCGGAACATCCTTATACTTCGCCGCTTCGAGCGCATATTTCACCGACTTTTCGGTGCCGACGGCGTTGATCCGCGCCGCCATCGCGTCGGTATCTTCGGTCAGATAGGTGCTGTTGACCCAGTTCACCTGGCTCGCCTCGACCGTGTAGTCGAACAGATCCTTTTCGGCGGCGGCGATGAACGCGTCGGCGTCGGCAGCGGTGGGTTTCGCGGTCGTCGCCGCGGCGGCGGGCTTCTGCTGTGCGGCAACGACGGGGCCGGCAAGCGCGAGCGACAGGGCCAGCGACAGGGTCGAAATCATAGCTTTCATGGGGTGCGATCCTCTGGACGATTTTGAAGGCGCTCTTTGGCGCAATGTCGATAGCTTGGCGCGCGCCGAAGGCAGGGTCAAGCGGTCAGGAAGGTCGCGATCGCTTCGCCGAGCTCGGGCTGGGTCACGCTCGACATATGGGTGCCGGGAATCGTTACGAGCTGCGCATCGGCGAGCGCCGCGACGAGTTCGGGGGCTGATCCATTGTCCTGATCCTGCTCGCCGCACACGACGAGTACGGGCATCGTCAGCGCCGCGAGTGCCTCGGGCGGAGTGTCGGTGAAGCTGTCGAGCAAATGCCCCGCGGCAATCCGATCGACCTTCATCGTCTTCATGAACTGGATCGACAGCCAGGTGTCGTCGCCGCGCTTGGCACTCTCATATTCGGCAATCGCGCGCCGGAAGAACGCGCCGCGCCTTTGCCAACCGGCCAGTCCCGCCAGCCCCATACCGCCCAGAATCAACCGTCGCGGTTTCATACCCGCAACGACTGCGCGGACGCTGGTGCGTGCGCCGAGTGAGAAGCCGCCGAGATCGAAGTCGGTGAGATCAAGGTGCGCGACCAGATCCTCCAGATCTCGCACCAGCACGTCGGGGGGATAAAATTCCTCGTCGTGCGGCGCGTCGCTCGACCCGTGGACGCGCAGGTCGGGCATGATGACGCGGTAGCCCTCGGCCGCGATCCGCGCCGCGGTGCCGAACTTGATCCAGTTGACTTCGCCGCTCGAAAACAGGCCGTGGAGCAGGATCAGCGGCCTGCCTTCGCCCATTTCGCGCCACGCCAGCCGCACGCCGTCGCGCGCTTCGAAAAATTGAGGTTCGCTTGTCATACCCGGGCTATGCCCATGCGGCGGTCGGTTGGGCAAGGCCGTTCAGCGCGGGCGGAGACCCTTTTGCTCCATGCGCCAGCGCGCCATTTCGATGCGGTCCTGCCCGAAGAAGGGCTCGCCGTCGAACACCAAGGTCGGAACGCCCCAATGGCCGGCGATTTCGAGCGCGACCTGGTTCGCGGCAATCTCGTTGTCGAGCGCCTGTGCATCGTGCTCCGCTTCGACGTCGAGTTCGGCGAGGTCGAGCCCGGCGCGTTTCGCGGCGCCAGCCAGATGGTCACCGAGATGCCAGTCGGTCGCGCCGCCCCAGATCAGCTGCGCCGCTTCATGCGCAAACGCCAGGCTCTTGCCGCGGCGTGATGCTGCCTGGCCGAGTCGGGTGAGGCGATAGATATAGGGCTGCTCGGCGGCGATCTCGCGCGTCATCACATTCTGGACGATCGGATCGGGGCGCGGCGGGCCGAAGGGGATGCCGTGGAACTGCGCGACACGGATCATGTCGCGCATCGTGTAGCTCAGCCAATTGGGGTGGTTGCGGTCGAAAAAATCGGGCTGGCGGATCGCGAGCGGGTAAACGGGGCGGAGGTTGATCGACAGGTCGTGGCTCGCCGCGAGCGCGCGGTAGCGGGCGATGGCGAGGTAGCTGTAGGGCGAGCGGAACGACCAGAAGAGGTCTGCGGTCAATGTCATGACGCCATCCTGCGGAAATGAGGCCGATTTGCAAGCATTGTCGGTGAAATTTACACCAAGGCGGATGGATTTGCGGAAGTTTACGAAAGTGCCGCGCAGCGTCGGGTTGCTTGCAGTTAGTAGCTATTGCTATTATATCGCTTGCCATGAGTGAAACGATCGGATTCCTGCTCAACGACAGCGCGCGGCTGTTCCGCCGTGCATTCAATGCCCGCACCCGCGATACGGGGATCACCGCGCTGCAATGGCGGCTGCTGATCTACCTCCGGCGCCACGAGGGTATCCGCCAGGGGCCGCTGGCCGAACTGATCGAGGTCGAGCCGATCACCCTGTCGCGGATGATCGACCGGCTGGAGGAGGCGGGACTGGTCGAACGCCGTGCCGACCCGAGCGATCGCCGCGCCTGGCTGTTGTATCTGGCGCCGGGCGCCGACGAGCTGCTGACCGCGATGCGCGCCACCACCGACGCGCTGACCGCCGAAGCGACCGAGGGGTTGAGCGCGGCGGAGCTGGAGCAGCTGAACGACCTGGTCGAGCGCGTGCGCGCCAATCTGTCGCGCCGCATCTGCCAGAAAGAAAAAGAAGAGGCCGCCTGATGGACCAGCTCTCCCCCACCCGCCCCGCATCCGACGATGCGACATCGACGCCCAAGGCCGATCCGCTCCCGCCCGCCAGCGCGGCGACCGCGACCGAGCAAAAAGACGCGCCGAAATGGCGCACCCGGCTGCTGATGTTCGGCCTGCCTGCGATCCTGATCGCGGCGGGCGGATATTATTGGCTGACCAGCGGCGGATCGGTGTCGACCGACAATGCCTATGTCCAGATGGACAAGGTGTCGGTCGCCGCCGAAGTGGGCGGCCGGATCACCGAAGTTGCCGTGCGCGACGGCCAGCAGGTCGCGGCGGGGCAGTTGCTGTTCCGCATCGACGGCGAACCCTATGCGCTGAACGTCGCGCAGGCGACGGCGGCGATTGACGCGGCGCAGGTCGAGGTCGGCAATCTGTCGGCGAGCGCCAACACATCGAGCGTCGATATTGCCGCGGCGCGCGAGGATGTCGCCTTTGCACAGGTCAATTTCGAACGGCAGGCGGCGCTGATGGAAAAGGGTTTCACTACCAAAGCCGCCTATGACGCGTCGCGCCACGCGGTCGCGCAGGCGCGCGAGCGGGTGCGGCAGGCCGAAGCGGCCGCGGTCGAGGCGCGCACCAAGCTGGCCGCGGGTCCGGCGAGTGGGGTCAACCCGCAGGTCGAAGCGGCGCGCGTTCAGCGCTCACAAGCGCAGGTCAATCTGGCGCGCACCACCGTCCGCGCGCCAAGCGCGGGGCGCGTCGCGCAATCGGACCGGCTGCAGATCGGCCAGATGATGGTCGCGGGGCTGCCCGCCGTGACGCTGGTGGACACCGCGCATCCGTGGGTCGAGGCCAATTTCAAGGAAACCGACCTCGCCAATATGCGCGTCGGCCAGCGCGCCGAGGTGACGTTCGACGCCTATCCGGGGCTGAAGGTGCGCGGCCATGTGCTGACCATCGGCGCCGGGACGGGCAGCGAATTTTCGGTGCTGCCGGCACAGAATGCGACCGGAAACTGGGTCAAGGTGACGCAGCGGGTGCCGGTGAAGATTGCGTTCGACGAGAAACCGGCGCGCGAGATGATCGCGGGGCTGTCGGCGGAGGTGCGGGTGTTTACGAGCGGCGGCGCGGTGGCGGGGAAGTAGGCGGTGGCTGTGCCGCTTTACATAACCTCATCCCTCTCCTTCAGGGGAGGGCAGCGAGACTTGGCAGCTTGCTGCCTAGTCGCAGCGGGTGGGGTTTCGCAGCCATGCGCTACGCCGACAGACCCCACCCCAACCCAGTGTCAGGTAAACCGTCCCCCGGACGGTTTAGGTCATACCGAGGGCATGACCGACCTGACACTCCTAAAGGGGAGGGGCTTTTAAGCCATGGCCTCCCGCGCCCTCCCCCGCCGTCCCGCCGCCACTGCGCTGCCCGCCGACGACAGCATCCCGCTGCACGAGCGCGTTCGCCACCGCGCCCTGCTGACCGTCGCGGTCATGGGGGCGTCGATCATGCAGATCCTCGACACAACGATCGCCAATGTCGCGATCCCGCATATGCAATCGGCGCTGGGCGCGACGAGCGAGACGGTGACCTGGGTGCTGACCAGCTACATATTGGCGAGCGCGGTCGCGATGCCGATCACTGGCTGGCTGGCCGACCGGATCGGGCGACGCGAATTGTTCCTGATCGCGATTTTCGGCTTCATCGTCGCGTCGATGGCGTGCGGCGCGGCGCAGTCGCTGGAACAGATGGTCGCCTTTCGGTTCCTCCAAGGCGTTTTCGCGGCGTTTATCGGGCCGCTGTCGCAGGCAGTGATGCTCGACATCAATCCGCCCGAACGCCATGCGCGCGCCATGTCGATATGGGGCATGGGGATCATGATCGGGCCGATCGTCGGGCCGGTGCTCGGCGGCTGGCTGACCGAGCAAGCCAACTGGCGCTGGGTCTTTTATGTCAACCTGCCGTTCGGACTGCTGACGCTGGCGCTGATGTGGGCGCTGCTGCCCGCGACGAAAAAGACCAGCCGCCGGTTCGACCTGTTCGGATTTTCGATGCTCGCGCTGGGGCTGGCGGCGCTGCAACTGATGCTCGACCGCGGCGCGCATGCCGACTGGTTCGACAGCGTGGAAATCTGGATCGAATGCGGCGTCGCGGTCGCGTGCCTGTGGATGTTCGTGGTGCATATGTTCACCGCGCGCGCGCCTTTGTTCAGCCGTGCGATGCTGGCCGACCGCAACCTCGTCACCGCGATGGGGTTCATGGTCGTCGTCGGGGTGGTGATGTTCGCGTCGATGGCGCTGTTGCCGCCGATGTTGCAGAATCTGTTCGGGTGGCCGGTGATCGACACCGGGCTGGCGCTGGCGGTGCGCGGGGTCGGCATCTTGATGAGCATGTGGGTCGCGGGGCAGCTGCTGGGCAAGGTCGATCCGCGCTGGCTGGTCGGCACCGGGCTGGCGATCGCCGCCTATTCATTGTGGCAAATGAGCCATTGGTCGCTGAACATGGGCATGGAGCCGGTGATCGTCAGCGGGCTGGTGCAGGGGCTGGGCATGGGGCTGATCTTCATCCCGCTCAACACGATGGCGTTCGCGACGATCGCGCCGCAGTTTCGCACCGACGGGTCGAGCCTGCTCAACCTGTTCCGCAGCCTGGGCGCATCGATCGGTATCTCGATCGTCACCACCTTGCTAGCGTCAAATATCCAGACGAGCCACGCCGATCTGGCGGCGCATGTCACCAGCAGTTCGGTCAGCATAATCGACCCGTCGACCGCCGACCGCTTCGGCATCGCGGGCGAAACCGCGCTGGCGATGGTCAATGCCGAGATCAACCGGCAGGCGGCCATGGTCGCCTATATCGACGATTTCTGGGCAATGATGTGGATGACGCTGGCGGCGGTGCCGCTGGTGCTGTTGTTGCGGCCGCCGAAGGCGGGCGGGCCGGTGGCGTCGGCGGCGGATATGGGGCATTAGGCGGCATGGCTAAAGCCGATCAGAGCGACATTGCGATGCGGATCGTCATCGACCAGCCGGTTGCCGGGGTGCTGCATAGTTTACAGGCAAAGGACGGCCATCCGATGGACCCCAAATCGTCGAGCGCGGGCGAACCGCTGGCGTTCGATTTCACCGTCCGCGTCGGCCCCGGTCCAAAATTCTTTGGCGATCAGGTACAGCGCGAAGGGCCGGAGCGGCGGTTCGTCTATATCCGGGTCGGGCAGGCCGCGGGCGACCCTTCGTCGCCGTGGACCCGTCGAATGAAGATCGACATCCACGACATCGCGCCAGAGCTGCTCGATGCGGCGACGAACGACGGAGGTCGCATCGAGATATCGGTCATCGGGACCGGAAAAGACGGCACGCCGGCGTGCGCCACCGTGCGACCGACGGTGCGACGGCTGATCTAACGAAAGAAGCAGTTCACCCCCGCGAACAGCGCATCGATCTTTGCCGCGTCGCCCGGCGCCGCGAACATGCCGCCGACGACATTCTCGCCGGTGCCGATGCTGAATTCCTCGCCCAGCGTGCTGTCCTCGACGTCGATGATCGATACCGACTCGCCCGCCTTGGCGCGGGTGGTGCCGATGGCGATGCCGCTGACCGTCGAATAGGCGGCGGCGCCGGGTTCGTTACCGAGAAACCAGCCGACGAATTTGTCGTCCTGATAATTCAGCGTCATCGCGTCGTAGCGGGTGAATTGCATCGGACCGGCGCCGCACTCGTCATTAGTGCTGCGGTCATCAGCTTTGCCCGCGACATTCGCGAGCGCAGTTTCGGCCTGCGCGCGCGGGACGCCGAAGGCGAGGAGGCTGGCCTTGCCGCTGGACTTGTCGATGAAGCGCAGTCCTTCGCCATCGAGGCTGACCGCGGTGGTCGCGGCGGCGGGGCCGTCGGCTTTGGCGGCGGGGACCGGGGGCGCTGTTACTTCGGTCGCGGCGGGCGTCTTTTCGGGCGCCGGTTTGCAGGCGGCGAGCAGTGCCACCATCGCGAGGGCCGTCATGTTACGCATCGCCTATCTCCTCCGCTGGACCAGCAGCACCAATATCGCACCCAGCGCCGCCAGCGCCATATCCTTTTGCGCGTCCCAGATGTCACCTTGCTGACCATTATAGCGATCGGCGGTTTCGCCCGCCGCGACGATGGTCAGCAGCCATTCGAAGATTTCATAGAGGCAAGAGGTCGCCAAGACCCAAGCAAGCACGGTTAACGCCGCGCCGCGATGGCTTAGCCCGCCCCAGCGCCGCGCGATTTCAGCCACCGGGATCACCGACAGCGCGCCAAAGGCGAAATGGACGAGGCGGTCGTAATGGTTGCGGCTCCAGCCAAAGACGTCGGAGAGGCTGGTGCCGGTGAGCGTGCGCGCCCAGGCGTCGTAGGGGACGCTGCTGTAGGCATAGCGCCCGCCAAGGGTGTGGAGCGCGAAGAACGCAACGATGCAGGCGAGCGCGGCGGTCGAGAGCGGCCAGCGGCGGAGCAGCGCCGGGGCCGCGACGAGCAGCAGCATCGTCGGGATGTGCTGAAGCAGCGCGATTTCGGGATAAGGCTGCTCGATCTGGGCGAGCAGCAGCAGGATCAGCAGGGCGCCGAGCAGGCGGCGTTGTGCGGGTAGGGTGGTCACGGAGGCGTCGGTCATCCCCTCCCCCTACCCGTTCGGATTGCGCGTCGTCGAGAGTGGCTGACGTACCTGCACCCCTGCGCAGGCAGGGGTCCATCACCCAAGCTCACGATCGGCGTTGCCGTTTGTGCAAAAGGCGACGTTAGGAGATGGACCCCTGCCTTCGCAGGGGAACATCCGCTTTACCTTCAGCCCTTCTTCAAATGCCGACGCCCGAGCAACTCCGCGATCTGGACCGCGTTCAGCGCCGCACCCTTGCGCAGGTTGTCCGAAACGCACCACAGGTTGAGGCCGTTTTCGACCGTCGGGTCTTCACGGACGCGCGACACGAAGGTCGCGAAATCGCCGACGCATTCGACCGGGGTGATATAGCCGCCATCCTCGCGCTTGTCGTGGAGGACGACGCCGGGGGCTTCGCGCAGGATGCGCTGGGCGTCTTCGGCCGACAGCTCACGCTCCATTTCGATGTTGATCGCTTCCGAATGGCCGACAAACACCGGCACGCGGACGCAGGTCGCGGTGACCTTGATCTTGGGATCGAGGATCTTCTTGGTCTCGACGACCATCTTCCACTCTTCCTTGGTCGACCCGTCGTCGAGAAAGCTGTCGATGTGCGGGATGACGTTGAAGGCGATCTGCTTGGTGAATTTCTGGATGTCCTTTTCGTCGCCGACGAAGATCTGGCGCGTCTGGTTCCACAGCTCGTCCATGCCCGCCTTGCCGGCGCCCGACACCGACTGATAGGTCGAGACGACGACGCGGGTGATCTTGGCAGCGTCGTGGAGCGGCTTCAGCGCCACCACCATCTGCGCGGTCGAGCAGTTGGGGTTGGCGATGATGTTGCGCTTTTTATAACCGTCGATCGCGTCGGGGTTCACCTCGGGCACGATCAGCGGCACGTCGGGATCCATGCGGTAGAGCGACGAATTGTCGATGACGACGCAGCCCGCCGCGGCCGCCTTGGGCGCATGGATCTTGGTCGCTTCGCTGCCGATCGCAAAAATCGCCATGTCCCAGCCGGCCCAGTCGAAATTGTCGATATTCTGGCATTTCAGCGTGCGGCCGGTGTCCCCGATTTCGACGTCGGTCCCCTGACTGCGCGACGAGGCGACCAGCGCCAGTTCGTCGATCGGGAATTCGCGCTCGGTGAGGATGGCGAGCACTTCGCGCCCGACATTGCCCGTCGCACCGGCGACAACGATCCGATAACCCATGATGAAATCCCGTTCTGAAATGGAGGTGCTGAAACGAAAAACGACCGGTTCTGCGCTTTGGCGGAACCGGTCGTTTTGGAAAGCTGTTTTCGCTTGGGGTCGGGAAAGTCTCCCTTAGCCCTCGCTGGCTTCCGGCCGGTAGTCGCGGCGCTCCGCAATACGCGCCGATTTACCAGTGCGGCCACGAAGATAATAAAGCTTCGCACGACGCACGGCACCCTTGCGGATGACGGTAATGCTGTCGATGTTCGGCGAATAGAGCGGGAACACGCGCTCGACACCCTCGCCGAACGACATTTTGCGCACGGTGAAGTTGGAGCCCATGCCCTTGTTCGAGCGCGCGATGCACACGCCTTCGAAATTCTGGACGCGAGTGCGTTCGCCTTCAACGACCTTGACGCCGACTTTCACGGTGTCGCCGGGGCGGAAGGTCGGGATGGTCTTTGCCGCTTTGGCAATTTCTTCGGCTTCGATCGTCTGGATGAGGTTCATGTCCTCTAGTCCTCTTCTTTTCGCCGCGCGCCAGAGGCAGGTCGGGCCCGAGCATCGATATGACGCTCCCAAAGGTCCGGCCTGCGTAACCGTGTGTGATCTTCCGCCTGTTGTTTCCGCCAGGCCGCGATCTTCGCATGATCCCCCGATCGCAGCACTTCGGGGATCGTGCGCCCTTCCCATTCAACGGGCCGGGTGTAGTGCGGATATTCGAGCAAGCCGTTTTCAAACGACTCATCGTCCCCGCTAGAAGCCGCGCCCATTACGCCGGGAAGCAGCCGAATGCAAGCGTCGAGCAGCAACAGCGCCCCCATCTCGCCGCCCGACAGGATGATGTCGCCCATCGAAACCTGCTCGATGGGGCGGGCGTCGAAAATGCGTTCGTCGAAACCCTCGAACCGGCCGCACAGGATGATCGCCCCCGGACCCGCCGCAAGCTGACGGATGCGGGCTTGCGTAATCGGGGTGCCGCGCGGGGTCATGGCGAGGATCGGGAGGCCCGGATGCGCCGCGACCGCATGGTCGACCGCCGCCGCCAGCACGTCGGCCTTGAGCACCATCCCCGCGCCGCCACCCGCGGGCGTATCGTCGACGGTGCGATGCTTGTCGGTCGCGTAATCGCGGATCTGCACCGGCGCGCAGGACCAAGTCCCGCTTTCGAGCGCGCGTCCCGCCATGCTGTGGCCGAGCGGGCCAGGGAACATGTCGGGGTAGAGGGTCAGGGGGACGGCGGTGAAGGTCATGGCAGCGTCCAATTCTCGACCGTCAGCCCCGGCACGTCGGCGAAGTCGCCTTCGTTGTTGGTAATGACCGTTACGCCGAGGCTTAACGCGTGCGCCGCAAGCAGGCGGTCGAAGCGCGCGCGCTTGAAAGGCAATCGCGCGTATTCGCGCGCCGCCGCTTCGTCGAATGGCAAAAGCGGGATGGCTGCCACAAAGGCGTCGAGTATTTCGGGCGGCGGCGGCTTGCCGACATAAGTGCCATAAGCAACTTCGGCATAGCTGATGGTCGACATCGCAATCTCGCCGGGCGCGTGATCGGCAATCCGGGCCGTCAGCACTTCGTGCCCGTCATCCATAGCATAAACCGCCGAGTTGGCGTCGATCAGATATCGGATCACGCTTTCTTGGCCGCCTGTGCAAGTGCCGCCGCCTGGCGTGCCGCAATTGTGCTCGGACGCTCCTCGAAATCTTCCCGCGGCGCCAGCTTCAGGCCTGGCGCCTTCCCCGCAAAGCCGCTGATGTCGATTTTGGCTTTTGGCTTGTTGGCGGGTTCGAAACGGAACTCGCCGCGTTCCTCGCGGACAATCATCTCGGCCCCCTCCTCCAACCCCAGCGCCTTGGGCAGGCGCAGCGCGAGCGAATTGCCTGATTTGAAAACCTTGGCGCGATATTCTTTGGTCATGACAAGCTCCGTATATACATCATGTATATACATTTAGAGGTCGCCTGTCGAGGCGATTTAACCCAGCGGTTCCCACAGTTCATCGGGCAGCCGGTGGCGATCCTTCTCCAGCTCGGCGCGCAGCCATTCGCGAAAGCGTTCGATTTTGCGGACGCCAACGCGGTTTTCGCGGTGGACGAGATAATGCGCGGTGCCGGGTTGATAGAGCGTGTCGAACGGTTGGACCAAGCGCCCGGCGTCGAGTTCGGCGCGCCACAGCAGCGGGGTCATCATTGCGATGCCGTAACCGCTCTGCACCGCGCTCGCCTCCTGCAACTGGCTGTCGAGTTCGATGCCGCTACGCTGCGGCGGCGGCACGGTGGTGACGCCCGCGGCGGCGAACCAGCCCGCCCACCAGGGATCGTTGGGCGCCAGCCGGTCAACGCGCAGCAGGTCAGCAGGCACCGCGATGCGATTGACGTCCAGAAAGCCGGGTGCGCAGATCGGCGTCACATGGCTACGGTAGAGAAAATCGGCGCGCAGGCCGGGCCACCCGCCGCGGCCCACCCGAATTGCGACATCGACATTGGTGGCGTTGAAATCGACCAGTTCGTTGTTCATCAGCATGCGCACCGCAAGGTCGGGATAGGCCAGCTGGAAGCCCCCGATCCGCGCGCTGAGCCAGGTGCCGCCAAAGGTCGTCATCGCGCTGATCGTCAGCACATCGGACTCATCGTTGCCTAGCGCGGCAAAGGCGTCGCCCATCGCGCCGAAGGCGCCTGAGATCGCGGGGAGCAGGCGCTGGCCGGTTTCGGACAGGCGCACGCGCCCCTTTTCGCGCACGAACAAGGCGCGGCCGAGCCGGTCTTCCAATTGGCGCACCTGATAACTGACCGCCGCTTGCGTCAGCCCCAACTCTTCGGCGGCGCGCGAGAAGTTTTCCAATCTTCCGGCGGCTTCGAAGGTCCGAATTGCGGCAAGGGGCGGTAGCTTGAGCATCGCCAATCTATAAGCTGTCCTTATGATATGACGCAAAGCTTTTGTTGGCGGGGCGCACCGCAAAGGCGCATCTGTCGACCATCGGATCAGGAGGAAAGGCGCGATGAAGGACGAACTTTGGATGCGGACGTGGAATGACGGTCACCCGCGTTTCAGCGACGATTTGCACCACGGCCTGCTGTGGCTGATTGCTGTCTTGCGGCGGTTCGCCACCCGGCTGAGGCACCCCTCCACCGCCAAAATATCGCCTTTACCGTTGGCGGGGCGCGATGTGGTCTGACTGCGTTGCACAAGGCTGATTAATGACCGAACCAGCATGTCATAGTCGCGAGCTGGTCGAAGGGAGTCCCCGCCTACCCCGGCGCCCTTCGCCCAACTCGCGGCTATGGCTGGTGAACAACACCAGACAGCCAACGCGCCGTTAACCAAAAATCAGCCGCTGCGCGCCTAGCGTTCCCCGTGAAACAAAACGGGGGTCGCATGGCGCATGGTGCGCGAATTCTGGCGTTGGGCGCGGGGCTGTTGGCCGCCGCCGCGCCGGCGCGCGCCCAATCGTCGTTCGCCGACGCCACCAGCATGACGTGGGACGGAGTGCTGACCGGCATCTTCCTCGGCCTGCTGCTGTTCTCGCTTGCCTATAATGCGGTGTTTTATCGTTTGCTGCGCGAACGCTTCCTGATCTGGCAGAGCGTGCGGGCGTTGTCCTATTTTGCGCTCGCGGTCGCGCTGTCGCCGTTGGCGATGGGAGCGTGGCTGGCGCCCGACAGTTTCGCGCGCCAAGTGTGGATCACCATCTTTTTCGATCTGAGCCTGGTCGTAACGGGCGTGTTCCTGCGGTCCTATCTGGAACCGGGGATGGTCGGCAACCGGCTCTATCGCTGGCTCGGCTGGCCGCCCGCCCTGATCCTGCTGACCACCCCCGCGACGGTCATGCCCGACGCGACCACCTATATGATGCTGCGCAGCGTCGTGCTGCTCGCGATGCTGGCGCTGTGCGCGGCGACCGTGGTGATCGCGCTGAAGCGCGGCAGCCGCACAGCGCGCTATCAGGCGGCGGCGTGGAGCGGTATCGGCGGGGTTTATGGGGTCAGCCTGTTCCACGACATCGTGCTCGGCCAGCCGTTCGACAATTTCCTGTTTCTGCTGTTCCCCGCGCTTGGGCTGGAAGTGATGCTCACCGCCTTTGGCATCCTCGATCGCCTGATGCGTCTGCGCCGCGAGCGGCAGGAGGCGCGCGCGCAGGCCGAGGCGATGCGGATCATCGCGCACACCGATCCGCTGACCGGACTGCCCAACCGCCGCGCGATCGAGGAAAGTTTCAACGACGAGCCGCCGGTGGCGATCGCGCTGGTCGATCTGGATCATTTCAAGGCGATCAATGACCGCCACGGCCATGACGTGGGCGACCGGGTGATCTTTGCCGCGGGGGTCGCGCTGGGGTCGGGATCGGCGCTGGCGGCGCGGGTCGGCGGCGAGGAGTTTGCGCTGCTGTTCCGCGGCGCGCCCGCTGCCGTCGCGATCGAGGCCGAACGGCTGCGGCAGCGAATTGGCGCCTATGTCAAACAGATGGTACCGTTGCTCGAAAGGCCGGTGACCGCGAGCATGGGGCTGGTCCATATCGGCCGCAACACGAGTTTCGGCGCGGCGATGAAGTCGGCCGACATCAATCTGTACGCCGCCAAGGAAAGCGGGCGCAATCGCGTGGTGTTTATCGAGGCGGCGTGACGTTCGGCGTCAGGGCGCCACAACGCGAAAGCGCAGCGCCTGCAACGTGATCGGTTCGGTCGGCGCCAGCAGCAATTGGCCGTCGAGCTGCCCGCGCTCGCAGATCAGGCGAAAATTGGCCGACAAGGCTCCGGTCGGGGTCAGTTTTTCATGCTCATAACAGCCACCGACGGCAGCCTTCAGGCGCGCGAATTCCGCGGCCCAGTTTTCCGCCGACCGATCGAGCAGAAAGTTCATCGCCAGCCCGCCCTGAAAGCGATTCAGATTGCCCTCTGCATAAGCCGCGCGCACCCGGTTGAACATCTCCCAGACTGCGGGCGAGGTCGTGATCCGCCGCTCCGGCAGCAGCCCCGCCTTGTCCATCGCCACCGCGCTGTCCCACGCCGGCGCCGAGGGTCCGGCGTAGGTGCGGTTCGAAAGGGCAAATATGCCGACGCCATGGTCGGGCATCAGCATGACATGGCTGCCATAGCCCGGATAGCCGCCGCCATGCGCCAGCGTCAGGCCAAGGTCGCAATCCTGCGCGACGCGCCAGCCCATCGCATAGGCCGCCGCCTGTTTGCACGCCGTCGCACCGCTGGCGCCGATGCGGTTCGCCACCGTCACGAAATTCAAGCCCTGCGCCATTTCGCGCACCGTCGCGCGCTTGACCGGCCCCGTGTCCGCGTCGTTGCGCGCCGGCCAGGCCGAGAGCAGGAAGGCGACCCATTTGGCATAGTCATTGGCGCTGACCTGTAGTCCGCCCATTGCGTTGAAGGCGCCGTCGATCATTTCGGGTTCGGGCGACCAGCGTTCATTTTCCCAGCGATAGCCGCGAGCATAGAGCGCCTTGGGGGTCTTGGTGACGTCGAAGCCGCTGCTCGTCATGCCGAGCGGGGTCAGGATCGCCTGCCGGATATAATCCGCATAGGCCATGCCCGACGCATTGGCGATGATGCGGCCAAGCAGCGCATAGCCATAGTTCGAGTATTCATGGGCTGTTTGCGGCGCGCGGCTGAACGGCACCCCGGCGGCGATCATTTTGGTGAAGTCGGCCTGCGGCAAGACCTGTTGCCGGTCGCCCCATGGATCATCGGTGACGAGGCCGCCGACATGGTGGAGCAGGTCGCGCACGCGAATGCGCGGGCTGTCCTTGGTCGGATAGACCCAGCCCTTCATTTCGGGAATGTGATCCTCAGCGAGGTCGTCGAGGCGCAGCTTGCCGTCGTCGCGCAGTTTCAGGATTGCCAGCGCGGTGAACGCCTTGGTCATCGAGGCGATGCGGAAGCGGCTGTCGGCGGTGATGGCGCTCTTGTCGTCGAGATTCTGGACACCGACGCCTTTTACATGGGCGAGCTTGCCGTCTTTGACGACGCCGTAAACCATGCCGGGTATATGCGCGTCGGCCTGATATGTCGCGAACAGTGCGTCAATTTCGGGGGCGAGTTGTTCGAGGGTTTGAGGAGCGGACTCTTGCGCCACCGCGGGATCGGCGCCTCCAAGCATGAGAGCAAAAACGAAACCCGATTTCCAGCGCATAGTCCCTCCACAGCAATCGCTGTCAGGCTAACAGCGCCAGGAGCCTCCGACAATCCGTGATGAGGGCTATCGTCTGGAAGCGACCGGTTGCGGACCTTTATTCCATCGTCATCCCGGCGAAGGCCGGGATCTCACCCTATCGGTTTAACGCACCGGCGAGATCCCGGCCTTCGCCGGGATGACGAATAGGGAAGGTCGGGAATCCACCCCAAAGCCGTCGTTACTCGACGAACGCCGCGTTTACAGTGACGCTATCGTCGTTCCACACCGGCACCGCGCGCTCCGTCATCGGGACCATGAAGCGCTTCCCGTCGGGCTTGGCGATTTCCAGGATGTCGCCGGCGCCGAAATTGTCGATCGCGACGACTTCGCCCACCACGCTGCCGTCGGTCGACATGCATGGCAGGCCGAGCAGGTCATGGTGGTAATATTCGCCTTCGCCCAGCGGCGGCAGCGCCGAACGCGGGACGGTCAGGACGGTGCCGCGCAGCGCCTCGGCGCCGCTGCGGTCGGTGATTTCTGCAAAGGTGGCGACCGCGCCCTGATGGGCGGGACGCACCGATTTCAGCGTCAGGGTCCGGTCGCCGGCCGAAAATACGGAAAAGGCGCGGAGGGCCTCCGCGCCTTCGCCAAACAGTTTCAGCCGCACCTCGCCCCGCACCCCATGCGCGCCGGCGATGGCGGCAAGGGTGACGGGGCGATTTGCGTTGGCCAAGGTTTAGGCCTTGGCTGCTTCTTCGCCGGCTTCTTCAGCGGCAGCTTCATCGGCGGCGGGAGCAGCCGGAGCTTCCTCCGCCGGGCCGCCTTCAGCAGCCTGTTCGGCCATCGCAGCCGCATCGTCGGCGGTCGCGTCGGCGGGGGTTTCGTCGGCGACGGCTTCGGCAACGGCTTCGGCGGTCGCTTCGCTCTTCACCGAACCGGTTGCATCCGATTCCGCGGCTTCGGGCGCAGCAGCTTCTTCAGCGGCCACTTCCGGAGCAGCTTCTTCGACCGCTTCGGGTTCGGGGGCCGGAGCGGCGGCAGCAGCAGCGGCCGCTTCTTCGGCGTCAGCGATCTTCTGGGCCTTTTCCTCGGCGCGTTCCTTGGCCTTTTCGCCCGGGACAGCCTTGTTCGGATTGTTGCGCGCAGCGCGCTCCTGAATGCCGGCGGCATCGAGGAAGCGGGCAACGCGGTCGCTCGGCTGGGCGCCAACGCTCAGCCAATGCTTCGCGCGGTCGGCGTCGAGCTTGATCCGCTCGGGATTGTCCTTGGCGAGCAGCGGGTTGTAGCTGCCGATGCGTTCGATGAAGCGGCCGTCGCGCGGGCTGCGCGAATCGGCAACGACGATCTTGTAATAAGGACGCTTTTTGGAGCCGCCGCGAGCGAGGCGAATAGCAGTAGCCATGATATTTTCCTTTGTCTGTAAACTGAAACCAGAAACTGAAAATCGGGTGTAATTACTTCTTTTTATTCATAAAATTTGCGAGTTCCGGCGGGATCGACCCACCACCGCCAAGGCCGGGCATTCCGCCCATGCCACCGCCGCCGCCCATGCCGGGAATGCCGCCGCCCTTGCCGAACAGCGCGCCGAGGCCTTTCAGCCCGCCCATCTTGCGGATCTTCTTCATCGCGCCGGCCATTTCCTGGTGCATCTTCAGCACCTTGTTGACCTGTTGCACCGTGGTGCCCGACCCGTTGGCGATGCGGATCTTGCGCTTCGCGGTCAGGATTTCGGGCTTGGCGCGCTCCTTGGGGGTCATCGACCCCATGATCGCGTCGAAATGGATCAGCATCTTGTCGTCGGCACCGCCCTGCGCCATCGCGACCTGCGCTTTTTTGATCCCGGGGATCATGCCCGCGAGGGCGCCAAGGCCGCCCATGCGGCGCATCTGGTTGAGCTGTGTTCTGAGGTCGTTGAGGTCGAACTGGCCCTTGGCCATCTTCGCCGCCATCGCCTCAGCCTCGTCGGCCTGGATCGTTTCGGCAGCGCGCTCGACCAGGCTGACGACGTCGCCCATGCCGAGGATGCGGCCCGCGATGCGCGACGGCTGGAAGAGTTCGAGCCCGTCGAGTTTCTCGCCCGTACCCGCGAACTTGATCGGCTTGCCAGTGACCGCACGCATCGACAGCGCGGCGCCGCCGCGCGCATCGCCGTCCATGCGGGTGAGCACAACGCCGGTGAGCGGCACCTGATCGCTAAAGCGCTGCGCGACCTGCACCGCGTCCTGACCGGTCAGGCTGTCGACGACGAGCAGGGTTTCGGTCGGCGTCGAGGCGCGCGACACCGCCTGCATCTCGTCCATCAACTGCTGGTCGACGTGGAGACGGCCCGCGGTGTCGAGCATCAGGACGTCGTAACCCTGCAGCTTTGCGGCCTGCATCGCGCGCTGGGCGATTTCGACCGGCTGTTGCCCCGCGATGATGGGCAGCGTCGCGACGTCGATCTGGCTGCCGAGGACGGCAAGCTGTTCCTGCGCGGCGGGGCGATTGACGTCGAGCGACGCCATCAGCACCTTTTTGCGTTCTTTTTCCTTGAGCCGCTTGGCGATCTTGGCGGTGGTGGTGGTTTTACCCGAGCCTTGCAGACCGACCATCATGATCACCGCGGGCGGGGCGACGTTGAGGTCGAGCTCGGCGGTTTCGGAGCCGAGCATTTCGGTCAGCGCGTCGCTGACGATCTTGACCACCTGTTGCCCCGGGGTGACCGAGCGCAGGACGTTCTGGCCGATCGCAAGGTCGGTGACCTGATCGACGAAGCTGCGCACAACGGGCAGCGCGACATCGGCCTCAAGCAGCGCGATTCGCACTTCGCGCATCGCCGCGCGCACGTCGGCCTCGGTCAGCGCGCCGCGACCGCGGAGCTTCCCGAAAACATCGCCAAGCCGATTGCTCAGACTGTCGAACATGCGCCACAAATCCTTTGTTTCGGCGCCCGCAACGCAAAACACGCCGGTGAGCGAAACCTCGCCAACCAGCGGTTATCCGTGGACATAATTTCCGTCGCGGACATCGATAGCTCGTTCGCAAGATGCGGCCGAACGGGGCGCCAATACACCGATCATCCCGCAAAGGCAAGCGAGCGAAACCGGCGCCGACTTAACCCAAATTTCACCGCTTTGCGGGCATTACGGGGTAACGGTGGGGAAAACCAGATGACAGATACGCCCAAACAGTTGGACCGCAGCACCGGGGCCAAGCGCGACATCGTTGCGGGCGGCATCGTCGTCGCCGCAATCCTGCTTTTCGTTGGCACCGGCAGCACCGTTCTTCAGGCGGTGGTGAACACGCTGATCGGTATCGGTGGCGGCCCCGACCGCGCGCTGGCGGCGGCGATGGTGCTGAATGTGGCGCTGATCCTGTTCGGCTGGCGGCGTTACGAAGATTTGAACCGCGAAATCCGGGAGCGCACCGAAGCGGAACAGCGCGCCCGCTATCTGGCCGATACCGATCCGCTGACCGGCTTCCTCAATCGCCGCTCGTTACTTGCGACCGGGCAGCAGCAGATCGTCGATGCCATCGCAGACCATCGCCACGTGGCGCTGTTCCTGCTCGACCTGGACCATTTCAAGACCGTCAACGACATCCACGGCCATGCCGCCGGCGACCGCGTGCTCCAGGTCGCCGCCGAACGCATTTCGGCGATCCTGCCGCCCAATGCGACCAAAGCGCGGCTGGGCGGCGACGAATTTGTCGCGATGCTGGCGTTCGAACCGTCCGCCCGCGCCACGATCGACGCACTCGCCGCCGAACTGGTCACGGCGCTCGAAACGTCGGTCGCCCATGATGCGCAGCAAATCCGCATCGGCGCATCGCTCGGTATCGCGCTTGCCGACGATGCGAGCGTGACGATGGAAACCATGGTTCGCCAGGCCGACATCGCGATGTATCATTGCAAGGATGAAGGGCGGAACCGCTTCTGCTGGTTCGAACCCGGCATGGAAATGGCGGTGCAGGTGCGCAACCAGATCGAAACCGGCATCCGCGAAGGGATGCCGCGCGGCGAATTCGTGCCGCATTTCGAACCACAGGTTGACATCGCGACGGGTCGGCTGGTCGGCTTTGAGATGCTGATGCGCTGGGAATCGCCCGAATATGGCCTGATCCCGCCCGAACGCTTTATCCCCGTCGCAGAAGAAAGCGGGCTGATCGGCGAATTGTCGTTGCAGGTCATCCGGCAGGCGATGGAAATCGCCAAAGGCTGGGATCCGTCGATCCTGCTCGCCGTCAATATCTCGCCGCAGCAACTGAAAGATCCGTGGTTCAGCCAGAAGCTGACCAAGCTGCTGGTCGAGGTCGGTTTTCCCGCGAGCCAGCTTGAGGTCGAGATTACCGAAAGCTCGCTGTTCGAAAATCTGCCGCTCGTCCGTTCGATCGTCACCAGCCTGAAGAACCAGGGTGTGTCGCTCAGCCTCGACGATTTCGGCACCGGTTACTCATCGCTGTCGCACCTGCGTGCGCTGCCGTTCGACCGGATCAAGATCGACCGCAGCTTTGTCGCCGCGATGCGCGGCAGCCCCGATGCGCAGGCGATCGTCGTCGCGATCGTGCGGCTGGGTGAAAGCCTGGCAATGCCGATCACCGCCGAAGGGGTCGAGGACGAAGCGACCGCGATCGAACTGACGCGGCTGGGCTGTGCCAAGGGTCAGGGCTGGTATTTCGGCCGCGCCGCCTCCGCCGCCGACACCGAACGCCTGCTTGCCGAACGCGGCTTGTTGCGTGCGCCGATGGTGCCGCCGAGCCACTCCCCGACACCAGAACAAGAACCGCTGCGCAAGACTGGGTAACCTGCTCCTCTCCCTTCCAGGGAGGGGAGAGTTCGCCAGCCGCGGGCACGCCCTGCCCCGCATCGCTAGACTTCCCACGCCCGCCCCCTTACATGCGCGAACTATGGCGGATCGCTTCACCAAGATGCATGGGCTGGGCAATGATTTTGTCGTCATCGACGCGCGCGCCAGCGCGGTCGAAATGACGCCGGCGCGCGCGCATGCGATTGCCGACCGGCGGCATGGCATCGGGTGCGACCAGCTGATCCTGCTCGAACCGTCGAGCAAGGCCGATGTCCGGATGCGGATCTTCAACGCCGATGGTGGCGAGGTCGAGGCGTGCGGCAATGCGACACGCTGCGTCGCGACGCTGATCGGCCAGCCCGCGGTGATCGAAACGCTGGGCGGGATGCTGCGCGTTACCCCCGCCGACGGCGGCGCCGAAGTGACGCTGGGCGAACCGTCGTTCGACTGGGAGCTGATCCCGCTCGCGATGCCGATGGACACGCGCGACATGCCCGTCGCATGGGACGAGCTGGAGCATGGCGCCGCGGTCAATGTCGGCAACCCGCACATCGTCTTTTTCGTCCCCGAGGCCGATGCGGTGGCGCTCGATGCGCTGGGGCCGCGGATCGAAACCGACCCGCTGTTCCCCGAGCGTGTCAACGTCAATGTCGCGAGCCTCGACGGCGAGAACCAGTTGCAGCTGCGCGTCTGGGAGCGCGGGGTCGGGCTGACCCAAGCCTGCGGCACCGGCGCGTGCGCCACCGCGGTCGCCGCGATCCGCGCCGGGCTGGTCCAGTCGCCGGTGACGATATCGCTGCCCGGCGGCGATCTGGTCATCCGCTGGGCGCCGGGCGAACCGATCGTGATGAGCGGCGCGGCGACGCGGGTATATGAGGGCGAAACCGACTGGGCGCAGTTCGGATGAGCGATGCGGTGCTGGACGGCGTTGACGTCGTCAATTTTGGTTGCCGGCTGAATATCGCCGAGGGGGAAGCGGTTCGCGCCGCGGCACTCGAGGCGGGCGCCCGCGATACCATCATCTTCAACAGCTGCGCGGTGACCGACGAGGCGGTGCGGCAGGCGCGGCAGGCGGTACGGCGGGCCTTGCGCGAGCGGCCGGGGGTAGAGATTGTCGTCACCGGATGTGCGGCGGAGCTGGAAGCCGAGCGGTTCGCGGACATGGGCGCGCGGGTGGTGCGCAACGATGCGAAGGGGCTGGTTGAGAGCTATCGTTCATCCTCTTCCCTGTTCCCCCGCGAAGGCGGGGGTCCATCTCCTGCCACCGCGTCGCCAAACGAAGGGCGATCGCAAGACGATAGTACCGGTGATGGGCCCCTGCCTTCGCAGGGGCGCAGTTTGCCCTACAGCCCCGCCCTCTCCGGCGCCGATCATGCGCGCGCTTTTCTTGGCGTCCAGACCGGCTGTTCACATAGCTGCACCTTTTGCGCGACCGTCATGGCGCGCGGGATGGCGCGGTCGGCGACGGGCGGGGCGGTGGTCGCGGCCGCGCGCACCGCGCTGGACCGCGGCCAGCGCGAGATCATCCTGACCGGGGTCGATCTGGCGAGCTATGGTGACGACAGCGGCACGACGCTGGCGGCGCTGGTCGAGGCGCTGCTGGCGCTGCCGATCGAACGGCTGCGCCTGTCGTCGCTCGACCCGAACCGCATCGACGATGCGCTGTTTGCGTTGATCACCCGGGAAGCGCGCATCATGCCGCACGTCCACCTGTCGCTCCAGGCGGGCGATGACATGGTGCTGACGCGGATGAAGCGCCGCCACCGCCGCGCCGACGCCGTGGCGCTTGTCGCGCGGCTCAAAGCCGCACGCCCCGAAATTGCGATCGGCGCCGACCTGATCGCCGGCTTCCCGACCGAGGATGATGCGATGTTCGCGAACTCGCTGGCGCTGATCGACGATTGTGACATCATTTTCGGCCATATCTTTCCCTACAGTCCGCGCGCCGGAACCCCCGCCGCCCGTATGCCGCAAGTCGGGCGCAGTATTGCGCGCGAGCGCGCTGCAACGCTGCGCGAAGCCAATGCACGGCGGCGGCAGGACTGGCTCGACCGCCAGATCGGCGCCACCGCCGCGGTGCTGGTCGAGCGCGACGGGCTGACAGGCCATGCCGAAAATTTCGCCGCCATCCGCCTGACCGCGCCTGCCGCGCCGGGCACCATCATCGCCGTGCGGATGACCGCACGCGACGGAGACCGCATGATCGCCACCCCCATCGTACAGGACATTGCCGCATGAGCGGACAAAGCTGGAGCGAACGACTGCTTGGCGGGTTCCGGCGCACGTCGGAGCGGCTGGGCGAAAATCTGGCGGGGCTGACCGGCAAGGCGCGGCTGGACGAGGATGATCTCGACCGCATCGAAGAGGCCTTGATTACCGCCGACCTGGGTCCGGCGATGGCGGCGCGTATCCGCGAGCGGCTGGCTGCACGGCGCGATGCCGTCGCGGGCGGGGTCGAGGAACTGCGCAAGATCGTCGCCGAAGAAATCGCTGCGGTGCTGCGGCCTGTTGCCGAACCGCTCGACATCGACGCCTTTCCGCGCCCGCAGGTCATCTTGGTGATCGGGGTCAACGGGTCCGGCAAGACCACGACGATCGCCAAGCTGGCGCACCTGTTCCAGGAACAGGATTATGGCGTGATGCTGGTCGCGGGCGATACGTTCCGCGCCGCCGCGATCGGCCAGCTGAAGGTTTGGGCCGAACGGCTGGGCGTCCCGATCATGGCGGGCCCCGAGGGTGGCGACAGCGCGGGCATCGTGTTCGACGCGGTCAAACAGGCGACTGCGACCGGGATCGACGTGCTGATCGTCGACACCGCGGGCCGCCTTCAGAACAAGCGCGAGCTGATGGACGAGCTGGCCAAGATCAAGCGCGTGCTGGGGCGGCTCAACCCCGCGGCGCCGCACGATGTCGTGCTCGTGCTCGACGCGACGACGGGGCAGAATGCGCTGGCGCAGATCGACGTGTTCCGCGAAGTCGCTGGGGTTACGGGCCTCATCATGACCAAGCTCGACGGCACCGCGCGCGGCGGCGTGCTCGTTTCGGCGGCCGAGCGTCATGGCCTTCCGATCCACGCGATCGGCATCGGTGAAACCATCGACGACCTTCGCCCCTTCGACGCCGACGAGATCGCCGCCATCATTGCAGGAAATATCAGATGACCGCCGCCCCCCTCGACGTGCCGCCGACCGGCCCCGAAGCGATCCCCGCCCCGCCGCCCGCCAAGCATGGCTGGCTGAACTTCGCGATCGATTTTGGGCCGTTGCTGGTCTTTTTCATCGCCTATAAACTGTCATCGGGCGGCGAAGGTGCCTTTGCGGCGACGACCGCAGCGATCAAAGGGACAGTCGCCTTCATGGTGGCGATCGTCATCGCGATGGCGGTGTCGAAGTGGAAGCTGGGCAAAATTTCGCCGATGCTGTGGCTGTCGAGCATATTGGTGATCGGGTTCGGCGCGCTGACCATCTGGTTCCACGACGAACGCTTTATCGTGATGAAGCCGACGATCATCTATGGTGCCTTTGCGGTGTTGCTGCTGGGCGGCTGGTGGTTCGGCAAGCCGATGCTGAAATATCTGCTCCAATCGGCGCTTGAGGGTTTGACCGACCGCGGCTGGTTGCTGCTGTCGCGCAACTGGGGGCTGTTCTTTGCCGCGCTCGGCATCGCCAACCATGTCATGTACGAAATGATCCAGGCAAAGCAGATGAGTTTCGACCTGTGGCTGACGGTCAAGGTGTGGGGGATCACCGCGCTGTCGTTCCTGTTCACCCTGACCCAAGTGCCGGTGATGCTGAAGAACGGGCTGGCGGTTCCCGAAGAACCGGCGACCGACAAAAGTTGAGTCCGGGCCCCGACGCTGGCATAGCGGGCGCGATCGGTTCGGGGTCGCGGCCCTGCCGGATATGCGAGGGGGAATGAATATGGATAAATTTTTCGGCAATCTGCACGCGGTGCTCGGCGCCGGGCTGGTGCTTTCGATCGTCCTGATGCTGGGCCTGAACGGGCAGAATTTCGAGGACGGAGTTTCCGCTGCCAATGCGGTCATGCGCTGGTTGCACACCTTTTTTGGCGTGCTGTGGATCGGCCTGCTTTACTATTTCAACTTCGTTCAGATTCCGACAATGCCGAAGATCCCGGCCGAACTGAAGCCTGCGGTCGGCAAGCATATCGCCCCCGCGGCGCTGTTCTGGTTCCGCTGGGCGGCGTTGATCACCGTGCTGCTGGGCGTCGCCATCGCGGGTCATGCGAAATATCTGGTGCCGGCGTTGGGATTGCAGGATCCCTACCAGCTGATCGGCGTTGGCATGTGGCTGGGCCTGATCATGGCGTTCAACGTGTGGTTCGTGATCTGGCCGAACCAGAAAAAGGCGCTGGGCATCGTCGAGGCCGATGATGCAACCAAGGCGAAAGCCGCCAAGACCGCGATGATCTTTTCGCGCACCAACACCTTGCTGTCGATCCCCATGCTCTATGCGATGGTGAACTTCAGCTGAGCTGCCGGCGACGGTGAGAGAATGGGCGCGCCGGGGAACCGGGGCGCCTTTTTCTTTTGCCGTTTGAGATCAGCCCTCGACCGCCGCTTTGTGCATGCGCCCGTTCATCACATAGTGCGCGACGCCCATCTGCATCCCCGCCGCCTGCGCATCGTCAATGTCGCGCACCCGCCGTGCGGGAGCACCGGCCCACAATTCACGGTCGGGAATTTCCTTGTTCTCGGTCAGCAGCGCGCCCGCCGCGAGCATCGCATCGCTGCCGATCCGGCACCCGTTCATCACCGTCGCCTTCAGCCCCACGAACGCGCGGTCGGCCAGGGTACAGCCGTGGACCATCGCGAGATGGCCGATCAGCACGTCTTCGCCGATGATCGTCGGAAAGCCGTCGGGTCGATGCGGCATCGGGCCGTCGCAATGGACGATGCTGCCGTCCTGGATATTTGATCGCGCGCCGATCACGATGCGGCTGACATCGGCGCGCAGCACGCAATTATACCAGATGCTGACGTCGGGGCCGATCGTCACATCGCCGATGATCCGGCACCCCGGCGCGATGAACGCACTCGGGTGGATCGTCGGCGTCTTGCCGTTGATGCTGATGATGCTGACGTCGCGATAGGTCATTCGTCACGCTTTCCGATCAGGCTGCCCCACATCAGGACCGGCAGCGTCGAGGCATAATCGTCGGTCCAGCGTTCAAACCCGGGGGTCGATTGCAGCGCGACCCAGGCATCGTCTTCATCAGCCTTGTCCCGCGGACGCAGGCCGCCGGTCAGCTGCGTCATCCGCCCCGGCGTCGCCGTCAGCGCGATCCAGTTCGACGCGGTCAGATCGTCGATGCCCTCAGTGGCCGGCCCGGGATCGAGCCGGATCGCCGCCGTCCACCCGCGCGCCCGCGCCTCTTCGGCCAGCACCGGTTCCAGCCCGAAAAACCGGTTCGAAATATGGATGAGCAAAATGCCGTCGGGTTTCAATGCCCGCGCATAGATGCCGATCGCTTCTTTGGTCAAAAGATGGAGCGGGATCGCGTCGGACGAAAAGGCGTCGATGACCACGACATCGAACTGCGCCGGTGGCTGCTGGGCGATCTGTAACCGCGCATCGCCCACGACGACGGGAGCATCGTCGGCACAATCGGACAGAAAGGTAAATTTGCTGGGGTCGCGCGCGATATCGACCATCACCGGGTCGATCTCGAAAAAGGTCCATTGCTGGCCGGGACGCCGGTAACAGGCAAGCGTCCCCGCCCCCAGCCCGACGATACCGATCGACGCGCCGGGTCCGGCGAGCGCCTCCGCCCTTGCCAGCGTCAGGCCAACCCCCGATTGCGGACCATAATAGGTGGTTGCTTCGCGGCGGTGTGCGGGGTCGGTGCGCTGCAACCCGTGCAGCGTCGTCCCATGCGCCAGCCGTCTTTGTCCCTGCGCGGGATAATCGGTGACGGTGTAGACACCGAAATAGCTGCGCACGCGGTCGCCGGTCAGGCTTTCTTGAATGGTGCTCCAGCCGCCGACCCCGATCATCAGCAGGGCGAGCACGGCGACATAGGCCCAGCGCCAGCCGATTACGAGCACCCCGATCACCAGGATAGCAAAGCCCCACATCCCCACGTCGATATCGAGCCGGCCCGACCAGCCGTCGACCATCCGCAGGCTGGCGAAGGCGGCGACGGCCACGAGCAGGCCCACAACCAGGCGCGCCGTCCTCGCCGACAGTTTCAGCCATTTGTCCCACGGCAGGATGACCGGCAGCGGCAGCAGCATCGCCGCCGCAAGCGTGAGCAAAGGATGTTCGTACACCCAATCGAACAGCAACGGTGCGAGCAGCGCCGCGAACAGGCCGCCAAGCACCCCGCCCGCGGACATGATCAAATAGAAAAGCGTCAGATGCTGCGGCGCGGGGCGCAGATGATAGAGATAGCCGTGGAGCGCGGTCGCAACGACGAACAGCATCGCCAGACTGGCAAGCGCGACCAGCAAAGACCCGCCGCCCGAACTGAGCAGCGCCAGCCCACCGATCGTCAGCAACACCGTCGGCGCAATGAAAACAAAAACCTCGGTCAACCGGTTCATCGTCGAAAAGGCGATGACGAAGCTGAGCAGATAGAGGCCGAGCGGCAGCACCCAGAGCAGCGGCATCGCGACGATATCGGTGGTCAAATGGGTCGTCGTCGACAGCATCAGCCCCGACGGCACCGCCGCAATCAGCAGCCAGTGAAGCTGGCGCCGCCAGGTCGGGCGCGGTTCGTCGGTGACCGCGGCGTCGCTGGCCGGATCAGCCGCCCGGCCATGCCAGCGCGCCGCGGCGCTCGCCGCCACGAGCAGGACGAGCAGCGCATAACCCGCGGTCCAGCCCCAGCTTTGCGCCGCGAGCGGCAGGTTCGGTTCGACCAGCGCCGGATAGCTGATGAGCCCGGCAAAGCTGCCAAGGTTCGACGCCGCATAGAGATAATAGGGATCCCCCGCGCGGGCGTCGGCGGCGAACCAGCGCTGCATCAGCGGCGCCTGCGCCGACACGACGAAGAATACCGGACCGATCGAGGCGAGCAGCAGCAGCGGCACCCACAGCGCCTCTTGCCCCGGCCCCGGCGGGGTGATCTGCGCGATGCCGATCGGCAGCCACAGCGCGGCGACCAGAAACAGCGCCACATGGATCATCGCCTGTCGCTGAACGGTGAAGCGACCGAGCCAATGCGCATAGGCATAGCCGCCGAGCAGCAGCGCCTGATAGACGAGCATCGCGCTGTTCCACACCGCCGGGGCGCCGCCGAGTTTGGGCAGCACCATGCGGGCCACCATCGGCTGAACCTGAAAGAGCAGGAAACTGCCGACCAATATGGTCAGCACAAACAGCCAGCGCCGCGGTAACGCAGTCATGATAAGCCCACCCCTATTCGATTATTCGTTCAGCAGCCGCGCCGCGTGCAGCGCATGATAGGTCAACACCCCCGACGCCCCGGCGCGGCGGAAGGCCAGCAATGTTTCGAGCACCAGCGCGTCGCGGTCGCCCGCGCCCACCGCCGCCGCGGCCTCGATCATCGCATATTCGCCCGACACCTGATAGGCGTAGACCGGCACCGCAAAATTATCCTTCACCGCGCGGACGATGTCGAGATAGGGCAGCCCCGGCTTGACCATCACGCTGTCGGCGCCCTCGGCCAGATCCTGCGCGACTTCGCGCAGCGCCTCTTCGGCGTTGGCGGGGTCCATCTGGTATGTTTTCTTGTCGCCCTTGAGCAACCCGCGCGAGCCGACCGCGTCGCGGAACGGGCCGTAGAAGGCCGAGGCATATTTGGCGGCATAGCTCATGATCTGGACATGGCCGAAGCTTTCGGCTTCCAGCGCGGCACGGATCGCCGCGATGCGGCCGTCCATCATGTCGCTGGGCGCGATGATGTCGGCGCCCGCGCGGGCCTGGTTCAGTGCCTGCCCGACCAGTACATCAACGGTTTCGTCATTGAGCACATAGCCCGCATCATCGATCAGCCCGTCCTGCCCGTGGCTGGTATAGGGATCGAGCGCGACGTCGGTGAGCACGCCGATTTCGTCACCAAGCGCCTGTTTGATCGCGGCGGTGGCGCGGCACATCAGATTTTCAGGGTTAAGCGCCTCGGTGCCGTCGGCGCTGCGCCGGTCGGGCTGCGTGTAGGGAAACAGCGCGAGGCACGGGATGCCCGCCGCCACCGCATCGCGGGCGCGATCGACGATGCGATCGACCGACCAGCGCGAGACGCCGGGCAGGCTGGCGATCGGTTCTTCGCTGTCCGCGCCCTCGCACACGAACAGCGGCCAGATGAGGTTCGACGGCGCCAGCGTCGTTTCACGGACCATCGCGCGGCTCCAGCCGGTGCGGCGGGTGCGGCGGAGGCGCAGGTCGGGAAAGGCGGCGTGGGTCATCGCGCGTGCATAGCGGGGGATGGCGCCGGGGCAAATGGATATTGGCGGACTCAGGGAGACCCAAACACCGTTCGTGTCGAGCGAAGTCGAGACACCCATCGGCCCAGCGTGAGGTCGATGGGTGTCTCGACTTCGCTCGACACGAACGGCATTAGAGCTTGGCGCTCACAGTGCTATATCCCGCCCAAGGCGCGCTTCGACGCGACATCGGCAAGGCTGCCGAGTTTCGGCCCCTCGACCTGTTTCGGCGCGATGGGGGTCAGGGCGGCGCCCGGCGCAACCGCGGTCAGCGTCCGAATGCGGGCGCGGAAATCGGCGAGCGCCTTGCCTTCCAGCAGCGCGCGGGTGACGAAGGTCACCGACGACGGGTTCACCGCGCGACCGTTGCGATAGAGTTCGTAATGGAGGTGCGGGCCGGTCGACAGGCCGGTCGAGCCGATATAGCCGATCACCTGGCCGCGATTGACGCGCTGGCCGGGGCGCACCGCGATGCGGCTCATATGGCCATAGCCAGTGCCGAGACCGTTGCCGTGATTGAGCTTGACGAAATTGCCGTAGCCGCCGTGACGTCCGGCAATCGTGACCACACCATCGGTCACCGCATAGATTGGCGCGCCATAGCCGCCGCCGAAATCGATGCCGCTGTGCATCCGGCGATAGCCGAGGATCGGATGACGGCGCATCCCGAAAGTCGAGGTGATGCGGCCATTCGTCGGACGCGCCATGCCGCCGCGCTGTTCGCCGACGCCCGACGCCTCGAACCACTGGGTGCGGCCATCGACATTCCATTCGAGCATCGACAGCTTGGGCTTGCCGCCGCGGATCAGCCCCGCATAGAGCAGCTTGCCGGTTTCGCTCTCACCGGTTTCGGCGCGGCGGTAATCGACGATGATGTCATATTCGTCATTGGCGCGAATGTCGCTGCCGACCGAAATCTGGCGGCCAATGACGCGCAAGTACGACTGGATCGCCGCGGGCGGCGCCCCGGCGGCGCGTGCCGAACGGTACAGGCTGTCGCCAACCCGGCCGCGGATGCGCAGCGGGGTGGTATCGACCGCGATCGGGATACGCCGCATGACCAGCCGGTCGCCCTCGCGCTCCATTTCGATGCGGAGGTCAAAGCGCGCGCGCATGGCCAAGGCATCGACCGGACGCGGCATCGTGCGCGCGGCGCGGCGGCCCAGGATCAGGTCGATCCGTGTTCCCGGCGCAATGTCGGCCAGCGGCACCGCGCTCGCCACCTGATTCGCCAGCGCCTGCGCCTCGCCGCCACCGACGCCCGAGCGTTCGAGCAGGCGCGCAAAGCTGTCGCCGCTGCCCAGGGTGGCGGTGAGTTCGATCTGCGGGCGTTCGGGCGTTTGGGTCAGCGGGCGCACGGCATCGGTGGCGGCCATATGCCGCCCGGTGTCGCCACCCAGCGCGAGCGGCACGATCATCTGCGCGCGTGCCTCGTTGAAGTCGCGCGCGTCGAGTGCCGGGATTCCGCCGACGTTAAGCGGTTGAATTCCAGGGAAAGTTGCGATTGCCGTGCCGCAGAGCAGGGTTAAGGTCGCCAGCCCGCGCCACCATTCGGCCGAACCGATATTGTCACCCAGGTCGGGCACCAGATCGAGCTGTGCCAGCCGGTCCCGCCAGCCGAGCGCATCCGAATCATGCGCGGTTTTCAGCGGCGCAATCGCCTGCGACATCGCGAGCGCAGCCGCATTGCCGGACATCCCCGCGATGGGTTCGTGACGCTGAAACAAATTGCAACCCCCGCCCGATGGACCTCCCGAAAACCCGGCCACCGAATGATATTTTCCAAGCCTGTCTGTAAAGAAAGGTCGTTAAAGTCAATTTAATGGCGGTTTCGCCGCCGAGGGTTGCGGCCAGTTGTGGCGGGGGTGGGATATTGTGCAAGCTGCGATGAAAAATCAGCCACCACCCCGCAGTTCAACGATCGGCGGTTGCGCGGCGCCCGCCGCCATGCCAGCTTGGCCGCCAAGAACATGACGTCATCCTCTTCCCAGCCGGTCAAGGCTGTCCTTGGCCCCACCAACACCGGCAAAACCCATTTGGCGGTCGAGCGCCTGACCGCCCATTCGAGCGGCATGATCGGCTTCCCGCTCCGCTTGCTGGCGCGCGAAGTGTATGACCGGGTCGTCGCGATCAAGGGACCGGCGCAGGTCGCGCTGATGACCGGCGAGGAACGCATCCTGCCGGCGCAGGCGCGCTATCTGCTCGGCACGATGGAGGCGCTGCCCGTCGAACGCGACGTCGCCTTTGTCGGCATCGACGAGGTGCAGCTGGGCGCCGATCCCGAGCGCGGCCATGTCTTTACCGATCGCCTGCTCCGCGCACGCGGCCGTGAGGAGACGATGATCCTGGGGTCGGCGAGCCTGCGCGGGCTGGTCCGCGAACTGGTGCCGGAGGCCGAGATCGTCACCCGCCCGCGTTTCTCTACCTTGAGCTACGCCGGGTCGTCGAAGTTGTCGCGCCTGCCCAAGCGGTCGGCGATCGTCGCCTTTTCCGCCGAGGAGGTTTACGCGATCGCCGAGATGCTGCGCCGGTTTTCAGGCGGCGCTGCGGTGGTGATGGGGGCGCTCAGCCCCAAGACGCGCAATTCGCAGGTCGCGATGTTCGAGGCCGGCGAGGTCGATTATCTGGTCGCCACCGACGCGATCGGCATGGGACTGAACCTTGATGTCCAGCATGTCGCCTTTGCCAGCTTGCAGAAATTCGATGGGCGGCGCCTTCGCCGCCTGACAATCGCCGAAATGGCGCAGATCGCCGGGCGCGCCGGGCGGCATCAGCAGGACGGGAGTTTCGGCACCGTCGGCCTGCCGCAGGGCGGCTTTACCCCGGAAGAAGTGGCGGCGATCGAGGGACATCATTTCCCGCCGCTGGCCAGCCTGTTCTGGCGCAACCCGACGCCAGGTTTCGGCTCGCTCGACCAGCTCTTGTCCGACCTTGCGCAGCCGCCGACGAACCCGGCGCTGCGCCCGGCACCCGAAGCCGTCGACATTGCGGTGCTGCGGCATCTGGCGGGCGACATGGAGGTGCGCGCGCGCGGCGGCGATTTCGACGCGGTCCAGCGCCTGTGGGATATTTGCGGACTGCCCGATTTCGAACAATTGGGCGCCGAACATCACAGCCGGACGATCTTCAAGCTGTGGCAATGGCGCACCAGCGGCGACGGAATGATCGACCCCGACTGGTTCGCCAAGCGACTGGCCAAGCTCAACGATGTCGAGGGCGACATCGATCAGCTCGCGAGCCGCATCGCGGCCGTGCGCACCTTGTGCTTCATCGCGCAGCGCGGCGACTGGATCGCGGGCGCGGCGGGGTGGACCGAACAGACCCAGGCGCTCGAATCGCGCCTGTCCGACGCGCTGCACGCGGCGCTGGCGCAGCGCTTCGTTGATCGGCGGCTGGCACTGCTGCTGCGCGACGCCGGACAGCGCCATGCCGCGCTGCCGGTCGCAGTCGGCCCCGACGGCACCGTCGCGGTCGATGGTGAGGCGATCGGCACGCTCAAGGGCTTTCAGTTCAAGGTCGATCCGGTCGCCAAAGCGAGCGATCACCGGATGCTGCTCGCCGCCGCTGAAAAGCATTTGCGCGCCGAACTCGGTCGCCGCGCCGCCGCACTCGCCGAGGGCGACGATAGCGCATTGTCGCTGATCGCCGAACCGGGCGCGCCGCCACGGCTCGCCTGGCACGGCCATGCAATCGCGACGCTCGCCAAGGGACCGACGCTGGTCCAGCCGTCGATCCAGATCGACCCGTCGCTGCGGCGGCTCGAACCCGTCCAGGTGCAGGCGATTACCGAGCGGCTGCACCGCTTTATCGCCGCGCAGCTGGCCCGCCACGCCGGCCCGCTCGCCGCGATGGGCGAGGCGGCGGGTGACCTGTTCACCCCGCCGCGGGTGCGCGCGCTGCTCGCCGCGCTGACCGACAACAGCGGCATGATCGGCCGCGCCGCGGTCGAGGATCAGCTAAACGCGCTGGCCGCCGACGAGCGGCCGCAGCTGCGCAAGCTGGGCTTCACCATCGGCTCGCTCGACATTTTCCATCCGACATTGCTCAAGCCAGAGGCGGTGCGCTGGCGCGCGGCGCTGATCGCGGCGCAGCAGGGATCGCCAATACCGACGCTGCCGCCGCACGGCGCGGTGCTGCAAAAAGCGGGCAGTCATGCGGGGCTGACGATCGCGGGCTTTCGTCGTTGCGCCAGCGGCTGGCTGCGTATCGACATGGCCGAAAAGCTGGCGCGGCAGGCCCATGCGGCGCGGATGCAGGCCGCGGCGCCGCCGACCGCGCCGATCGCAGGCGGCGACGATCGTCACGAGGACACCCCAATCGGCGACGACGCCGACATGGTCGCCGCCCCGCCCGGCTTCGTCATCGACCCGGCGCTCGCCACCTCGCTGGGGCTCGACGGCGACACGCGGCGCGCGCTGCTGGGCAGTTTCGGGTTCCGCAGCGTCGGCGACCCTGCGCTGGAACGCTGGCGCTGGTCCGGTCTGCGCAAGCCCGACAAACGCCAGCGCCGCAAACCGCCGCGCAAGGTCGCCGCGACACCGGCCCGGTCGGCGGCCAATGGCGACAGCCGCCGCCCGCCGGTCCCTCATGGCAAAGACAAACGCGCGAAGCCCCATCCGCCGCGCCCCGATGCCCCGCGCCCACCGCGCCCCGACCGCCCGGTTCGGCGCAGCCCGTCGCCCAACAGCCCGTTCGCAGGTTTGGCCGCACTGCTCGCCGAAAGCCGCAAGGACTGATGGCGAGCCCCGGCGCCGCGGGCAGCATCCGGCTCGACAAGCTATTGTGGTTCCTGCGCTTCACGCGTTCGCGCAGCCTGGCGCAGGCGGTGGTCGAGGCCGGGCATATCCGGCTCGACGGGCGGCGTATCACCCGCTCGTCATGCGCGGTCCATGTCGGACAGACACTGGTGCTGCCAGTCGGCGAGCGGATCGAAGTGGTGCGGCTGTTGACCCTGCCCCTGCGCCGCGGATCGGCGAGCGAAGCGCGGGCCTGCTACCAAAGTCTGGACCCCGCGCCGCCCGCCACCGGCAATCCCGCTATCAACGGCGATGGAAAAGCTGTGCATCCAAATCCCGCACCCGACCCTATCCAATGAGAGTGATTCGCAACTGCTCGCTAGGCGTTGACGCACCGCCGCCCGGCGGCATAGAGGCGAGCCAAGAGAGAGCCTGACGGCCCGGTTGCCGTCAACTGAGGGAGCCAGAAACCATGACCTATGTCGTCACCGATGCCTGTGTCCGGTGCAAATATATGGACTGCGTCGAGGTGTGCCCCGTCGACTGTTTCTATGAGGGCGAGAATATGCTCGTCATCAACCCCAACGAGTGCATCGACTGCGGCGTGTGCGAGCCCGAATGCCCCGCCGAAGCGATCCTGCCCGATACCGAAAGCGGCCTGGAAAAATGGCTGGAAGTGAACACCAAGTTCAGCGCCGAATGGCCGAACATCACGGTGAAGAAAGAAAGCCCCGCCGACGCCGACGAATATAAGGGTGTCGAAGGCAAGTTCGAAACGCTGTTCTCGCCCGAGCCGGGTGCCGGCGACTGATCTGGAAAACGAAGGCGGGACTTTCCCGCCCTTGCCTTTTTGATGCCAATATATCCGTCATCGTCACCCCGGACTTGATCCGGGGTCCCGCTATTCGCCGCCGCCAAGCGGGACCCCGGATCAAGTCCGGGGTGACGAGAATGGGAAACACGGCGTCATTTGCCCCCTTGAAACCCTCCGCCGCCCCGCCGATGTAGGTGACCGAGGGGCCAGCCCGCCGGTTCTCGGCGCGGCGCTCCAATAGCATAAGGACGCATTCCCAATGATCGACCCGCTCGCCGCTCTTGTCCCCGTCGTCGTCGAGCAGACGAGCCGCGGCGAACGCAGCTTTGACATTTTCTCACGCCTGCTGCGCGAACGGATCATCTTCGTCACTGGCGAGGTCGAGGATAATATGGCGTCGCTGATCACCGCCCAGCTGCTGTTCCTCGAATCGGAAAATCCGAAGAAGGACATTTACATGTATATCAATTCGCCGGGCGGCGCCGTCACGGCGGGCATGGCGATCCACGACACCATGCAGTATATTCGCCCGCGCGTCGGCACGGTGTGCATCGGTCAGGCCGCTTCGATGGGCAGCTTCCTGCTCGCGGCGGGCGAGCCCGGGATGCGCGTCGCGCTGACCAACGCGCGCGTCATGGTCCACCAGCCGTCGGGCGGCGCGCGCGGGATGGCGTCGGACATCGAGATTCAGGCCAAGGAAATCCTGCGCATCCGTAAGCGGATGAATGAGCTATATGTGAAATATACCGGCAAGTCGCTGAAAGACATCGAAAAAGCGATGGACCGTGACACCTTCCTCGAAGCCGACGAAGCCAAGGCATTCGGGCTGGTCGATCATGTCTATGACCGCCGCCCCGGCGCGCTGGAAGGCGACGCGGCCAAGGATCTGAGCGAAGGCCCGACGCCCTGAACGTGCGACCATCCCAGCGATCGTCACCCCGCACTCGATCCGGCATGACGAAAGACGGAATTGGTAACCGCATTTGTTGACGCCCGTTTGGCGCCTTGCTGCTAAGCGGGACATCGCGGCGATGTCACCCAATTGCCATATTGTAATTGGGTGACCGCGGGCTAGGATAAGGACGGCACCGCCATTTCGGCGCCTGCCAAAGGAAGTTTTATGACGAAATTGAGCGGCTCGGACAGCAAGAGCACCCTCTATTGCTCCTTCTGCGGCAAGTCGCAGCACGAAGTCCGCAAGCTGATTGCCGGACCCACCGTGTTCATCTGCGACGAATGCGTCGAACTGTGCAACGACATCATCCGCGAAGAGATCAAGGGCGGGGTTGCCGCGCGCAAGGACGGCGCCGTGCCGACGCCGCTGGAAATCTGTCACCACCTTGATGCCTATGTGATCGGCCAGAACAAGGCCAAGCGCGTCCTGTCGGTCGCCGTGCACAATCATTACAAGCGCCTGGCGAACAGCGGCCGCGGTGACGAGGTCGAACTGGCGAAGTCGAACATCCTGCTCGTCGGGCCGACCGGCAGCGGCAAGACCCTGCTCGCGCAGACGCTGGCGCGCTTCCTCGACGTGCCCTTCACCATGGCCGACGCGACGACCCTGACCGAGGCGGGCTATGTCGGCGAGGATGTCGAGAATATCATTCTCAAGCTGCTGCAATCGTCCGACTATAATGTCGAAAAGGCGCAGCGCGGCATCGTCTATATCGACGAAATCGACAAGATCAGCCGCAAGGCCGAGAATCCCTCGATCACCCGCGACGTGTCGGGCGAAGGCGTGCAGCAGGCGCTGCTCAAACTGATGGAAGGCACGACTGCGAGCGTTCCGCCGCAGGGCGGCCGCAAGCATCCGCAGCAGGAATTTCTGCAGGTCGACACGACGAACATCCTGTTCATCGCGGGAGGCGCGTTTTCGGGCCTGGAAAAGATCATCGGCGACCGCCTGCAGGGCAAGTCGATCGGTTTCGGCGCGCATGTCGCCGGGCCCGACGAGCGCCGCATGGGCGAAGTGCTCAAGAATATCGAGCCCGAGGATCTGCTGAAATTCGGCCTGATCCCCGAGTTCGTCGGCCGCCTGCCCGTCATCGCGACGCTCGAAGATCTCGACATCGACGCGCTGGTCAAGATTTTGGGCGAACCCAAGAACGCGCTGGTAAAGCAGTATCGCAAGCTGTTCGATCTGGAAGAGGTCGTGCTGACCTTTACCGACGACGCGCTGGTCGCGGTCGCCAAGAAGGCGATCGAACGCAAGACCGGTGCGCGCGGGCTGCGCTCGATCGTCGAGGCGATCCTGCTCGACACGATGTTCGACCTGCCCGACCTGACCGACGTGGTCGAGATCGTCGTCGACAAGGATGTCGTCGAGGGCCGCAAGGATCCGGTGCGGGTTTATGCCGACAAGGCAAAAGAGGTGGCGGGCGACGCCGCCTGAGTCGCGGCGGGTGTGATCCCGCCGCAAATTGCCGAATCGACAGCGGCGTCGCGCCAAAATTGTTGCATTGCAGCAACAGTTGCCGAGAAAAACGCATTTGTCGCTGTGGATAACTCGGCGTTGGTGACGCAAATTCGCGCTTTTTTGACCTTTTCCGTCCCGTCGCGGCCCACGCCGCTTGCACTGTCACAATTGCTGTCACAATCGTGCCACATGCGGGCTTCAGGGGCGCTCGCAGGACTGGCGCGCCCCATTTCGCGCGCCTGCCGAACGACATCACACCAAGGGGACTTCCTGACATGCATTTCCGTCACACGCTTGCCGCCAGCTGCGCGCTGATCCCGCTCGCGCTACTTTCCACGCCCGCCTTTGCCCAGTCGACCGGTTCGGTCGACTTCGACGAAGAAATCGTCGTCACCGGCGTTTCGGCAACCGACGTTATCGGCATTTCGTCGCCGGACACCTCAAAGGCGAAGGCCGTTCTGGGTCAGGAAATCATCGAACGCCAGAACCCCGGTCAGACGATCCTCGATACGATTAACCTGCTGCCAGGCGTCAACTTCACCAACAACGACGCCTATGGCTCGGCCGGCGGCCAGCTGACGATCCGCGGCTTTTCGGCCGACCGTATCAGCCTGACCTTCGACGGCGTGCCGCTGAACGATTCGGGCAACTATGCGATTTATTCGAACCAGCAGCTCGACCCCGAGCTGATCGAGCAGGTCAACGTCAACCTCGGTTCGACCGACGTCGACAGCCCGACCGCCGCCGCCACCGGTTCGACCGTGAACTATCGCACCCTGATCCCGACCGAAGAATTCGGCGTCAAGGTCTCGGGTTCGGCGGGTGAATATGAATTCTTCCGCATCTTTGGTCTGATCAACACCGGCGAATTCACGCCGTGGGGCACGCGCGCCTTCCTGTCGGCGTCGACCGCATCGAACAACAATCCGTTCAACAACTATGGCCGCCTGCGCAAAAAGCAGTTCAACGGTCGCATCTGGCAGCCGCTGGGCGACAACGGCGACTTCATTTCGGTCGCGGGCCACTACAACGTCAACCGCAACAACTTCTTCGGTTCGGTGCCGCTGCGCCTCGACGCCAACCGCGTCGTCGGTTCGGGTTCGGGCAACCGCTTCCCGCTCGACAAGGACGAGCGCGAATATGACATCGCCGCACCCTGCACCACCGCCGTCGCAGCGCGCCCGGGCCTCGTCGATGCCCAGTCGACCTGCGGCACCGAATTCGACCGTCGCTATAACCCGTCGAACACGGGCAACATCCGCGGCGCATCGAAGTTCACCCTGACCGAAGGCCTCGTCCTGACCGTCGACCCGAGCTATCAGTATGTGAAGGCCAATGGCGGCGGCACCGTGACCGCCAACGAAGGCTTCCGCGACATCAACCCCGGTGCTGGCGTCACCAACTCGACCGGCTATCTGGGCGGTCAGCCCTATTTCGGTCGTGACCTCAACGGCGACGGCGACATCCTCGACCGCGTGTCGATGCTGGCTCCCAGCCAGACGCAGACGCATCGTTATGGCGTGATCGCCAACCTGCGTTGGGACATCAACGACAGCCACACCGTCCGCGCCGGTTTCACCTATGACCGCGCACGCCACCGTCAGACCGGCGAAGTCGGCCTGTTGCAGTTTAACGGCGAACCCTTCAGCGTCTTCCCGGTCACCGATGCACCGCAGACCGACGCCACCGGTTCGATCCTGCAAAAGCGTGATCGTTTGTCCTATGCGATCCTGACCCAGGTGTCGGGTGAGTATCGCGGCGAATGGGCCGACGGCCGCATCATCACCACCGTCGGCATCCGCGCCCCGTTCTTCAAGCGCGACCTCAACAACAACTGCTTCACGTCGAGCGACACCGGGTTTGTCGAATGTTTCGGCAGCGCCACCGATCCGCGCAACGCGACCTACGCTGGCCTGAACCCGACGATCCAGGGTCCGCAGCAGCGCGTCCTGAAATATGACGACATCCTTCCCAACGTCGGCTTGATGTTCAAGCCCAACAGCCAGATGTCGGTGTTCGCCAACTATTCGAAGGGTTTGCAGGTTCCGGGCACCGACGCGCTGTACAACGCGTTCTTCTTTGCGCCGACCACGGAGTCGGCGCGCCCGTCGCCCGAAACCAGCGACAACTTCGACCTCGGCTTCCGCTATCGCACCAGCAAGGTGCAGGCGCAGATTTCGGGTTGGTTCACCAAGTATAACGATCGTCTGGCATCAGCGTTCGATCCGGAAACCGACCGCAACCTGTACCGCAACCTGGGTCGCGTCGACAAATATGGCATCGACGGCAGCATTGCATACCAGCCCATCCCCGAGTTGGCGCTCTATGTCTTCGGTTCGTGGATGAAGTCGGAAATCAAGGACAATGTCCAGTCGGGCGAATGCACCGTGGCACAGGTCAACGGCGCGATTGCTGGGTGCACCACCGTCGGTCAGCCGATCTTCGTCGCAACCGCCGGCAACCGCGAATCGGGCGCGCCCGAATACAGCTTCGGCGGCACCGTCCGCGGGACGCTGGGTCCGGTTGAACTGGGCATCACCGGCAAGCGCACCGGTGGTCGTTTCATCTATGACACCAACCTGCCGGTCTATGGCGGCACGCTGGCCGCTCCGGTTGAAGTCTATCCGAGCAAGACCAATGCCTACTGGCTGGTCAATCTGGACGCTCGCTTCAGCCTCGAATGGGCAGGTCTGAATGACAAGACCTTCTTCCAGGTCAATGTCTATAACCTGTTCGACTCGCTCTATGTCGGCAACTACACCCCTGGTCTGAACCAGGGCGGCGTGCTGGGCCCCAATGTATTCACGGGCAACCCCGCTTCGGTGCCGAATGCCCAGATCGGCGCGCCGCGCACGATCAGCGCGACGCTGACCGTCGGCTTCTAAGCCGCGCGAGCAGACACGAGAATTGGGCGCGGGAGGCAACTCCCGCGCCCTTTCTTTTGGCAGATAGCGATCGATTGCGACTTCTCTTTCATCGTCATCCCGCACCTGATCCAGGATCCACGACGACGGCGCGGCTATGGATCCCGGATCAAGTCCGGGATGACGAACGTGCGGAACAACAGCTTCCTGCCTCGACGCAAAGCCAGGCGGCGACGAGATCAGCCCGCGGCAATCCGCCTTGCGGTGTCCTGGACCAGCGCGATCATGTTGGGGACGCCCTGGGTGCGGTTCGACGACAGCTGACGCGTGAGGTCGAAGGGCGCGAGCGCGGCAGCGATGTCCATGCCCGCAACCTCGGACGCCGGTTTGTCCTGCACCGCCGCCAGCACCAGCGCGACAATGCCCTTGGTGATCGCGGCGTTACTGTCGGCGAGGAAATGCAGGCGGCCCCCCTCCTGCGGCACCGGATAGACCCAGACGCTGGCGCTGCAACCGCGGACCAGAGTCGCGTCGGTCTTGAGCGCGTCCGGCATCGGTTCCAGTTCACGGCCAAGGTCGATCAGCAGGCGATAGCGATCGTCGCCGTCGAGGAAATCATATTCGTCGTGGATGTCGGTCAGGCTGCGCATGGCGGCGGCACTGGCAGATTTGGGGCGATGGGGGAAGAGCGTCAGGCCCAAAATGCCCGTTCGTGTCGAGCGAAGTCGAGACACCCGTCGGGTCAGCGCAAGGCCGATGGGCATCTCGACTTCGCTCGATGCGAACGGTTTTCCCGCTTAGAGGTCCACCCCCGCTGCGATTGCTTCGAGCTTGCGCAGCCGTTCTTTCAGATCGGCGATTTCGATCCGCGATCCGGCGTGGGGTACGGTGGCGTCATGGGTGACGGACACATGCCCTGCGGCGAGTTCTTCGCGTTTCAGCTGGATCCAGTCGCGCCAGCCGCGCAGCGCGGCCAGGCTCATGATGGTCAGGGCGGTCAGCGCAACGGCGCTGACCATCAGGTTGGTGGCAAGGTCAGACGTAATGGTGGCCATGATGCGGCTCCTTCTTCGTCACGGTCGTCAGGAGGGCGACCGGTCGCGCAGCCGTTCGATTTCCTCATCGAGCGTCACGGCGCGGTTGTGGTCGGTGGCGATGCGTTCGAGCACCTGGATGCGGTCCTTGAGCGCGCGGATTTCGGATTGCAGTGCCTTGGTCTCGGCATTGTCGGCGGGGGCGGCGAAAAACTCGTTGCCCTTGTTGTCGCGGCGCACTCCATATTTGGCGCGGACGACGCTGCCGATGGTGACGATCAGGACGATGCCGATAACCATTTCAAACGGGTTCATGGGGGATCCTTCCGTATTATTTTATCGTTGCTGCAATTCAGTTCAGCGGAGCGTCGCGCAGTTTTTCGATCTCGTCGGCGACGTCAATTCCCTTGTCGGTAACGATCCGTTCGAGCACGCGCACTCGCTGCTCCAGCCGTTCGGTCGCCGCGGCATATTGGGCAGCCTTTTCGGCGGTCATTTCGGACTGCTTTTCGATCATTTTCTGCTGATGCTTCGACCAGAAGATGAAACCGGCAAGCAGAAAGGGAGCGAGGGGGATCAGTATCCAGATGGTATCGCCCATGACGGATCTCCTCAGTTCGCCGGGCGCCGCAGCGCCTCGATCTCGTGGCTCAGCCGGCTGCTCTCGTCGGTGACGATCCGCTCGACCACCGCGAGGCGGTCTTTCACCGAACCCAGTTCGGCGCGCAGCTGGGCATTTTCCTGGCTGATCAGCTTGACGCGTTCCATCGCCTCGTCGCTGGTCTTGGGATAGACCGCCTTGCCCCAGCTGTTTTCGAGCGGATAGCCGTTCTTGACGCGGAGCCAGGTGGTGAAGATCCAGCCGCCGATTGCGGCGAGGCCCAGAACCGCCATCCCCGGGGCGATGGTATTCAATAATTCGGCGTTCATTGTCGTTCCCCTCAGCGCAGGCGGTCGATTTGGTCGGCGAGCTGCGCCGCCTGACCGTTGGTTTCGGTCGCGATGCGTTCGAGCACCGAAATCCGCTCTTCAAGGCGGCTGACCTGGCCTGCCAGCTTGGCATTGTCGTCGGTCAGCAGCGCGATTTTTCGATCAGCGTCGGGGTCGGTTCGATGAACCGTGCCACCCCATTCATTTTCCACCGGATAGCCGTGCTTGGCGCGGATCCAGGTGGTGAACATCCAGCCGCCGATCGACAAGGCGATAATGGCGAGGACGAAACCGGTACCCCCGAAATTCATTGGTATTCTCCCTGTTGCGTGTCAGCCGCCGCTCAGCGTAGGCTTTCGATCTCGTCGGCGAGCCGACGGTTGTGGCTGGTGTAGTACAATTCGATGTCGGCCAGGCGGCGGTCGATGTCGCGGAAGCGCGACTTGATGTCGCGGGTTGACGCGGTCGGATTGCTGCGCACCCCCTGCCAGAATTTCGCTTCTTCGTTCGAGCCATAGAGCGCGAAGGGTTTGGGCGTGCCCATCCAGGCGATCATCCAGTAGGCGATCAGCGTCCAGGGAAAGCCCCCCATCAAGGTGAGCAGGACCGCGCCGACGCGGACCCAGAGGACGTCGATGCCGCTGTAATCGGCGATCCCGGCACACACACCGCTCCATTTGGCGTTCTGCTTGTCGAGGTAGAATTTCGTGCGGCTGGCAGACATCTCAGTTCCTCCGGCTGATATTTTCGAGTTGCGCCAGTTCTTCATCGCTACGCACCGCGGGGCGAAAGTCGGGATGGTCGGCGCTGATGATGCGTTCGACGGTGTGCAGGCGGCTTTCGAGCCGGCGCGCGGTGTCGTACAATTCGTCGAGCAACTGCTCGTCTTCTCCGGTCAGCGTTTTGGCCTGTTTCCACTTGGTAATGTAGTGGAGGATCAGCCAAGGCAGACCGAGGAAGAGCGTTCCGATAACGATCGGAATAACGATGACTTCTTCCATCGGTCTGATCCCTTATTGCTTGCTGACCTGGGCGGCCTTGAGCGCGGCGAGCTCGTCGGCGACCTTGTCGGCGGCCTGGAGTTCGGCGATCTCCTCGTCGAGCGACTTCTTATAGCCCAGGTTCAGCGCGTCGGCGCGGCCTTCGGCTTCGTCGACGCGGCGTTCGAGGATTTCGAAGCGCGAGAAGGCATCTTCGACGCGGTCGCCATTGGTCATTTCGCGCAGCTTATACTTGTTCGCGGCGCTTTCGAGGCGGGTCGAGACGTTTGACTGGCGGGCGCGTGCTTCGCTGAGTTTCTTCTGCAGCTTGGCGATGTCGTCTTCATAACCCTTGAGCGCGTCGTCGAGAACGGCGATCTCGGCCTTCAGGCGCTCGGCCATGTCACCGGCCTTCTGCTTTTCGACCAGCGCGGCGGTGGCCAGGTCTTCGCGGTCCTTCGACAGCGCGAGTTCGGCCTTTTCCTTCCAGCTGTCTTGCAGGCTTTCCAGCTTGGTGATGTGGCGGCGCATTTCCTTTTGATCCGCAATCGTGCGGGCGGCGGACGCGCGGACTTCGACGAGCGTTTCGTTCATCTCGAAGATGATCTGGCGGATCATCTTTTCGGGATCTTCGGCCCGGTCGAGCAGATCGGTGACGTTGGCGGCGATGATGTCGCGGGTGCGTGAAAAAATACCCATCTGAAAAACTCCTGTCGAAATCGTGAGACCTTGGTCTGCTGTTTCAAAAAAAGGCTGGTGCCGGGGCGGGGCAAGGGGGGAGAGTGCCCCGGCACCAGTGCCGGTCAGGCCAAAGCGCTGACCGCCGGGGACATAACAGCGACGACCAACGGGCCGGCAAGATTGCCGGAGACGCTGGCCGCGATCTGCGGCTGGTCGATCACGCCGACGAGGATGGCCAACGCTCCCGCCGTGCTCAGCACGAAAGTGGCGGCTTGGGCATACATCGACTTCATGGTTCAACCTTCCCTGATCTTTTTCGCTGCACCGGCACGATGTGTGTCGGTTCGCTGGATACTATGCAGACACCGTGCCAATTGCGGCAAGCGGCGCAAAACCGCGCAACTTCACGCGCAAATGACCTTCCTCATCGATTTGCCTTGCCAACCAGCGGGAAATTTTGCCAATGATTGGGAATGGAGCGCGAAACCCAATTTATCGGCCAGTCGGCGGCGTTTCAGGACGCGGTCGAACGCGCCAGCCTGGCGGCATCGCTCGACCGTCCGGTGCTCGTGATCGGCGAGCGCGGCACCGGCAAGGAACTGATCGCCGAACGCCTGCACCGCCTGTCGACGCGCTGGGACCGCCCCTATGTGATCCTGAACTGCGCCGCGATGCCCGAGACGCTGATCGAGAGCGAGCTGTTCGGGCATGAGGCGGGCGCCTTCACCGGCGCGACCCGCACCCGCGCGGGGCGGTTCGAAGAGGCCGATGGCGGCACCCTGTTCCTCGATGAGCTGGCGACGATGTCGATGGGAGCGCAGGAAAGGTTGCTGCGCGCGGTCGAATATGGCGAGGTCACCCGCGTCGGATCGTCGCGTCCCATCCGCGTCGATGTGCGCATCGTCGCGGCGACCAACGAACATCTGCCGGCGCTGGTCGATGAAAACCGGTTTCGCGCCGATTTGCTCGATCGGCTGTCGTTCGAGGTGATCACCCTGCCCCCGCTGCGCGCGCGCGAGGGCGATATCGAGGTGCTCGCCACCTATTTCGGGCAGCGCATGGCGACCGTCCTCGGCTGGGAAGAGTGGCCGGGCTTCGGCCCGCGCGCGCTGGCGGCGATGGAGGGCCACGACTGGCCGGGCAATGTCCGCGAACTGCGCAACGTCATCGAACGCGCCATCTATCGCTGGGCCGACCCCGAGAAACCGGTCGATGCGGTGAATTTCGATCCGTTCGCCAGCCCGTGGCAGCCCGTGGTCCGTCAGTCCGCAGCAAAGGCGGACGGCGGCGCATCCCCCGTCCCCGCCGAACCCGCGCCCGCATCGGCCGCGATGCCGACCGGCCCGGTCAGCGACCTGCGCGCCGCGGTCGATGCCTATGAGCGCCAGATATTGTCGGACACGATGACGCGCTGCCGCTTCAACCAGAAGGTCGCGGCCGAAGCGCTGGGGCTGAGTTACGACCAGATTCGCCATGCGTTGAAGAAGCATGGATTGAATCAGCAATAGGCATGGTCGCCCCCGCGAAGGCGGAGGCCGCAATCGGCGTATCGCGGCGAGGCGGCTCGATGCTGCCAACGGCCCCCGCCTTCGCGGGGGCGACGCCATTACTGCCCCGGCAGCTGTCCGCTCAACGCCTCGACCACCGCATCCTGCGTCGACACCATCTCCGCCAACCGGTCGCGCAGCGCGTAGATTTCGGGCAGACCGTCGATCGCATCCTCGATGCTGCGATCAAGATACAGCCGGTCGATGTCGGCAAGCGCGGCGGTCAGCGGGGCGCGGGTGGCAGTGAGGCGCGAAATGGCCTGCTGCGCGACGACCCAGCGTTCGCTGGCGACTGTAGCCCCCGCAGCGGCGGAAACAAGCGACGCGGCGGTGTTCCGTTCGGCAGCAAACGCCTGCTGCGCCGCGGCGGCGTCGGCCTCCCAGCGCGCGAGCCGTCCGCCAAGATCAGCAGGCAGCGGCCCCGGCGGCGCCACAACGACGGCGGGTGGCGCGACGTCGAATCGCCCCTCGACCGACCGCTTGGCGAGCGACGGCGCGCCGGTGTTTTGCGCCGCGGCACAGGCCGAAAGCGACAAGGAGGCGGCAACCGCCGACGACAACGTAAGAAGGGTGCGCTTCATCGCCGCCTCTGATATGGGTGCGGGCGCAAGGCAGCAAGTACCGAATCGGCGGTGCACCTTGTCATTCGCCATTTGACCCGCTTTTCACCCGAAAAGCGCGGGATTTGGCGGTTGACAGCGAAGCGCTGGCTCGCTAGTGGCGCTGACTTTCCCGCATGCCGGAAAAATCGCCTGCTTCGGTGGGTGATCGGTAGCGCGGGTGATTTAGTTTTTTGATTGGATGGAAGACCATGTTCGCAATCGTGCGCACGGGCGGCAAGCAGTATCGCGTCGCCGCTGGAGACAAGATCGCCGTTGAAAAGATCGACGGCGAAGCTGGCGATACCGTGTCGCTGGGCGACGTCCTGCTGGCCGGTGACGGCGGCGAAGTGAAGAGCGCCGATGGCCTCGTCGTTTCAGCCGAAATCATCGCCCAGACGCGCGGCGAAAAGGTCATCGTGTTCAAGAAGCGCCGTCGGCACAATTATCGCCGTCGCAACGGTCACCGCCAGTCGCTGACCCTGCTGCGCATCCTGGCCGTCGGCGACGCCAAGAAGGCCGCGCCGAAGAAGGAAGCCGCACCGAAGGCCGAAGCCGCTCCGGCGACCGAAGCCAAGGCTGCTGCGCCCGCCAAGGAAGCACCGACCAAGGCCGCTCCTGCGAAGGAAGCCGCGCCGAAAAAGGCTGCTGCGCCCAAGAAGGAAGCTGCTGCCGAGAAGGCTGCCCCCGCCAAGAAGCCCGCTGCCAAGAAGGCAGCCCCCAAGAAGGACGCCTGAGCGCGGCAACGCGGCTCGGCCCCTGCAACGAATTAAGGAGCATCAGTCATGGCACATAAGAAAGCAGGCGGTTCATCGCGCAACGGTCGCGACTCAGCCGGCCGCCGCCTTGGCGTGAAGAAATTCGGCGGTCAGGAAGTGATCGGCGGCAACATCATCGTGCGCCAGCGCGGCACCAAGGTGTATCCTGGCGCCAACGTCGGCATGGGCAAGGACCATACGCTGTTTGCGACCGCGGACGGCCATGTCCGATTCCACGACGGCAAGCTTGGCCGCAAATTTGTGTCGGTCGATGCCATGGCAGAAGCCGCCGAATAAAGGACGATCTGCACGGGTCGCCCACCAAGGGATGACCCGGAACGGTCCTTTCCGCGACAAGCGGAAACAAAGTTCGAAAAGAGGGAGACGGGTCACCCCGGACTCCCTTTTTTCTTGCCTGCCTTCCGTCACTTGGCGGCCCATCTCGGGAAACGGGCGCGAAAAACGGGCCATCCATCTCCCTCGACAACGACTGTCGTCAAAGCGTCACCATGGGGCGCCAAGGCGGCGGCAATTGGGAGTTAAAAGCATGTTCGCGCGTACCGAAAGATTGTTGCTGCGGCCCGGCTGGCAGGAAGACGCCCCCGCGCTGGCGCGGGCGATTGGCGACGAGATGATCGTCCGCAATCTTGCCAGCGCGCCTTGGCCCTATAGCGAGGAGGATGCCCGGACATTCCTGGCGAGCTGGTCGAGCGCCAGCCCCAGCCGCTTTCTGATGGTCCAGCGCACCGCCAGCAACCCGCGCATCATCGGCTGCATCGGCATGGACCGCATGGACGATGGCTCGGTCGAGCTCGGCTATTGGGTTGCGCGGCCGTTCTGGGGGCTGGGCTATGCGACCGAGGCCGGTCGTCACATGATCGACCTGGCGCGCACGATGGGCATCCGAAATCTGGTGGCGTCGCATTTCGTCGATAACCCGGCGTCGGGTTCGGTGCTCCGCAAGCTCGGCTTTCGGCCGACCGGGCGCGAAGTGGTTCGCGCCAGCCGGGGGCGCGGCACCCCGGCCCCGACGATCGAATATGCACGCGCCATCGCGGCGCCGGGCAATGACAAGGATGACGCGGACGACCCGGTCGCCATGCTAGGCAAACCCCGATGGCCCGCCGAAATGCGCGACGACTGGCGATTGCAGGCGGCGTAAACGGAGTACAGCCCCTCCACGTGGAGGGGCTGCGCCACGCGTCAACGTCCCAGCTTGCTCGCCATGCCCATGATGTCGTCGAGCGGATTGCCGTCGCCGTCGAGGTCGAGCATGTTAGCCAAGCCGCCCAGCCCGCCGCCTGCCGCCGGGGCAGTGCCGCCGCCGACTGCGCCGCCCAGCACATTGCCGAGCATGCCGCCGAGACCGCCGCTGCCGCCCGAACCGCCGCCCAGCGCGCCGCCGATCAGGTCACCCAGGCCGCCGCCGCCCTGCGACTGACCGCCTTGCTTCGCCATATAGCCCGCGACCATCATCGCGAGGATCGGCAGCATTTTCTTGAGCAGCCCCGAATCGAGTCCCGTTTGCGCAGCGGCCTGTCCCGCGACGGTGCGGCTGACGTCTTTTGATCCGAAAATCTGGCCAAGCACGTCATTGCCCGGCGCGGCCGGGGTCGGCTGCGGTCCCAGCACCGAATCGAGCAGCCCGCCGCCGCCCAGTTGGCCAAGGAGGCCGCCCAATCCCTCGATCCCACCCGATTGCGCCTGTTTCTTGAAGCCACCGAGAATCGCGGGTAGCAGCGCCTCGGCGCCCTGTTTCGCCATGGCGGGCGGAATGCCCAGATCTTTCGCCATCGATTCGATGCCGCCAGCCTGCGCCAAAATGTCGGTCAGGTTCATGATGCACTCCTCCCACATCGGCGCCAATCGAACCGCGCCCCAGCCGCCGACTATAGCAGCGGACAGGCCGAGGACGAGTCGTTCATTTGGCTGTCATTTTCAGATGCATAGTCCTAGCCTGCGGTCATTCGACTCGCCCGCTCCGGGCTGGGCCGCGCTTTAGTGGGAGTGAAATCATGGGCATTTTCAGCAGCATCAAGGATGCGATTTTCGGCAAGAAGGCGGTCGCCGCCGAGCCCGCCGCCCCGGCCGCACCGAACCCGGTCGGCAGCGCGCTCGACGCCGCCACCAGTGCGATGGCGGCCGCCGCCGCGGCGCCGCCGGCCGAAATCGATGTCGACGCGATCCTGACCGCCGAGGCGGCCGGCAAAGATCTCAACTGGCGCACCTCGATCGTCGATCTGATGAAGTTGCTCGACATCGATTCGAGCCTCGCCAACCGCAAGGAACTGGCGACCGAGCTGGGCTACACCGGCGAACTCGACGGCAGCGCCGAAATGAACATCTGGCTGCACAAGGCGGTGATGCGCGAACTCGCCGCGAACGGCGGCAAGGTGCCCGCCGATCTGACCGACTGACGAACCGCGGATAAAATTCGTTCGGGGGCGGGCAAGCATCGGCTTTCCCGCCCCCTTTTCATTGACCGTCACGCCGCGCCGCTTAGACAGGTTTCAACAGAAACAAGGTTGCAAGGGAGCCGCCGCGTGCATCACCGCCTGTCCACCCCGTTCACCCGCCGCCAAACGATGGCCACGCTCGGCACCGGCGCCGCGGGCCTTGCGCTGGCTGCGTGCAGCCGCGATCCGGCGGGGATCGTCGGCCCCCCGCCGCCCTCCGCACAGTCACCGCAAGCCCGGGCAGAAGCCATACTCACCCAGGCCGCTGACAATCTCCTGACCCATTCGCCCGAGGGGGCGACGTCGCTGGGGATCGACACGGGCGATCGTGCGGCAATGCGCGGCAAGCTGGCAGACCGCTCCGCGGCGGGGCAGCTGGCGCTGGCCGACACGTTGATGCGCGACCTGGCGCTGCTCAACAGTCTGGACACCCGCACGCTCGACCATGCGACGCGCACCAGCGTTGCAGTGGTGCGGAGCGCCTATGACGTCGCGCTCGCCGGTTTTTCGCAGCCCTATGGCGATGTCGCGGTCGGCGGCTGGCGCAACACGCCCTATGTCGTGATCCAGAATGTCGGCGCCTATATCGATGTGCCGCGCCTGCTGACCAGCGACCAGCCGGTCAAGACCAGCGCCGATGCCGAGGCCTATCTGGCGCGCCTGGCCGCTTTTGCCGGCGTCCTTGATGGCGAGACCGAACGGCTGCGCGCGGCGGGCGGACAGGGCCTGATCGCCCCCGCCTTTCTGATCGACAAGGCCTTGCCGCAGATCGAGGCGACGCTGGCCGATGCGCGTGGCGGCGGCAGCCTGGCTGACGCGCTGGCGACAAAGGCGCGCGACGCGGGGCTGGCGGGCGACTGGGGCGCCCGCGCAGGCGCCATCGCCCGCGGCCCGGTCAGCGCAGCGCTCGAACGCCAGATCGCCGAACTCAAGGCACAGCGCCCGCGCGCCACGATGGACGCGGGGCTGTGGGCGCGGCCTGGCGGCGACGAATGGTATGCCTGGGGGCTGCGCGCCAGCACGACCACGACGATGACACCCGATGAAATCCATCGCATGGGCCGCGCCGAACTGGCCGACCTGCAGGGGCAGATGGACCCGATCCTGAAGCGGCTGGGTTATACGCAGGGGTCGGTTGGCGACCGGATGAACGCGCTGGCCAAGGATCCGCGCTTTCAGTTTCCGAACAACGACGCCGGCCGCGCCGAAATCATGGCCTATATCCAGACCTGGCTCGGCAAGATCCGGGCTGAAATGCCACGCGCCTTCCGCACGCTGGTGCGCGGCAATGTCGAGGTGAAGCGCCTGCCGCTTGCCGAGGAGCCCGGCGCGCCCGCGGCCTATGGCGGCGCCGGGTCGATCGACGGCAGCATTCCGGGCAAATTCTGGATCAACCTGCACACCACCGATCTGCACAGCAAATACTCGCTGCCCGACCTGACGTTTCACGAGGCGATTCCGGGCCATGTCTGGCAGGGTGAATATGCCAACCAGATGCCGCTGATCCGCACCATGCTGGCGTTCAACGCCTATTCGGAGGGCTGGGCGCTTTATGCCGAGCAGCTGGCCGACGAGTTGGGGCTGTACGACGATTTCGAGGTTGGGCGGTTGGGGTATCTGCAATCGCTGGCGTTCCGCGCCTGCCGACTGGTCGTCGACACCGGCCTCCACGCCAAGCGCTGGACGCGCGAACAGGCGGTCGCGTTCTTCGTCCAGGAAAATGGCTCGAACCCGCTTGAGGTCGCGAGCGAGGTCGACCGCTATTGCAGCTGGGCCGGTCAGGCGTGCGGGTACAAGGTCGGGCATAGCGAGATCGGGCGGCAACGCGGCCTCGCGCAAACGGCGCTGGGGCCGAAATATGACCTGCGCGATTTCAACGACGTGGTCGTGAAGGGCGGCAATGTCCCGCTCGACGTGCTGGCGCTGAATGTCGCGGAGTATGTGGCGGGAGCGAAGGGTTAGTCGCCTTCCGCCTCGTCATGGCGACCCCGGCGAACACCGGGGTCGCCATGACGATTTAGGGGAATGGCGCCAGATCCGGTTCGACAAAGCCCCGCCGCGCCTTCACCGAAAACAACAGATCGCGGCTGTAGAAGCGCAGCGGCCAGTCGCGACGGCCGACATCGGACAACAGCATGGCGTTGACGCGCGCCGTCAGCCCGGTCTCGTCCGTATCTGACAGGAACCATCGCACCCCCGCGACATAGGCACGCGTGATGCTGTCATGATAGCCTTGGGTGTCATCGTTCACGCCGCCGACGCTTTCATTGAAACGGCGGATGATGGTGCCAATCTCGGCATCGACATCGATGTCGGGGCGCTCGGCGAGCAGACACAGGCAGGCGCCCAGATGCGCCTCGTGCGTCCACGCCTCGCGCGGCAGGGTGCAGGCAAGCAACCCTTCGCCGAGCGCGCGGATGTCGGTGTCGCGCGCAAACAGGCGCGGTTTATGATCGGTGGTCATTGTCCGGTCCTTCCGGGTGATGGAGCACCCGGAAGTTATCCGGGCGAGTTACGCTGCGACGGCGGCCTGCGGTGCCGCCTGGCGGACGCCTTCGTCGACATGGTCCGCAAATTGCGCGAAATTGTCGATGAATTGGCCGACGAGCGTTTGCGCGGTGCGGTCATAGGCGGCTTTGTCGGACCACGCTTCGCGCGGGTCGAGCAGCGCGCTGTCGACGCCCGGAACCGCGACCGGAACCATGAAGCCGAAGTTCGGATCCTTGCGGAATTCGGCGTCGTTGAGGCTGCCGTCGAGCGCAGCGTTGAGCAAGGCGCGCGTCGCCTTGATCGGCATGCGCTTGATGCCGTCCATCGTCGCCATGCCGCCGGTCCAGCCGGTGTTGACCAGCCAGCACTGGACGCCGCCCTTGGCGATGCGCTCTTTGAGGAGATTGCCATAGACCGACGGATGGCGCGGCATGAAGGGCGCGCCGAAGCAGGTCGAGAAGGTCGCTTCGGGCTCGGTGACGCCGATTTCCGTCCCCGCGACGCGTGCGGTGTAGCCCGACAGGAAGTGATACATCGCCTGATCGGGGGTCAGCTTGGCGATCGGGGGCAGCACGCCATAAGCATCGGCGGTGAGCATGATGATGTTCTGCGGCACCGGACCCATATTCTGTTCCGACGTGTTCGGAATGAAATCGAGCGGGTACGAACCGCGGCTGTTTTCGGCGAGGCTGGCGTCGTCGAAATCGAGTTCGCGCGTCACCGGGTCCATGACGACATTTTCGAGCACGGTGCCGAAACGCTTGGTGGTCGCGAAAATCTCGGGCTCGGCCTCCGGCGAGAGGCGGATCATCTTGGCGTAGCAGCCGCCCTCGAAATTGAACACCGCGGTGTCCGACCAGCCATGTTCGTCATCGCCGATCAGCGTCCGCGACGCATCCGCCGACAAGGTCGTCTTGCCGGTGCCACTGAGGCCGAAGAAGACCGCGGTATCGCCATTCGGCCCCATATTCGCCGAGCAGTGCATCGGCATCACGCCCTTCACCGGGAGCAGATAGTTGAGGATGCCGAACACCGATTTCTTCATTTCGCCGGCGTACTGCGTGCCGCCGATCAGGATCAGTTTTTCGGTGAAATTGACCGCGATGACCGTTTCGGTGCGCGAGCCATGCTTCGCCGGGTCGGCGCGGAAGCTCGGCAGATCGATAATGGTATATTCGGCCGCGAACGCTGCCAGCTCGTCAGCGGTCGGGCGCACCAAAAGCGTGCGGATGAACTGGCTGTGCCAGGCGAATTCGGTGATCACCTGCACGCCGACGCGGTGTTCCGGCTGCGAGCCACCGAACAGCTGCTGGCGATACAGGCGTGGGCGCTCTGCGAGGTGCGCGAAGAAATCGGCCTTCAGCGCCGCGAAATGATCGGGGGTCATCGGGACGTTGGTTTTGCCCCACCAGATGGTGTCCGCCGTCTCGGCATCCTGAACGATGAACTTGTCCTTGGCACTGCGGCCGGTGTGCTTGCCGGTTTCAACAACCAGGGGGCCGTCCTTGGCCAGCAGGCCTTCGCCGTTCCGGATCGCATCCTCGATCAGCGCCGAGGTGCCCCAGTTTTCGGCGACCTCCGCCTGCGTTTCGACGGTCTGATTGCCGATCGCCACCTGTGTCATCGTTCAAGCCTTTCCCATGTCCGTCGGTCCCGATTGCATAGGTATGCAGGAGATGCCGCACAAAAGGGCAGGCCCGCATTACCATGGGTGCCGACGTGACGCCGATTCCGTAAATCAAGGGTCGCGTTAGCGAGGATGAAGGGGGAGGTCAAAAGATTCCAGCGCGCCCATGATCAGCGCAGGGCGCCACAAATAGGGACAGTTCCCGTCTATTCGCGCTCGAAACTTTAGGCCGAAGCGCCATTCAAATTCAATGTGGACTGTCCCTATTTATGGCTCGCGCTGCAATCTGCGCGCTGTTGTCGCGGCACCATGGATCGGCTAACCCAGCCGCCGGCCCAGCCCAACGGAAAGAGCATGACGGCAACCATCGCGCTGGTCGACGACGACCGCAACATCCTGCAATCGCTCTCCATCGCGCTCCAGGCCGAGGGGTTCGTCACGCGTGTCTATTCGGACGGCGAGGCGGCGCTCAAGCCGCTGATCGACAATCCGCCCGACCTCGCCGTCTTCGACATCAAGATGCCGCGCATGGACGGGCTGGAACTGCTGCGCCGCCTGCGCGAGAAAAGCCAGCTGCCGGTCATCTTCCTGACCAGCAAGGACGACGAGATCGACGAGGCGCTGGGGCTCGCGATGGGCGCCGACGATTACATCGCCAAACCCTTCTCGCAGCGGCTGGTGATCGCGCGCATCCGCGCCATCCTGCGCCGTGTCGAGCTGAACCAGAATGCCCTCGCCGCCGACGACGAGCCGGTGGCTGAGCCGATCACCCGCGGGCGGCTGAGCATGGATCCGGCGCGCCACAAGGTCGCGTGGGACGGCAAGGATGTGACGTTGACCGTCACCGAGTTCCTGATCCTGGAAACGCTGGCCGCGCGCCCCGGCATCGTGCGCAGCCGCAACCAGTTGATGGACGCCGCCTATCAGGACGATGTCTATATCGACGACCGCACGATCGACAGCCACATCAAGCGCCTGCGCCGCAAGTTCCGCGAGGTCGATCCCGAATTCGACGCGATCGCGACCCTCTATGGTGCGGGTTACCGCTTTGCCGACGATGTCTGAGGCGCTCAGCCCCGACGCCAGCCTTGCCGAGCAGGAGGAATCGCCGCTCGTCTGGTCGGCGCGCTGGTCGCTGACGACGCGGATTCTGGCGGTCAACATTCTGGCGGTCGCGCTGCTCGCGGGCGGGTTCTATTATCTCGACACCTATCGCAGCCGACTGGTCGATACGCGGATCGAGGTGATGAAGGATCAGCTCGCGATGCTCGACCGCGCGCTGGAGGCGGCCCGCCCCGACCAGCGCGCCACGCTGATCAGCGAATTTGCCGCGGCGACCGAATCGCGGCTGCGCTTTTACGACGCCGTTGGGCGGCGAATTTCCGACAGTTTCGAGACCGGACCCGCGACCTACACCTTGCGTGACCCCAATTTGCAGGTATGGCAGCGCGATGCCGCGCGCGCGATGGATCGCGGCATCGACTGGATCGTCGGCGCCCCCTCCTACCCCGATTTTCAGGAACCGGTGGTCGATACCGCCGCGGCCTGGCCCGAGGTGATCGAGGCGCAGCGCGGCGGTTCCACGGCGAGCCGCTTCCGCTACGCCCCCGAACGCACCCCGCTGCTGAGCGCTGCGAGCGTCGTCGATCTGGAATCGCCGCAGACGGTGCTCATGACGCTGAACGCGCGCGACATTACCCGCACCGTCCGCGCCGAGCGCCTCCGCCTCGCGATCGTCGTTGCGATGGTCCTGCTTACGTCGGTGTTGCTGTCGCTGTTTCTGGCGCGCACCATTGTTCGCCCGCTACGGCGACTGGCACGGGCCGCGGTTCGCGTTCGCCTTGGCCGCGCGCGCGAAGTGGTCGTGCCGCGTCTGCCGAGCCGCCGCGACGAAATTGGCACGCTGGCGCGGGCACTGTCCGACATGACGCAGGCGCTGCGTCAGCGCATCGACGCGGGCGAACATTTTGCCGCCGATGTGACGCACGAGCTGAAAAACCCGATCGCGTCGGTGCGTTCGGCAATCGAGGGGCTTGGCCGCGTCAAGAATGACGAACAACGCGCGCAGCTGCTCGCGATCGCCGACGAAGATGTCCGACGGCTCGATCGGCTGGTCAACGACATCAGCGAAGCGAGCCGCGTCGATGCCCAGCTGTCGCGCACCTTGTTCGAGCCGATCGACGTCGGCATGATGATCGAATCGATGCTCGCCGCGCGCACCGCGCGCATCGATGCCGACGCCCCGCATCCGCGCCTCGCCTTTGCCCGTCCGCGCAAAGGGACAACCTTGGTAATGGGCGATGGCCACCGGCTGGAGCGGGCGATCGACAATGTCATCGACAATGCGATCAGTTTCTCGCCACCAACAGGGCTGGTCTGCATCGCCGCGACGCGGCTGGGCGACGAAGTGCATATCCGGGTTGACGACGACGGCCCCGGCATCGATCCGGCGCAACGCGAGGCGATTTTCCGCCGTTTTCACAGCGAACGTCCGGCGGGCGAGGCCTTTGGCCGCCACAGCGGTCTTGGCCTGGCGATCGCGCGGACGATCATTGAAGGGCATAGCGGCACGATCAACGCCAAGGACCGCGACGATGGCAAGCCGGGCGGCAGCCTGCTGATTACGCTGCCCGCCGGCGAAGGCGCAACCGGCGCAGCCTAGCCATCGCGTCTGCAGAGGCAGGGGCGACAAACCGTTTGCCGCCTTGCGGCGCCGCTTCGTCACCGGTAAGCCGTGGGCGATGCTGCCCCGCCGGACCCGACCCGATATCGTCAATATCCACGCGAGCTGTGTCGCCGCGGGCAGCCGCGGCATTTTGCTGCTCGGCCTGTCGGGGCATGGCAAGTCGGACCTTGCGCTGCGCCTGATCGATCGCGGCGCGCGGCTGGTTGCCGACGATCGCTGCGACATCTGGTTCGAGCGCGGGCGTCTGTGGTGTCACCCGCCCGAGGAACTGGCGGGCAAGCTGGAAGTGCGTGGGCTGGGCATCGACGAGCAGCCGTGGACCGGGCCAGTGCCGCTGGCGCTCGCGGTGCGCCTCGCCGATCGCTACGAACGTATGCCGCCCGTCCACCCGATTGAAGTGGTCGCGGGCCATGAGCTGCCGTCGCTGACCCTGTCGGCGTTCGAGGCTTCGGCCCCGATCAAAATCCTGCTTGCGCTCGACCGGCAAGCGAGCGGGGGATGAAGGACGCGGCCGGTTCGCGACTGTTGCTGGTGACGGGTCTGTCGGGCGCGGGCAAATCGACGGTGCTCAAGGTGCTGGAGGATCTGGGGTGGGAGGTGGTCGACAATCTGCCGCTCGCGCTGCTCGAAACCTTGATCGACGCGCCGGTGAAGCGCGGCGAAGCGGGGCGGCCGCTGGCGGTCGGCATCGACAGCCGCAGCCGGGGGTTCCGCCCAGCGCTGCTGGTGCAGCGGATCAAGGCGCTGCGCGAGGTGGGCGGGCGCGACGTCCAGACGTTGTTCCTGGACTGCGCCGGGGCCGAGCTCGAACGCCGCTTTTCCGAAACCCGCCGCCGTCACCCGATGGCCGAGGATCGCCCCGCCGCCGACGGCATCGCGCGCGAACGCGAGATGATGGAGCCGCTGCGCCGCTGGGCCGAACATGTCATTGACACCACCAATTACAGCAGCAACGACCTGCAACAGGAAGTCCGCCAGCGCTTCGGCGACAGCGATCATGATGAACCGGTGCTCAATATATTGAGCTTCGGTTTCGCGCGCGGGCTGCCGCGCAACGCCGATCTGGTGTTCGACATGCGCTATCTGCGGAACCCGCATTGGGACGCGAAATTGAAACCCGGCACCGGGCTCGACGCCGATGTGGCCGCCTATGTGATGGCCGATCCCGCCTATGAAGACAGCGTGGCGCAGATCGAAAAGCTGATCCTGACCTTGCTGCCGCGGTACCGTGCCGAGGGCAAAAGCTATGTCACCATCGCTTTTGGCTGTACCGGCGGGCGCCATCGCTCGGTACATGTCGCGGCCCGGATGACCGAAACGCTGCGCGCGTCCGGATATGAGCCAACTCTGACCCACCGCAACCTTGACTCTGCCCCGCAAGATGGGCTTGAGGGCAAGCCCCCGTCTGCGCCTTCCGCAGCGGCTGGAAAAACATAAGGGTCTCGCCGTTCATGCCCACCGATAAAGCCTTGCCATTGCTGGGAATGGTCCTTGTCACCCACGGCCGTCTGGCCGAGGAAATGGTGCGCGCGATGGAGCATGTCGTCGGGCCGCAGCGGGCGATCGCAACCGTCTGCATCGGTCCCAACGACAATATGGAAATGCGCCGCAAGGAAATCGCCGACGCGATTCGCGCAGTCGACGAAGGGCGCGGCGTCGTGCTGCTGACCGACCTGTTTGGCGGCACCCCATCGAACCTGGCGATCAGCCTGCTCGAATCGGGACGCACCGAAGTGATCGCGGGGGTCAATCTGCCGATGCTGATCCGCCTGGAAAGCGCGCGCAAGTCGATGGAACTGCGCGCCGCGGTGATCGCCGCCAAGGAAGCGGGGCAGAAATATATCTCGGTCGCCTCCGAAATGCTGGGGGTTGGTTCGTGACCGCGGTGTCCGAAACCGTCGAGATCACCAACCAGCGCGGGCTGCACGCGCGCGCCAGCGCCAAGTTCGTCACCTTTGTCAGCCGCCTGCCCGAAACCGTTTCGGTCGAGGTCGAAAAGGGTGGATCGCGCGTCAACGGCACCTCTATCATGGGGCTGATGATGCTCGGCGCCGCGAAGGGCGACACGATCACGATCCACACCAGCGGCGACGGCGCCGATGCTGCGCTGCTCAAACTGGTCGGGCTGGTCAAGGACAGCTTCGGCGAGGATTGACCGGGAGCGCGGTCCGCTCCCACCCTCCGTGCCCCTGCGAAGGCAGGGGCCCATCACCCGAGGTCGAGATGGCCAACAGGCGTGGCGGGCAAACGAGAGCATAGGTGATGGGCCCCTGCCTTCGCAGGGGCGCACGGAAGAGAAAAAATGAGCGGCCGTCGCAGCCTGATAGAAAGCCTTTCCAACCCGCTGATCAAGCGGATGCGGTTGTTGCGCGAGAAACGCCATCGCCGCGCCGAGGAACTGTTCCTCGCCGAAGGGCTGCGGATCGCGACCGAGGCGCGCGAGGCGGGGGTGCTGCCCTTGTGGCTGTTCCTGGGACCCGAGGGCGACGCGCACCCGCTCGCCGCGGCGCTCGTCGCCGACACGCTCGCGGCGGGCGGCGAGGTGATCGACACGACGCCTGCGATCCTCTCCAAATTGTCGGGTAAGGACAATGCCCAGACCGTCGTCGGCATCTATGCGGAGCCCAAAACGACCCTCGCCGACCTCGACCGCACAACCGCGCCGATCTGGCTGGTTGCCGAGCGGCTGCGCGATCCCGGCAATCTCGGCACGATGCTGCGCACCGGTGACGCGGTCGGTGCGGGCGGACTGATCCTGCTCGACGAGAGCACCGATCCCTATGCGGTCGAGGCGGTGCGCGCGAGCATGGGGGCGATTTTTACCCAGGCGTTGGTGCAGGCGCGCTGGGACGAATTTCTGCCGTGGTTGCGGCAGGGGCCGGGGCAGCTGGTGGCGACGTGGCTGGGCGACGATACCAAGGATTATCAGGCAGTGCGCTATGCCGCGCCGACCTTCATCCTGACCGGCAATGAATCGCAGGGGATGCCGCCCGCCTATGCCGAAGCCGCCGACGTGCGGGTGAAGATGCCGATGCTGGGCAAGGCCGACAGTCTGAACGCCGCGGTCGCGACCGCGGTGATGGCGTATGAGGTGCTGAACCAGCGACGGCGCTGAACTGCGGACGGCATTTCGGTTCAGCCTCCCGCCAACATCATGCTACTATCACGGCTTATCTTCCCGTTCGCATCGAGCGAAGTCGAGATGCCTCTCGACCTTGCACGATGCCGATGGGTGTCTCGACTTCGCTCGACACGAACGGAGTAAAGGAGCTTGTGATGATCCGCTTGTTGCCCCTGCTCGCCCTTCCCGCGCTCGCCGCCTGCGCGCCCGCGACAGGATCGCCGCCGCAGAGCCCCGGTGAGCAGCCCGCGGCCTATATGGCACTCGGAACCGAGCCCGGCTGGACGCTGGAGATCACCCCAGCGCGGCTCAACTATGACGGCGATTATGGCGCGACCAAGATCATGGTGCCGAACCCCGGCGCCAAACCGTCCATGAACGGCCGCACCTATGTCGGCGAGCGGCTGTCAGTGGTGATCAAACAGGCGCCATGCAGCGACGGAATGAGCGACCGCCGCTTTGCCGACACGGTGCGCGTCGTCGCCGACGGCAAGACGCTGCAAGGCTGCGGCGGCAAGATTTTGCCGCCCGACACGCTGGCTGGGTCGAACTGGACCTTTGTTTCGATCGGCGGGGTCGCGGTGGCGGAGGATCGTCCGACGTCGCTGCAATTCGACGGCGCCCGGCTCAGCGGCAGCGCGGGTTGCAACCGCTTTTCGGGCGGCTATTCGACCGCGGACGGCACGCTCACTGCGGGACCGCTGATGGCAACCGAAATGGCGTGTCCGGGTCCGGGCATGACGCAGGAGGCAGCATTCTTCCAATTGATGGCGGCGCCGGTCAGCCTGACCTTCGCCGATGTCGGGACGCTGATTTTGACCGGGAGCGCAGGGCGGACGGCGGTGTTGAAGCGGGTGATCTGACGCCGCCTCAATGTTCCGTTCGTGTCGAGCGAAGTCGAGACACGTGAAGTCAAGCGCGACCTCAGCGGGTCTCGACTTCGCTCGACACGAACGGGTTTATGGGTTCGCTATTCTCCCGCGTCGTTGACTGCCGCCGGGGCCACCGCCGCCAGCTTCGCCAGCGGGCGCGCCGCCTGCTCGACCACCGGCAGCACCGCGATCTCCTTGTCGCCCGTTTCGATATCGAGCACCTCGAAGCGCTTCGCTTGCGTCAGCACCTGCGATTCGAAGCTGCCGACAAAGGCGTTGTACGCGCCGGTCGCCTGATCGAGATTGCGCCCGACCTTGGCGATGTGCGAGCCCATCACCGACATGCGTGCGTACAGCTCCTTGCCGAGCGCGGCGATCTCGCGTGCCTGATTGGCGAGCTTTTCCTGCCGCCACACCGCCGCGACGGTCCGCGCGATCGCGATCAGATTGGTCGGGGTGGCGAGCAGCACCTTGCGTTCGAACGCATAGTCCCACAGCGTCGGATCCTGATCGAGCGCCGCGGCGAGGAAATGTTCACCCGGCACGAACATCACGACAAAATCGGGGGTGTCGTCGAACTGGTTCCAATAGGCCTTGGCGCCGAGCGTATTCACATGCGCCTTCATCGCCGCGGCGTGGGCGGCGAGATGCAGTGCCTTTTCGCGCTCCTCGACCGCGCCGAACGCATCCTGATAGGCGTTGAGTGACACCTTGGCGTCGATCACCAGGCTCTGCCCGCCCGGCACCTTGACGACGACATCGGGGCGCAGACGCCCGCCGTCGCCATCGGTCACGCTGACCTCGGTCTGGAAATCGGCGTGTTCGCTGAGGCCGCAGCTTTCGAGAACGTTCTTGAGCTGCTGCTCGCCCCAGCGCCCGCGCGCCTTGGGCGCGTTGCGCAGCGCGTTGACCAGCTTCGCCGCCTCGCTCGACACGCGTTCGGTGCCTTCGCGCATCGCCGCGATCTGGCCATGGAGCAGGCCAAAGGCGTCGCGCCGCTCGGCCTCGACCTTGCCGACCGCTTCCTCATATTTCTGAAGCCGCTCGTGGACGGGGCTCAGCAGCGCTTTCAGATTCTGCCCGGCGGTCGCCTCGCTTTCCTTGAAGCGAGCCTCGGCGCGCTCAAGGAACGCCTTTTGCGCACTGTCGAGCATCACCTGCCCGACCTCGCGGAATTGCGCGGTGAGCGCCGCCTGCGCGTCCTTGAGCTGCTCAATCTGCGCATCATGCGCGGCGTCGCGTGCACGCTGTTCGCTGAGCAGCGACGCCAGTTGGATATCGGCGGCCTTGCGCGCCTCGGCCTCAGCGGCAAGGTCAGTCACCGCCGCCTTGAATCGCTCGGCCAGTCCGTCGCGCTCGGCCTTCAGTCCGCCTGCCTGCCGCCCGGCAAACAGCCAGCCGATCAGACCGCCAATGGCAAGGGCAACAAGGGCGACGAGCAGTGAGAGTCCATCCATCCGCGGAACATAGGACGAACGCCATCCGTCTGGCTAGTCGGTATTTCTGATCAAAGCAGGTAGATGACGACGTAGCGCAGGATCAGCGCCGCAAGGATCGCGATGCTCCAGCGGCGGTCGTTGACCGCCATCGCCGCGGCCATCAGCACGACAAGTACGATCGTCATGATCCACGCAAGCGGACGCGCCAGGCTGACCGCGAGATCGGGCTGTGACAGGTAGAAGCCGAGCTGGGCGCCGAGCAGCACCAGCAGCAGGCCGAGCACAATGCGCCGGACGCGGAAAAAATGGACGTCGAGATTCGCAAAGCCTTCAGGGTGCGAGGGAAACACCAGCCGCGCGGCGAGGAAATAGACCGCGGCAAAACCGGCAACGCCCATCAACACCGTGTTCGACACGGTCAGGCCGCCGCGCGCGGTCCACGCGGCGCTCCAGAAGGACAAGAGGTCGAGCATCACGAAGATCGCGAGCAGCGGCGTGAGCCAGCCGATCGAAAACGCCTCGCGCTCCGCCTGCGCGGCAAATCGCACTTCGAGCGCGCGGCCCAATCCACCGAGCAGTTCGACCATCGAGAGGCCAAGCAGCAGGCTGTAGAGCGCGAAGATAAATTCGAAATCGCTCATGCCGCGCCCCATTCCTCGGGCAGGATCGCGCGATACGCCTCGACCCCCGGACCGCCGCCGACGACCATGCCCTGCGCGAGCAGCCAATAGTGGCGGACAATCTCGGCCTGCTGTTCCAGTCCATAGCGTTCCAGCAGCCAGCCGGGTTTCAGGCTATAGCTGTAGGTCGCGAACGGGTGGCGCATCAGCACCAGATACCAGCGGCCGCGCGTCTGCGCCTGCCACACATGCACCATTTCGTGGATGAACAGCCCTTGCAATCGCTGCGATGCGGCGCTGAAATCGTCGCAATACAGCTCGCCATGGGGGTTGAAATGCAGGCTGCCCATCGGCGCCATGACGATATGGCGGGGCTGGAAGAAGATCCATTTATGGTGGCAGATGCGGACGCGGTCATAGGCGATCGCGTCGCCGAACACCGTCCGGGCGAGTGCGATTTCGCCGCTGGTCAGGGGGCGCGAGGCGCGCGCCATCAGAACCCCGTCATTGCGAGGAGCGTAGCGACGCGGCAATCTCCAGCACGAAGTCGTCGACTATGCCCGATAGCTGGAGATTGCTTCGCTTCGCTCGCAATGACGATGCAGGCAACGATCACCCGCTTACTTCTTGGCTGCGTCCGGCGCCGCCTTGTCTTCGCCATGCCCCATCGCATCATGGTCCATCGCCGCCTCGCTGCCCGCCGCCGCGCCTTCGGCGGGCTTGATCACCATGTCGAACAGGATGCGCTCATTGGCGTTGTTGGTGAAGACGAACTGCATCGGCAATTTGCCCGCGCGCACTGCGGCACCGTTGATGTTCCAGATCATCAGATGCTTGCCGCCCTGCTTGAACACCAGCTCGCCCTTGGCCGGCACTTCGGCGCGCGCCAGCGGCTTCATCGTCATCATGCCATTTTCGCGCACGCTTTCGTGCATCTCGACCCGCTGCGCGAGATCCGTGGTCACCGCGACCAGTTCAACCGGCTGCGGCCCGCCTTGAACCCGGAAATAGCCAACCGCCGGACGATCGGGAGTGGCCCCCATGACGATATGGCCGCTCACGACATTGAGCGGCTTGGGAGCGATCAGCTTTTCCCCGCACGCCGTCAGGGTGAGCAAGGGGACGGCAAGGGCGGCAAGGACAAAAGCTTTCATTTTGCGAAGACTCCGTAACAGCGCATGATTTCGCATCCCCGATAAGCCCTCAAAGCCCTTGTGCCAAGGATAAGCGCACCTATATCGCGCCCAGAACCCCATGTCCGGCGTGCCTTTTCAGGGCGCCGCAGAAGCAACAAGGACGAGTAACAAATGGCAAAAGTGATCGGGATCGACCTCGGCACCACCAACAGCTGTGTCGCGGTGATGGAAGGCGGCAAGCCCAAGGTTATCGAAAATGTCGAAGGCACGCGGACGACGCCGTCGATCGTCGCCTTTGCCAAGGACGGCGAGCGCCTGATCGGCCAGCCGGCCAAGCGCCAGGCGGTCACCAACCCCGAAAACACCGTGTTCGCAGTGAAGCGCCTGATCGGGCGCCGCTTTGACGACCCGATTACCAAGAAGGACACCGAGCTGGTTCCCTACACGATCGTCAAGGGCACCAATGGCGACGCGTGGGTCAAGGCGGGCGGCGAGGATTATTCGCCGTCGCAGATCAGCGCCTTCATCCTGCAGAAGATGAAGGAAACCGCCGAAGCCTATCTCGGCGAAACCGTGACGCAGGCGGTGATCACCGTTCCCGCTTATTTCAACGACGCCCAGCGTCAGGCGACCAAGGACGCCGGCAAGATCGCGGGCCTGGAAGTGCTGCGCATCATCAACGAGCCGACCGCGGCCGCGCTGGCTTATGGCCTCGACAAGACCGAGAACAAGACGATCGCGGTCTATGACCTTGGCGGCGGCACCTTCGACATCTCGATCCTCGAGGTTGGCGACGGCGTGTTCGAAGTGAAGTCGACCAACGGCGACACCTTCCTGGGCGGTGAAGATTTCGACAGCAAGATCGTCGAATTCCTCGCCGACACCTTCAAGAAAGACGAAGGCATCGACCTGCGCGGCGACAAGCTCGCGCTCCAGCGCCTGAAGGAAGCCGCCGAAAAGGCGAAGATCGAACTTTCATCGGCCGCGACGACCGAGGTCAACCTGCCCTTCATCACCGCCGACGCCAACGGGCCGAAGCATCTGGTCAAGACGATCACCCGCGCCGACCTCGAAAAGCTGGTCGAAGAGCTGGTCAAGCGCACCCTGGAACCCTGCAAAAAGGCGATCAAGGACGCCGGCATTTCGGCGAGCGCGATCGACGAAGTCGTCCTCGTCGGCGGCATGACCCGCATGCCGCGGGTGCGCGAAGTCGTGAAAGACTTCTTTGGCAAGGAACCGCATACCGGCGTGAACCCTGACGAAGTCGTCGCGATCGGTGCTGCAATTCAGGCTGGCGTGCTGCAGGGCGACGTCAAGGACGTGCTGCTGCTCGACGTCACCCCGCTGTCGCTGGGTATCGAGACGCTGGGCGGCATCATGACCAAGATGATCGACCGCAACACGACGATCCCGACCAAGAAGTCGCAGGTTTACTCGACCGCTGACGACAATCAGTCGGCGGTGACGATCCGCGTGTTCCAGGGCGAACGCGAAATGGCGCAGGACAACAAGATGCTCGGCCAGTTCGACCTGGTCGGCATTCCCCCCGCGCCGCGCGGCGTCCCGCAGATCGAGGTGACGTTCGACATCGACGCCAACGGCATCGTGTCGGTCCACGCGAAGGACAAGGGCACCGGCAAAGAACAGCAGATCAAGATCCAGGCCAGTGGCGGGCTTAGCGACGCCGACATCGACCAGATGGTCAAGGACGCCGAACAGTTCGCCGAAGAGGACAAGGCGCGCCGCGAAGCGGCCGAGGCGAAGAACAACGCCGAAAGCCTGATCCACTCGACCGAAAGCCAGCTCCGCGAGCATGGCGACAAGGTCGATGCGGCGCTGAAGGCCGAGATCGAAGCGGCGGTAGCCGAAGCCAAGACCGCGGTCGAAGGCGGCGACAGCGCAGCGATGACCGAAAAGAGCCAGGCGCTGGCGCAGGTCGCGATGAAGCTGGGTCAGGCGATCTACGAAAAGGAACAGCAGGCCGCCGCGTCCCCCGGCGCCGACGATGCTGGCGAGGCAAAGACCGACGAAGATGTCGTCGATGCCGAATTCTCCGAAGTCGAAGACGACAAGAAATAAGAACTCCGCTGCCGGGTCCGTGGTTCACGGATCCGGCAAGCCGGAGGGGGCCTTTGACCTATGTCACTCGACATCGATTATTACGAACTGCTCGAATGCGATCGCACCGCTGATGAGGCGACGCTGAAGTCCAGCTACCGCAAGCTCGCGATGAAATTTCACCCCGACAAGAATCCGGGGTGCAAGGACAGTGAAGCGCGCTTCAAGGCGATCAGCGAGGCCTATGACTGCCTGCGCGATCCGCAAAAGCGCGCCGCCTATGACCGGTTCGGCAAAGATGGCCTGCGCGGCGGCGGCGGGCCTGGGGCCGGAGCGGATTTTGGCGACATCGGCGATATTTTCGAATCGATCTTCGGCTCGGCGTTCGGCGGCGGGCGGCAGCAACGCGGCCCCGCGCGCGGCGCCGACCTGCGCTACGACATGGAAATCCGCCTGGAGGACGCCTTCACCGGGATCACGCGCGAGATCCAGGTCGATGTCGCGGCACGCTGCGATGCGTGTGACGGATCGGGCGCCAAGCCCGGCACCCAGACCAGCCGCTGCGCAACCTGCGCCGGGCATGGCAAGGTGCGCGCGCAGCAGGGTTTCTTCATGGTCGAGCGCACCTGCCCGGCCTGTCAGGGCGCGGGCGAGGTCATCGCCGATCCCTGCAATTCATGTCACGGCGAGGGCCGGGTCGACCGGCGCAAGACGCTGACCGTCAATATCCCCGCCGGGGTCGACGAAGGCACCCGTATCCGCCTGTCGGGCGAGGGCGAGAGCGGCGCGCGCGGTGCGGCGCCGGGCGACCTCTACATCTTTCTGCACATGGCGCGGCACAAGGTGTTCGAGCGCGAAGGCACCACGCTGTTCACCCGCGCGCCGATCAGCTTCACCACCGCCGCGCTCGGCGGCGAGATCAGCATTCCGGGGCTCGACGGCGCCAAGCACGACATCACCATTCCCGCGGGCATCCAGTCGGGCAAGCAGCTACGCCAGCGCGGCGCCGGCATGCCGGTGCTCAACGGCCGCGGCCATGGCGATCTGGTGGTGCAAGTCGATGTCGAAACCCCGACGAAGCTCAGCGCGCGGCAGAAGGAATTGCTCGCCGAATTTCGCGAGACCGAGACCGGCGACGAATGTCCTGCGAGTCAGGGCTTTTTCGGGCGGATCAAGGATATGTGGGACGATTTGCGGGATTGACGGCTCCTTCCCTCTCCCCTTGCGGGAGAGGGCTGCGCAGACTTGGCAGCTTGCTGCCTATTCGAAGCTGGGCGAGGGGTCTGCGGTTGCAAGGCAACCGCGCGAGCTTCGCTCGCAACCCCTCATCCAACTGCGGCTAGTTCGCTTTGCTCACAAGCCTTCGTATCCTTCTCCCGCAAGGGGAGAAGGGATTAGCGCTCGCCAATCTCCCCCCTCAACTCCGCGATCAGCCCCGCCACCTTCGGCAATCGCCCCTCCTCCTCGTCCAATATCGCGTGAAACGCCCGGCGTTTGAGCGTCTTCAACTCCTCCGCCACCAGCCCTTTTTCACCACCAACGCTACTAGCCACGATATCGATCAACCGGTCGGCGCCGTGGAGCCGCCCCCACAGATAGTCGTTCTCGCGGTACGCACGGCTGAAGAACGCCCCGAAGCTGTTGAACTCGATCCCCTTGAGCATCGCCGCCGCGCCGCCGGTGCGAATTGCGGTCGCGTCGGACGGCGAGATGCGGTCGATCTTGATCGGGTCATATTCGTCGAAGCCCTCGCCCTGCAACAACGGCAAGGTCGCGATGTCGTAGAAGGGGTAACCGAGATAGGCGAGCAGCAGCGTGCGCCGATCGTCCTTGGGCATCGCCGCGAGCGCGGCGGCGATCAGCGCGTCGGCCTGACCGTCGATCGCGGTCAGGTCGCGCCGCGCCGCAACCGCGTCGATCCAGTCGCCCGGCCCCGCGTCGGTTGGCAGATCGAGCCCCGCGAGCCACGCATCGCCCTGCCGGTCGAGGTAGAGGCCGAGCGCGGTGAAAATCGCCTCGCGCATCTCTTCGCACACCGGGTCGCGGCCATCGCGCGTCGCCTCGACCGCGGTGTCGAGCTCGCGCGCCAGGAAACGCAGGCGGCGGATGCGGAAACCGAGGTCATGGGTGCGGAAAAAGGCGATGGCATCGCCGCTCGCCCCGGCGCCGCGCTTGCCCGAAATACGGTCAAGGCCGCGCGCCCGCGCTTCGTCCCACAAGCCGAGCCGCCGGTTCGCCTGATGGACGGCGCCTTCGGGCGGGAGCAGCCGGTCGATCAGCGACGCCAGTTCCTCGATCACCGCCGACAGCTTGAGATGACCATAGGGCGCATAGGCAAAGCCCGCGCGCGCCGCCGCCTGATCCTGTGCCTTGGCGCGCCATTTTTCGAGCCGCGCCACCGTCGGCGTGTCGAGGAAGAAGGTGCTGCCGAACAGCGCCGCGACCTGTTCCTCGACCTCGACCTTCATCGCGTCGACGATATGCTGCATGCGGCGGATGCGGCGCGACATGCCCTCGATCGCCTCGACATTCTCGCGGATCGGCTGTTCGCGCGGGATTTCGGACAGCGCGCCGAGGATCGTCGGCAGGAAGCCCGGCAGCCGCGCCTCTTCACTCGCCGCGGGTTTGCCAAAGCTGATTGCGCGGTAATCGGGCTTGGGGTCGATATAGACGAAGCGCCGGTCGATCTCGCGCCGCGCCGGGCGCTGCTTGAGCGCCGCAATTGCGGGGCGGAACGGCGCGTTGGCGAGCACCGAGCCGTCGATCAGCACCCGGTCAGCGGGATCGCCCTCGGGCGTCGCGGGCAACTGGGTGCGGATAAAGGTATCGCGGCCCGGCCAGTCGATCCCCCGGTTGGCCAGCACCCGGTCGAGTTCGCGCAGCGTGAAGGGTGGAAAAGCGCCCGGAAAGCTCGCGGTCGCGCGCGCCGCAGCGGTCAATCCCGGCACATCGTCGAGCCGCGCGCCGGTGCGGCTGTCCTCGCGAAAATGCAGCATCAACCGGTGCTCGTCCTCGGTCACCCGCGCCGGGCTGTTGAGCGCCAGCGGGACGCTATGCCCGGCAAAATCGGTGACCGACACGAACAGGTCGACCGGCTGGCCGTCCGGCACCAGCACCGGCCCACGCGGCCCCTGCTCCATCGCATCGAACGCTTCGAGCAGCAGGTTCACGAACGTCTCGCCGCCGAACGGCGGTTCGAACCAGCGCGCGCGCACAAAGCGCGACAGCTTCGCGCGCACTTCATCCTGCGCGCCACGCCCGACGGTGCGGTCGATGACATTGCCGCGCTTTTTCATCATCCACCCCGCGATCGGCACCGCCCAGAATTTGGTCGCCGCCGACAAGGGCCGCGCGTCGGGATCGATCAGCTTGTCGACGTCGGCGCTGTCGAGCCACAGGTCGGTCAGCGGATCGAGCGACTGCCCGGTCGCGAGCGCGCGCGCGAGGAAAATGCCGTTGATCCCGCCCGCGCTCGCCCCCGCGACGATGTCGGCGAGCACGCGCAGCCGAACATTGCTGCGCGCGGCGATTTGGGTCAACAGGTCGGCATAGACCGCGCCTGCGCCGACCGAGGCGGCGCCGTCGTGAAAGGCGCGCGACGCGGCGGCGAGGCGCCAGACTTCCTTGGTGATGCCGTGCATATAGACCGCGAGGCTGATGCCGCCGTAGCAAATCAGGGCGAAGCGCAGTTCCTTTTCCCGCATGCGGACGGTGTAGCGCGGTTTTGCCAAGCTGGCGAAATTTTCGGCGCCACGCGACTTTTTAACGCGCTTTTAATGGCAACCTACCCCCATCCGCATGGCGCCTTAACGCGCCCCAGCACCACATGCCGACCCTCTCCCGCGACAGGATCTTGAGCATGACCGCAACCACCGCAAAGAATACGACCCTCGCCGCGCTGACCCTCGGTGCGCTCGGCGTCGTTTATGGCGATATCGGCACCAGCCCGCTGTACGCGTTTCGCGAGGCGCTGGCCCAGAGCGGCAGCAGCATCGGCGCGAATGACATCATCGGCGTGCTGTCACTCGCGCTGTGGGCGCTGATCATCGTCGTGACGCTGAAATACGTGCTGTTCCTGACCCGCGCCGACAATCATGGCGAGGGCGGCGTGCTGTCGCTGATGGCGCTGGCCCACCGCGCGACCGACGGCCGCTGGCCGATCGTGCTGATCCTGGGCGCGATCGGCGCGGCGCTGTTCTTCGGCGATGCGATCATTACCCCCGCGCTGTCGGTGCTGTCGGCGGTCGAGGGGCTGAAGACGGTGCCGGGAATCGGACCGATGATGTCGCTGCCGGTCATTCTGGGGCTGGCGCTCGCCATCCTTGTCGCGCTGTTCGCGATCCAGTCGCGCGGCACCGCGCGCGTCGCCGGGCTGTTTGGCCCCGTCTGTGCCTTATGGTTCGTGTCGCTCGCCGCGCTCGGGCTTTATCATATTGCCGACGCGCCGCAGATCTTGCTCGCCTTCAATCCGCTCTATGCCGCCGAATATCTTGCCAGCCACGGGACCACCGGCCTGTTCGTGCTCGGGGCGGTGTTCCTGACCGTCACCGGGGCCGAGGCGCTGATCGCCGACATGGGCCATTTCGGGCGAAAACCGATCCAGCTCGGCTGGCTCGCCTTCGTCTGGCCGTCCCTCTCGCTCAATTATCTGGGCCAAGGGGCGCTCGCCCTCAAGACGCTGGCGGCCGCAGAGGCGTCGGGGCAGCCGTTCGTCAACGCCGACTGGTTCTTCATCATGTCGCCCGATGCCCTGCGCGCGCCGCTAGTCATCCTGGCCACGCTGGCGACGATCATTGCGAGCCAGGCCGTCATCACCGGCGCCTACTCCTTGGCGCAACAGGGGATCGCGCTCGGGCTGTTCCCGCGCATGACGATCCGCCAGACGTCAGCCGACCAGCGCGGGCAAATCTATATGCCCGTGATCAACTGGCTGCTGCTCGCTGGCGTCCTCCTTCTCGTCTTCGGCTTCCAGAGCAGCAGCCGCATGGCCGCCGCCTATGGCATCGCGGTGACCGGGACGATGGTGGTGACGACGATGCTCGCCTTCATCGTCGCATGGCGCGGCTGGAAATGGGAGCCGGTGTGGACCGCGCTGTTGTTCCTGCCCTTCTTTGCGATCGACTTGATTTTCTTTGGCGCCAACATCCTGCGGGTGATTGAAGGGGGCTGGGTCCCACTGCTGATCGGGGTCGCGATCATCGCGCTGATCGCGACATGGCGGCGCGGGCGCGCGGTGGCGCAGCGGCGCAGCGGCGAACAGGGCATCGTCATGGCCGACCTCGCACCTTCGCTGGCCAAACGTCCGCCGCAGACGGTCGAGGGTACCGCCATCTATCTGACGCAGGACAAGGTTCATGCACCGTCGGCGCTGCTCCACAATTTGAAGCACAA
>NZ_DKIH01000013.1:0-650561 GCF_002454115.1 Sphingopyxis sp. UBA6723 | reverse complement strand
CCCCCCGCCGATCGGCTCGAACAACGGCCGCTGGTCGGCGGCTTCGTCGCGGCCCGGCTGACCTATGGTTATATGGACCGCATCGACGTGCCGAGCGACCTTGGCGCTGCGGGCTTGCTCACGGGAACGGGCGGCGCATCCTTTTTCGTCGGTCGCAACGCGATCCGCGCCGCGACCCGGCCGGGGATGCCGCTGATCCCGCTGCTGATCTTTCGCTTCCTCCACCGCAACGCCGCCGATCCGACCGCCTTCTTCGGTATCCCGACGAACCGTGTGGTGGAACTTGGGTCGCAAATCGAGCTATAACGGGCCATGCGCACCAGCCCCGCCGGTTATCTGATCACCCTTGCCGGGGTCGCGCTGGTCGCACTGGTCACCCATGCGGCGCTGCCCCACCTTGGCCTCGCCTCGGCAGCGCTGCTGTTTCTGCTGCCGGTGCTGGCGGCGTCGGTGCGCTTTGGCACCGGTCCGGCGCTGGTCGCGGCGGCCGGCGGCGCGCTCGCCTTCAACTTTTTATTGCTGCCGCCGCGTTTCACGTTTCGCATCGACGGGTTCGACCATATCGTTTCGGTCGCCGTGTTCCTGGCGGTCGCACTGGTGACGAGCCGGTTGGCGGCCGAACTGCGCGCGCGCGAGGCCGAGGCCAATGCCCGCGCCGCGGCGCACGCCGAACAGGCCGAATTCGCCGCCCTGCTCTCCGGCGACACCCCCGACGTGCTCACGCGGGCGCTTGCGTGGATCGCGGCGCGATACGGCGCCGCACGGCTGATCGCCCGCGATGCCCTGCCCTCCGAGGATTCGGCGCTGTCGAGCCTTGACCTCTCGGCTGCGGGCTGGGCGCTGCAGGGAGCCGAAGCGGCAGGGCATGGCAGCGACACCATGCCCGCGAGCGGCTGGAGCTTTCTGCCTTTTGCGCCGGGGCATCCGGGCGGCAGCGGGCTGGTCGCGGTCGCCCGACCGATGTCGGGGACGACCCGAAGGGCGGAAGAAATGACCCAGCTACAAGCGCTGGCGCGACTGATCGGGCAGGCGCGCGACCGGCTCGCGCTGGCGGACGAACGCCAGAGCCGCGAGCGGCTGGAGGATCGCGATGCGCTGCGCCGCACGCTGCTCGCAGCGATGGCGCATGATTTCCGCACCCCGCTAACCGTGCTGGCGGGGGAAGTGGCGGCGCTGGACGGCGATCCGGCGGCGAAGGATCGCACCCTCGCCCAGGTTCATCGGCTTGGTGCGATGATGGACGATCTGGTCGGTGCAGCGCGAATCGAAGGCGGCGCACTCGACCCGCAGATCGAAGCGGTCGACCTGATCGATTGCATCGACGCCGCGTGCGATCGGCTGGCGAGCGCACTCGCTGCCCATCAGGTCGAACGGACGCTGCCCGCCGACCTGCCGCTGGTCGCCGCCGACCCGGTGCTGCTGACCCATATCCTCGTCAATCTGATCGGCAACGCAGCGCGCCATGCCCGCGCCCGAATCGCGATCTCGGCGAGCCCAGAGGACGGCAGCATCCAGCTGCACGTTGATGACGACGGCGCTGGCATCGCCGATGACCTGCAAGACCGGCTATTCGATCGATTCGCGCGCGGCGCAGGGAGCGACCGCGATGGCGGCAGCGGCCTTGGCCTTGCGATCGTCAAGGGATTTGCCGACGCCATGGCGTTGACCGTAGGCGCCGGCGCGGCACCGGGTGGCGGAGCGCGCTTCACTCTCGCCCTGCCGCTGCGTCAGGTCACGATCGCATGACGCGGGTGCTGGTCGTCGACGACGAGGCCGCCATTCTGCGGCTGGTATCGGCAGTGCTCGAACGCGGCGGGTTCACCGCTGTTCCGGCGGCCACGGCGCGCGCCGCGCTGGCCGAGTTCGAGCGCGCAGTTCCCGACGCGGCGATCGTCGACCTGGGCCTGCCCGACATGGATGGCGTCGAGCTCGTCGCTGCGTTGCGTCAGCGAATGAGCGGGCCGCTGATCGTGCTGACGGCGCGCGACGCGACCGGCGACAAGATCGCGGCGCTCGACCTGGGCGCCGACGATTATGTCACCAAGCCCTTCGACGGCGACGAGCTGCTTGCGCGGCTGCGCGCGGCGCTGCGCCGCGCCGGGCGCGCGATTGCCGCCGACGGGGTGCTGCGCCACGGGCCGCTCGAAATCGACCCCGCGCGCCATGAATTGCGACTGGATGGCAGGCAGGTAACACTAACCCCGCGCGAGTTTTTAGTGATGGAAGTATTGATTGCTGCCGGGGGACGCCTGGTCATCCACGCCGATCTGCTCCGCCGCGTTTGGGGACCGTCGCATGTCGGCGACAGCGATTATCTACGCGTTGTCGTCCGGGCTTTGCGGCTGAAGCTGGAGGCCGATCCGTCAGCGCCGACCCTGATCCGCAACGAACCCGGCATCGGGTATCGACTCGGCGAGGTTTAGCGCGCTTTCCTATTTTACCCGCCGCCCTATATCCTCCCCCTCCCATGACCCGCGCCCGCGTCCTTCTCCTCACCGCCGCCCTCGGCCCGCTCGACTATCGTGTCCCGCAGGGCAGCGAAGCGCCGCTCGGCAGCGTCGTCATTGCACCGCTCGGCCCGCGGCGGATGGGCGGCGTCGTGTGGGAGGAGGCGAGTTTTGGGGCGCCTGAGGCGGTCGGCGACAATCGCCTGCGCAATCTTTACGAAGTCGTTGACGTCCCCCCGATCGCGGCGCCGCTGCGCCGTCTGGTCGAATGGACCAGCGACTATTATCTCGCGCCGCCGGGGTCGGTGCTGCGGATGGTGCTGCCCGGGGTCGCGTTCGCCGATGCGAAGCGCCCGATCGTCGAATATCGCGCCACTGGTGAATTGCCCGCCCGGATGACCCCGCAACGCACCGTCGCGCTCGAAAAGATCGGCGACCGGCAGGGCATGGTGCGCGAACTCGCCGCGCTCGCCGAGGTCAGCGAGGCGGTGATCCGCGGCCTCGTGAATACCGGCGCGCTCGAAGCTGTGACCGTATCGGCGGACCAGCCCTACCCCCACCCCGATCCCGCCTTCGCGCCGCCCGACCTGTCCGCCGAACAGATTGCCGCCGCCGCGCAGCTGACCGCCGCCGTCACCGCCGAGAAATTCGAAACGCTGCTGCTCGACGGGGTCACCGGGTCGGGCAAGACCGAAGTCTATATGGAGGCGATCGCCGCCGCGATCGCTGCGGGCAAGCAGGCACTCGTCCTGCTCCCCGAAATCGCGCTGACCGAACCGATGCTGACGCGCTTCGCTGCACGCTTCGGCTGCGAACCGGTGGCTTGGCATAGCGGGCTGCGCTCCACCGAGCGCCGCCGCGCCTGGCATGCGATTGCCGCGGGCGAGGCAAACATCGTCGTCGGCGCGCGCTCGGCCCTGTTCCTGCCCTATGCCAACCTCGGGGTCATCGTCGTCGACGAGGCGCATGAAACGAGCTTCAAGCAAGAGGACGGCGTCCACTATCACGCGCGCGACGTCGCGGTGATGCGCGGGCATTTCGAGGGATTGCCCGTCATCCTCGCCAGCGCCACCCCCGCGCTCGAAAGCCTCGCGATGGTCGAGGCGGGGCGCTATCGCCACATCATCCTGCCCGCGCGCTTCGGCGGTGCCACGCTGCCCGATCTCGCGGCGATCGACATGCGCAGCGACCCGCCCGACCGCGGCCGCTGGCTCGCGCCGCCGCTCGTCGATGCCCTCGCCGACCGGCTCAACAAGGGCGAGCAAAGCCTGCTATTCCTCAACCGCCGCGGCTTTGCGCCGCTGACGCTCTGCCGCACCTGCGGCCATCGCATCCAGTGCCCCAACTGTACCGCATGGATGGTCGAGCACCGCCTCGTCCACCGCCTCGCCTGTCACCATTGCGGCCATGTCATGCCGCCGCCGCGCCTCTGCCCGGAATGTGACGACGAGGACAGCCTCGTCGCCTGCGGCCCCGGGGTCGAGCGCGTCGCCGACGAGATCGCGCTGCGCTTTCCCGCGGCGCGCGTCGCGATCGTCACCAGCGACACCCTGTGGTCGCCCGCGAAAGCCGCCGAGTTCGTCGACAATGTCGAGGGCGGGTTGGTCGACATCATCATCGGCACCCAGCTGGTCACCAAGGGCTATCATTTCCCGAACCTGACCCTCGTCGGGGTGGTCGATGCTGACTTGGGTCTCGACGGCGGCGACCTGCGCGCATCCGAGCGCACCTTTCAGCAGATCGCGCAGGTCGCGGGGCGCGCCGGACGCGGGGTCAAACCCGGCGAGGTGCTGATCCAGACGCGCGTTCCCGACGCGCCGGTGATGGCGGCGCTGGTCGCGAACGACCGCGACGGATTCTACGCCGCCGAGGCCGCATCGCGCAAAGCGGCGGGCGCGCCGCCCTATGGCCGCTTCGCCGCGCTGGTCATTTCGTCCGAAGACATCGAAGTCGCGCGCGGCGTCGCGCAGCGGTTGGGGGCGAAGGCGCCGGTCGCCGAGGGGCTCGCGGTTTATGGCCCTGCCCCCGCTCCGCTCGCGATGCTCCGCGGTCGCCACCGCTTCCGCCTGCTGCTCCACGCCCCGCGCAGTTTCGACCTGCAAGGCACGATCCGCGTGTGGGTGGCCAGCATCGACTGGCCAAGCAAGGCGCGGCTGGCGATCGACATCGATCCCTACAGTTTCGTCTGACCGCACAGGACTTTACAGTCGGCGGACGGCTTGGCAGCATGGCGGGGAAACTTAATCCGGGGGGATCGCATGAAAACGGGCATGATGAGGCGGCTGTGCGCGGCGATTGCGCTGTTCCTCTGCTGCGCGGCGCAGCCCGCCGCCGCGCGCTGGCTGCGCGCCGACACCAACAACTTCATCATCTACAGCGAAGGCGACGAAAAATCGCTGCGCCGCTTTGCCGAAAACCTGCAGCTTTTCGACGCAACCCTGCGCCACCGCTTCAACGTGCCGGGCGGGTTTGAACCCAACCGGCTGACCATTTACCTGTTGCGCGAGGCGGCGGACGTCAATCGGCTATCAGGCGGGAGACTGGGGCCGGGAACCGCCGGATTCTACAGCGTCACCCCCGACGGCAGCTTTGCCGTGTCGAACCGCGAGAATGACGACAGCACCGGACGCGGCACCCCGGCGTCGCAGCAGATATTGTTTCACGAATACAGCCATCATTTCATGAAACGCTATATGCCGGCCGCGTTTCCGGCCTGGTTTATTGAGGGTTTTGCCGAATATCTGTCGACGGTGGATTTCGAGAAGGATGGCCGCCCCGCGGTCGGCATGCCGGTGTACAGCCGCGCCTATGGCCTGCTCGCGCTGCCGAAAATCCCCGCCGAACGGTTGCTGACCGAACGGCCGACTGCCATGAAGAGTTTGGCCCAGCAGGATGCCTATTATGGGCGCGCCTGGCTGCTGACCCACATGCTCTATTCGGACCCGGCGCGCTCCGGGCAATTGCTGACCTATATGCAGGCGATCAACCGCGGCGACGACCCGGCCAAGGCCGGGCCTGCGGCATTCGGTGATCTGGCGAAGCTCGACAAGGAGCTCAACGCTTACATGAACCGCCGCTTGAACTATACGCTGCTCCACAAGGCGATGGTGGTTGAGGGCGCGATCAGCATAACGCCGTTGTCCGCCGCCGAAGACGCGCTGCTGCCGCTGCGTCTGGCGCGGTTGAGCGCGAGCGACGATCAGGAGCGGCGGGCCAAGATCACCGCCGACCTCCAGAAACTGGCGGCACTCCATCCCGGCGATGCGGGAGTCTGGTTCGAACTGGCCGCCAGTGAATGGGACAAAGGCGACGAGCACCGCGACTTGGCCGCGACCCGCGCTGCGGTGGACAAGGCGCTGGCGCTGAAGGCCGATCATGTCCGGGCCAATGTCTTGCTCGGGAGGTTGCTGGCCGCAGAGATGGACGCAAAGGGCGATTATAGCGATGCCGCGTGGCGCGCGGTGCGTAAACCGATTGCCCTGGCCAACCGCACCAACCCCGACGATCCGCTGCCGCTGTTCGAATTCTTCCAGTCCTACGTCAGCCAGGGGCAGCGTCCGCCCGCCATCGCGTTGCAGGGGTTGGCGCAGGCCTTTTCGCTGGAACCGGAAAATGTCACGATCCGCATGAACCATGCTTTTGCGCTGGCCAATGCGGGCAAATTCGACGCGGCGACGAACCTGGCCAAAACGATCGCCTTCAACCCGCACGATCGTGGTACCGGGCAGAATTTGCTCGACCAGATCGAAGCCATGCGGCAGCGCGGCAAGGATGGAACGGTGACCGATGCCGATGTCGGGGCGGCCGAGGATTGAGCGAGCGGCGGTGGGCCTCGCCGTCGATCAACCGGGAATGAGGAACGGGACTGTGATGCTGAAAATTGCCGCGCGGATTGTTTTCGCAACGATAACATTGGCCATGGCGGCAACCGCCACGACGGTGCGCGCCGAATGATGGGAGGCGCGCACCAGCCATTTCGTCATCTATTCCGAAACCAAGCGCGAGGACGCCGAAACTTTCGCGCGCGACCTTGAACGCTTCGACAATGCGTTGCGATCGATGCAGAACATGCCCGTGCCCGGTCCCGATGTCGGTGACGCCAACCGGCTGAAAGTCTATTGCACCGGCGACACCGACCGGCTCGGCTATATCCTGAACGCATCGGGCGCGGGGATTGGCGGCATCTATTTCGGCCGCGCGGGCAATCCGAGCTCGTTCGTTCCGGCACGCGAGAAACGATCCTTGTCGCGCGGCATCGACACCAGCGGCCCCCAGCTCGACATCCGCTCGACGCTGTTCCACGAATATACCCATCATTTCATGCTGACCAATTTCAGTACCGCCTATCCGCACTGGTACACCGAGGGGTTCGCGGAACTGTACAGCACGATCCGGTTCAACCCCGACGGCAGTTTTCACGTCGGCGACGTACCGCAGCATCGCGGCGAGATGCTCAAACAGCTGTCGGACACAAAGCTGACTCGGCTGCTGGACACCAAGGTCAAGCTGAGCGGGCTCGAATATTACCAGTCGTACAGCTTTGGCTGGCTGCTCGCCCATTATCTCAATTTCCACCCGGCGCGGAAGGGGCAGATCCAGACCTATTTGTCGGCGGTCAACCGGGGCGAAGATTCGCTCGCTGCCGCGAAGGCTGCGTTCGGCGACCTCGATGCGCTGCAACGCGAGGTGCGCCGCTACAAGAGCGGCCCCTTTCTGGGCTACGATATCAAGCCCGCCAATTATGTCGAACCCGTCGTCACGATGCGCCGGATGACCGCCGCCGAAGAAGCGGTGATGCATGCACATATGCGCTCGATACGCGGCGTGACGCGGTCGCAGGCGAAGGACGTCGCAAGCGACCTGCGGCGCAACGCCGCGCCTTATCCTGACAGCCTCTTTGCCCAGTTAGCGCTGGCCGAGGCGGAGATTGACGCGCAAAATTTCGACGCCGCCGCCGACCGCGCGATCGCGATCAACGCCGAATCGCCGCTCGCGCATTATTGGAAGGGCATGGTGGCGATGGGCGGCGGCGAAAATGACAAGGCGGCCTATGCCGCGGCGCGGCCGCATCTGGTGAAAGCACGGCGTCTGGACCCCAAGGATCCGCGTCCTGCCATCGCCTATTACCAATCCTTCTATGACGCGGCCGAAGCGGTTCCCGAGCCCGCCATCATCGCGCTGGAGGAAGTGTTCCCCTATGCATCCTATGATCCCACGTACCGCCTTCTGCTCGGCCGCCAGCTGCTCGACGAGAAAAAGGGCGACATCGCGCGCAGCGTGCTCGCCCCGATCGCCTTCGGATCGCACAGCAGTGACGAGGAAAATCCGCTGCAGGCCGTCATCGCCGCGATCGACGCGAAAAATCTGGACGAAGCGCGCACCAAGATGGCCGAGATCTTTAAGAAGGCAAAGGACGCCCGCGACGGCAAGAACGCGCGCTGATTGTCAGGCGTATAGAGGACTTTACAGCCGGAGTCGGGACTGGCAGCACGAATGCAAATGCCAGCCGGGAGCAGCAGGATGATCAGGATTCGCGTGACGATGGGCGCGGCCATATTGGCCGTAATCGCGACCCCGGCGCGCGCCGAATGGCTGCGCGCCGATACGGAAAGCTTCATCATCTATAGCGAGAGCAACGAAAAGCAGCTCCGCGATTTTGCTGCCAACCTGCAACGCTTCGACACGACGCTGCGGCTGGTGTTCAACGTCGCCGCTAAGGGCGAGGAAAGCCGCTTGCCAATCTATCTGCTGCCCGGCCGCGAAGATGTAGCGCGCCTGGCGACGGGCTCGCGCAGCGCCCCGGTTGCTGGCTTCTACCGGCAGGACCGTGACGGCAGTTTTGCGCTATCGCACCGTCAGAACGACAGCAGCGCGCCCGGCACCTCACCCGCGCAGCAGGTGCTGTTCCACGAATATAGCCATCATTTCATGAAGCGGCATTTGCGCGTCGCCTTTCCGGGCTGGTTCATCGAAGGGTTCGCCGAATATTATTCGACGGTCGATTTCGACAAGGAAGGGCGGGCGATGATCGGCCAGCCCGCCTATCGCCGCGCCTATGGCCTGCTGATGCTGCCCAAGATGCCCGCCGAACGCGTCCTGCTGGAACCACCCAGCGCGATGCGGAGCCGCGGCCAGACCGACGTATATTACGGCCGGTCGTGGTTGCTGACCCACATGCTGTTCCACGATCCGGGGCGCGCCAATCAGGTGAACGCCTATACCAATGCGATCAACGCCGGCACTGAACCGCGCAAGGCCGCGACCGACGCCTTTGGCGATCTCGCGCAGCTGGACAAGGACCTCAACCGTTATGTCCAAGGGCGGTTGTCCTATCGCACGACGCGCGATCCGGTGCCGGTATCAACGACGATCAAGATTACGCCCCTGTCGGCGGACGAGGATGCCGCGATGATGTTGCGCATCGAACGGCTGAACGCCCGCGGCGATCAGGCCCGTTTGACCAAGGTGCGCGACGACCTGCGCGCGCTCGCCACAAAACTGCCGACCAATCCCGATCTCCAGTACGAACTGGCCGCCGCCGAATGGGATATCGCACCCGCGACCCGGGACTTGGCGGCGATGCGCGCGGCGCTGGACAAGCTGCTGGCGGCCAAGCCCGAGCATGTGCGCGGTAACGTCCTGCTGGGGCAGTTGCAGCTCTATGAACTGCGCCAAAAGGGGGAAACCGATCCGGCCGCGTGGAAAACGGCACGGCGACCGATTCAGATCGCCAATCGCGCCGATCCCAACGACCCGATCCCGCTCTACGCCTATTTCCAGAGTTTTCTGATCGAGAGGACGCGGCCGAGCGACATGGCGATCAAGGGACTGGAACGCGCCTTTGTCCTGACCCCTGAAAATCTCAACTTGCGCAGCGCCTATGCCGTGTCGCTCGCGCATCTCGGGCGCTTTGAACCCGCGATCAATCTGGCGAAGACGGTTGCGTTCGACCCGCACGACAATGGCCGCGGCGATGCATTGCTGAAACGGATCGAAACGATGCGCGATCGCGGTACCGGGCCGCAACAGACGCCGGAAGACGATAGCGACTGACGCCTGGTCAATAATCGGGTTCGGCGCCGCGCAGCACTTGGCGCGCCTGACCCGTGAGCCACGCCATCGCCGCCGCCCAGGGCTGGTGTCCGTGGCTGATTCGCGCGACGCCGAGGCTCGCGAGGTCCTTGTGCGTCGGCCCGCCCTTGCCGCGCAGGATGTTGACCGGCAGCGGCGAGGCGTCGCAGATCGCGGCGATGCATTTGGGGTCGAGCAGGAAAGGCACGAACAACGACCCGGCCCCCGCATCGGCATAGGCGCGCGCGCGTTCGAGCGTCGCGGCAACCAGCGTGTCGCCGTCCTGGGCGACGTCGGCGCCGCGGAAGGTGTCGCAGCGCGCGTTGACGAAGATGCCGGTGTCGGCGGCAGCGCGATAGCGTGCCACCGCATCGGGGATCGCCAGCAGCGCGGTCTGGCCCGGCAGCCGGTCCTCCATATTGATCCCCGCCGCTCCCGCCGCCTTGGCGCGCGCGACCGAAATGCCGACCGCCGCCGGATCGGCGCCATAGCCCGACTCCATGTCGATCGTGACCGGCAGGTCGGTCACCCTCAGGATGCGCGCCAGATTTTCGAACACGTCCTCGAGCGGAAAATCCTCGCCATCGGCGCGGCCCTGTGCGCCCGCTACGCCGAAGCTGCCGGTCGCGATCGCCTTCGCCCCCGCCGCGGCCACCGCCTTCGCGCTCCCCGCATCCCAGATGTTGACGAGGATCAGCGGGTCGCCGGGGACATGCAGCGCGCGAAATTCAGCAATCTTGTCGGACATCAAAAGCTCTCCCGCTTGAGCAATTCTTCCTTGATCGGCAGGCCGTAAGCATAGCCGCCGAGCGTCCCGTCGCTGCGCACCACGCGGTGGCAGGGGATCAGCACCGCGACATTGTTCGCGCCATTGGCGCTCCCCGCGGCGCGCACCGCCTTGGGTTTGCCCACTGCGGCGGCAATGTCGGCATAGCTGCGCGTCTCGCCCGCCGGGATCCGGCGCAGCTCGCGCCACACCGCTTCCTGAAAGGCGGTGCCTTTGACGTCGATCGGGATATGGTCGAAGCCGTCGGTCGGGGCTTCGACCGCAGCGACGACCTGTTTCAGCAGCGCCGCAAATTCATCACCGCCCTCGACGAGATCGGCGGCAGGGAAACGCTCCTCCAACGCCGCACGCCCTTCGGCGAACGACAGACGGCAAACCCCCTTGTCGGTCGCAGCGACGAGCATGTCGCCGAGGCTGGTCGGCACCACCGCCCAGTGGATCGTCACCCCCCGGCCGCCGTTCACCCATGCCGACGCCGTCATACCCATCCGTCCCTCCATATTGTCATAGAAACGCGACGGCCCTGAAAAACCCGCGTCGTAAATTGCGTCGGTGACCCGCCCGACCTCGCTCAGCGCCTGCCGCGCGCGCTCGTCGCGCAAAGCTCGCGCATAAGCGGCGGGCGACAGGCCGGTGTGGCGGGTGAAGACGCGCTGGAAATGCGTCGGCGAATAGCCGGTGCGGCCCGCCAGATCGGCGAGCGCGAGCGGCTCCTCGCTCGCCTTGATCGCGTGGATTGCGGCGATCACCGCGCCCTCGTCGCGCGCGACATCGTCGGGCAGGCACCGCTTGCATGGGCGCAGCCCGGTCGCGCGGGCCGCCGCGCCATCGGCAAAGAAGCGGACATTGTCGCGCAGTGGATGGCGCGCCGCGCAGCTCGGCCGGCAATAGATGCCGGTGGTCAGCACCCCGGTGACGAAACGCCCGTCGAGCGCGCGGTCGCGGCGCAGCACCGCCGCCCAGCGCGCATCGTCGGTCATGGTCTCGGCGGTGCTCATGCCCCATCCCTTTCGATCCGCGCCGCGAAGCAGCCATGCGCGGCGTTGTGCGCGTCGATATAGGCGATGCCCGCGTCGGCGAACAGGTCGCGGATCGCCGCATCGGCCTCGCCCGGACCCGCGAGCCGTGCGGTTTGCAGCATCCCCGCTGCGTCAAAAGCACGCAGCGCGATGGGTCGGCCCGCGAACACTGGCGGCAGTTCGTCGCGATAGCTTGCGGCGTCGACACCTGACCGCACATAAATCGCATAGGCGCTGCGATAGGGCGTCGCGACATCGTGGCTGATGTGGTGGAGCAGGATCAATTCCTCCCCCGCGCGCGCATCCTGCAAGCTTATCCGGCAGGGGAAGCCCATGTCGGCGGTTGCCGTAACGCGGCGCGCGTTGATCGCCGCGAGTTCGGTGTCATTCAGCGCGAACAGCGGCGCAAAACGGTCGGCGCTGAGTCCCTGGATCGAATAGGTCATCGGGTCTTTCCTTCTTCTTCGGTCGCCGCAGTCTTCCCACGACCACGCCCACCGGTGCGTCCCGATGCTTGCGTTCAAACTTGGCTCGGCTAGGTTCCGCGCCATGACCCGCATCTTGCCCCTGCTGCTCGCCCTCTTTGCCCTCATCCTCCCCGCGCGCGCCGCCGACGATATCAGCGCCGCATCGCGCAGCGTCGTGCGGGTCGTCACCGTCGCGATGGTCGACGGCGAAGTGGTCGGGTTCGGCCATGGCAGCGGCATCGCGATTTCGCCGACGCGCATTGTCACCAACGCGCATGTCGTCGAATCGGCGGTCCAATATCCGAACAATGTCGCGCTCGGCGTCGTCCCATCGGAGGGGAAGAAAAGCTATGCCGCGAAACTGATCGCGATTGATACCGCACGCGACCTAGCGCTGATCGAAATCACCGAGGCGCGCCTGCCCGCCGCCGCCATCTATACCGGCCCGCTCGAATCGGGCGCCGATATCGTCGCGCTCGGATATCCGGGCAATGTCGATCTCGCGACCGCGCGCAGCGCCAATGATTATATCACCCCGCGCACCCCGACGCGCAGCGAAGGCAATCTGTCGAACACCCAGAGCGTCGACGGGGTCGCGATGCTGATCCACACCGCGAAAATTTCGCGCGGCAATTCGGGCGGCCCGCTCGTCGACGCGTGCGGGCGCATCACCGGCATCAACACCGCGATCACCCGCGCGGATGACGGCGATTCGCCCTTTGCCTTCGCGATTTCGGCGCGCGAATTGACCCGCTTTCTGACCGACGCCGATCAAAGCTATGCCAGCGTTGGCACGCCGTGCCTGTCGCTGGCCGAGGCCGACGCGCGTGACCGCGCCGCGATGGATGCCGAGGCGCGCGCCAGCGCCGAGGCCAATGCCGCCAAGGACGCCGCCGCAAAACTCGACCGCGAGCTCAAGCAGGCTCGCGCCGAGGAAGAAGCGCTGGCATCGCGCGAAAATCGCATTGCACTGGCTGGCGTGCTGTTCGTGATCGGCGCACTCGCCGCGGGCGCAGGGCTGCTCTTCTACAGCCAGCAGAATATGCGCAACGCCAAGATCGCTGGCGGCGCCGGCGCGGTGCTGATGATCGGCGCGGCGGTGCTGTTTATCACCCGCCCCGACGCACGCGCCGAGCTTGCCGCCGACAGCGCGCCGCCAACGACGACCACCGAACCCAAGCTGGCCGAGGGGAATTTTCTCTGCACGATCCGCACCGACCGCAGCCGCATTACGGTATCGGCGACCACCGACGTGCCGGTGAAAATCGGTGCCGGCGGCTGCGTCAACGACCGTACCCAATATACCAAGGGCGCCGACGACCGCTGGCAGCGCATCCTGGTCCCCAATGAGGAAGCGACGGTTACCGTCGCGTCGATCGATGCGACCGGCCGCGACTATCGCGTCGACCGTTATCTGCTCGATGCCGAGGCGATGACCAAGGCGCGCGAAATCCGCGCCGGGGCGACGGTCAAGAGCTGCACCGCAGACCCCGACGCGCTCGCCGGCCTCGCCGCGCAACAGGACGCGATCCGCAGCGCGCTGCCCGCCAGCCCGAACGAGCGACTCGTCTATCGCTGCCAGCCCGCGGCGGGTGGCGGCGCGGCGGTCAAACCGGCGACTGCGCCTTGACATGACCAGTTAAAAGACCTATTAACTGGTCATGGGAAAACCTCTTCTCGCCGACTACGGCATCAGCATTTCGGAACTCAAAAAGAACCCGTCGGCTGCCATCCGCGCCGCCGACGGCGCGCCGGTTGCGATCCTCAACCGCAACACACCCGAAGCCTATCTTGTTCCCGCCGAAGCGTGGGAGGAGATTATGGACACGCTCGACGATATGAGGCTGGCGGAAATCGTGCGCGAGCGGGCAGGGCAAGAGGAAATCGAGGTCTCGATTGACGACCTATAGGCTAACCTTCCTTCGCGACGCGGAGAAGGAATGGAAAAAGCTCGACAAGACAGTCCAGACACAATTTGCGAAAAAACTGCGCGAACGGCTGGGCAATCCGCGCGTACCGTCGGCGCGGCTGCACGACATGCCCGACTGCTACAAGATCAAGCTGCGCAAGGTCGGATACCGGCTGGTCTATCGCGTCTTCGACGACCGCATCGTGGTTCAGGTTGTCGCGGTTGGCAAACGCGAACGCAATGAAGCCTATGCGGCCGCGGCGCGCCGCATTTAGGGTCGGGTTTTCAGGTTTCCGTTGATCCAATCCACCAGAATCGCCTGCGCCGCCGGGGTATAAGCCAGCTCATGCCCCGCTCCGGCGACCAAAACGACGGTCGCATCGGGCCGCGCGCGTCGGAGCCGCTCCAGATTGGCGGGCTTCACCAACGTATCGTCGGCGCCGTGCATCAGGAAAACGGGCGCCTTAACCCGCGCCAGCTTGCCGGCATTGTCGAAGCGGTCGCGCACCAGCCAGCGTGGGACGAAAGGCATCGCCTCCCCCACGACATCGGGGAGGCTGGAAAAGCCCGACACGAGCATCAACGCGGCAACGTCATGGCGCAGCGCCATTTCGGTCGCCGGTCCTGACCCGATCGAATTGCCGACGACGATGACCTCGCGCGCCGCGATCCCTTCGGCCGCCAGCCAGCGTATCGCTGCGTCGCCGTCACGATACAGCCCCGCCTCCCCCGGCGATCCGGGATTGCCGCCATAGCCGCGATATTCGACGAGCATCAGCCCGTTGCCGTTCGCCGCGAGCCCCCGCGTCGCCTCAATCGCGCCGAGCAGATTGTCGCCATTGCCGTGGAAGAAGACGATGGTGCGCTGACCCGGCTGCGCAGTGCGATAGAAGGCGGAAAGGTGCAGCCCGTCGTCGGTCTGCGGGTGGACCAGCCGGAAACCCGGCGGCGGCCCCTGCGGATATTGGCTTGGTGCCGGGAAAATCAGCTGCCGCTGCTGCGTGTAAAGCAGCGCCGTCGCCGCGACGACAAAAACGAGGAAGAACAGGCCCAGCTTGGCGAGGCTCACCCCCCGCACGCCTTGAACAGCATCAAGGTCCGCTCGCGCGCCAGCTCGGCGCTCGGTTCGTGATAATCCTTGCGCCGGTCGCTGTTGAAACCGTGCCCCGCTTCGTAAACGAAGATCTGCGCGGTCGGGTGGTCCTTGGCGATCAGCGCCTCGACCCCTTCCATCGGGATGCCGCCGTCGAACCGGCCGAAATGGGCGATGGTTGCGCAGCGGGGCGCCTCTTCCTTGAACATCGTCGGCACCAGGCTGCCATAATAGGCGCTGGCGGCGGCGACATCGGGGCTGATCTGCGCCATCCGCCACGCGACCGAGCCACCGTAGCAATAGCCGGTGATGAACACCGGGCCTTTGCCCTTCAAAGCATCGACGCACGTCTGCGCATCCTTCAGGCTCTGCTCGAACGGGTGCAGTTCGCGCGCGAGCTGCACCGCGCGCTCGAACTGCGGCCCCGAATAGTCGCTCTCGAACCCCGGATGCTCGCGGTCGAACAGCGCCGGGGACAGCACCTCATACCCGTCGATGGCATATTCGTCGCACAGCTCGCGGATATGATCGGTGACCCCGAAAATTTCCTGCACCAGCACCAGCCCGCCCCGGCGTTCGCCGGTCGGCTCGGCGTGATAGACCGCGATCTCGGCGCCATCGTCCATCGTCATCCGAATCATCTCGCCCATGCACCTAACTCCTCTTCCGTACGTGCTGAGCTTGTCGAAGCGCAGTCCTTCTTGGGCGCCTTTTGGAGAAAGAGCGGCCCTTCGACAAGCTCAGGGCAAACGGCTTTGCGGACGGACTCGGATTCACCCCACCCCCGCCTTGCATTGCAGCAAAATCGTTGCTAGGCGCGCCGCGACTTCGCTGCGGGGGATATTCTCGAATATCCGCTTAAAACCCGCGCGGCCCATCCCCCACGGGATCGTAGCAAAGGACTTTCACGCGTGGAGAATTCCGGCGGCATTCAAGGCAACATCACGGCGGGCCTCGCGGGCCGCTATGCGGTCGCTTTGTTCGATCTGGCACGCGAATCGAACGCGATCGACGCGGTCGCCAAGAGCCTGAGCGACCTGCGCGCAGGTCTGGCCGAATCGGCCGACCTGTCGGCGCTGATCGCCAGCCCGGTTGTCGGTCGCACCGACGCCGCCAACGCGGTCGGCGCGGTCGCCCAGGCGATGAAACTCGATTCGCTGACCGCCAAATTCCTGGGCGTGCTCGCCGAGAATCGCCGTCTGGCCGACCTGCCCAAGATGATCGACGCGTTCGACGCGATCGTCGCAGATCATCGCGGCGAAGTGACCGCCAAGGTCACCAGCGCGCACCCGCTTTCCGCCGAGCAGCTCAAAGCGCTGACCGCGAACCTCAAATCCCGTGTCGGGCGCGACGTTTCCGTCGCGACGACCGTCGATCCCGCCATCCTCGGCGGCCTCGTCGTCCAGCTGGGCAGCCAGCTGATCGACGGCAGCATCCGTACCCGTCTCAACAGTTTCGCCCAGGCGATGAAGGGCTGAAAAGCCCGTACGCCCAATTGCCCCGATGAAAGGCTAAACAATGGAAATCCGCGCCGCTGAAATCAGCAAGGTCATCAAGGACCAGATCGCCAATTTCGGCACCGACGCCACGGTCAGCGAAATCGGTCAGGTGCTGTCGGTCGGCGACGGCATCGCCCGCGTCCACGGCCTCGACAATGTCCAGGCCGGTGAAATGGTCGAATTCGCCAACGGCGTACAGGGCATGGCCCTGAACCTCGAAGCCGACAACGTCGGCATCGTGATCTTCGGCAGCGACGCCGAGATCAAGGAAGGCGACCAGGTCAAGCGCACCGGCACGATCGTCGACGTCCCCGTCGGCAAGGGCCTGCTCGGCCGCGTCGTCGATGGCCTCGGCAATCCGATCGACGGCAAGGGTCCGATCAAGGCCGACAAGCGCATGCGCGTCGAAGTGAAGGCACCGGGAATCATCCCGCGCACCTCGGTTCACGAACCCGTCCAGACCGGCCTGAAGGCGCTCGACGCCCTCGTCCCCGTCGGCCGCGGCCAGCGCGAACTGATCATCGGCGATCGCCAGACCGGCAAGACCGCGGTCGCGATCGACACCTTCATCAACCAGAAGGCCGCCAACGCGGGCGACGACGAGTCGAAGAAGCTCTATTGCATCTATGTCGCCGTCGGCCAGAAGCGCTCGACCGTCGCGCAGATCGTCCGCCAGCTCGAAGAAAATGGCGCGATGGAATATTCGATCGTCGTCGCCGCGACCGCGTCGGAGCCCGCTCCGCTGCAGTTCCTCGCGCCCTACACCGGCTGCACGATGGGCGAATTTTTCCGCGACAACGGCATGCACGCCGTCATCGTCTATGACGATCTGTCGAAGCAGGCCGTCGCTTACCGCCAGATGTCGCTGCTGCTGCGCCGCCCGCCGGGCCGCGAAGCCTATCCTGGCGACGTTTTCTATCTGCACAGCCGCCTGCTCGAGCGCGCTGCCAAGATGAACAGCGACAATGGTTCGGGTTCGCTCACCGCGCTGCCGATCATCGAAACGCAGGCGGGCGACGTTTCGGCGTACATCCCGACCAACGTGATTTCGATCACCGACGGCCAGATCTTCCTCGAAACCGGCCTGTTCAACGCCGGTATCCGCCCGGCGATCAACGTCGGCCTGTCGGTGAGCCGCGTCGGCTCGGCCGCGCAGACCAAGGCGATGAAAAAGGTGTCGGGCTCGATCAAGCTCGAGCTCGCCCAGTATCGCGAAATGGAAGCCTTCGCCCAGTTCGGTTCGGATCTTGACGCGTCGACGCAGAAGCTGCTCAACCGCGGCGCGCGCTTGACCCAGCTGCTCAAGCAGGCGCAGTTCCAGCCGATGCCGTTCGAAGAACAGACCGCGTCGATCTTTGCCGGCACCAACGGCTTCCTCGACAATGTCGCGACGACCGACGTCAACCGCTACGAACAGGCGATGCTCGCCTATCTGCGCAGCGACCACCCGCAGGTGCTGGCGGCGATCCGCGACACCAAGGATCTGGGCGACGACGCCAAAAAGGGTCTGGTCGCGGCGCTCGAAGCGTTCGGCAAGATTTTCGCTTAATCCACCCACCTCGTCATCCCGGCGAAGGCCGGGGTCTCGACGGTGAGATCCCGGCCTTCGCCGGGATGACGAAGCAAAGGTAGAAGACGGGACGTATGGCCAGTCTGAAGGAACTCAAAGGGCGGATCGGCTCGGTCAAATCGACCCAGAAGATCACCAAGGCCAAGAAAATGGTCGCCGCGGCCAAACTGCGCCGTGCGCAGGCGGCCGCCGAAGCTGCGCGCCCCTATGCTGAACGGCTCGAAGGCGTCGTCGCCAGCCTGGCGTCGAAGGTCGGCGGGTCCGATTCGGCGCCGCAGCTGCTCGCCGGCACCGGCAAGAGCGACACGCATCTGCTCGTCGTCCTCAACAGCGACCGCGGCCTTGCCGGCGCGTTCAACTCGAACATCGTCCGCGCCGCGCGCGACAAGGCGCTCGAATTGCAGGCGCAGGGCAAGAAGGTTCTCTTCTTCCTCGTCGGCCGCAAGGGCCGTCCGGTCATCGCGCGCCTGTTCGCGGGCCAGATCGTCGAGCAGTATGAAACCACCGGCATCCGCGACATCGGGTTCGAGCAGGCCCAGGACATCGCCGCCAAGGTGATGGAGATGTACGAAGCCGGCGCCTTCGACGTCGCGCATCTTTTCTATTCGAAATTCCGCTCGGCGCTCCTTCAGGAAGCCACCGGCCAGCAGCTGATCCCCGTCCCCGCCCCGGTCGATGTTCCGGCATCGAGCGGCGCCGCGGTCGAATATGAGCCCGACGAAGAAGCGATCCTCGCCGATCTCTTGCCGCGCAACATCACGATCCAGATCTTCAAGGGCCTGCTGGAAAATGCCGCATCCGAACAGGGCGCGTCAATGACCGCGATGGACAATGCGACGCGCAACGCGGGCGACCTGATCAACAAGCTGACCATCATTTACAACCGCACGCGTCAGGCGGCGATTACCACTGAACTGATTGAAATCATCGCTGGCGCCGAAGCGCTCTAAACGATCAACCCGAGGAACAAGACAATGGCAACCGCACCCGCCCCTGAAAAGAAGGCACCCGCCAAGAAAGCCGCCGCGCCCAAGGCTGCTGCACCGAAAAAGGCCGCTGCGCCCAAGGCCGCCAGCACCGGCATCGCCACCGGTCGCATCGCGCAGGTCATCGGCGCCGTCGTCGACGTCCAGTTCACCGGCGAGCTGCCCGCGATTCTGAACGCGCTCGAAACCGACAACAACGGCAACCGCCTCGTTCTCGAAGTCGCGCAGCACCTCGGTGAAAACACTGTCCGCACCATCGCGATGGACGCGACCGACGGCCTGACCCGCGGCCAGCCAGTTCGCGACACCGGCGCGCAGATTTCGGTGCCGGTCGGCCCGCAGACGCTCGGCCGCATCCTCAACGTCATCGGCGAGCCGATCGACGAACGCGGCCCGGTCGTCACCGACCTGCGTTCGCCGATCCACGCCAAGGCGCCGGAATTCGTCGACCAGTCGACCGAGTCGAGCATCCTTGTGACCGGCATCAAGGTCATCGACCTGATCGCGCCTTACGCCAAGGGCGGCAAGATCGGCCTGTTCGGCGGCGCGGGCGTTGGCAAGACCGTGCTCATTCAGGAACTGATCAACAACATCGCCAAGGGCCATGGTGGTACGTCGGTGTTCGCGGGCGTCGGCGAACGCACCCGCGAAGGCAATGATCTCTACCACGAATTCCTCGACGCCGGGGTTATCGCCAAGGACGCCGACGGCAACCCGACCCCCGAGGGATCGAAGGTGGCGCTGGTGTTCGGCCAGATGAACGAGCCCCCGGGCGCCCGTGCTCGCGTTGCGCTGTCGGGCCTGACCATCGCCGAGTATTTCCGCGACGTCGAAGGCCAGGACGTGCTGTTCTTCGTCGACAACATCTTCCGCTTTACTCAGGCGGGTTCGGAAGTGTCGGCGCTGCTCGGCCGTATTCCGTCGGCGGTGGGCTATCAGCCGACGCTGTCGACCGACATGGGCGCGCTGCAGGAACGCATTACCTCGACCAACAAGGGTTCGATCACCTCGGTCCAGGCCATTTACGTTCCCGCGGATGACTTGACCGACCCTGCTCCGGCCACCTCCTTCGCTCACTTGGACGCGACGACGACGCTGAACCGCGCGATTTCGGAACTCGGCATCTATCCGGCGGTCGATCCGCTCGATTCGACCAGCCGCGTGCTGACTGCCGCGATCGTCGGGCAGGAGCATTATGAAACGGCCCGCCGCGTTCAGGAAACGCTGCAGAAGTACAAGTCACTGCAGGATATCATCGCGATTCTCGGCATGGACGAGCTTTCGGAAGAAGATAAGCTGGTCGTCGCCCGCGCGCGCAAGATCCAGCGCTTCCTGTCGCAGCCGTTCCACGTCGCCGAAGTCTTCACCAACATCCCCGGCAAGTTCGTGGCGATCGAAGACACGGTGAAATCGTTCAAGGCGGTCGTCGACGGCGAATATGACCATCTGCCCGAAGCGGCCTTCTACATGGTCGGCGGCATCGACGAAGCGGTCGCCAAGGCCGCGAAGCTCGCCGAAGACGCGTAACAAACCTACACCCCTCCCCGCACGGGAGGGGCAGCGAGACTTGTCAGCTTGCTGACTAGTCGCAGCGGGGTGGGCATCGAAGCATGGTGCTAGGCCGATAGCCCCACCCCAACCCCTCCCCTGAAGGGGAGGGGCTTTAGGAATGAAGACATGGCTCTGAAGTTCGAACTCGTCACCCCGGCCCGCCTTGAGCGGTCGATCGAGGTCTATATGGTCACCGTGCCCGGCGCCGAGGGCGATTTCTCGGTGCTCGAAGGCCATGCGCCGTTCATGGCAACGCTGCGCAATGCGCCGCTGACCATCTACGCCACCCAGGGCGCTGCGCCCGAGGTGATCGAAGTCGAAGGCGGCTTTGCCGAGGTTAACGAGTCGGGCCTGACCGTCCTCGCCGAACGCATCGCCGCCTGATTCTTTCCGCCGTCCACGGCAGAAACAAAGCCCGCATCCCCATCGGATGCGGGCTTTTTTATGTCCGCCCCACAATCGCCCCGCGCATTAGGATAATGTCAAAGTTTCCACTTTATTCACCGTGTCGGATGGGGGTGCGTCTACCGCTTGCGGCGATGCCTCCGACAGGATTTGGAAAGCAGGACAAAGCGAATGAGTGCATTCGGACGCCGACCCGGAACCGCTGGCCGCCCCGCCTTTGGCGTGGCAAAGCCGATGCAGGGTGGACCCGGCATGGGCGGCGGCGCGCAATTCCCGGCCCTCGACACCCCGCCCGCGATCGAAATTCCGCAAATGCCATCGCACCTGTCGCCCGAAGAAGAAGCGATGGAGCGGCTGAACCTGCGGTCTACCGCCGAGGCGATGGAGCCCGAAAAGGCGCAAGGGTTTGAAGCCAGCGTTCACAAGATCAAGGAACAGGTGCTGCCGCGCCTGCTCGAACGTGTCGATCCCGAGGCCGCGGCGACGCTTTCGAAGGACGAGCTGACCGAGGAATTCCGCCCGATTATCCTCGAAGTGCTCGCCGAGCTGCGCATCACGCTCAACCGCCGCGAGCAGTTCGCGCTCGAAAAAGTGCTCGTCGACGAGCTGCTCGGCTTCGGCCCGCTCGAAGAATTGCTCGCCGACCCCGATATTTCGGACATCATGGTCAACGGCCCGTATCAGACCTATATCGAAAAAAAGGGCCAGTTGGTCCTCGCGCCGATTCAGTTCCGTGACGAACAGCATCTGTTCCAGATCGCGCAGCGGATCTGCAACCTCGTCGGCCGCCGCGTCGACCAGACCACCCCGCTTGCCGACGCCCGTCTGAAGGACGGCAGCCGCGTTAACGTGATCGTGCCGCCGCTCTCCTTGCGCGGTACCGCGATCTCGATTCGTAAATTCTCGGCCAAGCCGATCACGCTCGACATGCTGTGCCAATGGGGCGCGATGAGCCAGAAGATGTGTACCGCGCTCAAGATCGCGGGCGCCAGCCGCTTCAACATCGTTATCTCGGGCGGCACTGGCTCGGGCAAGACGACGATGCTCAACGCGCTGTCGAAAATGATCGACCCCGGCGAGCGCGTGCTGACCATCGAGGACGCCGCCGAACTTCGCCTGCAACAGCCGCACTGGCTGCCGCTCGAAACGCGCCCGGCGAACCTGGAGGGCAATGGCGCGATCCACATGGGCGACCTCGTCAAGAACGCGCTGCGTATGCGCCCCGACCGCATCATCATGGGTGAGGTTCGCGGCGCCGAATGTTTCGACCTACTCGCCGCGATGAACACCGGTCACGATGGGTCGATGTGTACGCTGCACAGCAACAGCCCGCGCGAGTGCCTGGGCCGTATGGAAAATATGGTTCTGATGGGCGACGTGAAGATCCCGAAGGAAGCGATTTCGAAACAGATCGCCGACTCGGTCGACATGGTCATCCAGATCAAGCGCCTGCGCGACGGCTCGCGCCGCGTCACCAACGTCACCGAAGTGATCGGCATGGAAGGCGACGTCATCGTCACCCAGGAATTGTTCAAGTTCGAATATCTCGACGAGGACAAGGACGGCAAGATCGTCGGCGAATATCGCGCGATGGGCCTGCGCCCCTATACGCTGGAAAAAGCGCGCCAGTACGGCTTCGATCAGCCGTATCTCGAGGCGTGTCTGTAATCCTTATCCCTCTCCCCCCTGTGGGAGAGGGTTGCGCAGACTTGCCAGCTTGCTGGCTAGTCGAAGCTGGGTGAGGGGTTCAGACTTTGCGCACAAAAGCTGCGGTAGAACCCTCATCCAACTCCACCTAATCGCTTCGCGATAAGACTCCATATCCTTCTCCCGATGGGAGAAGAATTAGGGCTTCAACGCCAACGCCGCCGCCAGAATCGCCACTCCAACCCCCGCCAGCATAATCCCCCGCCACGGCATGAATCCGACCGCATCGACGTCGCGCCGGTTGCGGCGGCGATAGTCGGCAACCTCGGCTGCCACGGCAATTGCGGCACCCGCCGCACTGACAATCAGCATCGACCCTTGCATTGACGCGCGCACCTTCGCAAACAGGGACCAGTCCCCCCCAAGAGAGAGGTTGCCCATATGCGTCCGTTATTGATTCTTGCAAGTACCGCGCTCGCCCTCACCATCCCCGCTGCCGTATCGGCCGATCACCATGGCGGCGGCGCCCATGCCGCCAAGCCGAACGACGCGATCGCCGCCGCGGTTGCCGCGCCAACCCGCACCCCCGCCAACACCGCACGCGATCCGTTTCGCCACCCTGCCGAAACGCTCGCCTTCTTCGGCGTGAAGCCCGGCGACACGGTGGTCGAGCTGTGGCCCGGCGGCGGCTGGTACAGCGAAATCCTCGCCCCGTTGGCCAAGGCGGGCGGCGGGACGCTGTATGTCGCGGCGCCGTGGGAACGCGGGCTCAATCGTTTCAAGGCCAAGCAAGCCGAAAACGCCGATGTTTATGGCGCGGTGAAACTCGCCGAATTTCCGCATGCCGGAACCAATCCCAAAGTCCCCGACGGCAGCGCCGACGTCGTGCTGACCTTTCGCAACGTCCACAACTGGCGCTTCGACGGCGCCGACAACACCGCCAATGCCTTCAAACAGATTTTCGCGATGCTCAAACCCGGCGGCACGCTGGGCGTTGTCGAGCACCGGCTGAACGAGAGCGACGATGCGGCAAAGGAAGAAAAATCGGGCTATATGAAGGAAAGCTCGATCATCGCCTTTGCCGAAGCCGCCGGGTTCAAGCTGGCTGGCAAGAGCGAGATCAACGCCAACCCCAAGGATACAAAGGATTATCCCAAGGGCGTCTGGACCCTGCCTCCCAGCCTGGCCGAAGGTGAAACCGACCGCGCCAAATATGTCGCGATCGGCGAATCGGACCGCATGACGCTGAAGTTCGTGAAGCCCGCGTCCTGAAGCATTTTGAATCCATCGACCCTGCGCTGCTGCTGAGTGCTTATGCGCAGGGTATTTTCCCGATGGCCGACGGGGCGGATGACCCGTCGGTCCATTGGGTCGAACCGCGGCTGCGCGCGATCCTGCCGCTGGATGGCTTCCGGCTGTCGCGCAGTTTGAAAAAGACGATCGTCGCCGATCGTTTTCGCGTCACCACCGACGCCGCCTTTGCCGACATGGTCGCGCTGTGCGCCGAGCCTGCGGGAGACCGCCCGACGACGTGGATCAACCCCGTCATCAAGGCGAGTTACGACCGCCTGTTCCAGATCGGCCATGCGCACAGCGTCGAATGCTGGCAGGAGGACGAGCTGGTCGGCGGCCTCTACGGCGTGTCGCTCGGCCGTGCCTTTTTCGGCGAATCGATGGTCAGCCGCACGCGCGATGCCTCAAAGGTCGCGCTGGCGCATCTTGTCGCGCGGCTTACCGCGGGCGGCTGGAAATTGCTCGATTGCCAGTTCATCACCCCGCACCTCGCCAGCCTCGGTGCGATCGAAATCCGCCAGGCCGACTATCTGGCGCGGCTCTATTCGGTGTTGGCGGGCGGCGACGGCGCGGCTGGCAGCGTCGGAGCAGGCGCCGCGGGCGTTTCACCGCCCTCGCCGCCGTTCGTTGCGGGCGACTGGGGCGCGCTCGACGCCTTGGGCGCCGCCGCTGCGCCCGATTTCGTCGCCGCGGGCGCGACCGGCTCGCCGCCGGGATATGTCATCGCACAGCTTTTGACAAACACGTCGTAAATCGGATGCTGGATGACGTTGCGATCGGGCCGTTCGCGGAAAATCCAGCCCGAAAAGACCCGGCGCCATCGGTCATCGCGCTGATCCTGCACCGTCAGCTGGACGAACGCGCCGGTTTCGGGCGGGTCTTCCCACGGCGCGGTCTGCTCGCACGCGCGCAGGCGCACGATGGCGCGTCCGACGCGCGCCGATTCGCCGGGCTTCATCGCCAGCTCGCGCACCAGCCCGTTGCGTTTGTTGAGCAAGCCAACGACGGCAACGCGCTCGGCCATCGGGGTCGCACCCTCAATGCCGCCGACCTCCTGCGGAACGCGTTCGGACTTGGCCACCGTCGAAACGGTCGCGCTGCCATTGCCCTTGGACGGCGTCCGGTCGCAGGCGCCCAGCGCGGTCGCGGCCAGCAGCGCGAGCAGCGCAGTCGTGGTCCGACGCGACATTATTCGCTGGGCCGCCAGGCCTCATAATCGCCGGTCGCGGCAGCCCGCTGGCCGCCACGTTCGAGCGCCCCCGCAGGGCGATAGGCGCCGGTGCTGCCGGTCAGGTTGGCGGTCGGTTCCTTTTCCCACGCGCGCGGCGCAGGCAGCATGTCGGTCGGCAATTCGTCAAAGGTGCGGTGCAGCCAGCCGTGCCATTCGGGCGGCACCCGGCTGGCATCATTCGATCCCTTGTAGATCACCCAGCGGCGGTCGCCCTTGCGCGCGCGATGATAGGTGTTGCCAAAGCTGTCCTCGCCGACCTTTTCGCCGGTTTTCCAGCTGTTCAGCAGCGTGCCGACGGTCGCACCGTCCCACCAGGTGAAAATCTTGCCGAGGATGCTCATGGCGAGGCGTTTACAGCCAAGCCCATGCGGTCCGCAAGCCGCAAACCGTGCGCCGCAACGCTATTTCGGGTCTTTCCACGTCACCTTCGCCGTCTCGTCGATGCCGAGCTTCGCCGCGGTCCCGCCTGCCAGTTCCAGCACCGCGCTGACTTCACCCCCGCTGACCACGGGCTCCAGCGATTCGGGGATCGTGTTTTCGGCGATCCGGTCGATGCTGCCGTCGGCGCGGATGAAGATCATGTCGAGCGGGATCAGCGTATTCTTCATCCAGAAGCTGCCGATCCGCGGTTTTTCAAACGGAAACAACATGCCCCCATCGGCGGGCAGGCTGGTGCGGAACATCAACCCCTTGTCCTGCTCGGCATCGGTCCGCGCAACTTCGACGTTGAACCGGTGCGCCTGGTCCTTGGCGGTGATCGTCACCGCGATCGTGTGGGAGCTTTCCGCCTCGCTGGCATTCTGGCTGCACCCCGCCATCGGCACGGCCAATGTCAAAGCAAGAGCGACAAAAATGGAACGCATCGGCGACTGATACCTCTCTTCGTTATCCCGGCAAGGGCCGGGATCTCGATTGATGGAAGGGTTGATGCCTAATCGAGCCCCGCCCCATCGTCCAGCGCCGCCAGCGCCGCCTCGTCCCCCGGCGCGATCGCCAATATCCGACGCGCCAGCGCCATGCTGTGCCCCGCGCGCAAAAACGCCGCAATCTGCCGCTCGCGCAGTTTCGGATCGTCGGCAGGACGCGTCGCAAACGGCCCGAAGCGCCGCCGCCGCGCGAAGCCGACCGCCGACGCCAGCGCCGACGCCTCAGCGCTCTCGATCGCCTCACCGCTATCCTCGCTCGCGATGCCATCGACATACAGCTGCGCCTTGACCCGCCGTACCCCCAGCCCGCGCCGCGTCATCGCCCCCGCGCGCATCACGGCATATTGGCGATCGTCGAGGAATTGTAGCCGCTCCATGCGGTCGGCGACTGCCTCGCACGCCGCCACCGCGTTAACCGCGTCGGTCCATTCCGATTCGCGAATTTTTCGAGACAGATAGCGCGTCAGCTTGGCGCGGCTGGTGGCGAATCGCGCTACATAGGCCAAGGCCAACTCGTCGAGCCGCGCTGCGCCAAGCGGCCTTTTTGAGCGGTCAGGAGGAGCGCGGCGATTGGCCATATGCCATGTTTGTGCCACAGTCGGGCCTGATTGAGAACGATCAACACCGCCATATCGGGCATTAAAGCCCGGAAATGGGCGATTGTTTACTCAACACAGGGCTCGCGCACGGACACCATGGCTCAGAAAGATGACATGCTTGTTGCCGCGCGGCCCGTATCGCGGGATGTCGCACCCCCTATGACCGATACCAACACCCCAGCGGCGGACGCGCTTCAGCCGACGCCGACCTTCTGCGCCCAGCCGCGCCGCTTTTCGGACTTTGCCACTGTCGGCGAAGCGCTCGACTATGCCGCCAACGGCACCCGGGGACTCAATTTCCACGATCCGCGCGGCAAGCTGGTGCGCCCCTATCCGTATCGCGAACTGCGTGACGACGCGCTCCTGACCGCCTACCGGTTGATCGATGCCGGGGTGAAGCCGGGCGATCGCGTCGCGCTGATCGCCGAGACCGGCCCCGAATTCGCCGCGCTGTTTTTCGGCACCATCTATGCCGGGGCCTGGCCGGTGCCGTTGCCGCTGCCGACCAGCTTTGGCGGCCGCGACAGCTATGTCGGCCAGCTCGGCGTGCAGCTCACCAGCTGCGACCCGACGATGCTGTTCTTTCCGCCCGAAATCGCCGCGATGGCGATCGAGGCGGCCGAAGCGCAGAGCGTCTTGCCAGTCGACTGGAGCGAATTCGCCGCCAAGCCCGCGCCAGTGACCGACCTGCCCGCGCAGCAATCGAACGAAACCTGCTATCTGCAGTACAGCAGCGGCTCGACGCGCTTCCCGCACGGCGTTGCGGTCACCCACGCCGCGCTGCTCAACAACCTCGCCGCGCACAGTCATGGCATGGAAGTGCGCGACAGTGATCGCTGCGTCTCGTGGCTGCCCTGGTATCACGACATGGGCCTCGTCGGCTGCCTGCTCTCGCCCGTCGCCAACCAGGTGTCGGTCGATTATCTGAAGACCGAGGATTTTGCGCGCCGCCCGCTCGCCTGGCTCGACCTGATCAGCCGCAACGAAGGGACCACGCTCAGCTATTCGCCGACCTTTGGTTACGACATCTGCGCCCGCCGCGTATCGAGCCAGACGCATGTCGCCGACCGCTTCGACTTGTCGCGCTGGCGCGTCGCCGGCAATGGCGCCGACATGATCCGCCCGGACGTGATGCAAAGCTTCGTCGATGCTTTTGCCGACGCCGGATTCAAGGCGAGCGCCTTCCTGCCAAGCTACGGCCTGGCCGAAGCGACGCTGGCGGTTAGCATTATGCCGCCGGGCGAAGGCATTGTCGTTGAACTGGTCGAGGAAACCGAGCTGTCGGGCGCCGCCAATGATGCGGGGCGCCCGACACGCTATCGCGCTATCGTCAATTGCGGCCGCGCCGCGCGCGACATGGTGATCGAGGTCCGCGACGAGCAGGGCAATGCCCTGCCCGACCAAACCGTCGGCAAGGTTTGGTGCACCGGTCCGTCGCTGATGACCGGCTATTACCGCGATCCCGAGTCGACCGCCGCCTGCCTGGTCGATGGCTGGCTCGACACCGGCGATATGGGTTATCTGTCAGACGGTTACATCTACATCGTCGGACGCGCCAAGGACATGATCATCATCAACGGCAAGAATCACTGGCCGCAGGATATCGAATGGGCGGTTGAACAATTGCCGGGGTTCAAATCGGGCGATATCGCAGCGTTCGCGATTACTGCGCCAGGGGGCGAAGAAACCCCCGCGGTGCTCGTCCAGTGCCGCACCAGCGACGAAGCCGAACGCCTCGCGCTGCGCGAGACGATTCGCGACCGCGTCCGCGCCATCACCGGCATGAATTGCCTGATCGAGCTGATCCCCCCGCGCACCCTGCCGCGCACCAGTTCGGGCAAACTCAGCCGCTCGAAAGCGCGCGCGCAATATCTGGCCGGCGAAATTCAGCCCTTTGCCATGGCCGCCTGAGGCAAAGCACTGACTGTGGCCGCAAATTTTGTCCCACTGCTGGACAAAAAACGAGGCAAATGAACGTGCTGGTTACCTTCGGGTAACACCCCGACGTTAGACAGGCGCTGTGAAAAGCCTGTTGACCGACCAGATAGCAGCCGAAGAGATTCCTGTGCGGAGCCTGTTGGGGCTGGGACCGCGCGATGCGGATATCGGCAATCTCCGCCAGCTTCAGCTTGCGCCGCTGCGCGGGCAGGGATCGTTGCGTCTGTTCATGGGGCTCGGAATGGCGCTCGTCGCCGCCTTCACCATGATCCTCGGCGTCCCGATCGCGGTCGCTGGCGGCTGGCTCGGCATCGGCCTGATTTTCAGCCTGTGGTCGTACAGCCAGTTTCGCAATCTGCCGCTCGGCGATCCCAAATTGTCGGGCATCGCCGAATATCGGATGTGCAATCGCCACGCCCTCTATTCGGCGCTGTTCTGGAGCACGCCATTCTGGCTGCACGGGCTGTCGCCGCCGGTCGATCATGTCCTGTCGATGTGGACCATCGCGGTGCTGATGATGGTCACGCTGGCGATCGTCGCGCACAGCATCCCGATGGCGTGCATTCTGTTCATCGCGCCGGTGACCCTGTCGGCGGCGGCGGCGCTCGTCCGCGCCGGCGCGCCGCAACTCGCGGCGGTCGCGGTCGTCGCCGGTCTTTTGCTCTGCAATTTCTGCGTGCGCTTTGCGCAAAGCCACATTCGCTATCGCCGCGCCGAAGAAACGCTGCACGAAAAGACCGAAACGGTCAGCCTTCTGCTGCGCGAGTTCGAAGAAACCTCGGCCGACTGGCTGTGGCAGACCGACAACAGCCGCCGCCTGGTCCATGTTTCGCCGCGTCTCGCCTTCGCGCTCGGCGCCCCCGCCGACGCGCTGGAGGGCGTCCCGTTGCTCCAGGCGCTGTCGGGCGATGCGTGGGATACCGGACTATTCCCCAAAAGCCTGCACGAGATGGCCGAACGCATGAAGCGGCGCGAGAGCTTTTCGAACCTGATCGTGCCGGTCACGATCGGCGGGGCGCCGCGCTGGTGGGAATTGTCGGCCTCGCCGCGCCTCGACGAAGCGGGCAAATTCCTGGGTTTCCGCGGCGTCGGCTCGGACGTCACCGAACAGCGCGCCACGGCCGAACAAATCGCCAAGATGGCGCGCTTCGACAATCTCACCGGCCTGCCCAATCGCCTCAGCCTGAACGAAGACCTAGCGCGCGCGATGACAACCGCGATCGATGCCAAGGCGCGCTGCGCGCTGCTGATCATCGATCTCGATCGCTTCAAGGCAGTCAATGATACGCTCGGCCATCCGGTCGGCGACAAGCTGCTCGCACAGGTCGCGGCACGGCTGAAAGGGTTGATGGAGCGCGGCATGACCTGCGGACGGCTCGGCGGCGACGAATTTGCCGTGGTGCTGCACAATGTCCCCTCGGCCGACGCAGCGGAGGATCTGGCGAAGCGCCTCATCACGACGATCAGCCGCCCCTATGTGGTCGATAACCATCAATTATTCGTTGGCGCCAGCATCGGTTATGCGATCGGGCCGCAGGACGGCGCGACGGTCGAAACGCTGACCCGCAATGCCGACCTCGCGCTCTATAAGTCGAAGGACAAGGGCGGCAATGTCGTCGCGGGCTATGTTGCGTCGCTGCACGCCCAGGCGGAAGAGCGGCGGGTGATGGAACAGGAACTGCGCGGCGCCCTCGAACGCGGCGAGTTTGAGATGTATTACCAGCCCGTGGTGACCGCCATCGACGGCACCTTGAACGGCTTCGAAGGACTGATCCGCTGGAACAACAAAAAACTGGGTAATGTATCGCCCGGACGTTTCATTCCGCTCGCCGAGGATGCGCGGCTGATTTCGCCGATCGGCGAATGGGTGCTGCGCACGGCGTGTCACGAAGCGATGAAATGGCCGTCGAACCTGAAGGTCGCGATCAACGTGTCGGCTGACCAGCTCACCGATCCAAACTTTGCCTCTGTGGTCGTGTCGGCGCTGGCACAAAGCGGACTGCCGCCGCAGCGGCTGGAGATCGAAGTCACCGAAAGCGTCTTTCTGCGCGACGGCGGCGGCGCGGCGCAACTGCTCGATCAGCTGATCGGGCTAGGCATCCGACTGTCGCTCGACGATTTCGGCACCGGCTATTCGTCGCTCGGCTATCTGCGCAAGACGCAGTTTTCAACGATCAAGGTCGACCGCAGCTTTGTCGTTGGCGCCGCCAAGGGCAGTATCGAATCGATCGCCATCATCCGCGCCGTCGTCGCACTCGCCGACAGCCTTGGCATGTCGACCACCGCCGAGGGCGCCGAAACCGAGCTGGAGGTCGAAACGCTGCGCAACATGGGATGCAGCAACATTCAGGGCTATTATTATGGCCGCCCGATGCCCGCTGCCGACGTGCTCACGCTGTTCCGCTCGACCGATTCGGCGGCCAGCGCCGCCGCCTGACGGCGATCTGACGACGACCAGTCGAACCCCTCACGCGACGAATTGACGGTCTTAACAAAAGGTTCCGCCGCTCACCGCAACCGCGGCGCATCTCGTCGCGCGGCGGGTGGTGGCGCGCCCGAAGCATGGCAAGGACGCTGCAACGCTTGAACACAAGCCTTGGGGGTCGCATTTCATGCTCTATCGTCGCTTGCTGGCTGCCGCCATCGCGTCCGTAATGACGCTCACCGGTCTGCTCGTCAGCACCCCCGCCGCAGCGCAGGCCTATCTCCAATGCGTTCCCTTTGCCCGCGCCGAATCGGGCGTCGATATTCGCGGCAATGCCAAGACTTGGTGGGCGCAAGCCGCCGATGATTATGCCCGCGGCAACGAACCGCGCGAGGGCGCAGTGATGGCGTTCGCCGGGACCCGCGGCATGCCGATGGGCCATGTTGCCGTGGTCAAAAAAATCGTCAGCGACCGTGAAATCCGCATCGACCATGCCAACTGGTCGCCGATCAACGGTCGCCGCGGCCAGATCGAACGCAATGTTCGCGTCGTCGACGTCAGCGATGCTGGCGACTGGAGCATGGTCCGCGTGTGGTACGCCCCGATCGGCGACCTTGGCCTGCGCGCCAATCCGGTGCAGGGCTTCATCTATGCTGGCGGCACGCCGAACAAGGCGCCCAGCTTCAAGGCGCCGGTGTGGGCGCAGAACGACTGGAAGCCCGGCAACGGTCTGGAAGTCGTCGTCGCGTCGCTCGGCCAGTAAGGGCTAAGTCAACCTTCTTAAAATTGCGTCATTGCGAGCGCAGCGAAGCAATCCAGAGTTGCGTAAACCGCTCTGGATTGCNNCGGCGGCTGCCGTATCCTCGAACCACGCCTCGACCTCGCCCGACAGCTTGATCGTCATCGGCTGGCCAAAACGGTCTTTCGACTTGCCGGCGGCGACGCGAATCCAGCCTTCGGAAATCGAGTATTCCTCGACGTCGGTGCGCTCCTTGCCTTTGAAGCGGATGCCGATGCCGCGCTGGAGCACCTCCATGTCGAAATAGGGCGAGCGCGGGTTGGTCGACATATGGTCGGGAGGCGTATCGGTCATGGTGTTACTTCCAAAAAAATGATGGCGCGGCCCTAGCGGGACCGCGCCACCATCGTCAATGGAAAGGGAATTTTCAGAACCCCGCCTTCATTGTCACAAAGAACTGCTGCGGCGCCCCCGCGAGCAAGGTCTGACTGTCACCGCGGTTGGCAAAACCGTTGGTACCGATCGTCGACACATAGTCCTTGTCGAACAAGTTCGTCGCATTGGCCTGCACCGAAATCCGTTCGTTGAACCGATAGCCGATGCTGGCATCGACGATCACAAAGCCGCCGACCGCGGCGTCATTTTCGAACGAATAATAGCGTTTGCCGGTGTAGTTGGCGCCGACCCGGGCGAAAAAGCTGCCGGTGTCCCAGGTGATCTCGCCCTTCGCCAGATGGCGCGGCGAATTGACCACCGTCTTGCCGGCGGTCGCCGCGACAATCGCCCCGGCTGCATTCACGACATCGTCCTGATACTCGGAGTCGTTGTAGGCGTAAGAGGCGAACAGCGACAGTTCGGGGGTCGCGCGGAACGTCCCCGCCGCCTCGACGCCCCACGACCGCACGTCGCCGACATTCTGCAGGATCGCCGGATTGCCCTGAATCCCCGACCCGTTGGCAAAGGCGATGATGCGATCCTTGAAATCGACATAATAGCCCGCGATCACCCCTTGGAAGCGCGGCGACTTGGTGCGGAAGCCCAGCTCGTAAGTGGTCGAGGTTTCGGGTTTCAGGTCGAGCGCGTCGAACCCGGCCTGCGTCGTCGCGAACGGCCCGCCGGTGGCCGAGCTTTCGAACGCGCGCATATTCTGGGTATAGCTCGCGAACGCCTCATTATCGTCGCTCAGGCGAAACAGCAGCCCCGCCTGCGGCAGGAACCAGTCCTTCGCCTCGGTTCGCCCCGCCGCCAGGCTGCCGCGCACGACCGGGGTTGCCAGGTTGGTGACGCGCAGCCCCTTCCACCCGGCATTGATCTGCACCCGCCCCAGGTCGAGCGTGTCCTGCACATGATATTGCAGCGTCTGGGTGTTGAAATCGAACTCCCATTGGGTGAGCAGCGGATCGGTCGGGAATTTCAGGCTGCTGCGATCGGGCGCGCCGGTGGTGTTGCCCAGCCCGTAGAAGCGGCGCGCCTGATTGAAATCATTGTCTTCGTACCACAGGCCAAGTTCGATGCTGTTGGCACCCAGCGTGAACACGCTGTTCGCAACGATGCCGTATCGTTCGATTTCATATTCGGTCGTGCGCAGCGCCAGCGGCGCGCCGCCCGGCGTGGCGACATAGGGGGTGAACCACAGGCCGCGCCCCTCGTTGCCATGATAATATCCCATCGCGTTCAGCGTCCAGAACGCGTTCAACGGCGCCTCGACCCCGACCCCGGCCAGCCAGTCCTTGCGCAGACCGGCAGCGTCATAATAGGCGTCGTCGGCGGTCTGGATCGGGGTCGGATAGACCGTCCCTGCCGCCGGATTGGTCGGCGCAACGCCGGTGTCGCCGCGATTATGCGCGATATGCGCAACGCGCACCGCCAAATCCCAGTCCTTGGCGAAATTGTCCCAGTCATATCCCAGCCGGTCAATCATGCCCCGGCTCAGATCCTGATAGTCATTCTCGGCGCGGTCCGAATAGTTGACGAAGCCAAAGAATTGCCCGTCGCCGACCGGCTGGACGATGCGCGCATTGACCTGGTGCTGGCGCTGGACCCCGTCGCCCTTCCACTTGTCGGCATCCTGCCAGGCGTAGCTCAGCGACAGGCGCGGGCCGTTCGCGCCGATCGCGCCGCTGTCGATCCGCACAAACGCGCGTTTGGTATCTTCGCTGCCATAGGTGCCCGACGCGTCGATCCCGAACGTCTCGGCGGGTTCGCGCGAAGAAAATTCGATTGTCCCGCCCAGATTGCTGCTCGACGCCGCCGACAGCGACCCTGCGCCCTGCGCCACTTCGACCCGCCCGACATTTTCGCTGATGATCGCGCGGCTGATGTGCAGGCCGTTGTGATTGCCATAGCTCATGTCGCCCAGCGGCACGCCATCGAGGGTAAAGCCCAGCTGCTGCTGCGAAAAACCACGGATCGAAATGCGCGACGACCATTCATAGGTGCCGAACGGATCGGCCGACTGGAAATTCACCCCAGGCAATTTGTCGATGGCTTTCAGCGGGCTGATCCCCGCCACTTCGAGCGCGATGTCGGCGGCGCCCAATTCCTGCACCTGCCGCGCCTGCCCCTGCCCGAGCACAACGATCTCCGCGACATCGCCCGCATCGGCGGCCGCTTCCACCGCGGCTTCGGCCGCAAAGGTCGGCGTCGCCGCCAGCGCCACCATCACGGCGGCCCCGGCGCGCAGGTGGTTCCTGAACTTGCTCGTCATCGTTTATCCCCCTTGTCCCGTCGCCGAAATGGCGCGGTGGTCGCGGGGGCTTTAGGGAGGCGATATTGCTGCGCTGCGGCGAAGGCATGACGCAGCGATGACGATAAAAAGAAGCTTTGCGGTCACATGAAATCTAGCTGCTCGGCGGCGGGATACAGATCGCAATTCTCGCGCTCGATCCGCATTCCCAGGACATGCAGAACGGCCTCGGTCTCGCTGCAGAAGCCCGACCAGTCGTCGGCGATCCGCTCGGCCGTCCATTTCGCGTCATAGGCCGCAAAGTCCTGCGCGATATGCCCCATTTCGCGCACGAACTCGCCCGCCATAGCGACGACCTCGGCATTGCCGCTCGATTTCAATCGCGGATACAGGATCCAGTCCTCGCACTTCAAATGGCGCAGCAACGTGTCGCGCAGCATCCCGCGCACCGACGCCAGCTCGGTCGGGCGCGGCGCCTCGGGGGCGCGGACCAGGTCCAGCAAAAGCCGCGACAATGTCGCCAGCGCCGCATGTTCGGCGCGCAGGCGGCGCATTTCGGGACCAATGGGCATGGATCGCCTCTCTTAAACCGGTCCCTTCAACGCTCTCTTATGGGTCCGTTATGAAAAGACGGTAAACGCGCGTTAGCTATCGCTGCGCAGGTCAACGCCGCGCATCGGCATCCTAATTATTGTCGCATCCGCCCGGCGTGCAGGAATCGGGATCGCCAGCTTCGGCCAATGCAAGCAACAGGCCGCCGCCGACCAAGACGACCAGGCCGACGACCACGGCAGCGGCGGTCCCGCCGTCCGATAGATTGGAGCGGCCCGCGTGCGCGGCATCGCGGCTGGGCGCATAGCGCGCAGGGGTCACGCTTCGGCCCGCCAGCGAAACATGCGGCGCGGCCCGATCGCTGGTAAACCCGAACTCGAGCCCCTCGCCGATCCGCCATGCCGGCGATCTCAGCTGGTCGCCTTCGCGATACTGGATCGGCGCCACTGTCAAGCTGGCGCGGACGCGCTTGTCGCTGTCTTTGGCGCCGCCTAGCGGGATCCGGATCCGTGTGCCGACAAAGCCGCCCATGGCGATCGGATTGGCAAGGCCGACTGGCGATGCCGCGCCGCCAATTGTTTGGGCATGTAGCGGTGCAGCGCACGACAATAAGGCGAGTACCGCAGGCAGCTTATATATGTTCATCGATCGACCCTCCGTTCGGCCGGGTGGTCGTGCGAAATTGCGGCCGAATTGTGAAGTGCGGCGCCGCCGCAATATACTAGGTCACCCAGGACTTTTGGCGCCAAAGACCGCGGGCCATTCGCTGCGGAGGACCGACGTGCATCGGACCAAGCGGCGGACGGATGCCCGCCGCTGGCGCGATCAGATCGTGCTGCTTGCGGGCGCGGAATTCAAGCGCGCTGGCGGGCGCTTGAAGAACGGCTTATGCCGCTTCTTTCTTGCGCGACGCCTTCTTGCGCTCATGCGGATCGAGCAGCGCTTTGCGGATGCGGATATTTTTCGGGGTCACTTCGACCATTTCGTCGTCGTCGATGTACGCAATCGCCTGTTCCAGCGTCATGCGGCGCGGCGGGGTCAGGCGGATCGCGTCGTCCTTGCCGGTCGAACGGAAGTTCGTCAGCTGCTTCGACTTCATCGGGTTGACTTCCAGATCGTCGGGCTTGGCATTTTCGCCGATGATCATGCCCTCGTACAGCGCCTCACCCGGCGACACGAACAGGATGCCGCGTTCTTCGAGCGGGCCAAGCGCGTAGGCGACGGCTTCGCCATTGCCGTTGCTGATCAGAACGCCATTCTGGCGCCCCGCGATATTGCCTTTGTACGGGCCATATTTTTCGAACAGGCGGTTCATGATCCCGGTGCCGCGCGTGTCGGACAGGAATTCGCCATGATAGCCGATCAGGCCGCGCGACGGGCCGCTGAAGGTGATGCGCGTCTTGCCGCCGCCCGACGGGCGCATGTCGGTCAGGTCGGCCTTGCGGACCTGCATCTTCTCGACCACCGTGCCGCTATGTTCGTCGTCGACGTCGATGACGACGGTTTCATAGGGTTCGGTGCGCTTGCCATTCTCGTCCTCGCCATACAGCACGCGAGGGCGGCTGATGCCGAGTTCGAAGCCTTCGCGGCGCATCGTTTCGATGAGCACGCCCAGCTGAAGCTCGCCGCGGCCTGCGACTTCGAAACTGTCCTTGTCGGCGCTTTCGGTAACGCGGATCGCGACATTGGTTTCGCTTTCACGGAACAGGCGGTCGCGGATCATGCGGCTGGTCACCTTGGTGCCCTCGCGGCCCGCCATCGGCGAATCATTGACGGCAAAGCGCATCGACAGCGTCGGTGGGTCGATCGGCTGCGCGGCGATCGGTTCACTCACGCTGGTGTCGGCGATGGTGTTGGCGACGGTCGCCAGCGCCAGGCCGGCGATCGCGACGATGTCACCCGCGCGCGCCTCCTCGACGGGAACGCGCTCGAGCCCGCGGAACGCCAGCAGCTTCGACGCGCGGCCGGTCTCGATCACCTTGCCGTCCATGTCGATCGCGTGGATCGGCTGGTTGACCTTGATCGTCCCCGACTGGACGCGGCCGGTCAGGATGCGGCCGATGAAATTGTCGCGGTCGAGCAGGGTGGCGAGGAAGGTGAACGGACCATCTTCGGGCAGTCCGGGGGTCGGCACATGCGATACGATCGTCTTGAACAGCGGCTCCAGCGTGCCTTCGCGCGCTTCGGGATCTTCCGACGCGTAACCGCCGCGGCCCGAGGCATAAAGGATCGGGAAATCGAGCTGTTCGTCATTGGCTTCGAGGGTCAGGAACAGTTCGAACACTTCGTCGAGCACTTCGGCGGCGCGCGCGTCGCTGCGGTCGATCTTGTTGACGACGACAATCGGCTTGAGGCCCAGCGCGAGCGCCTTGCCGGTCACGAACTTGGTCTGCGGCATCGGGCCTTCGGCGGCATCGACGAGCAGGATGACGCCATCGACCATGCTCAAAATGCGCTCGACTTCGCCGCCGAAATCGGCGTGGCCTGGGGTGTCGACGATGTTGATCCGCGTCAGGTCGGCGCCCTCGCCCCACTCAACGCTGGTGCACTTCGCCAGGATGGTGATCCCGCGTTCCTTTTCCAGGTCATTGGAATCCATCGCGCGTTCTTCGACGCGCTGGTTGTCGCGGAAGGTACCCGACTGGCGGAACAGCTGATCGACGAGAGTGGTTTTTCCATGATCGACGTGGGCGATTATGGCGATATTGCGCAGAGACATGCGGGAACGGGCCTTGATGGAAGGGGGCTGCGCCGGAAGCGCCGCGAAACGCCGCGCCCCTAACAGAATGGGTGCTGCGGCGCAACATGATTGCCGAAGTGGACGAAGGTGCCACGTAGCGTGATCCCGGTGGTGCAAAGTTTCAATAATTATTGAAACTTTAGAAATTACCGGATATAGCGCCGGCATGGATTTGTCCCCCGCCCCCGATTCGCGCCCGGTTTCTCCAGCGGCCGCCCCATCCCCGCCGTTCCGGCTCTCCCCGCTTGCGCAGGCGTTTGTCCTGCATTTCGGCGAGATGGGGAGCCGCTGGGGGATCAACCGCACGGTCGGACAGATTTATGCGATGCTGTTCCTGGCCGATGCGCCGCGCCATGCCGAGGAGATCAGCGAGGCGCTGAGCCTGTCGCGGGGCAGCGTGTCGATGGGCCTGAAGGAGCTGGCAAGCTGGAACCTCGTCCAGCTCCGCCATGTCCCCGGCGACCGGCGCGATTATTATGAGACCCCGCGCGACGTGTGGGCGATCTTCCGCACCCTGGTCGAGGAACGCAAGAAGCGCGAGATCGACCCGACGCTGACGACGTTGCGGACGTTGCTGATGGAGCCCGCGACCGACGCGTCGGATCGCTTTGCGCAGGAGCGCATCGGCGCGATGCACGAACAGATCGAGCTGCTCACCGACTGGTATGCCGAAATGCGGCGGCTCGACAATGAACGCCTGCTCCAGCTGCTACGCCTCGGCGAGCGCGTCGTGAAGGCGCTCGAATTCAAGGACCGCATGCTGGGGCGGGGAAAAGGTGTCTCGACTACGCTCGACACGAACGGATGATGAGGAAGGACGCTGACCATGGACGCACTTGATCCGCTGATCCTCGCGCGCATCCAGTTTGCCGCGAACATCAGTTTCCACATCCTGTTCCCGACGATCACCATCGCGCTTGGCTGGGCGCTGCTCGGCTTCAAGCTCGCGTACAACCGGACCAAAGATGAAGCGTGGATGGACGCCTATCGCCTGTGGGTGAAGGTGTTTGCGCTGAGCTTCGCGATGGGGGTCGTCTCCGGCATCACGATGAGTTTCCAGTTCGGCACCAACTGGCCGGGTTATATGGAAAAGGTCGGCAATATCGCCGGACCGCTGCTCGCATACGAAGTGCTCACCGCTTTCTTCCTGGAGGCGGTGTTCCTGGGGATCATGCTGTTCGGGTTCAGCCGGGTGCCGAATTGGGTCCACACGATGGCGACGCTGCTGGTCGCGGGCGGCACGACCTTGTCGGCGTTCTGGATCATCGTGCTCAACAGCTGGATGCAGACCCCGGTCGGATATGAAATCCGCGATGGCGTCGTCCATGCCACCGACTGGTGGGCAATCATCTTCAACCCGTCGATGCCGTACCGACTGATCCATATGCTGATCGCCTCGGCGCTGACCGTCGCGTTCCTGATCGCGGGGATGTCGGCGTGGCGCTGGCTGAAAGATGGCGGCGGCGAAGGCGTGCGGCGCACGTTGAAAGCCGCAATCTATGCCGCCGCGCTGCTCATCCCGGTGCAGATTTTCGTCGGCGACCTGCACGGGCTCAACACGCTGGAGCACCAGCCGCAAAAGGTCGCCGCGATGGAAGCGAATTGGGAGACGCGCAGCCACGTCCCGCTGGTGTTGTTTGCGATCCCCGACGAAGACGCGCGCACCAACCATCTGGAAGTGGCCATTCCCTCGGGCGCCAGCCTGATCCTGAAGCATGAAGCGGCAGGCGTCGTACCCGGCCTCAACGATTATGAAGGCAATCACCCGCCGGTCGGACCTTTGTTCTGGGGCTTCCGGATCATGGTCGGGATCGGGGTCGCGATGCTGGCGCTGTCTTGGTTCGCGGCGTGGACGATCTGCCGCCGCGGGGTCGACGCGATGCCGCGCTGGCTGGCGCACGGGCTGGTCGCAATGACCTTCAGCGGCTGGGTTGCGACGCTCGCGGGCTGGTATGTCACCGAAATCGGCCGCCAGCCGTGGCTGGTCACCGGGGTGCTCAAGACCGCCGACGCGGTCGGCCCGGTCGGCAGCGCGATGGTCGCGAGTTCGCTGACGCTGTATCTGGTCGTGTATGCGGTGCTGCTCACCGCCTATATCGCGGTGCTCTATCGCCTCGCGCGGCTGGGCAAGGCGGCGCCGAACGACAAGCCGATGTTCCCGGTGCCCACCATCGCCCCCGGCCCCGCCGCCCCGCAGGAGGAACCGGCATGACCCCGTTTATCGATCCCTGGTGGCTGCCGGTCATTTTTGCCGGGCTGATGGGACTGTCGATCCTGCTCTATGTCATCCTCGACGGCTATGATCTGGGCGTCGGGATGCTGACGCGGCTGGAGAAGGACGAGAACCGCGATTTGATGGTCGCGTCGATCGGGCCGTTCTGGGACGCCAATGAAACCTGGCTGGTGCTGGGTATCGGGCTTCTGCTGGTCGCCTTTCCGGTCGCGCACGGGCTGATCCTGACCCAATTGTATCTGCCGGTGGCGCTGATGCTGGTCGCGCTGATCCTGCGCGGGGTGTCGTTCGAGTTCCGCGCCAAGGCGGCCCCCGAGCACAAGCAGCGCTGGGACCATGCCTTCTTTGCCGGGTCGCTGCTCACCGCGCTGTGTCAGGGGTATATGCTCGGCGCCTATGTTCTGGGGTTCGACCAGAGCTTCGCGGCGGTACTGTTCTGCCTGCTCGCGGCGCTCGGGCTGGTCGCGGGCTATGTCTTCGTCGGCGCCTGCTGGCTGATCTACAAGGTCGAGGGCGATTTGCAGAAGCGCGCGGTGCGCTGGGCCGAAATCAGCCTGTGGGCAACCGCGCTGGCGATGGCGATCATCTCGATCGCGACGCCCTTGCTCTCGGAACGCATCTTCGACCGCTGGTTCCGCCTGCCCGAAATCATCGCGCTGCTGCCGATCCCGATCGCCGCCGCGACCTTGTTCATCGGCCTCGCAATCTTTCTGCGTCGCCCCCTGCGGGCGAAGGATGAACTGTCATGGGTGCCGCTGGCGGTGGCGGGCATCTTGTTCGCGCTGGGCTTCGTGGGCATCGCCTACAGCTTCTACCCCTATCTGATCGCCGACCGGCTCGACATCTGGCAGGCCGCGGCGTCGCCCGAGGCGCTGAGCATCATCCTGATCGGGGCGTTGTTCGTGCTGCCGGTAATTTTGGGGTATTCGGTGCTGGCGCACTGGATCTTTCGGGGTAAGGCGACGCACCTCAGCTACGAGTGAGGCACGGCGACGACGCGCCGCTGTAATCGGCACCCCAGCGGCGATAGCCCGCCGTGTCGATGTGGAAGCGCGTGATACCGTAAATCCCGAGGCCGACGCCGAAACGCGCGCCGGTGCGGGCGTGGAGCGGGCAAAGCTTGGCGATCAGCTCTTTGCGCGACAATGGGCGCATCGGCATCAGGTCGAGCGCCGCGAACCGCAGATGGCGGCTGGCCTTCGCGCCTTTGAAGCAAGTGTTGGCGACGGGATCGCGATAGCCCGATACGACCCGCACCGGTCCGGTTGCAGGCACCAGCTCGTCGCGAATATAGCGCAAGGTCGGGACCATCGCCGACCACAGCCGACGCGGCGGAACAGCAAAGGGCTGGCCCGCCTTGCAGCTGCGCCAGCGCGCGTCGCTGCGCAAAATATCGGCGAGCGGCAACACGTCGCCAACGCCTTCGCGCCGGAAAAAGGTCTCAATCGCGGCGACATCCGCTTCGACGGCGCCTGTGCGCCAAGCTGTAAACAGATCGGCGTCGCGCTCACCCTCGACACGAGCGATCGGCACGAGCGACCTAGTCAGCAAGATGAACGCCGCACCCCCCGCAATCGCAAACAAGAACGCGGCAACGAGCCAGCGCCTCACAGCGTCGCCACCAGCCGCTCGACCGCTTGGCCCGCCGTCCGCGCCGCGCGCCGCAAATTTGCCTCAAAATCGCCGCCGCTGGCGTCATTGGCCTCGTCGGTCACCGCCTTGATCGCCCCCCAAGGCTTGCCTAGCCGTGCCGCGGCCTGCGCCACCGCGCCGACCTCCATATCGACGAGCGTCGCGCCGAGCGATGCGAGGTCGGCGGCGGCAGCTGGGCAGGCGATAAAGCTGTCGCCGGTGGCGATCCGCGCGTGCGGCAGGCCCACGCCGGGGTCGGGCATCGCGGTGAAATGGGCTTCTCCCGGCTCGCCCATCGGCCAGTCGCCGGCGCGGTAGCGGCGGAAGGTGCCAGGGTGCGCCGCGCCATAGTCATGCTGGAGTGCCTCGACGATCCAATAGGCGCCCGGCGCTGCGCTGAGCGCGCCGCAGGTACCGGTCATCAGGATGAGATCGGCAACTGGGCCGAGCAAGCCGACGGCGAGCGCGGCGTTGACCTTGCCGAGGCCGCAGGTGGCGATGGTGATGGCGTGGCCGTGGGTGGTGAGGCGGCGGAGGGGGACGCGATCGGTTTCGCGGGTGCCAGTGTTGGGAAACAGCGCGTCGGCTTCTTCGGGGAGGGCGGCGAGGATGAGAAGGTTCATAGGGTGGGTTTAGCGGGCGTGGCGGTCATCGCCAGCCTTGATGACGAGGATCGCGCAGAGACACGAAGGAAACGGAGATTTCCTTGATTCACGCGGAGACGCGGAGAGACGGTTTCATCTCCGTTCGTGCTGGGCTTGTCGAAGCATTGTTCTTTCTGAGGCGTCGAAAAGAAAGGACGGCCCTTCGACAAGCTCAGGGCAAACGGTTTTGGAGATCTCCCTCCGCGTCTCCGCGTCTCCGCGTGCGCTTTGCAACGATCGCTTCGAAAGGCCACGTCGCGGCCCCTCCGTCAGCGCTTCGCGCTGCCACCTCCCCATCGCAGCCCGACAGGGAGGATGACCTGTCAGTCGTGGTCCATCGCAGGTGCCAGCGTCGGGTCCAGGTCGCGGGGACGAATGAAGGCGGCGAAGCGCGCCATGCCGGTGTCGAGGTCGTGCCAGTCGGCGATATCGAGTTCGAGCCGCGCCAGCGCCGATGTCGGCAGCTTTTCCTCGACCTCGCCGCGCAGCTCGTCGCCGCTCGTTTCCGGCACGAGCATCAGGATCAGATCCTCCAGCCCCGGATTATGCCCCGAAATCAGAAGATGATCGGCGTCACGGCCGGTGTCGCGGATCACGTCGATCAGCGTCGCGGCCGAAGCCAGATAGATGCGGCGGTCCCAATGCGGTTCGAGGTTGTCGAGATCGGCGGCGGGCTGGAAGATGTCGAGCGTTTCGGTGACGCGCACCGCGGGCGAGGCGATGATGCGGTCGACGGGCAGCTTTTGACGCTTCAGCCACTGGCCGATGATTTCGGCGCCGCGCGCGCCGCGCTTGTTGATCGGGCGGTCGAAATCGCGTTCGACCTGGACATCCCAACCCGATTTGGCGTGGCGTAGGATCGTCAAACTCTTCAAAATCTTCCCCCGCGCGTTCGCGCTTATGCCGTCGTTCGCCAGCCTTGTGCCGCAAACTTATGACGGTGAAAAGGCTGGAAAGGCGGTTTTTCGCCTTTCGACGTTGGCCGCGGCGACATGATTGACTGCCTCGTCGAGCGGCAGGCGGCGGATCGGGGTGCCTTCGGGAAAGGCGCTGAGCAAACGCGAGGGAAAGCTGGGCGAGAGCATCACGAACTGGCCGAAATCATCGGCGCGGCGGATCAGGCGCCCGAACGCCTGCCCGATGCGGCCGCGAATGACCATATCGTCATAAGCGCTGCCGCCCTGCGCCGCGCGCCGCGCCGCGTGGAGAATCGTCGGTCGCGGCCAAGGCACGCCCTCCATGATCACCTGTCGCAGCGATTCGCCGGGGACATCGACCCCGTCGCGCAGCGCATCGGTGCCGAGCAGCGAGGCGTGCGGGTCGGCGCGGAAGATGTCGACGAGCGTCCCGGTGTCAAGCGGATCGACATGCTGGGCATAGAGCGGGAGGCCCGCGCGCGCGAGGCGGTCGGCGATCCGGGCGTGGACGATGCGCAGCCGCCGGATCGCGCTGAACAGCCCCAGCGCGCCGCCACCCGATGCCTCGATCAACCGGCTATACGCCCCGGCGAGCGCGGGCAGGTCGCCGCGCGCGATGTCGGTGACGATCAGCACCTCCGACTGGCGGGCATAGTCGAACGGGCTGGGGACCGCGAAATGCTGGACCCCGCCGTCCATGTGGCGCGCGCCGGTGCGGATGTCGGCCTCGGTCCACCCGCTTGCACCGTGACCACTGCGCAAGGTCGCCGAGGTGACGAGGACGCCCTGCGCCGGACGATAGACGATGTCAGCGATCGGCCGCGCGGGATCGAGCCAGTGGCGGTGCAGGCCGGTGTCGAATTCGCGCCCGTCGTAGCGATCGATCGCCAGCCAGTCGACGAAATCGGGATTGGCCGGCCCGCCAACGCGCCCGAGCAGCGACAGCCAGCCGCCGAGCGTGTCGACCCGGGTACCCAAACTATGCCGCGCGCCATCGACCCGCGCCCGCGCCTGTCCGTCGAGCCAGTCGGGCGGATCGTCGACCAGCGCATCGAGCCGCTTGCCGAGCGCCAGCAGTGGGCGCAGCAGCGCCTCGACCGCGTCGCTCGCCGCGGCGGCCGCGGCGACCAGCGCCGCATCGGGATCGGCCAGCTCGGTTTCGAGGCCATAGCCCGCGTCGGCGGTGCGGGTATCGACCGCGCGCGCATAAACCTGTCCGCGCACCGCGGCGAGCAGCCGCTCGATCGCGCCCCACGGATCATTCTCGGACAATCGTCCGAGCCAGCCGTCGCCGGGCAGTTCGGCGGCGGCGGCAATCGCCGCCTGAATCGCGCGCTCGCCCGCTTCGTCATAGCTCGCGACATCGGCGAGGCGCGCCGCCAGCCCGCGCCGCCGCCCGCGCGACTTGCCCTCTGGCCCCAGCACCCAGCGGCGGATTTCGACCGCTTCCTGCCCGGTGAGCGCCGCGGCGAACATGCTGTCGGCGGCGTCCCACAGATGATGGCCTTCGTCGAAGATCAGCCGCGTCGCGGGCGCGCCGCCGTCGCGCGGGCGGGCGGCCTGCACCATCGTCAGCGCATGGTTGGCGATGACGATGTCGGCCTGCGTCGCGGCGCGCGCCGAGCGTTCGATGAAGCATTTGCGGAAATGCGGGCAGCCGGCATAGATGCACTCGCCGCGCCGGTCGGTCAGCGCGGTGGTGCCGTTGCGGCGGAACAGCGCCGGCAGCCAGCCGGGCAGGTCGCCGCCGACCATGTCGCCGTCGCGGGTATAGGCCGCCCAGCGCGCAACGAGTTGCGCGAGGATCGCGGCGCGGCCCGAAAAGCCGCCTTGCAAGGCGTCCTCCAGATTGAGCAGGCACAGGTAATTTTCGCGCCCCTTGCGCACCACGACCTTTTCGCGGTGCGTCGCGGCGTCGGGATACAGCCGCTCGGTCTCGCGCGACAGCTGGCGTTGCAGCGCCTTGGTAAAGGTCGAGATGCACACGCTGCCCGCCGACTGGTCGATCCACTGCTTGGCGGGGGCAAGGTAGCCGAGCGTCTTGCCGATCCCCGTTCCCGCCTCTGCGACCAGCATCTGCGGCGCATCCTTGCGTTCGCGCGGTTCGAAGATTGCGGCGGTCGCCTTGGCATATTCCTGCTGTCCCGGCCGCCGTTCTGCGCCGTCGCCGGTCAGGCGGTCGAGCCGCGCGGTGACGTCGTCGGGGTTGATGCGCACCTGGCGCGGCGCGGGGCGCGGCGGCGCTTCTTCCCATTCGGGCAGGCGCGCGAACAGCCAGCGTTCATTGGCATCGGGGGTCGTCAGCCGCGGCTGGACCAGCGGCGCCCAAGGCCAGCGCTGCCGCGCGAGCGCCTGAAGCCCGTGCCAGGCGCCCTCGCGTTCGGGCCAGGCGGGATCGTCCATCCCCGCGAGCATCGCCGCGGTCGCTTGCGGCAGAAAGGCGGCGATGTCTTCCTCGGCCTTTGGTGGGGTGACGCCGATCGTCGCGGCGATTCCCGCCGGAGTCGGCACGGCGAAGCGCGCGGGATAAAGGAAGGCGAAGAGTTCGAGCAGATCGAGCCCCGACAGCTCGGGATAGCCGAGCCGGTCGCCGGTCAGCGTGGCATTGAGCAGCAGATGCGGGGTCGCCGCAACCGCCGCAATCGCCTCACCGCGCCCAACGCGCTGCACGCGCCCCTGCGCATCGGCAATCCAGATGCCGACGTGGCTGGCGTGGATCGCAGGCAGGGGGGGAGACGCGGGGGGCATTGGTGAAGGGTAGGGACAAAAGGCGAACGCGGCAAGGTTGGTGACTGCTCCATTGCAGGATGCGCTATCGGCGTATGGAAAGCGAAGCCACCTCGATATGCAACGCTTGATGGCGGCAGTTGTGCAAGCCTGCAAACAAGTCCGAACCGAGACGCTGGTTTCTCATTCCGCAATTATTTCCTTTACCCCATATTCGGATCAAAGCTAATAATCACGCCGCGTCAGGGAGATGCGATCTAGTCGCCGTCGAATTTCGCCTCCGTGATTGCGAGGATCCGATGTCAAATATCCCGTACAGGAATGTAGGATTTTTCTTCGTCTTCCTAATGCTGCTTGTCGTCGCGGGTTTTACGCCGCGCATCGCCGGGACACCTTTTTTCGGGTATTTTGGCCAGATCGCAAATGCGGGGCGGGTACCGGCGGTCATCCACGCACACGCAGTGGCGGCGCTGACGTGGTTTGCTTTGCTGGCCCTTCAGGCGTTCTTGATCCGGGCGAACCGTCGCGATCTTCATCGGGCAATCGGCAAATCTTCGGTCGTAATCGCCGCGATGCTTTTCGTGACATCGCTGCTGGTCATGAAGCATTTCTACACGACGGCCATTGAGACGTTCCCGAGAGACGCGGTTCTTTCCGCACTGGCCCAATCTTTTACGGGTCTGACGCTGTTCGTCCTGTTCTTTTTCTTGGCGTTGAAGAACCGCCGAAACATATATCGACACGTCGCCTACATGGTCGCGGCGGCGCTAGCGACCGCTACGCCGGGACTGGCGAGGCTAGGCCTCTATGTTGTCGGGGGGCTTCCGGGGATATTGCTCGTGGTGGCGTTGATCTATGCGACGCTGCTCAGTTTTTTGTTACATGCTAAGATCGGTCTGCGGCAGCCGGTGTGGCGCGGCCCGTATCCGCCCATCATTGCATTGTTCCTGGTGGGGCACGCGATGGACTTTGTGGGCCGCCAAACGCCAGCCTGGCTTTGGTTCGCGGATAAAATCGTATCGATCTGGTGACACGGCAAAGAGTTCAGCCGAACCGAGGCCACTTGTCGTGCGCTTTGCGGCGCCGTCGTCCTGAAACGGATCGAAGTGGATTAGCTCAATCCACGGCGACCGAATACTGACGCACGGTTGCTCAGGAAAATCTGTGCGGGATCGATTATCACGGCATTCCGCGCGCGGGTCAGGGCGTTGTAGAGCGGGCCGTGGGTCAGTTCATAGGGGAAACGCACCCCCATCCGGTCGACTTCGGACCACATCACCACCGCATAAACAATCTCGCCGCCATAATGAATTTCGCAGCGCGAGCGCGCCGGCATGCTGGCCCCGTCGATCCGCGCCCCGCCTTCGGACAAATCGGTGATCTGGCCGTCAACAAGGTTGAGGACGCCGTTGACCGTGACGTCGAGCGCGACGGCGGTACGGGGCTGGCGACGGGGCTGCGGGATGCGGATATGGTCCATGGCGCGATGCTAGACCCCGGATGGTAAATTTTCCGGTAACGATACATGGCCGCCGCGATGCCCCGGTACATGGCGGCGGCTGGTACGCCGCACCGAAATATGGACAAGGGCGCCTCCCCACTCTCCAAATCAGGATTCGCCGATGAGAGCCGTTGTCTGCCCGCGCTACGGTGGTCCCGAGGTGCTGGAATTTCGGGACGTGCCGATGCCGCATCCGGCGGCGGACGAGGTCCGGGTCCGGGTGATCGCCACGTCGGTGACATCGGGCGACAGCCGAATGCGCGCGGCGCGCTTTCCAACCGGCCTGGGATTGATCGCACGGCCGTTTTTGGGCTTTCGGGGGCCGCGCCAGCCGATTTTGGGAACCGAGATCGCGGGGATTATCGATGCCGTCGGAACGGCGGTGACGCGCTACCGCCCCGGCGACGCGGTGATGGCGTTTCCGGGCGGAAAAATGGGGTGCCATGCTGAATATCGCTGCGTTGCCGAAACCGGAGCGATGGCGCGCAAGCCCGATGGCCTCAGCTTTGTCGATGCGGCGACCTTGTGCTTCGGGGGCAGCACCGCGCTGCATTTCCTGGATGTCGCGGCGGTGTCCGTCGGCGATCGGGTGCTGGTGGTCGGTGCATCGGGCGCGGTCGGATCGGCGCTGGTCCAACTGGCGCACCACCGCGGCGCAGCTGTGACCGCGGTGTGCAGCGGACGCAACGCCGATCTGGTGCGCGGGCTGGGGGCGGGGGCGGTGATCGACCACAGAACCACCGATTTCCGCGGCGAGCCGGGCGCCTATGACGTCATTTTCGAAACGACGGGCAGCATGGTGACGCGTCAGGCGCTGCCGCTGCTGCGGCCGCGTGGCTGGTTTGTCGCGATTGCGGCGGGATTGCCCGACATGCTGGCGACGATCGGGGCGCCGGGGCGACAGGGGCGGCGGATCGTCGCCGGTCCGGCCACCGAGCGGCCCGAGCATGTCGGGCAATTGGCCGCCTTGGTCGAAGGCGGCGTGCTGCGGCCGGTGGTCGATTGCACTTATGCCTTTGACGACATCGCCGCGGCGCACGCCTATGTCGATACCGGTCGCAAACGGGGATCGGTGGCGATCCTGATTGACCCGACAGCGCAGAGCTAGCGCCCGTTGCCGGACATCGCACGCTTGCAAAAACACGCAAAAGCGGGAAAGGGCGAAGCCCCTATCACCCGTGTACCGGAAGATTGTCGTGACCGAATTTCGTGCAGCCGCCCTCGCATCCAAGGCCTGGCCCTTTGAGGAAGCGCGCAAGCTGGTCAAACGCTATCCGGATGGCAAGCCGGACGGCGAACCGGTGTTGTTCGAGACGGGTTACGGCCCGTCGGGTCTGCCGCATATCGGTACCTTCAATGAAGTGCTACGCACGACGATGGTCCGCCGCGCTTATGAGGAAATGACCGGCGCGCCGACCCGGCTTGTGGCGTTCAGCGATGACATGGATGGCCTCCGCAAGGTTCCGGACAATGTGCCGAACCACGCAATGCTCACCGAACATCTCGGCAAGCCACTGACCGACGTCCCCGATCCGTTCGAGAAGTTTGAAAGTTTCGCGCATCATAACAATGCGATGCTGCGCGAGTTTCTGGATCGGTTTGGCTTTGAATATGAATTCGTCAGCTCGACCGAGCGGTACAAGTCGGGCGTGTTCGACGACGCCCTAAAGAACGTCCTGCGCCACAATCAAGACATTCTCGACATCATGCTGCCGACGCTGCGCGCCGAGCGCGCCGCTACCTATTCGCCGATCCTGCCGGTCAGCCCGACCTCGGGTGTCGTATTGCAGGTGCCGGTGACCGTCGTCGACGCCGATGCCGGGCTGGTGTCGTTCAAGGATCAGGGCGAGACGATCACGCATTCCATCCTGAGTGGCGGCGCCAAGCTGCAGTGGAAGGTCGACTGGGCGATGCGCTGGGTCGCATTGGGCGTCGATTACGAGATGTACGGCAAGGACCTGACCGACAGCGGCGTCCAGTCGGGCAAGATCGCCAAGGCGCTCGGCGGACGCAAGCCCGAGGGGCTGATTTACGAGATGTTCCTCGACGAAAAGGGCGAGAAGATCTCGAAGTCGAAGGGCAATGGTCTCAGCCTTGAGCAATGGCTCGACTATGGCAGCGAAGAGAGTCTGGCTTTCTTTGCCTATCGCGAACCGAAGGCGGCAAAGCAGCTGCATATCGGCGTGATCCCGAAGGCGGTCGACGAATATCTGCAGATGCGCGGCAATTACCCGGCGCAGGATGCCGACAAGAAGCTCGGCAATCCGGTGCATCACGTCCATGTCGCGCGCGGGCAGGAGGTGCCGACGACCGAATTACCGGTGACCTTCGGGTTGCTGCTCAACCTGGTCGGGGTGATGGGCGCCGATGCGTCGAAGGACCAGATCTGGCGCTATCTTGGTCAATATGTGGACGGCGCCGATGCCGCGAGCTATCCCGAGCTCGACCGGCTGATCGACAATGCGATGGCGTATAACCGCGACTATGTTGCGCCCACGCTGAACCGCCGCAAGCCGGCGGGCGGCGAAGTTGCGGCGCTGACCGAACTCGACGCGAAGCTCGCAGCGCTGCCCGCCGACGCGCGCGCCGACGACATCCAGAACATTGTGTACGAGATCGGCAAGAACGAGGCCTATGGCTTTGAAAATCTGCGCGATTGGTTCAAGGCGCTGTACGAAACGCTGCTCGGGTCGAGCGCCGGGCCGCGGATGGGCAGCTTTATTGCGTTGTTCGGGATCGACAACACGCGGCGGTTGATCGCCGAGGCACTGGCGTAAGCTTTTTCCATCCGATTGTGTCGAGCGAAGTCGAGGCACGCTGAAGACTGTACAACCGATGGGCATCTCGACTTCGCTCGATGCGAACGGGAATTGTTGGGGGGATGACATGGCGGAGTATGAACTGGCGCAGATCAATATCGCGCGGTTTCGCTTGCCCGCCGACCATGTCGCCAACCGCGATTTCATGGACGCGCTCGATGCGGTGAACGCGATTGCCGAGGCGAGCGAGGGCTTTGTCTGGCGGCTGGTCGGCGAGGGCAATGACGCGACCGACGTCGCCGTGACCGACGATCCGCAAATCATCGCCAATATGTCGGTATGGCGCGACGTCGATGCGCTCGCTGCGTTCGTTTATCGCGCACCCGAACATCTGGCGATCATGCGGCGGCGCAAGGAGTGGTTCGATCACATTGAAGTGTTCCAGGCGCTGTGGTGGGTTCCGGCCGGGCATCAGCCGACCGTGGCCGAGGGCATCGCGCGGATCGACAGTCTCGCCGCCAACGGTCCGACGGCAACCGCTTTCTCCTTCAAACAGCCGTTTGCTGCGCCCGATGGCACGCCGGCGCAACCGGTGCAGGACAAATGCGCATGATCGAGATTTTCACCACCGGCGGGACGATCGACAAAGTCTATTTCGACGCCTTGAGCGAATTTCAGATCGGGCCCGCGGCGATCCCCGACCTGCTCCGCGAAAATAATGTCCATGTTCCCCACCGGGTGACGCAGCTGATGCGCAAGGACAGCCTCGAACTGGACGATGCCGACCGCGCCGCGATCCGCGCGGCGGTCGAGGGCAGCGAGGCTGCGCACATCCTGGTCACCCATGGCACCGACACGATGGTCGTCACCGGGCGGATGCTGGCGGGGATCGCTGGCAAAACAATCGTGATGACGGGGGCGATGCAACCGGCGTCGGTGCGCGCCAGCGATGCAGAATTTAACGTCGGCTTTGCGCTGGCGGCAGCGCAGATCTTGCCGCCCGGGGTCTATATCGCGATTAACGGAATGATCTTTGATCCGGCGACGACCGAGAAGGACCGCGCCGGCGCGCGTTTCGTTGCGCAGTAGCGCGGCTCAGCCCTTTAACGTCACTTGCCGCAGCACCGCGGCGTAACCCGGTGCGATCGTCATCGATTCGTGGCGTCCGGCGCGGCCCAGCATCGCATGGACTTCCGCCAGCCGGTAACAGGGCACCCCCATGAACAGATGATGTTCGGCATGATAATTCACCCAATATGGCGCAACCGTGGCGCGGGCGAGCCAACCTGCGTGCGTGGTGCGCGCGTGGGTGAAGGGATCGTCGCTGCCGGTCGTGGTACATGCATGTTCGGCGATGTTGCGGATGCGCAAGTATAGCTGGAACGTTGTGGCCAGCCCGGCGAGCCAAAGCAGGTATGGCGTCCAGCCATAGAGCGCGAGCGAGGCGGCGAGCAGCACCGCCTGCACCAGCAGAAACCGCCCGACCGCGCGCGCCACCGCCATTGCGCCTGCCACATCAGCGGTCGGTGATGTCATGCCGTCGTCGGATTGTTTGTTGAACGGCGTCCCCGCCGTGGTGCTGGCGCGGCCCTTTTCGGCGGTTTCGCCGTGCAGCATCGCTTTCAGCCCGACGAGGGCGAAGCCGAACTGCGCCATCCGCTGCTTGAAAAAGGTCTGCCCGGTCAGATCGCGCAGTATCTTGCGGCCCAGGCTGGCACGGGTGGTGGGAAAGGGCTTCGACAGTGCCAGGTCGGGGTCTTCGGCCTGCTGGGTGAATTTGTGATGCTGCAGATGATAGGTGCGATAGGCGATGAGGTCGGAGCCGACCGCGGCCCCGGTCAGCCACTGGCCGAGGAAATTATTGGTCTTGCGCACCGGATGCAGCAGGCCGTGCGCCGCGTCGTGCATCAGGATCGCGAGGCCGAGCTGGCGCCCGCCGACAAAGATCACTGCCACCAGCCACGCGAGCGGGTTCTGTGACCATGCTGCGACACCCACCAGCGCGATGCTGACGACCCACGCATGGGCGACGAGCCAGATGCCGCGCCAGCGCGACGCGCTGGTGATCGCCGCCCATTGGCTGCGGTCGAAAAAGCGGTCGGGCGGGAGGAGGCGGACGGCGGGCATAAACTGCTATATCAAGTTGCGATGCGAAACGGAATAGCGTCCATAATGGCACAAGAACGGGGTTAACGCCCGCGCCGCGGTAAGGATTTGGCAACCTCTATTTGGCCACTGAACCGGGTGGACCAGACGAGCAGGACAAGCGGGAAATTGGGCGTTCGGCGCAGCATTATCCGGCCGACGGGCGTCGAACAATCGACGGATGAATTGTTGTTCGATTCGCCCGCGTTTCTCACCAGCCTGATGCGCGTGGCACAGCTGTGGCATTATGTGCTGATCGGTCGTGTGCTGGCGTTTCTGACCTTTGCCTTTGTGCCGGGGATCGCCGGTTTTCTGGATCATCCGTCGCAATGGCTGGTGATGGCGGCCGGGTTGCCGTGCGATGTCATGTTGAGTGTTATCGGCCAGTCGATGCGACGACCGCGCGCGGTGTCGAGCCGACGGCTGCGCCCCGTCGCGATGCTGTGCATGATTTTGATTGCGCTTGGCACCCTGCTCAACGCCGCGGCGATGTTCGCCGCGATCGCGTTTCCCGATGGCAGCACCCATTTCGACGCCTTTACCGCGATCCAGATCGGATCGCTGCTGGTCGCGGCGTCGGCCGCGGCGATTGTGCGTCCCGCGTTCTTCGCCTTTGCCGGGGCAACCGCATTTGGCGGCGCGATTGGCATCGCGTCCTGGCCCTTTGCGATCGCCGGTTTTGTGTTTCTGGGCCTGCTGATTGTGATGATGCGCGAGGATATTCGTTACCAGCGCCGCGCGACGCGGGCGGAGCGGCGGTTGGTCAGCGATCAGCAGCGCGCGCTCAACCTGATGCGCGATTTCGAACGCGCCGGGCGCGGCTGGTTCTGGGAAACCGACCGGCATGGCCAACTTGTCTATATCTCGCCAACGGTGGCGGCGCGGCTGGGCCGTCCGGCGTCCGACCTGCTTGGCAGGCCGTTTACCGACATCATCCGCAAACGCATCGGCAATGACGAAAATGAAGAGCGTACCTTGGGCTTCAGCCTGTCGTCGCGCACGCCGTTCAAGGAGTTGACGGTGCGGGCCGCGGTGGTGGGCGAGGAACGCTGGTGGTCGATTTCGGGCCACCCGATCAGCAATGAGCTCGGCAATTTTCAGGGATTCCGCGGCAGCGGCACCGACCTGACCGACAAAAAACGGTCGGATCGCGAAATCAACCAGCTGGCGCGGTATGACACACTCACCGGGCTCGCGAACCGGTCGCACATTACCGACTTGCTCGAACGGGCGCTCAAAAATCATATCGGCCAACCGCAGCCGTGCGCGCTGCTCCTGATGGATCTCGATCGATTCAAGGCGGTCAACGACACGCTGGGGCATCCGGTCGGGGACCAGTTGCTCCAACAGGTCGCGGGGCGGCTGACCCAGATCGTCGGCGACAAGGGACAGGTTGGACGATTGGGCGGTGACGAGTTCCAGATTGTGGTGCCGCAACTGAACCAGCCCGAAAAGCTGGCGGGAATTGCCAATGCGATCATCCTGAGCCTGGCAAAACCCTTTTCGATCGAGGGCGAGCAGGTCCGCGTCGGATCGTCGATTGGCATTGCCGTGTCGGACGGGCCGGGGGTGTCGGCATCGGCGTTGGTCCGCAACGCCGATCTCGCGCTCTATGCCGCCAAGGACGCTGGCCGCGGCGTCTATCGTTTCTATGCCGATGCGATGCACAACCAGGCGAGCGAGCGCAAAGCGATCGAGGACGCGCTGCGTGATGCGCTGGCGAAGGACGAGCTGCGATTACTCTATCAACCGATCGTCGATGTGCGCAGCGAAAGGATCACCGGGTTCGAGGCGCTGATCCGCTGGCACCACGCAACCGCAGGGTTGATCAGCCCGTCAAAATTCATTCCGATTGCCGAGGAATCGAACCTGATCGTCCCGATCGGTGAATGGATCATCCGCACCGCCTGCGCGACGATCGCGCAGCTTGGCCCCGATTACCGTGTCGCGGTCAATGTCTCACCGCGCCAGTTTGCCAACGAAAAACTGCCCGCGACGATCCTGAGCGCCGTGTCGGCGGCGGGCATCCGCCCCGAACAGTTGGAGCTGGAGATTACCGAGGGGGTGTTTCTTGACGAAAGCCCCGAAAATCTGGCGATGTTCCAGAAATTGAAGCGCACCGGGGTGCGGCTGGCGCTCGACGACTTCGGCACTGGCTATTCGGCGCTTGGCTATTTGAAGAAGGCGCCGTTCGACAAGATCAAGATCGACCAGAGCTTTGTCCTCGGTGCTGCCGATCCCAACAGCATGAACGCCGCGATCATCTCGTCGATCGTCGGGCTGGCGAGCGCGCTTAACATGGAAACGACCGCCGAAGGGGTCGAGACGCACGACGATCTCGCGCTGATCCGCGGGCTGGGATGCAGCCATGTCCAAGGATTCATTTATGGACGTCCGATGGAGTTGGCCGAGGTACAGGCGCTGCTGCGCGACGGTGGCGGGCGGGTCGAGGCGCGCGGGTTCAAAAGCGCCCGACAGCCGCGGCTGACGATTTTCCGTAGGATTCAGGTGGCGAGCGGCGGGTACCAATATGACGCCATCGTGCGTAATATGTCGCCGCGCGGGGCGCTGGTTGAAGGGCTTTGGAATGTCCCGCCGGGAACGGCGCTGACGCTGGAGTTCGGCAGTGATCAGATGCTCAGCGCCGAGGCGCGCTGGTCGGCGGGCAATCGCGTCGGGGTGAAATTTGCCAAGGCGGTTGATATGGATGCGTTGCTGGGACCGAAGACGGTGTCGCCCGCTAGAGGGCGGGTACGGCGGGCTGCTTAGGGCGCACGACCTTCAAGAATCAAACCCCGTGCTCCCCCGCGAAGGCGGGCGCCCATCACCTACCAGTGCCATCTTGAAGCCACCGGTGATGGGTCCCCGCCTTAACGGGGACACGGCGGTTCTTTACGTCAATCCGCCACCCGCCCGCGCACCATGACCCAATCGACCTTTTCCAGCACGCTCACATCGGCCAGCGGATCGCCCGAAACCGCGATCATGTCCGCCGACATGCCGGGAGCAATGCGGCCGATCTCGCTTTCCATTGACAGCGCCTTAGCCGCAACGGTCGTCGCGCTCGCCAGCGCCTCGCGTGGGGTCAGGCCGGCCTTGACCAGCAGCGCAAACTCGCCGCCGTTGCGGCCATGGTCGAACACCCCGGCGTCGGTGCCAAAGGCGACCGGCACGCCCAGCGCCTTGGCGCGGGTCACCGCCTTGCCGACGCTGCCCAGCGTCATGCGGACCTTTTCCTCGACCGTCGGGGTATAGATGCCCTTGCCGAGCCGCTCGCGGATGCCCTCGAACGCCATCAACGTTGGGACCAGATAGGTGCCCTTCGCCTTCATCACCTTCAGCGCCGCATCGTCGGCGAAGGTGCCATGGTCGATCGTGTCGATCCCCGCCGCCGCCGCAGCCTCGATGCCGCGAGCGCCGTGGGCGTGCGCCATCACCTTCAGCCCCAGCGAATGCGCGGTATCGGCGATGCTTTGCAGTTCGGGGCTGGTGAAGTGCCCCTCCAGCCCGCGGCCCTGCTGCGACAACACGCCGCCGGTCGCGGTGATCTTGATGATGTCGGCCCCGGCGCGCGAGGCCTTGCGCACCTTTTCGGCGCATTCGAGCGCGCCGGTGCAGGTGTAACCTTCATCGAGCACGTCATGGACGTCTTCGCGAAAGCCCGTGACGTCGCCATGCCCGCCGATGATCGATAGTGCCGGCCCGGCGGCGATGATCCGCGGCCCACTGATGAACCCCGCCGCGGTGCCACGGCGCAGCGAGTAAGCGGTGTATTGCGCCGATCCCGCCTCCCGCACCGTGGTGAACCCGGCACGCAGCGTGATACCGGCATTTTTCGTTCCAACGACGACGCCCCACTCGTCGGGATCGACCGCCGCGCTGCGGAAATCGCCGCCAGCGTCGCCGGTCAGATGGACATGAAGGTCGATAAGGCCGGGGAGCAGGGTCTTGTCACCCAGATCGACGATTTCGGCGTCAGCGGGAGCGGCGGTGCGGCCCGCCGTGATCGATGTGATGCGATCGTCGGTGATGACGATCGTCGATGGCCCCTGGGCGGGCTTGTCGGCGTCGGTGATCACGCGGCCGGCATAGATGACCGTGGTTTTGGCGTTCGCGGTGTTGCCGAGCAGCGCCAACGTTGCGGCGGCGGCGAGTCCGATTTTGCGCATCCTGTTTCCCCTGACTGATGCGCCACCGTGGCGCTCCGTGCAAAGGGAGGCAAGCCCATAAAAAGAGGGGCCGGACAAGCCGACCCCTCAAGTTTGTCTTCGGGTAATCGAAAGGACTTACCAGAAGAAATCGTGGATCACGTCGACGACCTGGCCGCTGTAGGTATCGACGAGGATCGCGTCGTTATAATAGCGGACCCAGCGATAGCCGTCATAGGCCGGGGGCAGGCGATACTGCCACGGATCGTTGATCCAGTAGCGGCTGCTATAGAACAGCGATCCCAGGCTGAAGCCGATGCTGAATCGCGTGTAGCGATGGTTGCGGTACGGCGAGTAATAGGCGGGCAGGCGATAGCGACTGCTGTACTGCTGGCGATAGTCGCGCCAGTTGTAGCGGCGGTCGTCGCGCCATGACCGGTTCCAATTGCCCCGGCGGTCGCTGTAGCGGCGATCGACGCGGTCGTTATTGTTGCGGTCGTAGCGCCGATCGATCTGACCGTCGCGATTGCGGTCATAGCGTCGGTCGCGCTGGTCGATGCGGTTGTTGTTGTTACGATCCCAGCGGCGATCAAGGTCGCCGTCGCGATTGCGGTCGTAACGGCGATCGACACGATTGTTGTCGTTGCGATCGTAACGCTGATCGACCTGACCGTTGCGATTGCGATCCCAACGGCGGTCAAGGCGCCCGTCGTTGTTCCGGTCATAGGCGCCGCCCTGGCGCACCTCGCGCTGTCCGTCCGCGCGCTGTTGCTGCCACTGCTGGCGTTGGGCCTGGCGTTGTGCGTCATCGCCGCGCTGCTGGCGTTGCGCCTGGCGCTGGGGGTCATTGGCGCGCTGTTGTTGACGCGCTTCGCTGCGCTGCTGGCGCACCTCGCTGCGTTGCACACGCTCGGCACGTGGCTGCGCCTGCTGCCGCTGGACGCGCGCTTCGCCGCCGCTATTGCCGCGGCGTACTTCGGGACCGCGCGGTCCACGGTCGCCGCGATTGCCGTCGCCGCGCTGCGCCAATTGTATGCGCTCGCCTGACGCCTGCGCGGCGGCCGGGGCAATGGGGGTCAGGATCGTCGCAGCGATCAGCAACCCTCCGAACATCTTTTTCATCTCGCCATTCTCCAACTCATGTCCCGATTGCTGGAGAGGCCAGCCGGGATGATGAATTGTGTGTTACCGGCGGCAAGATGATCGGCGGCTGAACCACGCTGTTGCCTGGGGTTCAGCTACATGAACGAAATGGGTTCAGGTGCCGGGGGGCAGGCGCAGCGCGGGGACGGCGCGCGCGGCGTCTTCGGGGCGGATGCCGGGGGGCGGCGCCGCGGCAATCCGATCCTCGCCGCGCAAGACGCGCCCGGCGCGGCGGATCGCGGTGCGGATGCGCGGATAGGTACCGCAGCGGCAGATGTTGGTGATTGCGGCGTCGATCTCGGCATCGCTGGGGTTGCTGTTGGTCCGCAGCAGCGCGGCGGCCGCCATGATCATCCCCGACTGGCAGAAGCCGCATTGCGGCACCTGTTCGGCGACCCACGCCTGCTGCACCGGATGGCTGCGGTCGCGCGACAGACCTTCGATCGTCGTGACAAACCGGCCCTCGCACTCGGCAATCGTCACCATGCAGCTGGGGATCGCCTCGCCGTCGATGTCCACGGTGCAGGCGCCGCATTCGCCGGTGCCGCAACCATATTTGGTGCCGGTCAGGTTCGAAGCGTCGCGCAGCGCCCACAGCAGGGGCGTGTCGGGCTCCATCCGATATTCGACCGGACGGTCGTTGACCGAGAATCGTGTCATGCCGGCTCGTTTAGCGCCGCCGCGTGATTAGTCACGCCAGCTTGAATCGATTTTGTCGACCTTGCGGACCATCGCATCGAATTCCATGCGACCGGCGCCGCCAGGGGGCGACGCCATATACAGGTCGCGCTGGTGGACGGCGATCACCTCGGGACTGACCTTGATCGGTGTTCCCATGCTGAGCGTCGCCATCTGATGCTCGCACGCGCGTTGCAGCGACCAGTATTTGATGAACGCTTCGGGCAGGCTCTTGCCCATCACAACGGGGCCATGATTTTTCAGCATCAGGATGCGCTTGTCACCCAGATTCTTGACCAGCCGCTCGCCCTCTTCTTCGCGGACGGTGACGCCTTCGAAGTCATGATAGGCGAGTTGGCCCTGAAAATTGCAGGCATAAAAGTTGACCGGTTGCAGCCCGCCTTCAAGCGAGCAGACCGCGACGGTGGCGGTCGTATGCGTATGAATGATCGCGTGGGCGTCCGGCAGTACGCGGTGGAACAGGCTGTGCTGCACAAAACCCGCCTTGTTCACATGCCAGGGGTTATCCTCGTCAACCTTGTTGCCGTCGATGTCGATCTTGACCAGGCTCGACGCATTCACCTCGCCGAAATGCATGCCATAGGGGTTGATCAGGAACGATCCTTCCTCATCCGGCACCTTCACCGTGATGTGGTTGAAGATCATCTCGTCCCAGCCCATCATCGCGAAAATCCGGTAACAGGCGGCCAGTTCCTGCCGTGCCGTCCACTCGGCTTCACTATATTTGCTGTTGCGCTTCAGCTGGGTCGCCATGGCCTGTCCCTTTGTCTTGTTAGTTTCGTCCTGCTACCTATGCCATAAGGCAAGGGGGCGGCACAATCCCGCAAGCAGGCCCTGCCGCTCGTCAGCGGGGCAGGGGTTTTTGCCGCGCAGGGGCTTGCATTTCGCCGCGAATCCTCTTATCGGCCCAGCCATCGGAACGTCGCGGGTTCGCGGCGCTTCTTTTATTGCCCTTATATCGGCGATTTTTGGCGGACCGGACATCGGGCCACTTTGATCGTTGGACGAACCGGAGACGACACGGCACATGCAGATCATCGTTCGCGACAATAATGTCGACCAGGCCCTTCGCGCGCTCAAGAAGAAGTTGCAGCGTGAGGGCGTGTATCGCGAAATGAAGCTGCGCCGTCATTACGAGAAGCCCAGCGAAAAGCGCGCGCGTGAGCACGCCGCCGCCGTCCGCCGCGCCCGCAAGATGGAGCGCAAGCGGATGGAACGCGACGGGATCAAGTAAGACCCGACCTTCCCGGTAAGGATTCGGATCGTGAAAATGGCGCTGCGGGCAACCGCGGCGCCTTTTTCGTTTTTTCGGATTTCGCGCAGTTGCGGCGGTAAAATCCTCCCTGTGGCGAAGCCATGGGGAGGGGAACCGCTTGCGCAGCAAGTGGTGGAGGGGCGACGACGTTGCGTTAGCGCCCCCCCATCAGCGCTTCGCGCTGCCACCTCCCCATCGCTGCGCGACAGGGAGGATCAGCACGGTCACTGCCTCTCGCAAAGTGCGTCACCGCCAGCACTCAATTCACGCTGGACCGCCCTGCACCGCTCCGACTATAGGCGTGCCCAACAATATGGCCCGTCAGGGCAGCGTTAAGGATCAGCGACAATGAGCGTAACGACGGTTCCCCTGCGCCCGGTAAGCAAAAAAGGCCTGTGGCTGATCTGGATCGGCGTGATTGCGCTGCTCGGTGCGGCCACCGCCTTTGCCTTTCATGTCACCCCGCGCATCGGGTTCGAGGTTGTCAAGGAAGGCACCGGCAACAGCCCGACCAAGGCCGACGTGGTGCTGGTGAAATATGAAGGCAAGCTGGACGACGGCACCGTGTTCGACGCCAATGAACAGGCGCCGATGCAGGTCGCGGGCGTCGTTCCGGGATTTGCCGAAGCATTGACCCGGATGAAGAAGGGCGGCGAGTATAAAATCACCATCCCGCCGCAGCTGGGCTATGGCGACCGCGCCACCGGGCCGATCCCCGCGAACAGCACGCTGCACTTTACCGTAACCCTGCTCGATTACCGGTCGGAAGCCGAGGTGCGCGCCATGCAGCAGCAGATGCAGCAACAACAGCAGATGATGCAGCAGCAACAGATGATGCAGGGCGCGCCGGACGGCGCTGGCCCGGCGGGACCGCCGCCGGGTGCGCCGCAGCCCTGACCCTGATTTCCGTTATCCCGATTGTTCCCGTCATCCCGGCCTTCGCCGGGATGACGAACTGAAAAGAGGGACGATGGTTTTCAGACTGCGACCGCCTTCGTATCCGTCGGCGGCGCTCCGGCATTCCTCTCAGCCTCGCGTTCCAGCGCGACCTTGATCATCGCGACGATCGGGTCGGCGAGGAACAGCCCCATGATGCCGAGGAGCGCGCCGAGCAGGATCTGCGCGCCGAGCACCAGCGCGGGGGCGAGGTCGACGGTCTTTTTGGCGACCATCGGCACGATCAGATAGCCGTCGACCGTCTGGACGACCAGATAGATGACGATCGCCCACAGCCCAGCGTCGACTCCGGCCGAAAAGCCGACGAGCACCAGCAATACGCCCGACACGATCGCGCCGATGTTGGGAATGAAGGCGAGCAGGCCGGTCAGCAGGCCGAGCAACGCCGCCATCGGGATGCCGACCGCCATGCATGCGAGCCAGGTGCCGACCCCCTCGACGAACATGCCGAGCAGGCGGCCCGCCATCAACCGGCGCAGGGTGAACCCCATCCGCGCGGTGGTGATGTAGAAATTTTCGCGGTTCTTCATCGGCAGCATCCACGCGACGCCGCGTTCATATAGCCGCGGTTCGATCGCAATGAACACGCCGAGCACGAGGATCATCACCAGACTGGTGAATGCGCCGACGACCGAGCCGACCGCGGCGGTGACGCGACCAAAGGTGCCGGCAAAATTGTCCGAGATCGTCTTGGTGTCGAGCTGGAAGCTGCCCATGCCATGATCGCTTGCCCACGCCGCCAGCCGTTCGATCTGCGCCATCACAACGCTTTGCAGGCTCAGCGCCTGCGCCGCGATCTGCGATCCCGCGAACATCGCGGTCCAGACCATGAAGAGCAGCACCGACAGGCAAACGATCAAAAGACGCCAGCCGCGCCCGATTGGCAGGATGCGGCCAAGCAGGCGGGTGCCGCCGTCGAGGATCGCGGCCATGACGATCGCCGCAAAAATCAGCAGGATCGGCTGGATCAGCACAATGCAGGCGGCAATGAGCAGGGCGAGGCCAAGCCAGACGCTGGCCTTGAGCAATTCGGTGCGGACGAGGTGGCTGCGGATCTCGGTCGGGCCGGGGGCGTTGGCGGTCGCCTTGGCGCGCGCCTGAGCGCGCTCTTTCCGCTCGACCCGCTCCACCATGTCCTCGCTCCCTATTTTGCTGTGCTGCTACGTTCGGGGCGCAAGTCGGTTCCCGCGCGGCCAGAGCGCAGCGCGTTGAACCAGCTGAGCGGGTTGTACCATATCGCGGTGCCATCGGTGGAGAAGCTGATGATCTCGGCCCGCCCCGCGATGACATCGAACGGGACGGGGCCACCGAGCCCCTTTTGCGATGTGTCCACCCGGCTGTCGGCGCTGCCGTCGCGGTTGTCGCCCATCAGGAACAGATGATCGGCGGGGACTTTGATCGGGCCGTAATCGTCGGTGGTGTATCCCGGTCCCATGTCGATGGTGTCAAAGGTCGCGCCGCCTGGCAGCGTTTCGCGCACAATCGGTAGTTCGAGCATTTCGCGCCCGTCGGCCCCACGGGTGATAAAGCGGTCAAGGCTGCTGCCCATGATCGGCAGGTTCGGATCGACGGGGAGCGCCAGCAGCGGCTGGACTTCGCGCTTCACCGGTTTGCCGTTAATGCTGAGTTCGCCGTTGGTCAGCTGGATCGTGTCGCCGGGCAGGCCGATAACGCGCTTGATATAGTCGATCCGCGTCACCGGATGTTCGAGCACGACGATGTCGCCGCGTTCGGGCAGTTTGCCGAAGATCCGGCCTTCGGTTTTGGGCGCGAGATGAAAACTGACCGAGGCATAGGACCAGCCATAGGGATATTTGCTGACGATCAGCCGGTCGCCGTTGCGCAGCACTGGCATCATCGAATCGGACGGGATATAGAAAGGCTTGGCGACGCAGCTGTGGATGCCCAGCACAAGCAGCAGGATCACCACGATGTCGCGGATCAATTTGCCCCAGCTGCCGTCGTCCTGCGCCTTGTTCTTCGCCATTGTCCCGTCAGTCCTTGATTGCTTCGATGATGACGAACGCCTGCGCCCACGGATGGTCGTCGGTCAGGGTCAGGTGGATGTGCGCGGTGTAGCCCGCCGGGATCATCGCAGCGAGCCGTTCGGCGGCGCCGCCGGTCAGTGCCAGCGTCGGGGCGCCAGAGGGCGCGTTGACGACGCCGATGTCCTTCATGAACACGCCGCGCTTGAAACCGGTGCCGACGGCTTTCGAGAAGGCTTCCTTGGCGGCGAAGCGCTTGGCGTAGGTGCCGGCGCGGGTGTAGGGGCGGCGCGCGGCCTTGGCGCGCTCGACATCGGTGAAGACGCGATTCTCGAAGCGCTCGCCGAAGCGGTCGAGCGAGTTTTGGATGCGCTCGATATTGCAGAGGTCGGAGCCGAGGCCGATGATCACCTGCTGCGGTCCTCGGTTTCGCGGCCCGAGGCGAAGCGCCAGCCGGCCCAAGTGGCCAGCTGCGCGGCGAGCGTCGCACCGATCGCGATGATCAAGATCGGGGGAATTTCCACGTGGCGATCGCTTGCCAGATCCCATCCGAGCTTCGCGAACATCAGCAGGATCAGCAGCGTTGCACCGACCTTCAGAAGCCCGGACACAAGCAGGAGGGTATTTTGGGGCGCGTTCATCCGCGCGCCTCGTCCATCAGGTCGCGCATCCGGCGCACTGCATCTTCCAGCCCGGTAAAGATCGCTTCGCCGATCAGATAATGGCCGATGTTGAGCTCGGCGAGCTGCGGGATCGCCGCAACCGGGACGACATTCTCATAGGTCAGGCCATGCCCGGCATGCGGTTCGATGCCATTTTTCCACGCCAGCGCCGCGGCGTCGGCGAGGCGCCGCAGTTCCACGGCGCGTTCTTCGCCTTCGCAATGGGCGTAGCGGCCGGTGTGAAATTCGACGACCGGCGCGCGCAGCATCATCGCCGCCTCGATCTGGCGCGGGTCAGGCTCGATGAACAGGCTGACGCGAATCCCCGCATCGGATAGTCGCGCGACGATCGGGGCGAGGTGGTTATGCTGGCCTGCGGCGTCGAGCCCGCCCTCGGTCGTGCGCTCCTCGCGCTTTTCGGGGACGATGCATGCGGCGTGGGGGCTGTGGCGCAGCGCGATCGCGACCATCTCGTCGGTTGCCGCCATCTCCAGGTTCAGCGGCAGGTCGGTCGCCGCCTGGATGCGCGCCAGGTCGTCGTCGCGGATATGGCGCCGGTCCTCTCGCAAATGCGCCGTGATGCCGTCCCCGCCGACCGATGCGACGATTTCGGCCGCACGCACCGGGTCGGGATGCTCGCCGCCGCGCGCGTTACGGATCGTCGCGACATGGTCGATGTTGACCCCCAGGCGGAGGCGACCAGAGGAATGATTGGCGCTCAATTCGCGCGGCTCCCGGGCTTGATCGCTTCGGAGCCCGCCAGATGGTCAGGCAGTTCGTCGGCGGCGTAGGTCGGGAAATTGATCGCGACGAGCGGATAGAAGGGGACGCCGAGGTCGACATTGCTGCCCGCCGAGCGATCGACCAGTGCCGCCTCGGCAATCACGTCGCCGCCGGCCGCCGCGACGCACGCCATCGCTTCGCGCGACGACAGGCCGGTGGTCACGACATCCTCGACCATCAGCACTTTCGCGCCGGGTTCGATGGTGAAGCCGCGGCGGAGTTCAAAGGTGCCGGTCGGTCGCTCGACGAAAATCGCAGGCTTGCCGAGCGCGCGGCCCATTTCATGGCCGATGATGACGCCGCCCATCGCCGGGGACACCACGACGTCGATCGCCTGCTTGAGGTCGCGAGGGAGTTTCGCGGCGAGGGCGACCGCGAGCCGCCCGGCGCGCTCGGTATCCATCAGCACGCGCGCGCATTGCAGATAATATTCGCTGTGGCGCCCCGACGAGAGCAGGAAATGGCCTTGGAGCAGGGCTTCGGCGGCGCGGAATTCGGCCAGAATTTCATCATCGGTCATGGGAGACTTGTTCTTTTATCCAGAGCGTCGCCCTTTGCGGGCGACCGGGTTTTGGCGGTGAAGATTTGCCAGCCGTAAAATAGTGTTAGAGATGCTTGAGGCAAGCGGCAAGCGGGTCTATAGCGCCCGCGAGATTCAGCCTGCCTTTCGGCTGTCGCGTCGCTTGTCCGACACGCTGCGAGGCAGGACGAAATATGATAAAGAACAACAGGCAACGGGCGGCACCAGTCTTATGAAGAGCTTGAAAACCCTTGTAATTGCGGCGGCTTTGTCGCTTGGCGCGGCGGGCGTCGGCCATGCGCAAGCACCTGCGGCGGCGCCGGTCGAAGCGCCTGTTGCGGCGCCGGTTGCGAATCCTGCGCCGACCGCTGCCGATGCGGCGACGCAGACGGCGGCACCCGCGGCGACCGAAGCGGCGGTTCCGGCTGGCGATGCAACCTATACGCCGATGAAACCCACTCCCGGTGTGGGTCAGCCTATCGACGCCGGGATCGATTTCCAGCCGCAGGTCAGCCCGGTTGGTGAGCAGGCCTATTGGTTCAACCATGTCATCCTGCTGCCGGTGATCACGATCATCACGCTGTTCGTGCTTGGCCTGCTGCTCTGGGTCGTGTTCCGTTACCGCGCCAAAGCCAACCCGGTGCCGTCAAAGACGACGCACAACACCTTCATCGAAATCATCTGGACCGCCATTCCGGTGCTCATCCTTGCGGTGATCGCGGTGCCGTCGATCCGCCTGCTCGCGCAGCAATATGAGCCGCCGAAGAAGGAAGCGCTGACGATCAAGGTGACCGGATATCAATGGTATTGGGGCTATGCCTATCCCGACCAGGGTATTGGCGAATATGTGTCGAAGATGCTGACCGTCGATCAGGCCAAGGCATCGGGCGAGCCGTACCAGCTTGCGGTCGACAACCGGATGGTCGTTCCCGTTGGCCGTCAGGTCAAACTGATCATCACCGGTGCCGACGTGATCCACAGCTTCGCGGTCCCGGCCTTCTGGACCAAGATGGATGCGGTCCCCGGCCGCGCCAACGAAACCACCTTCACCGCCAACAAAGTCGGCGTCTATTACGGCCAATGTTCGGAGCTCTGCGGAGTCGATCATGGCTTTATGCCGATCGCCGTCGAAGTGCTGCCGGTCGATAAATGGGAAGCGTGGGTGCGTTCGAAGGGCGGCAATCCGGCTGGTCCGGTTGCCGCAGCCGCCGCGCCCGCTGCCGCTGCACCAACGCCCGCCGCTGCCGCGCCTGCCGCGACGCCGGCCGCCACCACGACCGAAGCTGCCCCGGCAGCGGCGCCCGCCGCCGCCCCGGTCGCCAAGAATTAATAAGGGGTCCGACAGATGACCGATATCGCCGCAACTGCACCCGCCCATGGTCACGCCGATCACGCGCATGACGACCATGATCACGATACCCCGGGCTTTTTCGTCCGCTGGTTCATGTCGACGAACCACAAGGATATCGGCACCCTCTATCTGATCTTTGCGATCGTCGCCGGGATCGTCGGCGGGGTGATTTCGGGCATGATGCGCCTCGAACTCGCCGAACCCGGCATCCAGTATCTGACCGGCTGGGCGCAATTTTTCGACGGCGCCGCTGGCGACGTTCAGGGCAAGCATTTCTGGAACGTGATGATCACGGCGCACGGTCTGATCATGGTGTTCTTCATGGTCATGCCCGCCATGATCGGCGGCTTCGGCAACTGGTTCGTCCCGCTGATGATCGGCGCGCCCGACATGGCGTTCCCGCGCATGAACAATGTCAGCTTCTGGCTGACCTTCGTCGCCTTTGTCATGCTGGTCGGGTCGATGTTCGTCCCGGGCGGCAGCGGGCTTGGCGCCGGTACGGGCTGGACCGTTTACGCGCCGCTGTCGACCAGTGGGTCGGCGGGGCCGGCGGTCGATATGGCGATCTTCTCGCTCCACCTTGCGGGTGCGGCGTCGATCTTGGGCGCGATAAACTTCATCACCACCATTTTCAACATGCGCGCACCGGGGATGACGATCCACAAGATGCCGCTGTTCGTGTGGTCGGTGCTCGTCACCGCCTTCCTGCTGCTGCTCGCGCTGCCGGTTCTGGCGGCGGCGATCACCATGCTGCTGACGGATCGCAACTTCGGCACGACCTTCTATGATGCGGCAGGCGGCGGCGATCCCGTCCTCTACCAGCATCTCTTCTGGTTCTTCGGTCACCCCGAAGTGTACATCATGATCCTGCCGGGCTTCGGCATCGTCAGCCAGATCATCTCGACCTTCAGCCGCAAGCCGGTGTTCGGTTATCTCGGCATGGCCTATGCCATGGTCGCGATCGGCGTCGTTGGTTTCATCGTGTGGGCGCACCACATGTTCACCGTCGGCATGAGCGTGAACCTGAAGATGTACTTCACGGCGGCGACGATGGTCATCGCGGTCCCGACCGGCATCAAGATCTTCAGCTGGATCGCCACGATGTGGGGCGGGTCGATGAGCTTCAAGACTCCGATGGTCTGGTCGCTCGGCTTTATCTTCATGTTCACCGTTGGCGGCGTGACCGGCGTCGTGCTGGCCAATGGCGGCGTCGACACCAACCTGCACGACACTTATTATGTCGTCGCCCACTTCCACTATGTGCTGTCGCTCGGCGCCGTGTTCTCGCTGTTCGCCGGTTTCTATTACTGGTTCCCGAAGATGTCGGGGCGGATGTACAACGAGTTCCTGGGCCAGCTGCACTTCTGGATCTTCTTCATCGGCGTCAACGTCCTGTTCTTCCCCCAGCACTTTCTGGGACAGCAGGGCATGCCGCGCCGTTACCCCGATTATCCCGAAGCCTATGCCTTCTGGCACCTGATCTCGTCCTACGGCTATGTCATCATGGCGGTCGGTGTCCTGATCTTCTTCGTGAACATTCTGTGGTCACTGGTCGCGGGCAAGAAGGCCGCCGACAATCCGTGGGGCGAAGGCGCGACGACGCTCGAATGGACGTTGTCGAGCCCGCCGCCGTTCCACCAGTTCAACGAACTGCCGCGTATCGCCTGATTGTGCGCGCCCCCTGCTAGTTTCGGCAGGGGGCGTTCGCATCCCGGGCTGGAGTTAACATGGCGCAGAGCCTGACCCATGGCGAAACGGCCCTTCCGGCCGACTGGCGCGACCTGTTCGCGCTGACTAAGCCGCGCGTCATGTCGCTGGTGGTGTTCACCGCGCTGTGCGGGCTCCTAGCGGCGCCGGTCAGCGTGCCGCCGGTCCTTGCCTTTTCGTCGATCCTGGCGATCGCTTTGGGGGCAGGGGCGTCGGGCGCTCTCAACCAATGGTATGAGGCGAGCCTCGACGCCAAGATGAAGCGCACCGCCGGACGGCCGCTGCCCGCAGGACGGCTCGACCCGCAGACGGCGCTGCAATTCGGCATCGGGCTGGCGGCATTCTCGCTGTTCCTGATGCTGTTTGCGTCGAACTGGCAGGCGACGCTGCTCCTCGCGGTCTCGATCCTCTTCTACGTCTTTGTCTACACGATGTGGCTGAAGCCGCGGACGCCGCAGAATATCGTCATCGGCGGTGCGGCGGGCGCGTTTCCGCCGCTGATCGGTTGGGTCGCTGCGACCGGCAGCATCGCGCCTTTGCCGGTCATGCTGTTCTTGCTGATCTTTCTGTGGACGCCGCCGCATTTCTGGGCACTCGCGCTGTTCATGCGCTCGGACTATGCCGCCGCGGGCATCCCGATGATGCCGGTCGTCGCGGGGGAGAAATCGACCCGGCGCCAGATTCTTTTCTACGCGCTGATCATGGCGGTAGCGGCGATTGCACCGTGGCCGCTGGGATACACGGGCGCACTCTATGGGTGGACCGCGGTCCTCCTTTCGGCGCTGTTCGTGGCGCTGTCGGTTCAGGTCGGCACGCGCACGACCGGCGATGCCGATTTGATGCAGCCCGAAAAGCGGTTATTCGCTTATTCGATCGCCTATCTTTTCATTCTCTTCGGCGCCGTTGTTGCCGATCATTGGTGGCATTTATGACCGAAAAGCCGAATCTCGAACCCTTTGATGAGGTCGAATATCGCCGCCGCCAGCGCAGCCGCGCCAATATGATGGCCTGGATGCTCGGTGGCCTCGCGATCCTGTTTTTCTTCATCACCATCGCCAAGATCCAGGTTTTCGCATGACATCTTTTCCGGTAATTGGGCGCCTGTCCCCGAAAGCAAAGACCGCGAGTTTGGCATCGGCCTTGGCACTCGCGATGGTCGGATTAGGATTTGCGGCGGTGCCGCTGTACGACTTGTTCTGCCGCGTCACCGGTTTCGGCGGCACAACCCAGCGCTATGACCCGGTTGCTGCGGCGGCGGATCCGGTGATCCTGTCGAAAACCATTTCGGTCCGTTTCGACGCCAATGTCTCGCCGGGGCTGCCGTGGAAATTCTATCCCGAGCATCCGACCGACACGGTCAGCATCGGCGCGCGCGACATGGCGATCTTTATTGCCGAAAATAGCTCGTCGGTGCCGGTCGTCGGCACCGCGGGGTTCAATGTCACGCCGACGCAGGCGGGCAAATATTTCACCAAGATCCAGTGCTTCTGCTTCACCGAACAACGGCTGGAGCCGGGGCAGCAGATGCGGATGCCGGTGCTGTTCTTCGTCGATCCCAAGATCATGGATGATCCCGACGCGCGCGACATCCAGGAAATCACCCTCAGCTATACCTTCCACCCTGTAGACGAGGGTAAAAAGGCGAGCTAAGGCCGCGATCAAGAGTCTAACAAGACCGGCGGGCGATGGGGAATCGCGATGCCGGGACTGCCAAAAACGGGAAACACGCCATGTCCGGTGCGAAACATCATGACTACCACCTCGTAAATCCCAGCGTCTGGCCGCTGATTGGGTCGTTCGCCGCGATGGTGATGTTCTTTGGCCTCGTGATGTTCATGCACGACGATTATTTCGGCGGCGCGGGCAAGTGGGTGCTTGGTCTGGGCTTCATGGGCGTGATCGCAACCTTTTTCAGCTGGTGGTCGGACGTCATCAACGAAGCCCATGCCGGCGATCACACCCCGGTCGTTCAGCTTCACCTGCGGTACGGGATGATCCTGTTTATCGCGTCGGAAGTGATGTTTTTCGTCGGTTGGTTCTGGGCGTGGTTCGATTTCACCCTGTTCCCGGTGCCGATCGAATATGTTGATGGCGCGGTTACCTCGCTGTTCGGCCAGGAAGGCGCCGAGGCGATCACCCAGTGGCCGCCCAAGGGCATCGAAGTTATTGACGCCTTCTCGCTGCCGCTGCTCAACACGTTGATCCTGCTGTGCTCGGGGACGACGATCACTTGGGCGCATCACTCGCTGATCCACGGCGACCGCGACGGCCTGAAAAAGGGCCTGTGGGCGACGATCATTCTGGGCGCGATCTTCTCGGCAATTCAGGCCTATGAATATGCCGCAGCCCCCTTCGCCTTTGGCCAGAGCAATTACAGCTCGGCGTTCTACATGGCGACCGGCTTCCACGGGTTCCACGTGCTGGTCGGCACGATCTTCCTGATCGTCTGCCTGGCGCGCACGTACAAGGGACACTTCACGCCCAAACAGCATTTCGGCTTTGAAGCGGCTGCCTGGTATTGGCATTTCGTCGATGTGGTGTGGCTATTCCTGTTCATCATCATCTACGTCTGGGGCGGCTGGGGCGCGCCGGTCGCCGCGCACTAAATTGCCTGACGGCACAATCATTCCAAAGGGGCAGCCGCCGGTCTGGCGCGCTGCCCTTTTTGGCCTCTGTCCCGAATGCGGCGCCAAAACCTTGTTTAACGGGCCGGTGCAATTCCATGCGAAATGTGACGCCTGCGGGCTCGATTATGGTCGCTACAATGTCGGCGACGGTCCCGCCGCGTTCCTGACCCTTATCATTGGTGCCTTGCTGGTTGCCGCGGCGCTGGGGCTCGATGCGGCGGTGCAGCCGCCCTTGTGGGTGCATGTGCTCTTGTGGGTACCGCTGACCGCCGCTGCGGTAGTTTATGGCCTGCGCGTTGCCAAGGGTGCGCTGATCGCGAGCGAGCATCAGCGGCAGGCGGCCGAGGGTCGTCAAGTGGACGACGCACCGCATGACTGATCCTGTCGCCTCACCGCCGCGACGCTGGCCGCTGGTCCCGACGATCATTGTGATCATTGCGGTGCTGGTGATGGTCGCCCTCGGGGTGTGGCAGCTCCAGCGCAAGAACGAGAAGGAAGCGCTGGTCGTGCTCTACCAGCGCAACATGGCGATGTCGTCGCTGGTCACATACCCCGAACTGCCGCCGGTCGCCGAAGCCTTCCTGTTCCGCAAAAGCAGCGTGGTGTGCCTCGAACCCGTGCGCTGGGATCCGCGCAGCGGCACGGACCAGAAGGGCAAGGCTGGCTTTCGCATGATCGCCGATTGCCGCACCGGCGCCGAAGGGCCTGGGGTGTTGGTCGACGTCGGTATTTCGGATGATTTCACCCCGCCGAAATGGACCGGCGGGATCGTACAGGGGACGATCGTTCCGGGCCCTGACCAACCGACGGTGATGGAGCGCGCCGCGGGCAAGGCCTCTCCCGCGCGGGCGATGTTGATCGCCGACACGCCAGCCGCCGGGTTGCGCCCAAGTGCAGTGCCGTCGGCCGACAATACGCCAAATAATCATCTCGCCTATGCGGTCCAATGGTTCCTCTTCGCTGCCGCGGCGTTGCTCATCTATTTCCTCGCCGTCCGTCGCCGCTTGCGGCCTTGAGCCCGCGCCGCTAGGCGCTTTGGCGTCATGGACTATATCAGCACCCGCGGCACTGCGCCGACCCTCGACTTTCGTGCCGCCACGCTCGCGGGGCTTGCCAGCGATGGCGGCCTCTATCTGCCCGCGCGCTGGCCGCAGATGGCGGTTGAGGATATTCGTGCGCTGGCGGGGCTCAGCTATGCCGAAACCGCGGTGCGCGTCATGCGTCCGTTCGTCGCAGGCGTGTTGTCGGAGGACGAGCTGCGAGATTTGTGCCGCGCGGCCTATGGCAGTTTCAGCCATGACGCGGTGACCCCGCTCGTCCAGCTGGACCACCGCCACTGGCTGCTCGAACTGTTCCACGGCCCGACGCTGGCGTTCAAGGACGTTGCGCTGCAATTGCTGGGCCAGCTGTTCGAAAAATTCCTGAGCGGCGGCGACACGAATATCACCATCGTCGGAGCGACCTCGGGCGACACCGGATCGGCGGCGATCGAGGCGGTTGCGGGGCGCGAGCATATCCAGATTTTCATGCTGCATCCCGAAGGCCGGGTCAGCGACGTGCAGCGGCGCCAGATGACAACGGTGCTGGCGCCGAATGTGCACAACATCGCGATCGACGGCAGTTTCGACGATGCGCAGGCGATGGTGAAGCGGTTGTTCGGCGACGAAGAAGCGCGCGGCCAGCTGACCCTGTCAGCGGTAAACAGCATCAACTGGGCGCGGCTGATGGCGCAGGTTGTCTATTATTTCTACGCCGCCGTCCGCCTCGGTGGTCCCGACCGTTCGGTTGCTTTTTCTGTGCCAACGGGCAATTTCGGCGACGTGTTTGCGGGTTATGTCGCGGCGCAGATGGGACTGCCGATCGCGCGACTGGTCGTCGCCACCAACGTCAACGACATCCTCCACCGTGCTCTCACCAAAGGCGACTATAGCGCGGGAACCGTCACCGCGACGGCGACCCCCAGCATGGACATTCAGGTCAGCAGCAATTTCGAGCGCCTGCTCTTCGACCTGTCGGGCCGCGACGGTGCTGCTATTACCGCGATGATGGGCGAGTTCGACCGCCATCGCGCGATGACCATCCCTGCCGACATGCTGACCAGCGCACGTGGGCTGTTTTCGAGCGCCAGCATCGACGGCGACGCGATGTCGCTCGCGCTGCGCTGGGCGCAGGAGCATGGCGGGCAGATTATCGATCCACACAGCGCCGTCGGGCTGGCCGCGGCGCGCGCGCTGGAGATTGATTCCGATATTCCCGTCGTCACGCTGGCGACCGCGCATCCGGCGAAGTTCCGTGACGCTGTCGAGCGTGCAACCGGCGTGCGTCCCGCCTTGCCGCCAAGGATGGGCAATCTGTTCGAGCGGGAAGAGCGTTACGAGCGCCTTCCGGGCGACTATGACGCCGTGAAGGCCTATGTGCTGGCCGAAGCCGCGCGTGGCTGAGCTGTTGCCGCTTGTCACCCTCGTCGGTGAGGCGTGGGACGATTATGGGCTGGTTGACAGTGGCCATGGCCGCAAGCTCGAACGTTATGGCCGCTACCGCTTCATTCGCCCCGAACCGCAGGCGATGTGGGCGCCCGCGCTGCCCACCAGCGAATGGGAAGCCGCCGACGGCGAATTCATCCCGGCGTCGGACGATGATGGCGGCGGACGCTGGTACTATAACAAGCCCGTTCCAGCCGAAGGTTGGCCGCTGGCATGGCGCGAGACGCGCTTCACCGCGCAATGCACCCCCTTTCGCCATTTGGGTTTTTTCCCTGACATGGCCCCGGTATGGGATTGGCTGCGCGCGCAGGTCGCCGACAAGCCCGATCCGGCGTTCCTGAACCTGTTCGGCTATACCGGCGTCGGGAGTCAGGCGCTCGCCGCTGCTGGGGCGACCGTGACCCACGTTGATGCGTCGAAGAAATCGGTGGGACAGGCGCGCGAAAATGCGGCGCTGGCGGGGATGGCCGACAGGCCGCTACGCTGGATCCTCGACGACGCCGGCAAATTCACCGCGCGCGAAGTGCGGCGCGAGAAACGCTATGACGCGATCCTGCTCGACCCGCCCAAATTCGGGCGCGGTCCCGGCGGTGAACGCTGGCAGCTGGAGGAGGGGCTGGCGCCGCTGCTGACCGATTGCCGCCGGTTGCTCGATGCCGACAGCCGCGCGCTATTCCTCACCGTCTATGCGGTGCGTATGTCGGCGCTGGCGATCGGAGAGTTGCTGGCGCAGCTGTTTGCTGACCTGCCCGGTCAGGTTGAATGCGGCGAGCTGGCGGTGCGCGAAGAGACCCGGGGATTGCTGCTTCCCACGGCAATTTTCGCGCGCTGGAGCCGCTGATCGGGCCTGTGTGCCGCGAACCGGCGCACTTTGCGGGGCGCTGGTTCGCTGCGTCACGTCCCCTGGCGGGAAGCTCGGTTCAGCTGGGGTCAGCGAGCTCGATGCGATTACGACCGCCCGCTTTCGCTTTGTACAGCGCATCGTCAGCGGCCTTGAGTGCCCCGCGCGTTTCGCCATAACCAAAGACGTCAGCGACGCCGCCGGAAAAGGTGATCTGTCCGAACGGTTCGTCCGTCTTGCGATTGATCAGCCTGCGTTCGGCGAGCTGTTCGCGGGCTTCGTCCAGCCGCTCGGCGGCTTGCGTGGGGGTCAGGCCGCGGAACAGCATGACAAATTCCTCACCGCCGTGGCGCGCAACATGGCAGCGGTCGTCCGAAATTCGCGACAGCGTGTCGGCGATCGCCTTGATCACCCGATCGCCAGCCTCATGGCCGTGGATGTCGTTGACCTTCTTGAATTCGTCGATGTCGCAAAAGGCAACGCTCAGCGGCTCGCACGCGGCGCGTGCTTCCTTGTAGTGGCGATCGAGCAGGATTTCGAAAGCGCGGCGGTTGGGCAGGCCGGTCAGGAAATCGAGTTCGGCATCGCGTTTGGCGCGTTCGAGGCTGCGGCGCAGCGATTTCGCTTCGTCCTCGCTTTTGCGCATATGATCCTCGGCCTTGCGCGTACGTTCGAGCATCACCTTGGCAAGATCGGCGAGGCTGGAGACGATGCGGCCGGTTTTCTGCAGCTGTTCCAGATCATCGACATGCTGTTCGAGTTCGGAGCCATAGTCGCTCGTGACCGTCCGCGCTTCCTTGGCATGGGTGTGGAAGGATTCGAGGTTGGTTTCGAGCCGCGTCATCAGGCGGTCGAGATCGGCATGGTCGGCGGGAGCACTGTTGTGCTCGCCGAGTTCGTTCAGCCATTGCTGGGTGATCCCATCGGGCGATTGCGACCGCGACGTAATCTGGCGCGCCAGATGCGGGTTCATGCCCGAGAAGGCGGCATGTGCCAGCAACAAATTCGCCGGTGACACATCAAGGTCATTATCGACCAGAAACGCCATGATCGTGCCGATCAGCTGATGCCGGGCGAGTTGGGCAAGATCGCGAGCGCCGCCGCCACCATCGGGCGGCGCGTGCCGTCCGGTCGGAGGGGAGCTTCGCGCGCTGCGGAGCCCCAGCCAATCCAGGAGCCGTCCTACCGGCTCGTTCGATGGTGTTGCTTTGGTGGTCATGCGACAATTAACGGGCTGCGCACTGCGGCTTTAAGTCCGCGTCAGCAGGTTTTTCCCGCAGAAAAACGCCGATGATGTACTAGTGCGGGCAAAGCGATGCCAAATCAGGCGTTTAAGCAAGATCGCTAAGGGCAACGATTCCATCCGGGGCCGCGGACCACGCGCCCCGGTGTGGCCCCGCTATGTTCGCCGCCGCGCAGCACCGGGATGCCGTTGACGAACACATCACGCATACCGATCGAATACTGGTGCGGTTTCTCAAACGTCGACAGGTCGGCGACGGTCGCCGGATCAAACACCACGACGTCGGCATAATAGCCGGGTTTGAGCGCGCCGCGATCCTTGATCCCCAGATTGGCGGCGGGGAGGGCGGTCAGCCGGTACACCGCCTGTTCCAGCGAGATCAGTTTTTCATCGCGGACATAGCGACCGAGCAGGCGCGCGAAATTGCCGTAGGTGCGCGGGTGCGCGCCCGATTTCAGGAAATGACCCTCGGGCGCCTGTGACGACGCATCGGATCCGAAGCTCATCCACGGCAGCTGAATCTGTTTGCGGACATTGTCCTCCGACATCAGGAAATAGACGGTTCCGACGCGCGATCCGTCCTCGACCACCAGGTCCATCGCGGTTTCTTCGGCCGATTTGCCGCGCATCGCCGCGACCTCGGCCAGCGTCTTGCCGGTGAGCGGTTTGAGCTTCTCGTTCTTGAAGCCCGAGAGGATCATCTTGTCGGCGCCTGCGCCATAGTAGAGATTCTCCCAGTCGCTGCCGGGCTGTTTCATTTCGGCGGCGACGCGCGCGCGGGTGGCAGGATCTTTCAGCCGTTCGATCCATGCCTCCAGTCCGCCCGCCTGAACCCATGTCGGCATCGCGGCGTCGAGCCCGGTCGCGCCAGCGGTGTAGGTGTACATATCGGTGGTGATCCGGAGCCCTTCGGCGCGCGCATCCTCGATCTTTTTCACGATGGTATCGAGCTTGTCCCAGTTGCTGCGCCCTGCCAGCTTGAGATGATAGATTTCGGCGGGCGCGCCCGATCGCCGCGAAATGTCGATCAGTTCGTCGACCGCCTGTTCGATGCGATCGCCTTCGGAGCGCATATGGCTGATGTACATGCCGCCGCATTTCGCGGCTTCGCTGGTCAGCGCGACGAGTTCATCGGTTTCGGCGTAGGAGCCGGGCGCGTAGATCAGCGAGCTGCCGACCCCCATCGCGCCGTCGTTCATCGCTTCCCGCACCAGCGCGCGCATCTTGTCGAGCTGCGCCGGGGTGGGATCGACGTCACCTTCGCCGAGTTCGTGGACGCGCACCGTCGCGGCGCCGACGAAGCTCGCGACATTGGTCGAAACGCCGCGTTTTTCCAGATAGCTGAGATAGTCACCGAGGCTGGTCCATTCGATCGGGAATTTAAGGTCGCCCTGCCGCTCGGTTTCCTGGCGCTTCATTTCGGGGCTGAGCGGTCCCATCGACCAGCCTTCGCCCATCACCTCCAGCGTGACCCCCTGCCGGATGTCGCTCTGGCTTTTGGGATCGACGATCAGCGATTCGGTTGCCCAGCTCAGCATGTTGATAAAGCCAGGCGCCACCGCCATGCCCTTGGCCTGCACCTCGCTTTTTGCGGTTCCCGCCACTATGCCCACCGCGACGATCCGGTCGTCCTTGATCGCGACATCGCCGACGACGGGGAGCTGGCCCGACCCGTCGTAAAGCGTGCCGCCGCGAATGATCAGGTCATAGGCGGGCGCCTGCGCGGCAACTGACGCCGACAGCAGCATCGAACTGCACAGCAGCAAGGCGGATGGGATAAAGGGCCGCGAACAGGCCATCAATTTTCTCCGAATGCAATCAGCCGTGCAGGCTCATCAGCGAATCCATCAACCCTTCGTCGGCGCTCGAACAGACGCCCAGCACCAGCGCCTCGTCAAAGCCCTCGGCAACCACATAAGCGTGGCCCATCGACGAATCGAGATAGATGCCCTGACCTGTCTTCAGCGCCACGGGGTCATAGAATTCCGTGTGAATCTCGATCTCGCCCTCCAGCACATAGATGAATTCCTCGCCCTGATGGCGGACGAGCTCGCCAAATTCGCGTGCGCTGTGGGCGCGGATGCGGGTGATGATCGGGATCATCCGTTTCTGGCGCAGGTCGGTGCAAAGGTAATGATAATCGTAATTGTCGGTGGTGACGCGCACCGCCTGTTCGATCGTTCCGACGCTGCGGCGACCGGTGACACGCGGAGCGCTATCGCTCTCCTCCTCCGCGAACAGGTCCGCCATGCGGATGCTGAGTCGCTGGCTAAGCTGTTGCAATTTGTCATAACTCAGCGTCAGCCGGTCATGTTCGACCTTTGACAAGGTCGAAACCGGGATGCCCGATTTGGCGCTCATCTCCTTGAGCGTCCAGCCGTTTCGCGAGCGAATGCTCTTCATTACGGTGCCGAGCGTGGGTGGGGCCACACGAGCCGCCATCAAAATTTCCATTCCATATTTGACAATTTTCTAATCAGGATCATTATGTCCCTATCGGGTTAACAGTTGTTGACCCTTGGTAAGGGGTCGCGCGGCTTGCTGCAAGGTCAGACAGGGCGTGCCGGACAAAAGGGGAAAGTGATGCGTTTCATCCGCAAGGCGATGATAGGACTGGCGGCGCTCGCCGCGCTGCCGCTGGCGGCGCAGGGGCCGCTGCCCGCGCCAACGGCGAAGAAAGTCGAGACAGTGGCGGCACCTGCCCCGAAGGCGCAGAAAGCGCCCGTCGCGCTCAACGCCGCCGATCTTGAAGCGTGGATGGACGGTTATCTGCCTTATGCGCTTGAACGCGCGCGGATCCCCGGTGCGGTTGTCGTCGTCGTCCGCGGCGATCAGGTCGTGCTGCAAAAAGGCTATGGCTTTGCCGACGTTGCCAAGCGCGCCCCGGTGCTGCCTGACACCACGATGTTCCGTCCCGGCTCGGTGTCGAAACTGCTGACGTGGACCGCGGTGATGCAGCAGGTCGAAGCGGGCAAGATCGACCTCGACAAGGACGTCAACGCCTATCTCGATTTCAAGATTCCGCCCTTTGAGGGCAAGCCCGTCACGATGCGCAACATCATGACGCATACCGCTGGATTCGAGGAGTCGGTGCGTCACCTGATTAGCAGCGATCCGAAGGCGGTGATGACGCTAAAAGAACAGATGCCGCTGGCGCTGCCAGCGCGCGTCTTTGCGCCGGGAACCACCCCGGCTTATTCCAACTATGCCACTGCGCTTGCTGGCTATATCGTCGAACGAGTCAGCGGCGAGCCGTTCGATACCTATATCGAAAACCGGATTTTCAAGCCCCTCGGCATGACGCACTCGACGTTCCGCCAGCCGCTGCCCGCGCGCCTCGCGCCGCATATGGCCAAAGGCTATCCCGACATCACGCAAAAGGCAAAACCGTTCGAGATCGTCATTCCCGGTCCTGCGGGCAGCCTGTCGGCGAGCGGTGCCGATATGGCGAAATTCATGATCGCGCACCTGAACGACGGCGCTGGACTGCTGAAGCCTGAAACCGCGAAACAGATGCATGATTTCAAGGCGCCCGGTGTCGGCCCGCTCAACAGCATGGCGCTCGGTTTCTACGAGCAATGGGTCAACGGTCGGCGCGCGATCGCGCATGGCGGCGACACGGTCTGGTTCCACTCCTATCTGTGGCTGTTCCCCGAGGATGACATCGGCGTTTATGTGTCGATGAACAGCGCCGGAACCCAGGGCGACGCGGGCGCGATCCGCAGCGCGCTGTTCCACAAATTTGCCGATCGTTATCTTCCCGGCGAGGACAAGGGAGGAGCCGTCGACGCCAAGACCGCCGCCGAGCACGCGCAGATGATGGTCGGCAATTATGTCAGCAGCCGCGGGTCGTTCACCAATTTCCTGAGCCTGCTCGGGCTGTTGGGGCAGGCGACCATCTCGCTCACCGAAGATGGCAAGATCACATTCCCGGCGCTCGACGGGCTCGGCGCCGGAGCGCGCGACTGGGTGGAGGTCGAACCCTTCGTGTGGCGTGACCGTGGTACCGGCGAGCGGCTGGCCGCCGAGGTCAAGGACGGCCGCGTGGTGCGCTTCAGCGTCGATGCCGGTTCGCCGTTCATGGTGTTCGAACCCGCCCCGGCGAGCGTCAATGCGGCGTGGCTCAACCCGGCGCTGATCGCCGCGCTGGGCATCGTGCTGCTCGCCGCGCTGGCGTGGCCGGTGCGCGCGCTCGTCCGGCGCAGCTTCAAGGCCGATTTTGCGCTCGAAGGCAAGTCGCGGCGCGCGTACCGGCTGTCGCGCATCTTCGCGTGGCTGGTGCTGGCGGCGCTCGCCGGTTGGCTTGGGCTCATTGCGGCCTTCTCGGCCGACATCGGCAGCCTGGGCGGTCCGCTCGACTGGCTGATCCACCTGCTGCGCATCCTGACCCCGGTGGCAAGCTTCGGCCTGCTGGCAACCGCGGGCTGGCACCTGTGGCTGACGATCAAGGACAAGCGTCGCTGGACGATGAAGCTCGGTGCCGTGCTGCTGGCGCTCGCGGCACTGGTGCTGGTGTGGGTGACGCTCGTCTTCAACCTCTATGGCTTTGGAATGGTTTATTGATGGCGCTGCAAATGACGCAGGAACTGACGCTCGACCTTCGGGTCGAGCGGTTTCCCTACCACCAGCCGTTCCGCATTTCGGGGCATGTCTTCACCGAAACCGCGCTGCTCGTCGCCGAACTGTCCGACGGCAGGCATGTCGGGCGCGGCGAGGGGGCGGGGGTCTATTATCTGGACGACGATATCGACCATATGCTGGCCGAAGCGACGCGCGTCCGCGATGCGATCGAGGCTGGTGCGACGCGGGCGGATTTGCAGCAACTGCTGCCGCCGGGCGGGGCGCGCAATGCGCTCGACTGCGCCTTTTGGGATCTGGAAGCGAAGCAAACGGGGCGGCCGGTATGGGAACTGGCGGGATTGAAACCACCCCGCGCACTGCCCTCGACGCTGACGCTCGGCGCTGATAGCGCAGGCAATATGGCGAAAGCCGCGTTGGCGATCGATCCCGACGCGCCGATAAAGGTCAAGCTGACCGGGGATCTGAGCGACGACATCGCTCGAGTCGTCGCGATCCGCACCGCGCGCCCGCATGCGTGGATCGGGGTCGATGCCAATCAGGGCTATGATGTCGCGACCCTCGCCGAACTGCTGCCAGTGCTGGTTCAGACCCGCATCGCGCAGCTCGAACAGCCGCTGAAGCGCGGGCGCGAGGCCGATCTCGACGGGTTGAAACGGCCGCTGCCGTTCGTCGCCGACGAAAGCGCGGTGACACTTGCCGATACCGCGACGCTGGTCGGCCGCTTCGATGTCGTGAACATCAAGCTCGATAAGTGCGGCGGGCTGACCGAGGGGCTGGCGATCGCGCGGCAGGCGCGAAAACTGGGGCTCGACGTCATGGTCGGCAACATGATGGGGACCAGCCTGTCGATGGCCCCGTCGTTCGTGCTGGGCCAGCTGTGCGACATCGTCGATCTCGATGGGCCGACCTTCCTCGCGCGTGATCGAGCGCCGGGCGTCGAATATCGCGATGGGATGATCCATTGCCCGGCAGAAATTTGGGGATAACGACAGTTTGATGTCCTAAATGGGTTGACTATTTTCTGATTAGGACAATAGTCGTGAAAGTGTAAATTTCGAGAGTGGAGGGTGGAATGAGTCGATCATTCCCGCTGACGCGCCGCGCCATGGTGGCGGGCGTGGTGGGGGCTGCTGTGTCTGCGCCGATGATCAACCGCGGAGCGTTTGCCTTTGCGGCGGCGCCGGGGCGCCGCTACTCGCGCCGCGCGGTCGACCTGGTGGCCTCGTCGCTCGTCATCGACATGCTGGCGCCGCTCAAGATCACCCTGTCGACCGACTATATCACCCACCGTTTGACCGATGCCGAGGCGGTAGAGTTCAAGGCCAGCGGTATCACGGGCTTTCACAATGCCTATGGTCTGGGCGGTCCGGATGCAAAAGAACAGGCGCTGACATTTCTCGCGGGCTGGCAGGGTTTTGCCGGGCGCAACAGCCATGTCTTCACCCTGGTCGATGGCGTTGCCGATCTCGATCGTGCGAAGGCCGATAAGAAATGCGCCGTCATCATGGGCATCCAGAATGCCGAGCATTTTGAGAAGATCGAGGATGTCGCGCTGTTCCGCCGCCTTGGCCTGCGCTGTGCGCAGCTGACCTATAACAGCCAGAATCTGATCGGTTCGGGAAGCACCGAACGGGTCGACGGTGGGGTCAGCGATTATGGCGCCGCGATCATCGCCGAGATGGAAAAGCAGCATATGCTTGTGGATGTGTCGCATTGCGGCGACCAGACGACGCTCGATGCCATCGCCATCGCCAAGGGGCCGATCGCGATCACCCACAGCAATGCGCGTGCGCTGGTCGATCATCCGCGGGTCAAGACCGACGCGGCGATCAAGGCGCTGGCGGCCAAAGGCGGGGTGATGGGCATCACCGGGGTCCGGATGTTTGTTCGCACCTCCGATCCGACCAATGTCGGACATATGGCCGACCATATCGACCATGTCGCCAAGCTGGTCGGGATCGATCATGTCGGGATCGGATCGGACGCCGACCTGCACGGCTATGACGACATGAAGCCCGACGAATATGCGCTGCTCAAGGGCGCCTACAAGGGCAGCTACGCCTTTCGCGACAAGATCGACATCGACGGGTTCGATCATCCTTTGAAGGTCTTCGACCTGACCGATGAACTGATCCGCCGAGGATATTCAAACGACAACATCACCGCCGTGTTAGGGGGCAATTTCCGCCGCCTGCTGGCGCAAGTCTGGGGGTAAGACAATGAACAAGGGACTATATTTCGCGGCGAGTATCACCGCATTGATCGCCGCAATGCCGGTGCAGGCGCAGGAAGCCGGCGCGGTTGAGGCGGCAGGCGAAATCGTCGTGACCGCGCAAAAGCGCGTTCAGAACGTGCAGGACGTGCCGATCGCCATCGCCGTGGTGAACGGCGAGGCGCTTCAGCAACAAGGCTCGGCATCGCTCGTTGACTATGCGGGTTACGTCCCCGGCATGAATGTCAGCAACGGCGGTACGCCCGGTCAGACGACGATCACGCTGCGCGGCGTTGCGCCGCTGAACTCGAGCCAGACCGTCGGCATCTATCTGGATGACGCACCGGTGGGATCGAGCGCGATCTACAACCGGGCCGGGGCGTTCACGATCGACCTGATGCCCTATGATCTGGAGCGGATCGAGGTGCTGAAAGGGCCGCAGGGTACGCTTTATGGCGCTAGTTCGATCGGCGGCCTGGTAAAATATGTCACGGTCCAGCCGAACACCAATGCCTTCAGCGTCAAGGCGGGGGTTGAAGGTTTCGCGATCAAGGGCGGCGATGGGCTCGGCTGGGGCGCGCAGGTGATGGTCAATGTGCCGATCGTGCAGGACAAGCTGGCGGTGAGCGGCAGCTTCGCCTGGCGCAGCACCCCGGGCTGGGTCGACAGCGTCAACAATGCCGCGCTGAAGGACCAGAATGATTATGAACAGCGCGGCGGCCGCGCGGCGCTGCTGTGGACGCCGACGCCCGAATTCAGCGTGAAGCTGGCCGGGATCTGGCAGTCGCTCGATTCCGAGGGCAACGCCCTCTACGCCGCCGACCTGACCGGACAGCGGCTGGGTGATGGTCGGTCGTTCAACAATTTCGTCCCCGAATCGTTCGACGTCGATCTCGACTATTATTCGGCAACGCTCGATTACGATTTTGGCGCCGCGACACTGACGTCGGCGACAACGTACAGCAAAACGCAGAGCGCGCAGCTGCAAGATGCCAGCTATGCCTTTGGCGTGCTGTTTCCGCTGCTGACCGGCGGCGCGGTGCCGCCGGGCATCACACCGTTCTCGCTCGATCTCGGCCTCAAGAAATGGACGCAGGAGCTGCGCCTTGCCTCGCCGAGCGGCGGACGGTTCGAATGGCTGATTGGCGGCTTCTTCACCGATGAAACCACCAGCAATGCACAGCTGGTTCGCTCGTTCGACATGGCTGGCAATCCGATCCCCGGGCTCGATCCGCTGGCGATCGTCGGGCTGCCCGCGACATACAAGGAATATGCGATCTTCGGGAACGGCACCTTCAAGCTCAGCGACCAGTTCGAAATCACCGGCGGTCTGCGCTGGGCGCGCAACAAGCAGACGTTCCGCCAGATCAGCTCGGGGGCGATCGTTCCGCAGGCCGATGATCCCGGCACATCGGCGGAAAGCGTCTTCACCTATTCGATCAGCCCGCAGTTCCACATCAATGACGACGCGATGCTCTATGCGCGCCTCGCGACCGGCTATCGTCCCGGCGGGCCGAACGTCATCGTTCCCAACGTGCCGCCGACGGTCGATGCCGACCGCATGAAGAACTATGAAATCGGGCTGAAAGCCGACTTTGCCGATCGTTTGGTGTCGGTCGATGTCGCGCTGTTCCTGATGGACTGGACCGACATCCAGGTCGTGCGTTCGTTCGGCGGCGTGTCGGGCGGTGCGAACGGCGGCAAGGCGCGCAGCAAGGGGATTGAGGGCAGCTTTGCGCTGCGCCCGACCCCCGGGCTGACGATCAGCGCCACCGGCAGCTACACCGACGCCACGCTCAGCGAGGATGTGCCCGACATCAGCGGCGCCGATGGCGACCGTCTGCCCGCGGTACCGAAATTCAGCGGCGCGCTGCGCGCCGACTATGAATTCGAACTAGGCGGTGGCAACAAGGGTAGCTTCGGGGCCGGCATCCGCCACGCCAGCAGCCGCCTGTCGCTGGTCGAAAGCGATCCGCTGGTCGCGACGGCCAAGCCCTATACGTCGGTCGATCTCAACGCCTCGATCACCTTCAACGATCATTGGACTTTGCGTGCCTATGCCCGCAACCTGCTCGACAATCAGGGTGAGATGGCGCGCTCGACTTTTGCCAATGGGCTCAATCAACCCAGCTTCCTTGGCATTTCGCCGCTCCAGCCGCGAACCGTCGGTGTTGCGCTCGACCTGGCTTATTGAGCGGATTGGAGTTGGAAACGATGAACGCGCCCACCGGCAGGCTGGAGAGCAGCCTGACCCTGCCGCAGCCCTATCTGCTGTTCCTCGGCGACACGACCGAGGCGGGCTATGCCAAGACCGCCTTTGGTCTGGCCGATTGGGCGGCGGATCGCTGCGTCGGTGAGCTGGCGATCGGCGGCTGCACCGTCACCACCGGCCTGCCGCCGATGTCGCCTGCTGAAGCGCGGGCGGCGGGGGCGCGGTCGCTGGTGATTGGCGTCGCCAACCAGGGCGGGGTGATCGGCGACAGCTGGATCGCCGCGCTGGTCGAGGCGATGGAGGCGGGGCTGGACATCGTCAGCGGGCTGCACGTCCGGCTGGCGAGCCTGCCCGCGCTGGCCGAGGCGGCGAAGCGCACCGGGCAGCGTCTCATCGACGTGCGCACCCCGCCGCCCGCGATCCCTATTGGAACGGGCCGCAAACGCAGCGGCAAGCGCTTGCTGACGGTCGGCACCGACTGCGCGCTCGGCAAGAAATATACCGCGCTGGCGCTGCACCGCGCGTTCGTCGAACGCGGCATCGATGCGGACTTTCGCGCCACCGGCCAGACGGGGATCATGATTGCGGGCGGTGGCATGCCGATGGACGCCGTGGTCTCCGATTTCGAGGCGGGGGCGGCAGAGATTCTCAGCCCCGATGCGCCCGCTGATCATTGGGACTTGATCGAAGGTCAGGGGTCGATCTTCAATCCCGCCTATGCCGCCGTGTCGCTCGGGCTGCTCCACGGCAGCCAGCCCGATGTGTTCGTCGTCTGTCACGATCCGACGCGCAAGGTGATCCTGGGCATGGAGAGCTTTGCGCTGCCGTCGATCGAGGAGGTTATCGACCTGACGATCCGCCTCGGCGGCCGGACCAATCCGGCGATCCGCTGCGGCGGGGTCAGCCTCAATACATCGAGTTATGACGCCGACGCCGCCGAAGCGCTCATGGCGGCGGAGCGCCAGCGGTTTGGATTGCCCGTCACCGACCCGATCCGTGGCGGCGCCTCCTTCGACGCGCTCGTCGAAAATATTCTCGCATGATGGCCCGTTTTTGTGCCCCTGCCAAGGCAGGGGCCCATCTCCGGCCTTTGCGAAATCCGGCGAGCGGCTGTTGAGAATGATGGAGCAGGTGATGGGCCCCTGCCTTCGCAGGGGCGCAAGCGAGGAATTAACCGATGCCGTCCAATTCTAGCTGGTTCCAGCGCTTCCTGCTGCCCGGGCTGGCGCTGAAAGCGGTCATCATCGGCGGTGGTTATGCTACCGGCCGCGAACTGGCCGAGTATTTTGTGCCGTCGGGGCCGTGGGGCGGGCTGTCGGCCATGCTGCTCGCGACCTTGATCTGGAGCGTCGTTGCGGCGATCACTTTCGCGCTGGCGCGCAAGATGGGCGCCTATGACTATCGTGCGTTTTTTCAGCGGCTGCTTGGGCCAGGCTGGGTCGCCTTCGAGCTGGCCTATCTGATTTTTGTCATCCTGATCCTTGCGGTATTCGGTGCCGCGGCGGGTGCGATCGGCGCCGCGACCTTTGGCTGGCCCGAACTTGCCGGTTCCATCCTACTTGCCACCAGTATCGTTGCCTTCACCGCCTTCGGGACCGACACTGTCGAGACGCTGTTCAAATATGCCTCGATGCTGATCTACGCGGTTTATGCGCTGTTCCTGATCTTTGCGCTGACCAGCTTCGGCGGCTTGATCGCAGAAGGGTTCGCCAATGCCCCGCCGCCGTCGGGCAATTGGGTCGCGGGCGGGCTGACCTACGCCAGTTACAATATCGTCGGCGCGGTGATCATCCTGCCGGTGCTGCGCCACTTGACCAGCCAGCGCGATGCGGTCGTCGCGGGAATCATCGCCGGGCCGCTGACGATGCTGCCCGCGATCCTGTTTTTCGTCGCGATGATGGCCTTTTACCCGGCGATCGGCGCGGAGACCTTGCCCTCGGACTTTCTGCTCCGCCAGATGGCGGTGCCGGGGTTCCACATCCTGTTTCAGCTGATGATCTTTGCCGCGCTGCTCGAAAGCGGCGTCGGCGCGATCCATGCCATCAACGAACGCGTGTCGGGGGTCGTCGAGGCGCGCGGTCGCCCGCCGCTCGGCACTGGCGCGCGCGCCGCGATCGGCGGGGTCATTCTAATCGGCTGCATGTTCGTTGCAGCGCGCATCGGTCTCGTCGACCTGATCGCCAGCGGCTACCGCTTCCTCGCTTGGCTGTTCCTGATCGTCTTTGTCGCGCCGCTGCTTACCATCGGCGTCTGGCGCCTGCTGCGCCCCGCTCCCGTTCGAATGGAGACCGTCCCATGAAAGCCGTCCGCCTGCTTGCTCTGTCATTGATGCTGTCGGTCGCGGCGCCCGCCTGGGCCGAACCGCCGAAGGACATCGTGGAAACGGTCGAGACCTTGCGCCAGAAGGTCGGCGCGCCTGGCGTGTCGATCGCGATCGTCGAGAATGGCAAGACGACGCTGTCGCGCGGTTGGGGTGTTCGCAAGCTCGGCGAACGTGCGCCGGTCGATAAACAAACGCTGTTCCAGACCGGATCGACCGGCAAGGCGATGACCGCGGCGGCGCTCGCGATCCTGGTCGACGAGGGCAAGATTGCGTGGGACGATCCGGTCATCAAACATATGCCGTGGTTCCGCATGTACGACGCGTGGGTGACGCGTGAGATTACGATCCGCGACCTGCTCGTCCACCGCAGCGGGCTGGGGCTGGGGCAGGGCGATCTCATGTTCGTGCCGCGCACCAACTTGACCCGCAAACAGACGGTCGAGCGGGTCGCTTACCTCAAGCCGCAGACCAGTTTCCGCTCGGCTTACGCCTATGACAATATCCTCTATGCGGTGGCGGGTCAGCTGATCGAAGAGGTCACCGGCAAGACGTGGGAAGTGTTCATGCGCGATCGCCTTCTGCGCCCCGGCGGGATGCGCGACGGGACGACCGACAGCGAGGACCGCTTCCGCATCCCCAATCGGTCATGGCCGCACGCGCGGCTGTCCGGCGCGCTGCGCGGTCTCGGCCCGCAGCAGGCGCTGAACGAACGCGACGAGCTGGGCCGCAATGGTGCGCCCGCGGGCGGGCTGGCGCTCAGCGCCGACGATATGGCCGCATGGCTCAAGATCCAGCTCGCTTATGGCGCGCTGCCCAACGGCAAGCGGCTGTTCAGCGAAAAACAGGCGAGGGAAATGTGGGCGCCGGTCACGCCGATGCCGATCACCCCGCTGCCCGACAGCCTGAAACCGGCGCAGCCGAACCAGCAAGCCTATGCGCTCGGCTGGCAGGTGCAGGACTATCGCGGCCACCGCATCATCCAGCACAGCGGCGGGGTGTTCGGATCGATCACCCGCGTCGTGATGATCCCCGACAAGAATGTCGGCTTTGCGATCATGATGAACAGCGAAGACAGCGGGATGCTCCTCGGCCTCTATTTCGATCTGCTCGACCATTATCTCGATCAACCCGATTATGGCTGGATCGAAAAATGGGAGGATTGGTATCAATCACGGCTCGCGGGCGGGGTGGAATATCTGAAACAGACGCAGGCATCGCCAGCGAAAAGCGGTCCCTCGCTTTCGCTGGCGGGCTATGCCGGGCGCTACCGCGATCCCTGGTATGGCGATGTGGTCATCGGGTCGGCGACGACCGGGCTGACGATCGACTTCACCTCGACGCCGCGGATGGCGGGACGCCTGAAACATTGGCAATATGACAGCTTCGTCACCGATTTTGACGACCCGGCGATCGAGCCTACCTATGTCACCTTCGCGCTCGATGCCGACGGCAAGATCACCGGCGTGACGATGAAGGCGGTGAGCAAGATTGCCGACTTCAGCTGGGATTATCACGATCTTGACCTGAAACCGGTGGAGGACAAGCGGTGAAGCACCTGACGACCCTGCTGGCCGTCACCGCGCTATCGGCGTGCTCGACTGGCGAACAGGCGGTTAAGACACCGGAAGCGCCGCTACACAGCCGGATGCTCGTGCTCGACACCCACCTCGACACCCCGCTGCATTTCGAACGGCAGGGGTGGAGTTTCGCTGACCGCCATGGGCGCACCGAGGACATGGTCCAGCTCGACATTCCGCGGATGAAAGACGGCAACCTCGATGGCGGCTTTTTCGTTATCTACACCGAACAGGGCGCGCTTGATGCCAAGGGCTACGCCGATGCCCTGGCCTTTGCGCGCGCCCGTTCGGAGCTGATCGACGCGACGATCACCAAGCATGGCGATGCGATCGGTGCTGCGCGGACCGCCGCCGACGCGCGGGCGCTGACCAAAGCGGGCAAGCTGATCGCCTTCAAGTCGATGGAGAACAGCTATCCGCTTGGCGAGGATGTCGCGCTGCTCGCCGAGTTCCATCAAAAGGGCGTCCGCATGGCGGGGCCGGTGCATTCGAAGACCAACCAGTTCGCCGACAGCGCGACCGGCGAGGCGCGCTGGAAGGGGCTCAGCCCGCTCGGCAGGCGGTGGGTGGCGGAGATGAACCGGCTTGGCATCATAATCGACGCGAGCCATGCATCGGACGCGGCATTCGACCAGTTGCTGGCGCTGTCGAAATATCCGGTCATCCTGTCGCATTCGAGCCTGCGCTCGACCAACAACCATCCGCGCAATCTGGACGAGGGCCGTCTGAAAGCATTGGCCGCAAAGGGCGGCGCAATGTGCATCTCGACGATTTTCATGTCGGACATGAACATGACCCCGGCGCGCGGCGAATTGTTCGGGCAATATGAACGCATCGCCAGTTTGTCGCCCCCCGAGCAGGCCGAGCTCAACCGCAAATGGCGCGAGCTCGACAAGACCGAGCCGCTGTGGGCGGCCGATTTCGAACAATATATGGCGATGGTCTTGCGCGCGATCGAGGTCGGCGGCGTGGACCATATCTGCTTCGGCGCCGACTGGGACGGCGGCGGCGGGCTCAAAGGCATCGAGGATATCTCGGCGCTGCCCAAGGTGACCGAGCGGTTGAAAGCCGCGGGTTATTCGGACATCGACATCGAAAAAATGTGGAGCGGCAATGTGCTGCGCGTGCTGGCCGCGCAGCAGGCCCGCTGATCGATCGGGCGTAACCGCATAGCGGCGCCTCTTTCCTAAACGCGTCGTTAACCATGTTGCTGAAGCATATTCTCACGTCGCTTCGGCATGCCTCGCGCTATGTTCGCGCGGCCCCACCCGTCAACCATCGCCAGCGTTGCAGCGCTCTCGCTTGCTGCGATGACACCCGCGACGGCACATGCGGCGACCGACACGTCCGCCATGAAGATGGCCAATGCCAAGTCATTTGCGATCGGCGATAGCTGCCAGGCCGCTGTTGTCCCGTCGTCGCCGACACCGACCTTCGCCGCCGTCGCGCCGTTCGAACCGGAAGCGCCAAGCGCGCTCGACCGGATCCGGCTGAACCAGGAACAACCGGCGCCGACGGTCAACGCCGCTCCAGCGCGCGCCAATCCTGTGGTCGTCCACGCAATATCGCGGGGCGCCGACCGCCTGTTCAAAGCCGATCGCCCGGCTGCCGTGTCGGTGCGGGTCGATTGCACCGCGCCGGTTGCGGCGATGGCGACGGCTGCTCCAGACCCTGACAGCGAGCTTGGAACGCTCGCGATCCCCGTTGACACGACGCGCTTTGACGATCGCTGGGCGCGGGCGCGCCGCGCCCCGGCGCTTCCGCTAATGCGGGCGCAGCTGGCGCGTGCGGCAGTGACCGACGGGCTTGGCGAGGCGGTGAAGCTTGAACGGATCAATCAATGGGTCAACCGCCAGATTGCGTATATCGCCGACGAAAGCAATTATCGGCAGCGCGACTATTGGGCGACGGCTGACGAAACCATGTCGCGTGGCAGCGGTGATTGCGAGGATTATGCGATCCTGAAAATGCACTTGCTGAAAGCGGCCGGCATCGACGACGCCCGTTTGAAACTCGTCTTGCTGCGCGACCTGGCGATCAACGCCGACCATGCGTTTCTGCTCGTGCGGTCGAAGGCCGGGTGGGTCGTGCTCGATAATATGACTGACCGAATCTATGATGGCCGGGCTTCGGATGTGCTGCGGCCGATCCTGTCGTTCAGCGGCGATCGACGTTGGGTTCATGGCTATCGCGACGAACGGATATCGACGACGATGGCGGCGTCGGAAAAGACGTCGACTGTGGGGTTTGCCAGTGCTGCGCCAATCGCGAACGCGCGGCCTTTGTCGAAGACTGCGGTTGTCTGGCGGACAACGGGCAAACTGGCCCTTGCCCATCTGTCGATCAGCAACGCATTGCCGAGAACGTCGGCGCGGTTGCGGTCGCACGGAACCAGATAGTTCGTAGCGGCCAAAGGACCGGCGATAACTTCAGCATCCAAATCGCTGTTCTAAGGCGGTTCTCGTCGGCCCACGAAAATGCAACCAGATTGGCGGCATCGACTCTGTCGCGACTCGTCCGACTTGCTGTGTTTCGGGACAAGACTTTATCAGCTAAATATGGAGCATTAACCACAATTGTTAGCCATCATGGCGCCGTCTGGGCCGCAGTGCCTACCGGCGCTTATCCGAAAGGCTAGGAAATACCCTCTGGAATCGTGTAAAATTAAACCTCGGCATTGTAAAAGTTTAGAATCGCTGCATTGCCCCGAACAGTCGCTCTCTCACCCGCCGAACCGACCTGCGGCCTACCTCTTTGTGGGTATGTGACAAAATCCTCGTAGATTCTGTCATTTAGTTGTATAACTTCATGGGTAGCAATTAGATAACCAAACAATAAAATTAACAGTGTCAACGTGGGGAGGGGTCCGCCGCGATGAACATCAAAGGAAACTTTTGGTTTAGACCGAAGTCCAGACAAGTGGGGTCGCCTTGACTGAGAATTCAGGGGAGGCGGATATGTCGCAGTTGATCAAAATTTCGCTCTTGGCGAAATATGAAATCGCGAGGGAGGGGTTACGCAACATCCTTTCCGGCGAAAGCTTTCAAATTTGCGCATCGGTTTCCGATGCGTCGGCGCTGTTCGATCCGCAGGGGATGATCGCGGACGATGTCGATCGTCACGTGATCGTCGTCGATGGCGGCGATACGGGCTTTGGCCTTGACGCCTGCCGTCGGCTCGCCGCGAAGAAGGAGCGGGCGCGCTTGGCGTTGCTGTTCGATCACTATGTGTTCGAGGATGTCGTCGAGGCATTTCAAATCGGGGTCGATGCGGTCATCGTCAAAGAGATTCTGTGCGCGCCGCTGGTGGAATCTATCAAATTGGTCGCGTTGGGCGAAAAGGTTTTTCCGTCGCAACTCGTCAACAATCTGACCAGCTGGGTTCCGGCCGCGCTTGGCGGCGATTGGAAGAGCAGCGCCGCATCGGTCGGGTTGTCCGATCGCGAAATTGAAATCCTGGAGAGCATTATGGCCGGGATGGCAAACAAGGTCATCGCGCGGCAATTCGGCATCTGTGAAGCCACGGTCAAAGTGCATGTGAAGGCGATCCTGCGCAAGCTCGGCGTCGAAAACCGCACGCAAGCGGCGACCTGGGGGGTCAAGAATGGCCTGGGGGAGCCGGTGCAGTTGACGCTCCGCGAGGTAAGACCGGTTCGCGCCGACGTTAGGCCGCCGCCCTATTCAGGCAGGGCGGCCTGACTTCGATCATCGTTACATAGTAATAAGAGGCGCTGCGGCTGCAACCGTGGCGCCTCTCTCTATTGACGCTTTGTCTTGGCCCTCAGCGTTCGGTAAATGCTTCGGAGCGCGCGCGCAGAAATGGCTTGAACAAGTAGCTGAGCACACTCTTCTTGCCGGTCAGCACCTCGACATCGCAAATCATGCCGGGCGTGATTGGCAATTGGCGCCGACCGTTTTGCAGATAGGCAACGTCGGTTTCGACGACGACGGTAAAATAGGCCTCCTTGGTTGCTTCATCATACAGACTGTCGGGCGAAATCTGGACGACGCGCCCTGACAAGCCGCCATAGACGGCAAAGTCATAGGCAGTGACTTTGACATTGGCGCGGTCGTTGACCTTGATAAAGGCGATGTCGCGCGGTGCGACGCGCGCCTCAACCAGCAATTTGTCGCCGACCGGCACGACTTGCATGATCTTTTGCCCGGCCTGCACGAAGCCGCCCACCGTGGTGACCTGAACATCGTTGACGATGCCGTTGGCGGGCGAGCGGATTTCGCTGCGCTGCTGGCGTCCGGCGGCCCCGCGCAGCGATTCCGAATTGACCGCCATCTTGGCCACGATCTGGTTGCGTTCGTCGAGTGCCTCTTGGCGAAATTCCAGCCCGGCGGAGGCCGCCTGCGCCTGCGCCTCGCTGATCGCGGCGGCGGCACGCGATGCGGCCTGTTCGGCTGCGGCCAGCTTGCCGCGTACCTCGCTCACCTCGCGCTGGGCGTTCAGCAACTCGGTTTGCGGGACGATCGACTTGGCGGCGAGCGGCGCCAGCAGATCGACTTGGCTCTGCGCGAGCGACAGGCTCGATCGCAGCGAAGCAATCGTCGCCTGCGCCTCGCCATAGTCGCGCCGACGCTGCTCGACCGCGGCGTTGAGCGCCATGCGGCGGCTGCGCTGGGTCGCGGCGCGTACCGATTGCAGGTCCGCTTCCTGGCTGCACTCCGCGGGTCTGATACCGTTGGCGTTGGGGGCACAATCGGCGGCCGCTCCGCCATTGCCTTCGCGGCCAAGTCGCGCCGCGCGCGCCGCCAGCGAGCGGTTCTCGGCTTCGATTTGGCCCAGCTGCGACGAGGATTCGGTGTCATCAAGGCGGACCAGCAACTGGCCCTTGCGCACCGCCTGGCCCGACCGCACGACAATGTCCAATATCGTTGCCGGTTCGGCGGACTGGACGATCTGCGCTTTGCTCGACGGGATGACGCGCCCTTGGCCGCGCGTGACTTCATCGACCTGGGCAAAGCTGGCCCAGCTGACGAAGATGAACATGCCGACGCCGGACGCCAGGATGATCCGGCGCGTGCCGACATAGGGCCGCGATCTGATCATGTTCCATTCTCCTTTGTGGCGACGTCAAATTCGCCGCCCTGCTGCCGTGCCATCATCCGCGCGGCACGGCTGGTTTCCTCGGGTTCGGGGATCGCGAGTTCCCAGCCGAGCGATGTGTCGAGACGTCCGCCCGCATCATTTTCGGCGCGGCGGTCTTGCAGCGCGTCGAGCGTATTGCCGGACGAGGCCTGGATCAGACCTTGGCCCTCGCCGCCGTCGCGCCCTCGCACGACTGCGCTACGCGCCAGGATCGTCGGGATCGCTTCCACGCCGCTGTAACGCCCCGAAAACGCCCCCGGCGTGCCCCATTTGCCGGGCCAGCGATAAAAAATATGCGCGCCGAGCTGTGCGATCTTGACCAGTTTGGGCGCCCAGTAAGGTGACACATAATTGGCGTGGTAATGGGTCGCGTGGCCGACCGACGGTTCGACATAGCCCGCGAGCGCGGCGCGCGCGATATCCTCGGCCTCCTGCCACTTGGCCGGATTGGGCCGCCGATTAAGCGAGCCGTCGCAGGTGAAGCTGAACTGGCACACCGGGCGGTTGACGCCCTGATAGACGACGCCGCAGATCGATTTCGGAAAGGCGGGGTGCAGGGCGCGGTTGATGACGACCTGGGCCACCGCGCGCCGCCCGGGGAGGGGTTCGTACGCCGCCTCGAAATAGACCGCCTGGGTCAGACAGCGCAGCGCGGTCATGACGGCTTTTTGATCGGCGGTCACCGGGTGGAAAGGTCGAGCCGAGGCAACCGGGCCGGTGGAGAAGGGGATCGCCTCGTTGCGCGTCATCGCGGTTTCGGGCGCCTGAATGGGCGTCGCGCCGGGGTCTTCGGTCAGCTTGATCAGCCGCACCATTTCGGGGTCGGTGATTACCGGTGCTTCGGGACTGCTATATGCGGTGTCGGCGGTATCGCCGCCGACAAAATCGGTGACGTACGCCCACATTGTCCGGGAGGTGAGCAGCGTCACCACCACCGCCATCGCGACCAGCCAGAGGATCGTGCGGCGGTTGTCATCGCGAGCGACGGTGCCGTATCGGCGGGCGGTCGTGACGGTCATGACGTGGCTCGCTGGGCAAGGATCTCGTCGCGCGGGCCGTCGGCGACGATGCGGCCGTTGTCCATCACGATCAGCCGGTCGACCAGCCCGAGCACCGTCATCCGGTGCGTCGCGATGATCAGCGTCTGGCTGGCCGGGATCGCGGCATGCAGGCGGTCGACGAAATGCTTTTCGGTCTGGCTGTCCATGGCGCCCGTCGGCTCGTCGAGGAACAGCAGATGCGCCGGGGTCATCAGGGCGCGCGCGAGGACCAGAAAGCTGCGCTGTCCGCCTGACAGGCGCGCGCCGCGCTCGCCGATATGAAAATCGAAACCCGCGGTGTCGCGGCCGAGGAATTCATCCGCGCCCGATCGGCGAACGGCGTCGATGATGCTGGCGTCGTCGGCGTCGGCGGCGCCGACCAACAGGTTCTCGCGCACTGTCCCGCTGAACAGTTCGGCATCCTGGCCGACAAAGCGCAACGTCGAGCGCAGATCGTGCGGATCATATTGGCGACTTTCCAGACCATCGATCCGGTAGCTGCCGCTGGTCGGATCATAGAGACCGCACAGCACCCGCCCCAGCGTCGATTTCCCCGATGCGACGCGGCCGATCAGACCAACGCGTTCGCCGGGTTCGATGATCAGGCTGACGCCCGCCAGCGATTCCCGGTCGGTATCGGGATAGCGAAAGCTGACATGATCGAGCTGCAACCGCCCGTCGCGCACCTCGGGGGTGATCGAGCGGCTGCCCTTGTCGCGCTCGTCATCCTGATCCATCAGCTGTTGCAGGCTGTTCAGGGTGACGAACGCCTGTCGTCCGCGCGTCATCAGGAAAGCGAGCTGGCCGACCGGTGCCAACGAGCGGCTGGCAAGCATGACGATTGCGATGATTGCGCCCATCGAGATGCTGCCGGCGTTGAACAGATAAAAGCCGCCGATGATCAGCGCGATGCCCGTCGCCTGTTGGCACAGGGTCGCCAGGTTGACCGCGGTCGCGGTCAGCTTGCGCATTTCCTCCTGCGTATAAGCGTTCGACGCCGACAGCCGCCGCCATTTGCCGAGCATCCGGCCCTCGGCACGGCACGCCTTGACGGTTTCGAGGCTGCCGATCGTTTCGACGAGCGTCGTCTGCAACATGCTGGCGTCGACTTGTGCGTCGGCCACCGCAGCGCTCATCCGGCGCTGCAAGACCCAGCCCATTGCCAGCATCACAGCCATCGCGACGATCGGAATGACCGCGAGCCATCCGCCGAGCACCGCGATCAGCGCCACGAACACGGCAAGAAACAGGATGTCGGTGATCAGTACGACGGTGGTCGAGGCAAAGAAGTCGCGGACCTGTTCATAGTCGGTCACCCGCCGTGCGAGCGCGCCTGTGCTGCCGCGCTGGGTCGCCATCGGCAGGTTGAGCACCTTGTCGAGCAGCCGCTGCGACAGCCGCGCGTCAATGCCGCGCCCGACCTCGTCGATCAGCCCGGTGCGCGCCAGCCGCAGCCCATATTCGACCGCGATGGCAAACAGCGCGCCCAATGCCAGCATCCACAGGCTGGCCGCCGCCTTGTTGGGAATGATGCGGTCGTACACATTCATCGTGAACAATGGCATCGCAAAGGCGAGCAGATTGATCAGCAGCGACGCGAACATCACATAGCCATATTGGCTGCGCTCCTTCCACACCTCGCTCCAGAACCAATGCTGTTTCGTGGCTTGATCCCACGGACGTTCGCGCGCCGTTTCGCTGGCGGGGTCGTGGCGGACGATGACGCCCTGTCCCGAATAGGCGGCGTCGAGCAGGCGGCGATCGATTTGTAGGTCGCTGCGCGCACCCGGCAAGCGCACCCAGCAGCTGTCATCGTCCATCGCGGTCAGGACTAGCGGTCGTTCTTCGTCCAGCAGCAGGATGGCGGGAACGTCCTGCGCATTCCACGCCGCGAGTGGCCGCCGCACCAGGTGGCAGCGGAGGCCAACGGCGTCGAGGGCTTGATCGAGCTGATCAAGCGGCACCAGGCCGTCATCGTCGAGCGCGAGCCCCTTTTTGACGCGGAGGTCAGAGAAGGGACGCTCGAACAGCGCCGCGATCGCCGCCACGGCATCGAGCAGTTCGTCGCCCTGCGCCGGGGTGCTGTGCCATGCTTCAAAACCCGTGGCGGGGGAGGGCTGGCGCGACCGCCGCGCCCCGCGGGCATCGGCCGGATAATTCATGTGGGATCCCGCATCGCTTCCGGATTCATTTCGGGCGTCGGCTGCACCTTGAAGCGCTCGCGCGCGGTCGAAGCTGCCGCGGCAGGAGGCTGGACGTCCATCGCCGCGAGCAGGTCGTTGAGCGCCGCAAGCAGTTTGAATTCCGAGTAGAATTGCGCAAATTTCGCCGTCTCGGTGCGAACCTGGACGTTGTAGCGGGTGTTTTGTGCGTCGAGCACGTCGAGCAGCGAGCGGCGGCCGACGTTGAACTGGGCGCGGTAGGAGCGCAGCAATTCATCCGAAACCCGGCTCTGTTCTTCCAGCTCCTTCACCAGCTTGCCCTGCGCGTCCCAAGTGTTCCACGCGACCCGCACATCCTCTTCGGCCTCGCGGATCATCTGGTCCATTCGGAAGCGCGCTTCCTTTTCGCGGCGGTACATTTCCTGCACCTTTGACCGCTTGAGGCCGCCGTTGAAAATATCCCAGCGCAGCACCAGCCCGGCGCGCAGATCATTGGTCTCGCCGCGGAAACCGTCGATGTCGTCGCCAATCCGGGCGTTGCCTTCCAGCGCGAGCGTCGGCGACATTTCGGCTTTCGACTTACGGACCAGCGAATGGGCGGCATCGAGATCGGCCTGCGCTTCGCGCACCCGCGGGTTGCGTTCGCGCGCCCGCGCCAGCGCATCCTCCAGCGTCCCCGGAATATTGCCTGCCAGCGACGGCGGCAATGCGGCGCCGTCGACCAGATCGAGCCCGGTCAGGGTACGGAATGATGCCGCGGTGTTGACGAGGTCGAGATTCGCCTCGGTCACACGGGCGCGGGCGGCCTGCTGGCGTTCTTCGGCCTGCTGCTGATCAGCAATGCTCAGCGATCCCTTCGCCACGCCTTCGCGCAGGTCGGTCACCAGCTTGCTGTGGAAATCGATATTGTCCTCAGACGCCGCAACGATCCGTTGCTGCAACAGATAGTCGAGATACTGGCGCGTGACCTGGAGCGCGATGAACTGCGAACGTTCTTCGACGCGGAACGCCGCGCCATCGGTGCGCGCTGCCTGACGTCGGACTTCATTGCGGCGAACCCCGCCGTCAAACAATGTCTGTTCGACGCTGAGCCCACCCTCCATCGGGTAAAGCTCATTATCGGCAATGCCCAGCGCTCGGCGGGTGCTGTTTTCGAGGCGGCGAATTCCGATCGACCCTTCGACCGAGACCCGCGGCGCGAACAGGCGCTGCGCCTGTTCGCGCTCGAATTCGATCGCGGTCTTGTTCTCGACCGCCTGGTTGATTTCGGGGTTGGTTTGGACGGCAGTTTCCACCGCGGTCTTCAGCTCGATTCGCTGGGTCCAGCCAGCTTCGTGCGTCGCGACGAGCGCGACCGCGGTGAGCAACAATGCTGCGGTTCGAATTTTCGGCATCTTTTGTCCCCTGCATCTATCCGCTCGAAGTCGAAGATCCTTCTGCGTGATCCTTCGCCTGCGCCGACGTTTCATAATGTCCGGCATCCCTGCCGGTCGGCCTATGCGTGACCCGCCGAGGCCATTTGTTCGAGCTGCACCACGACATGCTGCTGCGCGAGATCGGCAATGAATGATTGACCTGATGCGCCGTCGCTGAGCAGGCCGACCCCACCGCCATCACCCAGCATGATGCGCGCGAGCACGGGCTCCGCTGGTGCCGCGGGACCGAGCAGCGCGTCGAGTTCGACCTGTGGCCCCTCCAGCGCGGCTGCGACGATCGTGTCGATCTGTGCGGCGGCCGAGTCAGGCATCGCTGCGGGCGGCAGCGCCATTTGCATCTGGTCGCCCGATGCGGCTGCCGCTGCCGGTTCGGGGGGCAGCTCGACATCGGTTCCCGCAAGCAGCTGGGCGTAGGTCGGATCGGGCGCTGAGGTGTCGAGCTCGTCGCTTTGTGGCTCGCGCCGTTTATCCTCGTCCATCTGGCGCTGGGTAGGATCGGCTTCGATTTTTGCCGTTTCCGGACCAGAGAAATACTCGTGGACGAGCCCTTCGGCCTTGGCGGCGGGAAGCGTCGATGTCGGTTCGGGGGTTTCGCTCGGTAGGCCGGACTGCTGCGCCGAAGCCGCTGCGTCGCCATCGGGCGTGGCGGGCGGGCGCGCCGCCAGCGGAGTCGCCGCGGCAAGTCCGGCCACCAGCATCGCGGTCGAAACGCCTGCGGTTCCGTTGGTTGCGGCTACCCGCTGCTGGTCGGCGAAATTGGTGGCAAAGGCCGCGTCGGCGAGCTTGCCGGTGCTGCCGTCGGCACGGGTGTAGAGCGCTTCGCCCTTCACCTGCACCTGACCATTGGCGGCGGTGTAAGCGCGCCCGTCGGATGTCAGCGCGATGCTGATGATGCCTTCGCTAATCAGCGAGCGGAATTCACCCGCGTCGGTCACGCCATTGCTGTTCGCGTCCTGCCAGATGCCGAATTTCGTGAACTCGGCGTCGGTCGCGTCGAGCTTGCCGTCGCCATTGCTGTCATAGGTCGCGGCCAGACCTTGCAGATCGGACAGGCCCGCGCCGCCGAACACCAGTTCGGCGCCGTTGTTGACCTTGCCATCGCCATTCTTGTCGATCGCGAGCAGACCGTCGTCGGCGCCGACCCATGCGGTGGTCTCGGCGATGCCGTCGCCATTATAGTCGAAGCTGACCCCCGCCGCGTTTGACACGAATTCGACGCCGTCGCCATCCAGATCGACCGCGATCGGCGGTGCCAGCGCCGTGATGGTGACCGACAGGTTGGTGGCCGCGGTGTCGCCATCACGGTCGGTTACGACATAGTTGAACACCTCGGTCGCGGTGACCGTGATCGGGCTGGGTGGCTGGTAATTATACTGACCCGTAGCAAAGTTCAGCGTCAGCGTGCCGCCCATCGGGGTGGTGATTGTATTGAGGCTGTTTCCGGCGATGCTGCCGCCGCTCGACACCGCGATGCTTGATGCGCCGTCCCAGGTGTACGTCGTCGTTCCGATGGTGATCGACAGCAACCGGCCGCCGTCGGCGCCGAAGAAATCATTGGCGTCGAGATCACCCGACACTGCCGACGGCACGATCACCGACAGCAAGGTCGCGACCAGATCCTCGAAATCATCGACCAAGATCGGTTCATTGTTCGGCGCCGCGTTCAGGTCGACATCGCGCAGCCGCTGGATATTCAGCGGTTGCAGTGGGTTGTTGTCGATACCAATCGCGGTGACGTTGACATTGTTGTTGTCCACGAAATTGTTCCACGCCGTCGCGGTGGCGGCAGTCAGCGAATCAATGACCATTGGCGGGATGCCCCCGAACTGCGTTTGCTGGTTCGGGTTTCCGTCGCTCAGGAAAAACACCTGATTGCTCGCGCCGGGGATGGTGTTGAAATTGGCGAGCGCGGTCTGAATCGCGCCGGTGTAATTGGTGTTGAACCCGATATCGTCCTGCGACGGTCGCTCGCCGCCGGCCGCTGGGTTGAGCGAGTCGAGGTAGGCGTTTGCGTCGGCTGCGGTTGAGAACGCCTCCGAGGCGAATGAGCCCGACGAGAAGATCACGAACTTGATGGTCAGGACGCCCGATGCCGCGCTGTCCAACTGCGCAAGCGCGCCCTGGACTGCTTCCAGCATGATGTTCAGTTCGCTGTTGTCGATGCTGTCGCTAAAGTCGAGGATGAAAAGGGTGTTAACATCCTGCGTCGGCTGCGATGTCGCTCCGGTCTCGCCGGTGGCGGTCGGCGCATCATCCTCGATCACGATCTGGATTGCGGAGGCATTGGTCGTGGTCGTGGTACCATCGGAGACCGAGACGGGGACGAAGAAGTCCTTGAGGTCTTCGATCGCAACGGTCGGATGGTCGACGGCGCGCGACAGCGTTACGGTGTAGGCACCGTTCGATGCGAGCGTGACGCGGATGACTTCCGATCCGCCGACCGAACCGATCAGGGTGCCGGTGCCGATCCCGGTCCAGGCAACCGGAATGCCACCTGCGGTCAGCACTGCACCGGGGTCGCCGAGCGTCGCTGTCAACGTCTCGCCTGCGTCGGCGTCGCCGATCGCAAGCGCGCCGCTAAAGGTCGCGCTGTTGGTGGTGTCGAGCGTGGCGTTGGGCGCCGTATCGGGCAGCCCGTTCGGCAGACCTTCTTCCGACACGCGCGCGATTGCCGTGCCGATCGTCGGGGCGTCGTTGGTGCCGAATATGGTGATCGTCAGGGTCGAGCCGACCGACAGCGATCCGTCGCTGATCGTATAAGCAAAGCTTTCGGTCAGTGTCTGGCCGCTATCCAGCGCGTTGACGACCGGCTTGTCCTCGTCGAGCGTATAGGTGTAGCTGCCGTCGGCGTTGATCACGAGTGTGCCGTAAAGACCGACAAAGGTGCCAGCCGAGGTAACGGTGATCGCCTCCAGATCGGGGTCGTTGTCGGCCACGTCGGCAAAGCTGCCAAACGGCGCGCCGGGATGCGCGATGTCCTGAAGCACATTGCCCGATGCGCTCGGGTCCGAGCCGCTGACGCCGTCGAGCACCCAATTGGTATCGGCGCGCGCGATCGGGAAATCATTGGCGCCGGTGATCGAAATGGTGATCGTGGCCGTCGAGGCGTCGCCGTCGGCGTCCTGAACCGTATAATGGAAAGTTTCGGTCAGCGTTTCGTTGGCGTTCAGCGCGATGACCGCGGGGTCGTTGGGATCGAGATCGTAACGATAGCTCCCGTCGGCGGCGATCGTTATCGTGCCATAGTCCCCCGTCAGCGCCGTACCCGGTGTTCCCGTGGTCGACCCAAAAGCGACACCGACGACCAGCAAGCCGCCATCGGTGCCCGCACTGTCGGGCGATCCGTCCATCCCATTGTCGTCTGCGCCGCCGATCCCGGTCAGCACATTGCCGTCGGCAAAATTCTGTCCGTCGCGCGAGACATTATCCTCGTCATGCACCGCTAGCGGCGCGTCGTCGCGGATTGCGAAACGGCTGGTGATATCGGCGGTGGTCCGTGCCGTGTCGCCGTCGCCGTCGGCTGCAACGGCGGTCAGCGTGATCAAGTTGCTGCCTGACAGGAACAGGCTTTGGTCGGGACCGTTGTCGGGCAAATGGAGAACGGCGCGCGACTGGTCAAAGGTGACGAGGCCGCCGGGCGCCACCGAAATGCGAAACACCTCATGCGTCGAGGTGCGCCCGAAGACGACGCCGCCCTCGAGAGACAGGATCACCGCTTCGCCGGTTACCGAGTCGATCAGGCCGCTCGCCCCGGCAGTGACGCCCAGTTCATATTCGATATTGCCCGGGCCGTCTGCGCCGAAGTCGGTCGTCGCCGTAAACAGGCCCGACAGGTCGACTGTCGCATCGGTCGCAAAGTCGCTTTCGTCGACGGTCAGCGTCGCCGCCGTTCCACCGGCGGTGATCGAGGGGCCGTCGTCGGCAAAGCGGATGTTCCCGCCCAGATCGACGGCAACGGTATCCGAAATGCTGTCACCGTCGCGATCGACGATCGTCGCGGTGCCGCGCAGTTCGACCAGATTGGCCGCCAGCTCGACGAGCTGCGCGGCATAGTTGCTGTCCGACCCCGGCAACGGATGGTCGATCTCGGCAAATTGGGTCAGCGTGACGACGCCGGTCGCGGGGTTCACTGCGATAGAGAAAATGGGCGTGCCGGCCGCGCTGCCGACGATCTCGCCGGAGACAAGGGCCAGCGTGACCGGCACGCCGTTGCTGGTCAGGGCGGAGGTCGCGGCCGCCGAGCCCAGCACAAGAGAATAGGTCCAGTTGACAACGCCCGCATCTGCGGGACCGTCGGCGCCGAAATTGACCAGTGCGGTCGAGAACGCCGCGGAGAAGTTCGCGGATGCCACGTCGAACGCGCTGCCGCGCGTGCCGGCGTCCTGCGTCGTCAGGGTAATGCTGTTGGTATCGACATTGGTCGCGTCGATCGACGGGCCGTCATCCTTGAACAGCAGCGTATTGCCGACGGCGACTAGCGCCGACGCCTGATCGCCGTCGCCGTCGGTGACGGTTGCGGTCAGCCGGATGATCGTCGGCGACAACGTCACCGGATCGTCGGGGTTGGTGGCGTCGGGGTGGCGGACGGCACGGATCTGATCGAGCGTCGCCTGACCATCGGCGGCGACGGTTAGGCGGAAGGCGACGGTCGATGGCGAATCCTGCAACCGGCCTTCGACGACATTGCCGGTCGCCTGCAGGATGATCTTTGACCCCGTGGCGACATCGACCAGCCCGGTCGCTGTTGTCACTTCGAAGGTATAGCTGACGCTGCTGCCTTCCTGATCCGCGCCGGTTACGATGTTGAACAGGCTGGCGAAGTTTGCTGTCGCATGTTCGGCCAAATTGCTTTCATCGACCGTCAGCAGGCCCGCGGGCGATGACAGCGCGCTGATCGACGGGACATCGTCGGAAACCGAAATTCCCACCGTGCCTGCCACCACGTCGCCGTCCGCGTCCGTCGCGATCACTTCCAGCGATCCTAGCGCGACGAGATCGTCCAGCGTGGTGTCCGGGTGCAGCGCATAATTGGATTGCAGCGTGACGGTCACCGTGGCGACATTGCCCGACACGCTCAGGTCGATCACGACAACCGGATTTTCGTCGGCGTCCCAGCCGATGATCTGGTTGTCGGATTCGAGCGTCCAGCTGAGTCCGCCGTCAAGCGTCGAAATGTCGCCAAAGCCGATCGACGTGATGGCGTCGGAGCCGGGGGTGAAGACGATATTGCCGCTGGTTGTTACCGGCTGCGTCGGCGACGGGGTCGAGCCACTTTCCAGATGCTGGTCATCGACCGTCAGCTGGATCGGGTCGCTGGCAGTCGGTTCCGTTCCGTCGGCCAGGCGGATCAGCTGGACCGCAGACGATTGGTCGCCGTCGCCATCGGTGATGGTGTAGGTGAAATTGGCGTGGATCGGGAAAACGCTGATTTGCGGGACCGGGTCAAAGCTCCAGGCGCCATTCGCCTGAAAGGTATAGGTGCCGTGGGTGTTGCTGAAGGTCGTGGTGCCGGTGGCGGCGACTGCGACGACCGCGCCGCCGATCGTCACCGATGTTACCGTTGCACCGTCGGCACCCTGCGTGTCGTTGGTCAGCAGATTGCCCGAAATCGCGGCGGCGTCTTCGGCGACAGTGATCGAGGGGGCCGACCGTGCGACGGGGACATCGTCGACCACCTGAACGTCGAGGGTTGCGGTCGCGATCGACCCGTCGCTGTCGGTGATTTCTATTGCAAAAGCCTCGTTCAGCGCGCCGTTGGTTGGGCCACTGTGCAAGACGCTGTTTTCGGTCAGTTCGTAGCTGTAGCTGATCGTGCCGCCGATGATATCGCCGGCGGTGTCGAATATGGGCGCGAAATCGGTGATCGTCAGAATGCCCAACTCGGTCGTGATAATCAGCCCGGCGGCAATTGCGCCGTCGAACAAGGTTTCGCCAGCAATTGTGATCGTCGCGATCCCGTCGACGGCATTGAAGCTGAAGTCGCCGGTCTGGGTCAGAGCAGCGTTATCGGGGTTTGAACCGTCGGCGAGGTTAGCCTCGGAAACAATTGCTTCCGCGCCCTCGGGATTGAGCCCAGCGATCGTCACGATGTCGTCGCGGCCGCGGATGACCACGGTCAGGGTGGCGGTGGCCTCGTCCCCATCGCCATCGGTGATCACATATTCGAAGACTTCGGTCAGCTCATCGTCGCCGTCGAGTCCCGCCACGTCGGCATTTTCGGGGTCGATCGTGTAAATGTAGCTTCCGTCCGCCGCGATCTGCAGCGTGCCATAGGCGCCAAAGGTCAGGCCGTTGATGTCGCCCCCTTCACCGCCAAACGAAATGGCGGTGACGCTCGCGCCATCAGCGCCTGAAATGTCGGCCTCGCCATCGGTGGCGTTGTCATCGCTGCCGCCGATGCCGGCCAAGACGTTGCCGTCGGCCGTCGATGCACTGCCCGATTCCAGCGAGTCGAGATCGTCGATCGCGGTCGGGACATCATCCTCGACGACGATGCTGAGCGTACCGCTGGCGCTATCGCCGTCCGAATCGGTCACGACGACGCCGAAGGTCTCAACCACATCGTCGCCGCTGGTCGCGTCGGCCAGAATGTAGCTGTAGCCGATCGACGTCGCCGTGATGCTGGTGACGGTCAGCGTACCATATTGGCCCGCAATAATCTGGCCGACCGCCGTCACCGTTTCGCCATTGATGCGAACGGCGTCCACGCCATCGGTCGCGGCAAAGGTTATCGAGCCTTCGGTCGTTGCAGAGTCACTGTCGGGCGCGGATCCATTTGGCAGCCCAGCTTCGGACACCAGCTGACCGTCGTCGCCGCCATCAGGCAGCTGAACGGTGACGCCGCCATCGCCGATCGCGATCCGCAGCGTGGCGGTGGCCGTGTCACCATCGCCGTCGGTCAGCCGATAGGTAAAGGTATCGAACACGCCGCCCGGGGTGCCGGGATTGCGGGCATAGCTATAGCTGCCATCGCTGTTCAGCGTCAGGACGCCATATAATCCCGCGACGGGTGTTCCCGCGCCGACGGGATCGCCGCTGCCCGACACCGATGATACGCTGGCGCCGTCCGCTCCGGGAAAATCGCGTCCGCCGTCATTTTCGGCATCGGTGATCACATTACCGGTCACGGGGCCGAAGCTGCCCGCAGCAACACTGTCGAAATCGGCAACAGCTTCGGGAACATCGTCGATGATGTCGATCTCGAAACTCGCCGATACAGTATCGCCGTCCAGGTCAGTGATGCCAACGGTGATCAATTGCGACGCATTGTCGCCGAGCGTGTTGTCGGTGAGCCAGAAGAAATACTCGATCGAATCCGGATTGATCGCAATGATGTAGAAGGTGCCGGTCGCCAGCGCGATCTCTTGACCCTCTTCGGTCACAGTCACGCCGTTGATCGTGATCGCGGCGGGCCCGTCACCTGCCGCAAATTGGATGACGCCGGAGGTGAAGTCGGAACCGTCGCCTTCGCGCGAGCCAGGGCTCTTGCCGTCGCGTTCGGGCAGGCCGGCCTCGTCGACAAAGGTGCCATCGTTGCCCGCAGCGGGTACAATCAGGCTGGGCGTGCTGTCGCCGATCCGGATCGTCAGCGTGGCGGTCGATACGTCGCCGTCGCCATCGGTCAGCCGATAGGTAAAGACGTCCTCAACGCCGCCCGGCGTTCCCGCCGACCGGACATAGGCATAGGTACCGTCCGGTGCGATTACCAGGCGGCCATATTGGCCCTGCACCGGCGTTCCCGTCGGGCTGAAGTCAGTAGCGGATGCGCCGCGCACACCGGTGATCAACGCGCCGTCTGCACCGGGAGAGTCGGCGCCCGCCGCCCCGGTGGCAGTGCCCGCGCCGGTGATGACGTTGCCGCTCTGCGGAGCGTTGCTGCCGAGGGCGGTGTCGTCGATATCGGCGCGCGCGATCGGGGCATCATCTTCAATAGTGAGCGTAAGCGTCGCGGTACCGACATCGCCGTCGTCATCCGTAACGGTAATCGTCACGACGTCGGTGGCGGCGGGGTCGGAGCTATTATCGATCAGCGTATAACTGTAGCCGATCAGACCCGGCGTGATGCTGGTGATCGTCACTTGGCCCAGCGGGGTCGTGATGACTTGTCCGACCGTGGTCACGGGTGTGCCGTTGACGGCTACCACGACCGGCTGGTCGAGGGCGGCGATCTGGATCGTGCCGCTGGTGGATTCTCGCGGCGAGGCAGGATCCGTCCCGGCGGGTTCGGTGCCGCGCGCGGCCAGCGCGGCCTCGGATACCAACGCAGTCGCGGCGGTGACCCCGACGGTCTGGTCCGGGGTGGTGATCAGGATTTTGGGTTCGTCGTCTATTGCGTCAGGAATGACCTCTACGTTCGAGATTTGGGCGAAGCCGAATTCGGTTGGGGGCAGCAGATCCCCAAGGCCAAAGGCGTCGCCGATGTCGCCCGGCGTCTGGGCAAAATTGCCGCCAGAACTTTGCGGTCGCCCTGCGGCGGGCTCGGGTTCTTGACCCGCGATCAGAGCGGCGACCGTCGGTGCCGGGATGTTGATCGGACCGACCTTGATTTGCGGAATACGCAGCGCGCCATCGACGATGACCAGCACTTGCCCGTCGGGCATGGTGACGACCAGATCGTTCCCGGAAAGCTTGATCGCGTCGAGTCGGGTTCCGGGTGGTAGCTGGATGACGCCATCGACAGGCAATATCGTGGTCGCACCGGGCGGAATGGCGCGTGCTATCGTGGCGATTTCGCCAAGCTGTTCATTCCGCTTCAATTCCATCGCCTAATGCCCCCTGCACCTCGATGTTCGCCAGTTGTGCGGTAGCGACCTGTACGGGGTCGCTGCGGAAACGGGCGAACAGCATCGCATTTCCGCGCCGGATGTCGCGCAGAGCAGCAATGCAAGCTCCTGTGATCGTGCTGGGTTCTCTTTGGCGACCTGTGCCCGTGCCTTGTCACTGACCCCCGAAATACAAACCCCGGGGGGTGATTCTGCAATGGCAATTTCCGGTATGGCTGCCTATACTTTTGTATAAAAACAATATCTTATGGGTTAATGTTCCGTTAATTTACATGTAAATTGCGTAACAATTTTGTATATGGTTGTCGCATTTTGAATATAATTTAGGGGACATATAATTTTTGGTCTCATTTTTTAATATGTTCTTGTTATTTGTGAAATAATATCATCTGCGTTCTGATAAAGATTTCTGTAGTTCGGCCGGAAGGTGATAGAAATTTTTGAAATCTATTTTATCAATCCTCGTGTTTCAAATTGCGCAATCATGACGTCGTCGCGTTTGAGATCATAGCGACCGGAATAATGACCGCCGGGCCAGCCCGTCGCCGGGGCGCGTTTGCCGCTGTACGCGAACCAGCTGAGCCCGCCGTCGGCAACGACCGTTTGCTGGGTATGGACAATCTGTCCGTTCGGCCCCGTGATTGAGAATGTCTGACTGTCGCCCGGACGGGCGCCGATCGCATCGACCCACAGGATCAGCGGTTCCTCCCGCCCTTCCAGTCCCGGAGGTGGGTCGCGCTCGGCGACCGCCTTGGCCGGTATCGCCGATGCCAGACCGCCTGTAATCACGGCAGCGGGTTGGTAATGCAGCATCTGCGCCGTGGCCGACGTCCAAAGCCCTGCGGCAGGTGCCGCAACGCCGCAAGGCGGCAACGGGGCGGTGCCCACAAAAGGATCCAAAGCCTCGCCATTGTAGCGAATGGTAAAGTGGAGGTGGGGAAATTCGCTGTTGCCCGACATGCCAACCATCCCGAGCCTTTCCCCAGCCATGACGCGCTGTCCCGGAATAACGGCGACAGCGCCTTGGCGCAGGTGGCTATACTGCGTCTGCCAGCCGCCGCCATGATCAAGAACGACGGCATTGCCTGCATCCCTGCCGTCCGAGACGGCCCGTTTATCGACGCTGACGTCGGGTTCGCCATCGCGGGTACGCAGTACCGTTCCGTCCGCCGCGGCGACGACGGCGAAACCGGTTCGCATGTCGGCCATCGTGCGCAGGCGGATGTCCGTGCCGTCATGGCCGTTGGTTGTCAAAAGGCCGCAGCGATAGTCGCGACGACCTGGCCCGGGATCGTGATCGACCAGCTTCTGGATCAGGCAGGTTTTGCCAATGGTGCATTCGACCGGGAAGGCAAAGGCTGGCACCGCTTTCGCAGCCGGAGCCTGAACCGCTGCCATGGCCAATGAGTAGGCGATTAGGAACGCATGGATCATGGTCGGGCTCTCGATATGGTCGACAGGCTCGTTGCGTCACATGAACGTTGCTGAAACTTCGATGCCGGCCGCCGCCCGGGGGGCGTGGCGGCGGACACGGCTAGCCAGCGGGAGCTGACCGAACTTGAAGATCTGCCAAGTGCCGGAGCGCGAAATTGCCACCGGGTCGTCGGCAGAACTCTTACTTTTCTTACACCCAATCTCTGCAGACCTGCTCGGCTAAAGCAGGCATCGTCCGGATGATTCTTGCCCTGTCATCCTTGTGTCAAAATTGGCGGAAAGCGCAGTTTCCTACCATTCCCTGATGGGGACATTATGAAAATTGCGGTTGGCGCGATCCTATTTCGTTGTGACAACGACGAAAATTTCGCCCGCCCGAACAACAAAAAGGAGGGCAGGCCGCGGCCTGCCCTCCAGTTAGCAGAGGTCCGTCGAGGAGTGGCTCCCCGTACGAAGCCTTGTCCTCAGACGAACGTGATCATGTCGTAGGACGCGTTGCCCTGGCTGTACGAATTGAGCGCAGCAACCGAGTCATAGGCACCAAGTGCAGCGAGCGCCGCGATCGGAGCCGAAGCGCCTTCCCAGAAGTCTTCGATCAGGACCGAACCGGCCGCGGTGAAGACGAACACGTCGAGCGCATCGCCTTGGCCGTCCCAGTCGCCGGTGATGACGAAGGCGTCGTTCGCGGGATCAAATCCGGCATCGACGTCGAACACCAAGGTGTCGCGGTTCGCGAGGTTGAAGTCGCGGCCCGACCCCAAGCTGAACGGCGCACCGATGACGTCGTTGCCAAAGCCCGGCGACGCATCGGTCGAGTCGAACAAGAACAGATCCTTGCCCGCGCCGCCCGACATATGGTCGTCGCCTTCGCCGCCAGTGATCTTATCGTTGCCCTGTTCGCCTTCCAGATTGTCATCGCCAAGGCCACCATCAATGGTGTCATTGCCGGTGTCGCCCCGGATGGTGTCATCGCCGTCATCGCCGTTCATCACGTCGTTGCCGAAGCCACCCGACATATAGTCGTTGCCGTCGCCACCCGACATGGTGTCGTTGCCGCCACCCGGGTTGCCCAGGTTTTCGTACAGGGTGTCACCATACATGATGTCGTCACCGGCGCCACCAAACATGGTGTCGTTGCCAGCGTCGCCAGCAAGCTGGTCATCGCCGTCATTGCCGTTGACGGTGTCGTTGCCGGCGCCACCATAGATCAGGTCATCACCGTCGTTGCCCGACAGATTGTCGGCGCCGTTGTTGCCCTGAATGACGTCATCGCCGGCGCCGCCCGCGACGACGTCTGCTCCGTCGTTACCCGACAGATTGTCGTCGCCGTCACCGCCATCAATGTTGTCATTGCCAGCGTCGCCAGCAATCAGGTCGTCGCCGTCATTGCCTTCGAGAACGTCGTTGCCTTCGTCACCATTGATGGTGTCGTTGCCGTTGCCGCCCGAGATGAAGTCGGCATCGGTGTTCGTCGGATCGAGCGGATCGAAGAAGGGGTCCCCGTTGCCGCGGATCACGTCGTCGCCGTCGTCACCATACAGCGCGTCATCGCCGCTCTGGCCCCAGATCAGGTCGTTGCCGGCATCGCCGTGGACCAGATCGTTACCGTCGTTGCCGTTCAGCGTGTCGTCGTCATCGCCGCCAGCAATGTCATCGTCGTCGGCACCGCCCTGAACGAAATCAAAGCCAGCGCCGCCACGAATGATGTCGTTGCCAGCGTCGCCGCTCAGTTCGTCGTCGCCTTGCTCGCCGACGAGGGTGTCATTCCCTTCGCCGCCGTCAAGTGCGTCGCTGCCGGTCCAGCCCAGAATGACGTCGTCGCCGTCGTCACCCCACAGAAGGTCGTCGCCTTCCCAGCCGTCGATGAAGTCGTTACCGCCCTGGCCAAAGACCTGGTCGTCGCCCGCTCCGGCAAAGATGTTGTCGGCATGGCCATTCCCGCGATTATAGTTGCTCTGGTTATAAGCAAAATCGCCGTCGGCCTTGCGACCCACGCCATTGTCGCCGAAGATCACATCGTTGCCGTCACCGCCGTTGATCTGATCGACGCCGTTGGAGTTGGTGCCGCCTTCGATATAGTCGTCGCCGTCGCCACCAGTAATCGCGTCGGTTTCGGTGCCACCAAACAGATTGTCGTTACCGGTGCCACCGTCGATGACGTCGTCGCCCGCATTGCCCTCGATCCGGTCATCGCCCGATTGGCCGTTGAGCGTGTCGTTGCCGGCGTCGCCGCGGATATAATCGTTTCCGCCGCCACCCCAGGCCGTGTCGTTGCCGGCGCCGCCAAGCAGCGTGTCGTTGCCGTCCGCGCCGCCATTGTCATCGCCGGTATAGACGACGTTGCCGGGGCCGACGACGACGAATGACGCCTGGTCACCGATCAGCGTGTCGTTTCCGGTGCCACCATCGACGCGATCATTGCCGCTGCGGCCGATGACATTGTCGTCGCCTGCATCGCCATACAAATCGTTGTCGAAATTGTTGCCATAGACGGTGTCGTTACCGCCATTGCCGCGCGCGTTATACGGCAGGGCGGCGGTCGACGTGATCGCATTCAGGTCGATGAAATCGACCGCATTGGTTCCAAGTACTTGCCCGCGCGAGGTAGGCAGCTTTGCGCTGTTTGGTGCGCTAGAAGGTCCAACTGTAGGCATTTCGCTATCCTCTTCTTTCATGGGTCGCAAGGGATGCGTGGTCGCCGACTCGGCTTGCTCATCCCCCCAATGACCCCGACAGTTCAGGGCCATGACGATGGGATATGGCGGGGCAGGGGGACCGGACATTCCTGCTTGGGGACATGACCGATAATTTTGTGATGTGGTTCATTTTGGGTCAGGTTGACAGCGGCAACAGTGCGCGATCTCGTGAAATCACCCGGATTTCCGACGTTTCGGATAAATCCGAAATAGAACGGTCTGGAAAGAAAACTTGCTGGCTAGTTAAGTTTGCGGCCCAGCGCAGAGGTCGCGGGGCGCGCCGGATTTCCGGGTGCAGTGACCGCATCATCGGTGGCGTGATCGGAACCCTGCCCCAGCGATGACATCTGGGGACGGGGCGATGTCGCAGGGTTCGCAATCACTTTTCCGGTACTGTTCAAGACGGGCCTGCCGAGCGCGGACATGGCGGGACGCTCGTTCGTATCCGCGTCGCAACACCGTCCGTCGAGAATCGCCTTCGTATCAAGCTGGCCCGTCGTCGCCAGCAGGCTGGCCCGCGCGACGAATTCGTTTCTTAGCGCGCGTTCCAGCGTGACGCGTGCGTTCAGCAATTCGTTCTGAGCGTTCAGCACGTCGGTGAGCGTGCGGTTGCCGCCGATGGCTTCCTTCTTGATGCCCTCGGCTGCTTCCTCGGTCGCCGCGACAGCCGTCTCGGCGGCGGCGATCGTGCTCTTTGCCGACTGCCACCGGGTCCAGGCACCTGCCACATCTTCAGCTACGTTGCGCATCGCGATGTCGGTTTGCGACAATCGTTGATCGCGGACGGCGCGCGCCCGGCGGACTTCGGCATGATCGCGCGGGAGGAAGATCGGTACTCGCAGCTCCAGCCCATAATAAAGCGACGAGCGATCGTCCGGATATTTGCCCGTGAAGGTATTGGTCGCACCGCCGGTCAGATAGTCGTAGCCGCTGACCGCATCCAGCTGGGGAAGCAAAGCGCCGGTAGCGAACTTGACCCCCGACTTTCCTGCCTGAGCGTTGAGCCGTGCGGCGCGCAGTCGCGGCGCCGCATCGAGCGCCAGTTTCTGGGCCGCGGCAAGCGAGGAGGGAACGGGGGCCAGAGGCGGCAGCGGCGGGACCATCGTTCCCGATGGGCCACTGACGTTGCGGAACCGGAATCCGTCGACGCTGACCTGTTCGGTCGCGGCAAGCACGCCCGCCTGTGCGGTCGCCAGCCGCGCGCGTGCCAACTCCTCATCGGTGCGCGTCGCCTCGCCGAATTCGAGCCGACGCGATGTCGCGCGCAGCTGTTCGCCTATCGCCTCGCTCTGCGCTTCGGAATATTGCAGGATCTTGCGATTGAGATGCACGTCCGCGGCGCTGGTCAGAAGTTCCAGTAAGGTGTCCGATGTCGTGGCATCGAGTCCCGCGCTGGTTGCTTCCAACTCGGCCTTGGCGATGCGCACGGCATTATATGTCCGGTCGCCGTCGTAGAAGCGCAACCGCGCCTCGATCCCTGCCTGTCCCGCGGTATAACGTGCGTCGTTGGCGTTACTGCCATTCTTGATGTCTATCTCACGCCGCTGCACGGTGCCGTTTGCCTCGATTGTGGGCAGATAGCCGGCCTCCGCCGACTCCAACCGCGCTGCGGCAATGCGGACCTGATGGCGCTGCGCCGCAATATCGGGGTTGGAGATGACGACTTGGCGGGCGAGCGCGGCCATCGTGCTCGACGGTGCGACTGTGGGCGAAACCGATTGCGCCAGTAGCGGAGTCGCGGCGATACCGAACGTCGCTACAGCGGCGGGTGCGGTCAACGCGCTCGCCAAAAAAGTCCATGATTTCCGCACGTCACCCCTCCTGAACCATCGCAGATTTCAGTGCAGACCCCCTCTTTTCATAGTTAGTAAAGAGTAATGCGCGGTGGTGAATGGCGAAACTACCCTAACGGATATGTCCGAGGGGATAATAGACTCGATCCGCCGAATCGAAATAGACACTGACAGTCGCTTGCAGCCGTCACGGCAGGCGACGCTATCGAGAGATTCGCATCAATCGACAGCCAACGCCGGGTAGAAGATGCTTCAGGCAACCCCGGTCGGCGCGTGCGTTCTGGACCGTACTCAGATCTTCGCGCCAGACATCATGGTCGCACATGAGACGCCTGCGGCGAGCTTTGCATCGCTTTGGGATTAGTGTTTTTTGGGGGCGATAATGTCTGCGACCATGGAATTTTCAACGCATTACGCAGAAGCGACTCAAGGCTATGCCGCTCCATTCGAGGGACTGTCCGATTATGACGCCCATGACGTTGCGGACCCCCACTCGTCGTCGGTCGATGTTGCGGCCGAAACGCGGCGCCTTTGGCATGACTATCTTGCCCAGTTCCAAGTTTCGTCGGCGATCCTGACCGTTGCCCTGCCGGGCGCAGGGCATCAAAGGCATGCCTTTCTGATCGGTTTTGATCAAGTGCGCGGCGACCGCGCGGCAACGCGGCGCCTACTGGCAATGATGGACGATGTGTGGGCGCGGATCGGCGAGCAGTCGGTGCACCATTTTCAGTTTTCTGGCGGACTGTTTGGCGCCGGAGCGGTTGCAGACGACGCGAGCGAAAGCGACGTGCCGCCTTCGCTCCACGCCGGCGTCGCAGTCCAAATGAAGCGCGAAGGCAAAGCCATCCGCGCGCTGTTCTTCCGGCCCGACAGTTCCACGCCGTTCTGCGATCGTGACGCCGCATCACTGCAATTGATCGCACCGCTGCTCGCTGAATCCGCAACGGGCGTGGCACAGCTCGCGCGCCAGTCGCAGCGTTCGGCGATGCTCGAAGGAATGTTCGACCGGGTGTCGATAGCCATGGCTTTGCTGTCGGCCGACGGGCAGCCTTTGTTCTTGAACAGCGCGGCTACGGGGCTGGTTGAACAACGCAAGTGGCTGCTGCGTGCCGCCGATGGTGCGATCGTCGCCGCCAACCCGGGGCAGGCCAAACAATTGCGGGAAAGCATCCGCCGTGCTGCCACAGCGGCGCCCGATGCACCGGTCGAGGATGTTTTTCGCCTCGATTGCCGCGATGGCGAATGGCGGCTGGCCTATGTTATGTCCGCTAAGTCGCGCACCGGCGGCGGCATGACGCGATGCGCCATGGTGATCATCATGGGGCCGGGCAAAGTCGATGCGCCAAGTTCGCTCCTCGAAGCGCTTGGCTTGCTGCCGTCCGAGCAGCGTTTTCTGGGCCACTTCCTGAAATCGAGCAGTCTGGGCAATGCGGCGGAGGGGTGCGGCCTGTCAGAAGAAACCGCGCGGACATATCTGAAGCGGGTGCGCGCGAAGCTGGGAGTCCATCGCCAGATGGAGCTTGCCGGACTGATCTCGGGGCTCGTGCTGCCGCTGCACGCCGCGGACAGTCCGGGAATCTGGGAGCGCTAGGCGTGGCCTGGAACGCGATAGCGGCTCGGCGCGCGCCCGCCCATCCCGATAATTTGTTGCGCAACCTGCTGCGGCCGCAGCGCAACATTGCAACGCGACTGATCCTGTTTTCAGCCATTACCAACATGGCGGCGCTCGCCATGTCGCTGTACATGATGCAGGTTTTCGACCGCGTCCTGACCAGTCAGAGCAAAGACACTTTGTTCTTCCTGGCGCTGGCGATCACGCTGGTGATCGCGCTTGGTTCGATGCTTGACGGCATCCGCCAACAGGTGGCGAACCGCGTTGGCACATGGCTGGCGCAGCAACTGGGGCCGTCGCTGCTCATCCGCTCACTCGAACAACGGCTGATTGCCCCCAATGTGCGGCTTGAGGCCTTGCGTGAGATGACGCAGGTCAAAAATTTCATATCCACCCCGACGGTGTTCAGCGTCGTCGATATGTTGTGGGTGCCGCTCTACCTGCTGATCGTTTTCATGTTGCATCCCGTTTTCGGGTTCATCGCAGCGGGAGGCGCGGCGATGCTGTTCGGGTTGACCTGGTATAACGAGCGGATCACGCGCAACGCGATCACCGAGACGCAGTCGCTTGCCGCCAGCAACATGCAATATGCCGAATCGCTGGTCCGCAACAGCGAAGTCATCGACGCGATGGGCATGGGTAAAGACACGGTTGCGCACTGGCGGGACCGCTATGTCGCCGAAACCGAAGCGGTCGATGCGACGCAGTTCCAGTCAAGCAAGATTCTGGCGTGGATGAAATTCGTCCGCAATCTGGTGCAGGTCGCGGTGCTGGGCGTCGGCGCGTTGCTGGTGCTTGACCAGCAGCTGACCGGCGGCGCGATGATTGCCGGGTCGATCCTGATCGCGCGGCTGCTTGCGCCGATCGAGGCAGCGATGAGCTATTGGAAACAATTTGTCCTGGCGCGCGAAAGCCTGCAACGTCTGTCGCGCTTTTGCGACCTGCCAACACCGCGCCCTTCGCAGATGGCGCTGCCTAAACCATCCGGCGCGATGGCGGTCGAAAATCTGACCTATGCCGCGCCGGGCATGAAGGGCGCGATCTTAAAGAATGTCAGCTTTGCGATCGCGCCTGGGACGTCGCTGGCGATCGTTGGCCCGTCGGCGTCGGGCAAGACGACCCTGTCGCGCTTGCTGGTCGGCGTACTCAAGCCAATCTCGGGCCATGTGCGTCTCGACGGTGCCGACACGTTCGATTGGATGCGCAGCGATTTCGGGCCCAACGTTGGCTATCTGCCCCAAGACGTCGAGCTGCTACCTGGATCGATCCGCGAGAATATCGGTCGCTTTCGTCCCGACGCGCGCGATGCCGACGTCATTGCGGCGGCCAAGCTGGCCGATTGCCACGAGATGATCCTGCACCTGGATGGTGGCTATGATTGTGTGCTCACGGACGGCGGACATCAGCTGTCGGGTGGTCAGCGCCAGCGAATCGGGCTGGCGCGCGCCCTGTTCGGGCTGCCCCCGCTGGTCGTCCTCGATGAACCCAACGCCAGCCTGGATGCGCGCGGCGACGCGGCGCTGCTTGCGACGATCAAGAAGCTCAAAGCTTTGCATATGACGACGATTATCGTCTCACATCGCGCCAACCTTCTCGAACTTGCTGACAAGATTCTGCTTCTGATGGATGGCCAGGTCGCCAAATTCGGTGACGCCCGCACCGTCGTCGATGAAATGGCTGGGCGAAAACGCGCGATCCCGACAGGTGACGCGCCGCCGCCGGGCAATCCGGCCAAGTCCAATCCTGCGATGTTCAAGCAAGGGGGAATGGAAGCATGAACATCCCCTTCCGCATAGGCGCCGACGGGGACCCGGTGCGCTTGGCGCTGCCGTCACCCGGTTCAGAAGCGGCCGGGCCGCAGGTGAAAGGGTCGATGCGGCTGGCGTTGGTATCGATTGGCCTGTTCGTTTTGGCCTTTGCCATCTGGAGCTGGGCAGCGCCGCTCAATAGCGCAGCAATCGCGAGCGGCTTTCTGGAGGCCGAGGGCGGTGGGCGGCGCACGGTTCAGCATTTGGAGGGCGGGATCGTCCGCCAGTTTCTGGTTAAAGAAGGGCAGGAGGTGCGCGCTGGCCAGCCGCTTATACTGTTTGATGCGACCCAGAATGATGCGTCGGACGCTGCCTTGCGCACAAGCTTCTATGGCCTGCTGGCGCAGGACGCGCGGCTGACCGCCGAACGGCTCGGCCTGCCAACGGTACGTTATCCGGCCGAGTTGCTGGCCGCGGCCAACGACCCCGAGGTCAAGGAGATCATCGCCGCCTCCAACGCGGAATTTGCATCTCGGCGACGCGGCCTGTCCGAACAGGCGCAGATCCTGTCACAACGGATCGGCCAGTCGAACGCCGATATTCGGAGTTCGGGAGCGCAGATCGCGGCGCTGACCGATCAGGCGAAGCTGCTCGACGACGAACAGATGAGCGTCGATATGCTGGTCGATGAGGGGCTAGAGCGCAAATCGCGCCTGCTGGCGTTGCAGCGCCAAAAGGCGCTGGTCGATGGCGAGCGCGGCAAGCTGACCAATAATCTGGATCGCCTGCGCGACACGATCGGTGAAACGCGTGCCCAAATGGTGTCACTTCGCGGGCAGATGGTACTGGAGGCAACGGGGCAGCAGCGGCAGGTCCAGTTACAAATCGCCGAAGCGCGGGAAAAGCTGAAAGTCAGCGGCGACATTCGCGCCCGCCAGCAGGTGATTGCACCAATCGCGGGCCGGGTCGCCAATTTGCGACTGATCACGTCAGGCGGGGTCATCGGCGCCGGACAACCGATCCTCGACATCGTTCCGACGTCGGAAAAGATCGTGGTTTCGGCGCGGCTGCGACCGATCGATATCGATGTGGTGCACAAGGGGCTGAAGGCGGAGATCAAGCTGACGCCGTACAAGGCGCGCGTCATTCCCAATCTGCTCGGGACCGTGAAGGACGTCAGCCCGGATGCGATCTATGACAAGGACGCGCAGCAAATCTATTACAAGGTGATCGTCGAGATATCGGCGGCGCAGCTCAAGAAATATCCCGACGTCCAGCTGATGTCGGGGATGCCAGCCGAAGTCTATATCGATCTCGGGTCGAGTTCTTTGCTGCAATATCTTTTCCAGCCGATGATCGACAGTTTCAATCGGTCCTTCCGCGAGGGGTAACCCGACGCGAATTGGGCGAAGACGAAGGCCGGGGTGGGTCGGCACAACAGGGGTAAGAGGTTGGCCGGATACGGACTATTGTTCCGGGGCGTTCACCAGGCGGTGCAAGGCACTGCGCTGGGCGTTGCGGTGATATTCTGCGTCGGCGAAACCGGATCGCTCCATGCGCGTGAGCGCGAAATCGTTCAGACGCCGCCCTATGTTCCTCTTCGCCAATCGACCGCGATGGCGCGGGTGCTGTCGGTTCAGGAAGGGCGACCGCTCGATCAACTTGACGCGGGGGATGCCATCTCCCCGGCGGCGGATAGCTCCGACGTTTTTGTGCTGAAGGCATCAATCGCCGCCGATCTGGCGGATGCAAGCGCGCCGACCTTGTTGGCCGATGCGGACCCGCATACCCCGCGGCGGCCGCCGCTGGTCATCGACTGGAATGCGCCGATTGCGCCATCGACAGCAGCGGCGGTCCCTTCGATTGGCGAGGACGAGGCGTTCGGCGGCGACGATGCTGCGCCAGTTGCCGCCGTGGCTGTCAATGACGCATTCGCCGACTTGGATATAGGATCACAGCGACCATCCTGGCTGGGCGATGCGGGGATGCGGCGGCAAGCGCTGATCGCCCGGACTCGGAGTGCGATGGAGGGGGGGCAGGCTGACTGCGACGACTGTCGTCATCGAAAAGCCGTTAAGGTCGCGGGCAAGCGCGTGGTATCCGTTTTGCCATCGAGCGGTTTCACGCGCGCCGCGAAGGCGACGACGCGCAGTCGTCCTTTGCGCGTAGCGGCCAAGGCGGTTCCGACAGGCTTGAAGCCAAGCATCGCCGTTCGCTTCGGTCCTTCCGCACCGATCACGGCGTTCGATTTGCCCGCGCTGCCTCCGGATATGGTCAATCTGGCGTGTGTCGTTGCGGCGCAAAACCGGATGGGGCCGCCGTGTTTTGCCATTGACGGTACGAAACCGATTGCCCGCAAGGCCGCGGCGACAATGCGCAGGTTTCCGGCGTTCGATGCCGATGTCTCGACGGCGCCTTGGCTGGGCGATGCCGGCTCGCGCCGCGCGTTCTCGGGCGGGCGACCCGATCCGTCTGAACTGGGCTTGGCGTCCGACCCGCGTGAAGAGACAGAAGAAGGCACAGCCCGAACGGCGTCCGATGTCGTGACCGGCATTGACGGTGCCGACGGCCAGGCCAGCGAAACCGACCTGTTGTCAATCGAGACGCTGCCGCGCGGCGGCTTGGCCTTTTCCGCCGGCTATTCTTCGCTGGAGGGCCCGGTCGGAACCGTCAAAATTGCCCGCACCAACATCGGCGCACCCGGCCGCGACATCACCGCTTCCGCGCGCTATTCGAAAATTCAGCGGTTGTTCGAATTCGGGGTCGCCGATGCCAATTTCATCGGCAGCAAATTGTTGGTGGCGCCAACCTTCTTTTGCTCGCGCTCGACGGCGGTGGGCTTCGATGCGCAAAGCAAATCGTCGGTCTTTCGTCAGACCGCGCGTGGCGTCAATTTCTACGCAAGCAAACCGATCCGACGCGGCCTGCGCATTGCGGCAAATTACCGCTATTCGGATGAGGATTTCCTGATCCGCCAGAAGAATGCGCAATGCGACGTCGGGCTGCACGGAAGTCCGTTCTGCAATGCGCTCGGCCGATCGACCAGTTCGGTCTTGAGCGTTGGGCTCACGCTGGATCGGCGCGACAGGACGGTCGATCCGACGCGCGGATTTCAGCTTCGCCTGACCCCGGAGATTGCCGGTCCAGGTGGCACTTCGCGCTATGCCAGGCTGCGCGTTGCGGGCAATTTTCACCATCGCATCGGCGACATGCTCGACGTGTCTCTCGGCATCGAAGGCGGAATGATGGAGTCGATCGGGGGACGGACGATCCCGCTTTTCGACCGCTTCTATATCGGCGGCAACAGCATGCGCGGGTTCGACCTGCGCGGAATCGGGCCCAAGGTCGTTCCGCTGAAGGCGCCGGTTGCTCCCCCGACGGCGATCGGCGGCCGCGCTTATTATGTCGGGCGGCTGGAAGTGGCGTTTCGGCTGGAAGGCGCAATGCAAAAAGTCGGCGCCACACCCAGCGTCTTCGTCGATGCGGGATCGGTGTTCGGCGCGCCGAAAAGCGAATTGATCGCAGGCGAGCGGCTGATCGGCAACTCGGCAAAGCCGCGCGTGGCGGTCGGCGTTGCGCTGGCATTCAATGCGGGGCCCGGCAAGCTGCGCTTCAACATTGCCCAGCCCGTGGTGCGGCAGGAAGGTGATCGTTCGAAGAAATTCTCGATCTCGCTGGGAACGGCTTTCTAACGCCTGGTTGCGGGCGCGCAAACCGCCGATTTCTCTACGATCGCGGGGCAGGCCCGTTATCGGATGTCCCCATCGGGGAATAACGGCAATGTGAGATTTCTGACATTTTCATGTCCATCGTGGCGCGGGACTTGAGGGGGGCGTCAATGGTTAGGAACATCATCAGCTGGAACGACCGTGTGTCGATCCGCATCGAAGCCGGGTCAGGCTGCGGTTTGCTGCGTCGCGCTGATGACGGTATCCTTCGGGAATGGCCGCGGTCATGAGCGCCTCGGCGCGCCCGATCGAATATGACATCGCCGAGCCTCTGCCATCGCGGCTTCGCCGTTATCGCGAGCAATGCGGCATCAGCCGTTCGGAGCTGGCAGTACGAACCGGTCTGAGCAGGCCTACGATCTGGGCGTGGGAGTCGGGCAAGACGCAGCCGCGGCTTCGCAATCTGCAGATGCTTGCCAGCGTGCTCGGCATTTCGCAGCTCGAACTCGTTGGCGGCCTGGAGGTGGCTGTTCCCGACGATGAGGTCGGTGATATGATGGCGATTGGCTGGGACCATGGCGACATACCGGCCGGCCTTGCCAATCCGCAGCGGCTGAGCATCATGATCTATGCGGCTAAACTCAGCATCGCGGCGTTGGCCGGGATCAAGGCGCAGAACGTCAAAATCTCTATCGAGCTTTGAAGCATGCCGCCGTGATTATTGCCGATACGCGCCGACGCCGTCGCCCAGATACTGATTGTTTGCTTCGCGCTGCGCCGCCGCCGCATCGTCATAAAGAAAGGGCAGAAACGCATAGCGACGCCCGCGGGTGACCGGGGTCGCCTCGTGGAGCAGGCCGCAGCCAAAGACGATCGCGCCGCCCGGCGCGGGTCGATATGTTCGGGAACCGAATTCGGGGAACCGCAGCTCTCCGCCGTCGAAATCGTCATTGAGGTTGATCGTCACCGCAAAACGGCGGTGCGCGGTACCCATAGTCGTGTTGTCGCGGTGGGCGCGAAAATGGCCGGCGACCGACGCATCGTAACAGGCGACGATGTAGCGTTCCATGCGGGTCGCGTCGAAATTGAACGCGCGCTGGATCACGGGCCGCAGGCAATGGTTCACCCGCGCACTGAGGCCGCGGCACAACGCCTGATCCTTGATGGTAACATCCGACCGGCGTTTATGGCCATGGTCGATCACCGACACTGTTTTGCCGTCGACCTCGCGCATGAAACCCGAATCCGCGCCGCCCTCATCATCGTAAAGCGCAATCAGTTTCTGACAAGTAGCCTGATCGAAAACCCGCGGAACCGACAAGACCGGCGCCCAATCTTCCGGCGCGCCCTCTTCGATGAGTCGATCGATCAGCGCGAGGGCCTTGTCGGCGTCGGTCAAATGATAGCGCCCCGCGACGCGCAGCTGACGGTCAAGGACGACGATATAGGATTCATAATGATCGCCGTCGTTTCCGCACGCCCCATAAGCGTCGCTCACCGATCGGTCGCTGTCGAGGATATAACGGATACCCGGCGTTCGCGTCTTGACCCGTCCGGCGGCTTCATCGGTCGGATCGACCGTGACGCCGAAAAAGCAACATCGGCTATCGTCGAAACGATCGGGGTCCGCCAGCAGTCGAGCGTGCGCCGTCTCTACATCGTCATTTGACGCGTGACCCATAAAAAACAGCAGAACGGGTCGTCCGGCGACAGTGTGAAAAGTATATTGCGGATTTACATCCAGAACATGCGCCTTGAACCAAGGCGCGGCGGATCCGACGATCGGCTTCGGGATCGAATCAACCCTTTTGGTCGATAGTATCATGGTCATGCCCCCGCCCCCGCGTGATGCCCTAGTTTTATAGCATTATAGGCAGAAGCCTACAAGCTCCGTCGCTTAGCCGGGCAGCGCTTAGCTCCTTCTCATTTGTTGCTTTGCAACACGATGCTGGCTGAAGCCACTCATCGTCAGGACAACGGACGAATGAGCAGATTTACAACTGCTGCGTCGCTTTTCACGATGCGCATGTGTTCGCGGGTCTCACCAACACCCGATCAACTCGGTCGATCCATAACAATTATCCAAGCTTTCGCAGGATAGCGCTTCATCAGCCGGACTGTGCTATGTCGCAGGCCAAGCACACTTCACAGCCTTATGGGCGATGCGGGCGAACATCAGAGGCCGCTAAGACACACTGGCCAATTGAACGGGGAGGGATCCATGGGAGCTAAATTAACGGCCATGTATGGTGTGGTCGCGGTTGCTCTGTTGATGGCAGCGGCGCCAGTCGTCGCGCAGGATGGGCAAGCTGCGACGTCCGAAACAAACGAAACGCTGTTTCAGAACGTCCGGATCTTCGACGGCACCAGTCCCAGATTGTCCGAACCGACGAATGTGCTGGTGCGCGGCAACCTGATCGCTGCAATTGGGGGCGAGGCTCGTCCCACCGCATCGACGAAAGTCATTCAGGGAAGCGGCCGGACGCTGATGCCGGGGCTCATTGATGCGCATGTGCATCTTGCATTCGGGGCGCTCACGATGGCAGAGCTTGCTTCGCCCGATCTGACCCCGGCAAAAGCCGGCGAAGCGGCGGCGGCAAACGCGACCCAGACTTTGATGCGCGGCTTTACGACCGTCCGCGACGTGGGCGGGCCGATCTTTGAAGTGAAAAAGTTGATCGATACGGGCCGGGTTGCCGGACCACGGATTTGGCCGTCGGGGCCGACGATATCGCAGACGTCGGGCCATGGCGACTATCGGACACCCGGGGAAGGCCCTCGCCGCTGGACCGGCAAAGCTTCACAGGCCGAGTTGCTGGGCGCGGGTTATATTGCCGATGGCCGGCCAGAGGTGCTCGCAGCAACGCGGGAGGCGCTGCGCGGCGGGGCCAGTCAAATCAAGCTGATGGCAGGTGGCGGTACCAGTTCGGCCTATGACCCGCTCGATGTCACCCAATATACGCTCGACGAGATGAAAGCCGCCGTAGAGGCCGCGGAAGATTGGGGGACGTATGTGGCGGTGCATGCGTATACGCCGCGGGCCGTCCGCCGGGCTATTGAGGCTGGCGTCTTGGTCATCGAGCATGGCCAACTTCTGGACGAGGATACGTTGAAGCTTATGGCGCAGCGCGGGATATGGCTCTCTCTCCAGCGGCTTCAGGACAGCACGCCGGACATGACAGCGCAGCGCCGTGAAAAGCGCGAGCCGCTGATCGAAGGACAGGAACGCGTCTGGCCGCTGGCAAAAAAACTTGGGGTCAAGCTGGCCTGGGGCACCGACTTCCTGTTCGATCCGCAGCAGAATGCGCAGCAAAATGCCTATATCCTGCGGCTGAAGACCTGGTTTTCTTCGGCCGAAATTCTCAAGCTGGTGACCCATGACAATGCGCAGCTGCTGGCGCTGTCGGGCTTGCGTTCACCTTATCGGGGGGAGCTAGGCGTGGTGCGCAAGGGCGCGTTGGCGGATTTGATCCTGGTCAATGGCGATCCGCTCGCCAACATCGATCTGGTTGCCGATCCGGAGCGCAATTTTGCTGTCATCATGAAGGACGGCAAAATTTACAAGGGCCAATAGCCGCGGCACAATGTTCTAAAAGGTGATGGTTGCCCCAATCAGCGGGCCGGCGAGCCGGGCATCGACCAATATGCCGTTCTTCTCGTAATCGACGGCAAGGTAACGGTAACCGCCCGAAAGGACGACCGACCGACTGACGCGATAGTTCAGCGTGGTCGACAATTGTCCAGTGACTTCTGATCCGACACCCAGTCCCCCGATGTCGCCATAGACGAGCGCTGACAGCCGCGGGGCGAGAGAGAAATTGGCGCGCACCGCAACGATGGGATCGACAAAATTCGCTTTGGGGCGGAGATCGACAGCCAGCGCAGGAACCTCCAGGCGCGGGCGGACCCACCAGGCGCGCGCTCCGACAAGAAGATCGAGGGTGGCATTGTCATCCTGCGCCACCCGGTAACCGGCGGCGCCGGTTAGCGATGTCATGGTCAGCCCGCCGTTGGCCGGAACGGTCGGCGGGAACGGCGTCGGCAACCCGGTGGGCACCTGTCCTTCCTCGGACGATTTCGTGCGGCTGATGTCGGCCATGAAGACCGCCCGATTGCGCCGCACGAAGCCGGAAATCCAGAAAGCGCCGTCGCTTGTTTCAAGCAAATCGCCAAAACTTTTGTCGACGCGCAACGTAGGGGCTCCCGCGCCGGGTCGAATATCGCCGCCAAACCCTGCCAGCCACACATAGGCCGTGATTTGCGCTGCGTCGCGCGCTCGCTCAGTCTCTTCGTCGGTCGGATATTCGCTCTGCTGCGCCGCAGCGGGAGCGACCGTCGCCAAAAGGATTGCCGCCAAGCCGGGGATGGCCAATTCGAAAAAACGACGCCGGAATCTTATCATTCCTGCTCCTTGATTTGCGTGACGGACTGGCAGCGCAGACGGCTTTACCACATCTCATCGGATCCGGAAATCGACCTTCAACCGCGTCGGCGCGATTGCCCGGCACACAGAGCCGACTTTCACCCCTGCCGTTGGACGGCATCAACCGTTGTATACGGCCGTCACAGAAAATAGTGTGCAAATACGAACGCGGCGGCGCGTGACGCCAGGGTTTCGGTCACCACCGCAAAGCGCCGCCGAAATCAGAAACCCGCCTGAACGTCACCAAACCGAAAGCGGGTGGCGAGCAGCAGATGGAAGGACATGACGATCGCGCTGGCGAGCGAAATATCTACCAGCGTCAAGGTAAAGCGGTGATGATCCAGCCTGTTGCGCCCGCTCAGCCCATATATGGCCAGCGCGGCCGATACCCCGCCGCTATCCAAAATCCAATGCGTCGATATCGACGATTGGCGTCCCGTGTTCCGCGGCAAAGCCGGTCATATCTGCGCGGCGGGCCATCGTGCCGTCGTCGCGCATGATTGCGCACAAGACCACGCCCTCGCCCAGATCGAACCGATTGCAGAGTGCGATCCCCGCCTCCAAGGTCGATCGCCGCGCAGCGAGGCCGCCGGGGTCGGCGATCAGCGGAAAGACATGGCCGGGCTTGACCAGATCATGGGCGCGCGCGTCGGGTGCCATGGCGACGGCAATGGTATGCGCACGATCATGCGCCGAAATACCGGTTTCGACCCCGTGCCTGGCCTCAATCGAGACGCCGAACGGGCGCCCGCTGTCGGCGCCGTCGCCGCTATGCTGCGGTGTGATGCCCAGTTTCCACGCCCGCGACTGGGTGAGGCCGAGACAAATCAGGCCGCGGCCATGACGGGCCATGAAATTGATCGCTTGCGGCGTCACCCGGCTGGCCGCCATTGCAAAGTCGAGATCGCCATGGCGCAGCGCGTCGCCTGCCAGAATGACCAGCCCGCCGTCGGCCAGATGCTGGCCGATGGCCTCCAAACCGCCGTCATCGGGCGCTGTCATGACAGAATACCCGCCGCTCCGACGACCTGTTTGCCGACCAGTTCCAACTGCATCCGTGCCCCAACGTCGATGATTTCTCCCAGATCGTCAAAGGTTTCGGGGGTGGTGCGGATTGCGGCCCCGATCGGCGTCGGCCACCCGCGCAGCGCATGGGTGATGCTGCGCAGGGTCAACAGGGTGCTCATGGCGGCCTGGTGGCCAAAGGCGGTAGCGATCAGCCCGACCGGTCGACCATGGAAATAGGGCCGGACGTCGGTCGACAAATCCTCGAAATAATCGAGGGCATTTTTGACCAGCCCCGAAATGCTGCCGTGATAGCCGGGTGAGGCGATGATTAATCCGTCGGCGTCGCGCACCGCGGCGACCATTTCCGCTCCCGCCTGATCGCTGTGTCCCGGCCCGCGGTAATAGGGCAGCGCGCTCATATAAGCCCCGCCGAAACGGGTAATGACCGCTCCTTCGGCGGCCGCGGCGCGGCAGCATATTTCGAGGATTTTTTCGGTCGATGATCCGGAACGGGGCGTGCCGCCGAGCGCGACGATGGACCTCATGAGCGTGGCTCCTTTGTTCGACGTCCGCGGCGGGGTGAGGACGGCAAAGCGGCTTGCCTTATGTCTCGCGGTGTCATACGATTCTGTAGGCCTTTGAAACGGCGCAACGCAAGCCCTAATTGGGCTGGAATGGTCGACGCTCGAAACGTAGCGTGCGGCCCTGTGAGGGAGGGCCGACATGGCTGATACTACTGCGACCGATACCGCGCAACGCGCCATTCGTATCGGCCTGATCGCGCTGATTTTTTTCGGTACTGCGCTCAATTACCTCGACCGCCAGGTGCTGGCGCTGCTCAAGCCGATGTTACAGGCCGACTTCGGATGGAGCGATCAGGATTTTGCGCATTTCGGTTCGTCGTTTCAGATCGCGGCGGCATTTTCCTTGCTTGGCGTTGGTTGGTTCATTGATCGGGTTGGCGTCCGGTGGGGCTATGGCCTTGCCGTCGGCATCTGGAGCCTCGCCGGCATGGCCCATGCACTTGCATCCAGTGTCCAGCAATTTGTGGCGGCGCGCGTGGCCCTCGCGGTTGCCGAATCGGTGAACACACCCGCTGCGATCAAGGCCGCGGCGACCTACCTTCCGGTCAAGGAGCGTTCCGTCGGGCTGGGCGTGATCAACAGTGCGTCGAATATCGGGGCGATCGTTGCGCCGCTCGCCGTCCCGGCGCTGGCACTGGCGCTGGGGTGGCAGGCGGCATTCGTGATCACCGGTGCGCTGGGCTTTGTCTGGCTGTTTTTCTGGTGGCTCGGCACCGCCAAGCTGAAGCCCGTGGGAACGCCCGCGGTGATCGCCGCGCCGCAAGAGCGCGCCGACCCTTGGCGCAAGTTGATCAAAGACCGGCGGACGCTGGCGGTGATCGGGGCCAAGACACTGACCGATCTGGTCTGGTGGTTCATCCTGTTCTGGGCGCCCGATTTCTTTGCCCGGCAATTCTCGCTGGGGCAGGGCGAAATCGGTTATCCGACTGCCATCGTCTATGTGATGGCGGCGGCGGGCGCATTGTCGAGCGGGTTCCTGTTTCCGGCACTGCTGAGCCGCGGGATGACCGAAAATCGCGCGCGCAAATCGTCGATGTTGTTTTATGCGCTGCTCATTCTGCCGCTGCCGCTGGCATTGGTGGCGCCTAACCAGTGGGTCGCCGCGCTCGTGATCGGCCTCGGCCTGTTCGCGCATCAGGGCTTTTCGACCAATATCTTTGGGATGACCGCCGATATCGTTCCGGCGCGCCAGGTCGGCAGTGTCATTGCAATGGGCGCGCTGGCCGGAAATCTGTCGGGCGCCGCAATGCTGGAATTTGCCGGTTGGGCGCTGGTCACCGGCCTTGGCTATGCGCCGATGTTCCTGATGTCGGCAAGCGCCTATCTGCTGGCGCTCGGTTGGATCCATCTGATGCAGCCGCGGCTGGTCGTGGTGAACAGCGAGGAGGCTTAAGGCATCCGGTTCGGTCGATACAGCCGGATTAAAAGATGAACGAACCTTACCCGGCACCGTGATCGCGAATGTGGCTTGGCCATCGCACACAAAAAAGGGGCGCTGCGGCTTTCGACCGTAGCGCCCCTTTTGTTGTTAGCCGATCCGGGCGTGCGATTAGCGGATCTTGGCGCTCAGGGTGACGCCGAAATAGCGGTCTGCGTCGCGCGGGATTTGATAACGCTGACCGTTTCCGACATTGAGCAAGGCATAGCTCTTGTCGCCGATGTTGCGGGCATGGAAGGTCAGACGGTACAGGTCTTCGGCGTCGCTGAAGCCGACACTGGCGTTCCAGATGCCATAGCTGTCCAGCGGACCGCCCTCCCCAAGATCGGAGAACTGCTTGCCGGTATAGCTGTAGCTTGTTCCAGCAAAGAACTTCAGCGCGCTGCCGATGGGCGTTTCATAATCGGCGCCGACATTCCAGCTCCATTTCGGGGCGAGCGGCAAGCGGGTCCCGTCGCGCGCGTCGGGCGCATTGGTCAGCGGATTGGGATTGAAGCGGCGAACCTTGGCATCGGCATAGGCCACGCTGCCACGCAGGGTCAGCCCATCGACCGGGGCGATGATCGTATCGACTTCGAACCCCTTGGTTCGCACCGTTCCGGCGTTGGTCAGGTTGGTGATGATCTGACCGTTCAGGAGGACGAAATTGTTCGCCTGGAACCCGTCATAAGTCGCTTGAAACAAAGCCGCGTTGAACTGGATACGGCGGTCCCAGAACTGCGATTTCAGGCCCACTTCATAGGCGTCAGATACTTCCTCATCGATCGGCACGGCATTGGTCGGCGCCGTGTAGTTGAAGAAGATATTGAACGCCGGGCCTTTATAGCCACGGGTAAAGCTGCCGTAAAACAGCAGATCGTCGGTCGGTTCGAACTGGATCGAGGCCTTGCCCGAGATATTGTTGTTCTGGGTGCTGCCGCTGGAAGTGTTGAGGCCGGTGCCACCGCCAGCGATCGTCCCGCCAGCAGGACTGCCCGAAACGCCGGGACCGGCGAGCGGCAGGCCGGTCGCGGCGTTGATGCCCGGGGCGCGGGTGTGGGTGTAGCTCAGCGTGTCGCGCGTCCAGCGGAGGCCACCGGTCAGGCTGAGCTGGTCGGTCAGGCGATAGGTCGCCTGGCCGAACACCGCGAAATTGTTGCTGTTGACGTCGCTGAACGACGTTGCGGTGGGATAGGTCGTATTGACCGGGTCATTCAGGTTGCAAGGACGTGCACCGCTGGCCGCGAGTGGCAGCGTTGACGACGCGCACACGATGTCGCGGCGGGTGAAATCCTGCTGGTTGTTCGAATGCCAGATGAAGGTGCCGACCTGATAGAAAAACGGCATCGCCTGATCCGATGACAGGCGGATTTCCGCCGACATCTGGTCAGTTTTGACAAAGCCATTGTCGTGCAGTTCGTTGGTTCCGACGATCGCGCGGGGCAGGAAATCGCCCTCGCGAACTTCGGTATTCTGCCAGTTGCGATAGCCCAGGATGACGCTCAGCACATGCTCGCCAGGGATGTCGAGATCGAGATTGCCGGTGAGGCTCCACTGTTTGTCGCGGGTGCGGGTGATCAGATTGTGATTGACGGTGCGCTGGTCGGTGCCGAGTGCGACTGGAAAGCCCAATTCGGCGTCAAGGACGGCGCCGCGGCTGACCCCGGTGACGTCGGCGCAGCAATCGTCATTGGCCCGGAAATAGTCGGCGATGAGGCGGATGCGCGCGCCGTCGCCGTCGTAATCGAGGATGCCGCGCGCGCCATAATGTTCGTAACCGTTGACGTCGGTATCGAAAAAGACGTTGCGGATATTGCCGTCATAGCTGCCGTAAAAGCCAGTGACCCGTGCCGACAGGTCGGGTGCGAGCGGACCTGATACCGACGCTTTGACCCGATACTCATTGCCTTCATAATACTCGCCGCGCAAATCGGCCTCAAGCGTTTCGGTACCGCCTTTTGATACGATATTGACCAGGCCGGCCGACGCGTTTTTGCCGAACAAAGTTCCCTGCGGGCCACGCAGAACCTCGATCCGGTCGATATCGAGCAGGTCGCTGAACGCTTGTCCCGACCGACTGAGGACGACTCCGTCGACAACGGTGGACACACTCGGTTCGGCTGCGACCGAGAAGGTGATTGTGCCAACGCCGCGCATGATGATGGCGCTATTGGCGCTGGTAGTCCCCTTGCGGAAGGTGACGGAGGGGACAAGATCGCCGATATTCTCGAGGCTGGTGGTGCCGCTCTGGATCAACCGATCGCCGGTGACCGCGGTAATCGAAATCGGTACATCCTGCACATTTTCTTCGACTTTCTGTGCGGTTACGATGATTTCTTCGACTTGCGCCGCGGCTGGGGTGGCAACCCCGATAGCGAGCAGCGACGCCGAGCCGGCGAGGCAGATTGTGCGCGCACGGGTCGTAATTGCGGACTTGCGATTCATCTCTTATCCCTCCCAATATCGGCGCCGCGGCAAAAGTCGCGGGCGGCGGCCTGTTGGCCTTTAACCGCTGCTGAAATGAAATATGACGATTGATATGTCAAGCGGTGTCATATAGACAATAGTCGTCGGATCGATGCGATATGGCCTTTTGTTCGGGACCTGTGGCGCGATGGCAACATGGTGATGGGGGTGGGAAGCGACCGTGAACGCGGAGTTTCGAGCACAGGATGACGGTTTCGACCTGGTGGCGGGTGCGCTGACGCTGCTGCGCCACCGCGGCGCGAGCCCGGCCATTACCGCCGCCGTCGGCGACCCGGATGTTGTGATGATCCGCGGCAATTTCCGGATGGAGGATCGCCGCCGTGATCTGGCGCCTTTGCCGATCATTGATGTTATGCCCGATCGGGTCGAAATGCGGAGCCATGCGGGTGCGCCATCCGCATTGACGCTCTCCCTTGTGCCACTCGATGGCGGCTTCGCGCTCAATGTGGAAAGCCATATCGGGGATTGCAATCGCCTGGCCGTCGAACTGGTGGCGCAGCCGCACGAGCATGTCTGGGGCGGCGGCGAGCAGATGAGCTATCTGCGCCTGAACGGTCGTCGCTTTCCGATCTGGACCAGCGAGCCCGGCGTGGGGCGCGACAAGGACCGCGAACTGACGCAGATCATGGACCGCGAGGGCATGGCCGGCGGCGATTATTGGACAACCAACTATCCGCAACCGACCTTTCTGTCGTCGCACCGCTACGCCTGTCATCTGACGAGCACGGCCTATGCGGTACTCGACTTCAGCGATCCAGCGGCGAACCGGATCGCGTGGTGGGAGGGGTGCGGGCGCATCGAATTCACCTTTGCCGATGATCTGCCGACGTTGGTGGAAGCCTTGTCGAGCCGCTTTGGGCGGCAACCGAAATTGCCCGATTGGGCCATCGGCGGCGCGATTGTCGGCCTGAAGCAGGGGATGGCGAGCTTCGACCGATTGCACAAAATTCGGGAGGCGGGAGCGGTTGTGTCCGGCCTGTGGTGCGAGGATTGGGTCGGCATTCGTGAAACCAGCTTTGGCCGCCGCCTGTTCTGGGACTGGCGTTGGAGCGCGGCACGCTACCCCGATCTGCCTGGCCATGTCGCCCGGCTGCGCGCCGATGGCATCCGGTTTCTGGGCTATGTGAACCCATATCTTGCGATAGATGGCGGCATGTTTACCGAAGCGCGCGAGCAGGGGTTTCTGGCGCTGCGGCTCGACAGCGACGAACCCTATATCGTCGATTTCGGCGAGTTCGATTGCGGAATCGTCGATTTTACCAATCCTGCCGCCGCCGCCTGGTTCGCCGACCGCGTGATCGGGCGCGAAATGCTGGACATCGGCATCGCAGGCTGGATGGCCGATTTCGGCGAATATCTGCCGACCGACCTGCGGCTCCACGATGGCAGCGATCCGATGCTGGCGCATAACCGCTGGCCGGTGCTGTGGGCCGAGGTGAATGCGCGGGCGATCGCGGCGAAAGGCATGACCGGCGACGCGCTGTTCTTCATGCGCGCCGGGCATAGCGGTGTGCAGGCGCATTGCCCATTGCTGTGGGCGGGCGACCAGTGCGTCGATTTTTCGCGCCACGACGGCATCGGTACAGTGATCACCGCAGCGCTGTCGGCGGGGCTGGTCGGCAACGCCTATAGCCATAGCGATGTCGGCGGTTACACCTCGCTCCACGGGTTTGTCCGCACGACCGACTTGCTCAAGCGCTGGGCTGAACTTGGTGCGTTTTCGCCTGTGATGCGAACGCATGAGGGCAACCGCCCCGACGACAATCTGCAAATCGACAGCACTCCCGACATCTTGCATCATTTCGCGGCGATGACGCGCGTCCACGCGGCGCTCGCGCCCTATCTGCGGTCGCTTTGCGACGAAGCGGTCGAGCGTGGGCTGCCTTTGCAACGGCCGTTGTTCCTGCATTATCCGACTGACGCGTGCTACGCATGCGAAGATCAATATCTGCTCGGAGGCGATTTGCTGGTGGCACCGATCATTCACGAAGGCGGCATCGACCGCGAGGTGCTGATTCCCGCGGACGATGAATGGGTGCATGTGTGGACCGGCGATATGATGGCGGCCGGACGGTGCAAGGTATCGGGGCCTTTTGGCGCACCGCCGGTATTTTACCGGGCCGGCAGCGCTTTTGCGCCGCTGTTCCAGGCGTTGTCTGAGCACCGGGGGCTTGTTGGATGAGCCAGCGCAGCAACATTCGCGACGTGTCGGCACGCGCCGGGGTTTCAGTCAAAACCGTCAGCCGGGTCCTTAACGATCATCCCTATGTGAGTCAGGATACCCGCGAAAAGGTCGAAGCCGCGATCCGCGATCTGGAGTTTCGGCCCAGCGTCGCGGCGCGCATCCTGGCCGGGACCAAATCGGCGCAGATTGCGCTGATCTATGACAATCACAGTCCCTATTATATCAACCAGATCCAATCCGGATGCTGGGCGCGCTGCCATCAGGACGGCATTCGCCTGCTCGGCCAGCCGGTCGAGGTCGATGATCCCGATGTCGGTGAGCAGGTGCGCGGGTTGGTCAGCGATACCCACGTCGACGGCATCATCCTGTCGTCGCCGGTCACCGATTGCGACCCGGTGCTGCGGACATTGGAGCAACTGGGCGTCCCCTTTGTCCGCATTTCGCCGGGCACCAATCATTCGATGACATCGTCCGTGTTCATGGACGACGCGCAAGCTGCGGATGACATGACCACCCACCTGATCAATCTGGGCCATCGCCGTATCGGATTCATCAAGGGTCATCCCAACCATATGGCGTCCGACGAGCGCTTGTTCGGTTATCGCCGCGCGCTCGACCGTGCCGGTCTGCCGTTCGAACCGCAGTTGATCGCAGACGGCCTGTTCGATTTTGCCAGCGGTTTTGCCGCTTGCCAGCAGTTCCTGTCTATGCCGCACCGGCCAACCGCGATCTTCGCCGCCAACGACGATATGGCGGCGGGAGTGCTGGCCGCGGCACACCGTGCCGGGTTCGATCTGCCAGGCGACCTGTCGGTGGCGGGGTTCGACGACACGATGCTGGCGCGAATGGTCTGGCCCGCGCTGACCACGATTCGCCAGCCGGTGTTCGATCTGGCGCACACTGCAACCGACCTGCTGCTCACCGGACAGAATCTTGTCCATCGACGCCTGCAACATGATCTCGTCGAGCGCGATTCGGTGCTCGCACGCGACCCCGCGCCACAATAAGGAATTGATCGGCATATGAGCGACCTCCCCGCCATTCCCACCACCCGCGCTTTGGGCCAAAGCGGAATCACCATATCGTCCCTCGCGTGGGGTATGTGGCGCTTTGCCGGACCCGCCGACACTGCGCGTCAACTGGTCGATGCAGCACTCGATATCGGGATCACGCTGTTCGATACCGCCGACATCTATGGCTTTGACGGCCGCGACGGCTTTGGCGATGCGGAGAGCCTGCTCGGCGAACTGTTCGCCGCCGATCCCGGCCTGCGCGGACGCATGGTGCTCGCCAGCAAAGGCGGTATCATGCCGCCGCTACCCTATGACAGCAGCGCGGCCTATCTGGCGCAGGCGATCGATGCGTCGCTTCAGCGGCTGCGGACTGATGTCATCGACCTGTGGCAGATTCACCGCCCCGACATTCTGACTCACCCGCAGGAGGTCGCGGGTGCGGTGCAAAAGGCGCTGGCCGCCGGCAAAATCCGCGCCGTCGGCGTGTCGAATTGCACCCCCGCGCAAATCGCCGCGCTCCAGCATTTTCTCGACGTTCCGCTGGCCAGCACCCAGCCCGAGCTGTCTCCGCTCCGCATCGCGCCGTTTGAAAATGGTGAACTGGACCAAGCGATGCAGATGGACATGGCGGTGCTCGCCTGGTCGCCGCTGGGCGGCGGTCGGCTGGCGGATCCGACGGACGAGCGCGAGCGTGCGGTCGTCGCGGCGCTCGATGCCGTCGCCGCGGCGCATGGTGTTGGCCGGACCGCGGCGGCATATAGTTGGCTGATGGCGCATCCGGCGCGGCCGATCCCGATCGTCGGGACGCAGAATGTCGTGCGGATCGCCGAGGCGGCCGACGCCTTTGCGGTTCGCTGGACGCGAACCAGTTGGTATGAGGTGTTTGTTGCAGCGCGCGGGGAGAAACTGCCATGACACAGGATGAAGCGCATCGTCCGTGCGAGGTAAGCTGGTTTTCGGCGCTGTGCGACGACGACTATGAATTTCTGGGCCAACCGGATCCGATGCTGCAATCCAGCTGGGAGCATTGCCGCAATATCGTGCTGACGGCCGAAAAAGGCGGTTTCGACAATATCTTGCTGCCGTCGGGTTATCAGCTCGGCCTGGACACTACGGTGTTCGCCGCCGCTATTGCGCCATTCCTCGACCGGATGCGCCTGTTGATGGCGGTGCGGATCGGTGAGGACTGGCCGCCGCAACTGGCGCGGCGGATCGCGACGCTCGACCGCATTCTGGGTGGACGCCTCACCGTCAACATCATTTCATCGGACCTGCCAGGCCAGTCGCTCGACAGCGAACCACGCTATGCGCGGACGGTCGAGGTAATGAATATTCTCAAGACGATGCTGTCTGGCCAACATCTGTCGCATCATGGCGAATTCTATGATCTGGAGCTTGATCCGCCGCGCATGACGACGGTCTCGGGCCAATGCCCGCCGCTCTATTTCGGCGGCCTCAGCCCCGCCGCGCGCGAGGCCGCGGCGGAGGCGGCCGACGTCTATCTGATGTGGCCCGACACGATGGACAAGGTGCGCGATGTTGTCGGCGATCTGACCGCGCGCGCTGCGGCAAAGGGCCGCAAGCTCAAGTTCGGTTATCGAGCCCATGTCATCGTGCGCGAAACCGAGGCCGAGGCCCGCGCTTATGCGGCTCGCCTGCTGTCCAAACTCGATGTCGGGGTAGGCGAGGCGATCCGCCAGAAATCGCTCGACACAGCAACCGCGGGAGTCGCTCGTCAGACCGAACTGCGCGCGTCGGCGGGCGACGACGGGTTTGTCGAGGATAATCTGTGGACAGGCATCGGTCGCGCTCGCTCAGGTTGCGGTGCAGCGATCGTCGGCGATCCGGATCAGGTTCTTGCCAAGCTGCGCGCTTATCAGGCCGAGGGGATCGATGCCTTCATCCTGTCCGGTTACCCGCATGCCGCCGAATGCGATCTTTTCGCACGGCACGTTTTGCCTCGACTGGACCATGGCCCGCTGTCATTGGACTGATTGTGCGTCATGTCGTGCGGGCGATCAGCGACCTCGCCGACCGGAACTGCTCGGTTGATGATGACGGGCAACAGCATCGAAAGGATGCGCGTCAGGACCAGCCGGCACACCGCAATGGTTGAGGCGTTAGCGGCCGAACTCCATCTCAAGCGATTGACGAGCGCCGCCAGTATAGCCCGGGAGGCGAGAAAGCACGCGATCGACAAGCAGGATCGCAAGCATGGGCAAAGGCGGTGAGCGGCAGTCGCCTTGACCGCGTGGACGCGCAATGAGCGCCAAATGTCTCGTCGATAACCCAGCTTCGGTCTTCTTGTTGGGTGCTAACCCCGCCAACCCGTCCGATTTATGCGATGAACGCCGTGGTGCATGGGATCATCCAGTGCCTCAGGATCGTTGACTGGATTCCGACATCCTGTTGACTTGATGGAGAATGACATGCGCATGGCAAAAAAAATCTTGATCGCTCTGGCAGCATCGTCCGCGGTGCTAGCGCCGGTCGCGGCTTCGGCGACATCCGCCGCCAGCGGAGCGCGCGCCGGCTCGGCGATCAGCGGCGAGAGCGAACTGGCGGGCAATTCGGGATGGATTATCGGACTTGTCGGCCTTCTTGCCGGGATCACCGCGATCGTGTTGATTTCGGAAGACGATGAAGATTCGCCGGTCAGCCCGTAAATCCGCGCCGAGCAAATGTTATAGGGAGCGTGTGTCGAGCTACATGCGCTCCCGAACCGCGTGAAGATCGTGGCGAGGTCACGGCGGGTACTGTTTTGCAGCAAGATGAACGGCGACCAACATCTGCGACAATTTGCGACACTTTTGCACCAATCCGGCAAGCGGTTGGGACAAATCGTGCCTAAAACAACTTCATCGGGATCCGGGCTTTCCCGGGATCATTCCATGAAGGAACTCGTACCATGACAAAGAAAATCTCGCTTTTCGCTTTGAGCCCCGCGTTGATCGCCGTTCCCGTCCTTGCCGCTCCTGGCGGCGCCAAAGCCGATACCGACGGCAACGGCACGCTGACCCGCGCCGAAGCACAGGCGCATGCCACGCAGCGGTTCGCCAAGATGGACTTCAACAAGGACGGCAAGATCGACGCCGCCGACCGCACCGCGAAGCGGGCCGAGATGCAGGCCAAGAAGTTTACGGCCCTTGATACCGACGGCAATGGCAGCATCAGCCAGGCGGAGTGGAACAATCAGGGCGCTGAACGTGCCGCCAAGCGTGCGGAGCGCGTTGCCAAGCGCGCCGAGGCGGGCGAGGCCGGTGAAGGCAAGCGTCCCGGCATGCGCGGTCACGGAAAACGCGGTGCGCGACATGCGATGCACGGCGGCATGATGGGCAAGGCTGACACCAATAGTGACAAGGCGATCAGTCAGGCCGAGTTCCAGACCGCGGCACTCGCGCGCTTCGATGCGGCCGATGCCAACAAGGATGGTCAGGTGACCGCCGAGGAACGCAAGGCCCAGCGCGGCGAATGGCGCGCGAAGCGTGCGGCGCCGGCTGCTCCGGCCAGCTAAGCATTTGGCAGGGATCGGCGGCGACGGGCAGGCTTTCTTCCCCCTCCCGGCATTGCCTTTGCCGCTGGTCCCTGCCAGCTATCGCCCATCGGTCCCCCGACCGGTGGGCGAACTAGCTTCATTAATCGGATCGACAATGACCGACAGCAATTCTCCGCGCATCCTGCTGATCGACGACGAACCGTCGATCCGCGAACCGCTGAGCGAATATCTGATCGCGCAAGGCTTTGCCGTCACCGCCGCGGCGAGCGCTGCGGAGGCGCGGTCGGTGCTGCGTGCGCAATCGGTCGATCTGGTCGTCAGTGACATCATGATGCCTGGCGAGGATGGCCTGTCGCTAACCCGCCATTTGCGTGAGTCGAGTGCGATCCCGGTCATCCTGCTGACCGCGCGCGCCGAGGATACCGAACGGATCATCGGATTGGAGATCGGCGCCGATGACTATGTCGTCAAACCTTTCAACCCCCGCGAACTGGTGGCTCGCATCCGTACCGTGCTGCGCCGCACCCAGCAGGGTGGCCGGGCGCTCGATCCCGGCGGCACCAGCTATGCTTTCGCCGACTGGGTGCTCCGCGAGGTCGAGCGCGTTTTGGTTGATAGTGACGGTAAAGAGGTCGCGCTGTCGTCGGGCGAATATCATCTGCTCCACGCACTGGTTCGCCATCCGCGGCAAGTGATGAGCCGTGACCGGCTGCTCGATCTGGTTCGCGGGCGCGAGGCCGAAATTTTCGACCGTGCGATCGATAATCTGGTCAGTCGTTTGCGCAAGAAGATCGAGGTCGATGCTGCGCATCCGCAGATCGTCAAGACGGTGTGGGGCGGCGGTTATACGCTGGCTTGCGAAGTCAAACGCATGGGACCGGCGGCGTGAAACTGCGCCTGTGGCCGCGCAGCCTGATCGGGCAGCTTGTGTTTGCGGTGGCGGTGATGCTGTTCGTCGCGCAGGCGGTCAATTTTGCCCTGCTCGTGCGCGGGCAGAAACAGCAGACGTTGGCGCATGGCGGGGGCATGGCGGTGGCGCGGATTATCGATGCAGTCGATCGCGACCGGCGCGGCGATTTCCGGGGCGACCCGCGCGAAGCGCGCGCCGGTTCGCGTGATCGCCGGGATGAGCCGCAAGAGCGCGAGCGCGCGCAGAAGCTGGTCATTTCCGATGCGCCGGTCCCGGTACCCACCGGCGCGGTGCGTATGCCTGAGCTTGCCGATTATGTCGCCGACCTTCTCAACGAGGCCGATGTATCGGCGCAATCGGTCGATGCCTGGGCGCTACCGCAGCGGCCACGGCTGCGAGCGAACTTCCCCGGTCGGACAGTGATCGTCTCGGCGCAGATCGACCGCCGCTACTTTGCGGTGCGGAGCCGGATCCCGACGGGCGGCAACCGGTTGCAGGGCTTTCTCGTCTGGCAAACGCTGTCGCTCTACCTGCTGTTGCTCATTCCGATCATGGTCATCGCCTGGCGCGCTGCGGCGCCGCTGCGCGACCTGACGCGCGCGGCGCGGTCCAATCCCGCATTGCGCGATGCCACGCCGCTGGAGGAAGAGGGGCCGTCGGACGTTCGCGACCTGATCATCGCCTTCAATGCCTATCGCGGCAGGATCGCGACGATGTTGTCGGACAAGGACCGGATGCTTGGCGCAGTCGGCCACGATCTACGCACGCCGCTCGCCAGCTTGCGGGTGCGCGTCGAACAGGTCGAGGACGATGCCCTGCGCGACAAGATGATCGCGTCAATCGAGGAAATGGCAGCGATGTTGACCGACATATTGGCGCTGGCGCGATCGGGGGCCGGGACCGAGGGGCGCGAGCCGGTGGCTTTGCGCGGGCTGATTGAAGAACTCGCCGCGGATTATCGCGAACGCGGCAAGGATGTGTCGGTCGCCGCCGCTGTCGATGCCGCGGTGATGGCGCGGCCGTTGCTGCTCCGCCGCGCGCTGCGAAACCTGATCGACAATGCCGCGGCCTATGGGCAACGTGCGCGCCTGTCGGTCGAACGGGGGCAGGGTGAGGTGCGGATCATCGTTTCGGATGACGGACCCGGTTTGACCGATGAGCAAATCCGGACGCTGGTCGAACCCTTTGCACGCGGCGAACAATCGCGCAACCGGGCGACCGGCGGGTCGGGGCTGGGGCTGTCGATCGCGCGCGACATTGCCGAGGGCGAGGGTGGAACGTTGACGCTGCGCAATCGCGACGGCGGCGGGTTGGATGCGGTGGTGGCGTTGCCGACGGCGTAGTCCGTCGCCCCCGCGAAGGCGGGGGCCGCTAGCGGTTTACGCGGAAGCGCTGGAATAGGCCAACAGCGGCCGCCGCCTTTGCGGGGGCGACGGGTGATTAGGCGTAAATCGCGATCGCCTGACTGCCGCTCAGCACCGGCTCACCGGCGCGGTTCCACAGCATCATATCCTGCACCGACAGCCCATGGCGGGCAAAGCCGGTCTTTGCCGATAGCAGCCACCAGCCGTCGTCGGTTTTTGGATCGCCGGTCAGCATGTTGACGGTCCAGTTCATCGAGCTGATCGGGCCGAATTCGCTAAACAGCGCCATCGCGGCGGGGGGCAGGGCATCACCCATGGCAAGCAGCGCGACCGCCGGGTGACACGCCGGTTCCTCGACGAAGCGCACCCAGGTCAGATATTCGCCGACCTCGCTTTTCCACGCGAAGCGCGGGCCGGTGGTCGGGCGCATGTCGAAATGGCGCACGAACGATGGCCGCGCATGATGGTCGGGCACGGGTTCGAGCGTCTCTGGCGCCGGGCAGTCGGGCATCGTCAGCCGGTTATGGTCGAGATGGCTTTTGCGGTCGGGCGAAAAGGCGAACACCGCCGCGGTGCCAAAACCCGAGTCGCTGGACACCCCGGCATCGACGAACAGCGAGGATTTCGACTGGCGCAGCACGCGCGTGGTCACGGTGCAATCTCCGCCGACGGGACCGACAAAGCTGATCTGGGCATAACGTAGCGGCGTGTCGGTCGGATGGAGCGCCATAGTGCCCGCGAGCGCGACCGCCGAGCTGATCCCGCCATAAGCGGTGCGGCCCTGCATCCAGCCATCGTCGATATGCGCCTTGGCTACGCCCTCTTCGGTGCGTAGCGTCGAAAGCAGCGCGTCGAGCGCGCTGGGAGAGGTTTGAGCGGTCATTTGGGTTTTGTTCTCTTCATTCGATCCAACAAAACCGTTCGCCCTGAGCTTGTCGAAGGGCCGTCCTTTCTTCTTCCGGGGGAGAAGGGAAGAACAGTGCTTCGACAAGCTCAGCACGAACGGAGGAGGGGTTATCCCTCGATCTGGAAAGTCAGTCCGGCGTGCTCGGTCAGCCGGGCGATCAGCGCGTCGCCGAGCAGCGCGCCCGGAGTCCACACCCCACCTTTGCCTTTGTTGGTGAGCAAGGCGATGCCGGTTTCCGCCAGCATCTTGGACGTCGAGCCATAGCCGGGGTCGCGGTCGCCCTGTACGCTGGCGCGGACTGTCGTGCCGTCGGGATATTCGCCGATGAAGAGGATGTCGTAAAAGCCGTTCTCGCGTTCTTCCTTGCTGGGGCCTTCACCGGGCTTGAGCTTCGATTCGCCAAACGGATTGGCCTTCGCCATCGCTTCGGCCATCGCTTTTCCGGCGTCGCCAATCGTGGTCATCACCATCTCGTCATACACCAGATCGGCACCCCAGGCGTGGCCGAGCAGGAAGTTGGTACGGTGGACATTTTTGGTGTTGATCGGCGCCATGACGAAGGGCGCGGTCCAGGTGCCGGTGGCGCTGTCATATTCTGGGAACAGCCCGGTCGGCTGCGACGGTCCTTCGAAACCGGGGGTCAGGGCGAAGCTGGATTTGAGCAGCAGCGCGAGCGAGGGCTTTTTGGCAACCGCCTTCAGCGTCTCGGTCAGGCTGGCGATGGTGCCACCCGATGCGCCGCCCGCCATTTTGCGGACGCGGCCCTTCACGCGCGGCGCGGGCTTGCCGTGGCGCTTCACCGCCTCGGCTTGCAGGAAAAGGACGCCGAGGTCGAAGGGGATCGAGTCGAAGCCGCAACTGAAGGTGATGCGCGCGCCAGAGGCCTTGGCCGCAGCTTCATGCTCGTCGATCATCGCGCGCATCCAGCCGGGTTCGCCGCACAAATCGGCATAGGCGGTCCCCGCCTTCACGCAGGCGGCGACCAGCTCGTTACCGTAAAGCTGGTAGGGTCCGACGGTGGTCAGAATGACGGTCGCCCGCGCGGCCATGGCGTCGAGCGTTGCAGGATCGCCGGCGTCGGCGACGACCAGCGGGGTGCCTTTGGGTGCGCCGATCAGGTCGCGCACCTCGGCCAGCTTGGCGGCGCTGCGCCCCGCCATCGCCCATTTCGGCGCATCCTTTCGGCCCGCATAATGCTGCATCAGATATTCGGCAACCAGCCGACCGGTGAACCCGGTCGCGCCATAGACGATGATGTCAAATTCCCGGCTGGCCATGAAAGCCTCCCCTTACGTAAACGTAAAGAGAGGCTAGCGCAGCAAAAGGCCGATGCCAAGTGCGAAGCGTCAGCGGCGCCAGAAGGGCCGTTTCTGGACCACGACCGGCTCGCTAACCGCCGCTCCGGCGCGGCCCTCGGCGCGTGCCGCGCGGACTTCGGCTTCCGTGGCGCGGAGCTGTGCGTACCGGGCGGCGATTTCGTCGCGGCGACGCTGGCGTAGCGCATCGTAGCTCCAGCGGGTATGCCCATAGCCGAACAGGCTCAGCAGCCCGCCCGCAATCGCGAGATTCTTCATCGCCGCCATCGCCTGCATCGGATCGGTGAATTCGCGGTGAAAGAATAGGATCGTCGCCAGGACAAAGCCCGCGAGCAGGGTCGACCACAGGCGGACCGCGATACCGAGCGCGATACAAACCCCGGCAATCAGTTCGAACAGCCCGGTTGGAATGGCTAGGCCAGCGGGCAGGCCCGCGGCGGTGATCATCGCATTGGTGTCGTTGACATGGATCAGCTTGTTGATCCCCGACACGATGAAAATCAGCGAGATAAATAGACGTCCGATAAAGACAGCGATCATGGACATGCGTCGGTCCTCCAAACGATGCCCCCGCCGCTTGTGCTTTCACGACGCGCGGCGCGGGAGGAGGTTCCGTTTTCCGGTCGAACCGTCAGAGCTTTGGCAGGGTGACGCCCTTTTGCCCCATATATTTGCCGGCGCGGTCGGCGTAGCTGATCTCGCACGGTTCGTTGCCTTGCAAGAACAGGAACTGACACGCGCCCTCATTGGCGTAGATCTTGGCGGGCAGCGGGGTAGTGTTGGAAAACTCCAACGTCACATGGCCTTCCCAGCCGGGTTCAAGCGGGGTGACGTTCACGATGATGCCGCAGCGCGCATAAGTCGATTTGCCCAGACAGATCACCAGCACGTCGCGCGGAATGCGGAAATACTCAACCGTGCGGGCAAGCGCAAAGCTGTTCGGCGGGATGATGCACACGTCGGTTTCGCGATCGACGAAATTCTTCGGATCAAAATCCTTCGGATCGACGATCGTTGAATCGACGTTGGTGAAGATCTTGAATTCGGGCGCGACGCGCGCGTCATAACCGTAGGAGGACAGGCCATAACTGATACACCCGTCGCGGCGCTGCGCCTCGACAAACGGTTCGATCATGCCCTGCGTCTGGGCGGCTTCGCGAATCCAGCGATCGGAAAGAATGGCCATGCCGCTGTTTGTCGAGCGCGGCGCAATTGCGCAAGCGGTCAGTCGGCGGCGGCACGAATATCCCAATGATATGCCCGCCGCCGCGGCGGCGTGCGGCCCCCGCACGCCAAATTGGCCGCCTTATGCTAAGGCGACACTATTTCAGTCGCGCCTTTGCAGTCCGATAACGGCGTGCATGGGCAATTCTGCATAAAGGTGTGGGAACAGCGCTCCGCCGCGCGCCGCCTCCCAGCGGATCGCGTCGCCAAGGAGGAGCAGGTCCACCTCGGCGATCATCAGAGGCGTTTGACCCGCAAAATGTTTTGCGATCGTGCCGTCAAGCTGCTCGTCGGTCGACAGGTGGATATAGCCGTCGGCGATATCCACCGGGGCGCCCCGGAATACGCGCTCGCGTTCGAAATCGGCCCATTGCTGCTGGGTCAGTATCTTGAAGGCGGTGGACGCCATCATTCCGTCGGCGCTTCCGTTTCGGGGGCTGCGGCTTCGGTGACGTCGTTCTCGACCGATTCCTCGTCGCCTTCCTCAATCAACGCCGCCGATACGACATGCTCGTCCGTCGCGACGTCGAACAGGCGCACACCCGCCGAGCCGCGGCCGATTACGCGCATCGAATCGAGCCCCATGCGGATCAGCTTTGCCTGATCGGTGACCAGCATCAGCTGATGCGCCTTGGTCGCAGGGAAGCTCGCGACGACCAGGCCGTTGCGCGCGATATTGTCGATGTTGGTGATCCCCTGACCGCCGCGGCCGGTGCGGCGATATTCATAGGCCGACGACAGCTTGCCATAGCCGTTGGCGCAGACCGTCAGGATGAACTGCTCGCGCGCCGCGAGCTCGGCCATGCGAGCTTCGTCCAGCGTCGGTGCGTTTTCATTGTCCTTCCACGGCGCGGCGCGCAGATAGGCTTCGCGTTCGTCACCGGTTGTGCCGACGCGGTGGAGGATCGACAGCGAGATGACTTCGTCGCCTGCGGCAAGGCGCATGCCGCGCACCCCGGTCGAATTGCGGCTCTGGAATTCGCGGACATCGTCGCCGGCAAAGCGGATCGCCTTGCCCTGCCGGGTAGCGAGCAGGACATCGTCGCTTTCGTCGAGCAGGGCGACGCCGATCAGCCGGTCGTCCTCATCCTCACCCTCGAACTTCATCGCGATCTTGCCGTTCGACGGAACGTTGGTGAAGGCGTCCATGCTGTTGCGGCGCACGCTGCCCTTCGCGGTGGCGAACATGACGTGGAGCTTGCCCCATTCGGTCTCGTCCTCGGGCAGGGGGAGGACGGTCGAGATCGTCTCGTCCTTGCCGAGCGGCAGCAGATTGACCATCGGGCGGCCGCGCGTCGCGGGGCCACCTTCGGGCAGGCGCCACACTTTCATGCGGTACACTTTGCCGAGGGTCGAGAAGAACAGCACCGGGGTGTGCGTCGAGGTAACGAACATTTCGGTGACGACATCCTCGTCCTTCGTCGCCATGCCGGCGCGGCCCTTGCCGCCGCGGCGCTGGGCGCGGAAGCTGTCGAGGGTGGTGCGCTTGATATAGCCGTCCATGGTGACGGTCACGACCATCTCTTCGCGCTCGATCAGATCTTCGTCGTCGATCCCGTCGGCGGCGGGCGCGAGCAAAGTGCGGCGGGGCTTGGCGAATTCGTCGCGCACCGCGATCAGCTCGTCGCGCATCACCGCGATCAACTTGTCGCGGTTGGCGAGGATGCTCAGCAGCTCCTCAATCTCGTCCGCCAGTTCCTTGAGTTCCTTGCCGATTTCATCGCGGCCAAGCGCGGTCAGGCGGTGGAGGCGGAGGTCGAGGATCGCCTTCACCTGCACTTCGGACAGGCGATAACTCGAACTGGCGTCGAGCTCGCCGTCGATCGCTTCGACGAGGCGGATATAAGGCGCGATGTCGTCGATCGGCCATTCGCGCGTCAGCAACGCGTCGCGCGCCGCCGCCGGGCTGGACGAGCCGCGGATGATGCGGACGACTTCGTCAAGATTGCTGACCGCAACGACGAGGCCGAGCAAGATGTGGGCGCGGTCGCGCGCCTTGTTCAGCTCGAACTTGCAACGGCGGGTGATCACTTCCTCGCGGAAGTCGATGAACGCCGACAGGATCGTTTTCAGCCCCATCATTTCGGGGCGCCCGCCGCGGATCGCGAGCATGTTGGCGGGGAAGCTCGACTGCGCCGGGGTGTGGCGCCACAGCTGGTTAAGCACGACCTCGGCGGTCGCGTCGCGCTTCAGTTCGATGACGACGCGAACGCCCTCGCGGTTCGATTCGTCGCGGATGTCGGAGACGCCCTCGATGCGCTTATCGCGCGCCGCTTCGGCGATTTTCTCGACCAGTCCCGACTTGCCGACCTGAAACGGAATCGACGTCAAAACAATCGATTGGCGGTCGTTCCTGCCTTCTTCGATGATGTGCGTCGCGCGCATCATCACCGACCCGCGGCCGGTGGCATAGGCATTGCGCGCGCCGCCCTGACCCAGCATCAGCGCGCCGGTCGGGAAATCGGGACCGGGGATGATCGCCATCAATTCGTCGAGGGTGATTTCGGGATTGTCGATCGTCGCCAGCGTCGCGTTGATCACTTCGCCCAGATTATGCGGCGGGATGTTGGTCGCCATGCCGACCGCGATGCCGCCCGCTCCGTTGACGAGCAGATTGGGATAGCGCGCGGGCAGGACGGTGGGTTCGGATTCGGAGCCGTCATAGTTGGGCTGGAAATCGACCGTGTCCTTGTCGAGATCGCCGAGCAGGGTGTTCGCGACCTTGGCGAGGCGCGATTCGGTGTAGCGCATCGCCGCCGGCGGATCGGGGTCCATCGAGCCGAAATTGCCCTGACCGTCGACGAGCGGGACGCTCATCGACCAGTCCTGCGTCATGCGCGCGAGCGCGTCGTAGATCGAGCTGTCGCCGTGCGGGTGATATTTACCCATGACGTCACCGACGATACGCGCCGATTTGCGATAGGGGCGGCCCGCGACATAGCCGCTTTCGAACGCCGAATAGAGGATGCGCCGGTGCACTGGCTTCAGCCCGTCGCGCACATCGGGCAGCGCGCGGCTGACGATCACGCTCATCGCGTAATCGAGGTAGCTTGTCTTCATTTCGTCGACGATGTTGATCGGCGAAATACCGTCTTCGGACGGCGGCGTCGGCGTATTTTCTTCGGTCAAGACCCGGCCTTTTTTCTGCTTTTCGGGAGGTGGTTTTTACCTAGCCGACGGCGGCGGGAAATGCCAGCGATTCGGTCGGTTGTCAGGGAATGATTTCGCTGCCGTCCCACGCAAAAATCCGCCCGGTTTCGGCGGGCGTCAGCGCATCGATGGTGCGCAGCAGATTCGCGGCAGCGGTGGGCGCGCTGGTCAGCTTTTCGGGCGGCACGCCGCGCTGGAACGGCGCCGACAGACCGGTGTCGACGGTGCCGGGATGCAGCGCCACAACGAGCGCGTCGGGATTGCGCCGCGCCTCGGCAATCGCGAAGCCGCGCACCAACTGATTGAGCGCGGCTTTCGAGGCGCGATAGCTGTACCAGCCGCCACTGCGATTATCGCCGATGCTGCCGACGCGCGCCGACAGCATGGCGAAGACGGTAAGCTCGCGGCGCGGCAGCAGGGGCAGGAAATATTTGGCGATCAGGGCAGGGCCGATCGTGTTGACCGCAAAATTGCGCGCCATCCAGGCGGGGTCGATGTCGGCGAGCTTTCGTTCGGGCTGTTGCCCCTCGGCGTGGAGCAGGCCGGTGGCGACGATGACCAGCCGCGGCGGCGGACCGCTGTCGCGTACGAGGGCCGCGGCGGCGGCAACCGAGGCTTCGTCGGTGATGTCGATACGGTGCGGGTCCGGGAAAGAACGGGCGAAACGGTGGATGACGTCATGGCGTCCATCCGCCTGCAAAGCGTCAGCGAGCGCGGCGCCGATCCCGCCCGAAGCCCCGATGATGATTGCCGATCCATGCTCTGCCACCGCGGCGGCGTATCATGCACCGCCACCCTGCAACAAGCGATGCTTGCCAAACCGGTTCGGCGTCATATGACGTTGACCCGTGGTTCCTCAATATCATCGCGCCCGCCGATGGCCCTGATCGCGCTGATCGGCGCGAGCGAAGTCTTGCCCGACGGCGGGCTGCGCGCGCTCGTCACCGTGGCGGGCGAAACGCTTATCGAGCGGCAAGCGGCGCGGCTGGCCGATGTCGGGGTGACGCATATCGCGGTCGCGGTCGCCGCAGTACCCGCCGACCTGTTGGCGACGTGCGACCGCATCCGGCGCCGCGGGTTGAAGGTGACCCCGGTCCGCGCCGCCGCCGACCTGATGGGGTTGGTGCAGGAGGATGACCGGATCATCCTGGTTGCCGACGGGCTGCGCGCCGGAGGGACGCATTATGCCGCGATCGCCAAGCCGGGGGCGCCCGCGATCCTCGTCACCGGCGACACCCCGCTGACGCAGGGGTTCGAGCGGATCGATGCAACGCGGCGCTGGGGCGGGCTGGCGAGCATTTCCCAGCCGATGGTCGCCGAGCTGGCGGCCATGCCGGGCGAATGGGACATGATGCTCACGCTGCTGCGGCTGGCGGTGCAATCGGGCGCGCGGCGACTCTATTGCGAACCAGCGCTGTTCGAGCAGGGCGAGATTGCGATCGTTACCGACCGCCCGACCGCGGCGCTGATCGAGCAATCGAGCCTGCAACAGGTTGAATATGGCGGGATGGGGTTTGGGCGGTCGGCGATCATGATGCCGCTGATCCGGCTTGCCGGGCCGTTGCTGGTCAAATCGCCGACGACAGCGCGCTACCTCCCCTATTTGACCGCCTTTCTGTGGTTGGCGGTTGCGGGGCTGACGGCGAGCGGGCTGGCGGCGGCGGGAGCGCTGGTCGCGATCCTGGGCGGACTGGGGCTGACCGCGATGCGCTTTCTGTCGGCATTTCGCGCCGAAAGCGCAGCGCAGGACCGGGTGCGCGACGTCATTCGCACCTTTGCCTGGGTCTTGCTCGCGGTTTTTCCATGGATCGTCTCGCTGGCGGGGCCGGGGCATGACATGCCGCTGTTTTCCGAGGCCGCGCTGGCGCCGTGCCTCGCCGCGACGATCCTGCTCGCCCGGTCGCTCTACGAGGATTCGGGTGAGCGGCGGCGGTTCCACTGGCTGCTGCCCGATGCCGATCAGGCGTGGATCATGCTCGCTCCGGCGCTGCTGTTCGACTTCGCCTCGCTGATGTTCGCCATCCTGCCGCTGCTTGCGTTGCTGCAAATCCTGCTGTGGCTGCGCTTGGCGCGGCGCCCCGAAGCGTCCTAAAACAAAGCAGTTCAAGGTTTAGCGCGTATTAACGCCATCCTGCTATCCGCAATCGTGCATGACTGACTCCGTCTCCTCGTCCGGCATCGATCCGCTGTCCGCGCGCCTGCGCGAACTCGCGGACTATCTGTCGGCGCCCGCCGCCGGGCGACTGACCGAGGAACAGCGCGCCTTGTCGCTCGGGATCGCACGGCGGCTGGTCGCCGATGTCGCGGCGTGGCTGGACCCGGCGATCGACACCGACGGATTGTGGCAAGAATGGCTGCGCAAGGGGGTGCCGGGCGCCGAGCGACTGGCGCCGATCTGCTTCGCCCGCGCCGAGGAGCATCGCTGGCGCGAACAATCGGCGCAGCGCACGCCGCCGCCGCCGATCCTGGCCGATACCGGCGAGGCGAGCAGCGACGCCGCGGTGGGCTCGCCACTGTCCGACATCGACCGCGCCTATCTGGATTTGCAGATTGCCGATCGTCGCCGGTTCGACGCGCTGGGCCATCCTGCGCTGGCGCTTGCCGACCTCGACGGGGAGGTGTTTCGCGGGTTGTTGCGCGACGTCGCAGCGTGGCGTCTGGCCGAGGTCAGCCAGTATCAGGCCCGCGCGGCCCAATTGGGCGACGCGGTGCGGGTTGCTACCGAGCGTCACGCCGCCGAGCGCGGCATGGCCGACGCGGGCGCGGCCTATCAAAAGATTTTGGGTGCGGGTTTGTCCGAGGCTGCCGGACAGGCGATCGCGCGGCACGATTGGCCGACGCTGATCGCACTCGCCGCCGCGGCGCACCGCCGCCGCTATGACGATATGGCGCTGGCGTTGCTGACGGCCGAAACGGGGGCGCTGCCGTCGCTGCTCGCGCCGCTGCAGCTCGATCGCACCGCGCTGGCGCCGCTCGAAGCGTCGCTGGCGATGCTGCCGTCGCGGGCGGTGACCGATGACGGCGCGCGCGATTTCGGCGACATGCTGGCGGCGGAGCAGGGCAAGCGATGAGCGAGCGGATCGTCCGCGGCCGGATCGACCGGTCGGGCGCGCTGGTCAGCGCCGATGCGCCGCTGCTGCGACTGCAACAGCGCGCGGGGGCGGGGCTGGGCAAGCCGCTGGCGCTGCCGCATCTGGCGCGGCTGGTGGCGCTGGCGCAGCGACTGCACCGTGACATCAGCCGACCTTTGCACACCGCCGACGATCATAGCGATATCCACGCGCTGGTGCGGATCATCCCCGACGCCGAGGGGGCGAGCCTGGAGATCAGCGACTGGCGCACGCGGCCGGTGACGCAGCCGCAGATCCCGGCGATCGGCGAGAATGTCGTCGTACCGCACGGCTGGACTTGGGAGTGCGACCAGCAATTGCGGGTGGTGGCGCTCCGCGCCGCGCCCGATGCCCCGCCGGTCCCCAGTGATTGGGAAGGGCGCTCGCTGTCCGAATTGTTCGAGCTGCAACCCGATGGTGACGGGCGCTTTCCCGTCTTGCGCGCGCTCGCGCGGCAATCGCGCTTCGACGGCCAGCATGTGCAGGCTGACGCGCCGACCGGGCGGATGGCGATGACGCTGTCGGGCGACGCGCTGTTCGACGCGGTCGGTGGATTTACCGGGTTTCGCGGATCGGCCGTCGTCGCAGAGGACACCGCCGATCCGGTGCCCGCCGCGATGCTCGTCGATCCGGCGTTCGGGTCGCTGCCGCTGTCCGATCCGCAATTCGGGCGGCGCATCGACGGCGCGTTGCGCGGTCCGCTCAGCCGCATCATTGCGACCGCCGAGACGATTTCGGGCCAGTTCGATGGCCCGATCCGCGCTGATTATGCACGCTACGCGGGCGATATTGCGCATGCCGGGCGGCATTTGTTGGGGCTGGTCGACGATCTGGCCGATTTGCAGAATATCGAGCGGCCTGGATTCAAGGCGGCGGCCGACGAAATCGACTTGGGCGATCTTGCGCGCCGCGCGGTCGGGCTGCTCGGCATGAAGGCCGAGGAAAAAGGCATCCGCATCGACGCCCCGCGCACCGACGACAAGGCGCCTGCAACCGGCGAATTCCGCCGCGTGTTGCAGGTGCTGCTCAACCTGCTGGGCAATGCGATCCGCTATTCGCCCGACAATTCGCTGATCTGGATCCGCGTCAACCGCGACGGAGACCGCGCGACCGTGACCGTCGCCGATCAGGGGCAGGGGATCGACGCCGAGCAGCAGGCGGTGGTGTTCGAGAAATTCGAGCGGCTGGGCCGCACTGATAGCGGTGGTTCGGGGCTGGGGCTATACATCGCGCGGCGACTGGCGCGGGCGATGGACGGCGATTTGACGGTCGATAGCGCGCCGGGGCAGGGGGCACGGTTTACGCTGAGCCTGCCGGCGCGGGATGTGGGGTAGCGCTTTTTCAATTCGCGCAGAGACGCAGAGAGCGCAGAGGTTCATGACGTCTGGTTTCGACCACTTGCGGCCATAAACTTTCGTCATCCCGGACTTGATCCGGGATCCATGCGCCCTCTCAGCAGCGGGCGGCGTATGGCCTCATGGACCCCGGATCAAGTCCGGGGTGACGAAGAAACGAAGGGCAGCTAACCACCACAAAGTCGCCATCCAGTTTGACCTAGCCGCCAACGAAAAGGGGCCGCAATCGCGGCCCCCATCCTTTTCTCTGCATTCTCTGCGCCTCAGCGCGAAAATCGTCTTAGCGCTGACCCACCGGCACATAATCGCGCGGCGCCGGACCCGTATAGAGCTGGCGCGGGCGGCCGATTTTCTGGGCGGGGTCGGAGATCATCTCGTTCCACTGCGCGACCCAGCCGACGGTGCGGGCGAGCGCGAAGAGGGCGGTGAACATCGTCGTCGGGAAACCGATCGCCGACAGGATGACACCCGAATAGAAATCGACGTTCGGGAACAGCTTTTTCTCGACAAAATAGGGATCGCTGAGCGCCATTTCCTCGAGCTGCAGAGCGACTTCGAACACCGGGTCGTTGACCTTGAGCGCTTCGAACACTTCGCGGACGGTCTTCTGCATCACCGTCGCGCGCGGATCGTAGTTTTTATAGACGCGGTGACCAAAGCCCATCAGGCGGAACGGATCGTCCTTGTCCTTGGCGCGCGCGATATATTCGGGGATGCGCTCGGGGCGGCCGATTTCGCGCAGCATGTTGAGCGCGGCCTCGTTCGCGCCGCCATGCGCCGGACCCCACAGACACGCGATGCCCGCTGCGATGCACGCGAACGGATTGGCGCCCGACGATCCCGCAAGGCGGACGGTCGAGGTCGAAGCGTTCTGCTCGTGATCGGCGTGGAGGATGAAGATGCGGTCGAGCGCGCGTTCGACGACCGGATTGACCTCATATTCCTCGGCCGGAACGCCAAAGGTCATGCGCAGGAAATTGCCGGTGTAACTCAGCTTGTTGTCGGGATAGACGAAGGGCTGGCCGACCGAATATTTATACGCCATCGCAGCAATCGTCGGCATCTTGGCGATCAGGCGGTGGCTCGCGATCATCCGCTGGTGCGGATCGTGAATCTCGGTCGAATCATGATAGAAAGCGCTGAGCGCCCCGACGACCCCGCACATGATCGCCATCGGATGCGCGTCGCGGCGGAAGCCACGGTAAAAGGTCGCAAGCTGCTCATGCAGCATCGTGTGGCGGGTGATCGTGTTGTCGAAATCGGCCAGTTCCTGCGCGTTCGGCAGTTCGCCGTTGAGCAGCAGGTAACAGGTTTCCATGAAGCTGGAATGTTCGGCGAGGTCGCCGATCGCATAGCCTCGGTGGAGCAGCACGCCTTCGTCGCCGTCGATATAGGTGATCTGCGATTCGCAGCTCGCGGTCGAGGTGAAGCCGGGGTCGTAGGTGAAGGCGCCTGTCTGGGCATAGAATTTGCGGATGTCGACGACGTCGGGACCGATGGTGCCCGACAAGACGGGGCTTTCGACAGTCTTGTCGCCCAGGGTGATTTTTGCGGGTTGATCGGTCATATATTTTTCCCTGTTATGACGGCGAGGAGAGAGCGTGGCTAAGCCCCTGCCGGATAATGTTGCGCTGCGTCAAGTCGGGCCAGACTGACATCACGCCCAAGCAACAACAGCACGTCGAAAATCCCTGGGGAAACGGTTCGGCCGGTTAGCGCCGCGCGTAATGGCCCAGCCAATTTGCCGAGCCCCAGTTCGGCGGCTTCGGCCTCGGCCCGCACGGCGGCGTCCAGCTCTTCTATCGTCCATTGGTTCAGCCCGCGCAGCCGCTGCGTCACGGCAGCCAGCAAGCCTTCCGGGGCGCCCTTTAGCACCTCGGCAGCCTTTTCGTCCACCGGCAACGGATCGGCCTGGAACAGGAATAGCGCGCCGTCGGCGATTTCGTCGAGCGTCTTGGCGCGCGGTTTGAGCGATTCCATCGCGCGGGTCAGCGTGTCGCGTTCGACATCGCTCAGTGTGCGACCGACGAGCGTTTCGACGCGCGGGGCGACCAGTGTGGCCAGCCGGGCATCGTCGGCCTCGCGCAGATAATGGCCGTTAAGATTCTCCAGCTTTTTGAAGTCGAAACGCGACGGCGAGCGCCCGACATGCGCGAGGTCGAACCATTCGGTCGCCTGTTCGCGGCTGATGATTTCATCGTCGCCATGTCCCCAGCCGAGGCGAAGCAGATAATTGTTCACCGCTTCGGGGAGGTAGCCCATTTCGTCGCGATAGGCGTCGACCCCGAGCGCGCCGTGGCGCTTCGACAGTTTCGCGCCGTCGGCACCGTGGATCAGCGGCACATGGGCATAGACGGGCTCGCGCCAGTTCATCGACCGGATCAATGCCAGCTGGCGAAAGGCGTTGTTGAGATGATCGTCGCCGCGGATAACGTGGGTGACGCCCATGTCATTATCGTCGACGACGACGCTGAGCATATAGGTCGGCGTACCGTCGCTGCGCAGCAGGACAAAATCGTCGAGTTCGGCGTTCTGGACGGTAACCTCGCCCTGCACCTTGTCGGCGATCGTGGCGGCGCCGTCCTGCGGCGCGCGCAGGCGCACGACGTGCGGGACGGCGGGGTCGCCGTCGGTGCGGTTGCGCCAGGGGCTGCGGACTCGGAAGGGCAGGCGCTTTTCCTGCGCTTCGGCGCGCATCGCCGCGAGTTCGTCCTGGCTGAGGTAACAGCGATAGGCCTCACCCTTGGCCAGCAGCTCGGCGGCGACCGCGGCGTGGCGGTCGGCGCGGGCGAACTGGAATACCGTCTCGCCATCCCAGTCGAGATCAAGCCACTGCATCCCGTCGATGATCGCGTCGATCGCCGCGTCGGTCGATCGCGCGCGGTCGGTATCTTCGATCCGCAGCAGGAATTTGCCGCCATGATGGCGCGCGAACAGCCAGTTGAACAACGCGGTGCGCGCGCCGCCGATGTGCAGGAAACCGGTCGGTGAAGGGGCAAAACGGGTTACGACATCAGCGCCGGTTGCTTCCGGGGTTTTCGCGGTCATATCGGTTTCAATATCGGTTGCCACCAAGGCCTCTTTCACACAATTTGCCGCACATCGCGGCGGCGATCGGGGAGCCCCTAGCATGGCGACAAGGCAGCTTCAAACGCCCATTGCCGCGCGCTGGGGAAGTCGCTGGCGGGCGCTGGGCGATGGGATCGAGGCGCGGTTGGAGGAGGAGCGCGAGCGGATTGCGCTGTGGCTTCCGGTGGCGTTGGGCGCGGGGATTGCTCTGTGGCTGGCGCTGCCGACCGCGATGCACTGGATCGGTGCGCTGCTGGCACTGAGCGCGGTGGCGTTGGCGGGGCTGCTGGTAGGCTGGCAGCGGCGGTTTGGGCGCTCGATTGTCATCGGTTGCGGCGTCGTCGCAGCGGGAATGCTGCTCATCTGGGGCCGCGCGCTGTGGGTCGAGGCACCGGTCCTGGCGGCGCCGGTGACCACGAGCTTCTCGGCGGAGGTCGAGCGCGTTGATGCGCAGCCCGCGCGGGGGCAGGTGCGCTTGATCGTCCGGCCCCACGCGCGTGCCGACCTGCCGCCGCGGTTGCGCGTGACGGCGAGCGAGGATCAGGCTGCGGGCGTGCTACCGGGCGAACGGATCGGCCTGCGCGCGCGGTTGATGCCACCACCGACCGCCAGCCTGCCGGGCGGTTATGATTTTGCCCAGCGCGCATGGTTCGACCGGCTGGGTGCCGTCGGGACAGTGATTGGTGACATCAGCCGGGCGCCGGGAGTGGGGCGAGGGCAACCGCCGCTTCGCGCGCGCCTGACGCGGTATATTCACGGCCAAATCGATGGATCGGCGGGCGGGGTCGCGGCGGCGCTGGTCACCGGCGACCGCGGGGCGATCAGCGAAGCCGATGACGAAGCCATGCGGCGCAGCGGGCTGGCGCATTTGCTGTCGATCAGCGGGCTGCATGTCACCGCCGTGGTGGGGTTCACGATGCTCATCGCGATGCGGCTGCTGGCGCTCAGTCGGCGGCTGGCGCTGCGTGGATGGGTACTGCCGCTCGCGGCCGCCGCCGCGGCGTTGGTGGGCGGTGGCTACACGCTGCTTGCGGGTGCCGAGGTGCCGACTTTGCGGTCGTTCATCGCCTCGTTGTTGGTGCTGATCGCGTTTCTGATGGGGCGCGAGGCGCTGACGTTGCGGCTGGTTGCGGCAGGGGCGTTGCTGGTCATGCTATGGCGGCCGGAGGCGTTGGCGGGGCCGAGCTTTCAGCTCAGCTTTGCCGCGGTTACCGCGATCGTGGCGCTCCACGAAAGCCGCTGGATGCGCGCCTTCGTCGCCCGGCGCGAAGAGCCATGGGTTTTCCGGTTCGGCCGCGGCATCGGCGGGCTGGTCCTGACCGGGCTGGTCGTCGAGGCGGCGCTGGCACCGATCGCGCTGTTCCATTTTCACAAGGCGGGCCTCTATGGCGCGCTCGCCAATGTGATCGCTATCCCGCTGACAACCTTTGTCATCATGCCCGCCGAAGCCTTTGCGCTGCTGTTCGACAGCATCGGCCTCGGCGCGCCGTTCTGGTGGGTCGCCGAAGCGGCGATCAACGCCCTCATTGGTTTAGCGCATTGGGTTGCGGCGGCACCCGGCGCGGTCGCAACACTGCCTGTGTTTCCGCCGTGGGGCTTCGCGATCGCAGTGTTCGGCGGGCTGTGGTTTCTGCTCTGGCAAACGCGGTGGCGCCGTGCGGGACTGGTCCCGCTCACCATCGGCATGGTGACGCTGCTGGTTCAGCCGCGGCCGGACATATTGGTGACCGGCGACGGCAAGCATATCGCCGCAGCGCTGCCCGATGGCGGCTACGCGTTGCTGCGCGACCGTGCGGGCGAGTATGTCCGTGATACACTGTCCGAAGCAGCGGGGATCGATACGCCGCTGGCGGCGCTCGCCGAGCTTGAGCATGTCGAATGCAACCGCGATTTCTGTCGCTGGAGCCAAGGCGAGGGGGCTGACCGGCGCATCATCCTGGCGTCGCGCGGGCGCGACCGGATCGAGGGGAGCGATAGGGCGGCGGCCTGCGCGGCTGCCGATGTCGTCATCAGTGACCGCTGGCTACCGCGGGAATGCGTCGGGCGCTGGCTGACGATCGATCGCGACAGCTTGCTCGAAACCGGCGGGCTGGCCCTCTATCTGGGCGAGCAGCCCGCGGCCGTCACCACGCTGCGCGCCGGGGACGCGCATCCGTGGCGGCAGCCGCAGCAGCTTAGTGGTAACGACGAAGCAGTCCCGACAGCCGCCCTTGCACGATGACGCGGTCGGCGGGGTAGCGTTGCGGTTCGTAGGCGCTGTTAGCGGGATCGAGCCGGATCATCGGGCCTTCGCGGCGGAAATATTTGAGCGTCGCGTCCTGACCGTCGACCAGCGCGACGACGATGTCACCCTCGCGCGCGGTGCTGGCTTTCTGAATCAGCGCATAATCGCCGTCGAAGATCCCCGCCTCGACCATCGAGTCGCCCGACACTTCGAGCGCATAATGTTCGCCCGATCCGAGCAGCGCGGCGGGGACGGAGAGGTGATTGTGATCCTCGAACGCCTCGATCGGGACGCCCGCGGCGATCTTGCCGTGCAGCGGCACTTCGACGATGTCGTTGGCGGCGATCGGGCGCATCGCGGGGGCGGGCTTGCGGAGCGGGACGACATTGTCGCTACGCTCACGCACGGGCGATTTGGCCGCTTCGGGGAGCTTGATCACTTCGAGGGCGCGGGCGCGGTTGGGGAGGCGGCGGAGGAAGCCGCGTTCTTCCAAGGCGCTGATAAGGCGGTGAATTCCGGACTTGGACTTGAGTCCCAGCGCTTCCTTCATCTCTTCGAACGATGGCGAAATGCCGCTTGCGTCGAGCTTTTGCTGTATGAAGTGAAGCAGTTCATGCTGCTTGGCAGTCAACATTGTCATTCTCCGTCAGGACCAGAACCGGACATAATGAGAACGATAGTGGAACAGAGCGGGACTTGTCAAGCGATGACGATATAGTCCGCCATTGCGCCCGCATCGCGCGGCGGCGCGGCGATGTCGCGGATCAGCAGCGCGTTCGCGGTGGCAAGCGGGAGCGTCATGCCGCTGTCCTGCCCGGTGAGCGGGGTCAAGCGGCCGCTTTCGAGGCGCGCGCGCAGATAATCGCGGCGACCGCCGCCGCCGTCCAAGGCCTTGGCAAGCCGAGCTTGATGGATGGCAGGCAAGGGATCGCGCGATCCCGCAAGGTGGCGGACAAGTGGAAGCAGGAACAATGTCGCGGTGACGAACGCCGACGACGGGTTGCCGGGCAGGCCGAGCAGGACGGCGTCGCCGATCGTTCCGGCGATCAGCGGCTTGCCCGGGCGCATCGCGATCTTCCAGAAATCGATCTGGCCGCCCGCGTCCTGCAGCGCGCCGCGGACATGGTCGTGGTCGCCGACGGAGGCGCCGCCGACGGTGACGATGACGTCGTGACGTCGCGCCAAATCCTTCAGAACTTTGGCCAGTATCGCGCGGTCGTCGCGGACATGGTGGGGTAGGCTGACAACGGCGGGCTCGCCGGCGAGCATTGCGGAGAGCATTGGGCTGTTGCTGTCGGGGATCTGGCCTGCAGTCAGAGTGCGCCCCGCCTGCACAAGTTCGTCGCCAGTGGTGAGGATCGCGACGCGCGGGCGGCTACCGACCATGAGTTGCTCCGCGCCGCTCATCGCCGCGGCGGCGATCGCGCCGGGGGTGAGGCGGGTGCTCGCGGGCAGCAGGCAATCGCCAACGGCAAAATCGCTGGCGCGGGGGCGGACATGGCTGCCGCGTGTGGCGGGGCCGTCGCCGGTCAGGGTCAGTGTGCTGCCGTCGGCGGCGACATCCTCCTGGACGATGACGGTGTCGGCGCCTTCGGGGACGATCGCGCCGGTGAAGATGCGCATCGCTTCGCCTGCGTTCACAGTGCGACCCGGCGCGGCCCCTGCGGCGCTTTCACCGATGACGGCCCACGGGCCGGGGAGGTCGGCGAAGCGGATCGCATAGCCGTCCATCGCCGATAAGGGCGCGGCGGGCTGGTCGCGGCGGGCCAGGATGTCATTCGAAGTGTAGCGGCCAAAGCCTTCGGAAAAAGATATTTTCTCGGGCAGCAGCGGGCCGCGCAGCGCCAGCAGCCGCGCCTGCGCCTCCTCGACCGGCAGCAAGCCGCTCATTCGGCGCGCCAGTCGCCCGAGCGGCCACCGCTTTTTTCGCGCAGGCAGATGTCGCCAATCACCATCGCGCGGTCGAGCGCCTTGGCCATGTCGTAAAGCGTGAGGAGGGCGACCGAGGCGGCGGTGAGCGCCTCCATCTCGACCCCGGTCGGGCCATTGGTCGCGGCGGTCGCGGTGACCGCGATACCATTGTCTTCCCACGCAAAATCGACGCCGACCTTGGTGAGGGCGAGCGGATGGCAGAGCGGGATGAGGTCAGCGGTGCGCTTGGCGGCCATGATCCCGGCGATCCGCGCGGTCGAAAGGACGTCGCCCTTGGGCGCGTTGCCGCTGCGGATGGCTGCCAACGCGTCCGCGGACATGGTGATGCGGCCGCTGGCGACGGCGCGGCGCTGGGTTGCGGGCTTGGCGCCGACATCGACCATATGCGCGGCGCCGGTGTCGTCGAGATGAGTCGGTTTGAGCGTCATCGCAGGAGCGAAGCAAGCTCGGGTGGGAAAGGCAAGGGGCGATGGGGGTGTGGAGTTGGAAGAGGCGTTGTAACGGCTGGAAACAAGCGATTTCGGTCGCTCGTCGCCGACGCCAAGGCCGGTGAAAGCTGCCGTCCTTTCAGGTGAAATGCCGACGGAAGACTTGTTGTGGCTTGCAGACCTCGAAGAGGCCAAGACCACTGACCCTCCAAGGTTCACGTGAGGCCATTTTTGCTGAGGAAGACAGTTTCGGCCCGAAAGTCACGCAAGCGATCTTAGGTTCCTATTTGAATTCGCAAGATTTGCCTTCTTGCTGCTTACGCCCGATATATTGTCGATGAGTTCTGCAGCGCACTCTTCAGACCGATGGCATTCGGACGGCTCGTTCGAACTGATCGAGCGAGTTGCAAACCGGCTGGTCGGGGCAGCGTTTTCGCCGCATCGGCACGATACTTACACGGTCGCTTTGACGATGGCTGGGGTGCAAGCGTTCAACTATCGCGGGTCGATGCGACATTCGCTCCCTGGGCAGGTGCTAATCCTCCATCCTGACGAAATGCACGATGGACATTGCAGCGATGAGGCGGGATTCAGCTATAGGGCAGCCTATGTTCCGCCAACGCATCTCCAGGCGGTGCTTGGAGGCGCCGAGCTGCCGTTTGTCGTTGATGGCGTATCGACGGATCCCGCCTTGATCGCGGCAGCCTTCAACATGGTCGTCGACTGCGCTGGCGTCGCGGATCCCGGTGCTTATGAAGACGCGCTTTACGATCTGGCCCATGCCATGAACAAAGCTTCTGGCGGGGCGGAAACGGTGAGAATCGCCAACCGAACAGCTGTGATGCGGGCGCGCGAATTTCTCGAAACCGCCGTCGTTTTCGGTGCACGGCTCGATCAATTGGAGCAAGTGACTGGCTTTGACCGGTGGCAGCTTTCGCGTGACTTCCGGGCAGTGCTCGGCACCAGCCCCTATCGCTATCTGCAGTACCGACGGGTCGATCTTGCAAAACAGCTCTTGCGCGACGGCGCGACGCTGGCCGATGCCGCGCATGGCGCCGGGTTCGCCGATCAGAGCCATTTTGGCCGAACATTTCGCAAGACCGTTGGCCTCACGCCGAAGCAATGGCTTCGTTCGGACTTGTTCCGCACGATCGTTCTATAGCCGTCCGCTGCCAGCGGGTAGCTGCGGTAGTATGACACAGATGATCTTTTCCGACGAGCCGGCCAAGGGCTGGATACCGCCGAGTATCGCCGCGCCCTTTATCTGCATATTCATTCTTGTCATCAGTATGTTGCCGGGCGATCTCGGGCTCGCATATCTCGGCTTTACGGAGCCGATGGGCCCCCCGCGCGGGCCGTTGGGCTTTTTCCTGATGCTAGTTTCGTTCAGCGCATTGGGGCTTGCGGTCGCTGGCTGGGTTCGCTGGGTTGAAAAGAGAAGCCTCGCAAGTGCCGGACTTTGCGGCGAAGGGGGGCTCAAAAAGTTCCTGACCGGACTGGCCGTTGGGATAGGGATGATGGGCGCGATCGTGACGGCGATAGCCCATTCTGGCGGATACCGTGTCGCTGATCTGGCCCCCGCCTTTGCCACCCCTGCAGCGCTTGGCTGGATCGCCCTGTTGCTCGCCGGCTTTGTCGTGCAAGCAAGCGTAGAGGAGTTCGTTTTTCGCGGCTGGCTGTTCTCGGCCGTCATGCGGCGTTGGAACATGACCGCCGCCTTCATACTGTCGTCCGCCGCTTTCACCTTTGTTCACCTTTCGCCCAGAGCAACGGTGTCGGCGTTGGTCATGACCTTCATCTTCGCGATTTTCGCCTGCGCCTGGGTGCGGTATTCGAATTCGATCTGGGGCGTGATGGGCTGGCACGTCGGCTGGAACTGGTTTGCCGGCGCCGGCTTTGATGTGCCAATTACAGGTTTGGACACCGGTTTGCCCGCACTGGTCGTGAAATTGGTGCCTGTCGGGCCGGCCTGGCTCAATGGTGCCGGGGAAGGACCGGAAGGGAGCGTGTTTACGCTTGCCCTGCTGACTGTTGCTGGCCTGATCCTGCTGTTGCTTCCAAGGTCGCGCGAACGAGAGGGAATCGATCCACCACGTTCCGGGCAGCAACCTTAGGCGCTTCGCTCAGCAAGGATAGCGGAGCGACAGGCCATCAAAACGATCATGAATGGGCAGCTAAACTGCCAAAGGCCGTCAGTGCCCCGACAGTCCGCTATCTACCGGAAAGCGAAACTCAACCCTCCAGCAACGCCCTCGTTGCCGCCGTGACGTCATCCTGGCGCATCAGGCTTTCGCCGACGAGGAAGGTTCGTACGCCGCTGGCGGCAAGGCGCTGGCAGTCGGCGTGGGTGGCAATGCCGCTTTCGCCGACGAGCAGCGTGCCCGCGGGAACCAGTTTGGCGAGGCGTTCGGTGACGCCGAGGTCGGTTTCGAAGGTGCGCAGGTCGCGGTTGTTGACGCCGATCAGGCGCGAATGCAGCCGGGTCAGCGCGCGGTCTAGTTCGGCTTCGTCATGGACTTCGACGAGGACGTCCATACTGCGCTCAATCGCGGCGGCCTCGATGTCCTGCATTGTGCCGTCCTCCAGCGCGGCAACGATGATCAGGATGGCGTCGGCGCCGATCGCGCGGGCTTCGGCGACCTGCCAGGGGTCGATCATGAAATCCTTGCGCAGCGCGGGCAGGGCGCAGGCGGCGCGCGCGGCGACCAGATAATCTTCGTGGCCCTGAAAATAAGGCGCGTCGGTCAGTACCGAGAGGCAGGCGGCGCCCCCCGCGGCATAGGCGCGGGCGTGGTCGGCGGAGTTGAAATCGTCCCGAATCAATCCCTTGGAGGGCGAGGCTTTCTTGATTTCTGCGATGAGGGCGAAGGCGCCCGCGTCGATCTTGGCCTGCAACGCCGCGTGGAAGCCGCGCACTGGGCCGGCGTCGATGGCGTCGAGGTCGGTGAGCGAGCGCAGCGCGCGGCGCGCGGTCACTTCTTCGGCCTTGGTGGCGAGGATCTGGGTCAGCTTGTTCATTTATACGCGATCCAGCAGTTGAGCAGCGCGTTGGCGAGCCCCTTGTCGATCGCTTCGGCGGCTTCCTCGACGCCATCGGTCAGCGTGTCGACCGCACCCGCGATGACGAGCGCTTCGGCGGCGTTGTAGAGCACGGCGTCGCGGTATGCCCCGGGTGCGCCTTGCAGCATTTCGCGCAGCGCCTTGGCATTGTCCGCCGCGTCACCGCCGCGGATCGCCTCGATCGGGTGGGACGGCAGACCGGCATCGGCAGCATGGCTGCGCTGCATGAATACGCCTTCGGCATTGACCACCGCGACTTCGTTGCCGCCCGCGAGCGAGAGTTCGTCGATGCCTTCGTCGCCCGAGACGACACGCGAATGGTCGGTGCCGAGCCGGTGCAGCGCCTCGGCATAAACGGGGACGTAGCCGGGGCGCGCGATGCCGATGAGCTGGCGGGTGACGCGCGCCGGATTGGCGAGCGGTCCCATCAGGTTGAAGATCGTGCGACGGGCGAGCTTCTGGCGGATCGGCTGGATGCGCTTCATCGCCGGATGGTGGTTGGCGGCGAACAGGAAGCAGATCCCGAGGTCGGCGAGGGTCGCTTCGGCGAGACGCCCGGCGCGCTCCATGTCGAGGCCGAGGACTTCGAGGGTGTCGGCGGCGCCTGATTTCGACGAAGCGGCGCGATTTCCGTGCTTTGCGACGGGGACTTCGCACGCCGCGACTACGATCGCGACCGCGGTCGAGACGTTGAGCGTGTGATGACCGTCGCCGCCGGTGCCGCACACGTCGATCGCGCCCTTGGGAGCATTGATGGGGATCAGCCGGTCGCGCAGCGCCTGCGCCGCGGCGGCGATTTCGACCATCGTTTCGCCGCGATCGGACAGGGCGGTGAGGAATTCGGCGATCTCGTCCTCGCTGGTGCGCGCGTCGAGGATGTCGGCGAAGGCCTGTGCGGCCTCGTCATGATCCAGCAGATGCGCCGGATCGGGAAGCGGGCCGAAGCGGCTCATGCGGCTTGCCGCGCGAATACGGGCAGTCCGGCCAGCTCCATGAAATTGGCGAGCATCGCGTGGCCATGTTCGGTCGCGATGCTTTCGGGGTGGAATTGCACCCCGTGGATCGGCAGCTCGGTGTGGCGGAAGCCCATCACGGCGCCGTCGTCGCTGGTCGCGTTGATGATCAGGCAGTCCGGAATATCGACGACTTCGAGACTGTGATAGCGCGTCGCCTGAAACGGCGAGGGCAGGCCGGCGTAGAGGCCGCTGCCATCGTGGCACACCGGCGAGGTCTTGCCGTGCATCAGATGGCCGCGCTGGACGGTGCCTCCGAAATGCTGGCCGATCGCCTGATGGCCAAGGCAGACGCCGAGCAGCGGCCGCTGGGCGTCCGCGCAGGCGGCGACGAGGTCGAGGCTGATCCCGGCTTCATTGGGGGTGCAGGGGCCGGGGGAGATGAGGATCGCTTCGGCACCGGTCGCGAGGGCTTCGGCAGCGGTGAGCGCGTCGTTACGTTCGACGCGGACGTCGGCGCCCAGCTCGATCAGGTAATGAACGAGGTTGAAGGTGAAGCTGTCGTAATTGTCGATGACGAGGATCATGGGGGTGGGCCGTAACGATTTTGGGGTGGCGGGGGAAGGGATAGAAGCTTTTCGGCGCGCAAACTTACCTTCGTCATCCCGGCGCAGGCCGGGATCTCGCCGTCGCGTTCGACTTCGCCGGAGAGATCCCGGCCTGCGCCGGGATGACGAACGAGGGGTGGCTACTCCGCCATCAGCTTTGCCAGATCGTCTTTCCAGAATTTGGCCCAGGTATGGGTGCTGTGGCCCTTGGTTTCGGGACTGGCGGGGATCAGGATGAACCGCGTCGTTTTCATCCGCGCCCCGGCCTTTTCGGTGATGCCGTAGGCGGGCGGGTTGATGAAGTCGTCGGCGGAGTTGATCCATAGGGTCGGGACATTGATCTTTTCGAGACCGGGCCACGGGTTGTAAGTGCGCGAGCTATCAAGCTGATAAATGGTGTCATTCGCATCGTTGCGGCCGAACATTCGCGCGAATGCTTCGTCCTTGAACTTCTCCGCTGCTTCGCGGGTCGGATATTGGACCTGGAGCGCATAGGGGTTGGCGCCCGCGATCATGCTGAGCGATGCGGCGGTGCGCAGTCCTGCCGCGGGCGGGGTGGTGTAATTGCCGCCCTGCCACAGCGGATCGGCCTTGATCGCGTCGATTGTCAAGGTGCGCCACATGCGGTTCTGGCCCGCGATCTCGACCGGCAGGCAGGCGAAGGGGGCGAGCTTTTCGGCAAAGCCGGGGCGGGTGGTGCCCCAGACAAAGGCGTGCATGCAGCCCATCGAGGTGCCGAGGATCAGCTTGAGTTTGTGCACGCCGAGCTTTTCGGTGAGCATCCGATGCTGGGCGCTGACCATGTCGTCATAGTCATATTTCGGGAATTTCATCCGCATCCCGTCGCTGGGCTTCGATGAGGCGCCATGGCCGATATTGTCGGGCAGGATGATGTAATATTTCGCGGTGTCGAGCAGCTGGCCGGGGCCGAACAGCTCGCTGGCAAATTGCGGCTGAAAGAATTGCTTGCCGCTGCCGCCGGTGCCGTGGAGGATCATCACCGCGTTGGTGACATGGCCGTTTTTGTCGCGCTGCGGGGTGCCGAGCGTGGTGTAGTGCATTTTGAGTTCGGGCAGCTTTTCGCCGGATGCGAAGGCGAAATCGTTGAGGATCGCGTCGCCCTCGACGGCACCCGCAGGGGTTTGGGCGTGGGCGGGAACGCTGGCGAGCAGCAGGGCGAGCGGGGCGAGGAGTTTGTGCATCGCGGGACGCTAGCGTACGTCCCGATCAGGTCAAGCTATTGCCCATATCCCGGCGTTCCAGCCAACCGCACCGCTTCGCGCGCCGCGGCGAAGAGCGCGCCGGCCTTGGCCTCGCACTCGCGCTGTTCATAGGCGGGGTCGCTGTCGGCGACGATGCCGGCGCCCGCCTGCACATGCATCTCGCCGTCCTTGACGATCGCGGTGCGCAGCACGATGCAGCTGTCCATGTTGCCGTCGGGCGCGAAATAGCCGACGCCGCCCGCGTAAGGCCCGCGCGCGTCGGCTTCCAATTCGGCGATTATCTGGCAGGCGCGGACCTTGGGGGCGCCGCTGACGGTCCCCGCGGGGAAGCCGGCGAACAGCGCGTCGATGGCGTCCTTGTCGGGGGCGATGCGGCCGATCACGTTCGAGACGATGTGCATGACGTGGCTGTAGAATTCGACCGTATAGCTGTCGGTGACGGTGACGCTGCCGCCGACCGCGGCGCGGCCGACATCGTTGCGGCCGAGGTCGAGCAGCATTAGATGTTCGGCGCGTTCCTTGGGATCGGCGAGCAGGCTTTCGCGGTTCTCGACGTCCTCCGCGCTGGTCTTGCCGCGCGGGCGAGTTCCCGCGATCGGGCGGATCGTGATCTCGCCATCGCGGACGCGCACCAATATCTCGGGCGACGAGCCGATCAGCGCAAAGCCCGGCAGATCGAGGAAATAGAGGAAGGGCGAGGGATTGATGCGGCGGAGCGCGCGGTAGAGGTCGAAGGGGGGCAGGTCGAAGGGAGTTGAGAAACGCTGCGACAGCACGACCTGAAAAATGTCGCCCGCGGCGATATAGTCCTTCGCCTTGGCGACCATCGCGGCGAATTGCGCGGGCGGGGTGGCGGGGTTGGCGGCGATGTTGGTGGGGAGCGCATCGGTCAGGGCGCGATCAGCGGACACGCTGGCGGTCGACAGCCGCGCGGCGACGCTGTCGAGCCGGTCCTGTGCCGCCTCGATCATCCGGTCGAGCGCGCCGTCGGCGTCGGGCCAGATCGGCGCGATGAGGAACAGTTCGTCAGCGAGGCGGTCGAAGACGAGGATCGTCGTCGGGCGGACGAACACCATGTCGGGCAGGCCGAGCCCGGCGCCGGGTGCGCGTGGGATGCGCTCGACGAGGCCGATGGTTTCGTAGGCGAAAAAGCCGACGAGCGTCGCGAGCGCCTTGGGCAAGCCGTCGGGGACGTCGAAGCGGCATTCGGCGACCAGATCGCGCAGCGCTTGCAGCGCGGGGGCAGCTAGCGGTGCGAAGGCGTCGCGGTCATGGCGCCAGTCGCGGTTGATCCGCGCCGCGTCGCCGGTGACTTCGAACATCAGGTCGGGATCGAGGCCGAGCAGGCTGTAACGCCCGCGCGTTTCGCCACTTTCGACTGATTCAAGTACCCAGTCGCCGCGTCCCGGCTCGATCAGCTTGAGCGCCGCCGACACGGGGGTTTCGATATCGGCGATCAGCCGCTGCCAGACGACCGCGCCGCGGCCACCCGCCAGGGCTTCGAGCGCCGCGGCTTTTCCCTCCAGCGCCACCGGTCGGTTATTCGGCGACCGGCGCGGTGCCGGTGAGTTCCTGGCGCAGTTGCTCGACCAGTTCCTTGTTGATCGTTACCCCGACGCGGCGCTTGGCTTCGCCAGCGAGCTGTTCGATCAGCTCGTTGCCAAAGGCGGGCGCGAGCGGCTGCGCGATCGCGGCGACGCGGGCGGGCTCGATCGACTTGGGATCGGGGCGCTGGACGTCGGCGAGCGCGATCACCATCCAGCCGCGATTGCCGGGGATTTCGAGCGTCTTGACGCTGTTTTTGGCCATCGAGAACAGCAGGGCGAGTTCGGGCGGCACCGGCTGGCCGTTCTGGCCGAGTTCACCGCGGCGACCGCCGATCGTCTGGACGCTGCCGATGTTCGGCCCCGCGGCGGTGACCGCGGCGGCCAGCGTCTGGCCGCCTTCGACCGCCTTGACGATCGCGCGCGCCTTGTCACGAGCGACCTTTTGCCCCTGCGCGAAACGCCAGTCGGTGAGCAGGTCGGCGCGAATCTGCGCGAAGGGCGGCGGCGCGGCGGCGATGATCGATTTCACCGCATAGACGGCGAATTTCTGGTTTTCGACCAGCGTGGCGAGCTGGCCTTCGCCTTCCGAAGCGCCCTGGAACGCCTGACTGACCAGCGGGGCGAGTTCGGGGGGCAGGGTGTAAGCGGGCTGGCCGGGAACGCGGCCGCTGGGGAGCAGCGCCGGGGTGGTGGCGAGGGTGAGTTTGCGGTCGGCGGCGATTTCGTCGATCGACGCGCCGCTGTTCACGGCGTCCTGGATCGCATTGTAATAATCGACGATCGCCTCGTTCGCCTTGTTCTTGGCCAGTTCGGTGCGGATGTCGGCGCTGGCGTCGGCGAGGCTGCGCGCCGGACGCGCGGTGACGTCCTCGACGCGCGCGACGCTCCAGCCGAGGCCGGTCTGGATCGGACCGATCAAATCGCCCTGTTTGGCGGCGAACGCCGTCTTGGCGGCGGCGGCGGTGCTGGTGGCGGCATAGGACGATTGGGTGAGGTCGCCGGTGGTCGAGGCCGAAAGGCCCGCGGCCTGCGCCGCGGCGGCGAGCGACGTACCGCTGCGCACCTTGGCGGCGAGCGCGTTGGCGGTCGCCTGATCGGGCGCGATCACCTGCGCAAAGCGGCGCGTTTCGCTCGCGGCATATTGCGCGGCATTGTCCTTGTAGACTTTGGCGATCTCGGCGTCGGTGACTGCGGGAACCGGTACGCTGGCGGCATCGAACAGCGCATATTGGATCACGCGGCGTTCGGGCACAGTGAATTTGGCGGCGTTCTGCATCAGGTAGGTTTTGAGCGCGGCGTCGCCCGGGTCGGCGGTCGGCGCGAAGGCGCTGGCGGGAATGAAGGTCGCCTGACCGCGGCGCTGTTCGAGCAGCAGCGCGGCATAGGGCTGCGCCATGCCGGGGGCGAGCCGCGGCATACTGGCAATCGGGGCGGCGATCTGTTCAATCAGCAGCTGCTGGCGCAGGTCGCGGCGCAGCTGCGCTTCGGTCATGCCGTTCTGGCGCAGGAAGGTTTCGAACGCGGTCTGGTCGAAGCTGCCCGACACGCCGGCGAAGGCGGGGATGTCGGCGATACGGCCGTCGATGAGCCGCTTGCTGACGCCAAAGCCCATTTCGGTCGCAAACTGGTCGAAAGCCATGCCTTCGATCATCTGATTGAGGACCTGGTCGAGGCCGCCCGATTCGACAAACGCCGCCATCGTCATGCCCGGCTGGTCCTGGCGCGCCTGATTATAGGCGAGACGCACGCGATCGCGCAGCTCGCCGACGCCGATTTCTTCGCTGCCGACTTTCGCGACATTGGCGCCGCCGATGCCGCCAAAGGTCGAATTGCCGGTGACGTCGCTGAGCGCAAAAGCCACGCCGATAAAGGCGACAAAGCCGAGCGCGAGGAACTTGCCGAGCGTCGAGGAAAACATGCGGCGAATTGCGGTAATCATGAAGCGGTCAGTCTTTCGGCGGGGCGCGGGGATGCGCGGCTCGGCGATGCTTTAGAGGCGCGGCGGCACGGCATCAAGGCGCGAAACGGGCTTTTCGTGGCGGCGCGACACCGCTTGCCTATCGGCCCCGCCCGCCGCTAGGGCCATTGGATCATTCGAACGGTGGGAGAGACGCGGCAATGGCACGGCGCAAATATGTAGTCGGCAACTGGAAAATGAACGGGCTATCGGCGGCGATTGCCGATGCGCAGGCGATTTTTGCGGCGGCCAAAGATCATCCCGGCGTCGATGTGGCGTTATGCCCGCCGTTCACGCTGATCGGTGGGATGGTCGCCGCGGCACCGGGCGCCGCCGTCGGCGGGCAGGATTGTCACAGCGCCGCATCGGGCGCCTTTACCGGATCGGTTTCGGCACTGATGCTGGCCGACGCCGGGGCGACGCTGGTGATCGTCGGGCATAGCGAGCGGCGCGAAGGCTGCGGTGAAAGCGACGCTGATATCCGCGCCAAGGCTGAGGCCGGGCTGGCGGCGGGACTGTCGGTGATCCTGTGCGTCGGCGAGCCGCGCGAAGTGCGCGAATCGGGCGGCGCGATCGATTATGTGCTCGCGCAGGTCGCCCAATCGGTCCCCGATGATTTTGACGCCACGCGGCTTTCCATCGCCTATGAGCCGATCTGGGCGATCGGGACCGGGCTGGTGCCGACGGTAGCCGATGTCGCGGCAATGCACGGTGCGATCCGCGGCGCGCTGACGGCGCGCTTTGGCGGCAAGGCGGATGATATGCGGCTGTTGTATGGCGGTTCGGTAAATGGCGACAATGCTGCCGAGCTGCTGGGGGCTGGCGATGTCGATGGTGCGCTGGTCGGCGGGGCGAGCCTGACCGCGGCGAAGTTTGTGCCGATTGTGGCGGCGACTGCGGCGCTGGGGTGAATAGCCTGATCCTCCCTGTGGCGAAGCCATGGGGAGGGGGACCGTCGCAGCAGGCGATGGTGGAGGGGCTGCGGCGTTGCGCCATGGCCCCTCCGTCAGCGCTTCGCGCNNGCTGCCACCTCCCCATCGCTGCGCCACAGGGAGGATCGTCGGGCGACGACGATATGCTTGAAGCCAAGCCGCTTCGTCTCTATGTGCGCCGCGAGCGCGGTTCGTTTGAGGGCGTGCAAGTTCAGGAAAATATGATGTCCAGCCTTTTCACCTTCATTCTCGTCCTGCAGGCGCTCGTTGCCGCGGCGATGATCGGCGTCATTTTGATGCAGAAGTCGGAAGGTGGCGGTTTGGGCGTCGGTGGCAGCCCCGGCGGGATGTTGTCGGCGCGCGGCGCGGCGGATTTCATGACCCGCGCGACGACCATTCTCGCGTGCCTGTTCGTCGGCCTGTCGATCGTCCTGGCGGCGATGGCCTCGGTCGGTCGCGGCGGTTCGACGATCGACACCTCGCTGTCGAAATCGGCGCAGACGAGCGGCGCGGCGCCGACGTCGTCGCTGACCGGTCCGGCGCAGCCGGCACCTTCTGCACCCGCGACGGCCGCTCCCGCTCCCGTGAGCGACGATCCGCTGGCCGCAGCGGCCGCGGCCGCGACGCAGGAAAGCGCTCCGGCACCGGCGCAGGCTCCCGCACAGGCACCCGCCAAGCAATAACTGACAGCTTCGGCTTTTGATTTAGCCCGCACCGCGGAAATAAATTCCGCGGCAAGCGATTCGACGGCTTGCGCCGTCCCCCTCCCGTTGAGTAAGTCTTTCCTCCCATGGCGCGGTTCATTTTTATCACCGGCGGCGTGGTCTCCTCGCTTGGCAAAGGTTTGATGGCGGCTAGCCTCGCGGCTTTGTTGCAAGCGCGCGGCTATCGCGTCCGGATTCGCAAGTTCGATCCCTATCTGAACGTCGATCCCGGGACGATGTCCCCGTACCAGCATGGCGAGGTCTATGTGACCGACGACGGCGCCGAGACCGACCTCGACCTTGGCCATTACGAGCGTTTCACCGGCGTCGCGGCGCGGCAGAGCGACAATATCACCTCGGGCCGCATCTATCAGCAGATCATCACCAAGGAACGCCGCGGCGATTACCTGGGCGCGACGGTGCAGGTCGTCCCGCATGTGACCGATGCGATCAAGGCGTTCGCGCGCGCCGAGCTCGACGACCTGGATTTCGTGCTGTGCGAAATCGGCGGCACCGTGGGCGACATCGAATCGCTGCCGTTCATCGAGGCGATCCGCCAGCTGCGCAACGAAGAGGGGCGCGACAAGACGCTGTCGGTCCATGTTACGCTGGTGCCGTATATTGCCGCGGCGGGTGAGCTGAAGACCAAGCCGACGCAGCATAGTGTTCGTGAACTCGCGTCGCTGGGCGTGCAGCCCGAAATCCTGCTCTGCCGCTGCGAACGGCCGCTGCCCGATGGCGAGCGCGCGAAGATCGCGCAATTTTGCAACGTGCGCAAAGAGGCGGTGATCCCGGCGCTCGACGCCGACAGCATCTATTCGGTGCCGGTGCAGTATCATGGCGAGGGGCTGGACAATGAGGTGCTGCGGCATTTCGGCATCCACGACGCGCCCGCGCCCGACTTGTCGCGCTGGTACGACATCATGGACCGCAAGCAGCATCCAGAGGGCGAGGTCACGATCGGCGTCGTCGGCAAATATGTGTCGCTGCCCGATGCCTATAAGTCGCTCAATGAAGCGCTCGTCCACGGCGGCATGGCGAACCGGGTCAAGGTCAATATCCGCTGGCTCGACGCCGAAATGTTCGAACAGGACGGTGACCTGGCCGCCAATCTGGAACCGATGCACGGCATTCTTGTCCCCGGCGGATTCGGTGAGCGCGGGTCCGAGGGTAAGATCGCGAGCGTCCAGTTCGCGCGCGAGCGCAACGTCCCTTTTTTTGGAATCTGCCTGGGCATGCAAATGGCGTGCATCGAAGGCGCGCGGAACACCAGCGGCATTGCCGACGCGTCGAGCACCGAATTCGGCAAAACCGGCGAGCCGGTGGTCGGCCTGATCACCGAATGGATGAGCGCCGAAGGCCTGCAAAAGCGTGGTGCCAACACCGACATGGGCGGCACGATGCGGCTGGGCGCCTATGACGCGAAGCTGTCGCCGAACAGCCATGTCGCGGCCGTCTATGGCGCCAATGACATCAGCGAACGCCACCGCCATCGCTACGAGGTCAATGGCGCCTATCGCGAACGGCTGGAAAAGGGCGGGCTGGTCTTTTCGGGCATGTCGCCCGACGGCATGTTGCCGGAAATCGTTGAGCGGCCCGACCATCCGTGGTTTATCGGGGTCCAGTTCCATCCTGAGCTCAAATCGAAGCCGTTCGACCCGCACCCGTTGTTCGCGGGCTTTATCGAAGCGGCGGTGAAGCAGAGTCGGCTGGTCTGACCGTTCGGATAAAGGGGTATCAGGGGCATGGATCACGCTAAACTCGCCGAGTTGCAAGGCCCCGAGAGTATCTTTGCCGGCCTGTCGGCCGAAGATTGGGCCGATATCACCAGCCGCGCGGTCCAGGTCAATTTCGTCAAGGGCAAGGAATTGCTGGTCCAGGGCGACCCGGGCGACATGATGCTGATCCTGACCCAAGGGACGGCGCGTGTGTCGATGCTGACCGGCGGCGGGCGCGAGATCGTGCTGGCCTATGCCGAACCCGGCGCGGTGCTGGGCGAGATCGCTCTGCTCGATGGCGGCGAACGCACCGCATCGGTGACCGCGACGAGCGCGGGCAGCGCCTTGCAGCTGGGCCGCAACGCGCTCAAGGATTTTGCCGCGAGCCACCCCGAATTTGCCTGGTCGCTGATGCAACAGCTGGCGCGGCGGCTGCGCACCGCCGACCAGACGATCGAAAGCGACCGCGCCTATGCGTCGGGGCCGCGGCTGGCGCGCTATCTGAAACGCCTGATCCACAAGGATGTCGAGGCGTCACACCGCGTTGAACTCAGCCAGACCGAGCTGGGCAATTTTGCCGGGATGAGCCGCGAGCATATCAACCGCCAGCTGAAAAGCTGGGAGGAATCGGGGGTGATTTCGCTGGAGCAGGGGCGGGTAAGGGTGCTCGATACCGCCATGCTGGAGGATATCAGCGAGAGCGAGGGGTGAAATTAGCCGTCGCCCCCGCGAAGGCGGGGGCCGCGCGCGGTATACACAACGATGTAGAGTAAGGCGGACGACGACCCCCGCTTTCGCGGGAGAGACGCTTAGGGTCGGAATCACAACGCCCGGGCCTCTTGCAAGACCCGGGCGCGTGTTGACGAACACTCGCCATCCCCTTTTGTTGCAAGCCCGGCGAAAGGCCTGCACTCCCTGGAACCGGGCCTTGGGGCCGCTTGATCCAGAAGTCATTGGGCTAGGCGCACGGGCCCCGTTTGTCACCCTGTGGAAGCCGTTGGGCGGCACTTTTGACTGCCGCTGTGGCTGATGGGCAACATATTCTGCGACTCGCTCGCAAGATGACGTCATGCGGGCGCCCATTGCCAGCGTTGCCGGTGCTGCGTAAAGCGGCGGGATGCGTGTCATCCCACATGCGCCGCAAAGGCCGATTGCTCCATGATCCTGCGTCCATACGAACGCACCATCTTCAAACGTTATATGCTTCCGCAGCGCGGCGAAGGGTTCATCTTTGTCGCTGCGGCGTTCAGCTTTGTTGCGGTCACGCTGGGCGTGGCGGCGCTGGTGATCGTGATGAGCGTGATGAACGGGGTGCGCGCCGACCTGTTCGACAAGATTGTCGGGCTCAACGGTCATGCGGTGGTGCAGGGCTTTGGCGGGCGGCTCGACGACTGGCGCGATGTGCTGAAACAGGCGCGGGCGACCCCCGATGTGGTGTCGGCGACGCCGCTGATCGAACAGCCCCTGCTCACGACCTTCAACGGCCGGGTCGAGGGCATTTTGGTGCGCGGCATGACCGTCCCAGATATTAGGAGTAACCAGACGCTGGGCGGCAAAGTGCTGCAGGGCAATCTGGACACCCTGACCGCCAATTCGGGCAACATCGCGATCGGCAGCGAACTGGCGCGCAATATCGGCGCGACGGTCGGATCGAACCTGACGATCATCAATCCTGCGGGACGGTCGACGCCGTTCGGAACGGTACCGCGCGAGATCAGTTACCGGGTGACCGCGGTGTTCGAGATCGGGGTCTATGACTTCGACAAAATGTACGTCGTGATGCCGATGGAGGATGCGCAATTGCTGCTGCTGACCGGCGATCAGGTCGGGATGATCGAGGTCAAGGTGACCGACCCCGACAAGGTCGGCGAGATATTGGCGCCGCTGAAAGAAAAGGTCGCGGCGCAGGCGGTGGTTTCGGACTGGCGGCAGATGAACAGCAGTCTGTTCGAAGCGCTTTCGATCGAGCGGGTTGCGATGTTCGTCATCCTGTCGCTGATCGTGCTGGTCGCCGCCTTCAACATCGTGTCGTCACTGATCATGCTGGTGCGCGCCAAGACGCGCGACATGGCGATCCTGCGTACGATGGGGGCGCCGCGCGATGCGGTGCTGCGCATCTTCATGGCGATCGGCCTGTCGATCGGCATTGCCGGGACGCTGATGGGCATGGCGCTCGGGTTCGGGCTGCTCTATTTCCGCCAGGGCGTGCTGCGCGGGGTCGAGTTTCTGACCGGCCAGCCGCTCTGGGATCCGTCGATCCGCTTCCTGACCGAATTGCCGTCGAAGCCCGACCCGTTCGAGATTGCCGGGATTGCGCTGATGGCGGTGGTGTTCAGCTTCCTCGCGACGCTCTATCCCGCGTTCAAGGCGGCAAATACCGATCCGGTGCAGGTGCTGCGTTATGAGTGACATGATCCTCGAGCTGGTCGCGCTCAAGCGCAGTTTCACGCAGGGCGATGTGACGATCGACGTGTTGCGCGGGGTCGACGCGCATCTGAGGCGCGGCGAGATCGTGGCGCTGCTCGGCCCGTCGGGGTCGGGCAAGTCGACCATGTTGCAGGCGGTCGGGCTGCTCGAAGGCGGGTTCGACGGGACGATCCGGATCGATGGCGCCGATGTCACCCAATATGACCAGGGCGAGCGGACCAAGACGCGGCGCGAGAAGATCGGCTTTGTGTATCAGTTCCACCATCTGCTGCCCGATTTCAACGCGATAGAGAATGTCGTGCTGCCGCAGCTGATCCGCGGGACGGCGCAGGCCGACGCCGAGGAACGCGCGGCGGAGCTGCTCGGGCGGCTGGGGCTGGGCGAGCGGTTGCAGCATAAGCCGAGCAAGCTGTCGGGTGGCGAGCAGCAGCGCGTCGCGGTCGCGCGCGCACTGGCGAACCGGCCGATGCTGGTGCTGGCGGACGAGCCGACCGGCAATCTGGACGAGGCGACCGCCGACCGGGTGTTCGACCAGTTCGTGTCGCTGGTGCGCGACCATGGCTCGGCGGCGCTGGTCGCGACGCACAACGAACGGCTGGCGGCGCGGATGGACCGTGTGCTGCGCTTGCACGATGGGCGGATCGAGACGTAGGCATGAGCGCGTGGACCGACCCGCCGACGCTGCGCGGCAAGCATGTCACGCTTCGCCCGCTGGAACACGACGACGCGTCGGCACTGGTAAAGGTGCTGACTCCGCTAGCCGGTCAATTCACCACCGGCGTCCCCACATCGCCCGACGATGACTGGTTTGCGCGCATTTGGGCGGAAACTGCCGCGTATCGCACCATGGCATTCGCGGTACTCGACAGCGAAGGCGCCATTGCGGGCACGACGCGCTTCATGCGCATGGCCAAAGCCCATCGCCGGGTGGAGATTGGCGGGACAATCTATGCGCCGCATGTCCAACGCACCGGCCTCAACACCGAAGCAAAGCGGATGCTGCTGGCCCATGCTTTCGACACGCTTGGCTGCCATGTCGTTCAGTTGCGCACCGACTGGCTGAACCATCGTTCGCGCGTCGCGATCGAGCGGCTTGGCGCCAAGCTCGACGGCGTCCTGCGCGGACATCTGGTGATGGCGGATGGCCATATCCGCGATTCGGTGGTCTATTCGATCATCGCTTCCGAATGGCCCGGCGTTCGTGCCAATCTCGACGATCGACTGGCGCGATACAAGGAGTAGAAAAATGACCAAGCTCACCGACTTTCCCGTTCGACTGGCCGATGGAACGATGGGCGATCTGTCGTCCTATGCCGGCAAGGTGCTGCTGATCGTCAACACGGCGTCCAAATGCGGCTTTACCCCGCAATATGAGGGGCTGGAGGAGCTGTACCGCGAGTATAAGGATCGCGGGTTCGAGGTGCTGGCCTTTCCGTGCAACCAGTTCGGGGCGCAGGAACCGGGCGATGCCGACGAGATCAAGAATTTCTGTTCGCTGACCTATGACGTCAGCTTTCCGGTGATGGCGAAGATCGAGGTCAATGGCGACGGCGCCGACCCGATATTCAAGCATCTGAAAAAGGAACAGACCGGGCTGCTGGGCAGCGGGATCAAGTGGAATTTCACCAAGTTCCTGGTCGGGCGCGACGGCAAGGTGGTTTCGCGGCATGCGCCGACGACGAAGCCTGAGCAACTGCGGAAAGAGATTGAGGCATTGTTGGGGTAACGTCCCCAAGCGTGTCATTGCGAGCGAAGCGAAGCAATCTCCAGCCATCGTTCATTGGCCACGATAGCTGGAGATTGCTTCGCTTCGCTCGCAATGACGTTTTTGTGAATTGAGATGATGGTCGAATCATCTCCGTCACGTTAGCGTCCCCGCCATGGCCTACAGCCCCTTTGTCCCCCTGCGCGTCTTTTCCAGTTACACGATGCTCGAAGGGGCGATCGAGCCGAAGGCGATCGCGAAAGCCGCCCGCGAGCGCGGGTTTCCGGCGATCGCGATCTGCGACCGCAACGGGCTGTACGGCGCGATGGCGTTTGGCGATGCGTGCAAGGCGGCGGGGGTGCAGCCGATCGTCGGGGCGCTGCTCAGTGTCGCGCGGCCGGGGCAGCGGCTGGCGAATGGCGCGCCGCAGATCGACTGGCTGGCGCTTTATGCGCAGGATGCGGCGGGATATGGCAATCTATGTGCGCTGGTGTCGCACGCCCATCTGGGCCGCCCCGTCGAGATGGACCCGCATGTCACGCTGGCCGACATGGCGGGGCGGACCGACGGGCTGATCTGCCTGACCGCGGGCGGCGAGGGCGCGCTGACGCGCTTGCTGGCGGGCGAGCAGGCGGTTGCGGCGTATGATTATATCGAGCAGCTGGAGGCGCTGTTTGCGGGGCGGCTCTACATCGAATTGTCGCGGCGCGACGATGCCGCCGAGATCGCTGCCGAAAAGGCGCTGATCGATCTGGCCTATGCGCGCGCGTTGCCGCTGGTGGCGACCAATCCGGCGAGCTTTGTCGAACCGCAATTCCACCCCGCGCACGACGCGATGCTCTGTATCGCGCAGTCGGCTTATGTCGAAAGCACCGACCGGCGGATGAGCAGCCCCGAGGCGTGGCTCAAGCCCGCCGAGGCGATGGAGGACGCATTTTCGGACCTGCCCGAGGCAATGCGCAACAGCTTGGTCGTCGCGCAGCGCTGCGCGTTCATGGCGCCCAACCGCGCCCCGATCCTGCCGAGCCTGGCCGGTGACCGTGAGGCGGAGGCGGCGCAGTTGGCGCGCGATGCCCGCGACGGGCTCGAAGCGCGGCTGGCGCTTTATGCCGAGCTGTCGGACGAGGAGCGGCAAACCTATATCGACCGGCTCGATTTCGAGGTCGGGGTGATCACCCAGATGGGGTTCCCCGGCTACTTCCTGATCGTGGCCGACTTCATCAAATGGGCGAAGGCGCAGGATATTCCGGTGGGGCCGGGTCGCGGGTCGGGCGCGGGCAGCGTCGTCGCCTGGGCGCTGACGATTACCGATCTTGATCCGCTGAAACTCGGCCTGCTGTTCGAACGCTTCCTCAACCCCGAGCGCGTGTCGATGCCCGACTTCGACATCGATTTTTGCGAAACGCGGCGCGGCGAAGTCATTCGCTATGTGCAGGAAAAATATGGCCGCGACACCGTCGCGCAGATCATCACCTTTGGTAAGCTGAAAGCGCGCGCGGTGCTCAAGGACACCGGCCGCGTGCTCCAGATGAGCTATGGCCAGGTCGATCGGCTGGCGAAGCTGGTGCCGAACCATCCGACCGATCCGTGGACGCTTGAACGCGCATTGAACGGCGTCAGCGAGCTGATGACCGAGTATAAGCAGGACGACGGGGTGCGGCGCCTGTTCGACATGGCGCGCCAGCTGGAAGGGCTGCCGCGGCACAGCTCGACCCACGCCGCCGGCGTGGTGATCGGCGACCGCCCGCTCGACCAGCTGGTGCCGCTCTATCGCGACCCGCGTTCGGACATGCCGGTGACGCAGTTCGACATGAAATATGTCGAGAGCGCGGGACTGGTGAAGTTCGACTTTCTCGGTTTGAAGACGCTGTCGGTGCTGAAAGAAGCGCGGCGGTTGCTGGCGCTGCGCGGCATCGACGTCGATCTCGACACGCTGAGTTGGGACGATCCGGCGGTGTACGAGCTGCTCCAGCGCGGCGAGACGGTCGGTGTGTTCCAGCTGGAATCCGAGGGGATGCGGCGCACGCTGTCGGCGGTGAAGCCGACCAATTTTGGCGACATCATCGCGCTCGTCGCGCTTTACCGTCCGGGACCGATGGACAACATCCCGCTGTTCGGCGCGCGCAAGAACGGGCGCGAGCCGATTGCCTATCCGCATCCGTTGCTCGAAGAGATCCTGTCCGAAACCTATGGCATCTTTGTCTATCAGGAACAGGTGATGCAGGCGGCGCAGATCCTGGCCGGCTACAGCCTGGGCGGCGCCGACCTGCTGCGCCGCGCGATGGGCAAGAAGGTGCAGGCGGAGATGGATGCGCAGCGCGACACCTTTGTCAAAGGGTGCGGCGAGCATAACCAGATTGCGCCCAAGGCGGCGAACGAGCTGTTCGACTTGATCGACAAATTTGCGGGCTATGGTTTCAACAAGAGCCATGCGGCCGCTTACGCCCTGCTGTCGTACCAGACGGCGTGGTTGAAGGCGCATTATCCGCACGAATTTTTTGCCGCGTCGATGTCGTTCGACAGCCATCAGACCGACAAATTGTCGATCTTTATCGATGACATGCGCCGGTCGGGCATCGCGGTGGCGCCGCCGTCGATCAACGAAAGCGAGGCCGATTTTTCGGTCGGGCAGAGCGGCGACGAACTGACGGTGCGGTTCGCGCTGGGTGCACTGAAGGGGGTCGGCGAGAAGGCGATGGAGGCACTAGTCGCCGAGCGGCGCGCGAAGGGCGATTTTGTCAGCCTCGACGATTTTGCGGCGCGGATCGACCCCAAGCAGCTCAACCGGCGTCAGATCGAGGCGCTGGCGGGGGCGGGGGCGTTCGACAGTATCGAGCCCAATCGCCCGCGCGCCTATGCCGGGGCCGAAAGCCTGCTCGCCTGCGCCAACAGCTCGGCGCACGAGCGGTCGACCGGGCAGGGCGGATTGTTCGGCGGCGACATTGACGTCGCGCCGGTGTTGCAACTGCCGACCGCCGAACCATGGACGCTCGCCGAGCGGATGACGCGCGAGAAGGAGGCGTTCGGCTTTTATTTCTCGTCGCACCCGGTCGAACAATATGAGGCGATCGTCGCGGCGCGCGGCGCGCGGACCTATGGCGACATCTGCTCGCAGGTCGAAATGACGCCGGGAACGCGCATTCCGATGATGATGGCGGGCATGGTCGAAAACGCCAAGGCGCGGGTGTCGCAGCGCGGCAACCGGTTCCTGAATTTGACGCTGTCCGATCGCAGCGGACAATTCCAGTCGAGCTGTTTCGACGAACAGACGTGCAAGCTGCTCGAGACGCTGGCGGTCGATGGCGGCTGTGCGATCCTGTCGGTCGAGCTCGACCTGCTCGAAGGCGAAGAAACGCCGCGCGTGACGGTGCGCGGAGCGCAGCCGCTGGCCGAGATCGCGGCGACCGCGGCGCTGGAGCTGACGTGCCGCGTCGCACTGCCCGAGGCGATCGCCGACATGGCGCGACTGCTGGAAAAGCGCGACGATGCGCGCGGCAAGGTGATCGTCGTGGCCGACGATCCCGACACCGGCGGCGAGATCAGGATATGCCTGGGGCGCCGCTTCGCGCTTGGCCCCGATGTCGTGGGGCGGCTCGAAACCGTCGCCGGGATAAGCGAAACCGCGCTGTCGCTGGTGACGCCGCGCGATTTTCGGGTGCGCGGATAGGCACCGTTGATCCTCCCTGTCGCGTAGCGATGGGGAGGTGGCAGCGCGAAGCGCTGACGGAGGGGCTTTCACACTACCGTCGCGGCCGCTCCACCACCGCTTCGCGGCGGTCCCCCTCCCCATGGCTGCGCCACAGGGAGGATCGCCAGTTTTCGATGCCCCTTGCCACATGGACCGTCCTCGCCTTATTCCTTGGGGAAACGAGAGAGGAATGCTTGAATGTCCGGAATGCAGAGCCAGCCGCTGCTGGTCACCAGCCTGATCGACCATGCCGCGCGCGAACATGCGGGGCGCGAAATCATATCGCGCTGGGCCGATGGCAGTTTGACGCGATCGAACTGGGGCGAGGTCGGGCAGGATGCGCGGCGCTTTGCCGCGGCGATGACCCGGCTGGGTATGAAGAAAGGTGACCGCATCGCGACGCTGGCGATGAACCATGGCCATCATCTGGTCAGCTGGTACGGCAGCGCGGGGATCGGCGGGGTGCTGCACACGGTCAACCCGCGGCTGTTCGACGAACAGCTGGTCTATATCATCAACCATGCCGAGGATCGCGTGCTGCTGTTCGACGTGATGTTCCTGCCTATCGTCGAGCGGCTGCGCGGACAATTGCCGACGGTCGAGCATTTCATCCTGTTCGATGCGCCGGCGCAGGGGGATTACAAGTCGTACCGCGACCTCATCGACGCCGAGGATGGCAGCTTTGAGTGGGTCGATCTCGACGAGCGCGATCCGGTCGGGCTGTGCTACACCAGCGGTACGACGGGCAACCCGAAGGGCGTTCTCTACGAGCATCGCTCGAACGTCATCCACGCGATCACCGAGATCCAGCCCGATGTGTTCGACATGTCGAACCGCAGCGTGATCCTGCCGATCGTGCCGATGTTTCATGCCAACAGCTGGGGCATTCCCTTTGCCGCGGCGACCGTGGGCGCCAAGCTCGTCTTTTCGGCGACCAATGATGCCGCGGTGCTGTGCGATCTGATGCATAGTGAGGGCGTTACGCACAGCGCCGGGGTGCCGACGGTGTGGATCGCGATGTTCGCGCATATGGACGCGACCGGGATCGACTATGGCAAGCTGCACCGCGTGATCATCGGCGGCTCGGCGTGCCCGCGCGCGATGATCGAACGGTTTATGCGCGCCGGAATCGATGTCGGCCACGCATGGGGGATGACCGAAACCAGCCCGATCGGGACGATGGGCAAGCGGCCGTGGAACTGGGACGAGATGAGTTTTGACGAGCGCGTCGATGTGGTCGCGCGGCAGGGCTGCCCGCCGTTCGGGGTCGAGCTGCGCATCGTCGACGACGAAGATAAGGAACTGCCGCGCGACGGGGTGACGAGCGGGCGGCTGCAATGCCGCGGGCCGTGGATCATCCAGCGCTATTTCAAGGCCGATGCCGATGCGGCCGATGCCGACGGCTGGTTCGATACGGGCGACGTATCGGTGATCCATCCCGATGGCGTCATGCAGATCACTGACCGGGCGAAGGATGTGATCAAGTCGGGCGGCGAATGGATTTCGTCGATCGAACTGGAAAATGCCGCGGTGGGTGCGCCGGGGGTGCAGGAAGCGGCAGCCGTGGGCGTCTATCACCCGAAGTGGGACGAGCGGCCGATCCTGCTGATCGTGAAGAAACCGGGCGCCGAGGTGAGCGAGGCGAGCATCGTCGAATATCTGCAGGACAAGATCGCCAAATGGTGGCTGCCCGACGAGGTCGTGTTCGTCGACGAGCTGCCGCATACGGCGACGGGGAAAATTTTGAAGCGGCAGATCCGGGATGATTATAAGGATTATAGGCTTAAGTCGCTGGCGGGGGTGTAAACCACTTCGTCATTGCGAGCGAAGCCAAGCAATCCAGAGCCCGCGTAAACCGCTCTGGATTGCTTCGCTTCGCTCGCAATGACGGGGACTAGAACAACTCCATCTGCCCGTCGCGCTCGGGCGGCCTGAACAGGTCGCTGCGCAATGACGGAAACCGCCTATCCATGCCATGCTCGCGCGCCGCGCGCTTGACGCGGGTGCGGATCAACTGCGCCCACACCCCTTTGCCCTTCATCCGCGTGAAGAACCCGGCGTCATTGTCGCGGCCGCCGCGGATGTCCTGCACCATGTGCATCACCTTGTCGGCGCGGTCGGGGTAGTGGGCGGCGAGCCAGGCGCGGAACAAAGGCGCGACCTCATAAGGCAGGCGCATGAGGATGTACGAAGCGCGGATCGCGCCGGCCTGCGCCGCGGCGGCCATGATCGCTTCGATCTCGTGATCGGTGATCGCAGGGATGATGGGGGAGATATTGACCTGCGTCGGTACCCCGGCGTCGATCAGCTGGCGGATTGCGGCGAGACGGCGTTTGGGGTGCGGGGCGCGCGGTTCAAGGGTGCGCGCGAGAGCGGGGTCGAGCGTCGTGACCGAGATCGCGACGCCGATCAGATTGTCGCGCGCCATATCGGCGAGCAGGTCGATATCGCGGAGCAGCCGGTCGGATTTGGTGGTGATCAGCAGCGGGTGGCGCGTTTCGGCGAGCACCTCGATCACCGAGCGGGTTATGCCCCAGTCGCGCTCGATCGGCTGGTAACCGTCGGTATTGGTGCCGATCGCGAGCGGGGCGGGGATGTAGCCGCGCTTCGCCAGCTCAGCGCGCAGCAGCTTTGCGGCATCGGGCTTGGCGAACAGGCGGCTTTCGAAATCGAGCCCGGGGGAGAGGTCGTGAAAGGCGTGGGTCGGGCGCGCGTAGCAATAGATGCAGCCATGCTCGCAGCCGCGATAGGGGTTGATCGAACGGTCGAAGCCGATGTCGGGGGAGGTGTTGCGCGCGATGATCGTTTTGGGATGTTCGACGGTGACGGTGGTGCGCAGCGGCGGCGGGGTGCCGTCGATGAGCTCCGCGGCGTCTAGCCAGTCGCCGTCGGGTTCGCGGTCGAGCGATCCGGTGCGGGTTGGGCGCGGGTTGGCGGGAGCGCCGCGGCCGGAGATCGGGGGGAGAGGTTTGGTGGATTCCACCGAGAGAGGATATCGCGGCAATAGGAACAAAGAAAGAACATTGTTGCATCGTCATCCCGGCGAAGGCCGGGATCTCACCGGTGATGGGTGACGATAGGGAGAGATCTCGGCCTTCGCCGGGATGACGGAGTGGGAGTTACTCCATCAACCGCGGCATCAAATCCACGAAATTGCACGGCTTGTGCCGGCTGTCGAGCTGGGTCGCCAAAATGCCTTCCCACGCGTCGGTCACCGCACCGGTCGAACCCGGGAGCGCGAAAATATAGGTGCCGCGCGCGACCACCGCACAGGCGCGTGATTGGATCGTCGAGGTGCCGATCGTCTGGTAGCTGAGCCAGCGGAACAGTTCGCCGAAGCCGGGAATATCCTTGCCGTCGAGCCGGTGCAGCGCTTCGGGCGTCACGTCGCGGCCGGTCAGGCCGGTGCCGCCGGTGGTGATGACGACATCGACGTCGGGGTCGTCGATCCAGTTGTGGAGGCGCGAGACGATAAGGTCGGTTTCGTCCTTGATAATCGCGCGCGCGGCGAGGATGTGACCCGCGGCGGTCAGCAATTCCTCCAGCTTGTCGCCCGAGCGGTCTTCGGCCGCGCTGCGGCTGTCCGAAATCGTCAGGAGCGCGATCCGGACGGGTTTGAAGGTCAGGCTTTCGTCAATCGGCATTGGCCAAGCCACCGGCGTATGTCAGCCGGGTGCGGTCCTTGCTATCGGGGAAGCGCGGCCATTTGCCCTGCGCTAGCGCGGCGCGGCTGACCGAGGGTTTGCCCTGCTGCGCTTCGTACATCCAGTAGTTGCGAAGCACGATTCCGACATAGCCGCGCGTTTCCCAATAGGGGATCGATTCCATATAGAGCAGCGGGTCGCCATTGTCGCGGATTTCGGACTGCCAGCGCGCGATCGGGGCGGGGCCGGCGTTATAGGCGGCGATCACCTTGGGCAGCTGGCCGCCGGTGGAGGCGTCGCGCGCCAGATATTGCAGATAGCTTTGCCCCATGTCCATGTTGACGGCGGGGATCGAAAGGTCGCGGGTGTCGATCGTGTCGCCGCGCCAGCGCGCGACGTCGCGCGCGGTGCCGGGCCGGACCTGCATCAATCCCTTGGCACCCGCGGGGCTGACGACGGCACGCTGGAACCGCGATTCCTGCAGGGTGTGGGCAAAGACCAGCGCCGGGTCGACCTTCCACCCGCCATTGGGTTCCCATTTCGGCTGCGGATAGCGGGCGTGCGCGGCGGGTTTGCGGCCCTGCGGCGTGTTGTGGGCGAGATAAAGCTGCGTTTCAGGCAGGCTGAGCGCGCCCGCCATGGCAAGCAACTGCTCGTGCTGGCGCATATCGCCGATCCGCGCTTGATGGCGGAGGACCGCATCGGCATATTTATCCTCGCCGATTTCCGACAGTGCCATCGCGGCACGGACGTTGGGCAGGTTTTCAAGCGCGCGCCAGGCGGAGCGATCGGCGCGGACCAGTTCGCGCTGGCTGTTGGTCGCGACGCCAAGCGTTTCGACCGCGAGCATCCCGTAAAAGGTTTCTTCATTGGCGGCGGCGGCGCGCAGGCGCGATTGCACGGCAGCGGGTTGACCGGCGGCGATGGCGGCGCGGGCGGCCCAATAATAGGCCGCGGCGCGCAGTTCGCTGTCGGGGGCTTCGCGCGATACGCGATCGAAGGCGGTGAGTGCGGTGGGATAGTCACGGGTGCGCCAAGCGGCGAGCCCCTGAACCCACGCGCCCTGCGTCGACCAGGCGCTGCGCCCGCCCGAACATTCAGCGGCGAGGCGCAATGCGTTCGCATCGTCATTTTCGATATAATAGGACCAGGCGACCTTTTGGCGCCATTCGTCGCGGGCTTCGGAGGTTAGCCGGTCGGCGACCGCGTTGAGCAAAGCCTCGGCGCCCGCGGGGTCGTCATTCTTGATCCGATCGGGGATGGTGCGGGTCAGCGCGGCGGCCACGGGGTCGCTGCTGATCGCGTCGGCGCCCAGACGGCGCGGGGCGCTGCCGGCCCAGGCGAGGCGCGCTTGTGAGGGGAGCGACGGCAGGTCGGTTGCGCCGCGCTTGGTGGCGAGGCGGCCGAGTTGTTCGGCCTGCGGCAGATAGGGCGAGCGCAACAGGATCGGCAGGATGTCGGCGACTTCGGCGCGCGGGCTGTTGGGTGCAGTGAGCAGTTCGGCGCGCAGGAAATCGGTGAGCGGGCCACCCTCCGACCCGTCGAGCAATGCCTTGGCATCGGCCCAGCGCTGGCCGCGGATCGCGGTGAGCACCTGCGTATAAAGCTGTTTCTGTTTCGACGACAAAATGTCGGGTACCGTTTGCGGGGCCGCGATAATGTCGCGGCTGCTGGCATCGGCGGCCAAAGCGGGCGTCGCCGCCACGGCTGCTGAAAAAATAACGCTGGAAATCAAACTTCTGGTCATCATCTTCATCTGTCAACGTCCCCGGTTGAGCAGTTTCAGGCTGTCCCAGGCCGCCGCCTTTTGCGCGGGCCGGGCCAGGAGCATCGCGGGATGCGCCACAGCCACCGTCTCCACCTTGCCGCCATCTTGGTTAATATCGAGTAACTTTCCGCGGGTTTCGGGTAATTCGCTCGCTGCGGCCATCCGGACGATGTCGCTGCCGATCAGCAGAAGGCGCTCAGGCTTCGCGAGCCGCAGATGATGCCAGAGCAGCCGGTCGAGCTCGGCGGCCTCGGCGCCGTCGCAGCGGCCCCCCGCGGGGCGGGTGACCGCGAGGCTGGCAACATAACAAGCGTCGCGCGTCGTCCCGATAGCGCGGAGCATGGCGTCGAGTAGCTGGCCCGCGGCACCGGTGAACAAGGCGCCGTCGCGCTGGTCGTCGATTTCGGGCCATGCAGTGAGCAGCATCAGCGGCGCTTCGGTCTGGCCGACGGGCAAAATGCGGCGCGCGTCCCACTGACTGCCCGGCACATCGTCGCTGGTCGCGAGCCAGTGCTGAAATCCGTCCCAAGCATCGGGAAAGACGACCGGTCCCTTAGTTTCGACAGGTTGCGGCGATTCCTGACGCTGCAAAATGGCGGGCAGGGGCGCCGCTTCGGGTTCGGGGGCTATGGTCGGTTTGGGCCGCGGTGACGCAGCGTCATTCGCCGGCGGAAGGACGAGCCAGCCCGCCGGTTCCTCGCCCACCAGCGCATCGACGCCCGCCAGCGACCACCAGTCGCTTATGCTTTCCGCCAGCAAGGCTGATTGTGACCCACCCATGTGATTTATCCAAACAGCCTGTTGACGGACACGTCAATTGGCGGGCATCGCATTTCGTGACAGAATGAGCGCCGCTTACGATGAACGATCGGCGCCGGGACGGCAGAAAGGGTTAGCCAAGTGAGCGAACGGGAATCGATGCCCTATGACGTGGTCATCGTCGGTGCTGGGCCGGCAGGACTTTCGGCGGCGATCCGCCTCAAACAATTGGCGAATGACGCGGGCAGCGAGCTGTCGGTCTGTATCTTGGAAAAAGGGTCCGAGGTCGGCGCGCATATCCTGTCGGGCGCGGTGATCGATCCCAAATCGCTCGACGAACTGCTGCCCGAATGGCGCGACATGGGCTGTCCGATGGCCGAGGTTCCGGTCAACGACAACCAGCATTGGGTGCTGACCAAGACCAAGAAGATCGGGGTGCCGCACTTCATCACGCCCGGTTTCATGCACAACAAGGGCACGTACACCGGCAGTCTGGGGAATCTGTGCCGCTGGCTGGCCGAGCAGGCCGAAGGACTGGGGGTCGAAATCTTCCCCGGCTTTCCGGCGGCCGAAATCCTCTATAACGACGACGGTTCGGTCAAGGGCGTCGCCACCGGCGACATGGGCGTGGCGCGCGATGGCAGCCACAAGGCAGACTATGCGCCCGGCCTTGAGCTCCACGCGAAATATACCTTTTTTGGCGAAGGCGTGCGCGGGCATCTGACCAAGATGCTGAAACCGCAATTCGCCCTCGACGCCGACTGCGAGCCGCAGGTCTATGGGCTGGGCGTCAAGGAATTGTGGGACATCGATCCCGAAAATCATGCGCCGGGCCGGGTGATTCACACGCAGGGCTGGCCGCTCGACGAACATGCCAATGGCGGCGGGTTCCTCTATCATCAGGCGAACGGGCAGGTTGCGCTGGGTTTCGTGACCTGGCTCAATTACCGCAATCCGCACATCTCCCCTTTCCAGGAGATGCAGAAGTGGAAAACGCATCCCGAGATCGCGAAGATTTTGAAGGGCGGCAAGCGCGTTTCCTATGGCGCGCGTGCGATCAGCGATGGTGGGTATCAGTCGGTGCCGAAGCTGGCGTTTCCGGGCGGCGCGCTGATCGGTGACAGCGCCGGTTTCCTGAACGTGCCGCGGATCAAGGGCACCCACACCGCAATGAAATCGGGGATGATGGCGGCCGAGGCGGCGTTTGCCGCGGTCGCCGCAGGGCGCGGCAGCGACACGCTCGACGCCTATCAGGCGGCGTATGACGACAGCTGGGTCAAGAAAGAACTGAGCGTGGTGCGCAACGTGTTGCCGCTCGTCGAAAAATGGGGCGATCTGGGCGGGACGATCCTGTCGGGGATCACGATGTGGCTGGAAACGCTCAAGATCAAAGTCCCGTTCACGATGAAGCATCATCCGGACAATGAGAGCCTGTACCGCGCCGACATGATGCCGAAGCCCGATTATCCCAAGCCCGACGGGGTGCTTACGTTCGACCGCTTGTCCTCGGTGTTTGTGTCGAACACCAATCATGAAGAGGACCAGCCGGTCCATTTGCAGCTCAAAGACCCGTCGATCCCGGTGGCCTATAACTTGCCGCTGTATGACGAGCCCGCGCAGCGCTATTGTCCGGCGGGGGTTTACGAGATTGTCGGCGAGGAAACGGGCGATCCCAAATTCGTGATCAACGCGCAGAATTGCGTCCATTGCAAGACGTGCGACATCAAGGATCCGACCCAGAATATCAACTGGGTTACCCCCGAAGGCGGCGGAGGCCCCAATTACCCGAATATGTAAGTTCGCGCGGGCGTTTCTGGCCGTTGGTGGGCTCGCCGCGGCGGCGCCGGTGCGGGCCGCCGACGATGGCGGCGCGGCGCTGAACGCGCTGGTGCGGGCGCGGCTGGCTGAGGCGGGGGGTGAGCCCGCTGCGGCGCTGGCGGCGCTGACCGATGTATCGAGCCTGGCGCCGGGCCTGCCCGGGGTGCGCGGGCGGATATTGGAACAGGCGATCGAAGCCGGCGACCTCGCCGCGGCGCGCACCGCGGCGTTGCAGCTTTGGACCGCGGGCGATCGCCGGTTCGATGCGCAGCTCGTGCTGATGGTCGATGCGATGCGGCGGTCGGACTGGAAAGCGGCGCGCGATTTTATGTCGGGCCGCGGCGACAAGACGGGCGCCGACACGATCGCGCGGCTGATCCTGCCGACGGTCAATGCGTGGATCGACGTCGGTGCGCGCGAAAAACAGCCCGAACGGCATTTGCTCGACGTCAGCGGTCGGACGCGGCCCGAACCGGCGCTCACCTTGCAGGTGGCGCTGGTGCAGCTGGCAACCAAGCGCGCCGATGAGGCGGCGGCGCTGACCGACGCGATTGTTTTGACCGACCGTACGAGCCAGTTGGTCGGGCTGCGGCTGGCGGCGACGCTCGACAAGGCGGGGCAGGATGATGCGGCCGAGCGGCTGCGCGGGCGGATCGCGCTGGCGGCGGAGCAGCGCGAGGATCCGATGCTGCTGCTGCCCGATCAGGCGGTGACGACGCCGCGGGCCGGGGTGGCGCAATGGCTGGGATTGCTTGCCGACGGGCTGGCGCGGGTGCCGAACGGCAACACCAAACTGCCGCTGCTGTTCTCGCGCGCCGCCTTTTGGCTTAACGATGCGGATTGGGCGGTGCGTGCGACTCTGGTCGAAACACTCGACCGCAATGGCCAGCGCGATGCGGCGGCGGCGTTGATCGACGGCGGGCGCGCCGATTGGCCGCCAGTGCTGGCGATGCGGCGCGCCGAATTGCTGGCCGATGGCGGCGACTTGGCGGAGGCGACGAAGCTGGCCGAAACCGCAGCGGCGGGTGATGCGCCGCGCAGCCTGCTGGTGCGGCTGGCCGATATTGCGCGGCGCTCGGAGGATCCGAAAGCCGCCGCGCGCGCTTATAAACGGCTGGAGGCGGCGCTGGGCGAGGACGAGGGCGACCAGATGCTGCGCGGCTCGTTACTGATCGCGCGCGCGGAGTTGTTGTTGCGGGCAGACGAATGGGACGCCGCGGCGCCATTGATGGAACGCGCGGTAGCGCTGCGTCCGAACGATGCCGCGGTGCTGAATTTCGCGGGCTATTCGGCGCTCGAACGACGCAAGGATGTCAAGCAGTCGCTGGCCCGGATCGAGACGGCGTGGGCGCAGGAGCCGCAGAATGCCAGCATCACCGATTCGCTCGGCTGGGCCTTTTTCCTGACCGGGCGCACCGACGATGCGGTCGAACTGCTCGAAAAGGCGCAGCGCGGCGAGCCGGCCAACGCCGTGATCGTCGAGCATCTGGGCGATGCCTATTGGCAGGCGGGGCGCAGGTTCGAGGCGCGATATAAATGGCGCGCGGCGGCACTGCTGGCGGAGGCGGAGATGGCGACGCGGCTGGCGGCAAAGCTGCGCGACGGGCTGACCGCGGCGACGACCGCGCCATGAGCAGGGCGATGATCGAGACGGGGTGGGCGAAGATCAACCTGGCGCTGCATGTGCGGGCGCGGCGGAGTGACGGTTATCACGAGATAGAGACACTGTTCGCGTTCGTCGATGGCGGCGACGGGATCGTTGCCGAGGTGGCGGATGCGGATCGGCTGACCATCGTCGGCGAATTTGCCGAGGGGTTGAGCGACGGCGCGGATAATCTGGTGATGAAGGTTCTGGCGCTGCTGCGCGCGCGCTACGGCGCCGACCGGGTGCCGCCGCTGGCGATGACGCTGACCAAGCGGTTGCCGGTTGCGGCGGGGATCGGTGGCGGGTCGGCGGATGCGGCGGCGATGGCGCGGCTGGTGCGGACGCATTTCCTGCCCGAGCTGGGCGATGCGGTGCTAGCGCGGGTCATCAGCCCGCTCGGCGCCGATATTGCCGCGTGCGTCGCGAGCGCGACCTGTCTGGGGGTCGGGGTTGGCGAGGAATTGAGCCCGGTTCCCGAATTGCAGCTGGCGGGGACGCCGGTGCTGCTGGTCAACCCGCGCCAGCCGGTTGCGACCGGGCCAGTGTTTGCGGCGTGGGACGGGATCGATCGCGGGGAATTGTTCGGCGATCCGGCGGGGCGGGCGCAGTTGCTGGCGGCGCGCAATGACTTGCAGCGTCCGGCGATCGCGCAGTGTACGGCGATTGCCGATGTGCTGCTCGAACTCGGGGCGCTGCGGCCTTGGCTCGCGCGCATGTCGGGATCCGGGGCGACCTGTTTTGCCTTGTTCGATGCAGCGGCCGAGCGCGATGCGGCGGCGGAGTCGCTGGCGCAGAGTCATCCGCACTGGTGGCAGCTGGCGGGTGCGCTGCGATGAGCGAGGCGTGGCGCCAGCTTGGCACTCCGCGCGCGGGCGGCATCCTGCTGATTGCCGATCATGCGTCGAACCATGTCCCGGATGACATCGACCTTGGCATCGATTCCCCGCTGCTGACCAACCATATCGCGATTGATATAGGGGTGGCCGAGGTCGCTACGCTGCTGGTTGCGGAGGGCGCGGTCGATGCAGCGATCTTGGGCGGTGTGTCGCGGCTGGTCGTCGATTGCAACCGCGAGGAGGACGCGCCGGGGGTGCTACCGATCGCCAGCGACGGGCATGCGGTGCCGGGCAATGCGCTGGACGACGCGGCGCGCGAGGCGCGGCTGGCGCGGTTCTTCCGGCCCTATCACGACCATATTGCTGCGACGATTGCGGCGCATCGCCCGGCGATGATCCTGTCGCTGCACAGCTTTACCCCGTCACTGGCGGCGCATCCCGAGCAGGAGCGGCCCTGGCATGTGGGGGTGCTGTACAATGAGGACGACCGGCTCGCTTCGACGGCAATTGCGGCGCTGGAGGCCGAAGAGCTGAATGTCGGCGATCAGCTGCCCTATTCGGGCAAGCTCCTCAACGCGACGATGAACCGCCATGCCGAGGGCAATGCTATTCCCTATGTCGGGATCGAGATGCGGCAGGACCTGGTTGGCGATGCGGCGGGGCAGGCGCTGTTTGCGGCGCGGCTGGCGCGCATGTGCCAGAAAGTGGCGTTGAACATCGCGGGATAGGCGTGTAGAGGCGCTTTCAGTCGCCAAAATTTGTAATAATGTTTCTAGGATATCGAAAAATGCCTTCTTATCGTTCGCGCACCACCACGCATGGCCGCAATCAGGCGGGCGCCCGCGGGCTGTGGCGCGCGACGGGGATGAAGGATGGCGATTTCGGCAAGCCGATCATCGCGGTGGTCAACAGCTTCACTCAGTTCGTCCCCGGCCATGTCCATCTGAAAGACCTGGGCCAGATGGTCGCGCGCGAGATCGAGGCGGTCGGCGGGGTCGCCAAGGAATTCAATACGATCGCGGTCGATGACGGGATCGCGATGGGGCATGACGGCATGCTCTATTCGCTGCCCAGCCGCGACCTGATCGCCGATAGCGTGGAGTATATGGTCAACGCGCATTGCGCCGACGCGATGGTGTGCATCTCGAACTGCGACAAGATCACCCCGGGGATGTTGATGGCGGCGCTGCGCATCAACATCCCCGTCGTCTTCGTGTCGGGCGGGCCGATGGAGGCCGGTAAGGTCGTCCTGAACGGCAAGACGGTGGCGCTCGATCTGGTCGATGCGATGGTCGCCGCGGCGGATGAGAAATACAGCGATGAAGAGGTGCTGGCGATCGAGCAGGCGGCCTGCCCGACCTGCGGTTCATGCTCGGGGATGTTCACCGCCAACTCGATGAACTGCCTGACCGAAGCCCTCGGGCTGTCGCTGCCGGGCAATGGTTCGCAGCTCGCAACCCACGCCGACCGCAAGGAATTGTTCCTGCGCGCCGGGCGGATCGTCGTCGAGATGTGCAAGCGGCATTATGAGGAAGATGACGACAGCGTCCTGCCGCGCAATATCGCGACGTTCGAGGCGTTCGAGAATGCGATGAGCCTTGATATTGCGATGGGCGGGTCGACGAACACCGTGCTGCATTTGCTGGCGGCGGCGTTCGAGGCCGGGGTCGATTTCACGATGACCGACATCGACCGCCTGTCGCGCCGGGTGCCGTGCCTGTCAAAGGTCGCGCCCGCCAAGTCGGACGTCCATATGGAGGATGTCCACCGCGCGGGAGGGATCATGGCGATCCTCGGCCAACTGGAACGTGCCGGCCTGCTCCACGCGCATCTGCCGACGGTGCACAGCGCGACGCTGGGCGATGCGCTGAATAAATGGGACATTTCGAGGACGAATGATCCCGAGGTGCAGAAATTCTTCATGGCGGCGCCGGGCGGGGTGCCGACGCAGGTGGCGTTCAGTCAGGAGCGACGCTGGGACTCGCTCGATCTGGACCGCGAGAACGGCGTGATCCGGTCGGCGTCGCATGCGTTCAGCCAAGACGGCGGGCTGGCGGTGCTGTCGGGCAATCTGGCGGTCGATGGCTGCATCGTGAAAACCGCGGGGGTCGACGAATCGATCCTGAAATTTTCGGGGCCGGCGAAGGTGTTTGAAAGCCAGGATGCGTCGGTTGCGGGCATCCTGACCGGTCAGGTCGTCGCGGGAGACGTGGTGGTCATCCGCTACGAGGGCCCGAAGGGCGGACCGGGGATGCAGGAAATGCTGTATCCGACGAGCTATCTGAAATCGAAGGGGCTGGGCGCGGCTTGTGCGCTGGTCACCGACGGGCGTTTCTCAGGCGGCACGTCGGGGCTGTCGATTGGCCATGCCTCGCCCGAAGCCGCTGAGGGCGGCCTGATCGGGCTGGTCGAAGATGGCGATTTGATCGAAATCGATATTCCCAATCGCACGATCCACCTTGCCGTGCCGGACGCCGAGCTCGCCCGGCGACGGGCGGCGATGGAGGCGAAAGGCGACGCCGCCTGGCAACCCGCCAAGCCGCGCCCGCGCAAGGTTTCGGTCGCGCTGCAGGCCTATGCCGCGATGACGACGAGCGCGGCGAGAGGCGCCGTGCGCGACTTGTCGCAATTGAAGGGCAAGTAATGCGGAAACTGGGGGCCTTTGTTGGGTTCCTGCTTCTGGCGGCATGCGGCGGCGCGCCCGACAATGGCGATCTGGCCGAAGCCGAAGCGCGGGGGTCGCGCGACGCGGCGGCGAACGGGCGTATCGAATGCGCCCTGGAAGGCGCCAAGCTGTTCGACCGCACCTGCACCGTCGAGGAGATGAGCGGTGTGGACGGGACGGTGCTGGTCGTCGGGCGGCCCAACGTCGGCTATCGTCGGTTGCAGATCACGACCGATGGGCGCGGGGTGGTGTCGGCGGACGGGGCTGAACCTGCGAAAGTCACGATTGTCGGTGACGGCATGATCGAGGTTGCAATTGGGAGCGACCGCTATCGGTTGCCGGCGAATACGGGTGGCGCGACCTGAATATTTTCGTCATTGCGAGCGCAGCGAAGCAATCCAGCGTTGCGTAAACCGCTCTGGATTGCTTCGCTGCGCTCGCAATGACGGGTGAGGGGAGCGAGCGCTTCCCCCGCGACTTTTTGGTTTGGCGTGCTAGTCTAGCACCATGTCCGTTCCCGCAGACGCCCCGATCCTGACCAGCGCCGCGATGCGCGAGGCCGAAGCTGCTTGCGCGGCGCGAGGCACGCTGCTGTCCGAATTGATGGAGCTTGCCGGGGCAGCGGTCGCCGACACCGCGTGGCGGATGGCGGCGGGATCGCCGATTCTGATCCTGTGCGGACCCGGCAACAACGGCGGCGACGGCTATGTCGCGGCGCGGTTGCTGGCCGAGCGCGGTGCAGCGGTGCGGGTGGCGGCTTTGGCGGAACCTGCGACGGATCTGGCCAAGGCGGCGCGCGCGGGGTGGCGTGGGCCAGTCGAGGCAATCGACGCCGCATTGGCGCCTTCGCCGTTGATCGTCGACTCGCTGTTCGGCGTTGGCCTGTCGCGGCCGCTGGCTGACGACCTGGCCCTGCTGTTGAAGCGCTTCGCCGGACGCCGTGTGCTGGCAGTTGATGTACCGAGCGGTGTCGAGAGCGACGGCAACGCCGATTGGTTGCCGCCACTTGCTGCCGATGTCACATTGGCGCTCGGCGGGCTGAAACCTGCGCATGTTTTGCTGCCCACAGCGCCTGCCTGCGGCCGCGTGTTGCTGGCGCCTATCGGGATTGGCTCGCGTGGCGCGATGCGGACCTTGCCGTCATTGAAGCTAGCTACACCCGCGGCGACCGCCCACAAGTTCAACCGCGGAATGGTGCTGGTGTTTGCCGGGCCGATGCCGGGGGCGGCGGGGCTGGCGTCGGCGGCGGCGCTGCGCGCGGGGGCGGGGTATGTCGTGCTGGAGGGCAGCGAACGCGCGCCGCTGTCCGCGATCATCACCGAGAGCGATGCGCGCTTTGGCGAGCGGCTGAGCGATCCGCGCGTCGGGGCGGTCGTGATCGGGCCGGGCTTTCCGGCCGGCGATGAATTGCTGTTCGATGTCGAGGTCGCGCTTGATTCGGGCAAGCCGCTGGTGCTCGACGCGGCGGCTATTGCGGCGGCCTTGCCGCGCCTGTGCGAAACGCCATGCCGTGCGATCCTGACTCCGCATGAGGGCGAGTTTGTGCGCTCCTTTCCCGAATTATACGGCAGCAAGATCGATCGCGCGAAGGCGGCGGCGGTGCGCACGGGGGCGGTGGTCGTCTATAAGGGCGCCGATACCATCGTCGCCGCGCCCGACGGCCGCGTTGTGGCGGCCTGGCCGGGCAGTCCCTGGCTGGCGACCGCTGGGACCGGCGATGTACTGGCGGGCGCGTGCGGGGCGATGCTGGCACGTGGCGGCGATGCGTTCGATGCGGCGGTCGCGGCGGTGGGGTGGCATATGGCGCAGGCCGCGCGTATAGGCCGCGGCCTTGTCGCCGACGATCTGGTTAGGGAATGAAATGAGCGAAACTGCGCTGATCGAGCGCATTGCCGCGCGCGGCGATGGCGTGACCGGCGATGGTCGTCATGTCGCTGGCGGTGTTCCGGGCGATCGGGTGCGCGACGACGGCATCATCATCCCTGGTCCAAATCGCGCCGAACCGCCGTGCCGGCATTTCGGCAAATGCGGCGGATGCGAGTTGCAGCATGTCGCCGAACCGGCGCTCGCCGATTTTGTGCGCGACCGGGTGGTCGGCGCGCTGGCCGGACAGGATGTGCCGGTCGACGAAGTCCTGCCCGCGCTGCTGTCGCCGCCGCAAAGCCGCCGCCGGGCGGCGCTGACCGCGCTGCGCACCGGCAAGCAGGTCGCGATCGGTTTCAACGCGGCGCAAAGCAACCAGATCGTCGACATGCGGCAATGCCCACTGCTGCTTCCCGAACTCTTCGCGCTGATCGCACCGCTGCGCGCGCTGCTGACGACAATTGCGCAGCAGAAGCGGCCGGTGAAGGTCAAGCTCCAGATGCTCGACCAGGGGGTCGAGGTGGTGCTGGAAGGCGTCAAGGCCGAGGGTCTCGACGCCGCGATGGCGCTGCAAGATTTTGCGGGGACGCATAAGCTGGCCCGCTTTGCCGTCGATCAGGGGCATGGACTGGAAACCTTGTGGCAGCCCGAACCGCCGACGGTCTGCTTTGGCGATGTCACGGTCGAAGTTCCGGCGTTTTCATTTCTGCAGCCGACGACCGCGGGGCAGGCGGCGCTGGTCGATGCGGTGGCAAAGGCGATCGGTGATGCCGGGGCGATTGCCGATCTGTTCGCGGGGGTCGGGACGTTTGCGCTGTCGCTGCAAAAAGGGCGCAAGGTTTATGCCGCCGAAGGCGCGCGCGATGCGATTGCGGCGCTGAAAGCGTCGGCGAACCGCGTCGGGGCGCTGGTCGCGACCGAGCATCGCGACCTGTTCCGACGGCCGTTGATCCCCGCCGAGCTGAATCGCTTTGGCGCGGTGATCCTCGATCCGCCGCGTGCGGGGGCCGAGGAGCAGGTGGTGCAATTGGCGGCGTCGGATACGCCGGTGATCGCCTATGTCAGTTGCAATCCCGCAAGCTTCGCGCGTGACGCGAAGCTGCTGGTCGAGGGCGGTTATACACTCGATTGGGTGCAGCCGGTTGGCCAGTTCCGCTGGTCGACGCATGTCGAGCTGGCGGGGCGGTTCAGCCGGAAATAGTCGTCGCCCCCGCGAAGGCGGGGGCCGCTGGAGGGTTTTCCCCACGACGCAGCGTAAAACCACGGCGGCCCCCGCCTTCGCGGGGGCGACGATATTAACTCAATACAGCACAAACCCCATGAACGCATGCACGCACAGCGCGAGCAGCGCGATGCTGGCGAGCGCGAACACCGCAAAGCGCCACAGCACGCGGTTGACCGTCACCTGGATCAGGCTGTGAACGATGCGCAGAGCCACATAGGCCCAGGCGAGCTGGGCATTCAGTCCGCCGCCCATACCGCCCACCGCGAGCGCGAGCGCGACGGCGTAAAAGACCGTCGGCTGTTCCATCAGGTGATTATAGTTATGCGCCTTCCACTGCACTTCCGGCGGCAAGACTTCGTCGAGTCCCCTGCCGGTCGTGCCGACCAGATTTTTCGCGTCGATCTTGGCGCGTTGCATCGCCGGGATGCGCGTTGCGTACATCCACACCCAGATGATCATCGACCAGAGCGCGAGCGTCGCGACCGGCCCCAAAATTGCATTGGTGTCCATGATATTTCCCCCTCAACCCAAAGTGGCGATCACCGCCAGCACTGCGAGCACGATCAAGCAGACTGTCGATGCCATGAAGATGGCGAAGCGAACCGGTAGCCGGTTGACGGTGGCTTGCCATATGCTGTGCACGATCCGCAAAATAACATAAGCCCATGCCAGACCGCGCGTCAGGTCGGTGCTGCCCCCAGACAGATGCAGAAAGACGATGACGGCATAGAATAGCGTCGGCTGTTCGAGCAAATGGGTGTAATTGTGCGACTTCCAGTTGGCGCTGGGCGGCAGGGCTGGCTCTAGGTCCGCACCGCGGCCACCGGGTTGCGCCTTGCTGATGTCGATGCCAGCCTTCTTTACAGCGGCGCCGCGGCTCACCGCCAGCCAGCCGAGCATGACTAGCGTCCACAACGCGAGGACCGCGCCTGGCGCCAGTAGATTTTCAGGCATCTCATTCCCCCTCTATATTGGCGCGGCATGCTAGGCCGCGCGACCAACAATGCAATCTTCGATGTTCAGCCATGCCTCTCTGCGAGTTCGGCGCGGATTACGGCGCCGTCGCCATCGACCTTTGGTGCAAAACCCAAGTCGCGCGCGGGGGCGGCGCCATATTTCACCGGCGGCTGCATTTCGTGGAATGCGCCGACGTCGGGGTGGGTGCGGTGGCGGAAGAAACCGGTCGCGACGAAATGCGGATCCTCTTTGACGTCCTGCAGGTCGCGCGCCGCCATTGCAGGAATGTCGTTGGCGGCGAACAGCGCGAGCCATTCGGCGGTGGTTTTCGCCGGGGTCTTGCGGGCGATCTCGCGGTAAACGATCGGCATATGCTGGCCCTTCGCCTTTGCCGCCTCGAATTCGGGGGTTTGGGTCAGTCCCTCGCTGCCGAGCAGCGCCATCAACCGCGCGGTCGATTCGGCGGTATAGGGGACGATCGCCAGATAACCGTCGCTCGTCGGGAAGGGCTGGCGCGTCGGGTCGAGCTGGCGCGGATAGCCCGCTGGGCCGAGCGGCGGGTCGAGCGCCGCGTCGCGCAGATGTTCGGTGAGCATGAACGAGGCGAAACATTCGAACATCGGCACCTCGACCGCTTGCCCTTCGCCGGTGCGCAGCTTGTGGATCAGCGCCGCGAGGATCGCCTGCGCTCCGAACTGGCCCGCGATCTTGTCGGCGATCAGCGAGGGAAAATAGCGCGGGCGCGGGTCGCCATCGACGCGGGGGAGCAGGCTGGTGGTGCCCGTCGCAGCCTGAATGACGTCGTCATAGGCTTGCAAATCGGCATATGGGCCATCCTGTCCGAAGCCGGTGCCGTGGACAAAGATGATGTCGTTCTTGATCGCCTTGCAACCCCCATAGTCGAACCCGAGCTTGGCCATCGCCTTGCCGCGGACATTGTGAAAAAACACGTCGGCGGTCGCGACAAGGTCGCGCAGTACTGCCGCGTCGTCGGGCTTCTTGAGATCGAGCGCTATCGAGCGTTTGCCGCGGTTCACGGTGAGGTGGATCGACCCCATCGTGGGATCGGGAACCCCGCTGCCCAGATAGCGCGAAATGTCACCAAGGCCGGGGGTTTCGACCTTGATCACCTCGGCGCCAAGATCGGCGAGCATCTGCGTGGCATAGGGGCCAAAGATCACCGTCGTCAGATCAATGATGCGGATGCCGTTGAGCATGGTCATGCGGCCCGCTCTCGCCGGTTCGATTTGAGCGCCATCGTCTGCCTCTCCATTCCGCTTCTCTTCAGGAATGGTTGCAGAAGGAAACCGAAAACGCAATCAGGCATCCCTATGTCGGGGCTGTCTTTTCATCCAGCGACGTACCCGTCGCATAGGCGCCCGAGATTTTCCGGTAGGATTGCGAGCGGAAGGCAGCGATTGTCGCCAGCACGCCGAGCACACCAGTTATCGTGAACACGATCGCAATGCCGCGTTCGGCGCCGCGGCCGTACCAATCGCCGATCAGCTCGGCGCCCGCACCGCTGGTCATCAGCGGCACAAAGATGAACTGGGTCAGCGGGGCGATCAGGAAGGCGGTGAGCGGCGAAGCGGCCTGTTCGACCGACTGGGCAAAGCCAAAAACGCGCCCCTGCCGCTCGAACGGCACGACCTTTTGCAGCGTGGTCTGCTCGGCCGCCTCGGCATAGGGACCGAGGAACAGCCAGATGAAGCAGCCGATGGTGAGCAACAGGACCGACGACTGGACGGTGAACAGCGCCGCGACGGCCCAGACGATCAGGTTGACGAGGAGCAGCGTCCGCACCGGATTGGCACCGAGGCCGGTACGCGCGATCAACGCGCCGCTGAGGATGAAGGCGCAGGAAACGAAGGCCCAGAGCAGCCCCCATTGTTCGACCTTCATCAACGACAGGCCGTAAGCGTCCATCAACGCCATGAAGACGCCGCCGAGCAGATTGTTGAACGCCGCGAACAGGATCAGCGCGAACAGTCCCGGAATGGCGCGCACCACGCGGAAGGTGCCGGCGAGGTCGATCTGTCGGGGCATATCATGCGTGTCCGTTTCGCGCGGCTCGTCGACAGGAACGAAAAGGAGGTGGAGTGCAGCGAGCAGTGAGAAGGCGATAGCGAAGGCCAGCGTCGCGACATTCCGCCCCACGCGACGAGGAAGCCGCTGATCGCCGAAGTGGTGAGGAAGCCGATGCCGGTGACCATCCCGACCAGCCCGTTCGCCTTGTCGCGCCGATCCGCTGGCACCAGCAGGGTGACGAGAATCGGCAGCGCGATCATGCGGATATTGCCGACAATCACGCCCAGCATCGTCAGCAGGACGAACAGCCACAGGGTGACGCTGGTGGTCGTGGCGACGCGGATGCCGGGATCGAGCGCATAGGCGCCGAGCGCAGCGGCATAGATCGCCAGCGACACGACGCTGGAGACGAGCATCATGCTGCGCTTGCGGTGATGATCGACCAGGCTGCCGAACCAGATGCCGAGCGCCCCGGTGAGCACCAGGTAGATGCCCGCGATCATCCCCGTCGCAAACACCGACCGGGTTTCGAGGAAAATCCAGAAGGTGATCGCGAACCATACCGTGAAATTGGTGATGTTGGCGATCAGATTGTTGACGAGGAGGTGGTGAAAGGGGCGCATGCGGCGGGAAACCTAGCAGCGTCGTTTGATCAGGCTAGCCCGCAATTTGAGCCTGTCCATTTCCGTTGTTTCGATTGTAGTCGAAATATAGGTTGACCCGATAAATCAATTCGATATTTCGACGAATATCGAATCAAAAGATCCGACGCAAATTTGCCCGGTCGTCATCTGCGCCGCATTCGAGGAAAGGACTGCCCAATGACATCAATGGTTGAATCACCAGCGCCCTGGCGCGGCGAGACATTGCAGGCGCAGCCCGAGCAGTGGCTTTACCAGTTGAGCGACGCCGAAATCGTCACGATTGTCACCGCGGCGCAATCGGCAGTCGAGCGAGGCTGCCCGCTCAGCGAGCTGGCGCGCGACGATTTTCCGATGACCGGGTTGGATGCAGCGCTGACCGACTGGCGCGACCGGATCGACCGCGGGCATGGCATGGTGCTGATCCGCGGACTGCCAGTCCGCAGCATTGGCCGTCAAGTCGCCGCTGCGGCCTATTGGTTGATCGGGTTGCAGCTGGGGCAGCCAACCGCCCAGAATCCGGCGGGCGAATTGCTGGTCGATATTCGCGACACGGGTGCGCCGCCGAGAGACCATAATGTGCGACTGTACAAGACGCGGGCCGAGCTGGCCTTTCACACCGACGGTGCCGACATCATCGGCCTGCTGTGCCTGCGCGGTGCAAAATCGGGCGGTGTCAGCCGCATCTGTTCGTCGGTCGAGGTCTATAGTCAGGTAGTCGCGCGGCGCCCCGAACTGGCTCCGCTGATGGAACAGCAATTCCACCACCACGCGCATGGGCAATTGGGGCCGGACGGTCCGAAGACCTTCCGCTATCCGATCGTCAGCCGCGAAGGCGGGATTTTCCGGATGATGCTGCTGACCTGGTATATCCGCAATGCAGCCGAGGATTTCCCCGAAATCGCCGCCCTGAACGACAGCGAGCAGAGCCTGCTCGACCTGCTCGAATGGCTTCCCTTCGAACCGGGCATTGCGCTGGACATGAATTTTCAGGAGGGCGACATGCAGTTCCTGAAAAACTCGGTCGTGCTGCATGCGCGCACCGATTATGAGGATTGGGATTCCGCCGAGGAAAAGCGGCACCTGTTGCGGCTGTGGCTGAATGTCCCCGAATTTGCCGACGGCGACGACCGGTTGCGGCATGGCTTTGCCCAAGAAGCCAACGCATGACCGATCATCAGTTTGTGGTGATCGGGGCCGGACAGGCGGGGCTGGCGGCGGCGCGTCTTTTGCAACGCGCGGGCGCCGACTTCCTGATCGTTGATGCCGAATGGACGGTCGGCGGTTCGTGGCGCCACTATTACGACAGCCTCGAGCTGTTTTCGCCGGTGCGCTACTCGTCATTGCCGGAGTTTGGCATGCAGGGAGCGCCCTTTGCCTATCCGACGCGCGACGATGTCGTCGATTACCTGCAACAATATCGCGACCATTTCGCCTTTCCCGTGAAATTGGGAACGCGAATATCGTCGGTCGCCCGCGAGTCCGATGGATTTGTGTTGAGGCCCGAAGGAGGAACGCCGATCCGCGCGCAAAAGCTGATCGTCGCGTCGGGAGCCTTTGGCGCGCCGAACCTGCCGCGGATCGCCGGGCAAGCCGACTATCGGGGCCGCGTCGCGCATTCATCGGAATATCGCAATCCGGATGCCCATCTGGGCCAGCGGATCATCGTGGTCGGCGCTGGAAACTCCGCGGTGCAGATTGCGGTTGAACTTGCGGGTCATGCCGACGTGACCCTGGCCGTCCGTGACAAGCTGCGCTTTCTGCCGCAGCGGGTACTGGGCCACGATATTCACTGGTGGTTCGACAAGCTGCACCTGAACGGCCTCAACCTGTTTTCCGACCATGGCGTCCCCATCGTCGACGATGGCCGTTACAAGGCCGCGTTGCGCGCCAATCGCCCCGCGACGCGAAAGATGTTCCGTGCTTTTACCGCGGATGGCGTCGTCTGGCCCGACGGCACCACCGAACGCGTCGATCAGGTGATATTTGCCACCGGATTTCGGCACGCGATGGACTTTCTCCGCCCATCGGGCGCGCTCGATGCACACGGGCAACCGATGCATCACCGCGGGGTATCGACCAGCGTTCGCGGGCTCGGTTTCGTTGGCCTCTCCGGACAGAATGGCTTTGCATCGGCGACACTGCGCGGCGTCGGGCGTGACGCCGACTACGTCATCCCGCGCATCGCCGCGATGTGACCCACTTGCCGTGCGGCGGTGGTCAGAACAGCTTGGTCACCGTCGCGCTGCGGCGTTCCTGTTCGACTTCGCCGGTGTAGAGGCTGACCATCGGTTCGTCGCTGACGACATGGGTTTCGTCGGCGCCGAAGCCGTTGAACTTGGTCCGCATCGCGCAGCCATAGGCGCCGAGCATACCGATCTCGATGAAATCGCCTGCCTTGATGTCGGCGGGCAGGAAGAACGGCCCCGCCATATGGTCAAGGTCGTCGCAGGTCGGGCCGTAGAAGCTGAACGGCACCAGCTCGGCGTCGCTTTCGACGTCGCGTTGCAGCGATACCGGGAAGCGCCAGCCGACATGCGCGGCGTCAAACAATGCGCCATAGGCGCCGTCGTTGATGTACAGTTCCTCGCCGCGGCGCTTTTCGACGCGGACGATCAGCGAACTATATTCGGCCGATAACGCGCGACCGGGCTCGCACCACAGTTCCGCCGAATAGCTGATCGGCAGGCTTTCGAAGCTGCGGTGGATCGTGTCGAAATAGGCGTCGAGCGGCGGCGGTTCCATGCCCGGATAGGACGACGGAAAGCCCCCCCCGACATCGATGATATCGACGGTGACCGACGCCGCGACGATCGCAGCGCGAACGCGCTCCATCGCCTGCGCATAGGCGTGTGGGGTCATCGCCTGGCTGCCGACGTGGAAGCAGATGCCGAGCGCGTCGGCGGCCTGGCGGGTCGCCATCAACAATTCGGCCACCTCGTCGGCTTCGGCACCGAATTTGGCGGCCAGACTGAGCTTGCTGTGGTCGGACGAGACGCGCAGGCGCACGAGCAGGTTGAGGTCAGCGGCGCCTTCGGTCGCGCGGACGATCTTTTCCAGCTCGTCCATCGTATCGAGCGAGAAGGTGCGCACGCCATGCTTCCAATAGGCTTCGGAAATCGCTTCCTCGGCCTTCACGGGGTGCATGAAGCACAGCGTCGCCTGCGGCAGGGTCCGCGACACCAGCCGGACCTCGGCGATCGAGGCGACGTCATAATGGGTGATGCCCGAATCCCACAGCACGCGCAGCAGTTCAGCGGACGGGTTCGCCTTGACCGCATACAGGGTCGTGCCGGGAAACCGGTCGATGAAGAAACGCGCTGCGCGCCGCGCGGCGTGCGGGCGGACGAGCGTAACGGGTTCGACCGGCGAAAGTGCCTGAATCAGCCCGTGGGCGCTATGATGCTGGTGCAATGCAAGGGACCCCCAAAAGTGTAACGGTAAACGACAAGGCTGCCTTGCGGTTATTGGAAGTCCCCCTGGGGCAGCGGAGAGCGCATATATGGAGGGGGGTCCCCCCTGTAAAGACCCTATCGCGCAATTTTGTAACGCTGCGGTAACACAAAGGGCGAAGCGGGGCGGATGTGCGCCGAGCGGGGCAAAGACGCGACAAACGATCGCCTGTCAGCTAGGCTGAGTCCCAATTGGGTTCGTCATCCCGGCGAAGGCCGGGATCTCGACGGCTCGTATTGACGCACCGGCGAGACCCCGACCTTCGCCGGGGTGACGAAAAAAGAAAGCGGCACGCCATGGTCTCCCGATCCGACGTCAATCACACCTTCTCCGACGCCGAACTCGACGAGCTCTGCGCCTTTGGCACCGTCGAATCGCACCGGGCGGGCGACCTGCTGGTCGCCGAAGGAACGATGGCGCCCGACTGCATCATCACCCTGTCGGGCCATACCGATATTTTTGCATCTACCGACGAAGGACGAAAGCGCGTCGGGTGGATGGAGCGCGGGCAGTTCGCAGGCGATTTGTCGGTGCTGACCGGGCAGCGACATCTGTCGCGCGTTGAAATGGGCGCTGATGGGGAGATATTGCGCATCAAGCACGCCGATTTTCAGCGGCTGATCGCGGGCAACTCGCATTATTCGGACATTTTCGTACGGGTGCTGTCGGCGCGGCGCGAGTTCAGCAATCAGCGCGGCTTTGCGGTGACGATCGTGATCGGTGCCGCGCTCGATCGCAGCGTCTATGCGCTGCGCGACCTGCTCGCCAAACATGGTGTCGCGCATCGCTGGTTCGACCCCGCCGACGGCCCGGTCCCTGCGCACCTGCTCGCCGAACGCGACATCAGCGAGGACCAGCTGCCTGTCGTCATCCTTGGCGCTGCCGATATGCTGGTCCAGCCGACCCCCGAACAGCTCGCAGCGGCGCTGGGACTCGACCTGCTCCCCGACGGGGCGACCGCCGATGTGCTGGTCGTCGGCAGCGGGCCGGGCGGACTCGCCGCCGCGGTCTATGCCGCGTCCGAAGGGCTGACGGTCATCGCACTCGACGCGCTCGCGCCGGGCGGACAGGCGGGCACGTCGTCGAAGATCGAGAACTACCTTGGCTTTCCAACTGGCATTTCGGGCAATGAGCTGGCGCGGCGGGCGACGGTGCAGGCGCAGAAATTCGGCGCGCGAATCGCTGCGCCGGTGCGTGCGGCGTCGATCGTGCGCGATGAGGACGCCTATTGCCTGCACTTAGCCGACGGGCGCAAACTGCGCAGCCGCGCGGTGGTCGTCGCCTCCGGCGCGCAATATCAGCGGCTGCCGATTGTGGGGATCGAGGCTTATGAGGGGCGCGGCATCTATTATGGCGCGACGCCGATGGAGGCGCAGCTGTGTGGCAACGCCGAGGTCACGGTCGTCGGATCGGGCAATTCGGCAGGGCAGGGCGCAATCTATCTCGCGAGTGTCGCGAAGAAGGTTTACGTCATTTTTCGCCGCAAAAGCCTGCGCGAAACCATGTCGGAGTATCTGGTCCGGCGGCTGGAAGATCATCCGAATATCGAGATCATCCCGTCAACCGACGTGATCGCGCTGCATGGGGAGGACGGGCTTGCCGGGCTGACCTATCGCGGCCGCGAGACCGGCGAGGAGGGGCATTGCGACTGCCGCTTCCTGTTCCTTTTCCTCGGCGCCAGCCCGAACACCGGCTGGTTGCCGAAGGAAATGGTGTGCGACGAGCGCGGCTTTGTGAAAACCGGCGCCGACATTGCACCGATGGAGCTGGTCAAGGCTGGCTGGTCGCTCGACCGGATGCCGAGCCGCTATGAAACCAGCTGGCCGCGCATCTATGCGATCGGGGACGTGCGCAAGGGATCGGTCAAGCGCGTCGCGTCGTCAGTGGGCGAGGGGTCGGTGGTGGTTAGCGACATTCACCAGGCGCTGGCGGAGGTTGCGGCAACCTGATCCTCCCTGTGGCGAAGCTATGGGGAGGTGGCAGCGCGAAGCGCTGACGGAGGGGCTATAGCGCCGAGGTCGCTGCCCCTCCACCATCGCCTGCGGCGACGGTCCCCCTCCCCATCGCTCCGCGACAGGGAGGAGCAATCAGCTCAACCGCGTCTTGAAATCCTCATAGCCGAATTCGCGGATCAGCTTCAGTTCGTCCGTTTCGCTATCCCACAGCCAGATCGACGGCAGCGGGACGCCGTTGAAGCTGTTGGTCTTGACCATCGAGTAATGCGCCTGGTCGAGGAAGGCGAAGCGCTGGCCAATGCGGGCACCGCCAGGGAGGCGGTAGTCGCCGATGACGTCGCCCGCGAGGCAGGAGGGGCCGCCGAGGCGGGTCGGCATGCCCTCATCGCCTTCGCCGAGCATCGCCGGACGATACGGCGCCTCGATCACGTCAGGCATATGACAGGTCGCCGAAATATCGGTGATCCCGATCGGCATGCCATTGTCGAACAGGTCGAGGATCTCGCCGACGAGAATGCCTGCGTCGAGTGCGATCGCTTCGCCGGGTTCGATCATCACGTCGCAGTCGGTCGCGGCGCGCACCTGTTTGAGAAAGGCGATGAGGTCATCGACCTGATAATCGGCGCGGGTGACATGGTGACCGCCGCCGAAATTGATCCATTTGAGCTGGCCGAAAAAGGGCCGCAGCATTGGCTGGACGGCGTCCCACGTGCGCGCCAGCGGCGGGAAATCCTGTTCGCACAGGCTGTGCATATGGATGCCGTCGATCCCCTCCATATGATCGGGGAGCAGCTGGGTGACCGGAAAGCCGAGACGGCTGCACGGCGCGGCGGGGTCGTATTTGGGGACCTCGCCCTCGCTGTGCATCGGGTTGATGCGCAGGCCGATATCGAACGCCGCACCCTGCGCGCGAAGGTCGTCGAGCAACGGACGGAAGCGGGCGATCTGGCCGGGGGAGTTGAAGATCAGATGATCGGACAGCGCCGCGATCTCGGGCAGGTCGGCTTCCTTATAGCCCGCGCAATAGGTGGCAACCTCGCCGCCATATTCCGCGCGCCCAAGCTTGGCTTCATAGAGTCCCGAGGCGCAGACGCCGTCGAGATATTGGGCGACCGTCGGGCCGAGCGACCACATCGAAAATGCCTTGAGCGCCGCCAGCACGCGCGCGCCCGACGCGTCGCCGATATGGCGCAGCACCGCCAGATTGGCGCGCACCTTTGCCGCGTCGACGACAAAGGCGGGCGAGGGAACGCAGCTGAGGTCGAAGCTTGCGAAAGCTCCGGGATCGCCGGCACGGGTTTCCATGGTTTGCTGGTTCCTATGAGGCCGTAATCGGCCCCTTGAAGATGAAGAAGGCCCCCGCCGCGATAAAGCAAAAGCCGACGAGATGGTTCACGGTCAGCTTCTCACCGAGCCAGAAGACCGCGAACCCGGCGAATATGACGAGGGTGATGACTTCCTGCAAGGTCTTGAGTTCGGCTGCGGTGTAAACGCCGTAACCGATGCGGTTTGCCGGGACGGCGAGGCAATACTCGAAAAACGCGATGCCCCAGGCGATCAACACCGCGAGCCACAGCGGCCGCGACATATCGCCGAGGTGTCCATACCAGGCAAACGTCATGAAGATGTTCGAGATGATGAGCAACCCGATGGGGGCGAGATAGGCGGTCATGGCTGCTCCTGATCGTTAGTTGCTGAGCCCCTGCGAAGGCAGGGGCCCATCACCGAACTTATCGGTACGAAGCCCACGCGGGCCGAAAAACGATCGGGCCGGTGATGGGCCCCTGCCTTCGCAGGGGCTCAGGATTGTCAGAACTCCAGCGGTGCGTCCAGTTCCTTCACTTGCCACGGCAGGCCGTGCTGGTTCAGCATCGCCATGAACGGATCGGGGTCCATCTGTTCCATGTTGAACACCCCGTCACCGCTCCATGTGTTGGTCACCATCATCGCGGCGCCGATCATCGCGGGGACGCCGGTGGTATAGCTGACCGCCTGATTGCCGGTTTCGGCATAGGCATCCTCATGGTCGCAGATGTTATAGAGGTAGAGCGTCTTTTCCTTGCCGTCCTGGCCCAGGCCGGTCGCGATGACGCCGATGTTGGTCTTGCCCTTGGTCGTTTCGCCCAGGCTCGACGGTTCTGGCAGCACGGCTTTCAGGAATTGCAGCGGGATGATTTCGCGCCCTTCGTAGATCACCGGATCGATGCGCGTCATGCCGACGTTCTGCAGCACGTTGAGGTGGGTGATATAGGCCTCGCCAAAGGTCATCCAGAAACGAATGCGCTGGATTTCAGGAAGGTGCGTTTTCAGGCTTTCGATCTCCTCATGATACATAAGGTACATCGTCTTTTCGCCGACCGCTTCGAAGTCGAATTTCTGCTTCACCGACATCGGCGGGGTTTCGACCCAGTCGCCATTTTCCCAGTGGCGCGCGACCGCGGTGACTTCGCGGATATTGATCTCGGGGTTGAAGTTGGTCGCGAAATGCTGGCCGTGGTCGCCGCCGTTGCAATCGAGAATGTCGAGCGTGTCGATGCGCGCGAAATGATGTTTTTTCAGCCAGGTGGTGAACACGCTGGTCACGCCGGGGTCGAAGCCCGAACCGAGCAGCGCCATTAGCCCCGCATCCTTGAAACGGTCGTGATACGCCCATTGCCAATGATATTCGAACTTCGCCTCGTCGCGCGGTTCGTAATTGGCGGTGTCCATATAATGGGCGCCGGTCGACAGGCACGCCTCCATGATCGTCAGATCCTGATAGGGCAGCGCGAGGTTCACGACATGCGTCGCGCCGATGTCGCGGATCAGCGCCGCGGTCGCGTCGATGTGGTCGGCGTCGACTTCGGCGGTCTTGATCGTCACGCCGGTGCGCGCCAGCACCGATTCGGCGACCGCGTCGCATTTGAACTTGCGGCGGCTGGCCAGCGTGATGTCGGGAAAGATGTCGGGGTTCATCGCCATTTTGTGCACCGCGACCGAACCGACGCCGCCTGCGCCGATCACCAGAACCTTGCTCATCGAAAAATCTCCTGCGCCTACCTATGCGGCTTGTCATGTATGCCCGGCCCTATAGGACGAAGCCATGACACAGCAAAGCCCCGATCCCTTGCTCGACCCGAACCGCGCACCCACGCTCGCGGGTGTCGAACGCGCCGCGGCGAAAGTCGCTGCGCTGCTTCCGCAAACGCCGCTGTTGCCGATGGAGGTCAATGGGCGGACGATCTGGTGCAAAGCCGAATGCCTGCAACCCGTCGGCGCCTTCAAGATCCGCGGCGCCTGGCACCGGCTGACCGATCTGACGCCCGAGCAAGCGGCGGCAGGAGTGGTCGGGGTGTCGAGCGGCAATCATGCGCAGGGGGTCGCCTGGGCGGCGAAGCGACTGGGTATCCCCGCGACGATCGTGATGCCGAGCAATGCGCCCAAGATGAAGCTGGCAGCAACGCGGGCGCTGGGCGCCGAGGTGGTGCTGTACGACCGCGTGACCGAATCGCGCGACGCGGTGGCGGCGAAATTGCTCGAAGCGAGCGGCGGGACATTGGTTCATGCCTATGGCGATCCGTGGATCATCGAGGGGCAGGGGAGCGCCGGGATCGAGGCGCGGGCGCAGCTGGCGGCGCGCGGGATTGCTGGACCCGACAAGGTGATCGCTTGCTGCGGCGGCGGCGGATTGTCGGCGGGGCTGGCGCTCGCCTGTCCCGATGCCGAGATCGTCGCGGTAGAACCCGAAGGCTGGGACGATGTGACGCGCTCGCTAGCGGCTGGCGAAATCCTGTGGGTCGAGGATCTGGCCTATCCGACCGAATGCGACGCGTTGCAGACCCCGCAGACTTGGCCGATCAATTTCGCGGTGCTGCAAGCGCGTCGGGTGCGCGGGGTTGTCGTGACCCGCGAGGAAGTGCGCCACGCGATGCGCGTCGCGTTCGAGCGCCTGCATCTGGTCGTCGAGCCCGGCGGCGCGGCTGCGCTGGCCGCGGTGCTCGCCGGCAAGGTCGAGTTGGGCGACGCAACATTGGTCACTTTGTCGGGAGGCAATGTCGACCCGGAGCTTTATGCCGAGATAATCGCCGGGTGACGCCGAACGGAATATCTGCTCCAATTGGTGCGTTGGAACGGCGAAGGAGAAGCAAGATGCAAAAGAGCGTGATTCTGGCCAGTGCAGCGGCGCTGGTGTTGCTGACCGGATGCGAAAAGGCCGAGGCACCCGCGCCCGCCGACACGACCACAACCGAAGTGCCGGTCGAGACTGCGCCGTCCGAAGGCGCTGAAGCCACCGCTGCCGCGGCGCACCGCTATGCGGCGTGGGCGGGCAAATGGACCGGGGTCGAGGGCATGTATGTCACGATCACCGCGGCTGAGCCCGGCAAGTACAAGCTCGAGATGCAGTCGGACCTCGACACCAAAGGCACCTATGACGGCGCCGACAGCGAGGGCGGCATCACGTTCGCGCGCGGTGCCGAAACCCTGACGCTCGCGGCTTCGACCGGCGACGCGACCGGCCTGAAATATCTGGCGGGCAAGAAAGATTGCCTGAAGGTCAAGGATGGCGAGGGTTATTGCCGCGATTGAAGATGACTATCCGGCGATAGTTTATTTATCGCTGTCGCCGGAATGTCACCAATTCTTCGCGAAAATCGCACGAACCGCTGTCATCGGCGACCGGGATCTACCTTGACCCGGGAGCCCCATATATGGCCAGCCAGCCCAACCAGAAAATAGCCGCCGCCGTCGTCCGCGAGGATGCCGGACACAAACAGCGCCTGCTCGACCGGGCATTCGCGTTCGCGTTCAAGGGCTTGGTTTATGCGCAAATATGGGAGGACCCGGTCGTCGACATGGAGGCGCTGGCGATCGAGCCGGGCAATCGAATCGCTACGATCGCCAGCGGCGGCTGCAACGTCTTTTCCTATCTGACCGCCGGTCCGGCGGAGATTGTTGCGGTCGATCTGAACACCGCGCATGTGGCGCTGAACCATCTCAAGCGTATCGCGATCCAGCGGCTCCCCGACCACGATAGTTTGCATCGCTTTTTCGCGGACGCCGACAACGGCGCCAACATTGCCGCCTATCGCGATTTTGTCCGACCGCACCTCGATGAGGTCAGCCGCCGCTATTGGGAGGGACGCGACCTGGTCGGGCGTCGCCGTATCAACGGCTTCGCGCACGGGCTGTACAAGCGCGGCCTGCTCGGCAGCTTCATTGGCTTAGCACATATGGTGGCGCGGATGCACCGGATCGATCTGCGCCAATTCCTCGAAGCAAAGACGATCGAGGAGCAGCGAGTGATTTTCAACACGAAGTTGGCCCCGTTTTTCGACCGCAAGTTCATTCGCTGGATCACCGACCAGCGCTCGTCACTTTTCGGGCTGGGCATTCCGCCTGCGCAATATGACGCGCTTGCCGGAGGCAAGCCGATGGCCGACGTGCTGCGGGCGCGGCTGGAAAAGCTGGCGTGCGACTTTCCGCTCGAAGATAATTATTTTGCCTGGCAGGCGTTTGGGCGCCGCTATGGCAGGGGTTCGGCGGCGTCGCTGCCCCCCTATCTTCAACCGGCCCATTATGACGCGGTCAAGGACCGGGCCGCGCGTGTGACGATGCTGCACGCGAACATGACCGACATGCTTGCCGCCGCCGATGCAGCCAGCTTCGACCGCTATATCTTCCTCGATGCGCAGGACTGGATGAGCGATGCTCAGCTCACCGCGCTGTGGGCCGAGGTCACGCGCACCGCCCGGCCCGGCGCGCGCGTGCTGTTCCGCACCGCCGCCGAACCCAGCCTGCTGCCCGGACGCCTGCCGGAGACGCTGCTCGACCGCTGGGACTATCGCGCCGCTGAATCGCGGGGCTACACCCGGCGCGACCGGTCGGCCATTTACGGCGGGGTTCATCTCTACATCCTGAAAGACTGACCATGGCGACGGGGGAGGGGCACGCCGCGCGCATGGACGGGGTGTATCGCGGCCAGCGTCATATCTATGACCTGACGCGCAAATATTATTTGCTCGGCCGCGACCGGTTGATCGATGAACTGGGACCGCAGCCGGGCGCGCATGTGCTCGAAATCGGCTGCGGTACCGGGCGCAACCTGATCGCCGCGGCGCGCTGTTGGCCCGGAGCGCATTTCTATGGCATCGACATTTCCAATGAGATGCTGAAAACCGCCCGCGCATCAATCGCACGCGCCGGGTTGAGTCAAAGAATCCGCGTTGCCCAGGGTGACGCCACGGACTTCGATCCGAAAATCCTGTTTCGCATCCCCAGCTTTGATCGGATTTTCCAAAGCTATACGCTGTCGATGATTCCCGACTGGCAGGGCGCGATCCGCGAGGCGGTGCGCCATTTGTCGCCCAATGGCGCGCTGCATATCATTGATTTCGGCCAGCAGGAGCAAATGCCGGCATGGTTCCGCGCGGCGTTGTTCGGCTGGCTGGCACGCTTTCACGTCGCGCCGCGCGCTTTGCTGGTCGAGGCGGCGCGTGAGGTCGCAAACGACGTCGGCGGGCAATTGGCGGTGGCCCGGCTTTACCGGGACTATGCGTGGTCATTGCGGCTTGAGAAACGGCTGCGCTAACCCTTGCCAAACGGCGCGTCGCCTGCTCCGTTCGGCACCGGAGGCGCGATGATCCAAACTATTCTGCCGGTGCGACTCACCGAAGCCGCGGGCGTCGTCGAAACACTGGCGCAAGCGTTCCAGACCGACCCGGCGCTGTCGTGGATATTGCCCGACCCCGACCATCGCGCGTCCGCGCTGCGCAGCCTGTTCCGCACCCTCGTTCCGGCCGACATGCGCGCTGGCGTCGCGCTGCGCTCCGCCGGAGACGAAGCGGCGGCACTGTGGCGCGCACCGGGGCAGGCGCATGGCGGGACGCTGGAATTCCTGCGCACCGTTCTGCCGCTGATCGCGACCTTCGGCACCGCCTTGCCGCGTGGGCTGAAGGTGCAAGGCGGCATCGATGCGCATCGTCCCAAGGGAGGATTCTGGTACCTCCATTATGTCGGGGTGCGCACCGCACATCAGGGTAAAGGACATGGCGGGCGGATCATCCGCGCGCAAACCGCGGTCGCTGACGCCGAAGGACTGCCGTGCTGGCTGGAAACCGCGACCCCGGAAAATGTGCCGCTTTATGAGCGTCTGGGCTTTGTCACGCAGGTTGAATGGGACGTGCCGGGGGGTGGGCCGCATTTTTGGGGCATGATGCGGGCGTCCGCCGCTTGAATATTCCCGTCATCTCTCTACGACTTGACGGTGTGGACGGCACGCAATGGTCATCAGGCGCAGACGAGGCGCGCGCGCAGCTGACGGCGGCGCTGACCGCCGTCGGGCGCGGCGACCGCGCGGCATTGCGCCGGGTCTATGACATGACCGCCGCGAAACTATTTGGAATCTGCCTCCGTATCTGTGGCGAGAGGGCCAGCGCGGAGGATGTTTTGCAGACCGTCTATATCAAGGTGTGGGAGCGGGCGGGGCAGTTCGATGCCGCGCGCGCCAGCCCGATCACCTGGCTGGCGACGATCGCGCGCAATGGCGCGATCGACTGGCGGCGGTCGGTTGCCGGGCGGACGGTGCGCGACACCTTACCCGAACAGGCGGCCTTTGCGGTGGCCGACGACAGCCCGCTTGCGGACCAGTCGTTGGTCGCGGCGGAGGAGGGCGAGCGGCTCCACCATTGTCTGGATGAACTCGAAGAACGAAGCCGCGCGTCGATCCGCGCCGCCTTTTTTGACGGATCGACCTATGCCGAGCTGGCCGAACGCGAAAATGTGCCGCTGGGGACGATGAAAAGCTGGATACGGCGCGGGTTGCTGCGCCTGAAGGATTGCCTTGGCGATGGATGACCATCTGACGCCCGCCGAGGAGCGCGACGCGCTCGCCGCCGAACTGGCGCTTGGCCTGCTCGAAGGGCAGGCGCGCGCCGATGCGCTGCGCCTTTCGCTCAGCGATCCCGCCTTCGCGGCGCTGGTCGCGGCGTGGGAGGCGAAGCTGGCGCCGCTGCACGGCGAATGGGCCGACGCGCAGCCGGGCGCTGCGGTGTGGAGCGGGATCGAACGGCAACTGGCGGATGCGCCCGCCGACAAGGTCACGGCAATCGAAACGCGCCTGCGCCGGTGGCGCACCGGGGCGCTGCTGTCGGGCGCCGTCGCGGCGGCGCTGGCGCTGGTGCTGATCACACGGCCTGTGCCGACGCCCGCGCCCGCCGCACCGCAGCTCGCGGTGGCGCGGATCGAAAGCGATGCGGCGGGGCCGCTGGTGCTCGCGCGCTATAATCAGAGCAATGGCTTGATGCAGCTGCGTATCCATGGCTTCGAGCCCGGCGCGCTCGCGCCAGAACTGTGGGTCATCCCCGAAGGCGGCACGCCCGTCTCACTCGGGCAGATCGGCCATGCGGGCGAGGCCGAAATGACGATGCCGCCGCCGCACCGCCTGCTCATGACCGAAGGCGCGACGCTGGCGATCACGATGGAGCCGGTGTCGAAGACCCCGCACCCGGCACCGAGCGGCGCCGCGGTCGCGTCGGGAAAAATCATCACGATCTGATCTTTCTGTGCATCCGGTAACGGGGTGCCGCCGTAGCTGCGCCGCATTCCACATTTCCGGGGTGCCAGAAACCAGAGGATCGTATCATGAAACTTTCCAAACTTTCCGCGTCGCTCGCTGCTTTGATGATGGTTGCCGGGGGCGGCGTTGCGCTGGCGAACCCGATGGTCGGCGGTGCCGCGATGTACGAAACCAAGAATATCGTCGAAAATGCCGTCAATTCAAAAGATCATACGACGCTGGTCGCCGCTGTGCAGGCCGCCGGGCTCGTTGACACGCTCGCCAGCCCCGGCCCGTTCACGGTGTTCGCACCCACCAACGCCGCGTTTGGCAAGCTGCCCGCCGGCACTGTCGACACGCTGCTGAAGCCGGAGAATAAGGGCACGCTGACCGCGGTGCTGACCTATCACGTCGTGCCCGGCACGCTGACCGCCGCCGATCTGGCCGCCAATGCGCAGGCCAATGGCGGCAAGGCGACGCTGACGACCGTGCAGGGCGCCAAGCTGACCGTGTGGGGCAAGGACGGCAAATGGTATGTCACCGACGCCAAGGGCGGCAAGGCGCAGATCACCATCGCCGACGTCAAGCAGTCGAACGGCGTCATCCACGTCGTCGATGGCGTTTTGCTGCCGGGCTGACCCCTTCGTCCGGCACAGGTGCGGTCCGTCCTTTCCCTCCCGGGACGGGCCGCATTGTCGGCGACCGATCAGATCAGTCCTCGAACCCCACGAAGCGTGCGGCATCGGCGACGCTCTTTCGGTTCGACACCACGGCGTTGGCGGGGAAATCGTCGTCGGGCCAGCCCATCGCGACGCAGATCATGATCACCTGATCGTCGGGAATTCTCGCATGCTCGCGCACCACCGGGCTTTGCATGATGCCCTGGCTGTTGATGACGCAGCCCAGCCCGCGCGACCAGGCGGCATTGACCAGCGCATTGGTCACCGCGCCGCAATCGAAGGGCGCGATGTCGCTGCCGAGCAGGACGCGATCATAGGTTACAACGATGCTGACCGGCGCATCGAACTGGCGAAAGCCGCGCAGCACCCAATCCTGTCGCCCGTCCTTGTCGTCGCGCTCGATCCCCATCGCGCCAAACAATTGTTTGGCAACCTCGATCTGGCGGCCGCGATGTTCGTCGGGAACGACGTTAAAGGTCCGAAATTCGCGGCTGTCGGGTTTGCCAGCCAGAATGCCGTCGGTATTGCCGCGGCGGATCGCGTCGAGCGGCTTGCCGGTGACGACCGAAAAATTCCAGCACTGATTGTTATAGGATGAGGGCGCGCGCATCGCGACCTCGATGATCTCCGCGATCAGTTCTTTGGGGACAGGCTTGTCGAGGAAGCCGCGGATCGAGCGGCGCCCCAACACGACATCGTCAAAACCGACTGCCTCGCTCACGCGGCTTTCGCCAGCCCCAGCTCTAACCGGCCCCAGATTTCGACAAGCGCAGTGGTCAATTCACGCATCATCGCTTCGTCATGCGCCGGACCCGGCGTGAACCGAAGCCGCTCGGTTCCGCGCGGCACGGTCGGGAAGTTGATCGGCTGGACGTAGACGCCATATTCGGCGAGGAGGATGTCGCTGATTTTCTTGGCGCGCACCGGATCGCCGACCATCAGCGGGACAATGTGCGTCGTCGAGTCCATCACCGGAAGTCCCGCATCGCGGAAGCAGGCCTTCAGGTAGGCCGCGTTGGCCTGTTGTGCCTCACGCTCGGCGCTCGATTGCTTCAGGTGGCGCACGCTGGCCAGCACCCCGGCAACGAGCACTGGTGACAGGCTGGTGGTAAAGATAAAGCCCGGCGCATAGCTGCGGATCACATCGATGATATTCTTGTCGGCGGCGATATAGCCGCCCATCACGCCAAACGCCTTGCCCAGCGTACCTTCGATAATCGTCACCCGGTCGGCGGCTTCGTCACGGTCGGTAATGCCGCCGCCGCGCGGGCCGTACATGCCAACCGCATGGACCTCGTCGCAATAGGTCAGCGCGTTATATTTGTCGGCGAGGTCGCAGATTGCGTGGATCGGCGCGACGTCGCCGTCCATCGAATAGACGCTCTCGAACGCGATCAGCTTGGCCGCTTCGGGATCGTCCTGCGCCATCAATTCTTCGAGATGCGCGAGATCGTTGTGGCGCCACACCCGCTTTTCGCAGCCCGAGTTACGGATGCCCGCGATCATCGAGGCGTGGTTGAGCTCGTCCGAGTAGATGATGCAGTTGGGCAGCAATTTGCCGAGCGTGCCGAGCGTCGCTTCGTTCGAGATATAGCCCGAGGTGAACAGCAGCGCGCCGTCCTTGCCATGCAGGTCGGCAAGCTCATGCTCGAGGTCGACGTGATAATGGGTGTTGCCGCCGATGTTGCGGGTGCCGCCCGAACCGGCGCCGACGTCGTGCAACGCCGCTTCCATCGCTTCGACAACTTTCGGATGCTGGCCCATCGCAAGATAATCGTTCGAGCACCACACCGTGATCGGCTTCGGCCCGTTGTGCCCGGCAAAGCAGCGCGCGTTAGGAAATGCGCCGCGGTTGCGTAAAATGTCGATGAAGACGCGGTAGCGCCCCTCTTCGTGCAGCCGGTCGATCGCGCGAGCGAAGATGTCGTTATAGTTCAAGGTTCGGCCCCGCAGTCAGGTTCCCGCGCCGCTCGTGGAGGACAGCACTTAACAGGCGGGCCAATAACGGTGATTCAGGCTGAAATCCAGTGCGAACGATTCGCAAGTCATTGTATCGATCACTGTGATCAAATGCACCGGTATATTGACCGCGGGCGGCTATGCCGCGAACCAATAATCGCGAAAAAGGAGCAAGGTCAAAATGCGCCTCCCGACCATGGCTATATTGTCAATCGCCGCTGGAATATCCCTGTCGCCACCCGCTCCGGCGTCGGCGCCGGCTCCGTTCGATGGGGCGTGGATGACCTGCGAAACCTATAGTAGGGCGGAGATATGCTCCTACAAATTGCTGGCTCAGCGCGGCAGCCGAGTTTGCGGCGTTCAGCGCTATTTTGCGACGAACGCCTATTACGAGCAGCGATTTGTTGGCACGGTAAAGGACAAGGTCGCGCAAATCGAGAAGATCTGTGGCGATCCGGGATCGGAGACCGACACCTATTGTGCTGGTCGGGCGCCGCGCGATGCGGCCAAAATCGGGTGGGGTACGTCCAGCGAACGCTTGTTCCAGTGCCGCGGCCGATTGTTCAGCACATCCAGCGATGCGCCCGCCAGTTGTCAGGGCGTGACGCCCGGCATGGGGATGCCGCGCGTTCGCAGTCTGGGCGAACAAGGGCCGCAGCCGGAAGATCGCGCCTGGTTGGCGGCCTGCGCTGCGGGGCGCGAGTGATGCGTCAAATCGTCTCGATGCGGTCGATGCCATAGGGCGCCAAGGTGGCGAGCGGCGGTGGTGGGCGGTCGGCACTGCGCGTGAACAGCGCGATGCCGGGAGTTGCCGAGGCGGGCCATGGCTGGCCCAGCGTCAAGGCGGCAATCCGCCGAGCGATCCCTTCGGCGCCGTCGATCAGGATTACGCCGGAACCGGCCGCTGCCTGTAATTCGTCGGCCAACAAAGGGAAATGGGTACAGGCAAGCACGATCACATCGATCGCGTCACCCTCCGGTTGATCGCGAAGCCCGGCGATGGCGCGCGCGATCACCGCTGGATCGACCGGTTCACCGCGCAGCTTCGCCTCGGCACCAGTGACCAGCCCGGGGCTGCCGTGGCGGAGCACGGTCTTGCCCTGCGCAAAGCGCGCGCTGAGGTCATCGACATAAGGCTGGCGCACCGTCGCTTCGGTGCCGAGGACGCCGATAACGCCGCTTTTGGTGAGCTGCGCTGCGGGCTTGATCGCGGGGACGGTGCCGACGATCGGCAGGTCCAGCGCGGCGCGAACATGCGCGAGCGCGATGGTTGAGGCGGTGTTGCAAGCGATGACCGCAAGGCGTGGCTGATAGCGTTCGACGAGACGCCCGAGCAGCGCCGGGACGCGCGCGGCCAGTTCGGCCTCACTTTTCTGGCCATAAGGCAGACCGGCATAGTCGGCGGCATAAACGATGGGGGCCGTCGGCAACAGCGCCCGGGTGGGGCCAAGGACGGAGAGGCCGCCGAGGCCGGAGTCGAAAAACAGGATGGGGGCGTGCGCGGCGGGGTTCATGTGCGGCGCGTAGCAGGGGGGAAGGCGCGGCTCAATCTGTTCCAACCCGGGCATTTTGTCATCCCGGCGAAGGCCGGGATGTCGCCGTATCAGCCTGACGCAGCGTTGAGATCCCGGCTTTCGGCGGGATGACGATTGTTAATGCTCGTCCGATTTGGCCCCATCCACGTCCGAATCCGTTGATTGCGTCCGCCAATTTCGCCAGTATCACCATGAACGGAGCAAGGATTGCCATGACGAATTTCTTACTGATCGCCATGGGCTATCTGCTCGGCTCGATCCCCTTTGGTGTCATTCTGACGCGCCTGTTCGGTGCGGGCGATCTACGCCAGATCGGTTCGGGCAATATCGGCGCGACCAATGTGCTGCGCACCGGGCGCAAGGGGCTGGCGGCGGCGACGTTAATCCTCGACGGCGCAAAGGGCGCGGTGGCAGTGCTCCTGGCACGGCATTTCGTCCCCGAACTTGGCGATCAGGGCGCGATGATCGCGGGCGCGGCGGCGATGATCGGCCATTGTTATCCGGTGTGGCTGAAATTCCGCGGCGGCAAGGGGGTCGCGACTTTGCTTGGCCTTGCGCTCGCGCTCGCCTGGCCGATTGGGCTGATCTTTGCTGCGGTGTGGATTGGAACGGTGTTGTTGCTGCGCATTTCCTCGCTCGGCGGAATGCTGGGGGCGGTCGCGGCGCCGATTGCGGCGCTGGCGCTGGGTTATCCGGTGTATGCGACCGGCCTCGCGGGGCTTGCCGTGATTGTGCTGTGGCGGCACCGCGAAAATATCGCGCGGCTGCGCGCCGGTACCGAGCCGCGGATTGGCGGCAAGAAGGACGCAGCGGCGTGACCCCAGCCGAACGGCTGGCGCGGCTGCGGTTGATCCGTACCCCGCATGTCGGCCCGGTCAGTTGGCACCAGCTGATGCAGCGGTTCGGATCGGGCGAAGCGGCACTCGACGCACTGCCCGATCTGGCGCTGCGCGGCGGGGCAGGGAAGGTCAGGATCGCGCCGGTCGATGTTGCCGAGCGTGAGCTGGCCCGCGCCGCCGACCTGGGCGCGCGACATATTTTCAGCGACGAAGCCGATTATTCGCCGCTGCTGCGTGCCGTCGAAGGCGCGCCGCCGGTGATTATCGTGCGCGGCGACACCGCGATGCTCCGCCGCCCGTGCATCGCGATCGTCGGCGCGCGCAACGCCTCGGCGGTCGCGTGCCGCTTTGCGCGCCAGCTCGCTGTCGATCTCGCGGCGCGCGATGTGACGGTGGTCAGCGGGCTGGCGCGCGGGGTCGATACCGCGGCGCATATCGGCGCGCTCGGCGGATCGACGGCGGGGGTGATCGCGAGCGGCATCGACATCGCCTTTCCGCCCGAAAATGCCGCCCTTCAGGAAAAGATCGCGACCGACCAGTTGCTGATCGCCGAACAGCCGCCGGGCAGTGAACCGCTGGCGCGACATTTCCCGTCGCGCAACCGGATCATCGCCGGGCTGGCGCATGGCACCGTGGTGATCGAGGCGGCGCCGCGCTCCGGATCGCTGATCACCGCGCGCCGCGCTGGCGATTATGGGCGCGAAGTGATGGCGGTGCCGGGCTCGCCGCTCGACCCGCGTGCGCAGGGCTGCAACCTGCTGATCCGCGAGGGCGCGACCTTGATTCAGACTGTCGATGACGTGATCGAGGCGGTGGGGCCGATCGATACGCGGATGGTGCGCGAACCGGTGCACAGCTATGCGGCGGTCCCCACCAATGCCGATGCGGGCGACGGCGACCGACGACGCGTGATCGACCTGCTCGGTCCGACCCCGGTGGCTGTTGATGAACTGGTGCGGCAATCGGGACAGGCGGCGGCAATCGTCCAGCTCGTCCTGCTCGAACTCGAACTCGCCGGACGTCTAGAACGCCACGCCGGAGCCAAGATTTCTCTCGTGTGACGCCGGGCATAGCGCCCTAAGCATTGGCGATCGAACCATTCATCGCGGTTCAGCCACGGTTCAGCGGTCGAGCTTCAGTTTCATGATATTGTGTTACATTGCGGGGATTGGGATGATGCGAAGCGCGTTACTGACAAGCGTGACGATGGTTGCAGTGCTGGCGTCCGCGCCCGGGCCGATGCCCTTTGCCACGGCGCAGGCCAGGTCGGTTGAGGGCCAGGGTTTCTGCCGCACCGCCGATCCGCTGCCGCGGCTCGATCCGGAAGTTCAGCAGCAGCAATCGAACGGAAGCACGAAAACCGAGGGCGGCGGCAAGCGTGATCGTGAGGCCGTTGCCATGGCATCCGAACCCGCACCGCCAGCGCCACCGCCTCCGCCACCGCCACCGGTCATGACGCCTCCCGGCTATGTCGATGCGAGCGGCACAGCGGACGTGGTAGTCACTGGTTCGCGAATTGGATCTTCGACATCAGAGTTGCCAAGAGCAGAGCCAACGACCGCATTGTCGGACTCGGAACGGTCGGCGGCCCCACCGGTGCCAGGGTCATTTGACGCCCGCGTTTTGCCGCCGCGACGCCCGGATCCAAGGCCGCGTCCGCAACCCCAGTCGGGTATCCTGACCGCGGGCGAGCATGACGATTTGCTCAACCCAGAGCTTTACGCTGCCTATGTGAACCGCAGCGCCAACTTGGGGCAGGAGGTGCTTAGCTTGCCGCGCGTCGACACAACACGGGTCGTGACGGTGAAGGTCGCCGATCGCAACGGCCAGCCCATTCCCTTTGCCGACGTCGTCGTGACGTGCAGCGACGGCAACAGCATCACCATGGCGACGCAGGCCGACGGCAGCGCGGTCTTCTTTCCAGGGCTCGACCGGCTGAGCGAACGGATCACGGTCACCGCGCGCAAGGCGGGGCGGACTATCGCCGATTCGCGTCCGGTGCTGGTTGCCAATGCCGCCGGGGGGCAACAGGTCGGGCTGACGGCCAATCAGGCCGCGACCAAAGTGACCAAGCTCGATCTGATGCTAGTCGTCGATACGACGGGTAGCATGGGCGACGAGATCAATTATTTGCAGTCTGAACTGCGGTCGATCATCAGCGCGATCACTGCCAAGCATCGTACGCTCGATATCCGCATCGGCTTCGTCTTCTACCGCGACCTTGGCGACGAATATGTCACGCGCACGGTCGCGTTCGATCGCGATGTCGGGCGGGTGCAAGGCGCGCTTGCGCGCCAGAGCGCGAATGGCGGCGGCGATTATCCCGAGGCAATGGATCAGGCGATGATCCGCGCCGTTGGGCAGGATTGGCGTCCCGACGCGGTAAAGTCGCTGTTGCTGGTGGCCGACGCGCCGCCGCATGACGACAAATTCGGGCGGACTTGGCAAGCCGCCGAAGCGGCGCGCGCCAAGCGCATCCATATCACCCCGGTCGCGGCATCGGGCGTCGCCGACAAGGCCGAATATGCGATGCGCGCGATGGCGGCAGCGACCCAGTCGCGGTACCTGTTTCTGACCGACGACAGCGGCGTCGGCAACCCGCACGCGCCGCCAGCCATTGACTGCTATCTGGTGACCAAGCTCGACGCGCTGGTGCGCCGCGTGATCGACAGCCAGATCAGTGGCCGCCGCATCGAGCCCGAGGACCAGGAAATCATCCGCAGCGTCGGCAAATATGATGCGGGAAAATGCGTCCTGCCCGCCGATTTCAAATGGCAGGAGGGGTGATGGTTTGATCCTGACGGCGGTCGTTCCGATAATCTCTTGACGGAAGGACGGCACGCCCGCCACCCTCGCACACAGGCATGCGAGGGGGAATATCGATCCATGCAATTTGATGCGAGCCTGCTGGTTCCGACTCTGCGACGAAGCTGGGATACGGCGGCCGCCATGCCGGGCACTATCCTGGTCGGCTGGCTGGCGACCGCCGTCGCAGGGGTTGCTTCGGACGTTGCCTTTGAGCGGATGGGCGACGCGGCAAGTTTCGTCCTGATCGTCTATGGCATTTTGATCACATTCGTTCAGGTATGGATTACCCGGGAAGCCTTTGAACAGGTCGGGGTTACGCCCGCCCTGCCGGTCGTCAATTCTTTGAGCGTCTATTTGCAGGGTCTGTTGATCGGGCTTGGAGTGGTGCTGGGGCTCGTCCTTTTTATCTTGCCGGGGTTCTACGTTTTTGCGCGGTGGTACCTCGCGAGCGCGCTGCTGGTGCGTGATGGCGGTGGGCGCCGGGCTGCGATGCGGCAGAGCTGGGATATGCTGGCGGCTCACTGGCCCGCCGCGCTGGGCGTCGGTTTGATCCTTGGCGTGCTGTCTGTCGCGCCACTGGTGCTGGGGGAGGTGGCTCCGGCGCTCGTCGCCGAATATGGGTTTGGATGGTTGCTCGCGACCAACCTTGTCGCAGCGGCGGGGATCGTGGGTGGCTATCTGGCAGCGGTGAGCCTGTTGCTGAACATCGAACAACCCGCTCCCGCCTTGCAAGAAATTTTCGGTTGACGCGGCGCGCGGCGACGCCACCCTCACGCGTACGTACGTAAGGGACAGCAAGGACTAAGGTTTTTCATGCAGTTGGTAATTGTGGAATCGCCCGCAAAGGCGAAGACGATCGAGAAATATCTGGGACGCGATTTCAAGGTGCTCGCCTCCTATGGCCATGTCCGCGACCTGCCGCCCAAGGACGGGTCGGTCGATCCCGACGACGGCTTTGCGATGCAGTGGCTGCTGTACCCCGACAAGGCGAAGCGGATGAAGGAAATCCAGGATGCCGCCAAGGGCGCTGACCGCCTGATCCTCGCGACCGACCCTGATCGCGAGGGCGAGGCGATCAGTTGGCATGTGCAGGAATTGCTGCGCAGCAAAAAGGCGTTGCCGGCATCGGTTGATCGGGTGACGTTCAACGCGATTACCAAGGATGCGGTGCTGACCGCGATGGCGGCACCGCGCGCGCTCGACGAGGATCTGATCGACGCCTATCGCGCCCGCCGCGCGCTCGATTATCTGGTCGGCTTTACCCTGTCGCCGGTGCTGTGGCGCAAGCTGCCCGGTGCCAAATCGGCCGGGCGCGTCCAGTCGGTGACGCTGCGCATGATCGTCGAACGCGAGCGCGAGATCGAGGCTTTTGTTGCGCAGCAATACTGGTCGATCACCGGGCTGTTCGAAATGTCGGGAACGCCGTTCAAGGCGCGGCTCGCGCGCTGGCGCGGCGACAAAATCGAACGGCTGACGATCACCAACGAAGCCGATGCACGCGCTGCCGAGGCCGATGTAAAAGCGGGTCATTTCACTGTCGATGTGGTCGAGACCAAGCCGCTGACGCGCAACCCGCCGCCGCCGTTCACGACCTCGACCCTACAGCAGGAAGCGGCACGCAAGCTCGGCTTCTCGGCCAGCCACACGATGCGGATAGCGCAGGGTTTGTATGAAGACGGCGCGATTACGTACATGCGGACCGACGGCGTCCAGATGGACGGCAGCGCGATCAGCGCGGCGCGGAAAGCAATCGCGGACCGCTACGACGGCGGCTATGTTCCCGATCAGCCGCGGCAATATCAGACCAAGGCCAAGAATGCGCAGGAAGCGCATGAGGCGATCCGTCCGACCGATTTTTCGAAGGACAAGGTCGGCGGCGGCGACCATGCGCGGCTGTACGAGCTGATCTGGAAGCGCGCGATGGCGAGCCAAATGGCGTCGGCGCGGCTTGAGCGCACCAGCATCGACCTGACCGACGGCACCGGCAAGACGATGCTGCGCGCGACGGGTCAGGTGATCAAATTCCCCGGCTTCCTGGCGCTCTACGACGAAGGCCGCGATGACAGCGAGGACGAGGATGCGCGCCTGTTGCCCGCAATGGCCAAAGGCGACGCGCCGGCCAAGACCGGGGTCGAAACCGAAAGCCACGAGACCCAGCCGCCGCCGCGCTATTCGGAAGCGAGCTTGGTCAAGAAGATGGAGGAGCTCGGCATCGGGCGCCCGTCGACCTATGCGTCGATCCTTCAGGTGCTGAAGGACCGCGAATATGTGACGGTTGAGAAGAACCGGTTCATGCCGGAAGAGAGTGGGCGATTGCTCACGGCGTTCCTCGAACGCTTCTTCACCCGCTATGTGCAATATGACTATACCGCCGGGCTTGAGGAAGAGCTTGACGATGTGTCGGGCGGCCGCGCGCAGTGGCAGGCGGTGCTCGAACGCTTCTGGCGCGATTTCAAACCGCGCACCGGCGAGGTGATGGAGCAAAAGCCGTCGGAGATTACCGCGGAGCTCGACATCTTCCTCGGCCCCTATCTCTTCCCCGACAAGGGCGACGGCACCGACCCGCGCATCTGCCCCAATTGCGGTACCGGCAAGCTGGCGCTGCGCGGTGGTAAGTTCGGGCCGTTCATCGCGTGCAGCAACTATCCCGACTGCAAATATACGCGCAAATTTGCGCAGCCGGGCGGCAGTGACGGCGCCGACACCGGCCCCGAGACGATGGGCAATGATCCCGACAGCGGGCTGGAAGTCACCAAGCGCAGCGGGCGCTTCGGGCCGTACATCCAGCTCGGTGACGGCAAGGAGGCGAAACGCTCGTCGATCCCCAAGGACATTCCTGTGGAGGATTTCGACCTCGACTATGCGCTGCGGCTGCTCAGCCTGCCGCGCGAGGTCGGGACGCATCCCGAAAGCGGCAAGGTCATCATGGCAGGGCTGGGGCGCTATGGCCCGTACCTGCTCCACGACGGCAAATATGCCAAGCTGACCGGGACTGCCGAAATCTTCGACATCGGCATGAACGCGGCGGTTGTCCGTATCGCGGAAGCGGCGGCGGGCGGCGGACGCGGGCGAACCAAGGCCGAGCCGCTCAACACTTTCGGCCCGCACCCGACCAGCGGCGGTGAGATGAAGCTGATGGAGGGGCGCTTTGGCCCTTATGTCACCGACGGTACGACCAATGCCACGCTGCCCAAGTCGATGGAGCCCGCCGCCTTGACGCTGGAAGAAGCGATCGCATTGATCGACGCGCGCGCTGCGAAGGGACCGGCGAAGGGGAAGAAGAAGGCGGCGCCGAAGAAGGCGGCGCCGAAGAAGAAAGCTCCGGCGAAAAAGGCCGCGGCGACGGAATAGACCGCCAACAAATATCGTCTTCCCGGCGCAGGCCGGGAACTCGCCGATGGTGTTTGACGCTACGGTGAGATCCCGGCCTTTGCCGGGATGACGCACTGGTTTGAACGTGATAGCAAGGCGCATCGGGGGAGACTGTCGATGCGCCACCTGCTTACCGCCGTCATGCTCACCATGCTCACGGCCTTCGCGCAACCAGCTGCGGCGCAGCAGGCAGGCCGCCTGATCTCGGCCGACCCGATCGTCGATACCCCCGCCGGGGTGCAAGCATGGCGCGTTCGCTATTGGACCCCGAATCAATATGGCCAGCCGCTTGCCGTGACGGGCATCGTTGCGGCGCCGCGCGAGGCGATCCCGCCGCGCCCGCGCCGCGTCATCGCCTGGACCCACGGTGCGTGGGGTGTCGCCGAAAAATGTGCGCCGTCGCTCAGCCCGAACTTCTTCTCCGCCACCGCCGGGATCGATGCGGTCAGCCGCGGCTATGTTGTCGTCGCGCCCGATTATATCGGGCTCGCCAGCCCGACGATGCACCCGTTTCTGGTCGGTCCCGATACCGCGCATTCCGTGCTCGACGGGGTGCGGGCGGCGCGCGAGATTTCAGGTGCTGCGGCGGGCAGCGACTTTGCCGTGTGGGGCGAATCGCAGGGCGGCCATGCCGCGCTGTGGACCGCCACCGCGGCACGATCCTATGCGCCTGACCTGACCCTGATCGCCACCGCCGCCGCCGCCCCGCCAACCGATCTCGCCGCCAATCTCCGAGACGGCAGCGACAAGAACGCCCGCGCGCTGCTGCTATCGTTCGCGCTGCATAGCTGGTCGACCCTCTACGGTTTCTCGATGGACGGCGTCGCAAACCGCACCAACCAAGGCATCATCACCCGGCTGGCGCAGAATAATTGCGTCAGCCTCGACAAGAAGCCCAAGCTCAGCACGATCCTGGGCATCCTGACCATCGTCCGCGCGACGAAGAACAAGGATATCGCGAAGATCGAACCCTTCGGCAGCTTCGCGCGCGCCAACAGCGTCGATGCGGCGCGCGTGCCGGGACCGCTGCTGATCGCGCAGAGCCGCAACGACACGATCGTCGCGCCGTCGGTGACGCGCAAATTCGCCAAGGCAGTGTGTCGGCGCGAAACCGCCATTCGCTGGATCGATATGTCAGGCGACCATGGCAACAGCGCGCGCGAAAGCGCGCAGGAAACGATCGGCTGGATCACGTCACGCTTCGACGGCAATCCAGCGCCGAATGATTGCCGGCGGATCTAAGGTCATCGTCATCGCTTCGCTTCGCTCGCAATGACCGACGTGAAGGTAAAAAACTGCCCTCAATCCACCCAATCGAGCCCCATATCCCGATAGACGCTGCGGTCCTCGTCCCAGTTCGCCTTAACCTTCACATGCAGGAACAGGTGGACCGGGCGCCCGAGCAATTCGGCGAGCTCGGCGCGCGCCTTGCTGCCGATTTCCTTGATCCGCTCGCCCTTGTGGCCGAGGATGATCGCGCGCTGGTTGTCGCGCGCGACCAGAATCTGCTGGTGGATTTCGGCGCTGCCGTCCTTGCGCGTCGTGAATTTCTCGGTCTCGACGGTCGACTGGTAGGGCAGCTCTTCGTGAAGCTGGCGATAGAGCTGCTCGCGGGTGATTTCGGCGGCGAGCATGCGTTCGGGGGCGTCGCTGACCTCGTCCTCGGGGAAGTGCCACGGCCCCTCGGGCATCAGCTTTGCGAGCGTTGCCTTGAGTTCAGGAACGCCGTCCCCGGTGCTCGCCGAGACGAAGAAGGTTTCGTCGAATTTGACGCGCTCGTTTAGCGTCGTCGCGGTGGTCAGCAGCTTGTCCTTGCGCGTCAGGTCGACCTTGTTGAGCACAAGGAACTTCTTTTCGGGCCGTCCCTCGATCCCCTGCAGCACGCGCTCGGCGCGTTCGCCGAGCTTCGCGGCGGCGTCGATCATCACCAGGATCGCTTCCGCCTGATCAAGGCTGTTCCACGCCGCGGCAACCATCGCGCGGTCAAGGCGGCGGGTTGGGGCAAAGATGCCCGGCGTGTCGATCAGCACGATCTGGGTTTCGCCGTCCATCGCGACGCCCATCAGGCGGGTGCGCGTCGTCTGCGCCTTGGGGCTGACGATCGCGACCTTCTGCCCAACGAGCGCGTTGACGATCGTCGATTTGCCCGCGTTGGGCGCGCCGACAACGGCGACAAATCCGCAGCGGTGGGTCATATCTTCATTCCTTCAAGTTCGGCGAGCAGCGCCGTAGCGGCCGCCTTTTCGGCCGCCTGTTTGCTGGTGCCTTCGGCCTCGGCGCGGGCGAGCTTGCCGATGCTGACCGCTACGCGGAAGCGCGGCGCATGGTCAGGCCCCTCGCGCGCGACGATTTCATATTCGGGCGGACGGCGTTTGCGCGCCAGTGCCCATTCCTGCAGCGCCGCCTTGGGATGTTTGGGCGCCACCGCCTGTCCATCGATCATCTCTCCCCAATGCGCGAGGATGAAGGCGCGCGCGGTATCAATGCCTTGATCGAGATAGAGGGCCCCGATCAGCGCCTCGATCGCGTCGGCGGCGATATTGTCGCTGTAGCGGCCACCGTCATTGCGCGCCTGCGCGCCAAAGCGGATCAGGTCGGTGAGGTTCAATCGCTGCGCAATCGCGGCGCAGGTCGCGCCCGACGCCAGCACATGCAGCCGCGACGACATCTCCCCCTCGCTGGCGGTCGGATAGCGGGTGTAAAGTTCGGAGGCGATGACGAGGCCGAGCACGCGGTCGCCCAGAAACTCCAGCCGCTGGTAATCGGCGCGCCCGGTGCTGCCGTGGGTCAGCGCCAGTTCGTACAGCGTCAGATCGTCCGGGGTGCTGCCGAGGATTTCGGCGAGCGCCCCGGTGTCCAACTTATCGGTCAAAAACCGTCCCCGATGCGGCTCCAGCGCGCTGCGGTAAACCAGCTGATCGGGTTGATCCAGCTCGCCGACCCGTCGGTCGAGAACATGCCGACCAGCGCCTTGCCGACCAGATTTTCCTCGGGAACGAGCCCGATGCCCTGATTTTCCATCGCCGGGAAACGGCTGTCGGCGCTGCGGTCGCGGTTGTCGCCCATCATGAACAAATGGCCATCGGGGACGACGACGAGCGGCGTATTGTCTTCGGGGATGTTGGTGATGTCGAGGATCGCGTAGCTTTTGCCGCTGGGCAGCGTTTCGCGAAACTGCTTGTAGCGGCACTGGCGCTGGCCATCGGCGGCGACCTCTTCGAATTCCATCGCGTAACAGGGCAGGGTGCCCATCGCGCGCGATGCTTCGATCATGTTCTCGGTCACCGGGATGACAAAATCGGGCATGGTTTCGCGCTTCAGCGGCTTGCCGTTGAGCCAGACGATGCCGTCCTTCACCTGCACGCTGTCGCCCGGCAGACCGATGACGCGCTTGATATAATCATTATCGGCGCTCGGCGGTGCCTTGAACACCGCCACGTCGCCGCGTTCGGGCGTGCGCGCGAAAACGCGGCCAGGGATCAGCGGCACGCTAAACGGCAGGCTGTATTTCGAATAGCCATAGGCCATCTTGTTCACGAGCAGATAGTCGCCGATCAGCAGGCGCGGCTGCATCGATTCCGATGGAATATTGAACGGCGACAGGAAAAAGCTGCGGAAAATCAGCACCGCGATCGCGAGCAGCGCGAGGAAGCGGACGGTGTCGACCGCTTCTTCCTTGGCCGACACCGGTGCGGGTGTCGGAGCAGACGGGGGGGGCTGGCTGGCGGGTGCGTTATCGGCGGTAATGCTGGCTTCGGTCATGCCGCGGCATTGGCGATGAATAGGTTGCCACGTCAAGCAAATATCGGCGGATGACGCTGGCGCGGCGAGCGTGGCGGACGTATGGACTGAGCCATTATTCATCCCGTTCGCATCGAGCGAAGTCGAGATGCCCATCGGCTGAGCATGGCTTCAGGGTGTCTCGACTTCGCTCGACACGAACGGAGAGCGAGGGAAGCCCTTATGATGACCACCGCCGACCAAGCCTGGCAGGCGCTCGCCGACTGGCAGCCGCAGAAACTCACCGACCTAGTCGCGGCTAACCCCGACGCACGGTTGCAGGCGCTGGTGCGCAGCGTGGCGAACATCCGCTTCGATTTTGCCAAGACGCACCTGGATGACGCTGCGGTCGCGATCCTCTCCAACCTGGCCGCAGCGCAGGATTTCGACGGTCGGCGCAAAACCTTATTCTCTGGCGGCATCGCCAATCCCACTGAGAACCGCGCCGCCGAACATAGCGCCGAACGCGGCGACGGCGCCCCCGACTCGGTCCACCGCGCGCAGGCGCTGCACCAGCGGATGCGGATGATGATTGACGCGATCGAGGCGGGGGCGTTCGGCGAGATCCGCCACCTGCTGCACATCGGCATCGGCGGATCGGCCCTCGGTCCCGATTTGCTCGTCGACGCGCTGGGACGCCAAAGCAACCGCTATGACGTCGCGGTGGTGTCGAATGTCGATGGCGCCGCGCTTGACGAGATTTTCGCCAAGTTCAGCCCCGAACATACGCTGGTCGCGGTTGCGTCGAAAACCTTCACCACCACCGAAACGCTGATGAACGCCAATTCGGCGCTGCAATGGCTCGACGAAGCCGGGGTCGAAGATCCGCTCGGCCGCTTCATCGCGCTGACGGCCAGTCCTGAGCGTGCGATCGAATGGGGCATCGATGAAACGCGCATCCTGCCGTTCAACGAAAGCGTCGGGGGACGCTATTCACTCTGGTCGTCGATCGGCTTTCCTGCGGCGCTCGCGCTCGGCTGGGACGCGTTCGAGGATATGCTCGAAGGCGCGGCGGAGATGGACCGGCATTTCCGCCTTGCCAACGGTGCCGACAACATCGGCCTGCTCGCCGCCTTTGTCGATCAACTCTACGCCAACCGGCTGGGGAGCCAGACGCGCGCGGTCTTCGCCTATGATGAACGGCTGCGGCTGCTGCCCAGCTATCTGCAACAGCTGGAGATGGAATCGAACGGCAAGTCGGTGACGCTGGACGGTCAGCCGCTCGCGCAGCAAAGCGCGCCGATCACTTGGGGCGGGGTCGGCACCGATGCGCAACATGCGGTGTTCCAGCTACTCCATCAGGGGACACATCTCGTGCCGGTCGAGTTTGTCGTCGCGCGCGAGCCCGACCATCTGCTCGACGACGCGCATCATGAAACGCTGGTCGCCAATTGCATCTCGCAGGGGGCGGCGCTGATGACCGGACGCAAGAGCGACGATGGCGCGCGCAATTATCCCGGCGACCGTCCGTCAACGACGATCCTGCTCGATCAGGTGACCCCGCACGCGCTGGGCGCGCTGATCGCCTTTTACGAGCATCGCGTGTTCGCCAATGCGGTGCTGCTGGGGATCAACCCGTTCGACCAGTTCGGTGTCGAGCTGGGCAAGGACATGGCGAAGGGGCTGGCCGAGGGGACCGTCGAATTCGACCCGGCGACGCAGGCGCTGATGGCGGCGGCGCTGGGCGAATGAGACCGCGCCACTGTCTGTAATGGCAAAATTCGATTGGCATCGCGCCGCCGCGTAACCACATAGGCGCCGGCTGCGAATGTCAGCCAATTCCATTTCAGGGGTCTCCCACATGAGCAATTTCGATTTCGACCTGTTTGTCATCGGTGCCGGGTCGGGCGGGGTCCGCGCCTCGCGGGTTGCCGCATCCTATGGCGCGCGCGTTGCCGTCGCCGAGGAGCATCGGGTCGGCGGCACCTGTGTCATCCGCGGCTGCGTGCCCAAGAAATTGCTCGTCTACGGCGCGCATTTTGCCGAGGATCTGAAGGACGCGCGTCATTTCGGCTGGGACGTGCCCGACTGCAAATTCGACTGGGACCGGCTGCGCGACAATGTGCTGGCGGAGGTCACCCGGCTCGAAGGGCTCTATGGCCAGACGCTCGAGAACCACAAAGTCACGCTATTCAAAACGCGCGCGACGATTATCGGACCGCAAAAGGTGCGGCTGGCCGATGGACAGGAAATCACCGCCGAGCGCATATTGATCGCGACCGGCGGCTGGCCGTTCGTCCCCCAATTTCCGGGCAGCGAACATGCCATCACCTCGAACGAAGTCTTCCACCTCGACAAACTGCCGAAACGCGTCGTGATCGCCGGCGGCGGCTATATCGCCAATGAGTTTGCCGGCATCTTCAACGAATTCGGCAGCAAGGTAACGATCGTCAATCGCGGCGACACGATACTGCGCGGTTATGACGAGCAGATCCGTGACCGCCTGCTGCAAATTTCGATGACCAAGGGCATCGAATTCCGCTTCAACGCGCCGTTCGAGTCGATCGAGAAGAAGGAAGACGGCTCGCTGACCGTCCATCTAGGCAATTGCGATCCGATCGATGCCGACATCGTGCTGGTCGCCGCGGGCCGGGTGCCGAACACCAAGGGGTTGGGGCTGGAGGACGTCGGGGTCGAACTCGACAAGGAAGGCGCGATCAAGGTCGACGCGACGAACCAGTCGTCGGTACCGAGCATCTATGCTGTTGGCGATGTCACCAACCGCATTCAGCTGACTCCTGTGGCGATCCGCGAGGGGCAGGCCTTTGCCGACAGCGTGTTCGGCGGCAAGCCGACGGTCGTCGACTACGCCAATGTCCCGAGCGCGGTGTTCAGCCACCCGCCGATCGGCGCGGTCGGGATGACCGAGGCTGAGGCGCGCAACAAGCTCGGCACCGTCCGCGTGTACACGAGCGATTTCCGTGCGATGAAAAACGTCCTCGCGGGCCGCAATGAACGCGCATTGTACAAGATGATCGTCAATGAAGCGACCGATCAGGTGGTCGGGCTTCACATGATCGGGCCTGATGCGCCAGAGATTTTGCAGGCGGCGGCGGTGGCGGTGAAGGCGGGGCTGACCAAGGCGGACTTCGACGCGACAGTGGCTTTGCATCCGAGCATGGCGGAAGAGCTGGTGTTGTTGAAATAGCGTATCGCGGAACAACTATTTCCGTTCGTGTCGAGCGAAGTCGAGACACGTGAAGCCGGGCGCGAACTCAGCGTGTCTCGACTTCGCTCGACACGAACGGGCTTTGGGGCGGTTTTCTATTCGATCACCCAATCCGATACGGCACCACATCGCGCCGATCGGGATCAACCAAAATCGGCCGATCGCTGGGCGGGAAGGCCCGCTGGTCGCAATCGTCGCGCGGGCAGATACGGCACGACAGGCCGATCCGCGTCGCCGCCTGTGGCGCGGTGACATCGACCCCGTCGGCATAAACGAAGTCCCCCGCATATTGCGCCTCGCACCCCAGCGCGACGGCGTAGCGGCGCGGGCTGCGCGCATAGCTGCCCGAGGGTTTCACCAGCCCCTTCGCCATCGACACATAGCGCAGCCCGTCGGGCGTCTCGGCGAGCTGGAACAGGATGCGGTCGGGAATCGCCGCGGCTTCATGGACTATCCACAAGGGGCAGGCGCCGCCGAAGCGTGCGAATTGCAGCCGGGTGGCCGAGTGCCGCTTGGTGATATTGCCCGCCATATCGACGCGGCAGAAGAACATCGGAATGCCGCGCGCGCCGGGGCGCTGGAGGGTCGAGAGGCGATGGCACGCCTGTTCGAAGCTGACCCCAAAGTCCATGCGCAGGCGGTCGATGTCGTGGCGCACCGCGCGGGCGCTGGCGCGGAACGGGGCGTAGGGCATCAGCACCGCGCCCGCGGCATAGTTGGCGAGGCCGACGTGGAGCAGCTGGCGCGCCGCTGCGGTCCGCAGTGGCGAGGCCTCGACGACCGCCGCAATTTCGGCCGCCAGCGCCAGCGCCGCTAGCTGGTGCGCGAGCTGAAAACGCCGACTTTCGGCGGGCTGCGACGAGTCGATGACCAGATGGCGCATCGTCGCGTCGAAATCGCGCAGGCTTTGCGTCTGGGTATAAACGATCGAGATGCCGAGGGCATCGCGCAGCCGCCGCTCGATCGTCTCGATCGCGGGTGAGGGGTCTTTGCCGCGCAATTGCCCCGCCAGCGTTTCGGCGGCGCGGTCGATGCTGTCGACATAGTTTCCCGCGTCGTGAAACCAGTCGCGCACTTCCTCCCACGGGAGGCGGCTGCCCTCGGCGGTGCCGCCGGTCAGCGCCTCGTCGATGATCTGGAGACGTTGCCCGGCGCGGCGATAGGCGGCGTGGAGCGCGACGAACTGGTCGGCGAGTTGGGGCTGTTGCAGCGCGGCGCGTTCGAGCTGTTCGGGGGGCATCGGGGATTCAGCAAACAGCGGGTCGGCGGCGGCCTCACGAAGCGCGCCCGCGCGGCGGTCGCCGGCGTCGGCAGCGACTTCCTCCCATTCGAGCGGGAACAGCTTTTGCAGGCGGTCAAGGAGGGCCGGGGTCAGCGGGCGGTCGTCATGTTCGATCTGGCTGAGGTAGGAGGCCGAGATGGCCAGTGCGGTCGCGAAATCAGCCTGCTTGATGCCGCGATCCTGGCGCAGGGTTTTGAGGCGGGTTCCGGCGAAGATGCGGTTGCGGGTCATAGGGGACATCCAAATTCCGTTCGTGTCGAGCGAAGTCGAGACACCCATCGGGACCGAGCAATAACGATGGGTGTCTCGACTTTGCTCGACACGAACGGTGAAACGAGGGCAGGCTCCAATTGCCGCTACTTTGCAAACTATCACTTTGCAACTTTACAAATTCGCATTTGCGTGCGCGGCTCTAAGCAGGCAAACGACACTTTGAAGTGCGTTGGGAGAGCCGAATGTCCGCCAATATCGCCGAAATGGAACGCCGCCGCGCCGCCGCTGCCTTGGGCGGCGGGCAGAAGCGCATCGATGCGCAGCACAGCAAGGGCAAGCTGACCGCGCGCGAACGGCTCGACGTGCTGCTCGACGAGGGGTCGTTCGAAGAGCTCGACACCTATGTCGAACATAATTGCACCGATTTCGGGATGCAGGATCAGATCATCCCCGGCGACGGCATCGTCACCGGATCGGGCACGATCAACGGCCGTCTGGTCTATGTTTTCAGCCAGGATTTCACTGTTTTTGGCGGATCGCTGTCGGAGCGACACGCGCAGAAAATGATGAAAGTCATGGACAATGCGATGAAGGTCGGCGCGCCGATCATCGGGATCAACGACAGCGGCGGCGCGCGGATCCAGGAGGGCGTCGCGTCGCTGGGCGGCTATGCCGAGGTGTTCCAGCGCAATGTGCTGGCGTCGGGGGTGGTGCCGCAGATCAGCCTGATCATGGGGCCGTGCGCGGGCGGGGCGGTTTACAGCCCGGCGATGACCGACTTCATTTTCATGGTGAAGGACAGCAGCTATATGTTCGTCACCGGCCCCGATGTGGTCAAGACGGTGACCAACGAGGTGGTGACGCAGGAAGAACTGGGCGGCGCGATCACCCACACGACCAAAAGCTCGGTTGCCGACATCGCGTTCGAAAATGACATCGAGGCGCTGCTCGCGACGCGCGATTTCTTTGACTATCTGCCCGAAAACAACCGCAGCGGGGTGCCGGTGCGCCCGACGAGCGACCCGTTCGACCGCGCCGAACCCAGCCTCGACACGCTGATCCCGCCGAATGCGAACCAGCCGTATGACATGCACGAGCTGATCCGCAAAACGGTCGACGAGGGCGATTTTTTCGAGGTGCAGCCCGCCCATGCGGGCAACATCATCTGCGGTTTCGGGCGCATCGAGGGGCGGACGATCGGCATCGTCGCGAACCAGCCGCTCGTGCTCGCGGGCGTGCTCGACATCAATTCGTCGAAAAAGGCGGCGCGCTTCGTCCGTTTCTGCGACGCGTTCGAAATTCCGATCATCACCTTCGTCGACGTCCCCGGCTTCCTGCCCGGCACCGCGCAGGAGTTCAACGGCATCATCAAACATGGCGCGAAATTGCTCTTCGCTTATGCCGAGGCGACGGTGCCGAAGATCACCGTGATCACGCGCAAGGCCTATGGCGGCGCCTATGACGTGATGGCGTCAAAGCATCTGCGCGGCGATCTGAACTACGCCTGGCCGACCGCCGAGATCGCGGTGATGGGCGCGAAGGGCGCGGTCGAGATCATCTTTCGCAGCGACATCGGCGACCCGGAAAAGATCGCGCAGCGCACGAAGGAATATGAGGACCGTTTCGCCAATCCGTTCGTCGCGGCGTCGCGGGGGTATATCGACGAGGTGATCCATCCGCACAATACGCGCAAGCGGATCGCGCTGGGGCTGCGGAAGCTGCGGAACAAGCAGCTGGAGAATCCGTGGAAGAAGCATGACAATATTCCGCTTTGAGTTTTCTTCGTCACCCGGGACTTGATCCGGCGTCCCGCTTATTGGCGTTTGAAAAGCGGGATGCCGGATCAAGTCCGGCATGACGGAATTGGAGAGTTTGAAATGAAACTAGGCCGCCTCAACCATATCGGTGTTGCGACGCCGTCGATTGCGGACAGCATCGTCTTTTACCGCGACGTGATGGGCGCGACGCAGATTCATGCGCCGTTTGACCTGCCCGAGCAGGGGGTGAAGGTGTGTTTTGTCGATACGCCCGGCGCCGATGGGGCGCTGAACGGGACGCAGATCGAGCTGGTCGAGCCGTTGCCCGGCAACACTTCGATCGCGGGGTTTCTGGAGAAGAACCCGGCGGGGGGGCAGCATCATGTTTGTTACGAGGTGCCCGACATTCATGTGGCCAAGGCCGCGTTCGAGGCGCTGGGCAAGCGGGTGCTGGGGGAGCCACGGATCGGGGCGCATGGGACGCTGATTTTCTTCCTCCACCCCAAAGATATGGGCGGGGTGCTGACCGAGATTATGGAGACGCCGAAGGGGGCGCATTGAGCCCCATCACCCCCTCTCCCGTCGGGAGAGGGTTGCGCAGCCTTGGCAGCTTGCTGCCTAGGCGGAGCTGGGTGAGGGGATGAGACTTATCGAGAGGGCACAGACCCTCACCAACTTCGCCTAAGCCTGACGGGTAAGGCTTCGTATCCTCTCCCAAGGGGAGAGGGAATGGGATTGCATATGACCGACAAACCGACCATCGACCAATGGGCCGCCGCTGCCGACAAGGAAGTGAAGGGCAAGGACCTGACCTGGCACACGCCCGAGGGGATTGCCGTCAAGCCGCTCTACACGTCTGAGGACGTGCGCGAAGACCCCGGCCTGCCCGGTTTCGCGCCCTTTACCCGTGGCGTGCGTGCGTCGATGTATGCCGGGCGCCCATGGACGATCCGGCAATATGCGGGCTTTTCGACCGCCGAGGAATCGAACGCCTTTTACCGCCGCAACCTTGCCGCAGGACAGAAGGGGCTGTCCGTCGCTTTCGACCTTGCGACCCACCGCGGCTATGACAGCGACCATCCGCGCGTCACCGGCGACGTCGGCAAGGCGGGGGTCGCGATCGACAGCGTCGAGGATATGAAGATCCTGTTCGACGGCATCCCGCTCGACCAGATGTCGGTGTCGATGACGATGAACGGCGCGGTGATCCCGATCCTGTCGTTCTTCATCGTTGCGGGCGAGGAGCAGGGGGTCGATCGCAAATTGCTCGACGGGACCATCCAGAACGACATCCTGAAGGAGTTCATGGTCCGCAACACATACATCTATCCGCCCGAACCCTCGATGCGGATCATCAGCGACATCTTTGGCTACACCTCGCGCGAGATGCCCAAGTTCAACAGCATCTCGATTTCCGGCTATCATATGCAGGAAGCCGGCGCGACGCAGGTGCAGGAGCTGGCCTTCACCATCGCCGACGGCATGGAGTATGTGAAATATGGCGTCGCGTCGGGGCTGGACATCGACAAGTTTGCCGGGCGGCTGAGCTTCTTTTTCGCGATCGGCATGAATTTCTTCATGGAGATTGCGAAGCTGCGCGCGGCGCGGGTGCTGTGGCATCGCGCGATGACCAAGCTCGGCGCACAGGACGAACGCAGCAAGATGCTGCGCACACATTGCCAGACGTCGGGCGTGTCGCTGACCGAGCAGGATCCGTACAACAATGTCATGCGCACGACGATCGAGGCGATGGCGGCAATGCTGGGCGGCACCCAGTCGCTGCACACCAACGCGCTCGACGAGGCGATCGCGCTGCCCACCGATTTCTCCGCCCGCATCGCGCGCAACACGCAAATCGTCATCCAGGAAGAGACGGGGATGACCAAGGTCGTCGACCCGCTCGGCGGTAGCTATTATGTCGAGGCGCTGACGCAGGAGCTGGTCGACAAGGCGCAGGAGATTATCGACCGCGTCGAGGCCGAAGGCGGCATGGCGAAGGCTGTCGCCGCCGGCTGGCCCAAGGCAATGATCGAAACCGCCGCGGCGGCGCGACAGGCGCGGGTCGATCGCGGTGACGATGTGATCGTCGGGGTGAACAAATATCGCCTGAAGGACGAGGATCTGCTCGAAACGCTCGACATCGATAATGCCAAGGTGCGCGAAGGGCAGATTGCACGGATCAGGAAGACCAAGGCCGAACGCGACGAGGCGGGGTGTCAGGCGGCGCTGACCGCGCTGCGCCGGGGTGCAGCCAAACCTTCGAGCATCGACAACAACCTGCTCGCGCTCGCGGTCGAGGCGGCGCGGGCGCGCGCCACGCTGGGCGAAATCAGCTCGGCGATGGAGCAAAGTTTCGACCGTTATGGCACCCAACCGACCCCGGTGAAGGGCGTCTATGCCGCGCCATACGAAGGCGACGCGCGCTGGGCGCAGGTCGTCGACGGGGTGGAGGCAGTCACCCGGCGGCTGGGGCGGAAACCCAAGCTGCTCGTCGCCAAGATGGGGCAGGATGGCCACGACCGCGGCGCCAACGTCATCGCGTCGGCGTTCGGCGACATGGGGTTCGACATCGTGTCGGGACCGCTGTTCCAGACCCCCGATGAGACGGTGGTGCTGGCGCTCGACAGCGGGGTCGACGTTGTCGGCGCATCGAGTCTGGCGGCGGGGCACAAGACACTTATCCCCGAACTTATCCACAAGCTGCGCGAAGCGGGCCGCACCGACATCAAGGTGATCGCGGGCGGGGTGATTCCGCCGCAGGATTATGATTTCCTGCGCGATGCCGGGGTGCAGGGGATTTATGGGCCGGGGTCAAATGTTGTTGAGTGCGCCGCCGATGTGCTGCGCCTGCTGGGGCATAATATGCCGCCGATTGGAGAAGCTGCGTGAGTAATATTCAAACCACCCGTGCCCCTGCGAAGGCAGGGGCCCATCACCCGCGCTCTCCTTCTCACGCCGCGATGGCCGAACGGGCCGGAGATGGGCCCCTGCCTCCGCAGGGGCGCGGCGACGAATGTCGCCGCGACTGGACCCGCGAGGAAATTGCCACCCTGTTCGACCTGCCGTTCGACGAACTGATGTGGGAGGCGCAAAGCGTCCACCGCCGCCACCACGCGCGCGGCGAAATCCAGCTGTGTACCCTGCTCAGCATCAAGACCGGCGGCTGCGTTGAGGATTGCGGCTATTGCTCGCAGTCGAAAAGCGCCGACAGCGGGCTCAAGGCGACCAAGCTGATGGACGTCCGCGCGGTGCTGCAAGCCGCCGCGCAGGCGAAGGATTCGGGGTCGCAGCGTTTCTGCATGGGCGCCGCGTGGCGCAACCCCAAGGACCGCGACATGCCCGCGATCGTCGAGATGATCGAAGGCGTGCGCGCGATGGGCATGGAAACCTGCATGACGCTGGGGATGCTCAGCAAGGAACAGGCGCAGACGCTGGCGGTCGCGGGACTCGACTATTACAACCATAACATCGACACCTCGCCCGAAAATTACGGCAATGTCATCACGACGCGGACCTTTCAGGAGCGGCTCGACACGCTGGAAGAAGTGCGCAGCGCCGGAATTAACGTGTGCAGCGGCGGCATCGTCGGCATGGGCGAAACGCGCACCGATCGCGTCGGCTTCATCCACTCGCTCGCGACCCTGCCCGAACATCCGGGCAGCGTGCCGATCAACGCGCTGGTGCCGGTGAAGGGCACCGTGCTCGGCGACATGCTGGCCGACACCCCGCTCGCCAAGATCGACGACATCGAATTCGTCCGCACCGTCGCGGTGGCGCGCATCACCATGCCGATGAGCATGGTGCGGTTGAGCGCGGGCCGCGAGAGCATGTCGGAGGCGACGCAGGCGCTCTGCTTCATGGCCGGCGCGAACAGTATCTTCACCGGTGACAAGCTGCTCACCACTGGCAACCGCGGCGACAGCGCCGACGCCGCGCTGCTCGCCAAGCTGGGGCTGCGGCCGATGGAGAGCGAAGAGCCGATGCGGGTGGAGGCGGCGGAGTGACCGCGATCGAACTAACGGACGACGAACTGATCATCCTGAACAACTGCATGAACGAGATATGTAACGGCGTTCAGATCGAAGATTGGGAGTTCCAAACGCGGGTCGGTTCACCTCGGACGGTCGTGCAGGCTCTACTTGAGAAGATTAATGCCGCCCTCCCAGCCGAACGGTGACAGCGAAGGAAACCGAAAAGTGTTCAAGAAAATCCTGATCGCCAATCGCGGCGAAATCGCCTGCCGCGTCATCAAATCCGCGCGCCGCATGGGCATCGCCACGGTCGCCGTCTATTCGGACGCTGACGCGCGCGCGCCCTTTGTCCAGATGGCCGACGAGGCGGTGCATATCGGGCCGTCGCCCGCGTCCGAATCCTACCTGGTCGCCGACAAGATCATCGCCGCGTGCAAGCAAACGGGCGCCGAGGCGGTGCATCCGGGCTATGGCTTCCTGTCCGAACGCACCAGTTTCGCCGAGGCGCTGGCGAAGGACGGCATCGCCTTCATCGGCCCGCCGGTGAACGCGATCGCCGCGATGGGCGACAAGATCGAGTCGAAGAAGCTGGCGAAGGAAGCGGGGGTCAACGTCGTCCCCGGCTTCGTCGGCGAGATCGACGATACCGAACATGCGGTGCGGATTTCGAACGAGATCGGCTATCCGGTGATGATGAAGGCGTCGGCGGGCGGCGGCGGCAAGGGCATGCGGCTTGCCTATGACGAAAAGGACGTCCGCGAGGGCTTCGAGGCGACGAAGCGCGAGGGGCTCAACAGCTTTGGCGACGACCGGGTGTTTATCGAGAAGTTCATCCTCAACCCGCGCCATATCGAGATCCAGATCCTTGGCGACCAGCATGGCAACATTCTGTATCTGAACGAGCGCGAATGTTCGATCCAGCGGCGGCACCAGAAGGTCGTGGAAGAAGCGCCGTCGCCGTTCGTGACCGAAAAGATGCGGAAAGCGATGGGCGAGCAGTGCGTCGCGCTGGCGCGTGCCGTCGGCTATTATAGCGCGGGCACGGTCGAGCTGATCGTGTCGGGCGCCGACCCGACGGGCGAGAGCTTCTATTTCCTCGAAATGAACACGCGGCTGCAGGTCGAGCATCCGGTGACCGAGGCGATCACCGGCATCGACCTGGTCGAGCAGATGATCCGCGTCGCCGCGGGCGAGAAGCTGGGCATGACGCAGGACGACGTCAAGATCGATGGCTGGGCGATCGAGAACCGCGTCTATGCCGAGGATCCCTATCGCGGTTTCCTGCCCTCGACGGGGCGGCTCGTGCGTTATCGCACCCCGGTGCCGGCGTGGAAGGGCGACGAGCGCGGCGTCGACGGGGTGCGCGTCGATGCCGGGGTCGAGGAGGGCGGCGAAGTATCGATCTTCTACGACCCGATGATCGCCAAGCTGGTGACGTGGGGCGAAACGCGCGACGAGGCTGCGGACAAGCAGATCGCGGCGCTCGACCGGTTCGAGATTGAGGGGCTGGGTCATAATATCGATTTCGTGTCGGCGATCATGCAGCACCCGCGCTTCCGCTCGGGCGAGTTGACGACGGGCTTTATCGCCGAGGAATATCCCGACGGCTTTCACGGCGCCGCGACCGCGGATCATATCGTCCGTGCGCTGGCGGCGATCGCGGGTTTCATGGCGTCGGCCGAGGCCGACCGCGCGCGGCGCACCGACGGCCAGCTCGGCGACCGGCTCGATCCGCCTGCGAAATGGCAGGTCACCGTCGGCGGCACCGAGCATAAGGTGAAGCTCGGCCACAAGCATATCAAGGTTGACGGCGACAAGCTCGACATCGCGCTGGAATATACCCCCGGCGACCGGCTGGTGATTGCCGAGATCGACGGCAGCGAACTGGCAGTCAAGGTTGCGAAGACGCGCACCGGCTGGCGGATGACGACGCGCGGGCGCATCCATGATGTGCGCGTGCTGCCTTGGCACGTCGCGCCGCTGACCCGGCATATGATCGAAAAGATCCCGCCCGACCTGTCGCGCTTCCTGATCTGCCCGATGCCGGGCCTACTCGTCGCGCTGCATGTCGGTGCGGGCGACAAGGTCGAGGCGGGGCAGCCGCTGGCGACGGTCGAGGCGATGAAGATGGAGAATATCCTGCGCGCCGAGAAGGCGGGTACGGTGAAGAGCGTCAACGCGGCGCAGGGCGATAGCCTCGCGGTCGATGCGGTCATATTGGAGATGGAATGACGCTGCCGATCACGGCGCTGGTCGCCGTCACGTGCGGCATCATGCTGCTCGCCACCAGCATCGACGTGGTGATCCAGCGCGAACGTTCCCATGCGCTGTTCGGCGACGCCGGGAACGACCGCTTACGCCGCGCCATTCGCGCCAACGCGAATCTGGCGGAACATGCGCCAGTGCCGATCATCCTGATCGGCCTGTTGGAGTTCGCGGGCGCCGACCCATTCGGCCTCTCGACCATTGCGGCGCTGTTCGTGTCGGGGCGCGCGGCAAATCTGGTCGGACTTTACCGGTCCCGCGCCGACGGTAAGCCGCCGGTCGGCCGCGTGATCGGCATTTTCGCCACATGGGCGGCGGTCCTTGCGCTTTGCCTCTGGCTGGGCTGGATGGTCGTGCTGCCGATGCTTTGACTGGCGCCGCCTTGCGCATTGCAGGGCCATCAGGCTAGATTTCGGCGCGATGCACATCGACCATGACATCGGGCAGCCCGCCGCCGAGCCCATCACGTTCGACGACTTCCTGCGTGTCGACATCCGCATCGGTACCATCCTGGAGGCCGAACCCTTCCCCGAAGCGCGCAAGCCCGCGTTTAAGCTGAAAATCGACTTCGGCCCTGCGATCGGGATCAAGAAGAGCAGCGCGCAAATCGTCGATCGCTACGCGCTGGATGAGCTGGTCGGTCGGCAGGTTGCCGCGGTGGTCAACTTCCCGGCGCGCCAGGTCGGCAAATTCCTGTCCGAAGTTCTGACGCTTGGTTTCGCCGACGATGCCGGCGCGGTCATCCTGTTTGCGCCCGATATTCCGGTTCCCAACGGATCGAGGCTGTTCTGATCGCCAAGGCGGGCTAGCTCACTTGCGATGCAGCGCGCCGCAGCGCGAGCGTTTAGCCAGCCCCGACTTGTCGAGCGCGGCCCGGATGGCCTAGCTTAGGTGCAATAGACGATCAGGGGAGATGGGCGATGGGGTTTCGGGCAAAGATGATCGCGGCGGCGATCATTGCCGCGCTAGTGACGCCGAGCGTCGTGGCGCAGGAACGGGCGAAGCGTGACTATGACGTCATGGTGACGCGCGATGTCGTTTACGGCCGCGCCCCGATCGGCGTTTCGATCGACGGCGCCAAGGCGCGCGACCTGCTCCTCGACGCCTATCGTCCGGCGGTGGACAGCAAGCCGCTGACCGATCGTCCAGCGATCGTCATGGCGTTCGGCGGCGCGTTCCACCGCGGCGACAGGGGCGACATGCATTTCACTGGCGACGGCGCGCAAGACAGCTCGATGGCCGATTATTGCCGTACCTTCGCCGCCGCGGGCTACGCTTGTTTTTCGATCGACTACCGATTGATCCATGAAATTCCACAACTGGTCCGCCCGCTCGATGACAAGCGCATCGTACCCATGGCCGTGAACATGGCGCCGCAAAATATCGAGCGGATCGAGGAGGTGCGTCGGCTGATGGGGTTGGCGCCGTTCGACGACATCACGCTGACTCATTATTGGCATACCACCTTTGCCGCCGCCGACGATATGGCCATGGCGGCGAATTTCGTCCGCGCCTATGCCGCCAAATATGGCGTCGATGGCGACCGGCTGGCGCTTGGTGGGTTTTCCGCGGGGGCAATCACGGCGCTCAATACCGCTTATGGCATCGGCGTTCCGGCAAAGGCAGTGGTGTCGCTGTCGGGCGGGATCAGCGGCTATAATCTGTATGAAACGACAGAGCGCGGCATGGCGCCCGCTTTACTGATCCTGGGGCAGAATGACTTTGCGGGGGTGATCAACGGCACCCGGCATACCGCCGCCGCGCTAACCGGTAAAGGAGTCGCCGCCGAGATAGCATGGGTGCCGGGGTTCGGGCATTTCTACCCGATGGGCGCGGTCAGCCTAGGGGACAAGGTCAGCCGTATGCCGGTGTCGGCGCGCGTCCTCGATTTCCTCGACGCGAAACTTAGCAAAACGCCCAGCCCATAGCGGCGATTGGCGGTGGCAAACGGTGCCGGGTCGACTAGGCTGCGGCGCATGACCATGGGGGAGATGAGACGATGACATTACCGGTAACCGCGTTTGTCGGCGCCGTCTGCGCGTTGTTGCTGTTGTTCACCGCGATATTGACGGTGCGCCAGCGCCTGCGCCTGAAAGCGGCGTTTGGAGATCATGGCGATGCGAAGCTGATTGCTGCGAGCCGGAGCCACGGCAACCTGGCCGAACATGCGCCGATCGTCGTCATCCTGCTGGGATTGCTGGAAACCGCGCGGGCTAATCATATGGCGCTGATGGTGATCGGGGCGCTGTTCCTGATCGGCCGTGTCGCGCATATCGCCGGGCTGCACGCGCCGGTCGCGCCGGGCAAGCCGCCGGTGACGCGGCAGATCGGGGTTGTCGCGACATGGATTACCCTGCTGGCACTGGGCGGGTGGACGTTGTGGATGCTGGTGACGGTGAATTTGTAGCTGAGCGCGACGGTGGATGATGGGGTGGGGAGCGGTCCTAATAGGCTCGTCACCCCGGACTAGATCCGGGGTCCATGAGGCCGCGCGTCGCCCGCTGCTGAGAGGGCGCATGGATCCCGGATCAAGTCCGGGATGACGAAAGCTTATGGCCGCAATTTGGCCGATTTCGGTCTTTCCGTTACGCCTAGAAAAGTCTGCCAGAACTCAATCCGCAACCAGCGCCACCGCCCGGATCCACCCCGCGCTCGCGCGTTCAATCTTCACCGGGAAGCAGCTGAAGGTGAAGCCCGTCGCCGGGATCGCCTCCAAATTGGTCAGCTTTTCAATCTGGTAATAGGGCCGGATGCGCCCCGCCTTATGTCCTTCCCAGATGATCGACGGATCGCGCGTTTCGGCCCAGCGCCGCGCGGTATGGCTGAACGGTGCGTCCCAGCTCCATGCGTCGGTGCCAACAACCTGCACGCCGCATGTCGTCAGGTAGAGCGTCGCCTCGGCACCCATGCCGCACCCCTGGTCGGTGAAATTGTCGGTGCCATAGATTGCGCCCGACTGGATAAGCACGATGTCGAGCGGCTGGAGGTCGTGGCCGATCCGCGCCAGCTCCGCTTCGACCTCGGCGCCGCTGACCACATGGCCGTGCGGGCGGTCGGAAAAGTCGAGCTTGACCCCGGGGCGAAAGAATAGGTCGAGCGGCGCTTCGTCGATCGACGGGGCCGGGGTCGCGCCGCTATCGGTGGTCGAATGATAATGCCAGGGCGCGTCCATGTGGGTGCCGTTATGCGTGCTGAGCGACAGCATCTCGACCGCCCAGCCTTCGCCGTCGGGCAGGTCTTCGCGGGTCAATCCCGGAAAGAACATCGCGATCTGCTCCCACGTGTTTTCGTGGGTCATATAGGTGATATGGGGCCGCATCACCGGCGGGTCGGAGACGACATCGTTGGTGATCGGGATCGACAGGTCGATGAACTGCATTTGCTCAGTCTGCCACCTTATGATGTCCTCGCCAAGAAGACTTGCGCACAGCCATGGGGCAACTAGACGTAGCGTAACCGTTCGTGTCGAGCGAAGTCGAGACACCTTTGCGGCGTCTATGCATGCGAGGCATCTCGGCTACGCTCGATGCGAACGGAAAAGAAAGAAGCCCGAACGGGTGGGGGAGCCAGAATTATATGACCGAAGCCAGTGCCACGGGCGCCGTTTACGAACCGACGCAAAAAGAAATCCGCATGGTCATCGCCGCCTCGTCGGCGGGGACGGTGTTCGAGTGGTATGACTTCTTCATCTATGGCACGCTCGCCGCGATCATCGGCAAGGCCTTTTTCCCGAGCGACAATGCTACGCTAGAAACCCTGCTCGTGTGGGCTGGGTTCGCGGTCGGGTTCGGCTTCCGCCCGCTCGGGGCCGTCTTGTTTGGCTTCTTGGGCGATCGGCTGGGGCGCAAATATACATTTCTCGTCACCGTCACCTTGATGGGCGTCGCGACCGCCGGCGTGGGCATGATTCCATCGGCGGCGACGATCGGCATCGCTGCACCGATTATCGTTATTCTGCTCCGCGTGTTGCAGGGGCTGGCGCTCGGCGGCGAATATGGCGGCGCGGCGGTTTATGTCGCCGAACATTCGCCCCCCGGAAAGCGCGGATTTTACACCAGCTTCATCCAGGCGAGCGTCGTCGGTGGCTTTGTGCTGAGCCTGGTCGTCGTGCTGGGGTGCAAAGCGTTGATGCCAACCGAAGTGTGGGAAAGCTGGGGCTGGCGGGTGCCGTTCCTGCTATCGCTGATCCTGCTCGCGATCTCGCTGTGGATGCGGCTGAAACTGTCGGAAAGCCCGGTGTTTCAAGCGATGAAAGCGCAGGGCGAACTGGCGAAGAACCCGCTGAAGGAAAGCTTCACCTATCCCGGCAATCCGCGCCGCATCTTTATTGCGCTGTTCGGGATCGCCGCTGGCCTGACGGTCATTTGGTACACCGCGATGTTCTCAGGCCTTTCATTCCTGAAAGGGCCGATGAAGGTCGAGGACACCGCCGCCGAAATCATCGTGGGCTGCGCCGCCGCGGTCGGCATGGGCTTTTTCATCTGGGCCGGGCATTTGTCCGATCGCGTCGGACGCAAGAAGCCGATCGTGTGGGGTTATGGCGTGACGCTGGTGCTGTTGTTCCCGCTGTTCTGGTGGATGGGCAGCGTTGCCAATCCGTCTTTGCAATCCGCCGCCGCGGCAGCGCCGGTGACGGTCACGGGATCGCGGTGCGATTTCGATCCTTTTGCCCAGCAGCAGCAAACCGCCTGCGGCAAGACGCTCGGCGAGCTCACCCGGCTCGGCGTGCCCTATACCGTTGAGGCTAGCGATAGCGGGTTCGACCGCGTCAAGATCCGCATCGGCGACCGCGAGGTGGCAAGCGAAGATCCGTCGTTGCTGCAACCCGCGCTGGAGGCGAGCGGTTATGATTTCGCCAAGCAGATCCCCGGCTGGGGGAGCATTGCGGTCATCTTCCTCGCGCTGCTGGGGCTCAGCGCGCTGTCGGGCTTTACTTATGGCCCGGTCGCAGCGCTGCTGTCCGAGATGTTCCCGCCGCATGTGCGCTATTCGTCGCTGTCGATCCCCTATCATATCGGGACCGGCTATTTCGGCGGTTTCCTGCCGCTGATCGCAAGCTTTATCATCGCCAAGACGGGTAATGCCTATTCGGGGCTGTGGTACACATGGGCCGTGGTGCTGGTCGCGTTTCTCGTCACCGCCTTCATGCTCAAGGATCCGGTCGAGGGGCAGTGGGACAAGGCATCGCCCGGCGCGCCGCCCGCCGCCTGATCGACCCCATTGGCGTGACCCGCGAAGCCGTATAGGGCGCAGGGATGATTGCCGTGCCGTCACCGCTCCGCCTGCGCCTTTCGTCCGAAGCGCTTGTTGCCAACTGGCGCTGGCTGGCGCGGCAAAGCGGCGCGGCGGCGTGCGGGGCGGCGCTCAAGGCCGATGGCTATGGCCTTGGCGCGCGCGCGGTGATGCAGCATCTGGCGGCCGCTGGGTGCCGCGACTTTTTTGTTGCGACGTGGGCCGAGGCGGCGGCGCTCATGCCGCTGCCTGCCGGTGTGTCGCTATCGGTCCTCCACGGCGTGGGCGAAAGCGACATGGTCGCCGCGCGCCTGCTCCCCGCGCGACCGGTGCTCAACAGTGTTGAACAGGTGCAGCGCTGGCGGGCGGCGGGTGAGGGGCGGCCGTGCGACGTGATGGTCGACACTGGCATGAACCGGCTGGGACTGCGCGTTGAGGAGGCAATGGGCGGCGCGCTCGATGGGCTGATGATCGAAACGCTGCACAGCCATTTGGCGTCGGCCGATGAGGACAGCGAGCAGAATGGCCAGCAACTCGCCGCCTTTCGCACGCTGCGCGAAAAAATCACGGCGCGGCGTTACAGCCTCGCGAACAGCGCGGGTATCTGCCTTGGCGCCGACTATGCGTTCGACCTGACCCGCCCGGGGATCGCGCTCTATGGCGGCATCCCGCGCCGCGAGGCTGCAGGCCATATCCGCCAGGTCACCCGCCCCGAGGCACGCGTGCTGCAAGTGCGGACGGTCCCGGCGGGTGAGACGGTCGGCTATGGCGCGGCGTGGACCGCGCCGCGCGACAGCCGCATCGCAGTGGTGAATTTGGGTTATGCCGACGGCTATCTGCGCTGCCACGCGGGCAACGGCGGTGCGTCATGGCGGGGGCAGGCGCTGCCGCTTGTCGGCCGCGTGTCGATGGACATCACGACGTTCGACGCCAGCGATGTGGAGGGACTAGGCGAGGGCGACTGGCTGATGCTCGATTATGACCTGGCGCCTGTTTCGTCGCACAGTGGCCTGTCGCAATATGAGTTGCTGACCGGGCTTGGGAGCCGGTTCGAGCGTCGCTGGTCTTGATCGCAGCTATCGTAGACAAAAAAAGGGCCGCTCCAACGAGCGGCCCTTTCTCTTTGTGCCGGTGACGCGGGTTAGAATTTGAACTTCGCGCCTGCGTACATATAGCGTCCGGTGACCGGGAAGATGGCGCTGCCATCGCCGGTTCCGGTCAAGCCCCAAGGCGGCAACGTGTCGAACACATTGTCCATACCGACGAAGAAACGGAAGTTCTTGTCGACGGTATAGCCCACCTGCAGATCGACGTAGCCGATGCTGGGGTAGTATTTGACCGGGAACGCGTCGGCATTTGTCGGCGGACGGCCCTGATGCGAGTGCTGCGTTTCCCACGTTGCAATCGCCTGCTTTCCGATCCAGCGGAAATCATAATCGATGTCCCACGCGCCGGCGACGAGGGTGACGCCCAAGCTACCTTCCCAGATCGGATCGCCCAGTTCGCCGTGGACGCGATCCGAGAACGTCGGATCGGCGATCGAGGTGAAGAACTCGCGGTTTTCGATCCACGACAGTGCGCCGTTGAGCGAAATCCGGACATCTTCGTTAAAGCGATAGGTGTAGTCGAGTTGCGCATCGATACCCGACGCCTTGAACGAAGCGTAGTTCAAAGGACGGTTGATGAACGACGGGCCGAGCCGCGCAAAGTTGAATTGCGGGAAGCCACCCACGGTACGGTTGGTCTGACCATCGAAGGTGAAGTCGGTGATCGGATTGCCCGGCGTGCTACGGCGCGAGATCGCTGCGCAATAGATATTGTCGATGCCGACCGAATCATCATAGCAGCGATTGATCAGGGTCTGACCGGTTAGCGACGAAATCGCCTGATCAATCTTGATCCGATAGTAATCAACCGACAAGCTGAGGCCCGGAATGAACTGGGGCTGGAACACCGCACCAAAGGTCAGGTTCTTGCCGATTTCCGGCGTCAGGTTCAGGTTCCCTTCATTGAAGCCCGAAATACCCGATGCTGGCGTGTTGACCCAAGGCGTTGTCGAGCCATCCGGCAATTGCAGAACGGTTGGGATACCAGCTGCGGCGCAGTTGCGAGCGCGGTTGGGGTTCTGGTTGATGACGGTCTGACTGCACGGATCGACGAAGCCATTCTGGAAGGTTTCGGCCTGTGCTGCGTAGTTATCCGACAAGTTTGGCGTCCGTACCGAACGCGCATAGCCAGCGCGCAGACGCACACCGTTGAACGGCGAATAGATGACGCCAACGTTATAGGCATACACCTTCTTCGCGATGTTGCTGTAGTCTGACATGCGTCCCGACGCCTCGACCGTCAGCTCTTCAGCCAGCGGCATGTCGGCAAGGAGCGGAATGCGGATTTCGCCATAGAGCTCCTTGCTGGTGATCGACGGCGGGTCGAAGGCGGCAAACGCGTTCAGCGTTGTCCGGCCAGCCGTTGTTTCAGCATCATAGCCCGAGAAAGCGTCTTCCCTCCGATATTCAACGCCAACCGCGAAGCCGATCGGACCACCGGGGAGTTCGAACAAGCCCGACGTATCGCCCGAGATAAAGGCCGTGGCATTGAACATTTCCGCCCATTGTTCCCGGAACGGCGTGTACGACGCATAAGCCAGCCCGTCGGGCGTGGTCAGCGGAGCTCCCTCGCCGAACAGATTGATCGGACGGCAGTTGGGGTCGTCGTTGGTCGTGATCGCATCGGCGTTGATACGGCACACAATTTGTCCGTTTGACCGTACAGCGTTGACCGCATTGTTGAACTTGGCGGAAATAAAGTGACCGCCTGCTTCATAATATGTCTCGGTACGACCCCAGTTCAGAGCCACTTCGTAGCGCAGGTTGCCCGACGAACTGATATCGCCGCGCACGCCGCCGACGAGGCTCCAGGTTTCACGTTCATGATCTTCGGTACGCGTCCCGATGTCGTTCAGGAAACGGATCATGGAGAAGCCGCCTGTCGTCGACGTCGTATTGAAGATCGACTGAAGCGTCGAGAACGCTTGCGGTGACAAATAGGGGTTGTCGAGGAAGAAGGTCGATGTCGTGCCGCCCAACGAGAGCGCGACCGGCTGGGTCGACGTCTGATTGGCCGTGATGTTGACATATTTGCCCTCGAAGAAGACTTCCGCCGCCGGCGAGAATTCATAGCGGGCAAGAAGCGTTGCGTTGTAACGCTTCAGACCCGGCAGCAACATCGCGCCCTCAACGCCGCTGGCGCCAAGGCCGCCGCGGATGCCGCCGCCGACCTGACGCAGATCGATGGCGGGAACGTTGCGCAACAAAGTGCCGCCCGGCTGGAACATATAGTTGTCGGCGATACGGGTACCGGTAGGCGTCAGCCCCGGCGCGCAGACAAGCGCACGCTGAGCCGCGTTTGTCGCCGTCGGTGCGGGACACGAAGTCAAAACGGCGCCGCCCAGCGAAGCATTGCCAAAGGTTGCGCCCGGGAAGGCATCGAAAAAGGCGGTATCTGGAATGCCATCACCAGCAGGCGGCTCGCCGAACGTATTGTCGACGGTTGCAAAGCCCGGCGTGCCGGTGAAAGCGCCAGTCTGAGCATTGCGATCAGAGAACAGGAGCGTTCTGGAATTGGCATAGCCGCCCGAGATGGCGATATTGCCACGACCGTCGGCGAAATTGCGGCCGAATACCGCGCTGATCTGATGCGATCCGCGATCGCCGCGGCTGGAAACACCGCCCTGCGCGTTGACGGCAAAGCCGTCATAATCGCGCTTCAGGATGAAGTTCACCACGCCTGAAATAGCATCCGAACCATAAACCGCCGAGTTGCCACCGGTGACGAGGTCAACGCGTTCGAGCAATTCGGTCGGGATCGTGTTGGTATCGACGCGGTACGTGCCTGGCGTCGAGGTAACCGAGCGACGTCCGTTTACCAGCACCAGCGTCCGGGTCGTACCCAAACCGCGCAAATCGAGCAGATTGAGACCCGACGTACCGATCGCAGCGGTCGAGTTCGCTTGGGTGAAGGTTGAACGCAGTTGCGGAAGGCGGTTCAGCATATCGCCCAGCGAAAGCTCACCGGTTCCGAGCAGGTCTTCTGCATCGACCGAGGTGATCGGAATTGATGCTTCAAGGTTGGGACGATTCAAGATGCGCGAGCCGGTCACAACAATGACGTTGCCGTCACTAGCATCTTCGGATGAATCGGTTGGTGCCACAGGATCATCTTGTGCAAAGGCGGGAGTCGCGCCGAGCAAAGCGAGCGACAAGGCGGTACCCCGCAAAAGCAGGCTGGTTTTTTTCATGATATATTCCCCGGTTGACCGTTCAACAGAAAGAGAACGGCTTGGAGGAAAGAAAGCGGGAAAGTTTCACTCGCACAAGTCTTTGATGGCAGAAATCTTACACCGGTACGTTTCCCATCAGCTGCTGTGTTATTTTTGCAACAGGCGTTGATGCAGGCTGTGCCCAGGAGCATCCGTGGGACCTGATCAAATTGTGAAATGAACGGCTTGTCTTGAACGATCCAAGCATTCCTTTATATCAACCAAACAGTTTCATGGGAAACGATCTTGCTTAATCGCGAGGAAACCGGGGGGGTGCGAGCGAGCTAATCCCGGACGACGTCCAGGTTGGCGGCAACATGGGGCGTACACCCACCGGCTTCTTGATGGCGCCGAGGCGCGCCGAATCGGGTTCGGCCCGCGACGCCATGTTGCGATGCATCATAAATTGATGCTATTGCCCTCAACAAGCGAAGATCCCGCGCGGCGCGGTCGTCATTATGCGGAAACAAAAGGAGCGCGGGTCAAGATGGCGAAGTCCAAGACGACGGCGGACGATGGCGTCGTCACGATCAAGAAATACGCCAACCGGCGGCTCTATGACACCGAACGCAGCTGTTACATAACACTTGAGGACCTGGGCACGATGGTCCGCGATGGCCGTGAATTTCGCGTTGTCGATGCCAAGAGCGGCGATGACATCACGCATAATGTCCTGACGCAGATCATCATGGACGAGGAAACGCGCGGCGAAACGCTGTTGCCGGTCAATTTCCTGCGTCACCTGATCGGTATGTATGGCGACAAGATGCAGTCGATGGTGCCGCAATATCTGGAAGCGTCGATGACCGCATTCCGCAAGAATCAGCAGGATGTCCGCGCTGCGTTCGATGGCGTACTCGGGTCAAACCCGCTTGCGGAGCTGACGCGGCGCAATATGGAGATGTTCCAGCAGGCGGCGGGCGCATTCATCCCGGGCGCTGGCGCAAGCAAGGCGAAGGACGCGGAAATTGCAGCGTTGAAGGCCGAAGTGGCCGCGCTCAAGGCGGAACTCGCCAAGAAATAAGTGGACCGGGCGCTCTTCCGCCCCCAGCGACAGAATACGGAAATTTCATGGTCAAACATGCGCTCAGCGTAACCCGGCAGGCCGACTTCGCGGCCTGGTATCAGGACGTCATTGCCGAAGCCGACCTCGCCGAGGAATCGGGCGTGCGCGGCTGCATGGTGATCAAGCCGTGGGGCTATGGCATCTGGGAACGCATCCAGACCGTCATGGACGCCGCGATCAAGGATGCCGGGGTCCAGAACTGCTATTTCCCGCTGTTCATTCCCTTGAGCTTTTTTGAGAAGGAAGCCGATCATGTCGATGGCTTTGCCAAGGAAATGGCGGTCGTCACGCATCATCGCTTGATTCAGGATGGCAAGGGCAAGCTGATCCCCGATCCCGAAGCGAAGCTGGAAGAGCCGCTGATCGTCCGCCCCACCTCGGAAACCGTGATCGGCGCCGCGATGAGCCGCTGGGTGCAAAGCTGGCGCGACCTGCCGCTGAAGGTCAATCAGTGGGCGAATGTCGTGCGCTGGGAAATGCGCACGCGCATGTTCCTGCGCACCAGCGAATTCCTGTGGCAGGAAGGCCATACCGCGCACGCCGACAAGGCTGACGCGATGGCGGAGACGCTGCGCGCGCTCGAAATGTATCGCGCCTTTGCCGAAGATGTGCTGGCGATGCCGGTGGTCGCAGGTGAAAAACCCGAGAATGAACGTTTCCCCGGCGCCGTCGCGACCTATTCGATCGAAGCGATGATGCAGGACGGCAAGGCGTTGCAGGCCGGGACGTCGCATTACCTCGGCACCGGCTTCGCCGAAGCGGCAGGGATCCGCTATCAGGACAAGGATGGCGGCCACAGCCTGTGCCACACGACGAGCTGGGGCGTGTCGACGCGGATGATCGGCGGCGTCATCATGACGCATGGCGACGACGACGGCCTGCGCTGTCCGCCGCGTATCGCGCCGCACCAGATCGTCATCGTGCCGATGCTGCGCGACAATGAAGAGGATGCGGCGATCCTGGACTATTGCCGCGGCATCGAAACCGAACTGAAAGCGCTCGACGCCTTCCGTGAGCCGCTGCGCGTCCACCTCGATGCGGGTGCCAACAAGGCGCAGACCAAGCGCTGGGGCTGGGTCAAGAAGGGCGCGCCGATCATTCTCGAAATCGGGCCGCGCGACGTCGCGGGCGGCAATGTGGCGGTGATCCGCCGCGACCGGCTGTACAAGGACGACGGCAAGCTCAATTCGGCGTTTATCGCGAAGGGCGATTTCATCGCGAACGCGGTTGCTACACTGGAAGATATTCAGACGAGCCTGCACGCCGAAGCCAAGCAGCGCCTCGACGCGAATATCCGCCGCGACGTCACCGACCTGGCCGCACATTTCAAAGGCGACGACAAGTTCGTCGGGTGGGCCGAAGTACAATGGGCGCGCCCGACCGGGGCGGTGCTCGACAAGATCGTCGAGCAGTTGAAGGCTCTCAAGCTGACGATGCGCAATACCCCGATGGACGCCGCACCTGCTGACGGCAGTTGCTTCTTCACCGGCGAACGCGCGGTCGAACGCGTGCTGATCGGCCGGACCTATTGATTGCAGGCCGACTTGCACTTGTAGCCCAGCGTTAGTAGCCTTCTCCCGAGGGGCAGAAGGAGACTGAACATGCGTTTTCCCATGCTGATCGCGGCCGCGGCGCTGGCCGGTATCGCGGTTCCCGTTGCCGCGCACCACGGCTGGTCGTCGTATGACGAGAGCAAGCCGGTGACATTGAATGGAACCTTTGCCGAACTATCATGGGGCAACCCGCATGGCGCCGCCAAGATGCGCTGGAAAGGCAAGCTGTGGGACGTCATCCTGGCGCCGACCAGCCGCATGGAAGCGCGCGGGTTGTCGCGCGCTGAAGTCGAGCCGGGCAAGCCCGTGCGCCTGACGGGCTATCTCCGCCGCGATGGCACCGCAGAGATGCGCATCGAACGCGTGATGATCGGGAAAAAGACGGTCGAGCTGCGCTGAGCAGCGCGGCGTGGAACCGCTGCTGTCCGCCGCCGCGATGTGGCTTGATGCCGTCGGTATCGGGCCGTGGGCGCGTGGGTCGGCGCTGGTTTATCCGGTCGCCAACACGCTCCACCTTTTGGGACTGGTGATGCTGGTGGGCGGGATCGGTGTCGTCGATTTGCGCGTTGTCGGCCTGTGGCGGACATTACCGATCGCGGCGCTGTCGCGCGCGTTGACCCCCATCGCCATTGGCGGGCTGTTCGTGGTGGCCGCGAGCGGGACGATATTGTTCGCGGCGGACGGCGACGCGCTGGCCGGGTCACAGACCTTTGCGCGCAAGCTGGTCGTCATTGCACTTGCTCTGGTCAATGCGGCCGCCTTCCGCCTGCTCTGGCGGGCAAAGGTCGACAACTGGCGCGGCAGCGCGCCCGTCGCGGCGCGCGCGATGGCGGCGTTGTCGCTCGCCTTGTGGCTGACTGTCGGGGGACTGGGCCGCTGGATCGCCTATAGCTGACCGGTGCGGATCCCGCCGTTGATCGCTTGGTAAAGTGCGTTGGCGGGCCTATAGCCACGGGCAATGAAAAAGCGTCCGAACCTCTCGCCCGGCCTGCCCAGCAGCCAACAGATCATCGATTTTATCACCGCGTCGGACGAGGCGGTCGGCAAGCGCGAGATCGCCAGGCATTTCGGATTGCATGGGGCTGAGAAGATAGCGTTGAAGGCGCTGCTCAAAGACATGACCGACGAGGGGTTGGTCGATCTGGCGCCGGGCAGGGCATTTCACAAGCATGGCGGGTTGCCGCGGGTGACGGTGCTGCGCGTTGCGGCGATTGACGGCGGCACGGTCTGGGCGGTTCCTGAACATTGGGAAGGGGCCGAACCGGCGCCGCGCCTTCGCGTGATGGAGCAGGGGCGCAAGGGTGCGCTGGGCATGGGCGACCGCATCCTCGCGCGCACCGAAGAACGCGGCGGCGGCCATGTCGCGCACCCGATGAAGAAATTGCAGGCGGGCGGCGAGACCGTGATCGGCGTGCTCGTCGAGGATATGGGGCCGGGGGGCAAACCGATCCTGTGGCTGCGTCCCGCCGACAAGCGGGCGCGTTATGATTTTGCGGTGGCCGACAAGGGCGACGCCAATATCGGCGATCTCGTGCGCGCCGAACTGGCCGGGCGCGGTCCGGCGATCAAGGCAAAAGTCGTTGAGCGTCTGGGCGATCCATTTGCGCCGAAGTCGCTCAGCATGATCGCGATCGCGCGCCACGAAATCCCGCATGTGTTCGGCGTCGAAACGATTGCCGAAGCAGAGATTGCCGCGAAGCTGCCGCTGACCCCCGACGGCCGCGAGGATTTGCGTGACTTGCCGATCGTCGCGATCGACCCGATCGATGCACGCGATCATGACGATGCGGTGTGGGCGGAGCCCGACACCGATGGAGCGAACAAGGGCGGTTTCCGTGCGATCGTCGCGATCGCCGATGTCAGCTATTATGTCCGCCCCGACGGCGCGCTCGACCGCGAGGCGCGGCGGCGCGGCAACAGCGTCTATTTTCCCGACCAGGTCGTCCCAATGCTCCCCGAAACACTGTCGGCTGGCGTCTGCTCGCTAAAAGCCGGGCAGGACCGGGCGGCGCTGGCGTGCCATCTCGTCATCGACAAGCAGGGCAAGGTGACGTCATGGCGGTTTACGCGCGCGCTGGTGCGGCTGCGCGCGAACATTGCCTATGAGCATGCGCAAGCGGCGTATGATGCCGCTGCGCCGCGCGAGGATTGGGATGCCGATGTGCTCCCGACGCTGCAAAACCTGTGGGCCTGCTGGGCGCTGCTCGCCAAGGCCCGCGCCGCCCGCGCGCCGCTCGACCTCGATCTGCCCGAACGGCAGGTGATCCTCGACGAGGCGGGCGGGATCGCCGAAATCCGCGTCCGCGACCGGCTCGATTCGATGCGGCTGATCGAGGATTATATGATCGCGGCCAACGTCGCGGCGGCAAAAGCGCTTGAGGCGAAGAAATCGCCGGTGATGTACCGCATCCATGAGCCGCCGAGCCGTGAGAAGCTGGTCAGCCTCAAGGATTATCTCGAAACCTTCGAGCAGAGCTTCGCGCTGGGGCAGGTGATCACGCCCGCGGTATTCAACCGCCTAATCGACGGCTTTTCGCAAGACGACCGGTTGCCCGAGATCATGCAGGCGATTTTGCGCAGCCAGACGCAGGCCTATTATGGCCCTGCCAATGCGGGCCATTTCGGCCTCGCACTCGGCTCTTATGCGCATTTCACCTCGCCGATCCGCCGCTACGCCGACCTGATCGTGCATCGCGCGCTGGTCGACAGTTACAAGCTTGAGGTGCCCGGCAAGCCCAAGGGGCTGCCCGAGCGCACCGGGCTAGGCGAGGCCGATGCCAAGGGGCTCTCGCGCATCGGCGAGGCGATCAGCGCGCTCGAACGCCGCGCGATGGAGGCGGAGCGCGAGACGGTCGATCGTTATGTTGCGGCCTATCTGTCGAGCAAGAAGGGCGAGATCGTCCAGGCGCGGATCACCGGGGTGCAGCCGTTCGGATTTTTCGCGACGGTCGACGGGCTCGGCGGCGATGGGCTGGTGCCGGTTTCGACATTGGGGAACGAACGCTTTTTCTATGACGAAAAGGCGCGGACGCTCGACAGCGAGCATGGGCGGGTGAGTTTTACCGTCGGCGAGCGGCTCGACCTGCGGTTGATCGATGCCAATCCGATCAGCGGGGCGCTGCGTTTCGAGCTGCCCGATGCGCCCGAGGGCGGATATCGCAATCGCGGGCCACGGCGCGACGGCCTGAAGGACAAGGCGGGCAAGCATGTCGTCGGCAAGCGCGGGCGGCCGGCGAATATCAAGCATAAGGGGCGGCGGCGCTGACCTGATTAAACCCTCCCCTTCAGGGGAGGGCAGCGAGACTTCCGAACTTGTTCGTTAGTCGCAGCGGGTGGGGTTCGGCAGCCTTGCGCTACGCCGACAGACCCCACCCCAACCCCTCCCCTGACGGGGAGGGGCTTAGCCTATCTCCCCGCCAATTTCTGCAACAACGCCGCACTCTCCGCATCCGCCGGAAAAAACGCCTCGATCGCCAGCTCCGACAGCGTGATATCTACCGGCGTACCGAAAATCGTCACCGTAGACACGAACGAAATCCGCCCGGCATCGGTATTGAGGATCAGCGGCACCGCGATGCTGCTGGCGTGGCTGTCGAGATGCTCGGCGCTATGTTCGTCGCTCCGCACCGCATAGCCCGCCAGCTCGTCGCGCAATGCGATCAATCCCGCATCGGCGCTCGCGGCAATCTGGACGTCTAGCCGTTCCAATACATGCGCGCGCCATTCGCCATAGTTGACGATCTGCGGCGCCAGCCCCTCGGGATGCAGCGCGATGCGCAGCACATTGACCGGCGGGGCCAGCAGCGCGGGCGCGACCTGCGCCGTCAGGATCGCGATCGCGCCGTTCGCAGCGACCAGGTTCCAGTGGCGATCGACCGCCAGCGCCGGGTAGGGCTCATGCCCCTTCAGCACATGCTCGACGATCGCGCGGACCCCCGCCATTTCGTGGCTGTCGAGCGGGCGTTCCTGATAATCGGGCGCGTAGCCGGCGGCGAGCAGCAGCGCATTGCGCGCGCGGTGCGGGACTTGCAAGCAGTCGGCGATGCGCTGGAGCATCTGCGCGCTCGGTTTCGAGCGCCCCGTTTCGATGAAGCTCAGATGCCGGGTCGAGATATCGGTATCGAGCGCCAGGTCCATCTGGCTCATCCGGCGGCGGCTGCGCCATTCGCGGAGTTGGGTGCCGAGCGGTGCGGGTTGCATGATAATCTCCTTTGCCGCGAAAGCTATACCCCGGCTTTCGGCTTTTCCATTACCTCTCGCGTAATCGACGGGCCGCATTTTCGGCGGCAGATGGAGCGGGTCGTCCAAAAAGGAGAACCCCAATGTCCCTCTTCACCCTCAAGAACACGTTGATCATCGATGCCATCACCTGCACCGGATTGTTCGTCTTTTGCGTCTTTGCGACTGCGACGGTCGCCACCCTGCTCGGCCTCCCCTCCGAACTGGTGACCGTCGCGGGCAGGATCGGGCTGCCGTCGGCGCTGCTGATGCTGTTCGTCGCGTATCAAAAGACGCCGAGCAAAGGCCTCGCGAACCTGATCGCGATCGGAAACCTCGGCTGGGTGATCGCCAGCTTTGCGGTGCTGGCGATGTTTGCGGGCCAGATGACCGCGATCGGCATTGCGGTCGTCATCGTGCAGGCGATCGGTGTGCTGGTTTTCGCGATCTACGAAGCCAAGGGCGCGGCCGCTTTGCCGCGCACGATCACCGTCTAACTCAGCGCATCGAGCCGCGCGAGGTCTATCCCGCCCGGCACGATCATCACCGGGCAGGGCAGCGTTCCCGCGTCCTGTCCGGTGAAATGCGCGACCAGTGGCCCCGGCGCACCGTTCGCCGCGGTCGCCAGCACCAGCGCCGCAATCTCGTCGCTGGCGTTGATCACCTCGCGCACGACATCGGCGGGCTTGCCCGATTTGACCATGATCTGCGGCGTCACCCCGGCTTCCTGCACCACCGCGTCGGCAGCGGCGGCGACCAGTTCTTCGGCATGTTCGCGCGCTTCGGCCTCGATCGTCGCCTGCACGGCGCCAAAGGCGACAAAGTCCTGCGGCGTCACGATCGCCAGCACCGCGACCCCGCCGCCGGTCCGCGCCGCGCGGCGCGCGGCAAAGCGCAGCGCCAGCGACGCCTCGGGACTGTCGTCGATCACCACCAGATATGTCCGCATCGCCCCGACCCCCTATGCTTTTTGTGCGTGGAGAGTGCGTCACATTCGTATGAAAGGCAAGTTTGCCCCGCTGGACCTTGACCGCCGCAATGCTTAAGGCGAGGAACAAGCCGTAGCGGCAGGCAATGCCTGCAAGACTGACAGGGAACATGCCTTACCATGCCAATCGAACTGAAAATGCCCGCCCTCTCGCCAACGATGGAGGAAGGCACGCTGGCCAAATGGCTGGTCAAGGAGGGCGACACCGTCAAATCGGGCGACCTGCTGGCCGAGATCGAGACCGACAAGGCGACGATGGAATTTGAAGCGATCGACGAGGGTGTGGTGAGCCAGATTCTCGTCGCCGAGGGTACGGATGGCGTGAAGGTCGGCACCGTGATTGCGGTGATCACGGGTGAAGGCGAGGATGCGGGCGCGAAGGCTGCTCCGGCGCCCGCTGCCAAGGAAGAGGCGAAGGCCGCGGAACCCCAAGACGTCGCCCCCGCGCAGGCGGGGGCCGCTAGCAGTAGCGCTCCAACTCCAGCGGCCCCCGCCTCCGCGGGGGCGCCGGATAAGTCAGCTGCTGCCCCCGCGGCATCGGGCGACCGCATCAAGGCCAGCCCGCTCGCCAAGCGTCTCGCCGCCGAGCGCGGCATCGACCTGGCGACGATCACCGGCACCGGCCCCGGCGGCCGCATCGTCAAGGACGACCTAGATGGCGCAGCTACATCCGTCGCCCCCGCGCAGGCGGGGGCCGCTGTCGGCACGGCGCCGACTCCGGCGGTCTCGGCAGCGGCGTCGCCCGCAGGCCCGATCCCCGATTTCGGCATCCCGCACGAGGACACCAAGCTTAGCGGCATGCGCAAGACGATCGCGCGCCGCCTGACCCAGTCGATGCAGGAAGCGCCGCACATCTACCTGACCGTCGACATCCGCCTCGACGCGCTGCTCAAGCTGCGCGGCGAGCTCAACGCCAGCCTCGAAAGCCGCGGGGTCAAGCTCAGCGTCAACGACATGCTGATCAAGGCGCTCGCGGTCGCGCTCGAACGCGTCCCTGCCTGTAACGTCAGCTTCGGCGGCGATGTCATGCGCCAGTACAGCCGCGCCGACATCTCGGTCGCGGTCAGCATCCCCGGCGGCCTGATCACTCCGATCATCACCGACGCCGGCGGCAAGTCGATGTCGAAAATCTCTACCGAAATGGCCGAGCTTGCCGCGAAAGCCAAGGAAGGCAAGCTCCAGCCCAGCGAATATCAGGGCGGCACCGCCAGCATCTCGAACATGGGCATGATGGGGATCAAGCAATTCACCGCGGTGATCAATCCGCCGCAAGCGATGATCATGGCGATCGGCGCGGGCGAAAAGCGGCCTTATGTCGTCGACGACGCGCTGGCGATCGCAACCGTCATGTCGGCAACGGGTAGCTTTGACCACCGCGCGATCGACGGCGCCGATGGCGCGCTGCTGATGAAGACCTTCAAGGAACTGGTGGAGAACCCGCTGGGGCTGGTGGCGTAAAATGTCCGCGAAGGGCCAAAGCCCCTCTCCCCTTGCGGGAGAGGGGTTGGGGAGTGGGGTCCGCGCCGCGTCTGCGGCGCAAAAGACTCTTTCCGAAGTTCTCGCCCGCAAAGCCCTCTTGCTGGACCGCGCCCGCGCGATGCGCTCCAACCCCACCGATGCCGAACGTCGCCTCTGGTCGATCCTGCGTGCCAAGCGATTGGCCGACCTGCGATGGCGGCGGCAGGTCATAATCGACGACCTCTACATCGCCGACTTCATCTGCTTCGAACATCGGCTGATCGTTGAAGCCGACGGCGGGCAACATGCCGAGAATCCTCATGACTCCGACCGCGATGCCTATCTGACCACGCAAGGTTTCCGCATCCTGCGCTTCTGGAACAACGACGTGCTGACCAACAGTGATAGCGTTGCCGAAGCGATATTGCGCGCAATCGATTCTTCAGGCGCGCAGACGCGCGCCGACCCCACACCCCAACCCCTCTCCCGCAAGGGGAGAGGGGCTTTTGCAGGAGCCCATAATGGCTGACACCTCTTACGACCTCATCGTCCTCGGTTCCGGCCCCGGCGGCTATGTCGCGGCGATCCGCGCGGCGCAGCTCGGCCTGAAAACCGCGATCGTCGAGCGCGAGAATCTCGGCGGCATCTGCCTCAACTGGGGCTGCATCCCCACCAAGGCGCTGCTGCGGTCGGCCGAAATCTATCATTATATGCAGCATGCAGGCGATTACGGCCTGATCGCCCAGCAGATCAGCGCCGACATCGACGCGGTCGTCAAACGCAGCCGTGGCGTTGCGAAGCAGCTGAGCCAGGGCGTCGCCTTCCTGATGAAGAAGCACAAGATCACCGTCCATATGGGCGAGGGCAAGCTGACCGCAGCGCCTAACGGTGGTTTGGGCAAGCTCGAAGTGAAGGGCGAGAAGGGGACCGAAACCCTCAGCGCCAAGAACATCATCGTCGCGACCGGCGCCCGCGCCCGCGACCTGCCGTTCGCGCCCGCCGACGGCAAGCGCATCTGGACCTATCGCCACGCGCTGGTCCCGCCCGAAATGCCCAAGAAATTGCTCGTCATCGGATCGGGCGCAATCGGGATCGAATTTGCGAGCTTCTACAGCGACATGGGCGCCGAGGTGACCGTGGTCGAAATGCTCGACCGATTGGTCCCGGTCGAGGATGCCGATGTGTCGGCGTTCCTTGAAAAGCAGCTCAAGAAACAGGGCATGACGATCTTCACCGGCGCCGGGGTCGAAGAACTGAAGGCGACCGCCAACGGCGTCACCGCGAAGATCAAGACCAAGGACGGCAAGACCGAAAGCGCCGAATTCAGCCACGCGATCGTCGCGATCGGCATCGTCCCGAACACCGAAAATATCGGCCTCGAAGCGCTCGGCGTAAAGACGACCAAGGGCCATATCGACACCGACGCGATGTGCCGCACCAACGTCCCCGGCATCTGGGCGATCGGCGACGTTACTGCGCCGCCATGGCTGGCGCACAAGGCGATGCACGAATCGGTGATCTCGGTCGAGGCGATTGCGGGAGGCCACCCGCACGCGATGGACCCGCGCAACATCCCCGGCTGCACCTATTGCCGCCCGCAGATTGCCAGCGTCGGGCTGACCGAAGCGAAGGCCAAGGAACTGGGGTACGAGGTCAAGGCCGGAACCTTCCCCTTCATCGGCAACGGCAAGGCAATTGCGCTCGGCGAATCCGAAGGCTTCACCAAGACCGTGTTCGATGCGAAGACTGGCGAACTGCTCGGCGCGCACATGATCGGCGCCGAGGTCACCGAACTGATCCAGGGCTATACGATCGGAAAGACCGCCGAGCTGGTCGAAGATGATTTCATCGGCACCGTCTTCCCGCATCCGACGCTCAGCGAAACGATGCACGAGGGCGTGCTGGCGGCATTCGGGCGGCCGCTGCATATCTGACGGCCTCATTCATCAGCGCTGCACTCTTGTCCCGTCATTGCGATCCCGGCGAAAGCCGGGAGAAGCAATCCAAAGCGGTTTACGTCTGCTCGGGATAATGACGAGAGTATTTTTGTCGTGGTGCAGCGTACCAGTCGTCGCATTAGATGGACCGGTACCAAGCCGTGCTTGCGCTGTCCGCAGAAGCCCCCCACGACGGCTCACATATGACGCTGCAACGGCCCGCGCGATGAACCCCACGATCCTCCATTTTTCGCGTATCGGAAACGCGTTCAAGGCGGTGGTCTTCGCCATCATGACGGCGGCCGCCTTTTCGCTGGCTTTCGTGATGCTGGACGAACGAAATTACCGCGCGCCGACAACGCAGGCGCTGCCGGGCGGGCTGGTGCTGCCGATGCCAGCGCCGCGTCCGGATCCATTTCTGCCGCTTAAAATAACCCTGCTGCTGGGGACGAGCGTCGTCGGTCTGTTTTATGTCGGGCGCTACGCAAAGCGTGCGCTTACCCGCGCCGTCGCGATCAAGATCGAGGGCGGCCAGCTGCATTTTCACCCGAGCTTTGGCGCGATGCCCGGCAAGTTGGCCGTCGAGCATATTGATACCGCGATCTTCGATCGCGCCGATCGCCTGCCCGAAACAGCTGGGTTGGCGATGCTGGGCATCGGTTCCAGCGCGGCGAAATTCGGCGCCAGAACCCGGCACGGCCTCTACTTGCACTATCGGTCGGGCTCAACGAGCGGCGAGGCGCGCGTGATCGACAATGACATCGAGGGCGGAACCGAACAGCTTCGGCGCTTTGCCGCGCAGGTCGATATCTGGCGCCGGGCGCACAGGCGCGTCGATCGCTGACGGCGGTTTGTTGCGCTCCGGGCGGGCTTTGGCCATAGACGATGGCGTGAAAGCTGCTCCCAACCGCACCGCCATGATCCGCAACGCCCTGATTGCCACGCTGATGCTGTTCGTACTCGTCAGCACCGTCGTGATGGCGGGTTTGGTCGATGGCCTCGACCGACAAGTCAGCGCCGCGCTGGTGATGACGGTGGACACCGCGCCGCGCTGGTGGATCCTGTTCATGCAGGGGGTCAGCTGGATCGGCGGCGGGCTGCCGCGCTGGGGCATCGTCATTCTGCTTTGCGCGCTGGTCTGGCACTGGTGCGGGCCGCGCTGCGCGGTGGCGCTGGGCGGGGCGTCCTTGCTGGCCAATTTTGCCTCGAGCGTGCTGAAAATGTCCTTCGGGCGCCCGCGCCCCGATCTGGTGCCGCATCTCGATCACCAGACGAGCTTTGCCTATCCCAGCGGCCATGCGACGAGTGCGGCGGTCGTGTACCTCCTCCTCGCATGGCTGGCGCCGCCGCGCTGGCGCGCCGCGGCTTGCGCGCTTGCGGCGTCGATCATAATCCTCAACGCCTTCTCGCGCATCATGCTCGGCGTCCATTGGGCCAGCGACATTGTCGGCGGGACGTTGCTCGGCGCCGCCTTCGCGCTGGCCGCAGCCTGGTGGGTTGGCCCGCGCGGCGTGTCCGAAATCGTCGCACTAAGGGAAAAGTAAGCTCTCGCTGCTATCAACGCTCCCGGATTTTCGGGAGCTTCGGCATGAATACGTCCTTGGGCAAAGTGCTTGGTATCATCGGCGGGCTCATCCCGCTCGTCTGGATCGGCTGGCTGCTGTATCATTTTATCGGCGTCGGCGGCGGCACGGCCGAAGGCGTCGCAGGAATCGGGCTGGGACCGACGGTCATCGGGCTTTCGATCGTCGGGCTGTTGTTCGCGCTGCCGCTGATCATCAAATTGCTGCGCGCCGCGACCGGGGTGAACCGCGTCCCGGGCGCCAGCGTCGACGCGAAACTCAAGCCCGGCGTAGTCGTCGTCGAGCCTGAGTTCGACGCCGACGCGGCATTCGCCAGCTATATGCGCAAGCGCGAAGCGGGCGTGGTGGGCGATGTGACGGTTGATCCTGCCGATCGTGGACCCGTCGCGCCGGTGCCGCCCCGTCCCGCCAGCTTTGGTCGCAAGACGATTTAGGATCCTGACCCCAACTTTCCGCTGTCCTATTGTGCGCCGCTTTGCCATCACATTTGCGGGCACCAACAACAGGGCGGGTCAAACATGCAATCGCGAGTGAAGTTCGGCAGTTTTCTGCGGGGAATCGGTTTGGGCTCGGCGGCGCTTTTCGCTGCGTCGGCGGCGGCGCAGGCACCCGCGGGTCAAACCGTCATCACCGCGGCGCGCTATGTCGATGTGCTGACCGGCAAGACGGTCGAATATCCCGCAATCTTCGTCGGTACCGATGGCCGCATCACCAACATTGCCGATGCGCGGACGGTACGCTGGGGCAGCGACGTCAAACATATCGACCTGGGGCAAAAGACGCTGCTGCCCGGCCTGATCGACATGCACGTCCACCTCGACGGACCCGCCGACATCGGCGGTTATCGCGGGCTGGAATTCACCGACAGTTTCTGGGGCATGACCGCGGTCAAGAACGCTCGCGACATGCTCGACGCCGGGTTCACGACGGTGCGCAACGTCGGGTCGGGCGACCGCAACGACATCGGGTTGAAGCAGGCGATCGACGCGGGCTACGCGGTCGGGCCGCGGATCGTGCCGGCGAGCTATGCGCTGGGCGCGACCGGCGGTCATTGCGACAGCACCTTCCTGCCCCCCAGCCTGGAAAAGAAGGACGGCAAGGAAGAGGGGATCGGCGATAATCCCGAAGAATTGCGCTATCAGGTCCGCCGCCAGCGCAAATATGGCGCCGAAGTGATCAAGGTATGCGCGACCGGGGGCGTCTTCTCACGCAACACCGAGCCGGGCCAGTTGCAGGTGCCCGAGAATGAGTTGCGCGCGATTGCCGACGAGGCGCATCAATGGGGGCTGCGCGTCGCCGCCCACGCGCATGGCGGCGCAGGCATCCGCGCCGCGATCGCGGCGGGGATCGACACGATCGAACATGCCAGCCTGGTCGATGACGAGGGCATTCGCATGGCGGTCGCGCGCAAGCAGCCGGTGTGGTTCGCGATGGACATCTTCAACACCGAATATACGCAGGCCGAAGGTGCGAAGAACGGCGTGCTTGAGGATAATCTGCGCAAGGACCGCGAAATCGCGCAAATCCAGCGCGACAATTTTCGCAAGGCGCACCGCGCTGGGGTGAGGATGGTATTCGCATCCGACGCCGGGGTGATGCCGCACGGTCAGGTCGGGGGCCAGTTCCGCGTCATGGTCGAATATGGGATGACGCCGATGCAGGCGATCCAGACTGCGACAAAGAACGCCGCCGAGGCGCTGGGGCGCGAGAAGGACGTCGGAGCGATTGCGGTGGGGCGTTATGCCGACATCGTGGCGGTCGATGGCGATCCGCTGGCCAGTGTGCGCGAGCTGGAAAGCGTCGATGCGGTAGTCAAAGGCGGAGTGCTGGTGAAGGGGGAATAGCGTTCCTCGCCAGCATGCGTCCCCGCGAAAGCGGGGAACCATCACCTGCCGTTTAATTTGTCGCCGATGGGTGATGGGCCCCTGCCTTCGCAGGGGCGCGGCTTTTCAATACACCACCAGCTTGTCCACGATCGCCTCGCGCATGTCGGGGGTGAAGTTCAGCACCGCCTCGGCATAGGTCGCGACATCGCCATGATCGCGGCGCACCGTCGCCAGCGCGGCGTCGAGATAGGCGGGGTTCACCGACATCAGCGCGCGGATTGCGTCGTCATGAATTTCGGCACCGTAGCGCGAGCGGATATGCGCCGCGCCCTGCGCGATCCGCTCCTCGATCTTGCCCGCGGTGTTGGTGAGCAGATAATCGTGCATCAGATCGTCCTCATGCACCCCAAGCAGCCGGTGGACGACGGCAACGGCAAAGCCGGTGCGGTCCTTGCCTGCCACGCAGTGTACCAAGCTGGGCGCGTCATATTCGGCCAGCGCGGCAAGATAGAGCCGCAGCGTGGCGACAAGCGCGGGGCGATAGGGCATCCCGGCATAGGTATCGATCATCCGCGCGCGCGCCGTCTCGACATCAATTGTGCCGCCTGCCGCCTGAAGATGGGGCGCGAGGCCTGCGGTCACGCCGCCCGCGAACAAGACGCGCGCCGAGAAATTCTCCGACCGGCGGCACGGATGCAATTCGCGCTCGTCGTCGCCGCGCAGATCGATGATGGTTTCCAGCCGGAGCGCATCGAGCGCCGCCAGATCCTCGTCGGTCGCTGCTTCGTGATGCGCCGAGCGCCACAGCACGCCCTCGCGCAGTCTCCCGCCACCCTCGACCGCATAGCCGCCATAATCCCGGAAATTGTGGATGCCGGACAGGGGCAGGACGCGCTCGGCCATCATGGTCATTCTCCTGTAAACACCGGCGGGCGCTTTTCGACAAAGGCATTGATCGCCTCCCGATTATCGGCCGTCTCGTGCACGATCGCCTGATAGGCGGCGCTGAGCTCCAATATGTCGCTCATCCGGCTATGCTGCGCCTCGCGGAGCAAGCGCTTGGTCAGGCGCAGCGCGCGCGGCGGATTGCACACGATCCGTTCGGCAATCGCCACGGCGCGGTCGAGCAGTTCCGCGTCGGGGACGACGTCCGTCACCAGACCATATTCCTTTGCCTGCTGCGCGTCAAAGCGGTCACCGGTGAGGAAGAGTTCGGCGGCACGCGGATAGCCGAGCACCTTTTGCAGCAGCCACGCGCCGCCGTCGCCGGGGACGATCCCGACCTTGATGAAACTGCACGCGAATTTGGCGCTTTCGGCGGCGATGCGGATGTCGCAGGTGCAGGCGAGGTCGCAACCGAGGCCGATGGCATGACCGTTGACCGCGGCAATCATCGGCACTTCGCAGTCCATCAGCGCGCGGATCACCGCCTGCACGCCCTTGCGGTAATTGGCGCGGGTGGAGTCGGGCTGGTCGAGCACGCCGATCCCGGTGCGGTCCTGCATGCCTTTGAGGTTGCCACCGGCGCTGAACGCTTTGCCGCTGCCGGTCAGGATGATCGCGCTGACGCCGCGATCGTCGCCGAGGGTGCGGAGCGTGTCGATGATGTCCTGGCAGTCTTCATGGGTGCCGATCGCGTTCATACTCTCAGGTTTGATCATGGTCAGGATCGCAATCTTGCCCCGCCGCTCGACACTCAAAAACTCGCCCATGATCAAAATTCCTTTCCTGTTGGCAAAGGCTATTGCATGGCTGTCGGGACATGCAAGGCTTTGCACTCTATCCTTTCGATCCACCCGGCGACGTCGCGGCTCTGCGCACCGACTTGCGGGCATGGCTTGCGGTGAACCAGCCGCAGGGCGACATCGTCGCGCGCGCCAATTGTTGGGCAAGCTTCGATGCCGACTTCAGTCGTGCGCTCGGCGCTGCCGGTTACATCGGGATGACGTTGCCGACGCGGTACGGCGGCGGTGATCGCCATCCGCTGGAACGCTATGTGGTGATCGAGGAATTGCTGGCAGCGGGGGCGCCCGTCGGCGCGCACTGGATCGCGGATCGCCAGACCGGGCCGCTAATCGTGCGGTACGGCAGCGCGGAACAGTGCGAGCGATACCTGCCGGGGATCGTGCGCGGTGAGCTCTATGCCTGCATCGGCCTGTCCGAGCCGGGAGCCGGGTCTGACCTTGCTGCTGTTCGGACCACGGCGCGGGAAACGACCGAAGGCTGGCGCATAAATGGCCAGAAAATCTGGACCACCGGCGCGCATTTCTCGCATATCATGCTGGCGCTGGTTCGCACCGAAGAGGGCAGCGAGCGCAATGCGGGGTTGAGCCAGCTGCTGATCGACCTCGACACCCCTGGCATTGCGATCCGCCCGATCATCGACATGGCGGGGCACCATGATTTCAACGAAGTCTTCTTCGACGACGTACTTGTCCCACATAGCGCGCTGGTCGGCACGCGCGGGCAGGGGTGGCAGCAGGTCACCGCCGAGCTGGGTCTCGAACGCTCGGGCCCCGAGCGATATTTGTCGAGCCATGCGCTGTTCGCGGCGCTGATCGATGCGGCGGGCGCCGATCCCGAACCGGCGGTTGCCGTGCTGATCGGTGAACTCACCGCCGAAATGTGGACACTGCGGCAATTGTCGATGTCTACCGCGGCGAAACTGGCGGCGGGCGAGGATCCGATGGTCGAGGCGTCGGTGGTCAAGGAATTGGGCAATGCGTTCGAACAGGACATGCCGCGCCGTGTGCAGGCGATCGTCGATTGCCCTTGGGATGATCCGAGCGACCTTGGCCGCTTGCTGCGCGCCTTGCTGATCGCATCGCCCAGCTTTTCGCTGCGCGGCGGCACGCGCGAAGTGATCCGCGGGATCATCGCGCGCGGACTGGGCCTGCGATGAGCGCGGCGCGCGAGATCCTGTGCGACACGGCGCGCGCGGTGTTTGCCGAGGCGGCCATGGCGGGGGTTGCGCCCGTCGAAGAGGCCGGTTTTGCCCTGCTGCTGGTGGCGGAAGACAAGGGCGGGTTCGGCGGTGATTGGGGCGACGTAAATGCCGTGCTGCAGGTCGCGGGGGTCATGGTTCCCGACCTGCCGGTAGCCGAGCTGATCGTGACTGACGCTCTGCTACCCGCCGCGACGGTCAGCTTGATGGCGGGTGCTATGGGTCAAGCGCTCACGCTGTCGATCGAGCATGTGAACACGCGCCAGCAATTCGGGCGGCCGCTGGGCAAATTCCAGGCGGTGCAGCAATCGCTTGCGGTGATGGCGTGCGAAGTGCGCGCGGTGGAAGCGGCAGCAGGGGCGTTGGCGGCGCGGCTGGATGCGGTAGGGCTCGATCCCGCCGCGGCGGATTTCGAGATGGCTGCGGCGAAACAGCGCGCCAACCGCGCGGTGGGCCTTGTCACGTCGATCGCGCATCAAGTCCACGGCGCGATCGGCTTTACCGAAGAATATGACCTCCACCGCGTCACGGTGCCGCTGATGCGGTGGCGCGGCGAGCATGGGAATGATGCGTATTGGGCGGCGAAGCTGGGGCGGCAGGTGGCCGGGCTTGGTGGTCAGGGGCTGTGGGGAGCGATGACCTCGCGGTCGGATGACATATTTCAATCGGTGTAATCTGAAAGCCGCGCGCTCCCGCGCAGGCGGGAGCCCATCACCTGTCCGTGCCAACTGGAACCAACCGGAGATGGGTCCCCGCCTTCGCGGGGACACGGATGCTTCTTATTTCACCGCACCGCGCCACCGTTGCGGAGCGCCGCGATCTTGGTCGCGTCATAACCAAGCCCTGCCAACACAGCATCGCCGTCGGCGCCGACCGCCGGAGCGGGTCGCGGAGTGTCGTTGACCGTCGCCGAATAGCGCGGCGCAGGCGCAGGCTGAACCGCTCCGCCGACCTCCAGAAACGTCTCGCGTGCGACGTTGTGCGGATGCTGCGGTGCCTCGCCCAGCGACAGGATCGGCGCAAAGCAGACGTCGGTCATCTCCATGATTGCGCACCATTCGTCGCGGGTCTTCGTGAGGAAGAGCGCCGTCAGCTTGTCCTTCAGCGGCCCCCATTTCGAGGGGTCCATCTGTGCATCGAAATCGGGATCATCAGTCAGCCCGGTCTTTTCCCGCAGCAGTGCATAAAATTGCGGTTCGATCGACCCGATCGAGATGAATTTACCGTCGGCGCAGAGATAGCTGTCATAGAAATGCGCGCCGCCGTCGAGCATATTGGCTCCCGCTTCGTCCTTCAGCCGCCCCATCGCGTTGAAACCCCACGTCATGCCCGCGAGCAGTGCCGAGCCGTCGGTCATCGCGCAATCGATCACCTGGCCCTCGCCGGTGCGCGCGGCATGAACGAGCGCGCTCGCCATGCCGAACGCCAGCATCATGCCGCCGCCGCCGAAATCGCCGACGTAGTTGACCGGCGGCACCGGCTTCTCGCCTGCGCGCCCGATGCCATGCAATACCCCTGACAGCGCAATATAGTTGATGTCGTGGCCCGCCGCCTGCGCATAGGGTCCGAACTGACCCCAGCCGGTCATGCGGCCATAAACAAGCTTCGGATTGTCGGTGAGGAGGACGTCGGGACCGAGCCCGAGACGTTCCATCACGCCTGGGCGATAGCCCTCGATGATCCCGTCCGCGCTTCTGCAAAGGTCACGCGCGATCGCTACCGCTTCCGGATTTTTCATGTCGAGCACGATCGACGTGCGGTTGCGCGACAGCGGATCGCGCGGGTCCATGAAACCGCCCGGACGATCGATACGGATCACCTCCGCACCATGATCCGCCAGCATCATTCCGCAAAAGGGGCCCGGACCGATGCCGGCAAATTCGATGATTTTGATTCCGCGCAACGGACCTGACATAACTCTCTCCCTATTTGCTGATATTCGATGGCGGGCAGCTACCGTTGCCCGATTGTCTTTGAAGTGTCCAAAAGCGACTCTAGCGCGTCATTGAATCCGAAAGGGAGTTGCCTGCCATGCTGAATCGCCGCCAATTTTCCATGACCGCGTTCGCTTTTGCGGGGCTTGCGGCGCAGAGCCGCGCTGCCGCGGGCGGATTGATGGCGACGGCGTCCGGCTATGGTCCGCTGCAAAACGACCCTGCCGGACTGATCGACCTGCCGCCCGGGTTTTCCTATCAGATTATTTCCCAGCTCGGTGAGCCGATGAGCGACGGTTATCGCGTTCCCGATCGCGCCGACGGCATGGGCTGTTTCCGGCTGGATGGCGGAAAACTGGCGCTGGTGCGCAATCACGAGCTGGGACCGAAGCATGTTTCCAGCGGCCCTTTGAACGCGGGCGCGGCGGTGCCTGAAGGAACGTTCGATCGCGTTGGAGATGCCGCGATCCCCGGTGGCACGACGACGCTGGTCCTTGATGGCGACACGTTGGCGGTCGAAAAACAATATCTCAGCTTGCTCGGCACGATCCGCAATTGCGCAGGCGGTGTGACGCCGTGGAACAGCTGGCTGTCGTGCGAAGAGAGCGTCGCCGGCCCCGCCGACGGCGTCGGCCAGTCGCATGGCTGGATTTTTGATGTGCCTGCCGATGCCGGCAAGCTCGTCAAGGCTGAGCCGCTGAAAGCCATGGGCCGGTTCGTGCGCGAGGCCGCCGCGGTCGATCCGCGTACCGGCATTGTCTATATGACCGAGGATCGCGACGACAGCCTGTTCTACCGCTTCTTGCCTGACGTTCCTGGCTCGCTCGCTCGCGGCGGACGATTGCAGGCGCTGGCCTTCTTCGACAAAAGCATCGCGGACAGCCGCAACTGGGCATCGGCGGTGGTCATGCAGCCGGGCAGCTGGCATTTTACCAACTGGATCGACCTCGACGATCCTGAAAGCCCGGCTGACGATTTGCGCCTGCGCGGCGCAACCAAGGGCGCGGCCCGTTTTGCGCGCGGCGAGGGCATTCATTGGGGCGACAACGAGCTGTATTTCACGTGCACGTCGGGCGGGCCAGCGAAGCAAGGTCAGATCATGCGCTATCGCCCCTCGCATTATGAAGGGACAGCGCAGGAACGATCGAATCCCGGGCGGCTGCAATTGTTCCTCGAATCGACCGATCCCGCCCAATATAGCTACGGCGACAATCTGACCGTCGCACCCAACGGCCATCTGATCGTTTGCGAAGACCAATATGAGGACACGGTCGACAATCATCTGCGCGGGGTGACTCCTTATGGCGAAGTTTATGCCTTTGGCCGGATCCGCGTTCAAACCGAACCGGCGGGCGTTTGTTTCGCGCCCGACGGCAAGACCATGTTTGTGAACCTGTATAGTCCGACCAAAACCCTCGCAATTCGCGGCCCGTTTTGACCCGACGTGCTCAGATCCGTTCGATGATGATCGCGGGTGCCATGCCGCCCGCGGCGCACATGGTGACGAGGCCATAGCGACCGCCCGACCGTTCAAGCTCGTCGAGCGCAGTGCCGATCAGGATCGATCCGGTGGCGCCGATCGGGTGGCCGAGTGCCATCGCGCCGCCGTTGATGTTGACCTTTTCGCGGGGCAAGTCGAGGTCGCGGATGAACTTTTCGGCGACGACGGCAAAGGCTTCATTGATTTCCCAGACGTCGATGTCGTCCTTGGTCAGTCCGGCCTTTTCGAGCACTTTTTTCGCTGCGGGGACGGGGGCGTTGAGCATCAGCGTCGGATCGTCGCCGATATTGGCATAGGCGACGACGCGCGCGCGGGGTTTCAGGCCGTGCTTGTCGGCATAGTCCTTGGACGCGAGCAGGATCGCGGCGGCGCCATCGACAACGCCCGACGAGTTGCCGGCATGATGGAAATGCTGGATTTCGACATCGGGATAGCGGCGGTTGATCTGCTTGCGGAAGGTGAAACCGCCGCCCAGGTCGAAATCGGCGAGCCCGGTGAAAGCGGGCTTGAGCGATGCCAGTCCTTCGGCGGTGGTTTCGGGACGCGGGAATTCTTCACGGTCGAGCGCGACGCTGCCGTCGGGGTTAAGCACTGGGACGACCGATTTGGCAAAGCGACCTTCCTTGATTGCGCGGTCGGCGCGCTGCTGGCTGACCAGCGCGAGCGCGTCGAGATCTTCGCGGCTGATCCCCTCGATGGTCGCGATCGCATCGCCGCACACGCCCTGGTGCGACTGCGGGTGGAGTTCATCGAGCGCTTCGTGACCCGATCCCATCAGGCGCGGCGGCAGGCCAGCGTTCGCTTGCTCAGCGGCGTAAGCGGTGGTGTAACTCATCATCTCGGTTCCGCCCGCAATGACGCAATCTTCCATGCCGCTCATGACGGTAGCGGCCGCAAGGTTGACCGAGGTGATGCCGCCGCCGCAGAAGCGGTCGAGCGTCGTCCCCGATGCCTTGGTGTCATAACCCGCCGACAGCGCCGCCATCCGGCCAAGGTCGCCGCCCTGCTTGCCATTCTGGCTCGACGTCGACCAGATGATGTCGTCGACGGTCGCGGTGTCGAGATTGTTGCGGTCCTTGATCGCCTTCAGCACCGTCGCGGCAAGATGTTGCGGGTGGAGGTGCGACAAAGCGCCTTTCCCCGGCTTGCCGACACCGCGCGGGGTACGGACGGCGTCGATGATATAGGCTTCGGCCATGAGATATTCCTTTCGGGGCGTGTTTTAACGGGGGGCCATGCGGATCGCGCCGTCGAGGCGGACGGCCTGGCCGTTGAAATAGGTGTTGCGGATCATTTCCATCGCGAGGCTGGCATATTCCTCTGCCTTGCCGAGCCGCTTGGGGAAGGGGACCGAGGCTTCGAGGCTTTCCTTCACCTTCGGGTTCATGTTGCCGAGCAAGGGCGTACCGAAAACGCCGGGCATGATCGAATTGACCCGGATGCCCAAGTCCATCAGGTCGCGCGCCATCGGCAGCACCAGGCCGTTCACGCCCGCTTTCGCCGAGCCGTAGATGACCTGGCCGATCTGCGCGTCCTGCGCCGCAACCGAGGCAGTGTAGATGATCGCGCCGCGTTCGCCGTCTTCCATTTCAGGCAAGGTCGCCATGCCCTCGGCGGCGATCGATCCGATGCGATAGCTTGCAGTCAAGATGCCTGCCACGCCATAGGCATAATCCTCGGTCGGGGTGCGGCGGAAAGTCCGGGTTTCCTTGTCATAGGCGAGCGTTTTGCCGCGGCGCGAGGTCATTGCGCAGTGGACGCAAATGCGCTCCTGGCCATGCGCGGCGCGGGCCTTGGCATAGCCGTCCAAAACGGATTGCTCGTCGGTGATATCGACCTTGCAGAACAGCCCGCCGATCGTCGCGGCGACCTCTTCGCCGAGCGCCTCGTTGATGTCGAAAATCGCGACTTTCACGCCTGCTGCTGCCAAGGCTTCGGCGGTCGCGCGGCCAAGGCCCGATGCGCCGCCGGTGACGACCGCCGCGGTGTTGGACTCGAACTTCATGCGTTGCGCCTCCTCACGCCGGAATTTGGTTGAACGGGATGCCCTTGTCGGGACGATGGTCCTGCGGCAGGCCCAGCACCTTTTCGGCGATCGTGTTGAGCAAAGTTTCGTCCGAGCCGCCCGCGATGCGGCCCGTCGGTGCGTTGATCCAGCTCGACGCCCAATCTTCCTTTGGCGAGGCATGTTCGTCGAATACGAAGCCGCCGGTGCCTTGCAGGTCGATCGCAAGCTCAGACAATTTCTGACGAGAGCGAACCGCGACGAGCTTGTTCAGAGACCCTTCGGCGCCGGGGATCATCCCCGCTTGCATCATCAGCCGCGCGCGAACGTTGATCGAATCGAGACCCGACCGCATTGCATAGTTGCGCGCGATCTGCTGCCGGATCCGCCCGTCTTCGATCGCGGGCTTGCCATTGAGCGAGATGTGTTTTGCCAGATCGACGAACAGGTCGAGGTGCGGGCCGAAGCCGGCGCTGTCGGTTGCGACATAGCGTTCGATCATCAGTGTCGTGATGGCGACCGCAAAGCCGCCGCCGACGGGCGACATGCGGTGATCGTCGCTGATCTTCACATCGTCAAAGAAGACTTCGTTGACGTGGCTGTCGCCGCCCGCAAGCTTGATCGGGCGGACGGTGACCCCCGGCGCTTTCATGTCGACCCAAAAGTAGGTCAGGCCTTTGTGCTTGGGAACGGTCGGGTCGGTGCGCACGACGATGACGCCATAATCGCTATAGTGCGCCCAGCTGGTCCACACCTTTTGCCCGTTGATCTTCCACCCGTTGCCGTCGGGTTCGGCCTTGGTACGCAGACCTGCAAGGTCGGAACCGCCCGAGGGTTCGGAGAACAGCTGGCACCAGATTTCCTCGCCCTGCAGCGCCTTGAGCACGCGTTCCTTGACGAATTCCTTGTCGCTGCCGAACTGCATCAGCACCGGCACCGGCATACCGAGCGAGATGCCGAAATAGAAATTGGGGAAGCCGTGCTTCATTTCTTCGGCCTCGAAAGTGACCTTTTCGAGATGCCCTAGCCCTTGGCCGCCATATTCGGTCGGCCAGTTGATGCCGGCAAAGCCCGCGTCGAACTTCGCCTTTTGATAGCGGCGCCCAAGCGCAAGGTCGTCGGCCTCGGCGAGCCCCTTGCGCGCCTCACGGCCATAGGTCGGCGCCATCGATTTGAGCCACGCCACCGCCTTGGCGCGATAGGTTTCCAGATCGGTCATGCCGCTTCTCCTGCCAGTCGGTCGACGAGGACATCTTCCCAGAACAGGCTGCTGCCCTGCTCGATCGCAAGGCTGCGCGCGCGCCGCATATGGAGGTGGAGCCCCAGATCCCATGTCACCCCGATGCCGCCATGGATTTGCACCGAATCGCGCGCAGCGGTGTCATAAGCCTCGGTCGCCGACAGGCGGGCGGCGGCAGCGGCTGTGATGAAGTCGGCGGCGCCTTCGCGCGAGGCAGCGTGGATGCAATTGGCCCGCGCCAGTTCGACCAGCCCGTAAAGCTCGGCAATCCGGTGCTTCACCGACTGAAAGGCGCCAATCGGCTGACCAAAGGCGCGGCGGGTCAATGCGTAGTCGCGTGCGATTTCCATCAGCACCTCGGCGCCGCCGGTCTGCTCGTGCGCGGTGACGACGGCCTGCAGCGCCAAGATATGTAGTGCGGCATCGCGGGCCGCAGTTCCGACTGCGATCGTTTCGGCGGGAGCATCGGCAAATTTCAGATCGGCGACGCAGCGGCTGTTGTCGAAGCTTGGCACGGCAATGCGCTCGACGCCGGTCAGATCGACCAGCGCCAGCACCGGCACGCCCGGACCATTGGACAGCACGATCGCGACATCGGCCGCCAGTCCGCCGGAGACGCCGCGGGCGGTGCCGTCGAGGCGATCGTCGGTAAACGTCACGTCGGGCCGCGCCGGTAGCGCGTCGGGCCCTGCGGCGAAAGCAATCGCGCCGATGCTGTCACCCGACGCCAGCGCAGGCAGCCAGCGCGCCTTTTGCGCATCCGACCCGTAAAGCTCGATCGCCTTGGCAGTACCAAAGCCCGACGTCAGAAACGGCGCACCGCTGAGCGAGCGGCCCGCCTGATGCGCGATCAACCCGAGCTCGATCAGGCCGAGCCCCAAGCCGTCATGTGCTTCCGGCATCGCTAGCGCGGTCCAACCCTGCTCCTTCGCCGTGTCCCAGAAGGGGTGATGATAATCACCAACCGATTCGAGCAGCGGCAGCAAGGCGTCCTTGCTGATTCGGGCTTCAAGCACCCGCCGCGATTCGGTCGCAATCGCCTGTTGGCCTTCGTCATAGAGGATCGTCATGGCCGCATTTGTCCCGCTCCCATATATCTTGTCTTGCCAATGAACCGGACGTTGACGTAAACGTCAAGTCAATTCCGGCACGGCGACGACGTAGCGTCAAATTGCTGCGACCGATCATGGGGAGGGACGAACGATGGCTTTCAAGACACGCATTACCGACATGCTGGGGATCGAACATCCGATTGTGCAGGGTGGGATGCAGAGCGTCGGCTATGCCGAACTGGCAAGCGCAGTTTCTAACGCGGGCGGGCTTGGCATCATCACGGCGCTGACCCAACCAACCCCCGCGGCGCTCAGCGCCGAGATCGAACGCTGCCGCGCAATGACCGACAAGCCGTTCGGCGTGAACATGACCGTTTTCCCGACGATCAACGCCCCCGATTACAAGGCCTATGCGCAGGCGATCATCGACGGTGGGGTCAAGATTGTCGAGACCGCGGGAACGCCCGCAGTGCGCGAAATCTGGGAGATGCTCAAGCCGCATGGTATCGCGATCCTGCATAAATGCACCGCGGTGCGCCACGCTTTGTCGGCGGAGCGCGCGGGCTGTGACATCATTTCGATCGATGGTTTCGAATGCGCGGGGCATCCGGGCGAGGATGATATTCCTGGCCTGATCCTGATTCCCGCCGCCGCCGACAAAGTGAAGATCCCGATGCTCGCGTCGGGTGGCTTCGGCGATGGACGCGGGCTGGTTGCCGCGCTGGCGCTGGGAGCCGAGGGGATCAACATGGGCACACGCTTCTGCGCGACGGTTGAAGCGCCGATCCACGACAATGTGAAGCAGGCCTATATCGACAATGACGAGCGCGGCAGCTTCCTCATCTTCCGCAGCCTCAAGAACACGGCGCGTGTTGGCAAGAGCGCGGTGAGCGAAGAGGTTGTGCGCCGCCTCGCGCAGCCCGACGCGACCTTTGCCGATGTCGCCGAACTGGTGAATGGCCAAGCGGGGCGCGAATTGCTGCAAACCGGCGATTTGTCCAAAGGCGTGTTTTGGGCCGGGATGGTACAGGGGCTGATCCACGACATCCCGACCTGTCAGCAACTGATCGAGCGCATCATTGCCGAGGCCGACGCGATCGTCGATCAGCGACTGGCATCGATGCGGCGATAGCGCGGCGATCCTGGACAATTCCGGACAGCCTGCGGGCGCATGGTTTTGAGTGGGGTCAATGGCGGAGCGGGAGGGATTCGAACCCTCGATGGGCTTTTGACCCATACTCACTTTCCAGGCGAGCGCCTTCGACCACTCGGCCACCGCTCCGCATGCTTGGAACGCGCGCCCTAGTCGCTGGGCAGGGCTTTCGCAAGTCGGTTGAGCATGGCACACAGGCGGGATGAAACATCTGCTTCTCGCGGCTGCTGTCGCTTCGCTCGCCTTTCCGGTTACCGCGCAGGAGCCTGCGCCCATCCCGTCACCGGGCGAGATCGCGGCCGCGGCGCCCGCGAGCGACTGGACCGCGATTGCCCCATCGGACCTGCTCGTGATGGACCTCGCACCCGACGCCCGGGGTAAGGCGCGCCGCGTCGTGATTCAGCTGATGCCCGCGCCGTTCAGCCAAGGGTGGATCGGCAATATCCGCAAGCTCTCCGCCGCGCATTGGTGGGATGGGACGAGCATCAACCGGGTGCAGGACAATTATGTCGTGCAATGGGGCGATGCGACCGAGAAGAAGGCGATGCCGGAAGGGTTGGTGATGGTGCCTGAGAACGCGTATCTCTCGCAGCGCCAGCGCGGCAGAACAACTTGGCTGCCGTTTACCAATGGCGCATATGCGCCTCATCACGGCGTTGTGGCAGGATGGCCGGTCGCGTGGAATGTCGATGCGGCGTGGCCAGTCCACTGCTACGGGATGGTCGGCGTGGGCCGCAACCTGTCGCCCGATACCGGCACGGGCGCGGAGCTATATACCGTCATCGGCCACGCTCCGCGCCACCTTGACCGCAATATCGCGCTCGTTGGCCGCGTAATCAGCGGGATCGAACATTTGTCGAGTTTGCCGCGCGGCACTGGTGCGCTGGGCTTCTATGAGACCGAAGCCGAGCGCGTTCCGATCGCCTCGGTCCGTATCGCTACCGAATTACCCGAAGCCAACCAGCCGCGCTTCGAATATCTGTCGACCGAAAGCGACAGCTTCGCGCGCTACGCCGACGCCCGCGCCAACCGCCGTGATCCGTTTTTCATCAAGCCGGCGGGCGGGGCGGACATCTGCAATATCCCGGTGCCAGTGCGCGCGGTCGGTGAAGGTTCAAAATAATATCGTCATGCTGAACTCGTTTCCGCATCCGTGACCTGAGGCCTCCGGCGTCGCAGCGTCAGCATAAGGAACGGGGCATGGACGCTGAAACAAGTTGAGGGTGATGAGAAAGAGGGAGCAGCTTGGAAAATTTCACCGTCACGACCCCGCTCTGGCGCTGGCAGTCAGCGACCGCCCCTGCTGCGTGGTTCTTCGTCACAATAGCTGGCGACGCCGCTGATGGCATCCGCGTAGCAGCGATCACGGGTCAGTGGCTGAACGGACGCAAGGGGTTCGGATCGGCGCGGGTGGATGCGACGATTGGCGAGACAAGCTGGCAGACATCGGTGTTTCCGCACAAGGAAAGCGGCGGCTGGTTACTGCCGGTCAAGGCCGCGGTGCGCAAAGCCGAGGGATTGGTCGAGGGTGACGAAGTGACGGTGACCGTCAGTCTTTAGCCGGGGCTTCGGCCTTCGCGTCGCGCGCTTGCGCCTTGCGCTTACGCAGATTGTCGCGCAGCGCCTCGGCCAGGCGGCGTTCGCGTTCAATGTCGGCGGGGGAGGGTGGTTTGCTCACGCCCACGGCCATGCCCGCGAAATTGCCCCATCGTCAAGCCTCGCACCTTGACAGGCGCAGGGCGCCCCGCCATAGGCCGCGCCTGCCCAGCAAACACGCGTTTGCGGGTGTTTCGGTTGCTGCTGTAGCTCAGTGGTAGAGCGCGTCATTGGTAATGACGAGGTCGGGAGTTCAATCCTCCCCAGCAGCACCATTGCAACCCCCGGAAACCCTAGTTTTCCGACCTTTTTGACCTTCCACTGTACCACAAAGTTGTTACACGGAAGGCATGGTTCCCATGTGCGAATTGAGCAAGCGCAAGGGTTCGAACAAGTGGTATTTCGCAAGCGGTGGCCAACCGATGTTGCGGGAATCCTCGGCGAAGAGTTCGTGAAATCCACCCGTGAGGAGGACAAGCGCGCCGCCGAAGCACGGCTGCCGGTCCTCACGGCAGAATATCACAGCCGGATCGATGCGGCGCGGACGATTGATGAATATGAGGCCGACAAGGTGGCAGGGTGGAGCGTGGCGACCAAAAGAGCCTGCGAGCCAGTCGCGCGGTTGCTGCGCGATGTGTTTGGCGACCGCGATATCGGGGGCATCTCGCGAGACGCCGCCAAGGAACTGCGGAAGCTGTTAGAGCGCCTTCCGGTGAACTTAGGGCGCCAGAAGGCGCTGGAGGATCTGACTATCCCGCAAGCGGTCGCGAAGGCGCAGAAGCTCGGCCTGCCCACAATCCAGCCGAAGACTGTGAACAGCAAATACATCGTCACCATCGCCGCTGTGTTCAAATGGGCGCGGCAAGAGCAGTGGATCGCCTCAACGCCGTTATGGTCCACGATCCGGTCGCTCCAGAGGACAAGCGGGACCGCTTCGAAGTGGACCAGCTCACAACGATATTCAGCTCAGGGCCGTGGCAGTCTCCGTGGGCGGACGAGGGGCGCAAGGCGGGGGCTTTTGCTACCGTCTCGCATCACGGCACGTTCGCCAGTGCGGTAAATGCTGCCTTCGCCCCGATGTATCGGAACACGACAGTGCCATCAGTGTAATCGGTGGTGGTGCTTGTGCCGTTCGGCCCCGTACCCGAACCCGATGTCGTCCCCGGCGTCTTGACGTAATAGGCCTTTGTACCGGTGTCAGAGATGACCACCTGGCCCTTGACCGCAAAGGCCGTGGACGTTGCGAACGGCACCCCAAGCGCAACCCCTGCATTGCTGAGCCATGCCATCGGCTGCCCTGATGTCGGCGTGTTGTCCCAAGCAATTTGCCCCGGTGACCAGAAACCATGCGTCCCAGCGGTAGCAGGGTTGGCGGTTGCTGTGCGCTGGCCCTCAAGCCCGCCGAACAGCGTGTCGCGGATCAATGGACCGGAAAGCGCCGTAACCCCGGCAGCATCCTCAAACGCGAGATATGCCTTGAAGCCAAAGCCATTCAGCACCGCAGGCGCTGTCCCTGAGCCGACGCCGAAGAACAGCCATTTGCAATCATCGCTGACGGTAACGCGGACCCGCCCCGCCCCGTCGCCGCTGGTCGAATAGCAGCCGCCATAAAGCGCGGTGAAAGTCGCCCCACCGAACTTGATATTGCGCTCGATAGCGTAGGCGTCGGTATGCGTTGCGCTGAGCAGGATCAAATTGGCATCATACCCGGCGAAGGTCCAGCGCCCGTCGTTCCCCGGCAGCGTGTCGGCGATAAACTCGAAATCCTTGCACCGACTGGTATCGATGTAAGTCCCGATGATGCCGTTGTTGATCTGGACGCCGTAAATGTTGGTCTGATAGCGATTGGAGAGCGTGGTTTCGCGCAGATCGGTCGCACTCGTCCCCTCACGCATGATGAACGGTGCGACAGTCCTCGCGGCATCCGTCCCGCCACCCGAATAGAGCAAATCACGCAGCGGACCAGAATGCCATTCGCGTTCGCAGCTATGTTCAGGCCCGGTTACCCGGTTGCCATAGGCCCCCGCAACCTGACGGCAGATCGCCTTGCCATTGCCCGCCCCGATGTCACCGATAACGCTGGCGTCGAAATCAATATGAATGCCGTAGATCGCGTTGGCATCGCCGTTGACTTCGCCGCGAACGTGCAGGATCGGCCCCTGCCAACCCTCAACGCGGCAATCGCGGTAATGGTCATATCCGCCGCAGCCCTCGTACCAGACGGGGATGCACTCGGTTATGTTCGGATGCGTGGTGCTGTCGCAGCCCTCGTAGGAACGGCCATAGACGCGATTGTTGTTCGACCCCGGCGAGCCGCCAGTGCCGACACAGCTATAGGTGCCCATCACTGCCGCCGCAGTCTCGGCCACGCTATCGCTGCCGTTCGAGCAGGAGCCGCCCAGCCAGACATTTTCGTTGATATACGACCCCGCCCCAACGCAGCAGCGAACCTCGCCATAGCGGTTGTCCACCATGACACCACCGATGAAGGTGTTGCGCTCGAAGCCCCGGCCTTCCGACCAGTATTGATGGCCCACAGGAAAGCGGCGGGCGTCACTGAGATAGATCGTCGAATAGCGGATGTTCATGTACACGACACCGCCGACCATCGTGTTAGGCGCGCCGACCCATGACAGGGTGGAGCGCAGCACGTTCGGCGGGCGGATGCTGGTGCCGTCGATCCACGCCCCGGCGCTGCCAAGCACAAAGCCGGGTGTGGCGTTGATCGACAGGTTAAGGTTGCCAAGGTCGATGTCGGGCATACGCTGCCCGCCGATGTCATTGGAGGGATCGTAATTGAGCGTTGCCGACGAATAGGCGCGGATAGGCCTGTTGCAGCGCGCTGTCAGCCGGTTCGTCTTGGCATATGTAAGCCACGCTTGTATCTCAGCCTTCTGATCGATGCGCGTCCCGGCGTCCAGATAGTTCGGATCATCAACCACGCCGAAAGTCTCTGGGTAGCAGGCAGCGGCAAGAACGCTGCCCAAAGTCGTGTCGCCAAGTCCAATCATCTCACCACCAGTGGGCGAGCGGAGACGATCGATCGATCGCGCCAGCGCTGGTAAGCTCTGCGGCGTCTCGCCTTTGTCAGCGCCAGCCTTTGCAGACGAGTCCCATATCGCCAAGGACCCTGCCGCTACCAGCAGCCCCCGCCGACCAATCTTTTCATCGCGAAAGTCCATAATGTCTCCGTCGGGTCAGCCATGCACGGTACTGCTTAGAGGAAGCCTTAAATTATTTGGGCTCATGCCCAGAGCGGAAGAATCGCTGGCGACGGCACCGCAAATATGATGGACGAGACGAACTGACCACCGGGCCGCAGATTTGCGAAGGATCATTGCGGAGCAATAAGGAAGTTCGCTGCCGTCGCGCATCAATAAATAGCCCCCATGGCGTTCCACCGAATGAGCCATGGTGCGGCCGGTGCGAATCAGTACGCTTGGCGCACAGTGAAGCATGGCCATCATAGCAACCAACCGTCCAGCCCCCGTCGGCTCGTCCCCGCTCAGTGATATATATATCGACGAGAGCAGCCAAACTAAGAACCGCTTTCTCGTGATGGGCGGGATCGATATTGAGACGATGAACGTCGAGGCCGCTTTAGCTTGCCTGGCGCATGCTCGGCTGCCGTCAACAACGGGAACATGTTGCGACCTTGCAGTGCTTCGCAAAACTGCTACATAACCGCCCACAATTGAAGGTCAGCAAATGGCGGAAAACGGCGGTTTTTTTTGGGGTTGCTGGACGAGTTCAATCCTCCCCAGCAGCACCACGAGACACTTGCTTGGTTCCCAAAAATTTCGCCATGTTGGACCAGCCACATTTGCCAATTAATGGTTCTATCGGCGAACGAAATCCAGCGCGATCAAAGTTTAGTTCTAGGTCGACGCTGATCGCATTGCTTCGTCAGTGACCCGAGTTCGGGTGATTATGGTCGGGTATCCAATTGAGCTGGCCAGCTTGAACGTCCGTATGACAGCGCTAAATGCCAATAGCGCGTCCGATCGTCTCGAAGTCATTTGCAATCGCCTTGGGAGATTTGGTAGCCGCGGAGGTACCGACTTGGCAAAGGCTGCTGCAGAGTGAGTTTCTCTTCCGAAAGCAGCGAATTACTAGCTTGTGGTCGGAACAGGTTTGGTCAAGCGGGAGGGGTGGGCGCCTTTCCTAAGCGGTATCTATCGCTTCAAGGGAGATCAATATGCCCGAAGAACCGGCGCAGAATTACGATTCGTTCAGCCACACATGGACGGCAACTCAGACATTTGCGACTGACATCTTCGTTGCAACGGCCCGGATCGGGCGCGACGGTGGCAACCTCAGGCTTGGACTAAACGCCGTCAGGCCAGAGGCAACCGGCGCTACAAACGTCGGGATTGGTGATGGTGTCCTCTCCGGTCTAACGACAGGCTTTCGTAACGTCGTGGTCGGATCTAACTCGGGGCAGTCGATAACGACTGGCTATTTTAATGTGCTTGCCGGATATGCTGGAGTGAATTTGACCTCGGCCTCCTACAATGTGTTCCTCGGTGCGGACTGTGGAAATGCGACGACATCTACTTCAGGAAATGTGGGGATAGGCCTTAATACTATGTTGGCCGCGACGGGTTGTTCGAACTGTGTCGCGTTGGGCAGTTCGGCGTTGAGAAATGCCGAAGGGTTATCGGGCATTGTGGCGATCGGTATCGGTGCGTGCCAGAGCCTTACTACCGGCGTTGGCACTATTGGTGTTGGCCACAACGCGGCTGCCGCGACGACCACTGGCCAACTAAATTCGGCATTCGGTGCGGAAGCACTCGTCGCTAATATCGCTGGCAGCCACAACAGCGCATTTGCCAACTATGCGCTCGATGCCAATGAGGGCAGTCGTAACTCGGGTTTCGGCTTCGCGACCGGTTATCGCCAGAAAGCTGGCAACGATAATCTGTTCGCCGGTTTTACTGCGGGACGCGGGGAAGATATCGAGGATGGCGTAGCTACCTACTACGATGTTAATCGAACCACGGCGATAGGCGCGGAAGCTATGCGGCTCGGCATCAAGACTGGCGCGGATGATAATACTGCCTTGGGCTATCGGGCCGGCTACAATGTTACGACTGGTACAGCCAACTCTTTGGTCGGCAGCGGCGCTGGCAGCGACTTGACGACCGGCGAGCGGAACATTGTCGTGGGTCTCAACAAGCAGGTCGACAGTGCAACGGGCAGCGATCAGATTAATGTTGGCGACCGCTATTTCCACGACCGTATCCATTTGTTGGAACGGAGTGCAGATCCGACCGCGCCCGCCGAGGGGAATTGTGTGGTTTGGATGAGTGATGGCAATGGCAAGGGTGCCGATGGCGACGTGCTGATTGCCAGTACTGCAGACGGGGTGACGAGATGGGCGACTCTGTTTTCTCACCATGCGGGGGAAGAGTGGTAGGCCGCGGGAAGCGGACGCGCTTTGCACGTTCATAATCATTCTAACGAGCGTATTTTGGGCCCGGTGACTGAGGGAACTTGGGACTGTCATGATTTCCGCGCGCGGGCGGGTATAATGGGTAATAAGAAGTCTCATCATGTCCCGACGCAAGGAGCCGACGATCCTGGCGGGTGGAAATCAGGGGGTCACGTTACTGGACCTCAATATATTTGGCACGCATTCGCAAAAAACGCATTTCGATCTGTCGATAGCTAATCGATGACATGAACAGCGTCGAAGCCAAGCAGGGGATCAAAAGCGCCATCCGTGCTGATGTTCCGAGATCGAGCGCCTCCATCCCCCTGAACCAGACCCGCAGAACGAAAAAATGCAGAAGATACAATGAATAAGATACTGTTCCGACCCAAGCGATCGCTGACCAGAGCCAAGTTTCCTTGATACGCCAGTCTGATTTCAGAATCCATATCATCAATCCTGCAAACCCTAAGCCTTCGACCGTCCAGCGTATGAAATTGTTGGAGAAATAGGCGTGCTCCCCGGCAAGGAAGCGGGCATGTCCACCACCCGCATTGAACAGTTCAAGATAAGCGATAAAGAATATGAATAATGATATGCCTGCCCGCCGCGGGATCCTACTCCAGTACAAAAATACGAGCGCGCCGATAAGAAACTGATCTATGCGGCCAATTATCGTGTAATAGCTTAAAATTGGATCTTGTAGCAACGGCACTGTAGTTCGCAGGATGATCATAGCGATCATAAACCCCAATAGAAAAATTGGGCTGCGATAAGCGAGCCAAAGGAGCGCAGGTAGTATGAGGTAAAAGTGAAGCTCGACAGCGATCGACCAAGCTCCGCCGGCCCATGTCGGCTGCACAACCCCAACGATGAAATCGCGGGGCGTGTATGGAATGGCGCCCAGATAGCCCGCAGCGATCCACATGGACTGAGTAATCAAAAGCAGAGGGAATATCCGCTTCATCCTGTTCAAGGCAAAAATGTCCCAGCGCACATTCTTGCGATAGGTAATTTTAAAAAAAAGGAAGCCGCTCAGGACCATGAATAAGGACACTCCGATGTGTCCCTCTTCGAAGATTGCCAAGCCGGGCCAATAGACTTCCTGCGCCGGCATCCGCTCAGAATGTAGATAATGCCACATAAACACCGTCAGCGCGGCAAAAGCCCGCAAGACGTCAAGATCGGGTATATATGCCGAGTTTTTGGTTTCCATACCCAACAACGCGGAGTCTGATCGAAAGTCGCATTGCATTCTTTAATATATTCTGAGGCTGTATGATGATCGCTCATGGGACGCGAGGAATGCGCTGCGTCTGCAGCGGCCTGCGAGCGGAGTCGGCGATAGTTTTCAGGGCAGAATTCCTGCCATGCCTGAGAACTCCATATGATGCTGATAATCGTGCCGTGCCGATCACCAGCTAGCACCTGATTCGGCGCTTACTATTCATTCCAGCCGCTTAGCGGTGTTCCCAATGGCCTCTGCTGTTTCCGGGCGCGTCGCACGTGACGGACAGAGTTCGGCATTTCTCCTTGTGGTAACGCAACCTTTATGCGTGGCTACCGTAAGATAGAGCGGCGGAATTATTGTCCACTACGGAGTCAATGACATCGAGATGAGATTATGGGTCGCTTACGGCCTGATCGCCCTGATGCTGGCGGCTGCGGTCGCCGGTATCGCTTATGTTCGCTATAACCGCCACGACCGCAAATATCTTCGTCAACGCGAGCGCGAAGATCAACGGCACCGTGACCGCGTGGAAGCCGCAGATACATCAGAATAAGCCGCCGCGACGTTCCGCGGCGCTAAATTTTCGCTGCGAGCAACCAGTCGTGGAACAGCTTTACCGCGGGCTGCCTCAGCGCACGTGGGCGGCACACGAACCAATAGCTATAAGGACTATCGACGTCGAAATCGAACAGACGCACCAAGCGCGGGTCGTGCGCGTCGTCGAAATGGTGGCCGTGCATGAAGGCGACGCCGATGCCTTGCGCGGCAGCCTCGAGCATCAGCGGTCCCGAATCAAAATAATCGATCCCGGCAGGTTCGAGATACGGCATGCCGATCGCCTTTTTCCACTCGCTGAACGTCTCGGGCATTTCGCGGTGGAGGAGTACAGTCATGCGCTGGAGTTGCTCAGGTACGACGAAGGCCCGGTCGCCATCGGTCAGCGTCCGCGCGGCGATTGGAAACACCTTGTCCTGATCGAGCCGCGCGGCGTAAAGCGCCGGATCGATTGAACGCGCGAGCGCAATCGCGGCATCGATGCCGTCGCCAAGCCGCGCTTCGGCATGCGACATCGTGTCGATATCGATATGCAGTTCGGGATGCTCGCGGCGCAGTTCGGGAAGGCGGGGGAACAGCCGCTGCTGGGCGAACAGCGGCAGGACGTTGAGGTGCAGGCGCAGCGATGCGTCGGGGCTGCCGACCTGGCCGATCACCGTGCGCAATTCGTCGAGGATCGGCGCCAACTGGCCTTGCAACGTGCGCCCCGCCTCGGTCAGGCTGAGTCCATGATGATGGCGGTTGAACAGCGGGCGGCCGACGGCATGTTCGAGCGTCTGGATCCGCCGCGACAGCGCGGGCATCGACAGCCCGAGCTCGATCGCGGCCGCCTTGACGGTACCGTAGCGGGCGACCTCCAAGAAGGCCTCCATGCTGCTGAGGGGAGGAAGGCGAGGCATATTCGGTGTCGATGATGACATGCCGCCGCGCGACTCGCCACAGTTTTGTGCAGTGCGGCATAGGGCGGTCTGGGGCCAACCGACGGGCGGGGGTCGCAAATCGGGAACGACAACCCTATCTTCGGCATATTGAGCTTTTTGAGGGAGACGCGCCTTGGCCGATGCAGCGGTAAAAGAAAAACAGGTGAAACTGCAGGTGGCGAATTCGCGCGCCGAGGAAAGCGGAGGCGGGATTGCGCGCATTCCGCGCTCGGCAATGGCCGAACTCGGCGTCACCGAGGGGGATATCATCCAGATCAGTGGCAAGCGGCAAACTGCGTCGCGCGTGGTGCTTCCTTACGCCGAGGATGAGGGGCTGGAGGTGATCCGTCTCGACGGCCTGCAGCGCGCCAGTGCGGGCGCGGGTGCGGGCGATATGGTAATGTTGAGCCGGGTTGAGACGCGCCCGGCAACGCGCGTGGTATTCGCGCCGGCGCAGGAAAATCTGCGGCTGCAGGGATCAGCGAACGCACTGAAACGCAGCTTCTTCGGGCGCCCTGTCGTCGCGGGCGACACCGTCGCGACCGCGGGGCAGCAGCGGCTGCCGTCGGGCGATATGCCGCCGCAGTTGCGCCAGATGCTCAACGCGCCGGCCTATGCGCTGGCTGAGGTGCGCCTGCTCGTCGTGTCGGCGGCGCCCAAGGGCGTGGTGTTTATCGACGAAAACACCGAAATCGAATTGCTGCCCGAATATCAGGAGCCGCACGACGCGCGCCGCACCGATGTGACCTATGACGATCTTGGCGGACTAGGCGAGACGATCGATCAGCTGCGTGAGATGGTCGAGTTGCCGCTACGCTATCCCGAATTGTTCCGTCGTTTAGGAGTGGATCCGCCGCGCGGGGTGCTGCTGCATGGCCCGCCGGGTACCGGCAAGACACGATTGGCGCGCGCGGTCGCCAATGAGAGCGAAGCGCAATTTTTTCTGATCAACGGCCCCGAGATCATGGGGTCGGCCTATGGCGAGTCCGAAAAGCGGCTGCGCGACATTTTCGAGCAGGCCGCCAAGGCCTCGCCGTCGATCCTGTTCATCGACGAAATCGATTCGATCGCACCCAAGCGCGGGCAGGTGACCGGCGAGGCCGAGAAGCGCCTTGTCGCCCAGCTGTTGACGCTGATGGACGGGCTCGAGCCGCGCACCAATCTCGTGATCATCGCCGCCACCAACCGCCCCGACGCCATCGACGAAGCGCTGCGCCGTCCGGGCCGGTTCGACCGCGAAATCATCATCGGCGTTCCCGACGAAGGCGGACGTCGTGAGATATTGGGCATCCATACCCGCGGCATGCCGTTGGCCGAGGATGTCGACCTCGCCGAACTGGCGCGCACGACCTTTGGCTTTGTCGGCGCGGATATGGCGGCATTGACCCGCGAGGCGGCGATCGAGGCGGTGCGGCGGATCATGCCCAAACTCGATCTGGCCGAGGGGACGATCCCGCCCGAGGTGCTGGAGGAATTGCGCGTAACGCGCGACGATTTCAGCAATGCGCTGAAACGCGTGCAGCCATCGGCAATGCGCGAAGTGATGGTACAGGCGCCGACGACACGGTGGAGCGACATTGGCGGGCTCGACGCGGCGCGTGAGAAGCTGATCGAAGGGATCGAACTGCCACTGAAGCATCCAGAGGCGTTCCGGCGCCTAGGTATCCGCGCCGCCAAAGGGTTTTTGCTCTATGGCCCGCCGGGCACCGGAAAAACGCTGTTGGCAAAGGCCGCAGCGCGCGAATCGGATGCCAATTTCATCTCGATCAAATCGTCGGACCTGCTGTCGAAATGGTATGGCGAGAGCGAGCAACAGATTGCCCGGCTGTTCGCCCGCGCGCGCGCCGTGGCGCCGACGATCATCTTTATCGACGAACTCGACAGCCTGGTGCCCGCGCGCGGCAGCGGCACGTCGGGCGAACCGCAGGTGACCGAACGGGTGGTCAACACGATCCTGGCTGAAATGGACGGGATCGAGGAGATGCAGTCGGTGGTCGTCATCGGTGCAACCAACCGCCCGAACCTGATCGACCCCGCGCTGCTGCGCCCGGGACGGCTCGACGAACTGATCTATGTGTCGGTGCCCGACAAGGAAGGGCGCCGCCGGATCTTGGAAATCCAGACCGGCAAGATGCCGCTCGCGGATGATGTCGATCTGGCGGTGTTGGCGGAGAAATCGGACCGCTTCACCGGCGCCGATCTGGAAGATCTGACCCGCCGCGCGGGTCTAGCCGCGCTCAAACGATCGATCAACAGCGACACGGTGACAATGGCCGATTTCGAAGCTGCGCTGAAAGACACCCGCGCTTCGGTCACCGAAGCGATGGAAAAGGATTATGAAAAGATCCAGGGTGAGATCAAGCAGCAGGCGATGAGCGTCAATCCGATCGGCTTTTTCGCGCCCGGCATGCTCAAGCCGGTGCGCGAACAGAAGCATGGCGACGACGCGGTAAAGGATTAGGCGGTGGGCTGGTCCAGCCGCAGCGCGGACCAGCCCCACAGCACCAGCCAGCCGCAAAATCCCGCCATCAGGCCGTAAGCGACCATCGGATGCCAGTTGTAGAGCAGCACGCCGATCGCTGGGGACACGATATAGGCCGATCCGTTGATCGACGCGGTCATCCCCGCGACGCTGCCCTGATCGCGGCGCGGCACCGATAGCGAAGCGCCGGCGGTAAAGCCCGGGCGAAACAGCCCGAAACCCAACGAGGCGAGCGCAAAGCCGATCACGATACCGTGCAGGTCTTGCGCAACCCCGGTGATGATCAACCCGGCCGCGCCGAGCGCCGCGCCGATCAGCACCGCGGTGCGCGCCGACAGCTTGAGCAACGGGATCAGCCCCCATTGCGATAACAAGGTTGCGAAGGCGCCGGCCATCAGCACGATGCCGGTCATCGCGGCGCCTTCGTCGGGGCGGGCGCGAAGCTCGAGGCGGTCGAGGATCAGGAAACCGATGACGCCCAGCATCATCGCCTGCGCCTGCCCCCCGTAGAGCCCGGCGAGCATCCAGGGCCGAACGCGCTTGTCAGTCCAGCGCAGCGGGGTCGCCGGGGGAGTATCGCGATCCTCAACGTCTTGGTCGCTGTCTTCACTCGCCGAGGCCGTCGATCCCGCGGCGGTCGGATAGTCTGCAATCGCGCCGCGTGCGGCAAACCGCGGGACATCGTCGGGCAACCGCCAACGCAGCATGATCAGCACGATCAACCCGATCAGTGCGAAAACCAGCAAAGGTCCGGATAACCCAACAAAAGGCAGGATGAACAGGGGCGCGATCGCCGGGCCGATGACTGTTCCCAGCCCGAACGACGAAGACACGAGCGACAGCGCCTGCGTGCGCTCCTCAGGGTCGGTGCGCGACGCAACATAGGCTTGGACCGCCGGAGGTGCCGCCGATCCGAATCCGCCGTACAAGCTGCGAAACAGCGCGAATATCACGAACGTCGTTCCCGCGGCGAGATAGCCCGCCAGCCCGGCCCACAGCGCTAGTCCGCACAGCGCCATCGACAGCATAAACCCGATCACGCCGAGCGCCATCAAGGCTTTGCGCCCGCGTTTATCCGACTGGCGCGCCCAATAAGGTGCCGTCATCACCCATAGTAGCGCCGACCAGCTGAACGCCAAGCTGACCCAGACATCCGGGATGTCGAGCTTGGCGCCGATCGCGGGGAGGATCGACTGCATCGCGGTGTTGCCTGCCGCGGCGACCAGCATGACCGCGAAGAGAACGGCCATGCGATCGGCAGGGATCGAGCGCGATAATGTCGCCATGCCGGAAATCCCCCTTCGCCGTCCAACGTCCGCAATCGGGCCTTTCCCTACACGCGAGCGTCCCGCTGTCCAGAGTCAAGACAGACTCTTTCCTTGCGCCAACGCGCCGTTTTTGCCACGCCAGCGGCAACCGCAACAACGCGAAAGCCAACATGACCAATCCGCGGGCGCAGGCCCAAGAAAAGAAAGCTCCGCTGGGCCGCCGGGTCCGCGAGAGCATCAAGCGCTTTTTCGGACCGTGGGGCATGTTTGTCCGTGGCTTTATCAAGCATCCGGTCATGGTCGGGTCGATCGTGCCCTCGTCGCCGACGCTGATCCGTCATATGCTGAAGCCCGTCGACTGGCAGAACACCAAGCTGTTCGTCGAATATGGACCGGGGGTTGGCACCTTTTGTCGCCCGGTGCTGGAACGCATGGCGGGCGATGCGACGCTGATCGCGATCGACACCAATGAAGATTTTATCGATTATCTGCGCAAGGACATCCGCGACAGCCGCTTTATCGCGGTTCATGGCTCTGCGTCCGAAGTTGAAGCGATCATTGCAGCGCACGGCTTTGAGAAAGCCGACTATGTCCTGTCGGGTCTGCCCTTCTCGACACTGCCCGCTGGGGTGGGCCCGGCGATTGCGGCGGCAACGCATCGCGTCCTGCGCCCCGGCGGCGCGTTCCTTGTCTATCAGTTTCGCGCTCGCGCGCGCGATTTCCTCGTGCCGCACTTCGCCCGCATCGATAATGCATTCGAATGGGTCAATGTACCGCCCTGCTTCCTGTTCTGGGGCTGGAAGGACTAAACTTCCAGATCGGGATCGGTTTCGCCGAGACCGAAATTGAGGCGGCGTGACACGGTGTAGTCCGCGGCGCCCACGACAAACCACGCCAGCGTCCAGCGCAGCCGCGTCAGCCATCCGGCGCGCGCCTTGTGCTTTGCGGCGGTGATGTCGTCGCAATTCGCCTGCTGCGCCGCGATGAAGCCGCGCATCTGCTCGGCAAAACCGGGATCGGCGACGCGCAGCATCACTTCGACATTCACGAACAGGCTGCGCATGTCGAAATTGGCGGTGCCGATATAGACGACGTCGTCGATGACGATCAGCTTCATGTGCAGCTTGCACGGCCGATATTCCCAGATATGTCCGCCTTTACGCAGTAGATAGCCATAGAGCAGGCGCGAGGCGCCGATGGTTGCCGCATTGTCCGACTTCGCCGCCATGATGAAGCGCGCACGGCCGTGTCGCGCGACGCGGCCAAGGCGCCGCAGCATGCCTTGGCCCGGCGAGAAATAGGCCATCGCCATGTCGAGCTGGCGCGCACCAACCAGATCGGTGCGCACCGCCTGCACCCATGGCGACAGTCGCTGGGTCGGACCGCCGACGAGCCAAGTCACTGGCCCCGCCTCTACGGGCCATTCACGGATCAGCCGGCGGAGCATGAACAGCTTGCCGTCGTTGTTCACGGTGTAATCGTGGATTTCCTCGAACCACGCGACCATGCGCGCCACCGACGGCCCGCGCACGATTATGCCCAGGTCGAACCAGCAACTGTCCGGCTGCGTGGCCAGATAGGGGGTAGCGATGTTGAACCCGCCGGTCACTGCCACATCGTCGTCGATCAACAGCAATTTCTGGTGGTTGCGGATCAAATAGCTCGATCGCCAACGCCGCGAGAAAAAGGTCACACTGCCGCCCGCTTCACGCAACGGCACAAATATGCTGTCCGAAATATCCGACGACCCGAAACTGTCGATCACCGCGCGCACCCGCACCCCGCGCCGCGCGGCTGCGGTCATGGCATCGAGGACGCGCGTCCCGGCGGCATCATGCTCGAAGATATACATGATAATGTCGATGCTGCGGATCGCGCCAGCGAGCAGGGCAAGAATGCGTTCAAGCCGCTGATCGCCGTCGACGACGACCTCCAGCCGGTGATCGGCGACGTCAGCGGTCAGCGTATCGGGATCGCTGGCAGGGCTGAGTGCATCAGTCATCGCCCGCTCATAGGCGGGGCGATACAAGCGCCGCAAGGGCAGTGCTTCGATTGACACGGACGGGCCTTGCTGCTAGCGCGCAGCGCTTGCCGCCACGCCTTCAAAAAGGGCTGGTCTCTCCGATATTCTAAGGAAACAACATGGCCCGCGTTACCGTCGAGGATTGCGTCGACAAGATTCCCAACCGTTTCGACCTGGTCCTGCTCTCTGCGCACCGCGCGCGCGAGATTTCGGGTGGTTCGGAGCTGACCATCGACCGCGACCGCGACAAGAACCCCGTCGTGGCGCTGCGCGAAATCGCCGAACAGACCGTGCGTCCGAAGGATCTGAAAGAAACGCTGATCACAACGCTGCAGAAGGTCGTTATCGACGATGACGATACGCCTGATGAAATCAGCTCGATCAGCCGCTCGGCCGAAGCCCTCCGCCTGACCGCCGCCGCGCCGCCGCGCAGCCCCGCGGGCGGTGGCAGCGACTTCGAATAAGCGCTGCGACATGTGAACGAAGGGGCCGCGGGAAACTGCGGCCCTTTTTGTGTCAGCCGACGCGCGTCAATTCGACCACGCGGATCGCTTTCGATGCCAGCATGGGTTCGATTATCTTATGGATGCGGTGCGCTCGGGGTGACCCGACGGCGATATTGAACAGGCTGTTGGCGATGACGTCGGCGATCTGCACGCCGTCGCTGCGGTGGCTGTCAGCAAGCGAGGCGCGGCCCCACGCGCCGAGCCCCGCCTGAATCTCTTCGCGGACTTTGCCGAGAATCGTTGGGTCGTAGCGACCGTCGTCGATTACGACATCGGTGCAGACGCCGCCGGTTTCGGGCAGCCAGCGCCCGACCGCGAGGTTGAGAAGCGCGGCATAGACCGACAGGTCGCTGGGGACGGCGTTGTCCGGCTTTCCGCCGATCGTGTCGCGCTTGGCCACCGCAACCCAGGCACGGCCACCGGCGCGGTCGAACAGTTCCAGCAGATAGGCGCGTTCAACGACGCTGATCCGGCTGCCCTTAAGCTCGCCGCGCAGGCCCGTGACGCTGCGAAACCGCGCATGAATGTCGGCGGCGATCTGCGGCGTCAGCATGACCGCGGCAAAGGTCATCGCACCCGCGTTCAGACCGCCCGATTCATCACAGTAAATCGTCACTGGCTTTGGCGCCGCCGTTGGCTCACTGGACGCGGCCGAAAAAGGCGACTGATCGGCTTTCGCCGGGCGCTATGGCATCGGGCCATGCCCAGCGGACATGCGTGACATCCGAAGCAACGGCGGGACGCGGCGCGGCATCTTCAACGCCCGCTTTCAGATCTCCCAGCGCGCCGAACGTCTTGCCGCCATCGACGGAAACGGCAAATCCCGTCGTGTCACTCGTGCCGTCAAAAACTAAAGCCGTCGGAATGGGATTCATCAGGATCATTTTGGCCGATGGGGCGGCGCCGTTATTCGTGAAAGTGAGCGTCAGACGGATTCGGTCGCCTGGTACGACGACATTGGGCGTGGTGTAGGTCTTGGCGCCCTCGCGGCCATCAACGGCTGGATCCGATTTCTCCAGTTCGGCCTTGCTCGTCAGCACGCCGGTGCCTTGTGCCGCTGCGGGTTGCGTGCCCATCGCCAGGGCGGCAGCCAGCGCCATTATGGTCCACGATTTACGGATCATCACCGTCTCCTTTGTCGATCGCTCCATGGCGGATCAGGCGGGGCAGGGGTAGCGTTTCTTCATCAGGGCATCGAACGCCGTGTTGATGCTGACCCGTTTGCGGATCGGCGCGGGATAGGAGCGGAGATGGGCCAGCCACTGATCGGGGGTCAGGGTTCCGGATTCAGGCGGGCAGCTTGTCGTTTTGCGCCCGGCGCGGCGATCAGCGTCGATACGCGCCTTGTAGCGTTTGCCCGCGGCGATGACCTCGCCTTTCAGCTGATTGCCTTGCGGGGTCGCGAGCGCGAGGGGGCCGAGACGGGCGAGCGAATCGGCGCGCATCAGAAAGGCGGCGACGCTCATGTCACCCGGCGCCATCCCGCAAAGGAACGGCGCCGCGAAAAGGATAGGCAAAATGCGGGCTCGTTTCCCGAAGGTCATGCGCCGCAACTTGCCGTCCGCCAATGAATAGCCCCTGAATCGAACGCGCTAGGCGCCTTGGGGTTTCGGATCGCCGAATGGACCGCGCGGCTTGCGCTTGATCTGCGGCAACGAACCAGCGTGGCCCGACACTGGCGTACCGCGCTTGTCGGCATCGTCCTCGCGGCCGATGTCTTCGCCCTTGATCGCGCGCTTGGCCTCTTCGCCCGACAGCGTCTCATATTCGAGCAGCGCGCCGGCGAGCAGGTGGAGCTCGTCGAGATGATCGGTGAGCACCTTGCGCGCGACATTTTCGCCTTCTTCGACCAGGCGGCGGACCTCGGCGTCGATCAGGCGCGCCGTGTCTTCGGACATATTCTGCGCGCGCGACACGCTGTGACCCAGGAACACTTCGTCCTGATTGTCGCGATAGCGCAACCAGCCGAGCTTGTCCGACATGCCATATTCCATGACCATCGAGCGGGCCATTTCGGTTGCCTGCTGGATGTCGTTCGATGCGCCGGTGTTGAGCTCGTCCTTGCCATAGATCAGCTGTTCGGCGATGCGGCCGCCGAAGCAGAGCGCGAGGCGCGCCTTCATCTGCTTCATGCTCATCGAATAACGGTCGCGTTCGGGCAGGTTCCACGTGACGCCGAGCGCGCGGCCGCGCGGAATGATCGTGACCTTGTGCAGCGGATCGCAGCCATCGACGTGGAGCGAGACGAGCGCGTGACCGGCTTCATGATAGGCGGTCGATTTCTTCTCGTCCTCGGTCATCACCATCGACCGGCGCTCCGCGCCCATCATGACCTTGTCCTTGGCCTCTTCAAACTCGTCGTTGGCGATCAGGCGCTTGCCCTTGCGCGCCGCGAGCAGCGCCGCTTCGTTGCAAAGATTGGCGAGATCGGCGCCAGAGAAACCCGGGGTGCCGCGCGCGACGCGACGCAGGTCGACGTCCGGGGCGAGCGGCTTTTTGCGCGTGTGGACCTCGAGGATCTTCTGGCGGCCCTCGATGTCGGGGCGCGGCACCACGACCTGACGGTCGAAGCGGCCCGGGCGGAGGAGGGCGGGGTCGAGCACGTCGGGGCGGTTCGTCGCCGCGACGATGATGATGCCTTCGTTGGCTTCGAAGCCGTCCATTTCGACGAGCAGCTGGTTCAGCGTCTGTTCCCGCTCGTCATTGCCGTTGCCCAGCCCGGCGCCGCGATGGCGACCGACGGCATCGATTTCGTCGATGAAGACGATGCACGGTGCGTTGCGCTTGGCCTGTTCGAACATATCGCGGACACGGCTGGCGCCGACACCAACGAACATTTCGACAAAGTCCGAACCCGAAATGGTGAAGAAGGGGACGCCCGCTTCACCCGCGATGGCGCGGGCGAGCAGCGTTTTACCGGTACCGGGCGAGCCGACGAGGAGCGCGCCCTTGGGAATCTGGCCGCCGAGACGCGAAAATTTGGTCGGATCGCGCAGAAATTCCACGATTTCTTCGAGCTCTTCGCGTGCTTCGTCGATGCCCGCAACGTCGTCGAAGGTCACCTTACCCTGCTTTTCGGTCAGCATCTTGGCGCGCGATTTGCCAAAACCCATCGCGCCCGAACCATTGTTCTTCTGAACCTGGCGGAACACGAAAAAGGCGATGCCGAGGATCAGGATGAATGGCAGCGACTGGATAAGCATATACATCCAGAAGTTCGGTGCTTCGGTCGCCTTGCCGTCATATTTGACATTATTGTCGTTGAGCATTTTGAGCAGGTCAGGGTCGCGGATGACGTTCGCGGTGAAACGGTCGCCGTTCGACAGCGTGCCGGTGACCTTGTCTTCGGACAGGACGACGTCCTTGACGGCGCCTTCCTCAACCTTTTGACGAAACTCGGAATAGGCCAGCGCGCTGCCTGCGGGCTGCGCGGCACCGCCGAACATCGAGGCGACGAGGAGCATGGCGAGCAAAATGCCGCTCCAGATCATCACACTCTTCATCCAGGGATTGCCCTGCGGTTCCTTGTCGTCCTGCATGCGCATACTTTCCTCATCGGCGCGGCAACGCGCTCCTACGCCCACAAGATAGGATAATCAGGTTAAATGACAATGATGCAATCAGGCCTTTTTGGGTAGTTTCCGGCGCGGCGCAGCAGAAATACGCCAAATCGTCCCTTCAAAGCCGCGAACCGGGTCGATCAGCAGGGCGCCGACCATCGCACGCTTGCCCTTGTGCATTGCGGCGATCACGCCGTCGAGCGAGGCGCCGCGGATTGCCAATTGTGCGGCATTGGCGCGAAGTCGCAGCGCGACGATACGGCGGAACAACTCGGGCGGATAGGATTCGTTGCGGATCACCGCGATGTCAGACGCGTCTGGCCAGGACGCAATCAGCCGCTCGACCGACCAGTCGAGCGCCTCGTCGGCTTCGGCGAGCCAGCCCGCCGACCGCGCGGCGGCGGCGGGATCGAGCACCGTCTGCGATTTTAGCGCCTGACGCAGTCGCGCGCGATCGAAGCGATTGTCGCTGTTCGACGGATCGTCGACAAACGGCAGATCATGCTCCAGCGCCAGTTCGACCAGTTCGGCACGGCGCCAGTGCAGCAGCGGGCGCATGACGATGCCGCTACGCGAGCGAATGGCGGCGAGGCCGCCCACCCCGCTGCTGCGGTTGAGCCGCATGACGATCGTTTCCAGCTGATCGTCGGCATGATGTGCGGTGAGGATGTGGTCGAGCGCATTGGCACCGCGCCACTGGTCGAGCAGATGATAACGCTCGGCGCGCGCCGCGGCCTGCAACGATCCCTTGATCGGCGCCGCGGGGCGCAAGGTCGAATGCGGGATATGTTCGCGGTTGCAGAAGCTGGCGACCATTCGCGCTTCATCGTCCGACCCTTTGCGCAGGCCATGATCGACGGTCGCTGCCCAGACTTGCCCGGGCAACAACGTCGCCATCAGCCAGAGCAGCGCCATGCTGTCGGGACCGCCCGACACCGCGACGCCATAGTGCAGACGGTGCCATTCGGATCCTGCGAGCGCGCGAAGATCGCCCGCCAGCCGGTCGGCACAGTCGCGGTCAGCAACCTGCTTTTGTTTTTGCGGCGGCTGCATCGGTTCGGACATCCTGCGGAGCCTTGTCACCATAGACTTCTTCGAGTTCACGGAATGCCTTGCAGGCATCGGCCTTGCGACCCAGCTTGTCGAGCGCGACCCCCATATACATCAGGCTATGCGGCGCACGGGCGCCGCTGGGTCGGTCCTTGTAATTGTTGTAGAAAGCGACCGCTGCGAGGCTCGGTTTGCCCTCGTCCAGATAGGCGCGGCCGAGAAGGTTCTGGGCAAAGCTGGCCTGACTGCTGTTCGGCCATTTGGTAACGACCTGTTTCAACTGCGCCTGCGCCTCGGGGTAGAGCTTCGCTTCCCACAGCCGATAGCCATAGTCGTAAGCGTCCTTAGTTTCATTGCCGGTTGCCGGAATCTCGACCTTTTTGACTAGCGCTAGGCGCGCCGCGTTGGGCGTTGTCGCGGCTGGTTTGGCAGTGGTCACCGCCGGTTTCTTCGCCGGGGTGGCGGCAACCGTCGATGCCGCTGTTGGCGGCTTTACCGTTGGGGTAGGGGGCAGGCTGGCGGGGGTCGCAGCGGCCGCGGGATCGGCAAAACGCTTGTCCATTTCGGTCTTATAAGCGGCGAACTGTTTTTCAAGTTCGCGGAGCTGAAAAGCGTTCTGCTCGGTCTGACCAGTCAGCGCCTGGAGCTGGCTTTCCAGCGCATCGACGCGCGCGGTCAGGTCGATCACCGGTGCATTGCTGCGCGCGCGTTCCCCGGGCGTATTGTCGGGCGCGATTTCACCTTCAAAGAAGGTCGGGCTGCCGCCGGGGAAGACCGAGCGCTGGACCGCCCGCATTTCCTTTTCGAGCCGTTCGACCCGCTTGTCGATAGCACCTTCTTGCGCCGGCGCGGGCATGGTGGCCGCGAGCGCAAATGTCGTAGCCCCGAGGAAAGTGATCTGACGCATTCTCATCTGCCGTTAGGCCCCCACCAATTAACCATTGTGTCGTTCATAACGCGGCACAGTGCAGCAGCGCAAACCCAATTCGGCGCGCTGCCGTTCGTGCCGCCCCAAAAGATGGCCGTCTCAGCCCTTGGGGAGCGCGCGTGTCGCTGGCGCCGCGGCGCTCGAGGCGCCGTTTCCTTCGGCGCGCGCGATCAGATCGGCAGGCTTGAGCGAAACGCCCTTGACCAGCGTATCGGCAGGGCCAATCGACCCGACGTCGCGGCCGCCAACGGTGACTTTCAGCGCCTGCGGAATGCTGGTGCGCAGAGTGAACTGCTCGATATATTCCGGCGGCACTTGATAGGTTTCGCCCGGGTCCAGCGTCCGCCAGTTTTCGGTCTTGCCCGCCGCATCATCGAACCCGATCCAGACTTCGGAAATACCAGTGAGGATCACCGGCGCATTGGCCGCGGTCGCCGACTGGGGCGTACCGACCTTCGTCGTCGGTGGCACTGCCGCATCGCTTTGCGGCGCTTCCGACGCGTCAGCGGCGCGATTCTGTGCCGCGATCAACGCTTCGCCCGGTTCAACCGACAAAAAGCGCCATACGCCATAGGCCGAGGCGAGCAGAACGGCGATAATCACCAGCGTCCACGTCATCCTGGCAGTGGGCAGACGCGCCGGATCGGTCGGTTCATAGGCTTCGTACAGCGGCCGCGCACCATAAGCGTCTTCTTCGAGTTCGCGGCGCACCGCAGCGCCCACTTCGGCTTCGGGAAGATCGACCGCGCGGGCGTATGCGCGCGCGAAACCGGTAACATAGGTGCGGCCCGGAAGTTCCGAGAAATCCGATTTTTCAATCGCAGAAAGGTGACGCTGGGTGATCCGGGTGCGGGTCGCAACATCGGCGAGTGACAACCCCGCGGCCTCCCGCGCCAGCCGAAGCCGATCGCCGGTGCGCGTGATCGCCAGCTCGCCCTGCTCCGGGGCGACATCCTCGTCTGTCATTACTGTCTCCGCGCCGGTCGGTTGCAACCCGTGTCGACCGTGTCGCACCGCTCATCGCATTGACGCGCTGAAAAAGTCAAATGAAGTTCGGCAAACGACCGGCTGAAAAGATGCCTTAATACGCTCGCCCGAACCGCCGCGGGCTACAGCACATATTTGCTGAGGTCCGTATCGCCGACCACCTCGGCCAGCTGCCGATCGACATAGGCGGCATCGACCGCCAGCGTGGTGCCGGTCATGTCCTCGGCACCAAAACTTACCTCTTCGACCAGCCGCTCCATAATCGTCTGCAATCGCCGGGCGCCGATATTTTCGACCCGCTCATTGACCTCGGCCGCGAGCTTGGCGACGCGCGCGATCGCATCGTCGGTGAACGACAGCGTGACCCCCTCGGTGCCGAGCAGCGCCGCATATTGTTCGGGCAGACCAGCCTTGGTTTCGCTCAGGATACGCACGAAGTCGCTTTCGGTGAGCGCGCTCAACTCGACGCGGATCGGCAGGCGGCCCTGCAATTCGGGGAGGAGGTCGCTCGGCTTGGCGACATGAAAGGCGCCTGAGGCGATGAACAGGATATGGTCGGTTTTCATCGGGCCATATTTTGTCGCGACGGTCGTGCCTTCGATCAGCGGCAGCAGGTCGCGCTGGACGCCTTCGCGGCTGACCGATCCACCGCGCACGTCGCTGACCGCGATCTTGTCGATCTCGTCGAGAAAAACGATGCCATTGGCTTCGGCATCGGCGAGCGCGATGCGGGCAACATCGTCCTGATCGAGCCGCTTGTCCTGTTCCTCCTCAATCAGCCGCGTTGCGGCCTCGATGACTTTGAGCTTCCGGCGCTTTTTTGGCGCCCCGCCCATCGCCTTGCCGAGCATGTCGGACAGGTTGATCATGCCCAACTGGCCCGGTTGGCCGGGGAGTTCGAACGGCATGGTCGGTGCGTCGGCGACCTCGATCTCGACCTCGCTGTCGTCGAGATGGCCTTCGCGGATCCGTTGGCGGAAGCTCTGACGCGTCGCCTCGCTCGCGCCCTTGCCGGTGAGCGCATCGAGCAGACGTTCCATCGCGGCCTCTTCGGCGGCGGCGCGCACCGCTTCGCGGCGGCGGTCTTTTTCCAGCCGCACCGCTTCCTCGACCAGGTCGCGGGCGATCTGTTCGACGTCGCGGCCGACATAGCCGACCTCGGTGAACTTGGTCGCTTCAACCTTGATGAACGGTGCGTCGGCAAGCTTGGCCAGACGGCGCGAAATCTCGGTCTTGCCGCAGCCGGTAGGGCCGATCATCAGGATATTCTTCGGTGTCACTTCGTCGCGCAGATCGGCAGACAGTTGCTGGCGGCGCCAGCGATTGCGCAGCGCCACCGCGACCGCGCGCTTGGCGGCATCCTGGCCGATGATATGTGTGTCGAGCGCAGCGACAATCGCCTTGGGAGTCAGGTCTTTGTTCATCTGCTTTACGCCTGAGTTTCGAGGGTTTCTTGGGTGAACTGGTCGTTGGTATAGACGCAGATGTCGGCGGCGACCTGCATCGCTTTACGGACCAGTATCTCAGCGTCCTTTTCATATTCGGCGAGCGCGGTGGCGGCAGCAAGGGCGTAATTGCCGCCCGATCCGATCGCGGCGATGCCGCCCTTGGGTTCGAGCACGTCGCCGTTGCCGGTGATAACCAAAGTCACCTCCTTGTCCGCGACGATCATCATCGCCTCGAGGTTGCGCAGATATTTGTCGGTGCGCCAATCCTTCGCGAGCTCGACCGCAGCGCGCAGCAGCTGGCCGTTATGGCGCTCAAGCTTGGCTTCAAGCCGTTCGAACAGGGTGAAGGCGTCGGCAGTGGCGCCGGCAAAGCCGCCGATGACGCTGCCGTCGTGGAGGCGGCGCACCTTGCGCGCGTTGGGCTTCATCACCGTCTGGCCCATCGATACCTGTCCGTCGCCGATGACGACGACCTTACCTTCGGTGCGGGCGGAGAGGATGGTGGTTCCGTGCCAGGGCGCGGCACTTTGCGCGTGATTATTGGTCATGGGGCGCGATATGGGAGATCGCGGGCGGAGCCGCAAGGGGAGGGTCGTGCCGTGGTCAGGCGGGCCAGGTCAGAAGCGCACGGGCGCCCTGATCCATTTCGATCGACGAGGGATCGGTGAGCAGCACTGCTTCGCCGAGCGCTACGATTTCGCCTGCGACACGGCAACCCCGTGAAAGCGGGACAAATGTCAGCTCACCGGTCGCTCTTTGGAGTAGCGCCGGGTCGATCGGTGAGGCCAGGTGCACCAGATGGAAATGCGGACCGCTGATGAGCAGGCGGTTCGTGCTTGCATCGACGAAGGTGTCACGTGGATCATGCACCGGACCGGTGATCGCGACATCCAGCCCCTCGTCGAGGTGCAATTCGCGCGGGCGTCCATAGTCGTAAAGCCGATAAGTGCAGTCGACATTTTGCTGAACTTCAACGACGGTCAGCCCCGGACCGATCGCATGTATCGTACCTGCGCGATTGTAAACGAAATCGCCCGTTTTGGAACGCCGCCAGTCGATCATATCGACTATGGAGCCGTCGAGTGCCGCATCGCGCAGCTTGTCTCTCGTCGTCATTGCATTGAGTCCGACACCCAGTTCGGCGCCGGGCTGGGCGTCAAGGATCAACCAGCATTCTTCCTTGCCGCGCGGAAAATCGGCTGCCCGCGCTGCGTCGTCGTCGGGATGCACCTGAATCGACAGTCGTTCAGATGTAAAAAGGAATTTGACCATGATCGGTGCGGCGTCACCCGCGGGATGGGCGAACCAGATCTCCCCGATGCGGCGATCACCGAAATCGCCAAAATCGCGAGGAATGTCACTTCTTCCCCACGGCTTTTCAACGATGATGGTTTCGAGCCGGGTTAACATCGCAGCACCATGCGGAGCGCGCCATAAGGCGTCAAGATCGATGAGTCAGACCGCTTGACGAAGGAGATTGCGGTTTCCGGGTGGCGGCTGGTCGAGCCACAACCCACGGGTGTCATAAACGATCTTGTCGCTGCGTTCTTCGAGCGGAATTGATTTGAACAGTTCATGGTCAACGAGCACGATCACAATGTCACAGGCGGCCAGTGCGCTGTCGAGGTCGATCAGCTCGGCGCCGGTTCCGGCGAACTCCATCGGCAGGCCACGGGCATAGGGCTCAACGATCTGGATCTGCTGGCCGAAGCGGCGTGCCAGCGCCGCTGCGACTTCGACTGCGGGGCTTTCACGGAAATCATCGATATTGGGTTTGAACGCGAGGCCGAGGCAGGCAACGCGGGCCTGGGGATACTGTGACACCAGCATGTCGGCTGCGCCGATGACATGCGCGGTCTTCGCGAGATTGACCTCGCGCGCGGTGCGGATCAGGCGGCTGTGCTCGGGCGCGCCATGGACAAGGAACCAAGGATCGACCGCGATGCAATGGCCACCGACGCCGGGGCCGGGTTGCAGGATGTTGACCCGCGGGTGACGGTTGGCGAGGCGGATGACCTCCCAGACATCGACCCTCATCTGCTCGGCCATCATCGACAGCTCATTGGCAAAGGCGATGTTGACGTCGCGGTAGCTGTTCTCGACCAGCTTCACCATTTCGGCGGCGCGCGCCGAGGTAGTGACGCACGCGCCGCGCACGAACTGGCGGTAAAAGGTCATCGCGCGGCGGGCGCAGCGCGGGGTAATGCCGCCGATACAACGGTCGTTATCGACCAGCTCGACCAAGATACGGCCCGGCAGCACGCGCTCGGGGCAATAAGCGACGAAGATGTCGGCAGCGCCGGCGCAGGCGCCGGGGACCTTGAGGTCGGGGCGCAACTCGGCAAGGAGCGCCGCGACTTTTTCGGTGGTGCCGACGGGGGAAGTCGATTCGAGGATGACCAGGTTTCCGGCCTCCAGCTTTGGCGCGATCGCACGCGCGGCCAACAGGACATGGCTGATGTCGGGGCGATATTCGTCATCGTGCGGGGTCGGGACCGCAATGACAAAGGTGTCGGCTGGCGAGACTTCGGTCGACGCAACCAGCGCGCCGCGGGAAACCACCCCCTGAACCAAGCCGTCGAGATCGACTTCCTCGATATGCACCTTGCCGTTGTTCACCGTATCGACGACATGCTGGCTGACATCGACGCCCGTCACCTTGCAGCCCGAGCGCGCGATCAGCGCGGCGGTCGGCAGGCCGATATAACCCAAACCCAGGACCGCGACCGTCTGTTCGTTATCGATGGGCACGCGCAACAATCTCCGCAATCTGTTTGGCCGCCGTGCCGTCACCGAAGGGATTATGGGCGCGGGCCATGGCCGAGTAGGCGTCCTTATCGTCGAGAAGCCTGAAAATTTCGGAAACAATACGCGCTTTGTCGGTTCCGACCAGCTTGGCTGTACCCGCTTCGATGCCTTCCGGCCGCTCGGTCGTCTCGCGCATAACGAGGACAGGTTTGCCGAACGCTGGCGCTTCCTCCTGCACCCCGCCGCTGTCGGTCAGCACGAGGTCGGAGGTCGCCAGCAGACGAACGAAATGCGGATAGTCGAGCGGATCGATCAGCGCGACGTTCGGCAGTCCACCCAGGATCGGTTCCATCGCGCTGCGCACATGCGGGTTCGGATGGACGGGGAACACGACCCCGACGTCGTCGCGCGCAGCGATCGCGGCGATCGCGTCGGCAATGGCTTTCATACCGTCGCCGAAATTCTCCCGCCGGTGCGAGGTGACGGCAACGATCCGCTTACCGGCAAAGCGCGCGATAAGCGGATCGAGGCCTATGGCCAACGAAGGATACTCGTCAATCCGCGTCTTGGTCGCCAGCAGCGCGTCGATGACGGTGTTTCCAGTGACGTGAATGCGCTCTGCGGGGACATTTTCTGCGCGTAGCGCCGCCGCCGCGAGCTCGGTTGGCGCGAAATGCATGTCGGCAATAGCGCCGGCGACCTTCCGGTTCACTTCTTCGGGCCACGGGTGATAGATGTCGCCGCTGCGCAGGCCTGCTTCGACATGCCCGACAGAGATTTTACGGAAATAGGCGGCGAGCGTTGCCGCCATCGTCGTTAGAGTGTCGCCATGAACGAGGATGCGGTCGGGCCTTTCGGCGTCAAATGTTTCGCCAAGCCCGACGACGAGCCGCGCAAGCAGTGCGTCAAGCGACTGGTTGGGCGTCATGACATCCAGATCGACGTCCGGAAAAATTCTTGCAATTTCAAGCACCTGGTCGAGCATCTCGCGGTGCTGCGCGGTGACACAAACACGCACGTCGACCTCCGCTTGGCGGCGCAGGGCTTCGACCACAGGAAACATCTTAATTGCTTCCGGACGCGTCCCAAAGATCGTTAGCACCTTTTTCATCTAATCCTCCGGCTGCGCGAAGCTCCGTGTTGGCCGTAGCGGTGGCAAAAGCGGCACAAGGCGATCAAGCTGCAACGTCTTAGACTGCGACGACCTTTGGAGAAAGTACCGCCGAATGGAGCAGTAGCGATAATTGTGCGATAACGGCCATATGTTGCCACCGCTAGCAGGGCAGGCTACGTGCCTGCCGCCGTACGGCGCGACCCGTGGGGTCATATTGTTTTTAAGTCGGACTTAACGGATGTTCTGGAAGCGCAAGAGCAAATCACCCTCCTCCACGCCGACCGCGTTCGCCATTCCCTCTGGACGTCGCGTCTATGCGATTGGTGATATTCACGGACGCGATGATTTATTCGCGCAGATTATCGACTTGATCCGCACTGACAATGCCGCGCGCGATCCGGCGGACGTCACGTTGATTTTGCTCGGCGACCTCATCGATCGCGGCCCTCAGTCGGCCGAGGTTGTTGAACGTGCTATTCGCCTGCGAGACGAGTTCGAGGACACGCGGTTACTGATTGGCAATCATGAAGAATGCTTTCTCGCAGCGCTGACCGGTGATGTCCGACGGCTGCGGTATTTTATGCGGATCGGTGGCGAGGCGACCGTGCGGAGCTATTGGAACGGCGCAATTGATCTGGCAGAGGCGACATTCGAAGAGGTCTCGGAGCAACTGCCAGCGATGGTGCCACCGGCGCATGTCGAATTTCTGGGCGCTGGCGAAGATGTTATCGAAATCGGCGATTATGTCTTCGTTCATGCCGGTATTCGCCCAGGCATCGCGCTCAAAAATCAAACCCTCGCTGATTTGCGCTGGATACGCGAAGATTTCCTTGAGGACAAACGCGACCACGGTGTGATGGTTGTGCATGGCCATACGATCCAAGACGACGTCGACGAATGGCCCAATCGAATTGGGATCGATACCGGGGCCTACAAATCGGGTGTGTTGACTGCGGTCATGCTGGAAGGGGCCGAACGCCAGTATCTCAAGACCCAGGGATAGGTCGGACCGGGATAGTTTGTCGTTCGAGCCCGCAAAATGCGCAATGTTGAGGGAATCTGATTGCCTGACTTTGGCGGTGTCTTTATGGCGCTGTGCCTGCGGTGATCTATGCAGGGAAATGCTTTGCACTGAAGCGCGGTTTTGACGAATGCGGTTGGCCCAACGCATCTTGGTTCGAGTTTAGCAGTTTCTGATGTGATGGAATTTCAGTCCAAGGATTCGCCCGCTCTGATTGTGCATATCGTCACACTCTTGCGCTGGATGGCCGATTTGCCACGTCCGTTACGGCGTTTCATAGCCTTTGTGATGGATGCGATGTTGTGCGTCGTATCGGTTTGGCTCGCCTTTTCCATTCGCGTCGGCGAATGGAATTTATTCGGTGAGCCGGTACTGATCGTCATTGCCGTCGTTCTGCCCGCGTGGTTCGTAATTGCGAACCTAGCCGGCATCTATCGGTCGATTATCCGGCTCGCAGGCGGCAGGACGATTGCTGACATCGGCATGGCCTGCCTGTTTCTCTCGCTCGCAACGGTGACGATATTCTCGCTTGTCGGGATCGCAGGCGTTCCGCGCACGATCGGCGTCCTGCAGCCGATGATTCTGTTGATGTTGCTCGCGATAAGCCGCGTCGCCATTCGCTATGCGCTGGTCGACGTGCTGCATCTCGTGCATCGTGGCCGCCAGCAGCGCGTCGCCATCTACGGTGCGGGCCGTGCGGGCCAGCAACTTGGACTTGCCCTTCGCCATGAGGGACATCTTGTCCTGACCAGCTATTTCGACGACAACCACAGCCTCGCAGGTGACCGGATTGATGGTATCATTATCCGTTCCAGTGCCGACGTCGGCCGATACATCGGTGAACTTGGCATCGACGAGATTCTGCTCGCCTTGCCTAGCGCGTCGCGCACGCGTCGTCGCGAAATCGTCGAGCGACTGAAAAACTACCCGATTCGGGTGCGGTCGTTGCCGAGCATCGGCAACATCATCGACGGCGAAGTCTCGATCAGGGATCTGAAGGACATCCGCGTCGAGGATCTGCTTGGCCGCGATCCGGTGCCGCCCGATGAAGCCCTTCTCGGAGGCGCCATATCGGGGAAGATTGTGCTTGTATCGGGCGCCGGGGGATCGATCGGTTCCGAGCTTTGCCGCCAGGTGATCGCGCGCGGCCCGAGTTCGCTGGTCCTCGTCGAGCAATCGGAATTTGCACTCTATAGCATTCTGTCCGAGCTGGAAGAGAGAGCGGCGATCTTCGAAAATGTCACGTTGGTGCCCGAACTAGTAGATGTATCCGATGTCGCGGCCGTGCGTCGAATGATGGAACGCCACCGTCCGCAGACAGTGTTTCATGCGGCTGCCTACAAACATGTGCCGTTGGTTGAGACCAACCCAATCTCGGGCCTTCGGAACAATATAATAGGTACCTACAACTGCTGCATGGAGGCGGAGCGCGTCGGCGCGTCGCGCTTCATTCTCGTGAGTACCGACAAGGCGGTGCGGTCGACCAATATCATGGGTGCGTCGAAGCGCTTTTGTGAGTTGGTTGTCCAAGCCCGGGCAGCCCAAAGCGACTCAAAGACGATCTTTTCGTCGGTGCGTTTCGGCAATGTCCTGAGTTCGAGCGGGTCGGTGGTCCCGCGATTTCAAGCGCAGATCAATAGAGGCGGGCCGGTAACGCTGACGCACCGTGAGGTCACTCGCTATTTCATGACAATTCCCGAAGCGGCCCAGCTCGTGATGCAGGCCGGAGCGATGGCGAAGGGCGGCGAGGTATTTGTGCTCGATATGGGCCCGCCCGTCCGCATTGTAGATCTCGCACGCGCGATGATCCAGCTGTCCGGCTGCACAGTTTGCGACGATGAAAATCCCGACGGCGATATCGCGATTGAGGAAATCGGCTTGCGCCCTGGCGAGAAGATGTATGAAGAGCTGTTGATCGGTGATAATCCCGAGCCGACAGACCATAGCCGTATCATGCGCGCGAAAGAGAATCGTCTCAGTTGGGCCGAAATATCTTCTTGTCTTGAGGAAATGGCGCGTGCTCTGGATGCGGGCGACGTCCACGCTGCGATGATGGTGGTGCGCCGGGTGGTTCCTGATTATAGACCCTATGTTTCGGGTAAGGACAGCGTATCTCAAGATCTGACCGAGCCAGTTAAGAAATCAACGAACCAATGATGAGAATAATGCCAAAACGTCGCGTTTCCCCATCGCGTTCTGCGTCTCAGCTAAATCCCGGTCGATTTACCTTTATAGGGGTCGCCATTTTGCTGGCGATCGGTTTTTTGATCGCAGGTGGTGGTCGCGACGACTTGCTCTCGCTGCTTCTATGGCGGCCCTTTTCGATGATATTCCTGACGCTGGCGATCACATTCTGTTGGCACGACGCGTTGCAGAACGGGCGGCACCTGTTGTGGTTCGCCTTCGCGGTAGTTCTCTTGCCCGCGTTGCATCTCATTCCCTTGCCGCCTGCGATATGGTCCTCGCTGCCCGGCCGCGAGTTGATTGCCGCCATCTATCGCGACGCAGGCATGGCACTTCCGTGGCAGCCGATTTCCATCGCCCAAGCGCGAACATGGAATGCGCTGTTCTCGCTCGCCGCACCCTTTGCGCTTTTGATCATGGTTCTTTCGATCGACTTGCAGTGGCAGCGCCGCATTTTGCTGCTTCTGATCGGATTGGGCTTCGCGAGCGGAATATTGGGGATGCTTCAGGCGGTCGGGCCGGCGCAGGGCCCGCTTTATTTCTATCGCATTACCAACAATGGTTTCAGCGTCGGGCTTTTCGCCAATCGCAATCACCAGGCTATGTTTCTTGCCGCCATGTTCCCGCTGATCGCCGCCTATCTCTCTCTTTTTAAGGGTAAGCCCGAGCAGCTGTCTTTCCAGCGCGCTGTCGCGGTTGTAGCCGGAATGATGCTACTTCTTCTTATCCTGATGACGGGCTCTCGTGCCGGCATCGTACTTGCGGCGGTGGGCATTGCCACGAGCTGGTGGGTCTATCGTCCGCCAATCACCAACGTGAGGTCGGCCGAACGGGGAACGGAACAAAGGACACGGATGATTAGCATCGGTCTTGTGTCGTTGCTTCTCGTTTGTGCCGCGATCGTGGCCATGCGAACGCCGGCGGTTCAGCGACTGCTCGAGACTGATCCCACCGACGAGTTGCGCGTGACTGCTTTCCCGATCGTGATGCAGGCAACGCAAGAGTTTTTCCCTGTCGGCAGCGGCTTGGGGACTTTTGTCGAGACCTATCAGATGTTCGAACCGGACAAGTTGATCGCATCCTCCTATTTCAATCATGCGCACAACGATTTCATTGAACTGCTACTGACCGCAGGAATCCCGGGGGTCATATTGGTGCTATGGGCACTGGCGCTCGGCTTTTTTGCCCTGCAGTCGCAGATCAAACTTCGGAAATTGGCGCACGACAGTCCCGGTTTTCAGTCTCAAATATTGGGAAGGGCAGGGATGGCGATTATTGCCATGCTTGCACTCAATAGCGCCGCCGACTATCCGCTGCGCGCTCCGTCACTCATGCTCCTCGCGGTGATCGCCGCCGGGTGGTGCTCTAACGCCTATAGGACCGCTCAAAAATGAAGAGGTTTATGTCGCAGGTCGATTTCAAGCATGCTGCCAAAGCTGCTTTCGTAGGGGCGGCTGCAGTCGTGCTGATGTCCCTCACCGGTTGCGCGAAAGGGCTCACCGCGGGCGGACTGGGCGGAGCGACCATTACCCGCGTGGAAGCCAGCGAGTTGCCTGGGCCGGAAGGGCAGTTGGGTACCGAACAACGCTATAGCTATCGTATTGGACCTTACGACAAGCTGATCATTGATGTCTTGGGTATTGACCAGTTCGCCGATCGTCGCGTGACGGCTGACGGTAGTGGCGCGATCGTTTTGCCCATCGCCGGGGCAGTCAATCTGAACGATCTGACCATTGCTGAAGCTTCGGAGCGGCTAACGCAGCAGTTGCGCACGGGCTATGTTCGAAACCCTCGTGTATCGGTCAATCTGCAGGAATCGGTCAGTCGCTTCGTAACCATCGACGGAGAAGTCGAGCAACCGGGGAATTATCCGATGGTCGCAGACATGACCTTGATGCGGGCTGTCGCCGCTGCCAAAGGCGCAAGCGAATTCGCAAAGCTGCGCGAAGTCGTGATCCACCGAACGGTCAATGGTCGGCAAATGATTGCCCTTTACGATCTCGGGGCCATAAGGCGCGGCGCTTATGCCGACCCAATCCTTTACCCCAATGATGTGGTGGTAATCGGGGATTCACCGTCTCGTCGTCTGCTCCAGCAATTCATAACCGTCGTACCGTTGCTGATTTCGCCGCTGGTCACCGTTCTCGACAGCAACAATTGACCCCCGCTCCAGGTTTGCGAGTTTTATTTTGATGTCCCACATGGAATCCCCTGCTCAGATGGCCAGCGATGAATTCGCCGCCGGTGCCAGATCCCGGGCGGCACCTGCGCTGCTCGAATATTGGAACGCTCTGAAGCGCCACCTCTGGATGGCGGTAGCGATCGTTTTGGTTTCCGTTGTCATCGGAGCGATATTAACGATGTTGATGACGCCGCAATATTCGGCGACATCGCGGATCGAGATTGCTCGCGAGCAGGCAAATGTGACCAATGTTGAGGGCCTGCAACGCGAGGATGCAACGCCCAATCTGGAATTCTATCAGACACAATATTCGCTCCTCAACGCTCGTTCGCTGGCCGAACGGGTTGAGCGTCGATTGCGGCTGGCCACCAACCAGGCATTTTTCGACGCGCACGGCGTTACCCCAGAAGGCGAGGGGTTTTTGTCGGGCAAGAGTGATGGCGGGACTTTGTCGGTTGCCGACATGCGTGGTCGGCAAAGACAGGCGGTTGGCCTCCTGATCGATCATCTCTCCATTTCTCCGGTGCGCGGTTCCGCACTCGTGGACGTGAGCTATACCAGCGCATCACCCGCGATCTCGCAACTCGTTGCGGAGACTTGGGTGAATGAATTCGCGCAGCAAAGCATGGACCGCCGGTTCGCCTCGACTGCCGATGCTCGCGTGTATCTGGAATCGCGGCTGCAGGGGCTTCGTGAGAGGCTAGAACAGTCCGAACGCGATCTTGTGAACTATGCCGCTCGCCAGGGGATCGTGCGGCTGTCAGAAACGCAAAGCAACGAAGGGCGAACCCAAACCACCCAGACATTGGCGTCGAGCAATCTCGACCAACTCAATCGGGTACTCATCGAGGCGACCGCCGAGCGCACGCAGGCGGAGGCGCGTTTGCGCTCGGCCCGATCACCGGGCAGCACACAACTTGGAATGCAGAATCAGTCCCTGAACAATTTGCGGCAACGCCGCGCGGAGGCCAATGCGAAGTATCAGGACCTGCTCGTTCATTTTGAGCCCCAGTATCCGGAAGCACAGGCCTTACGCGAACAAATCTCGGCGCTCGACCGTTCGATATCGTCCGAAGAAAAACGTGTTCGCGACTCTTATCTGGCGGATTTTGAATCTGCGTCGGAGCGCGAGAAGGAATTGCGCGCTAAGGTTAGCGAGCTTCTGAATGAATTGGACTCTGAAAGTCGTTCAAGCATTCAGTACAATATTTATCAGCGTGAAGTAGACACCAATCGCCAACTCTATGATTCCTTGCTGCAGCGATACAAGGAAATCGGCGTAGCAGGTGTTGGCACGAACAATATCTCGATAGTCGATCCTGCACCGACGCCCGAGAGCCCCTCGTCGCCGAAGCTGCTGCTGAATCTCATTCTGGCGCTACTGGCGGGGTCAGGCTTGGCTGCGGTCACAATCTTCGTCCTCGAAAACCTCGATGAAAGTCTGCGTGAGCCGAGCCAGGTTGCGACGAAGCTCAACGTCCCGCTTCTCGGCGCGATCCCCGTTGTGGACACAGACGCACTCGAGAATATGGACGATCCAAAATCCATCCTTTCCGAAGCCTATATGACGGTTCGGACCAACCTAAGCTTCTCGACCGATCACGGTGTTCCAAAAACCATTGCGCTCACCAGCACGTCCCCTTCGGAAGGCAAGTCGACGTCGGCCTACTCGCTGGCGCGCGTGCTCGGACGCACCTCGGGGTCGGTCGTGCTCGTTGATGTCGATATGCGTCGCCCGATTCTTGCATCGCGCCTGGGTTTAGAGAGCAATCGCGGCGTATCGAATTTTCTTGCGGGAGATGATGACTGGCAGGCTCTGATACAGGAAACGGGTGCGCCGAATGTGTATTTCGTTGCTGCCGGACCGACGCCCCCGAGCGCGTCGGAACTCCTCAGCGGCGAGCGCCTGGCGCTGTTCGTCAAGCATCTGGCAAGTCGCTTCGATCACGTCATCCTCGACAGCCCGCCAATGCTTGGTCTTTCCGACGCACCGCTGATTGGGACAGTCGTTGAGGGCGTGATTTATGTGATCGAAGCCGACCGGACAGCCGTCCGTGCATCGCAATCGGCAATTCAACGCCTGCGCGATTCGCGGGCGCATGTTCTCGGCGTTCTGTTGACCAAGTATAGCGCAAAACAGACGGGCTACGGCTACGGCTACGGCTACGGTTACGGCTACGGTCGCGAAAAAGACGACGAGGGGACGCAGAGCTGATGCGGATCGCCGACCGAGGAAGCGGCGTCACCTCCACACGCCTTTTCTTTACTCCAAAGACCTTCGTAGCATTGTTCGCAGGGCTGTTGTTGTCGGTGCTGGCGTTCTCGCAGTCAGCAGCGGCGACCGGTTTGTCACTGGAGACATTCCGTCCCTTGGGCGGTAGTTTCTTTGCCTGGCGTACTTCCCAGCGGGCTTTGGTTGTCGACCTGTTCGCAAAGCGCAAGAAGGTTGATGCCCAGCGATTAATCCTCTCAGGTCGCGCCGGCTTGACCTACGCTCCCTTATCGGCTCGTTCGCTGTGGACGATCGGCAAAGGTTATGAAGCGCAAGGGAAGACGGAGGCCGCGATGCGCGCAATGTCGCGCGCGCAAAAGATCACGCGCCGTGATGCTGCGGTCCAGTTGTGGTTGGCCGACGAAGCATTTCGTCGTCGGTCCATTGGCGTTGGCCTTGCACACTATGATCTAATCATGCGTTCGGAACCCGCGGCCATGGGAGAAATTCTTCCGCGGCTTGCTGCGATTGTCGTGGCTCCCGAGGGTCGACGCTACTTGCTGCCTTATGCTCACGCGAATAACCCTTGGTTCTCACCCTTGCTGACTACGGCGACGAATAATCTTCCGAAGGCAGAGCCTGTCGGTCGGCTGCTGCTTGAGCGCCGGGCCAAAGCGCCCGACATTGAGGGTTTGGAGCAAACCTACGCAGCCCTCATGATCAAGATGGTCAATGAAGGCGCAGTCGATGTCGCATTGCAGGTCTACCCCAAACTTCCGAAAGGGAACAAGGAAGTCCTCAGCAACATAAACGGCATGGTCAATGGCAAAGTTGCTGTCGGTTATCCACCTTTTGTCTGGTCGTTTGCCAACGATGCCTATGGCGCAACGTTTGTCAGCCTTAATTCGAAGAGTACAGGCATGGAGTTTTACGGCGCTTCTGGAACTATCGGGATAGCCGCCTCCAAACTGGTAAAACCCGCGTCAGCGACGCAATTTCGTTGGCGCGTGCGAGACAGATCGACAAATCTTCAAAGCAGCGCGAATTGGATCGCAACTTGTGTTGCGGGTAAAGCCAAGGGTGCACGGCAGACCTCGATCAACCTGCTCGACCGGTCGGTCGTGCAGGGCAAGGTCTTGGCTATGCCGTTGCCCGCCAATTGCAATGTCGTGCGTATCGATATGCGTATAGCAGGAGGTATCGGCACCAATCCGGCGAGCCTGATCGTCGAAGACCTGACGATGCTCAAGGCGACGTAGTCGAACGGGTCGACCGGCCCGAATATCCGTCAGGGCTGACGCAGGGCCGCCGCATAGATTGCGTCTTTCACTTCCCTAACCGGATAATTGATCAGCACAGCGCGCAGCGCCCCTTTAAAAACAAAAAGGCTACCTGCCGACGCTCCGACGGTGCCGCACGTTTCCAAAAGCGCCGACATGTCGTCGAGCGAGCCGGCGCCGCCTAGAATGGTGATTGGAATGTCGATGCGCTCGCGCATGGCGGCAGCCAGCTTGAGGTCGTAGCCCGTCATTGTTCCGTCACGGTCTACCGAATTCACCACGATTTCGCCCGCGCCCGCGTGCGCGAGGGTTTCCGCGAGATCGAGCGGCGCGATGTCGTGACTACGCGATGCGTTCAGAGTTGTCACCTCATAGCTGTCTTTGCGAAACAGCCCGCCGGAGCGATGCCGGACATCGATGATCGCGACTACGCTTTGCCGACCGACGCGCTCGGCGATTTCGGTGAGTAGGCCCGGGCGCTCGATCGCCGCGGCGCTCAACGCAACCTTTTCGACGCCGAGGCTGATGATCTTCTCCGCCTGCTCAACGGTGCCGATGCCGCCGCCGTAGCAAAGTGGCATCCGGCATTCGGCGGCGAGGTTCGCAATCATGCGATAGTCTGGCGCTTTGCCTTTGGCCGTCGCATCAATGTCGAGAACGACCAGTTCGTCGGCTTCCTTTTCGTTGAAGATTTTGACGGCATTGATCGGATCCCCAACATACTTGGGATCTTTGAAACCGATGGTTTTGACGAGGCCGCCGTCATGGACGAGCAGGGTTGGGATGATCCGGGGTCGCAACATTGTCAGATCGTTGCGAAATTGCACAACAGGGCTTGGCCCCAATGATGGCTTTTTTCAGGGTGGAACTGCACGCCGTAGACCTTGTCGTTCGCGACTGCGCAGCTGAAGCGTTGGCCATACTCCGTGGTCGCGAGAATCTGGTTCTTGTTGCGGCACTCGAAAAAATAGGAGTGAAGAAAATAAAAGCGTAGATCGTCGAGGCCCCCAAAAAGTCGGCCATCGCCTTGGGCTTCGACATCGTTCCAGCCCATGTGGGGCATCGGCAGGCGTTTTGCCGATTCAAGCGTATCAATCTTGCGTACCATACCGGGGACCCACCCCAGCCCCGGACGCTGGCCCTCGGTGCTTCCTTCCGCCAGCATTTGCATCCCGACGCAAACCCCAAGGACGCGCAGGTCGGTAGTGGCGATCAATCGTTCCATCGGCCCACGAAAGCCGGATCGATCGAAAAGTTCCATCGCGTGATCGAAGGCGCCAACTCCGGGGAGGATCACATGGCTTGCGCCATCGAGCGCGGCGGGGTTCTCAGCGCGTCCTGCCGGAATGCCGAGCCGCTTGTACGTATTCAGAAACGCCTGAACGTTGCCGAGGCCGTAGTCGATGATCCTGATCATCTGAACAGTCGCTTTTCCATGCCGAGGGCGCGCATAATGCGCGCGCCGATTCCGATCGCCCACCGTTTATTGGGATAGTCGTGGAATGTCTTGTTTTCGCCCTCAAATATCGTCTGCAATTCGTCGACGGTCATATCGAGCTTGTTTGCCACGAATTCAAATTCCTGCGTGATGAAATGGCTATCCATTTCGGGTCGCGAGATCCGATCAAGCGCGGCGTCGCGGCTCAGCTGACCAGTCATAATCAGACTGGAGAAATGAGCGCGGCGCTTTTCGAACCCGAATTTTCGGGGCATCCAATAGTCTTCATAAAAACGCGTGAACCGTGATTCATGATGCTTGTGCTGGAAGCGCTGCCATCCAAATAGTTTGGCCAATTCGGCCTCGGCTTCCGCCTTGATGTAGGGTACCAGATTGAGCGGGCGGACAATTTTCATACCCATAACTTGCTGATACCAAATTTTGTAAACCAATATGTCGACGATTGGAAAGGTCTTGAGCTCCCGTTTGCCAAAGCGGTGATGAATTGCATTGATCAGCCGCTTGTCGATGCCGGGATAGGCACCCCATTCCTCGGGTTCGCGGCAGCATTCTGTCGAATAATTCGCGCCCGTCAGAACATATTTGATGCGATGCTTACGGGCAAACTTGTAAAGCCCGGAAAAGAAGGCAACATCTTGCGGAATATCCTGATCCGCAATCTGGGACCGAAGGAATGCAGTCTGCAGATCCTTCATTTCCTGCCAATTGATGACTTCGGTGAAGAGTTGAAGCCCAAGACCGTCGACCAGCTTCTCGATGTTCCCGACTGCCTGATCGGTGTTCCATCCCGCATCCACATGGACGAGCAGCGGCCGCAGGCCCATGCGCTCCTTGGCGATATAGGTAGCATAGGAACTGTCGAGCCCGCCGCTCAAACCGATGATGCAGTCGAATTCTTTTCCGGCGCCCGCTTTGCGGATTTCCGCAGCAAGCCGATCCAACTCGGCAGCGCCCTTTTTGCCAGTGTCCCAGCTGGGTTGGATTTGTTCATCGAAATTACGGCAATATTCGCAAACCCCCGAGTCATCGAAAGTGATGTTGGGATCCGATGTGTCCATAATGCAGCGCCTGCAAATCTGATAGGCCGGCGCTCGTTCGCTGATCATTGAGCTCAAACTTTCCTGAATCTTGCAATTGCACGGTTCGCTTGCCCCGCTGCGACTAGCCAATAATCACCTCCGGTCAAAGGGCGTGGGACAGATTTTTCCAAAACTCGGGTCAAATGGCCATAGAGCGCACCACCGCCTCGGACAGATCGTGGTCAAGCCAACGTTGCGGCGGGACGGGTGCAAAGAGCTTCATCTGGTCAACGTTCGCAACCAAGCGGTCTTTGTCAACGGACCGTCGCGGAATGGCGCCGAACCGCAGCAGTGCCGAATCGGCGCCCATGACTTCGGCAACGCGCTCGCAGACCTGGCGAACACTGATGCCTTCGCCCGTTCCGATATTACTAACCGCGGGCGCGCTTTGCATTGGCTCGGCCGCATAACGTGCGAGGAGCGAGCAAACGTCGTCAATATGGATGAAGTCCCGCAACTGCGCGCCGTCGCTGAGTGCAACGGCCTCGCCGCGCCCGAGTTTCGCAATCAACGTTGGGAGCAGCCGGGCCGACGCTTCGCCGGGACCGTAAACCCCAAAAAGCCGTGCCACGCGGATGTCGAACCCGTGGAGCATGCGCAGCGAGAGTGCAAGTGTCGAGGCACTGAATTTTGCACATCCATAGCAGGTATCAGGGGTGCATTGCTGATACTCGAACAGGGTGCCCGATTGGCCATATTCGGCCATGCTGCCGGCATAGATCAGTCGACCTTGGTCGGGCAGCGCATAGGCGAGATTCGCGACCATCTGCTGCTCGTCGGCAATGCGGTACCAGTTTTCATCGCCTGAGCCGGGAGGCGTGGACGCGAGGTGATAGACGCACGTCGGCCGGATCTGGCCAAGTGCCGCTCGGACCACTTCGCTGTCGCGCAAATCGCCATCGTTACGGGTCCAGGCGTAGACTTCCTGGCCCTGAGCGCGCAGCGCCTCGACAAGACGGCGCCCAACGAACCCAGCCGCCCCGGTGATGAGGTTTACGTCAGCGCTGGTCATGAAGGGTTTCGGCCACGGCCGCCGCATAAGCGACGCATAATTGCTCCGCGACGCGGTCCCATGTGAACCGCTTGTCGAACAGCGCGCGGGCATTTGCACCCATCTCGGCCAACGCATCGTCCGAGAGGCTGAGCAGGGCCCTGAGCCCCGCCTCAATCGACTTGTCGGTCGGATCGACCACCACGCCTGCGCCCTCACTTTCCACAAGCGGCAGGTGGCAGTAGCGGGTGATCAGCGAAGGTAGCGCATGCGCGAGCGCCTCAGTCAGCGCGACCGAAAAGCCTTCGGCGTGAGATGGCAGGACAAAAATGTCGCAAAGCGAGTAGAGGAAATGGCTTTCGGGTCCGGTTAGGCTGGTGGTGAAGACGATCCGATCGGGCGCGGGACACTGCAGGACCAACTCCTTGACGTATGTACCATATTCCTTGTCTTTCATAATGCCAGCGATCAGCAAGCCGTAGCCGGGGAAGTCCAGGCAAACTGCGTTAAAGGCGCGGACCAGCATATCCAACCCCTTTTCCGGGTGGATGCGACTGTAGAAGAGGAGCCATCGGTTGCAATTGTCAAACTGCGGTGCAACCGCGTGTAGTCGGTCGCGCGCATTGGCGGTTACTTGCTTGCGCCCAACGCTCGCTTCGACACCATTGGGAATATAATGCTTGCGCATCCCTGCTACCGGATTCCAGCTTTCGTTGTCCTCGGTTTCGCTGCCGAAAATCACGCCGCTGGCGTCGCGGAAAACGGGCCGAAAGCCGAGCAATGATATTGCCAGACGCTTCTTGATCCACTTGGTGCGCACCGAAGTCATTGCGCGCCGGTCGAGCAGACCATGGGTTGATAAGAAATATGGCTTTCCCGCGCGCCGTGCCATTTTGGCAGCTGCAAGCAGCGCGGGAGTCCAAAAACCGTGGATGTGCACGACGTCGGCGGCGGCAACCTCCTCCTGCATCGTGGGATCGATAGCCGCGAGACCGAGCAGATGCTTTAGCGTAACAGGCGCGCAGAATTTCAGCGCGACGCCATGGTTGATCATCCCCCCCCAGGTCAGCCGGACGTCGTCCTCATCGTTAGGGAGCAATGTCGTCAGCACTGTAACATCGCGGCCGTGCCGGCGGAGCGCGGTTGCCGATCCCGCGACAACCGCAGGCGGGCCGCCGTCGCGCGGGTGCATGCCGTCGATGATCAGTAGTATTTTCATGTCATCCGGTCACGCTGTGCCGATACCGCGAGCAGTCATATCGCCTTCGAAGATCGAGATCTGATCGAGCGTGATCTGGCGAAGATCGGCGGGCGCGCGCAGCCATCGCCGGTACCAATCGACGGTGTGCCGGACAAGGTCGTCCAGATGCCAGCAGGGCTTCCAGTGGAGCAATCCGATCGCCCTGTCGCAGTTGAGTGCCAGCAGCGCCGCTTCCTTGGGATGTGGACCACCTGATATTGTTGAGTCGGCGCCGTCGCCCCATTCGCTCGCGAGCATCCTTACGATTGTGCCGACCGGTTGCACATCGTCAGCGCTCGGTCCGAAATTCCAGCCGGTGCAATACTGGCCGGCGTCCTTTGACAACAGACGTGCGGCGAGAAGCAAATAGCCACCGAGGGGCTCGAGAACATGCTGCCAAGGTCGCGTGGCGCCGGGGTTGCGCAACTCGACTTTTTCGCCTCGCGAGAAGGCGCGGATGCAGTCAGGGATGATGCGGTCTTTCGCCCAGTCGCCACCGCCAAGGACGTTGCCTGCGCGCGCCGAGGCAAGTTTCACGCCGCTGCACTCTCCGAAGAAACTTCGCCGCCACGATGAGACGACTAACTCCGTAGCGCCCTTACTCATGCTGTAGGGATCGTGGCCGCCCATCGGGTCGTCTTCGCGATACCCCCAGATCCAGTCGCGATTCTCGTAGCATTTGTCCGAAGTTACCACGACGACGGCGCAAGGCGCGCCGAGCGCGCGCACCGCTTCGAGCACATTTGCGGTGCCGACAATGTTCGTCGTCACGGTCTCGATCGGATCTTCATAAGATTGGCGAACGATCGGTTGCGCGGCAAGATGAAACACTATGTCGGGGCGTATTTCACGCATGAATGCCGTCATGCCCGCGGCGTCGCGTATGTCACCGACCCGGTGGTTGATCCCATCTGAGACCTGGCAGAGGTCGAACATCGCTGGAACGGTCGGCGGCATCAGAGAATAACCTGAGACCTCGGCACCGAGCTTTTCCAGCCAGAGGCTCAGCCAGCTGCCTTTGAAGCCAGTATGGCCGGTGACCAAGACCCGCTTGCCGCGAAAAGCCTTGAGAAAATGGGGTGTCACTGCCATGGCACCTGCGGCGCGCTGGCCAATTTTTCGAGCAATTCCCAATCGCGCGCGGTGTCCATGCACTGCCAAAAGCCGTGATGCGCGAACATCATCAATTCGCCATCGACCGCAGCACGTTCGAGTGGCGCACGTTCGAGCATGATGTTGTCGGCATCGGGAACCTCGCAATATCGCCGCACAAACTGTCGATCGAGCACCATGAAGCCACCGTTGATGTACCGGTCGGTTGATTCTGGCTTTTCCTTCAGTTCGGCGACGCGGGCGCCGTCGAGATCTAGCTCACCGAAACGGCCCGGCGGGGCAATGCCGGAGATGGTCGCCAGCTTGCCATGGCTGTGATGAAAGGCGAGTAGTTGCCCGAGATCGATATCCGAGAGGCCGTCGCCATATGTCAGGAAAAATGGGCCTTCAGGTTCAAGATAGCCCGCGACACGTGCGATTCTGCCCGCGGTTTGCGTCTCTGCACCGGTGTCTGCAATAGTCACCGTCCAGTTATCGTCGTCACCGCCCAGATACTCGACTTCGCCGGTCCCCGTATTGACTCGCATGTCCCCGCCATAGAGCTTGGAATGAAGAAAATATTGTTTGATCATCTCCGACAGATGGCCCGCGCAAATAACAAAATCGTTGTAACCCTGGCGGGCGTAGGACTTCATAATGTGCCAAAGGATAGGGCGACCGTTGATTTCGACTAACGGCTTGGGAAGCCTGCGACCTGTCAGCTCACCGAGACGCGTGCCTTTTCCACCACAGAGCAAAACAACCTTCACGTACGAACTTCCTTTCAGATCATAAAACTGCGACACCCGCTGCGTGTTTTGCACTGGCGGATTGCATCGTGCAAAGCAGAGCCTGTAGCTGTCATACGAGAGGTCGCCGGTGACCCTATCTTCCCGTGCCTGAACCGTAATAAGCCCGATAGCATTCCCGACTCAAGAATCTGCGCCGACAACGCTCGTCGTATGGCCAGTGCTGTATGGTCGTGGTCCTGTTCCCCCGGCATCAACGGACCGAAGACGGCGATTAAGTCAGTACGGCTGACTGATGCACCAGTCCATATTCGTGGCCGCTTTCAGAAATATAGAATATCAGATAACCAGCACCACGTAAGCGTTCAATCTGTTCGATTGTTCGCTCATTTGGAATGTCGTACATCCGATGATGGAACTCGACAAGCAGTTGCGCGGGGCGCAGGGTGCCCGCGATCAAATCGTCGAGAACTTCGTACTCAAAGCCCTCAATGTCCATCTTCAACACATCGGGCAGGCCGTTCCCGAGATTTTCAATGATGGTCGATAGGCGCTGCACCGGAGCGCGGATGGCAAGCTCTGGAGCCGATTTAGGAGCAGGTTGAGCCGAAAAGGAAACATACGCATCGACTTCGGGAGCAAAGAATTCGGCTTCGCCGTCTTCTGAAGCCAGTCCAACCGGATGAAAGTGAAATGATGGCGGCAACAACTGGCGCGCGATCCACCGGCAGGACCTCGGGGTTGGATCAAATGCATGGACAATTGCACCAATTTTCTCGATCGCTTTCAGGTCGAAAGACACATCCTCACCGACACCGAACGAATATATCAACGGCGTTGACGGCGTCTCATTCGTCAGCAACGGCCAGCCGCCGTAGCTCGTGCCCAATACTTCATAGGCAAGTTTGATGTCAGGTTTATGCAGTGGTGGCCGCATTATACGGCGAGCTATGGTCTTAAGACGGTGTATCATCGTCGGCGCAATGCCCTAAGATACGCTATGCGGCAAGCCGGAGAGTCGCTCTGCGATGTTCAATCGGCGCATGAACGTTTCATAGGATCGGAAATCTGTTTGATTAGCGACCGGGACGGGGTGTTTCGGCACATAGTCTTCGAGTAGGTGATTTGAACGAACAGACTGATAAATTTTGATAAATCCGGAGGCATCGCGTGAAATGCAATGATAATGGTTGCCTCTTTCCCGGTCTCCCAATAAAGGGCGCGCCTGCCCTTATTATGGCGTCACGATCAATTCGGCGCCATGGACGTTCAATCAATAGGATAACTCGATGACGACGAAGACTGTGCTAGTGTGCGGTGCTGGAGGCTTTATTGGCGGGCATCTTGTCAAGCGTCTCAAGCGTGAAGGCCATTGGGTACGTGGCGTCGATTTGAAGATGAACGAGTATAGCGAAACGGAAGCCGATGATTTCGCTATCGGTGATCTTCGCGATCAATCCTTCGTGCGCTCGGTAATCGATCGCCGTTTCGATGAGGTCTATCAGCTGGCCGCTGACATGGGCGGGGCGGGCTATATCTTCACCGGTGAGAACGACGCTGACATCATGCACAATTCGGCGACGATTAACTTGAACGTGCTCGACATCTGTCACAAGCGCAACATCAAGCGCGTCTTTTATTCGTCTTCGGCGTGCATGTATCCCGAGCACAACCAGCTCGACCCGGATAATCCCAACTGCGCCGAAGATAGCGCCTATCCCGCCAATCCCGACAGTGAATATGGCTGGGAGAAGCTGTTTTCCGAACGATTGTATCTGGCGTACAACCGCAATCACGGCATGCAGTGTCGTATCGCGCGCTATCACAATATCTTCGGCCCTGAGGGCACTTGGGACGGAGGCAAGGAAAAGGCTCCTGCCGCGATGTGCCGCAAGGTCGCCGCCGCGCTCGATGGCGGTGCAATCGACGTGTGGGGTGACGGGCTACAGACTCGCTCATTCCTGTATGTCGATGAGTGCGTCGAGGGGACAGTTCGGTTGTTGCGTTCGGATTTCGAGGGGCCTGTGAATATCGGTTCAGACGAAATGATCAGCATCAACGGGCTCGCCCGGATGGTGATTGACATCGCGGACAAGAATATCGGGATCAACAATATTCCAGGACCGCTCGGCGTACGCGGCCGCAACTCGGACAACCGACTCATAAAGGAAAGGCTCGGCTGGGCGCCTAACCAGCCGTTGCGGACTGGAATGGAAGTCACCTACCGGTGGATTTCAGAACAGGCTAGGCTCGGTCACAACAAGCGCGCCGCTTGACGCTCATGGCGCCGGTCGGCAAGCCCCTGCATACATCGTCCCAACGATTTGACCTGTTTCAGCGCATCGGCAACTATGTGGTGGGACGGTATCTTGCAGCGCGGGCGCGGCACCATGTGCAGACGGGGTATTCGCCTGTCGCCGTCTTCGCATTCGACTTCATCGGGCGCGATATTGCTTTGAACGGGCGGTTCGAGCGCGACGATCTGGCGGTGCTTGATGACTTCCTCGCTCCGTTCCGTGAGCGCTTTTCGTCGTCTACGGCGCTCGACATCGGCGCCAATATCGGAAACCATAGTCTATTCTTCGCGAACCGCTTCGCTGCGGTTCACAGTTTTGAGCCCAACCCCCGAACTTTTGGTGTCCTTTCGGTGAATGCTCAATTGGCATTGAACATCTTCGTACATAATCTTGCGCTCGGAGACATGCGCGGCGTTCTGCCGCTCAAATTTGACCCGCTAAATGTCGGCGAAGCGACGCTTGTCGCTGCCGAGGACGCCACCCCGAGCGATCGTTGCGACGTGACCGTCGAGCGGCTCGATGATCTTGCTTCCGGCTTGGGAGACGTCGCCCTGATCAAGATCGACGTCGAGGGGTTCGAGGCGTCAGTACTTCGGGGCGCTTTTGAGATGTTGCAGCGGAGTCAGCCGATTGTCGTTTTCGAGCAGAACGTTGGTGCTTTCGTTAATGGGCGCAGTGAAGCCGCCGAATTATTACAACAGGCGGGCTATGTGCTTTGCGTGCTTTCAAAACGGAACGTCGGGCACGGTACTGTAAGTCAGGTTTTCGGCGCCTTACGTAAGGTGCTTGACGGCATCCAATACGATATCATCCCAGTGAACGCGCTTCAGCCGGACCATTATTCGATGATTGTAGCGCTTCCGTCGGCAGATGTTGCATTGCTCGCACAGCGGACGAAGACCTCGACATGATGAACGCTTGGCGAGCTTTGAGAGCGGGAAACATCCCGGCAGCCATACAGATTGCGGGACGTAGCATTGGCCTCGAAATACGGCGTAACGGGCCCTCCGCGCGCGACGATCTGCGTCTAGCGAATTTCCTAGCGACCTATGATGTCCGTCTGGTGCTAGATATTGGCGCCAATCGAGGGCAGTTTGCCACCCAACTCCTGGCCAATGGGTATCGGGGGCGAATCGTGTCGTTCGAGGCCATGCCACATGCCCACCGCGAGTTAACCGCTGCGGCCGCGCGGGTAGGGGAGCGCTGGCAGGTGGCGCCGGCGATCGCACTGAGCGATCGCGAAGGAATGGTTGCTTTCCATGTTAATGACAGTGACGCAACCAGCTCGCTTCTTGCCGCGTCGAGCAAGGCGCAGAATACAATCCCAGGCATTCGACCGCGCGCCATCGTCGATGTATCGACGCGCCGTCTTGACGACGTGTTCGGGGGTTATTCGATGGAGGGGCAGCGATCTTTCCTCAAGATCGATGTTCAAGGGGGTGAGGGGCTTGTACTGGCTGGCGCGCAGACTACGCTCGATCATGTCGCGGGACTGATGATCGAGCTTTCGCTCAGCGAACTGTACGATCGGCAGCCGCTTGCGTTTGATGTGCTTGCGCCCCTCCTCGATGCTGGCTTTGTAGTATTCGACATCGCGCCGGCTTATCGTGATAGCGATAGTCACAAGCTCGAGCAGATCGATGTGGTGTTGTTCCATCCCGATCGTATTTCCTAGCCCGACATCAAAAGGCTTGTCGCAATGATTGCTAGGTTCGGCAAAATCGTCGAGCGAGTTCGCGCCGGCGGGCTGGGGCGCAACGGTTTGTTCTCGCTGGGACAGAGCGTCGTAGCCATCATATGTATTTTTTTGTCCTACCGCATGTTGGTCGAGCGCGAAGGGATTGAAAGCCTGGGGCTCTGGTCGCTGCTCATGCTGTTCGGTGGCGTCGCGAGCAGCTTCGACGTCAGCGGGGCGTCCGCGCTGGCCCGATCTGTGGCGCGGCACGGCCTGGATTTTGCGGAACATGAGCGCGCAACGGTAATTCATACCGTGCTGTTAACGAGCATAGCGGTCAACGGCGCGTTTGTTGCTCTTCTGCTGCTTGCTGCGCCCGCGCTGCTGGCGCACATGATAAGCCCCTCGCAATGGGCGGACGCATGGCGCCTGTTTCCCTGGATAGCTGCGCTGATGCTGATGACCCCGCTGGCTGTTGGCGTTTCGTCAGCGATCGATGGGCATATGCGCGCCGATATTCGTTCCGTCTTGGCATCGATAGCTGCTGTAATCGGTTTGGCGATTGCAGCAATAGCGATCCCGCGCTGGGGATTGCCGGGTTTCGCGCTAGCTCAAACGGTGCAGCAAGCCATCGTGATAGTAGGCGGATGGCTTTTCTTGAGGCGACGCGTCGACCGCCTGGGCTGGTTGCCGACGAGATGGCGGCCGACGATCTTCCGGCGCACCACTGGCTATGCTCTGCGACTAAACGTGATCGGCGCCCTTAGCTTGGCGCTTGAACCCCTGACCAAATATTGCATCAACCTTTCGGGTGGTACCGCCGCAGTTGGCCTCTACGAACTTGCGGCGCGGCTTGCAATGCAGGCGCGCAATCTCGTCATCAGCAGCACCACGCCTTTAATCCCTGCCTTTGCTATGGCTGAAACTCCCAGCGATTCCTACTTTGCCAGCCTGCTGCATCGAGCTCAACGCTACACGAATGTCGCCGCGCTCACCGTGACGTTGATCTCATTGTCTGCAGCGCCGTTTATGTGTCTCGTCATCTTGCGTGAGGTATCGGTTGAGGTCCTCCGATTCAACGCTCTGCTTGCCTTGGGATGGAGTATCAACATATTTTCCTTAGCTCTTTATCTTGCGGCCCAGGGGCAGGGCATGTTGCGTTGGAACATGTTGTCGCACGCGACGATCGGCATTGTTATTGTCGCCAGCGCGATGCTTCTCATGCCGGCGTTTGGAAGCGAGGGCGTAGTGATCGGCGTTGCTGCGGGACTGATCGCCGGCGCGGTGGTTACCGCTGCGGGAAATGCCTGGTCATTTGGAGTGCGGGCGCAATTCGCTCGGGAACTCCCGGTCGTGATTATCCTCGCGCTGATCATCGTCGCTGCTTGCGGAACGATGTGGGGCGGAGCCGTTCAGATCGCAAATTTCTTCAATCATTGGTCGCACACGTGAACTGCCATCAGTCGGGTAGATAGTCGAAGCTCCGGAGAGTATAATGATAGAGCCTGCCTCGCCCCCTGCGCGCGAGCATCTTTTGCATCTCAATCATATCGGCGGGCATCATCGTTCGTTCATCGACCTGTTCCACCGCTGGTTCGGGCTCGATGCGTCGATTGGGGGCGTCGGTGCAGTAAATTTCAGGCGTCTCGTTCGTGCTGAGCAACTCATGTTCGCAACGCTCGACGACGATGTCCGCGGTTTCGTGATAGTTGCGCTAGCGCGAACGATGCGTGGGCGGCGCACCGCAGGAATCTTTATGCGGCCGCAGAGCTGTTTTTTCAGCGGCCCTCGCGGGTGGATCAAGCGCCAGCTGTTTCGTTCACTTCGTCGGGTTCCCCTTGTGTCGACGCTGTCACTCCTGCCGTTCGAGGCGGTGCCCCAGTTGAGAGGCGTCGCAACCGATGCGGTTCATGACCCTCAACTTTGGGATGTGGTCGACGATGACGACGCCATCGACGAGGCCTTGGCCGCTAGGGTGTTAGCCGAAGCCCACGGGCGGCCGGTCCTGACGTTCCTCGGTACCGTGAATGCGGGTAAGGGGTTCGGCCACCTGGCAGCGATCATCGCTGCGGACCCGACGCTGACAGAAAAGTTGTGTGTCGTGATCGCTGGCCATGTTCAGAAAGATAGCGCTGGTGATGCCGATGCTGCCGCTAAGGCGGGCGCGATCGTGTGGGATCGCCGAACAAGCGATTCCGAGCTGGCAGCGCTTTATCGCGCCAGCTCAGCAGTCTGGGCCTGCTATCACCCTGACTATGACCAGGCGTCGGGTATTTTCGGGCGCGCTGTCCAGCGGGGCCGCCGCCCAGTGATCCGCGAGGGTGCCGTGATCGTTGGAAGTTACGTGGAGCGGCTGGGGATCGATGCCGTCCGGCTTTCCGAAGACCCGCGCCAAGCCGCAGCAACATTGATTGCGGAATTGACTGGTCAAGAGATAGTTCGAACGGCGGATCCAGCCGTGTTGCGTGAATGGCGCAGGGAATTTATACGCGCGGTGGATGGCGGCATCGGTGCCGGCCACCGCGCATACGATAAGTTGTAGATTTCAGTGAACCTTCAGTCTCGCCCCCGCGTCATTTTCTGCCAGCCGGCATTGCCTGCCTACCGGGTTGATTTCTTTGATCGGCTGGCAAAGCTGCTTGGGCAGCGCTTTGCGCTTTACTATTCTCCCACCGACATGGGGGTTCTGACCCAGCGCACGCAGCCTTTTCATTGGGAACGGCCGGTAGGTTTGATGCAGCCGCTGATTCCCGGCGTCATTGAATGGCAGCCTGGCGTCATGAGCGTGCCGATGCAGCGCGGGGATACGCTGATCGTCTGTGGCGGTCCGCGCACTGTGTCGACGCTGGTACTCTTGCTGAAGGCGCGCCTCCGCCGGGTCAAAACGATCTGGTTCGGCCATTACTGGAGCAGCACTTCGAAATCCTATCGCTTTTACCTTCGCATGATGCTGATGAAGCTGGTCCACGCGGTCCTTTTTTATACTGACCAAGAGGTCGAAGAGTATCGTGATGGCTTCGGACACAATGACCGTCGCCCTCTCAGTGCTGTTAACAATGGCATCAACGTTGAACCGATTGCCGAGGTCAGATTGCCCTATCGCGCCGAAGATCGGCCCCGCGATATCCTGCTGATCGGTCGGATCCAGGAAAAATGTCAGGCAGACTTGCTGATCAAGGCGCTAGCTGACCCGCGCCTGACAGGGGTCAGGCTGCAGATCGTGGGCGATGGGCCGGCTCGCCCCGAACTCGAATTGCTGGCGGAGCGGTTGCAAGTCTCCGATGCAGTCGTGTGGCACGGCGGCACTTCGGACGAAGCAGAGATTGCAAAGGTTGCAAACGGCTGCCGTCTCTTCATCTATCCAGGGGCGGTAGGATTGAGCTTGATCCATGCCATGGCATACGGACTGCCCGCAATCGTCAACAATGATCGATGGGGAAACATGCCCGAGATCACGGCCTTTGAAGAGGGTTCTACCGGCGTCGCTTTTGCCAGGAACGATAAGGCTGATCTAATCGAAAAGATCGTTGTGGCCATCGATGACGCAGAGAGCCTGGATCGATGGTCCGACGAGGCTTTGCGTCGCGCACATCACCTTTACAACACGTGCGGAATGGCCGATCGCGTCGTATCTCTCATAAACCAGCTGGATAATGCGAAATGAACGACGGCACCGCGACAAGGGGCTGGATCGTCTTCCTGGAGGCTTTCGCCTTGGCGGCTGTCGTTGCGGGCTTCCCGCTTGTTGCGGCGTTGTCGCAGATCATTGATATGCCGAGCCAGCCATTCTCCATCGCGATACGCGGAGTCACCGCGCTTTTCTGCGCTGTCCTGCTGATTGTGTCCGTGTCTCCCAACCGTAACGCGATATGGTGGTGGACGATGGCGGCGTGCCTTGGGTTTTGGTTAGCCTATGTCCTCCGGATGACGAACGATACCTTATTGAAATCATACAGCCTCTTCTACGAGCCTTCCAGTTATTGGCTTTGGGCGATTGGCGGTTCGATCATACCGCTCTTTGGCCTTGCCCGCGGTCGCTACCAGTTGAAGGACGCAAGCCACTATTTCAACTGGTGTTTCGTCTTCGCCTTTGGCGCGGCACTCCTGGCACTGCCGAACCTGTCTACAACGGTGCAGAGCGATTACGGAGCCTATGACGGTGGGCGCGCGGCGCTGACCGCTCTAAATCCGATCTCGCTGGGTCATCTCGGCGTCCAACTTGTCCTGTTGTCGTTGTGGGCGCTGTTCCTACGCCCCGATCAGAAATTATTATTGGGCAAGCTGATGTTTTCGGTGGCGCTGGTGGTGGGCGTCTACCTTGCACTCGTCGCGAATTCGCGTGGTCCTCTCGTCAGCCTCGTGATCGCCCTGCTGTTCGCTGTTATGGCGTCTAACTTGCGAAGCAAATACTGGATCGTCGGTCTGATCCTGGCAGGCGCCGTGGCTTTTGTCCCCATAGTAACGCTCGTCGATCATATCGCCGGCACACAGATTTATGAGCGGCTATTGGGTTCCTCCCAGTTCGATGAGGTCAGCACGCTCGGTCGCATCGACCTTTATGCATCAGCCTGGAGCCAGTTTACGAAATTTCCGCTGACTGGATATGGTCTGGAAGATCCGGTTTTCGGAGGATACCCACACAATCTGATAATTGAGGCCTTCATGGCAACCGGCCTTTTTGGCGGTCTGTTAATGATAACGATCCTGATCCTGACCGTCGTGGCATCCTATCGGACGTTGCGGAGAGTGCCGGCATTTGGCTGGCTTGCCCTGCTGGTTATCCAACAGATTTTCGCCGCACAATTCTCCGGCACGATCAGCCAGGCAACGATCCTCTGGGGCGTTGTTGGCGCTTTGGTGTCTGTTTACTCGCTGGTTGCGATCAACGGTCGCCCTCGTAATGCGATGGTTGAGGTTTCGTCCCGAAACGATCCTGGCTTAGCCCGGGGCGGCCATTTGGCGAGATCACCGATGGCATGAATGCGAAATGGGTCCGCCACTGACCAGCGGGTGGTCGCGCCCGCGTCGGCCACGGCTCGCTAGGCTGCAAGTTTAAGCAATGTGATCCGGATTTTGTTACACTGATCGGCTATTTCTGCGTCTGTCATCGTGGGGTGAGTGAGAAACATGAGGCTGGTTTCTCCTAGCTGCTTTGCAACGGGTAGTGACTGGGTTGGACGCCAAGGCGTATTGTCGAACGCCTTTTCCAGATAAACCTCAGAACAGGATCCCTGCATCACGCCGACGCCTTGGTGGCTCATCTCAGCGACAATGCGATCTCGCGACCAACCGGCTAGCAGAGCTTCAGGCCGGACATAGCCATAGAGTCGGTAAAAGGCGTGTGTGACGCCCGCCGCAGGCAGCGGAACGCGGACAATGTTGGGAAACTCGGCCAACACGGCGGCGAAGCGCTGGGCGATCTCGGTCCTTCGCGCAGTCCAATCAGTCATGCGCCGCAGCTGAATGCGTCCAATGACTGCCTGCATTTCCAGCATCCGCCAATTCGTGCCGAAGCTTTCATGAACCCACCGAAAACCCGGCGGATGATCGCGCTCGTAAACGGCGTTCCAGCTTTTGCCATGATCCTTGTATGACCACATGGCAGTCCATAGTTCCTCGTCATCGGTGGTCACCATGCCGCCTTCGCCGCCGGTGGTCATGATCTTATCCTGGCAAAAAGACCAAGCGCCGACGTGACCGACCGAGCCGACCGGACGGCCGCTAATTGCCGCGCCGTGGGCTTGGGCGCAATCCTCGATCACCTTGATCCCGCGCGCATTGGCGATCTCCATGATCGCGTCCATATCGCATGGCCAGCCGGCGAGATGAACCGGGATGATAGCGCGTGTCCGGTCGGTAACGGCAGGTGCGATAGTGGCAGCTGACATGTTGCCGCTATCGCGATCGACATCGACGAAGACCGGCGTGGCGCCCGCGTTGACGACGCACGACACCGAGGCGATAAAGGTGCGTGGGGTCACGATCACCTCGTCACCGGGACCGATGTTCAACGCTTTCAGCGCTACGTCGAGAGCAAGAGTGCCGTTGGCAAGGGCGATCGCGCGGCGCGTTTTCGTCCATGCGGCAAATTCGCGCTCGAAATCGCGACCCTCGGTTCCGGTCCAATAGTTGACCTTTCCCGATGCCAGCGTCGCCGCGACCGCCGCGATTTCTTCTTCATCAAAACTTGGCCACTTGGACTTCTCGGTTACCATCTTCTGCTCCGTGCTATCGGCTCAACGCTGCTCTTCGATCAACTGCACGGTCTTTTCCACCGCACGGCTCATGCTGAAATTCGCATCGTAAAAGGCACGCGCGCGCGCGCCCATCGTGCGTCTTTCGCCGACGGTCATCGCCGCGATCCGTTCCAGGCCTTCTGCCATCCCCGCCGCGTCGCCGGGGGCGCAGACAATTGCGCCGCCCGACTGCTTCAGAATGTCGGCGGCTTCGCCTGGCAGGCCGGCGACGATCGGTTTGCCGCAAGCAAGATAATGCTGCGTTTTCGATGGGATAGTGATCAGATAGAGCGGGTCGTGCTTCAGATGCATGACCAATATGTCGGCGGCATCGAAAACGCGGTCCATAATGTCGCGCGCGATCGGCGGATGGAAATGCACCGCGTCGTCCGCTCGCAAGTCGCGGACCTTCTGTTGCAACGGTTCGCGCTCGATCCCGCCTCCGACTAGGTGCAGCCGTATCGCCCGATTGCTACGGTGGGCTGCGACCGCCGCGTCGACAAGTACGCCGAGTTGCTGCGCTTGCCCGATATTGCCGCCATAGACGAGGTTGATGCGCCCCGCGAAAGCTGCCGCGATGTCGTCCGGGAGATCCTGTCCTGGGGCAGGGGGAAGATAGGTCGCCCAGTTAAAGATCGTGGCCAGCCGCTCGGCAGGAACGCCGCGCTGGATCAGTTCGGCCTTCATGCCGTTACTCTGCGGGACAATGCGGGCCGCGCGGCGATAGACGAAGGCGCAGGCGCGCTCGAGCACCCGGACGATATTCGGATTTGCCATACCCGACGCGCTTACACTGTCGGGCCAGAGATCCTGAATTTCGACGATGAAATGCTTGCGGTGGACCTTGCAGAACAGCGCGGCCGCGAGGGCGGGGGTCAGCGGCGGATGATATATATAGATGAGATCATAGCGCCTACCGCGCAACAGACCAAAGATCAGGGTCGACAGGAAGAAGCTGAGATAATTGAAGACACGCTTCAAAGACGAGGCGTCGTGCGACGGATAGAGCCACAGCCGATGGACCTTGACGCCGTTGATCGTCTCGGTGCGATAAGGGCCGAGCCGATAGCCCGGATAGAGTTTTCCGCCCGGATAGTTGGGAAAGCCGGTCGCCACTTCGACCTTATGCCCGGCATCGACGAGCGCGCGCGCGAAGCCCGCGTCCTTGACTGCAGGCTCGGGATCGAACCATTGGGTGAGGTAAAGAATGCGCATCGGCGCTACTATCCTGCGTCAGACATAATCGTGCATGCGGATGCCGTCCCAGCCGTTCGACAGCCGTGCAGTACCGAGGAGTAGCTTGGCGACGCGTTCGCTCGTGTTTGCGATCTGATAGTCGGCGGGGACGACGGAGGGCAGGCCGGCCCCCACGCGTTCAGCGTGAATCTTCACGGCCGCCGCGATCGACTCGAGCATCGCCTGCTGATCGAGCCCGGTGACGATGATGTTGCCGGTGTCCATCGCCTCGGGCCGCTCGATCGCATCGCGCGGTGTGATGGCCGGAAAGTCCAGGATCGAGCTTTCTTCGGCGATCGTGCCGCTGTCCGAAATGGCGCAATGCGAATGCATCTGGAGGTGGTTGTAATCGTGGAAGCCGAACGGCTTCATATATTGGACGCGCGGGTCAAGCGTGACGCCCTCGAGCGCCTCGAGCCGTTTGCGCGTGCGCGGGTGGGTCGATACGACCACCGGCTGGTCATAGGTGTCGGCGAGCGCGTTCAGCGTGCCGACAAGCGCTTTTAGCCGATCCTTGCTGTCGACATTTTCCTCGCGGTGCATCGAGACAATGAAATAGCCGCGGCGGGTTAGCCCCAAGCGGGACAGCACATCCGACGCTTCGATCTGCGGGCGATAGTGATCGAGCACTTCCTTCATCGGCGATCCGGTCAGATAGACGCGGCGATGCTGGATCCCTTCACTGAGCAGATGGCGGCGGGCATGTTCGGTATAGACGAGATTAAAGTCGGCGATGTGATCGACCAGCCGACGGTTCGTTTCCTCGGGTACGTTGCGGTCGAAACTGCGGTTCCCCGCTTCCATATGATAGACCGGGATCTTCATCCGGCGCGCTATGATCGCCGCGATCGCGCTGTTCGTATCGCCGAGAACGAGAAGCGCGTCGGGGCGGTTCGCCTTCAATTCTTTCTCGGTCTCGATCAGGATACCGCCGAGGACCGCACCGAGAGTGGAGGTGTCGACGCCGAGAAAATTGTCGGGTTTGCGTACGCCGAGGTCGCTGAAGAACAGTTCGTTGAGTTCATAGTCCCAATTCTGGCCGGTGTGAACGATCCGGTGGTCAGTAAGCGTATCGAGCCGCGCCATCACGCGCGACAGGCGGATGATCTCGGGCCGGGTACCGAGAATGGTTGTGACCTTCAATGTGCTCATAATCTTATGCCTGGATAAGGACGGGATCGGCAAAGGTATCAGGGTTTGCCGGGTCGAACTGTCGGTGCGACCAGAAGAAGGTCACGACATGATCCCCGCTATCATTGACGATATGGTGGGTATGAAACGGCGGCATATCGATGGCAACCGGCTCATCGCCCGACACCGAGAAACTGTGAATCTCGTTGGTCAGCACCTTGCGAACGCGGATCGTCGCACGGCCCGACACGACGACGAAGCGCTCGACGAGGTCGATATGGAAATGGTCACCGCGCGTCGCGCCAGGCAGGGTGGTCGACACGAACGTCTGCGACGCGCCATGTGCCTTGCTGGTTTCGAACAAGGTGCCGCGGGCGTCGCTCTTTGGATCCATCTTCTTCGGATAGAAATTCGGAAAGCCGCCGGTGCGATAGCTGTTGAACAGCGCTAGGTCGAACCCATCGCCAAGATTGGGGAAGAGGTTCGCACTGTAGAGCGCGTGAAAAGCCGTCAGTCGGGCGTAAAGTTCGACGATGCTCATATCGCGGCCCGCCGGCGCCGCGGTGCCCGACCATTTGCCAAGCGCGGCGTCGATCGCCAGATCGGCGGCGGCGCCCGCGTGGAACAGCGAAACGCGTCCCTCGGGATTGATTGTCGGCTGTTCCCCCTTCCAGATTTGGTCGATCAGCGTCGCGGTGACATTGTTGTAATAAGGGCGCGCGCATTCGCCAAAGATATGCGGCAGCATCATCTCGCTGTACGTGCCGCCGGCAGCGGCCAGAATTTCGCCCGCGACTCGTTTGGAACGGCCGTAGAAGGTGTCGCCGCTTGCGTGGATGCTGTTGGCATAGACGATGTGCGGCGTCGATCCGGTGCACCGGCAGGCGTCGGCTAGCTTTTGCGCGATTGCCGGATTGGCGGCCTCAACCTCGGATTCGGCGCCGCGGTTGACCCCGGCGAAATGCAGCACCGCCGCAGCGCCCTGCACCGCAGCGCCGAGCTGATCGCTATCCTCGAATGCGGCATGATCCAGCAGCGCCAGTTCATAGGGTGGCGCATCGCCGCGGAAGCGCGCTGCGCAGTTCGCCGCGTGCAGCCGGGCTGCGGCGTGCCATCCCAGCAGTCCCTTGACGCCGGTGACGGCGATCTTCAAGCTGCCTCTCCTTTCCAAAGCGCAAGCTGCGCGCGGACTTCGGGAAGGCTCAGCAGCAGCTGCTTGACGCCTTCGACGTCCAACTGCTCGGTATTGTGCGAATGATAATCCTCGCGTTGGGAATCGAGATCGTCACCTTCGCTGAAATAGGCGGGATAGTTCAGATCACGGGCGTCGAGCTTGATGCGCCAATATTCGCCGAGATCCTCTGACTTGCCAAGTTCCTGTGCGCTAGCGAGCGTTTCATAGAGCTTTTCGGCGTGGCGCCAGCCGATGACATTGACTTGGTGATCCGGCGCGTCGAACAGTTCCTTTAGCGCGTTGACAAGGTCGCCGATGGTCGATGCCGCCGCTTTCTTGATGAACAGGTCACCCTGCCGCGCATGGGTGAAGGCGAAGCGTACCAGCGCCACGCTGTCGCGCAGAGGCATCAGGAAACGTGTCATGGCCGGCTCGGTGACGGTGATCGGCTGGCCGCCCATGATCTGCTTCATGAATAGCGGAATGACCGAGCCACGCGAGCACATGACATTGCCGTAACGCACACAGCTGATCGTCGTGTCGGCGTCGGTGCCGATCTCACGCGCTGCGGCGTTGGCGAGCTTTTCCATCATCGCCTTCGACACGCCCATCGCGTTGATCGGGTGGACCGCCTTGTCCGTCGATAGGCAGACGAGGCTGCTGATGCGCGATTCGATCGCCGAGCGGATGACGTTTTCTGACCCTAGGATGTTAGTCCGTACCGCTTCGAGCGGGAAGAACTCACAGCTTGGTACCTGCTTCAGCGCCGCCGCATGGAAAACTGCCGTTGTGCCATGCATCGCGCGGTCGACGCTAGCGCGGTCGCGAATGTCGCCGACGTAATAACGAACGCGCGGATCGTGAAGCTCGGCGCGCATGGCATCCTGTTTCTCTTCGTCTCGGCTGAGGACGCGAACCTCGCCCACACCGTCGTCGAGCAGCTGTGCTAAGATTGTCTTTCCGAACGACCCCGTGCCGCCGGTGATCAGAATACGCGAGTTTCCGTCGATCATCTATCTTCCTCGGAGCACAAACACCCTGCGCCCGCCACTTTTCGTTACCTTAAAAAGCCGCGGCTCCTATTGCAGACATCATGGTTGGATTCAATGACGATAATCGCGCACGTCAGCAATGCAGGCTGTTCATTTTGCTTGATATTGGACGCAATATAGCGCCCGCGTTCAGTAGCTTAACTGCGGTTACTTGTGCACGTCGAGGCCGCAGTGCCTACAGGCCAACCTAATGCCTTGCGTTAGGGTGGCGGTAATTGCATGGGCGGCGAAATGAATCGTGGCAGGGCATCCATGTGATAGTTCCGCCGCCAAAGGAGTTCGGATACCTGCAACAATGAAACGCGTGTTTGATCTTGTGCTGGTGATAGCCTTGCTACCGGTTCTGCTGCCGGTGGTGGTGATTGTCGCGCTGATAGTCCGCTGCCAGATGGGATCGCCAGTGATTTTTCGCCAGCAGCGCCCAGGGCTGCATGGCGAGCCGTTCGAAATGCTGAAATTCCGTACCATGCGCGAGGCGGTCGACCAGGATGGGCAGCCGCTCGCCGACGCCGAGCGAATTACCGATTTCGGCCGCTTTCTGCGCGCGTCGAGCCTCGACGAATTGCCTGAGCTTTGGAACGTCTTGAAGGGGGAGATGAGTCTTGTTGGCCCGCGCCCCTTGTTAATGGACTATCTTCCTCTCTACGATGCCGAACAGGCGCGTCGACACGACGTGCGGCCTGGTGTGACAGGGTGGGCGCAGATCAACGGTCGCAATGCGTTAACTTGGGAGCAAAAATTCGCGCTCGACAGTTGGTATGTGGACAACCGCAGCCTTTGGCTAGACGTCAGCATCCTTTTCTCGACGCTTGCGAAGGTTCTGAAGCGCGAAGGAATTAGCGCCGACGGCGAAGCCACGATGCCAAAGTTTGTCGGAACACGTGACCAATAGCGTGGCGCGATATCCTCCGTAGGAGAAATACATAATGCGGCTGATCGGTATTTATGGGGCTAGTGGCTTCGGACGGGAGGTAATGCCAATCGCGCGAGAGCAGTACGAGCGAAACGGTGACCGGCTAGTCTTCATAGATGACGACACGACCCGGTCGGTCGACCGAGTAAATAAACATGAGATTTTCACTTGGGATTCTTTTCTGCGGGCTGGTTCGTTCTTGGGGGTTGCGATCGCAATCGCAGACGCGCCGGTTCGCGAGAAGCTCATGGAACGTTGCACCAAGGCCGGTGTAGCGATTTGTGAAATTCGCGCTTCAAATGCCGTTATTGGCGACGATGTTCTAATAGGTGAAGGATCAATTCTGCAGCCGTTTTCATCCATTACCTCGAACGTCCGGATAGGACGCGGCTTTCATGCCAACATCTATAGCTACGTGGCACATGACTGTATCATTGGTGATTTTGTGACGCTCGCGCCGGGCGCAAAATGTAACGGAAATGTGCATATCCACGACTATGCCTATGTTGGGACGGGAGCCATACTTCGCCAAGGCACAGCCGAGAATCCGCTTGTAGTCGGCGCGGGTGCGGTGATTGGCATGGGCGCGGTGGTTACGAAAAATGTTCCGCCCGGAGAAACGGTCATAGGTAATCCTGCGCGCCTGTTGCAGAAAAAATGACTTCCAGTTCGGTGGTACCGTTGGAAGCGCGAGCTTCCCCGTCCTCATATGGTCTTGCTGGCGGCCATGTAGACCGAACTGGTAAGTGCTCCTTGGCTTTTCACATTAGCAGTTCAATGCGGGGACGAGGATTTGTGTAGCGGGGAAAGGCCGGAGGCAGGAATGCGGATAAATCCGAACGCAGCTGTTCTCCCGTTTGCTCCCGGTAGCGCATTTTCGCCGTTGGCCGCACAGGATCGCTGCGCAATTCGATCAGCGCTGCTCATTACGTTATGATGGGAGAACGACATTGCATTTTTACAGAACGCCTGGACCGCTCGAGGTGAAACGGGGCGTTGACGTTCATGTTGGATCGGGCGGGCAAGTTCCTCCGATCCGCAGCCGCGATCGTTTCCGGCCGTGCCCGGCTAGAGCTGTCGCTTAATTCTTGCAGTCCTCGCAGCAAGACTTGAAGTAGACCAGATTCGGGAGCCTTTGCATGGATTTTGCCTTTAGCAATAGTTTTCACGCATCGATGGAGGGCTTTTATGCTCCCGCCGTGGCAGCAAGGCCTTCCGCCCCGGCGCTGCTGGCATTCAATCACGCGCTGGCCAAGCGCCTGGGAGTGGTAGTCGGCAAGGCAACGGACCAGCTACTCGGGCATTTTCTTTCGGGGTTGGAATTGCCCGAAGGTGCGAATCCGCTCGCCTTTGCCTACGCTGGCCATCAGTTCGGACAATTTTCGTCGCAACTCGGCGACGGTCGTGCGTTGCTTCTCGGCGAGATCATTGCTCCGGGCGGTGCGCGCTTCGACATTCAACTCAAAGGATCTGGCCCCACTGCCTTCTCGCGCAACGGCGACGGCAAAGCGGCGATTGGCCCAGTTCTACGCGAGTATCTCGTGTCCGAGGCGATGGCCGCGATGGAGGTGCCGACGACGCGGTCGCTGGCTGCGGTGGCAACCGGTGATCAGGTGCAGCGTGAGCGGACGCATCCTGGCGCCGTGCTGACGCGCGTTGCGAGCAGTCATATTCGGGTTGGGACTTTTCAGTTTTTTGCGGCGCATTTTGGTGCCGACCATGTCATCCGGCTGTCCAATTACACCATCCGTCGTCACTTTCCTGAGCTCGTCGAGGCCGCCAATCCGCACCTCGCGCTGCTCGATCGCGTCATTGGCCTGCAATGCGAGCTTGTCGCCCGCTGGATGGGTGTGGGTTTCATTCATGGGGTGATGAACACCGATAATGTCGCTGTCAGCGGCGAGACGCTCGATTACGGTCCCTGCGCCTTCATGGATCGCTTTGCCGTGAACACGGTGTTCAGTTCGATCGATGCGAACGGGCGCTATGCCTACGGGCGTCAGCCGCAAATTACGCACTGGAATATGGCGCGTTATGCAGAGGCTATGTTGCCTGCGATCCATGCCGTAAATCCTGCTGACGTCGACGCGGCCAAGGCGTTGGTTGACGCGATTCCCGCCCGGTTTCGCGCGATATGGCTCGACGAAATGCGCGCGAAGCTGGGGCTGGGGCAGCCACACAAGGCCGATGAGCCGTTGATCGATTCGCTGTTCGGCGAGCTGGAACAGCATGCCGTCGATTTTACCTCCTTTTTCCGCGCGCTCGCGCAGTTACTGCGCGGCGATGGCGACATGCTGCAAGCTCTGCTGCCCGATGCTGAGGCAATGGCGCCGTGGATCGCGGATTGGTGGGCGCAGCTTGAGCGCGAAGCGATTGCACCGCTGGAGCGCGCTGACGCGATGGATGCGGTGAATCCGCTCTATATTCCGCGCAATCATCTCGTCGAGGCTGCGCTGGTTGCGGCGGAGGCAGGGGACATGGCGCCTTGGACCGAACTTCTGCAAGTCGTGCAAAACCCCTATGTCGAGCGCGCCGAGTGGGCTGCTTTCGCGCAGCCGGCGCCAGTCGACGCTGACCCTTACAAAACCTTTTGCGGTACCTGATTGCGGCTTTGTCGTCGCAGCTCCGGCCGCGTCGTGGTTGAGCGATTTGGCCCCGGCTGTTAGGTGGCGGCAGCCATTACAGGAGAATAACACCAGTGCCGAACGATCCGGTCAAAATCACAATCGTTGGCACCGGCTATGTCGGTATCTCAAACGCGGTGCTGCTGGCACAGCATAATCGGGTTGTGGCGCTCGATATCGACAGCCGCAAGGTCGATCAAATCAATGCCCACCGCTCCCCGATCGCTGATCCCGAAATCGAGGAGTATCTGGCAAACCGCAAACTCGATCTGACGGCAACCATCGACAAGCAAGCTGCTTATGAGGGCGCCGATTTTGTCGTGGTCGCGACGCCGACCGATTATGATCCCGACACCAATTACTTCAACACCGGCTCGGTCGAATCGGTGATCGCTGACGCGTTGGAATTGGCCCCCGCCGCGGTGATCGTGGTGAAATCGACGGTACCGGTCGGATTCACCGATCGGATGCGCGCCAAGCACAAGACCGACGCGATCGTCTTTTCGCCCGAATTTCTGCGCGAAGGACGGGCGCTCTATGACAATCTGCACCCATCGCGGATTATCGTTGGGAACACGCACCCGCGCGCGGCGGAATTCGCCCAGCTCTTACTTTCCGCCTCTTTGAAACATGACGCTACCGTTTTGCAGACGGGTAACACCGAGGCCGAAGCGATCAAGCTGTTCGCCAACACCTATCTTGCGATGCGGGTCGCGTTCTTCAACGAGCTCGACACTTACGCTGCGATGCACGGTGCCGATTCGCGCCAGATCATCGAGGGCGTGTGCCTCGACCCGCGGATCGGCAGTTTCTATAACAACCCGTCCTTTGGTTACGGCGGCTATTGCCTGCCCAAAGACACCAAGCAGATGCTGGCCAACTACAGCGAGGTGCCGCAAAATTTGATCCAGGCGATCGTGTCATCAAACACGACGCGCAAGGATTTCGTCGCCTCCGAGGTGCTCAAGCGCCGTCCGCGCGTGGTCGGCATCCACCGTTTGGCGATGAAGGCGGGATCGGACAATTTCCGCGCCAGCAGCATACTGGGAGTAATGAAGCGGATCAAGGCGAAGGGGGTGGAGGTGATCGTCTATGAACCGCTGATCGATGACGAGCGGTTGTTCAATTCGCGCGTGGTACGCGATCTGGCAGCGTTCAAAGCCGAGGCCGATGTCATTATCGCCAACCGGGTGACCGACGACTTGGCAGACGTTGAAGACAAGGTTTACAGCCGCGACCTGTTCGGCGTCGATTCCTGACGCCGACACCTGATCCTGCCGCTGTTCTGCCACGCATCGGTAGCGGCAAGAAAATGCGACGAAGCGAAGCGGAGTCGCCGCTTTGGGCACATAGAAACCAGTTGCGCCGCCACCGCACGACGGTCAGAGATGCCATATCGGCGGCCCATAGATGCAAAACACTGAAACCTCCTGTGATTATCACCCGATGCGTTTGATGCGGTCGCGACCGCTATTGATCGTGTCGGCGTCTGTTTTTGGCCTGGCCTGGGCGACCTCTGCGGGCGCGCAGCCGGTTGAGCCGCCACAAGTCGTGCCGACCGTTGAACCCGCACCCGAAAATTCCATCGCGGCTCCGACGTCGCCGCCGCCCGATGTCGCATTTCCCGAAGTGGCGCCGATCATCAGCGACGAGGAGTTTGAAAAAGCGATTCCGCAGATATTCGCGGAGGACGATCCCGAACTCAACCGACCGCTCGAATCGATTGCCGACTTTGAACGGCGGCAAGCCGCCGATGCGTCGACGACTGCCGATGCAGCAGCGGATGCCGCGACGCCCGCGGTCGATGGCGTGCCGGTCCCGGCGCTGGCTGATGGCGATGCGGTGGAGGTCATCGGCGATGCGCTGATTACCGACCGCGAACTCGCCGCGCCGCTGCCGCCGCTCGAAAATTTCGATGTCGAACCGGTCGAATTCGCCGAGGCGGAGGACGACCGCGAGAATGTCAGCGTCGCCTATACGGTGCAGGTCAACGGACTGGCCCCTGCCGACGACAGCACCGATGTTGACCTCGCCGACCTGTTCGGAGACTTGTCGGCGCTCTATGACGGCGACGGCAAGGCCGACAATGCCGCGATGGTACGCGCCCGCCTGACCGCCGATGGCGAGTTGATGCAGCGCATCCTGGCGTCCGAGGGCTATTATGACGCGGTGGTCGATACCCGGATCGATCGCGGTGAACGTCAAGAAGGACAGGAGGGGCAACCGCGCCAGCGCCGCCCCCTCACAGCGGTTATCGATGTGAAGCCGGGAACGCAGTACAAGCTGGCCGAGATCATTCTGAAGGCCGATCCCACCATCCCTCCAAACCTGATTGCCGACAATTTTCCGCTCAGCGTCGGCGAACCGATTGTCGCGCAGCGCGTCCAGGGCGCCGAGGCGGCGATCGCGCTTAAATTGCCCGAAGAGGGCTACCCCTTTGCTGAGGTTGGCCAGCGCGACATCTTGCTCGATGGGGCGACCGGGGACGGCGCATATACGCTGCCCATCGACATCGGCAAAAGATCACGGTTCGGGGGCATAGAGACGACCGGCGATCTGGCGTTCGACGCCGAGCATGTCGCGGTGCTCGCGCGCTTCAATCGCGGCGAACTTTACGACAGCCGCAAGGTCGATGATCTGCGTCAGGCGCTGGTCGCGACCGGCCTATTCGCCACCGTCGCTGCCGAGCCGCAGCCGACCGGCGAGAGCGCGGGCGACGATACGGAATATGTGACGATGCTGGTGACGCAGCAAGCGGGGCCGCCGCGCACCCTGGCCGCCAGCGCCGGTTACGGCACCGGCGAGGGGCTGCGCGTCGAGGGCAGCTGGACGCACCGCAACCTGCTGCCGCCTGAAGGTGCGCTGATCTTTCGCGGCGTAGTGGGGACGCAGGAGCAGGGCATCGGCGCGACTTTGCGCCGTTCGAACGCCGGACGCCGCGATCGCACCTTTGAACTGGTCGCCGAAGCGACGCGGAGCGACTATAATGCGTTCAACGCGATCACCGGGCGTATCGCGGCGCGCGTCAGCTATGATTCGACGCCGATCTGGCAAAAGAAATTCACCTATGCCTTTGGCGCCGAGCTGATCGCGACGAGCGAAGACGATTATGACTTCGCGCGCGCCGAGCGGAACCGCGATTTCTATACAATCTTTGGTCTGACGGGGCAGGTCGGGATGGACCGCACCGACAGCCTGCTCGATCCTACCAAAGGCTTTCGCGTGACCGCACTCATTCAGCCTGAAGGATCGCTCGCCGGGCAATTTTCGCCCTACGCGCGCGCTCGTCTTGACGTCAGCGGCTATTATCCGGTCGCCGACAATATCGTGCTGGCGGGGCGCGTGCGCGCCGGGTCGATCCTGGGCGCCGCGCGCGAACGGTTGGCGCCATCGCGGCGTTTCTATGCCGGTGGCGGCGGATCAGTGCGCGGGTTTGGCTATCAGGAACTCGGACCGAAGGATCCCAATGATGATCCGATCGGCGGGCGCAGTGTCGCTGAGGCGGCGTTCGAGGGACGCTATCGTTTCGGCAATTTCGGCGTCGTCGGCTTTGTCGATGCGGGGCAGGTGTATCGCGGTTCGACACCGACCTTCTCTGACCTGCGCTTTGGCGCTGGCATCGGGGCGCGCTACTACACCAACTTCGGTCCTATGCGGCTGGACGTCGCGACGCCGATCGGACGCAAGCCGGGAGAAGCGCTGGTCAGCGTCTATGTGTCGATCGGGCAAGCTTTCTGATGGCTGATGACGCGCCCGTGGCGGCAGATGCCGCGGTGCGTGTAAAGGCGCGCAGCTGGCCGATGACGATTCTCCGCTGGATCGGCTTATCGCTGCTCGGGCTGATCCTGCTGTTTGCATTGTTTCTGGTGGGCCTGAACAGCGATGCCGGGCGGCGTTTCGTCGTTACCCAGGTCGAGAAATATGAATTCGAAAACGGGATGAAGATCGGCATCGGGCGGCTCGACGGGTCGCTTTATGGCCGCATGGTCATCCGCAACTTCACGCTGTCCGATCCCAAGGGCGTTTTTCTTGAGTCGCCCGAAGTGCAGGTCGATTGGCGCCCACTCCGCTATTTCGCCAACCATGTCGACGTCCGCTCGGCAACTGCCGCGACGATGACGATGCGCAAGATGCCGGCGTTCAAGGTCGTGCCCGATACCGGCGAGCCGCTGCTGCCCGATCTTGATATCGACATCGGCGCGTTGCGCGTCGATCGTTTCATTTTTGACCCCGCCGTCGCCGGTGAGCGGCAGGCAGCGCGGTTGGCGGGAAAGATCGCTATTGCCGATCGGCGCGCGCAGATCACGGCGAATGCCGCGACGATCGGCGCCAATGCCAAGGGCGACACGCTGGCGCTGCTGCTCGTTGCCGTTCCGGAAGCGAACCGGTTTGACGTCACCCTGAATGTGACAGCGCCTCAGGGCGGGGTAATTGCGGCCATGGGCGGCTTCAAAGAGCCGTTGACAGCCAAGCTGGCGGGACGCGGTGACTGGAAAGTCTGGAATGGCAATCTCATAGCCGATCTTGGTGCCGCGCCTCTCGCACGATTGGCGCTGACCGGCCGTAACGGTACCTTTGCAGTCAAAGGGAGCGCGCAGGTTTCGCGGCTGTTCACGGGTGCAACGGCAGCGCTGCTGGGGCCGGAAACGGCGGTCGACCTGACGGCGCGGCTTGAAGAGCGCAAAGCCGATCTCGATGGTCGCTTTTCGTCCGATGCCTTCCGCTTGGGGGTGAGCGGCGGGCTCGATCTGGGCAACAGCCGGTATGAAGCATTGCAGCTGGCGTTCGTTCTGCTCCGCCCCGGTGCCATTGCGCCGTCGGTTCGCGCCGATGGTGTGCGGGCGACGGCGACGCTGGACGGGGGGTTGGACCTGCCGACTGTCGCGTATCAGGCGAATGCGAATGCACTCGCGGTCAACGACATTGTGATCGACACGTTGAGTCTGTCGGGCAAGGCGCGCGTCGACGCCGATCAAATCATTATTCCGGTCGCGGGCCGCGCGGCGCGGATCCGCGGCCTCGACGCGGTCGCGGGCGGGACGCTGGTGCAGGTACGGCTCGACGGCGATCTTGCCTACAGCAATGGCCGCATCCTCAGCGACAATCTGCGGCTGCGGTCGCCTCGCATCGATGCCAAGGCAATCGTCATCGCTGACCTGAACCGGGGTTTTTACACTGGGGCGATCGACGGGCGGATCAACGACTATCGCATCGAAAGTGTCGGCATTTTCGACATCGATACCGACGCCGATCTGGAAACTGCGCCGAACGGCGGCTTTGCGATTGCGGGACGTGTTCGCGCACGATCGACCCAATTGTTCAATTCGGGGGTACGCGACCTGCTGGGCGGCAATGCGGTGGCGACCAGTAACGTCCGCTATGGCACCGACGGGATCGTCCGTTTCGCCAATCTGCGGATGACGTCACCGCTGCTGCGGATCGTTGGCGGGCAAGGGAGCTATGCGCCGAACGGACAGGTGCGACTGACCGCGCGCGCCAATTCCACCGACTACGGCCCGCTTGGCGTCCAGCTGGCGGGGACAATCAGCGATCCGCGCGCGACGCTGACCGCCGAACGTCCTGGGCTTGGCATCGGCCTCGCCAATCTGGTCGCGGAAATCAATGGGGCGCCGAATGGCTATCACCTCGCCGCGACGGGCGACACCGATTACGGACCGTTGTCCGCCGATGTCGTGCTGCTGACCGCAACGGGTCCGTTGACGATCGATATCGCGCGCGGTGATTTGTCGGGCATCGGATTTAACGGGCGCTTGGTACAAAGCAGAGCGGGGCCGTTCGTTGGACAGCTCAACGCATCAGGGCAGGGACTGGGCGGCCTCGTCCGGTTGAGCGCTGCGGGCCAGTATCAGGCGGCGGCGATCAATGTCCGGGCCAATGATGTCGTGCTGCCTGGGCCCGCCAAGCTGGCGGTCGGATCGGCGATCGTCGATGCCGATGTGACGCTGTATGACACCCCGCATGTCGTCGCCGATATCCAGATCGCGCAGACGCGCATCCGCGAGTACGATATCGCGGTCGGACGGGTGAAGATCGATTACCGCAACGGGCGCGGCAAGGCGCAGGCGCTGGTCGAGGGCACCAGCGGGGTGCCGTTCCGCATCGCCGCCAACGCCGATCTGACCCCCGAGCTGTGGCGCGCGTCGGTGCAGGGCCGCGCGACGGGGATCAACTTCCGCACCACATCACCCGCGCGGATCATCCCCGGTTCGGATAGCTATGAACTGCTGCCGACGACGGTCAATTTGGGACGCGGCAGCAGCGCGCGGGTAGCCGGGCGGTTCGGCGACGGTATCATGATCCAGAGTCGGCTCGAGCGCGTCAACATGGCGATCCTCAACGCCGTCTATCCCGACATGGGGCTTGGCGGGCGCGCGACGGGCAGCCTCGATTTCGAGCAGGCGAGTTCGGAAAGCTTCCCGCGCGCCGATGCGCGGCTGACGATCACCGGCTTTACCCGGACGACCGCGGCGTCGGTCAGCCAGCCGGTCGATGTCAATTTCGCCGGCAAGTTGCTCAGTGACGGCGGCGAAGCGCGCGCGGTGATGCGCAAGCGCGGCAGCGTGATCGGACGGATGCAGGCGTCGCTGCGGCCCCTCGGTCCCGGCGCAGGCGATTGGACGACGCGCCTGCGCGCGGCGCCATTGGGCGGCGGCATCCGCTATAATGGCCCATCGGACACGCTTTATTCCTTCTTCGGGCCCGCCGACCAAGGTGTGTCAGGGCCGATCGCGGTTGCCGCCGATTTCAGTTGCAGCGTCGCCGACCCTTGCCTGTCGGGTGTCGTGCGCGGCAAGGATATGGTTTATGAAAACCAGACCTATGGCACGCGCCTGACCAACATGGTCGTAGCCGGTCGCTTTGACGGAAACCGGCTGGAGATCGATCAGCTGACCGCGACGGCTGGCGACGGCAAGGTCGAAGCGAAGGGCTATATCAGCCTGGCGCAGGCAGATGGCTACCCGATGAATATCGCGATGACGCTCGACAATGCGCGGCTCGCACGCAGCGAGAATATCGCGGCGCGCGCGACGGGCAATCTGGTGCTCGAAAAGGTCGCGGGGCAGGCGGCGCTGCTGTCGGGCAGCCTGCGCCTTCCTGAAACGCGCTATCGTATCGTGCGCGAGGGCGCGGCGCAGGTGCCGGTGCTGACCGGCATCAGGCGCAAACCCGCGGCGGGGCGCCCGCGGATCAGCGGCGACGGACTGGCAGCGGTCGGCGGCAGCCTGTTCGACCTGATCCGGCTCGATATCGCGCTGAAGGCGTCGGATGAAATCTACGTTAGCGGCATGGGGCTCGAATCGGAATGGATGGCCGATATCGTCCTGCGCGGGACAACGCTGGCGCCGCGCGTGACGGGTGAAATCGAGCTGGTGCGCGGGACGCTGGGGTTTGCCGGACGCTCATTCGAATTACAGGAAGGCCGCGTGACCTTCCCGACCGGCGACGCCTACGATCCGGCGATCCGCCTGCTCGCGAGCGATACGATCGAGACGGTGACGGTGAACGTCGCGGTGTCGGGCCGTGCGAGCAACCCGCAGATTGCGTTCTCCAGCGTTCCGGGCCTGCCGCAGGACGAGATCGTCTCGCGTATCCTGTTCGGCGATTCGATCACGACGCTGTCGCCATTGCAAGCCGTGCAGCTCGCTTCGTCACTCAATACGCTGAGCAGTGGGGGCGGGGGATTGAGCCCGCTTGGCGCGCTGCAGTCGGCGACCGGCATCGACCGACTGCGGGTGCTCGGTCCCGACGACACGGTCGGGCGCGGTACCGCGCTCGCCGCCGGGCAATATATCACCAAGGATATCTATCTGGAGGTCATCACCGACGCGCGCGGTTACACCGCAACGCAGCTCGAGATCAGCCTGACCCGCGCGCTGTCGCTGCTGAGTCAGGCGGGCGGTTCGGGTCAGTCGAACCTCAGCATCCGCTACCGCAAGGATTATTGATGCGCGGCGCGCTGATCCTGCTGCCGTTGCTCTTGCTGGCGGGGTGCAAGGACGAACCCGATTTCGAGGCGCGCTACGACAAGGCGGCCGAGGAGATTGAAGCGCGCGCCAAGGCGATGGATGCCGATATCGCCGAATCGGAAGAAGCCGCGGCGACAGCATCGCGGGACTTGCCTCGCGCCGACAAGCGGTCTAACCCGCGCGCGTCATCTGGGGAGTAGCCAGCCGTCCGATCGGACGGGCCACCGTGTCAACATACTCGGCCGAGAGGCCGTGGTGCGGTGGAAGCGGGAAACTGCTTGGGCGAGACCAATGGCATCGACCTTCGTCCGGGCCGGGCGGCGGGTTCGATGTCCGTTGGATTCGCGAAGCCGCTCGGCCCCGGAGTTTTTTCATGGAAGCCATGCTCACCTCGACCGCGGTCGTCGCGCTCGCCGAAATCGGCGACAAGACGCAATTGCTCGCGATATTGCTCGCGACGCGGTTCAATCGCCCGCTGCCGATTATCCTCGGCATCCTGGTCGCGACGCTCGCCAACCATGCCCTCGCGGCGCTGCTGGGCGCGTCAGCGGCGAGCTTCCTCGATAGCGATATCTTCCGCTACGCGATCGGCCTGTCGTTTATCGCGATGGCGGCGTGGACACTGATCCCTGATAAATTCGATGACGAGGATGCGCCGAAGCCGCGCTTCGGCGCCTTCCTGACGACGCTGGTCGCCTTCTTTCTCGTCGAAATGGGCGACAAGACGCAAATCGCGACGATTGCGCTCGGCGCGCAATATCATGATGTCGTCGCGGTCACCGCCGGCACGACACTGGGCATGATGATCGCAAACGTGCCAGCGATCTTCCTGGGGCATGAACTGCTCAAGCGCGTCGATCTCGCAATGGTGCGGATGATCGCGGCGGCGCTCTTCCTGTTGATCGGCCTGTGGGTACTCGTCCAGACCGCGGGCTGGTTCGGCTAGCCCGAATTGCGCATTGCCAGCGTGCGTTCGAAGCTCCAGCTCGACGCACACATAGCTTCGAGATCGCGCTGCGCAGTCCAGCCCAGTTCCTGCGCGGCGCGTTCGGGGCTTGCGTAGCAGCTCGCCACATCGCCGTCACGGCGTGGCGCGATGCGATAGGGGATGCTGACGCCGTTCACGCGTTCGAACGCCTGAACCATATCAAGGACCGAATAGCCTTGTCCGGTGCCGAGGTTCCAGGTCGACAGGCCGGGCTCGGTGTCAGCGATCGTGTTGAGCGCTGCGACGTGGCCGTCGGCGAGATCGACGACATGAATATAGTCGCGCACGCCAGTGCCGTCGGGGGTGTCATAGTCGTTGCCGAAGACCGACAGCTCAGCGAGCCGACCGGCAGCAACGCGGCTGATGAAGGGCATCAGATTGTTCGGAATGCCCGTCGGATTCTCGCCAATCAGGCCGCTGTCATGCGCGCCGACTGGATTGAAATAGCGCAGCGTCGCGATGCGCCATTGGGGATCGGAAGCCGCGATATCGGTCAGCATTTCCTCGATCATCAGCTTGGTGCGGCCATAGGGATTGGTGGCCGACGTCGGGTGATTTTCGTCGAGCGGCAGATAACGCGGCTGGCCATAGACCGTTGCGCTGGACGAAAAGACGAGCGTTTTGACCCTGCAATCGGTCATCGCCTGCACGAGCGACAGCGTGCCGCGGACATTATTGTCGTAATATTTGATCGGCTCGGCGACCGATTCGCCGACGGCTTTCAGGCCTGCGAAATGGATGACGGCTTCGATGTTATGGGCAATAAGGGCGTTGCGCAGAGCATCGCCATCGCGAATGTCACCGACGATCAGCGGAATGGCGGTCCCCGTAATTGCCTCAAGCCGGTCGATCACCGCAGCATCGCTGTTGGCGAGGTTGTCGAAACAGACGACCAGATGGCCCGACGCTATCAACGCCGCTGCAACGTGGCTGCCGATATATCCCGTGCCGCCGGTCAATAGGATTTTCATGAAGTGCCTTGCCTTTGAACGAATCTTCGGACGCGATGGGATAGCGCGCCTTGCACCATGATCCTACTGGCGCTTCTGCCAATCCTGGCGATACCAATCGACAAATGCGGGAATACCGACCGCCATCGGTGTCGTCGGCGCGAAGCCGAGGTCGCGGCTGATATCGTCGATATCGGCGAAGGTCTGATACACGTCGCCGTCCTGCATTGGCAGCAGGTTGATCTCGGCTTTGCGATCGCACGCGGCCTCGATTGCGCGAATCAAGTCGGTCAGCTGCTCAGGGCGGTTGTTGCCGATGTTGTACAATCGATGTGGCGTGGTGAAGCCGCCTGGTTTCTCGCGCTTGTCATCTTCTGGCGGTTGATCGAGCGCCAGCACCACGCCGTTGACGATGTCATCGATAAAGGTGAAGTCGCGCAGCATGTCACCGTGATTGTATACGTCGATCGGACGGCCTTGCAGGACCGCCTCGGTGAACTTCCAGACCGCCATGTCGGGGCGACCCCAGGGGCCATAGACCGTGAAAAAGCGCAGACCGGTCTGCGGTATGCGAAAGAGATGCGCATAGGTCTCGCTCATCAACTCATCGGCGCGTTTCGTTGCGGCGTAGAGCGAGATCGGTGTATCGGCGCGGTCCGCGACCCGAAACGGCGTATCGGCCCGCATCCCATAGACCGACGACGAAGACGCATAGACGAGGTGCGCAACGCTGCGATGACGCGCGAGCTCAAGTATATTCACATGCCCCGAGATGTTCGAATGGATGTAAGCTGCTGGGTTTTCGAGCGAATAACGCACCCCCGGCTGCGCCCCGAGATGCACGATCCGATCGATCTTGGCATCGGCAAGCGCCGCGTCGAGTGCGGCCGCATCGCCGAAATCGACGTCCAGAAATGTAAACCGTTCGCTATGGCGCTCCGCCAGATGCGCCACGCGCGCGCGTTTGAGCGCGAGTGAATAATAGGGGGTGAAATTGTCGATGCCGACGACACGCTCGCCACGGCCCAGCAGTGTCGTTGCCACATGCATCCCGATAAAGCCAGCGGCGCCAGTAATGAGTGTTGTCAACTTTGATTCCCGCCGAAACACCGAATTGCGCAGAAGAGCCATGCGCTGCCGAAGGCTCTCTTATCAAGCCAATCGGTAAATTCGGAGGTAATGGACGCACGAATATCGACGCGTGCAGATGACCAGCGGCGCCACGCGCGCCGGTCTATCGTTGCAAACCATCAAATATGGTGAGCCCTGCTGGGTTCGAACCAGCGACCTACTGATTAAAAGTCAGTTGCTCTACCGACTGAGCTAAGGGCCCATCGCGGCGCTGCAAAGGCGGCGTGCGAAGTGAGCCGTCGCCCTAGTGCGCCGCTGCGCCCCGGTCAACCGGCTTTGGACGTGCGAGGCGCGCGGCGAGTTGGCGGACGCTCCGACCGTGGAGCGGGTGCTGCCATTCGGGAACGATCGCGCGCAGCGGGCCGAGGACAAAGGCGCGCTGTTCGATCGCGGGGTGAGGGATGGTGAGCGTGCTGTCGGACCAGATGCCGCCCGACCAGAGGAGAATGTCGAGGTCGAGCGTCCGCGCGCTCCAGCGCTGTCCGGTGCGGCGGCCAAAGGTGGCTTCGATCGCGTGCAGTCTTGCGAGCATTTCGGGCGGGCTCAGCGTCGATGCGACCAAGGCGACCGCGTTGGCATAGCGGCGGCGCGAGGGACCGACCGGGTCGCTGGCAATGATCGGGCTGGAATCGACGGCCTCGATGTCGTCACTCTCCAACGCCGCGAGCGCTGCGAGCAGAACCGCGCGCGGATCGCCGTAGCACGCGTGGCGCCGGTTCGACCCGAGCCCGATGGCGTAAAGCGGAAGCGGCATTGCGTTGCTCATGGTCCCGCGCCTATCGCAGATGCGTGGAAATTGACAGCCCATTGCCCGGAACCGAGCCGCCGCGCGATTGTGCGCGCTGCCCGCGGCTCGTCGCCTTTCGGCGAGCGTGTCAGGCCGAGCATCCCGATTGGTGGAACGCGCCGGTTTATACATTCGGCGATCCCGACGCCTGGCTCGCCTTTGCGGGGCTGGCGCCGGGCAAACATGGCGCCAACCGGACGGGGCGGCCATTCACCGGCGACTATGCGGGCGACCTGCTGTTCGCCACGCTGGCTGCATTCGGGCTGAGCAAAGGACAATATGATGGCCGGATCGACGATGGGCTCAGGCTGGATGGTGCGATCATCGTCAACAGCGTCAAATGCCTGCCGCCGCAGAACAAGCCGACGCCTGCAGAGATTGCGAATTGCCGACCGTTTTTCGAGAAGCAACTGGCCGCCTTGAGCCATGTGCGCGTTATCATCGCGCTGGGGCGTATCGCACATGATGCCGTGCTGAGAGCGGCTGGAGTACGGCTGGCGGCGCATTCTTTCGGTCATGGCGCCATTCATCGGCTCGGGGATCGGCAGCGCCTGGTCGATAGCTATCATTGTTCGCGGTACAACACGAACACCGGGCGACTGACCCCCGAGATGTTCGCCGACGTCTTTCGCACGGCGCTGGCGCTACGCGATCAGACCAGCGGGCCGAATTCCTCAACCAAGCTGCGATAAAGGACACGCTTGAACGGGACGATCAGCTTTTCGATTTCGTTCAGTTCGGCCCACTTCCAAGCGCGAAATTCCTGGTGCTTGGTGTGGATGTTGATGTCGTGGTCTTCGCCCATGAAGCGCATCAGGAACCAGTGCTGGCGCTGGCCCCGATATTTTCCGCCCCACATCTTGCCGATCAATTGATTGGGCAGGTCATAGAAATACTCCTCGCGGCTGCGCGCGATGATTTCGACCAGTCCGCCATGGACGCCAGTTTCTTCGCCGAGCTCGCGAATCGCCGCTTCCTCGGCATCCTCGCCAGGATCGATCCCGCCTTGCGGCATCTGCCACGCCTCGCTGGACGTATCGAGCCGCTGGCCGACAAAGACGCGGCCATCGCGGTTGGCGAGCATAATGCCGGCGCAGGGCCGGTAGGGCAGGGCGGCAGGGTCGATCATGCCGCCCCGCTCGCCTCGGCCACGATCGCTTTCAAGACCATCAAGGCGCCGCGAATGTCCTCCCTTGCGCTCGGGATGCCTTGCGCGAGATTGATATAGCCGTGAATGCTGCCCGCCGCTTCACGATAGGTTGTCGGCACGCCAGCTTCGATCAGCTTCGCGGCATAGGCGCGGCCCTGATCGCGGAGCGGATCGAGTCCCGCGGTGGTGAGCAAGGTTGGCGGCAGGCCTTCCGCCGGAAAATCGAGCGGCGACGCTCGATAATCGGTGGGGTCCGCGGCATAATGATTGCCGAACCAGGTCATGCTGCCGGTTGTCAGCAAATGACCTTCGCCGAAATCGCGGTAGCTTTGCCAGTCATCGTGCGTTGTCACGGCGGGATAGATTGGGTGCATGGCAATCACGGGCTTTGAGGCCGGTTTGTCACGCAGGGTCAGCGCGGTCGCGATAGTCAGATTCCCGCCGGCACTTTCTCCCGACAGGACCAGGCCGGTGCAGGGGAAATGATCGGCAACCCAGCGCGTTGCCGCTTCGCAATCATCGGGCGCGGCAGGGAAGGGATATTCTGGGGCGAGGCGATAATCGACCGCGATCACGGGCATGTCGAGTATCCGCGCAGCTTCGGCGCAATAGGAATCATGGGTATCAAGGTCGCCGATCACCCAACCGCCGCCGTGATAAAAGACCATCACCGGGCCAGGCTCCCGGTCGGGACGATTGTCATAGAGACGGATTGAAATCTCGCCCGCGGGGCCGGGAATTGTCCGATCCTCGACCTTGGCGATCTCGCCGCGCGGGGCGTCGGCCATCTGGGCCATCATCCGAAACATTTCACGCGCCTCGGCAGGCGGAAGTTCTTCCATCTTGGGGCCTTCCTGCGCGTTGAGAAACGCCAGGAACATCGCCACGTCGGGACGCGTGAAATGGGTGGTACCGTCGGTCATCCTGCTGATCCCTTCTTTCCGCTTGGGCGGCCTGTTGTTCGCGCTGCTATTCGGCATCACGGCGGATAATTCAATGGCAATTGGCAACCCATTCGGGCGTTTGAAGTTTGCAGCGCACAATTTTTTCTGAATTGCGGCATCGCGCCCACAGGCCTAGGCCAGCGTCACAGGTTCGCAAGATTCAAGGCAGAAGATAAAATGGCGACAGCGGTAGTGGACGAAGCCGGCAAGCGGCAGTCCCCCCTTTCGGATGCAGTGGTAGTCAGGTTTGCAGGCGATAGCGGCGACGGAATGCAGTTGACCGGTGGTCAGTTCACGCTGTCCTCGGCGCTCGCGGGCAACGATTTTGCGACCTTCCCCGATTTTCCCGCCGAGATCCGTGCACCGCAGGGCACCTTGTTTGGCGTGTCGGCGTTCCAGATCAATTTCGGGTCCTCGGCGATCGACACCGCTGGCGATGCGCCCGACGTGCTCGTCGCGATGAACCCGGCGGCGCTTAAGACCAATGTGCCTTCGCTCAAACAGGGCGGGCTGATCATCGCCGACGAGGGCGAGTTCAACGACCGCAACCTCGCCAAGGCGAAATATGACGCCAACCCGCTCGATGACGGCAGTCTGGCAAAGTGGCAGTTGCTGAAGCTCAACATCAGCCAGCTGACGATGGATGCGGTGAAGCCCTTCGGACTTGGCAACAAGGAAGCGCTGCGCTGCAAGAATATGTGGACGCTGGGGCTGGCGCTGTGGATGTTCGACCGCGACCGCGCGCCGCTCGTCGATTGGCTCAACGCGAAATTTGCCAAGGCGCCCGATTTGGCCGCGGCGAATATCGCGGCGCTGAACGCAGGTCATGCCTATGGCGAGACCGCCGAATTGGCCGGGCCGCTCAAGCAGCACCATGTCGATCCCGCGCCCGTCGCGCCGGGCCTCTATCGCACGCTGACCGGTGCCGAGGGCATCGCGCTCGGGCTTGTTGCGGGAGCGCAGCTGGCGAAACTGCCGATGTTCTTTGGCGGTTATCCGATTACGCCGGCGTCGGCGATTCTCCATCACCTGTCGCGGCTCAAGGAATATGACGTCACGACCTTCCAGGCCGAGGACGAGATCGCCGCCATCTGCTCGGCGATCGGCGCGAGCTATGGCGGATCGCTCGGCGTCACCAGCTCGTCAGGGCCTGGGATCGCGCTGAAGGGCGAGGCGATGGGCCTCGCGATCATGACCGAGCTGCCGCTGGTCATCGTGAACTCGCAGCGCGGTGGCCCGTCGACCGGCCTGCCGACGAAGACCGAGCAGTCGGATCTGTATCAGGCGGTCTATGGCCGCAACGGCGATGCGCCGATGCCCGTGATTTCGGCGCGCTCGCCCGGCGATGCGTTCGAATGTGCCATTGAGGCGGTGCGGATTGCGGTGCAATATATGACCCCGGTGATCCTGCTGACCGATGGCTATATCGCCAATGCGGCTGAGCCATGGGCGGTGCCAGATCTCACGACCTACGAAGCGTTCCCGGTCGAATTCTTGACGGAGGTGCCCGAGGACGGTTTCAAGCCCTATGGCCGCGACGAAAACCTCAAGCGTCCGTGGGTCAAGCCCGGTACCCCCGGCCTGCTCCACCGTATCGGCGGGATCGAGAAGGAAATCGATACCGGCCACATCAATTACGAAGCATCGAACCATCAGATGATGACCGACATCCGCAAGGCCAAGATCGACGGCATCAAAGTGCCTGACCAGATCGTCGAACTTGGCGCAGAAAGCGGCAAGCTGGCGGTCGTCGGCTGGGGCTCCACCTTTGGCCCGATCCATCAGGCGGTGCGCCGCAAGCGCGCCGAGGGCGCCGACGTCAGCCATATCCATATCCGCCACATCTGGCCGCTGCCCGCCAATCTGGGCGAACTGCTCAAAAGCTATGACAAGGTCATCATACCCGAAATGAACACCGGCCAGCTCAAGACCGTGCTGCGCGATCAGTATCTGGTTGACGCCAAACCGGTGAACAAAGTGTCGGGCCAGCCCTTCACGATCGCCGAGATTGAAGCCGCCATTGAGGAGGCACTAGCATGAACGAGATGACCACCATCGCGCGGACGACGACGCTCAAGGATTGGGAAACCGATCAGGAAGTCCGCTGGTGTCCCGGTTGCGGCGACTATGCGATCCTCAAAGCGGTGCAGCGCACGATGCCCGAAATCGGCACCGCGCCCGAGAATACCGTGTTCATCAGCGGTATCGGCTGCTCGTCGCGCTTTCCCTATTATATGGAAACTTATGGCTTTCATACGATCCACGGCCGCGCGCCGGCGTTTGCGACGGGGCTGAAGCTCGCCAACCCGAACCTCGACGTGTGGATCGTCACCGGCGACGGCGACGGGCTGTCGATCGGCGGCAATCACACGATGCACCTGATCCGCCGCAATCTAGATTGCCAGATCATGCTGTTCAACAACGAGATTTATGGCCTGACCAAAGGGCAGTATTCCCCGACCAGCCGCGTCGGTACGACCAGCCCATCGACGCCCTATGGCTCGGTCGATCGCCCGGCGCAGCCCGCGGCTTTCGCGCTGGGCGCCGGATCGCGCTTCGTGGCGCGCGGCTTTGACGTGTCGAAGAAGCTGCCCGAGGTGTTGAAAGCGGCTCATGCCCACAAGGGCGCGGCCTTTATCGAGATTTTCCAGAACTGTATCGTCTATAACAAAGACGTATTCGAGGATTTTGCGGCACCAAAGGGTGCCGAGGATCGCCAGCTTTGGCTCGAAAATGGCGAACCGATGCTCTATGCCAAAGGCACCAAAGGGATCGCGCTCGACGCCGAGGCGCTGCACCTCAAGACCGTCGACGTCGTCGATGGCGACTGGCAGACCGCCGGGGTGATCGTCCATGATGTCACCAACCGCAGCGTTGCGCATATGCTGGTCGAAATGCCGTTCGGCGAATTCCCGATGGCGCTTGGCGTATTGTATGACGACCCGCGCCCGACCTTTGAATCCGATGTTTGGCGCCAGAATGCGGCCGCCCGCGAGGGCAAGACTGCCGATTTGCAAGGCCTGCTCAAAAAAGGTCAGACGTGGACCGTGACCGAGGGTGGACCGGAACTTTAGGCGTTAGCCGTTGGTGCTCACAACATGATCGTGAACCGGTCCGCATAGCGCATTGCAAAGCAGACCGATCCACGCCACCAAGCGGCGATGGATAATCTCACGCACAGCCTCTTCGGCGCGGTTCTGGGCCAGATGGGCCTCAAGAAGAAAACTGGCCTGGCGATCCCGACGCTGATTCTGGCGGCAAACCTGCCCGACGTGGACGCTGCCTGTCTGGCGTGGCTCGACGGGGTCCAGCATCTGGGCTTTCGGCGCGGGATTACGCATGGGCCGATCGCGATGCTGGTGCTGCCGATCCTGCTGTGGGCGGCGATGCTGGGGTTCGATCGCTGGCAGACGAAGCGCGGCAAGCGCCCCACCGGACGGCTGCCTATCGACAAGGGCTGGCTGCTGGCACTTGCGTATATCGGTTGCCTCAGCCACCCGGCGCTCGACTGGCTGAACAATTACGGCATCCGCCTACTCGAGCCCTTTTCGTCGCAATGGTTTTATGGCGACACGATCTTCATTATCGACTTGTGGATTTGGATCGCGCTCGGCCTGTCGGTCTGGCTGTCGCTACGCCGAGAGCGAGGCGGGACGGCGAATTGGCAAAGGCCCGCATGGGTCGGCTTTACAGTCGTGTGCGCCTATATCTTTGCCAACGGCCTGATCACCGGCGCCGCCGAACGGACGACCGCGAGTGCGCTCGCCGCGAGTGGGCATCGTGACGCGCTGGTGGTTGCCAGCCCTCCGCCGCTGGCTTTCTGGCAGCGCGATATCTTCTGGCGCACGCCTGAGCGGTACGGGAGCGGCGATTTCACCCCTGGCGTTGGCGGCAATCTCGACATCAGTGGCCAGCCGACCGGGATGGATGATCCCCGGCTGGAACTATGGCTGATGGGCGATCCTGACGCACGCGCGTTTCTATTCTGGGCGCGGATGCCGGTGGCGCAGAAGGACGGGGACGCCATCATGCTGCGCGACCAGCGCTTCATGCATCCTTTGTCGCAGGACCGGTTCCAGGTTCGGCTGACCGCGCCTGATACCGCGACGCGCGACGAATGACAGCGCCCGTCATTCTCTGGTTCCGGCGCGACTTGCGGCTGTCGGATCAGCCAGCACTGGTCGCCGCAGCGGCATCAGGGCCGGTGATACCGGTGTATATTCTGGACGACGAAACACCCAAGCATCGCCGCATGGGCGCGGCATCGCGATGGTGGCTGCACCACAGCCTTGCCAGCCTTGACGCGAGCCTGCGCGAAAAGGGATCGCGAATGATCCTGCGGCGCGGAAAGTGTGAAGAACAACTCGCTTTGATTGCAGAAGAAACGGGTGCGGCGGCGGTGCACTGCCTGCGCCACTACGAACCATGGTGGCGCAACGCCGAAAAGGCGGTGGCGAAGCGGCTCGACTTGCAGTGCCACGATGGCAACTACTTGCTGCCGCCGGGATCGCTGACCACCGGGGGCGGCACGCCGTACAAGATCTACACCCCGTTCTGGCGGGCTTTGAAGGAGCATATGCCGCCGCCCAGTCCGTTGAATTGTCCGCGTGACATCACGGCGCCCCATATGTGGCCCGCTTCGGATGCGCTCGCTGACTGGGGGCTGCTACCGACCAAGCCCGATTGGGCCACCGGCTTTGCCGCAGAATGGGCACCGGGCGAGGCCGGCGCGTGCAAAAGGATCGCGGCTTTCGTTGATGTGGCGGCGGACTATGATCGCCTCCGCAACCTGCCGTCGCAGGAGGGCAGCTCGCGTCTGTCACCGCATCTTCATTTCGGTGAGGTGTCACCCGTGACAATATGGCACCGCACGGCCGATGCCGGGGGATCTGTCGATGTCTTTCTCGGCGAAATCGGGTGGCGCGACTATGCGCAGAATGTCATCCTCCAATTTCCCGATTATGGCAGCCGCAGCGCGCGCTCGGCATTCGATGACGCTTTGCCATGGCGGAGCGGTGGCTCGGCCGATGCCGATCTAGCGGCCTGGCAACAGGGGCGCACCGGCTATCCGATTGTCGATGCCGGGATGCGCCAGCTGTGGGCGACGGGATGGATGCACAACCGGGTGCGGATGATCGCGGCGAGCTTCCTGATCAAACATTTGCTGATCGACTGGCGGCAGGGCGAGCAATGGTTCTGGGATACATTGGTCGATGCCGATTACGCCTCCAATGCCGTCAACTGGCAGTGGGTGGCGGGGAGCGGGGTCGACAGCAATATGTTTCCGCGGATCATGGCGCCGCTGACCCAGTCGGAGAAGTTCGATGCCGCAGACTATATTCGCGCCTGGGTTCCCGAACTGGCAGAGCTGACCGAACCGGCTCTCCACGACCCCGACGCCTTTGGACAGCGCCCGCCGACGTACCCGGCAAAAATTATCGGACACCGCGAGGCAAGGGAGCGTGCGCTGGCGGCCTATGACGTCATGAAGGCGCGCGGCAACTGATTGTCAGGCGCCGGACTTTGGGGCAGGAGGGCGCTATGAACACGCATGTCAGCCCGCGCCGTGGCAAGCAGTTGCTCCGCGCCGATCGCGCTTATCGCAGCGGCGGCGCGATGGCGCGGCTGCTGGCATTGGCGCCTGCCGGACTGTTTCACCGATTGCTCGACCGGATCGACACGGGGCTCGCGCTCGGTACGATTGAGGCACACACGCCTGATGGCGGTGTGCGACTGCTGGGCGGGCGCGGGAAAGGGCCTACCGCGATTGTTCATCTCCATAGCTGGGCCGCTCTCGCGCGGCTGGCGATGTCGGGATCGGTGGGCTGGTATCGCGCCTGGGACGCGGGTGAGTGGGCCTCGCCCGATCCGGTGCCGCTGTTCGACCTATTCATGCGCAATGGCGAATCGCTGGGCGACGTTGCGCGCGCGCGCGGTCCCCTGCGCTGGCTGAACAAGCTCGCGCATCTCCTGAACCGCAATGACCGTCGCGGCGCGAAACGAAACATCCATGCGCACTATGATTTGGGCAATGATTTCTATCGCTTGTGGCTCGACAACGCGATGAATTATTCCAGCGCATTGTTCGCCGATCCGGGCCAATCCTTGGAGGAGGCGCAGACGGGCAAGGTCGATGCGATTCTTGACCGGCTTGATCTGCGATCGGGTGGCCGCTTGCTGGAAATCGGCTGTGGCTGGGGTGCGCTGGCCGAACGTGCCGTCGAGCGCCACGATGTGATCTACACCGGCATCACCTTGTCTCCGTCGCAGGCCGAGATCGCCGATGCACGGCTCGCAGCGGTCGATCTGTCAGGACGCTCGCGCATCGAACTTTGCGACTATCGCGACGCGCAGGGCCCCTATGACGCGATCGCCAGCGTCGAAATGGTCGAAGCCGTCGGGCAGGCTTATTGGCCGACCTATCTCGACGCCATCGCGCGCTTGCTGCGCCCCGGCGGCAAGGCGGCGATCCAATATATCCTCATCAACGATGCGCTGTTCGAGCGCTACGCGGCGAGCAGCGACTTCATTCAGGCCTATATCTTTCCGGGGGGCTGCCTGATCTCCGAAAGCCGCTTCCGCGCGCTCGCCGCAGCGCGCGGGCTGGCATGGCGCGACGTCCACCACTTTGGCGAGGATTATGCCGAAACACTGCGCCAGTGGCGCGAACGGTTCGATGCGGCGGTCGCTGCCGATCAGTTACCAGCCGGCTTCGACGACCGTTTCGTGCGGCTTTGGCGTTATTATTTGCAGTATTGCGAGGGCGGGTTTCGCGGCGGTGGTATCAATGTTGCGCAAGTCACGCTCGAGAAAACGGCCTGAAAACAGGGGAGAGGGTTTCTATGCGACGATATCTGGTAGCGGCGCTTTTGTGCGCCGCGGTGGCGGGGTGCAGTGCGCCCGCATCCACCCAAACGACCGACACGCTGCCAAAGGATATGAATGTGCTATTCTGGACCCAGGATCAACGCGACGGCGCCTTTCGCACCCTCGAAACCATGCCCAAGGTCGTATTCAACACGGTTGAAGCGGGCGGTAAGGTCTATCCGTTGCCGCAAGGCGCCCCGCTCGACGTGAGTGTCGATGTCGATGCCTATATGGCGAAGCAGCGCAACGCCGGCCTGATCATCGTCCAGGACGGCAAGATACGGCTGGAGAAATACGCGCTTGGCTATGGGCCGGACGGACGCTGGACCAGCTTTTCGGTCGCCAAAAGCTTTACCTCGACCCTCGTTGGTGCGGCGGTGAAGGATGGCTATATCAAGAGCCTCGACGACAAGGTGACCGTCTATATTCCCGGGCTGAGGGGATCGGCCTATGACGATGTGTCGGTGCGCCAGTTGCTGACGATGACGTCGGGGGTAAAATGGAACGAGGATTATACCGATCCGAAATCCGACGTGGCGCTATTCAATCTGCAAAAACCCGTCGCCGGCGAAGACATCACTGTCAGCTACATGAAAACCTTGCCGCGCGATGTTCCGGCGGGTTCCAAGTGGCTTTACAGCACCGGCGAAACGAACCTGATCGGGGTTTTGGTATCGAGCGCCACCGGCAAGACGCTCTCCGCGTATCTGTCCGAGAAGGTCTGGAAGCCTTTCGGTATGGAGCAGGATGCCATTTGGATGCTGGGCGCCACCGGACATGAAATCAGCGGGTGCTGCATATCGGCGAGCCTCAAGGATTATGCGCGGCTTGGCCAGTTTGTGTTGGACGGAGGCGTTGCGGGCGGGGTCAAGATTGTCCCCGACGACTGGATCGAGGCGGCAACGACCAAACAGGCGGGGATCAATGTACCGGGCCGCGGTTATGGCTATCAGTGGTGGACCAACGACGATGGCAGCTTCGCGGCGCAGGGCATTTTCGGTCAGGGCATTTTCATTGATCCCAAGCGCAAGCTGGTGATTGCGTCGAACGGCAACTGGCCGACGGCGACCGATCCCGAAGGCGTCGGCTCGGCGCGTGAGGCGTTCTACAAATCGGTGCAGGCTGCGGTGGACAATGAAGCGAAATAAGGCCGGTCGCCCCCGCGAAGGCGGGGGCCGCTGGGCAGGCTGCTAACGGCCCCCGCCTTTGCGGGGGCGACGGTATTTCAGTCGGCGATGATCCTTGTCGCCCGCTGCGCCAACCACACGGCCGCGAGCGGTACCGCGACGCCCAGCGCCATGATCCACCAGGTATCGGCCAGGGTGACGGCGCGGTAGAGGGCCGCGCCGATTACTGACCCGGCGACGATCCAGCCCGCGCCGGTGCCTGTGGAGACCCGCATCGCGAGCCAGCCACCGGCGAAGGTGCCGATGAACCAGCCGACGATCAGGGCGACCGTCGATCCGATCGGGATCAAGATTTCGCCGGTGTCGAGATCATATTCAGCGGGCGAGATTTCGTTACCCGCATATTGCGCCAGCCAGATCAGTCCAAAGGCGACGGCGATTCCGATCACCGCCGCGACTGCCGATCGCAAAACATCCTTGGTCATCACTACGCCCTTGCAAACCCGTCGTATCGGGCTGCCTTAGTGCCGGAAAACAAAGAGGACGTTAAGCCTTTTCCATCACTTTGGGCAGGGCGTGGAAGGCGGTGCTATCGAAGCCATCAACCATCAGCTTGGCGACAAACTCCCCGACTGCTGCGGGTTCCTTGATGCTCTTGGCATCTTCGCCGGGATAGGCGCGGGCACGCATCTGGGTCCGGGTGCCGCCGGGATCGAGGATCGCGGTGCGGACGGTCGAGATGTTGCGCATTTCGGCGCCATAGCTGGTCACGAGCGTTTCAAACGCGGCTTTCGATGCGGCATAGGCACCCCAATAGGCGCGCGGGGTCCGGGCGACGCCGCTCGACAAGGCGAGCAGCCGGCCGTTCGCGGCGCGACGGAGCAGTGGGTCGAAATTGGCGATCAGCGCCTGCTGCGCGATCAGGTTCAGCGTCAACAGCTTGTTGAATTCCTTGCCGTCGATCGCCGCGACCGGGGTCAGCGTGCCGAGCATCGCGGCGTTGAGCACGAGCATGTCGAGCTGCTGCCAGCGTTCGGCCATCGCGCTGGCGAGGCGCGCGATGCTGTCGCCGTCGGTCAGGTCAAGCGGCGCGATCGTCGCGGCGCCGCCCGCTTCGTGGATGCGGTCTTCGAGCGCTTCGAGCCCGCCCGCGGTGCGGGCGGTGATCACGACATGCGCGCCGCGTGCTGCCAAGGCTTCGGCAATCGCTTCGCCGATGCCACGGCTCGCCCCGGTGACGAGCGCGACTTGGCCCGTCAATTCTTCGGTCTTGTTAGTCATGGTGTCAGACAACCCGTTCGGCAAGCAGCGAAAATTGATCTTCCAGCCCATGCTCGTCGAAATCGGTGAGCGTGGTCGGATAATCGCCGGTAAAGCAGGCATCACAGTACTGCGGCGCATCGTCGGTGCGCTTCGCTTCACCCAGCGCGCGATAGAGCCCGTCGATGGTTACAAAGGAAAGGCTGTCGGCATTGATGAAGTTCGCCATCTGGCCGACCGTCATCTGCGCCGCGAGCAATTTGGCGCGTTCAGGGGTGTCGACGCCGTAAAAGCAGCTGTGCTGGGTCGGCGGGCTGGCGATGCGCATATGGACTTCGGCGGCACCCGCATCGCGCATCATCTGGACGATTTTAAGGCTCGTCGTGCCGCGCACGATCGAATCGTCGATCAGCACGATGCGCTTGCCAGCGATCAGCGCGCGGTTGGCGTTGTGCTTCAGCTTGACGCCCAGGTGACGGACCTTGTCGCCCGGCTGGATGAACGTGCGGCCGACATAATGCGAGCGGATGATCCCGAGTTCGAACGGGATACCCGATTCCTGCGCATAGCCGATCGCCGCAGGCGTCCCCGAGTCGGGAACTGGGATGATAAGGTCGGCCTCGACCGGGTTTTCGCGCGCCAGCTCCGCGCCGATCGCCTTGCGTACCGAATAGACGCTGGTGCCGTCGACGATCGAATCGGGGCGTGAGAAATAGACATATTCGAAGATGCACGGGCGCGCCGACTGCGTCGCGAAAGGCCTGTGCGAGGTCAGTTGGCCATCGCGGATGATGACGAGTTCGCCGGGTTCGACCGAGCGCACAAATTCGGCGCCGACAACGTCGAGCGCGACGGTTTCCGATGCCAGAATATGCGCGTCGCCGAGCTTGCCGATGACGAGTGGGCGGATGCCAAGTGGGTCGCGGCACCCGATCATCCCCTCGGCGGTCAGGCAGATCAGCGAATAGGCGCCCTCAACCTGTTTCAGGGCGTCGATGAAGCGATCGATCAGCGAGCGATAGCTCGACGTCGCGACGAGATGAATGATCACCTCGGTATCGCTGGTCGACTGAAAGATCGAACCGCGGCGAACGAGCACCTTTTTGAGCGCGGTCGCGTTGGAAATATTGCCGTTATGGGCGACCGCAAAGCCGCCGGTGGACAGATCGGCGAACAGCGGCTGGACGTTGCGCAGCGCGGTCTCGCCGGTCGTCGAATAGCGGACATGGCCCACCGACGACCCGCCCTGCAACTGGCGCATGATCTCGTCACGGTCGAAATTGCCGGCGACATGCCCCATCGCGCGGTGGGTGTGGAATTCCTTGCCGTCGAAGGCGGTGATGCCTGCGGCTTCCTGTCCGCGGTGCTGGAGAGCGTGAAGTCCCAGCGCAACGACCGCGGCAGCGCTGTCAGCGCCATGAATACCAAAGACGCCGCACTCCTCGCGGAGCTTGTCGTCGTCGAAAGGGTGTGTGGTGAGCATGATGGTCCAGCAGCGAGGGCAGTGACTGGCGCGCATATAGGGAGGGTGATCGCAAATGTCGCCCCCCATATTCATGTTATTGTCATCGGCCGCGCGAACGACGGGATGACAGGGATCCAAATTCTGCTCTAAAGGGCGGGGCATGGACCACCAGCGCGACACAACCGACCGATTTCTTCCGCGTTTCGATGCCGCCGGGTTGGTGACCGCCATTGTCACCGACGCGGACACCGACGTGCTGCTGATGGTAGCGCACATGAACGCCGAGGCGATCGAGCGGACGCAGGCGACACGGCAGGCGCATTTCTGGTCGCGATCGCGGGGCGCGCTGTGGCGCAAGGGCGAGACGTCGGGCAACGGGCTGACTTTGGTCGAGATGCGCGTCGATTGTGATCAGGACGCGCTGTTGCTGCGCGTGACGCCCGCCGGACCGGCTTGCCACACCGGGCGCCGGTCGTGCTTTTATCGCCGGGTCGAGGCGGACGGGGCGCTGACGTTTCTGGACGATGATGCGCAACGCTAAGGTTGTACTCGCGCTGGGCCTGTTGTTTTTCAGCGGCTGCGAGCGGCACGCGCCGGATCGGAGCGCGCAGGGGATCGACGCCGATAGCCCGTTGGAAATCGCGGCACGCGAACGCGGCGTCGTCAGTCCTGACGCCACGACTCCCGTCGGGGTATTCGAACGCTCGCACGATCTGGGCCGCGACGCGATGTGCGTCGTTCCCAACGGCGCGGGGCAGTGGCGGTTTGCGGTGACTGCCGCCTTCGGCACGACCTTGTCCTGTGCCGCCAGCGGAACGATGGTGCGCGAAGGCGACGGCTGGCGGATGCGCTTTGCCGGCGCCCAAGGCTGCGACGCGCTGGTACAAGAAGAAGAGGACGAGCTGCGCCTTCCCGGACGCCTGCCGCCCCAGTGCGCAAAGCTCTGCCCCGCTCGCGTCTCGCTTTCAGGTTTGCGACTACCGCGGGCGAGCTGGTCGGAGGGCGATGCGCGGGGCTTGCAGATCCGCGATCGACAGGGCAATATGCACCAACCTTGCGAGACCTGATTGGCGCCAAAACGGGCCGATTTGCCGGTCTTGACGTTCACGTCAACGGAAACTAGTTTCAACGGCATGACCGAACCATATGGCCACGCCCATATCGACACGCCCGATCACTTGGGCCGCGAACAATTCAGCATCACCGACTTGTCGACCGAGTTTGGCGTCACCGCGCGTGCGCTGCGTTTCTATGAGGATGAAGGGCTGATCAGCCCCTCGCGCAAGGGATTGTCGCGCATCTATTCGAAACGCGACCGCGCGCGCTTGGCATGGATACTGCGCGCCAAGCGTACCGGGTTCAGCCTGGCCGACATTCGCGAGATGATCGACCTCTACGACGTTGGCGACGGCCGCAAGCTGCAACGCCAGGTAACGATCGAGAAATGCGAACAGCGCATTGGCTTGTTGCAGCGACAGCGTGACGATATCGACAGCGCTGTCGAAGAATTGTCGCGGTTCATCGATATGGTGAAAAAAGTCGACGCCGGCCAAAAGGTCAGTTGAGCCTCTCCCCAGGCAAGTTTGACATTGCGAAGCTGATTTTCAGAAGGATTTCCCATGCCCGTCTATCGCGCCCCCGTGCAAGACAGCCTCTTTCTCCTCAATGACGTGCTCGGGGTCGAGCGCTACGCCAACCTGCCGGGTTTCGCCAATGCGACCCCCGACATGATCGAGGCGGTGCTGACCGAAGCCGGCAAATTCTGTGAGGAAGTTCTGTTCCCGATCAACCAGTCGGGCGATCTGGAGGGGTGTACGCGCCACGACGACGGATCGGTGACGACACCAAAGGGCTTCAAGGAAGCCTATAAGGCCTATTGCGATGCGGGCTGGACACTGCTGACCCAGCCCGAGGAATTTGGCGGGCAGGGGCTGCCGCATGTCGTCGGTTTTCCGGTTGAGGAATATCGCATGGCGGCGAACCAGGCCTTTGCGATGTATCCGGGGCTGACCCAGGCCGCGGTCGCCGCGATCCTGGTCAAGGGATCGGACGAGCAAAAGGCGACCTATTGCCCGAAGATGATTTCGGGCGAGTGGGGCGGGACGATGAACCTGACCGAACCGCATTGCGGTACCGACCTTGGTTTGATCCGCACCCGCGCGGTCCCCAACGGCGATGGCAGCTATGCCATCAGCGGGACAAAGATTTTCATCTCGTCGGGCGAGCATGACCTGACCGAGAATATCGTCCACCTTGTCCTCGCCAAGACCCCCGACGCGCCCGACAGCGTCAAGGGCATCTCGTTGTTCATCGTGCCCAAGTTTCTGGTCAATGACGACGGCTCGCTCGGCGACCGCAACGTGCTGCAATGCGGGTCGATCGAGCACAAGATGGGCATTCACGCCAATTCGACCTGCGTCATGAATTATGACGGCGCGAAGGGCTGGATGGTCGGCGAGGAAAACAAAGGCCTAGCCGCAATGTTCGTGATGATGAACGCGGCGCGCCTTGGCGTCGGTGTCCAGGGGCTGGGGCAAGCCGACATCGCGTTCCAGAACGCCGTTGCGTATGCGCAGGACCGCCGTCAGGGCCGCGCGCTGACCGGGCCGCAAGACCCGCAGGAAAAAGCCGATCCGCTGTTCGTCCACCCCGACGTGCGCCGCATGTTGATGGACGCCAAGGCGACCGTCGAGGGACTTCGCGCGCTGTGCCTGTGGGGTGCCTTGCAGGTCGATCTGGCGCACGTCGCCGAGACCGAGGAGGAGCGCCAGCGCGCCGACGACCTCGTCAGCCTGCTGACCCCGGTGATCAAGGGCTATGGCACCGACAAGGGCTATGACGTCGCGACCAACGCGCAGCAGGTGTTCGGCGGCCATGGCTACATCGAGGAATGGGGCATGAGCCAATATGTTCGCGATGCCCGCATCACGATGATCTATGAAGGCGCCAACGGCGTCCAGGCGATGGATCTGGTCGGGCGTAAGCTGGCGCAAAATGGCGGTCGCGCGATTCAGGCGTTCTTTGCCATCATCGATCAAGAATGTGGTCGCGCGAAAAACAATGAAGCGCTCGCCGACTTCGCAGGCCGCCTTGAAAAAGCCAACGGCGAACTCAAGGCCGCGACGATGTGGTTCATGCAGAACGGCATGGCGAACCCCAACAATATCGGCGCCGGCGCGCATCATTATATGCACATTATGGGCATCGTCGCGCTGGGATCGATGTGGCTGATGATGGCCGAAGCGGCGCAGAAGGCGCTCGCCGAAGGCCGCGGCAACAAGGCGTTCCTCCAAGCCAAGCTGGTCATCGCGCGCCACTTTGGCGAACGGTTCCTGCCCGACGCCGGGTCGCTGCGCCGCAAGATCGAAGCGGGCAGCGAAGCGATGATGGCGCTGACCCCGGAGCAATTTTACGCCGCCTGATCGCGCCCGATGGAACGATCGCCGCCGCCATGCGTGGCGTCGGCGATGAGCGACCCCGAACGCCCGCAGAGCTTGGCCCCCATCGTCGTCGAAGGGCGCAATTGCTGGCGCATCGAACGCGCCAACAAAGCCCGAATGATCGTCGATGCCGCCGATTATTATGCGCTGCTCGAGCGGTTAATGGCGGGCGCCAAGGAACGCATCCTGCTGATCGGTTGGGATTTCGATCCGCGCATCCCGCTGATCCCCGATGAGCAGGGGAAAGGTGAATCGCTCGGCCATTACCTGCTCCGTCTCGCCAAGGATCAGCCGAAGCGCGACATCGACATTTTGCGCTGGAACTTCGGTGGGCTGAAACATCTGTTCGTGCCGTCGATTGTCGCGATGGTGCTGCGCTGGAAGATGACGAAATCGATCAGTTTCCGTCTCGACAGCGCGCATCCCGTCGGGTGCAGCCACCACCAGAAGGTTGCGGTGTTCGACGACCATCTGGCGGTGTGCGGCGGTATCGACGTCAGCTCGGCGCGCTGGGACACGCGCGACCATGTCGACGACGATCCGCGGCGTACCGGCCCCAACGGCAAACGCTATATGCCGTGGCACGATTCGACGATGATCCTGTCGGGCCCGATCGGAACGGCGCTGGCGGAACTGGGGAATGAGCGTTGGCAGCGCGCGACGAACAAGCCGCTCCGCGACCTGAGTGGCGCCGGTGAGAACTGGCCCGACGATCTTGAACCCGATTTCACGGATGTCGATGTCGCCATCTCGCGCACCAGCGCCGAATATGATGGCCGCGCCGAGGTACGTGAAAATGAGCAACTGTATCTCGACATGATCGCGGGCGCGCGGCGCTTCATCTATTTCGAGAACCAGTATTTCACGAGCGGCGCGATCGCGGCGGCGATTGCCGCGCGGCTCGATGAAGATGATCCGCCCGAATTTGTGATGGTGATGCCCAAGACCGCCGACGGGTGGCTGGAGCAGATGGCGATGGATGCCGCGCGGGTGCAGCTCGTCCGCTCTATTGCCAAGTCGCGGCATGGCGACCGGCTGAAAGTCTATGTCCCGCATACCAAGCGCGGCGACCCCATCTATGTCCACGCCAAAACCGCGATCGTCGACGACCGGCTGCTGCGGATCGGATCGTCGAACCTGAACAACCGGTCGATGGGGCTCGACAGCGAATGCGATGTCACGATCGATGCAGCGTTGGCGGCGAACAAGGGCGTCGAGCCGGTGATTGCGCGCCTGCGCGAGTCGCTGATGGCCGAGCATCTGGGTGTGACCGAGAAAGACATCGCAGCGACGTTCGAGCGTACTGGATCCTTGATCGAAACGATTGAATCCATGCGCGGTGACGGGCGGTCGCTTGAACGGCTCGATCTGATTGCGCCTGGTCCGCTGGATGAATTCATCGCCGACAATGAAGTGCTCGACCCGACCAGCCCCGATGCGATGTTCGAAGGCTTTGCAGAGCGCGGTTTGAAAAAGAGCTGGCATCGCGGGCGCGACTGGATGAAGCGGCATCGGCCGTTTCGGCGTAGGTCGAACTAAACGTCCGTTCGCATCGAGCGAAGTCGAGATGCCCCTCGGCTTGGCGCTGTCTCGATGGGTGTCTCGACTTCGCTCGACACGAACGGGGTAAGTTATGCTTCAGTCCGACAACGACAGCATATGCTTCGCCTGTTTCAAATGCGGGGCGTCGACCATCTTGCCATCGACTTGCAGCACGCCGACGCCCGGATTGGCGGCGAAGGCATCGACGATCGCTTGGGCGCGCCCCACATCGTCTACGCTGGGCGTGAAGGCGGCGTTGATCGCCTCCACCTGTGCTGGATGGATCGCCATCATGCCGGTAAAGCCATCGCGTCGCGCGCGGTCGGCATAGGCCGCGAGTCCCGCCTCGTCCTTTATCGCCGGGAACACCGTATCGATCGCGGCGACGCTCGCGGCGTGGGCAGCAAACAGCGTCAGCGCGCGGGCGACGTCATAGGGGGCGGTGTAGCTGCCGTCGGCTTCGCGGCTGGTGGTGGCGCCGATCGCGGCGGGCAAGTCTTCGGCGCCCCATGTCAGTCCTAGCAAGCGATCCTTTGTCTCGCGGTAGCTGCCAAGGGAGAAGATCGCCGCGGCGGTTTCGGTGGCGATCGGCAGGATCGGCGGCAGCGACGCGTCAGCCGCGCCTTCGCTGCGCAGAATCAGGTCGAGCTGCGCAATGCTTGACGCGCCCTCGGCCTTGGGCAGCATGATCGCGTCGGGGCCGGCTGCGACGATCGCGGCGACATCGGCGGCGGTCAGATGGCCGTCGAGCGGATTGACCCGCACGAGCGTGAAGACTTCGCGTGCGCCCGCCAGATAGTCGGCGATCGCGTGGCGCGCGGCGTCCTTGTTCGCGAGCGAGACCGAATCCTCGAGATCGAGGATGATCGCGTCGGCGCCCGATGCCGCTGCCTTGGCAAAGCGTTCGGGGCGGTCGCCGGGGACGAAAAGAAGGGAACGGAGTCTCATACTATTACCTATGCCGTTCGTATCGAGCGAAGTCGAGACACGTGCGGGGCAAAGGGTTCTCGAATTCGCTCGAACCGAACGGGGATCTATGGTTTCCGGTGAACAAGCGTCGAACGCTCGCACTGGCAGACAAGTTCATCGTGCTGGTTGATGCAGCGGTGCAGGAACGTCACGATCCCCGCATTCGGGCGCGATTTCGACTCCTTCAGCCCGATGACTTCGCTCTCCGCGCGCAGGGTATCGCCGATGAACACCGGCTTGGGCATGACCAGCTTGTCATAGCCGAGGTTCGCGACGAGCGTGCCGAGCGTCGTGTCGCCGACCGACAGCCCGACCATCAGGCTGAAGGTGAAGGTGCCGTTGACGAGGATCTGACCGAATTCCGACGCCTTCGCCGCCTCGATGTCGAGGTGCAGCGGCTGTGGGTTGTGCGTCATCACGGTGAACAGCAGATTGTCGGTCTCGGTCACGGTGCGGCGGATATCGTGAGTCAGCGTGTCGCCGATGGTCCATTCGTCAAAATATTTGCCGGCCATGTAATTCCTCTCCCATGGGGAGAGGGATGCGGAGACTTGCCAGCTTGCTGGCTAGTCGTAGCTGGGTGAGGGGCTGTGCCCTCCCGATAGCTCGCAACCCCTCATCCAACTCCGCCTAATCGCTGCGCGATAAGGCTCCATATCCTTCTCCCGCCGGGAGAAGGATGCTCATTCCGCCGCCGCCTCGATCCGCACCAGCAACGCCTCGACCTGCACCTGAGCGCCTGCGGTCGCATTGAGCTCGGCCACCACGCCGTCGAACGGCGCGGTCAGGCTATGCTCCATCTTCATCGCTTCGAGGGTGAGCAGCTTCTGGCCTTTGGTCACAGTGTCGCCCGCAGCGACTTCGACCGTAATGACCTTGCCGGGCATGGGAGAGAGGATTGCGCCGTCGGAAGCACCGCCCGCCGCGTTGCCGGAGGCTCGGTATTCGTGGAACAGGCGCGTCACCCCGTGCTCTGTCACTACCCACCCGTCCCCTAGTCGTTCGACCCAAGGACAGTGGTCGATGCTCCGATCCTGAAATGCAATTTCATAGACAAGGCCACCTTCTTCTAAGCGAACCATCGTGGAGGCGGGCGTCCGATTCAATCGAAAACCAACATTGCTCCACGCCCCATGATCCGTTTTGAGCCAGGTTTCGCGGATGTCCGTCGCTCCGCCGCCTAGGCTATTGTCGACAACAAGGTGTGTAACGGCCTGCAATACAGCCTCGGGCGCTTCTGCATCGGGGATCAGCTTTTCACCTTCGCGCGCAATTAGGCCGGTGTCCACTTTGCCGACTTCGAAAGCGTTATCTGATAACGCCAAGTAGAGGAAACCGGCATTGGTTTTGACCGGCCAACAACGCACGTCCTCCGCCATTTCCCTCAGATTGGCAATTGCCGCCGCCCGATCTTCGCCCCAAGTGACAAGCTTCGCAATCATCGGGTCGTAATAGGGCGAAATCGCATCCCCCTCCTGCACGCCAGTTTCGACACGAAAGCGTTTGCCGCGATACAAACGGGGCAGGCTGAAATAGTCCAGCCGCCCGACACTCGGGAGGAAGCCCTTGGCCGGATCTTCGGCATAGAGCCGCGCTTCCATTGCCCAGCCTTTAATTGCGAGCTCTTCCTGTCTGAGCGGGATCGGCTCGCCGCTTGCCACCCGAAGCTGCCACTCGACCAGATCGACCCCGGTGATTTCCTCGGTCACCGGATGCTCGACCTGCAAACGCGTGTTCATTTCCATGAACCAGATGCGGTCGGCGCGCAGGCCTTCGCTGGCGTCGGCGATGAATTCGATCGTCCCGGCGCCGACATAATCGACCGCCTGCGCGGCGCGGACCGCGGCGGCGCACAGTGCTTCGCGGGTGACCTTGTCCATGCCGGGGGCGGGGGCTTCTTCAATGACCTTTTGGTGACGACGTTGCAGCGAGCAGTCGCGCTCGAACAGGTGGACGACATTGCCGTGTGTATCGCCGAACACCTGCACCTCGATATGGCGCGGGGTCAGGATATATTTCTCGATCAGGACATGGTCGTTGCCGAACGAGGCCGCCGCCTCGCGCTGGCACGAGGCGAGTGCGTCGATGAAGTCGGGGGCAGCATCGACCTTGCGCATCCCCTTGCCGCCGCCGCCCGCGACCGCCTTGATCAGGACGGGATAGCCGATTTCGGCAGCGCGCTCGGCGAGGAAGGCGGGGTCCTGGTTTTCGCCCATATAGCCGGGAGTGACGGGCACGCCAGCTTCCGCCATTAGCTTCTTGGCGGCATCCTTCAACCCCATCGCGGTGATCGACGCGGGGTTGGGGCCGACCCAAATCAGCCCGGCGTCGATGACGGCCTGCGCGAACGCGGCGTTCTCGGACAAGAAACCATAACCCGGATGGATTGCCTCGGCGCCGGTCGCCTGCGCGGCGGCGATGATCTTTTCGCCGACCAGATAGGATTCACGCGCTGGCGACGGCCCGATGTGGACGGCCTCGTCGGCCTGCCGGACATGCAGCGCCTGGGCGTCGGCGTCCGAATAGACCGCAACGGTGCGAATGCCCATCTCGCGCGCGGTGCGGATGATGCGGCAGGCGATCTCGCCGCGATTGGCGATGAGGAGGGAGGTGATCATTTTTCTTCTGCCAGTTTTTCTAAGCGGCTGGAAATTGCAGCTAGGGCAATTTCAGTCTCGACGAGGAGCGCTTCTTTCTCGGCTTGCCGTCCAAAAGGGGATTTTTTCCAGAGGAGGTCAGCGACGTTGTCTCGAACTTTGAAGAAGAGCGGGTGTTTCGACATTTCCTTCACGACTGAGTCGATTGGTTCGCCATATTCCGAACTGCCATAATGCAAGATGTCGGTGAAAGGGTGGTCGCCGGGACGTCCGTTTGCCATTATATCCTCCCATCACATCCTGAACACGCCGAACCCGCGGTCCTCGACCGGGGCATTCAGCGTCGCCGCAAAGGCCAGCCCCAAAACATCGCGCGTCTGCGCGGGATCGATGATGCCATCGTCCCAGAGGCGCGCGGTCGCGTGGTATGGGTTGCCCTCATCCTCATATTTCTGGCGGATCGGCGCCTTGAAGGCCTCGGCTTCCTCGGGCGTCCATTTGTCGGCGTCGCGGTGGACCGTCGCCAGCACGCTCGCCGCCTGTTCGCCGCCCATCACGCTGATCCGCGCATTGGGCCAGGTGAACAGGAAACGCGGTGAGTAAGCGCGGCCGCACATGCCGTAATTGCCTGCGCCGAAACTCCCGCCGATCAGTACCGTGACCTTGGGTACCGTCGCGGTCGCCACCGCGGTCACCAGCTTGGCGCCATGTTTGGCGATGCCCTCGGCCTCATATTTGCCGCCGACCATGAAGCCGCTGATGTTCTGGAGGAAAAGCAGCGGGATGCGCCGTTGCTGCGCCAGCTCGATGAAATGCGCGCCCTTGACCGCAGACTCGCTGAACAGCACGCCGTTGTTGGCGAGGATCGCGACGGGGATGCCCCAGATATGCGCGAAGCCGCACACGAGCGTGCTGCCGTAATTGGCCTTGAACTCATGAAACTCGCTGGCATCGACGATCCGCGCAATGGCTTCGTGGACGTCATAGGGCGCGCGGACGTCGTCGGGGACGACGCCGTAGAGTTGCTCGGGATCATATTTGGGCGGGCGCGGGTCTTTCAGCGCGACCTCGAATCCGGTGTCGGAGCCCAGATGGCTGACGATATCGCGCACGATGGTCAGCGCATGTTCGTCATTCTCGGCCAGATGATCGACGACGCCCGACTTGCGCGCATGCAGGTCGCCGCCGCCCAGATCCTCGGCGCTGATTTCTTCACCCGTCGCGGCCTTCACCAGCGGCGGACCGGCGAGGAAGATCGTGCCCTGATTTCGCACGATCACCGTCTCGTCAGACATCGCGGGCACATAAGCACCACCAGCCGTGCAGCTTCCCATCACGCACGCAATCTGCGGGATGCGCCGCGCCGACATATTCGCCTGGTTGAAAAAGATGCGCCCGAAATGGTCGCGATCGGGAAAGACCTGATCCTGATGCGGCAGGTTCGCGCCACCGCTATCGACGAGGTAGATACAGGGCAGCCGGTTTTCGAGCGCGATTTCCTGCGCCCGCAGATGCTTTTTTACGGTTAGCGGATAATAAGTCCCGCCCTTCACCGTCGCGTCGTTGCACACGATCATGCACTGGCGCCCCGACACGCGGCCGATGCCGCAGATCATCCCCGCACCCGGCACTTCGCCTTCGTAAAGGTCGTTCGCCGCAAGCTGGCCGATTTCGAGGAAGGGCGAACCCGGATCGAGCAGCCGCTCGACGCGCTCGCGCGGCAGCAATTTGCCGCGGCTGGTGTGCCGCTCACGCGATTTCTCATTGCCGCCCAGCGCCGCTTCGGCAACGCGCGCCCACAGCTCATCCTTCAGCGCACGATTGTACGCGGCGCGGGTGCGAAACTCGTCGCTGTCGGGATCGACATTGGTGCCAAGAACCGGTGCGCTCACTGTTCAGTCTCTCCCTGCGTTTCGTCCGGATCGCCCGGTTTATCTTTCAGGATCAGGTAACGATAGACGCCGATCGCATTGATGATCAGCAGTGCGATATTCTGCCAGCCGATACCCTCGCTGTCGGGCTGCAGAAAGCCCCATGCGATCAGCGCGATGCTGCTGGTAACAAAGATGACAAAGGCCCAGCCGGTGCGGCGACGGCCGAGGTTCAGCGAGACGATCAGCGCCGCCAGCGTCGATGCCCCGGCGCCGTAGTACTGGAGGGCGGTAAGCAGCGTGTCGTTCATGCCGTCGCGCCCAAGATCGCAAGCACGCCCGACGCAGTGAGGATCGGCCAGCCGATGTGCCGTCCGCGGGTATAGACGGCGTCGAACAACCCCACCGCGGTCCAAGCCGCACCGATCAGCAAGATCAGGTCGCGCGGTGTTCCCGGCCAGATGACCGAGGCTGCCGATACCAGCATCAGCACCGACATCGCATGCCAGGCAAAGCGAAACACGCGGCGCGCGAGGGCGACCGCCATGATCCCCTGATCGAGTTCGAGCAGTGGCTGGATCAGCCGCTTTTCGCCCAAGGCGCCATGCACCAAGGCCGTCGTCGCCATGAAGGCTGCCGACAGCCAAAGCCAGATCACGCGCCGGCGCCGATCAGTTCGCGGCCGATCAGCATCCGGCGGATCTCGTTGGTCCCCGCGCCAATGTCGAGCAGCTTGGCGTCGCGCCAATAGCGCTCGACCGGCCAGTCCTTGGTATAGCCTGCACCGCCTAGCGCCTGAATCGCTTCGCCCGCGACCTTCACCGCGCTTTCGCTCGCGAGCAGGATGCAGCCTGCGGCGTCGAAGCGCGTCGTCTGCCCCGCGTCGCACGCCTTGGCCACGTTATAGACGTAAGATCGCGCCGACTGGAGCGCGACATACATGTCGGCGACTTTTGCCTGCATCAGCTGGAACGACCCGATCGGCTTGCCGAACTGTTTGCGGTCACGAACATAGGGAATGACGGTGTCGAGGCAGGCCTGCATGATCCCGAGCTGGAGCCCGGCGAGCACGACGCGCTCATAGTCGAGGCCGGACATCAGCACACCGACGCCGCCATTCTCCGGCCCCATCACCTGCTCTTCGGAGACTTCACAATCATTGAACACCAGCTCGGCGGTCGGCGATCCGCGCATGCCGACCTTGTCGATTTTTTGCCCGATGCTGAACCCCGGCATATCCTTTTCGATCAGGAAAGCCGTGATGCCGCGCGATCCGGCTTCGGGGCTCGTCTTGGCATAGACGACCAGCGTGTCGGCGTGGGATGCGTTGGTGATCCAGAATTTGGTGCCGTTGAGCACATAGCCGCCCTGAACGCGGTCGGCCTTCAGCTTCATCGACACGACGTCGCTGCCAGCGCCTGCTTCGGACATCGCGAGGCTGCCGACATGCTCGCCGCTGATCAGCTTGGGCAGATATTTCGCTTTCTGTTCGGCATTGCCCCAGCGACGGATCTGGTTGACGCACAGGTTCGAATGCGCGCCATAGGACAGGCCAATCGCGCCGCTCGCGCGGCTCACTTCTTCGACCGCAATGACATGCTCGAGATAACCGAGGCCGAGCCCGCCAAATTCTTCCTCGACCGTGATGCCGTGCAGACCCAAATCGCCCATCCGCGTCCAGAGTTCGTCGCGCGGAAACCAGTCGTCGGCGTCGGCCTTGGCGGCCAGCGGCGCGATCTGTTCGTCGGCAAAGCGGGCGGTGGTTTCACGGATCATGTCGGCGGTTTCGCCGAGCGCGAAATCGAAGTCGGGAGTTGCGCGCATGGATGGGCCTATCGATCGAGGGCAGGACAGGGCGCGATACTGCCCCAAAAATTGATCATATGGAAATTGAAACGATAGGGGATTTAGCATAAGCAAAATCTATGATTAAGCGCGCCCATGTCCGCCAGTTTCTCGCCGTCGTCGATGCCGGCAGTTTTACGCAGGCAGCGGCGCGGATTCGGGTGACGCAGCCAGCGTTGTCGAGCGGGATTGCCGAGCTAGAAAAACTGGTCGGCACGCCGCTGTTCATCCGTAACCGCCGCCAGATCCGGCTCACCGAAGCGGGCGGGCGGTTCTTGCCGATTGCGCGCGATCTGGAGCGCGGGTTTCGCGCCGCCGACGATTTCGGTCGTGAGCGTGACCGGCAGGCGACCGAACTCAAGCTTGGCGTGATCCGATCGGTTTCGGGGGAGTTTTTGCAGGCGGTCGTCACGGCGTTGCGGCCCAGCTTCGCCATGGAACTGATCGAGAACAGCGAATCCCAACTCCGCGCATCGCTGGGCAGCGGGCGCATCAATATGGCCCTGCTCCCGCTGCGACCCGGCGAGCGCGGCGACGAGGTCGTGCCGCTCTACGAAGAGCCGTTGGCAATGTTTATCGCCGCCGATCATCCGCTCGCGGGGCGGATCGAAGTTGGCCCCGAGGAGCTCGCCGCCGAGACGATGATCGCGCGCCGCTCGTGCGAATTTCTCGACGCGACCAGCCGCTTCTTCACCCGGCACGGCGTGCGCCCGCGCTTTGCCCTGCGCAGCGAGAGCGATGAACGGTGCCTGCGGATGGTCGCTGCGGGCATCGGCATCACCACCGCGCCGGTATCGCTGGCGATCGAGGGCATCGTTCCGCTCAAGGTCGCGGGCTATGATTTCCGGCGCGAGCTGGGCTTGATCGTCGATCCGGCGTGGGCGGCACTGCCCGACGTCGATCCGCGATTGGCACATGCCCGCGATACGGTGACCGCCATCGCCGCCGATTGGCGGCGGACACGGGTCGATGCCGCCGGATGACCGGGCGCCTTACAAGTCTGGCTTGCATGGGCAAAAGGCCATACAGCTTGATCGTCCCGAGGCGCGGGGGCAAGGGCGGGGCATGACCGATACGCTGACCCATCTCGACCGGCTTGAGGCCGAGAGCATTCATATCATGCGCGAAGTGATGGCCGACGCGGTCAAGCCAGTGATGCTGTATAGCGTCGGCAAGGACAGCGCCGTGATGCTGCATCTGGCGCGCAAGGCCTTCTATCCCTCGCCGCCGCCATTCCCGCTGCTTCATGTCGATACGACGTGGAAATTCCGGGCGATGTACGAGCTACGCGACCGGATGGCCGCAGAAAGCGGCATGGACCTGATCGTCTATCAGAATCCGGAGGCGATGGAGCGCGGGATCAACCCGTTCGACCATGGCCCGCTGCACACCGACATGTGGAAGACCGAGGGGCTGAAGCAGGCGCTCGATCTCTATGGTTTCGACGTCGCCTTTGGCGGCGCGCGGCGCGACGAGGAAAAGAGCCGGGCGAAGGAACGCATCTTTTCGTTCCGTACCGGCACCCACGGCTGGGATCCGAAAAAGCAGCGCCCCGAGCTGTGGAACCTCTACAATGCCAAGAAGGCCAAGGGCGAAAGCATCCGCGTGTTCCCGATCTCGAACTGGACCGAGCTCGACATCTGGCAGTATATTGCGCGCGAAAATATCCCGATCGTCCCGCTCTATTTCGCCGCGCCGCGTCCGACGGTGGAGCGCGATGGCTTGCTGCTGATGGTCGATGATGACCGCTTCCCGCTGTTGCCGGGTGAGACGCCCGTCGAGCGTTCGGTGCGTTTCCGGACGCTCGGCTGCTACCCGCTGACCGGCGCGGTCGAGAGCGAGGCGAAGACGCTGTCGGAAGTGATCCAGGAAATGCTGCTGACGACGACCAGCGAGCGGCAGGGCCGGATCATCGACAAGGATGGCGGCGATGCGTCGATGGAGAAGAAGAAGCAGGAGGGGTATTTCTGATGACCACCGACCCTGTTTACGTCACCGACGCGCTAATCGCCGAGGATATCGACGCCTATCTTGCGCGGCACGAGCAGAAATCGCTGTTGCGCTTCATCACCTGCGGATCGGTCGACGACGGTAAGTCGACGCTGATCGGGCGGCTGCTCTACGACAGCAAGATGATCTTCGAGGATCAGCTTGCCGCGCTCGAAGCCGACAGCAAGCGCGTCGGGACGCAGGGGCAGGAGATCGACTTCGCGCTGCTCGTCGACGGCCTTGCCGCCGAGCGCGAGCAGGGGATCACGATCGACGTCGCCTACCGCTTTTTCACGACCGAGAAGCGCAAGTTCATCGTCGCCGATACACCGGGGCATGAGCAATATACGCGCAATATGGTCACCGGCGCTTCGACCGCCGACCTCGCCGTCATCCTGATCGACGCGCGCAAAGGCGTACTGACGCAGACGCGGCGACACAGCTTCCTCGCCCATCTGATCGGCATCAAACATATCGTGCTGGCGGTGAACAAGATGGACCTTGTCGGTTATGACAAGACAGTCTTTGAGCGCATTCTGTTGAGCTATCGGTCTTTTGCGAGCGAGATCGGGATCACAAACTTTACCGCGATCCCGATCTCGGGGTTCAAGGGCGATAACATCACCGCGCTGTCGGACAATATGCCGTGGTTCAAGGGACCGGCGCTGATCGAGCATCTGGAGGGTGTCGAGATCGCCGCCGCCGCCGATGAGGCGAAACCGTTCCGCCTGCCGGTACAGTGGGTCAACCGCCCCAATCTCGATTTCCGCGGCTTCTCGGGCCAGATCGCGAGCGGTACCATCAAGCCCGGCGACGCGGTTCGCGTCCTGCCGAGCGGTAAAACCACGATGGTCGACCGCATTGTGACACTGGACGGCGACGTCGACGAAGCGGTCGCTGGTCAGTCGGTGACGCTGACACTTTCCGACGAGGTCGATTGCTCGCGCGGCGATGTCATCGCCGCGGCCGATGCACCGCCCGAGGCCGCCGACCAGTTCGAGGCGACGCTGGTATGGATGGCCGATGAGGCGATGATCGCGGGTCGCGCCTATTGGCTCAAGCTCGCAACACTGACGGTGTCGGCGACGATCCAGCAACCGAAATATGAAATCAACGTCAATACGCTCGACCATCTGGCGGCGAAGACGCTCGAACTCAACGGCATCGGGGTGGTCGAGCTGTCGACCGATAAGCCGATAGTGTTCGAGGCCTATGCCGACAATCGCACGTTGGGCGGCTTCATCCTGATCGACAAGCTGACCAATGCGACCGTCGCGGCGGGGATGCTGCATTTCAGCTTGCGCCGTGCGCAAAATGTCCACTGGCAGGCGAGCGACGTTAATCGCGACATGCGCGCGAACCTGAAGAACCAGCGTCCCGCGCTGCTGTGGTTCACCGGCCTGTCGGGATCGGGCAAGTCGACGATCGCCAATCTGGTCGAAAAGAAGCTGCACCGGATGAACCGGCACAGCTTCCTGCTCGACGGCGACAATGTCCGGCACGGGCTGAACCGTGACCTGGGCTTTACCGAGGCGGACCGGATCGAAAACATCCGCCGCGTCGGCGAGGTCGCGAAGCTGATGACCGATGCCGGGCTGATCGTCATCACCGCGTTCATTTCGCCGTTCCGCGCCGAGCGCGAGATGGTGCGGTCGATGCTGCCCGAGGGCGAGTTTATCGAGGTGTTTATCGATACGCCGCTGGCCGAGGCCGAACGCCGCGATGTCAAAGGCCTGTATAAAAAGGCGCGCGCCGGGCAGCTCAAGAATTTCACCGGCATCGACAGCCCGTATGAGGCGCCCGAGACTCCCGAGATCCGCATCGACACGACCGCAATGTCGCCCGAGGAAGCGGCAAACATGATCATCGACCGGCTGCTTGGCTGAGATGACCGAAACCGACGAGCAACTCGCCGAACGGCTCGCCACGGCGGCGGGCGCGATCCTGCTGGCGCTGCGGGCGAAGGGGCTGGAGGGCAAGGCGCTGGGGCAGGCGGGCGACGAAGCCGCCAACGCGATGCTGTGCCGCGAATTGCGCGCAGCGCGCCCCGATGATGCGATCCTGTCCGAAGAGGAAAAGGACAGCGCGGCGCGGCTGGCGCACCGCCGCGTGTGGATCATCGATCCGCTCGACGGCACGCGCGAATATGGCGAGGGGCGCGACGATTGGGCGGTGCATGTCGCGCTTGCGGTCGATGGCGTTGCGACCGTTGGCGCGGTCGCGTTGCCGGGGTTGGGGATCACGCTGACATCGGGTGCGCCGCTATCCTTGCGGCCCGCGAACCAGCCGCTGAAGATGCTCGTCAGCCGCACGCGCCCCGCCGCCGAAGCGGTGTTCGTGGCCGGGCGGATCGGCGCCGAGTTGCTCGCGATGGGCTCCGCAGGTGCCAAGGCGATGGCGGTCGTGCGCGGCGAGGCCGACATCTATTTGCACACCGGCGGTCAATATGAATGGGACAATTGCGCGCCCGTCGCGGTGGCGCAGGCGGGGGGGCTGCATGTCAGCCGCGTTGATGGATCGGTGATCCGGTATAACAATGCCGATACATATCTGCCCGATTTGCTGATTTGTCGGATGGAATTGGCGGGTGAGGTGCTCAGGTTAGCGGCGGAGTATTCGCCAAAGCTTTAGCCCGTCATCCCGGCGAAGGCCGGGATCTCACCGTCGATTTCGCTCACAGCGGCGAGATCCCGGCCTTCGCCGGGATGACGGGCAGCGAGAGGTTGCCAGCCGCATCGCCACCGCCTAATCCGTTGCATCGAGAAACCGAAAAGCGACGGGAGACCCGCAATGACCGAACTGCCTGACACCAACCTGACCATGCTGACCCTGGTCAAGCCAGAGGGCCAGCTGGAGGTGTCGCTCGAACGACGTCCGATGCCGACGCCCAAGGCGCACGAGGTGCTAGTCAAGATCCTCGCCACGCCGATCAATCCGTCGGACCTGGGCCTGCTGTTTGGCGGTGCCGACATGTCGACCGCGCGCGCCTCCACCCGCGACGGACTGCCGGTGATCACCGCCGACATTCCGCCCGCCGGGATGCGCGCGATGGGCGGCCGCATCGGCGAAGCTTTGGCAATCGGCAACGAAGGCTGCGGCACCGTCGTCGCGGCGGGCGATTCGCCCGAGGCGCAGGCGCTGCTGGGCAAGACCGTCGCGCTGATCGGCGGCGAGATCTATGCCGAATATCGCTGCCTGCCCGCGCAGATGTGCATGGTGCTGCCCGACGGCACCGACCCGAAGGACGGCGCGTCGTGCTTCGTCAATCCGCTAACCAGCCTTGCCTTCACCGAAACGATGAAGAATGAAGGGCACAGTGCGATCGTCCACACCGCCGCGGCGTCGAACCTGGGCCAGATGCTGGTCAAGATTTGCGCCAAGGACGGCATCCCGCTGGTCAATGTCGTGCGCAGCGACGCCCAGGTCGACATCTTGAAAGCCATTGGTGCGACGCATATCGTCAACAGCAGTGCCGATGATTTCATCGACCAGTTGACCGCCGCGATCGTCGCCACCGGGGCAACGATCGGTTTCGATGCGATCGGCGGCGGCAAGCTGGCGGGCCAGATTCTCTCCGCGATGGAAGTCGCCGCGGTGAAGCGGATGACGACATACAGCCGCTATGGGTCGGACACGTTCAAACAGGTCTATATCTATGGCGCGCTTGACCTTGGGCCGACCATCCTCAACCGCGCCTTTGGGCTAACCTGGTCGCTGTCGGGCTTCCTGCTGACGCCCTTCCTGCAAAAGGCGGGGATGGAAACCAATATGCGGCTGCGTAAACGGGTGGTCGATGAGCTGACGACGACGTTCAAGAGCCACTACAGCCATGAAATTTCGCTCACCGAGGCGCTGTCGCTGGACGTCGCGCATGCGTATAATGCGAAGCGGACGGGTGAGAAGTATCTGATCCGACTGTAAGGGGGAGGCGATTGGGGCGCTAACCACGGTTGCGGGCGCCGCGCATCTTCCTCTCTCCCCTTGAGGGAGAGATACGGAGGCTTGGCAGCTTGCTGCCTAGCCGCAGTTGAGAGGGGTTCTCGCGCCCGCTGGCGTCCAACCCCCTCACCAAGCTTCGCTAGCTCCTGACGGAGCAAGCTGCGCTATCCTCTCCCACGAGGGGAGAGGAAGTTTGGCGCTTCTGACCTTAACGCCATCGATCAAGGTTACCGCCACCTACCGCTTCATGCACTGTCGCACATCGTCGCGCTTATATTCGCTGCAATTCCACAGCGCCTTTTCGAACCCCGCCTTGTCGTCGCGCAGGTAGGAGAAGGTCATCGCGGCGCGCTGGGTATCAGTCATGGCGTCGCTGTCGGGTTTCAGCACTGGGTTGGTCCAGCCCATGAACTTGCAATAGGGCTTGTCGCCGCACAGCCTGAGCGCCGTCGTCACGAAGCTTTCGGGCGCGGCGCGGCGGTCGAGCTGGGTGTAGATGGTGTCGCGGCCTGTCGCTTCCCCCGCGCCGACGACGACGCGCGCTTCGCCCACCGCGGCATTGGCATCGACGCCGGTCGCCAACTCGGTCGGCAGCCCGAGCGCTATGGCGTGCAGCGGCGAAATGGCGGCGAGCTTTGCGACCGGGCCGTCACCGCCCGAAACCGCACCGCGGAATGCGCCCGGGGTGCCCCAATAGCCCGGCCAGCGGAAGAACAGATGCGTGTCGACGATCGCGATTTTTTCGAGGCTGTCGCTCCAATAGGGACGCACCCAATCGGTGTGATAATGGGTCGCGAGGCCGATGGGCGGATAGGTGCCGCCCGACAGCATCAGGTCGGCATTGTTGCGCGCGCGCTGCCACGCCGCGTCCGAGTAGCGGCGGTTCAACGCGCCGTCGCAGGTGAAGGTGAACTGGCAGCCGGTGACGCGTTCGGACCCCTGGAACACCACGCCGCAGATCGATTTGGGGAAGGCCGGGTGGCGGGCACGGTTGATGACGACCTGGCCGACCGCCTGCTGACCCTTTGAGTCGTCACCCGCTTCGTAGAGCATCGCCGCGGCAAGGCAGTCGCGCGCGCGCGCCTTGGCATCGCCGGTTCCCGAATAAATGAACGGGCGCGGCGCAACGAAACCCTTGGTGATCAGCGCGATGCGCGCATTGGCGGCGCGGGCGTCGTCCTCCGCCACCGGGGCGAATTCCATCGGCAGCACGTCGGGGACGACATCGGGGGGCGGCGCGACGGGATGCGGGCGCGCCGCGCTCGCGCGATCGGCGCTGCGGTCGCTGGCGTAGAGTACGAGCCCGACGGCGAGCGCGGCCAGCAGCACGAACAGCCAACCGGTCCAGTCGCGCCGTACCGGCAACGCCGCTTGATCGCCGTCGGGGCGCATGGTCGGGCCTCAGATCTCCGGGAGGAAATCGGGGACCGACAGATAACGTTCGCCGGTGTCATAGTTGAAACCGAGCACGCGGCTGCCCGCAGGCAGTTCGGCGAGTTTCTGCGCAATCGCGGCGAGGGTGGCGCCCGACGAGATGCCTACGAGCATCCCTTCCTCGGTCGCGGCGCGGCGCGCGTAAGTCTTGGCAGCCGCGGCATCGACCTTGATCACGCCGTCGAGCAGGTCGGTATGCAGGTTGCGCGGAATAAACCCGGCGCCGATGCCCTGGATCGGGTGCGGCGCAGGCTGGCCGCCCGAAATGACCGGCGAAGCTTCGGGTTCGACCGCGAACACCTTCAGGTTCGGCCAATGTTGCTTCAGGAACTGCGCGGTACCGGTGATATGACCCCCGGTACCGACCCCGGTGATAATTGCATCGATCGGCGTGTCCTTGAAATCCGCGAGGATTTCTGGGCCGGTGGTGCGGACATGGACGTCGATATTGGCTTCATTTTCGAACTGCTGCGGCATCCACGCGCCGGGGGTGGTTTCGACCAGCTCGATGGCGCGTTCGATCGCACCCTTCATGCCCTTTTCGCGCGGCGTCAGGTCGAATGTCGCGCCATAAGCGAGCATCAGGCGGCGGCGTTCGATCGACATGCTTTCGGGCATGACCAGGACCAGCTTGTAGCCCTTGACCGCGGCGGCCATCGCCAAGCCGATGCCGGTGTTCCCCGACGTCGGCTCGACGATGGTGCCGCCGGGCTGGAGGCTGCCGTCGCGCTCGGCGGCTTCGATCATCGCGAGGCCGATGCGATCCTTGATCGACCCGCCGGGATTGCTGCGTTCCGACTTGATCCAGACTTCGGCGTCCGGAAACAGCTTGCCCATGCGGATGTGCGGCGTGTTGCCGATGGTATCGAGGATCGAATTGGCTTTCATGATCGGTGCGCTCTTTCGTTGAATTCGAACCGCGGGTCGCAGCGGACGCGATTTGGCCAGTCACCGGCGCGGAGCCAGCGGGCCTCGTCCGCCAGGGCCGGCGTCGGCGCGGGTTGTAACGAGGCGAGCAGATACTGTCCATAAGGCCAGTCGCCGATCGACGAGTCGGCATTGATATGCCCAAACGGACCAGCATTGACGAAGCGCGCGTCCCACTGCCGCGACAGGCGCCAGACATGGGCGGTCTTCGCAAAGGGGTCGTCATCGCTGGCGACGACGGTCATCGGGATGCGCGACGTGAAGGGCGGCGAATCGGCAAAACCGGCGACGCCATGTTCGTGGCGCAGACGCGACAGGTCGGGCGGCGCGACGAGCAGCGCCCCAGCAATGCGCGTCCGGGTCAGCGCGCTGGCGGCCGCGAACCAATGCGCAAAGGCGTGGCAGCCCAAGCTGTGCGCCGCGATCAGCACCGGACCGTTTTCAGCGTCGATGGCGGCGGCGATTGCAGCCACCCATTCATCCTTGTCAGGATCGTTCCAGCGGCCAAGTTCGATACGCTCGCTGTTCGGGAATTTATGCTCCCATGGGCTTTGCCAATGGGTTGGGCCGCTGTTGTTCAGGCCGGGAATGGTCAGGATTTTGTGGCGGATCGTCGCGCTGTGCATGACGGCTGCTCCTTTTGGGGGACAAAGGGAACCGCGGTGACGGGTGGGCTAACCATAACTCAATTGATTAAGTTGACAATAGCCATGTGATGAACGGACGCAGCTTTGCGACGAAGCGCCGAACGGTCATTCGAACGTCGAGATCGCCTCAATCAGTCTGCCGGAATTGCGGTTCAAAGGTCCGCGCGCGGCGTAGTTCGGGAAACAGCCACGCCCACAGCGCGGTGACGCCGATCGCCGCCACGCCACCGAAAATGACCGCACTGATCGGGCCAATCGCCGCGGCCATCGTGCCGGCCCGCATCTCGCCCAGTTCGTTGGAAGCCGATATCGCCAGCCCCGACACGGCGCTGACCCGGCCGCGCATATGGTCGGGGGTGTTGAGCTGGATCAGCGTCCCGCGCACAAAGACCGAGAACATATCGGCCCCCCCCATCAGCACGAGCAGGCCGAGCGAGAGGAAGAAATTCGTCGAAAGGCCAAACGCCACCGTCCCGGCCCCGAACGCGGCAACCGCCCACAGCATCTTGACGCCGACATTGCGTTCGATCGGGCGGAAGGCGAGGCCAAGTGCAACGACCGCCGCGCCGACGGCGGGGGCAGCGCGCAGGAAGCCAAGGCCTTCCGAACCGGTCTGTAAAATGTCGCGCGCGAAAACGGGCAGCAGCGCGGTCGCGCCGGAGAGAATCACCGCGAACAGGTCGAGCGTGATCGTCCCGAACAGGAAACGCTCGCGCCAGGTAAATTGCAGCCCGTCGGCCATTTCGCGGAGCGGATGGCGGCGCACTTCGGTGGGTGGCGGCAACACCGGGCGCACGCGGCTGATCGTAAACGCCGAAAGCGCAAGCAGGACCGCCGCAAAGACATAGACCGCCGCGGGGTGCGCAGCGTAGATCAGTCCGCCCGCGGCGGGGCCGACGACCGATGCCGACTGCCACGCAATACTGCTCATCGCGATGGCGCGCGGCAGGACGGCGGGGGGCACGATATTGGGCGCGATCGCGCTCATGGCTGGACCGACAAAAACGCGCGCGACGCCGTGCAGCGCGGCCAGCGCAAACAGCAATGGCAAGGTCAGCGCATCGGTCCATGTAAACCAGCCCAGCAGGACCGCGATGACAAGGTCGATCATATTGGCGAAGATCGCGACCTTGCGCCGCTCGAAGCGGTCGGCGACCCATCCCGCGACGGGCGTCAGGATCGCCAGTGGAACGAACTGGACCAGCCCGAGCAGCCCGAGTTGAAAAGACGCCTCGCGGATCGACATGCCATAATCGGTGCGGGCGGTGTCATAGAGCTGGTAACCGATGACCACCACCATCGCCATCGTCGCCATCACGGCGGTGAAACGCGCAGCCCAGAAGTAGCGATAGTCGGGATAGCTGAGCGGCGAGGGGACTTTGGACGCCGGTTCCGGCATCACCGGCTCTACGCCTTCAGGGGGAGGGATCGTCGCCATCAGCTTTGCCCCTAAACGGCTTTTGCGTGCTGTCCAGCCCGGACGTCGCCTGTCGGCTATGGCGCGCGCAGCCTGGCGATGAAGAAACCGTCGAGACCGCCAACGTCGGCGAGCAGCCCGGGAAGGGTGCGGACGAAACCGCTGGCGTCGGGGGCGATCCCGGCGGGCAGCTCGTCTGCGCGCACCGGATCAACGCACCAAGATGCGTGATGGTTCAGGAACGTCGCGACCTGATCCTCGCCCTCGGCGCGTTCGAGCGAGCAGGTGGCGTAGATCAAAACCCCGCCCGGCTTGACCCAGTGCGCGGCGCGGGCGAGCAATTCACTTTGCAGCACTGCCATTTCGGCGATCTGGCGCGGCTCGATCCGGTGGAGCACGTCGGGGTGACGGCGAAAGATGCCCGTCGCCGAACAGGGAGCGTCTAGCAGCACCGCGTCGGCGGGCGCTGTCGGCGCCCATGAGCGAATATCGGCCTGAACAACATCGGCGGCCAGGCCGGTGCGGGCTATATTGTCGCTGAGGCGGCCGAGGCGTTTGGCGCTGGAATCTACGGCGATGACTTGCCAGCCCGCGGCGGCCAGCTGCATCGTTTTGCCGCCGGGCGCCGCGCACAGATCGAACACGGCACGACCTTCGCCCGGCCCCAGCAGGCGCGCGGGAAGGCTCGCCGCCAGATCCTGGATCCACCAGCCGCCTTCGCTGTAACCCGGCATCGCCTCGACCGCCTGTCCACGCGGCAGGCGGCGATGGCGTGGGGCTAGTGATATCGCGTCCGGCCACTCGTCCGGGCCGGGTTCGGCGGCGAAGCTGAGGTCGATCGGCGGCGGCGCGCTCCAACCTGCTTCGGCGGCTTCGACCATCGCCAGACTCCATTGCTCGGCCCATCGTTCGGCGGTGGGCAAGGGCAGGGTGGCGCGGTCGGGCAAACGCCATTCGTCCTGCTGGGCGCGCGACAGGATCGCGTGGACCAGCCGCCGGGGGCCGCCCGCGACGAGGGGCAGGGCGGTCGCCACCACGGCGTGGGCGGGGCTTTTAAGGACGAGCAATTGCGCCAGCGCGATCCGCAGCACGGTGCGCGATTTGACGTCATCGGGCAAGATCTGCGCCGTTGCGCTGTCGATCAGCGCGTCGATATCGACCATCCAGCGCAAGGTTTCGGACGCGATGGCCACCGCAAAGGCGCGATCGGCGCCGGTCAATCCCTGCGCCGCCGCGTGCATCGCGACGTCCAGCGGATCGCCGCGGCGCAGCACCGCATCGACGAGGCGCAGCGCGGCACGGCGAGCCGTGGTCCCCGCCGGGTCCGGCTCGTGCGGCCCACGCTGTTTAGGACGCCGCGGGCGGTCAGTCATGACGATGTTCGGCGAGGTTGGCTTGAGGCATGAAAAATCCTATATGGTGCGGCTTATGGCCGAATGCAGCGAAACAGAAATGATTGGCGGCACGCCGCGCGCAGCGAAGCGTCCCGCGCATGTGAAGGCGCCTGCCAGCTGGACCACCAGCCCGGTACCATCCCCGGCGCCGATCCGCGAGGAAAAGGCCGAGGATCAACCCGGCGGACGAAACCCGGTGCGCTATGGCGACTGGGAGTTGAAGGGCATTGCCATCGATTTTTGACGCCGCGGCGACGCTGTGCGTCGAACATGTGCGTCAAAAAGGGTTCATCCGCCCGATCAGCCCGGTACGATCGACAAATTGATGTTTGAGCGCCGCCAAGATGTGGATCACGGCGAGCGCAAGCATCGTCAGACCCAGCACTTCATGACGGTCGTGCATGACGTCGGCCAGACCCTCGTTCGGTGCGACGATCGTCGGTATCGTGAACAAGCCAAAGAAATCGATCGGCCGATCTGCCGCCGACATCCAGACCCATCCCGACAGCGGCAACAGGATCAACAGCACGTAAAATAGCACATGCGTGACTTGCCCAAGCCACCGCTGCCAAGTCGGGATCGCGGCGGGCAGCGGTGGCGGTTTATGCCCCACCCGCCAAAGAATCCGAATAACTGTCAGGACCAGCACGGCGATCCCCAGCGCTTTGTGAATATCCATCGCAGCCCGCTGTGTTTCGCGGGGCAGACCCTCGGTCAGCATCGCGAGGCCGATATTGGCGATGACCGCCAGACCGATCAGCCAGTGGAGCCAGATGGCCACCTTGGTATAACGCGATCCGGCGGTGCCGGTGGTTTCTGCCAGGGTGGCCATCCGATTCACGCTCCTTAAATCGCCGGCACTTCCTGCATTAGCGGTACCTTGCCCGCTTTGACCTGCTCAGCGAACACTTCGCGCATCAACTGCAGCGAGAAAAGATGGGCAAAGATCAGGCCGAGAATGCCGTTTTGCATCATCTTGCGCAACACGTCGCCGCGCAGTTCGCGCAGCTTATTTTCATCGACCATCTGGAAACCGCGATAGATATACGGCTTGTCAATGCCTTCCTGCTGGATGCTGACTTCACCTTCCATCAGCAAATCGGCCTTTTTAAGCTCGTCCATGAACATGCTGGTACGCTGACCAGCTTCTTCGAAATTCTTGCAGAATTCGAGGACGGCCTGAACCGGGGCGGTAGGCTGGTCGTTCTCGAACAGTGCATCGCCTTCATCAAATTTGCCGACTGCTCCCGACGTCGGGTCGAAGCAAAGCGACAATTCTTCCGAGTCCTGTTGCAACCGAGCCAGCAGGAACGGGTAGCGCCGAACATAGGCTGGGACATAAACGGGATTCAGCAGCTTGCCTTCATCGTCGACAAAGGTGTTCACACCTTCGTTGAGACCCATCAGCGCCAGCGGCACCGGATTGTCACCCGCCGAAAAGACAATCGGGAAGAAGCGGCAGGCCGACACGAATTCGTCCGACGTCAGCGGGATCGCGTGCTGGTTGACCAGGAAGTCGGCCTTGTCCAGCGGACGCGCGTGGAAATCGGCATGATCGACGCTCGATAGCGGCACCAGGTCCTTGTAGAACAGCGGCAGATTGGCAGGGGCGGGCGCAGTGGCCATGATAAAACTCCGGTAGGGTGTCCCGACCAGCCGGGACGCAAAAGATAACAGCGCGCCTTATTGACCTGCGCCGCACGGCGCAAGGGGGCGATGGTGCGCCGCGCGCGCAGTTCAGGCGATCAGCTTGCCGGGATTGAAGATACCCGATGGGTCCAGACCTGCCTTGATCGCGCGGAGCGCCGCCAGTCGCGCCGGGCTGTCGAGTTCAGCGAGAACGTCGCGCTTCATCTGGCCGATGCCATGTTCGGCCGAGATCGATCCTCCAAGTTCGATGACGTGCGCATAAACGAGCCGACTGACAGCGGCGCCATGCTCCGCAATCCACGCGGCGCCGTCAATGTCGACGGGGGGCTGAACATGGTGATGGACATTGCCATCGCCCAAATGCCCGAATGACAGCGCCCGGGCGCCGGGAAACGCCTGGGTCAGCCGTACCGGATTATCGGCAATGAAGGTCGGCATCACATCGACTGGAACGCTGACGTCATGCTGCAACGCCGGTCCTTCGGCGCGCGCCGCTTCTGAAATGGAATCGCGCAGGCGCCAGAAATCATCGCTTTCCCGGTCATTTTTTGCGAGCACAACGTCGCGGATCAGTCCCGCGTCCAGCGCGACCGCAAGTTCGCGTTCCACCGCGTTGCCCAAGGCTTCGTCATCGTTGCCCGCCAGTTCGGCCAATATGTACCAAGGATGCTCGGCGGCCATCGGCGCGCGCGTTTGCGGGATGTGCCGCAGCACCGCGTCGAGGCAGCCGTGCGGGAGGATCTCGAATCCCTCCAGCTCGTGCCCGATGCAGGCGTCGAGCTGGCGGAGCAGCCGCAGGGCGCATTCAGGCGAATCGATGGCGACCCACGCTGTCCGCCGTGCGGTGGCGGCTGGGACGAGATGCAGGCTGGCGGCGGTGACGATACCGAGCGTTCCTTCGGCGCCGCACAGCAGATGTCGCAAGTCATAACCGCGGTTGTCTTTCTTGAGCGGGGCGAGGCCGTCGAAGATGCTGCCGTCGGGGAGCACCGCCTCGATCCCCGCGACCAGCGCGCGCATCGTGCCGTGACGCAGCACCTGGGTTCCGCCGGCGTTGGTTGAGACGAGACCGCCGATCGTCGCGGACCCCTTGCCGCCCAAAGTGAGGGGAAAACGCAGACCGTGGGCGAGCGCTTCGTTGTGGAAGGTCTCGAGGATCACACCGGCCTCGGCCACCGCAATTCGCGCCGCCATATCGATGCTACGCACCCGGTTCATGCGGCGCAGGCTGAGCAACAATTGGTCGCCACCGGCATTGGGGGTCGCGCCGCCGACCATGCCGCTGTTGCCGCCCTGCGGAACCAGTGCCGCCTGTTCTGCGACACAGAGCCGAACGACAGCCGCGACCTCTTCGGTCGAGGCTGGCGACAGCATCGCCGCCGCTTGGCCGGTATATTTGCCGCGCCAGTCCGTCAGCCACGGCGCCATGGTATCGGGGTCGGTCGTATAGCCCTTGGGCCCCAAAAGTGCGGCGAGCCGGTCGAGCAACGCTGGCGGCGGTGCCCGGCTCATACGGCATATCCCGAACTTGTGGGAGTAAGATGGCGAATATAGTTCATTTGATGTTCAATGATCCTTGCTAAAGCGAGGATTGAATGAATATCCGATTTTCGTCCAGTGAGTTTGGGCGGGGGGAGCGACGAGTGATCAGCCAATTCTGTCAGGACGCCGAAGGAGCGGCAGCGCGCTTGTGCTGACGGCTGCGGCCCTGTGGATTGCGGTAGCGGCCCCCGCTGCCGATGCGCCGTCACCCGTCACGGCGCCCGAACCCCTGATTGCGCTTACCGCACCGACGCCGGAACAGATCGCGCCCTTCTGGCAAGTCGTGGTCGAGCAACAGCTGATAATTCGCGTCCCCGCCCAGCGGTCGCAGCTGAATAATTTCGCCGCGGGACCGATGCCTTCGCGGCGGGCGACCGAAATCCCGATCGTGTGGAAAGAGAAAAAGGCGCCCAAATGCGTGGCGATGCGCAATATCATGGGGATGCAGGCGACCCAGCGCGACAGCATCGACATCATCACGCGGCAGAAACAGCGGCTGCGCGCGCAGCTTAATCGTGGGTGCCGCGCGCTCGACTTTTATGCGGGCTTTTACATGCAGGGCAGCAAGGACGGGAAGCTGTGTGAGGACCGCGATCAGATCCACGCGCGGACGGGTGCGAAGTGCGAAATCGACAAGTTTCGGCTGATGGTTCCCGTTCGCGACGATGATTAGGCGTTTAATCGCGCTTTTCGTCGCCATTTCTTGACTTTTCATCGCTATTTGCCCAAGGCCCGCGCAGCGCCGCCTGCGTGGAAGGCTGGGCGTCACCTCTATTTCCGGACATGATAATCTTATGAAATTTGCCGAGATCGGCCTTTCCGACGAACTTTTACGCGCGATCGACGAGTCGGGCTATGACGAAGCGACGCCGATCCAGGCGGGGGTCATTCCCTCGGTGCTGATGATGCGCGACATCATCGGCATCGCGCAGACCGGGACGGGCAAGACCGCATCGTTCGTGCTGCCGATGATCGACATCCTCGCCCACGGCCGCGCCCGCGCGCGGATGCCGCGCTCGCTGATCCTCGCGCCGACGCGCGAACTTGCGGCGCAGGTCGCCGAGAATTTCGAAAAATATGGCAAATATCACAAGCTGTCGATGGCGCTGCTGATCGGCGGGGTCCAGATGGGCGATCAGGTGAAAGCGCTCGAAAAGGGCGTCGACGTGCTGATCGCGACCCCGGGCCGCCTGATGGATTTGTTCGAACGCGGCAAAATTCTCCTCACCGGCTGTAACCTGCTGGTGATCGACGAAGCCGACCGCATGCTCGACATGGGGTTCATCCCCGATATCGAGAATATCTGCACCAAGCTGCCCGCGAACCGTCAGACCCTGTTGTTCTCGGCAACGATGCCGGCGCCGATCAAGCGGCTCGCCGACAAGTTCCTGTCAAACCCCAAGACGGTCGAAGTTGCGCGTCCCGCGAGCCGTAACGAGAATATCGAGCAGTTTCTGGTCAAGACATCGGAACGCGGCAAGCGCGACACGCTGCGCAGCCTGATCGAATCCGAGAAGGTTCATACCGCGATCATCTTTTGCAATCGCAAGACGACGGTGCGCGAGCTGGCGAAGGTGCTCCAGCGTTCGGGTTACAGCGCGGGCGAGATTCAGGGCGACATGGACCAGTCGAGCCGCACCACCGAACTCGACCGGTTCAAGAACGGCACGATCAATATATTGGTCGCATCGGACGTCGCAGCGCGCGGACTTGACGTCAAAGGCGTCAGCCATGTGTTCAACTTCGACGCCCCCTGGCACCCCGACGACTATGTCCACCGCATCGGCCGTACCGGTCGCGCGGGGGCACAGGGGCGCGCCTTCACGCTGGTGACCCCGTCGGATGACGAGGCGATCGACAGCATTCAGAAGCTGACCGGTTACAAGATTCCGGTCTATGGCGTTGAAACGGCGGCGGCTGAACCGGCCCCGGCAACGCCCAGCGAAGCCGAAGAAAAGCCCCGCCGCGCGCGTTCGGAACGTGGCGGACGGGGCCGCGGCGCAGCGAAGCCGGAGAAGGTTGCCGCGCAACCGGTCGACGAGCCCAAAGCCGCCCCCGCAAGGGCATCCAAGCCGCGCGATGATCGCAAAGCAGCCGTCACGCCGAAACCAGCACCCGCACCGCGCCGCGACGACCAGGATGGCCCCGACGACGGCTGGAACGGCCCGATGCCGGGTTTCCTGTCGGTTGGTTTCGGTAGCTGAGAACTTTCTGACTTTTTGAGGCGCTCAACCTAGGAGCCGAAGTCGGCTTTGGGATGGGATGCGGCCCTCATGCGTTCGTCACCCCGGACTTGATCCGGGGTCCATGCGGCCTTGCACCGGCCTACGCTGAGAGGGCAGATGGATTCCGGATCAAGTCCGGGATGACGAGAGTGTAAGTCTGCTTTTGGTCGTTAGCGGCTACAAGCCTACAGCCGAACGAGCATCTTTCCCACATTGGCGCCCGAAAACAGCCCCAGAAATGCATCAGGCGCCGACTCTATCCCATCATGCACTGTCTCGCGCATCGTCACCGCACCGCTGGCGATCAGGCCGCCCATGTCGGCGTAGAATTCTTCCATGCAGTCGAAAAACTGGTCGGTGTAGATAAACCCTTCCATGCGGATCCGCGCGGGAATCGTGCGGATGAGATATTTCATCTCCTGCGCCTTGCCGTCGTTATACACATCGATCATCCCGCAGATCGCAAAGCGCGCGAAATCATTGGCGGTCGCAAAGGCGGCGTCGAGATGCTCGCCGCCGACATTGTCGAAATAGACATCGATGCCGGGCTTGCCGAGTTCGGCAAGCACTTTCACCAGTTCCGACAGGACCGGTCCAGCCTTGTAGTCGATGACCGCATCGGCACCCAATTGCGTGACCCATGCGCATTTTTCAGCGCCGCCCGCCGATCCGATGACGGTCATCTCGCGCGCCTTGGCGATTTGCACGACCGCCGATCCCACGGCGCCCGCCGCGGCGGAGACAAAGATCGTATCGCCGGGTTTGGCGGCCGCAACGCGCAGCAGGCCGATCCACGCGGTGCCGCCGGTCAGGCCCATATTGTGCAAGAAGGTCTGCGGCGTCATCCCCGCGTCCAGCGCCGCGGGCGGGAGCTTGTTTGGCATCATGTCGAGCCCGATGATGCCGCCATCGCGCCATCCGCCCATGTGCAGGATCAGGTCGCCGGAGACAAAACCCTCCATCCGGCTTTCCACCACTTCACCAATTGCGCCGCCGGTCATCGGCTGGTCAATCTGGAAACTGGCGGCATAGCTTTTGGCGTCGTTCATCCGCCCGCGCATATAGGGATCGACCGAGAGCCAAAGATTGCGCACGCGCAGTTGGTCGGCCTCCAGCGGCGCCTCGGGCAAATCGCGGAGCGCGAAATTGTCCATCGTCGGCAGTCCTTGCGGACGGCTAATCAGATGCCAGGCTTTGCTCATCGGAACCCCCATTCCCTGATTTCGCATGGTGGTCACGGCGGTGGTCAGAAAAGCCGTTGCCACTGCAATGCGGTGCGTTTATTACGCCGCGGTCGCGGGGCCGTAGCTCAGATGGGAGAGCGCTGCAATCGCACTGCAGAGGTCAGGGGTTCGATTCCCCTCGGCTCCACCAGCGACCCTCCCGCAGCTTCAGCCCGCGTAGTCGCGGATCATGTTCTTGGCGATGACTAGCTGCTGGATCTGCGTGGTTCCTTCATAGATCCGGTAAATGCGGCAGTCGCGATAGAAACGTTCCGCGAGATATTCCTTGAGATAACCGGCGCCGCCGTGGATCTGTACCACCCGGTCGGCGACGCGGCCGCACATTTCGCTGGCGAACATCTTGGCTGCCGCGGCTTCGACCAGGATTTTCTCGCCGCGATCGGCGCGCGCGCACGCATCGTTCAACATGCATTCCGCGGCATAGATTTCCGCTTTGCTGTCGGCAAGCATGGCCTGGATCAGCTGAAAATTGGCGATCGGTTCCCCAAATGCCTTGCGCTCCATCGCATATTTCAGGCCGACGTCGAGCATTCGCTTCGCATAGCCGACGCTGGCCGCGGCGACCGACAGGCGGCCGTTATCCAGGCTCTGCATAGCGGCGCGAAAGCCGATACCCTCTTCACCGCCGAGCAGCGCGTCGCCATCGACATGGACGTCTTCAAGGATGACGTCGGCGATCTGCGATCCTGCCTGTCCCATCTTGCCGTCTGGTTTGCCGATCGACACGCCGGGAGCGTTGCGCGGGACCATGAACGCGCTGACATGGGCATTCTTGGGCAAGGCTTCGGCGTTAGTGCGTGCCATCACCAGAATGACGTCGGCAAAGGGCGCGTTGGTGATGTACCGCTTGGTGCCGTTCAGGACATAGCCATTGCCGTCACGCACTGCGCGGGTTTTCATAGCCGCGCTGTCGGATCCGCTGTCGGGTTCGGTCAAGCCGAATGCGGCGATACTGCCCATCGCCAGCTTGGGCAGCCAATGGTCCTTCTGCTGCTCGGTCCCGAAACCGACCAGCGATTTACACACCATGCCGATGTTGATCGACACGATCGAGCGATAGGCAGGCGAGGCGTAGGCGATCTCGCGGATGAAGCCGACATATTGGCTGACATTCATCCCGGCGCCGCCATATTGTTCGGGCATGGTGACGCCAAACAACCCCATATCGCGCATTTCGGCCAATATGTCGTCGGGGACGCGGCCCAGCTTTTCGAGTTGATCCTCCGCCGGGATCAGCCGTTCGCGAACATAGCGCTGCAACTGGTCCATGAAAGCATCGTAGATGTCGGCGTCCATTCCCGGATTGGTCATTATTGATCTTTCGTTTTGCGCAAAGCCTGGTTCGCTTGGTCCTATGTTTGCGGGTGTCGTCCAACCCTAGCGCACCGCGGCGCGATTTATCAAATAGTCGATTCTGGCTTTCGCGCATCGCCGCCTGCGATCATGCGAGCGTCACAAAGCTGTCGAGAACGCGCTTGTGGCCGGCCTGCGCAAATGCGACCTCCAACTTGTTGCCGTCGATGTCGGCGATTTCGCCATAGCCGAATTTTTCGTGAAACACGCGCATCCCGATCGCCAGATCGGCGCGCGGCTTGGCGCCGACCGACGCCGCCGGGCCTTTCTCGCTGGGGGCGGGGGCGCGGGTGATCGTCGAGGATTGCGCGGCGGCGCGCTGCCACGCTGGGCCGCGGGTCATGGTGCGCGACGGCTGGCGTTCCGCGACATGGGCGAACGGATCGCCCTGCGCCGACCAATTGGCGCGCCACAGGCTTTGCCCGCCGCCGAAACTGTTTTCGCTGTCAACATGCTCGGCGGGGATTTCGGCGATGAAGCGGCTGGGAATGCTGCTCATCCACTGGCCATAGATACGGCGGTTGGCGGCGTGATAGATGCTGGCGCGCACGCGGGCGCGGGTGATCGCGACATAGGCGAGGCGGCGTTCTTCCTCGAGACTGGCGGTGCCGCCTTCGTCCATCGAACGCTGCGACGGGAACACGCCATCCTCCCACCCGGCGAGGAACACATGGTCGAACTCCAGGCCCTTGGCGGCGTGGATCGTCATGATGGTGACGGTTTCGGTGTCGTCATTCTGGTCGCGGTCCATGACCAGGCTGACATGCTCGAGGAACGCCTCCAGCGAATCATAATCCTCCATCGCGCGGACGAGCTCGGACAGGTTTTCGAGGCGCCCTGCGGCTTCGACGCTGCGGTCGGCTTGCAGCATCGCGGTATAGCCCGACTCGTCCAAGATCAGCTGGGTCAGCTCGGGGTGCGAAAGATTGCCGGCCTTTTCCTGCCAGCCGCGCATGAGCGCCACGAAATTGACCAACTGGCGGCGGGCCTGCGGGGTCAGTTCGTCGGTTTCCGTAATGCGCGCCGCCGCGCGGAGCAGCGGCGCCTGCTCGATCCGCGCAAACTGGTGGATACGCGCGAGGGCCTTGTCGCCGAGGCCGCGTTTGGGCGTGTTGATGATGCGTTCGAACGCCAGATCATCGGCGGGCGACTGAACAAGGCGCAGATAAGCGAGCGCGTCGCGGATTTCGGCGCGTTCATAGAAGCGGAAGCCGCCGACAATCCGGTATGGCATCCCAATGGCGATGAAGCGGTCTTCGAACTCGCGGGTCTGAAACTGCGCGCGGACGAGGATGGCGGCGCGGTCGAGGCTGACCTTGCGAACCTGAAGCGTTTCCAGCTCCTCGCCGATCCGCCGCGCTTCCTCGGGTCCATCCCACACGCCGACAACACGCAGCTTGTCGCCCGGTTCAAGGTCGGTCCACAGCGTCTTGCCCAGCCGCCCGCTGTTCTGCGCAATCAGCGCCGACGCGGCGGCGAGAATTTGTGGGGTCGAGCGGTAATTTTGTTCGAGGCGGATGACGGTCGCGCCGGGGAAATCCTTTTCGAAGCGCAGGATGTTCGCAACCTCGGCGCCACGCCACGAATAGATCGACTGGTCGTCATCGCCGACGCAGCAGATATTCTTGCGTTGCTGCGCGAGCAGCCGGAGCCAGAGATATTGGCTGGCATTGGTGTCCTGATATTCGTCGACAAGGATATATTTGAAGCGCTCCTGATAGTGTTCGAGCACGTCGCGGTGGTTTTTCAGGATGACCAGCATGTGGAGCAGCAGGTCGCCGAAATCGCAGGCGTTGAGCGTTTTCAGCCGCGCCTGATAAAGCGCGTAGAAATGTTGTCCCTTGCCGTCGGCATAGGATTCCTTGTCGGCGGCGTCGAGGTCGGCGGGGACTAGCCCGCGGTTTTTCCATTTGTCGATCAGCCCGGCGAGTTGGCGCGCGGGCCAACGCTTCTCGTCGAGTCCCTCGGCCTGGATCAGCTGTTTTAGGACGCGGAGCTGATCGTCGGTGTCGAGGATGGTGAAATTGCTTTGCAGGCCCACCAGTTCGGCATGGCGGCGCAGCATTTTGGCCGCGATGCTGTGAAAGGTGCCGAGCCACGCCATGCCCTCGACCGCGTCGCCCATCATGCGCCCGATGCGCTCGCGCATCTCGCGCGCCGCCTTGTTGGTGAAGGTGACCGCCAGGATTTCGGACGGCCAGGCGCGCCGCGTCGCGATGATATGGCCGAGCCGGGCGGTGAGCGCAGCCGTCTTGCCGGTCCCGGCGCCCGCGAGCATCAGCACCGGCCCCTCGGTGGTCAGCACGGCCTGCCGCTGCGGCCCGTTCAGTCCGCGCAGATAGGGCGGGTCCGACGGATCGGGCGGGGGCAGGTCGGGCAGCGAGGCGGGGGGCAGGGTCACGCGCGAACGATTAGGGAACAGCGGCGGCGCTGTCCAGCTTGGCGCGGTAGGTCGTTACGCGAGCCGCAGCAACGTCAGCCGTGCCTTGCCGACTTTGCGATCGGCATCGATGGCAAAGCCTGCCACCTCCACGGTTTCGCTGTGGCCGGTTTCGACCGACACCCAGCTGTCGGGCCCGATCCAGCCGAGCCGGTTGAGCTTGTCCAGCGCGACGCTCGCCGCGCCAGTGCCATAGGGCGGGTCAAGCATCAGCAAGTCATAGGCGCGCGGCGCCGGGCCAAGGCCCAGCACCGATCCGGCGCGGACATTGGCGCGCACAGTGGCGCCCAGAGTGGACAGATTGCCGCGCAGGACGTCGAGCGCGTCGCGGTCCTGCTCGGCGAACAGACAGGTGGCGGCGCCGCGCGACAGCGCCTCGATGCCGAGCGCGCCCGATCCCGCGAACAGGTCGGCGACGACCAGCCCTTCGAAACTGCCCAGGCGGCTGGTCAGCATCGAGAACAAGGTCTCGCGGGTGCGATCCGCGGTCGGGCGTGTCGCGTCGCCCTTGGGCGCCAGCAGCTTGCGGCCGCGCCATTCGCCGGAAATGACTCGCATCGCCGTCAGCCCATATGCCGGCGGAATTTGAACAATTCATCGCGTGGCACGACATCGACCGCACCCATCGGCAGACCGTCGAGTTCGAACGCGCCATAACGGGTGCGGATAAGACGGCTAACTTGCAGCCCAAAATGTTCGAGCACCTTGCGGACTTCGCGGTTCTTGCCCTCGGTCAGCGTCATTTCGACCCACTGGTTGCGCCCGGTGCGGCGCTCCAGATTGGCGTCGATCTTGCCATAGGTGACCCCGTCAATGGTGATGCCCATCGCGAGTTCCTCCAACTGTTCCTGGCTGATGTCTCCAAAGGCGCGAGCGCGATAGGTCCGCTCGACCCCACTGGCGGGCAGTTCGAGCTGGCGTTTGAATTCGCCGTCGTTGGTCAGCAGCAGAAGACCCTCGGTATTATAATCGAGTCGGCCGACAGGCATCAGCCGGGGCAGATCCTTCGGCAATATGTCATAGATCGTCTTGCGCCCCTTGGGGTCGCGCGCGGCGGTGATGCAGCCGGAGGGTTTGTGAAAGCGGTAGAGGCGCGTCGAGACGGGCTTGGCGACCGGATTGCCATCGACCGTCAGCCCTTCGAGCGAGGTCAGCAGCGGCGCAGGCTGTACAACGACGACACCGTTAAGCGCGATGCGGCCCTCCTCGACCATCCGCTCGACATCGCGGCGCGAGCCAACCCCGGCGCGCGCGAGCAGTTTGGCGATGCGCTGTGGGCCGTCCTCGTCACGCTCGGCGTCGGCGGGCTTGGCTTTGAGCGCGGAGGTGGCGCCGCGCGCGGCACGGCGGCCTTTCGGGGCGTCGCGGTCGCCGGCGGATTTGCGCGCGGAGCGCGGCGCGGCGCGGGGAGGTCGGCGGGTGGTCATGGGAACGGGTACGGCTTTCTTGTCGTTATGCGGGCAAGAGTGTTGCCCTGTGGCCACGCTCATAGCCGGAAACGTGTCGCTTCGTCGATGGCAAGCCGAAGCAATCTTGCGCGACGCCTTTGAGCGCGTCATGGCGCGATTAAAGGGAGACCCTATGCTCTTCGCGTCCCGCCCGTCCTGCATCAAGCGGCTGCTGATCATCGAGGATGATCCGCTGGTCGCATTCGACAATGAGCGGACGCTGAAGCACAGCGGGTACGACATCGTCGCGACGGTCGATTCGGGCGAGGCGGCGGTGCCCATCATCGCCGACGAACAGATTGACGCGGTTGTGCTCGACCTGGGGCTGGCGGGCCATATGACGGGCCGCGAAGTCGCTCGGCTGGCGCGCGATCGCGGTATCGCCGTGCTGCTGGTGACCGGGCAATGCCCCGATGATGCAGCCGACATCGCGGTGGCGTGCCTGAGCAAGCCGCATAGTGCCTCGGCACTGGTCGCGGCGCTGCGCGCGGTGGAAACGATGACCTGTCAGAACAAGATGCCGCGCAAGGTCAGCGGGCTGGTCACCTATTGGCGGCCTGAGGCAGCGTAAGTCGCACGGTTAGCCGCGTACGCGGCAAATACCCGCTTCCAATTTGACCCCAAGGCATTAGGCCTTGGCGCCAAGCACAGAACCGCTCGCCAGCGGTCCGCGGGGAGCACCGAATGTCCGTCGACTTTATCCGTTTTCTCATTTTCGCTGGTGTCCTCGCCGGGCTGGTCGTCGTGGCGCTCGCGGTCCCCGCCTTCCGGCCCTATCTGCGCAAGAATCCAGCGGTGGCCTTCCTTCTCGGCATTTCGAGCGGCTTCCCCTTCACGCTGATTGCCGCCACCATGACCTTCTGGCTCGCGAAAGTTGGCTTCACGCCGACGGCCATCGGTTTCGCGGTGATGGTCGGCATCCCCTACACGATCAAGTTCCTGTGGGCGCCCCTCGTTGACAAGCTTCCCCTGCCGATTTTGACCAAGGCGCTGGGCCAGCGGCGAAGCTGGCTATTTTTCGTGCAGTTCTTCCTAGTGATCGCCATCTGGCAGATGGGCGCGAGCGACCCGCAGCCGGACGATTATCGCTGGTTCCTGTTCTGGGCCGTCGTCACGGCGTTCTTTTCGGCGACGCAGGACATCGTCATCGACGCCTACCGTATCGAAATCTTGGAAGAGGACGAGTTTGCGCACGGAACCGCGACGAACCAGTTCGGCTATCGCACCGGCAATCTGATCGCGGGCGCCGGGACAATCTATTTCGCTTCGCAGGAAGGCTTGGGGCTTGGCTGGGCCATGGCGTACGCGCTGACAACCCTCTGCGTTCTGCCCGCAGTTATCGGTGCCATCTGGGCCGGTGAAGGCAAATTTGTTGATAGATTCAGCAACGCATCGGGCATGAAGCCCGGCCAGTGGCTCGTCGAAACCGTGGTCAATCCGTTTCGCGAGTTCCTGACCCGCGATGGCGCTCTGATGATCCTTCTGTTCATCCTGGTTTATAAGGTCGGCGATGCCATGGGGCAGGCGATGCTTGGCCCGATGATCGTGGACCTGAATTTTGCCGACCTCGATTATATCACGGCAAACAAGATATGGGGTTTTGCCGCGCTCATTATCGGGTCCGCTCTGGGTGCGCCCTTCGTGCTGTGGCTCGGAATGGGCCGGGCGCTGCTGGTTTCGGTTCTGCTGATGATGTTTTCGAACCTGATGTTCATGGCGCTGTCGATAGCGGCTAATAACTACTGGATGCTGGTTGCGGCGATCGTGACCGAGAATATAACCAGCGGCATCGGCCTCACCGTCGTTGCCGTCTATCTCTCCGGATTGTCAAACATCGCCTATACGGCGACGCAGTTTGCGCTGCTCTCATCGGTTGCAGTGATCGGGCGGACCTTCATGGCCGGCCCCGCTGGCTATGCCGCGGAGAAGCTTGGCTGGACCGGCTTCTGGGGGCTGACGGTACTCGCCGCGATTCCCGGCATGATCCTGCTGTGGATGATGTGGCGCAAAGGTTATGTCGTGCAATCCATCCGCCAGAGCGGCGCGGTCGAGCTCGACGAAGGCAAGCTCCGCAAGCCTGTCGGCGCAGCGCGTGTCGTCGGCTTCGCGCTGATCGTCGCGGGCGTCGTCGGCGTGCTGCTGGCCAACCAACTCGAACTGGTATCCACCATCATGTATGCGTCGCTCGCCGCCCTTGTCGCCGGGGCGCTGCTGGCGTGGAAAGGTCCGGCGCCGAAGGTCGCGTGAGGGGCGAGCATCGGGCATTAGCGGTCACACCCACATATAGATCCCGTTCGTGTCGAGCGTAGTCGAGACACCTATGGGGCGCGTGTCCCTTCGCGTGTCTCGACTACGCTCGACACGAACGGAAACAGGGGGGGTCCGGAAACCAACCTAACGCTGTCATCCCTTAAACCGGTAACTCGCCGTTTTCCTCCAGCACCACGCCCGCGAGGTAGAGCGACCCGCAGATCAGGACATCGCCCGCCTGACGATGCGCCGCGATATGGCGGAGCGCCGCCGCCACGTCGTCGCACGGCTGCGCGTCGGCGATGCCGAGCTCGCTTTGCACCCAATGGCACAGGTCTTTGGGATCATGATGCTCATGGCCCGGGATCGGCACTGCCTGAAATGACGCGATCTTGTTGGCGAAGGGGCGCAGGAAACCCATCGCGTCCTTGTTCTTGAGCAGCCCGCAGACAATATGCAGCGGTGGCTGGTCGGCCAGCGCCATCGCCAGCGCCGCCCCCGCATCAGGGTTGTGGCCGCCGTCGAGCCAGATCGTGGCGCTGTCGCTGAGTAGCCCTGTCAGCGGCCCCTTGCCCAGCCGCTGCATTCGCCCGGGCCAGAAGGCCGCCCCGACGCCTCTTGCGATGTCTTCATCGGTGGGCTGCGGGTCGGGCGTACTGCGCAGCATGGCAATCGCGAGACCGGCGTTGCGCATCTGATGCGCGCCCGCCATGCGCGAACGCAGGGTCGGCGCGATCGAACCGCTGTTCGATTGCCAGCGGAAGCCGTTGATCTCGGGGACGACCGCCCATCCATCGCCTTCTGAAAATAGCGTGCCATCGACCGCGGCGGCGCGGTCGCGGACCAGCTTCATCACATGATCGGGATAAGCGAGCGTGGCGAGCGCCGCGCCGCGTTTGAAGATGCCGGTCTTTTCCCATGCGATGCGTTCGATCGCCTCGGCTGGCACGCCTTCCTCTGGCGCGAGCAGGAACGCCTCATGGTCGATGCCCAGCGACGCGATCCCGCACACTGCCGGGGCGGGGATGATGTTGGTGGCGTCGAGACGCCCGCCGAGGCCAACCTCAATGATGCAATCGTCGGCGGGGATACGCGCGAAGGCGAGGAAGGCGGCGGCGGTGGTGACTTCGAAAAAGCTGGCTTGCAGGTCGGCGGCGACGTCGAGCACTTCTTCGAGCAGCGCCGCGAGCAGGGCGTCGTCGATCAGCGTGCCGGCGAGGCGGATGCGTTCGTTGAAGCGGACGAGGTGCGGGCTGGTGTAGCTGTGGACGCGGCGCCCCTGCGCTTCGAGGATCGCGCGCAGATAGGCGCAGGTCGACCCTTTGCCGTTGGTACCCGCGACGTGGAAGATGCGCGGGAGCTGGTTTTGCGGGTTGCCGAGGCGTTTGCAAAGTTCGGCGATGCGCTCCAGCCCCAGGATGTCGCGGCCCGGCGACAGCGCCGCGAGGCGGTCGAGCTGGGTTTGGACCGCGGGGTCGGAGGAGTGGGCGTGGTCGGGCATGGTGGGTGCCTTGATGGTTAAGGGCGCTCGGCTTTTCCATCGTCGTCATGCCGGACTTGATCCGGCATCCATCTGCACAACCGTGGCATGGACCCCGGCTCAAGTCCGGGGTGACGAAGCAAGGAGGTCAGCTTGGAGCGGCTTACGCCGCCTTTTCCGGCGCGAGATAGCCGATCAACCGGCCCAGCGTCTCCGGCAACTCTTTCCGGTGCACCACCATATCGATCATCCCGTGATCGAGCAGATATTCGGCACGCTGGAAGCCTTCGGGCAATTTCTCGCGGATCGTGTTTTCGATGACGCGCTGGCCCGCGAAGCCGATCAGCGCCTTCGGCTCGCTGATCTGGACATCGCCGAGCATCGCATAGCTGGCGGTGACGCCGCCGGTCGTCGGATCGGTGAGCAGCACGATATAGGGCAGCCCCGCGCGGCGCAGGCGGGCCAAGGCCACGGTCGCGCGCGGCATCTGCATCAGCGACAATGTGCCTTCCTGCATCCGCGCGCCGCCCGCCGCGGTGATGGCGATATAGGGGCAGCCGCGCTTGATCGCCTGTTCGACCCCGGCCACAAAGGCTTCGCCGACCGCCACGCCCATCGACCCGCCCATGAAGGCGAAATCCTGGACGCCGACGACGACGGGCTGGCTGGCGATGCGACCAAAGGCATTCTGATAGGCATCACGATCGCCGGTCTGCGCCCGCGCCGCCTTGATCCGATCGACATATTTCTTGGTGTCGCGGAATTTCAGCGGATCTTCGGGAGCCGCCGGGGCTGGCAGGATTTCGTGCTGGCCACCGTCGAATAGCTGCGCGAAGCGCTCGGTCGCGCCGATGCGGTCGTGGTGGTCGCAGCGCGGGCAGACGTTCAGATTATCTTCCCATTCCTTGACGAACACCATCTGCTGGCACTGGCGGCATTTGTGCCACAAATTGTCGGCGGTATCGCGCTTGGCGCCAAAGGGCAGGGCGTTGCGGACGCGGTCGAGCCAGCTCATGCGGCGATCTCCTTTGCGCCGTGGATAGCAGCGGCCAGGCTGCGGGTGAAACTTTCGATGTGGCGCGGCGCATCGGCGCCATGCTGCGCAACGAGTTCGACCAGCGCCGATCCGACGACGACGCCATCGGCGACGCGCGCGATATTCGCCGCCTGTTCGGGGGTGCGCACGCCGAAGCCGACCGCGATCGGGAGGTCGGTCTGGGTACGCAGGCGTGCGACCGCTTCTTCGATGCTCGCCTGCGCCGCCTGCTGCAGCCCGGTGATCCCGGCGACGCTGACATAATAGAGGAAACCGCCGGCGCCATCGAGCACCGCAGGCAGGCGCGCCGCGTCGGTGGTCGGGGTCGCAAGGCGGATCTGATCGACCCCGGCGGCGCGCAGCGCGGGACCAAGGCTGTCGTCTTCCTCGAACGGGATGTCGACGCAGATGACGCCATCGACGCCCGAATCCTTGCAGGCAGCGGCGAACCAGTCGGCGCCGCGCACGGTCATCGGATTGGCGTAGCCCATCAGGACGAGCGGGATGTCGGCATGGCGGGCGCGAAATCCCTTGGCGATGGCAAGGATGTCGGCGGTGGTGGTTCCGGCGGCAAAGCTGCGCAGGTTCGCGGCCTGAATCGCGGGGCCGTCGGCCATCGGATCGGTGAACGGCATACCCAGTTCGATGACGTCCGCTCCCCCCGCGACGAGCGCGTCGAGGACGGCGGCGGTGTCGCCGTCCCCGGCAGTGACGAAGGTGACGAGCGCAGCGTGCGGCTTGGCGAAAGCGGCGGCGAAGCGGGTCATATCCGCGTTCCCAACGCCTCGGCGACGGTGAAAATGTCCTTGTCGCCGCGACCGCACAGATTGACGACGATAATCGCGTCGCGGTTCATCTCGCGCGCCACCTTGGTTACCGCGGCGATCGCGTGCGACGGTTCGAGCGCGGGGATGATGCCCTCCGTGCGGCAGAGCAGCTGGAAGGCGCCCAGCGCTTCCGTGTCGGTCGCACTGGTATATTCGACCCGGCCGATGTCGCGCAGCCAGGCATGTTCAGGTCCGATGCCGGGGTAGTCGAGGCCCGCGCTGATCGAATGCGCTTCGTCGATCTGCCCATCCTCGTCCTGGAGCAGATAGGTGCGGTTGCCGTGGAGAATCCCCGGCGCGCCGCCAGCGAGGCTGGCGGCATGTTCATTGTCGAGCCCATGCCCTGCGGCTTCAACACCGAGCATCCTGACCGACGGGTCGTCGAGAAACGGATGGAACAGCCCGATCGCATTCGATCCGCCGCCGATCGCGGCAACGAGCAGGTCGGGCAGGCGCCCGGTGCGTTCGAGCAATTGCGCGCGCGCTTCCTTGCCGATCACGCTCTGAAAATCGCGGACGAGTTCGGGATAGGGGTGCGGGCCCGCAGCGGTGCCGATGATATAGAAAGTGTCGTGAACATTCGCGACCCAATCGCGCAGCGCCTCGTTCATCGCATCCTTGAGCGTCCGGGCGCCGCTTTCGACCCCGATCACTTCGGCGCCGAGCAGCTTCATGCGGAACACGTTCGGCTGCTGCCGCTCCATGTCGCGCGCGCCCATGTAAATGACGCAGGGCAGGCCGAAGCGGGCGCAGACGGTCGCGGTCGCGACGCCATGCTGGCCTGCGCCGGTCTCGGCAATTATCCGCGTTTTGCCCATGCGGCGCGCGAGCAGGATCTGCCCAATGCAATTATTGATCTTGTGCGCGCCGGTATGGTTGAGCTCGTCGCGCTTGAACCAGATTTGGGCGCCCTTGCCCGCGGGGGCGTCCTTGCGCAGTTCCTCGGTCAGCCGTTCCGCATAATAGAGCGGGCTGGGGCGCCCGACATAATGGGTGAGCAGATCGTCGAATTCGGCGGCGAAGGCGGGATCGCTCTGCGCGGCGCGATATTCGCGTTCGAGGTCGAGGACGAGCGGCATCAGCGTTTCGGCGACGAAGCGCCCGCCGAAAATCCCGAAATGGCCGCGCTCGTCGGGCTGGGTGCGAAAGCTGTTGGGCTGAGTGCTCATGACCGCGCCGCTTTAAGGAAAGCGGCGATCTTGTCCACATCCTTAACGCCCGGGGCGCTTTCGACGCCTGACGACACGTCGACCAGCGGCGCGCCGGTCGCGGCGATCGCTTCGGCCACGTTCGCGGGGGTCAGGCCGCCCGCAACGCCCCAATCCATGGTGTGACGATGATTTTGAAGCAGCGACCAGTCGAAACGCGTGCCGGTCCCGCCGGGAAGCGCTGCTGCGGGGGCATCGAACAGGATGCGGTCGGCGGCCCCCTGATATTTCTGGACCCGCTCCAGCGTCCCGGCGTCCTTTAGGCCGACGGCCTTCCAGACCTGTGCGGGCGCGATCCGCTTGACCACGGCGAGCCATTCGGGGCTTTCGTTGCCGTGAAACTGGATGATGTCGGGACGCACCGCGGCTAGCGCCTCTCCGGTCAGCTGCTGTGACGCATTGACGAGCAACAGAGCGACCTGAACGTGACGCCCGGCGCGTTTGCGCAATTCGGCAGCCGTCTTGAGATCAACGTGGCGCGGGCTTGGCTCAAAATGGACGAGGCCGATGTGCGTGGCGCCCTGTTCGATGGCGGCGTCAACGGTTTCGGGGGTGGAAAGGCCACAGATTTTGACGAGGAGGGACATGGTATAATCTCAAGCTATCCGTTCGCATCGAGCGAAGTCGAGATGTCCCTCGACAATCGTTATTCAGACGGGTGTCTCGACTTCGCTCGACACGAACGGGAAATGGGGAGGTGCTTAAAGCGTCGCTTCGATCTCGCGCGCCGCAAGGTCGGGGTCGGGCGACTGGCTGATCGGGCGGCCGACCACCAGGATCGATGCGCCGTCAGCCATCGCCTGCGCCGGGGTGACGACCCGTTTCTGGTCGCCCGCGCTGCCGTTCGAGGGACGCACTCCCGGAACGACGAAGAAACCGCCTGGCCACGCCTTGCGCGCCGATTTCACTTCCTGACCCGAGCAAACGATGCCGTCGAGCCCGGATTCGCGTGCCAGCGCGGCGAGACGGACGACCTGATCGTGCGGCGTGCCGCCGACGCCGATGTCGTCGAGGTCGGGCGCGTCGAGGCTGGTCAGCACGGTCACCGCGACCACCTTGGTATTCAGCCCCGCTACCGCTTTCGCTTCCTCCAGCATCGCGCGGCCGCCCGCGGCGTGCACGGTCAGGATCGCGGGTTCGAGCGGGCGCAACGCCTGGATCGCTTTGGCAACGGTATTGGGAATATCGTGCAGCTTGAGGTCGAGGAAGATCGGCAAGCCAAGCTTCGCCATTTCGTGCACGCCATGATGGCCGTTAGCGCAGAAGAATTCGAGGCCCAACTTCAACCCGCCAACATGATGCCGCACCTTTTGCGCCAGCGTCACGGCGGCGTCGAGGTGGGGATGGTCGATGGCGAGATAAAGCGGTGAGCTCATGGAATGTCCAGTGGCAGGGTGGGGGATGCAGTTCCGGTGGTCGGTGCCGGAGCAGATGCAGGCGTCACCACCGTTGCGGGCTCGACGGGGCGGTTGGCGAGCGCGCGCATGTCCGCGAGCTGGCGCTCGCTGGCGTCGAGGCGACGCTTGAGCGACCAGCGGGTCGTGCGCAGCGCGATCCACATCGGCACACTGCCGATCAGGAAAGATGCTAGGATCAGCACCGGCAATTTGGTGTCGAGCACTTGGCCCGGCCAGATGGTCACGGTGACGGCGAGCCAGTTGGCCATGGCAAAAATGACCAGGATTGCGGTCAGCAAAACCCAGATGATCGTCCGCAGAATTCCCACTAGTCCATGCTCCTCTGTCGGTCGATTTCGACCCTAAGCCAGATTGGCGCGGCTTTCCAGTCCGGCTATGCCGCGCCGAAGACGCGATCGAAAATCGTGTCGACATGCTTCATATGATATCCGAGGTCGAAAAGTTCCGTCAGCTGTGCATCGGACAGTCGCGCGGTGACGTCGGCGTCGGCCTTGAGCAGTTCGAGCAGCGACAATTGTCCGTCGCTTTCCCACACCCGCATGGCATTGCGCTGGACCAGCAGATAGCTGTCCTCGCGGCTCGCGCCCGCCTGCGTCAGTGCCAGCAGCACGCGCTGCGAATGCACCAGACCGCCCATGCGATCGAGGTTCTTCTGCATCCGTTCGGGATAGATCAACAGCTTGTCGATCACCCCGGTCAAACGCCCGAGCGCAAAATCGAGCGTGATCGTCGCGTCGGGGCCGATGAAGCGTTCGACGGACGAATGGCTGATGTCACGCTCGTGCCACAGCGCGACATTCTCCAGCGCCGGGACCACCGCGCTGCGCACCATCCGCGCAAGGCCGGTGAGGTTTTCGGTCAGGATCGGGTTGCGCTTGTGCGGCATCGCCGACGAACCCTTTTGCCCCGGCGCGAAATACTCCTCGGCCTCCAGCACTTCGGTGCGCTGCAAATGGCGGACTTCGGTCGCGAGGCGTTCGATCGAGCCGGCGACGACGCCGAGCGTGGCAAAGAACATTGCGTGACGGTCGCGCGGAATAACCTGCGTCGAGACCGGTTCGATCGCTAAGCCCAGTTTCGCCGCAACATGCGCCTCGACCCGCGGGTCGATGTTGGCGAAGGTGCCGACCGCGCCAGAGATGGCGCAAGTGGCGACTTCGGCGCGGGCGGCGATCAGGCGCGCCTTGCAGCGGTCGAACTCGGCATAGGCCTGCGCCAGTTTCAGACCGAAGGTAACGGGTTCGGCGTGGATGCCGTGGCTGCGGCCGATCGTCGGGGTCAGTCTATGTTCAATGGCACGGCGCTTGATTGCGGCGAGCAGCGCGTCGAGGTCGGCGATCAACAGGTCTGCCGCCTGCGCCAATTGAACGGCCAGGCAGGTGTCGAGCACATCCGAGCTTGTCATGCCCTGATGCATGAAGCGCGCTTCTTCGCCGACATTTTCGGACACCCAAGTTAGAAAGGCGATGACGTCGTGCTTCGTTACCGCCTCGATCGCGTCGATTGCGGCGACATCGATGACGGGCTTGGTGGCCCACCAGTCCCACAAGGCTTTCGCGGCGGATTTGGGAACGGTTCCAAGCTCGGCAAGGGCGTCGGTCGCGTGCGCTTCGATCTCGAACCATATGCGAAACCGATTTTCGGCCGACCAGATCGCGGTCATGTCTGGCCGGGCGTAACGCGGAACCATTGAATTTCCTTCCTTGTAGGGCGCTCTGTCGCGGAATCGCAGCGGAACCGTGACGGGCCGCCCCCTAGCAGGGACAGGCCGTTTCACCAAACCCTGCGATACCGCAACCATGACGGAATTCGGCGGGTTGCTCCTGTGCCCCACTAACAAGGCGACGGGTCGCAAACACCCAAAAAGTCGCCGCGAAAGGAGAAATTCTGTGTTGAAACAAATGCTTTTGATCGGCGCGGCGGCCGTCAGCTTCCCGGCGTTAGCGCAGACGACTGCGCCGACGGGTGAGGAACCGGCGCCCACCAGTCAGACGCCGCCCGCCCCCACCGATACCACGGCACCGACGCCGGATAAAAAGCCCGCCGACGATGCCAACCCGACGGACGACACGGCCCCGACCGAGGACGCCATGCCGACCGAAACACCGCCGGCAGCCGAGCCGAAGCCGCCGGCTGACCAGCCTGCTCCGGAGCCCGAACCCACCCCCGAACCGGACCCGGAATAACAACCCAACGAATGATTTAGGAGAACGACGATGTTGAAACAGATGCTTTTGATCGGCGCCGCTGCCGTGAGTTTCCCGGCGCTGGCCCAGACCACCGCTCCGGCCGCAGACCCAATGGCGCCGCCCGCCGCAAGTGAACCGGCTCCCAGCTCAAGCCCGACGACGCCGACCAGCCCGGCACCTGCGCCGGATGCGTCGGCGCCCCCGGCAGCAGCGGAACCGGCCCCTTCGGGCGCTGCGGCAACGCCGGCCCAGATCGCGCAGATCGTGGAAGCGGAGTTTCCGACTTACGATGCAGACACGAATGGTGATCTGAATGAAGCCGAATTTGCGGCATGGATGAAAAAGCTCCGGGCCGCGACCGAGCCGGGTGTCGATCCTGAATCGGCCGATATGAAAACGTGGATCGGTCAGGCCTTCGCCGCCGCCGATGGTGACAAATCGGGCGCGGTCAACAAGACCGAGCTTACCGGGTTCCTGTCGCGCGGCGCTTAACCGCCACGCGCGAGGTGGTGCAGCCGTCGGAGCGATCCGGCGGCTGTATCGGTTTGCGCGCCCGAAATTTTGTGCGTTACAAAAGTCCCATGGCGCGAAAGCTGCGGAATTCGGATCCGCCGATGACAATATGATCGTGCAGCGCGATGCCGAGCCGGCTCGCGGCATCGGCAATATCGCGGGTCATGGTGATATCCTGACGGCTGGGTTCGGGGCTGCCGCTGGGGTGGTCGTGAACAAGAATGATCGCCGATGCGCCAAGCTCCAGCGCGCGCTTGACGACCTCACGAACATAAATCGCCGACTGGTCGATCGACCCCTCGCTCGCGAGTTCGTCGCGAATCAGCATGTTGCGCGAATTGAGGTACAGGACGCGGACGCGCTCGATATCGAGCGGCCCCATGTCGGCGCGCAGCCAATCGATCAACGCATCCCAGCTCGACAACAGCGGCTTGTCACGAAATTCACCCTTGAGCAGCCGCAGAACGGTGGCATGTACGATCTTCAGCGCCGCAATTCCGGTGTCGCCCAAGCCATCGACCCGGCGCAACGATTCAGGATCGGCGCTGACCAGCTGGGCCAGCGAGCCGAATTCACGCAGCAGCGCCTTTGCCAGCGGCTTGGTATCGCGGCGCGGGATGGCGAGGGCCAGCAGATATTCGACCAGCTCATAATCCGCCATTCCGTCAGCGTCGCCGCCAAGCAGCCGACCGCGCAAACGCGCGCGGTGGCCCGCATGGTCGGGGGGAGGAGCGGGCGTGTCGGCATCGGCCATCGCTGTCCGAATAACCGCCTTGTGAGGCGCACTCAACGGGCATAGGACACCGATGATGGCGATCCGGACCAATTTGTTGCAGCGAAACAGGATTTCTGGCGTTGCTCTGATGGAAACCCGCGGGTCGAGGGACGAATTGAACGCCATGACGTCAGCTGCCGCCCTGCGATCATGCGATAATTCCGGCGCGTTGCGGCATTGCCATGATTGACGCAGGGGAGGCGCCGCGGCGCAAATGGCATCACCGGACGGTGCTGTTCAAGAAGCGCTGGATGACCGCAGGCGCCGTTATCGTGGTGATCGCCGGGGTGTGGATAGCGCGCGAGCCGATTGCCGATCGCTTCATCACCGATCAGCTCGGCAGCCGCGGCGTACCCGCACATTATCAGATTGATGCGATCGGTTTCCGCAGCGAGCGGCTGTCGAACGTCGTCATCGGCGATCCCGCCAATCCCGATCTGACGGCAAAAAAGGTCGAAGTGCTGTTGGGCTATGGCTGGTCCGGCCCGTATGTCACCGAAATCCGCGCTGAGGGCGTCCGGCTTTATGGCCGTTTCATCGACGACCGGCTGTCGTTCGGTGCGCTCGACAAGTTTCGCGACCCGGCCAGCACCGACCCGTTCGCCTTGCCCGACCTGACCGTCGTGCTGCGCGATGCCCGGGCGCGGGTCGAAACGCCATGGGGCAATGTCGGTGCGGCGCTGAACGGCGGCGGCAATCTGCGCCGCGATTTCACCGGCAAGCTCGCGCTTGTCGCGCCCGATGTTGCGGCTGCCGGATGCCGCGGCCGCGATATCAGTTTTTACGGCACTTTGCTCGTTCGCGATGTTCGTCCGCAGTTCGTCGGCCCTTTGCGCGGGGGTAATCTGTCCTGCGCCGATGGCAGGGTGACCGCCGCTTCGCCGCAGATGGCGCTCGACGTGTCGCTGTCGGAAGATTTGCAAAGCTGGAAGGGTGAGGCTGACGCCAGCGTTGCGGCGCTGGTCGCGGGACCGGTGCGGGCGGATCGATTGGGGCTGCTGGCCAAGTTTGAAGGCACCGCGGCGGCCACCAAGCTCGACGTGGACGCCGATATGGCGCGGGTCAGCGGTGCCGACTTTGCCGCCGGCATGGTGAGCATCAATGCCAAGGGTGTCGTCGGTAGCGCCGCACCGAAACTAGACGGCCAGATCCGCTTTGCACGGGCCAGCGGCAGCGCGGCAATGCGGCGCGCGCTGACAGAGAGTGTCGGCAGCATTGCTGAAACGCCGCTCGGGCCGCTGGCGACCAAAGCCAGCGCCGCACTCGGTCGGATGCTGGCCGATGTCGGCGGCAGCGCCGATTTCACGCTGGCTGGCGAAGCAGATTTGGCACGCATCGACTTGGTCGCGCCGCAACTGGCGAGCGCGAGCGGCGCGCGCTTTACCGGCAACGCCGACAGCCGCATCAGCTATGTTTATGGAGCCGCGCAGCCCGCGGTTCTGGCGACGGGTCGCTGGAGTTTTGGCGGCGGCGACCTGCCGACGGGTTCGCTCAGCCTCGATCGCCGCGGTGACGGATCGATCACCGGGCTGGCGAACCTCGATCCTTATCAGGCGAATGGCGCCCGACTCGCGCTGGCGCCGGTGCGCTTTTCGGGCGACAGCACCGGCCTGCTGCGCTTCGCGACACGCGCCGAGTTGTCGGGGCCGTTGGCCGGTGGCCGAATCGAGCGGCTGAACGTCCCCCTGAACGGCTTTCTGGCGCCGACCGGCGCGCTGGCGCTCGACGGTGGATGCAGCCGGGTGAGCGCGGGCCGCATCACCGTGTCGGGTTTCCAGCTTGGCCAAAGCGCGATCAATCTGTGCAGTCGTCCCGGCGCGCCGCTGCTCAGCGCAGGACCAGGCGGGCTGCGCGGCTATATTCGCATCCCCGGCACCAATCTGCGCGGCACCAGCGGTAGTTCACCGTTCACGGTGACCAGCGGTCCGGCAAATGTCGATCTGACCGCGATGCGCTGGTCGCTCGCGCTCGCCGATTTCCGGCTGGGCGAGGGGGAGAGCGTCACCCGCTTTAGCGCCCAGAGCATCACCGGACGGGCCACGGCGCAGGGCATGGTCGGCGAGCTGGTTGGCGCCAGCGGCAAGATTGGTGCAGTACCGCTCAATATGGGCGAGATCGGTGGCGCATGGCGCTGGGCCGATGGGGCGCTGACGCTCAACGGTGGGCTGCTGCTGACCGATGCAGCGCCGGAGGCGCGCTTTGCGCCGTTGGTCAGCAATGACGCGACTTTGCGCTTCGCCAATGGGCTGATCGACGCCAGGGCGGGCTTCAACGAAAGGCAAACCGGCACAAAGATCCTCGATACCGTCATTCGGCACCGGTTGGCCGATAGCAGCGGTTCGGCGGACTTGCTGGTCAAGGAACTGCGGTTCGACGAGCGGTTTCAGCCCGACCAGCTGACCAGCCTCGCGCTCGGCGTGGTCGCCAATGTTCAAGGATCTGTCGTCGGCGACGGGCGCATCGCGTGGACTGCCGACGGCGTGACCAGCCGCGGCACTTTTGCGACCGCCGACGCGAGTCTGGCGGCGGCGTTCGGCCCGGTGAGCGGGCTGACGTCGACGTTGACCTTCGAAGACTTGATCGGGCTGCGCTCGGCGCCCGGCCAGATTGCGAAAATCAGGGAAATCAATCCCGGCATCCCGGTGCTCGACGGCGAAATCGAATATCAGCTGCTCGGCGACAATCGGGTGCGGGTCGAGGGCGGCAGCTGGCCTTTTGCTGGGGGCCAATTGTTGCTCCACCCGACGACGCTCGACTTTGGCGCCGAGCAGACGCGTCGGCTGTCGTTTGACATCGTCGGGGTTGATGCCGCCGTGTTCCTGCAAAGTTTCGGGTTCGACAATATCAACGCGACCGGCAAATTCGACGGGACACTGCCCGTAGAATTCAGCGGGCTGGGCGGGCGCATTGTCGGCGGACGCATCGATTCGCGCGCTGGCGGCGGCACGCTCGCCTATGTCGGCGAATTGTCGAACCGCAATCTGGGGGTAATCGCCAATTTTGCCTTTGGCGCGCTCCGCAGCCTGAAATATGATGATCTCACGATCGTGCTGAACGGGGATCTCGATGGCGAAATGGTGACCGACATCCGCTTTGGCGGCGTGGGGCAGGGCGAAGGCGCGACGCGAAATTTCCTGACCAATGCCGTGGCCAGGATCCCGCTCGTGTTCAATGTGAAGATTACCGCGCCGTTCCGCCAGTTGCTGACTTCGGCGAAAGGATTTTACGATCCGTCGCTGCTGATCGAACAAAATCTGCCCGCGCTGATGCGCGCCCAGGAAGAAGCCGAAGCGGCCGAAAAAGCCCGATCTGCCCCCGTTCAGCCTCCAGAAAGCGAGCCTATGCGATGAACACACCCAAGACAGAAGCAAGGAGGCGGGCCATCGTCGGTTACGGTCTGGCGGCTCTGATCGGTGCGACAGTCCTGAGCGGCTGCGTCCAGATCGAAACGCCCGACAAGCCAATCGAAATCAACCTGAACATCAACATTCGTCAGGAAGTGGTGTACAGGTTGGATGGTGACGCCAAAAAGCTCATCGAACAGAATAGCGAGATATTCTGATGACAGGGAATGATATGATGCGTTTGAAGATGTGGAAACCGACCGGACTGGCGCTGGCCGCGATCGCGGCGACCGCCGCCGTTGCCCTCGCGGTGCCGTCTGCGATGGCGCAGCGCGATCCCGCCTATGCCGCGGCGCGCGCCGCGGGCCAGATTGGCGAGCAGCCCGATGGCTATCTGGGCTTTGCCAGCACCCCGACCCCGGCAATCCGGGCGCTGGTTCAGGATCTGAATATCAAGCGCAAGGCTGCCTATACCGAACGCGCGCAGGCGACCGGCAGCACCGTCGAACAATTTGCCTTCACCAGCGGTTGCAACCTGATTGCAAACACAAAACCGGGCGAGAAATATCAGGCGCCCGACGGCCGCTGGCTGACGCGTGACGACAGTCCGCCGGTGCGCAACGCCAGCTGCCCGTAAGCTCTCGGTCTTCCAAAGGCGCCCGCGGGCGTCACATGCCGCCGCGCCCCTAAACGCGGCGGCATTTTTGTGCAGTTGCGCACAAGCATTGACTTCATCGGGCGTCATTCCTAAACGAACCGCGCCTTAGGGGTCCCCCGAATTTTCGGGCCTTTTTTCGCAGGCGGAATCGGGACTTTCCGGTTCTGTTTCAGGAGGATGGCACAAAATGACGGGGAACGGCAGCGATCCGGAACTTGGCTCGGAGGATTCGCGCCTGGTCTCGCTCACCGAGCGATTGGACCGGGCCGAAGCCGCAGAGGCGGAACGGACCGCGGTGAACGCCGGACCGGAATCCGATGCCAACTACCGGCTCGGCAACCGCGTTCTGGCCGAACTGCTGGGCGGTATCGGTGGCGGCGCGTTGGTCGGATGGACGATCGACTATTTTGCTGGCACCGCACCTTGGGGCCTGTTGGTGGTGCTATTCCTAGGAGTAGCTGTCGCCTTCAGGAACATATTTCGAATTGCGAATATCCGGCCTTCAAAGCCGGATTGACGCTGGACTGACTTGGGATTTAGGCGAGGTATCGCGTGGCGGATCAAGGCAAAGTGGACCCGATGCACCAGTTCGAGGTGCAGAAGATGTTCGACATGTTCCATGTCGGCAATCACGAGGTCGCATTTACCACCAGTGCCATGTGGATGGTCATCGCTGGCCTGCTTCTGTGGGTCTTCATGATCGGCGGGATGAAGCGCCAGCTGGTCCCCGGTCGCTGGCAGGTCGCGGTCGAAGGCTTCACCGGCTTTATTTCGGGCATGATGAACGCCAACATCGGTCCCGAAGGGCGTAAATATACGCCTTATGTCTTCTCACTCTTCATGTTCATCCTGATGCTGAACGTAATCGGCCTGATGCCGCTCGGACTGTTCGGCGTGCATCCCTTTACGGTCACGAGCCACTTCGCGATCACCGGTTTCCTCGCGATCCTCAGCTTTGCAATCGTGTTGATCGTCGGGTTCTGGCGCCACGGCTTGCATTTCTTCTCGCTGTTCGTCCCGCATGGCACGCCCTGGTGGCTGCTGTGGCTCATCCCCGTGATCGAATTGGTGTCGTTTCTCGTCCGCCCGTTCAGCCTCGCGCTGCGACTTTTCGTCGCCATGACGGCGGGGCACGTGCTGATGAAGGTGTTCGCGTCGTTCATCATCGATGGCGTTGCCGCGGGGCCGCTGGTCGGTTTGGGCGTCGGTATTCCCAGCATGGCGCTAATGGTCGGCATCAGCGGCCTTGAGCTGCTGGTCGCCGGTATCCAGGCTTATGTGTTCGCCTTGCTGACGTCGCTCTATCTCAATGACGCGATCAATCTGCACTGATATTTCAACCACGTAATCACTGTTTTTCCCAAGGAGTATAAAATGGACGTTCAAGCTGCTTCGCTCATCGGCGCCGGTCTGGCCGCTATCGGTGCCGGTATGGCCGCCATCGGTGTGGGCAACGTGTTCGGTAGCTTCCTTGAAAGCGCGCTGCGTAATCCGGCTGCGGCGGACGGCCAGCAGGGTCGCCTGTTCATCGGCTTCGCGGCTGCCGAACTTCTCGGCCTGCTGTCGTTCCTGATCGCGATCCTGCTGTACCTCAAGGCAGCCTGATTTCGTCGGCGGGGCCGGCTCGCTAGGGTCGGTCCCGCGACTGCGTTTCCTTTTGTTGGTCGAGTAAATCCATGCCTCAAATCAGCCAATTCGCTGAAAGCTGGTACGCCGCGTCGCAGATTTTCTGGGTGCTGCTTACTTTCGGCTTCGTCTTTTTCGTCATCGGCCGCGGTATGCTGCCGAAGATCGAAGCGACGGTGGATGCGCGCGACCGCAAGGTAGCCGACGATTTGGCTGCGGCAAAAGCCGCTCATGCCGCCGCAGACAGTCTGGAAGAAAGCTACCGGCAGCAGAGTGACGCAAGCCGCGCTGCTGCGCAAAAGGCGGTGACTGATGCCAAGGACAAGGCTGCAAAGGACGCGGAAAAGCGTCTTGCCAAAGTCGATGCCGAATTGTCCGACAAGCTGTCGGCGGCGGAGGCCGATATCTCGGCAGCGCGCACGTCGGCAATGGCCGAGATCGAATCGGTCGCGGCGGACGCAGCGAGCGACCTCGTTGCGAAGCTGTCGGGCGTGAAGGTGGCCGCGGCGGACGCCAAAGCGGCGGTGAAGGCGGTGCTCCATGGCTGATTTTTCTCTGATTTTGGCTGAAGGCGTTGCCGAACCGGCATCGTTCGGGTTTGTGACGGCGACTGTTTGGGTTTCGATCGCGATGGCGATCTTTATCGGTATCCTGCTGTGGAAAAAGGTGCCGGCGATGGTCGCAGGCATCCTCGACAACAAGATTGCCGAAATCTCGAAGCAGCTCACCGAGGCCGAGCAGCTGCGCCTCGACGCCGAATCGCTGAAGGCCGAATATGAGGCAAAGCTTGCCGCTGCAGCCAAGGAAGCCGACGATATGCGCGCCCGTGCTGAAGCCGAAGCCGAAACGCTGGTTGCCAAGGCGAAGGCCGACGCCACTGCGCTGATCGGTCGCCGCAAGCAAATGGCCGAAGACCGCATCGCCGCGGCCGAAGCCACCGCGCTGAGCGAAGTCCGCGCTGCTACAGCCAAGGCAGCAACCGCTGCTGCGGCGGCCCTGATCGCCGACAAGCATAACGCCGCTGCCGACAAGGCACTGGTCGATCAGGCGATTGCGGGTGTCGCCAGGGGCTGACATGCTTCGACATCGCTGAGACAAGGCGCCCGCGGATTTCCGCGGGCGTTTTGCTGTGTCAGTTGCGCGGCATGATCGGAGCCGGGGCTATTGGCGTTGCCCGTTTGAGACCGGGTGGAGTTGCGACGTGTTTGAACTGTTCGCAGCGTCCCTGAAGCGATGCGTCGATCTTGCCGCCCACGAGCACAAGCAGTCGGATAAAAAGCGTCTTCCTATCCAGCTCATAAGCGATCTCAAACCCACCGCCGTCGGACGCGGGCGCAACCTCCTCTCCAATTGTGATGGTCTCCGTTGATCTCTTGACGCTGTGACGTTGGAGGCCGCCGCCATCGGAAATCCAGCTCTGGCCAGAACCTGATCGAATCAGCAGCGTAAACTTCTCGCCGCCGGGGCGACCTTCCATCGCACAGGAGTATGCGTCCATCGACGGCGGTGAAGTTCTCTCCGGCGAGAGAAGCAGCGCAATCCACAGCAAGATTTTCAAGTGAGCGTCCTTCGAAAATCAAAACTTGATCATGATCCGCCGCGCCAGTGAGGGCGAGATGCTGTGGACAAACTGCAATATCTTCACCATCCCGACATTGACCTCGCTTTTACCGGTGCGGATACCTCGGACGATTTCGGCGGCGCAGTCGTGCGCGCTCATCTTTTTGCCGTCGCGGCCCGCCGTCATGTTGGTTTCGACCACCGGCGGCAGCGCTTCGATCACCCGGACATTGCTGTCTTTGAGAAGATAGCGGATCGCCTGCGTATAGCTCCGCAGCCCCGCCTTGGTCGCGCAATAGATCGATCCGCCCGCGCGCGGCGCAATGGCGAGCCCCGACGTCACATTGACGATCGCCGCCTCGCGCTGGGCGCGCAGCGTCGGGAGCAAACGGGTGCAGAGTGCGATCGGCGCGTCGAGGTTCGTGCGGATGCAGTGCGCCGCGCTTTCCAGCGTCGCGGCGTCATCCAGTTCATATTCGCTGCCCACCCCGGCATTGTTGACCAGCAGCGCCAGCAGCTTGCCTGCAACCCCCTCAACCACGGCATCGATCCCCGCAGCGGTCGACAAGTCGCCCGCTATCGTCCCAAACCCCAACGCCGCCATCGCCTGCAACTTCTCGGCCGAGCGCCCCGTCACGATCACATCTGCGCCCGCCGCCTGCAATTGCAGCGCGATCTCGCGCCCGATGCCGTCGCTGCCACCGGTAACCAGTGCCAATTTTCCTCTGACGTCCATGCGACCCCTCCCATGTTGTTTACCTCACACACTATGGCGGGTCGCATCGTCCTCGCCTACATGCAAAATCATGGCTCGCCCGAACGCTCCCGACCGATTCAACGAAGAGAAGGCCACCTACGTCATCCGCGGCAGCGGCGAGGCCGATGACAAGCCCGATCTGGAACGCGGCGCCGAGGCGATCCGCAGCGTCGTGCGCAAACTGCCGACGCGGCCCGGCGTCTATCGCATGCTCGATGCGCGCGGTGATGTCCTGTATGTCGGCAAGGCACGGGCGCTCAAGAACCGGGTGACCAATTATACGCAGGTCGCGCGGTTGCCGCAGCGGCTCCAGCGTATGGTGTCGCAGACCCGCGCGATGGAAATCGTCACGACAACGAGCGAGGCCGAGGCGCTGTTGCTCGAAGCACAGCTGATCAAACGCTATCGCCCGCCGTACAATGTCCTGCTGCGTGACGACAAAAGCTTCCCCTTCATCCTGCTGCGCATGGACCATGATTTTCCGCGGGTGCAGAAGCATCGCGGCGCGCGGCGCGCCAAAGGGCGCTATTATGGGCCATTCGCGAGCGCGGGGTCGGTCACAAAAACGCTGAACGCGTTGCAAAAGACCTTTCTGCTGCGCAGCTGCACCGACAGCTTCTTCGCCAACCGCTCGCGACCATGCCTGTTGTATCAGATCAAGCGGTGCAGCGCGCCGTGCGTCGATCGCATTACGAAAGAGGATTATGCGGCGTTGGTCAGCGATGCGCAGGACTTTCTGGAGGGCCGCTCGACCGCGGTGCAGAAACGGCTTGGCGACGCGATGACCAAGTCAGCCGAAGCGATGGACTTCGAGCAGGCGGCGGTGCTGCGCGACCGACTGAAATCGCTGACCTTCATTCAGGGCAGCCAGTCGGTACATGCCGACGGGCTGGGTGATGCCGATGTCTTTGCGCTGGCGGCGAAGGGCGGGCAGTTGTGCGTCGCTGGCTTCTTCATCCGCGGCGGGCAGAATTGGGGGCATCGCAGCTTTTTTCCGGCGCATGTCTCAGGCGTACCCGAAGAGGAAGTCATGGCGAGCTTCCTGATGCAGTTTTACGAAGGCGTGCCGCCGCCCAAGACGATCCTCGTCGATCGCGAACCCGCCGAGATGGCGCTGCTCGCCGAGGCGCTGGGCGAAGTCGCCGAGCGCAAGGTCGAGATCAGTGTGCCGCAGCGCGGCAACCGCCGCCGCCTGCTCGAACAGGCGGTGCGCAATGCCGGTGAGGAGCTCGACCGACGGCTCGCCGAGAGCAGTTCGCAGGCCAAGCTGGGCCGCGAGCTCGCCGAACTGTTCGATCTGGAACACCCGCCGCAGCGGATCGAGATTTACGACAACAGCCATATCCAGGGCACCAATGCGCTGGGCGCGATGGTCGTCGCGGGCCCGGAGGGGTGGATCAAGGGCGCGTATCGCAAGTTCAACATCAAACGCGCCGAGACGATGCCGGGCGACGATTTTGCGATGATGCGCGAGGTGTTCCAGCGCCGCTTTGCCCGCGCGCTCGAAGAAGACCCCGAGCGCACCAAGGGCGAATGGCCCGACCTGGTGCTGATCGATGGCGGCAAGGGGCAGGTGTCGGCGGTCGCCGGGGTGTTCGCCGAGCTGGGGATCGACGATCTGCCCTTCGTCGGGGTCGCCAAGGGCCCCGATCGCAACGCCGGGCGCGAGACCTTCTACTGGCCCGACGGGCGCGAGTTCACCCTGCCGCCGAACAATGCCGCGCTGTTCTATATCCAGCGGCTGCGCGACGAGGCGCACCGCTTTGCGATCGGCGCGCACCGGGCGAAGCGCGCCAAGGCGATGGGCAGCTCGCCGCTCGACGAAGTGCCTGGGATCGGCCCGTCGCGCAAAAAGGCGCTGCTCATGCATTTCGGCACCGCGCGGGCGGTGCGCGGCGCGAGCTTGGAGGATTTGCAGAAGGCGCCAGGGGTGAGCGCTGCGGTGGCGCAGGCGGTGCATGATTTCTATCATGCGGGGCGGTGAACTTTCTGCGCTACTCCACATCCGTTCGTGCTGAGCTTGTCGAAGCACCGTCCTTGCCTTTGACGCCATCAGAAGAAAGAACGGCCCTTCGACAAGCTCAGGGCGAACGGAATTTTGATTGCAGCCCCCAATTGCCTTGAGAGGATGAGTATGGATTTCGCCGCAATAATGCCCTTGGCCGCCACACTCGGGCTGACCATCCACGAAGGCAGCAAAGACCGCGTCGCGGGCAAGCTGCCCGTGCGCCCCGACATCTGCACCGCGGGCGGGATAGTCCATGGCGGCGCGATCATGGCCTTCGCCGATTGCTTGGGCGCGGTCGGCGCGTTTCTGACGCTGCCTGAGGGCGCGAGCGGGACGACGACGATCGAAAGCAAGACCAATTTCCTGGGCGCCGGGCCGGTCGGATCGGTGCTGGTGGGCGAAGCGACCCCCGTGAAGATCGGCAAACGCTTGTCAGTGTGGCAGACGCGTATCGCGACCGAGGAAGGTGCCGATGTCGCGCTGGTGACGCAGACGCAGCTGGTGCTTTGGCCAGCCTGACCGCCCCGGCGATCGTCTGCGCGGTGCGCGCGCATGGCGAACACGGGGCGATATTGCGCGCGCTGACCGAGGAGGCGGGGCTGGTCGCGGGCTATGTCCGCGGCGGGCGATCGACGCGGCTGCGTCCGATCTTGATGGCGGGCAATCTGATCGCGCTCGAACTGCGCGCGCGCACCGAGGAGCAATTGGCGAGCGCGACCGCCGAACTGCTGACCAGCCGCGCACCGCTGCTCGCCGAACCGCTGGCGGCGGCGGCGATTGACTGGGTGACCAGCGTCACCGCGACGATCCTGCCCGAAAGCCAGCCCTATCCGGCGCTCTATGCGGCGCTGTCGGGACTGCTCGACGCAATCGGCGTTGCATCGTCGGCGCGGCAATGGGCGGCGGCGCTGGCGCGCTATGAATTGCTGTTGCTTGCCGAACTGGGGTTCGGGCTTGATCTCGACGAATGTGTGGTGACGGGAACGGCGAGCGATCTGGCGTTCGTCAGCCCCAAAACGGGCGGCGCCGTGAGTTTGGCCGCAGCGGCGGGCTACGAGGAGCGATTGCTACGCCTGCCACCCTTCCTCCGCGGTGCCGATTCCAGCCCATCGCTGGGCGATGTCATCGACGGACTGGCGATCACGGGGTATTTCATCGACCGCGATCTGCTCGACGGCCGCGCGCGTGATTTGCTTAGCGTTCGCGCGCGATTGATCGATCGGCTGGGCAGGGCGGTTGCGTGATGCGCCGCCGCTGTCTAAGCGGCGGGCGAGACACGAAAGGGCGATGCGTTGAACATCCTGTTGCTGGCCGGGGACGGAATCGGTCCGGAGATCATGGTCGAGGCCGAGAAGGTGCTGACCGCGCTCGCGCTGCCGGTGACGCTCGACCGTGCGCTGGTCGGCGGCGCCGCCTATGCCGCGACCGGCCATCCGCTGCCGCCCGAGACGCTGGCAAAGGCGAAAGCCGCCGACGCCATCCTGTTCGGCGCCGTCGGCGATCCGCGCTTTGACAATGTCGAGCGCCATTTGCGTCCCGAACAGGCGATCCTGGGCCTCCGCGCCGAACTTGGCCTATTTGCCAATCTCCGCCCCGCCAAGATGTTCACCGGTCTGGAAGACAGCTCGGCGCTGCGCCCCGAAGTCGCGTCGGCAATCGATCTGCTGATCGTGCGCGAACTCAACGGCGACGTCTATTTCGGCGAAAAAGGCACGCGCACGACCGCCGATGGACAGCGCGAAGGCTATGACATCATGTCCTACACCGAGAGCGAAGTGCGGCGGATCGCCCACGTCGCCTTTCGCGCGGCGCAGGGACGCAAAGGTCGCCTGTGTTCGGTCGATAAAGCGAATGTGCTGGAAACGTCGCAGCTGTGGCGCGATGTCGTGATCGAGGTTGCGGCCGATTATCCCGATGTCGTGCTGACCCATATGTACGTCGACAATGCTGCGATGCAGCTGGTGCGCAACCCCGGCCAGTTCGACGTCGTCGTGACCGGCAACCTCTTCGGCGACATCTTGTCCGATCAGGCGTCGATGTGCGTCGGGTCGATCGGCCTGCTTGCTTCGGCCTCGCTGAGCGAAGGCACGCAGGGGCTGTACGAGCCGATCCACGGCAGCGCGCCTGATATTGCGGGCAAGGGCGTCGCCAATCCGCTGGCGATGATCCTGTCGCTGGCGATGCTGCTGCGCCATTCGGGCGGCGACGAAGTGAGTGCGGCGCGGATCGAGGCCGCGGTGGCAAAAGTGCTGGCCGACGGGTGCCGCGGCGCTGATCTGGGTGGAACGATGGGCACAGCCGCGCTGGGCGATGCGGTTGTTATGGCTTTGAACGGATAGATGGAATGAAGAAAACCACGGGTTTCGATCGCAACACTACCCGCCATTGGCACCCGGCGACGCAGGCGGTGCGAGGCGGCACCTGGCGCAGCGAGCATGGCGAGACGTCGGAGGCGCTGTTCCTGACGTCGGGCTACACCTATGACGACGCCGAGACGGTCGCGGCGCGCTTTGCCGGTGAAGAGACCGGCATGACCTATTCGCGGCTCCAGAACCCGACCGTGGCGATGCTCGAGGAGCGCATCGCGCTGATGGAGGGTGCCGAGGCGTGCCGGACGCAGGCGACGGGCATGGCAGCAATGACCACGGCACTGCTGTGCCAGCTGTCGGCGGGCGATCATATCGTTGCGGCGAAGGCCGCATTTGGATCGTGCCGCTGGCTGGTCGATCAGCTCTGTCCGCGTTTCGGGATCGAAACAACGGTGATCGACGGGCGTGACAATGACGCGTGGGAAAAGGCGATCCAGCCGAACACCAAGGTTTTCTTCTTTGAGACCCCGGCCAATCCGACGATGGACATCGTCGACATGAAGCACGTCTGCGGCGTCGCCCGGGCGCATGGCATAACCTCGGTCGTCGACAATGCCTTTGCGACCGCGGTGCTCCAGCGACCGATGGATTTTGGCGCCGATGTCGTCGCCTATTCGGCGACCAAGCTGATGGAAGGGCAGGGCCGCGTCCTGGCCGGTGCGGTGTGCGGGACCGAGAAGTTCATCAACGACGTGCTGCTGCCGTTCCAGCGCAACACCGGCCCCAACCTGTCGCCGTTCAACGCGTGGGTGGTGCTGAAAGGCCTCGAAACGCTTGATCTGCGGGCGCGGCGGCAGTCCGAAAATGCGCTAGCGGTCGGCAAGTTCGTTGAAAAGAGGGTACCAAAGATCCTCCACCCGGGACTCGCGAGCCATCCGCAACATAATCTGGCGATGAGCCAGATGGAGGCGTGCGGACCTATCTTTTCGTTCATTCTCGAAGATCGGAAACAGGCGATGGCGTTCCTCAATGCGCTCCAACTCGTCGACATTTCGAACAATATCGGCGATTCGCGCAGCCTGTGCTGCCATCCGGCGTCGACCACCCACTATAGCGTCAGCGCCGAAGCGCGCGCCGACATGGGCGTTGTCGACGGGATGCTGCGGATCAACATCGGGCTGGAGGATCCGCGCGATCTGATCGCCGACCTGGACCAGGCATTGACCAAGGTCGGGCTTTGAGCGACCTTGGCCGCGTGATGATCGACTCCTTCTTCCCCTTTGCCGAAACGACCGGCCCCGTCACCGTGCGCGTGTCGGTCAGCTATTTGCCCGAACAGTCGCATCCGGCGCTCGGCCGCTGGTTCTGGGCCTATCATGTCCGGGTCGAGAATCATGGCGACGTCGCGGTCCAGTTGATCAGCCGCCACTGGCGGATCAGCGACGGGCGCGGCCAGATCAGCGAAGTCGAGGGCGAGGGGGTTGTTGGCGAACAGCCGCTGATCGCACCGGGCGGGGCTTATGATTATGTTTCGGGCTGTCCGCTCCCGACGCCCGAGGGGTCGATGGTCGGCAGTTATGCGATGGAGCTTGGCGACGGATCGGAAATGCTGGTCGCCATCCCGCATTTCCCGCTTGTGGCGCCTGCGACCGCGGCATGAAGCGTACGCACCTGCCGCTGAACGCCTTGCGCGTGTTCGACGCCGCGGCCCGGCACCTCAGCTTCACGCGCGCCGCCGACGAGCTGGCGGTGACGCCTGCCGCCGTGGGGCAGCAAATCCGCGCGCTCGAAGATATGCTGGGCGTCGTGCTGTTTCGCCGCACGCCGAAGGGGCTGGAGCTGACAGGCGAGGCCGATGCAGGCCTGGACGCCCTGCGCCAGGGGTTCCTGCAATTTGAAGAATCGGTGCGCGCGATGCAGGCGGGGCAGTCGTCGCAGTCGCTGACGATCGCCGCACCGCGCGACCTGACCGCCAAATGGCTGGCGCCGCGTTTGGCGCGGTACAGCCAGCAGGCGCCAGACGTGCGCTTCACCTTGGTGTCGGCTGATGGTGGTATCGACTTTACCGAGGCCAATCTGGATCTCGCGATTTTCTGGTCCGACGGTGTCGGTGACCATGAAGGCGTGGCGCTTTCTGAACCGCTGATGGTCACTGTCGCCGGTCCCGGCAGCAGCAGCGACACGCGCATCGCCTGGCCGGGCTGCCCGGTGGCCGATGGCGAACCCGCGCTGCGGTTGGGCGATGCCGGACTGGCAATCGACGCAGCAGCGAACGGGCTGGGACATGCGAATGTCCCAGCGATGCTGGCCGAGGCCGACATCGCAGCGGGCCGCGTGCGGCAGGTTGGTGAGCCGACGCCGGTGAAGCGCGGTTACTGGCTTGTCGCCCCGACGCCGCAATGGCGACAGGCCAAGGTAAAGGCGCTGGTCGCGGCGCTGACGGCCGATTGATGTAACCAAAATCGCGTAGCAGCCGAATAGGTCGGGAACGGTCATTCGGGGCACCAATTTCATGCTAAAAATTCTGGACAAACTGCCGCAGCAGGGGGTGGGGATCAGCGCACTTCGCTGGTCGCTGCTTTTCGTCTTCACGCTTTTCGGAATCGCGAAATTCGCCGCTTATGAAGCCGAGGGGGTCGCGCGTATCGCCATGCACTACCCGCTGTTCGCGTGGATGTATCCGCTGATCGGCGAACAGGGGACCAGCAATGTCATCGGCAGCATCGAACTGGTGACTGGCGCCCTGATCGCACTGGGGGCATGGTCGCACCGCGCCGGACTGATCGGTGGCCTGATGGGAATGGCAACCTTTCTGGTGACACTAAGCTTCACCTTTGGCGTGCCGTTGTGGGAAGAGGGCTATGGTTTTCCCTTCATGGGATCGCTTGCGCAATTCCTGTTCAAGGATGCCGTCCTGCTGGCCGGATGTCTGGTGCTGACGCTGCACGCCGGACACGCGCTCCGTCTGCGGGGTGTCGCGGGCGCGGACTGATCGCTTCCGCTTATTTGGCGGCCAAGGTCAACAGCCGCGTTACCAGCCCGATCAGCGGTTCGGGTGCGACATTGGCGTCGGAATTGTTCCAACTCGCCGTGACCACGATCCAGCGACCGTCCGACTTGCGTTCGCCGAGCAGCGCCATCGACAGCACGCCATTTTCCGATCCACCCTTATAGCCCAGATAGCGCCAATCTGCGGCGGCGACCGGACCAACACCCTGATTGATCGCCATCGCGGCAAGCACCGGCTCCGCCCGTCGCGCGCGCAGGTCAGTCATCAATCGCGCGACATCATTTGGGCTGGCGAACCATTCGAGACTGTCGATAAAACGCGGTCCAGCGGTAAAACTAACGCCGTCAACATTGGGCAGGATCAACCGGTCGCGATGGTCGGCGATCAGCCGCCGCTGCACGGTGTCGTCCCCAGCGATAAAGAGTGGGCGCACGTCGCCGAAATTATTGCCCTTCAGGGCAAAGGCTTCAACCGTTGTCAGGAAAGGGATGTTCCGGGACGGAGCGCTATGCCCTGCGGCGCGCATCCGGGCTTCGATATTTTCCCGGCCGAGCAGGTGGATCAGCGTATCCGCGGCACCGTTGTCGCTGACGGAGATCATCCAATTGGCCAGCGTTTGCAACGTCACCGGGGTGTCCCGGGGCCAGTTTGCAGTGGCCGCCGACGAAAAGCTGAAATGCGAAAGCGGCACAACGTCCGACCAGCGCCGCTGGCCCGCCTCGATTTGCGCCGCGAGTTCGGCAAGGACATAGAGTTTGAAGACCGATCCGACCGCAAACTGCACGTCATCATTGGCGGCGGCGAGGGTGCGCATATCGGCGTCGCCAAGTTCGGCGACAAGAAACCCGGTTTTCCCGGGCAGCGCCGCCATCTCGGCCGCGATCTGGCTATAGCTGTCGTTGGCGACGACAAAGCCCGTCAATCGCAGCCCGGTGACGCGTTCGTCGGTCAATGTATCGACGTCGAGCACGATCGTGCCGACCCCTTTTTCGAACCGCAACAGGACTGTTCCCGACTGGCCGTCGGTCGATGTTGCTTTATCGATGCGAAGCGGCTGGCCATATTGGGCGATCAAGCTGGCGGAAATGGCCTTGAACTGCGCCTCGGGGATTGCGGTCTGGAACGACGGGGCGAAATAGTCGGAAAAGTCGAGGCTGCCGCGCAGCACGTCCACCAACTGCGCCGCGCGCCGATCAAATGGGGTCTGGGTGGCCGGGGCTACCGCCGTGGGCGATTGGGCTGCGGAGGAGAGCGGCACGAGAACGGCCAAAACCGACACCGCCATTACCCATGAAGTCCGACGTACCATGCCGCCCTCCTCAGGCGTCGATCGCCGCCTCGTCGAGCGTCGCCGCGTTGGCCTGGATGAACTGGAAGCGGTGTTCGGGGTGCTTGCCCATCAGCCGGTCGACCAGATCCTTGACCAGATGCCGCTCCTCATATTCCTGCGGCAGCGTGACACGCAGCATCGAGCGCGTGGCGGGATCCATCGTCGTTTCCTTGAGCTGGTTCGGGTTCATCTCGCCCAGCCCCTTGAAGCGCCCGACATCAACCTTTTTGCCCTTGAACTGCGTCGCTTCGATTTCGGCGCGGTGCGCATCGTCGCGGGCGTACACCGAGGTGCTGCCCGACGTGATGCGATACAGCGGCGGCTGCGCCAGATAAACATGCCCTTTTCGGACGATGTCGGGCATTTCCTGAAAGAAAAAGGTCATCAGCAGGGTCGCGATATGCGCGCCATCCACGTCGGCGTCAGTCATAATCACAATTTTTTCGTACCGCAGCCGGTCGGCGTCGCAATCCTTGCGCATCCCGCAGCCAAGCGCGAGCGCGAGATCCGCGATTTCCTGATTGGCGCGGATCTTGTCGTTGCTGGCGCTGGCGACGTTCAGGATCTTGCCGCGTATCGGCAGGATCGCCTGCGTCTTGCGGTCGCGCGCCTGCTTGGCGCTGCCGCCAGCGCTATCGCCTTCGACGATAAATAATTCCGTGCCTTCAGGACCGTCATTCGCACAGTCCGTGAGCTTTCCAGGTAGGCGCAGCTTGCGCCCGCTGGTCGCCGTCTTGCGCTTCACTTCGCGCTCGGCCTTGCGTTTCAAGCGCTCGTCCATGCGGTCGAGGATCAGGCCGAGCAGTGCGCGGCCGCGGTCCATATTGTCCGACAGGAAATGGTCGAAATGATCGCGCACCGCGTTTTCGGTCAAGCGCGCCGCTTCGGGACTGGAGAGGCGGTCCTTGGTCTGGCTCTGGAACTGGGGATCGCGGATGAACACCGACAGCATCATCTCGCCCCCGTTGAAGACGTCCTCGGCGGTGATCTGTGCCGCTTTCTTTTGTCCGATCAACTCGCCAAACGCCCGCAAACCCTTGGTCAGCGCGGAACGCAGCCCGGCCTCGTGTGTACCCCCGGCGGGTGTCGGAATGGTGTTGCAATACCAGCTGTACGATCCGTCGGACCACAAAGGCCAGGCGATCGCCCATTCGGCGCGGCCTTGGTCGCCCGGAAAATCCTGGCGCCCGATGAACGGCTCGGCCGTCGCGCATTCGCGGGTGCCGATCTGTTCCTTCAGATGATCGGCGAGACCGCCGGGGAACTGAAAAATCGCTTCGGCGGGGGTGTCGTCGCCGATCAGCTCAGGCGCACATTTCCAGCGGATTTCAACGCCCGCAAACAAATAGGCCTTTGAGCGCGCCATGCGGTAGAGGCGCTGCGGCTTGAACCGCTGATGATCGCCAAAGATTTCGGGGTCAGGAATAAAGGACACGCTGGTCCCGCGGCGGTTTGGCGTCGAGCCAAGCTCTTCAAGGCCGCCCACCGGCGTGCCGCGCGCAAATCGCTGGCGATAGAGCAATTTGCTGCGCGCAACCTCGATTTCCGTCTCGACCGACAGCGCATTGACGACGCTGATCCCGACGCCGTGCAGGCCGCCCGATGTCGCATAAGCCTTACCCTCAAACTTGCCGCCCGAATGGAGCGTGGTCATGATGACCTCCAGCGCCGATTTGCCCGGGAATTTAGGGTGCGGATCGATCGGGATGCCGCGGCCGTTGTCGGTGACGGTTAGCCGGTTGTCAACTTCCAGCGTCACTTCGATACGGTTCGCATGGCCGGCCACGGCTTCGTCCATGCTGTTGTCGATCACTTCGGCGGCAAGGTGGTGCAACGCGCGTTCGTCGGTGCCGCCGATATACATGCCGGGGCGGCGGCGAACGGGCTCCAAACCCTCCAGCACCTCGATCTGCGACGCATTGTAGCTGTCGGTGGCCGGGGTCGCGGTGTCGAACAAATCGTGACTCATGGCATGGCTATAGGGGGCAGGAAAGCCCGCTGGCAAGCGTGGTTTTGGCGCCTTCAACCGCAGTGATCGCCACTCGGCTGATCCCGTTTATCTGTCACCATGGAACTTTGGCAACGGGGAGGGGGTTTGGCCGGAGACTAAAAAGTCATTCAAAAAGCGGAGTATAAAATGAAAACTCTCTCTCTCCTCGCCATTCTGGCGGCCAGCACCGTTGCCGTCCCGGCTTTCGCACAGGACCGCGACCCGTCGCAGGACTTTGATGGTCCTTACATCAGCATTGGCGGCGGCGGCACGTTGCAGGGCAATGATCGCGGCGAAACCGTGCTGTTCGATACCAACCGCGACGGCACCTATGGCGACCAGGTCACCACCGTCGGCGGTCTGAACGCGTTTTCGACCGGCTTCTGTAATGGCGCCGCGACCAGCAGCGCGAATATCGACTGCCGCAATGACAAGGACGGTCCCGAGTATTTTGCGCGTCTGGGTTTCGACAAGCGCATGGGCAATTTCGTTCTCGGCGCGGTGATCGAAGGCGGTCGTAGCGAAGCGCGGGACAGCGTCTCGGCTTTCTCGACAACGCCTGCGAGCTACACGTTCAGCCGTGAAGCGGATTATCAGGCCAATGCTCGCCTCCGCGCGGGTTACACGCCCGGTGGCGGCGCGCTGTTCTATGTGACCGGCGGCGGCGCCTACGCGCGCCTCGACAACCGTTTCTCGACCAGCAACGGTGCCAATAGCTTTGCCGATAATGGCAAGACCCATGGTTGGGGCTACACCGCTGGTGGCGGCGCTGAAGTCATGGTGACGAACAATATCGCCCTTGGCCTCGAGTATCTCTACACAGACATCAAGGATGACGATTTTGTCGTCAACGTCGGCCCGGGTACCGCACCCGCGACCAACCCGTTCCTGCTCAATGGCGGCGGGACTGATATGAAGCGCAGCAGCGACCATTTCCGCACCCACAGCGTGCGCGGGACGCTGAGCTTCCGCTTCTAAGCCAATATAGATGCAGCAATTGAAAGGCGTCGGATCGAAAGGTCCGGCGCCTTTCGGTTATTTCGCTGTTGGCGCCGCGAAGATGGCGAAATTGCCGTTGGCGCTGCTGACGAGGCGGTCGTCCTGATAAAGTTTCGCTTCAATGTTCGCCACGCGCTTGCCGCGGTGCAGCACTTCGGCCTTGCAAGTCAGGCGGCCTTCGCCGACGCGCACATGATAGTTGAACTTGATTTCCAGCGTCGCGCACCATTGCTCTGGATCGAGCAAGCTAGTCAAAGCGCCGCCCATGGCGGTGTCGGCAAGCGAATAAGCGACGCCGCCATGGGCGGCGCCTTGCGGGCTAAAATGCTGCTGCGGATTGACATCGATCGCCATCGTGCAGCGACCGTCGCCGCGCTCGACCATTTGCAGGCCGAGCGCGCGCGCGAATTCGAACTCTTGCGCGAACGGCTTCACCGAACGCGGCCTAACGAACTCGGGGACCTCCAAACGGCGGCGGCGGTGGCGGGCGGCGCGTGCCGCGCGGCAGCTGCGCCTGATAAGCGCGACCGCAATGTTCGACGCAATAGGGGAAGCCGGGGTTCACCGCCTGACCGCAGAAATGGAAGTCGGGCTCACCTGGGTGGCCCATCGGCCAGCGGCAGATGCGGTCGTTGAGGTCGAGCAAAGTCGTCTTGTCGGCGATTTCCGGGCTCGGTTTGGCGGGGACAAGGCGGCGCGGCGGCGCGGGTGGGATCGGCGCCTGCTGATCGCCCGGACCCTGGCGGATAAAGCCGCCGGGGCCGATCGACACGATGCGCGGCTGGTCGGCCTTGGGGATTTGTTCACCGACCGAACCATCGGCGGTCGGTGTATCGACCGTCGGGCGCGCTTCGGATTTCGGCGGCGCGGTGTTGATCGGACGCGGAGCGACAGTCGCGGCGGCGCGCGGCGGCGCAGCTGGTGCTACCGGCTTGGGCGCCGCAGGAGCCGCCGCCTTGGCCGGCTTGACCTTGTCGGTCGCCTTGACAGGTGAGGGGCGCGATTTCAGGTCCAGGCGGTGCGCCTTGCCGATCACCGCATTGCGACTGACGCCGCCGAGTTCTTCGGCGATCTGGCTGGCGGTCAGCCCCTTTTCCCACATCGTGCGCAGACTTTCGATGCGCTCATCGGTCCATGACATATCAATTCCTTATCATTCCACGCCGCGGGCTATGTCGCGGTTATCGATACGATCCTTGCGGACCGGCGCCACTGCCCAGCTTGCGGTAAGATCGGGGAGGCGATAGGCGAGAACGCCATGAACGACCAGCCCCAAATTTCGCGACCCGACTCGGCTAAATTCGCGGCAACCCCGCCCTTTGCCGAACCGGGGGTGCCGCACATCCGGACGCTCAATGTGCCCGGGATGCAGGCCCTATATGTCAAGGAGGTAAAGCGGTTTTTCAAGGTCCAGTTGCAAACAATCTGGGCGCCGGCCATCACCACGCTCTTGTTCCTTGTCATTTTCACCGTCGCGCTGGGCGGCGCGGGGCGCGAAGTCATTGGCGTTCCCTTCGCCGATTTCATTGCGCCAGGGCTGATCATGATGGCGATGCTGCAGAACAGCTTCGCCAATTCGAGCTTCTCGCTCCTCGTCGGGAAGATTCAGGGGACGATCGTCGATTATCTGATGCCGCCGCTCGCGGTCGGTGAACTGATCATCGCGCTGGTTGGCGCTGCAATCACCCGCGCGATCCTTGTCGGGCTGGCGCTATGGCTGGCGATGTCGCTGTGGCCCGGGGTCAGCGTGATGCCGGAGCATCTGTGGGCGGTTGCGGTATTCGGCGTGCTTGGCGCGTCGATGCTCGGTTTCCTTGGCTTGATCACATCAGTCTGGGCAGAGAAATTCGACCATGCCGCCGCGGTGACCAACTTTGTTGTCACCCCGCTCGCGCTGCTTTCCGGGACATTTTATTCGGTCGATCGTCTGGCGCCGTGGTTCCAGACCGTCGCGCACGGGAACCCTGTCTATTATGCGATCATGGGCTTTCGCTACGGCTTCATCGGCACGGTCGATTCGACGATCGCCAACCCGGTGTTGACCGCGATCCTGGTGCTGGTCGGGGTCAATATCGTGCTGGGATTGCTGACCTATCGCCTGCTGGCATCGGGCTGGAAACTGAAAGCCTGACCGAACTCAGTGGCGATGGATGGCGCGGACGCGGTAGCGGCCGTCGTTGAGCCCTTCGAACATCGCTTCAATCTGCGGATGGTCGATCGGCCCGCCTTCGGCATCGGGCACCAGATTCTGCTGGCTGACATAGGCGATGTAGGATGAACCGCCGTTTTCGGCGAGCAGATGGTAGTAGGGCTGTTCTTTCGCCGGACGGATTTCCTCCGGTATCGCTTCATACCATTCGTCGCTGTTGGCAAAGACCGGGTCGATGTCGAACACCACGCCGCGAAAATCGAACATGCGATGGCGCACGATGTCGCCTGGCGCAAAAGTGGCGGCGCCGATCAGCGGTGCGGTGACGCTCGCGCGCCGCGCGGAGGGGGATTCGGACATCATGATCCTAATCTATGGCTATTCCCTGTTGTTTCAACCCTGTTACACTCGGCTGCCCGCCGGTGGGTCGAATCCCGGCTGTGATAGGCGTTACAGACGATGACGCACGCCGAGCTACCTTGCCTGCTCGGCCGCCGGTGTACCAGGCTGGATTGCGGGCCGTGTTGATTGCAACAGGGAAAGGCATAGCATGAGCGACTTACCAACGAGCAACCCGACGCCTCCGCCTAGCCCCGCATCGGGCATTATCGAGCGGGCTAAGAATATCATCCTCAAACCCAAAGAAACGTGGGTCGCAATCGACGCTGAACCCGCGACGACCCAATCGATCTATATGCCCTACGTGCTGGTGCTGGCCGCGATCGGGCCAATCGCGCAGTTCATCGGTGGCCAAGTTTTTGGTTACGGCGCCTTTGGCATCAATTTCCACCCGCCGATCGGCACCGCGCTGGTATCGGCGATACTCTCCTATGGGTTGGCGCTGGCGACGGTCTTTGCGCTTTCGCTGGTGATTGATGGGCTGGCGCCGAATTTCGGGGGCCAAAAGAACCAGATTCAGGCGCTGAAAGTCGCCGCCTATTCGGCGACGGCCGGTTGGCTTGCCGGCATATTCGGCCTGATCCCGGCGCTCGCCATTCTGGGGCTGCTTGGCCTTTACAGCCTCTATCTGCTCTTTCTGGGACTGCCGATCCTCATGAAAGTGCCGCAGGACAAGGCGCTAGGCTACACCGTGGTCGTGATCATCGTCGCGATCGTGCTGTTCCTGATCGTCGGCGCGATCGTCGCCTCGCTAACAGCACCGTCGCTGCCCGGCATCAGCATTTAAGGAGGATCAGCCGTCCAGGCGGTAGGGCCGGGGCGGTTGCCCTCGTGATGGTCGAGTGGTGGTCAGATCAGGGGTAAAATGGAGGAGAGTGAGGGATTCGAACCCTCGGTACCGTTGCCGGCACTTCGCATTTCGAGTGCGACGCTTTCGACCACTCAGCCAACTCTCCTCGCTGAGAGGAGACGCCCCTAGCGGCGGTCCGTACGAGTTGCAACCCTCTCGTCACAAACCTTCTCAGAATTGCGTCATCCCGGCGTCTGCCGGGATCTCTACGTCGCTTCATGACGCAACGGCGAGACCCCGGCCTACGCCAGGGTGACAGACAATGGGTTATGGCTTTTCCGCTTCCCACCAATAGGCAGCGCGCTTGCGGTTGCCTGTCGTCACCTCGTTCATCGTCAGCGGATCGTAGAGCCGCCCACCAAGCATGACGCGATGGATGCGTTCGGTGTTGCGGATGTCCTGCGTCGGATCGGCGTCGAGGATCAGCAGGTCGGCGAGTTTGCCCGCTTCGAGCGAGCCGACGTCTTTGCCATAGCCCAACGAGGTCGCAGGCATGATCGTTGCGGCACGCAGCGCGTCGATATTGCTCCAACCGCCGCGCACGAACGACCAGATTTCCCAATGTGCGCCGAGGCCCGATTGCTGGCCGTGGGCGCCGATCGACACCATCCGACCGGCCGCGGCAATCTTGCCCGCCTCGCGCGCCGAATCATCGTCGACATAATCGCCCTCGGGCGCGATCGTGCGACGCTTGTTGTTGGCCGCCAGCTGCGCAGGCGGGATATGTTTGGTCAGGATCGGATGCTCCCACACATTGGTGTGGGCACGCCAATAAGGATCACCCGCCGGGCCGCCATAGGTGACGACCAGCGTCGGGGTGTAATCGACCTGCGTCTGCCCCCACAGCTGGACCAGGTCCTTGTAGAAGGTGTGGAGCGGGATGTTGTGCTCGACGGTCGAATTGCCGTCCTGGATCAGCGACACGTCCATCGTGTAGAGCGAGCCGCCCTCGGGCACGACGAGCAAGTTCTCGGCTTGGGCCGCCTTGACGACCATCTGGCGCTGATCGCGGCGTGGCTGGTTATAGTTTTTGACGCTGTGCGCGCCCTGCGCTTTCAGGCGGCGGATATGGGCGAGCGCGTCGTCATAGCTGTTGATCTCGGCATAAACGCCTGCTGCCTTCGCGCCATAGATGATCTCGCCGGTCGAAAAGATGCGCGGCGCCAGGATCAGTCCGGCGCGCTGCATTTCGGACGAGACGAAGATTTCGGACGCGCGCGATGACGGGTTGTGGCTGGTCGTGGTCCCCATGGCGAGGTTAGCGATTTCGGACCAGTTTTGCTGGGGGATCAATTCGTCGTCGCCGTGGGGTCCGTGTGCATGGGCGTCGACGAAGCCGGGGACGATCGTTTTGCCGACCGCATCGACGGTAACGGCGCCCGCCGGGATAGTGATCGACGCCAGCGGCCCGACCGCGGTGATGCGGTCGCCTTCGATGACGATCGCGCCATCGTCAATGATACCGCCGTCGGCGCCCGCCATGGTGACGATCCGCGCCCCGGTGATGACGACGGTGCCGCGCCGCTTGGCCGCCGCCTGCGTCATCGCGAGCGAGACGCCATCGGTCGGGGGCGAGAATTTGGGCGCCTTGTCGTCGGCGGGCGCGTTGGTGAACAGCCTGGCGAGATCGGCGCTAAAGAGCGTCGCGCCGCGGCTCCAGTGGAGGCGGCGACCGCCGTCCGACCAGTGAATATATTCAGCCCCGCTGCCGCTGACGCGCGTGACCGGCAGTGCGCCGCTTTTGGTGCCAAGCGCGATATCCTGCCCGCCGGGCATCAGCGGCGTCACATAGGCGTCGTAATTCTGGCGGAACGCCAACGTGCGCCCGTCGGGTGAAATCTCATAATCGCTGACCAGTTCGCCATTGGCGTGGGTGCGCTTGTCCTGGCCGCTCAAATCGGTGCTGACCAGCTGGCTCTTGCCGTCGCCCGCAGTGACCATGAAGATGCGGTCGCTGGTCGCGCCAAATTGCGGCTTGGCACCGTCGGCGCTCACCCGCTCTGCGGTACCGCCGGTTGCAGCGATGCGATAGACGCCGGGATCTTCGCTCCAGCGCGCCGACGTGAGCCCACCGCCGCGACGCCGTTCGAAAACGATCGTCTTGCCGTCGGGTGAGAAGCGCGGTTCGGCATAGAGGCTGGGGACGCTCGTCACCTTGCGCGACACTCCGCCGCCCGCACCGATGGTGTGAATTTCCCCCATGCCGGTGTCGGTCCAGCGTACAAAGACCAGCGACTTGCCATCGCGCGACCAGCTCGGCCACGCCTCCATCGCATCGTCCTTCGCGGCAGTCAGCCGACGCGCGGTGCCGCCGCTGGCGGGCTGCACATAAAGCTTGCCGAGCGTTTCAAAGACGACACTGCGCCCGTCGGGCGACACTTCGGCCCAGCGCGGCATTTGCGTCGTGAAGCTGTCGGGGGCGACCTCGACCACGGGATGAGTGGCGTCGATGATCACGCGGTCGTCGTTGATGCTGAACGGAATGACGCGCGCCTCGCCGCCCTGACCGCTCACGCGGCGCAGCTTGCCGCCCGCCCAGAACAGAATGTCGCGACTGTCCGGGGTCCACGCCATGTTGGGATAGACGCCGGTGACCGCCCAGGTTTCCTGCACATCCTGGTCGAGCGCGTCATACACCTTGCGCTCGGTGCCCGACGCGAGGTCTTTGACATACAGTTTCGACTGCGTCGCCTCGCGGCGCACGAACGCCAGATATTTGCCGTCGGGTGAGGGGGTGGGGCGAACTGCGCCGCCCGCGCCCGACGCCGCCGTGCTGACCTTTGCCTCCTGCAGATTATAGCGTTCAATGTGGAACAGATCGGTGTTGCTGTCCTGCGCATATTCAAAGATGGGGCCGGGGGTGACGTTGCGCGTGTAGAACACGCTCTTGCCGTCGGCAGCAAAGATCGGCTCGCCGAGTTCTTTCTGATGACGATCATTGGGTTTCTTGACCAGCGGCACACCCGCGCCGCCTGACACATGATACATCCACACCTCGCCGGTGCCGAGCGAGCGGCCGGTGGTGAAATGTTTCTTGGCGACGATGAACTGGCCGTCGGGGCTCCAGCTCGGCTGGTTGAGCAGGCGGAAATCTTCCTTGCTCAGTTGCACCTTGCCGCTGCCGTCACGGTTCATCAGCCAGATATTGTCGCCGCCGCCTGCGTCCGAAACAAAGGCGACACGATTGCCGTCGGGCGAAAAGCGCGGCTGATGCTCGAACGCCAGCCCTTCGGCGATCCGGGTCGGGGTGCCGCCTTCGATTGGCATTGTATAAATATCACCGAGCAGATCGAACGCGATGGTGCGGCCGTCGGGCGCGACGTCGATGTTCATCCAGCTGCCTTCATCGACCGCAATCGGCACCTTGCGCGTCGCCATCCCCGGCGGCGCATTGACGTCCCATTTATCGGCCTTCGCATCGGCGGCGGGCGCAGGCGCTGCCTGCTGTGCAAAAACCGAAGTCGAACAAGCCAAAGTCGCCGCAAGGGCGAGAGCGAAGCGCGCCATGATGTTATCCCCGTTTGAAATTATCTGCCGACCATATGACCCTGTAACGAACATGCAAGCGACAGGTTTCGACGAAGAACTGGCAGCGTCGACGAGCGACTGCTAGCGCGGTCGAAAGACCAGGTCGGGGAGAGCAAGGCGTGCCGCTGAAGGGAATACGAGTCCTCGATTTCGGGCGCTATATCGCCGGACCCTATTGCGCCGCACTACTCGGCGATTATGGCGCCGACGTCATCCGCATCGAAGCGCCGGGCGGCAATGACGATCGCTATACGGTACCGGTCGCCGACGATGGATCGGGCGCGATGTTCATGCAGATGAACCGGGGCAAGCGTTGCCTGACATTGAAACCGGGCAGCCCCGAAGGCCGCGAGATTGTGCGGCGGCTGGTCGAAACGGCCGATGTCGTCGTCGCCAATCTGCCGCACGATACGCTGACCAAATTGGGGCTGGATTATGCCAGCCTGTCGGCAATCAATCCGCGCATCATCCTGGCCACCGCTTCGGCGTTTGGCAGCGAGGGACCGCTGGCGCAAAACGTCGGCTTCGATGCGGTCGGACAGGCGATGTCGGGCGCGGTGCATCTGACAGGGACGCCCGATCAGCCGTATCGCGCGCAGGTCAATTATGTCGATTTCGGTACCGCGCTGCACACCGCCTTCGGCGTAATGCTGGCGCTGCGCGAGCGCGAGATAACGGGGAGGGGGCAAAGTGTTTCGGGATCACTGCTCGGCACCGCGCTCGCCTTTTCCAACGCATTGACGATCGATCACGCGCTTAACGGCATAGAGCGCCAACCGATTGGCAATCGCAGTTACAGCTCGGCACCCACCGACATCTTCCGCACCCGCGACGGGTGGATCGTGACCCAGATCGTCGGCGGCGGCATCTTTGCACGCTGGGCCAATCTGGTCGGGCGACCCGAACTGGTCGATGACCCGCTCTATGCCAGCGACATTTTGCGCGGCGACAACGGTACGGCGCTGAGCGTCATCATGCAGAACTGGTGCAGCGAACGCAGCAGCGCCGATGCGATTACCGAATTGGGCGCGGCGCGCGTTCCCGCCGCGCCCGTGCTGCGCGCGGACGAGGCGCTGGCGCAGCCGCAGGTGGCCGCGATGGGGCTGGTCGAGCCCGCCATCTATCCGGGAACTACGACCGAGGCGCCCGTCATCCGGGCTCCGATCCGATTGTCCGAGATCGCCAAGGTCGCGTCCGAACGAGCACCGCAGCTTGGCGAGCATAGCGACGCAATCCTGGCCGAACTTGGCTATGACGCCGAAGAGATTTCGGCTTTGCGCGCGGCAAGGATTATTTGAGCCGCATGGGGTGGACGGTGGCGCCCTGACATCTTAAATACCGATCAGTACGAAATTCACCTGCCCCCCAAACAAGCCAGGAGTGTCGAGATGAGCGATCAAGCCGAATATGTGCCGCCAAAGGTCTGGACCTGGGACAAGGACAGCGGCGGACGCTTTGCCAATATCAATCGCCCGATTGCCGGACCGACGCACGACAAGGATCTGCCGGTCGGCCAGCATCCGCTCCAGCTCTATTCGCTCGGCACGCCCAATGGCGTGAAGGTCACGGTGATGCTGGAGGAACTGCTCGCGGCAGGACATAGCGGCGCCGAATATGACGCGTGGCTGATCAATATCGGTGAGGGCGATCAATTCTCCAGCGGCTATGTCGCGGCCAATCCGAACAGCAAGATTCCGGTCCTCGTCGATCGCAGCGATGCCGAGCCGATCCGGGTGTTCGAATCGGGCGCGATCCTGATCCACCTTGCCGAAAAATTCGGCGCCTTCCTGCCGACCGAGACGGCAAAGCGCGCGGAGACGCTGTCGTGGCTGATGTGGCAGATGGGCAGCGCCCCCTTCCTCGGCGGCGGCTTCGGCCACTTCTATGCCTATGCGCCGACCAAGCAGGAATATCCGATCAATCGATATGCGATGGAGGTGAAGCGCCAGATGGATGTCCTCGATCGGCGGCTGGCGGAAAGCGAATATATCGCGGGCGCCGACTACACGATCGCCGACATGGCGATCTGGCCGTGGTACGGCGCGCTCGCCAAGGGTTTGGTGTATGATGCGGGCGAGTTCCTGCAGGTGCAGGACTATAAAAACGTCCAGCGCTGGACTGATCAGCTTGCGACCCGTCCCTCGGTGAAGCGCGGGCGGATGGTCAACCGGGTGACCGGCGACCCGGCGAGTCAGCTGCGCGAACGGCATGATGCGTCGGACTTTGACCTGCGAACGCAGGACAAGCTGGAGGCGGCTGAATAGACATATTCTGCGCAGCGCCAGCTTTGGGCGCGATTAGCATTTTGTAAGCAAAGCGTCGGGTTGCCCGGAATCGTTGGCATATCGGTTTCGCGCGACGCCGGAAAAATTAGCAAATTGCGCAAAAACGGCGTCGGGCTCTTTCGACGCCGTTTTTACTCCGGCGACCACATGCTGCGCGGCATGACAGCTTCCCTTCGCTTGCCGCGGAATGCCCGCAAACCCGCACGCCCTTTGGTCGATGAAGAGCGCGGTGCCGCTATTGTCGAAATGGCGCTGGTGCTGCCGCTGCTCCTCGCGCTGTTGATGGGGGTGCTTGTTTACGGTCAGTATTTCATGCTGGCGCACAGCGTCCAGCAGGCGGCGAACGATGGCGCCCGCGCCGCCATCGTCGGGCTCGACGCGGCCGACCGCCGGGCAGTTGCCACGCGAGCGGTCGGGCGCAGCCTGCAAGCGGTGAGCGGAGCGCACAGCGTGGCGGTGTCCGAAACGAGCGAGGCAATCACCGTCGTGGTGACCTATACCGCCCCGGAGGAGAGTTTTCTGCGCTCGTCGCTGATCCCGTCGCCCACCTATGTCATTCGTTCGCGCGCGACCTTTGAATTGCCGGTGGACTGATCATGGCGCTGCTGGAAATCCTTCGCGCCATTGCCAAAGATCACCGGGCGGGGATCAGCATTGCGACGGCGTTCGCCATGACGATGCTGATCGGCGCCGCGGCGCTCGCGGTCGATGTCGGCTCGCTCTATCTCGACCGCCGCAAACTGCAGGGGATCGCCGATGCCGCGGCGATGGCGGCGGCGGGCCGACCGGGCGAAGAGCAGGCAGCGGCGCAGCGGATCATCGCGGCGAACTGCGATTGCGGCATCCGCATTGCGGCGCTGACGACGGGTACCTACACCCCCGACGCCGCGATTGCGGCCGAACAGCGATTTGCCGCGGGCGGCGCTTCGGCCAATGCGGTGCGGATCGTCCTGACCCGCGACCGTCCCCTCTATTTCGGGCGCTTTTTGACGGGCAGCAGCGAAAGCATCATCCAAGCCACCGCGACCGGAGCGCGGCGTGGCTATGCCGCCTTTTCGCTCGGTTCGCGGGTTGCGGCGGTTAATGGCGGCCTGCCCAATGCGCTTCTGTCGGGATTGACGGGCAGCCACATCAATCTCTCGGTGATGGACTATAACGCGCTGGCCAGCACAGACATCGATCTGCTGGCGTTTTCTGACGCGCTGCGAACCGAAATCGACGCCGAAGTGCTGACCTTTGGCCAGACGCTCGACAGTCAGGTGACGATGCCGCAGGTGATTTCGGCGCTGGCGCGTTCGTCGGAGGGGCAAGCCGCGAGCGCGCTGGAACATATCGCCGATCGCGCCCTGCCGCGCGGCCTGTTTCCTTCGCGCGCGATCGATCTGGGGCCGCGCTCGTCAAGCATCCGCGTCGATCCCGCCAATCCGGTCAAGGTCAACGCGCTCAGCCTGCTGCGCGCAATGCTGCTGCTCGGCAGCGCCAATCGTCAGGTCGACCTGGCCGTGGCGAGCAACTTGCCGGGAGGATCGGGAATCGACATCGCGCTGTTGATCGGGGAGCCACCCGCGCATTCGCCATTGATCGCGGTGACGGACACCAACGACGTGATCGTGCGCACCGCACAGGTGCGGCTGAAACTCGACACCAAGGTCCAGACACCGCTGGCGAGTGTCCATATCCCGGTCTTGGCCGAACTGGGATCGGCATCGGCGCGAATTGCCGACATCGATTGCGGCCCCAACAGCAGCGCCGCGGTCTCGCTTGCCGTCGTTACTTCGCCGGCGATGCTGGCGATCGGTACCGTGGACGCTGCCGATTTTCAGAACATGCAGCGCCCGCTCGATCCCCGATCGGCTCGCGTGATTAAGCTTCCGCTCGCCAGCGTCGATGCTGAAGCCGAACTGGTGCTGTCGGACCTGAACGAAAAACAGGTCCCCTTTTCGCGCAGCGACATAGACGACGGACGGGTCAAGACCGTGTCGAGCTCCGGGTTGGTCGCGGGTGCCGCAAAGTCGCTTTCGGATCGTATGGACTTACGCGTGAACGTGCTGGGGCTAGGCCTGAACCTCAATGCGCTGCGAACGGTTGTCGGTGACACCGTGGCGCTCGCAGCGCCGGTGCTCGACACGGTGCTGGCTGATCTGACCGGGTTGCTTGGCGTGCACGTCGGGCAGGCCGATGCGCGGGTCAACGCGCTGCGTTGCGGGAAAGCCAAGCTGGTATGATTGCGCCATATCGGCGTCGCGGCGGACAAAGTTTTTGGCCATCTTCGCGCGATCCACCCCAAAAGGATCAACAGTGATCCGACAATCGGGGAGGCCATGGTGCGAGCAACCCAGGAACCACAGCGCGTCTCGGCGGCAGATTTCATCCGCGGCTTTGCCAATTGGCGCCTGCAATCGGCGCGCAAGCCGGTCGTGGTGACGCATCACGGCAAAGACGCGCATGTACTCATCTCGCTCGACGATTATCGTCGTCTGGACCGTGATGGACCCGACGCCGTTCGGACGCCCGATTGCCCACAGTCTTCGCTTGCGGGGGTCGTCGAATCGATCCGCGACGCGGTGATTCTGATCGACCGGCAGTGGCGAATTGTGACGGTCAATCCCGCCGCGTCCGACATGCTGGAAAGCGCGTGCGCTGCCCTGATCGGAGAGCCGTTAATGACCGCCGTGCCGCGGATCAAGGGGAGCTTGCTGGCGCAGCATATGATCCGCCTGATCGATCATCGCGAGCGCTTTTCCGGCGACCTGCCGGACATCTTGCGGCCGCGCCAATGGCTGCGTGTTGACCTGGTTCCTGTGCCGGTCGGCGGGGCGATCATCCTGCGCGATGTCAGCGACGCGCTGGCCGACTTTGCCGCGAACGACGCGCGCCAGGCGTTGGCCAGGGCGATCGAGGCGCAGGGCCGTATCGGTCACGCCCGTATATCCGTGCGCGGAGCAGTCGAGGCGGCGAACGACACGCTACTCGTTATGCTCGGGGTCGATGCCGCCGCGATCCGGCGGGTGCGTTTTTCGGCGTTGTTGGCGGTCAGCGATCGTCCGGCTTTTTCTGAGGGACTGGAGGCGCTGTTCCGTTCGGGTCAGCCCGTGTGCATTGCGTCCCAGATGGTGACGCGCGACGGCGACGCCATCGACGTCGATCTGACGATCGCCGAAGTCCGCGGACCTTATGCCAGCGATGGTGCGGTTGTTCTGGTCACCCGGCGCGCCGCCTAGAACCAGCTGCCGCGTTCGATTGTCTTGCTGCCAGCGGGCAGCGAGAAGGATTGGCCGTCCTCGCCGACGATGATCGGCCCGTCGAAGTGACTTTCGGCGCCGCCGAGGAAGGCTCCATTGAAGTAGGACGACGGCATCGACGGCACGACATGGCTGAGCACCAGCATCTGAACCCCTGCGACGCGCGCGCTGTCGGCCGCCTGCGTCGGGCTGGCATGATAATCGAGGATGTCGCGCATGATCTGTGCAGTCTGCTTGCGGCCCGCCTTGTCGAGCTTGGCTGCGAGCGTCTTGACCATCGCGGGGTTCAATGCCTCGTGAATCAGAAGGTCGGCGCCTTTGGAAGCTACTTCCAGCGACTTCGATGGCGCCGTGTCGCCACTGACGACGAGGCTGCGTCCCTTATAGTCGAAACGATAACCCACCGACGGCTGCACCGGGCGGTGATCGACGGCAAAAGCGGTGACGCGAAGGCCGGCCGCGTCGTAGATGACCGTCGGTGCCGCCGGGAGCGCAAAGGCGATCGCTGTGGCACCGGCAGCTGCGGGGGGTGTGATCGCCTCGCCATGGTGCGCGGTGCGATAGCCGTTATCGAGTGCATAGGCGGCGTTGAACCCGGCAATAACCTGCTCGACACCCGGCGGGCCATAAACGGGCAGGGGACTTCTGTTGCCGCTGGCGGTCCAGCGCAGCAGCATCATTGGCCCCATCCCGTCGATATGGTCCGAATGAAAATGGGTCAGGAACATCGCCTTGATGCGGCCATTGGGCAAACCCATCTGCGCGATATTGCGCGCCGCGCCCTCTCCGGCATCAACAACAAACATCGCCTTGCCCGCGATCACGACGGTGCAGGACGCCGCGCGTTCGCGGCTGGGGAGGGGGGAGCCGGTGCCGCAGAGACCGACGTGCAATCCGTCTGGCAGATCCTTGAGCGTGTCGCGCGCCGCCGCGCGTTCGACCGCGCGCTCGAAGAGCCAAAGGCCGATCGGTCGCTGAAACAACCACGCCGACAGAAGCGCGATGCCAAGGATCGTTGCCACCCAGAGCGCTGTACGCGTGCCTTTTGTCATATCCCATCCCCCAACTTTGTCCGCCCGTGACGAATGCACGCGCTGGACAAGCGGCGATGTTACGCGCAATCATTGGGCCAAGGAAAGTTGCAAGTCGCAACTTGCCGTTTACGTAAAGGTGAGCGCGCAGTATAAGCGCGCCATTACCCAACGGGAGATTCGTGATGGACATGGAATTCAGCCCCGAAGATCTCGCCTTCCAGCAGGAAGTGCGCGACTTCATCGCCGAAAATTACCCCGCCGATCTGCGTGAAAAGCAGGATGAGGGCGAGGAAATGTCCAAGGAGGACTTCCTCGTCTGGCACAAGATCCTGCACAAAAAGGGTTGGATCGCGCCCGCATGGCCGGTCGAATATGGCGGCACCGGCTGGACCCCGACACAGCGCTTTATCTGGTCCGAAGAAACCGCGCGCGCCGATTGCATTCGGCTGATGCCCTTCGGCCTCGCGATGGTCGGCCCGGTGATCTACACCTTTGGCACGCCCGAACAGAAGGCCCATTTCCTGCCGCGCATCCTGTCGGGTGAGGATTGGTGGTGCCAAGGCTATTCGGAACCTGGTTCGGGCAGCGACCTCGCTTCGCTCCGCACCACCGCCGTGCGCGACGGCGATGATTATATCGTCAATGGACAGAAAACCTGGACGACGCTGGCGCAGCACGCGGACTGGGGCTTTTTCCTCGTCCGTACCGACAAGGATGCGAAGCAGCAGGAAGGCATTTCCTTCCTCCTCATCGACATGAAGTCGCCCGGCATCACCGTGCGCCCGATCATCACCTTGGGCGGGGAGCATGAGGTCAATGAAGTGTGGCTGGAGGATGTCCGCGTCCCCGTCGCCAACCGCGTGTACGAAGAAAACAAGGGCTGGACCTGCGCCAAGTTCCTGCTCGCCCACGAACGCACCGGGATCGCTGGGGTCGCGGCGTCGAAGCGCGGGATCGAGAAGGTCAAGGCGATTGCCCGCACCGAAGTCGACGGCAACAAGCCGCTGCTCGCCAATGCGTTTTTCAAGCGCAAGGTGGCCGAGCTGGAAGTCGATCTGGCGGCGCTGGAATTCACCGAGCTGCGCAGCCTGGCCGGCCCGAATGCCGGACGCGGACCTGGCCCGGAATCGAGCCTGCTCAAGATCAAGGGATCGGAGATCCAGCAGCGGCTGACCGAACTCAGCCTGGAAGCGGTCGGACATTATGGTGCGCCCTATTTCCGCGGTTTCGGCGAGGGCGACAACGAGCATCCGATCGGCCCCGACTACGCCCACCGCGCCGCGCCGACCTATTTCAACATGCGCAAGACGACGATCTATGGCGGGTCGAACGAGATTCAGCGCAACATCATCGCGAAGATGGTTCTGGGTCTCTGATGCACGCGCCGCCCCCGCATAGGCGGGGGCCGCAATCGGCCTGACTCGGCGCCGCAGTATAAACCTATAGCGGCCCCCGCCTTCGCGGGGGCGACGGGGATGTAAAAATGGATTTCACCTACACCGAAACGCAGGACATGATCCGCGACACGCTCGCGCGCTTCCTCAGCGACACCTATGATTTCGACACGCGCCAGAAGTTCATCAATTCGGACAGCGGCCGCGATCCGGCGATCTGGACGGCGCTGGCGCAGGAACTGGGTATGCTTGGGGCACCTTTTGCCGAAGTCCACGGCGGGCTGGGCGGTGGCGCGCTCGAAAACGCGATTGTGATGGAGGAACTGGGCAAGGTCATCGGGATCGAACCTTATCTCCCGACCGTCGTCATCGCCGGCGGGGCGCTGAAGGCCGTGGGCGGCGCACAGGCCGATGCAATCATCCCCGAAATTATTGCCGGCAACGTTATCGTCGCCTTTGCCTATGCCGAACCGCAGGGGCGCTACGACCTCGCCAATTTGCGCACCACCGCCAAGAAAGACGGCGCGGGCTATGTGCTGAACGGCCACAAGGGTGTCGTTTATGCCGCGCCCTGGGCAACCCATTTGCTTGTCACGGCGCGCACCGGTGGCGGCACGCGCGACCGGGAGGGGGTATCGCTGTTCCTGATCGAAGCCAATCTGCCCGGCATCGTCCGCCGCGACTATCCGACCGTCGATGGCAGCCGCGCGTCGGAAATCTATTTCGAAAATGTCGCGATCCCTGGCGACGCGCTGCTCGGCGGCGAAGGCACCGGCCTGCCGCTGGTCGAACAGATCGTCGATGAAGCGACCGTCGCGGTGTGCGCCGAGGCGACCGGCGTGATGCAGAAGCTGCACGAAGGCACGCTGGAATATACCCAACAGCGCAAGCAGTTCGGGGTGCCGATCGCCAAATTCCAGGTGCTCCAGCACCGGATGGTCGATATGTTCATGGAGGTCGAACAGGCGCGTTCGATGACGATCATGGGCGTGCTCAAGCTCGATTTGCCAGCGAACGAGCGCATGGCCGCGGTCTCCGCCGCCAAGGCGAAGGTCGCGCGCGGCGCCAACTTCGTCGGCCAGAATGCGATCCAGACCCACGGCGGCATCGGCATTACGCAGGAGCTGGCAATCGGCCATTATTTCAAGCGCGCCACGATGATCGAGAGCCAGTTCGGGAGCCATGATTATCACATGGACCGGTACGAACGTTTGGTTCTGGCGGATTGATAATCCTCCCTGTCGCGCAGCGATGGGGAGGGGGACCGCTCGCGAAGCGAGGGGTGGAGGGGCCGCAACGGCCGCGTCAAAGCCCCTCCGTCAACGCTTCGCGCTGCCACCTCCCCATGACTGCGCCACAGGGAGGATCAAATTAATACGCTACATCCACCGCGATCCGCAGCGTCCTAGGCCGAAGCGGCGTCATGAAGCCTTCGTTACCCTCCACGAACGGAGTTCCGAGCGAAAAGCGGTTGCCGCGCGAGTCAAACAGGTTGGTCAGCGTCAGCGACAACCCGCGGCGGTCGTTGCCGATGCGCATTGCCAGCCCGGTGTCGATATAGTCGCCCTGACTCTCGCCCAGCACCGGACCAATGCCGAGCCGCGATGGCCCGATATAATTGGCCCAGCCGTTTACGCGGAAATCCTCATCACCGATGACCAATGCATAGTTGACCGATCCACGCACTGCATGGCTCGCGACATTGGGGATGCGGCCGAGGCGGCCCGGCGCCGCGGCGAAGACCGGCAGGATCTCCAGCGCCAGATCATCGACCCGGCTGTGATTATGGACCGCGCCCAGTTCGAACGTCAGCGTCTCGGTCGGCCGCATCGCTAACGCGGCGGAGATGCTGGTGATGCGCCCGTCACCGATATTGGCGGTGGTCGGAAAGCCGGTGCTGTCGATGAAATCCGCCTGAATGTTGCGCCAGCGGCTGTGCGATATGGCAAGACTGGCGTCGAACAGGCTTTGCCCTTTGTCGCCGAATCGCACCCCGGCCTCCCATGTCCGAACCTGATCGTTCAGGAATCGCCGGACAAAATTGCCATCGACCGCCAAACCGCCGGGACGGAAACCCTCCTGATAGCGCGCATAAACGCGGACATTGTGCAGCGGTGTCGCGAGCAGCGAAAAAGACGGTAACAGGTCGGTTTCATTGCGCGACGCGGTCGTTGCCCGTCCCGCCAGCGCGAGGGCGACGCTCACGCCTTCCGCCATGCCGCCGAGCCGCGCGTGCGACAAACGCACGCCGCCCGAGGCGACGAGGTCAGGCATGACTTCGACCGTCGCCTCGGCATAGCCAGTGACCTCAGTGATCTTGTTGGTCACGCCGGGCAACACGGCACGGAGGGTGCCATAGCCATATTCGCGGTCCTGCCGGGCGCGATTGTCGATGACGCTCGCGCCGACGACCCAGCCGAGACCGTCGTGATACGGGCGCGACAGTCGGTTCTCGCTGACGAACATGCGCGTGGCGTTGCGCTGGTCGAGCACCCGCGGCACGGTGCTGAGCGGCGTCACCTGAACCGGCGCGAACAGGCGTTCGACATCCACCGCGCCCGTCGTGATGACGGTGCCGGGCGGTGCATCGGGCAGGCTGGCGTCGAAGCGTTCGAACAGGCGGTGGTCGATGAAGGCGTTGGACGACTGGAAATGCAGGTCGCCCCAATCCTTCATAACGACGACCGTGCCGAGACCATAACGCGCCGACGCATTTTGTTCGACCATCGAATTGCGGGTCAACGGGTCGGCGGCCTTGTCGGCATATTGTGCATCGTTGGACTTGATCGATTGGTAAACGCCGCCCAGATCGATCGTCCAATCATTGCCTGCTTCAAAGCGAAAAGTCCCGCGACCACCACGGACATGAACACGATTGACGTCGTTCTGACCGCGCAGCGGGTTATCGATATAGCCGCCGTCGGTCAGCATGTAGCCGACCAGCCGCAGCGCATGACCCTTGTCCCCGACCGGCAGATTGGCAATCGCAGCGATGTCGCCGCCGGGGTCGCCATGCTGGGTCAGCGAAACGCCCGCGATCGCCTGTATCGTCATCGCACGCGGATCAGGGGCTTTGGGGACAACCCGAATGATGCCGCCGAGCGATCCGGCACCATAGAGTGTCCCCTGCGGACCTTCGAGGATTTCTACATTGTCGACGTCGTAGAGCCGCAGGTCGGGATCGGGCGCGTTATAACTCAGACGGATATCGCCCAGATACTGGCCGACCGTCGATTGTGTGGGACCGGTGAAGCTGGAATCGGCGATGCCGCGGATGAACAGCTTGTTGCGCCCCGATCCCAAATGGGTCGACGAAACGGTTGCGGTCCGCGACAGGATCGATTCCATCCCGCGTTCGCCGCCAAACGCCAAATCGCCGCCACTCAGCTGGGTGACGACGCCGGCAAAATGCGAATAGGGGAGGTCGGTTTTCGAAGCAGTAACGATGATTTCGTCCTGCACGCCAGCGACCATGTCGTGCGCCGGTTCGCGCGCGCGGTGCTGCGGCGCCGGTTGCGGGGCAGGGCGTTGTGCGATCCGCGGGGCAGCGGGGCGGCGCTCGATCCGCCAACTGGTGGCGCTGACGCGGACGGCGCGGGCGTCCGAACCCTTGAGCAGACGCCGGATGGCGTCCTCGACGCGCATCCGACCGCGAACGGGTTTGACCCGTGCCTGCCACAACTTGGCATCGACGACGCTGATGCTGACCCCGGCCTGACGACTGATCACGGGTAGGGCGGTTGACAGACTCCCTTTTGGCACGTCGAACGCGCGCTCCTCGGCCGCCAAAGCCTGCACGGGCAGGCTCAGCAGCGTCGCAGCGGCGACAAGGGAAAGGCGCGATGAGATGCTCAGCGGATCAGGATCCAGCCGTCGCCCTGCCGCTCGGCCTTCGTTCCCGAAAGGGCGGCAAGATCGGCGATCGTGCGATTGCGGTTCTTGTCGATAATCAGCGCGCCGCGGAACGACAGGTCGGCCGCGCCGGGCGAAATGCGGACCTCGATTCCGGCGGTGCGTTTCAGATCCTCGGCAACAACGGCAAGCGGCGCGTCATTGTAAACCAGCAAACCGGTTCGCCACCCACCAATGCTGGCGATATCGACGTCCTGTACTGCCGGGGGTTGGCTATCGTTGTCGCGGGCCTCGATCGCCTTGCCTGCGACGAGGCGGACCTTGTCGCGGTCGGGATTGTAGAGGACAATGCCTTCCGACACCGCGACCAATGTCTGCCGTTCGCGCCGTACGACGTTGAATGCGGTACCAAGGTCGACGATCCGGTCGTTGCCCGTTTCGACGATAAAGGGGTCGTCGTCGCGATGGACGACATGGAACATCGCTTCGCCCGCTTCCAGCCGGGCAAAGCGCGGGCGATCCTTGTCAATTTCGACTACCGAGCCCCCGTTGATTTCGATCCGCGATCCGTCGGCGAGCTCGATCGTGCGATGTTCCCCCGCCGCAGTCTCGATCCGGTTGGCATTACCAAACGGGTTCAGCGTTGATAGGCCGATCACCGCGACCAACGCGGCTGCGATCGCTCCGCCGACCCAGGCACGACGCGACGGACGGCGCGGGGTGGTCGGCATGGCCAGGGGCACGGGCTTGGCGACCTGGGTCAGCGCGTCGAGATCCTGATCAAGACTCGCCACCGCATCATAGATCGCGACATGCTCGGAATTCTCGGCGAGCCAGTCGGCGAAGCCGTCCCAATCGTCAAAAGCCGGATCACGCTGGCGGATCAGCCAGTCGATGGCGCGCGCTTCGATGCTGTTCATGTCAGAATGCATCAAACTGCCTCCGTAGCGCAGCAAGTACGGCATAGACTTTGCGCAAATCGGCTTCGACTGTGCTCAGGCTGACCCCCATTTCCTGGGCTATATCGCGCTGCGCCACCCCGTCGATCCGGAACCGTTTGAAAATACGCGCCGCCCGCTCGCCGGTGGCGGCAATCGCTGCATCGACCTGTTCCAGCTGTTGACGCGAGATCAGTGATGTCTCGGCGGAGGGGTGATGTCCCGCCGCGGCCTCACCCCACGCCTTGTCACGCAGCGCGCTCTGTCGCGCCGAGCGATAGCGGTCGAGCATCAGATTGTTCGCGGCGCGCATCACATAGGGCAGCGGATCCGCGACTGGTCCCATCGGGCGATCGGTCAGCCGCATCCACAGATCCTGAAACAGATCCTCGGCCGCATCGCCCGCGCCGCGTACGTGCAAGAACCGGACGATCCGGTCCCGGTTGGCGAGCAATACGCCTTCGATGCCTTGCGCGGCATCGGTTCGGTCACGCGAACTGGTCATCGATTGTTTGCTCTGGAACGCCATTTTCCGCCGGTCAGCGCCGCCCCGGCGCACGCCATAGGTTCCCCCGATGTCGCCGTCATATAGCGCCCATGTCTCGCCGCGCAACTGCGGCGGCGGATATGAGAGGAGGGGCAGTGCAAGCATCGGTACCTTCGTTCATTTCTGTCTAAGCAAGGGGGAGGCGGGGGTAGGGATGTGCCTCCCCCTTGCACGCGGGGCCGGCCGGGGGGCTAGAGGCCGACCCGCAGACTCGCACGGAACGCCCAACCAACGCGGTTTTGCTGTTCCTCCGCGGACATTTCGCCAGCGACCTGAAAGGCCGAATTGCCAGCAATGCCACGGAGACGGCCGACCCAGCCGCTCGTGCGATCATCAGGGGTAAGGGTGAACGGCGTGCCGTCCTTGAACGACGCGGTGGTCGAACCCAGCGTGCCGCCGACAATCTGGCGGCGCCCGCCCTCAATCTCAAAGCGCGTCCAGCCGTCATATTGGTCGAGGCCGCCGAAATCCATGCCAAGGGCAACGGTGCCCGACACGGCCAACTCGTCGCTATCGCGGCCGAGCACTTTCAGGTCGAGCGCATCGCCGCCGCCGGTTTCCTGATAGCCTTTTTCGGTCAGCTTGAAATAATCGACTGCAACCATCGGGCGGATCGTGATCCCGCCGGCGTGCGCATCATAGGCGAGCGAGCCCGAAGCCGACCACAAAGTGCCGTCCCATTTGCCCTTCATCGTCTTTTCGATATCGTCGGCGCCGGCCTCCGCGCTGAAAATACGGGTGCCTTTCAGGCTGATCGGGGCACCCGATACGCGGGCGTTGGCCATAAAGCCCTTGGATCGCAAGCGCCAATGCAACGCGCCTTCGAACTGGCTGGTGCTAACCTCATTGGCATTGCTGCCATTGCCGTCCTTGCCGCTGAGGAAAGCGATGGAACCGCCGAAATTGCCGACATCGCTCTTGATTTCCGCGCCAAGGCCGATGCCCCAGCCGCTGACGTCATAGCTGGCCGTATCGCCAATGCTTTTCGACGTCCCCCACACTGCCTGATTAACCCAATAGCCCCATTTTCCTTCATCCTGGAACGGCGCATTGGGATCCTGCAGGTAGCGCGACAGCGCACGCGAGCCTGAGGTAACGGTTTCGAACACGCCGCCTTCATGTTCCGGCAACATCTGGCCCAGTTGGGCGCGGAACTGATCGCCATCGGTGATGCCAAGGAAGACGTCTTCGACCTTCTGGTCCGCCACCACGGCATCAATCACCGCATTGAACGCACCCGCTTCGGATCGATTGAGCCCAAGATCGCTGGTGCTTTTGCGCGCTACATCGATGATCAACTGGGTCGCGTTCGACGTCAGCGTGCCTTTGTAGAGGAACGGCAGCAGCGTCTGCGATGCGGTGAGATTGCTTGCCCCGGTCAGCGATCCCGCGGTCAGGACGATGTGGCGTCCCTCGGCCTGTTCGATGCTGGTCAGCCGCAACGCCAGTTTGGATTCGGCACCGAAGCTGGCGTTCCCGGTCACCTGCAACGCCGTACCGGTGCTGCCGGTGTCGAGCAGAACGCCCAGCGTCCCTTTGTCGGTGACCGCCAGCGAGGCAATTTGCGCCGCGCCGGATACGTCAAAGGTCCCCCCGCTGACCGACACGGCAAGACCCTGCGCATTGGCCAAGGAACCCGAAAAGATGGACGTGCCGCCGATGCTCAGCGTGTCGTTGCCGCCACCGAAATCGGCAGCGCCGGTGAATCTGGATGTTCCGGCCAGCGTCATGCTGTCATTGCCCGCCCCAAAGCGTGCGTTGCCCGCATAAGTGGCGTCGCCCGACAGCGCCAGACGGTTGTTGCCGCCGCCAAAGAAGCTGTTTCCTTTCACCGAGCCGTCGGCGATGTCGAACACGTCATTGCCGCCGCCGAACCGCACGTCGCCAACGATGCTCGGGGCGGTGATGCCCGATGCCACGGCGGTCTGTTTCACCGTTGCGCCGGTCGCATGGGCTGCCAGATCGATCGCGACGTTGCGGTCGGAGCTGGCCAGCGCGCCGGTGGCGCTGATCGCACCGCTATTCTCGACGACATCGACATTGCCGGAAAGATCGACAATCGCGCGGGCCGTGCCATTGTCGCCGCCGGTTTTCGCCGCGATCGTGCCGCTGTTGCGGATCAGCGCCACGTCGCTGCCTGCCTCGACCAGTACCCCAGTCGCGATCGAACCGGCGACATTGCCCGCGGTCGTCGCCTCAACCTTGCCCGCGTTGCGCAATTCGGGGGTCGTCGCCCCGCTGCCGATCCGGATCGCCGTCGCCGCAACATCTCTCGACAGCGCAGCGACGCTGCCGGTTGCGCCGATGCCGATGCCACCCGCGATGGTCACGGCGCCGCCCAAGCCGCCGATCTGCATGCCGTTGCCGTCCTTGCCGGCATAAAGTCCGTTGCCGATCACCGACCCATCAATGATCAAGCCAAGCCCGGTTCCCGTACCGGCGACCGGGCCAATGGTGACGCTTTGGGTTGCCGATCCGATCCGTACCGCGGCGGCCGATCCGAACGACCGCACCGCGACGCTGCCCTCCTTGTCATCAGGGATACCGTCCTTGTCCTCGTCATTGTCGGTGGTGCTGTTGTCCTTGGGCGGGACCGCGAGGACGATGCCGCCGGTCACATTGCCTTCAATCGACAGCGCCGGACCACCGATCAACAGATCGTCGGCATCAAGCTTTGAGGGATCGGCCGGCGGCGTTGTGAAGCGATAGCCGGTGGCCGTGAGATTGCCCTGAACGACGAGCGCACCCGTGATGTTGCCTGCCAGCCGCGCAGCCGTCGCGTCGAGGCCGGTAGCGGTGATGGTGCCAGCCAGCCGGACATTGCCGGTCACATCCTGCAACCCGACGCCGAGCGCGCGATCGCCGAGCACGGAGATCGTGCCGTCGGTGGTGAAATTGCCGGTCAGCGGCCCGCCCAAGCGGATCCCTGCCGAATCATTCCCCTCGATCGTGATCGCCCCACTGTTGACGATATTGCCGGTGAAGGCACCGAGCGTCGCGATGCCGACGCGGTTGCTGCCCAGCGCAAAGGCGCCGTCGATGTCGCCGTCGTTGTCGATGTCGGTCGGGGCATAGGGCTCGTCGAGGATGATCTTGCCGGTTGCGGCATTGGTGATCGCACCGACCGTCCCGGCATTGGCTACAATGCCGCGTGCGCCGTTGACGTTACTGATCTCGATCGTGCCTTCGTTGATGACCTTGTGATTGCTGTCGATCGTCACCGCGGTGCCGCCCGTCGGCTTCACCGAGCCCGCAGACGTGATCTTGATATCATCAGGCGCGCCCGATTTGATCGTCGACGTCCGCACCGGCGCGGTGGTCGCGGTGGTGATCGTCGTTTCGGCCTGGGCCGTCGTCGAAAGCAGGGCGGCCAGACATGTGGTGGCCAGCAAGGTGTTGCGCATCGGGTTCCTCTTGTGATCGGGGCCGGGATGGCATCCCGGCGACAATCACAAGACGGAGCCCCTGCGGCTCAGCCTTGGAATTAAGATCACCCCGTCCCACCAGCGCCGCGTCGCAGCACCCAATGCGGTTGCCACGGCAGCGCAAAGCGCCGAAAAGGCCTAGCGCGGTCGCGGGCGACATATGCGCAGGCCGCAACAGAAAGACGCATCAGCACCCCATGACATCTGCCAACGAAATTTTGGAAACACTCGGCTGGCGTCCTTATTTTGCCGAGCAGATGACTGATGATGAGGTTGCGACATGCCTACCGGTCCGGGTCATGACGGTTCACCGCGGTCAGATTTCCGTCGCAGGTGCGGGCGGACAGCAGCTTATCTCTCCTTATATCGTCGGTGCCGGGCCATCCGACCCCCACCCGACCGTCGGCGACTGGCTGCTCATCGATCGGAGTACACAGGAGGCTGCCCGCGTTCTGGAACGGCAGAACCTGTTCAAGCGGCGCGCACCCGGCGATCCGAACCGCGAGCAGATGATCGCGGCCAATGTCGACACGCTGTTCGTCGTCGCGTCCTGCAATCAGGATTTCAGCGTTGCGCGGCTGGAGCGCTATCTGGTTCTGGCACGCGAAGTGGGGGTTAAACCGGTCGTCGTCTTGACCAAGACCGACTTGACCGATGATCCTGGGAAATTCGTCGCCGCCGCGCGCGCGATCGAACCGGGATTGCGCGTCGAACCGGTCAATGGCCGCGATCCTGCGAGCGTTGCGCGCCTGGCAGCATGGTGCGGGCCGGGCGAGACTGTGGCGCTGCTTGGCTCATCGGGCGTCGGAAAATCGACATTGGTCAACACATTGCGCGGATCGAGCGATATCGCCACCCAGGCGATCCGCCCGCACGACGATACCGGACGCCACACAACCACCGTCCGTGAAATGCACCGGCTCGATCACGGCGGCTGGTTGCTCGACACGCCGGGGATGCGCGAGCTCCAACTGCCGCAAGCGGCGGTGGGCATTGCCGAGATGTTCGACGATTTCATTCTGGTGGCAGAGCAATGTCGCTTTTCCGACTGCGCGCATGACGCAGAGCCGGACTGCGCCGTCCGCGCCGCCATCAACGCTGGCACACTGACCGCCGACCGCTTCGATCGCTGGCAGAAACTGGCTGCCGAGGACCGCGCCGCAGCCAATCCGCCAAAGCGCCGCCGATAGCCATTTGGCGGACAGGGTGGGATTCGAACCCACGGTGAGCTTGCACCCACGGCGGTTTTCAAGACCGCTGCCTTAAACCACTCGGCCACCTGTCCGCACGGCCGCCGCCATAGCGCGATGGGCCGATGCGGCAAGAAAAACCTTCTTCGATCGGCCTGTCGCGCAGATGACTCGGCTCGTCCCGCCATTGCCTAGCCAAGGCGCTCGCATCTGTGCGAGACACATCTTATGGGTGGGAACGTCATGCATGCTATCATTTCGAAAATCGGGCGCATTTTTGCTCTCGCCGCCGCCGTCCTGTCGGCCAGCCTCTTCACGGCATCGGCGCCGTTACACGCGCAGGGCGGCGACAGCGGCTTCGATGCCTATGTCCAGTCGTTATGGCCCAAGGCGCAGGCGCGCGGGGTCTCCCGACAGACGTTCGACCGCGTCACTGCGGGTTTGCGCTATAATCCGCGGGTGATCGCGCTCGACCGGGACAATCTGGGCAGTCCGCCGACCAACGACACGCCGATCCCGAACTTCGCGCCCTATAAGGCACGGCATGTCGATGCAGCGCGGATCAATGGCGGCCGCCGCGTTCATGACCGACTGCTGCCTTTGCTCGCGCGCATCGAGGCGCGTACTGGCGTGCCGACCAGCATCATGATCGCGATTTACGGCCACGAAACCGCCTACGGCCAGGTCACCGGCAGCTTTGACCTGCCCGAAGCGCTGGCGACGCTGGCGTATGAAGGACGCCGCCGTAGCCTCTTCGAGCCCGAATTCATCGCGACGCTGGAAATGGTGGAAAAGGGTGTGCCGCGCAACGTGCTGAAGGGAAGTTGGGCCGGCGCTTTTGGCTATCCGCAGTTCCTGCCTTCGGTCTATCTGGCGGTCGCCGAAGATGGCGACGGTGACGGTCGTGCCAACATCTGGTCGAGCGAAGCCGATGCCATCGAATCGATCGGCGCTTATCTGCGCCGCGCCGGCTGGCGCGCCGGACAGCCGTGGGGCGTGGCCGTGACGGTGCCGAGCAGCTTTGATCGCAATCGTTTCGCTAGCCGCCTCAACCCCACTCGTTGCCCCCGCGTTTTCGCGCGCCACAGCCGTTGGCGCTCGATGGCCGAATGGCGCGCCGACGGCATTCAGCCGATCGGCGGCCGCTGGCCCGACGGACAGGTTCAGGCGGTGCTGCTGGAACCCGATGGCCCCGGACGGACCGCATATTTGCTGACCGGTAACTATCGTGCGATATTGGACTATAATTGTTCCAATTTTTATGCACTATCAGTGGGGTTGCTGGCGGATGAAATCGATCGGTAGAAAAACGGCGCTGATGGCGGGGGCAATGCTGCTGCTCGCCGGATGCGGCAGTTTCGGCGGCGAGCGCGATGGCGGGCCGACCGCCAGCCCAGCCCCCGCGCAATCGGCCAGCGGCGTAAGCGACACGCCGGTCAAGATTGGCGATCCCTATACGATCGGCGGTACGACCTACACCCCGTCGGACATCGCCGATTATGACGATGTCGGCTATGCCAGCTGGTATGGTGATGAATTGGCCGGACGACCGACCGCCAATGGCGAGATATTCGATCCCGCCGGGATCAGTGCCGCGCACAAGACGCTGCCGCTGCCCAGCTATGTCGAGGTGACCGCGCTCGATACCGGACGCACGATATTGGTGCGCGTCAACGATCGCGGCCCGATGGTCGGCGACCGACTGATCGACCTATCGCGCGGCGCCGCCGAGCAACTGGGCTTGACCGACGGTGTGTCCGCCGTGCGGGTACGCCGCACCAATCCGCCTCTCGCCGAACGGGCGCAGCTACGCGCTGGTCGCGCAGTGCCGGAACGCATTGCCACGCCCGATTCGCTGCTATCGATTCTGCGCACGAAGCTGAAAGCCATGCCGGTTCCGAAGCAACTCGCCGCCGCGCCGCCGGTTGAAGCGCAGCCCGCTGCCCCAATTGCGTCAGGAAAGGCCAAGCCCGGCGATGACCGGATGGCGGTTGATGCAGCGTCGCCTGCGAAATCGGTAGCCCAGCCGACCACGACCGCTGGCGGCAAATATGTCGTTCAGGTCGGCGCGTTCAGCAGCGAAAGCCGCGCCAATGCCGCGGCAAAATCGGTCAGCGGCACCGTCAGCAAGGCAGGCAACCTATGGCGGGTGCGGATCGGCCCCTTCGCCAGCGACGCCGACGCGCGCGGTGCACTCGGAACGGCGAAGGCCAAGGGTTTCCGCGATGCAGTGGTCCAGCGCGATCGGTAACGGGCAACGCGTGATAAAACTCTCAAAGATTCCAATCCAGAGCGCTGCGATGTTGGCAGGATTTGCACTGACGCTCGCGATGCCCGCGGCTGCCGCGGACGACCCACGTCCAAAAAGTACGGCGACAGCGCGTCCGTCCTACACCACGCAGGCGCCAATCGTGATGCTCAAAGATCTCGATTCGGGCGAAATCCTGTTTTCGCGCGGGGCTGACAAGCGCTTTGCACCAGCCTCCATGGCGAAGGTAATGACCGCCTATGTCGTGCTCGACCTGATCAAAAAGGGCGAACTGGCGCGCGACAAGCAATTCACCGTCAGCGAAGCGACGTGGAAGAAATGGAGAGGCAACAACGGCGGATCGACAATGTTCCTGCGCCCTGGCGAAAAGGTTTCGGTCGATGATCTGCTCAAAGGCTTGATCACCGTATCTGGGAATGACGCCGCCGCTGCGCTGGCGGTGGGGATCGACGGCAATGAAGCGGCGTTTATCAAAAGAATGAACGCTGTAGCCGCACAAATTGGCATGAAATCGAGCAATTTCGGCACGCCGAACGGCTGGCCCGACGGCGGGGTGACCAAGGTGAGCGCTAGCGACCTCGTCACGCTCGCCGACCGACTAATCCGCGATCACCCCGCCGGTTACGCGCGCTATTTCTCAATGCCGAAGCTTCAGCACGGCACGTCGCCCGAGGGCAAGCCGATCGTTCAGGCGAACCGCAATCCGCTTCTCGGGCGGGTGCTGGGGGCTGATGGGTTAAAGACGGGCTATACGTCCGAAGCAGGTTATTGTTTGCTGGGTTCAGCTAAGCGCGACGGGCGGCGGCTGATCATGGTCGTTGCCGGGCTGCCGAGCGACAAGGCCCGCCGCGACGAGGCCGAGCGGCTGATGCGTTGGGGGTTCGGGGTACCGCTGGCGGCGAACGATGGCAGCACGGGCAAAAAAGCCGCGAGTGGCAGCGGCCGCGCTGCACCGTGATGACAAAGCGCCTGCTGGCGGCTACCGCCACATAATGCACGTGCGCTTCGTCCTTTTCCAACCTTGCAGGTTATCGGCATGACGCACGGGCGCTTCATCACGCTGGAGGGCGGGGAGGGGGTCGGCAAATCGACGCAGATCCGGGCGTTGGCGGCGGCACTGGCCGCACGTAACATCGACGTCGTCACCACGCGCGAACCCGGTGGGAGCACCGGCGCCGAAGCGATCCGGACGCTGCTGATGGAAGGCAGCGATGACCGCTGGGACGCGCGCAGCGAAGCCTTGTTGTTCGCGGCGGCGCGCGCCGACCATGTCGCACGCACGATCCGCCCGGCGCTGGCGCGCGGCGCGTGGGTGCTATGCGACCGCTTCGTCGATTCGAGCCGCGCCTATCAGGGCGGTGGTGGCGGTCTCACCGACGCGGACATATTGGCGCTTCACGGCGTAGGATCCGAAGGCTTGTTGCCTGACCGCACCTTCCTGCTCACCGTAAGCCCCGCCGAAGCCGCACGCCGCCTTGCGGCACGCGGCGGCAGCGACCGCATGGGCAGCAAGCCCGCGGATTATCAGGCGCGTTTGGCCGCGCGCTTCGTCGAAATGGCCGAGGCGGAGCCCGAACGCTGGCGGATTATCGACGCCGATGCCCCCGCGAAGCAGGTAACGGCAGCAATCCTGGCAGGACTAGCAGAATGGCTATGATCGGCCATCATGACCCCGAGGCGACCTTTCTCGAAGGCTGGCAGGGGGGCCGGCTGCATCACGCCTGGCTGCTCGCCGGGCCGCAGGGGATGGGGAAGGGGGCTTTTGCCGCCCGCGTCGCGCGCTTCCTCGTCACCCATGGCCGCGGCGGCGACGGGCAGGCCGTTGCGCTCGACGATCCGGGCGACAGTGCCGCTGGGCGATTGGTCGACGCAGGCAATCACCCTGAGATCCTTCACTTGACGCGCCAGCTCAAGGACAAGAGCAAAGAGCTCGCGCGCAACATCACGATCGATCAGGTGCGGGCGATGATCCGCCGCTTGCATCTGTCGCTGTCGCTCGGCGACTGGCGCGTCATTATCGTCGATGCGATCGACGATCTGGAGACCGACGCCGCCAACGCGCTGCTCAAAACGCTCGAGGAACCGCCAGCAAAAACGCTGTTCCTGCTGGTCAGCCACTCACCAGGGCGCTTGCTGCCGACGATCCGGTCGCGATGCAGACCGCTGCGTTTTCAACCGGTTGATCGTGACGTCATGACAGCTTGGCTGCATAATCTGCGCCCGATGCTCGAAATTGCCGAGGTGCGGGCGATCGTCGCCGCGTCGGGCGGGGTGCCGGGCAAGGCGCTGGCGCTGATCGAGAGCGATGTTGCGGCGATGGAGAAAAAACTACTGGCGATTGCCAGTTCGGGTGATCCAGAAAACCGGCTTCGCGAGGCCCTGGCGCGCGAGGTCGGCGGCACCGCCAACCGCGCAAAGCTTGAACTCGTTATCGACATCGTTCCCGGGCTGCTCGCGCAGTTGGCGCGCGAGCGTTCGGTGGCTGAGATCGCGCCGATCCTCGCGCAATGGGACCGTGTCCAGCGGACCGTGCGCGATGCGATCCGCGGCTCCTATGACGGCACGATGGTCGGGTTTGAAATCGGTAACTGCCTCGCCGAACTGGCGCCGCGTTCGGCGCACTCGGCACGCTGACGCTTTCCCTCACGCGCGCCAGCGGCTAAGGCGCGGCCATGTCCGAAAACAGCGCCCCTTTCTATATCACCACCGCGATCAGCTATCCCAATGGCCGCCCGCACATCGGCCACGCTTATGAAGCGATCGCCACCGACGTGATGGCACGGTTCCAGCGCGCGCGCGGCCGCGACGTGCGGCTGATCACCGGCACCGACGAACATGGGCTCAAGATGTTCCAGACGGCGCGCGACCAAGGCCGCGAAACGATTGATCTGGCCAATGAAATGTCGTCTTATTTCCGTGAGATGTATGCCAAGCTGAACATCAGTTATGATAATTTCATGCGGACTTCTGATGCGGCGCATCATGCGGCCTCGCAAGCGATTTGGCGCGCAATGGAGGCCAATGGCGATCTATATCTCGATCGCTACGAAGGCTGGTACTCGGTTCGCGACGAAGCTTTTTACGACGAAAGCGAACTGGTCGACGGGGAAGGGGGCGTCCGCCTGTCGCCGCAGGGCACTCCGGTTGAATGGACCGTCGAGGAAAGCTGGTTCTTTCGCCTGTCGAATTATCAGGACAAGCTGCTCGCGCTCTACAACGACAAGCCGGATTTTATCCGCCCCGAAAGCCGCCGCAACGAAGTGATGCGCTTCGTCGAGGGCGGGCTCAAGGATCTCAGCGTCTCGCGCACCAGCTTCGACTGGGGGGTACCCGTGCCGGGATCGCCGGGGCATGTGATGTATGTGTGGGTCGATGCGCTCACCACCTATCTTTCCGGGCTGGGCTATCCCGATCGCGATGGCGATTTTGGCAAATTCTGGCCCGCCAGTATCCATATGATCGGCAAGGATATTGTGCGTTTTCATGCCGTTTACTGGCCGGCTTTCCTGATGAGTTCCGGTTTGCCGCTGCCCAAACAGGTGTTCGGCCATGGCTTCCTGCTGAACCGCGGCGAAAAGATGTCGAAGTCGCTGGGCAATGTCGTCGATCCGATGGCGCTCGCCGACACCTTCGGGGTCGATCCGCTGCGCTATTATCTGCTGCGCGAAGTGAGCTTTGGGCAGGACGGCACTTACTCGGCAGAATCTATCGTGCGCACGGCCAATGCCGATCTGGCGAACAGCTTCGGTAATCTGGCACAGCGCAGCTTGTCGATGATTTTCAAGAATTTGGACGGCATCCTGACAGCAGACTATGCGGTGCACAATGATGATCGCGCGCTGCTGTCGATCGTCAACGATGCGTGCCGCAACCTGCTGCCGCGCGAATTTGAACAGCTCGCTTTCTCGGTCGGGATCGAGGAGTGGCTCCGTGCCGTGTTCGCGTGCAACCAATATGTCGATACGCAAGCCCCTTGGGCGCTGCGCAAGACCGACCCCGACCGGATGCGCGCGGTGCTGATGACCTTGTTCCAGGTCGTCCGCACGCTGGCAATCGCGATCCGCCCGGTGGTGCCGACCGCAGCCGACACGCTGCTCGACCAGATGGGCATTGGCGACGACGCACGCAACTTCGCCGCTCTCGACGACGATGACTGGTTTGCGAACCTTGCCGCGAGCGGGTTTGTCGTTGGTCAGCCAATCCCCCTCTTCCCGCGCCTCGATCTGCCCGAAGGGGAAGGGGAGGCCTGATGCTCGTCGATTCACACTGCCACCTCAATTACAAGGGGCTCGCCGAACAGCAGGGCGAGGTGCTGGACCGCGCTCGCGCGCGCGGTGTCACCGCGATGCTCAACATTGCGACGCGCGAAAGCGAATGGGACGACGTGCTGGCGGCGGCCGAGGCCAATACCGACGTGTGGGCCAGCGTCGGCATCCATCCGCATGACGCCGATCATCATCCCGACGTCGACACCGCGAAGCTCGTCGAGCGCGCCGCACACCCGCGTGTGATCGGCATCGGAGAGACCGGCCTCGACTATTATTACGACAAAAGCGACCGCGTGCGGCAGCAGGACAGCTTCCGCCGCCACATCCACGCGTCACAGGTGACCGGGCTGCCGATCATCGTCCACACGCGCGACGCCGAGGCCGACACGTTGGGGCTCCTCGGCGAGGAAATGGGCAGGGCGACCTACCCGGGCGTGATCCATTGCTTCACCGCGAGCGACGATTTCGCGCGCCAGGCGCTCGACCTCGGCCTGTACATTTCGATCTCGGGCATCGTGACCTTCAAGAACGCCGCCGATCTGCAAGCGACCGCCAAATGGCTGCCGCAGGACCGGCTGCTGATCGAAACCGACTCCCCTTTCCTCGCCCCGGTCCCGCACCGCGGCAAGACCGGCGAACCGGCGTTTGTTGCCGACACGCTGGCGTTTCTCGCTACACTTCGCGATGAGGATCCCGAAGCCCTAGGCGCGGCGACGAGCGCGAATTTCTACGCGCTATTCAACAAGGCGGCGCCATGACGTCATACGCTCCATGAAGGTTCGCATCCTGGGTTGCGGCACGTCGTCGGGTGTACCGCGGATCGGCAACGATTGGGGGCAGTGCGACCCGGACAATCCGCGCAACCTGCGCAGTCGGTCCTCGATCCTGATCTCGCTCGGCGGCTTTCGCCTGCTCGTCGACACCAGTCCCGAAATGCGGCTGCAATTGCTCGATGCCGAGGTCGGCGCCGTCGACGGGATCATCTGGACCCACGAGCATGCCGACCATTGCCACGGGCTCGATGATTTGCGCCAGATCATGCATTTACGCGGCTCGCTGGTCCCAGCCTATGCCCGCAACCATGTGCTCGACACGCTCAAGTGGCGTTTCACCTATGCCTTTGCCGGAAACGCCGGCTATCCGGCGTTGGTCGATCCGATCGATTTGCTGGATCACCAATCGATTGGCCCGATCGAGGTCTCGGCGATTGAAATGCCGCACGGGCCGATCAAAGCCAGCGGACTGATCTTTAGCGATGGTGTCCATAAGATCGGTTATGCCACGGATTTTTCAAAGTTTACCGACGAAATGGTCGATTTCTTTCAAGGTGTGGACCTGTTTGTTATCGACGCGCTGCGCCGCTATCCGCATCCGACGCATCCGCATTTGGCGATGACGCTCGCGGCGCTCGAAAAATGCGGCAACCCCCGCGCGATCATCACGCATATGGACAATACGATGGATTATGACGACTTGGCGGCCGAATTGCCGCCCGGCGTCGAGCCGGGCTATGACGGGCTGGAGGTGCAACTATGAGCGGTGAGACTGGGGTGCAACTGGTCTGGTTCGTCGGCGCATTTGCGCTGGTAGTCAGTTCGTTGTTGGCGCGGCGACTGCCGATGGCCGACTGGTTCAAGATGGCGCTAGCCTGGGTTGCGATTTTCGGCTTGGTGTTTCTGGTTATCCGGACTTGGCAGGTGGTGACCTGATTGCGGTGCAAGCACAAGGCGGATCAAAATCACGTGATTTCAACGGGAGGGGGGTCCAGTCCTCCCCATCAGAAGTGAAATTTAACATAATATATATTATCGGATAAGATGATGTCTGACGCGACGCTCCAGTCCCCCATCGATCGCCTGCTCGCTGTGATGGCCAGATTGCGTGACCCCGACGGCGGCTGCGAATGGGATTTGGCGCAAACTTTTTCGACGATCGCGCCCTACACGATTGAGGAAGCCTATGAAGTCGCCGATGCGATCGCAGGCGGCGATCCGGCCGCGATTTGCGACGAGCTCGGCGACCTGTTGCTTCAGGTCGTATTCCACAGCCAGATTGCCGCCGACGCGGGCCTGTTCGGGTTTGACGACGTTGCCACGGCTATCAGCGACAAGATGGAACGTCGCCATCCGCACATCTTTGGTGACGGCAAGACCGACGACGTCCGTCAGCAATGGGAGCAGATCAAGGCCGACGAGCGCGCGGCGGATGGCCCCAAGGGTGCACTGTCGGGAGTCGCGCTGTCGTTGCCAGCGCTTCTGCGTGCCCAAAAGCTCCAGTCACGCGCCGCGCGCGTCGGCTTCGACTGGCCCGATATTAACGGTCCGCGGGACAAAATCGCTGAGGAACTGGCCGAAGTAGCGACCGCGGCAACGGACGCCGAGCGGCATGAGGAAGTCGGCGATCTGCTGCTCGCGGTCGTCAATTATGCACGCCACTTGGGAGTCGACGCCGAAAGCGCGCTGCGCGATGCCAACACCAAATTCGCGCGCCGTTTTGCCGCGATGGAAGATCGCGCAGGCGGCAGCTTGGCGGGCCTGTCGCTCGACGAACAGGAAGCCCATTGGGTCGCGGTCAAGGTGTCGGAGCGCCGTCCGTAGGCCACAGCCGCTCGAACCGAGCGCTGTCGGCAGGATCGAGCCGGACGGTCAACACATGGCCCTCACCCTCCGGTTCATCGGCCAGCACCTCACCGCGCGCGTGAAGCCACGCCGCCGCTTCGCCATCCTGATAATCGAGGTAAATCCGCTGGACCTTATGCAGTGCGGTCAGCTGCGCCGCCATCAACACGCGCGCGGCCTCAACGCCTTCGCCCGTTACGGCCGATATCACCGCGACGTCAGAGCGTTTCCCCGCCATTTCGGCAATCGCGGCGCGCGCATCGGCGTCCGCGGTATCGATCTTGTTCCAGATTTCGAGCTGGGGGATCGCCGGGAGTGCATCACCCTCCCCGTCATCGTCCGGTCCATTTACCCCCAGCGAGTTGAGGATGGCGCGCACATCATCATATTGCGCGTCACTGTCGGGATGGGCGATGTCACGGACATGGACGATCAGGTCGGCCGTCGTAACCTCTTCCAAAGTAGCACGGAACGCCGCGACCAGTTCGGTGGGCAGATCCGACACAAAACCCACCGTGTCGGACAAGATCGCCTTGTCGATGCCGGGAAGCCGGATTTCGCGCATGGTGGGATCGAGCGTCGCGAACAACATGTCTTCCGCCATGACGTCACTACCGGTCAAGCGGTTGAAAAACGTCGATTTCCCAGCGTTGGTATAGCCGACGAGCGCAACCACTGGCCACGGTGCGCGCTGTCGCTTCGACCGCTGCAACTGGCGGGTCCGCCGTGCATCGTCAAGGCTGCGCCGAATCCGCGCCATGCGGTTGCGAATCATCCGCCGGTCGGCCTCGATCTGGGTTTCGCCCGGTCCACCGAGAAAGCCGAAGCCGCCGCGCTGGCGTTCCAGGTGGGTCCAGCTGCGCACCAGCCGCCCCGCCTGATAATCGAGATGCGCGAGTTCAACTTGCATCCGCCCCTCGGCGGTGGCAGCGCGCTCACCGAAAATTTCGAGGATCAGACCGGTGCGATCGATGACCTTGGTACCGAATGCCGTTTCCAGATTGCGCTGCTGGATCGGGCTGAGCGCCGCATCGACGACAACCAGCTGAACGCCGTATTTTTCGATGTCGGGCGTGATGGCTTCGATCTGACCAACGCCCAGCAAGGTTGCAGCGCGCGTCTGGCGCAGCCGTAAGGTGTGGACTGCAACTACGTCGAGCCCGATCGCCAGCGCTAGCCCCTTCGCCTCCTCGGCCCGCGCGTCAAGATCGCGCGCTAGCCGCTGGCTATGCCATTCGGGCACAACGAGGAGCGCGGCGGCGCCGCGGGTGACTTCTTCCGGACTGTCAATAATCGAGGCGATCAGGCGTTGTCCGCTTCTGCGTCCGGCTCGCTATCGGTCAGGTTGATCGGGCCGTTCGGCTGCACCGTCGAAATCGCGTGCTTATAGACGAGCTGCACCTGCCGCTCGCGCTCAAGCAGCATGCAGAACAGGTCGAATGCGACGATATCGCCCTGCAACATTACCCCGTTGACCAGAAACATTGTCACGGACTCGTCTGATTTGCGCACCGCATTCAGGAATACATCCTGCAACGCCTTGCCCTTACTGGCCGGCGCCTCGCGCAAATTGCTGCCGAGCAAAGACAGGTCGAAGTCGTGCGACGGCATCACCGTCGAGATCGCATGCTTGTAGACGAGCTGGGACTGACCATCGCGGCGCAGCAGCAACGAGAAATTGTCGAACCAGGTGATGATGCCCTGAAGCTTCACCCCCTTGACAAGAAACATCGTGACCGGCGTTTTGCTCTTGCGCAACGCGTTCAGAAAAATATCTTGGAGATTCTGGTTCTTATCGGACACATTTGCCTCCTGTTTTTGGCGGTACGACCGCGGGTATATACCGGTTTTCCGGCTTTAAGACCTTCGTATCTCTGTCAATATGCGGCAAAGCTTGCCCAAGGTCTAGCGCAAAGCCTCATCCCTCGCCGTCTGAACTCTCCGTGAGCCCCAAAAGTTTCAGTTTGCGGTGCAGCGCCGATCGTTCCATGCCGATAAAGGTCGCGGTGCGCGAGATATTACCCGAAAAGCGGTTGATCTGGATCCGCAGATATTCGCGCTCAAAATTTTCGCGCGCTTCTTTCAGCGGGATTGCCGTGATCGACTCCGAATTAGGCAGAATGTCGGTGCCGCCCCGCACCAACTCGCCGGGCAGCATATCGGCGTCGATCCGCGCCAGCCGGTCGCTCGGCGCCAGGATCATCACCCGCTCGATCACGTTGCGCAGTTCGCGGACGTTGCCCGGCCATTCATGCGCCTGCAACGCCGCCATCGCTTCCGAGCTGATTTCGGGCGGCGGTACGCGGCGATCGGCGGCATAGCGGCGGATATAATGGTCGCATAGGCTGGCAATATCGTCGCGGCGTTCCCGGAGCGGCGGAATGTGGACCGGCACAACGTTGAGCCGATAATAGAGGTCTTCGCGAAATCGGCTTTCGGCGATTTCGGTCGTCAGGTCGCGCGCCGATCCCGAAATGATCCGCACATCGACGCGGATCATCGTGCGGCCGCCGACGCGGGTAAAGCTTTGATCGGTTAGCACGCGCAGGATCTTGCCCTGCGTCGTCAGCGGCATGTCGGCGACCTCGTCGAGAAACAAGGTTCCGCCATGCGCTTGTTCGAGCAGCCCGACGCGGATCGCGCCGTCGTCGCTTTCCGATCCGAACAACTCGTTCTCGACCGTTTCGGGATCCATGCGCGCCGACGAAATGACGCGGAACGGCGCATTGTGCCGTCCGCTCCACCCATGGAGCACGCGCGCCGCGACTTCCTTGCCGACCCCCGCGGCACCGGTGATCAGCACCCGGCTGCCCGTCCCCGCCACGCGCTTCAGCGTCGCACGGACGTTGTTGATGGCGGCGCTGGTCCCCGTCAGCTCATCCGAAGGCCCGGCTTTCTCGCGCAGCTGTTCATATTCGAACTTCAGCCGTTCGCTCTCGGTCGCGCGCGCCACCAAATGGAGCAGGCGCGATGCCTCGAACGGCTTTTCGATGAAATCATAAGCGCCGCGGCGGATCGCCGCGACCGCCGTGTCGAGCCCGCCATGACCCGAAATCACGATGATCGGCAGCGTGGGATCGAAGGCCTTGATCGCCTCCACCAGCCCCAGCCCGTCGAGCCGCGACCCCTGTAACCACACGTCGATCAGGGCGAGCGACGGACGCCGCTGGCGGATCGCTTCGAGCGCAGAATCGCTGTCGGAGGCAATCCGCGCCTCATACCCTTCGTCTTCCATGACGCCGGCGACGAGGTCGCAAATGTCGCGCTCGTCGTCGACGATCAGAATATCAAGCGCCATGTTCTTCTCTGTCCTGTCGGTTGCGGATCCGCCCCGGAACCGATTCTGCGTACCCCATGCTTGTTTCGTCGCCCTTCCCTGCCAATCCTTGCAGCCGGTCAGGATGAAGCGTCAGCGTGACGCACGTCCCCTGCCCCGCCGGATTGTCCGAAAACTCGAGCTCGCCATAATGTTGCTCGACGATCTTTTTCACGATCGCGAGGCCCAATCCGGTGCCGCCCTGCCGCGTCGTCATATAGGGTTCGGCGATGGTATCGCGCGCCTGCGGCAAACCGATCCCGTCGTCGGCAACGCGGATCACAACCTCACCGCGCAGCCCGCTCGCCAGCTCGGCATGAATATGTCCGATGGGAGTTGATTCCGAATTTTTCGAATTTTCTTCAATCGCTTCTACAGCATTCTTGACGATGTTCGTCATGGCCTGCGACAACAGACGACGATCGCAAACGATCGGCTCGATTTCGTCCGGGGTTTTTACCGCAAAGACAATATCGGGCTTGGCGACTTCAAACAGGAACACCGCCTGACGCAGGATGTCGCGGACATCCTCGACCCCAAAGGTCGGCTTGGGCATACGGGCAAAGCTCGAAAACTCGTCGACCATTCGGCGCATATCGTGAACCTGACGGATCACCGTATCGGTCAACTTTTTGAACGTCGCGCTGTCGCCTTCGATCTTGTCGCCGAACCGGCGCTGAAGTCGCTCGGCGGCAAGTTGGATCGGGGTCAGCGGGTTCTTGATCTCATGCGCGATGCGCCGCGCAACGTCGGACCAGGCGGCGCGCCGCTGATCGAGCAATTGCTGCGTAATATCCTCAAAACTCAGCACAAAGCCGTCGCCCTGCGCGACTGCCTTGGCCGCGAGTGTTGCAGGTTCGGCGTTGGGGCGCGCCAGTTGAACTATTGCCTCGCGCTCGTCACCGACCAACAACCGCGCAAGTTCGGGCGCCACCTCGGCCAAGGGGCGACCAGTCAGGCAATCGGCCGATTCGCAAATCAAGCGCTCGGCGGCGGCGTTCGCGAGCTGAATGCGGTGGTCGGCATCGACCGACACCACCGCCGACGACACACCGCTAAGGACCGCCTCGATAAAGCTGCGCCTTGCCTCGAGCTGTTCGTTGACGCTCACCAGCGCGCCGGTCTGTCCCTGCAACTGCTCGGTCATCCGGTTAAACGCGCGGGTCAGCACCGAAATCTCGTCATCGCGCGCCGGCGGGGTGACGCGGACCGACAGATCGCCGCCCGCCGCAGTCCGCGTCGCGCCGATCAGCGTGCCGAGTGGACGAACGATGCGGTCGGCGACGACGATTGCGGCGATCACCGCCAGCGCAAGGAGCAACAGCGAACCGAGGTAGAGGGCGCCGTTGAATTGCAGCTGCAGTAATTGCGAGCGTTGAAACAGTGCGTTGTAATCTGCAAGAACTGCGCCTGCTCGGGCTGACTGCTGGAAACCGGGAACATTGGTGTCCCGCGATGCATAAACATAGGCTCTCCCGGTCCCGGGCAACCGCGCCGCGGCTTCAATGCGATTTTCCTGGCGAACCACCACGACATCTTCGCCAGCGTCGAGCCGCTGGACCATCTCGTCATTCAGCCGATTTTCCGCCGCACGGTCGTCGGGATCGATAGCGACCGCAGTACGCGCGACGCCGTCTTTGCCGATTTCGATAACGGCCGATTCATTGAGGCTGCGTACGACAACCTGCTGCAAATAATAGCTCGAAAAATTTGGACTATTGATGGGAAAGGCAGTCAAACGGTTTCCAAGATCCTGGGCCATCGCAAACGTGTTGTCACCGACCTGCCGCTGGTTCTCCTGATAATAACCCTCAGCCAAATTGGCTGCATTCTCGAACATCCCGCGCGACCGGTCCGAAAACCAGAAATCGACCCCGAACTGGAACAGCAGTGAAGCAAAAATCACCACAAGCAACGTCGGCGCTGCTGCAATTAGCGAAAACAGTGCGACCAGCCGGACATGGAGGCGACCATTACCGCCCTCCATCGATCGCACCGCGCGCGCGCGCGCGACACGACTTCCGATCAGCACGATCAGCGCCATTGCGGGCACCAGATTGGCAACCATGATCGCCGCGACCAGCGCCGGGGTGAGCAACTGCTCGCTCTGCGCATCACCCGTGACAAAGACATAGGTCGCGATGCCGACGCTGACCACGAGCGCGAGCGTGTAATACTCGGGCACCGCGAAACGCCAAAAGCCCGAGCGCACATGCTCCTCGGCTGGGTCAATATCGTGAGTCAGGGGTGCCGCTTGCGCCATTGTTGCTAAGCTACGACAAACCTGTTGCATAGAAAACACACAAACTGCGCTTGGGACGGTCGAACGCCGCTATTATACGCTCGTGGTCCCGCTTCATGGGTGTGTGGGGTCGATATCCAGCTGTCCAAGCCGTTTGCGCAGCGTGTTGCGATTGATTCCGAGCCGCCGTGCGGCCTCCAGCTGATTACCGCGCACATCGCGCAGGACGCGGCGAAACAGGGCCGCTTCGACGATCGCTTCAAGCTGGCCGTGCAGTTCACCGTCGGGTGCGTCACTCGCCATCTGCTCGCGCGCCCAATCGTCGATGGCGCGGGCGATCAGGTCGGCGGGCGCCGCCGCGCCGCCGCCTTCGCCGCTTTCGTGCAGCACCGTCTCCACATCGCGCACCGTGACAACGGTATCGCGCGACAGAACCGCCAGCCGCTGAACGACATTGCCCAGCTCGCGGACGTTGCCGGGCCAGTCATAGCGTTCGAGCCACTGCATCGCCGCAGGCGCGAACTGGCGGTCGGGAAGGCCCGAAGCACGCCCCGCATCGACGAAATGGCGTACCAATGCGGCAATGTCGCTGCGCCGGTCGCGCAGCGGCGGCAGTGTTACCGGAATGACGTTGAGGCGATAAAACAGATCCTCGCGGAAGCGGCCATCGGCGACCAACGTCCGCATATCGCGATGGGTGGCCGCGATGACGCGGACATCGGCGCGGAGCGCCAGATTGCCGCCGACGGTCGTATACTCGTTGCTTTGCAGCACGCGGAGCAGCCGTGTCTGCGCCTCCAGCGGCATGTCGCCGATTTCATCAAGAAACAAGGTACCACCTGCGGCTTGCTCGAACCGGCCCGCATTGCGGCTATGTGCACCGGTAAAGGCGCCTTTTTCGTGGCCGAACAGCTCGGCCTCAATCAACTCGCGCGGGATCGCCGCCATGTTGATCGCGACAAACGGGCCAGTTCGACGCAGCCCCGTGGCGTGGATCGCGCGGGCAACGACCTCCTTGCCGGTACCCGATTCCCCCAGGATCAGCACCGCAAGATCGTTCGAAGCGAGGCGCGCGATGGTTCGATACACCGCCTGCATCGCGGGCGCACGGCCGACCAGGCCGTGGCTGTCGGCGGGCGCAACGTCAGTTCGTGCCGTCGGCTCGGCGCGGCGTTGTAGGGCCGCGCGAACGCTCGCAGTCAGCTCGTCGAGGTCGAACGGTTTGGGCAGATAATCATAGCTGCCGATCCCGGTCGCGCGCACCGCGGTGTCGAGCGTGTTCTGCGCCGACAGCACGATCACGGGGGTCCCGGCATCCACACGCAGCGAATCGATACCGTCGCCATCGGGCAAAACCACATCGGTGATAACAAGATCAGGGCGGCGATCGGCAAGCCAGGCATTGCGCTCGGCGATGCTTCCGACCGACGCGAAATGCGCGCATTCGCCGATCAGCGTCTCGCGAATGATCATCGCAATCGCGGGGTCATCCTCCACCAGCAGGATGGTTTTGTCGCTGCTCATGCTGCAGCTCCCTTTTGCGCGACCGGCAGATGAACACGAAAGCGCGTCCATTCGCCGTCGCGCATATGCTGAACTGTGCCGCCCATGTCACGCGCCAGCTTGGCGACGAGCGCCAATCCCAGCCCCCGCCCTTCGCGCTTGGTGGTCACGAACGGGTCGAACAGATCGCCACGAATATCGGCGGGAACGCCCGGACCATTGTCGCTGACGCTGACCTCGATCGGCAGCGCGATCCGCCCGCGCCCGTCGCCATTGTCGATGGACAGACCGTGGCGGTAGGCGGTCGCAATTCGCACGACGCCGTCGTCGCGGCCGCCCAGCGCCTCGCAGCCATTCGTCACCAAATTGAGCAAGATCTGCACCATGGCGTCATGGTTGCCATGCACCAGCGGCAGCGACGGGTCGAAATCCTCGGCAAAGCGAACCCCCGGAAACTGCCGTGCGCGCGCGGTTTCGATGGCTTGGTGGATGGGCTGGTACAGATTGATCGGGCCGCAGGCGATCGGCTGACCGCGCGAGAAATGCTCCATCTGATCGATCAATGTCGCGATCCGATCGACCTCCGCCACGATCAGCGTGGTGAAGCGTTCGCCGCTGGCGTCGGTCTTGCGCGCCAAGAGCTGTGCCGCGCCCTTGATGCCCGCAAGCGGGTTCTTGATCTCATGCGCCAGCATCGATGCGGCCCCGCCAGCGGCGCGCCCCGATCGGCCGATGGCACCGCCCATCAGCTCGGCGTCACTTTGCGCCGGGATCAGCGCCAGGATCCGATGGCCGCTCTGGCCATAGGGGACCATCTGCATATCAACAAAGATCGTTTTGCGACTGCCGACCGAAATTTCGGCGCGATGCGCAAACAACGCCGACGTCGCGGCGTCGCTCATCCGCTGGCGATAGCTGCGATCCATGTCGATGACGTCGTAAACGACACGCCCGATCATTGCCGACCGGCTCATGTTGCACATCTGCTCGGCCGCCGCGTTGACGAACAGGACGACCCCGCCTCTGTCGATCAACAGCGTCGGAACGGGGTGCGAATGGATCAGTTCGTCGTGGTCGATGCTCGGAATGCTCGACGTGAGCGCGCTCACGCCGCGGCCTTGCTCAGGAAGGGCGTGTAGAAGCGTTCGAGTGCGTCGAGCACGTCGCGGCTGCTGGGGATCTGGTTGACCATGTTGCGAAACTCGGCCGATCCATGCAGGCCCTTGACGTACCAGCCGAGATGCTTGCGCGCCATATTGACCCCGGTAATCTCGCCATAATGGTCGATCATCGCGCGATAGTGGGATGTAATGACGTCATATTGTTCGTCGATGCCGGGGTCAGGCCGATCGCCCTCCCCGCGCAGCGCCGCCATCACCTGTCCCAGCAGCCATGGGCGACCATAAGCACCGCGGCCGATCATCACGCCGTCCGCACCGCTCTGTGCCAGCGCGGTGCGGGCATCGTCGGCAGAGCAGATATCGCCATTGGCGATCACCGGGATCGATACGGCATCCTTGACCTTGCGAATGAAGCTCCAGTCGGCCTCACCCCGGTACATCTGGTTCCGGGTTCGCCCATGGACCGTCACCAGCTTGGCGCCCAGATCCTCCGCGATGTGCGCGAGTTCTGGCGCATTCAGGCTGTCGTGGCACCAGCCCATCCGCATCTTGACCGTCACCGGCACCTGCACCGCCTTGACGCATGCTTCGATTAGCGCTGCGGCGAGTTTCAGGTCGCGCATCAGCGCCGACCCCGCATCGCCGCTCGTCACCTTGCGCACCGGACAGCCCATATTGATGTCGATGATCGCGGCGCCGCGATCTTCGTTGAGCTTCGCCGCTTCGCCCATTTCATACGGGGTGCAGCCGACCAGCTGCATCGACACGGGCTCTTCGACCGGATGCCACGCCGCTTTCTGGATCGACTGACGCGTCTCACGGATCGCCGCCTGGCTCGCGATCATCTCGGTAACGTTCAGCCCCGAGCCGTAACGGCGCACGAGGGTACGAAACGGCATATCGCTGACGCCGGTCATCGGCGCCAGGATCACGGGATCCGCGATGGTGATATTGCCGATCTGGATGGGCCGAAGCGGCGCCATGGCGGGAGCTTTCGTCTGATTGCCTAAAATTTGAGCAGCCCGTACACGCTAAGCCGCTTTCCCGCAAGCCGCGGCTGCGCTAACCGGCGCGCATAATGGCCGAGTCCGCCCCTTCCTCCGCGCCGTGCGCGATCGTCATATTGCTCGCGGGTGGCCAGGGCAGCCGTGCCGGCTTCGCCATGCCAAAGCAGTTGGCGATGCTCGGGTCCAAACCAGTACTCCGCTGGAGCCTCGACGCTTTTGCCGCGCATCCGGCGATCCGCGGCGGCGTGCTGGTGGCCAATGATGACGTCATGGCGGCGCTTGGGACGCTGCCGGATGGCTGGATTTCCGCCAATCCCGGAACCGAGCGACAGCAGTCGGTGGCCAACGCACTGGCCGCGCTGGCTGACCGCGAGGACGAGACGCCGCTGCTGGTGCACGATGCCGCGCGGCCGGGGGTGATCGCCGAGCTTATCGATCGACTGCTTGCCGCGCTGGATATTGCGGAAGCCGCAATCCCCACCCTGCCCGTTCCCGATACGTTGGTTGAACAAGGCGGGAGCGTTGCCGGTGACGTCGTCGATCGCGGTGCCCTTGCGCGCGTTCAGACGCCGCAAGCGTTTCATCTTGGGACGCTCCGCCGCGCCCATGCCCAAGCTATCGACGCCACGGCGACCGACGACGCGCAGCTCGTCCGCCGTCTGGGTGTCGCTGTCGCGACGGTGCCGGGCGACGCGCGGCTCCACAAACTGACTTATGCCGAGGATATGGCGGTCCTGAATGGATTGCTGGGGATTGAGACGATGACACGTACCGCGGTCGGCATGGGCTATGACGTTCACCGCCTTGTCGCGGATAAGCCGCTCTGGATTTGTGGCATAGAAATCGCGTATAGTCATGGACTTGAAGGTCATAGCGATGCTGACGTCGGGCTTCATGCATTGACCGATGCAATCCTCGGCGCGCTGGCCGACGGCGACATTGGCGACCATTTCCCGCCCAGCGACCCGCAATGGCGCGGCGCCGCATCGCATCGCTTCCTGCGCTTTACTGCGGAACGGGTGGCGGAGCGGGGCGGGAGGATCGATCATGTCGATCTGACGATCATTGCCGAGGCACCGAAAATCGGTCCGCACCGCGGCGCGATGCGGGCACGAATCGCTGAAATCCTTGCGATTCCGCTCGAAAGGGTTAGTGTGAAGGCGACAACGACCGAGCGGCTGGGGTTCACCGGTCGCCGCGAGGGGATCGCTGCGCAGGCTGTCGCGACTTTGCAACTTCCGGAGAATTGACCGTGCTGCCTGACGATGAATCGCGGCTTGCCGTGCGCAACGCGCTGGCGACCAGCGTGCTAGCCAATAACCGCGCTGCGGGGCGAAAAGTCGCGGTTGCCGAAAGCTGCACCGGTGGCATGGTCAGCGCCGCGCTGACCGACATTGCCGGCAGTTCGGACGTGTTCACCGCGGGGTTCATCACCTATTCGGGTCATGCCAAGCAAAGCCAACTCGACGTCAGCAGCGAAATCCTTGAGACTTTCGGCGAAGTATCGCTCGCGACCGCGTGGGCGATGGCGACTGGCGCGCTCGCCAACAGCGATGCCGATATTGCGGTCGCGATTACCGGCATTGCCGGTCCAGGCGGCGGATCGGAAAAGAAACCGGTCGGGCTGGTCATTTTTGCCCGCGCGTTGCGCGGCCAAAGTTCGGATGATTATTTTACCCAGCGGGTGCAATTCGAAGGCGGCGATCGTGCTGCGATCCGCCATCATGCAACATTATTCGCGCTCGATTTGCTTCATCCGGAAAAGGACGCGCTGCGTCCTTCTGACGATTTCACTTTGCCCGCCGCATAAAGATCATCGGCGCGGGATTCGAACGCGACGATCATCTTGCGCAGCGCCTTGTCGAACATCTGACCGGCCAGCGCTTCGAACATCCGGTTGCGGAACGCGAAATCCACCATGAAATCGACGCGGCAAGCGCCGCCATCGACGGCGGTGAATTGCCATTCGTTGCTCAAATGGCGCATCGGGCCGTCGATATAACTGACCGTTACGGCGCGCGGGCGATCCTTGTGAACGCGGCAAGAGAAACTCTCGCGCAACCCTTTGAAGCCGACAATCATGTCGGCGACCGCTTCATCCTCGCTGTCGCTCCGGATTCGCAGCGCGATCACCCAGGGCAGGAACTCTGGATAACGCTCGATATCGGTAACGAGTGCGAACATCTGCTCGTCGCTATACGGCAGGACGCGGGTTTCGTGATGCCTCGGCAACGCAGGTTCAGCCAGCGCTGGCGCGCGCCAGCTGCGCCTCGCGCGCCGCGCGCATCCGCTCGAAATCGTCGCCCGCGTGATAACTGGAGCGCGTCAGCGGCGACGATGCGACCTGCAGGAAGCCCTTGGCGCGCGCGATCTGGGCGTAGGCGTCGAAAGCCTGCGGCGTCACAAAGTCGATCACCTTGGCATGTTTCGGCGTTGGTTGCAGATACTGGCCCATCGTCATGAAATCGATGTCGGCGCTGCGCATATCGTCCATCACCTGATGCACTTCCATGCGCTGTTCACCCAGCCCCAGCATGATGCCCGACTTGGTGAAGATTGACGGATCGCGGCGCTTGACGCTTTCGAGCAGGCGCAGCGACGCATAATAGCGCGCACCCGGGCGGATCGTCGGATAGAGCCGCGGCACGGTTTCGAGATTATGGTTATACACGTCGGGTCGCGCATCGACGATCGCCGCAATCGCGCCTTCGGGCTTGTTGCGGAAATCGGGGGTCAGGATCTCGATCGTCGTCTGCGGCGTTTCGCGGCGCAACGCGTTGATCACCTTGACGAACTGGCTGGCGCCGCCGTCGGGCAGGTCGTCGCGGTCGACCGAGGTGATGACGATGTGGCTCAGCCCCATCTTGGCCGCCGCAATCGCAGTATGTTCAGGTTCGAGCGGATCGACCGCGCGCGGCATCCCGGTCTTGACGTTGCAGAACGCACAGGCACGGGTGCAGGTATCGCCCAGGATCATCACCGTCGCATGTTTCTTGGTCCAGCATTCGCCGATATTCGGGCACGCCGCCTCTTCGCACACGGTGTTGAGGTTCAGCTCGCGCATCAGCTTGCGCGTTTCGGCGTAGCCGGGGCTGGTGGGCGCCTTGACGCGAATCCAGTCGGGCTTGCGGGTGCGCTGGCTGGGCGTCAAAACGGGCTGTGTGGGAGCGTTCATTTCGCCCACATAGTCGCGTGTGTCCCTCTTCTCAACCTCTGTACCTATGCTAAGGGCCGAGCATGACTCACTTTGCAGACATGATCGACGGTTATCGTCGTTTCCGTAGCGGCGGCTGGCAGGAACAGCGTGAGCGCTGGGAGGGACTGGCCGAGGGACAGGCGCCCAAGGTGATGGTGATCGCCTGCTCCGACAGTCGCGTCGAACCGTCGCAGATTTTCGACACCAACCCCGGCGAAATTTTTGTCGTCCGCAACGTCGCGGCGCTGGTACCGCCGTTCGAAACGACACCGGGGCGCCACGGCGTGTCCGCTGCGCTCGAATTCGCGGTTCAATTCCTGAAGGTCGAAGAAATCGTCGTCATGGGCCATGGCCTGTGCGGCGGTTGCCATGCCGCGCTGCACCGATCGATGGCAGGTGCCGAACCGGGCCGTGGCGGATTTATCGCCGACTGGATCGCGCTGCTCGACGACGCCAGCGCGCAAGTACGGCGCGATTATGCCGACATCGACAACCGCGACGCCGGTCGCGCGATGGAAATGGCCGCCGTGCGCGTTAGCCTGAACAATCTGCGCACCTTCCCCTGCATTCAGGACAAGGAACAGCGCGGCAGGCTGCGGCTACGCGGCGCCTTTTTCGCAATCAGCGACGGGGTACTGCATCTTTTGGACGATACGACCGGCGAATTCCGCGCAGCTTGATCCGCAAACTCAAGGTATTGCGTAGGTCACATTTGCCTGCCCGACCGGCTTGTCGGCGTCGTCGGTCCATATCCGCACGTCCATAACGGCCAGCCGCTTGCCAAGGCGCAGCAAAAACGCATCGGCGAACAGTGATCCCGGGCGGCACGGACGCAGAAACTGATAGTTTAGGGCACTGGTCACCGCCATCGCGACGGGTCCGATATGCGCAAGCACCAGCGCATAGGCCGCCATATCGGCAAACCCCATCTGGGTCGGGCCGGAAATCAGCCCGCCAGGACGCAGCGCCGTGTCGCCAGGGTCCATCCGCGCCCGAATATGCCCCGGTACAGCCGACACGACGGTTCCGCGCGCGCCGGGCGCCGAATGGGGAAAGGCTTTGGCCATGAATGCGTTGAGCGCATCGGCATCAAGTCGAATGGCGCCTGAAGAGATTGGCTCCGAGATCGGCGGCTGCCCCTCCCCCATCGCGATCAGCGCGTCAGTTTCTTGTACGACGTCGCGTGCGGGCGCGTCGCATCGTCGCCAAGGCGGCGGATCTTGTCCTCTTCATAGGATTCGAAATTGCCCTCGAACCATTCGACATGGCTGTTGCCTTCAAACGCCAGAATATGGGTCGCGAGGCGATCGAGGAAGAAGCGGTCGTGGCTGATGACCACGGCGCAGCCGGCGAAATTTTCGAGCGCCTCTTCGAGCGCTGCAAGGGTTTCGGTGTCGAGATCGTTGGTCGGTTCGTCGAGCAGCAGCACGTTGCCACCCTGTTTCAGCATCTTGGCCATATGGACCCGGTTGCGTTCGCCACCCGACAGCTGGCCGACCTTCTTCTGCTGATCGACGCCCTTGAAGTTGAACGCGCCGACATAGGCCCGCGTCTGCATTTCGTGCTTGCCGATGCTCATCATCTCGGCGCCGCCTGAAATTTCCTGCCAGACATTGTTGTCGGGTTTCAGATCGTCGCGGCTCTGATCGACAAAGCCAAGGTGGACGGTGTCGCCGATGACAACCTTGCCGCTATCGGGGGTTTCCTGCCCGGTGATCAGCTTGAACAAGGTCGATTTACCTGCGCCGTTGGGGCCAATCACCCCGACGATGCCGCCCGGGGGCAGCGAGAAGGACAGATTTTCGAAGAGCAGCTTGTCGCCATAGGCTTTGGAAATGTTTTCGACCTCAATCACCTTGCCGCCCAGACGCTGCGGCACCTGAATGACGATCTGCGCCTTGCCCGGGATGCGCTTTTCCTGCGCCTCGACCAGTTGGTCAAAGCTCTTGATACGCGCTTTCGATTTGGCCTGACGGGCTTTTGGCGACTGCCGGATCCATTCGAGTTCGTCCTTGATCGCTTTCTGGCGACCGGCATCCTCGCGCGATTCCTGTTCGAGCCGCTTGCCCTTCTTTTCCAGATAGGTCGAATAATTGCCTTCATAGACAAAATAGCGACCGCGATCGAGTTCGAGGATCCAGTTCACGACATTGTCGAGGAAGTAGCGATCGTGGGTCACCAGAATGACGTTGCCCGGATAATCGACGAGATGCTTTTCGAGCCAGGCCACGCTTTCGGCGTCCAGATGGTTGGTCGGTTCGTCGAGCAGCAGGATCGACGGCTTCTCAAGCAGCAGGCGGGTGAGCGCGATGCGGCGCTTTTCGCCGCCCGACAGGCTCTGCACACCCATGTCACCCGGCGGGCAACGCAAGGCTTCCATGGCGATCTCAAGCTGGTTGTCGAGCGTCCAGCCGTCGACCGCGTCGATCTTTTCCTGGAGCGTCCCCATTTCCTCCATCAACGCATCGAAATCGGCGTCGGCGGGCGGATCGGCCATCAGGGTGCTGATCTCGTTGAAGCGGTCCATCATGTCGGCAACGCCGCGGACGCCGTCCATGACGTTTTCCTTGACCGTTTTGGTCGGGTCGAGCTCGGGCTCCTGCGCCAGATAGCCGACGGTGATCCCGTCGCCGGCCCAGGCCTCGCCGGTGAATTCGGTGTCGATGCCGGCCATGATCTTCATCAGCGTCGATTTACCGGTGCCGTTCGGCCCGACGATGCCGATCTTGGCATCGGGGTAGAATTGCAGGCTGAGATCCTTGAGCGTCGGCTTTTGCGCGCCGGGATAGGTCTTGTTCAGACCCTTCATCACGAAACTATATTGGGCGGCCATGGATATGCTCCGATGAGTGGCTCGGCCGCGTGCGGCCGGGAGAGATATTGCGCGCCGGTTAGCGAATGGGCGCGCGCTTGGCAATCGGCGCCTGCCCTACCCGGCTCGCGCGGCGGCAGGCAGAGGTTGCTGCGATGCTCCCATGCGATCGGGCCATCAGATTTTCGCGATTCTCGTTCCGCGCCGCTATAGCAGGCCAGCCTATTTGTTGCGCAAGAATGACAGATTTCCGCCAGCGCGGGACATCTCAATTATTTTTGTTGACGATCCATACGGAACGGCTAAATCCCGCCGCTCGCGGGACGGGAAGTTTCCCCATCGCGGTAAGGCATTTTAGGGAGCCCACACATCATGAAGAAATTTGCTGCTATCGCCGTTGCTGCCAGCATGTTCGCCCTCGCCGCTTGCGGTGAAAAGGCTGCTGAAGAAGCCACCACGGAAGCCCCGGCTGCTGAAGCTGTTGCTGAAGAAGGCGCTGACGCCGCTGCTGCTGGCGCCGACGCCGCTGCTGCTGGTGCCGAAGCTGCTGCCGCTGGTGCCGACGCTGCTGCTGCTCCGGCTGATGCCATGGCTGCTCCGGCTGATGCCGCTGCTGCTCCGGCTGATGCCGCTGCCGCTCCGGCTGAAGAAAAGAAGTAAGTCGCAGCCCTTCGGGGCGTTGACTGAAACGAGAAACGGGCGGTCTTCCTTCGGGAAGGCCGCCTTTTTCTTTGCCTTTTGCACGGGCGGGATAGACTTGCGCGCCCACGCTGTCTAAGGCGCCCCCCAGTAGTCGGGGAGTAGCGCAGCCCGGTAGCGCGCCTGCTTTGGGAGCAGGATGTCGCAGGTTCGAATCCTGTCTCCCCGACCACTGTCTTCCCACATTATCCCCGCCGCGTTTATCCGGCGGACGTTGCGATCAGCCGCGCATAGAAATCGACCATGCGCTTGAAGCTGTCGATTGTCATATGTTCGTTGGTGCCATGGATCATCGCCGTCTCTTTCAGCGAGAAGTGCATCGGCATGAAGCGGTACACATCCTCTGAAATCGGCGCCATGCTGCGGCTGTCGGTTGCGCCTACCACCAGGAAAGGCGCAACGACGGCATCCGGCGCGTCGGCACGCGCTGCCGCCACAACATATTTCCAGCCTTGCGAGCTGGTCGATGACACGCGCGACGGCTCGTTCGGCGGTTTGACCCAGCTGAACTCCACAGGTGCCTCGCCCACCGCCGCCTTCGCCCGCGCCATGACGTCGGCCGACGTGTTCCATGGCGCGATGCGATAGTTGATCAGCGCGGTGGCCGATTGCGGCAGGACATTCTCTTTCGGGCTTCCCTCCAGCATCGTCGGGGCAATCGTCGTGTGGAACGCTGCCGCCGACGAAGGCGAAGCACCGAGCTGGCGCTTCAGAAGGGGCGCAAACAGCCATTGATTGGCCACCGCCATCTTGGTCGTGCCGCCCTTATGCGCAGCAAGCGATTCCACCATTGCCGCGCCGGGCCCGCGCATTTCCATCGGAAAGGAATTTTCCGTGATTGCCAGCACCGCGCGCGCCAGCGTCGTCACCCCGGTTTCGGCTGGCGGCATCGAACTATGCCCGCCGGGTGCGTTGGCGGTCACTTTCAGCGTCGCATAGCCCTTTTCGGCAACCCCGATCAGGATCGCGGGACCGTTGATGACAGGGGTGTCGCGCAGGACCACGCTGCCCTCGTCGAGAGTGAACAAGGCGCGTACCCCCTCGGCTTTCAATTTGGCCGCTGCCGCGGCGGCGCCCGATCCCCCGACCTCTTCGTCATGGCCGGAGACAAGATAAATTCCCCGTTTGGGCTGGAAGCCCTGCCCTGCAAGCGCTTCCAACGCTTCGAACAGGCCGACGAGCGATCCTTTGTCGTCAACCGTACCGCGCCCCCACACCGCCTTTTCGGCGATCATGCCCGCGAAGGGCGGATATTTCCAGTCGCCTTCGGTCCCTTCCGTCACCGGCACCACATCCTGATGCGCCATGACGATGATCGGCGCCAGCGAAGCATCGCTACCCGGCCAATGATAGATCAGCGTCCGGTTCGGCAAAATGGTGCGGGTCATCGCACGGTGAGTGGCGGGGTAGGTCGCGGCGAGCCACGCGTGCAAGCGGTCCCATTCGGCGACGTCATCGTCCGCGGGATCCTGATGCGAGATCGTGCGGATCTGCGCCGCCGCGCTGAGGTTCGCAACCGCGGTGTCGAGATTATAGCTGGGAGCCGCGGCCAGCCGGATATCGCTGCCATCGGCGATGTCCGTCGGCGCAAAGCTGGCGGTGCGCACCGCGACCGTTCCCGCCACCACTGCAATGACCGCCAGCCCGCCCAGCAATAGGATCCGCCGTTTTCGCATGTCCCTCTCCTTCTCCCGCCGCAATGGACCTCCATCGGTTTCGATTTGCAAGCAGAATACGGGCGGGCTCGGGTTCATGACGCGTTCATGGCATCGGCGCGATTTTCGGCGCACCACTGAAGATGAGACCGACCATGCGCTTGTTGATCCTTCTTGCCGCCCTGCTGGCGCCGACCCTCGCACTTGCGCAGTTCCTACCGCGAGCCCCGTCCCCAGGCGATCGAATGCCGGGGATCTCCGATATGGGCAGGCAGCATGGCCAGTCGACGGTCGGCCATGATCTTCGCGAAACCCGTGAGCGGATCAGCAATGGTCGCGACAGTGGTCAATTGTCGAAACGCGAAGCCCGCGCGCTCCGCCGCGAAGCCGCGCAAATTTCGACGCTGGCTGACCGTTACGCGCGCGATGGCTTGTCCGATTCCGAACGGCGCGAGCTTGAGATGCGGGCGCAGGTGCTGCGCGACCTGACCGCGGCGCAGCGACTCCGGACAAAGGCCCCCTAGCGCATGCCAACAGGAAATGGTGGGCCCGGCAGGACTCGAACCCGCAACCTAGCCGTTATGAGCGGCCAGCTCTAACCATTGAGCTACAGGCCCCCGTGGGGAGATGCGGCGATAGCGGAGGCCGCGGCGCGTTGGCAAGCACCAAGGCTCAAGCGATCGCCTTGCGCTCTGCCATCGCCAGAATCTCGGCCCCCGTCGTCGGCTCGACCCCGCGCCGCGCCAAATGGTCGAGCACCACATCCCACCAGCGGTAGAACAGGTCGAGATCGTCCTGCGTACGGACATAGGGGGTATTGCCGGGTTGCAGCGATGGCGAATGGAACGAGAAGTTGAGCACGGGCAGGCGCCGATCGACGGCGATGTCGATCGCCTCGCGCGCCCGCGCGGCAGGAATGCCTTCGGGCGTCAGCGCGATCCGCTCGACCATTCCAAGCCGCGCCAGCGCCGCGCCGACGTGCGTACCGTTGCGCGCGAGGCGATGGTAAACCGCGCGGCCAGCGCCGCCGAGCAGACCACTGAAGATGGTTGTCACCGGCATCTCTAGCACCGCCCCTGCCTCCGTCCGAACCCACCAGGGATGCAGCGGTGCGCTGCGATAGTCGGGACCATGACCAGCGCGATAATCGAACCCCGACCGCACCGATGTATCACAGCGAAAGCCAAGTTCGGCGAGCATCGTCGCGGTGTCGGGGCCGAGCCCATAGCGCCCGGCGCGATACACGGTCGGCGCGGCTGCGAAGCGATCCCGGATCGCATCGCGCAGCGCGGTCATCTTTGCGCGTTGCAGGTCGCGGGGCAGATTGCCGGTATAGCTGTGGCGGGCACTGACCGCCTCGTCATGCGGCGGCGTCACCCACGGATGAAGCTGCGCCCCAATCTCGCACGCGCCATTGGCCTGCGCTGCGCCCAGGATTTCCAACGCGCGGTCGTCGGCAACGATCGGCCAATCGACCAGATATATCGGCCTTACCCCCGCACGTTCGAAATAGCCCTGACAGTCGGCGAGCGCCGGGACTGACGCAAGGCCATAGCCCGTGCGCGCAAAGGGCGCCTCCCAGTCGAAATCTTCTTCGGTATCGATCGTGACCCAGAACCGCGGTCGCTCGTCCGCTGCAAGTTCCACCAGGTCGGACCGTGCCGGCTCAGCAAAGAAATTGCCCGCAGGCTGCACCACGCTCCCCTTTGCTCCGCAACCGCCCCGGCTATTCGCCTTGCTGGGCCTCCAGCCCGGCTTCGGCCTTCGAGTTGGCCGAGCGTAGGTGCAAGGTCAAGGCGTTATGCCCGATGTCGAGCCGTCCGCCCGCCGCACGGGCCAGGCTGTCGACTAGCCGCAAGGAAAAGCCAAGGCTGAGCACCGCGGCGCCCGGCGCCTCGCCCTCAGGGCTGAAACCGGGGTCCAGCAGGTCGGATGCGGTGGCGAAACGAATCGTCGCGGGCCGAACGATCCGCAGCTGAAGCATGTCGTCATGCGGCGATTCGGTGACGAGCTGGCCGACCAGTATCGCTCCCGTTTCGGATACATCGATCAGTGCGGTCAGCAAGCGGCCGATCATGCGGCGCGCATTGGCATCGTTCGCCAGCCCTCTGAACGGCCCGCCGACGCGCGAAATGCTGAGATCAACGCGCTGTTCGGCCAGCAACGCCGCCAGGTCGCTTTCGACTTGGGTCACGATCGCACCGATATCGACGATTTCGCCCGGCGCCGGATCGATCGCGGCGATGGCGTTGCTGCGCGCTGCTGTCTCCAGATCGTCGATGATCGTTTGCACCGACAGGGCGTCGGCAACGATCGTGTCGGCCATCGTGCGATAGCTTTGGCTGACCGGCCCGAACATCTGACCCGCAACGATTTGGGCAAAGCCCGAAATGGCGTTGAGCGGACTGCGCAGTTCGTGGATCAACTGACGGATCGAGTCGCCCGAATCTTCGGCCACCGGGCGGCCATAAGGGGTCTCGTTGCGGTTCGGGCGGCGGGCGCTGCCGCGATAGCCGCGGAACTGCCCGGTGGCCGGGTCAAACCATGGCAGCGCCGAAAAGCGCCATTCGCCTGCGTCCGCAGGCGTGCCTTCGAGCATCATGCGCGCGTTGAGGATCTCGGCCCGTTGACGAAAGGCGCCTGCCGCGACACCGTCGGTGCCGGGTTCGCCGCCAAATGCCGCCTCGGCGATCGACAGGCCGATCACCGCGCCTCGGGTCACGCCGTCAACCCAATGGATCACGCCATCGGGGCCGGTCTCGAACAGGAACGCCGATCGCGGCGTCTGTGCGGCGATGGACCTGGCTGCGTCAGGCTGGCTGCGGGTCGATTGATATTTATCGATCCGGCGGACAAGTTCGCTGATCTGGCTGGTGCCATTTTCCACCGCAGCATCGGGTGCCGCGTGCAGCGACAACACCGGTGCCGGGGCGGCTTCGGCGTCCACCACGGGCCGCGGCAGCGCGACCGACCCGCTGCCCAAACTCGCCAGCGCACGATAAACACCCTGCGGTAGATCCGTCCGTCCAGCGAGCACCGATCGCGCCATGGCATTGGTCGCTGGCAGCATCGCCAGCCAGTCCGCTTCCGACAATTGCGCGCCGCGCAACATGATCGCCGCGACGGCGGGGACGTCGTTGCCGTAAAACGCGACCAGCGGCGCAAATCGGCCGTGTTTCGCGATCGCCCGCGCGCAATCGCGGCGCACCGATTCGGGGACGCGCGGCCGCAGGACGGCCAGTGCATGCAGGCTGCGACGAATATCGTCATCATCCAGTTGATTGCCGCGCTGCGCCAGAATATCGGACAGCTGGCGCCACGCTGCGATGCTGGCGCGATGATCCGCAGGCGCTTGACGCAGGATGGTCGCGATCATCGAGTCAGCAGTCACGCGAAGCCAGCCCCACACCTTCTATCGTTGGTTACCGTAAGCTTACCGGCTAGCGTGAATCCCCCGGTCATGAAAGTGCCTTCACCGGCCACGTCACATTGTGGGACAATTGCAATCGGCTGAAATAATATTATGGTGTTCGCAGTTTTGGAAAGCGGATGTTTCAACAATGGCGAGTCAGAAATTCGATCAGATCGACCTCCAGATACTGGGCGAGCTACAGAAAAATGGCCGGATGACGAATGTCGAACTGGCGCAAATGGTGGGATTGACCGCACCGCCATGCTTGCGGCGCGTCCGCGCGCTGGAAGAATCGGGGGTCATCCGATCCTATCATGCCGATCTCGATGCTGCGAAGCTCGGCTATGGCATCACCGTCTTTGCGATGGTCAGCCTGCGCAGTCAGGCCGAGTCCGACCTGAAAGCGTTCGAAGATTATGTCGGCGGTCTCGCCGAAGTGCGCGAATGCTATATGCTCAATGGCGAAATCGACTTTCTGCTAAAGGTCGTTGCGCGCGATCTGCAAAGCTTTCAGTCATTCCTGACCGCCCATCTGACCTCGGCGCCCAATGTCACCAGCGTCAAGACATCGCTGACGATCCGCACCGCAAAGCAGCTGGCGGGTATTCCAGTGGAACTCTGATCGGCCCAATCCTGAACGCCCAACAAAAAGGGCGCCGCTCCAAACCGGAACGGCGCCCTTTTTTGCGTTGTTAACGCCCGAGCCTCAGGTCGCGGGCGTCGCTGCCGGAGCGGCCGCCGGCGCTGCGCCAGCCTTGGCCTGGATTGCCCACAGTTGCGCCAGCCGCTGCCGATTGCCCTGCACTTTGGCGAAACTGGCCACCGCTGCGTCGCTTTGCCCCGCCAGCGCTTGCGCGACGCCGAGTCGATACTGAATGACCGGATCGGTCGGGCTGGCCGCCAACGCCGCTTCATACAGCGGAATGGCTTTGGCCGCATCGCCACTGCCGACCAGCGCATCGGCAGTCGCGCGCGCTGCCTTGGGATTGGTCAGCGTGGCCGGTTTGGCGGCGTCGGCGGCAACGGCGGTGGCGTCTGCCGCCGCGCGCGGCGTTTGCGATTCCAGAATACCGCCGAAATGCGTATCGGTCTTGGGAATCGCGCCGCGGTTCTGGCCATGCTTGATGACCGCAACGACCTCGCCCGGATAACCGGCTTCGGTCGCCAGCCCCGCATATTCCAGATATTCGGGACGCTGCGTCATCGAATTGGTGGCGCGCATCAGGCGCAGGATGTCGAGGTTCAGTTCCTTGTCGCCGCCTGACTGCTGCAACAGGATGTACAGCGTGTTGCGCCACGTGGCCGGGGTCGGATAATCCTGCACGCGCATGGTCAGCACGTCCAGCATTTCATTGGTCCGGTTGGCTTTTTGAAAGGCTTGGGCGGGACGCACAAACAGCTCTTCGGACGGTTTCGTACCGGCCGCCCGGGCGGCAGCGATCCCGGCCTGGGCGATTTCCCAGCCCTTGTCGATCTGTCCACCGTTCAAATAGCTGTCCATCAGCATCGGCGACAGCGCGCTTTCGGTCGAACCCGCGGCCTTCGCCGCTTCGAGCCGCTGAATCGCCTTGGTGTAATTTTTCGCACCATAGGCAAAATTGCCCGAATAGAAATTATAGACGCCAATGTTTTCAGCCGGGGTCAGGCCCGACTCGATCATCACATCGAGCCCCTGCCCCTGCAGCGCCTGATCCTTGTTCAGGATGCCAAGCTGGAGTTGATAGAAACCGATCAGATATTTGTCGTCGGGCGTCGATGCGCTGGCCTGTCCCTCAGTCAGCGCTGCTTGCAATGTCGCAGCGTCCTTGGCGCCGGCGGCATCGGTCATCTTTTTGAGCGCCGGAGCGAATCCTTTGCTGGCGACCAGCCCCTTGCCCTTGGCGGCTTCTTCCTTTTTCGGCTTTTCTTTCTTCTGCGCAGCGGCCGGGGTCGCGGTCGTCATCAGCGCGCAGCCCAGCACAGCGGCCATGGCCGTCGCGGGCATCGAGCGGAAACGGGTGAACATCGAAATCTCTCCTCAGAATCGGCCGGCTCGCCCAACGAAAACAGGCAACGCAAACGGGGTTCCGGCGCGCGTTCATAACGCGGCTAAACCCGTCGCGTTGCCATGGCAAGACGGCCCGTTGCGATATTTATTGGAAGAAAGCGGCTGAACGGGAATTGAACCCCGCTCCCTTTCATTCGCCGCGCGGCTCAGGCGAGGTCGTCGATCGCCGCGTTGATCTGGCGCAGCACCAGCGGATCGCCCGGCGCGCCGGCCATCGCCTGTTCGGCAAGTTCGATCAGCGGGATGATGCCAAAGGTTGCCGCCAGCCCCTTGAGGCGAAGCGCGGCAACCTCCCAATTGGCGTCGCAGCGGGCGCGGCGCATCAGGTCGGCGAGGTCGCGCGCACCGCCGGTAAAGGCCGTGCGCAGGTCCATCGCGATCGCCGGATCGTCGCCGATCGCGGCGCTGAGGTACCTGTCGAGGGGGCCACTATCAAAAGACATTCCACAGGCTTGGCACCCCGTGGTTAAGTTTCCGTTTCAAGACGGCCATTTGATGCTAAGATGACCCCATGACGGGGGATAAGAAAATTGTCGGATTGTGGCGGGATTCCGCCGAGATCCAGGAAGCCGACAGCGCCGCGCGGGCCGACGCCGCGCCGCCCGAAACGGCGGCCGCGCTCGATGCAGCGGCACCAGTCGAACGCGAGTGGCTCGAAATGGCGCCACTGATCGCGGCCGAAGATGGTGCCGATTATGCCGATGATGCGGGGCAGGAATCGCCATGGCGCGATCGCGTCGCCCCGGCCCTGCTTGTTTTAGTGGGCATCGGCTGGACAGGGTTCGCGCTGTCGGTCGCGACGGACAATTTTGCGCGCAGCCCTGCACTTGCCGACACCCCGTCGCTAGTCGCAACGATCGCGATGCCGCTGACGCTGCTCGCCGTACTGTGGATGGTACTGCTGCGTTCAGGTCGTTCGGAGCAGGCGCGTTTCGCCCGGGTGGCAACGGCACTGCGCGAAGAAAATTTGGCGCTCAATCAATCGATGCATTCGCTGGGACTGCACCTCGCAGATGCGCAAAAGCAGCTCGGCGAACAGGCCAAGCTCGTTCAGCAGCTTGGGTTCGACACGGTGATGCGGCTCAATGAAAGCAGCGACAAGCTGGCCAGTAACGCATCGGTCATCGCCAATGCGCATGATCAGCTCGCACGCTCGGGCGACGTCGCTTTGCAGCGCATGGACGGTCTGCTCGCCGGCCTGCCGCGGATCGACGATGTGGCGCAGCGGCTCGCAGTGAATTTCCGCGAAGCCGGACTCGTCGCGCACCAGCAGGGCGCCAGCCTCGAAGCGAAACTCGCCGAACTTGGCGAGGCGGCCGCCAAGACCGCGCAAACCGGTGAGACCGCGACCGCCAGCATTCTCGAAGCGATTGTTGCGCTGCAAGAGCAGGGCAAGGACACCGAAACCGGCCTGCTCGCGGCTTCCACCCAAGTGAGCAGCGCACACGACGCGGCGCTCGCGCGGATGACCAGCGTCAGCGCCAGCGCGCGCGACGATATGACATCGACCGTCGCCACCGTCACCGCGCAGATGGAGGAAAGCTGGCGCCTGTTCCGCGATGGTGTCGACACCGCCGCGGCGCAAATGGATGCCAAGCTGGCCGCCGCGCGCGATGCTGGCGATGCGATGGGTGCGCAATTGTCCGCCCACGCCGACGCCAGCGATGCACTCGCGACGCGGATCACCGCGCATGTCGCCGAAGTCGCACAGCAGCTGGAGGTGCTCGACGTCAGCGTCAGCGCCAGCACCGGCGTCATTGGCCGTTCGATCGATGACACCAAGGCGCAGCTCGCCGCGTTTATGCAGGAAGTGCAGAGCGGCAATGCGTCGGCACACCAGCTGATCACCCACGCCGAATCGCTGCTCCTCGCGCTCGACGCGGTGACGCGCGAGCTCGACGAGACGCTGCCCCACGCGCTCGACCGCATGACCTCGCATGGCAAGGCGACGCAGACCGCGCTTTCGCAGCTGCGACCGATGCTGGAGGCGTCCGAACTGGTTGCGCAATCGACGATGTCGCACGTCAATGCAGTGCAGGCGACGCTCAAATCGAACGAAGAACAGATGGCGGGGCACGCGACCAGCCAGCAGGCGCTGGTCGACCGCATTAACGGCTCGCTCGCCGACGCCGAAGCCGCGCTGGCTAAACTGCGCGATGGCGCCGACGAATTTGCCGAACAGGGCGGCGCGCGGATGATCGCAACGCTGGGCGAAGTGCGCGCCACCGCCGACTCGGCCGCCGATGAAGCGCGGCAGACGCTCGAAAAGCTGGTGTCGGGGGCGCGCGAAGCGATGCAGGCGACCGCGACCGAGGCGATCGACGCCGCGTTCAAGACCGAGATCATGGCGCAGCTGACCGCGATCGAAGAAGCCTCCGCCCGCGCCGTCGCCGCCGCAAACGGCGCCGCCGACCGGCTGATGCGCCAGCTGATCACGATCATGGACACGAGCGCGAGCGTAGAACAGCGCGTCGCCGAAGCCGAACAGGCGATCGCCGCATCCGACCGCGATTCGCTGGCTAAACAGGTGGGTCTGTTGACCGAAGCGCTGAAATCGACCGCGATCGACGTCACCAAGATCCTGTCGACCGAAGTGAGCGACACCGCATGGGATGCGTATCTGAAGGGCGACCGCGGCGTTTTCGCGCGCCGTGCGGTGAAGTTGATCGAGAATGGCGAGGCGAAGGAAATCCTGCGCCTCTACCAGAATGACGACGGCTTCCACGCATCGGTGAACCAGTTCATCCATGATTTCGAGGCGATGCTGCGCCTGCTGATCGGCGCGCGCGACGGGTCGGCGATCAGCGTAACCTTGCTGTCGTCGGACATCGGCAAGCTGTATGTGGCTCTGGCGCAGGCGATCGACCGCTTGCGGAACTAGGCCGGCGGTGGTGTTAATCGATCGGCGTGGCGGGTTCCGAAAGGAAGCGGACGTTTATTCAATCGTCATCCCGGCGAAGGCCGGGATCTCGCCGTCGCGGGAAACCGAGAGGGTGGGATCCCGGCCTTCGCCGGGATGACGAATAAGAGACGGTCTGAAAACCACCCCGCAGCAGACGACCTCTTCGAAAAGTTCTTTCCTACAATTTCAGGCTGTGTCAGCCTTCACTCGGCTTTTTTATTTGATAGACAAATATCAGTCACGGCTTGGCTTGCCGGTAACGCTGATGCGAGGGGTGCAAAACGCATCAAAATCACCGCGAGATCCAAATCGGGCGGCCCATAGGGCTGAACTTTCCTGAACTTTGCAGAATATTAGTCGCCAGCGGGTCAGGCCCGCCCGCTCACCACATCGGGATCGACGACCCCGCTCACATAGGCAGCGTAATAAATCACAAACCCGATCGTCGCGACGATCGCCATCTGGAGCAGAATGCGGCCGGGCCGGAACGTCGCGGGGGCGCCGCGGTCTTGGCCCTTTACCAGCGGCGCCTCATCGTCGCTCCCTTTGCGGCCGTGGAACGGCAGCACGAAGAAAGCGCTGAGCGCGAAGAACAGCGAATAGATGGCGAGCGCCGAGGTCCATTTCATCGTCGGTAATCCGTTCAGAGTTGCACGAGCATGACATCGACGACCGGCTTTTTGCCGGTCCAATCGGTCGCGACGCGGCGCACGCTCAGCCGGATCGCCTCGCGCATTTTTTCCGGCTCTTTGGCGGGCGCCAAGGCCGCCTGTTCGGCCGCCTCGCGCATTTCGTCGATAAACGCCTCGCGCTCATCCTCGACCGGCACGCCGCGATAGCTGACCGCGACGTCGGTGAAGCGTTTGCCGGTAAAGATCACCGCGACGGTGATATGCCCGTGCAATGCCAGCTTGCGGCGCTCGTTGATCGTCTCGCCATCGGCGGGCAGGATGACGTCGCCGTCGAGGATAAGGCGCCCGGCGCGAACGCGCTCGAGGATTTTGGCGGGACCGGGGGCCAGCCGCACCAGATCGCCATTTTCCTGAATCAGCGCATCGGGAACGCCCTTTTCCAGCGCAAAACGCGCCTGTTCGTGCATATGGCGAATCTCGCCATGCACCGGCACCACCAGTTTCGGACGCAGCCAGCCATAAAGCGCCGCGAGTTCGGGCTGCCCCGGATGACCGCTGACATGGATATGTGCCTGCTTTTCGGTGACGGTCAGAATGTCCTTCGCCGCGAGCTGGTTCATGATCCGTCCAATCGCGACTTCGTTGCCCGGAATCTGCTTCGACGAAAACACAACGGTATCGCCCGGCGCGAGCTTGATCTGGTGGCTGTCCGCTGCCATCCGCGCCAGCGCCGCGCGCGGTTCGCCCTGTCCGCCGGTGGCGATCACCATCACCTTGTCGCGCGGCAGGCGCATTGCCTCGTCGAAATCGACCGTCGGCGGAAAGTCTTTCAGATAACCGACCGAGCGCGCCACGCCCAAAATGCGGTCGAGCGAGCGACCCGCAACGCACAGGGTGCGCCCCGTTGCCGTCGCCACGCGGCCCAGCGTCTTGAGTCGCGCGGCGTTCGAGGCAAAGGTGGTGACGATGACGCGACCCTTGGCATTGCCGACCGCGGTGAGCAGCCCGTCATACAGGTCCCCCTCGCTGCCCGACGCCTCTGGATTGAACGCATTGGTCGAATCGCCGATCAGGAAATCGACGCCCTCGTCGCCAATCGCGGTCAGCGCCGCGGCGCTCGACGGCGTACCCAGCACCGGATCGGCATCGAGCTTCCAGTCGCCGGTGTGGAACACGCGGCCATAAGGCGTATCGATCACCGCCGCGCTCATCTCCAGAATCGAGTGCGCCAGCGGCATCAGGCGGATGCCGAACGGCCCAAGCTGGAAATGCGCGTCGATGTCGACGGTCTTGATCTTGATCTCTTTCTCCAGCCCCTCTTCCGCCAGCTTGTTGGCGATCAATCCGGCGGTAAAGCGGTTGGCGTAGAGCGGCACGCCAAGGTCGGCGGCGAGATAAGGCAACGCGCCAATATGATCCTCATGCCCGTGGGTCAGGATGATACCGAGCAGGTCCTTTTTGCGATCCTCGATAAACTCCAGGTCGGGCATGATGATGTCGATGCCTGGATAGTCATGGGTGCCAAAGGTCACGCCGAGGTCGAGCATGATCCATTTGCCGTCGCAGCCGTAGAGATTGGCGTTCATGCCAATCTCGCCCGATCCGCCGAGCGCGAGGAAAAGTAGCTCCTTTCCGGGAGTCGTCATATTGTCTGGTTCCGTTGGTTATAGAGGTGCATCAACCCGTTGAGCGTGAGGTCGGGTTCGATGCGGTCGAACAGATGGGCTTGTTCCTGAAACAAGGTTGCAAGGCCTCCGGTCGCGATGACGGTGAGTGGCTTGCCGATTTCGGATTTCATTCTCCCTATCAGGCCTTCCATCATGGATACATAGCCCCAATAGACGCCGATCAACATCTGACTTTCGGTGGTGCGCCCGATCACGCTGCTGGTCGCGGGGGCTTCGATTGCAATGCGTGGCAGCTTGGCGGCGGCCGCGACGAGGGCTTCGAGCGAGAGATTCACGCCGGGCGCAATGATCCCGCCCAGATAGGCGCCGTCGGTGTCGATATGGTCGAGCGTCGTCGCGGTGCCGAAGCTGATGACCAGCTTGTCCTTGCCGGGTTCGACCGCTTGCGCCGCGATCGCGTTTACCGCGCGGTCGGCACCGACCGAGCGCGGCTCGTCGACCTTGAGCGCGATGCCCCATGTCACGGGCTCGCGTCCAGCGACCAACGCATCGACGCCGAAATATTTGACCGCCAACAGTTGCAGATTGTGGAGCGCGCGCGGCACGACCGTCGAGATGATCACTGCATCGACCTGCGCGCGGTCATAGCCCTCGATGCGCAGCAACTGATCGAGCCACACCATATATTCGTCGGCGGTGCGCCGGTCGTCGGTGGCGATCCGCCACCGCGCGCGCAGCTGCGATCCGTCGAACAGCGCAAATTTGGCATTGGTGTTGCCGACATCGATCGCGAGCAGCATCTATCTCTCTTTCTCGACCGGGCGGCCCAGTTCGACGTCCCCAGCGTGCACCAGCATGGTCTCCCCGCGCGCAGTGCGCAAGCGCAGCGCGCCGTCGTCGGCCAGACCTTCGAACGTCCCCTCGATACCCTGTTCGGACACGCGCAGCGCCGTACCGCGCGGATGCGCCAGCGGTAGCCAAGCGCGGACGATGCTCGCGGCGCCTTCCTGCCGCCATGTCCAGAGCGCATCGGTGAGCGCGATCGCGAGTGCACCGGCAAAATGATCACGGTCGATCGCTGCGTCCTTGCCCGCCAATGTCGCGGTGGGGCGGTCGGGCAGGTCTGGTGCGACGACCAGATTGACGCCAACCCCGATCACCACCGAATCGCGGCTACGCTCCATCAGGATGCCCGCGCATTTGGCGCCGGCCACCAGCAGGTCGTTCGGCCATTTAAGCTGCGCCTCGACGCCCGGTGCCAAAGCAGCAACGGTCTTGGCCAGCGCCACTCCGGCAACCAGCGCCAGCGTTGCTGCCGACGGGTCGCCGACCGTCAGATGCACGACGGTCGAGCCCATGAAATTGCCCTGCCCGTCGTTCCAGTCGCGCCCCAGCCGTCCGCGCCCGGCGGTCTGGCGATCGGCGATCAGCCAATGCCCCTCGCCGACCTGCTCGCCGCTGGCCAGCCGCGCCAGCAGGTCGGCGTTGGTCGAACCTGTCTGCGCTACCCGCTCGATCGGCGGGATCAGAACAGCACCGCGGCGGCGCTCGCCGAAACGACTGCGAGCATCGGGATGAAGAGATAACCGATCACCGACAGCCACAAGGCACTCGCCGTGATCACCGCATCCTCGACGATTGCGCCACCGCCCGCGGGGATTTCGGTGTCCGAATTGTCATCGAAATACATCGTCTTGATGATCGCGATATAATAGAATGCCCCGATCACTGACGCGACGATGCCCGCAATCGCCAGCGGCAGCAGGTTGGCGTTCACCGCGGCCTCGAACACCAGATATTTCGGCCAGAAGCCGAACAGCGGCGGAATACCCGCCAGGCTGAACAGGAATACCGCCATCGCTGCCGCCAGTCCGGGGCGGCGCTGCGACAGACCCGCGAGCGCCGGGATGCTTTCGATATAATTGCCGTCAGCGTCGCGCAATTGCAGCACGACCAAGAAGGCGCCAATCGTCGTCACGACATAGACGAGCAGATAGGTCAACACGCCTTCGACCCCCGCCTGCGTTCCCGCAGCGAGACCGATCAGCATGAAACCGACATTGTTGATCGACGAATAAGCGAGCAGGCGCTTGATATTCTTCTGCCCGATCGCGCCGACCGCACCGAGGATGATCGAGGCAAGCGCAAGGAAGATGATGATCTGCTGCCACGCGCCAATTGCAGGTCCCATCGCGTCGATGACAACGCGCGTCATCAGTGCCATCGCAGCGACTTTCGGCGCGCTGGCAAAGAAGGTCGTCACCGGGGTCGGTGCGCCTTCGTAAACGTCGGGGGTCCACATATGGAACGGCACAGCGCTGATCTTGAAACCAAGCCCCGCGAGCACGAATACGATGCCAAAGATCAACCCGATGTTCATCTCGCCGCCCATGCGCGCCGCAATGCCGCTGAAATCGGTGGTGCCGGTAAAGCCATAGAGCAGCGAAATGCCATAGAGCAGCATTCCCGACGCGAGCGCACCGAGGACGAAGTATTTGAGGCCCGCTTCGGTCGAGCGCTCGTCGGTGCGCATGAAGCTGGCGAGCACATAGGCCGCGAGGCTGTTGAGTTCGAGCCCGACGTACAGCGTCATCAGGTCGCGCGACGACGCCATGATCCCCATACCAAGCGCCGCGAACAGGATCAGGGTCGGATATTCGGCGCGCATCCCGCCGGTGAAGAAGCGCGGCGCGATGAGGATGCAGATAAAGCTGGCGGCGTAGATCAGCAGCTTGGCGAAGCCGCCGAAACCGTCAACCGACAGCGTCCCTGAAAAGACCGTGGCATCGACGCCGAACAGCGCGACAACAGCCGCCGCAGCCGCCGCCAGCGTCAGCAGCGCGCTGAGCTGGTAGATGCCAACCTGCCGGTCACCTAGGAAGGTGCCGAGCATCAGGGTGATGAGCCCGCCGATCGTCAGGATCAGTTCGGGCCAGATGAGTGCGAGATCGGCGGTCATTGGACGCCTCCCGCATGGCTCGATCCGTGGGCGGCTTCGCCCTGCGCCTTGGCGGGCTGCGGCTTGCCGGCGGCCAGATGGGCATCGCCCGCAGGTTTGGCCGGAGCGAGCCGCGCGACCACCGTCGTCACATCGCCGCGCATCGGCGCGAGGAAGCTTTCGGGATAAACACCCATCCACAGTGCCACTGCGGCCAGCGGCGCCAGCACCGCCCATTCGCGGGGATTGAGGTCGGGCATCGCCTTGACATCGTCCTTGGTGAGTTCGCCGAACACGACGCGGCGATAGAGATAGAGCATATATGCGGCGCCGAGGATGATCCCGGTGGTGCAGACGAAGGCGACCCAGCTCGAAGCTTCATAAATCCCGGCGAGGCTCAGGAATTCACCAACGAAACCGCTGGTGCCCGGCAAGCCAATCGACGCCATTGTAAAGAGCATGAAGAAGATCGCATAAGCCGGCATGTTGACCGCGAGCCCGCCATAACGGTCGATCTCGCGCGTGTGCAGCCGATCATAGATCACACCGACGCAGAAGAAGAGCGCGGCCGACACGACGCCGTGGCTGAGCATGATGATCAGTGCGCCTTCGATGCCTTGCTGGTTGAACGCGAACAGGCCCGCGGTGACAATCGCCATATGCGCGACCGAAGAATAAGCGATCAGCTTTTTCATGTCGCTCTGCACCAGCGCGACGAGGCTGGTATAGACCACCGCCACCATCGAAAGGCCAAAGACGATCCACATCAGCTGCGCCGACGCGTCGGGGAACATCGGCATCATGAAGCGGATGAAGCCATAAGCGCCGAGTTTGAGCAGCACGCCGGCCAAGATCATCGACCCCGCGGTCGGCGCCTGCACATGCGCGTCGGGCAGCCAGGTGTGGACGGGCCACATCGGCATCTTGACCGCAAGGCTGGCGAAGAACGCGAGCCACAGCCACGTCTGCATTTCGACCGGGAAGTCGTAATTGAGGAGCGTCGGGATGTCGGTCGTTCCCGCTTCGGCGATCATCGCGATCATCGCGATCAGCATCAGCACCGATCCGAGCAGCGTATAGAGGAAGAATTTATAAGCCGCATATTTGCGGTTCGCGCCGCCCCAGATGCCGATGATGAAATACATCGGGATCAGGCCAGCCTCGAAGAAGATGTAGAACAGCAGCAGATCCTGGGCGCAGAACACGCCGATCATGATCGTTTCCATGACGAGGAACATCGCCATGTAGAGGCCAACACGGCTCTTGATCGCGTCCCAACTGGCAAGGATGCACAGCGGCATCAGGAACACGCTGAGCATGATCAGCATCAGCGCCATGCCGTCGATGCCGAGCGCCCAGCTGAACCGCCCGAACAGGTCGGCGCGTTCGGTGAACTGCCACTGCGGCCCGCCGATGTCGAACTGCGCCCACATCACGCAGCCGAGGACGAAGGTCACCAGCGTCGCGCCGAATGCGACCCAGCGCGCCATTTTGTCACCCGCGAACAGGCACGCGATGGCGGCGACCGCGGGGATCGCCAGCATCAGCGAAAGGATCGGAAAGCCGCTCACAGGAACTTCACCATGGCCCAGCTGGCGAGGCCGACAAGCCCGAGCAGCATCACAAACGCATATCCATAAACATAACCCGATTGCAGCCGCACCGCGAGCCGCGTGCCGCCCTGGACGAGCGCCGCCGCACCATCGGGACCGAAGCGGTCGATGGTCTGCTCATCGCCGCGCTTCCAGAAGAAGCGGCCGATTGCGAAGGCAGGCTTCACGAAGACGATGTTGTAGAGCTCGTCGAAATACCATTTGTTGAACAGGAATTGGTGGAGCAGCTTGAACTGCGCCACGAAGCGGCCCGGCAACGTCGTGTTGCGAATATAGCTGTTCCACGCGAGGAACAGCCCGATCGCCATCACCGTAAACGGCGTCCATTTCACCCACAGCGGCACTTCATGCGCGGCGTGCATCAGTTCGGCGTCGAAAGCGAGACTCCCGTTCCAGAAAGCCAGACCTTCGTCGGGATAGATGAACGGATATTTGAACGCGAAGCCTGCGAACACCGCGCCGATCGACAGAATGATCAGCGGGATCAGCATGGTGACCGGACTTTCGTGAGGCTTGTAGCCAGCGGTGCCATCGCCCTGCGCGGCGTGATGATGATCGTCATGGGCCGCGTGGGCGTGGTCGTCGTGACCATGCCCATGATCGTCATGCACAGCATGCTGGATATGCTCGCTTTGCTCCCAGCGCGCTTTGCCATGGAAGGTCAGGAAGACGAGGCGCCACGAATAGAAGCTGGTGAGGAAGGCGACAAAAATGCCGACCCAGAAAGCGATCACCCCGCCTCCCCCGCTTGCGAAGGCCGCTTCCAGGATGCCGTCCTTCGAATAGAAGCCCGCAAAACCGAACACGCCATAGATGCCGACGCCGGTGATCGCCAGCGTGCCCAGCATCATCGCCCAATAGGTGATCGGGATTTCTTTCCGCAGCGCGCCATAATAACGCATGTCCTGTTCATGGTGCATCGCATGGATGACCGAACCGGCGCCCAGGAATAGCAAAGCCTTGAAGAAGGCATGCGTGAATAAATGGAACATCGCGGCGCCATAAGCGCCCGCGCCCGCGGCGAAGAACATATAGCCAAGCTGCGAACAGGTCGAATAGGCGATGACGCGCTTGATGTCCCACTGCGTCGTCGCGACGGTCGCGGCGAAGAAACAGGTCGCGGCGCCGACGAACATCACGACACCCTGCGCGACGTCCGACATCTCGAACATCGGCGATAGGCGGCAGACCATGAAGACGCCCGCGGTGACCATCGTTGCGGCGTGGATCAGCGCCGACACCGGGGTCGGACCTTCCATCGCGTCGGGCAGCCAGGTGTGCAGACCGAGCTGCGCTGACTTGCCCATCGCGCCGATGAACAACAGCAGGCAGAGGATCGTCATCGTGTCGAGACGCATCCCCATGAAGCTGATTGTCGAACCCGCCATTCCAGGCGCAGCGGCGAGGATCTCGGGGATCGAGACGGTGCCGAACACCAGGAAGGTGCCGAAAATGCCGAGCATGAAGCCCAGATCGCCGACGCGGTTGACGACGAACGCCTTGATCGCCGCGGCATTGGCGCTCGGCTTCTTGTACCAGAAGCCGATGAGGAGATACGACGCGAGTCCGACGCCTTCCCAACCGAAGAACATCTGGACCAGGTTGTTCGCAGTCACGAGCATCAACATCGCGAAGGTGAAGAGCGAGAGATAGGCGAAGAAGCGCGGCTGGTCCGGGTCTTCCTCCATATAGCCCCAGCTGTAGAGGTGGACGAGCGCCGACACCGTCGTGATGACAACGAGCATCACAGCGGTCAGTGCGTCGATGCGCAGCTCCCAGTTGAATTGCAGCGCGCCCGACGACACCCAGTGCAGCACGGTGACGACTTCGGCCTCGCCGGTCCCCATCACGAACGACAGAAAGATCGGCCAGCTGAGCGCCGCGCTGGTGAACAGCGCGCCAGTGGTGATCAGCTTGGCCGCGAACGGACCAATGGCTCGCTGGCCCAGCCCTGCGACAAGCGCCGCGAGCAGCGGCAGGAAAACGATCGCCTGAATCACCGGCTTACCCCTTCATCCGGTTGGCGTCATCGACCGCAATGGTGCCGCGGCCGCGGAAATAGATCACAAGAATGGCAAGCCCGATTGCAGCCTCGCCCGCCGCCACCGTCAGCACGAACATCGCAAAAACCTGTCCGACCAGGTCGCCCAGCGCCGCGCTGAACGCGACGAGGTTGATATTCACCGCGAGCAGGATCAGCTCGATCGCCATCAGGATGACGATGATATTCTTGCGGTTGATGAAGATGCCGAGCACGCCGAGCGTGAACAGCACCGCCGATACGGCAAGATAATGACCGACCGAAATCACAATTCCATCCCCTGCCCGACGCCCGGATCGACAAGCCGCGTTGCGTCCTGCGGACGGCGCTGGTTCTGAGACGAGATATTCTGGATACGCACCCCGCCACGCTGGCGATGCGTCAGCACGATCGCGCCGATCATCGCGACGAGCAGGATGATCCCCGCCGCCTCGAACAGGAAGATGTAACGCGTGTAAAGCAGCTCGCCGATCTGCTGGATATTGCTCTTGTCAGTGACTGCTGGCGCAGCGCGCGCGGCCAGATCGACCCCGCCCGCACTCCACGCGCCCAGCGCAAAGATCAGCTCGGCGACGAGGATGATGGCGACCAGTGCGCCGAGCGGCAGGTAGCGCACAAAACCGGCGCGCAGCTCGGCGAAATCGATGTTGAGCATCATCACGACGAACAGGAACAGCACCGCCACCGCGCCGACATAAACGATGACGAGCAGCATCGCGATGAACTCGGCCCCTGCCAGCAGCATCAACCCCGCCGCGTTGAAGAAGGCGAGGATCAGCCACATCACGCTGTGGACCGGGTTGCGCGCGAAAATCACCATCGCTGCGGAGGCGATGACGATGGTCGCGAACAGGTAAAAGGCGATAAGCTGGATCATGTGCGCGCGCCCTTACCGATAGGGCGCGTCGGCGGCAAGATTTGCCGCGATCGCGCGTTCCCATTTGTCGCCATTGGCGAGCAGCTTGGCCTTGTCATACAGCAGTTCTTCGCGCGTTTCGGTCGCATATTCGAAGTTCGGCCCCTCGACCACCGCATCGACCGGGCACGCTTCCTGACAGAAGCCGCAATAAATGCACTTGGTCATGTCGATGTCGTAGCGCGTCGTGCGGCGCGAGCCGTCATCGCGCGGCTCGGCCTCGATCGTGATCGCCTGCGCCGGGCACACCGCTTCGCACAGCTTGCACGCGATGCAGCGTTCCTCGCCGTTCGGATAACGACGCAGCGCATGCTCGCCGCGGAACCGCGGGCTCAGCGGGTTCTTCTCGAACGGATAGTTGATCGTCGCCTTCGGCTTGAAGAAATATTTAAGCGTGAGGGCGTGCGCCTTCACAAACTCCCACAAGGTGAAGCTTTTGATGAGGTGGGCAATAGATGTCATGAGTACCTCGTCAGCATCAGCCAGCCCGAGATCAGGAAGATCCAGATCAAGCTGATCGGCAGGAAGATTTTCCAGCCCAGGCGCATCAGCTGGTCATAGCGGTAGCGCGGCACGGTCGCCTTCACCCAGCTGAAGATGAAGAAGAAAAACAGGATCTTGGCGAACAGCCAGATGATCCCCGGAATGTCGAACCATGGGATCAGGTCGATGTTAAGCGGCGGCAGCCAGCCACCCCAGAACAACACGGCGTTGAGCGTCGCCATCAGCAGCACATTGGCATATTCGCCGAGCCAGAACAGCGCGAAGCTCATCGACGAATATTCGGTCTGATAGCCCGCGACGAGCTCGCTCTCGGCTTCGGTCAGATCGAACGGGGCGCGCGCAGTTTCGGCGAGGCTGGCGATCAGGAAGATCACCGCGAGCGGGAACAGCAGCAAGTTGAAGCCAAAGGCGTTGACGATGCCGAGCCCATGACCCTGCTGTGCCTTGATGATTTCGTTGAGGTTGAAGCTGTCGGCATAGAGCACGACACCCACCAGGATAAACCCGATCGACACTTCATAAGAGATCATCTGCGCCGCGGCGCGCATCGCGGAAAAGAAGGGATATTTCGAGTTCGAGGCCCAGCCCGACAGCACGACGCCATAAACGCCAAGTGAAGAAATCGCGAGGATGTAGAGCAATCCGACGTTGATGTCGGCGAGCACCGCGCCCGAATTGAACGGGATCACCGCCCACGCCATCAGCGCGACGGTGAAGGTGATGATCGGCGCGATCAGGAACAGCCCGCGATTGGCGCCGGTCGGGATGATCGTTTCCTGCAGGAACACTTTCAAACCGTCGGCAAAGCTCTGCAGCAGGCCGAAGGGACCGACGACATTCGGCCCGCGGCGCAGCGCAATCGCCGCCCAGATTTTGCGGTCGGCATAGATGATCATCGCGACCGCCAGCATCAGCGGCAACGCGATCAGCAGGATGCCCGCGACGGTTGCCACGCCCCACGCCCAGTTCGGGTCCATGCCCCAAGAGATAAAGGTCTCGGTCATGCGCTTACCTCAATGGCATGCGCCCCTGCGAAGGCAGGGGCCCATCTCCTGCCGTAGCGGCAAGAGCATAGGTCCGGTGTTGGGCCCAGGATCAAGTCCGGGGCACGGCGGTTAAAGAACGCCATCATTCCGCGGCCTCCGCATAGTCACCGCCATGGAGAATTTCGTCCGAGCAGCGCTGCATCGTCGGCGACGCGCGGCAGATGGCGTTGGTGAGGTAAAAATCCTTGATCGGCGACGGGATCGCGCGCGCCTCGGGCTTGGCGGGCAGTTTGGGGGCCGACCAGCCGTAATCGGCGACGCCTTCGACGCCGAGCGCCGGAACTGCCGCAATCATCGCCGCGCGGCACGCATCGAAGCTGTCGAAGCCAAGCGACACGCCCAGCGTATCCGCCAAAGCCCGGAAAATGCTCCAGTCTTCGCGCGCGTCGCCCGGTGCGAACACCGCCTTTTCGCTGCGCTGGACGCGGCCCTCGGTGTTGACCGTGGTGAAGTCCTTTTCGGGCCAAGCCGCCGCGGGCAGGATGACGTCGGCGGCATGGGCGCCCTTGTCACCATGATGGCCGACATAGACCTTCAGCGTCTTGGCAAAGCCGGTGAAATCGACCTCGTCGGCGCCGAGGAAAAACGCCAGCTTCGGCTTCGCCGCAACAATGTCCTTGATCCCGCCGGGCTGCGCATAGCCGAGCATCAGCCCACCCATGCGGCTCGCCGCCATATGGACGACCGAAAAGCCGTTCCAGCCATCCTTGACCGCGTTCACCGATTTGGCGAGCGCCAGCGCCGCACCATGGATGCCGGGGACGGCAAGGCCGCCGCCGCCGACGATGATCAGCGGGCGTTCGGCGCCCTTCAGCGCGTCAAGCGCCGCTGCGGGCAGCTTGGCCACCAGCGAGGCATCGTCGCCGAGCCAGCTGACCTTATACGTCTGGTCCTTCTCGGGACCGACCGCGAAAGCCTTCGCGCCCTTCTTCCACACCGCCTTACGGATGCGCGTGTTGATCAGCGGCGCTTCCCAGCGCAGGTTGGTGCCGACCAGAAGGATCACGTCGGCATTTTCGGCCTCGGCGATACCGGTGTTGAAATTTACCGCCGACAGGCTGGAGACGTCATAGTCGAGCCCGGTCTGGCGGCCTTCGAGCAAGGTCGAGCCAAGCGCATTGACCAGCGCCTTCGCCGCAAACATCGTTTCGCAATCCGACAGATCGCCCGCAATCGCCGCGACCGACTTACCGGCGTTGACCGCCTTGATCGCTTCGAACGCCTCGGCCCACGTCGCTTCGACTAGCTGGCCGTCCTTGCGCACATAGGGCCGGTCGAGGCGGCGGCGAGTCAGGCCGTCGACATGGTGGCGCGTCTTGTCGCTCGCCCATTCCTCGTTCACATCGTCGTTGATCCGCGGCAGCACGCGAAGCACCTGGCGCCCGCGCGCGTCGATGCGCACATTGGTGCCGACCGCGTCCATCATGTCGATGCCCAGCGTCTTGGTCAGTTCCCATGGCCGCGCTTCGAACGCATAGGGTTTGCTGGTCAGCGCCCCGACCGGGCAGAGGTCGACGACATTGCCCGACAACTCGCTCGCGACAGCGCGTTCCAGATACGACGTGATCTGCATATTCTCGCCGCGCCCGATCGCGCCAATGTCCTCGACCCCGGCGACTTCCTCGGCAAAGCGGACGCAGCGCGTGCACTGGATACAGCGGGTCATCACCGTCTTGACGATCGGCCCCATATATTTCTCGGTCACCGCGCGCTTATTCTCGTCATAGCGCGTTGCGCCGCGGCCATAGGCGATGCTCTGGTCCTGCAAATCGCACTCGCCGCCTTGGTCGCAGATCGGGCAGTCGAGCGGGTGGTTGATGAGCAGGAACTCCATCACCCCTTCGCGCGCCTTTTTCACCATCGGGCTGTCGGTCTTGATGATCTGCCCCTCGGCAGTCGGCAGCGCGCACGACGCCTGCGGCTTCGGCGGGCCGGGGGCAACCTCGACCAAGCACATACGGCAATTGCCGGCGATCGACAGTCGTTCGTGGTAGCAAAAGCGCGGGATTTCCTTCCCCGCCAGCTCGCACGCCTGCAAAACGGTCGCGCCCTGCGGAACGTCGATTTCTACGCCATCTACGGTGACTTTAGGCATCTACTTATTTCCCTCGGCGGCGCCCTGCGCTCGAACAAGCCCCTCGGCGATCGTGCCGCGAATTGACACCCGGTCGAAATTCGCCTTGGCGCCATTGCCACAGGCGCGCAGCGTGGGCAGCAAATCACCCACTGCGCTTGCTTCCTCCGCTGACCGCCACTTTGTCCGTATCAGCCGATCCGCCTCGATGGGCGCACGTTCGACAGCACATTGGGCAACCGCGAAAAGTGTGGCACCCGGCGAGGCAAGCCAACCAGGCCGGCCGCTTGCTACGGAGATCGACGAGGGCCGCGCTCGATCAGAGCCGTGAATATAGACGGCCTCAGCTATCGCGCCGCGCCAAGTGGTGGTCGGCGCGCGCGTCATACTTCTGTCCTCAGCGCAAAAAGGCGCTGCGCGGACTATTTCAAGAAGTGCTTTGCTTTCCGCCTCACTGCCCGGTTCGGCCGTCAACAAGTGCTCAGCTCGCGACGGTTGGCCATCGACCAAACATCTGGCGGTGGACATAAATTTGCGATCGACCGATCCGCCTTTCCGCATCTCGGGTGGATGGTCGAATTGCGCGGCCGCCGGACTGGAAATACCGACCGCGGCGCCCAACAGCAATATGACGGCGTTAGCTTTGCTCACTCCGCCGCCTCCAGCACGCCGCCACTGTTGCGAATACGCCGCTCCAGTTCGTACGCCTTCAGGACGGTAGCGCCCTGCGGGACATCGATTTCGACGCCATCTACGGTGACTTTAGGCATCAATCTGCTCCGTCCGCCGTCGGGTCGCCGCCGGCGCCTTGATCATCAAAAAAACGCCCCGAATTCGAGCTGTCGGCTTTCCGCCAGCCATTTTTGGCCGACGGCCGCAGCCCGCGCTTGCCCCAAAGGACGCGCACGCCGAATGCGAGCATCAGCACGAAGGCAAGCAGCACGAGGCTCTTGATCTCGGCGTCACTCACTCCGCCGCCTCCAGCACACCGCCATTGTCGCGAATACGCCGCTCCAGTTCGGGCCGGAAATGCTTGATCAGCCCCTGAATCGGCCACGCCGCCGCATCGCCGAGCGCGCAGATGGTGTGGCCTTCGACCTGTTTGGTCACGTCGTACAGCGTGTCGATCTCGCTAATGTCGGCATCGCCGGTGCGCAGGCGTTCCATCACGCGCCACATCCAGCCGGTGCCTTCGCGGCACGGGGTGCACTGGCCACAACTTTCATGCTTGTAGAAATAGCTGATGCGGCTGATCGCCTGAACGACGTCGGTCGACTTGTCCATCACGATCGCGGCGGCGGTGCCGAGCCCCGATCCGACGGCTTTGAGCCCGTCGAAGTCCATCGGGCAGTCCATAATTTCCGCCGCCGGAACGAGCGGCACCGACGATCCGCCGGGGATCACCGCGAGCAGATTGTCCCAGCCGCCGCGGATGCCGCCGCAATGCTTGTCGATCAGTTCGCGGAACGGGATGCTCATCTCTTCCTCGACGACGCACGGCGTGTTGACGTGGCCCGAAATCTGGAAAAGCTTGGTGCCCTTGTTATTCTCGCGCCCGAAAGACGAGAACCACGGCGCGCCGCGGCGCAGGATCGTCGGGACGACCGCGATGCTCTCGACATTGTTGACCGTCGTCGGGCAGCCATAAAGCCCTGCACCCGCCGGAAAGGGAGGCTTCAGGCGAGGCTGGCCCTTCTTTCCCTCAAGGCTTTCGATCATCGCGGTTTCTTCGCCGCAGATATAGGCGCCGGCGCCGCGGTGGACGAAGACGTCGAAGTCATAGCCCGACTTGGCCGCGTTTTTGCCCAGCAGGCCGGCGTCATACGCCTCCTGCACCGCGGCGAAGAGCGTTTCCGCCTCGCGGATAAACTCGCCGCGGATATAGATATAAGCGGCGCGTGCGCGCATCGCGAAGCCCGCGATCAGCGCGCCTTCGATCAGCTTGTGCGGGTCGTGGCGGATGATTTCGCGGTCCTTGCACGAACCGGGTTCGGATTCATCGGCGTTGATGACGAGGAAGCTCGGGCGGTCGGCGCGCGGCTCCTTCGGCATGAACGACCATTTGAGGCCGGTCGGGAAACCCGCCCCACCGCGACCGCGCAGCCCCGACGCCTTGATCTCCTCGATGATCGCGTCCTGGCCGCGCTTCATCAGATCCTTGGTCTTGTCCCAATCGCCGCGCATCTGCGCCGATTTCAGGTTCCACGGCTGGAACCCGTAGATGTTGGTGAAGATGCGGTCCTTGTCTTGGAGGCTCATGCGCCTTCCCCTACATCGTCACCCCGGACTTGATCCGGGGTCCAAGCGACGCACGCGGTCTTGGATGCCGGATCAAGTCCGGCATGACGAAGGAATGAAGCGTAGGTCATGCTGACCACTCCTTCCGATAATCATGGTTCGCCTTGACCATCTCTTTCAACGTCGTCGGCCCGCCCTCAGGCTCGCTCGTGTGACGCCCCGCAATCTGCGTCCCCGCCTTCGGGCTCTCGCCCGCCGCCAGCGCGTCGAGGATCGCGGCCATGCGGTCGAAATCGAGGTCTTCGTAATTATCGTCGTTGATCTGCACCATCGGCGCGTTGGTGCAGGTGCCCATGCACTCGACCTCGGTCAGTGTGAACAGGCCGTCAGGCGTCGTCTTGCCCTTGGTCATGCCGCGGTTCTTGCACGCCGCCATCACATCGTCCGACCCGCGCAGCAGGCACGGCGTCGTGCCGCACACCTGCACATGATAACGGCCAACCGGCACCAGATTGTACATCGTGTAAAAGGACGCGACCTCATAAGCGCGCATGAACGGCATATCGAGCTGCGCCGCGACAAATTCGATCACCGGCACGGGCAACCAGCCCTGCGTCTGCGTCTCGGCGCCGACCTGCCGCTGCGCAAGGTCGAGCAGCGGCATCACCGCCGAACGCTGGCGTCCCGCGGGGTAGCGCGCGATGACCGCCTTCGCCTTCGCGGCATTTTCCGCCGTCCACGCAAAAGCGCCCCAGCGCGCGCGGGTTTCGGCTTCGTCGGGGATTTGGGGTGCGTCAGCCACGGGCCAGACCTCGTTCAATATATCGTCCGACATACATGCCGAGCGTCGCGGCAAATGCGGTCGAGACGACTTCCTTTATCGTTACCTCGCCATGAAAGGCGGCGAGATAGGCCGCCACCGCAGACGCAAAGCCTGCGATCACCAAGACGAGAATGGCGAGCTCGCGCAGCATTACCGGTCACACTCCCCGAACACCACGTCGATCGCGCCGATGATCGCGGTGGTGTCGGCCAGCATGTGGCCTTTCGACATCATGTCCATCGCCTGCAGATGCGAAAACGCCGTCGGGCGGATCTTGCAGCGGTACGGCTTGTTGGTGCCGTCGCTGACCAGATAGACGCCGAATTCGCCCTTCGGGCTTTCGGTCGCCACATAGACTTCGCCCGCGGGGACGTGGAAGCCTTCGGTGTAGAGCTTGAAGTGATGGATCAGCGATTCCATCGACTGCTTCATCTCGCCGCGCTTCGGCGGGACGACCTTGCGGTCAAGGCTGGCGATCGGGCCGGTGGGCATGTCGCGCAGGCACTGCTTGATGATCTTCGCCGACTGATAGACCTCCTCGACACGCACCATGAAGCGGTCGTAGCAATCGCCGCGCGTGCCGACGGGAATGTCGAATTCCATCTTCGCATAGGCGTCATAAGGCTGCGACTTGCGCAGATCCCATGCGATGCCGCTGCCGCGGATCATCGGGCCAGAGAAACCCCATGCCAGTGCGTCTTCCTTGCTCACCGTCGCGATGTCGACGTTGCGCTGCTTGAAGATGCGGTTGTCGATGACCAGGCTCATCGCGTCGCCGAACAGCTTCGGCAGCCGCGTTTCAACCCATTCGCCGATGTCGACGAGCAGCTTTTCCGGAACGTCCTGATGGACGCCGCCGGGACGGAAATACGCGCTGTGCATACGCGCGCCTGAGGCGCGCTCGAAGAAGTTCAGGCAATCTTCGCGCAACTCGAACACCCACAGGTTCGGGGTCATCGCGCCGACGTCCATGACGTGGCTGCCGATATTGAGCATGTGGTTGCAGATGCGCGTCAGCTCGGCGAACATCGTCCGCAGATATTGCGCGCGCGCCGGGACTTCGAGGTCGAGCAATTTCTCGATCGCGAGCACATAGCTGTGCTCCATGCCGAGCGGCGAGCAATAATCGAGCCGGTCGAAATAGGGCAACGCCTGCAAATAGGTCTTATATTCGATCAGCTTTTCGGTGCCGCGATGCAGCAACCCGACGTGCGGATCGACGCGCTCGATAATCTCGCCGTCGAGTTCCAGTACGAGGCGTAGCACCCCATGCGCCGCAGGGTGCTGCGGGCCGAAGTTGATCGTGTAGTTGGTGACGGCCTGATCGCCCGCGGTGTTCGCGGTGTCGACCGGATAGCCTTCGAACATGTCGCCGCCGTGGTGGCGGATGGTCGGGGTGTCGGTCATGCGTCACCTCCCGTCTTGGGCTTGCGCGGCGCGCGCGGCTTGGCGGGCGCCTTTTCGGCCTTGGACGTCGCGGGCGTCTTCGCCTCTTTGGTCGCGACTTTGGACTTCGCGCCGTCGCGGCTCGTCTTCGACGCGGCCTTGTTGACCTTGGCACCTGCCCCCGTCTGCGCTGGGCTGTCGGTCGTCTTCGGGGTCGGCGGCGGCGAAGCCTTCTTGGGCTTGTCGTCGGACGCCTTCACTTCCTTGGCTGTCATTGGGGTCGGGGCGCCCTTGCCCGGCGCCTCGCCAGTACCGCCAGCCTTCTCATCGCCCGGCAGCACATAATCAGCGCCTTCCCACGGTGAGAGGAAGTCGAAGTTGCGGAAATCCTGCGCCAGCTTGACCGGCTCATAGACAACGCGCTTGTCCTCTTCGCTGTAACGCAGCTCGATATAGCCGGTCAGCGGGAAGTCCTTGCGCTGCGGATGCCCCTGGAACCCATAGTCGGTCAGGATGCGGCGCAGGTCGGGATTGCCCGCAAACAACACGCCATACATGTCGAACACTTCGCGCTCGAGCCAGCCCGCGACGGGCCACACCGGCACGATGCTCGGCACCGGCGTCGACTCGTCGGTTGACACGCGAACGCGCAGGCGGTGGTTCCGCGTCACGCTGAGCAGATGATAGACGACCTCGAACCGCTCGGCGCGGTCGGGATAGTCGACCCCAGCGATCTCCATCAGCTGCTGATATTCCAGATTATCGCGCAGCGCGATCATCACCCCGGCAATCGCGGTGCGATCAACGGTGATGCTGTCCTCGTCAGCAGCGAAATCATGCGCGAGCAGATCGGTGCCGAGCAGCTGCTTCAGCTCAGCCGCCAGCGTCGCGCGCGGCGCAATCAGGGGAGCGGCGTGGGCCATCAGCGTTCAATCGTCCCGACGCGGCGGATCTTCCGCTGCAGCTGCATCACGCCATAGAGCAAGGCTTCGGCGGTCGGCGGGCAGCCGGGGACATAGATGTCCACGGGCACGATCCGGTCACAGCCGCGCACCACCGAATAGCTGTAATGATAATAGCCGCCGCCATTAGCGCAGCTACCCATCGAAATCACATATTTCGGGTTCGACATCTGGTCGTAAACGCGGCGCAACGCCGGAGCCATCTTGTTGCAAAGCGTGCCAGCGACGATCATGACGTCGCTCTGACGCGGCGAGGCGCGCGGTGCGGCGCCGAAACGCTCCATGTCGTACCGCGGCATGTTGACGTGGATCATTTCGACCGCGCAGCATGCAAGGCCAAAGGTCATCCACCACAGCGAGCCGGTACGCGCCCAGTTGAACAGATCCTCGGTCGAGGTGACGAGAAAGCCCTTGTCGCCAACCTCGCTGTTGAGGTCGTCGAAAAACGCCATGTCGGGGTTCGTCCCCGGAGCGACAGGGCTTGCAACCGGCATCTGGCCGGGCGGCAGGATGATCGAGCTGCTCATTCCCAGTCCAACGCCCCTTTCTTCCATGCATAGACAAGGCCGATCGCAAGTTCGGCGAGGAATATCATCATCGTAGCCCAACCCGCCCAGCCGATTTCCTCCAGGCTCACCGCCCAGGGAAACAGGAACGCGGCTTCGAGGTCGAAGATGATGAAGAGAATCGCGACCAGATAGAAGCGCACGTCGAACTGGCTGCGCGCATCCTCGAACGCCGGGAAGCCGCATTCATATTCGGTCAGCTTGGCCGGGTCGGGTTTGTGCGCGCCGGTCAGGCGCGCGACGCCCATCGGCAGGAACACGAACGCCGACGACAACCCGACCGCAATGACCAGGAATATCAGGATCGGCAGATATTGCGTCAGATCGACCATGGGAGCTCGCAGTCTTGTTTTGAGGTGTTTGCCACCCGTTATGCGGGCGCTTTAGGCCAGCCTGCCGCTGGTCGCAAGCACTGCGGGCATGATTTTCGCCTGCCCGGTGACCAAAAGCGCAAAGGGTGCTGGCGACAGCCCCTGTCGCTGTGTTACGCCGGAGCAATGGGGGTCGAATTACCGCGTCTGGATCGCACAATTCGATAGGGAGGACCGTCATGAAAAACAGTTTGTTCGGCGCAGCGCTAACCCTTGCCGCCGCCACCGCGGCGATGGCCGCGAGTCCGGCGCACGCCGAGCTGGTGAACGCCAAAAACCCGCAGGCGATCAAGGCCATCGTCGAGTCGCAGGGCTGGCCCGCCACGCTGATCACCAAGCCCGACGAAAGCCCCTATATCGAAAGCAACCGCAACGGGTTGAAATTCCTCGTGCTGTTCATGAATTGCGACGACGACGAGAAGAATTGCAAGACGCTGCAATTCTACATGGGGTTCAGTGACGCGAAGGACGTCTCGCTCGACAAACTCAACAGCTGGAACAAGGACAAACGCTTCGCCCGCGCCTACAAGGATGATGAGGGTGATCCGGTCCTCGAAATGGACGTCGATCTCGACTTCGCGGGCATCCCGCGGGAAAATGTCGGTGAAAGCTTCAACACTTGGGCGTCGCTGATGGACTCGTTCCGGGAGTATATTTTCGGCAAATAGCCGCTGCTCGCGGCGCACTGGTCCCGCCGTTCCGCGGCGTCGGGCGTCAGACCAGTGTCTGACCACATGCATCCGCCATCATTGCCGGCGCCCGGGGTCCTGACGCCAAGCGGCGATGCACCCGGTGCACCGGCCAATCTGGTACGTCTCATCGTGATTGGATAGCTCTTGGCCATGGGCGTGTTCGCCTGACACTCCACAGCAGGACCGAGAAGCGATGATGAAATGGACGGCGGTTTTGGCAGCTTTGCTGGCCGCGACCCCGGCGCAGGCCGAACTGGTCACGGCCAGCGACCCGCAACTTTTCAAGGCTATTCTGGAATCAAGAGGGTGGGAGGCCACCATCGTGACTCCCGACGGTGCGGCGCCATATATTCAGATCGACAATGGTGACCTGAAGTTTCGAATGTTTTTCCTGAATTGCGTTCAGAACGAACAATGCCAGTCGGTGCAGTATTTCCTGGCCTTTAGCGATGCAAAATCCATGTCGCTCGAAAGCCTGAACGAATGGAATCGCACCAAAAGATATGCTCGTGCCTATCGCGACCGGCAGGGCGACCCGGTGCTTGAGATGGATGTCAATCTTGGGGCGAGCGGCATTCCGCGGCCGAATGTCGGCCTGAGTCTCAACATCTGGTCCAATCTGATGGAGGACTATCGAAAATTCGTTATCGATCGGACGCGGCCCAAAGCACCTTCGGAATTAAGCGTTCCTTAGCGCGCCTGCGACCAATTTTTGCAGCTTCGAATGCACCGCGGCGCTGCCCGCGATAAACTCGCTGCGTTCGATCGCGCGGTCACCGCCGCGGAAGTCGCTGACGAAACCGCCAGCCTCGCGCACCAGCAACATGCCCGCGGCGACGTCCCAGATCTTGAGGTCGCTTTCCCAGAAGCCGTCGTAGCGGCCCGCCGCGACCCACGCGAGGTCCAGGCTGGCAGCACCGAAGCGCCGGATGCCCGCGACCTCGGGGGCGACCGCACCGAAAATGCGGCTCCACTGCGGCATATTGCCATGGCCCATGAACGGAATCCCGGTCGAAATCAGACATTCGTTCAGATTACGCCGCGACGCGACGCGCAGGCGGCGGTCGTGCAGCCACGCGCCGCGACCGCGTTCGGCCCAATAGCTTTCGTCGGTTACCGGCTGATAGATCAGGCACGAGGTGATGTCGCCCCAGCCGCCGCCAATCTTGGGCTCCTGCACCGCGATCGAAATCGCGAAATGCGGGATGGCGTGGAGGAAGTTCGAGGTGCCGTCGAGCGGATCGATGATGAAGCGCGGTTTGCCCGGCTCACCCTCAATGATCCCGCCCTCTTCGAGCACAAAGCCCCAACCCGGACGATCGCGGCCGAGTTCGTCATAGAGGGTGCGTTCGGCGGCCTGATCGGCCTTCGACACGAAATCGGCCGGCCCCTTTTGCGACACCTGCAGATGTTCGATCTCGCCGAAATCGCGGCGCAGCTTGGTCCCCGCCTTGCGCGCGGCGCGTTCCATGACGGTGATGATGCCGGATATGGCCATTTTCGTTTCCCTCAACGCGTCGCCCCCGCGAAGGCGGGGGCCGCTGTCGGCAATGTAAAACGCTAGCGGCCGCGTTCAGAGTCACGTGCCTCTGAACGCCCTCCGCGGGAGCTACGTTACTTAATCGGCGCGGCGGACATATTCGCGGTCGTACACATGGACGACGATCTTGGTACCGCTGGTGATGTGCGGCGGCACCATCACGCGTACGCCATTGTCGAGGATCGCGGGCTTGTATGACGACGATGCCGTCTGCCCCTTCACCACCGCGTCGGCTTCGACGATCGTGGCTTCGATGGTTTCGGGGAGCTCGACCGAAATCGGGCGTTCTTCCCAGAGTTCGAGCACGACATCCATGCCGTCCTGCAGGAACTCGTGGGCGTCGCCAACGACGTCCTTCGAGATGTTGATTTGCTCGAAACTATCCTTGTCCATGAACACCAGATCCTCGCCCTCGGCGTAAAGAAACTGGAAGTCCTTGGTGTCGAGGCGGACCTTCTCGACTGTGTCGGCGCTGCGGAACCGGTTGTTGAGCTTACGCCCGTCGATCAGATTCTTGGCTTCGACCTGCATATAGGCGCCGCCCTTGCCCGGCTGGGTGTGCTGGATCTTGGTGACCTTCCAGATCCCCTTTTCAAATTCGATAATGTTGCCGGGACGGATTTCAACGCCGGTGATTTTCATCGCGCACACTCACTAGACAAGGATGGAAAGAGCAAACCGGCACCCCGCTGGGCATCGGTATCAGGTGCGCGCCTTTAGCGGCGCAGGCGCCGAAGGGCAAGCCGATTGGACCGAAGCGCCAGAAGCGACGAACCGAAGCCGATTTGACGTATCGATCCAATATGGAGGCATTTGTTCCCGGCATATCGGCAGCATGATGAGTATCGATCTTTCCGATGTAACAACCCGACCACACGGTAGCGGCGCCGTACCGCCGCGCCGTCCAGCGCCTTGCGCCGGCCTGTTTGGCTGGCGCAAGGATGCTGCGCCGCCGATTGCGTCTGGCGACCCGCGGAAAAAGCCGGGGCGCGACTATCCCGCGGGCTGATCTTTCAGCAGATCGTTAAACGCCTGCACCGCCGCCGCGGGGCCATCGGGATACGCCCATACTCCGCCCGATACCGCCAGAAAATCGGCCCCCGCATCGACCAGTACACGCGCATTGTCGACCGTGATGCCGCCGATCGCGACGCACGGCAGTTCAAACATCCCCTGCCACCATTCCAGAATTTCGGGCTCGGCCTGATGCTCGACCGCCTTGGTGGTCGTCGGATAAAAAGCTCCAAACGCGACATAGTCCGCCCCCGCCTCGCCCGCTTCCATCGCCATATGGCGGCTGGCGTGACAGGTGACCCCAATCTGTGCGTTGGGGCCAAGCTCGCGCCGCGCTTCGCGGGGATCGCCGTCGCCCTGCCCCAGATGCACCCCGTCGGCGCCCAGCCGTTTCGCCAGCGCGACATCGTCGTTGACGATAAACGCGACCTCGCGCGCGGCGCAGATCGCTTGCAACGGCGCGGCCAACCGCGCTGCTTCGTGCTGCTCCAGCCCTTTGACGCGAAACTGGAACGCCGCGACCGGTCCTGCGTCGAGCGTCGCAGTCAACCGGGCAGGAAAATCACCGCCGACGTCGAGCGGCGAGATGAGGTAAAGCTGGCATGGGATACGGGTCATGGCGGGTTCATAGCGACGCGTTCATCAACCCGCAAATGCAGAACATGACCCGCCTCGCCGCCCCGATCATCCTCGCAGCGTTTGCCGTGTCGGCGTGTGCCACGACATCTGGGGGAGCACCCCTCGCTGACGCCAGCAACGTGGCGCTCGGCCAGAAAGCCTATGCCGATGGCCCGATCATCCAGCCGGTCGAAGTGATCGAGGACAGCCGCTGCCCGATGAACGCGCGCTGCGTCTGGGCAGGCCGGGTACGGGTGAAGATGCTGTGGTTTCGCGGCAACGGCGACAAGCAACCGTTTGAAGTCACATTGGGCGAATCGACGCCGATTGCTGACGGCAGCATCACGCTGGAGTCAGTGCGGCCCGACAAGGTGACGAACGTCGAGCTGAAACCGGAGGATTATCGCTTTGCGTTCCGTTTCGCGGGAGGGCTCTAAAGGCTCTCGTCATTGCGAGCGAAGCGAAGCAATCCAGAGCGGCCTTACGCCGCCCCTGGATTGCCGCGTCGCCTTCGGCTCCTCGCAATGACGAAATTGGAAGGCGGGCGGGATCAGCGCACCCGCGCCAGCACGAATCCGTCCCACTTCTTCGCGCCGACCGTCTGCACCGCGGTCGCGTCGAGCCGCGGTTCAGCGCTCAGCATGTCGAATAACGCCCGGGTGCCGACGATGCGCTCGTCGTCGCTCTCGACGTCCAGCACGCCGCCTTCGCGCACCACATTGTCGACAACAATCGTTGTTCCCGCACGCCCGAGCCGGATCGCCTCGCGCACATAATGCGCATTGTTCTGCTTGTCGGCATCGATGAAGACGAAATCGAACGGCGCTTCGTCGGTCATCGCGGCAAGGCTCTCGACGGCCGAACCGACCCGACCATCAACCTTGGCCAACACCCCCGCGCGTTCCAGGTTCACGCGGGCCACCGCCGCGTGGTGCGGTTCGAGTTCCAGCGTTACCAGTCGACCATCCTCGGGCAGCGCGCGCGCCAGCCAGATCGTCGAATAACCGCCGAGGGTGCCAATCTCGAGGATGCGTTTGACACCGGCGATCGGTGCCAGCAGGAACAGCATCTTGCCCTGCGCCGCGGACACATCGATCGGCGGTAAGCCTTGGTCGGCATTGTTCGCGAGGGTAGCGGCAAGCGCGTCATCGTGGCCAAGCAATTTGGCGGCGATGTAATTGTCGACGGCTTGCCACTCCTCACTCATTTTGGGCGCCCCATCACATCAGGCTACCGAAGCCGCGTGAATTTCGTTGATCGCGCCGCCGAGCGACGTGTTGAACTCGTCGTCGCTCATCTGGTGGCGCAGGTCTTCCAGCAGCGCGCGGCTAAAGCTCGCGATGATGCCCGGGTTTTTCGCCAGCTCGGCGCAAGCTTCGGGGCGGGCAAAACCACCCGACAGCGCGACGACGCGCAGCACCTTCGGATGGTCGACCAGCGGCTGGAACAGCCCGGCCTCGGTCGGCAGCGAAAGCTTCAGCATGACCGGCGCGCCGTCCCACGCATCCAGCGCTGCCAGCAGTTCGTTCAGCAACAGGCGGTCGGCGGCATCGCGCTCGACACTTTTGATGTTCACCTCGGGTTCGATGATCGGCACCAGCCCATGCGACGCAATGCGTTTGGCCTCGGCGAACTGCTGTTCGACGATCGCCTTGACCCCAGCCGGATTGGCAAGATTGATGACGCTGCGCATCTTGGTCCCGAACACGCCCTTGGCAACGGCGCGCTGGCACAGGGCATCGAGATCGGGGTTGGGCTTCATCAGCTGGACACCGTTAACTTCGTCTTCCAGACCCTTATCGACCTTCAGAAACGGCACCACGCCGCGCTCCCAAAGCACTGTCGGCACCGGCTTGCCATCGGCGTCACCATCCATCGTCCGCTCGAACAGGATCGCACCGATCACCTTTTCACCGTTGAAGCATGGCGCGGTGACGATGCGGCTGCGCATCGCGTGGATCAGGCCGAACATTTCCCCATCATTCGAAAAAGCGTCGGCTTCGATGCCATAGCCCTTCAGCGCCTTCGGCGTCGATCCGCCGCTCTGGTCGAGCGCGGCGATAAAACCCTGCCCCGATTTGATCTGGTCCAGCATGGCGGCATTGGCGGTCGTCATAACGTCTCCGATGGTTTGCATACGTATGTGGCGGTGCGCATAGCGGCGCGGCGAGCGGGATGCAATGCGCGGGGTTCGTTGCCTTGTCAGGCCGGATTCAAGGGGATGGCGAGCAGGTTGATCGCAATCGAAATGCGGTCGCGCATCCCTTGGTGTGGCATCACTCCGTGGCTCAACCATGATGGGAACATGATGATCCGCCCGCTCCGCACCTTCATCTTCAACTGCGGCTCGTGAACCGATCCGTTCGAGTTGCGCAGGCGCAAATTGGGCATCGTCATCAACACCATCGGCATTCGCGGATCTTCGATTACCAGTTCGCCGCCAATCGCTCCGTCGCCCGTATCCGATCCGTCGTCGACATAATAAACGGCCGACCAAAAGGCGCCGGGATGGGTGTGCATCTGGTTCGACGCCTGCGGCGGCGACACATTGACCCAAATATCGGTCGTCCAGCGGTGTCGCAGCACATTAGGCGAAATAATATCGACACAATGGGCGTTCGCCAGTGCGAATACATGCCGCAGCAGATGCTGCACCGGTTCGCCGCCCCATTCGGCGACGTCATGTTCTGACTGCCAACCGCCGATATTCGACATGGTCACACCAGGTTTAGCCGCCCGGCGCGCCAGGATCAGCGGCCGCAGCGCAGCATTGATGGTCGCGGCGTCCGGCAGGTCGTCTACCACGACAGGGGTGTCGAAAAGGCCGACCACCTGCGCGGTCATTGGGACAGTGCATCCACACCCGGCAGGGGCTTGCCTTCCATCCATTCGAGGAAGGCGCCGCCGGCGGTCGAAACAAAGGTAAAATCCTTTCCGACCCCGGCATGGTTGAGCGCTGCGACAGTATCGCCGCCCCCGGCAACGGAGATCAGCGAACCCTCGCGGGTCAGCGCCGCGGCCGTCTTGGCCAATGCAACCGTCGCGGTGTCGAACGGCGGGGTCTCGAATGCGCCGAGCGGGCCGTTCCACACCAAGGTACGGCAATTTTTCAGCACATCCGCCAGCGCCTCGGTCGCCGCAGGGCCGATGTCGAGGATCATCTCGTCGGCGGCAACTTCGTGAACGTTGACGGTGCGGGTCGGGGGGTTGGGCGCAAACTCCTTTGCCACTACGACGTCGTACGGCAGGTGGATCGTACAGCCCGAGGCATCGGCCGCGTCAAAAATCGCGTTGGCGGTATCGACTAGCTCATGCTCGCACAGGGATTTGCCGACATCGACCCCGCGCGCAGCGAGGAAGGTGTTCGCCATCCCGCCACCGATGATGAGATGATCAACCTTGCTCACCAAATGGCGCAGCACATCGATCTTGCTCGATACCTTGGCGCCGCCGACGACCGCGGCGACCGGATGCGCCGGATTGCCGAGCGCAGCGTCGAGCGCCTTCAACTCGGCCTCCATCGCGCGGCCTGCATAAGCGGGCAGCCGCCGGGCGATACCCTCGGTCGACCCATGCGCGCGGTGCGCCGCCGAAAAGGCGTCGTTGACGTAAAGATCACCGTTTTCGGCCAAGGCGTCGGCAAAGGCCGGGTCGTTCGTTTCCTCGCCGGGGTAGAAGCGCGTGTTTTCCAACACTGCAACATCGCCCGCGGCAAGCACCGCGATGCCCGCTTTCGCGCCTTCACCGATACATTCGGGAATGAACATCACCGAATGGCCGAGCACATCCTCGACCCCGCCCATGACAAGGCTGAGCGACTGGGTCGGGTTCTTCGCGCCCTTCGGTCGACCGAAATGTGCCAGCAACAGCACGATCGCGCCCTTGTCGGCCAGCTCGCGGATCGTCGGCCTCGCCGCCTCGATCCGCGTTTTGTCGCCGACCGCGCCGTCGATCATCGGGACGTTCAGGTCGACGCGCACAAGCACGCGTTTGCCGGTGACGTCACCGATGTCGTCGAGGGTCTTGAACGCGGTCATCGACGTTTCCTTTGGGCTTTAGAGGAATTTGGCGATCACGCCCGCGGTGTCGATCATGCGGTTCGAGAAGCCCCATTCATTATCGTACCAGCTGAGCACGCGCACAAGCTTACCGTCGATCACCGCGGTTTCGAGCGCGTCGATCGTCGAGCTGGCGGCATTATGGTTGAAGTCGATCGAAACCAGCGGCTCGTCGGTGTAGCCAAGCACGCCCTTCAGCGGGCCTTCGGCGGCCGCCTTCAGCAGCGCGTTGACTTCTTCCTTGGTGGTTTCGCGGAGCGGCGTGAAGGTCAGGTCCACCACCGAAACATTCGGAGTCGGAACACGGATCGACGAACCGTCGAGCTTGCCCTTGAGTTCGGGCAGCACCAGGCCAACAGCTACCGCAGCGCCGGTCGAGGTCGGGATCATCGACATCGCGGCCGCGCGGGCGCGGCGCGGATCGTCATGGATCTGGTCGAGGATCTTCTGGTCATTGGTATAGGCGTGGATCGTGGTCATGAGACCGCGCTCGATACCGATCGCTTCGTGCAGCACCTTGGCAAAGGGCGCGAGGCAGTTAGTCGTGCACGACGCGTTCGAGATGATCAGGTGATCGGCCGTGATCTTGTCATCGTTAACGCCGTAAACAACCGTCAGGTCCACTTCCTTGGCGGGCGCCGAGATCAGCACGCGCTTGGCGCCGGCGTCGAGATGCTTCTGGCCGCCTGCCTTGTTGGTGAAGAAGCCGGTGCATTCCATCACGATGTCGATGCCGTTGGCGGCATGGGGCAGCGCCGCGGGATCGCGCTCGGCGGTCACCTGGATACGCTTGCCGTTGATGATCAGATCGTTGCCGTCTATTTCGACCGTACCCTGGAAGGGACCATGCACCGAGTCATGGCGGAGCAAACGGGCATTCGCCTTGGCGTCGCCCAAATCATTGATCGACACCAGTTCCAGATCATGGTCTTTACGCTCCAATATAGCGCGCGCCACGTTACGGCCGATGCGTCCGAAACCGTTGATTGCAACCTTCACTGCCATGTCGAAATGTCCTTTCTGCGGAGGGCTAGCCGGTCCTCAATGGCCGAGCTTTGCCAGAATCTGGGGGGTGATTGCGTCGACGGTCAGGCCGAAATGCGCGTAGAGATCATCAATCGGCGCCGAGGCGCCAAAACTGTCGATGCCGAACCGCAGGCCATCGCGGCCGGTATAGCGTTCCCAGCCAAAGGTCGTGCCGGCCTCGATCGAGACGGTCAGCACATCGCTCGGCAGGATGTTTGCCTGATAGGCGGCATCCTGTTCGTCGAACAGCTCGGTCGATACCATCGACACAACGTCGGCGCCATGACCGGCGGCCTCAAGCTTGTCGGCAATATCCATCGCGAGCGACACTTCCGAACCCGTGGCGACCAGCACAACCTTGCGTGCGGCTGAGGCAGCCCGCAGGCGGTAACCGCCTTTCGCACAAAGATTTTCCGTGACGTCATGACGCAGCGGCCGCAGGTTCTGACGGGTCAGCGCGAGCAGCGACGGCCGATCCTGTTGTGCCAGCGCCAGCGCCCAGCATTCGGCGGTTTCGACCGCATCGGCTGGGCGCATCACGAGCAGGTTCGGCATAGCGCGCAGCGATTGCAGATGCTCGATCGGCTGGTGCGTCGGCCCGTCCTCGCCCAGCCCGATGCTGTCGTGCGTCATCACATAGACGATGCGCTGCTGCTGAAGTGCCGACAGGCGGATCGCGGCGCGGCAATAATCGGCGAACACAAGAAAGGTGCCACCATAGGGAACGACACCGCCGTGCAGCGCCATGCCGTTCATCGCCGCCGCCATGCCGAATTCGCGAATTCCATAATAGATATAGCGGCCAGAATAATCATCTTTTGTCAGTGGCTTGGTTGACGACGTTTTGGTGTTGTTCGAACCCGTCAAATCGGCACTGCCGCCGACAAGCGCGGCAATATCCGCCGTCAGCGCACTCAGCGTGTTCTCCGACGCCTTGCGCGTCGCGACCTTGGGCGGCTCGGCAACAAGACCGTCGAGATAGGCCTTGAACGCATCGCCCGGAACGACATTACCGCTCAGTCGAGCAGAAAATTCCTTGCGCTTTTCGCTGCTTGCAAGGCGATCATTCCATTCGGCATGAAGCGCCTTGCCCTTTTCGCCGAACCCTGCCCATGCTGAAGCAACGTCCGCGGGAATATCGAAAGGCTCGGCGGTCCAGCCAAGTTCGTTGCGCGCCGCGGCGATCTCTTCGGCGCCCAGCGGGGCGCCGTGCGTTGCCGACGTGCCCTGCTTGTTGGGCGCTCCAAAGCCGATGATCGTCCTGCATGCGATCAGCGACGGGCGCGGATCGGCAAGCGCGGCTTCGATCGCGCGGCGAATGTCGGCGGGATCATGCCCGTCGCAGCTTTCGACATGCCATCCGGTCGCCGCGTAACGCGCCGCGATGTCCTCGCTCGTCGAAAGGTCCGTCGATCCGTCGATGGTGATCTTGTTGTCATCCCACAGCACGATCATCCGACCGAGCTGCAAATGCCCCGCCAGCCCGATGGCTTCGTGGTTGATGCCCTCCATCAGGCAGCCGTCGCCGGCAACCACCCAAGTGCGGTGATCGACCAGATCGTCGCCATAGATCGCATTCAGATGCCGCTCGGCAATCGCCATACCCACCGCGGTCGCCAGCCCCTGTCCCAGCGGTCCCGTCGTCGTTTCGACGCCTTCGAGTTCAAAATTCTCGGGATGCCCCGCGCACGGGCTGTGCAGTTGGCGGAAATTGCGGATATCGTCGATCGTCGGCCGCGCGTAGCCTGCAAGGTGCAGCGTTGCATAAGCGAGCATTGAGCCATGCCCCGCCGACAGCACGAATCGGTCGCGATCGACCCATTTCGGATCGGCTGGATCAAATTTCAGATAATCCGAATAGAGCACCGTCGCCACATCGGCCATGCCCATCGGCATCCCCGGGTGACCGCTGTTTGCGGCCTGGACGGCATCCATCGCAAGCGCGCGGATTGCGTTGGCGAGCTGACGTTCGGGCAGTGTCATTTGTCCCCCGGAAATGGCTGGGCAGGCGCCGGACGCTACGGCCCGACTGGATGCGCACAGCCCTTTGCGGCGGCGGGGTCAGGAGTCAACCGCTGCGAACGGAAAATCGGCGCATTTTGGATCGACAGGGCAATTGCACCCCTTCCCCGCCGCTGCTACCCATCGCCCATGGAACTCGATCTCGACGAATCCAGCCTGGCCATCGGCCGTATCGAGCGCGCGCTCAGCCGTATCGAAATGGCGCTGGCCACCCAGCCAAGCCGACTTTCATCGCATATGGCCGCCCCCTCCCCCAACCAGTCGGCCCTGAAGGCGGAGGTTGCAGCGGTGATCGGCGAACTCGATCGCCTGATTGCGGAGGCCGATCGTGGCTGATGTCAGGCTGATGATCGCGGGGCGGCCTTATGACGTCCATTGCGCCGACGGTGAGGAAGCGCAGCTGCTCCAGCTTGCTGCCGTCGTCGATGAAAAGGCTCGGGGGATCCAAGGCGGAACCGAGGTTCGTCAGCTGCTGTTTGCCGCACTGATGCTCGCCGACGATGCTCAGGAAGCCAAGGGCAAGGCCGACAAGGCGGAACCTCAATCTGATTCGCTGCGTGCCGCTGTAGCGCTCGCGGAAAGCCGTGAAGCAGCAGCGCGTGATGAACTACGCGCGGCAGTCATTCGCGAACAGGCGGCGCTGAAAGAGCTTGAGGCCCTGCGCGCTGCGCCATCATCCCCTCCTGCCCGAAAGCCGGCAAACGACCGCGCGCTGCTCCAGATCGCCGACCGGATCGAGGCGCTGGCGACGAAAGTCGAGCAAATCCCTTGAGCGAGTCCGCCCGCGCCCCTACATATGGGGCGGCGGGTACTGCCCGGCACGAGCTTTTGCGAAAATCCCTGAGGCGATACATCATCCTAGGGAGCTGTCCCTGCCCGGACCCTGGTCCGACGTATATGGTTCCCACCTGACGTTACTGGCGTCAGAGGACTTTCCAGCAAACGACCTCGGCGGTCCCGCCAACCGATCGACCAGGTTTCACAGGAGGCGATGACCGACTTGTCCGCCGATTTGGTCCTCCAAAAGCAGAAATTGCGAGAAAAACTGCGCTTTCGCCGCAAGCATTTTGCCGCAAACCTGGGCGGAATGGCGCGACTGGCGGCGTTTCGTGTGCTTCCCGCACCTATTTCCGAGCTTCTGGCCGATCATGGCGTCATCGGCGCCTATGCCGCGTGGGGAGACGAGCCTGACATCCTGCCGATGTTTGACGATGTCGCGGCGACGGGAGCACTCGCCCTTCCCCATCACGCCACGCGCACCGATATGATGGATTTTCGGCGCTGGCGGACGGACGCGCCGCTTGAGAAGGGACCATGGGGTATCCAGCAGCCGCTGAACGATGCATCCGTTGCCGCCCCCGGCTTGATTTTCTGCCCCCTCGTCGGGTTTGACCGCCAAGGCAGCCGTATCGGCCAAGGTGGCGGCCATTATGACCGTTATTTCGCAGCGCATCCGGACGCGCTGCGGATCGGGGTCGGCTGGTCGGTTCAGGAGATCGATGCGGCCCCACGCGAATCAACCGACATGACGCTCGACGCCGTCCTGACCGAACAAGAATTCATCCTGTGTGGAGACCGTTTGTGAGCGAAGATCGCCAAGACCACGCCGACAGCAACCCCCAGCCGAGCTGGCGCAAACCTGTCGGCATGTTGCTGATCCTGCTACTGATCGCTGGTTGGACGACGATTATCGTCAGCCTGTCGCCATGGGTCGGCACGTGGCCGGTGCTGGTGCAGGCGGTGTTTTACCTAATCGCGGGAATCGTCTGGATCATGCCGTTGAAGCCACTGCTGCGTTGGATGGAATTGGGAACCTGGCGCCGCTAACGAGCGGCGCCAGGTTCCCAATTTCCAGTATCGGCAATCCCAAGACGCGGTGGCCATCCCGTCCAAAATTGGAAGGGATGGCGCGAGTGACGGGGCTCGAACCCGCGACCTCCGGCGTGACAGGCCGGCACTCTAACCAACTGAGCTACACCCGCGTGTGCTTGGGAGCAGCGCCAATATGGCGCTCGCCCCGACCTGTCAACCGTCGCTTTCGGCTTCGCCGCGATTTAATCGATCGCGCATCTCGTCGACCGTCGTCAACGTCCCGCGTTCGAACAGGAAACCTGCCAGATCGGGCGTCCCCGTCGATTGCAACACCGTCTGCAAAATCAGCAGCAATGGCACCGCCAGCAACGCCCCCGGCGCACCCCATACCCAACCCCAGAAACTGAGCGATACCAGGATCAGCAACGGATTGATCGTCAGCCGCTTGCCCAGCACCAGCGGAGTAATCACATTGGCCTCGACCGTGTGGACACCGATGAACAGCAGTGCTGGCAGCAGCGCCAGCCCCACCGCGTCAAAAGTCATCAACCCGCCCAGCCCGAGCAGGATCGCCGCTACGATCGGTCCGACATAGGGCACGAAATTGCACAGCGACACGATGCCGCCCCACATGAACGGTGAAGGCATACCCAGCGCCCACAACAGCAGCGCGACCGACAACCCCAGAATCGCGTTGATCATGGTGATGGTGGCCAGATAGTCGGCGGTGGCATCGACGACATTCTGGATCACCCGGGCAGTCTGCATCGCGCCGTCAAAGCTGCCGCGCCGCCGGATCGTCCCCTTGCGCAGTCGCGTCCAGCCGGAGAGGAAGAAAAAGATCACCAGCACGGCAAAGAACAACTGGATCGCTGCCGATGGCGCGGCGGAGATGAAATAATCAACGACCGACGTGGGCGCGGTCGCCGCCACCGCCTGCGCCGTCGCCTCGCTTCCGCTCGCCACCGACAACAGGGTGCGATCGACAAACCGTTGCAGCGTCGAGTAAAAATCGATCAACGGTGCCAGATTGCTCTGAATCCGCGGGATCGAATCGGGCAGCCGCGCAAACCACCCCGTCGCCGGTACGACGATGATCGCCAGCGCGGCATTGATCAGCATTAGAAACCCGGTGAGCGAAAGAAAAGCCGCCAGTGCTGAGGGCACGCCACGCCGCTCGAGCCATTCGAGCAGCGGCACCAGCGCAATCGCGATCACGATCGCGGCAGTCAGCGGCAAAAAGAACTCCGCGCCGAACTGCAGGGCAAACGGTAGCCCCAGGCAGAAGCTCGCGCCAAAGATCAGCGTCAGCGCCGCGAGCAACCGATCGCGGCGGAAATCATCGATCTCGATTTGATGCAGCGGATTCGAACGCGGGCGCGTGCCTTTGCTCCCCCGATCGTCCGCCACCCCAGTTCTCCTGCGTTAACCGCCTCTTCTTACGCGCCGTTTGCATTTTGCACCAGCCGCCCGTTTCGCGACGAATCGGATGCCAAATTTGTCCCCCTCTGGGTCAGAAACTGCCTTTCTCGCTGCTTTTTAACCAGAAATTACCCTTTTTCGGCGACTTATGAAGTCAAGGACCAACCACTTCGGAGTCAAAGTGATGATGAAAGCGCCTGTGGGGGGCGCGAAGCATCAGCTTCTTCCCTCTTGTTCATTTCTCGCCCTTCTGGCGGCGCTCGCGTTGCCGATGCAGGCGCAAGCCGCGGGTACACGCGCCGGCTCGACGATCAGCAATACCGCCTCGGCCAGCTTCGACACCGGCGGCGGTTCAACCACGATCAATTCGAACCAGGTTGATCTGCTCGTCGATGAATTGCTCGACGTCACCGTAGATTCGAGCAATTCCGCCGATGTGCCAACCACCCCTGGCGCAACGGGACAGGTGCTGTCCTTCTCGGTCACCAACACCGGCAATGGCGTCGAGAACTTCGTGCTGAGCACGATCGCCAACGGCGGCGGTGATAATTACGACCCCGTTGTCACCCAAATCTATCTCGACAATGGTGACGGCGTATTCGACGCGGGAACCGACACACCATACACCCCCGGCGCGAACGACCCAGAGCTCGATCCGGACGAAAGCGTCACAGTTTTTGTCGTTGCAACAACGCCGGGCGGGGTCGTGGACGGAAATCGCGGCATCGTCAGCCTGGTCGCCGCGGCGGCGACCGGTACCGGCGCGCCGGGTGACAGCTTTGCCGGTCAGGGTGAGGGCGGCGGCGACGCGGTCGTTGGCGCGACCGGAGCCGATGGCAGCGATGCCGGGGCGTTTATCGTGTCCGCGGCGACAGTCACCCTCGTCAAATCAGCCGTCGTCAACAATTCGCTCGGCACCGCCGACCCGATTCCGGGCGCGACGATCACTTATACGATTGTCGCAACCGTTGCGGGCAGCGGCTCGGTCAGCGGCCTTGCGATCACCGACAATATCCCCGCCGACACAAGCTATACCGCGGGCTCGATCACGCTTGGCGGCGTCGCACAGTCAGACGCGATCGACGCCGACGCGGGCGACTATAATGGCACACGGATCAATGTCGCGCTCGGCACCGTGGCCGGTGGTCAGACCCGCACCGTTACGTTCCGAACCACAATCAATTGATGGAGATGCGTATGCGCAAAGCGCTTTTTCTGCTTTTCGCGGCCCTGTTGCCGGGACAGGCGCTCGCCGCGAACCATGTGGCGCTGGCAAACGACGTATTCGTCGAGCGGGTTACCACCGATGCGCAGGGCAAACAGCGGATATTGCTGGAAGAACCGAAGGTTGTCGTTCCCGGCGACCGGCTGGTTTTCGTACTCAATTATCGCAACGCCGGAGCGCAACCGGCCGACAAATTCGTCATCACCAATCCCCTGCCCGCGGCGGTCAGCTTTGCCGACGCCGGCGACACCCGCCCGCTCGTCTCGATCGACGGCGGCCGCGGCTGGGGACAGCTTGATCAACTGACGGTGGCCCTGCCCGACGGCACCCGCCGCGCAGCGCAACCCGCCGACGTGACGCACATCCGCTGGGCTTTTTCAAAGCCGATTCCGGCGGGCGGCAGCGGCAAGCTGATGTTTCGAGGAGTTGTGAAATAGCAAATTAGAACGACCGCTTACAGATTGCCAGCGGTGGGGAAACGGCAATCGACCAAAGCCAAGGAGCTCAGCTATGACCAGCAAGCTGAACACCGTGGGCATCATCGGTCTGGCGGCGATCACAAGTCTCGCCGCTACCCCGGCATTTGCTGCCGGAACGACCGCGGGTACCACGATCACGAATACCGCCACCGTCGACTATCAGGTCGGTGGCGTTGCGCAAGGACAGCAGTCGGCGTCGAACAATTTCACCGTCGACCGCAAGATCAACCTGCTTGTCGAAGAAGTCGGCACGGTCACGACCAATGTCGTGCCGGGGCAAACCAACGCCGTCACGACGTTCCAGCTGACCAACAGTTCGAACGAGACGCTCGATTTCGCACTCGTCGCTTCGCAGATCGCGGGCGGGACCGCAGCGCATGGCGGCACCGACACATTCGATGTCACCAACGTACGGATTTATCGCGATAATATAGCTACCGGCACGGTTGGAAGCTGGGATGTCGGTGACACGCTCCTTACCGGCTATGTCGACGAACTCGTTGTCGATACCGCAATCCGGCTGTTTGTGGTTGCCGACGTTCCTGCTTCCCTAGCTAACAACGCGGTCGCGGGTGTCACCCTTCGTGCCACCGCACGCGAAGGCGGCACCGTTGGCGCCCAAGGTGCGGCCATCACCCAGACGGCCGGTGCAAATACGGCAGGCAAAGATACGGTCTTTGCCGATATCGCAGGCGTTACCGGCGATGCCGCGCGCGACGGATCGCATAGCGACAACGACGATTATACGGTGCAGACCGCGACGCTTACGGTCGCCAAGAGCAGCCGCGTCATCTCGGATCCGTTCAACAATACGACCAATCCGAAGCTGATTCCCGGCGCAGTGGTCGAGTATTGCATCGCCGTCGCCAATTCCGGCGGGGTTGCCGCGACTTCGGTGGTGATCAACGACGCGGTTCCGGGCCAATTGACCTTTGTTCCGGGTTCAATCCTGCTGGGCGGCACTTACACCGGCACGGTGCCAAGTGGCACATGCGATTTCAATGGCACCGCAGGCGGCAGCTATACCGCGCCGAACGTGACAGGAACGATCGCCACAATTGCTGCAGGCGCCGCACAAACGCTCGTCTTCCGCGCGACGGTCAACTGATCGGAATACCGATGGAGCAGCGGGTGCGGGCCAAAAGCCGTCGTCCGCTGCTCCCTTCGGGGCTATCATGGCACTCGGCACCAGATATTTTGGCCTTGCAAGCGCGCTGATCGCGGCAGCTCTGCTGCCAGCGACTCCGTCGGCGCGCGCGCAGGTGATATCCAACACGGCTTCGGCGCAGTGGACGCATGACGGGAACCCCGGGCAGGCGCTGTCGAACCGCGTCGATGTCACCGTGGCGCCGCGTCCCCCCGAACGGCCGACGATTACCACTTACCGGCTGACCAGTGGCGGCGGCAACAAATCGGTGCCGCTGGCGCCAACGCAGTGCAGCCGCGTCGGTGGCCCCATTGCCAGCAGCTTAAGCAGCGGCATCGCCAGCAGCAGCACCAGCTTGGGAAGCACGAGCAGCACGATCCCGCTCAGCGGCGTCTATGAGGGCATTTCGACCGCCCCCGCCTCGCTGCAAAGCACCGACAATTTCCGCGCCGGCGAAGTGCTCGTCGTCGGGGTTACGCTCGCATCGGCCAACGTCGATCCGCAGGTGCGTGACACGATGGGCGTCGTCCTCGAGCTCGAAAATGGCGATCGCGAGGAGATCACGCTGACCGAAACCGCCAACAACAGCGGCGAATTCGTCGGCTTTATCAACACGATCGGAATTCCGCCCGCGGTCGCGCAGGGCGATTGCCGCCTGTCGGTCAATCCGGGCGCGGCGCTGTCGCTGCGCGTCTCCGATCAGGCAAGCGCCAGCTTGGTTGCGCTGGCAACGATCAACTTTCTCGTTGATCCATTCGGCATCGTGTTCGACAGCGGGGACGGCGCGCCGGTTCCCGGCAGCCGGGTGACCCTGATCGATGCTGCCACAGGCCAGCCCGCCATGGTATTCGGCGACGACGGCGTCTCCGCCTACCCGTCCAGCGTCGTCACGGGGCAGAACGTGACCGATTCGGGCGGTACGACCTATAATTTCCCGCCAGGCGACTATCGTTTTCCGTTCGTCGCGCCGGGGACGTATCGCCTGGTTGTGCAGCCCCCCGCCCCGTTCACCGCGCCGTCGGCATCAAACCCCGCCGATCTGGCCGCTTTTCGCCGCCCCGACGACGGCCTGCCGTTCGAAATCAGCGGTGCCAGCTATGGCGACCCGTTCACGCTGAACAGTCCGGCGCCGGTGCGCGTCGATATTCCGGTCGATCAACCCGGTTTGCCGCTGATCCTCCGTAAGTCGACCTCGACACAGGTTGCGGTGCCCGGCGACGTGATCCAGTACCGCATCGAGGTCGCGAACCGCGACGCGCGTCGCAATACCGGCGCGGTGACCGTCAGCGACATCCTGCCCGCCGGAATGCGCCTGCGCGCCGATACGGTGCGGATCGACGGGGTGCGGGTGACCACCAATGTCGCCGCCAATGGTCGCGAATTCAGCGTGGTAGTCCCCAGCATCGCAGCATCACGCACCGCCTTGCTCACCTATCTCGCCGAAGTCATCGTGTCGGCGCAGCCGGGCAACGCGCTCAACCGTGCCTCTGCCGTCGACAATCGCGGTTCGGCGAGCAATATCGCTGAAGCGACGATTTCAATCAAACGCGATCAGCTCGGCGACCGGATGACGATCATCGGTCGTATCACCGATGGCGGCTGCACGGTTGATCCGCGCAAGGCGGACGGTATCGCGGGTGTTCGCGTGATGCTCCAGGACGGCAGCTACACCGTCACCGACGAAGAAGGCCGCTATCATTTCGAAGGCGTGCGCCCCGGCCTGCACGTGGTCCAGATCGATCCCTCCACGCTGCCGCTCGACCGCCAAGCGATCGACTGCGCCCGTTCGACGCAAAGCGCAGGCAGCGCGATCTCGCGCTTTGTCGAAGGCCGCGGCGGCGCGCTGAAACGCGCTGATTTCCGCGCAATCACCAGCGCTCCCCGCGCCGCACCCAAAACAGCGGCGATTGCGGCAGCAACGGTGCTCAGCGACCCCGAAGCCGCAGGCGCCGGTCGTGACTGGCTCGCGGGGCAGGCGCCCGGCATCGACTGGCTGTTCCCCGCCACCGACCATAATCCGCGCTCGAAAGCGATCCGCGCGGCGATCAAGCATGCACCGGGCCAGACTGTCACGCTGCGCGTCAACGGCAAAACCGCCGACCCGCTCAGCTTTGAAGGCACCAGCAAGTCCGCTGACGGCACCGTCGCGGTCAGCCTGTGGCGCGGGCTGGAAATCCGCGAGGGTGAAAACCGCCTCGTCGCCGAGGTGAAAGATGTGAACGGCGTTATCATCGCGGCGCTGGAGCGAAATGTTCACTATTCGATCACCCCGATGCGCGCTGTCCTGCTTCGCGAGAAGTCGGTGCTCGTGGCCGATGGGGTCACCCGTCCTGTCATCGCAGTGCGGCTGACCGATCGCGACGGCAAACCGATCCGATCGGGCCTCACCGGCGATTTCAGCGTCCCTGCCCCCTATTATCCCGCCGTCGAAGCCGACGCACAGCAGGCGCGCCAGCTCGCCGGGCTCGAGCGCGCCCAGCCGCTGTGGAAAATCGATGGCGACGACGGCATCGCCTATATCGAACTCGAACCGACGACCGCGTCGGGAACGCTGGCGATGGATTTCATCTTCCGCGACGACAAGGTGACGCGCAAGCAGACGATCGAAACCTGGCTCGATCCGGGCGATCGGCCGTGGACCGTAGTGGGTTTCGCCGCCGGGACGCTCGGCTATAGCACGCTCGACGATCGCATGGAGCCCACGGCGGAAACGCTCGACGACCTCAACGCCGATGCGCGCCTCGCGCTCTACGCAAAGGGCCGGATGCGCGGTAAATGGCTGATGACGCTGGCCTATGACAGCGACAAAGAGCAAGACGACGCCCGCTTTGGCGGCGTGATCGACCCGCGCGCGTATTACACCATCTATGCCGACCGCAACGAGACACGCTACGACGCGGCGTCGGTGCGCAAACTCTACCTGCGCCTTGAACGCCCGCAATTCTATGCGATGTTCGGCGATATCGAGACGGGAATCTCGGAACCCGAGCTCGCGCGCTACCAGCGCGCGCTCAACGGCGGCAAAGCCGAATATCGCGGCCGCAACTTCGCCGCGACCGCATTCGTCGCCGACACCCCCTACCGCTTCCGCCGCGACGAAATCCAGGGCAACGGCTTGACCGGCCCCTATCAGCTTGGCGCGCGCGACATCCTGCCGAACAGCGAGCGCATCGTCATCGAAACGCGCGACCGCTTGCGCAGCGAGCGCATTGTTGACAGTGTCAGCATGACGCGCCACGTCGATTATGACATCGACTATCTGTCGGGAACGATCCGCTTCCGTAGCCCCGTGCTCAGCCGCTCGTCAGATCTCGATCCGCAATTCATCGTCGCCGAATATGAGGTCGATGGTGTGGGCCAGCGGGTACTGAACGCCGGCGGCCGCGTCAGTTACCAGTCGAATGACGAAAAACTGCGCGTCGGCGCAACCTTCATCCATGATGAAGACGGCAACGCCAAGACCAACCTCGGCGGTTTTGATGCCCGCTATCGTCCGAATATCGACACGGAAGTCCGCGCCGAGCTGGCGGTCAGCGATGCCAAGGCGGCCAATGGCGGCAATGCTGCCGCCGCAGGCACCGCCAAGGCGTGGCTGATCGAGGCAGAGCATCACAGCAGCAATGCCGATTTCCTGGCCTATGTCCGCGAGCGCGAAAGCGGCTTCGGCGCGGGCCAACTCAACCGCGGCGAAAATGGCACGCGCAAATTAGGCGTCGATGCCCGGCTGCGCGCCGCACGCACCCTGTCGCTGACTGGTAGCGCGTGGCAGGAAGATTATCTGGATACCAGCGCGCGTCGCCGCGCCGCGCGGGCGCTGGCGGAATATGACAATGGCACGACGGTGGCGCGTGCCGGGCTGACCCACGCTGATGACCGGCTGTCGGACGGCACCCGCAACCGCTCGAACATCGTCCAGTTCGGCGCGACGCAGCGACTGTTCGAAAAGCGCCTCGAACTCGACGCACAGACCGAATTCGCGCTGGGCGGCAAGGATGCCAGCATCGATTTTCCGACCCGTCACCGCCTTGGCGCGCGCTTTGCGATCAATCGCGACGTCAATCTGGTCGGCAGCTATGAAATCGCCGATGGCGACACGATCAAGGCGCGCACCGCGCGGCTGGGTTTCGACCTGACCCCTTGGTCGGGCGCACGCCTGCTCGCCACCGCGAACCAGCAGCAGATCGGCGAATATGGCCCGCGCAGCTTTGCCGCTTATGGCCTGTCGCAATCGCTGAAGCTCGGCGAGCGCTGGTCGGTCGACGTATCGGTCGACGGCAATCGCACCCTGGGCGGTATCCGGGCGGGCGATGTTATCAATGTTAACCAACCCGTCGCTTCGGGCGGTTTCCTCGGCGACAATGGGACGCTGACCGAAGATTTCCTCGCGATCAGTACCGGCGCCACTTATCGCGCCGATCGCTGGACACTGACGGGACGCGCCGAATATCGCGACGGCGAGATCGCCAATCGTTACGGGCTGACGCTGGGCGGTCTGCGCCAGCTCGGCGAAGGCCGTGCGCTCGGCGCCCTGTTCACCTACGCCAAAGCCAGCGGTAGCGGCACGACCCCGACGACAGAGGTCATCAATTTCGAGATGAGCTGGGCGCATCGCCCCTCAGCGTCCAGCGTTTCTTGGCTCAACAAGAGCGAGTTCAGGTCGGACAAGGTCCGCGACGCCATCGCGGGCCAGCCCGGGCCGATCGGCGGTGGCCCGCTGACGATCGACGGCGACGCCACCAGTCGCCGCCTGCTCAACAGCCTGTCGGTCAACTGGACCCCGCTCGGAGACCGCGATAACCGGCGCGGCGCGGGCCGCGCATGGTTCGAACGCGGTGAATTCGGCTTTTTCTGGGGCACACGCTACAATTTCGACCGTTTCGGCGCGGATGACGTCAAGGGCTGGTCGAACCTGATCGGCGCCGATTTCCGCTTCAATCTGGGCGAGCATGTCGACGTCGGAGCGTCAGGTACGGTGCGGATCGGCACCGATGCTGACACTGTTACCTGGGCGGGCGGTCCGACCGTGACGCTGGCTCCGATGAAGAATGCTAACGTCACCTTCGGCTATAATTTCGCGGGTTTCCACGACCGCGACTTCGAAGACGCGCGCTATTCGCGGTCGGGTGCTTATGTGACCTTCAAGCTGAAGTTCGACCAGACGAGCTTTGCGGGGTTGGGGCTTTAAGCTCACCCACTATTCCGTTCGTGTCGAGCGAAGTCGAGACATGTGAAGGCATTTACGACCTCGGCATGTCTCGACGACGCTCGACACGAACGGTTGTTGGGTAGGCTTATCAGTCCGCGAACAGTAAAACTGGCGTCTCGACCAGCTTCTTGAGCGCCTGGACATAACTCGCCGCATCCCAGCCATCGACAACGCGGTGGTCGCAGCTGATCGACAGGTTCATCAGCTTCGCCCGGCGAATGTCGTCGCCGTCAAAGACCGGGCGCTCGACAATCTTGTTCGGTCCAATGATCGCGACCTCGGGCCGGTTGATCACCGGCGTCGTCGCAATGCCGCCAAGCGGACCGAGCGAGGTGATCGTCAGCGTGGAGCCCGACAGCTCGTCGACCTTGGCCTTGCCGGTCCGCGCAGCCTCGGCCAAACGCCCAATTTCGCTCGCCAATTGCCAGACATTCTTGTCTTGCGCGTCGCGGATCACCGGGACCATCAATCCCGCATCGGTCTGCGTCGCCATGCCCAGATGCACCGCGCCGTACCGCGTCACCACCCCAGCCTCGTCGTCGTAACGCGCGTTGATCATCGGAAACTGCGGAATCGTGCGGCAAATCGCCACAATCAAGAAAGGTAACATCGTCAACTTCGGCCGCTGGCCGCGGTTTGCGTTCAGATCGGCCCGCATTTCTTCCAGCGCGGTGACGTCCATTTCCTCGACATAGGTGAAATGCGGGATCGCGCGTTTCGACGCCGCCATATTCTCGGCAATCTTGCGCCGCATGCCGATAACCTTGATCGGCTCGTCGGCGCGCGCACGGCTGGCGCCGGGGCTATGGTAGCCCTGTCCGCTGCTATAGCGCAGGAAAGCGTCGAGATCGGCGTGGCGAATGCGGTCACCGTCGCACTGCACCTGGCCCAGATCAATCCCCAGATCCTTGGCGCGGGCCCGAACGGCGGGCGATGCAAGGACTTTGGCGTCGTGATGGACGGCGACAGCCGGTGCCGCCGGAGCGGCTGGCGTTTCGGAAGGCTTTTCTGACAGTTTCGGCGCCTCAGAGGCCGATGTTAACTCTGTTACCTTGGGTTCAGGCACCGGATCCGGTCCCGGGGTTTCAGCTTCGATCTGTGCTTCGATCGCGGTGTCCACCGGCGGCGCTTCGACATCGCCGTCGGCGTCGGTTTCGATCACCGCCAACGTCGATCCGATCGCGATCAGATCGCCAACCTCGCCGGCCAGCTCGACGACGATCCCCGAAACCGGCGATTCCATCTCGACCGTCGCCTTGTCGGTCATCATGTCGGCCAGCTGCGCGTCTTCTTCCACGCGCTCGCCGATCTTGACATGCCAGGCGACGATTTCGGCCTCGGCGATGCCTTCGCCAATGTCGGGCAGACGGAATGAATAGCGGGCCATCGGCGTCAGTCCTTCAAAATCTTGGTCAGCGCGGTCGCGATGCGGACCGGACCGGGAAAATAGGCCCATTCCAGGCTGTGGGGATAGGGCGTGTCAAAACCGGTGACGCGCTCGACCGGCGCTTCGAGGTGGTAAAAACAGCGTTCCTGCACCAGCGCAGCCAGTTCGGCGCCAAAACCCGACGTCCGTGTCGCTTCGTGGATCACTAGGCAGCGCCCGGTCTTCTTCACCGACGCCTCGATCGCGTCAATATCGAGCGGCAACAGCGTGCGCAGGTCGATGATCTCGGCATCGATGCCCATTTCCTCGACGATCGTCTTGGTGACATGGACCATCGTGCCATAGGCCAGGATCGTGAGCGCGTCGCCTTCGCGCACCGTCGCCGCCTTGCCGAGTTCGATGCGGTAATAATCCTCGGGCACCGCGCTCGCGGCATGTTTCGACCAAGGTTCGACCGGGCGGTCGTAATAGCCGCTGAACGGGCCGTTATAGATGCGCTTGGGTTCAAGGAAGACGACGGGGTCATTGTCCTCAATCGCTGCGATCAACAGCCCCTTTGCGTCATAAGGGTTTGAAGGAATGACGGTTTTTACGCCGCAGATATGCGTCATGATGCTTTCGGGCGACTGGCTGTGCGTCTGGCCGCCGAAAATCCCACCGCCAAACGGCGTGCGCACCGTCATCGGACAGATGAAATCGGCCGCCGAACGATAGCGCAGCCGCGCCGCTTCGCTGACCAGCTGGTCGAGTCCGGGATAGATATAATCGGCGAACTGGATCTCGGGGACCGGGCGCAGACCATAGGCGCCCATGCCGACCGCGACGCCGATGATCCCGCATTCGTTGATCGGCGTGTCGAACACCCGCGTTTTGCCGTGCTTTTTCTGCAAGCCCGCGGTGGCGCGGAACACGCCGCCGAAAAAGCCGACATCTTCGCCCATCACGACGACATTGCTGTCGCGGGCGAGCATCACGTCCATCGCGCTGTTGATCGCCTCGATCATGTTCATCGTCTTGGTCGCGGTTTGCGTATCGGCGTTCATCACTCGGGCTTCCAGTCAGGGCCGAACTTCGCTTCCTGTTCGGCGAGCATCTGGGTGCATTGTTCCTTGAGGTGCCAAGGCATGTCCTCGAACACATCCTGAAACATCGTTTCGAACGGCTGGTGCATTCCATGTCCCAAAATACCGAGCTTTTCCGACTGCTTCTGGGTCGTCTTTACCAGCTCATCAAGCTCGGCTCGCTGCGTCTCATGCCGCTCGTTATCCCATTCGCCGAGCGTTTCGAGATGCTGGCGCAGCCGGTCAATAGGGTCGCCGAACGGCCAGATCGTCGGTTCCTCGGCGGGGCGATAGGCCGTCGGATCGTCCGACGTGCTGTGCCCCTCGCTGCGATAGGTGAAATGCTCGATCAGCGTCGGGCCATTGTTGGTCCGCGCCCGATCGGCCGCCCATTGCGTCGCAGCATAGACCGCGAGCGGATCGTTGCCGTCGATGCGCAGCCCGGCAATGCCATAACCCACCGCGCGCGCCGCAAAGGTGGTGCGTTCGCCGCCGGCAAAGCCCGAGAAGCTGGAAATCGCCCACTGGTTGTTGACGACGTTGAAGATCACCGGCGCATTATAGACGGTCGCAAAGGTCAGCGCTGAGTGGAAATCGCCCTCCGCCGACGATCCTTCGCCGCACCAGACGGTCGCGATACGGCTGTCGCCTTTTGAGGCCGACGCCATCGCCCAGCCCACTGCCTGCGGATATTGGGTAGCAAGGTTGCCGGACACGCTGAAAAAGCCATGCTCGGGCGCCGAATACATGATCGGCAGCTGCCGCCCCATCAGATGATCGCCGCGGTTTGAGTAAATTTGGTTCATCATCTGGATCAGCGGATAGTCGCGCGCGATCAAAATGCCCTGCTGGCGATAGCTCGGGAAACACATGTCGCCGCGGTCAAGCGCCATTGTCGAAGCAACCGACGTCGCCTCCTCGCCCGTGCATTTCATGTAAAAGCTGGTCTTGCCCTGGCGCTGGGCGCGGAACATACGGTCGTCGAACGCGCGAACGAGCATCATGTAGCGCAGCATCGTGCGCAGCCGCTCGGGGCTTAGCTTCGGATCCCACTGACCCTTGGCCTGCCCGTCGAAATCGAGCACGCGAACCAGGCCATAGCAAAGGTCGCGCATCGCATCGGGCTTGGTCGCCTCGGATGGCCGCGGCGTCGCATCGACCGCAGGAACGACAATATCGCCAAAGTCGGGCGTGTCGCCCGGGCGATAGCGCGGTTCGGGGATATGAAGCGACAGCGGCGGCAGATTGCTCGCCGGGCGCCGATCCGTTTCGGGCATATCGTCTTCCCATTGCGGCGCGAATCGGCGCCTAGTTATATTTCAGCGTGGCGACATATTATTTCGGTCGCCATACGAATGCAACGCTAGCGATCAGACCGCCACCGGCGCGGAAATGTGCGCCTGCGGCGTGTAAGCTTCGACCGCGAAATCTTCGAAATTATAAGAGAAAATATCATCCGGCTTTCGCAGGATCCGAAGCTTGGGCGCACCGTCGGGAACCCTGCCCAACTGCTGCTCCACCAATTCTGTGTGATTCAGATACAGATGCACATCGCCGCCCGTCCAGACCAGTTCATGCGCATGCAGGCCGCATTGGTCGGCGACCATCCGCGTCAGCAGTGCCGCTTCAAACACGTTGAAGGCAAAGCCGAGCCCCAGATCGCACGACCGCTGGAACAACAGGCACGAAAGACCGCCGTCGCTGCGGACATGGAATTGATAAGTCATATGGCATGGCGGCAGCGCCATCCGATCGAGATCGGCGACGTTCCAGCCGGTGAAGATGTGGCGCCGAGATCCCCGATTGGCCTTCAATCCCTCGATCAGCGCCGCAATCTGGTTGTGTCCCTTCGCTGCCCGCCGAAACAACCCTTCGCCCGCCGGTTCATAGCGCGGCCAATTGACCCATTGATGGCCATAGACGGGACCAAGGTCGCCCCACTGCGCGGCAAACGCGTCATCGGCGATGATCCGCGCCTCGAAATCCTCGGCACTGATCGCCTCGCCCGTCGCCTTGCGATATCTATCAAGCGGCCAGTCGGTCCAGATCTTCACGCCTTGCGATACCAGCGAGCGGATATTGGTATCGCCCGTCAGGAACCACAGCAACTCGCGCAACGCGGTCTTCCAATAAACGCGCTTGGTCGTCAGCAACGGGATCGCGTCGTCTTTCAGCGAAAATCGCATCGTTTCGCCAAACAGCGACCGCGTCCCGACCCCGGTGCGGTCGACACGCTCGTCGCCCTCGACCCAGATGCGGCGCATCAGTTCGAGATATTGCAGTTCATAGTGGATCGATTCAGGCAAGACTCAACTCCTGGTTTACCAACCCATTGCTAGGCTGCAGGCACCGTGCCGACAAGGGTGTGGCGGCTGCGCCGTCCATAAGCATCCAAAGCGGCGCAGTCATCGATTGGCGGTCGGGCAACCCGCGCGCATGACCATCGTCATGACCTTGCTCGCCCCCATCGACACGGCAACCGGTGCTTCGCCGCGTGCGGGCTTTGTGCCGTGCGAGGCCGAAGACGATGTCACGCAGTATCTGCTGCGTCCGTATTTCGCTGCCGACCGCGAGGTGCTGCTGCTTGCGGGTTTTGACGCCTTTGATCGCCTTGTCCGGCTTGAACGCGTCCGCGGCGAGAGCGCCAGCCGCTGCGTTATCCCGCCGCGATGCTGGCGCAGCTTGCTGAATAGCGGCGTCGTCGCCGTCATCATGGCACACAACCATCCTTCGGGCGACGCGCGGCCAAGCGCCGCCGACACCCGCGCGACGCAGGATACGGCGCTTTTTCTGCGCACCATGGACGTCGAACTGATCGATCATCTGATCTTCGTTGCGGATGGTCATTTCAGCTTTCGAGGTGCCGAATTGCTGTAGGCACCGCAATCCTGATCAATGTGCCGATTGGCGCTTGAAGTTCGCCGATTGCGCGTCTAGAGGACCGCCCTGCCTTCGCGGCGACCCCGGTCGGCGCGCAGTTCGGTCGGGGAGTAGCTCAGCCTGGTAGAGCACTGTCTTCGGGAGGCAGGGGCCGGAGGTTCGAATCCTCTCTCCCCGACCAATTTCCTGCATATTGCAGATTCTGCACCGTCGCTTCTTGTAAGTCGGCAAACAACATCCTAGATTTGTTCTACGCCGCCATGGTTTTCCCCCTTTCCATCGCGGTGAGTGCCCCGTCACCTTGACGCGGGCGCGTCCTCCCTGGACCCTGGCCACCTCGTACTTCGGTACGGGGTGGTTTTTTATTCGGCAGCCTGAACTATGATTTCAGGGGCTGGGCGCGCTCGGGCGGCCTCGCTGACCAGATCGGCAAACCATCGTGACATGACGGCAATGCCTTGAGAATCGGGCCGACGCTCGGCGGTCAGATAAAGGCGCCGGTCAATCTCTATCTGCACCGCATGGATCGCCTGCCCCGGATTGCCGTGGGTGCGGATGATATGGCCACCGGCATAGGGCTGGTTGCGCGAGACCGGCTCGTTCAGGCGATCCGCCGCCGCCATCACGACATCGACCAGCCACTCGCCCGACGTCACGCCGAAATGATCTCCGATGACAATCCGCGCGCCATGACCCGGCTGCCCGACGGGGATGGACGGCATCGAATGGAGGTCGAGCAGGATCGCATAACCGAACCGGTCGCGCGCTGCCGCCAGAGCATCGGCCAAGGCCGCATGATAAGGCCGATGAATGGATTGGAGCCGCCATTGCAACGCCACCTGATCGATCGGCTTTTTCCAGAGCGGCCCGCAATCCGCCAGCCGCGTCGGCACGACGCCCAGACCCGCGCGCTCCTTGCGTCCGGGCGCCGAAAATTGCGCGCGCATCGACATGGCAACCTCACCCGGCGCCATCTGTCCCTCACCGCGATTGCAGTCCGCGACCGCCCGCGCCCACATAGCCTGCACCACGGTGGCCCCGGCACCCACTGCACCCGCCGCGATCAAATCGCACCAGCTGTCCTCGAGTCGTTCGAGATCGGCCTGCCCGACCCGCGCCGCCGCCAAAATCTCGGGCGGATACAGCCTTCCCGCGTGCGGCACCGATACGATCACCGGGCTGATCGCCGCAGGCCGGTTGACAGCGATGGCGGCGGACGGGATGGTGCGGGATCGCATGGATCATGGGTGGCAAAAAAACCGCGTTGAATCCAGCGCTGCCAAGTCAATTTGTTAAATCTCTGACGCTATGGCGGATTTCGCATTAAGCATGCCACCGACCGGAACCGGCCGCGTCGAGGGATCAGGGGATTGATTTCTATATGATTCGCATTCTTCTGGCCGAAGACGATGACGTGATGCGCGAATATCTGGCGCGCGCGCTGACCAGCGCCGGTTATCACGTCACGGCGGTCGATCGCGGCACCGCCGCGGTCCCCTATATCGATTCGGGCACGTTCGACCTGTTGCTGTCCGACATCGTCATGCCCGAAATGGATGGCATCGAACTCGCGCAGCACACCGCCAAGGTCGCGCCGCAGACGCAGGTGATGTTCATCACCGGTTTCGCCGCCGTGTCGCTGCGCGCCGAGGAAAATGTACCACAGGCAAAGCTGCTGTCGAAGCCGTTCCACCTCAAAGATCTTGTCCGCGAAGTCGACAATCTGTTCGGCCGCGCTGACCGGTCGAGCCAACAATAACGACGTCACTGGGCGCGAAGGGCTTGCCAAGCGCGACCGAGGATATTAGGGGGCGCGTCACCCCAAGGGATGGGCGTGTAGCTCAGTGGTAGAGCACTGTGTTGACATCGCAGGGGTCGCAAGTTCAATCCTTGCCACGCCCACCATTAAAAACGCCGCCACCCAGCCGGGTTGGCGGCGTTTTTACGTTCCGGGGTAAGCCATACCCGACACCGCCAATTTTTTCCTGTTCCCCTGCGAAGGCAGGGGCCCATCACCGGACGTTACGAAATTCAGCGCGCGGCCCGGCAAACGGATAGCGTAGCTGATGGACCCCTGCCTTCGCAGGGGAACAGTACCTCTCGTCCAGAATCAAAAAGGGACTCAGGCCATACCCTTCGCCAGATCGCCGCGCGACGCGTCGCCGACTTGGCTGCCGCCGTCGCAGTCGAGAATCGTGCCGGTGATGTAACCTGCGGCGGGCGAGCACAGGAACACCGCCGATTCGGCAACCTCCTCGATCTTGCCCCAGCGCTTCATCGCGATCCGGTCGAAATGCGACTGGCGCGTCGCGGCGTCCGGGGCGAGTCGGGCCATGCCCTCGGTTCCGGCGATCGGCCCCGGCGAAATGCCGTTTACCCGCACCTCTGGCCCCCACTCCAGCGCCAGAACACGAATCAGCTGGTTGATCCCCGCCTTCGCGGCGCAGGCATGCGCCTGCAGCGCCGACGCGTTTACTGCCTGCCCCGCGGTAATCGCGATCAGCGATGCGCCCGGACGATTGAGCAAATCGTGACAGCCACGAAAGACGTTGAAGGTGCCGTTGAGGTCGATATCGACGACGGTACGAAACGCATTCGCCGACATGCCGAGCGCGGGGGCAAGGAAATTGCCTGCCGCGCCCGAAATGACGATGTCCATCGGGCCGAGCTGATCGGCGACCTGCTCCATCGCGCCGCGAATTGCGGCATAGTCGCGGACATCCGCCGACAGCCCCATCGCGCCCTCACCGATCTCCCCCGCCGCGCGGGCGGCCTTGTCCGGGTCGCGCCCCGCCACTGCGACCTTGGCGCCCAGCTCGGCAAAGCGCTTCGCGATGCCCAGATTGATTCCGCTGGTGCCGCCGGCCACGAACGCCGTCTTTCCGGCCAACAGATTATCCCGAAAGGTCGTCATGCTTCTCTCCCTTGGCGTTTTTCGTCCGCATATCGGTGATGATGCGGGGTTGACGGATGGCGATCGGTCGCCTTTTGCAACGGGAACAGACAGCAAGGACGATCCGATGGCAAGTGCCGGCCCCACCTCGAACAGCTTCATCTCGCAGCGGCTGAAGCTCCACTATGTCGATTGGGGCAATCGCGGCGCACCGCCGCTGCTGCTCGTCCATGGCGGCCGCGACCATTGCCGCAACTGGGACTGGGTCGCCGACAAGCTGCGCAATCGCTATCATATCATTGCCCCGGACCTGCGCGGTCACGGCGATAGCGCATGGTCGCCCGATGGCAATTACGCGATGGACGGCTTCGTCTATGATCTGGCGCAGTTGATCCATCAGCTTGATCTGGGACCGATCAGCATCGTCGCCCATTCCATGGGCGGCAATATCGCGCTGCGCTATACCGGCCTCTATCCACAGAATGTCCGCAAGCTGGTCGCAATCGAGGGACTCGGCCCGTCGCCCAAAATCATCGCCGAGCGCGCGAGCACGCCCTATGCCGCACGCTTCCGCAAATGGATCGATGACAAACGCCAGGCTGCCGGGCGTACCCCGCGCCGTTATGCCACCCTCGATGAAGCGCTGGCGCGGATGATGGGCGAGAACAGTTATTTAACCGAGGCGCAGGCGCGCCACCTGACGGTCCATGGCATCAGCCGCAACGAGGATGGCAGTTGGAGCTGGAAATTCGATAATTATCTCAACGTCTGGCCCGCGTTCGACATGCCGCAGGAGGACATTGCCGGGCTGTGGGGCGCAATCACCTGCCCCACCTTGCTGCTGTACGGCGCGAACAGCTGGGCATCGAACCCCGAACGCGACGGACGCCTGGCGCATTTCAACACCGCCAAGGTGATCGAGTTCGAAAATGCCGGACACTGGCTGCATCACGACCAGTTCGACCGGTTCATGTCCACGCTAGACGATTTCCTCTAAACGGGCCGCCACAGGCGCGCACCGGCGCGCATTATGGGGTGGCCAATGGCGTACACCGGGCAAATTTCCAGACGGCAGCGAATGGCATCGGGCGGCGCCGCGCTGCTGGCGGTCCTCGTGGTCGGTTTGGGTTTCGCCAGCGGACTCGATCTGAATGTCGTCCGCAAGATGACCGAAGCCATCTCTGCTGTCGCCATTCCAGCGCCGCCGCCTCCCGCGCCAGTCGTGCCGCAAACTGTCCCTAGCGAAGCAGCGAGCGGCAAAGCCTCCGCGGCAAACCAGCACGCCGCAGCCACGGCCGTCGTAGCGCCGAAGCCGAAACTGCCACCGCTCATACCTCCTATCGCAGCCGCACCACAATCCGGCGCGGGCCAGGACGCATCGGCGGGGGCCGCGCCCGATCCCGGCACCGGATCGGGCGCCGGCGGGCGCGGCGACGGCACCGGCGCTGGTGGCTCGGGCAGCGGCACCGGCGGCGGCACCAAAGCCGTATGGCAAAGCGGCACTATCCAGGACCGTGACTATCCCGCTGCGGCCCGCCGCGCCCGCATTGGCGGCGAGGTCGAAGTTCGTTTCACGATCCAGCCGACCGGACGGGTCACTGGTTGCCGCGTCAGCCGCTTAAGCGGCGACGCAGGGCTCGATGCCACGACATGCCGCCTGATCGAAGAACGCTTTCGCTTCAAACCCGCCACCAACGCCGCGGGGGCGGCTGTCGCCAGCGCCTATGGCTGGCGCCAAAGCTGGTGGCTCGAAGGGCGGTGATGATCCAATCCCTACCCCACAACTGCAAGCCTGGCGCCGTCCACCTTTCTAACTGCGAATAATTCGCATTATAAATTGACTCTGCGATCAAGTCGCAATAGCGGGACCCCGAACACAGAAGGGGTACCAGAATGAAGAAATCGACGTCCGCCACTTTCCTCGCCATGTCGTGCGTCGGCAGCCTGATCAGCGCGCCCGCGATGGCCGCCGACATCGGTGCCAATACCGATGCGGAGCAGCAGGGGGAACGTGAACGCCGCGACGAGCGCGAGCAGATCATCGTCACGGGCCAGCATTACCAGACCCAGCAGGAATCGCCCAAATCGACACGATCGGTGCGCGACACGCCGCAGACGGTGACCGTCATCACCGGTGAGACGATCGAGCAGCAGAACCTACTCACCCTGCGCGATATGCTGTCAACCGTCCCGGGTATCACCTTTGGCGCGGCCGAAGGCGGCTCTCCGCCCGCCGACTCGATCACCCTGCGCGGATATTCGGCGGGGTCGGACATCACGCAGGACGGGGTGCGCGATAGCGGCGCATATAACCGCTCCGACAATTTCAACCTCGAACAGCTGGAAATCGTCAATGGCGCCAACTCGGTCTATGGCGGCTCCGGATCGGTCGGCGGTTCGATCAATTTGGTCACCAAGCGCCCACTTGCTGAGACGCGGATCGTTGCGACGGCGGGCATCGGCACAGATGATTATTACCGCGGCGCCATCGACGCCAACATCCGCGCCAGCGACCTGATTGCATTCCGCCTCAACGCGATGGTCCACCAGAATGACGTCCCGGGCCGCGACGTTGAATTTTATGAGCGTTGGGGCGTGGCGCCCTCGGTCACACTGGGTGTCGGCGGGCCAACCAGCCTGACGCTGCAATATCTGCATCAGGAGGACGAGAATATCGCGCAATATGGCGTCCCCTATTATGCGGTGGCCGGCGGTATCCTTCCCGGCGTCGATCGCAGCGATTACTTCGGGTACCGCAACGTTGATAAACAGGACATCACGGTCGATCAGGCGACCCTGACCTTTGAGCATCAGCTGGGCGACCAGGTGTCGCTGCGCAACCTGTCGCGCTGGCAGCAAGTGTCGCAGCTGACGATCGTCGGCCCACCGCAGGGTACATTTTGCCTGGCGAATAATCAACTGCCGACGGGCGCGGCCTGTCCCGCGACCGTCCCCGCTGGCTATTATCTGATCGGCGGACCGCGCGGAAATCTGCGCGATTCGAACAATGAGATCCTGTATAACCAGCTCGACTTGCGGGCGGTGTTCAACACCGGGGCGATCGAACACACGCTGGTCGCCGGCGCGTCGGCCAGCTGGGAGAAATATCTGCTATCGACGGGCAATGTGTACCGCAACACGAACGGCACCCCGGCCTTTGCCGCTTTCCCGCTTATCAACATCGCCAATCCGAACGAAATCGTTCAGGGACCGCCGGGCTTTGTCTATGGCAGCAACGTCTACACCGGCCCGGTGAACTATTTTGAAAGCGGGCGCCAGCGCGGAGAGGTGGACAATTACGCCGTCTATCTGTTCGACGCGATGAAGATCGGCAAGTTCGAGATTAACGGCGGCGTGCGCTGGGAAAAGAACAGCGGCAATTATCGCACCGACACCGTATCGACCGCAGGCGTGGTCGCGCCCGGCGCGATATTCCGCAACGATGCCGAGCTATTCTCTTATCGCCTTGGCCTGGTTTACAAGCCGGTCGAAGCGGTCACACTCTACGCCGCCTTCGGCAACTCAAAAACCCCGTCGATCAGTGCCGTCAACGGCGCCTGCTCTGCTTTGACGTGCAACGTCGATCCCGAAAGTGCGCGCAATTATGAGATCGGCGCCAAGGCCGAAGTTGCGGGCGGTAAGCTGCTCCTTGCCGCCTCGGCATTCCGTAACGAACGCAACCAGTACAAGGTGCCGTCGAATGACCCGACGATCCCCGACCAGGTGCTCGACGGCAAATCACGCGTCGACGGCGTCGCGCTCAGCGTCGTTGGCAAGATCACCCCGCAATGGTCGGTGACCGCCAACTACACCTATCTGGACAGCAAGCTGATCCAGTCGGTCGCCGATGGCCTTCCCGACCCGGCAGCGGGCGCGCAGCTCCAGAACACGCCGAAGCACTCAGGCAGCCTGTTCACGACCTATGAGTTCCCGTTCGGCCTGACTTTGGGCTACAGCATGACCTACCAAGGTAGCTTCGCGCTCAACCTGCCAACGGCGGCGAGCGCGACAGTTTTTCGCGCCGATGATTATCTCGTCCACAGCGCCTATGTCGCTTACGATTTCACCGACAAGCTGAAGGCCCAGCTCAATGTAAAGAATTTCACCGACGAGCTTTACTTCACCCGCGTCCGTAACAACGGCTGGGCTACCCCCGGCGACGCGCGCGCCGCGATCTTCTCGCTAACCTATACCCATTGATCCAATGGCGGGGTCGATGGCAACGCTGCTATCGTCCCAGCCATTGCTTCGCACCTGAACCTATGGCAGCCCGTCGCGGTATCGCCGAAGAGATCCCGCCATGTTGATTGCCGTTCCCGATGTCCTGACCGCTGACGAACTGACCGAAATCCGGCAGATCATCGACGGTGCAGAATGGATCGACGGGAATGTCACGTCGGGTCATCAAGCCGCGCTGGCCAAGAACAACGAACAATTGCCCGAAGACGGCGATTCCGCAAAGCGTGCGGGTCGGCTGATCCTCGACGCGCTCGGTCGGTCGCCGCTGTTTTTCGCGTCGGCGCTGCCGCTCAAAATCTTTCCGCCGCTGTTCAATCGCTATGGCGAGGGACAGGAATTCGACACCCATGTCGACAATGCCGTCCGCCTGAAGCGCGGCAGCGAATTTCGTATGCGCAGCGACCTGTCGATCACCGTTTTCCTCGAAGCGCCGGAAAATTATGACGGCGGCGAACTGCTGGTCGAGGACCAATATGGGGTCCAGCGTGTCAAACTGCCCGCGGGCCACGCCGTCGTCTATCCCTCCTCCAGCCTGCACCGCGTCACCCCCATCACGCGCGGGCGGCGCGTGGCGTCCTTTTTCTGGATCCAGTCGATGGTGCGCGATACCGAGGCGCGGCGCCTGCTGTTCGACCTCGACCGCGCGGTGCAGCGGCTGACCGGCGATCTGGGCGGCAAAGACCGGTCGGTGATCGAGCTCACCGGCGTCTATCACAATCTGTTGCGTCGCTGGGCGGACAGCTAATTCAGCATCGCGCGCCATTCGCGGGACAGATATTCGCGGTCGCCCGCGACCACACAGGCCGCTAGCCCCTGCGCGTCGGCCGCCGCGATCGCCGCCGCTGGCCCAAGCACGGTGAGCGCCGTCGCCCAGCCGTCGGCCATCATGCAGCTGCGGTGCAGTACCGTCACGGATGACACAGCGTTGACGATCGGCCGTCCGGTGCGCGGGTCGAAACTGTGGGAATAATGCTGACCGTCGATGGTGAAGCTGCGGCGATAATTGCCCGATGTCGCCGCCGACAGGTCGTGGAGCGCGATCCGGTAAGGCGCGACCGCGGACGTCGGCGGCAATTCGACATCGACCCACCAAGGCTGGCCATCGGGACGGATCCCCTCCCCGCGCAGCTCGCCACCGACCTCAAGCAGAAAGTGGCGCACGCCCTGCGCAAGCAGCCATTCGGCAGCGAGATCGACGCCATAGCCCTTGGCGATCCCCGACAGGTCGAGCAATGCGCCTGCGCTGCGCCGGATACGACGGCTGTTTGGATCGACATCGATGCGGCGCTCGCTGTAATCAGCAGCGCCCGGCACGCGATCGACCGGGCCGCTTGCGCCAAAGCCCCACCGCTCGGTCAATGCGCCCAAGCATGGGTCAAACGCGCCGTCGCTCGCGCGCTGGATCGTCAGCGCGGCATCGACGACATGGGCAAATTCAGCGGGCAGGTCGAACCATTCGCCGATCGGGGAGCGATTGAACCGCGACAGGTCGGAACCGGCCTCCCACTGGCTCATCTGCGCGACAACAAGGTCCAGCGCCGCCTGCACCCCCTCTGCGGCCAATGAGGCCGCGCCTGCCGCTTGCAGCGACCAGCTCGTCCCCATCGTTTCGCCGCCAAAGCTCGTAATCGCTGCCTCCCGGTCGCGCGCCGCAAAGGCCGCGGGCGTCAGCGCGCGGGGGATCAGGACGCGATCGCTCAGGGCGCCAGCACCTCAAGCGTGGTGACATAGCTGGCCCGGCGGGCCAGCGGCGGTGGCGTACCGCCCTCGCCTTCCTCCCGCTCGACCTGCGGGGTCGTGACGTTCAGCCAATACATGCCGGGCTCGGGCCACATCACTTCGACCTTGCCCTCGGCGTCGGTCTTCATATCCATTTGCCCCAGCTGATCGCGATAGCGGATGCCGCCCGGGATGACCGTGACCGGCAATCCTGCCGCGGGCATTCCGTCGAGCAGGAATTGGAAGGTCGCAGCTTCGCCAGAAAACAGATCGTTGGGATGAGTCACCGGGACCAGCTCAATACCCTTGCCGGTCGGCGTGAACAAGGTCGTCGTCGGCTCGCCTACGGTCACGAAAATCTCGTTGCGATTGTTTGCCTCGGCGGTTTTCACATTGGTCGCGCCCGCGGGCAAACGCTCGGCCAGATTGACGGTGGTCGTCCCGCGCGGCAGCCGTTCGGTCTTGCCGTTCAGCTCATAGCTGCCGATCAGCATGTCGGCGACCGACGCGATCCGCCACGTCCCCTTCTGCTTCAGATGGACGTCGAACGTGCTCCGATAACGCCCCGTCGATTTGTTCTCGATCGGCGCCTCGGTGCCGTCGGGCGCCCACGCCTTCATGGCGTCGAGCCGCATCGGCTGATGTTCGAAATAAAACAGATCGTTCGATACCGCGGCATCGACCGTTACCCACACATCGTCGCCCGAGACGACCGTCGACGACGGCATCATCCACTGACGATGTGCACTGGCCGGAACCGCTGCCAGAGCCGCGAGCGCGGCGCCCGCCGCAAAACCCCAAAACCGCTTGTTCATCATTATGCCCTCTCTTTTTATCGGAAAGAGACCGCGACGGCCCCCAGTTCAGTCTTGCCCGCGGCGCGCCCGCCCGCCCCGGTCTTTGCGGGCCAGCTGAACGGAATGCGCAGCAATTCACGGCCACCAACCTCGCGCGCCGCCTCGATCACCAGCGTGTATTGCCCCGGCGCCGCCGCACCCAGCTGCGCGCGCGAGAAGGACATTTTGTGGGCGCCTGGCGCGCGGGTGGCGCCGGTGATGCCATTGACGGGGAAGGCCAGCGAGCGTCCCGACACGCGCCACCACTGGCGCACGTCGCGCAGCCACTTCGTCCCCTCATTCGCCTTCATGTCATGATCGTACCAGACCGCGACCGTCTTCGCCTTGGCACCTGCCTTTTCGACCCAGATCGCGACATAGGGCTTGTGATATTCGGCGACCTTCAGCCGCGGGATAGTGATCGTTACGTCCATCGTACCGGGATCGGCGGCCAGCGCAGGAGCCGCGAACGCGGCCCCCAGACCGACGGTCGAACCGACCACGAGCGCGCGGGTGGAAAGCTGCATCACGAAACTCCCTAATGAATGAAGATGACGGCAATCGCGGCGGGGATCGCCAGCCCCAGCCCAACGAGTGGCCAGGTGCTTTTGCGCTTCGCCGAATGAAGCTGGAGCAGGAACAGCCCGGTGATCGCAAAGACCAGGCAGGCGAACGAGAAGACGTCGATGAACAGGCTCCACTCGCCGCCCGAATTGCGGCCCTTGTGAAGATCGTTGAGATAGGAAACCCAGCCGCGGCTGGTGACTTCGCTGGTCACCGCGCCCGTCGTCAGGTCGATCGCCACCCAGGCATCGCCGCCCGGGCGCGGCGCGGGCAGATAGACTTCGTCGGCCGACCACTCGGCCTCGTTAGAAGCCTTGACGGGGAAAGTTTGCTCGACCCAATCGGCGACCGGCTTTGGCAAAGGCGCCTTGGCGTCGGCGGGGACCGCCGCGCTCAGCTGGGCAAGCAGCGCCGGAGGCAGTGCGGCCGATTTCTCGGTGACGACCGGCGATCCCTCGATGTCGGCGGCATGGTTCAGCGTGAAACCGGTGATCGCAAACAACAGCAGCCCGATCAGGCAAACAGCCGAACTCATCCAGTGCCACATATGCAGCTGCTTCAGCCAAAAGGCTTTCCGGCTCTTTTTGATCGCCGGGCGCGGGGCGTTGGGTGCGTGCATGGAGAAAATTCTAAACAGGAATGATGCGGCGCCATTATCGCGAACGATTCTCAATTACAATAATTATCTCACCCACCCCATGTCGCGCCCTCAACGGAAGACGCCGCAGGACAGTGCGCCCCGCAGGGCACGATAATAATTATTGGGGGTAGGTGGCGGAGACGGAGGGATTCGAACCCTCGGTGCCGCATTCACAGCACGACGGTTTAGCAAACCGTTGGTTTCAGCCACTCACCCACGTCTCCGCATGGTCTGTCGCGCTAACGACAGTTGGCCTAGGCGGGTCGCTATAGCCATGCACTTCGCGCCCCGCAACGCCTAAGATTGCGACAGATTTGGCGATGACCCGGCATTTTGTCGCGCAATCGATTCGGTCTGGCGCAAAATCGACTCGGGTCATCGCCGGTTCATTGCCCGCCGCGCAAACCGAGTCATGATTAACGCCGGTTTCGGTGCGCACGCGCCGATCGAATTTTGGGGGTCAGACATGCGAAAAACATTCACCAGCTTTGCCTTGGCGGCCATGGCCTCGCTCGGCCTTGCGCTTTCGCCGGTTCCCGCTGCGGCGCAGATGCGCGAGATCGATCCCAATACGACGATCGATTCCGATCTCGACAATCCCGCCCCGCCCCCGCCGGTGTCGAGCGATTCTACCGACGAAGTGATCAATTACGACAGCGACCTCGCCACCGATGACCAGCAGACCAGCTCGGCGCCCGCCGATGGCACCGCGACCCCCAGCGACATGACGACAACCACGGTCATCACCGAAGATACCGCCACCTACAAACAGGACGATCTGATCGGCGCCGCCGAGGGTGTGTTCGGCAAAGGCGCCCAGGGGCTGGCAGGTCTGATCGAGGACATCCTCAAGAAACAGGGCGAACCCAACGCCTATATCGTTGGCCGCGAAGCCGGGGGCGCGCTGGTGCTCGGCGTGCGCTATGGATCGGGCACGTTGCACCACAAGATCGAGGGCGAGTTGCCCGCATATTGGACCGGCCCGTCGATCGGTTTTGACGCGGGCGCCAATGCGGGTAACACCTTTGTTCTCGTCTATAACCTGTTCGACAGCGAAGAACTCTATAAGCGCTTCCCCGCGGGCGAAGGCGCCGCCTATCTGCTGGGCGGCTTCAACGCCAGCTACCTGCGCCGCGGCGACGTCGTCCTGATCCCGATCCGCGTTGGCGTCGGGGCGCGACTGGGCGCCAACGTCGGCTATATGAAGTTCCGCAAGAAGCAGAATTGGGTACCGTTCTGACGACGCGTGACGATGTGATCGCAGAAAGGCCCGTGCTTCGGCGCGGGCCTTTTTTGTTTGCGCGGCGCGAAAGAGCTGTCGTCCGCTAACGACCGAGGGCGGACATCCAACGTCAGCGAGGTCACGCCTATTAGCGGACGGTTGTCGGCACCCAATCAGGCGGCAATTGGTGCCAAGGTTGGTCCGCAGAGCGCGCTGCCATCTCCTCTTTGACGCGACGTTCACGCCATATCGGCCCGCCTACGTGCCATTCGGCTTTCTCCGCTCCAAAATCAGCGGTTAGTCGCGCAGGAATATGTTCCTCAGCATCCCAAACCGCCATCAGTTCCATGTTTTGGATCGCTGGGTCCTCCACTCTCGTATCGTGGTCCAACCTGTCGCCGAGCCAGACGGAGACATCCAGTGTTCCCGTAGGCCACTGGACCGAAGGGCGTGGTGCGACAAGTTCACTTGCGACGGGAAACCGTCCTAGCTTCATCCATCTCCCGCCTCTCAAGGCGCGCGTGATGGATGGATAGTCTACGGTAATCACAGACATGACAGGGGCAGCGAGAGCGTCAGTTGCCTCCGCTAGCTGGCGGTCGCGCCGTCGTAAGAAACCGACGCACCTTTCCGGCGTGACTTGACCGTAGTAAATCCAGCCATCGTTACCCGTGATCGCATAGAGCGTTCCGGCGGTCAGGTCAGCGCGCGCGGTTGGCTTTTCTTCGAACATTCCTTCTTATCGCGGGCGGAAAAAGTTCGGTCAATGTCCGCTATGGCGCCATGGAAACTAAACACGGCCATGCCGCTTCCCACCCCAAAGCAGACATTGCCTCCAAAGAGGTCTTTCCTACATTATTTGACTGTGCCAGCCTTTACTCGGCTCTTGGAGCTGGCGATCAAGTCGTCGCTCGCAGGCGTCAAAGGCTCTGCGCCTCGGGGCGCGTCCATCGGCGCCTCCAGCAGAGCAGCGGGTCCACATCGCGGCGCGCACAAGGCTGAACTTTCCTGAACTTTGGATCAGGTGACGAATGTCCGCTCCCCAAACCACAGCGGGCTAGTCGCCGTCAAACGCGATCAGCGTCTGGCAATGCAGCCCAGCCGCCGCCAACCGCTGCGAACCGCCCAGATCGGGCAGGTCGATGACGAACAGCGCCGCGGCCACCTCAGCCCCGACGCTGCGCATCAATTCTGCGGCCGCGAGGATCGTCCCGCCGGTCGCGAGCAAGTCGTCGACCAGCACGACGCGGTGGCCCGGTAGCACCGCGCCTTCGTGCAGTTCCAGCCGATCGACGCCATATTCGAGTTGATAATCGATCCCGATCGTCACGCCGGGCAGCTTGCCCGCCTTGCGCACTGGGACGAGGCCCAGCCCCATCGCGGTCGCCATCGCGGCGCCAAACAGAAAGCCGCGCGCCTCGACCGCGACAATCAGGTCGGGTCGATGCACCGCGGCCAATGCACTCAACCGGCGCACGCTTTCGGCAAAACCGGCGGCGTCACCGATCAGCGTGGTGATGTCGCGAAACTGGATGCCCGGCTTGGGAAAATCGGGGATTGTGCGGACCAGCGACGCGAGGTCGAGGTCGGGCTGGGGCGGCAGGGCGATCATGCGGTCATGATCACCCTGCCCCTTGTCCTCAATGCTTCTTGTCGGCCCAGATGTTGCGGTAGGACAGATAGGCCAGAACCGTGAAAATCAGCAGGAAGAAGAACACGGCCCAACCCACCTGAACGCGCTTCACCAGCTTCGGCTCGGCGGTCCAGACGAGGAACGCGGTCACGTCCTTCGCCATCTGGTCGACGCTCGCCTTGGTACCGTCGGCGTAGGTCACCTGACCGTCGTTCAGCGGCTTGGCCATCGCGAGGTTCAGGTTCGGAAAATAGGGGTTGTAGTGCAGTCCCGTCCCCGGCTTCAGTTCGGCGGGCAGGTTCGCCGGCGGGTTCTGATAACCGGTCAGCAGCGAATAGATATAATCCTTGCCGCCTTCGCGCGCCTTGGTGATCAGCGACAGATCGGGCGGGATCGCATTGTTGTTCGCCGCGCGCGCCGCCACCTCATTGGCGTAGGGCGCCGGGAAATGATCCGAAGCCAGACCGTCCCGCGTCGCGACTTCACCCGTATCGGGATTGATCGACGGTACCTGGAAGCCCTTGGCAAAGGTTTTCACTTGGCCTTCGGTGTAGCCTAGATCCTGAATGTTACGGAACGCGACGAGGTTCAGGCTGTGGCAGGCCGAGCAGACCTCCTTGTACACCTGCATGCCGCGCTGCAACTGCGCCTTGTCCCAGTGCGGCACCAGGCCGTCGCTTGCCAGCTTCAGGTGGCGGGGCTCCTTGACAAAGGAATAAGCGACATTCGGCTCGTTCTTGAGCGGGGTCGTAAAGATCGCGAGCACCAGCGCGGTAATGAAACCGAGGCCGACGAGAAATCCGAGCGGGCGAACCATGGCTGTATCAGCTCCTGTTAAAGTCTGGCGCTCAGGCCGCTGCCGGAACCGACGCGGCGTCGGGGGCATGTTTGGCAAGGACCGCTTCGGTAATCGAATTCGGCATCGGCAACGGACGTTCGATCCGCGAGACGATGGGCAGAATGACCAGGAAGTGGGCGAAGTAATAGATCGAACCCAGCTGACTGAGGATCACCCACGGCTGTTCGGCGGGCATCATGCCGCAGACGCCGAGGAGAAGCACGTCGGCGACGAGCACCCAGAAGAACCAGCGGTACAGCGGGCGATAGGTCGTCGACTTCACCGGCGAGCTGTCCAGCCAGGGCAGGAAGAACAGCAGCGCGATCGAAGCGAACATCGCAATGACGCCCCACAGCTTCGCGTCGATCCACAGGAAGTTGAAGGTGAAGGCCTTCAAGATCGCGTAGAACGGCAGAAAATACCATTCGGGAACGATATGCGCCGGCGTCGACAGCGAGTTGGCCGGGATATAGTTATCGGCATGACCCAGCATGTTCGGGCTGAAGAACGTCAGCGCGACAAACACCAGCAGGAAGACGCCGAGCCCGAAGCCGTCCTTCGCGGTGTAATAAGGATGAAACGGGACAGTGTCCTGTTCGTCCTTCACCTCGATGCCCGTCGGGTTGTTCGACCCCGGAATATGTAGCGCCCAGATGTGCAGGATGATGACACCCAGGATCACGAACGGCAGCAGATAGTGCAGCGAGAAGAAGCGGTTGAGCGTGGCGTTGTCAGGGACGAAGCCGCCGAGCAGCCACTGGCGCACCGGCTCGCCGACAATCGGGATCGCCGAGAAGAAGCCGGTGATAACCTGCGCGCCCCAGAAGCTCATCTGGCCCCACGGCAGCACATAACCCATGAACGCGGTCGCCATCATCAGCAGGAAGATCACGACCCCGAGCAGCCACACCATTTCGCGCGGCGCCTTGTACGAACCGTAATACAGCCCGCGGAAGATGTGCAGATATACGACGATGAAGAACATGCTCGCGCCGTTCATATGCGCATAGCGGATGAACCAGCCGGCGTTCACGTCGCGCATGATATGCTCGACCGAATTGAACGCGACCCCAACGTTGGCGGCATAATGCATCGCCAAAATGATGCCGGTGATGATCTGGATCATCAGCGCGGCGCCCGCGAGGACGCCGAAGTTCCAGAAATAGTTGAGGTTGCGCGGGACGGGATAGCCAGGACCGGTGGCGTTATACACCAAGCGCGGGATCGGTAGTTTCTCGTCCATCCACTTCATCAGCGGATGCTGCGGCTCATAAGGCTTGGCCCAGGGAAAGCTCATCTTATCTCGCTCCTCAGCCGATCATCACGACGGTGTCGCTAGTGAATTCATAGGGCGGCACAACCAGGTTGGTGGGCGCCGGGCCTTTGCGGATACGTGCCGCGGTGTCGTAGTGCGACCCGTGGCACGGGCAGAAATAGCCGCCGAAATCGCCCTTGTTCTCGCCTTCGGCGGCGCCGAGCGGCACGCAGCCCAGATGGGTGCAGACGCCCAGGGTGATCAACCAGTTTTCCTTGCCGGGCTTCGTGCGCTCGTCGATCGTCTGCGGATCGCGCAGGTCGCTGAGCGGCACGGCCTTGGCCTCGGCGATTTCCTTCGCGACCAGATTGCGGACGAACACAGGCTGCTTGCGCCAGCTGGTCTTGATCGCCTGTCCGGGCTGGATCGCCGAAATGTCGATTTCGGTTGTCGACAACGCCAGCACGTCGGCCGACGGATTCATCTGGTTGACCAGCGGCAGAACCACCGCCACCGCGCCAACCCCGGCAAAACTCACCGCCGCTATATTGATAAAGTCGCGGCGCCGCACGCCGTCTTCGATGCCGGCATTGAGTTCGGATTCACTGGCCATTCGACTGCCCTTGCATGGGTGAACTGACAACGTTCTCGGAAAATTCGGGTCGCCCTGTGGCGCGCGCACGAAAGGACGCGCCCCGGCGGCCCCTCCGGGAATTGCGGGCCTGATAGCCGCACATCCGGGGCTTGCCAACAGGCAATTTCCCCTTCCGGCACCCTGTCGTTGCACAGCACCAAAGCCCCTCGATTCACACCCCGCCCCTCGCTATGGCAATATGATGGAAATCGCCCTGTTTCAGCCGGATATCGCCGGCAATGTCGGCACGACACTGCGCACCGCCGTCTGTTTCGGGGTACCAGCGCATATTATCGAGCCCTGCGGTTTTCCCTTCTCCGACGGCGCGCTCAAACGCGCCGGGATGGACTATGCCGTGCGTGCCAATGTCCGCCGCCACGCCGACTGGAACAGCTTTCGCGACTGGAGCGAAGAGGCTGGTCACAGACTCGTGCTGCTCACCACCGCGGGCGCAACACCCCTGCCCACCTTCGCCTTTGCGCCCGGCGACGTCCTGTTGCTTGGCGCCGAATCCTCCGGGGTGCCGCCTTACGTCCATGATGCCGTAGCGGCCCGCGTCGCGATTCCGATGCAGGCGGGCTTTCGCTCCTTGAATGTCGCGGTCGCGGCTGGCATCGCGCTGGCCGAGGCGCTCAGGCAAACGAAAGGCTTTCCGGCATGATCTCGCTCGACCCGCAACAGCAGACCGCGCGCAACTGGTTCGAATCGCTCCGCGACCGAATCTGTGCCGAATTCGAGAGCATCGAGGCGGAAGCCGGCAGCGAAGCGCGCTTTACCTACACGCCGTGGGACCGCGAGGCCGACGGGCTGGCGATCGGCGAAGGCGGCGGCGGGGTACGCGGCGTGATGACGGGAAAAGTGTTCGAAAAGGTCGGGGTCAATGTCTCGACCGTCGGCGGCCAGTTCGCCCCCGATTTTGCCGCGTCGATCCACGGTGCAGGCGAAGACCCCAGCTTTTTCGCCACCGGCATCAGCCTGGTCGCTCATATGGCGAACCCGCACGTCCCCGCGGTGCATATGAACACGCGCTTTTTGGTCACGACCAAACGCTGGTTCGGCGGCGGCGCCGACCTCAACCCGCCGATTCCGTATCAGGAAGACACTGACGCATTCCACGCACGGCTGCGCGCAGCCTGCACGCCCTTTGGCCCTGATGTCTATGAACGCTATGCCAAATGGGCCGAGGATTATTTCTATATCCCGCACCGCGGCGTCCACCGCGGCGTCGGCGGTATCTTTTATGACCATCTCGAATGCGGCGACGATGCCGAATTCGACCGCAATTTCCAGCTGACGCAAGCGGTGGGCGAGGCCTTTCTGGACGTTTTCCCGCAAATCGTGCGGCGCCGGATGAACAAGGGCTTCACCGATGCCGACCGCGAGGAACAGCTGATCTGGCGCGGTCGTTACGCCGAATTTAATCTGGTCTATGACCGCGGCACATTGTTCGGCCTGAAAACCGGCGGCAATATCGATGCGATCCTGATGAGCCTGCCGCCGCTCGCCAAATGGAGCTGAGATAGCAAAAGGGCGCCCCGTTTCCGGAGCGCCCGCTCTTTTGCTGCAATTCGCGCGATCAGGCGAATACATCCCCCGACGCGCGCGGCGCAATCGCGCGGTAGATGCCGATCGGCATAGAGAATGAAAACATCATGATCGGCAGATAAACGACCGCAGCCATCAGGATGATCGTGAGGACTGCACCGACGGCTGAACCACCAAGGATCGCGCCGAGTATTCCACCAAAGATCAGGCTGGCAACGAAGATATAGGCGATCATCGCCAGCGTGAAGATCAAGTAGAACCCGACAATCTTCCACTGCGATGCCCCGGTAATCCGCCACGATTCGGCAAAGCCAGTGACCGGATTGCGCGTCAGCCGATCGGCCATCACCGGACCCGCCACTGAAAAGCGCCCCTGCACCCACAGCATAAAGGCAAGAAGCACGATATAAAGGACAACGATCAGAAAGATCGCGCCGCCGCCGACCGCGCCCGATGCCAGCGCTTCAGGCGACATTGATCCCATTCCCCCCAGCGCCGCGCCAAAAACGAGGCCAAGGATCAGCATTATCACGACGATCACGATGTAGGAGGCAATCATCACGACAAATGTACCAAAAGCGAAAGCTGGACCCGCCTGAAACGCCCAAGCGAAATTTGGCGTCTCACCGGGGTGCATCCCCCCGCGCCAGATCAACATGCAAACGCCATAAAGGATGACCGAAGCGATTAAAGCGAACAGGAAAATCTTACCCAGCGCCCCAAACGCTGCGGAGGGATCGCCCGGCGACATCGCCATTGCGGTGAAGGTGGAACCGAGGAACAAATAACCGAGCAGCCCGACCACGACCAATGCGCCGCCAACCCACAACAGCATCTGTATCCAATTGGCCTTCAGAAACGCAAAGGTCTCTGAAAAAGCGGCCCCTATGCTCATCTTGCTCATGTCATTTCCCCCTGTTGTTAAACCCCAGTCCCCAAAATGATTCTGTCAGAGCGATGTCGTCACTGAAAGACATCGGAAGAGGCCCGAGTGACCAGCTGGCGATACGCCGCCGCCGATATGGCAACCGATATCAGGCTGCTCAGCGCGCTAAATCCCGCCTCGAACACGCCGCCGATCATCTGACCAATTCCGCCGTCGGTCCCCGCGATCAATCCGATCACCAAGCCGACGATCATCGCCGCGATAAAGATCACAATCGTCACCAGAAACAGGAAGAAGAAAATCGCCCAGCCATTGTTCTTCGTCAGCTCCCAGCTGGTTTTCAGCGCTTCGAACGGATTATACAGGCTGCGATCGGCGACGCTCGGTGCCGCCAGCGCCAACCGTCCTACCAGATAAAGGCCGGGAATGATCAGCAGGATCACCCCCAGACCAATTGCCAGGCCCGACAACAGCTGCACCGCGAACAGGGTCGGAAAGAAGGTCACGGCAAAGGTCAATGCTTCGCCGACGCTGATTCCGCTTCGTGCCAGCCACAACCGCAGGATCGCCGCCGACCCGACAATGGTGGTCAGCGCCACGATGATCTGCCCCGGAATCATTTGCCGAAACGTCTGCTGAAGCGCCGCCATCGACTGTTCTACGCTTGCGCCCGCGGGCGGCTCGATCGGCACCGGGCCGAACCAGGCCACCGCCAGCGCGGGCAGGAAAAAGAATACCCCGGCAATCGCGCCGATCAATGCCGTGTGCGATTTCAGCAATTGGACGCTGTCGTCCCACGCCGCGCCCATGTCGAATTTTACCATTGATACCCCGTCATTTTCTGATGTCCCGATTGCGCGCGAAGGTGCCGCTGTTCGGTGCATCTGTCCACCCCTCTCGGCGATCCGTGCGCAGAGCCTTGCGCCGCGCGTCGCGGCAAGGCAGGAAGCCCGCGCAATGCACGGCCTGCCCACCCCCGAATGGATGAAATCGCCCGGCCTGACCGACTATGCCGCGGCGCTGGCGGATATGGAGGCGCGTGCCGTCTCCATCCACACGGGCGAGGAAGGCGAGCGCATCTGGCTGCTCGAACATCCGCCGCTCTACACCGCCGGAACGAGCGCCGATCCCGCCGAGCTGCTCGATCCGCGCTTTCCCGTTTTTGATGCGGGTCGCGGCGGGCGCTACACCTATCACGGTCCCGGCCAGCGCGTCGGCTATGTCCAGCTCGACCTGACAAAGCGCGGGCGCGATGTTCGCGCCTATGTATCGGCGCTCGAAGGTTGGGTGATCGACGCTTTGGCGCTGCTGGGCGTAAAAGCGCGCCGCGCCGAGGGCCGCATCGGCATCTGGACCGACGATGAAAATGGCCGTGAGGCAAAGATCGGCGCGATCGGGGTGCGGGTGAAGCGGTGGGTCACGCTGCACGGCTTTTCGCTCAATGTCGCGCCCGACCTTACCCATTTTAGCGGCATTGTGCCGTGCGGCATCGCCGAATTTCCGGTTATCAGCCTCGCCGCGCTGGGCAAGCCTGCGTCCTTCACTGATGTTGATGCCGCGCTGGCCGACACGTTGCCCGCCTTTCTCGACAAGCTCCGACCGACCGATTAGGACCAGCGCATGACCCGTATCTTCCTCGCATCGCTTCCGCTTCTTGCCCTTGCTGCCTGCGGCAGCGGCGACCAAGCGGGCAAAACGACTACTAAGCTCGACGCCGTCGAAGTGCAGCCGGGTTCGGTCAGCGATTCGATGATCATTCTCGACGACGCCAGCGTCGATGGCACCGCGGTCGACAACAGCGTCCCCGATGACGGCACCAAAAAGGAAGCGGCTAAGTCGGACGCTGACAGTTCGGAAGACGAAACCGCCGGCGCCGAAGAGGATGAAAACCCCGACGCCGTCCCCGCCCCTGCCGCGAAAAAGGCAATCACCGCCGATGCCGCGGCGAAGAAGGGCGACTGACGCCTAGCGCAATCCCAAGCTTTTGTGCGTCTGGAGCGACAGTCGCCAGCGCGGGTCGGACATCACCAGATCGATGCACTGCTGCACGTTCGCCGCCGCGTTCAGATCGTCGAGCGGCTGGATCAGCCGGTGGATGAAATCGAGCGCCGCGAGGTTTTCGACATCGCTGCCCGGCTGCGGCCAAACCAGCTTAAGCTCGTCACCGCTGATCTGTACCAACTCGCTACCCGCCTTGGGGCTGACGCAAATCCAGTCGATACTGCGCGGAACCACGAATGTTCCATTCGTTTCGATCGCAATCGTGAAGCCCTGTTCGTGCATCGCGTCGATCAACGCCGCATCGACCTGCAACATCGGCTCGCCGCCGGTTAACACGACATAGCGGTCGTCGCCGCTCGGCCCCCAGCATTCGGCGATCACCGCCGCAAGCGCCGCGGCATCCGCATATTTGCCGCCCAGCGTCCCGTCGGTGCCGACAAAATCGGTGTCGCAAAATTTGCAGATCGCCTTGGCGCGATCCTGTTCGCGCCCGGTCCACAGATTGCAGCCCGAAAAACGGCAGAAAACCGCGCGGCGTCCCGCCTGCGCGCCTTCGCCTTGCAAGGTCAGGAAAATCTCTTTGACCGCGTAAGTCACCGGTCAGGCCCGACCGCGTAGCGTGTCGGGTCGGTCAGTCCCGCGTCGGCAAATCCTTTGCTGCGCAGGCGGCAGCTATCGCAATATCCGCAATGCAGCCCATCGGGTGTCGGATCGTAGCACGACCAGCTCATTCCCGCGTCCATCCCCAGCCGCGCCGCCTCGGCAGCGATGTTCGCCTTGGTCATATGCTGGAGCGGGGCGTGGATGCGGAAATCGACCCCCTGATCGCCATCGCGCGTTGCGAGCCGCGCCAGATCCTCAAACCCGGCGATGAAATCGGGCCGGCAATCGGGGTAGCCCGAATAATCGAGTGCGTTGACGCCGATGACAATGTCCTGCGCCCGCCGCGCCTCGGCCAGCCCCAGCGTCAGCGACAGGAAAATCAGATTGCGCGCCGGGACATAGGTTACCGGCACCTCGCTGCCGACCCCGTCCTTTGGCACATCGATGTCGGCCGTCAGCGCCGAGCCGCCAAAGCGACGCAGATCAAGCGGCAGCACAATATGTTCGGCAGCGCCGACAGTGGCCGCGATCCGCGCCGCGGACTCCAGCTCGACACGGTGGCGCTGGTTATAGTCGATCGTCAGCGCGATGATACGCGCGCCAGCCTCGCGCGCGAGCCCCGCGCACACCATCGAATCGAGCCCGCCCGACAACAGGACGATCAGGGTTTTTCCGGCAACATCGTGCATCGGCGCCCGATACGCCCACGTCGATAGCGGCGCAAGGGGCGGCTTGCTGCGCCGCACCAAAAGAAATGGGCCGCGCGACTTTCGTCACACGACCCAGTGCGGCATGAAAGCCGTTAGGGAGAAGGACACACATCAGCGTGTCACCACTCCCGATTAGCGCAAGATGGTTAACATCTGGTTAGCGTCGTAGTGAGCGTCAGCACGGCCCCGCGCGGCGCGCTTCGATCGCCTGCGAGAAGGGCTTGCCGTCGGCAATGCCCTGCGTGTCGATCTGGACCAGCCGGTTTGTCTCGCTGCGAATGCTGGTGCGGCCATGCCCGGCACCGGGACAGGTGTAGTGCACCGTTACCGATTTGGGCGTGTCCTCGATGATATAGCGCGAGCAATTGGCCCGCGGATGCTGGATCTGGATCATCCGCCGCGCGTCGCCGACGCACACCGTTTGCAACACTGCATCACTGCCGCGTTCGCGCAGCTGCCAGCTGCCCTTTTCCAGCCCGTCGAGCATCGCCAGCGACGGCGCCTGGGCGGGTACCGCAGTGGCGCCCGCGAGCGCGGACGCGCCAAGCAAACATCGAAGAAAGGAAGCAGCGATCGCCATTTTTACCTATCCATCGGGCGCCCATGTGCGGGCTATTGCGCGACCCCGTTTGAATAGAGATAAGCATTCGGCGCGACGATTTCAACCACTCGGCGCTGACCTAGACCGTTTCATCGTCAATTCGGTGCAGCAATCTCGCCCAGCGGGATCGGAAAAATCCGCGAACAAAAGGCACAATCGACCACGATCTGCCCGCGTTCGTCGGCCATATCGACCCGCTCGGTTTCTGGAAATTGCGCCAGCACGCCGGCGAAATAGTCGGTGCTGCAACGACAACCGCGCGACACCATGACCCCCGGCTCGACGCGCACCTCATCCTCATGGAACAACCGCCAAGCCAAGGTTTCGAGCGAATGCGCCGGGTCGGTCAGCTCGTCGGGCTTCAGCGTCGCCGCAATCGTGCGTGCATGATCCCATTCGGGGGTGTCGTGGCGGACGTGCAGGCGGTCGCGCCCGACCTCGCCCTCGGGCAAATGCTGGAGGAGCAAGCCGCCCGCGACGCAGCCCGCCTCGGGATCATGCCGCGCGGCGAGCCGGATCAGACTGGAAATCTGTTCGGACTGCTCGAAATAATGTTCGGCCGCCTCGCCGATCGACGCGCCTTCGAGCGGCACGATGCCCTGATAGCGCTCAGCCGTCGTCGCCTGATCGAAAGTGATCGCGAGGAAGCCTTCGCCGAAAAGAGCGAACAATGACGGGTCGGGACCGACTGCCGCCAGCCGCTCGGCGTCGAATTTCAGATAGCCGCGCAGCTCGCCACCGCGATAATCGCAAACGAGCAGCTCGATCGGCCCGCCGCCGGTCTGCGCCTGCAACGTCATCTGGCCGTTCTCGTCCTTCAGCGTCGAGCCGAGCAGCACGGTCAGCACCAGCGCCTCGCCGAGCAGCTTTTCGGCCACCGGAGGATAATTATGCGCCGCGATGATCGTGTTCAGCGTCGGCCCCAGCCGCACCAGCCGCCCGCGCACATGACGCGCCGCGATGGTGAACAGCAGCGGCTGATCAAACCAGGTCTCGATAATCTCGTCGCTCACACCATCAAACTCACAGCTTGCCCATCGCCCACAGCAGGATCGATTTCTGGGCATGGACACGGTTCTCGGCCTCGTCCCACACCCGCGACTGCGGCCCGTCGATCACCGCATCGACCACCTCGTCGCCGCGGTGCGCGGGCAGGCAGTGGAGAAAGATCGCGTCGCCCTTGGCGCCCGCCATCAACCGTTCATCGACTTGGAACGGCGCCATCGCGGCGACCTTGTTGTGGGCATGATCCTGCCCCATCGACACCCAGGTGTCGGTGACGACCAGATCGGCGCCCGCGACCGCTTCGCGCGCGTCGGCCATGATGTCGATGCGAACGCCTTTGGCGCGCGCAGCCGCGACGAACGACGCATCGGGTTCATAGCCCTGCGGGCAACCCGCGCGGACGTGGAAACCGAACAGCCCCGCGGCCTCGATCAGCGACGACAGCACATTGTTGCCGTCGCCGAGCCACGCCAGCTCAAGCCCCGGCAGCGCCTTGCCCTGCTCGACGATCGTCAACAGGTCGGCGACGATCTGGCACGGGTGCGACAGGTCGGTCAGGCCGTTGATCACCGGGACGCTTGCAAATTCGGCGAGCTCCTCGATCTTGGCATGATCGTCGGTGCGGATCATGATCGCGTCGGCATAGCGCGACAGGACGCGCGCGGTGTCGGCGATCGTCTCGCCGCGGCCAAGCTGGGTCGTCCCGGCGTCGAGGATCATCGGCACCCCGCCGAGCTGGCGGATCGCGACGTCGAACGAACAACGTGTGCGTGTCGAGTTTTTCTCGAACACCATCGCCAGCACATGGTCGGCGAGCGGCGCATCGGCGTCGAGTTTCGCCTTTGGCCAACCCGCGCGCGCCGCCTTGCGGTCGATCGCGTCGGCGATCATCGCCGCAACAGCATCACCGCCCGCGTCGGCCAGGTTCAGGAAATTGGGCATCAGGCCCTCCGTTCTGCAGGAACGGAAAACATCAGGATTCGGGCGGCGTATAGCTCGCCGCGCCCGCTGACAATTTCTCGATGAACTCGTCGATATGACTCTGCTCGATGTTGAGCGGCGGCAGGACGCGGACGACATTGTCACCGGCCGCGACGGTCAGCAGCCCGTGATGGTCGCGCAGATGCGCGACAAAGGCGCGGCTGTCCGAGCGCAGCTTGAGCCCGAGCATCAGCCCCATGCCGCGCACGCTTTCGAACAGCTGATCATGGTTCGGGATCAACTGTTCCAGCGCGCCGCGCAAGCGTTCGCCGGTCGCCTTGACGCCGTCAAGGAAGCCTTCTTCCAGCACGACATCGAGAACCGCCTGCCCCGCCGCGCACGCCAGCGGGTTGCCGCCATAGGTCGATCCATGCGTGCCGATGACCATGCCGCGCGCTGCATTCTCGGTCGCGAGGCACGCGCCCATCGGAAAGCCGCCGCCGATGCCCTTGGCGCTCGCCATGATGTCGGGGGTGACGCCAAATTCCTGATAGGCGTACAGCGAACCGGTGCGCGCGACGCCGCACTGAACTTCGTCGAACACCAGCATCAGATCGCGTTCGTTACAGATGTCGCGCAGTCCCTGCAGGAACGGCTGCGATGCCGGACGAATGCCGCCCTCGCCCTGGATCGGTTCGATCAGAAAACCGGCGGTATTGTCATCGACTAGGTCGAGCGCGGCGTTGAGATCATCGAACGGCGAATAGGCGAAGCCGGGCAGCAGTGGGTCGAACCCCTTGCGCAGCTTTTCCTGATTGGTCGCCGAAATCGTCCCCAGCGTGCGGCCGTGGAACGCATTGTTGAAGGTGATGAGCGTATGCTTGTGCGCGTTGCCCGCACTCGAATGATAAGCACGCGCGGTCTTGATCGCACATTCGACTGCCTCGGCGCCCGAGTTGGTCAGGAACACCGTGTCGGCAAATGTATGCTCGACCAGCCGCGCCGCATAGGCCTCACCCTGCGGGCTGCCGTACAGGTTCGACACATGCATCAGCGTCGCCGCCTGCTCCTGAATCGCCTTGGTCAGATGCGGATGACCATGCCCCAGCAGATTCACCGCTATGCCGCTGGCGAAATCCAGATAGCGCTCGCCGCGCTCGCCGATCAGATAGGCACCCTCGCCGCGCACCGGACGCACACCGCACCGGGGATAAACGGGCATCAGCGGCGTGATCGACATGGCAGGCACCTTTCAGACAAAAGTAAAAAGGCGACCCCGCTGGGCCGCCCTTGGTCGGGCCGCCCCTATACTGCCCCAGCGCGAGGTGCGTCAACACGGCGCGCACGGTGCAACCATGCCACGGCGCTTGCGTTCGCGCTGAGTGAAACCGCTGCTTTGGCCCCTTCCGTTTGTTCTCCTCGCGCTCACCGGCTGTGGTACCTTGCCGCGCGACGCGTCCGGGACAACCGAGCGGATGACGCGGACCGGCGAAATGCGGATCGCGGTTTTGCCGGCGACGCCCGACGCCGCTCCAGCGCTCGCTATGCTCCGCACCTATGCACGAAGCCACGATGCTCGCCTCATGCGCATCTCGGGGCACGGCGAGCATGCCTTGCGTTGGCTGGAGGAGGGCAAGGTCGATGCCGTCGTCGGCCATTTCGCCAAGGCTTCGCCGTGGCAGGCCGAGGTCGCGCTGTCGAAAGCCGTCGGACGCCACGAACCCGATGACAGCAAACAACCGGTTCTCCGCATTGCTCGCCGCAACGGTGAAAACGCCCTGATCCTCGCCACTGATCGCGCGATCGCCGAGCTGGGCCAATGAGCCTCCACGGCGGCATTCCTGCAGCGATCGCCGACGATGTTCGCCATGGCGAACGGCTCGAATGGTGGACACTTGCCTGGATGATCAGTGTCGTCGCCGTTATGGCGCTGGTCATGGGCAGCAGCCAGGCGATGAAGACCGCGGTGATTGAGGATGTACTCAGCTTGGTCCCCGCAATCGTGTTCCTGTTGTCGATCCACTGGGAACGCAAGCAACCCAATCGGCGCTTCCCCTTCGGCTATCGCCGCGCCAACAGCCTTGCCTTTCTGGTCGCCGCCACCGCGTTGCTCTCGGTCGGCGGTTTCCTCGCCTATGAAAGCGTCACCACGCTGGTACGGCAGGAGCATCCGACCGTCGGCGGCATCACGCTCTTCGGCCACACGATCTGGCTCGGCTGGCTGATGATCGCCGCGCTCGCCTATTCGGTCGTGCCGCCGTTGATCCTCGGTCATATCAAGCATCCGATCGCGACGCGCATCCGCGACAAGGTGCTCCACACCGACGCGCTGATGCAAAAGGCCGACTGGCAAACCGGCTTGGCGGGCATCGCCGGAATCATCGGCATCGGTCTGGGCTGGTGGTGGGCCGACGCCGCCGCGGCGCTGTTCATTTCGCTGTCGATCATCAAGGACGCGATCGGCGCGCTGGAAAAAGCGGTTGCCGAACTGCTCGACGGCACGCCCCGCGCGCTCGATTCGAACAACCCGTCAGGGGATGCCGAACGACTGACCGCGGCCCTTAAAAAGCGGTTCGGCAACGTCGAGGTGCGGCTCCGCGAGACAGGCCGCTATATCGCCGCCGAAGTCGATTGTGCGTCGCCGAAGGTGATCCCGACCGCCGAAGATCTGCTCGGCAAGGAACTGGCTTGGCGGCTCGCGAGCCTGACATTCCGGCCCGCCGCCGCAGATTCGCCAGTAAGTTGATCCGTCATCCCGGCGAAGGCCGGGATCTCGCCCTAGAGTTATCTCGCACCGGTGAGATCCCGGCCTTCGCCGGGATGACGAATAAACGCTAAAGCTGCTTCGCCGCCGCCATAGTCAGCGCCAGCGAGTGCTTGCGTGCGTCATGATCGTACATCGACGACGCGATGACCACCTCATCGACCCGGGTGCGCGTGACGAAAGCTTTCAATCCCGCTGCAATATCGTCGGCAGTGCCAACCGCAGAGCATTGCAGCACATGGTCGAGGATCGCGCGCGCGTTCGGCGGCAGGCTGTCCTTATAGCACGCGAGCGGCGGCTTCATCTTTCCGGGATTGCCGGTGCGCAGCGCCACGAACGCCTGCTGCTGCGACGATGCCAGCAACTCAGCCTCCTCGCGGGTATCAGCGGCAAAGCTATTGAACGCCGCAGCGACATAGGGCTCCGCGAGTTGCGCCGAAGGTTTGAATTGGCGCCGGTATATGTCGAGCGCTTCGTCCAGCGCATCGGGCGCGAAATGGCTGGCGAAGGCGTAAGGCAACCCCAACATCGCCGCGAGCTGCGCGCCGAAGGTGCTCGATCCCAAGATCCACAGCGGGATATGCGTCCCCGCCCCCGGCACCGCCGTGATGCCAAGTTGCTCGTCGCCCGCCAGAAAGGCCTGCAGTTCGAGCACATCCTGCGGAAACTGCCGCTCGTCGCTGGCGAGCGTGCGGCGCAGCGCGCGCGCGACACGCTGGTCGGACCCCGGCGCGCGGCCGAGGCCAAGGTCGACGCGCCCCGGGAACAGCGCCTCCAGCGTCCCAAACTGCTCGGCAATCACCATCGGGGCATGGTTGGGCAGCATGATGCCCGCCGACCCGATGCGGATCGTCGATGTCGCGTGTCCGATATGCGCCAGCACCACCGCGGTTGCGGCGCTCGCGATTCCCGCCATGCCATGATGCTCGGCAACCCAATAGCGTTGGTATCCCAGCGCCTCGGCGTGCTGTGCCAGGTCGGCGGCATTGGCGAGCGATTGTGCGATCGTGCCGGTGTCGGTGACTGGCACGAGGTCGAGGAAGGAAAGTTTCGTCATGAAACGGATATGCGGTGGCGGGCGCCGAGGTTCAACCTCTCACCGTCATTTACGCCCGCTCATCCTTCGTCGAATCCATCACCACATAGGTGCTGATCGAATGCACCTGCGGCAGCACGCCCAGCACTTCGGTGTGAAAATGCTTGTACGCCGCCAGATCGGCGGTCTCGATGCGCAGCAGATATTCGATCGCGCCGGTGACGTTGTGGCATTCGCGGACTTCGGGTGCGCCCGCCATCGCAGTCTCGAAATCGGCTTGCGCCTTTTTGGTATGCGTTGACAGCCCGACGGTGACATAAGCCAAAAACCCCATGCCCAGCTTCGTAGGGTCGATCGTGGCGCGGTAGCCGGTGATCACGCCGCTCCGTTCCAGCTCCTGCACCCGCCGCAGGCACGCCGAGGGCGACAGCCCGACGCGCTCGGCGAGCTCAAGGTTCGAGATTCGCCCGTCCCGCGACAGTTCGCGCAATATCCTGCGACCAATATCGTCCATCTTGCTCATGGATTGCATTTGATAAGCGATCTGCGCCATTCTTTGCAACCCCTGCCCCGCCAAAACGCATTATGTTGCGCGCATGAACCAGACCACCCTCCTCGCACTCTCGGCCTTCGCTCTCGTATCGTCGATCACGCCGGGGCCGAACAATATGATGCTGATGGCGTCGGGCGCCAATTTCGGCCTCCGCCGCACCATCCCGCACGCGCTTGGTGTTGGCATCGGCTTCACGCTGATGATTATCCTTGTTGGCCTCGGACTGATGGGATTGTTCGACCTGTTCCCGATCCTCAATACCGTGCTCAAGGTCGTCAGCGTGGTTTATCTGCTGTGGCTCGCGTGGAAGATCGCCAATGCCGCAGCCCCCGACACCGCAAGCGGCGCGCGCGGCAAGCCGATGACCTTTGTTCAGGCGATGCTGTTCCAGTGGGTCAATCCCAAGGCCTGGTCGATGGCGCTGACCGCGATTGCGCTTTATGCGCCCGACCGCAATCTGGGCGCGGTGCTGCTCGTCGCGGTGATCTTTGGTCTCATCAACCTCCCTTCGACCAGCCTGTGGGCGGTTATGGGCCAGGTGTTGCGCGGCTGGCTGTCGAGCCCGGCGCGGCTGCGCGCCTTCAACTGGACGATGGCAGCGCTGCTGGTGGGATCGCTCGCGCTGCTGATCTGATTGCAAGGTTGCATCCCGCAACCTATGCACGGTGCTCCCCTCTTCTGACCGGAGAACAGAGCCATGCAGAGTCGCCGTCTTGGCAAGAGCGCCATCCATGTGTCCGACATTTGCATGGGGACCATGACCTTCGGCAGCCAGACCGACGAGGCCGCGGCGTTCCGCATCCTCGACCGCTGCTTCGACGCCGGAATCAACTTCTACGACACCGCCGAGGGTTATCCGGTACCGCCCGACATCAAATGGGTCGGGCGCACCGAAGAGATCGTCGGACGCTGGCTGAAGACCAAGCCGCGCGACGCGATCATCCTCGCGACCAAGGTATCGGGGCCGAGCCATGTCTGGTTCAAATCGCCGTGCCGCAACGGGATGACCGCGCTCGACCGCAAGAATATCTTTCAGGCAATCGACGACAGCCTGACGCGGCTCCAGACCGACTACGTCGACCTGTACCAGACCCACTGGCCCGACCATGACGCGCCCTATGAAGAAATCATGGACGCGCTCGACGAGCTGGTCCGCATCGGCAAGGTTCGCATCCTCGGCTGCTCGAACGAAACGAGCTGGGGGCTGATGAAATCGCTCGCCGCGTCGGAAAAGCTGGGCGTGGCGCGATATCACACGATCCAGAATAATTTCAGCCTCAACAATCGCCGTTTCGAGGATGAGCTGAAACAGGTGTGTCGCCAGGAAGGCGTCAGCCTGATCCCCTATTCGCCGCTCGCAGGCGGGGTGCTCTCGGGCAAATATCAGGGCGGTGCGACGCCCGAGGGGGCGCGCTTTTCGCGCTACCTCGCGATGGAGGGCCGGCAGGCCGCGATGGGCCAGCGCTTCGTCAACGAAAAGAGCCTCGCCGCGACCGCGCGCTATTTGCAAATCGCCGAGGACGCCGGGCTGCACCCGGTTACGATGGCGACCGCCTGGTCGAAACAGCATGACTTTGTCGCTTCGACGATCGTCGGGGTCAGCGCCGTTGACCAGCTCCAGCCGATCCTCGATGCGATGGATCTGGTGCTGAGCGATGAGGTGATGACCGCGTTGCATAAGGTGAGCAAAGACATCCTTTATCCGATGGGCTGAACCGCTTGTGCGGCGCGCCGCGGCTGCTAGTCTTCGTCCGAATTCAGCAAGGAACCCTGCCATGTCCCCCGCCCGCCGCGCCTTCTTCGCCCTCGCCGCCTTCTCCGCCACCATCGGTGTTGCCCACGCCGCGAACCCGACGATGTTCCGCGACGCGGGCTGCGGTTGCTGCCTCAAATGGTTGGAACAGGTCAAAGCGTCGTTCGGGCAGAAGGCGGTGATCGTCAATTCGACCGACATGACTGCCATCAAGGACAAGCAAGGCGTGCCGCAGGCGCTGCGCAGCTGCCACACGGTCCTCGTCGGCGGCTATGTGATCGAAGGCCATGTCCCCGCGAAGGAAATCGCGCGCCTGCTCCGCGAAAAGCCCAAGGGCGTGAAGGGTCTCGCCGTCGCCGGGATGCCAATGGGCTCGCCGGGCATGGAGCATGGCGACCACCGTGAGGCCTACAAGGTCATGACCTTCGGCAGCGGCGGCCAGCGCGTTTATGCGAGCTATGCTGCGAGCGGCGGCGCGCACGCTCACTGATCGGCAAAGCCTGACTCATTACCCGTTCGTGTCGAGCGAAGTCGAGACACCGTGAGGTCTTGCGCCACAGATAGGTGTCTCGACTTCGCTCGACACGAACGGAATAAAGCGATGACCGTTACAAACTCGCCTTGAACAGTTCGAGCATCCGCGCCCAGGCCTTTTCCGCTGCCGCCTCATTGTACGCGCGGCCATCGGGCGGACACCAGCCGTGCATCGCGCCTGCATACACCTCGACCTCGTGCCATTGCTTGCGGGGTTCCAGCACCGCTTTCAGCAAGACTTTTTCGTTTGGCGATTCCTTGTCGTCATTGTCGGCAATCGCGAACAGATAGCCCGCTCGCGTCCCGGGGATCAGCAGATGCGGGCTGTCGGGCATGTCGGTGCCGACCCCGCCGCCATGGAAACTCGCCGCTGCGCCGACGCGGTCGGGCTTCAACGCCGCGGTATAGATCGTCATTGGGCCGCCCATGCAATAACCGGTGGTCGCCAGCTTGCGTGTCTTGTCGACCTCCTTCTGCGTGTCGAGGAACGCGAGATGCGCCGCAGCGTCGGTTTCTACCGCGGGTTTGGTCAGCAGCTTCAGATAACCGAACAGCTTTTCGCGCACCGCCGGATTGCTCCAGTCGTTCGCGGCATCGACCACCGGCGATTTCTGCCAGCGGTAAAAGGGGTTTACGCACAGCACCGCGTAACCCTCGCCCGCCAGCCGGTCGGCCATCTGGCGAAAGGCGGGGCGCAGGCCGCGGATATCGGGCCAGATCAGCACGCCCGGATGCTTGCCACTGGTGGGCGCGACGAAATAGGCGTCGCAAATCCCCGCCGCAGTCGTAATCTCGACATCGCGGCCCTTCACCGGCTTCCCCGCCATTGCTCGCACTGGCAGCGCCGCGATGAGCGCGCCAGCCCCGGCCAGCGCGGCAAAGCTGCGGCGACCAACCGCCATCCCGGCGCGGTCCAGATCGGCTTCGGTGTCTTCGGTGCACATGGCGCTCTCCTCGGGGCGGTTTCGGCAAAGCCGCAGAAAACTGGGTAACTTCACGCGCGATTTCATATGTCGTCCCGCGCTCGGGATCGAACAGCGTACCAAGCTAATCCAGCCAGATTTTGTAGGACAGCGTTTTTTTTGCAGCAAATATCCTCCCTGTCGCGCAGCGATGGGGAGTTGGCAGCGCGAAGCGCTGACGGAGGGGCTTTGGCGTTACCGTCGCTACGCCCTTCCACCATCCGCTGCGCGGACGGTCCCCCTCCCCTTGGCTTCGCCACAGGGAGGATTATCGCGCGACGACTGTCAGTGCCCCGATCTCACCAAAGGTCAGTGCCACATGATGCACCCCGATCGCGCGCAGCATGTCGCCATGCGCGGCGCGATCGACGATATGCCCCGCGCCGCAAAAGCCGACTACGGTCATCCCCGCCGCCAGCGCCGCCTGCGCCCCGGTCGGCGAGTCCTCGATCGCCAGACATAGCGCGGGATCGACGCCCAGCCCTTTAGCCGCGGCAAGATAGATGTCGGGGAACGGCTTGCCGCGATCCCAGCCGTCGGCGCTGTACACATGATCGCCGAAATGATGGCCGAGACCAAACAGCCCGAGCGCCCAGCCGATATATTCGGCGCGGCTCGACGAAGCGATCGCGCGCGGCAGCGGGCCCAGCGTTGCGAGGAAATCGGCGGCGCCGGGGACGGCGTCGAACCCTTCCATGAACCGGGCCCGCGCCCGTTCACGGTGCTGCTCGCGAAAATCGGTGGGCAGTGGGCGACCGAACCGCGCCTCGATCCGCCGCTGTGTCTCCTGCCAGTTGTGGCCATAATAGTCGCGCAGGCACTCGTCATAGGTCGCGGGCATGCCGACCGCGGTCAGGCTTTCGGCAAGCGACAGGTTCGCGCGCACCTCGCTGTCGGCAATCACACCGTCAAAATCGAAAATGATCGCGGCGAAACTCATGGCAATCCTACAATCTTCATATTTGGCATCTAGAGCCTCGACGAACAGGAGACATCGGCATGAAATTCATCGAACTCAAATCGCGCGGCGGCAATTATCTCGTCGTCGCCGAAAATGTCGCCTGGCTCCGCGACTATGAAAATGGCCAGACCCAAGTCGGTATGGTCGGTGGCGCGCCGCTGTTGGTGGCAGGGACGATCGAGGACATCGCGGCTTCGATTTTGGCGCAGGCCAATGCGACCACCTAGTCGCTCGATCAGGGCATAACGCCAGCATCGCGGACGAATCCCCACGGCCCCTCACCCGACCAGCCGCGCCCATCGGGAAAGCTTAGCTTCAATCCGCTGAGCTGATCCGGTTCGAACAGCCGCATGTTGACGCCCATCATATCGACCTCGCCGCCCATCCGCTCGATCAGCCCCGCAGTCGCCGACCAGTGCGTCACGCAGCCGCACGTCCGACAGAAATGCAGATCCGAATTGGGGTTGTCGCGGTCGGCGCGATTGTAGGTTCGCGTCTCACCCTCGATCGCCACGTCCTTCGGCGAAAAATAAGCCCAAAGGATGCCATGCGAGAAGCAGAGCGAGCAATTGCATTCGGCAATTTCCTCGGGCGCCTTGGCGAGACGCACCGAGACGGCGCCGCAGTGGCAGGTGGTGTCCCAGCTCACTCCACCGTCACCGACTTCGCCAGATTGCGCGGCTGGTCGACATCGGTCCCCTTCGCCACCGCCACATGATACGCTAACAGTTGTACCGGCACCGCATACACCAAAGGCGCGATTAGCGGGTGGACCTTGGGCATTTCGATCGTCGCCATGCAGCCGTCACCGGCTTCTGCGATCCCGTCGGCGTCGGAGATCAGCACGACCTTGCCGCCGCGCGCCATCACTTCGTGCATGTTGCTGACGGTCTTTTCGAACAGCGGGCCACTGGGCGCGAGGACGATGACCGGGACCGATTCATCGATCAGCGCGATCGGGCCGTGCTTCATTTCGCCCGAGGCGTAACCTTCGGCGTGGATGTACGAGATTTCCTTGAGCTTGAGCGCGCCCTCCATTGCCAGCGGATAGTCGGGGCCGCGGCCAAGGTAGAGGACGTCGCGCGCCGGGGCGATCAGGTGCGCCATCGCGGCGATGTCGTCGTCATGGCTCAGCGCCGCGTTGAGCGCGGCGGGCGCCTCGATCAGATGCTTGACGATCTCGCGTTCTTCTTCTGCGCTGAGTTTGCCCTTTTTGAGCGCGAGATGCGCCGCCAACGCGGCGAGCACTGCGAGCTGGCAGGTGAAGGCCTTGGTCGACGCGACGCCGATTTCGGGACCGGCGTGGGTCGGCAGCAACAGGTCGGCCTCGCGCGCCATGCTGCTGGTCGGAACGTTGACAACGACGGCAATCGTCTGGCCGTTCGCCTTGCAATGGCGCAGCGCCGCGAGCGTGTCGGCGGTCTCGCCCGATTGCGAGATGAACAGCGCCAGGCCGCCGGGTTGCAGCACCGGGTCGCGGTAGCGAAACTCGCTGGCGACATCGATGTCGACGGGGACACGCGCGAATGTCTCGAACCAGTATTTGGCGACCATGCCCGCATAGAAACTGGTGCCGCAGGCGACGATGGTGATGCGGTCGATTTTGCTGAGGTCGAAATCCATCTGCGGCAGCGCCACCGTCTGTTCGAGCGGGCGGATGTAGGAGGACAGAGTCTGCGCCACCACGGTCGGCTGCTCGAAAATCTCCTTCTGCATGAAGTGCCGGTAATTGCCCTTCTCGACCGCCGCCGCGGTGACGCCGCTGGTCGTGATCTCGCGCGTCACCGGATTGTTGGCGCTGTCGTAGATCTGCGCGCCCTCGCGGGTGATGACGACCCAGTCGCCTTCGTCGAGATAGGCGATCTTCTGCGTCAGCGGGGCGAGCGCAAGCGCGTCGGAGCCGAGGAAAGTCTCGCCCTCGCCATAGCCAACGACGAGTGGCGAGCCGAGCCGCGCGCCGATGAGCAGATCGGGATGCTGGCGAAAAGCGATGGCGAGCGCAAAGGCGCCGCGCAGTTGCGGGAGTACCGTCTGTACCGCCTCTTGCGGCGACTTGCCCGCCTCGACCTGCTCGCTCACCAGATGCGCGACGACCTCGGTGTCGGTCTCGCTTTCAAAGCTGCGCCCGCGCGCTTGCAGCGCCTCGCGCAGCGGCTTGAAATTTTCGATGATCCCGTTGTGGACCAGTGCGACCTCGCTCGTCGCATGCGGGTGCGCGTTGCTCGTCGTTGGCGCGCCATGCGTCGCCCAGCGCGTGTGCGCGATGCCAACGGTGCCGGGCGCAGGGTTGCCCGCCAGCTCCTTCACCAAATTGCCAAGCTTGCCCTCGGCGCGGCGGCGGATCAGCTGGCCGCCCTCTACCGTGCAGACGCCCGCCGAGTCATAACCGCGATATTCCATCCGCTTCAGCCCGTCGACGAGGCGATCGGCGACCTGGTCCTTGCCGATAATTCCGATAATTCCGCACATTTACTTTGCTTTCGAATCAAGTTTGTAGGGAACCCGGATGCCCGGCATTGCCGCAGGGAAATCCTTGGTATTTCGCGTCACTAAAATGCGTCCGGAAACCTGCGCCGAAGCAAGAATGATGGCATCGGGCGATTTCAGTGACTTGCGCTGATGGCGAAGCGCCGCCGCGCGTCGGGCGATTTCCTCGTCGATTTCGCTCATCGCAAAGAGACGCAGAAACTCCTCGGTCTCAGTCGCCGCATTGTCGGGAACGCCCGACATAACCTCGATCCATGTCATCCTGCTGATCCATGCGCGGGAGACGCTACGCACCTCGGCCCATGCTGCAGGGCGATCGTGCAGCATATCAATGACGATATTGGTATCGAAAAAGCGCTCGCTCACGCGGCGCTGCGTTTCTTTTTGGGTGGCGCGATGTCATCGACATCGGGCCATTCGTCACGCAACTGGCGTTCATATTCCAGACCATCGACGCGCGAACCGTGCCGCTCCCACAAGCCGAAATATTTCTCGAAGCCTTGTTTGGAACCGGCATCGAGATAATTCTGGATGGCTTCCCGTAAAACAGCCGCGCGCGATTTGCCGTCACGTCGCGCAATCGCGTCGAGCCGTTTCACGTCTTCGTCCGGAACCTCGGTGAGTATGCGAGTCATGATATACTGATATCATATCATGATATCACGTCAACCTTTCTGGAGGTTCTTGTCGACAAAGAGGTAAGCGAATTGCACCGGATCGGGCGCCGTTCCGTTGCCTGCTTCGAAGCGCGCCTTGCCGTCGCTCCAGATTTTGCGGATTTGTGCGGGCAGTTCGGGACCGAATTTCATCTGCTGTTCGACGATCCGCTCCCAGCTGCCCTTCAAACCGAAACTCTGTTCGAGCTGCGGTACCATCGCCTTGCAATAGCTTTCTGTTGCGGGGTCCAGATGCCCGATCGCCTTCAGCACCCAGGCGTCGACAAAGCGCAGGAACGGCTTGTCGGTATAACGGTCGGTCACGGGTTTTTCTCCATTGTCCATTCGCCGCGCAGCAAGCCGAAAATCAGCGAATCGCGCACGCCGATGTGCGTTTTCCATTCTCCGCGCAGGCGGCCTTCATATTGGAAGCCCAGCCGTTCGAGCAGTGCAATCGATCCGCGGTTCTCCGGATCGGTGTCGGCAAAGATGCGCCGCAGCTTCAGTTCGGTAAAGCCATAGTCGATGACGCACGCCACCGCCTCCCGCGCGATCCCGCCGCGCCAATGGTCGCGGTGCAGGATATAGCCGACCTCCTTCACGTCAGGCTTGCCGTCGATCAGAATCACCCAGCCAATTGCAACATCATCGCCCAAGGTGATGGCCCAGCAAGCGTAGCCCTCCCCTTCCGCGGCGTTCGAAGCGACATAATCGGCGGTCTCGGTGAGCGAGTGATGCGGGCCGCTCGACCACCATTGCATCACTTCGGGGTCGGACAGCACCGGGAACAGCGCGGGTGCGTCGTCCGGGCGGATCTGGCGCAGCACCAGCCGCGGCGTGGTCAGCGTCGGCAACGGCATGGCGCTATTTGCCGGATTTTTTCTTGCGCATCGCATCGTGGAAACGGTCGGCCCAGCCGGGTTTGACCAGTTGTTCGGCGCGGACCATGCGCAGGTCGCCGTCGCCGACATCGCGCGACACCGCGCTGCCTGCCGCGACAATCGCGTCGCGGCCGATGGTGACGGGCGCGATCAGCGCGCTGTTGCTGCCGATGAAGGCATTTTCGCCGATCACCGTCTGATATTTGAAATAGCCGTCGTAATTGCAGGTGATCGTCCCGGCGCCAATGTTCGCGCCCGCGCCGACGGTCGCATCGCCGAGGTAAGTGAGGTGGTTCGCCTTGGCTCCTTTGCCCAGCACCGCCTTTTTCGTTTCGACAAAATTGCCGATCTTGGCCTTTTCGCCCAGAACGGTGCCGGGGCGCAGCCGCGCGAAGGGCCCGACTTCGCAGCCGGAGCCGATGGTGGTGCCTTCGATATGGCAACTGGCGCGGATTTTCACATTGTCGGCGACGGTGACGCCGGGGCCGAAGAACACATTTGGCTCGATCAGCACATCGCGGCCGAGCTGCGTATCCCAAGCGAACCACACTGTGTCGGGCGCGATCAGGCTGGCCCCGTCGGCCATTGCCTGCATGCGGCGGCGCGCCTGCCATTCGCCCTCGATCGCCGCGAGTTCGCCGCGGCTGTTGATGCCGGCGACCTCATAGGGATCGGTGACGACGACCGCGCAATGCCGCCCGTCGGCATTGGCGATATTGACGATATCGACGAGGTAGAATTCCTTCGCCGCATTATCGTCGGTGACGCGCGCCAGCAGTCCGAACAGGTCGGACGCTTTTGCCACCATCAATCCCGAATTGCATAGCCGCACCGCGCGCTCGGCATCGGTCGCGTCCTTATGCTCAACCATCTTGGTAACGCGGTCGCCATCGGTGATGACCCGGCCATATTGCTGTGCATCGTCGGGTTCGAACGCGAGCACCACAACCGCGGGCGTATCGGCAGCGTTCAACCGGTCGATCATCGCCTGCATCGTCGCCGCGGGGACGAAGGGGACGTCGCCATAGAGGATCAGCACATCGCCGTCGAAGCCCGTCAGCGCGGCTTCGGCCTGCTGCACCGCATGGCCCGTGCCAAGTTGCGGATCCTGCACCGCTAGGTCAGCGGTGCCCGCGAGCGCGGCTTCGAGCTGATCCGCCTTGTCGCCGACGATCACCACCTTCTTCGCCGGGTTCAGCTCATCGACGCTCGCCATCAGGTGCAGCAGCATCGGCCGCCCGGCGATCGGGTGCAGCACCTTGTGCAGGTCGGATTTCATGCGGGTACCCTTGCCCGCGGCAAGGACGATGGCGGCGATAGGATTGCTCATGCGCGCTGCCATGCCAGCAAATCATTGCGGTTTCCAGAGCGTCACGCCATGCGCCCTCTTAAACCCGTTCGCATCGAGCGCCGTCGAGATACCTGTTGTCCATGCCCGCCTTATAGGTGTCTCGACTTCGCTCTACACGAACGGAAATCAGGAGGTGCCGTGTGAATTTTCCTTTTGAGATCGTCGGCTTCGACCTCGACGGCACGCTGGTCGATACCGCAGGCGACCTCACCGCCGCGGTCAATCATGCGCTCGCCCTCGCCGCGCGGACGCCACTGACCGAGGCCAAGGTGCGGCCGATGATCGGCCTGGGCGCGCGGCATATGCTCGAACAGGGATTCGCCGCGACCGGCGGCATCCCCGGCGGCGATTTCGAGCGGCTCTACCGCGAATTGCTGCGGTTCTACGAAGCCCATATCGCGGTCCACAGCCGTCCCTTCCCCGGCCTGATTGCCGCGCTCGACCGGCTCGATACGCTCGGGGTGGAGACCGCAGTGGTCACCAACAAGCGTGAGGATATGGCGCGCAAGCTGCTCGGCGAACTCGGGCTGGCCGACCGCATGGCGACGATCATCGGCGGCGACACGCTCGGGCCGGGCAACGCCAAGCCTTCCGCCGCGCCGATCATTGAAATGGTCGAGCGCTGCGGCGGCGGGCGCGCGGCGTTTGTCGGTGACAGCATCTATGACGTGATGGCTGCCAACAGCGCCGGGGTAACCAGTATTGTGGTCAGCTTCGGGTTTCTGGATCGGCCTGCCCAGGACCTTGGCGCGGATCATGTCATCGACCATTTCGACGAACTTGTGCCGCTACTGGCGCGCCTCTAACGCCTCCGCCACTTCGTCCACAGATGCTGCGCCAGCATCGCGGGCGGCATCCGCAGCCAGTGCGAGCGGATGTAGAAGGCTTGCTCCAATAAGGGCTGCGTCACCCGTCCCCAATCGTCGCGGGCCAGCAGGCGCTGGCGAAACCAGCGATCGGCCGGGTCATGCCCGCTCCAACCTGCGGGCAGCGCCGCGCCATAAAGATCGCGGGCCAGGCGCGCCGCCCGCTGCACCGCATCCTGCAACCCGTGCAGCCGCGCACGAGCATCAAGTTGCTGCCAAAACCCCGGATCGGTCGCGGAAAAATCGCGCGTCATCAAATGGAAATCCCACAAATTGCGCAGCCCCCCCTGCAGATCGCCGTCGGCCAGCATGTGCGCGGCGCAGTGGCACGCCATGTCGGCAGGGTTCAGCACCGCAAAGCCGTCCGCGCTCGCCACCGCATCGCTGACCAGCGCCAGCGCATCGGGCGTAATCCGATGGGTGCGTGGCAGGATGGTGTGGTGGACATCGATCATCCGGTCGCGCGACTTGTGGATCATCGGCGGCAGCTCGTGCATATGCTCGCGGTAGTAAAAATCGTCATAGGGGTCGGACTTGACCCACTCCCACCCCGCATTGAGCAAGGCATTCTCGGCCCGGCGGATGTCCGCCGCGAGCACCAATATGTCGAGGTCGCCGATCTGCCGCCCCGCCGCGCACGCCATGCCCGCGGCCGCATAGGCAGCCCCCTTCAGCAGCACAAATTCGATCCCCAGCGGAGCGAGCGCGCGGTGCGCCATCTCGGCCTCCCACAGCGCCTGCCGCTGCGCGACCGCTGCGGCGGCGCGCTGGTCGGCAAACAGCGCGGCGACAGTCGGCGGCAGGTCGGCGCCGTCCAGCTTGTGCGCCAACGTGGCCAGCATCGCTTCGCTGCGCGCCACGCCGATCACCCCGTCCCATTCGCGCGGCGCCAGCGCGGCGGCCTCGCGGCGCCCGGCGAGCAGATCGACGAAGGTCTGTACCGCGCTCACTTTGTCTCTGCCCATAATTGCTCGACCAATGCGATGCCGGTCGCGCTGTCGGGATAAGACACACCGAACGCAGGCGTCTCGCGCACCAAACGGGTCAGCGCCGCAAATCCCACCTCGCCCAGCGCGACATAGTTGGTCGACGCTTCGGTCAGCCGCACAAACGTCTCGCCCTCGCCCATCGGCTCGATCGCCGCGTTACCGCCAAAGCGCGGGAACAGCAGCAGCGCGGGCCGCGCCGGTTCGTGCATATCCGCAATGGCGTCGGCGCGGGGGATGAGGTGGCGGATGTCGCCCTTGGGCGTGCTGGCGATCAGCGGCCCCAATCGCGCTGCATCGACCCGCGCCGCGACTTCTGCGATCGCCTCATTCTTCAGGCTGACCGCGCGCGGGAACGCCAGCGCGTTGCCACCCTCCGGCTCGATCAGCGTAAACTCGTCGCCCATCAGTCGCCAGTCGCCCTCGCCGAGCAGCGCCGCCAGCGTCGATTTCCCTGACCCGGATTCCCCGGACATGATCAGCGCGCGGCCATCCCGCGCCACCGCGCTGGCGTGCAGCAGCATATGCCGCCGCCAGCCGAGCGCGACCTGCAAATTCATCCCCATTTCGGCGGCGAGCAGCCCCATCGACAGCGGCAGCGGCAGTGCATCGGGAACGACGAAGTCGCCGCCGATATGCACCGAAGGCCGCACCCAGCGCCGCCACGGCCGCGCCGCGAGCAGGCGCACCGTGGCATCGGCGGAGCGCGCGTCATCTTTTGGATAGCTGGCGTATAGCTGTTCAAGCGCTGTGATCGGCTCGGGCCAGTCGCTGCCGATTCGAAACTGCACCGGGCCGACCGCAATGCGCGTGCTGTGCCTCACGCGCGCGCCACCAGCCCCATCGCCGCCAGTTCGCTCAGCCGCTCCGCAAGGATCGGCTGCACATCGTCGGCGCCGTCGAAGTCAAAATGTTGGGCGAGCCGCTCGGCAAGCGTCACCGCGTCACAATCATCCGCGCCCATGGCTTCCAGAATTTCGGGCATCGGCGACACGACCAGGTGCGTCTGCATCGACCGGCGATCGAAAATCGCGGTCAATTCGCCCAGCGGCTCAACGCGCAGCGCATCGGGCGGCGCGGCGCGATAGGTGGGCTCAGGCATAATCTTTGGCGGCGGCGGTCAGTTTGGCCAGGATCGCCATCATCGTCGCACGCTCGGCGGCGGTGATGTTCGATTCGAGCTGCGCCTCACTCGCCAGCGCCGCGGGGACAATCGCGTCATACAGCGACCAGCCCGTTTCGGTGAGTTCCAGATGGTGCGACCGCCCATCGACCGCATGCGCCTGCCGCGCGATCAATTGTCGCTCGGCGAGCGCTTTTGCAGCGCGGTTGACCGTCACCTTGTCCATCCGCGTCGCCTCTACCAGTTCGCGCTGCGTTTTGGGCTTGCCCTCACCCAGCACCGCCATCAACCGCCACTCGGGGATCTTCAACCCGAACCGGTTCTGATATTCGGCCGCGATCCGTTCGGACAAGGCGTTCGACGCGATCGACAGGCGATAGGGCAGGAAATTGTCGAGGTTCAGTTTTTTGGCGGCCATGGTCCGACCTTATCGTCAATCCGTGCGCTGTGAAGGTCAGAACGACACCCTCGCCCCGATCCACAACGTCCGCGGCGTCGCGCGCTCGACGATCCCGGCTGACGAGATCGCCGCGGGAACCAGCTCGTCGAACAGATTCTCACCCCGTGCTTCCAGGCTGATCGCGTCGGCGAGCCGCCACGTCAGCCCGGCGTCGAGCGTCAGCGCGTCGCCGAGCACGAGCAGGCCCAGATCATCCTCATTCTGCTTGCCCACATAACGCAGCGTCGCGAAACCCTGCACGGCGTCCCTTGTGTTGCTGCGCAGCGAAACACTGCCGCTATGTTTCGCGATCTGCGCCGGACGGCGACCATCGAGCGCCGCCGCGCCGCGCGACGCATCGACCTTGGCATCGGTTAGCGCATAGGTCGCGCGCAGCGTCAGAAAGTCAATCTTCTGCTCGGCGCTGACCTCGATACCCTTGGCATCAATCGCATCCAGATTCTGGCGCTGGTTCAGGTTGGGCGCCAAGGTCACATTGGCGATGGCATTGGTCAGATGGTTGACGAACAAGGTTGCCGACAGCGTCGTGTCGTCCCTTTTCCAATCTGCGCCGACCTCACCGCCCCACAGCCGTTCGGGCCTCAGTAACTCGTTTGCCGTCGTCACCTCGGCCCCGACGCGAAACGGTCGGTAAAGTTCGTTCAGCGTCGGCAACCGCCAGCCGCGATAGGCTGCGGCACGAAACGACAGGGCTTTCCTCGTCCACTGCACCCCGGCGCGACCACTGCCTTCCCAGCCCTGCCGCGCGGCGAAGCGGAGGTCGGTGATGACGGGTCCGCCGATGTTGCGCTCGTTCCGATACCCTTCACCCAGCCACCAGCGATCGACCCGTCCACTGACCGTCCAGACCAGGCCTCTGTCGCGATATCCCGACGTCCATTCGGCAAAAGCGCCGACCGTATCGCTGTCGCCGCCCGCCGTCCGGTGGCGACCGGGAACCGTCCCGGCGAAAAAGAAATCCTCCTCGGTGCGGCCCGTCGTGCGGCGCCAGTCGGCGCCGATGCGCAGCGGGTTGGCGCGGCCGATGAGCGGGCGAAATTCGACCCGCGCGCCAAGCCCGGTGGCGGGGACGCGCTGAAACAGGGCGGGCGCCACGCTGTTGCGGTTCGCGGCGACGCTGGCAAAGCCGCTCTCGAAATCGCGTAGTTGGACATAGGCGAGCGCGAACAGCTGATTGGCCCGATAGGGGTCGTGGATGAAGCGCAAACTTGCGTCGATCCCATCGACCTTACTGGTCGTGAAGTCGGTCCCACGGTCACGCCGGTCGGAAAAGCCGCGGACACTCGCCTCGATCCGGCTGCTGTCCCCGGTGTCGAAGCCCATGCGCACCCCAAGCCCGCCCTGCTCATAGGGCGCGGCGCGATCGACGCTGCCGCGCTGGCCCTTTGCAATCGGGATGAAGCCGTTGCCGCGGCTATAGCGCCCGTCGACCGCGACATGCCCATCGCCCAATTCGCCGCCGACCGACGCCGATGCGTCCCAGCTGTCGCGGCTGCCANNGCCTGCCATAGGCGAGGCTAGCGGTGCCACCATAGGTCAGATCGGAATGGAGCCCGATCGTGCCCGCCAGCGCGCCCGGCCCGTCGGCACCGCTGCCGCCGCCGCGGGTAATCGTCACGCCGCGCAGGTTGATCGCATCATAAGCGGACCACGCGACCCAGCCGCCGAACGGATCGGCCTGCGGAATGCCGTCGAGCGTCACCAGCGCGCGGCTCGACGCATTGCCGCCCAGCCCGCGCAGCGTCACCCCCTGGCTGGTCGGGTTCGCCGATCGACCGTCGGATCGACGGAACTGCACGATCCCGGCCTCGTCGCGCAGACGGTTCTCGATGCGGGCGCCGACGCCGGGGTTCAGACCTTCGATCAGTGTGGTCGATTGCACCGCATCAGCAGACGTCAGTGGCAGCGCGCCCGACCCGTTGACGACAATTTCAAAGCGTTGCTGCGCCGTGCGCCCACCACAGGTGATGATCTCGTCGAGATATTCGTCATCCAGTTTCGTACTGTCGGCGTCCAGGGCCATCGCCGCCGCTGGCATAACCAGCGCCGCAGCCCCCGTCAGCAGCCGGATCACGCCGCCTTCACCGCGTCGGGATGCGCGTTCTGAAACGCCGCCAGCTCCAGACACGCCGCGTCGATCGCCACCAGCCGCGGATAATCGTCCAGCGGTACTTCGAACCTGCGCGCATTGTACATTTGCGGCACCAGGCAGCAATCGGCGATGCTGGGGGTGTCGCCGCCCAGATAGGTTCCGTCGCCCGCCATCGCCTCCAGCGCATCGAACCCCTGCGCGATCCAGGTCGCGATCCAGCGGTCCTTGGTCTGTTCGTTCAGCCCGAGGTCGCGCGTCAGATACTTCAGCACGCGCAGATTGTTGAGCGGATGGATATCGCTCGCGACTACCTGCGCCTGTGCCAGCGCGACGGCGCGCGGCATCGCATCCTCGGGAATCAGCCGCGGTTCGGGGAAGGCGCGATCGAGCCAGTCGATGATCGCCATGCTCTGGATGATCGCTTCGCCGTCGGCGACCAGCATCGGGACAAATCCCTGCGCGTTGAGTTCCAGATACGCATCGCTGCGCTGTTCGCCGGCAATCAGGCTGACCTCGACCCGCTCGTAGGCCAGCCCTTTCAGGTTCAGCGCGATGCGCACACGATAGCTGGCCGAGGAGCGGAAATAATCGTGGAGGACGAGGGAGGTCATTGGGAGTTCACCATCTAAATCATGGGCCGACCCAACGCCGTTTGTGCTGAGCTTGTCGAAGCACCGTTCTGCTCTTTGACGCCGCAAAGAAAGAACGGCCCTTCGACAAGCTCAGGGCGAACGGAATTGGGAAGCGACCTTTAGAGCGCCTTCTGCCCGCCCTTCGGCATTTCCGCAATCCATAGCCGCAACAATGCCGCGCCTTCCTTATGCACAGTCGATCGCCCGACTTCGGGCATCGCGATGCCGGGATCGGTGCTTTCGAGGCGATAGATCATGAAGCTGCGTGCGGGATCGCCTGGCGCAACCGCGAAATCCATCCCGCCGCTGCCGCGCCCCGCCGCGGTCGGGCGTTTGCCGATGCCGTAATTCACGCCCGCGGGGTCGTCGGTCCAGCGCAGGAACAGCCCGCTGTTCGACGCGCTGCCCGCGGGATTGTGGCAATGCGCGCAATTGACGTCCAGATACGCTCGGGCGCGGTCGGCGACGCTGCCCGACTTTGGATCGTCCCACACGGGCATCGTTGGTTTGAGTGCCGTGGCGTTCGCGAAATAGAGCGAGCGCACCGCTTTGGCGACCTCCGGCTCGAGAAGGAAGTTACGCGCCTTCGGACCAATAGGAACGATCTCGCCATTCAGGCTGTGGCATTCCTTGCACTGGTTCTTGTTCGGGACCGCATAGCGAATACTGTGTGGCTCGCCGCTCTGGCTCTTGAACGTCACCGGCACGCGCCGTCCGCCGATCGCCAGCGTCGCATCCTTGCCATCGGCGTCCCATACATAGGGCAAGGCAACCCAACCCGACGCGCGGTGGATTAACAGTCGTGTCTCGATCGGCCGTCCGTCGTTAACGTCGGGCCAGCCGAAGCTCTTGATCAGCACGGTGCCGACCGGAAAGTCGATCGTTCCGTCAGCCAAGACCTTTGCCTGCTTGCCGTCGGGAATCGAGACGAAACGACGCTTATCGGCATAATCGCTGAACAAAGGCGTGCGCAGCGTATAGCCGAAGCTCACCAGTGGCGCTTCGGTGCCGAACGGGAAAAAGCCGAACGCCGAAAGTTTCTGCGGGATCGCGTCACTTTCGATCAACCCCTGCTTGCCATTCGGCAACGGCACCGTCGCGCCGCCACTGACGCAGCAGAGCGCTGCCGCCAAGGCCGCGAATAGGCGCTTCACCGGACCTTCGCCTCCATCGCATCGGGCAATTTGATCGCGGGCAGCGCCGCGGGCGGTGTGCCCTTCGACAAATCGGCAGGCGACGGTTTCGCTTCGCTCTGCGGCGTTTTGACATCGGGCAGGTTCAGCGACAGCACGCCAACCTTGTCGAGCACGATCGCGTCGCCGGAACCGTCCCACAGCACCGGTGGGATGCTTCCGCCCATCGCCGCCGCGATCATGTCGCCGCCGGGGAATTTGGGCGCATAGCCCGCCTTGCCATGCTGGTTGCCGCGGACGACAATCTGCCGCGGTAGCGGCTGATATTTCGGATCCTTATGCTCGTACCGATAGCCGACGATCATCACATTGGCGGTGCCATTATTGTCGAAGATATTGTCGAAAATCTCGACATGGCGGTTCGCCATCACCAGCACCCCGGTGCCGGTCGGTACGCTGGCGACGATATTGCCCTTCGGCGCAAAGTTCGGCGTGCTGTTGTCATTGACGATATTCTCGAACACCCGGACATTGTGCCCGCCCTGCATCGGCAGGCTGGGCAGGTCGAACACCAAAATGCCGCCGGTGTTCTTCGTCGCGATATTGTCGTGGACGTCGGCGTCATAGCTGTTTTCGATCTCGATTCCCGCGACATTCTCGGTTGCGATCGATTCGCGCACGATGATATTCTTCGACTGGCCGACATAGATGCCCGCGTCCGACGCGCCGCGCACATAAACGCTGTCGATCAGGACGTCGGTGCTTTCGACCGGATAGATGCCATAGGCGGCGTTTGTTTCTTTCGGCCCCGCGGTCCATTCGACGCGGAGTTGGTGATAGACGATCCGGTCGGCGCCCTTCGATTTGATCCCGTCGCCCTTGGTGTTCAGCACCGCAAAATTGGTCAGATACACATCGTCGCTGGTGACCAGCAGCCCCTCGCCCGCGCCCTGCTGGCCGGTAAAGTCGAGCACCGATCCGCCCTCGCCCGCTCCGGCGCCGCGCACCGTGACATTGGGAACGTCGAGCGACAGCCCATCGACCAGCTTCCACACCCCGGCGCCCAGTTGCACGATGTCGCCCGGCTCGGCCAGGATCAGCGCCTCTTGCAGCTTTTCATTGGCGTCGGGCGTTGTCGCACTGACGCTGATCGTCTTGGCGGCCACCGGACTGGCGGCCAACCCCGCCAATATGGCCAGCGTTGCCGCGTGAAAGCCGTGGAATCGCATCACTCTCTCCCCTGATTTTGAGAGAACATGCGGCAAGACTTGACGGATGCCAAGCGGGTTGCTGACATAGGTGTAGCTAAAACCGGGGAGACGTCGCTTTGCTTACCAGATTATCATTGGCGCTCGTTGCGCTCATTGCTGTGCCGTCAATGGCCGCGGCGCCCGCGCCCATTGCCGGACGATGGAAGACGGACGACGGCAAAGGCGTCGTCGTGATGGCCGCGTGCGGCAACAAGATGTGCGGCCGGATCGAACGCCTCTTGATCAAGCAACCCGCGGGCGGCCAGCTCGACGAGCGCAATCCCGACAAATCGAAGCGCGACCGCAAGGTCACCGGCCTGCAAATTTACTGGGATCTGGTTCCGCATGGCGATGGCTGGAAGGGCGAAGGCTATAGCCCCGAAGACGGGCGCTACTACAAGGCGCATCTGCGCGTAAAGGGCGGCAAGCTGACGATGAAAGGCTGTGTCAGCGTGTTTTGTCGCACGGTGACGTGNNAATGCCCGTTCGTGTCGAGCGAAGTCGAGACACCCCGAAGTCATGCCGGACCGATGGGCATCTCGACTTCGCTCGATGCGAACGGAATCACAATGTTGAGCTAAGCCCCCTCCCCCAAAATCCAGTCCACCCCCGCCGCGACGTGAATCCGCGTCGTGTCGTAGATCGGCAGCACATTGGCGTCGGGATCGACCAGCATCACCAGCTCGGTGCACGCCAGCACGATCGCCTGAATATCCTGCTTGGCGATGTCGGTGATGAAGGTCTTCATCGTCCGCCGCGAAGCTTCGTTCGCCTTGCCCTGCATCAGCTCTTCATAGATGATCCGGTCGATCTCGTCGGCGCGGCTCGTGTCATAGGGCGCGAGCGTCAGCCCGTGGCGGACCAGCCGCTGGCGGAACCAGGCTTCGGTCATCACATTGCGCGTGCCGATCACCGCCGCCGCCTTGATCCCGTCGGCCTTCATCTTTTCGCCGGTTTCGTCGACGATATGGAGCAGCGGGATCGCAATTGCCGCTGCAACGTCGTCGGCGACCTTGTGCATCGAATTGGCCGCGATCATCAGCGCTGTCGCCCCCGCCGCTTCCAACCGCTGCGCCGACGCGATCAGCACATCTTTCGCATGCGCCCATTGTTCGGGCGTCGTCAGCCGCGACAGGTCGCAGTAGTTGAGGCTTTCGAGCATGATCGGTGCCGAACAGGCGGTGCCGAGCCGCTTTTGCACCCCCTTGTTGAGATGCCGATAATAGAGCTCGGTCGATGCCCAGCTCATGCCGCCGATCAGGCCGATTTTACGCATAACGCCCCTTGTCCCTTCGTCGTCACCCCGGCGAAGGCCGGGGTCTCCACGCCAATTTATGACGCGAGGTTGAGATCCCGGCCTTCGCCGGGATGACGATTCGGGTCAATGGCTGTGGGATCAATGCCCCCCGCCATTCAGCGCTTTCACGATGTCATCGGTCATCTTCTTCGCATCGCCGAGCAGCATCATCGTCTGGTCCATGTAGAACACATCGTTGTCGACGCCGGCATAACCGACCCCGCCCATCGACCGTTTCACGAACAGCACTGTCTTCGCCTTTTCGACATCGAGTACGGGCATGCCGTAAATCGGCGACGTCTTGTCGGTCTTTGCCGACGGGTTGGTCACATCGTTGGCGCCGATGACAAAGGCGACATCGGCCTGCGCAAATTCGCCGTTGATGTCTTCCAGCTCGAACACCTCGTCATATGGCACGTTCGCCTCAGCCAGCAGTACGTTCATGTGGCCCGGCATACGCCCCGCAACCGGATGGATTGCGTATTTGACCGTCACACCCTCTTTCTTGAGCAGGTCGCCCATTTCACGCAGCGCGTGCTGCGCCTGCGCGACCGCCATGCCGTAACCGGGGACGATGATGACGGTATCGGCCTGGCTCATCAGGAACGCCGCGTCGTCGGCGCTGCCGGGTTTCCACGGGCGCTGTTCGGTCGATCCGCTGCTCGCGGCCGACGCATCGGCGCCGAAGCCGCCGGCGATCACGCTGATGAAGCTGCGGTTCATCGCACGGCACATGATGTACGACAGGATTGCACCCGACGAGCCGACGAGCGCGCCGGTGATGATCATCGCGGTGTTGCCGAGGGTGAAGCCCATCGCCGCCGCGGCCCAGCCCGAATAGCTGTTGAGCATCGACACGACGACCGGCATGTCGGCGCCGCCGATCGGGATGATCAAGAGGAAGCCGATTAGGAAGCTCAGCCCCGTAATGGTCCAGAATACCCACGGCGACTGGTCGACTGTGAAATAAGCCACCAGCCCGATGATCGCGGCGAGCGTGCCCAAGTTGATGATATGCCGCCCCGGCAACATGATCGCCGCGCCCGACATATTGCCGTTGAGCTTGAGGAAGGCGATGACCGAACCCGAGAAGGTGATCGCACCGATCGCGATGCCCAGACCCATTTCGATGCGGCTGACGGTGAAAATCTGCCCCGCCGCATCGGCGATGCCGAACGCTTGCGGGTTGAGATAGGCGGCAGCTGCCACCGCGACCGCGGCCAGACCGACGAGGCTGTGGAATGCCGCGACGAGCTGCGGCATCGCGGTCATCGCGATGCGGCGCGCCATGACGATGCCGATGACTGCGCCGATACCGATAGCTGCGAGTATCTCGATCAGCCCGACGGGATCAACGCCCGTATAGCTGTTGGTGGCATCGCCGAACTTCATCGGCGCATGTGTCAGCAGCGTGGTGACGACCGCAATGGTCATCCCCATCATACCAAAGCGGTTGCCAGCTTGCGCCGTTGCAGGGCTCGACAGCCCGCGCAGCGACAGAATGAAAAGCACGCCCGCGACGAGATAGGCGATGGCGGCCCAAGGATTGACGGCTAGGCCATGCTCACCTGTGGCGGCGGAAAGGATCGACTGAAAGTCCATCTCAGCGCTCCTTCTTCTTGTACATTGCCAGCATGCGCGCGGTGACCGCAAAGCCACCAAAGATATTGATGCTCGCCATCACGACCGCGGCCAGCCCCAGCCATTTCGACGACGCCGAACCGGCGGCGGCACTGGCGATCAGCGCGCCGACGATGATCACCGACGAAATGGCGTTGGTCACGCTCATCAGCGGCGTATGCAGCGCCGGGGTCACCGACCACACGACGAAATAACCGACGAAGCACGCCAGGACAAAAATCGAAAATATCGCGATGAAATCCACGGCACGCTCCCCTGCTGATTCCGCTTGGCGCACCTCTTGCCGCGCACACGCCAGCGTGTCGACTCCAAAGCGGCCAAAAAGAAAGGCCCGCATCGCTCAATCATGAGAAATGCGGGCCGATCGGGACATTAAATGTCGCGGGAGCCGTTCGTTCGGCCCTCCGGATTACATCTTGGGGACGAGCACTGCGTCAACGACGTGGATCACCCCGTTCGACTGGCCAACATCGGCCTGCGTCACCGTCGCCTTGTTGCCGCTGGCGCTGGTCAGAATGATCGAATCGCCACTCTGGGTCGCGGTCAGATCCTGGCCTTCGACGGTTTTCAGAACTGCCTTGCCGCCGCCAGCGGTGATTTGCGACGCCAGATCAGCAGCCATCACCTTGCCGGGAACGACGTGATATTTCAGCACGCCTGCCAGCACTTCCTTTTGCGCCGGACGCATCCAGCCATCGCGCGTTACCGGCGCGACCTGCGAGAAGGCGGCGTCGGTCGGTGCGAAAACAGTGAACGGACCCGCGCCCGACAACGTTTCCACCAAACCGGCCTGCGTTACCGCAGTCACAAGCGTCTTGTGGATCGGGGAAGCCGACGCGTTTTCGACGATGGTCTTGGTCGGCAGCATCTCTGCGCCGCCGACCGTCGGGTTGGCACCGGCGGTATCGACGGGTGCCATTTCACCTTCGGTCACGGTCGTCGTTTCAGTCGCGGGCGTTTCGGGGCTGCTGTTGCAGCCTGCCAAGCCCAGGCCGACCGCGGCCGCGGCCGTCATCAAAAATGCGCGCTTCATAACATTCTCCTTTGAGATCGGCATCATGTTGCCGGGGTTGGTTCCGCAGCGGGTGCCGCTTCAGCAGGCGCAGCGGGTTCTGCCGCTGCGGCGGGCTTGATTTCGGGCATCAGAACGCCGTTGAGGATGTGGATTACCCCGTTCGACTGTGTGACGTCCGGCTGCGTGACATAACCGGTGCTGCCCTGGGTTCCATCAACCTTGATGTTACCCGACACTTCGGTGAAGGTTAGCGGCTGACCCTCGACGGTGGTCAGCGTCGCCTTGCCGCCACCCGCCTTGATCTTCGCAAACAGGTCCGCCGACGTGACTGCGCCCGGGACGACGTGATAGGTGAGCACCTGCGCCAGCGCCGCCTTGTTGGCAGGGTCCATCAGATAGGTGGTCATCGGCTGCGGGACCGCGGCAAAGGCCTGGTCGGTCGGTGCAAACACTGTGAAAGGTCCGGTGCCGCTCAGCGTTTCGGTCAGTCCGGCCGCGGTCAGCGCCTTTACCAGGGTCGTATGCTCGGGCGACTTCGTTGCATTCTGAACGATGTTCCAGCTCTCGACCATCGCACCTGCCGCGGCTTCGGCCTCGGCAACGGTGGCTTCGGTCGCGTCAGCGTCCGCGGCATAAGCCGGAGCGGACAGGGTTGCCGCGGTCAGAGCAAACAGGGGAAGAGCAATAAACTTCGCACGCATTATCGAGTCTCCATCGAATTGTGGCAGTTACGGTTGGAACCAACCAAAAGACGCACAGCGACGGAAAATGGTTTCATGCGAAGCGCGATAATGCGGCTTTTCTAACGCTTTGATGACAATAGGGGGCGGCAGCAACTACCGCTTGAGCAGGGTCTGCTCGGCCATGATGCGCTGGATGACGCGGGGATCGCTCTTGCGCGAAACCTTGACCTGCAACGGTTCGGCAGCGCCCGATACCCAGATCTTCATGTCGGCATCGAGGTCGAATGTCCCGGCTGTTTCCAACGCAAAGCGGACCACCGACCGCCACGGCACCGACTGAAACTCGACCTTCGATCCGGTGAGCCCCTGCACATTGATGTAAATCAGTCGCTGATCGGTCAGCAGCACCGAATCACGAATCGTGCGAAATGCCGCCAGGATGGTTTCACCGGCAATCAGCGCATGGCCGAATTCTGCCGAAGCGGATGTGACGTCAAGGTCGCTGGCACTGAACAACCCCATCAGCGCGGGGCCATCAGAGCAGCCGCTCGTTCACGACCTTGCCGCCCTGCGTCAGACGGATCGCGTTGCCGATTTCCTCGTCGAGAACCGGCTTGCCCGCCTCCTTGTCCCAGAAGGCAGACAGAAAGTTGAACAGGTTGCGGCTGAACAGCGCGCTGGTGTCAGCCGGCATCAACGCCGCGATATTGCTCGCACCGATCACGGTGACGCCGTGGATGCGCTTGGCTTCGCCCGACACCGAACCTTCGACATTGCCGCCGCTTTCGGCTGCCATGTCGACGATCACGCTGCCGGTGCGCATCGTCGCCAGCTGTGCGTCCGAAATCAGCCGCGGGGCGGGCCGCCCCGGGATCAGCGCGGTGGTGATGACGATGTCCTGCTTGGCGATGTGCGACGAAACCAGTTCGGCCTGCGCCGCCTTATATTCGTCGGACATTTCGGTGGCATAGCCGCCAGCGCCCTCGCCCTCGATCCCTGCGACACTCTCGACGAAGATCGGCTTGGCGCCGAGCGACATGATCTGTTCCTTGGTCGCGGCGCGCACGTCGGTCGCGCTGACCTGAGCGCCGAGGCGCCGTGCGGTCGCGATCGCCTGAAGCCCGGCAACCCCGACGCCCATGACGAAGGCTTTGGCAGCACTGACAGTGCCCGCCGCGGTCATCATCATCGGAAAGGCGCGGCCATAGGCGTTCGCTGCCATCAGCACCGCCTTGTAACCGGCGAGGTTTGCCTGGCTCGACAATATGTCCATCGACTGCGCGCGCGTGATGCGCGGCATGAACTCCATCGCCAGTGCTTCGATGCCCAGCTTCGCATATTCGTCGACCCGCGACCGTTCGCCGAACGGGTTGAGCCCCGCCGCCAGCCAGGCGCCGTCAGCAAAACCGCTCAGCCCCTTGGGATCCGGCCCCTGAATCGCGAGAATGATGTTCGCGCCCTTCAGCACCTCGGCGCGGCTGGCGACGTTGGCGCCCGCAGCGCTATAATCGGCATCGGCAACCGAGGCCGCCACGCCTGCCCCCGATTCGACGGCAACTTCGGCACCCAAACCTATGAATTTCTTAACGGTTTCAGGTGTGGCGGCGACGCGGGTCTCGCCGGGGGCGAGCTCCTTCAGGACAGCGATGCGCATGCCGACCCGGTCAGGACGCGATGAGGAGAACGACGAAGACGGTCACGATCGCGGTGATGATCGATCCGACTTTAAACAGGCTGATGAAACCGGAGTAGGTTTCTTCCGCTGCTTTCATTTCCTGCTCTGCCATGGCTTTTCCCCTTCAGTCGCCGTTTCCCCGGCACAGGCGCGCCGCGCCCGGCCCAGAATCGGCCTTCGCGCCGGTCTTAGCCACGCTACCGCTTATGCTCAAGGGCGCTTTGGGTCGACGGCCGACCGTAAAAGCCGAACGGCCTTAATCGCCCCTTTACCCGTGTGGCGTACATCACTGCACTTGAGCGGATGAATCGGCACATCAGTGCCGAAACAAGGGCAGATTCGAAAACGATGGCAACCACGCGCGACACGCGAACAGTGATGATCGTCGACAGCGAGCTGGCGCAGCAACGCTTTCTGGCGGCGCTGGTCTCGCGCGGCGGCTGGCGCAGCATTGTCGCGGGTGACGCCGATACCGCCCTGGCAAAGCTCGGCACCCAGGAAGGCATGGCGCTCGACGCCGTGCTCGTCGATCAGGGCACGCCCGGCATGGACATGGCAGAATTTGTCGCCGAACTGCGTCGCTGGCGCCCCGCGCTGCCACTTATCGTCATCACCATGCGTAACGGGGTCGAAGTTGCGGTTGGCGCAATGCGCGCCGGGGCGAGCGACTTCGTCCAGAAACCCATCGCGCCCGACCGCCTGCTCGAAGCACTTGACCGCGTCGTGTCGACCAGCGGCCCCCAGGGCGAACTGCGCCCGCTGACCGAAAAACTGCGTGCGCCGCTGGCTTTCGAGGAAATCATCGGGTCGAGCCCCAGTTTCCGCAGCGCGCTCGCCATTGCCGCCAAAGCGGCGCGCGCCCGCGTCCCCGTCATGATCAACGGCCGACCCGGCACGGGCAAGGAAGTCTTCGCGCGCGCCATCCACAGCGCGTCCCCCCGTGCGCGCGGCGCGCTGGTGATGGTCGATTGTTCGGCGGTTTCGCCGGGCCTGATCGGATCGGGCCTGTTCGGCCACGAACGCGGCGCCTTTGCGGGCGCTTTCGACCGTCAGATCGGTCGGCTGGTTCAGGCCGATGGCGGCAGTGTGATTATCGACCATGTCGAATGCATCCCGCTCGAAACCCAAGCGAAGCTTATCGAATTTCTCAATACCGGCGAAGTCCAGATGATCGGCGGCACGATCCGCCAGAGCGTCGATGTCCGCATCATCGCGACCAGCACCAGCCCGCTGGAAAAGCTGATCGAAGCGGGGCATTTCCGCGAAGACCTCTACTACGCGCTGTCCACGGCACAATTCACTCTGCCCTCACTGTCCGAGCGCCGCGGCGACGTCGGCCCGCTCGCCCGCCATTTGCTCGCACGCATTGGCGGTCTCCCCGGCATGGGGCCGATCGGGGTGACCGACGACGCGCTGCGCCTGCTCGCCGCTTATGCCTGGCCGGGCAATGTGCGCCAGTTGCAGGACGTGCTGTTCCGCGCCGCGGTCGGCAGCACCACCGACGTGCTGACCAGCGCCGACTTCCGCGCCATCGAAGCAACGCTCGGCGGCGGCAGCCCCAGCGGCGAAGGCGAGATCGCGATCAACGGCGAAGCGATCGGGGTCACGCTTTACCTTCCCGACGGCAACCTCCGCCCGCTCGAAGAAATCGAGGCCGACGTCATCCGCCTCGCCATCGGCCATTACCGCGGCCGGATGAGCGAAGTCGCCCGCCGCCTCGGCATCGGGCGCTCGACGCTGTACCGTAAACTCAGCGATCTCGGGATCGACACCGCCGCCTGACGGCTTTACGTCGCAACCATGAGTTTCGATTTTTCCGGAAGAACGGCGCTCGTCACCGGCGATGATTCGGGGATCGGCCTTGCCGTAGCCGATGCCTTGCGCGCCGCGGGCGCCACCGTCATCGGCATCGATCGTAGCCGCGGCGACGATGTTGCCGACCCAGACATGTGGTTGGAGCGCGCCGACAGCCTCGCCGCGGTCGATCTCGCGGTCGTCAACGCCGGGATCAGCGATGCCTCCCCGATCATCGATATCGACTTCATGGCCTGGCGGCGCTTGCTGGCGGTCAATCTCGACGGCGCGATGCTGAGCTTGCAGGCCGCGATGCGCGCCATGACCGCACACGGCCTAGGCGGCGCGATCGTCACGACCGCATCGATCTCCGGCATTAAGGCCGAACCGGGCACTGGCGCCTATGGCGCGTCCAAGGCAGCATTGATCCAGCTCACCAAGGTCGCCGCAAAGGAAGGCGCCCCGCACGGCATCCGCGTCAACGCGATCGCGCCGGGCGGGGTCGATACCCCGATCTGGGACGACATGCCCTTTTTCACCGACCTGATCGCCAGCGAAGGCTCGCGCGATGCGGCCATGACGGCGATGGCCAAAATGGCGACGCCGCTAGGTCGCTATGCAACCGCCGACGAGACGGCGGCGCAGATCCTGTTCCTGCTGTCCGATGCCGCCGCCACCATCACCGGCAGCGTGCTGACCAGCGACGGTGGCTACAGCCTGTAGGCCAGTTAAGCGTTCGCGATCGATTTCAGAATATCGTCGGTTGACTGGCTGGTCAGCGTCTTGGCGATCTCGCCCACCAGCGCCGCTTCGAGCGTCTTGTGATAGAGCTTGCGCATCTCGCCGAGTGTGCTCGGATCGGCGATCACGATCAGTTGCTTGATCTTGTTCGACAGCACGGCGGCGTTCAGCGCTTCGGCAACCGACGCCGCATGGCCCGCTTCCTCATTCTGACGCGGCGTGTCGCCCTGCCCGGCATTGTGCGCCGATTCGTCGCTCGTCGGCAAGTCGACCGCCTTCAAGCTGGGTTCCTGTTCGGTGCCACTGTTGCGGAACAGCTGAAACTGGGTGCCGTCGGCGACGGCGACATGCGAGCCGGTGGGAAGTTGCATAATATCTCCTGTGGGGATCGGCGCCGAGCTGGCGCCTGTGGTCCCCGGAGATACGCTGGAGCGCGATGAGGGTTGCCTCGGCTCGCCTCAGCCGGTGAGCGCCGCGTCGCGCAGCCCGCGCCACACGCGCAGCGCCTGGCGGTTCTCGGCAATGTCATGGACGCGCAGCAATTGCGCGCCCTGCGCCGCGGCCTGATAATGCAGCGCGACTGTACCCCCGAGGCGCTGGTCGGCTGGCGCCTCATTGTCGAGCGCCCCGATCATCCGCTTGCGGCTCGCCCCGAACAGGATCGGGCAGCCGAGCGTGTGGAATAGCGCGAGCCCATTGATCAGCGCCAGATTGTCGGCAACCCCCTTGCCGAACCCCAATCCCGGATCGACGATAATCTTTGCCGGATCGATCCCCGCTGTAACACATGCGGCGACGCGCTCGGCCAGCATGTCGTATACGTCAAACAGCACATGGGCGTATTCGCCGCCCGCATGCGGATCGCTCTTGGCCGATGGTGCATGCATCAGCACGACCGGACAGCCCGCGGCCAGCACAACTTCCATCGCGCGGTCGTCATAACGCAGCGCCGATACATCGTTGACGATCCGCGCCCCGGCGGCCAGCGCCGCCTCCATCACCGCAGCCTTGCGTGTGTCGATCGACACCGCGACGCCGCCCTTCGCCAGCGCCGCAACGACGCCTTCGACGCGCTGGATCTCGTCGCCGTCCCAGACCAGCGGAGCACCGGGCCGCGTCGATTCCCCGCCGACGTCGATGATCGCCGCGCCCGCGGTCGACATCGCAAAGCCCGCATCGGCCGCAGCGACCGCATCGACATGCTTGCCGCCGTCGGAAAAACTGTCGGGGGTGACGTTGAGGATACCCATCAGCTGCGGCTCGTTCAGCCGCACGATACGTTCGCCAAGCTGTAAAGCGCCGCGCGGTCGCACCACCCCGGCGCGCTGGGCGGTTGCCGCCTGCGCCAGACCGTCAGGCATTGCCGCGATCCAGTCGGCCCATTCGGCGACCATAACGATCGCCGCTTTGACGCTGGCGCCGTCGCGCAGGCTGATGTGCCAGGCCGCGAACCAGACCATCGTGTCGGCGATGCGGAGGCAATTGTCGTCGAGCTCGTGCGGGCGGTCGACAAAGCAGGTCGGGCGGCAATAGAGTTGCGCGGTGGCGGATGCGCTGCCGAGGTCGGGCTTCGTAAGTAGCGCAAACATCCCCATCCCCTTAATCGTTCGTACCGAGTTAAAGCCGCGTGTCCCCGCGAAGGCGGGGACCCATCTCCGGTCGGTTCAAGATGGCACCGGCAGGTGATGGGCTCCCGCCTTCGCGGGAGCACAGCGCATTTATCAAAGTCTGTTGATTTCTCTACGCCTCGTTGGCCAGCAACCAGTCCTGCCGTACCGCATCGATCACGCGCAATTCCTTGCCATTGTCGACATGCCAGAAGGTCCAGCCGTTACAGCTCGGCGCGCCCTGCACCCCGGCGCCGACCTTGTGGATCGACCCCGCGGGCTGGCCGTCGCAATCAAGACTGCCATCGACCCGCACTTTCGCCTTCCAGCGCCGCTTGGCATCGGTCAGCAGCGTACCCGGCGCGATCAGCCCGTCCGAAACCAGCATCCCGAATGCGACCCGCGTCGCCGCCTGCGGCGCCATCATCGTCTTCACCGCGCTCTCGTCGAGCGGCAGCGCCATTTCGATGCGTTCGAGCGCGGCGGCGATATAATCATCCTCGCGCTCGATGCCGATGAAGTGGCGGCCAAGGCGCTTGGCAACCGCACCCGTCGTACCCGTCCCGAAAAACGGATCGAGGATGACGTCGCCGGGGTTCGAACAAGCGAGCAGGATGCGATACAGCAACGCTTCGGGCTTCTGCGTCGGGTGAACCTTGGTCCCGCCCTTCTTGAGCCGCTCCTGCCCGCCGCAGATCGGAATCAGCCAGTCGCTGCGCATCTGCAATTCATCGTTGAGCGTCTTCATCGCGCGATAATTGAAGGTATAGCGCGCCTTCTCGCCCATCGACGCCCAGATCAACGTCTCATGCGCGTTGGTGAAGCGGGTACCCTTGAAATTGGGCATCGGGTTCGCCTTGCGCCACACGATGTCGTTGAGGATCCAATAGCCCTGATCCTGCAGCGCCGCGCCGACGCGGAAGATATTGTGATAGCTGCCGATGACCCAGATGCTGCCGCCGGGTTTCAGGATGCGCTTCGCTTCCTTCAGCCACGCGTGGGTGAAACGGTCATAGGTCGCGAGGCTGTCGAACTTGTCCCATTCGTCGTTGACCGCATCGACCTGACTGCCGTCAGGGCGATGCAGATCGCCGCCAAGCTGGAGGTTGTAGGGCGGATCGGCAAAGATCATGTCGATCGACGCCGCGGGCAGCGAGCGCATCATTTCGATGCAATCGCCCTGCAGGATGCGGTCGAGCGGCAGCTCCACGGGTGCCGTTTTCGCCGCCCGCTGCTTGACCGCCGGGGTCTTCACCCGTTCCATAACACCCATATTTGCCCCCGCGAAAATCCGAAAGAAGCCACTGATGAGTCCGGCGGAGTCCGCCGTCAAGCGCAGAAGTCTAGGGATTCCGCGTCACTAAGTGGTTAACGGGGTGAGAACGAAAGGAGTCTGACACAGCATATGGAGTCCGACGCGACTCGGGGACTCAACGGGTGGTGGTGTGGCGGTGAGGACTCAGTGGTGGAAAATAATCGTACTTCCCTCCCCCTCGACGGGGGACGGTTGCGCAGACTTGGCAGCTTGCTGCCTAGTCGAAGCTGGGAGAGGGTGATTGGTCGCGAAGCGACCGTGAGCCTTCGGCGCGCAACCCCTCATCCAAGTGCGCCTAGCCAGCAAGCTGGCAAGGCTCCCTATCCTTCTCCCGCAAGGGGAAAAGAATTACATCCCCGGATCAACCCCGGTCAGCTCCACCGACCGTTCCCACAATTCGCGCGCCAGCTTCGCGTCACGCGCCGTTCGCGTCGCGCGCGCCGGACCCGATCGCCCCGACACCTCACCCAACCCCTGCGGTCCCAGATAATCACCGCCCTGCACATGCGCCCCGGTCGCCGCCTGCAACGTCGGCCAGGCGCCCTGCGCGGCGCTGTTGAAAAAGGGCGTCGCCAGCGGCGTCATCCCGCGTAGCGGGAACGGCAGGTGCCGTGTCAACTCGGTGATCGCAACCCCCGGATGGCACCCGATCGCCTGCGTCGCCCGCTCGGCGGCACCCAGCCGCCGGTCGAGTTCGAACATATGCAGCAAATTCGCCAGCTTGCTCATCTGATAGCGCTGATATTTCTGATAGCTGCGCGATGCCGACAGGTCGCTGAAATCGATTACTCCGCCCTTGTGCGCAATGCTGCCGGTGATGACGATGCGATCCTCGACATGGCCATGCACCAACCCGGTGAAAGCAAAGCTGCCAAGGTGATTGACCCCGAATTGCAGCTCGAAACCCTGTTTGGTCAGCGTCTTGGGCGGAATCATCACCCCGGCGTTGTTGACCAGCACGTCGATCCGCGGCCCCGCCAACACCGCGGCCCCCGCTTCGCGCACCTGATCGAGATCGGCGAGGTCGAGCGGCTGGAACGACAGCTCGGCCTTGGGAACATCGGTGCGGATGCGATCCATCGCCGCGGTCGCTCGATCGGCGTCGCGACACGCCAGAATGACGTGCGCGCCGCGCGCCGCCAGTACCCGGCTCGTTTCGAAACCGATCCCGGCATTGGCACCGGTGACAAGAAAGGTGCGGCCGGTCTGGGCCGACACATCATCGGCCGTGAATCCCTTGCTCATCGCCGTCTCCTGTTGCTCAGACCAGCTGCATTTGTGCGACCGGGGCAAAACTGGTCCGGTGAAGCGGCGTCGGGCCATATTGGCGCAGCGCCGCGAGATGCTGGGCGGTACCATAGCCCATGTTGCGCTCCCAGCCAAAGGCGGGGAATTCCTGCGCCATGCGGATCATGAAACGGTCGCGATGTTCCTTGGCGATGATGCTTGCCGCCGAAATGCACGGGTGGAGCGCATCGCCGCCAATGATCGCGCGCGCGGTGTAGCGCCAGCGCGGCAAGCGGTTGCCATCGACCAGCACCTCCCCGGGCTCGACCCCCAGCGCCTCGACCGCGCGCGTCATCGCGAGCAGGGTGGCCTGCAAAATGTTGATGCGGTCGATTTCTTCGACACTCGCTTCGCCGATGCCCCAGCGGCAATGCGCCTTGATCAGCGCTTCGAGTTCGGCGCGGCGTTTGGCGGAGAGTTTCTTGCTGTCGTCGAGACCCGGGATGCCATCGGGACACAGGATCACCGCCGCGGCGACAACGGGACCGGCAAGCGGCCCGCGCCCTGCCTCGTCAACGCCGACGATCATCGGCCAAAGCTCAGCAAAGCGAACCCCATTGTCCGTTCGTGTCGAGCGAAGTCGAGACACGTCGAGTTTGTGCTGGCCTTCGCGTGTCTCGACTTCGCTCGACACGAACGGGAGAAAATAGTGCCGTCCAGATCTACACCCGCCACGGCGGGTACCTGCGATATTCGCCCGCCTGATACAGGCACAGCCGGTTCCCCGCCGGATCGCTGAGCCGCGCCTCGCGCCAGCCCCATTCTTCATCCTGCGGCATCTGCTCGAACCGCACCCCGCGCCGCGCCAGATAGGCAACCCACGCGTCGAGCGCGCCGCTTTCCAAATAGGTCGTAACGCCGCTGCTCGGCGCCGCACCCTTGTGGATCGACAGCGTCACGCCATTCGCCGCCTCGAACCGGGCATAGCCGTTATCCGGACTATCGACGATCTGCGTCAGCCCCATCTGCTTATAGAAGGCAACCGACGCCGCATAATCGCTCGCGGGCAAGGTGATCTGGTTGAGCGCCGGGCCGGTGAACAATCCGTCGTTGCGAACGCACTGCTGCCCCATCGGGCCATGCCCCGCCCCCAGCCCTGGCGCATCGAGTAGCGCCAGCCGCACGAAATCGCGCGCCCGCGCAATCGCGGGTTCCAGCGGCATGCCCTGTGCCAGCCCGGTCGCGATTGCGCTCGCCAGCGTGCAGCCGGTGCCATGGGTACTGGGGGTGTCGATCCGCGGCGCTTCCCAGCGCGCGACTTCGCCTTCGCCGGTTTCGAGCAGGCGGTCGATGACGGTCTCGCCCTCGGCATGCCCCCCCTTGATCAGCAGCGAACAGCCGTGCGCCAGCACCGCGTCCTCGCCGCCCAGCGCGTCCAGTTCGGGCAGGTTGGGCGTCACGACCATCGCACGGTTGAGCAAGGGGCGGAACGCATCAATCGTCGCGCTATCGGCCAGCACCGATCCGCTGGTCGCGACCATCACCGGGTCGAACACCACCGCCGCCTGCGCCAGACCGGGCCGTGACAGCCTTTCCGCCACCGCCGCCGCAGTTTCGGCGCTGCCGATCATCCCGATCTTGACGGCATCGACGCCGATGTCGGACGCAACGCTGTCGATCTGCGCCAGCACCATGTCGGTCGGCACCGGATGAACGCCCTGCACCCCCAGCGTGTTCTGCGCCGTGATCGCGGTGATCGCGGTCATCGCGTGACCGCCGAGCATCGTGACCGTCTTGATATCGGCCTGAATGCCCGCGCCGCCGCCGCTATCCGACCCGGCTATGATCAGGACGCGGGCGATCACGATAGTATCTCCACATCTTCGTCATGCCGGACTTGATCCGGCATCCTTCGCCGCGCGGGCGTTATGGACCCCGGATCAAGTCCGGGGTGACGAAGAGAGCCAATCGTCAAACCTTGTATTTCCGCACCGTCGAGCCGGGATATTTCGCCAGGATCGCGCCTTCGCGCAGCGGCCGGTCGAGCAGGTCGCCGCCGCAATTGGGGCAGCGCTCGTCCATCCGGTCGGCGCAATTGGCGCAAAATGTACACTCCATCGAACAGATGAAGGCGCCATGGACATTCGCGGGCAAATCTCGGCCGCATTTTTCGCAATCGGGTCGCATTTCAAGCATAGTCGGTCTCTTTCAGTTCTGATGAATTGATGGGTTATGCCGTTGCCGCGCGAACCGCGTCGCAAATCATGTCGACGACGCGCTCGACCTGCCCAGCATCGTCGCCCTCGGCCATGACGCGGATCAACGGCTCGGTGCCCGACGGGCGGATGACCAGTCGGCCACGCCCGGCGAGCGCTGCCTCGCCCTCGGCGATCGCCGCTTGCACCTTGACATCGTCCAGCGGCTTGCCACCCGAAAAGCGCACATTTTTCAGCAACTGCGGCACCGGGTCGAACTGGTGCAGCAATTCGCTCGCCGGTTTGTCCGCCGCAACCAGCTCGGCCAGCACCTGCAAGCCCGCCAGCGTGCCGTCGCCGGTCGTCGCATAATCCGACAGGATCATATGCCCCGACTGTTCGCCGCCGACGTTGAAACCGCCTTCCTTCATCCGTTCGAGCACATAACGGTCGCCGACCTTGGTCCGCTCCAGCCGCAGCCCCGCGCCTTCCAGAAAGCGTTCGAGCCCGAGGTTTGACATCACCGTCGCGACGACGCCGCCGCCTTTCAGCCGCCCCTGCCGCGCCCAGCTCGCGCCAATCAGCGCCATGATCTGGTCGCCGTCGACAATCTTGCCCTTTTCATCGACCACGATCAGCCGGTCGGCATCGCCGTCGAGCGCGATGCCGATGTCGGCGCCGCTGGCGACCACGGTTTCCTGGAGCAGCGCAGGCGCGGTCGAGCCGCATTTGTCGTTGATGTTGATGCCATTCGGCGTGATCCCGATCGCGACGACATCGGCGCCCAATTCCCAGAACACCGTCGGCGCACTGTTATACGCGGCGCCATTCGCGCAATCGAGCACGATACGCAGCCCGTCGAGCCGCACCGATTCGGGCAGGCTCTGTTTCACTGCATGAATATAGCGTCCGCGCGCATCCTCGATCCGCTTGGCGCGGCCGATATGCGCGGGGTCGGCCAGCATCGGCTGCTGCGCCAGCAGCAATTCGATCTGCGCCTCATCCTCGTCGGACAGCTTGTAACCGTCGGGGCCGAACAGCTTGATACCATTATCATAATAGGGATTGTGGCTCGCCGACAGCATCACGCCCAGGTCGGCGCGCATCGACCGCGTCAGCATCGCGATCGCCGGGGTCGGCATCGGTCCGACCTGCACCACATCCATGCCGACGCTGGTAAACCCCGCGACCAGCGCATTTTCGAGCATATAGCCCGACAATCGCGTGTCCTTGCCAATCACCACCCGGTGCTTGTGGTCGCCGCGCAGGAAATGCGCGCCCGCCGCCATGCCGACGCGCATCGCGACCTCGACGGTCATCGGGATCTGGTTCGTCAGCCCGCGAATCCCGTCGGTTCCGAAAAACTTGCGCATATACCCTCTGCTACTTAAGCCGAGGGTCAGACCAATGCCTGCCCGGCTTCTTCCGGATGGCCCTAAGTCACCCTCTTTTGCTTGGCAAGCTGGCCAGGAATATCGCCGGGAGAATATCGCTTGAAATCAGCATGGATTGTCCTCTCGGCGCTGGTTGCCGGGATGTTGCTGGGAATTGGCGTCGAATTGGCCGCGCCAGGTACCGGCACTGCGTCGCTATTGTATGTGGAACCCATCGGGCTGCTGTGGCTCAATGCGCTGAAAATGACGATTGTCCCGCTCGTCGTCGCGTTGTTGATCACCGGGATCACCGCCACCGCCGACGCCGCACGCGCGGGGAAATTGGCCGCACGTGCCGTCATGACCTTCTTGGCCGCGATTTTCCTCTCCGGGCTGATGTCGTTGTTGATGACGCCGTTGTTGCTGCGCCTGTTTCCGTTGTCGAGCAGCGCGGCGACAGCTTTGCGTAATGGCCTCGGTGGCACCGCCGAGGCGGTTCCATCCCCAACCTTTGCTGACTTCATTCTCAAACTGATACCAACCAATCCCATTGCAACGGCGGCCGAAACGGACATTCTACCGCTCATCGTCTTCACCACCATCTTCGCCTTCGCGATCACCCGCCTCCCTTCACCCCAGCGCGCGACGCTGTCAGGCTTCTTCAAGGCGCTCGGCGACGCGATGCTGATCGTCATCAGCTGGGTGCTCGCGCTCGCCCCGATCGGGGTCTTCGCCCTCGGCTATGCGCTCGCGGTCAAGGCAGGGTTCGCGGCGTTCGGCGGGCTGATCCACTATGTCCTGATCCTGATGGGAATCGGCGTGAGCTGCCTCATCCTCGGCCTGCTGCTCGCCTGGCTCGTGGTCGGCATATCGCTGCCGCGTTTCGTGCGCGCGATGGTGCCGACGATGGCGGTCGCGATCAGCACCCAAAGCTCGCTCGCCAGCCTGCCCGCGATGCTCAAATCGTCCGAAGAGTTGGGGGTCGATCCCAAAAAGGCCGACGTCGTCCTCCCGCTCGCGGTCGCACTGTTCCGCTTCACCAGCCCGGCGATGAACCTCGCGGTCGTCATTTATGTCGCCTGGTTGTTCGGGGTCGAACTGACCCCATGGGAGATGGGCGTCGGCCTGCTCGTCGCCATGGCGGCGGCATTGAGTTCGGTGAGCCTTCCCGGTTCGATCAGCTTCGTCACCTCGATTGCGCCGATCGCGGTGTCGATGGGCGTTCCCGTCGCGCCGCTCGGGCTGCTTGTCGCGGTCGAAACCTTCCCCGATATTTTCCGCACCCTCGGCAATGTCGTCGGCGACGTCGCCGCGACCAAATTTGCCGCCGACAGCGTTGAAGAACCCGAACCGACAGGAGAAATGCCATGAAATATCGCAAGCTCGGACACGGCCTTGAAGTCTCCGCAATCGGCATCGGCTGCATGCCCATGATCAAGGGCGGCAACATCCTCTATGGCGAAGCCGCCGACCTCGACGAATCGACCGCGACGATCCACCGCGCGATCGACATGGGCGTCACCTTTTTCGACACCGCGCAAATCTATGGCCCGTTCAGCAACGAGGAACTGCTGGGCGCCGCGATCAAAGGCAAGCGCGACGGCTTGGTCATCGCGACGAAGTTTGGCTTCAAGTTCGACGGCAACCAGATTGTGGGGGTCGATGGCTCGCCCGAAAATGCCCGGCGCAGCTGCGAAGGCTCGCTGCAGCGGCTCGGCATCGACACCATCGACCTGTTCTACCAGCACCGCGTCGATCCCGCGATCCCGATCGAGGAGGTCGTCGGCGGGATGATGGAGTTGGTGAACGAGGGCAAGGTGCGCCACATCGCGCTGTCCGAGGCTGGCCCCGAAACGCTGCGCCGCGCCGCCAAGGCCGCGCCGATCACCGCGCTGCAAAGCGAATACTCGATCTGGGAACGCGACGTAGAGGACGAAATCCTCGGCGTCTGCCGCGAGAATGGCATCGGCTTCGTCCCCTATTCGCCGCTCGGCCGCGGTTTCCTCGCGGGCGCGGTGCGCAGCCGCGACGAATTGCCCGAGCATGACTGGCGCCGCAACGATCCGCGCTATTCGGACGAAAACCTGCCCGCCAACCTCGCGATAGTCGACGCGATCGGCGCGGTGGCGGACAAGCATGGCGTGTCGAAAGCACAGGTCGCGCTCGCCTGGCTGCTCGCGCAGGGCGACGGCATCGTCCCGATACCCGGCACCAAACGCCGCGTCACGATGGAGGACAGCGTCGGCGCCGCCGACGTCACGCTGACCGCCGAAGACCTCGCGGCGATCGACGCGGCGGCGCCAAAGGGCGGGACCAGCGGCCCGCGCTATGGCGAACAGGGTATGCGGATGGTGCGGTTGTAGCGGAACAAGCAAGGACGCAGGAACCGGCGGCTTTCGACCAAAAATGGCGATAGCGTTCTCGTCACCCCGGACTTGATCCGGGGTCCCGCTTTGCGTGAGAGGCTTGCGATTGCGTCAAAAAGCGGGATCCCGGGTCAAGCCCGGGATGACGAAGGAGGTGACTGCTCTCACCCCTAAACGGCCAATCTCAACCGCTCTGCTCGCTCCCCAACCCGTCAACCTTCTCCACCAACGCATCGATCTTGTGATGCAACCGCATGATCTCCAGTTCGGCGCGCAAGTTGATCTCATAGTCCAGGCTGGCCGCCAGCCGGTCCTTCGCCGACGCGCGGTTCTGGCTCATCATGATGATCGGCGCCTGCACCGCGGCCAGCGTCGACAGCATCAGGTTCAGGAAAATGAACGGATAAGGGTCGAACGCCGCGCCCCAGCGCGCCAGCACTTCCGAATTGAGCAGCATCCAGCCGAGCAGCACGAGAGTAAACAAGATGATGAACCCCCACGACCCGCCGACCGCGGCGACGCGATCGGACAGGCGCGCGCCAAAGCTCGCCTCGGCGTCGTCTATATCAGCGGCATCGCGGCTCGTCGGTTCATGCGCGGCGATCGCGCCGATGACGCGGCGCTCCTCGGCATCGAGCTCGTCATAAGTCCGACCGAGCAACCGCAGCGCGAGATCGGAGGCGTGGACGTCGGCGTTCATCGCTACCCGACCCAGCGCCAGATGCCCGCGACCATATAGCCCAGTGCGCCATGCCCCCATGTCGCCGCCAGCCACAGGACGATACCACCGAACAATGCGTGCGGGCGCGGGACCGTGTCGCCCCACGGCGTGGCGCCGCCAATCTGCCGCGCAAAAGGGACAAAGCTGGTCCGCGCCGCCCAGTGCCGCCAGCTGTCGCCCATCAGCCGCGCCTTCTTGACATCCTGTCCCGCCGAACCGACCAGCGCCAGAAAGACGATCGTTCCCGACAGGATGATCTGCGCGGGCGTTGGCACGACCATGACGTGCGCGACCGCCCACAGGGCAAAGCTCCACATCATCGGATGCCGCGTGATCGCGAACACCCCGCGCGGCGCGCCTTGCGCGGCGGCGGCGGCACCGGGCGCTGCCAGCGCCGGATTGCCGATCAGCGATCCCATGAACAGCACGCTGGCCAGCAGCGTGATCACCGACGCGACGATCCAAAGCGCGTCACCGACCGCCCATAATGGCGGTTCGGGCGGCATCCCGCGCCACGCCTGAACGACCATGATCAGCGTGGCGATCGCGACGATCGAATAAACGATCTGGAAACCCCGCTCACCCAGCCGACCGGCCAGTCCGGCGCGAAGCGGATGCGACAGCGCCAGATGCGACCCGACGAAAAGGACGCAGGTCGTGATCAAAAGCGACATCGGTTGCATGGACAGGGCTCCCTTTACCAAGGGACGCCCATACCATGTTGCGTCATCCCGGCGAAGCCTGTCCTGAGCGCCTGCAAGGCAGTCGAAGGGGCCGGGATCTCGCCGCTGCGTTATCGAGCGACGGTGAGATCGTGTTCGGAGTCACGCGCCTCCGTACACCCTTCGCCGGGATGACGAACAAACAGATTGGCGTCCAACCTAACGATCATAAGCCTTCGGCAATGCACCCTCGCTCGGCGTCGCATAGCGATCGCGCAGGCGGTCCTGCCGCGTCGTCAGCGATTGCGCCTTGCCGTCGATCCAGATCGCGGTCGGGCGACTGCCGAGTTCGAGCGGGTCATTGTCCCACATCACAACGTCGCCGACGCGGCCCGGGCGCAGAGACCCGATGCTGGCCTCCATGCCGACCGCCCGCGCCGGGGCGCTGCTGATCGACGCGAACGCCTGATCCCAGGACATCCCGCTGGCGCCGGGCAATCGCGCCAACCCGACCAAATTGCCCGCATATTGCGTCGCATAGCCCATCTTGTGTGCATCATCGTCGTCGAACACCCCGACCGACACATCGACCCCCGCGGCTTTCAGCCGTCCGGCATTCGACTGCGTTGCGCCAAGCTGCTCGAAACTCGACGGCAGGTCGGTCAGCGGCGATACCAGCACTGGCACCTTCGCCGCCGCCAGTTCGCGCGCGACCAACCAGCCTTCGGCGACCCCGACCAGCACCAGCTTCAGCGCCGGAAAATCGCCCTTCAGCTTGATGACGTTCAGGATGTCGGATGCCCGGTCGACCCGCACAAACAGCGGGGTGACCCCATTGATCACCTGCACCAGCGCATCGGCATCGGCGCGCTGGATCATCGCGTCATTGCCCCATTCGGCGAGCGTCGCGGGATTGCGCGCATAGCTGCGCGCCGCGAGCAATTGTTCGCGGAACAACAGGAAGGTCGCGGCGCGGCTGCCCCCCGCCTTCGCCGATCCCGCCTCGCCAAACGCCACGAATTGCAGCGCGCGCGGCTTGGTCACCATGTCCATATCATCGGCCAGGTCGACGACCGCGCCCTGCCCGGCGAACAAATTGCTGCTGCCCCCCGGCGCGACGATCGCACGCGTGATCCCCGACGCGCGGTTCACCGCGACCGGCGATCCCATCGGGTTCAGCGCTGGCGCAATATCGAGCCCCGCCGAAAAACGCGTCCGCGGCGCATTGCGATCGTTGGTGCCGCCCACCGCATCGACCTCGACCAGCCCGACACGGCTGAACGCCGCGACGATCCCCGGTGTGACCCAGCGGCCCCCGGCATCGACGCGCTCGACCCCGGCGGGCACAGCGACGCCAGCGCCCGCGGCAACAACCTTGCCGCCGCGCACGACGACGGTGCCGCCCTCGATCGGCGCGCTGCCGTCACCGATGACAAGCTTTGCGTTGGTGATCGCGATGTCTTGGGCCGCAGCCGGTGCAGCAAGCGCCAAGGCTGCCACCAGTGCGCTCCCCAACCCGGCCAGCGCGGTGCTGCTGCGAAGGCAGGGGCCCATCACCCGAGCTGTCGCCTTCTCACCACCGTCTACCGAATGCCGCAATGACCGGAGATGGGCCCCTGCCTTCGCAGGGGCGCGAGAGACCAAGGAAATGAAGCTTGCGAACGTGCTCATTTCACATCTCCCTCGCCGGGCTGGCCCAGCTCGAAATCGCTCACCGGACGGCGCTTCGGATCCATCGCATCGAACATCAACGCCCCATCGACCCACACCTTTTCGGGCCGCGTATAGGCGCTGAACGGATTGCCGTTCCACAGCACGACGTCAGCCATCTTGCCCGGTTTCAGGCTGCCCGTCTTGTCGCCGATCCCCAGCGCCTTGGCCGGGTTGTGCGACAGCCAGGTCCACGCCACCTCATCGCTGACCTCAATCCCCATCCGGCGCCCCGCGGCGCGCGCTTTCGCCGCCTCCTGGTTCAGCCGCTGGATCTGGTTCGCATCGTCCGAATGGACGATCGCGCAGGCACCGGCATTGTGAACCAGCGGAACATTCTCGTTCACGCTGTCATAGGCTTCCATCTTGAAGCCCCACCAGTCGGCCCACATCGCCGAACAAATGCCCTCTTTGGCCAGCAGATCGGCGATCTTGTAGCTTTCGACCGCATGATGGAAGGTCGATACCTTGTAACCAAATTCCTTCGACATATCGATCACCAGCGCCATTTCGTCGGCGCGGTAACAATGGTTATGGATCAGGATTTCGCCCGCCAGCACCCCGGCCAGCGTTTCCATCGCCAGATCGCGGTCGACGGCTTTGCCGTCATCCATCTTTTTCTTGTAGGCGGCGGCTTTCTGCCATGTCGCGCGATTAACCGCGAAATTGCCCATACGGGTCGACGGTGCACGCCCCTTGCCGCCATAGACACGCTTTGGATTTTCGCCGCACGCCATTTTCAGGCCATAGGGCGCGCCGGGAAACTTCATCCCCTGCACCGTGCGCGAGGGCACATTCTTCAGCGTCACCGAACGCCCGCCCATCAGGTTTGCACTGCCCGGCAGCACCAGCAGCGACGTCACGCCGCCATTGGCGAGCGCGCGGCTGAACCCCGGATCCTGCGGCCACACGCTATGTTCGGACCAGACTTCGGGCGTCGTCGGCGACGTCGCTTCATTGCCGTCCGAATGCGCCTCGACGCTGGGCGAGGGATAGTCGCCGAGGTGGCTGTGGATGTCGATCACCCCAGGGGTCACGAACTTCCCCGTCCCGTCGATCACATCATAGTCGGCGGGGATCGCGGTGTCGGCGCCGCCGACCGCCTCGACCTTGCCGCCCGAAAACAGCACGACGCCATTGTCGATCCGCCCGCCTTCGCCGTCAAAGATCGTCACGCCCCGCACAGCCGTTGGCCGACCGCCATAGGGGCGATAGGTCGACGGATAAGGATCCTTGTTGAACTTGACCGGCTTTTCGGCGGCAGCGGGCCGGTCGCTCGCCGACTTCGCCTCGCCGCCGCTCGCCGCGCAGCCGACCAGCGCCAACGACACCGCCGCCAGCAGGCTGCCTTTCACACCATGGATCATCGATTATACTCCCGGCTTGGCGGCAGGATGGATACCGGCGGCCTGCGGCTCGCCGATCTCGCCCCGTCCTGCCAGCTCGTCACCGTCGCTCAGCGTGTCGAGGTGCATAAGCTTCTTGATCAGCGGTGACACGAGAATGACCAGCACGCCAAAGCCGATCGCCCACAAACCGATGGTTTGATAAACGTCGAGCACCAGCGCCTTGCCGGCACCCTCGCCGCTCGCCTTTTCCGACCCGGTTGCCGATGCGATCAGGCCCGCAGCGAAGTTGCCGGTGGCCGACGCAAAGAACCACGTTCCCATGATCAGCGACGCCATATGCGCCGGGGCCAGCCGGTTCATCGCGCTGAGACCCACCGGCGACAGGCAAAGCTCGCCGGTCGTGTGGAGGAGGTAGATCAGGAATATGAACAGCACCGGCGTCGCGCTGCCGATGCCCACCGCTTCGGCGCCCCATTTCAGCACGAGGAAGCCTAGGCCAAGCTGGAGCATCGCCAGACCGAATTTCGCAGGCGCCGAAGGCTCCATGTTGCGGCGGCCGAGCCACGTCCACAGCCCGGCAAACAGCGGCGCCAGCAGCACGATGTAACCGGCATTGAGCGACTGGAACACCGACGCCGGCACCCCGGCGCGATCGACATAACGGTCGGTAAACAGATTGAGCGACGATCCCGCCTGTTCGAACAAGGCCCAGAACAGGATGGAGCCAAGGATCAGGAACATCGCGGCAAGGATGCGGTCGCGATCTTCGCGCGGCAGCTTCACCACCGCGGTGAAGATCACATAGGCGACCAGCGCCGCGCCTGCGACACCCAGCAAGGTGCCGACGACGCTCTGGTTCTGTACCATCCACCAGCACAGGCCGACGGCGACGAGACCGACGAGATAGATCAGCCATTCCAGCTTGATCCCCATCACCGGCGACGCCAGCTTGACCGGATCGGGCGATTCACCGCGACCGAGCAGCAGCGGCTTGCCCAGAATGAAGACGATCAGGCCCAGCAACATGCCGACACCGGCGGCGCCGAAGCCGTAGGCCCAGCCATAGGTTTCGCCGAGATAGCCGCAGAGCAGCGCGCCGAGGAAGGCGCCAAGGTTAATCCCCATATAGAAGATCGTGTAGGCGCCGTCGCGGCGCACATCGGTGCGCGGGTACAGCTGGCCGACGATCACCGAGATATTGGCTTTCAGGAAGCCCGACCCCACGATGATGAACGCCAGCGCCAGCCAGAAGATATTCAGACTGGCTGGATCCTGTCCGCCATTGCCCTCAAAACCCATGATGAAGTGACCGAATGTCAGCAACACCGCGCCGTACAGCACCGCCTTTCGCTGCCCCAGCCATTTGTCCGCCAGATAGCCGCCGAGCACCGGGGTAATATAAACCAGCGCGGTGTAAGCCCCATAAATGACGCCCGATTCCCCGTCCGAAAACAGCCAGTGCTTGGTCAGATAAAAGATCAGAAGCGCGCGCATCCCGTAATAGGAAAAACGCTCCCACATCTCGGCGAAAAACAGGACGAACAGCCCCTTGGGATGGCCGAGGAAGGTTCCTGCGGCGTCTCCCGGCTGGGCATAGGCTTTGGTCATGTGCGACTTTTCCCTGGATATTGTTGGCTTTGGGTGCCGTCGATGCGGCCCGGTTATGCGGCAACCTAACGCGAAAATTGCGTAATGGAAGAATCTAATTGCGCGTGAAACTGGTTGAGTCGGGCCAATTTCTATTGCGAACGGTTCGCAACACTTGCGCAGCGCCACGGAAAAGGCCACATGGGCCCGATGTTCAACGACACCTCTTCGCTCCGCGCCCACCTCGCCACCCGCCGTTCGGGCAAGGCGCGCGATATGGTTGCCCCCGGGCCCGATGATGCGACGCTGCGCGAGATCATCGCACTGGCGCTGCGCACCCCCGACCATGGCAAGCTGGCCCCTTGGCGCATCGTCACCGTAGCTGCCGATCAGCGGGGCGCCCTCGCGGCGCTGCTCAAGACAGCCTGGGTCCAGGAAAATCCCGGCGCCGCAGGACTGGACCTGTCGGCGCTCGACCAGTTCGCGCATCAGGCTCCGACGTTGCTCGTGCTGCTGTCGACCCCTGTCATGGGCAGCAAGATCCCGGTGTGGGAGCAGCAGATGTCGGCGGGCGCGGTGGGCATGAACCTGCTCCATGCTGCGCACGCGCACGGTTTCGTCGGCAGCTGGTTGACCGGCTGGGCCGCTTACAGCCCCCAGGTCGCCGCTGCATTCGGCGCGGGCGACGGCGACACGATCGTCGGTTATTTCTTCATCGGCTCTCCGGCCCGCGACCTCGAAGAACGACCACGCCCTGAATATGACGACGTTGTTCGCGCTTGGGAAATTTAGTTACGCGCTGAGCGGCGGCTTTGTAATAACCGGCATTTGACTGTGCTGCTGTCTTATGGCATTAAGGCGGCATGCTCGATCAATCCAAACCCGTATATCAGCGTCTGCGCGACGTCATCGCCAACGCCATCCTCGACGGCAGCTTTCGCGACGGCGACATGCTCCCGTCGGTGCGCTCGCTCGCGGCCGAGGAAGGCGCCAACCCGCTGACCGTGGCCAAGGCGTATCAGACCTTTCAGGACGAAGGGCTGGTGACGGTCAAGCGCGGTGTCGGCATGTTCGTCGCCGCGGGCGCGACCGAGCGGCTGCGCACATTGATGCGCGAAGATTTTCTGACCAACGTCTGGCCTCCCGTCGCCGACCAGATGCGCCGCATCGGCCTTGACGCGCGCACCTTGCTGGATTTGACCGAGGCCTGACCCGTTTTTCCGTTTGGGGGTGGTTTCGAATCCATCCTCTTCTTCCGTTCGTGTCGAGCGAAGTCGAGACACGCTTGGGAAGCGTTAGCCTTCGCGTGTCTCGACTTCGCTCGACACGAACGGGATTATATGTTTTGCTTCAGCACTATCTTCCGCGGTTCGCCGTCAGCCGCCATTTCCCCTAACGCCCCACCTGCACCGCTTTCTCGCGCAAATCCGCCGCTGCCTGCCCATCGCCGCGCTTTGCTAGCAGGTCGGCGTAAATCCGCATAATCTCCGCATTCAGCGGTTGCAGCCGGTACGCCCGGTCGATCAGCGCCAGCGCGCGCACCTCGTCACCATTCGCCGCCCACGCGCGCGCCAATTCGCGCAGCACCACGACGTCGCGATTGCCGATCCGCGCGCGCACGCGCTCGAAATGCGCAATCGCCTCGTCCCAATGCGCCAGGTCCATCGCCAGATGTCCGGCCAGCCGGTCTGCCGCAATGCTCGACGGCTGGCTGTCGCGAAGCGCCAGGATCGCCGCGCTGGACCCCGCGGTATCGCCCGCGCGGAACAGCGCATTGGCGAGCCGGAGCGTTGTGCGTTCACCCGCGTCCAGATCACGCGCGGTGCGATACGCCTGCACCGCGACGTCGAACCGCCCCGCCGCCAGCGCGGCATCACCGAGCAGGATATGCGCGTCGCCCACGCCGCGGTTCGCATCGCGCAGCCGGGTCGCCCGCGCCACCGCTTGCGCGCCATTGCCATTCGCAATATCCGCCGCAATCGCGGGGATCGCCACCGCCGGATTCAGCGGCTCGCTATCGGCGGCCCGACCCAGCAAACCATAGTCGTAATTGACCGCAAACGGCGCCGCCTCGCCGCGCGACAGCGACGCTGCGCGCGCCTGATAATCGGCGGCCTTACCTTTCTGCCCCAATTCGCTCGCCGCCCGCGCCGCCAGCAACAACGACCAACTGTCGGCGTCGTCGCGGTCAACGATCGGCAGCAATGCCTCAATCGCGCCGTCGGGGTCGCCATCAGCCCAATCTGCCGCGGCCAAAATTCGCCGCGCGGTAAAATTATAAGGCTGCTCGACCAGCAGCCGGTCGGCCCAGGTCGCCGCCACCGCCTCGCCGCCCAGCTCCAGCTCGACGATCGCGCTCAGCAGCATGAAGCCGGGCAAATCGTCGATCTCGCCGCGGGTGCGCTGGAGCAGGCTGCGCGCCAGCCGAAAATTGTCCGCGCGCGCCGCGAGCACCGCTTGCAGATAATAGATCCGCGGATCGCCCGGCACGATCGTCGCTGCATGGCGCAGCGCGGCCAGCATATCGCGGTAGCGCCCGAGGTCACCCAGCGTCGCGGCTTGGTCGATCAGCGCCTTGGCATTGTCGGGATCGGCGGCCAGCGCCTGGTCATACCATGGGAGCGACGCCTTCAATCCCTCCGCGGTGCGGATCAGGTTCGCCTTATACGCCAGCGCCGCACTGTTCGCCTTGTCGAGCTCGATCGCATAATCGACTGCATCGCGCGCACCCGCGGTATCGGCATTGGCATCGCGGAAGCGCGCGACATCGACCCACAACGCGGAATTGCGCGGCAATTCGCGCACCGCGCGGTCATAGGCATCGCGCGCTGCGTCGAGGTCACCGTTCGACAGATGAACATCGCCCGCGACCCATGCCGCCTCACCGATCATTTCGGGAATAATCGGCCCGCCATCGATCGTTTCCAGTGCGCGCTGCCCCTCGCCCTGCATCGCAAAGGCGCGCGCCAGCAGCGGCCGCAGCGCCGCGTCATTGCCGCCCGCCGCGAGCGCGCCGTTCACCGCGGCTTCGGCGCCCACCCCGTCGCCCAGACGGATCGCGACGCGCGCCAGTTCGACGCGCTCGGCTATCGTCTGTGGGTTATCGGCAATCGCCTCCTGCAATTCGGCGCGGCGTTCCTCGAACGCTGCCCGCGGCGCATCGGAGCCAGCGTCGCCACACCCCGCTAGCGGCACCGCCAGCAGCAGCGCACCGATCCAGACACGGCCAAAGCCCATTCAGGCCTGCATCCGATATTGCTTGAGCAGGTCGTACAGCGTCGGGCGGCTGATCCCGAGCAGCTTGGCGGCGGCCGAGATATTGCCCTCGCTCTGCGTCATCGCGCGGCGGATTGCGACGCGGTCGGCGGCCTCACGCGCGCTGCGCAGGTTGAGCCATGCTTCGTCGTCATCCGCGGTGCCGTTCGCCAGATCAAGGTCGTCCTTCGTCACCAGCTTGCCGTCGGCCATGATCACCGCGCGCTTGATCCGGTTTTCCAACTCGCGGACATTGCCGGGCCAGCGCCCTTCGTCGATCGCCTGCAACGCGTCGGGCGCAAAGCCGCGCACCGCGGGATTCATCGTCGGCGCATATTGATGCAGGAAATGCCGCGCCAGCAACACCGCATCGCCGGGCCGATCGGCGAGCGACGGAATTTTCACCACCATCTCGGCAAGCCGATAATAAAGGTCGTCGCGAAAGCTCTGCTCGGCAATCATCGAGTCGAGATCGCGGTGCGTCGCGCACACGATGCGGGTATCGACCGCGATCGGCTTGCGCCCGCCGATCCGCTCGATCGTCCGCTCCTGCAAAAAGCGCAGCAATTTGACCTGCAGCGGCAGCGGAATGTCGCCCACTTCGTCGAGGAACAGCGTGCCGCCATGCGCCAGCTCGATCTTGCCCTCGGTCGTTTTGACCGCGCCGGTAAACGCACCTTTTTCATGCCCGAACAATTCGCTTTCGAGCAGATTTTCGGGGATTGCAGCACAGTTGATTGCGACGAATGCCCCGTCACGCCGCCCGCTCGCTTCATGCAGCCCGCGCGCCAGCAATTCCTTGCCCGTGCCGCTCGCGCCCAGCAGCATCACACTGACATCCAGATTCGCGACCCGCTCGATCGTCCGCGCGACCTTTTGCATTTCGGGCGCGCCGGTGATCATCCCGCCAAGGACGCGGTTGTCGCTGGTGCCCTGTTGCGCAAGCCGCGCATTTTCGACCTCCAACTCGCGAACGTGAAAGGCGCGGCGCACGATCAGCCCCAGTTCGTCGATGTCGATCGGCTTCTGGTAAAAGTCCCAGGCACCGCTGGCGATCGCCGCCAGCGCGCTCGCGCGTTCGCCATGGCCCGACACCACGACCACCTTGGTATCGGGCTTCGCCTCCAGTATCGCCGTCAACGTACGAAATCCCTCGCGTGTGCCGTCGGGATCGGGTGGCAGCCCCAGGTCGAGCGTCACCACCTCGGGCTCCTCGGCGCGCAGCAATTCGATCGCGGCGTCATGGTCGCCCGCGATCAGGACCTGATAATCCTCATACGCCCATTTGAGCTGCGTCTGCAGCCCCGGGTCATCCTCGACCACCAGCAATTTGCGGATCTTGGCGCCGCTTTCGCTCATTGCGATGCTACTTTCATCATCGGGGTTTCGGCGTCGATTCCGGCGTCGGCCAGCGGCAACCATAGGGTAAAGCTACTGCCCTGACCGGGTTCGCTCTCGACGTCGATCGCGCCGCCTAGCGCCTGCGCAATGTTGAGCGCCTCGAATGCGCCCAGGCCAAAACCACCGTCCTTGGTCGATACAAAGGGTTTGAATAGCTCGTCGCGAATGAAGGCGCGCGTCATCCCGCTGCCCTGGTCGATCACGTCGATGCGGGCGCGCCCCTGTTCGGAGACCGCCACCACTTGCACCGCCGCGTCGGCCGCCGACGCGTCGATCGCATTGGCGACCAGATGCTGAACGATCTGCCGCACTGACGCCGCATCGGCCCACACCGCCAGTCCCGCCTGACAGCCGACGAACAATGCTCGGCGCGACCGCGCTTCGGCGGCGATGTCGTTCAGGATCGGTTCGATCAGTACCCGCCCCGCCTCGGCCGCGGCACCGCGGGCACGCGGCGCCAGCCGCACCAGCAGGTCACTCAACCGCCCGGCCGAAATCTTCAACGTTTCGACCATATCGGCGCGAAACTCGGGCTTGTCGGCATGACGTTCGGCATTGCGGGCCAGCAACCCGATCTGGCTCGCCAGATTTTTGATGTCGTGCATGATGAAGGCAAAGCGGCGATTGAATTCGTCGAACCGCCGCGCCTCCGACAGGGCTTCCTGGCTCTGGGATTCGGCCAGATAGCTTGCCGCCTGTTGCCCCGCGATGCGCAGCACATCCAGATCTTCCCAGTCGAGCGCCGGCGACACTGGCGGACGGTGCAGCACAACGACCGCTATCATCCGCTGGAAATGCAGGATCGGGACGACCACCCACGCGCGGGTGTCGGCGATCAGCCAGTCGGGGATCGCCAAATCTTCACCAGCCGCATGGCCGCCGCCCCCCGTGCCGCGGCGCTGCGCATCCAGATCGACGATGTGCCGCGTCTCCTGCAACATGAACGCCGACCGCAGCGACAGCGTCCGGTCATCGCCACCGACATCGACATCGACCGGCCAATGCCATTGCTCGGCAACCGCAAAACGCCCGCCCGCCGTCGGCAGCATCAGCAGCGCACCGGGGCTGCCGGTCAGTTCGGCCAGCGCCTTGGCGACGCGGCGATAAAGGTTGCGGTCCTCTTCGCCCTCGTCTCCCTTGACCCCCTGCCCAAGCGTCGCGGTGAAACGCGTCCATTCGGTGCGATAATCATAGCGATGTTCGAAAAAATGTTTTGTGATCATCACCGACAACCACGCGCGCACCCGCGCCGACACGATCAGAAGCCCCCCGGCGCCCAACGCGACGACCAGCGAGGCGGCCTGCGCCAGTTCGGCATAATCGCCGCCGATCACGCGCGCGATCGCGCCGGTCAGCCCGATGACGATCAAATAGGCGGCGCCGCCGATCAGGATCAGCGTCCGCGTCGCCGCGGTGCGCGACAGGCGCATCCGCTCGCGCCCGATATCCATCGCGGAGACGACATAAGTCGGCAGGGTCAACAGCGCGACTGCGGGCAACAGCTGGATCAGTGTCGCCGCCCGTTTCCCGGTCATCGCGCCGATCAGCTGGACGTTGAGTTCATACGCCCACAGCATCGCAAATCCGCCCGCGACCGCCATCACCGGCATCCGCAGACCGGCGCCCGCGTGGCGCACCCCGCTATCGACGATCAGCAATCCGCCAACCGCAACGATCATCGCCGCAAGGATGAGCGTCGGCGCCATCCACGGCTCCGCTTCCGCCCCGGCATACCAGTGCGCTACGGCGCCCAGTACCAGTGCCAGCGCAGCGATGGTGATCAGCATCCGCAGGATGAGGCGCAGCGGCCGCGACATCGGCGCCGCGGGGGACCAGAAGGTAGCGCTCAGCCACCCCAGCATTGCCAGATCGCGAAGTGTCTGCACGACAAAGGCTTGCGAAGACCCCGGCCCGAACTGCGCAAGCGCCGCGCACCATAATGCCGTGGCCGCAGCCGCCAGCGTCAACAGCCGCGGCGCAGGCATCAGGACGGCCATCCGCGCTTTGGGCCGCGCCAGCAACCACAGCGCAACGACCGAAAAGCCGACCAGCGCCAGCACCGAAAAGGTTTCGGAAAGTCCGGTCAGCATGGTCAGCGCGCGCCGTCAGGCCACAGCACGACACGCACCGTCTGCAACAGGATCAACAGGTCGAGGAAGGGCGAATAATTTTTCGCATAATAGAGGTCATATTCCAACTTGACCCGCGCATCCTCAACCGACGCGCCATAGGGGTAATTGATCTGCGCCCAGCCGGTCAGCCCCGGCTTCACCATATGCCGCTCGGCATAATAGGGCATTTTCTGCTCCAGCTCGGCGACAAAGCTCGGCCGCTCGGGGCGCGGGCCGACAAAGCTCATCTCGCCCTTCAGCACGCACCACAGCTGCGGCAGCTCGTCGATACGCAGCTGCCGGATGATCCGCCCGACCCGCGTAATGCGCGGATCATTTTCGCTCGCCCACACCGCCTTGCCCGCGGCCTCGGCGTCGGTGCGCATCGACCGGATCTTGTAGATGTCATAAGGCTCGCCGAACAGGCCGACGCGCGGCTGGCGGTAAAAGACCGGCCCGCGGCTGTCGAGCACCACGGCGATCCCGGCGACGAGGATCAGCGGCAGGCCAATGACCAGTACGATCAGACTGGCGACGATATCGAACAACCGTTTGCCGACCTTCGAAATCCGCTGCCCCGCCGAAAAGCCGTCCGAAAAAATCAGCCCGCTGGGGTTCGTCGTCGCCAAATCGACGCGCCCCGTCTCGCGCTCGATAAAGCTCGCGATGTCATTGACATGCACCCCCGTCGTCTTGACCCGCAGCAGGTCGTTCAGCGGCAGCGCATTGCGCCGCTCCTCCAGCGCCAACACAACCTCACCGGCGCGCAGCATCACGACATGATCGGACAGATTGGGAATGTCCTCGCGTGGAACCGCGCCGACGATCTTTTTCTCGGCACCGCTCATCGCGACAAAGCCGACGATCTCCAGCCCGCTGCCCGGTTCATCCGCCAGCGCCGCCAGCCGCGCCGCACGCGCGCCCGCGCCCAGCACCAGAATCCGGCGCCGAAACGCTTCCGCGCCCGCCGATTGCGTCAACACAAGGCGGATCAGGAACAGCGCCGAAATCGCCATCGCCATCGCATACAGGCTGTTCGCGCGCCACAAGGTCGCGGTGGGTAACAGGAACCCGACCACCGACAGGAAAATCACCCCCAGCGAAATCGCCGCGAGCAACCGTGCGGTGGCGAACCGCATCGAACGCAGCCCCTCGTTGCCGTACATGCCGGTTGCCATCATCGCGAGCGAATTGGCCACGGCAAAAGTCGCCAGCGGGAGCCAGCGCTCACCCAGCGGCCCGGCGTCAAACCCCGCCTGGTTGGCATAGAGATGCCATGCCGCCTCAGCCGAACCGAGCAGCGCCAGAAATTCGATGAGCGCCAGCCAGACAACGGCGTGCGGCACATAATGTTTGAACAGCCGGAACATGGAAAAACGGGCAACCCTTTCGCGTCAGCAGATACTACAACCGAGGCGTCAACTGTCGGTTAATTTTACACTCACGATGCACCGCGCGGTGCAAGGGGGGATGACCTGCCGCACCCAAGGCGATAGACCCGCGCGATGACCGATCTGATTCAACCCGTCATCCTGTGTGGTGGCGCCGGAACGCGCCTGTGGCCTGAATCGCGCGGCGACCGCGCCAAGCAGTTCCTGCCGCTGACCGGTGCGCAAAGCCTGTTTCAACAGACGCTGGCCCGCACCCCTGCCGATGCCGGTTTTGCCGCCCCGATCATCCTGTGCGGCGCTGCGCATGTCGCCACCGTGGGGGAGCAGATCGGCGCGCTTCAGGCATCGCTGCTCGTCGAACCGATGGCGCGGAATACCGCCGCGGCGATCGCCCTCGCGGTCGCGCGCGCCGACGCCGACACGCTGCTGCTCGTGATGCCCAGCGACCATGTCATCGCCGATGGCGCCGCCTTCCACGCCGCGATCGCCAAAGGCGCACGGCTGGCGCAGCAGGACTGGATCGTTACCTTCGGCATCACTCCCGACGCGCCCGAAACCGGGTTCGGCTATATCGCCAGCGGCGCGGCGCTGGGTCAGGATGGTTTCGCGGTCGATCGTTTCATCGAAAAGCCGCCGCTCGCCGATGCACAGGCGATGCTCGCCGCGGGCGGCTACAGCTGGAACGGCGGCATCTTCCTGTTCCGCGCCGGTCGGATGCGCGATGCCATGCTCACCCATTGCCGCGCCATTTTCGAAGCCGCCGACCGCGCCGTCGCAGCCGCTATCATCGACGGCGACGCGCTTTATGCCGATGCCGTTCATTTCGCCGAGGCGCCATCGGATTCGATCGATTACGCAGTGATGGAAAAGGACGACCGCGTCGCCGTCGTCCCTGCCGCAATGGGCTGGTCGGACCTCGGCAGCTGGCAGGCGGTCCACACGCTGGCGGCCCAGGATGCCGCGGGCAACGCCGTCACAGGCGACGCCTTTCTCCACGATAGCCATAACTGCCTTGTCCGCACCGGCGGCAAGCGCGTCTCGCTGGTCGGCATGGACAATGTAGCTGTGATCGTCGACGGCGATGACATTCTCGTCATGCCGCTGAACCGCTCGCAGGACGTCCGCGTCGCTGCGAAGGCGCGCGAGTAGCGCTCCCGATTTTAGCGGGTCGCGGCCCCGGTATCCGCTGACAGTACCCGCGCCACCATCGCGTCCCAATCGTCGAAGCGCCAGAATTTGTGGCTGGCACGACCGATGATCCGCGGCTCGCGCCTCATTGGCCCGATTTCGCAGTCGAACGGCGGACATTCGGCCAGCATATCGCAATCGAAAAACACCCGCACCGCGATCGCGTCGCCGCTTTCGCCTGCGCTACCGGTCACGATGCCCAGCATCCCGTTCGACAGCGTGACCAAAGTGCCAACGGGGAAAATCTCCAGGCTGTCGGCAAATCGGTCCAACAACTGCGGATCGAAATGTCCCGTCCAGCTTTGCATCGCCGTCAGCGCCTCGCACGGCGACCACGCCGCCTTGTATGGCCGGTCGGACGTCACGGCGTCATAGACGTCGCAGATCGCCCCCATCCGTGCATAGAGCGACAGCTCGCCATCTCCCAGCCCATCGGGATAGCCCGACCCGTCCATCTTTTCATGGTGGCGCAGGCACACCTCGAGCGCCGCCGCCGGAATGTCTGACGATTGCGCCAGCAACGCATGCCCCGCCAGCGGATGCCCCTCGACCGACGTCCGCTCGCGCAGCGTCAGCTTGCCGGGCTTCAGTAGCACATCGTCGGCAATCGCGACCTTGCCGACATCGTGGAGCAGCCCGGCGACCCCCAGCGCCTGCACTTTGGCCTCATCCAGCTTCAGGTGGCGGGCAAAATTGATCATCAGCGCACACACCGCAACCGAATGGAGATAGGTATATTCGTCCTTCTGCTTCAGCCGGACCAAATTGATCAGCGCCCGCGAATGACGCGCGATCGAATCCCCGATTGCTTCGGCCAGCGGGGCAATCTTGCTGCCATCGACGGCGCGGCCCATCCGCGCCGATCCAAACAGGTCGATCACCGCGCGCCGTGACTTGTCGATCACCCGCGCCGCCCGGCGGCGTTCCTGCGCATAGGTGGCGGCACGCACCGGACGCGCGCGCGGCGGCGGTGCAAAAATCTTTGTGCGGCGCCGTTCGACCCCGCGATACGGCGGCGCCATGCCATCCGCCGCTTTGCGGCGATCATTGGCAAGGGCGGCGTCACCAACGCCTGCCGCCATCCGGCTGCGGCGGCGATCGACGATCACCGCCTTCACCTCGGACTGTCGGATGCGCGCCAGTTGCTCCGCCGTTTCCACCAGAAACCGGCTGCGCCAGAACGGATGATCGATCCAGCGCCCGTCGAACCCGTCGACGAACATGCCGATTTCGACCTGTTCGGGTTTGAGATGAAGCAACATGGGTCCAGTCCTGTGCGGAACCTCTTACGGCTCCGACATTCGATTAACGACCGAAATGGATCATGTTTTAGCTGGAGCGTCACCGTGCACGACGACCCATGCAAACTTTGCCGACCGCTGATGCAACCGCCCCCGAAGCGGCGGGTTGTTAGGGTGTCGCCTTCCGCGGCGGAAGGAACGACCCATGCCCAAAAAGCCTGCCCCCTCGCCGGCCACCGACAACCAGTTGCACGGCCATCAGCCCGGCGCCGGACAGCCAGCTTTCGCGACCGAACAAGGCAATGGCGGCGAGCGTCATCAAACCGCCTCCGACGGCGCCGACCCCGCCGCGTTTCTCACCGATAATTTCGGCCATCGCATTTCCGACAACCAGAATTCGCTGCGCGCCGGCGAACGCGGGCCGACCTTGCTCGAGGATTTCGTCCTCCGCGAAAAAATCTTCCATTTCGACCATGAACGGATCCCCGAGCGGATCGTCCACGCGCGCGGCTCGGGTGCGCACGGCGTGTTCGAATGTACCAAGGCGATCCCCGGCCTGACCAAGGCGTCGATTTTCCAGACCGAGGGCGCAAGCTGCCCCGTCTTCGTCCGCTTCTCGACCGTCGCCGGTGGCGCCGGGTCGGTCGACACCCCGCGCGACGTACGCGGCTTTGCGGTCAAGCTCTACACCGACAGCGGCAATTGGGATCTCGTCGGCAACAACATTCCGGTCTTCTTCATCCAGGATGCGATGAAATTCCCCGACCTCGTCCACAGCGTCAAGATGGAGGCCGACCGCGGCTATCCGCAGGCTGCCAGCGCGCACGACACCTTCTGGGACTTCATCGGCCTGATGCCAGAGGCGATGCATATGATCATGTGGGCGATGTCCGACCGCACGATCCCGCGCAGCCTGCGCATGATCGAAGGATTCGGCGTTCACACCTTCCGCTTCGTCAATGAAAAGGGCGACGGGAAATTTGTCAAATTCCACTGGAAGCCCGTGCTCGGCATCCAGTCGACGACATGGGACGAAGCGGTCAAGATCGCCGGTGCCGATCCCGATTTCCACCGCCGCGACCTGTTCGAAGCGATCGACGCGGGCGACTTCCCGGCGTGGGATCTCGGCGTGCAGGTCTTCGACCAGGCCTTTGCCGCCAAGCAGCCTTATGACGTGCTCGATGCGACCAAACTGATCCCCGAAGAGGACGTGCCGGTCGAGATCGTCGGCCGCATGACGCTCAACCGCAACGTCGACAATTTCTTCGCCGAAACCGAACAGGTCGCCTTCTTGCCGTCGAACATCATCCCCGGCATCGACTTCAGCAACGATCCGCTGTTGCAGGGACGGCTGTTCTCCTATCTCGACACGCAAAAGTCGCGGCTGGGGACGACCAATTTCCATCAGATCCCGGTCAACGCGCCCAAATGCCCGTTCCACAATTTCCAGCGCGACGGGATGATGCAGACACTCGTCCCGACCGGGCGCGCCAATTACGAGCCCAACAGCCTGGCCGAAGCGGGCGAGAACGGCGGTCCGCGGCCCAGCCCCGCAACGGGCTTCAGCACCTTCACCACCAATGACGAACGCAATGACCCGGCCCAGAAACTGCGTATCCGCGCCGAACTCTTCGCCGATCACTTCAGCCAGGCGCGGATGTTCTACCTGTCGCAGACCGAAAATGAGCAGGCGCATATCGCCTCGGCGCTGGTCTTCGAACTGTCGAAGGTCATGCTCGATCACGTCCGCGTCCGCGTCGTCGGTCAGCTGCGCAACATCAACGAAGACCTGGCCAAGCGCGTTGCCGACGGCCTCGCGATCGACCTGCCGGCCAAGGAAAAGGCGGCGCGCGCGCCGGTCGATCTCAAACCCTCCGACGCGCTGTCGATCCAGAAGAACGCCGATGACACGATGGAGGGCCGCAAGGTCGCCATCCTGTTCGCCGAAGGATCCGACAAGGCCGCGATCGACGCGCTGAAAGCCACGATCGAAAAGGCGGGCGGCACCGCTTTCCTCGTCGCGCCCAAGGTTGGCGGCATCAAGGTCAAGGGCGGCACGCTCAAGGCCGACGGCCAGCTCGCCGGATCGCCCTCGGTCTTGTTCGACGCGGTCGCGTCGATCCTTACCGACGATCAGGCCGAGACGCTGTCGAAACAGGGTGCCGCGGTGCAGTGGTTCATGGACGCCTTTGGCCATTGCAAGACGATCGCGCACGACGAGGCGACCCAGATCCTGCTCGACAAGGCAGGCGTGGAAAAGGACGGCGGCGTCGTGACGCTAGACGGGTTTGCGAAAGTCGGCACCCGCCGCCATTGGGCGCGCGAAGCGAAGGTGCGCGATCTGGCCTGACGGTAAATCGGGCGCGCAGGACGATTGGGAATATCGCACGCCCCGCGCGTGCGATATTCCCCGCATCCGCGGGCAACGAGTCCGATCAAGTCTGGAGCCCAACATATGACGTCGCAAACGCAGCGCGCCCCGCATTATTCGCCCTTCACGCGCGGCGCTGGCCTGATCTTCACATCGGGCCAGCTGCCGCTGCGACCGGGCCGCGACACGTCGCTGGCCGGTGCGCCGTTCAAGGAACAGGCGCGGCAGGCCCTCGCCAATTTGCAGTCGGTCCTGAGCGATGCCGGTGCCGATTTGGCGCAGGTGGTCAAGACGACGGTCTATCTCAGCGACATGGCCGACTGGCCCGAACTCGACGAAGTCTACGGCCAATTTTTCGGCGCCGCGCGTCCGGCACGGAGCGTGGTGCCAACGGGGCCGCTGCACTTTGGTTTCCGGATCGAAATCGAGGCAATCGCGCTGGCTTGATTTGGGAAGCGGCCTATCTGTCGCCACTCAAGGTTCGTTTCTATTTCGTCATCCCGGCGAAGGCGGGGATCTCACCCTATCGTAAGTGCGCAACGGCGAGATCCCGGCCTTCGCCGGGATGACGCGGAAAATCATAACTTGAACCCTAAGCGGCGGCGCCGCCCTCAATCCCCCGCAAAATCAAACGCCGACACGCCGCGCTCGCCATCCCGGAACCGCAAAGGACGACCCAGCGGCGGCATCGACCGCTGGACGCAGCCGGTGCGCGTACAGCGGCGGCAGCCCAGCCCGATTGGGGTCGCACGCTCGCGCATCAGGTCGATGCCGCGCGCCGCGATCAAAGGCGCCGCGACCTTGGCATCGACCCCGACGCACACCGCAAAGCGCGCCGGCGTCCCGCTGCCGGTCGCGCCCGGCGCAGCAACGCTGCGCGATTGCGTGAACCAGCGCGACCCGTCCTCCAGCTCGACCAGATCGGCGATCACTTCGCCGGGGCGCGCAAAGGCTTCGTGGACGCCCCACAGCGGGCAGCGCGTGTCGCCATCTACCAGCGGCGACTGGCTCGCCCCGGCATAGCGTTTGCTCCCCTGCCCCGCGCGGTCGATGCGCAGCATGAAGAAGGGCAACCCGCGCGCGCCGACGCGCTGGAGCGTCGTCAGCCGGTGTGCGACCTGCTCATACCCGGCCCCGAACCGCCGCTGGAGCAGCAGCAGGTCGTATCCCGTCGCGTCGCACGCGCGCAGGAAGCGGCTGTACGGCATCATCAAGGCCGCGGCGAAATAATGCACCAGATGCCGCTCGAACAGCCGCGCCGCCGCGCTCTCGGCAAATTCCGCGCCCGCGACCAGCGCGTCGATCTCGCCCTTCGCCTCGATCTGCGCCAGCGTCGCCGCGGCCTGAAAGGTACGCGACGCGGGGCGCAACAATTCGCTCAGCATAAGTTGCCGCGCGTGCCAGTCGAGCCAGCGCAGCCGATCGGGCATCACATCACTCGGCAAGATCCGGATTCCCAGCTGGTGCCGGGTGCGCAAACGCTCGGAAATCGTACCATACAGGTCGCCGCCCGCCAGCCGCAGTTCGTCGGCCAGTTCCTCCGCCTTCGCATCCAGATCGGCGAAATGGTTGCGCCATTTCTCGATCGCGCGGCGCACCGCGGCAACTTCGGGCGCTTCTTCCTGTAAAGCTGCGCCAGCTTCGGGCGCCGCATCGAACAGCCGCGCAAAGGCCGCCGCGGTCGTCGGTGCGGTTTGCAACCATTCCTCCACCTCCTGCGCGCCGATCCCCAGATCGGCAAAGCGCGCATCAGACAAGCGGCGCCGCAGCCCTGCCGCACCGCCCGGCACCGCATCGACGCCCAGCGTCGCGGCGTCGAACCCGAACCGCTCGGCCAGCTTGACGATCACCGTGGCGCTGAGCGGCCGCTGGCCATGCTCGATCAGGTTGAGGTAGCTTGGCGAAATATCCAGCGCCTCGGCCATCGCCGCCTGCGTCATCCCCGCCTCGCGCCGCACCTTGCGGACCGCCGGCCCCGCAAACACCCGCCGCTCCGTCATCGTTTGTAACTTTCTTTACTGATTTACATGCCAATTTACACCGATAGGCCATAATTCACAATTATTATTGACAAAGCTTTTCACTTTCCGCGGCACCTTCGCCAACATTCACCCATCACCTCCTCTCAAGGACAAAGACGATGGGTTATCAGGAAGACATGGCACAGGCAGGCCGCCTCATCCGCGACTACGACGGCACATGGGACGGCATCAGCGGCGAAAGCGTCGCCCGCATGCGCGCCCAGAACAAGTTTCGCACCGGCCTCGACGTCGCCCGCTACACCGCCCGCATCATGCGCGCCGACATGGCGGCCTATGACGCCGACCCCGCCAACTACACCCAGTCCTTGGGCTGCTGGCACGGTTTCATCGCGCAGCAGAAGATGATCTCGATCAAGAAGCATTTCGGCACCGTCAAAGGCCGCTACATCTATCTGTCGGGCTGGATGATCGCCGCGCTGCGCAGCGAATTCGGGCCGCTGCCCGACCAGTCGATGCATGAAAAGACCAGCGTTCCGGCGCTGATCGAGGAAATCTACACCTTCCTGCGTCAGGCCGACGCCCGCGAGCTTGGCGGCCTGTTCCGCGAACTCGACGCCGCGCGCGCCGAGGGCGACGAGCTGAAGGCCAAGCAGATTCAGGCGAGCATCGACAATCACGAAACACACGTCGTGCCGATCATTGCCGACATCGACGCGGGCTTCGGCAACGCCGAGGCGACGTACCTCCTCGCCAAGAAGATGATCGAGGCCGGCGCCTGCGCGCTGCAGATCGAAAATCAGGTCTCGGACGAAAAGCAGTGCGGTCACCAGGACGGCAAGGTCACCGTGCCGCACGAGGATTTCATCGCGAAGATCCGCGCCTGTCGCTACGCCTTCATGGAACTCGGCGTCGAGGATGGCATCATCGTCACGCGCACCGACAGCCTCGGCGCGGGCCTGACCAAGCAGATCGCATTCTCCAAGGAGCCGGGCGACCTCGGTGACCAGTATAACAGCTTCCTCGATTGCGAAGAGGTCAACGGCGCGGGCAACCCCGGCGACGTCCTGATCAACCGCGACGGCAAGCTGATGCGCCCGAAGCGCCTGCCCTCAAACCTCTATCAGTTCCGCCCCGGCACCGGCGAGGACCGCTGCGTCATGGACTGCATCGCTTCTCTAAAGAATGGCGCCGACCTGCTCTGGATCGAGACCGAAAAGCCGCACATCGAACAGATCGCCGGCATGGTCGACCGCATCCGCGAAGTCGTCCCCAATGCAAAGCTCGCGTATAACAATTCGCCCAGCTTCAACTGGACGCTGAACTTCCGCCAGCAGGTGTTCGATGCGTGGGAGAAGGACGGTCAGGACGTCAGCGCCTATGACCGCGCCAAGCTGATGAGCGTCGATTATGACGGCACGCCGCTGGGCGACGAAGCCGACAACCGTATCCGCACCTTCCAGCGCGATTCGGCGAAGCGGGCAGGCATTTTCCACCACCTGATCACGCTGCCGACCTATCACACCGCGGCACTATCGACCGACAATCTCGCCAAGGAGTATTTCGGCGACGAAGCGATGCTGGGTTACGTCAAGGGTGTCCAGCGCGCCGAAATCCGCCAGGGCATCGCCTGCGTGAAACACCAGAATATGTCGGGCAGCGACATCGGCGACGACCACAAGGAATATTTCGCCGGCGAAGCCGCGCTCAAGGCGGCTGGCAAAGACAACACGATGAACCAGTTCGCCGCCTGATACGCGTTCGGCGCGAGCGGCCCGTTGCACCCGCTCGCGCCACCCCTCTTGGCGCGGGACGCCTTGCACACGCGTCCCGCGCCTCCCGAGCTTTCCTGGGGAGGAAAGCCTGTCCGTCGGAAGCCGCAAGGCCTCCGGCGGACATTTTCGTCATAAGCCCGCGCCTCGCGATCGCCCGGGTTGCAACGCGCGGAAAGATAAAGGCATATCGCTGCATGTCCGCGCGATCCCTGGCCCCGACATCCGCTGCCGCCGAGCCGTTGCTGAGCGACGCGCCCGATGCGTTGATCGATGCGCTCGCGCGCTGGACCGGCAGCGAGCGCCGAGCGTCGGGGCTGTCCGACGGCGTACCGACCCCCGCCGCGGTCCTGAACGAAGCTTGGGCGGTCGGCGGACTTTCGGCAAATGGCGGGTGGATCAGCGCCGATCCGTTACTCACGGATTGCGCCGCGCTGACCGACGCGGTTGCCCATGGCGAGCTGGTGCAGCCGGGCGACCATCCCGCCCTGTCATTTGTCGCGCAGGACCACGGCCCACCGCTTGTCGTGCTGACCGTTCCGCAGCAGCAGGCTGCGCGCTGGCCCCCCGCCGCCGAATGGCAGCGCCGCCAGCCGGGTACCAGCGCGGCGCATATCGTGCTGGTGCATCGCGCAATGCTCCCGGGCAGCGCAGGGCTCGTCCGCGCGGGCCGGATGCTCGCCCTCACCCCGCGCGAAAACCACCTGCTCGCCGCGCTGGCCCGCACCGGCGATCTGCGCGATGCAGCGACGAGCGAAGCGATTACCTACGAAACTGCGCGCGGGGCGATCAAGGCGGCGCTCGCGAAAAGTGGTTTTGCCCGGCAGGGCGCGCTCGTCGCCACCGCCTTGCAGCTGGATGCAATTGATGATCCCCAGCCGCTCGAACTCGGCGATCATTTGCAACAGGCGATCGGCCTGTCCGACCGGCAGGTCGCGCTCGCGCGGCTGATCGCGCTCGGCTCGACGCGCGACGAAGCTGCGCGGCAGCTCGGGCTCGGCCGCGAGACGGTCAAGGCCGAACTCAAGATCCTGTTCCAGCTGGTCGGCGTCCAGTCGGCGGTCGGCCTGTCGGTCGTGGCGGCGCAGCTTGGCATCGCGGCGCGCCTGCTCGCCGCGTCTAATATCGGTGCCACCGACCTCTCGGCGGCGAGCGAACCGCTGCGCCTCATCCAGCGTCGCGGGCGCGCCGGACGCATCGCCTTTGCCGACTATGGCCCGCGCGACCGCATCCCCGCCATCCACTTCCACACTGCGACGACCAGCCGTTATGTCCCCCNNCCCCCAGCCGTTATGTCCCGCGCTCCTACGTCGCGCGGTTGCAGGAATTGGGGCTGCGCCCGGTGATGATCGACCGGCCCGGTTACGGCCTGACCGACATGGTTGACGGCGATTATCTGGACCACGAAATTCGCGACGTGCTCGACGTTGCCGACCGCCTGGGCGCGGCGCGCTGTCATATCATCGCGCGCGGTGGCACGATCCTGTTCGCGCATCTTGCCGCCCATCATCGCGAGCGGATCGCGCGCGCGGTCGTGCTCAATCCCGAGCCGCCGCCTGCCGCTGACGCGCGGATGGCCGGGCTCGCGGGGCGGTACAAACGCATCTTCTATCATGTGCCGCGGCTCGTCCGCCCGCTCACCCGCTATCTCGCCAGCCACCTGTCCGACAGCGTGATCGAGCGCATCGCAATGCGCTTTTTCGGCAGCAGCGCCGCCGACCAGCGCCTCTTTGCCGACCCCGACATCCGCCGCGCCTATGTTTACGCCACCCGTCTCGCCGCAATTCAGGGCGGCGTCGGGCTCGAAGCCGTCGGCGACGTCGAACCGCGCAGCGAGCCGCCGCCGCTATCCGACGGCCGGTTCATCACCATCCTGTCGGGCGACGAGGATGCGCTGTATCGCCCCGACGACGCCTGGCCGCGCCTGCTCGCGGCATGGCCCGGTACGGCCGCGCATCGGATCGCCGGCGCGGGTCGTCTGCTCCACCTCCAGCATCCAGAGCTGATTGCCGCAGCCCTCGACGAAGGGTCGCAGAGCTCGCGAAAGCCGCGGCAATCAGCGCGTTGACAGCGGCTGAACCAGCCGTGTCAGCGCCTCTCGAGAGAGCTCGTCCAGTCCGCTGCGCCACCGCGCAGGATCGGCCGTCATCGTATAGCGCCGCGATTTGTTGCTGCCGATGCCGCCCAGCAAGCCAATGACATTGGCGACGGTCTCGGCCGCCTTGTGCCCGCCGCTAGTGCTATCGTCGAAGCTGCCGAAATCACCACTCGTCGCGACATCGTCGCCCAGTGCGATGCGTCCGGTCTTGCCGTTCGGCGCAAAGATCTCGATCCGGCTGCGTTCGCCCATGATTGCCAGGTTCGAGTCGACCTTGACTGCCGAGCTGTTGCGAAACGCCCCGCCATAGGTTTCGGCATCGGCAAAATCGACGACGAGCAGCGCCGCAATCGCGGGAACGCCACTCGCCTTCGCAAACGCCTTCGCCGACTGCGACGCGAAGATCATGTGGCGCGCAAAATTGAACCCGCCGCCGGTCAGCGCATCGCCCCATTCCTGCAACTGAATCGGCGCGCCGATCGCAGCCGGGCCGAACAGCCGCGCCTTGCCGCTGGCGTTGCGGCTTTCGAGCAGGTCGCGCTCATGGCCATTTTCCAGCAGCTTGAAATTGCTGTCATGATGCGCCGCCACCGACGCATAATCGACTGACGTGATCCCCGCCGCGGCCAGCTGCTCCGAAAAATGGGCATAAGCCGCGTCGGTCGCCGCCTGAAAATCGCTGTCACTCACGCCGACCAGCGCGCTTCGCGCGGTGGATTTGCCGCCGAACCCGCCGCCGAGCAGCCCGCCGCCCGCCTTCGCCGACGCCTTGCGCTCGGTCAGGAACGCGACGGTGAAGGCGAAAATGCCAACTTGCGACAGCCCGGTGAGCAGCTCAGGGCGCTTGATTTCGACCGGCGGCTTCGCCTTGTCCTTCGCTTCGGCCCAACGCGGCAGCGATACCGCCGCCAGCGCCGCCACACCCGTCCCCATCGCCTGTCGCCGCGAAATCATCATGCCCCTTGCCCCGTCATATCCCAGCCCCCCGGCGGGTTATGCCGCTGCACTTACGGGCAGATCCACGCCGCCCCCATCCCCATCTGGGGGGTGAGGACGGCGCGCGATCCGCGGGGCCGTGCCATCACGGGACGATCGGTGCGGCCTCCTCTTTGCGCGTCTTGACCAGCGACCAGATAATCCCGCCCGCGATCAGCGCGACCGTCACGCCCAGGCTGACCAGCGGCGGAAATTTGTCGCCGCCCAGAATGAAATCGGCGACGAAGATCTTCGAACCTATGAACACCAGCACCAGCGCGAGCGCATATTTCAGGTAATGGAAACGATGCACCATCGCCGACAGCGCGAAATAGAGCGCGCGCAGGCCAAGGATCGCCATGATGTTCGACGTATAGACGATGAACGTGTCGGTGGTGATCGCAAAAATCGCCGGGACGCTGTCAACCGCGAACACCAGATCGGCGAGGTTGATCACGACCAGCGCGAGGAACAAGGGCGTTGCCGCCAGCACCAGCTTGCCGGTTTTGCTGTCGGGAACCCGCACGAAGAATTTCTCGCCATGCAGCTCGTTGGTGATCGGGATGTGGCGCGACAACCATTTGACCACCGGGTTGCCCGCGACGTCCATCGGCTTGTCACCCGCGAACAGCATCTTGATGCCCGTGATTACCAGAAAGGCGGCGAACACATAGAGCAGCCATTCATATTCGGTGACCAGCGCCGCGCCGCCCGCGATCATGATGCCGCGCAGCACGATCACCGCGACAATGCCCCAGAGCAGCGCGCGATATTGGTAGCGCGGTGGAATCGCGAAGGTGGCGAAGATCAGCGAGATGACAAAAATGTTGTCGATCGACAGCGCTTTTTCGATGAAAAAGCCGGTATAGTACTGCAGCCCCGCCTCGCCGCCTTTCGCGGCCCAGACCCAGGCGCCGAACGCCATCGCGATACCGATGTAGAGCGCCGAGAGCTTCAGGCTCTCGCCGATCCCCATCTCCTTGTTTTCCTTGTTCAGGATGCCAAGGTCAAAGGCGGTGAGCGCCACGACCAGCGCGATAAAGGCCAGCCAGAACCAGGCCGGGGTGCCCAGCCAGTCGGCAAACAGAAATTCCATGGTGATGATCCCTGGTGTACGCCAGAAGGCGCCGTCCCGGCGGGACGACGCTTCCGGTCTCGATTAGAAGGATTTAGCGTGCGAGCGCCGGACGCAGCGACAGCGCCGCCAGCCGCCGCTTGACCGCGAGCTTCAGCGTTTTCAGCCGCAGTAGCCGGAATGGATCGGCGCCGCGCCGCCGCGCTTCGCGCCGCGCCGCCTCGTCCAGCTGGCGATGCAGCAGGGTCAGCCGATAAAGATTGGGATTAAGCGTCATGAACTTGGGCCTCCTGATTGAAAATCAAGCAGGTGACGCCGATGCCGGACCCGGGTTTAAGGGGGGAGGTAGGCCCAGAGCATCGGTGTCACCCGATGCGGTCCGACATCACGTGGCGGGAAAAATCCCGCCGACGCCAGAGGGGCCCGGCCCGCACGAGACCGATCTAGGTGGGGCATGTGACGGTTTCAAGACCGGCGATGTCATATTGGCGCGAATTCTGTGCGGCACGGCGCCGTCGGCACCGCATGCACCGGGGCGACCAACTAAACATTAGAGCGGGACCCCGGATAAAGACCGAGGCGACGAAACGAGGGCGGCCTTCCTCGTTTCGTCGCCTCGGTCTTGATCCGAGGGCCCGCTAACCACGACGGGAACGGAAAGACAAAGCGGCCCCCAGGGGGTCAAGCCCTGGGGGCCAAAGTTGGGAGGGGCATTGTCGGCGCGCGCTGTCTACAGTTTTGCGGGGGTCATTTGGCGTGAGAGGGGGTATCTTCGTCATCCCCGCCCGGCCCAAGCGAACCTGACCCTAGACAGTTGCTATGCTGGCGCTGAGTTGTACCGCGGTTGAAACTCGCTCGCGATCAATCGATTCGATTGAACTGCGTGGTCTCCAATTTCTGACGATTGTCACTGGACCAAACGATCGTCTCTGTCATGGACTTCAGATCTTTGGCAACGGTGTAGACCCGCGTCGACACCCGGGTGCCGGCCTTGCCCAATGTCATGACCAATGTGTCCGGCGCCGGCTGACGCAGGGCAACGGTGTCGATGAAATCCATATTGCCGCTGATTGGCACAGGGACGCCATCAAGCCTGGCCGTGGATTCTGCGTGCCTGCTGGAGCCATCTGGCGCGATGATTTCGACGAGCGTTGTCCATTTCCCGTCCGGCGACGCGCGAAAAGTCATAGTTACCCGTTGCGGTCGCTCCTTCGCTGGCATCAGCGACGCGTCCAGCGACCAGCTTCCAACCAGCGGCAACGGCTTGGACGCTGCGCTGTAAACGGCGGAGGGTATTCCGACCTGATCGGTGGAAGGGGCTGTGACCATGATGCCGGCGGCGATCATAGGTATTGCGATGAGCATGACGATCATTCCTTTCGAACCGCGAACCCCAATGGTTGCGGCATGCCCCAGGTTTTTCACCCTGATGGCCTGTCTCGGAAGATCGATTTTTTCGTCACAAGTTTTTTGGGGGTCCAAAAGGCGCGCCAGTTCGCGGCTGCTGCCGACGCCCGTTTTACGACGGGCAGCGCGCAGACGCTCGTTAATCGAAGTTTCCGAGCGGCCTAGTCGCGCTGCGATTGTCTTAACCGTATGCCCTGCGACCAACAGGCGCAGAACTTCCATTTCCCTGTCAGTGAGACATTCGGTCAGACCGAGAGCAGATTCATTAGCAGACATGTCTTTTGCTCACCACAGCCTCACGGGCAGGTCCATCCCAATTTATTTGGGAAATGGCAGCGCGGCCAGTTCGGGCGAAGAGAGAATGGGGCGATGGAGACTTCCCGGCTCGCGTCCCTGCTGTCGGTGCCCTCCCTCCGCCGGGTTTCGCGTCTATCGCTACTTCTGCCCCATCAACTTCATCGTCATCGCCGTCAGCGCCTCGGTCGCCGTCGCGATCACTGCGGGGGCGTCGGGCGCCCAGAAGGGGGAGTGCAGGCTCGGCAGGGTCCGGCCCTCCTTTTTCGCCGCATCATATTCGGCCTGCGGGACGCCGCCGACCCAGATGATCAGGCTTTTGATGTCCTTGTCCTCGCGCGCGAAACGGCCGAAATCTTCCCCGCCCATCACCGGGGGCACCTGCACGACGCGCTTGTCGCCAAAGCTGGTTTTCAAGAACGCCGCCATTTCTTCGGTGAAATCGGGGGTGTTGAAGGTCGAAGGGGTGAACTCGTCCTTGGCGACGGTCACCACCGGCATCTTGTCCTCGGGAAGCCCCGCCGCAATCGCTTCGCCCTTCGCGATCCGTGCGATGCCGTCGAGCAGGTGGTTGCGAACCTCGTCCGAATAGCTGCGTACGGTCAACTGCAAACGCGCCTCGTCCGAGATGATATTATGCTTCGCCCCGGCGTGGAAGCTGCCCACGGTCACGACCGCGCTGTCGAGCGGGCTGATCTCGCGCGAGACCAAGGTCTGCAACGTCGATACGATGCGGCTGGCCAGCACGATCGGATCCTTGGTCGTCTGCGGATAGGCGCCATGGCCGCCGACGCCCTTCACCAAAATATCGACGCTATCGACATTGGCCAGCGCATAGCCCGGCGTATAGCCGATCACTCCGGCGGGAAACTGCGCCGCGTCGTGGAACGCCAGCGCATATTGGGGTTTGGGAAAGCGGGTATAAAGCCCGTCCTCCAGCATCATCCGCGCGCCCGCGCCGCGTTCCTCGGCGGGCTGGCCAATCATGACCAGCGTCCCCGACCAGTTCGCCTTGTTCGCCGCCATCAACCGCGCGACGCCGACCCAAGCGGTCATATGCGTGTCGTGGCCGCATGCGTGCATGACGCCGGTCTCGACTCCCTCTGCGGTGGTCACGCGCACCTTTGACGCGCCGGACAGCCCGGTCTGTTCGGTCACCGGCAGACCATCCATATCGGCGCGGACCAGCACGACTGGCCCCGGGCCGTTCTTCATCACCGCGACAATGCCGGTGCCGCCGACCTTTTCGGTCACCTCAAACCCCAGCTTGCGGGCCTCCGCCGCCAGGATGCCCGCCGAGCGCACCTCCATGAAGCTGAGTTCCGGGTTGGCGTGCAGATCGTCGTAAATCTTCATCAGCGAGGGCATCTGCTTCTGCACTTCGCCGCCGATTTGCTGCGCCGCCGCCGGGGCGGTGACCGACAAGGTGAGCGCCAGTGCCGCGGCGCCTGTCCATAATTTCCGCATCGTTTTTCCCCTGTACCAAACTCTCATGAGCTGAACCTAATCCGTTCGTGTCGAGCGAAGTCGAGACACCCCGCCGCGTAGCGCGCCCGAAGCGTGTCTCGACTTCGCTCGACACGAACGGGACATATGCATTGTTTCAATCGAACGTCAGCCCGCCGGGACCAGTTCGATCACGTCGAGCAAAGATTCATACGCCGGCGCTGGAAGTACCAGCCGCCAGCGGTTGTCGCCGATCCGTTCGACCAGCCCCGCCATGTCGCGCATCCGGTCGCTGCCATAATTGACCGCCATCTTCTCGTCGCCCAGTTCGAGCGTGCCAAGGAAAATCTGGCGTTTCAGATTGTCGGGAAAGATCAAACCGACGGGGCGCTGCGACCCGGTTAGCTTGGTCAGGCTCGATAATCCCTGTTCGGTCGCCACGCGGCAGCGGAACCACCCATAGGCTAAATAACTCGGCCCGCTGAGCCCCTTGGCGCCGACCTTGATCGTGCGGCAGCGATAATCACCCGGGGGCATATAGGCGTTGGGCAGCGCCGCCATCGGTTGCAGGAGCACCCCTTCGCGGTCGATGTCGGCGCCATGGCCCTTGGCGCGCGCGTCGGCCAGCGCCGCTTCCCAGCTAGCGTACCAGCCGCGAAGCCGTGCCTTGTCCTGATCGGTCGCGGTCGCACGCCAGCTGCCCGTCGCGGGTGGCTCGTCGGCGGCCGACGGCGGCAGTGCCGGCACCACCGGTACTGACTGGCACGCGCCAGCGGTCAGCCCCAGCAAAAGGGCGAAAATTACCTTGGCGCGACCCATCATTCTCCGTCTCTCCCCTGGTCCGGTTGCGTTAACCTTAGGAGGGCAAAGGAGAATGCTCAAGGCTCGCGGCGCATTAGGCCGCGGTCCACCCGCCATCGACGCTCAGGTTGGCGCCGGTGATGTTCGCCGCCTCGTCGCGGGTCAGGAACGACGCCAGCGCCGCGACCTGTTCGACCGTCACGAACTGCTTGGTCGGCTGCCCCGCCAGCAGCACGTCGTTGATCACCTGCTCGCGCGTCATCCCGCGCGCTTTCATGGTGTCGGGAATCTGCCCCTCGACCAGCGGCGTCCAGACATAGCCGGGGCTGATGCAATTGGCGGTGATCCCCGCGTCGGCAACTTCCAGCGCGACGGTCTTGGTCAGCCCGACCAGCCCGTGCTTCGCGGCGACATAGGCCGATTTGAACGGCGAGGCGACGAGCGAGTGCGCCGACGCGGTGCCGATGATCCGCCCCCACCCCTTTTTCCGCATCCCCGGCACCGCGTGGCGGATCGTGTGGAATGCCGACGTCAGGTTCAGCGCCAGGATCAGATCCCATTTCTCGACCGGGAAATCCTCGATCGGCGACACGAACTGCGTCCCGGCATTGTTCACCAGGATGTCGACCCCGCCCATATCGGCATCGGCGCGCGCGAACATCGCGGCGATCGCATCGACCTTGGTCAGGTCGGCGCCATCGTACAGTGCCTTGCCGCCGCTCAGCTGCTCCAGCGCAACGCGCTCGGCCTCGATCGCCGCGGCTTCGCCGAACCCGTTGATGATCACATTCGCGCCCTCGCTGGCCAGCGCCTTGGCAATGCCCAGCCCGATGCCCGATGTCGATCCGGTGACGAGCGCGGTTTTTCCTTGCAGACGCATGTTCAAAGTTCCTTTTGGTGGGAAAGTGTCAGGTGATATCGGGTTCGATTTTCGGCTTCAACATATTGGCTTGCAACGCGAAACTGCCCGAACGGCCCTCGGCGATACTTTCCGCGAGCAAATGACCGTCCTTCATCGCCGCCTCGACCGCTTCGTGACCCAGTGCCCAATTGACCTCCATCGTCGAGCGCGAAAATTCGAAATCGCGCGCGCCCGTCTGCCATTTGGGCGGCTGATGGATCAGCTGGACGACATTGAGCGCCTTGCAATCGACCATCCTCTTGACCGCCTTCACCTCCGGCAGATCGGCCATGCTGGGCGGCAGTTTTGCCAACATCCGGTCGATCAACTGATGCTCCTTGCGCCGCCGCACCAGCCCGTCCGAAATCCGCCGGGTGCGGCTGGAATAGCGAATGTCCTTCTCACGTGACCACGCCTCTTCCATGTCGTGCGGTCGATCGCCGCGCGCGGGGAACAGATCGACCTGGAACACCAGCATATCCTCATGCGCCGCATCGACCACATGCTCGAGCGGAGTGTTCGACACCAGCCCGCCATCCCAATACCATGTCCCGTCGATCTCGACCGGCGGCAGCCCTGGTGGCAGCGCGCCCGACGCCAATATGTGCCGCGCGTCGATCGTATCGACCTTCGTGTCGAAATAGCGGAAATTCCCGGTCTCGACCGCCACCGCGCCGACCGACAGCCGCACATTGCCGTTGTTCACCCGCTCCCAGTCGACCAGCCGGCCGAGCGTCTCGACCAGCGGCTTGGTGTCGTAAAAGCTCACGGCCTCGGGCGTCTGCCGCTCGGCAAAGCTCGGCGGCGGGAAGCGCGGGGTGAAAAAGCCAGGAACGCCGAACGCCATGACCTGTCCCGCTGCGGCCATATGAGCCCATTCGCGCGCCCAGTCGTTGTCGGGGACCGGCAGCGACGGCATCGCCGACGACACCCCGTTCCAGAATTCGCGCAGCTTGCCCACGGCAGCGTCGCGCGGATTGCCCGCTATGATCGCGGCGTTGACCGCACCGATCGAAATCCCCGCAACCCAGTCGAGCTCGATGCCCAGATCGATCATCGCTTCATAGACGCCCGCCTGAAACGCGCCGAGCGCGCCCCCGCCCTGCAGGACGAGCACGACGAGGTCGGGAAGCGGAAGCGCTGCGGGAGCGGCACGGCGTGGCATGGAACGGGAGTCCTCTGGTTCGCGTCAGCGAGATTGGTGCGTCGCAGCATAAACCATTGCAAAGGCTTCGTCCAACGCGAACCCCCTTCCAATTGCCCGTCGCTGCTGTAACTGTCGAAATGAAACGGACACTTTAGCGGCGGAGGGCCATATGCGCCTCGACGATTATGATCCCGGCGACGACATTCGCGACCTCGGCCGCGGCGGGGGCGGCGGCTTTGGCGGGGGTGGCGGTGGCCTCGGCGGCTTGCTCATCGGCTTCCTGCCAATGCTGCTCGGGCGCAAGATGGGCTGCGGCACCATCCTGCTGATCGGTGCGGCGGCGTTTTTCCTTCTCGGCCCCGGCGCCAATATGCTGAGCAGCGGTGGCGGTAGCGCCGATCCGATGGCGGATAGCCGCGGCGGCGCGAACGTCGCCTGCGACACCGCTTCGGAACGCTTCGCCTGTAACGTGTTCGGGTCGACGCATACCGTGTGGGAGGGGCTAGTCAGCGGGTATCAAAAGCCAACGCTCAACTTCTTCACGGAACGCAACAGTTCGGCGTGCGGCGCAGCGCAAGCCGCCATGGGGCCATTTTATTGCCCCGCCGATCAGGGCGTCTATCTCGACACCAGCTTCTTCAACGAGCTCGAACAAAAATTCGGCGCCGCGGGTGATGCCGCTCAAGCTTACGTGATCGCGCATGAAGTCGGCCATCATATCCAGACGATCAGCGGTATTTCGAACCAGGTCCGCCAGGCGCAGCAACGCGCCTCGCAGGCTGAAGGTAATCAGCTGCAGGTCCGCATGGAATTGCAGGCCGACTGCTACGCCGGGGTCTGGGCCGCGCGCGCCAAAACCGCGGCGGGCCAGCCGGTGATGGAGGCGGGCGATATGGAAGAAGCAATGCGCGCCGCCAATGCGATCGGCGACGACACGCTGATGCGGTCGGCGGGCCAACGCCCGGTGCCGGAAAGCTTTACCCACGGGACCAGCGAGCAGCGCATGACATGGCTGCGCCGCGGCCTGCAATCGGGGGACCCGCGCCAGTGCAACGCTTTCGACACCGCCATCTGATCGCGGCGCTTGCGGCTGCGGTCACCGCGACGCCCGTCGCGGCGCAGACGCTGTATGTCGAGGCCGGACGGTTGATCGACGGCGTCACCGCCGACGTTCGCACCGGCCAGTGCATCACGATCGAGTCCGAGCGGATCAAGGCGGTCGGGCCATGCGGCGCGACCCCCGCTGGCGCCACGCGGCTCGACTGGTCGGCTTTCACCATCCTGCCCGGTCTGATCGACCTGCACACCCACCTCGCCGATCTGGGCCAGAGCGCCGATCTTGCAGCACCGATCAAGGCGTCGCCCGCCGAAACCGTCCTCGTCGGCGCGCGCAACGCCCGCGTCACACTGGACGCGGGTTTCACCAGCGTGCGCGACGTCGGCACCTATCGCGGCCTCACCGACGTCACCCTCCGTAAGGCGATCGAGCACGGCGACGTGCCGGGACCACGGATGTGGGTCGCAGGCGCCTACCTCACCATTCCCAAGGGCGGTGGCGAATTGAACGGTGTGGTGCCCAACGAGGAACTACCTCCCGACCTGCGCCTCGGTGTCGCCGCGACGCCCGAAGAAGCTGCGGCGAAGACGACATATTTGCTCGACCATGGCGCCGATTTCATCAAGACCATTGCCACTGGCGCAGTGCTCGCGATGGGCACCGAGCCGGGCGCCCCCGAACTGACCGTCGAACAGCTGCGCGCGATCGTCCGGGTCGCGCACGCCCGCGGCAAAAAAGTCACCGCCCATGCCCATGGTGCCGAGGGCATTCAGAACGCGATCAACGCCGGGGTCGACAGCATCGAACATGCCAGCCTGGCCGACGAGGCGACGCTGCAACTGGCCAAGAAGCACGGCACCTGGCTCGCGATGGACATCTACAACGGCGATTATATCGAGAATGTCGGCACCAAGGAGGGTTGGCCTGCCGAATATCTGCGCAAGAACCGTGAAACCACCGACGCGCAGCGCGCCGCCTTCCGCCGCGCCGTCGCACTGGGGGTCAATATCGGCTTTGCGACCGACGCCGGGGTCTATCCGCATGGACTCAACGCGCGGCAATTCCGCTATATGGTCAAATATGGGATGACCCCGATGCAGGCGATCCAGTCCGCCACGGGCCGCGCCGCAGTCGAGATGGGCCGCGAAGATGTCGGTGCCATCGTGCCGGGCCGCTATGCCGATATGATCGCGGTCAAGGCCGACCCGCTCGCCGACATTGCCGCGCTCGAGAAGATCGATCATGTCATGAAGGGCGGCACGATCGTCCGCTAGCCACCCTAATACTCGACGATGATCCGGATTCTGTCGACGCTTAGGCCCGCGGCGCGTGCGATCTGTTCGCGACTGCGCCTGATGAGTTCCTGAATGTCCTCCGGCGGCGCTTCGTCCAACAGGTCAGATGCCGGTGCAATCGCGCTTTTCAGTTCCACTGCGCTCAGTGTCGCGGGCGACACCGGCCCTTCGAACTGGCACCCGAACAGCCGCCCGCTGGCCCAGATGACCACCGCGGTGATGTCGCCGGCGTGCGGCAATTCGATCTCGATCCGGTCGCAGGCCGCCAGCTTGATATCGCTTTCAAACAGCAGCCCGGTGCCAGAGATATTGTGGATCTGCACCTCGACGCCGGTACCGTCGGGTTTTACCCCGCGAGCGAGCAGACTGAGTTTTCGGCGCACGTCCTGACGCTGGTCGTCGCCGGACGCCGCGGGAAGAAATTGTCCGAAAATGGCCATGGGCCATTGGTGGAGTTGGCTGGTTAAAAGAAGGTTAGCGGGACCAGGAAAAGACGGCGTCCGGCGCGAATTTCCTGACCCCGGCCTCGATCCCTCACCGACGGCCCCCGGACGGCAGCGCGCTGCGACGGCAAATGACGAACATGCTTGAACGCCTTCGCTACGCCGCTACACCGCTTTCATGCGAAAACATATCCTGACCAGCGCAATCGCGCTCGCCGCCGCCCTGTCCACTCCCGCATTTGCCCGGCCGATGACCGAGGTCGATCTGGCAACGCTGAAACGCGTCGCCGCGCCGACCGCGTCGCCCGACGGCCGCTGGGTGGTGTTCCAGATGACCGAGACCGCGCCCGAGAACTACAAGCGCTCCACGGGCCTGTGGCTGGTCGACCGAAATGCGAAGGACGCTGCGCCGGTGCGCGTTGCCGATACTGCCGAGAAGAATGAGAGCGCTCCCGCGTTTCACCCCGACGGCAGCCTCTATTTCCTCTCTAACGCCTCGGGTAAAAGCCAGGTGTGGAGGGTCGATCCAAAGGTCGGCGGCGCCGCGGCGCAGGTCACCGACACTGCGGCCGATGTCTCGGGTTTCAAGATTTCGCCCGACGGCAAGCGCCTCCTCGCGTGGGGCGACATCCCGCGCGAATGCACCGACTTCGGCTGCGATGCGAAGGATAAGGGTGCGCTGCCCGGCCCCGGCACCGGCCGCCTGTACAAGGATGGCGCGGGATTCGTGCGCCATTGGGACAGCTGGGAAACGCCCGGCACCTATAGCCGCCCGTTCGTCTTCAACCTCGACGGCGGCAAGGCCAGCGTCGCGCGCGCCGTTGACGGCGGGCTGATCGGCGACAGCCCCTCGAAACCCTTTGGCGGTGGCGAAGAACTCGCATGGGGCGCCGACAGCCGCACCGTCTTTTTCACGCTGCGCAAAGCCGACAAGGACGAGCCGACCTCGACCAACCTCGATATCTACAGCTGGCTGGTCGACAGCCGCATGATGCCGCAGAACCTGACCGCGGACAACAAGGCCACCGACACCCTGCCCACCCCCTCGCCCGACGGCCAATGGCTGGCCTATGCCGCCATGGCGCGCCCGGGCTATGAGGCCGACCGGCAGGTGCTGATGCTGCGCGACCTTTCGACCGGTGAAACGCGCAAGCTGACCGACGCATGGGATCGTTCGGTCGGCTCGATCGCTTGGGCCGCCGACGGCAAATCGCTCTATGTCACCGCGCAGGACGTGCTCGACCATCCCGTATTCCGGGTCGATGTGAAGACGGGCAAGGTCGCCAAGCTCAAGGCCACCACCGAAGCCTATGAGGGCAATATCGGCGACGTCACCCCGCTGCCCGGTGGCGCCCTGCTCTATTCGCGCAACAGCATCGCGGTGCCGACCGACCTCTGGACGCGCGATGCGAAGGGCAAGGTCACCCGCCTGACCGACGTCAACCGTGCCCAGCTGGCCGAGATCGATCCCGTTGACGCCAAAAGGTTCAGTTTCAAGGGCGCCAACGGCGACACCGTGTGGGGCCAGATCGTCAAGCCCGCCGATACGAAAGGCAAAATCCCGGTCGCCTTCCTCGTCCATGGCGGGCCGCAGGGCAGCTTTGGCAACAGCTGGTCGACGCGCTGGAACCCCCGCCTGTTCTCGGCGCCGGGCTACGCCGCGGTCAGCGTCGATTTCCATGGCTCGACCGGTTACGGACAGGCTTTCACCGACAGCATCAATCAGGATTGGGGCGGCAAGCCGCTCGAAGATCTCAAGCTCGGCCTCGCCGCGGCGGGGGCGCAGGACGCCAATGTCGATACCGCCAACGCCTGCGCGCTCGGCGGTTCCTATGGCGGTTACATGATGAACTGGATCGCGGGCAATTGGCCTGACGGCTTCAAATGCCTGGTCAACCATGCCGGCGTATTCGACCTGCGCGCGATGGCGTTCGAGACCGAGGAAACATGGTTCGACGAGTTTGACCATGGCGGCCCCTGGTGGCAGCGCGCCGAGGGCGAGAAATGGAACCCGGTGAACCATGTCACCAAGTGGAAGACTCCAATGCTGGTGATCCACGGCGAAAAGGACTTCCGCATCCCCTACAGCCAGAGCCTTGCGGCATTCCATGCGTTACAGCGGCAGGGCGTCGAGGGCGAATTGCTGGTGTTTCCCGATGAAAACCACTGGATCCTGAAAGGCCAGAACAGCGTGCAATGGTATCAGACGGTGTTCGGGTGGATGGGCAGGTATTTGAAGAAGTAATGGCGTGTGCTCCCGCGAAGGCGGGAGCCCATCGCCGGTCGGTTCGAATTTGACCCACAGGAGATGGGTCCCCGCCTTCGCGGGGACACGGGTGTGTTTGATTGCGCGTGGGTTCCCCCTTGCCGCGCCGCACCATGGCTGGCAAAGCGCGGCGCATTATGCCGATGGAAAAAACATTCGATCCCGCCGCGATTGAGGCGAAATGGGCCACTGAGTGGGAAAGCCGCGGGCTGTTTCGCCCGCATCGCCCCGACGCCACCCCCTTTACGATCGTCAACCCGCCGCCGAACGTCACCGGCGCGCTGCACATCGGCCATGCGCTCGACAACACATTGCAGGACGTCCTCGTCCGCTACGAACGGCTGCGCGGCAAGGATGCCTTGTGGGTCGTCGGCATGGATCATGCCGGCATTGCGACGCAGATGGTTGTCGAGCGCCAGTTGGAGGCGCAGCAGGACAAGCGCACCAACTACAGCCGCGAAGATTTCATCGACAAGGTTTGGCAGTGGAAGGCGGAAAGCGGCGGCCAGATCACCGGCCAGCTCCGCCGCCTCGGCTGCTCGATGGACTGGTCACGCGAACAGTTCACAATGGACCCGCATTTCACCCGCGCGGTGGTCAAGGTGTTCGTCGACCTCCACAAAAAGGGACTGATCTACCGCGACAAGCGGCTCGTGAACTGGGATCCCAAGCTCAAGACAGCGATCTCGGACCTCGAGGTCGAGACGCACGAGATCCAAGGCGGCTTCTGGCACTTCAAATATCCGCTCGCCGACGGCGTGACGCTCGATGACGGCCGCGACTATATCGAAGTCGCGACGACGCGCCCCGAAACGATGCTCGCCGACATGGCGGTCGCGGTGCATCCCGACGATGCCCGCTACAATAGCGTGATTGGCAAGGATATTCTCCAGCCGCTCACCGGCCGCCGCTTCAAGATCGTTGCCGACGAACATGCCGACCCCGAACTCGGATCGGGTGCGGTGAAGATCACCCCGGGGCATGATTTCAACGACTTCGACGTCGGCAAGCGTGCAGGCTTCAAGCCCGGCGAGATGCTCAACATGCTCGACGGCGACGCGAACGTCATCCAGACCAGCGACGGGCTGATTCCGGACGAATTTCTCGGCCTGCACCGTTTCAAGCGCGACGGCATCGACGGCGCGCGCGAGCTGGTCGTGCAGCGGATGAAGGAAGCGGGCTTCCTGATCCCCCACACCGACAAGGACGGCAACGCGCACGACGCCGAACCGCGCACGATCCAGACCCCGTTCGGCGACCGCGGCGGCGTGGTGATCGAACCCTGGCTGACCGACCAATGGTATGTCGACGCCGAAACGCTGGCGCAGCCGCCGATGGCGGCGGTGCGCGACGGGCGCATCAACATCGTCCCCAAGACTTGGGAAAAGACCTTCTTCAACTGGATGGAAAATATCCAGCCCTGGTGCGTGTCGCGCCAGCTGTGGTGGGGTCACCGGATTCCGGCTTGGTATGGACCTATCAAAATGGGTGACCGTGAAACTGAGGAACACCCAGCGCTCGTCGAAGGGCGCAAAGTTTTCGTCGCCGAAAGCGAAATCGAGGCGCTAGCGGAAGCTCGAAATTATTATGGTGAGGGGTTCAATGTACTCACCAGCGACGATCCGCCCTACCAACTTCCTACTTCCGCTGGGGATGTTGGTTTCCGTTCGAAAACTACCGGAGACGATCTAGAAGTTGTCGTTCTCCATCGCGACCCCGACGTCCTCGACACCTGGTTTTCGTCCGCCCTCTGGCCGTTCGCCACCCTCGGCTGGCCCGAGAACACTGATCTCGTCAAACGCCACTACCCCAATGACGTTCTCATCTCCGGCTTCGACATCCTTTTCTTCTGGGATGCGCGCATGGCGATGCAGGGGATGGAGTTCATGGGCGATGTGCCGTGGAAGACGCTCTACCTCCACGGCCTCGTCCGCGCGCCCGACGGCGCGAAGATGTCGAAGTCGAAGGGCAATGTCGTCGACCCGCTCGGGCTGATCGACCAATATGGCGCCGACGCGCTGCGCTTCTTCATGGCGGCGATGGAAAGCCAGGGCCGCGACATCAAGATGGATGACGCGCGCCTCGCCGGATACCGCAACTTCGCGACCAAGCTGTGGAACGCCGCGCGCTTCTGCGAAGCCAATGGCATTTCCGCCTCGACCACCCTTGAAGCCCCTGCGGCTACCCTGCCCGTCAACCGCTGGATCATCGGCGAAGTCGCCGCGACCGTCACCGCGATGGAAACCGCCTTCGCCGCCTATCGCTTCGACGAGGCCGCGAACGCGATCTACAGCTTTGCCTGGGATCGCTTCTGCGACTGGTATCTGGAGCTGATCAAAGGTGCGATCGACGACGAAACGAAGGCGGTCGCAGGCTGGGTGCTCGACCAGATCCTCGTCATGCTCCACCCGTTCATGCCCTTCATCACCGAAGAGTTGTGGACGGGGCTTGGAGACCGTGCGGACTACCCGCTGATCACCGCCAAATGGCCGGAGCCAAACGCGACGCGCGACGCTGAGGCAAGTGCCGACATCGACTGGCTGATCAAGCTGGTCAGCGAATTGCGCGGTGCCAAGGCCGAACTCGGCCTGCCTCCCGGCGCCCGCCTCACCGCGCATTTCCCCGCATCGCTCAAGGGCCGCACCGACAAGCTTGCGGCGCAGCTGGACCGCCTCGCTCGCCTTGAAACCGTCAGTTTCGACCGCGCACCCGCGGGCGCTTCGGCGCAGCTTGTGGTCGAGGGCGAAACGATCACCGTCCCCCTCGAAGGCGTCATCGACATTGCCGCCGAACGCGACCGCCTCACAAAGGCGCTCGCCGCCGCAGCAAAGGAACGCGACGGCCTGGCGGGCCGCCTGAACAACCCGTCGTTCGTCGAGCGCGCCAAGCCCGAGGCGGTCGACAAGGCGCGCGCCGATCATGCTGCGAAAGAGGCCGAGGCCGACCGCCTGACCGCCGCTTTGGCAAGGCTGGGGTGAGCGATAACGCCCATTCCTCCCCCCTTGCGGGGAGGCGGCAGCCCGAACGGCTGACCCCTTCGGTCCTCCCCGGAACGGGGGGGTGGCGCGCCGAAGGCGTGACGGAGGGGTCGCAGCCTCTCGCCAGTATGCCGCTATTTAAGACCGAAACCTTGCTGCCCCTCCGCCCCTCCGGAGCACCTCCCCGTTCCGCGGAGGAATGAAGAAGTGACCGGCGAACCTGTCACCCCTACCCCCGTCGCGGTCGCCAGCGACCCCGCATCGGCGCCGCTCCCCCCGCGCCAGACCGCACGCGGCGGGATGGACCTGACCAGCGGGCCGATCGCCAAGACGCTGATCATCTTCGCCCTCCCGACGCTCGCCTCGAACGTCCTCCAAACGCTCTCCGGCTCGGTCAATTCGATCTGGGTCGGGCAGTTTCTGGGCAACAGCGCGCTCGCCGCAACCGCCAATGCCAACATCATCATGTTCCTGATGTTCGCGACCTTTTTCGGGTTCGGCATGGCGGCAACGGTGCTGATCGGGCAAGCGATCGGGCGCGACGACATCGATGCGGCGCGGCGCGCGGCGGGGGGTGCGGTCGGCCTTGCGGCGCTCTTCTCGCTGGTCATCGCGCTCGTCGGCTGGTTTACCTCCGACGCGATCCTGCGCCTGCTCGAAACCCCGCCCGAAGCCTTTGCGCTGGCGCATGATTATCTCCGTGTCACCTTTGTCGCGATCCCCGCCAGCATGCTTTCGGTGACGCTGATGATGGCATCGCGCGGCGCCGGTGACGCGGTGACGCCGCTGCGCTTCATGGTGCTGATGGTCGTCATCGACATCGTCCTGAACCCGGTGTTGATCCTCGGGCTCGGCCCTGTTCCGCGCCTCGGGATCGCGGGCAGTGCGCTCGCGACCGCGATCGCCGGGACGATCAGCCTGATCGGGATGATCCTTTGGTTCTATGCCAAGGACCACCCGCTCCGCCTGCGTGGCCGCGAACTCGCCTATCTGGCGCCCAGCTGGCGCGAACTGCGCTTCATCATCGCGCGCGGACTGCCAATGGGGGCGCAGATGCTGGTGATTTCGGGTGCGGGCCTCGTCATGGTCGGGCTGGTCAACCGCGAGGGGCTCGTCACCGCCGCCGCTTATGGCGCCACGCTCCAGCTGTGGAATTACATCCAGATGCCCGCGCTCGCGGTCGGCGCCGCAGTCAGCGCGATGGCGGCGCAGAATATCGGCGCCAAGCGCTGGGATCGCGTCTCAACGATCACCAACAGTGGCATTGCCATCAATCTGGCAATGACCGGGGTGCTGATCGCGCTGCTCCTGCTGTTCGATCGCGCCGCACTTGCGCTGTTCCTCGGCAGCGGCAGCGAGGCGATCGAGGTGTCGCGCCACATTCAATATATCGCGACCTGGACCTTCTTGCCGTTTGGCACCACCATCGTCATCATCGGCACCCTGCGCGCCAATGGCTCTGTCGTGCCGCCGCTGATCATCCTGGCGCTGTCGATGTTCCCGATCCGCTTCGGCATCTATTATTTCGCCTATCAAATCCTCGGCGCCGACGCGATCTGGTGGAGCTTCCCGCTCTCGTCGCTCGCCTCGCTCGCGATGGCTTGGGCGGTCTATCAGCGCGGCGGCTGGCGCCGCGCGCTGCCGCAACCGGGCGCGCGATAGACGCGCGGCTTTCGACCAATGCGCACCGGCCTTCGACTGGCGGCCCGCTGTCTGCTATCCTCGACGCCGGTTTTGACGCTAAAGCAGGCGCAATGAACATGACCCTTCGCAAAGACGCGCTGCGCGACCAGCGTGCAAAGATGTTGGCGGCGGCGCCCGACTGGCGCGCATCGGACGCGCGCGTCAATCCGCGCGTCGCGATCGGATCGATCATCGCGATGTGGCTGCTCTATTTTCTGATCACCACGGGGCTCGGCCTGCTCACCGGCGTACCCGACCAATGGCCGTCGGCAGCGCGCCGCGGCCTCGTCGTCGTCGCCGGCATATTGTGCACCTTCGTCCTCTATCAACTGCTCCAGCGCGCCCAGCCGCAAAGCTTTGGCGCGCGTCTTGCCGCGGCCTTGGGCGCCGCGGTGCCACTGGTCATCGTCTATGCATCGGTCAATCTGCTCGTCTTCTATTACTGGTTTCCTGTGTCGGAAGCGGCAAAGATCATCGAAGAAATGCAGGCAAAATTCCCTGGCGCATGGGAAACCGTGCTGATCCTCGACAGTTCGATCCGCTGGTATTTTTTCTTCGCCGTGTGGGCGGCGCTGTACGTCGCCTTTGGTTATGCCAGCGAGATGCAGGCGGTCGAACGGCGCGCCAATCATTTCCGGCTCGAAGCCAAAAACGCGCAGCTGCGCGCGCTGCATTATCAGGTCAATCCGCACTTCCTGTTCAACACGCTCAATTCGCTGTCAGCGCTGGTCATGCGCGGGTCAAAAAGCGAAGCCGAGACGATGATCATGAATCTGTCGTCCTTCCTCCGCTCCAGCCTGGCGATCGATCCCGAGCAGCTCGTCAGCCTTGAGGAAGAGATCGCGCTGCAACGCCTGTATCTCGACATCGAACAGACGCGCTTCCCCGACCGCTTGCAGGTCGAGGTAACGATGCCCGACGAGCTGAAAAATGCGTGCGTCCCGGTGCTGATCCTGCAACCGATTATCGAAAATGCGATCAAATATGGCGTTGCGCCGACCAAGGGCAAAATCGCGATCCGCCTGCACGCCAGCGCCGAATATGGGCTGCTGGTGTTACGAATCGATAACGACATCGATGCCAAGGCGCCCGCGCCGCCTTCGGGTACGGGCTTAGGACTCGGGAATGTCCGCGAACGACTGCTCACGCGCTACGGCCCCACCGCCGGGTGCGAATGGGGACCATCGGACGATGGCGGCTTTGTCGTGTCGCTGTGGTTGCCGCTGTCCCGGGAGGCTCGCTAAGCCATGATCCAGACGCTGCGCACCCTGATTGTCGATGACGAACCGCTGGCGATCGAAAGGTTGCAGATATTGACCGGGCAGCAGGACGGCGTGTCGCTGGTCGGCACCGCCAGCGACGGTGCCTCGGCGCTCCGTATGGTCGACGCACTCGCGCCCGATCTTGTGCTCTGCGACATCGCCATGCCCGACCTGAACGGGCTCGAAGTCGCCGCCGCAATCGATCGGCTCGACAACCCGCCCGCGGTGATCTTTGTCACCGCGTTCGACCAATATGCGGTCGCCGCGTTCGATGTTGCGGCGGTCGATTACCTGCTCAAACCGGTTTCGCCCGACCGCCTTGCCCGCGCGCTGACCCGGGTGCGCGAGTGGCGCGCCACCGAACGGGCGCCGAGCCAGAAAAGCAAATGGATCAACGAATTCTGGGTCCAGAACCGCGGCGAGATGCTACGCGTCGATGCAGCTCAGGTCGATCTGATCGAGGCCGAGCGAGACTATATGCGGCTCCACGTCGGCGCGCGCAGCTGGCTGATTCACCAGACGATCAAGTCACTGGAAGCGCGAATGAACCCTGACCAGTTCCTGCGCATTCACCGCTCGAAAATGGTGCGCCGCGACGGCATCGTCGGGCTGAAGCATCACGGCGACGGCGCGTGGAGCGTCGACCTGGGTGACGGCGGGGTCCATCGTATCGGCCGCACCTATCTTCACGACGTCAAGGCGATCATGAACGCTTGAATCGAAAAAGGCGGCCATGCCCGGGCATGACCGCCTTTTTTTCGGTGGGAGCGCGGTCAGGGCGCCGAAACCCGGATCGTCGGGTTGCGATCCGCCAGACGTGTACGGTCACCATTGAGGAGGCTTGCCAGTTTGAGGTCGGCGTCGGCCATCGTCACCTTTTCGCAATGGTCCGACTTGGCACGCTCGTTCAGCGACACGCGGTGATGGGGGCGGCTGTTACATACGGTGCGCACCGCGTCCTTCACGCGGAAATTGAGTCGTTCGCGTCCCTCGACGCTAGCGAGGTTGAGATCGTTGTAGCGCACAACGACCGTGCGCCGGTCAATATCGTCTTCGGCCGCGGCCGGGATGCTCAGGCCGATACACGCGATTGGCGCGCTCAGCAGGATCAGGGATAATTTCGCCATGGGGGAGTCCTCTTCTGGGGATGATGCGGGACACGAAGGCTTTGGACCGGGGAGACCAAAACCTCCGCATCCCGCAAGCTGGTGATACCCCCTAGACGTCATCAGAATCGCGTTTGGATCGATCGGCGCAGACCGCGGCTCGATTATCGGACGAAAGCCGTTCATCCATCGACGAACGGGCGACTGGCAGGTAATTTCATGACGTCGAGCTTGCATCCGACCCCCACACATGGCCAAATCGTGCCATGCCAAAGAAATTATCTTTCGCGCCGAGTCGGCATAGCGGCGCACGACTGTTCCGCTGGTCCGCCTTGGCATTCGCAGGCGTTGTCGGGGGCATGCTGCTGGGCGAGATGGCGGCGGGAAAGCGACTGGGTAGCGGCGCAGCCGAAGGAACACCCTATTCACACCTCAGTGCCAATCCCGACGCCAGCGCGCCCGTCATGGGCGGCGCGACACCGTGCCTCGCCTGCCCGGACAGCTACGGCGTCGCCGCACGCTTGCGCGCCGAGCGCGAAAGCCGGATGAGCAACGAATTTCGCGATCTCGGCGCGGTCGATCTTGATCTGCGACCGCTCAGCGAACCCGACAATGACGGCTATCGCTATGGCGGGCGCTTCCCCGACCCGCCCCCAAGCGAGGCAAGCGGCCAAATTCCGGACGCGCAGCTCGCCTCCGCCAGCGCGGATGACGATGCGCCATTCGCTGTGGAACCGTCGGCGCTACCGACCGATTATTGATCGTTTAGCGCGGCTTGGGCGCAGGCGCGGCACATCGGGTTGTATCGCCCGCCTTACACGCAGCGGCGTCGGCCTCCCACTTCATCCGCTCCTCGGCCGACATTGCAGCGACCCGCGCTTTCTCTGCTTCATAGGCTGCGGTTTCCTCGGCAAACTCAGCTTGGTCGTGCGCGACCTGCTGCGCCACCGCCGAGACTTCCTGCTGATAGGTGGTTGTCTCCGCCTTCGCGCGCGACGCCTGTTCCGCGTTCAGACGCGCGGTGTTGGACCGTTCTTCCGGCGTGGTGCCGTCGGGCAGCTTTTTCGCAGGCGCGTCCACCGGTGCCGCGGGGGCTGTTTGCAGCGCCAAAGCGCTCCCCGAACTGATCAGCGCCAACGCGCTTGCCGTCGTCAAAATCATCCTGGTCATAAAAGTCGCTCCTGCAATCAAATTGTCCGCGGGTCCAACGCCTGGTCCGAACGGGCGTTCCCGGCCCAGATTGACCCGGGCACGGGCAGGCTTCATGCTGGTTAGCCGTACCATGTTCGATCGGCCCGTAAATTGCCAGCATCGCCGAAACTTTCGCTCAATCGCCCGGTGTTCTTTTTGCCGCTCGCGGTTCTGCTCGCCGCTGTCGTGCTCAGCCTATGGCAGGGCGCCGCCGTGCTGGCCGCCGAAACCGCCATCAACGACTGGATCCTGCGCTATTTCTCTCCGCTGTTCGCATGGGCGGGAATGGCCTTTCTGGCATTGCTCGTCGTCATTGCGCTCACTCCGTTCGGCGCCAGGATCATCGGAGGGGCCAACGCAAAGCCTGTTCTGTCCCGCTGGCGCTGGTTTGCCGTCACCCTTTGCACGACCATCGCCACCGGTATCCTGTTCTGGGGCGCCGCCGAACCTTTGTTCCACCTCAACGCTCCGCCCGCGATGCTTGGACTACAGCCCGGCAGCGACGCCGCGGCAACCTTTGCGATGTCAACGATGTTCCTGCACTGGACGCTGACGCCCTACGCCATCTACACCGTCGCCGGACTCGCCTTCGCGCTCGTCTATTACAACCTCCGCGAGCCGTTCAGCCTGTCGTCGCTGTTCGTTCCCCTGCTGGGCGAGCGCGCGCACGGCCCGGTCGGCACCGGCGTCGACATCATCTGCCTCTACGCGCTCGTCGCCGGCATGGCCGCGTCGATGGGCGCGGGCATCCTCGCACTGGCGGGCGGGATCGAGGGGATCGGCGGCTTCGTCGGCGGCACCCCGCTGCGCTGGGCCATCGCCGCGGCGATCGTCGGCAGCTTCCTGATCTCCGCGGCGACGGGCCTGCAAAAGGGCATTGCCGGTCTGTCGGTGCTCAACACCTGGCTGTTCTTCGCAATCATCGCCTTCGTACTGCTCGCGGGGCCGACGGCGCAGATGTTCGGCCTGTCGCTGCGCGGCGGTGCCGCCTATTTCCAGACCTTCATCCCCCGCAACCTCGGCCTCGACGTCGATACCGCCTGGCACCGGCAGTGGACGATCTTCAACTGGGCCAACTGGTTCGCCTGGGCGCCGGTGACTGCGCTGTTCCTTGGGCGTCTCGCCGTCGGCTACAGCGTGCGCGCCTTCATCCTCTACAACCTGATCCTGCCATCGTTGTTCGGCGCGGTGTGGATGACCGCGATCGCGGGGGCCACCATCGCGCTCGACCAGCAGAGCGGCGCGAGCCTTTACGCGATCCTGACGGCGCAAGGACCGGATCCGGTGCTGTTCCGGCTATTCAGCGCGCTGGGCGGCGGCTCCGGGGTTGCCGCGATCGTTTTGTTTGCGATCTTTCTCTCTTACGTGGCGGGCGCAGATGCCAATGTCTCGGCGATGAGCGCGCTATCGACGCGCGGCATTACCCCCGACGCTCCCGAAGCTCGGCTTGGGGTGCAAGCGGTTTGGGGCATCACCGTTGGGCTGGTCGCGCTGGTGCTGGTCGCGAGCGGCGGCATCGACGGCATCCGGATGATGTCGGTGCTGGGCGGCTTTCCCGCGCTGTTCGTGATCATCGGCGCGGCGCTATCGCTGACCGCCATGGCAGTACGGGGACGGCACGACGCCGCCCCCGCCCGGTCCTGAGAAAGGGGCCTCAGGACTTACCGATCTTTCGAGCACCATGTGAAGGCGGCGAAGCCTTGTGAACCATGGTGGGACGCCGCCGCATTGCGAGCGACGCCTGCGCGTCCTATCTAGCAGGCAATGCCGGGCCGAAACGCCACCTTGCGTCACAAGAACAAATCTGGAACATACTTCTCCCATGAGTCTTACCCACATTTCCGTGCGCGGCGCGCGCGAGCACAATCTTAAGGGCGTCAATGTCGATCTGCCGCGCGACGCGCTGGTCGTCATTACCGGCCTGTCGGGCAGCGGGAAATCGTCGCTGGCATTTGATACCATCTATGCCGAGGGGCAGCGGCGATATGTCGAGAGTCTGTCGGCCTATGCCCGCCAGTTCCTCGAGATGATGCAGAAACCCGATGTCGAACATATCGACGGCCTGTCCCCCGCGATCAGCATCGAACAGAAGACGACATCGCGCAACCCGCGCTCGACCGTCGCAACCGTCACCGAAATCTATGACTATATGCGTCTGCTATGGGCGCGCGTCGGGGTGCCTTATTCGCCGACCACCGGCGAACCGATCGCTGCACAGACGGTCAGTCAGATGGTCGACCGGGTGATGGAACTGCCCGAAGGCACCCGCGCCTATCTGCTCGCCCCCGTCGTGCGCGGGCGCAAGGGCGAATATAAAAAGGAACTGGCGCAATGGCAGAAGGACGGCTTCACGCGCGTCCGCATCGACGGCGAATTTTACGAGATTGGCGAGGCGCCTGCACTCGACAAGAAGTACAAGCATGACATCGAAGTCGTCGTCGATCGCATCGCGGTGCGTGAGGGGCTCGGCACACGGCTCGCCGACAGTTTCGAGACCGCGCTGAAACTCGCCGATGGTCTCGCCTATGTGGATCTAGCCGATGGGCCGGTGCCGGGGCGCGAAGGCGAGGACAGCGGCGGTGCGATGAAGGGCGCAGGCATCCCGGCCAATCGCCTGATCTTCAGCGAGAAATTCTCTTGCCCGGTCAGCGGCTTCACGATCGCCGAGATCGAACCGCGATTGTTCAGCTTCAACGCCCCGCAGGGCGCCTGCCCCGCATGCGACGGCCTGGGGGAGCGGCAGGAATTCGACCCCGACCTCGTCGTTCCCAACCATGCGCTATCCCTGAAAAAGGGCGCGATCGTGCCTTGGGCGAAATCGAACCCGCCCTCGCCTTATTATATGCAGGTGCTGGAAAGCCTGGGCAAAGCCTATGGTTTCGACCTGACCACCCCGTGGCAGGATCTGCCCGGCGAGGTGCAGCTGGTGATCCTCTATGGCAGGGGCGGCAAGCCGGTCGAGCTGACCTTCAAGGACGGGCGCCGCAGTTATACGACGCTCAAGGCGTTCGAGGG
>NZ_DKIH01000001.1:47146-48524 GCF_002454115.1 Sphingopyxis sp. UBA6723 | reverse complement strand
CGAGGTCAATATCAAGATCGCGCTCAACCGCGAAATGACCGAAGGCCGCCTCGCGCAAGACGCGCGCGACGCGCTGCTGGTACGGATGACCGACGATGTCGCCGAACTGGTGCTCGAGGATAACCGCCTTCAGGCGCTCGCGCTCTCGATCGCCGAAAAGGGCGGATCGGCGGCGGTCGCCTCCTATGTCCGGTTGATGGAGACGTTCGAGGCGTCGGGCCGCCTTGACCGCAAGGTCGAAGGGTTGGCGGCGAACGACGAACTACTGCGCCGCGCCGCCGAAGGGCGCGGGCTGACCCGTCCCGAACTCGCGGTGCTGCTGTCGACCGCGAAGCTGGCGTTGCAGGAAGCGATCGAGAACAGCAGCCTGCCCGACGATCCGGCGCTGGGCAGCGACCTTGCCGCGGCGTTCCCGTCCGAAATGCAGCGCGATTTCGCCGCAGCGATCGCCGATCATCAGCTGCGCCGCGAAATCATCGCGACCAAGATCGCCAACCGGATCATCAACCGCATGGGCATCGTCCATCCGTTCGAACTGGTCGAGGAAGAAGGCTGCGCGCTCGGCGACATCGCCGCGGCGTTTGTCGCGGTCGAGCGCCTGCTCGACATGCCCGCGATCTGGACTGCGCTGGATGATGCCAAAATCGCCGAAAGCGTGCGTTTGTCGCTGTTTGCGCAAGCGGCGTCGGCGATGACCTCACAAATGGCCGATCTGCTGCGCGTGACGCAGACCTTGTCGCAGGCGGGGCCGGTGGTTGCGCGGCTTGAGCCGGGGGTCGATCGCTTGAACGCCAGCGTCGACGGGCTGCTCAGCCCCTCGGTCAAGCGCCAGTGGGACATGCTGACCCAGCAATTGCTCGACGCGGGCGCGCCCGAGCCGCTGACCGCGGCGGTCGTGCGGCTGTTCAAGACCGACGGCGCGATCGGCATCGTCGATTTGGCCGAACGGCGCGGCGATGATGAGGTGGCGGTGACCAGCGCATTCACCCATCTGGGCGAGGCGCTCGGGCTCGACTGGGCGCAGACGCTGGCGGCGCATATGAGCCCCGGCGATCCGTGGGAACGCCTGCTGGTCAACAGCCTGGCGCGCGATTTCCAGCAGATGCGGCTGACTTTCCTGGCCGGTTTGCCCAAGGGCGATCTGGATGCGGCGGTGACCAAATGGCTCGCCGATCATGCGCCGCGCGTTGCGCAGTTCCGGGCGACGGTCGAGCGCGCGCGGAAGATCCCGAACCCGAACGGCGCGATGTTGTCGCACATCGCCGGGCAGGCGCGCGGGTTGTTGGGGCGGTAACCGACCATCCCCTCCCCTTCAGGGAGGGGCAGTGAGACTTGGCCCGGCTCTTGTCGGTCCTTAGTCGAGCGGGGTGGGGTCCAT
>NZ_DKIH01000001.1:40053-47141 GCF_002454115.1 Sphingopyxis sp. UBA6723 | reverse complement strand
CCCTCCCCTGAAGGGGAGGGGCTTCAGGAGAGCCCATGCCCTTCCAACCCCGCGTCGCCATCCTGGTCCCGGCGCCCGATTATTACGAAAAATGGCAGCCCGCCTTTGCCCGCAAGGCGGCAGCGCTGACCGGCGCCGGGCTGATCGTCGAGCAGCGCGTGTGGACCGATCCCGGCGACCTGTCGGGTTACGACCTGATCCTGCCGCTCTTCGCTTGGGGCTATCAGCGCGATGTCGCGACCTGGTACGCGCTGCTCGACCGGCTGGAGGCCGACGCGTTGCCGGTCGCCAATCCGGTGCCGGTGCTGCGCTGGAACAGCGACAAGGCCTATCTGTCCGAACTCGGCGCGAAGGGTGTTGCGGTGGTGCCGACGGTCGAGGTCGCAGCGCTGGACGATGCTCGCCTTGCCGATGCGCGGTTGCAACTGGGCGCCGAAGAAGTCGTGGTCAAACCCGCGATTTCGGGCGGCGCCGACGGCACCCACCGCATTGCGGCAGGCGAGGCGATTCCCGCCGACGCGATCGGCCAGCGCCGCCTGGTCCAGCCATTGATGCCCGGCATCCTGACCGAGGGCGAATTTTCGCTGTTCTTCTTTGCCGGCCGATTCAGCCACGCGATCGTCAAGCGCCCCGCCGCGGGCGACTTCCGTGTGCAGGAACAATTTGGCGGCCGCGAAATGGCGTGGGAGGCGAGAGTCGACGCCCAGTCGCTGGCAACCGCGGCGCTGGCCGCCGCACCAGCCCCGCCGGTTTACGCGCGCGTCGATATGGTCGGCGATGCGACGGGGAAGCTCCACATCATGGAACTCGAACTGATCGAACCGTCGCTGTTCCTCCATCACGCGCCGGACAAGGGTGCGGCGTTTGGGACGGCGGTTTACGCCGCGATCTAATCGGCACGCCCTCGCCACAACCACTGGCGGATTGCGGAGGTCAGGTTTGGTGGATTGTGGGCTTCCATCCGCTCGACATCGATCCGCGCGACCAGCGCGTTGACGGGGAGCGCTTGGCGCGCTGCTTCTGCCTCCAGCGCGTCCCAGAACATCGGCTCGAGGCTGATCGAAGTCGGATGGCCGGCGATCGTTACCGACCGTTTGACGGGAGGGTGGAAGGGCTGGGTCATCGGTCGTGGCTCCAGTGGCGACGGCAAAGCCGCCGCCCGCCGTCAGACGGGTTCGGCGATCTTTTGGGATCGCCGCCCCGCTGGCCGTGCCGGGCCGTGGCTTCGCCACCGGTTGCCAGCTCGCCGTTCGCTGACGCGAACGCTTTCGCTAGCGCCCTCGGCCCGTCAATACATATGCTGCCCGCCATTGATCGACATCGTCGACCCGGTCACAAACCCGGCATCCTCGCTGCACAAAAACGCTACGCCGCGCGCGATTTCATCGGCCTGGCCCAAACGCCCCACCGGAATCTTGGCGACGATCTTTTCCAGCACCTGCGGCGGCACCGCGGCGACCATGTCGGTGTCGATATAGCCCGGGGCGATCGCGTTGACGGTCACGCCCTTCTTGGCGCCTTCCTGCGCCAGCGCCTTGGTAAAGCCGTGGATGCCCGATTTCGCGGCGGCATAATTGACCTGGCCGTACTGGCCCGCCTGCCCGTTGATCGACCCGATGTTGACGATCCGGCCCCAGCCGCGCTCGACCATGCCGCCGAACGTCGCCTTCGCCATGTTGAAACAGCCGCCCAGATTGACGCGCATCACATCGTCCCAATCGTCATAGCTCATCCGGGCGAGGGTGCCGTCGCGGGTGATCCCGGCGTTGTTGACGACGATGTCGACCGGGCCGAATTCCTCGGCGATGCGCGCGCAACTGTCGAGGCACGCCTGATGGTCGCCGACGTCCCATTTCATCGCGGCGATGCCGGTGCGTTCGGTGAACGCCTTCGCCTTTTCGTCATTGCCGCCATAGTTGGCGACGACGGTGACGCCCTGTTCCTGCAATTTGAGGCTGATCGCTTCCCCGATGCCCCGGCTGCCGCCGGTGACGATTGCTACGCGTGCCATTTATTCTGCTCTCCCACAGAGTTATCGCACGATGATTAGGACGCCCGCGCGGCCGCCGCAAGTTTACCGGAACGTCAATCGCAAAGCTATTCGTCGGGTTAGTTGCTCACCTGGACGCGAAGCTTTGAAAAGTCCCCCACGGCCAGATCGGACTTGTCGATCGTGACGACCAGATTGTCGCAGTCGCCGAACATCCGGCTCATCAACCCGCTCGTCGGCAGTTCGAGCAGCACCGCGTCGCGATCCTCATCATAATCATGGACATAGCGGAAGGGCTCATGCCCGATCGCCGCCATTTCCCGCGCCGCCAGGTCGCGCCAATAGGGTTCATAGAAAGCACGCATCGGCGGCGACAGGCTGTCCGGGTTGGCGCACCACGCATGTTTGGCGCGGTCGAACAGGATCGTCTGATAGTCATGGACCCACAGATGGGCGTCGGCGCGGTGCGTCGTCAGCGGCAGGGTGATGGTCTCGTGGACCTCGGCGCCGGTTTCCGGGTCGATGCGATGGACGGTCTTGGCCCAGTGGATGGCGTGCAGCGCGGCCATGACGGCGGTTGCATCGCTGGTCGAAAAGGCTTGCCGGGTCGCGCTTTCGCGGACGATGGCGATGATCTCAGCGGCGCGCGCGCGCNNNGGTGCTTGCGCCGGGCATTGGCACTGCGTTGATCGTCAACCGGTCGAGCCGCGTTTCCAAAATGGCGACCATCGCGGTCATGCTGCCCCAGTCGAAGGGGTGAAAGGCAGGGTCGGCGATGTCGTAGCTGCGGTTATACAGCATCGCGCCGACCTCGTTCGGATCAGCCTCGACCCGCGGGTCGGCCTCGCCGGGGCGTACCGCGACCAGATCAACAGGCCATTCGGGAAAGGCGCGCACCGCAAAGGGTTCAAGGTCGCCAAAGCGCAGGCCGCCATGCGGGCCGAACCAACCGTCGGGGTCATCGAGCGCGAGCGGCGGCGACAGCGCCGCATCGGTATCGCGCAGATGCAGCACCTGCATTTGATGGCCGCGGCGATGGATGAAAAAGGCGAGCGCCCCTTCGCGCGGCCCCAATCCGTCCCACAGCGCGGGGGGCAGGCTGGCGCAGTCGATTTGGGCGAGAAAGTCGGCGGGCTCGCCGTCGATCTGCGGCCACGCCATCCCTGCGGGCAGGCGCGGGCGACCGCCGAGCCAGCTGTTGGTTGAAATTGCATCGCCCAGCGGGATCTGCGGCACAAGGCGGAGCGTAACAGCTTCGACCTCGGCCTTTTCGATCCGATGCGCTTCGTCTTCGACCTCGGATGCCAAGGCTTCAAGCGTGGCTTCGACTGCGGCGGCTTCGTCAACAGGGGCGGGGACTTGCCGATAGTCATAGTCGGTCTCGGCCTGCGGCTGGAGCGGCGCCTTGCCGCTGACGCGCGCGAGTCGCGATGCGGAGATTTCGATGGGCTCGACTTCCACCTTCGCCTTTCGCGAAAGCTTGGGCATCCGGCTTTCACCAGCAACGCGCGGCGCGCGCGGCGCGGCGGGAACGGTGCGCGGACGGCGTAGCCACCACACGCCAAAGACGACCGCCACAAAGGCCAGCGTGACCCCGGCCAGCATCAATGCTGCCGATTGGACCTCGTTCATCCCATATCTCCAAATTGCCGCGATCACACCGTTTCGGTGCCGCGTCGGAGCAATCTAGCGCATGGACCTAAACAGTTGGTAACTATAGCCAGCCCGACAGTTCACGGCGCATCATCGTCTCAAGCATCGCCATCCCGGGCGCTTCGGCATTCAAGCACGGCAGATAGGCAAAGCGCCCGCCGCCCGCGGCCTCAAGCTGCTCCTTGCCGCGGATCGCCAGCTCTTCGCGCGTCTCCAGGCAATCGGCGGAAAAGCCGGGGGCAAAGATCGCGACGCTCTGTCCCGCTTTGCCAAACGCTTCGAGCTGGGTGTCGGTCGCGGGTTCGAGCCATTTGGCGCGGCCAAAGCGCGACTGGAACGCGACCTCGATCGGGCGGCCCATCGCTTCCGACAGCAGCCGCGCGGTCTTGCGGCACTGGCAATGATAGGGATCGCCCAGGTGCAGCGTCCGTTCGGGCATCCCGTGAAAGCTGGCGAGCAGCAGGTCGGGGGTGAAGTCGAGCGCCGCTAGCCCCGCCTCGACCGACGTTTTCAGCGCGGCGATATAGGCGGGGTCGTCATGGTAGGGCGGCAGATAGCGCAGCGCCGGTTGCCAGCGCAGCGTCTTGAGATGCCCGCCGACCGCGTCAACCACCGTCGCAGTCGTCGCCGCGCAATACTGCGGATACATCGGCGCGATCAGGATGCGCTGGCACCCGGCCGCGATCAGCGCGTCGATCGCCGGGCCGATCGCGGGTTTGCCGTAACGCATCGCATAAGCGACGCGGACATCGTCACCGAATGCCGCCTGCAACGCGGTGCTTTGGGCGCGGGTGATCGCGGCGAGCGGCGAGCCATCTTCGGTCCACACCTGCGCATAGGCGTGCGCCGACTTTTTGGGCCGGGTGGTCAGGATGATGCCGCGCAGGATCGGCTGCCACAGGATTTGCGGGATTTCGACGACGCGGCGGTCGGACAGGAACTCGGCCAGATAGCGGCGAACCGATGGCGCATCGGGCGCATCGGGGGTGCCAAGGTTGACGAGCAGCACGCCGATACGGGGTGCAGCGATGGGCGGATGGTTGGGGGGCAGAGTCATAGGGTTTGTCCGGGAGGCCGTCATAGCGGCTGCGCCGACAGCGGCAGGCGGCGGATGCGGCGACCGGTCGCGGCGAACATCGCGTTGGCGATTGCGGGCGCGACGACGGGGACGGCAATTTCGCCCAAACCGCCGGGCTCGCGGTCGCTGTCGACAAATTCGACCAATATCTGTGGGGTCTGCGACAGGCGCGGCAGGCCAAGTTGGCCGATCTTGCGCGCCGCCGCGACGCCGCCTTCATAATCGGTCGTCGCACCCACTGCGGCGGCGAGGCCGAAGATCAACCCGCCCTCGACCTGCTGCCGCGCGACCGCCGGATTGACGAGGCGCCCGGCATCGACGACCGCGACCAATTGCTCGACCTGTAACCCCTTGTCGCTCTGCCGCGCGGTGGCCATCAAAGCGATATGGCTGCCACGCATACTATGGCACGCCAGCCCTTGCGCGGTCCCCGACACCCCGCCTTCCCAACCACCCAGGCTGGTCGCGGTCAGCAGGCAACGCGCCAGCAGCGGCGCGTCACCCAGCATCGCGATGCGATAGGACAAGCCATCGGTCCCGGCGCGCGCCGCCAATTCGTCGATGAAACATTCGGTGAAAAAGGCGGTGTAGCTGTCGGCATTGCCACGCCAGCGTCCGGTCGGCAGCCCGATGTCGGCGGGGCAATGGTCGACCGCGTGGTGGGGGATGGCATAGGGGCTTGCCGCGCCCTCGACCGCTGCGGCATCGGCGCTGCCGACCGCGGCGCGCTGCGCCACATCGGCGGGGACATTGTCGAACAGCCGCGCGCGGACCTCGTGATTGGTCGGCGGCACTGCGATCCGCGTCACCAGCGCGTCGATGCCCCCCGCGGCATTCAACGTCGCGCTCAGCCGCGCGCGAACCGGCGCGCGCGGCGGCAGGCGCATGATCTCTTCGGCGCGCGACCAGGCGAGCTGGACCGGGCGTTTCACTTGCAGCGCGATGATCGCGGCCTGAACCGCCGCACCATGGTCGAGGCAGGCGTCGAACGACCCCCCTGCCATCATTGGGAACAACACGACATCGTTCGGCGACAGTCCGGTGGCGGTGGCAATCGCATCGCGGCACTGCGCAGGCGCCTGTGTCGCCACCCAGACACGCAACCGCGCGCCGTCGGGGGCGGCGGTGGCACTGCGCGTTTCGATGGGCGCGTGCAGCGCGGGGGCGACGGCATATTCGGCCACGACCTTGGTCCTGCCTGTCATCGCTTCGGCGACATCGCCGGTGTGCGATATCCGATAACCGCCGTCCTTCAGCGCCTGTTTCAGCGCCGTGTCGATGCGGGTCGTGGAAATCGGGGTCCCGGCGGTCTCGAACACCGGGGCAAAACGGTCGAGCGCGCGGTTCGCCGCCCACCAATTACGCGCCACGGTCGCAACCCAGCGCTCATGGGTGACGACATGCAGCAGGCCGGGCGCGGCCATACCCTGCTTGCGATCGATGCTTTTCAGCCGCGTCGCGCCAAGCGGTCCCTGACGGATCGCCGCGAACACCATGTCGGGCAGGCGGATGTCACCGGCATAATTGGCCGATCCGTCGATCTTCGCGGGCAGGTCGAGCCGCGTCAGTTCCTTGCCGTACAGCGGATCGCCGCTGCTGGCGCGATAGACGGGTTCGGCGGGCGGTTCGAGCAATGCCGCGGCGGCGGCAACTTCCCCGAAGCGCAGCTTTTTCTTGCCGAGGATGACGAAGCCATCCTGCGTGTCGCAATCCTCCCAATCGGCGTCCCAACGCGCCGCCGCGGCCATCATCAGCAGCGCGCGCGCCTGCGCGGCGGCGGCGCGGCACGGCCCTTCGAACATCCGCACCGACGAGCTGTTCGCGGTCAGCATCACCGCGTGGCGCACCGCCCATTCGCGCCGCGCCCAACGGCGCACGTCGGACACAAAATCGGGAACCCCGGCGCGCGGCGTGAACACCGCGCTGTCCTCGTCGACCAGCAAGGTGTTGGTATAGAGCGGGCTGATCGGCGCGGTTTCGACCGCGATCGTCCGCCAGTCGGCACCCAGCTCGTCGGCCATGATCTGTGGCAGCAGCGTCGTAACGCCCTGACCCATCTCGCATTGCGGGACGACCGCGCTGATATGCCCGTCGTCGCCGATCTTGAGGAAGGCGTTGAACACATGCTCGTCGGGCGCGGCGGTGACGTTGGGCTGATAGTCGCGCGGCCACAGGCTCCATGCGATCGCCAGCCCGCCCGCGGCGGTGGCACCGACCAGCATCTGGCGGCGGCTGACGTGCGGCAGCCGCGATTTGTTTTTCAGAGCCGTGTCGCGAATGCCCACCATCGCGGATGCTGATAAGCGGGGCGAGTCGGCGTGGCAAAGGCTTTTGGTGCGAATGAGATCCTCCCTGTCGCGCAGCGAT
>NZ_DKIH01000001.1:159-40043 GCF_002454115.1 Sphingopyxis sp. UBA6723 | reverse complement strand
GCGCCAAAGCCCCTCCGTCAGCGCATCGCGCTGCCACCTCCCCGTGACTTCGCCACGGGGAGGATTCTTACCACCCCCAAGGAGCAGGCGGCGGCGCCACCGGCTGGCGGTAATCGAAGGTCACGCGGAAATCGCGGCCCTCGCGGCTGAGGCCGTAGGTAAAACTGTCCGCCGTCGTTTCGACCGACCAGATGTTGGTGTTCGACACGCTCCGCCCGGTGCGGGTGAACAGCGCGATCGATTCGGCGTCGACCGGGAAGGTCTGGCGGCTTGCGGTCCCGGGGTTGGCGGTGTCGCCGCCATACATCGTCAGCTCGTCCTTGCTGCCGTCGGCATGGCGATGGTCGTGCTTCAGACGCAGCCCTGTCGCCGTGCGCGTGATGACCCAGGTGCGCGAACGGTCCCAGCCACCATCGGGACCGACACCGTCGATGTGGAAGGGGATTTCGATCCGGTCGGAGGTGCAGCTGCGGACGTGCATCACCATTGCCTTGCCGCGCATATCGGCATCGGCGTCCTGATTGCTGGCGAGTTTACCGGCATAGGCCTTCCCGCAATGCGCGGTGAGCGCCGCGAAAAATTCGTCCTGCGGATTGCTGGCGGCCGGGGTTGTCGCGCAGCCCGTCAAGGCGACGGCGGCGGCGGCAAAGGTCAGCGTGGTTTTCACTTTAGCAGCCCCAGCCGCGGAATCTCGATCTTTGGGCAGCGGTCCATGACCACCACCAGCCCCGCCGCATCGGCGCGCTTCGCCGCGGCGTCGTTGATCACGCCAAGCTGCATCCACACCGCCTTCGCGCCATGGACAATCGCCTCATCGACCGCCGCTCCGGCGTCGTCGCTGTTGCGGAAGATATCGACGATTTCGGCAGGCGGCTCGACATCGGCCAGCGTTGCGACGACCGGGGCGCCATGGATCGTCGTCCCGGCATGGCCCGGATTGACCGCGATCACATTGTGGCCCTGCGCGACCAGAAAGGCGAGGACGCCGTTCGACGCGCGCGCCGGGTTCGGCGAGGCGCCGATCACCGCGATGCGGCGTTTTTGCCCCAGCAGCTCGCGAATTTCGCCTTCGTCGTTGATTGCCATATCGTCTTACCCCTGTTTGCGCGCGGCCAGCCAGTCCGCGACCTTGGCCGCTATCGCATGGAACGGTTCGCCCGCCGGGTCGGTTCCGGCGGCGGGTGGAACACCGCCATCACTGGCCAGCCGGATGCCCATCGACAGCGGGACGCGGCCCAGAAAGTCGAAACCCATCGTATTGGCCGCCGCTTCTGCGCCGCCGCTGCCGAACGGATCGCTGACCTCGCCGCAATGCGGACAGGCATAGCCCGCCATATTCTCGACCAGCCCGATGATCGACACATCAGCCTGTTCGAACAGGCTGATCGCGCGCGTCGCGTCCATCAGCGCCAGATCCTGCGGGGTCGATACGATCACGGCGCCTGCGGGCTTGTGCTTTTGGATCATCGTCAGCTGGACGTCGCCGGTGCCGGGCGGCAGGTCGACGATCAGGGTGTCGATGTCGCCCCAGCTGGCATCGACCAATTGTTCGAGCGCCTTGCCCGCCATTGGCCCACGCCAGGCGATCGCTTGCCCCGGCGCCGCGATCTGTCCGGTCGACAACATCGGCACGCCATAGGCATTGGGCACGGGAACGAGTTTCGATCCGCGCGATTCGGGTTTCACATGCTCGCTGTCCATCAGCCGGGGCTGCGACGGGCCATAGATGTCGGCATCGACCAACCCGACCTTGACCCCGCGCCGTTGCAGCGCGACCGCCAGATTGGCGGCGAGGGTCGATTTGCCAACCCCGCCCTTGCCGCTGCCGACCGCGACGATCGTCATCGACTTTTTTTCGGCCGTCATTGCAATGCGGACCTCGCTGACGCCCGCCTCGCCGAGCAGACCCGCGCGCAATTTGTCTTCGAGCGGTTTGCGATCCTCGACCGCCAGCCCCGATACGTCGAGCACCACCGCCAGCAATCCGGCATCGTCGAGCAAGCGCAGCCCCGATGTGCGCCCCTCGCTCAGGTCTGCGGCGGCGGTGGTCAGGCGGGCGATATCGGCGCTTTGATCGGTCATGTCCGCGGCAGATAGGCATGCGCGGGTCAAATGCCACCCATTTTCGCGCGCACCCCCTGTTAATCGCGCGCGCCGACCCTATAAAAGCGTTATGAACGAGAAAATCGACGGCACCACCGGACGCCGCAGCCCACAAGGATTGCGGCAATTTTTCGAGGCGATCAGCCTGATGGCCAACAGCCCGTGGGGCAATGGACCCAAGGGTGGGGATGGCGATGGCGCAGGGGATGGCAAAAAGCCCGGCCCCCGCAACCCGTGGGTGACTCCCGATCCGATCGACATCAATCGCGGCCGCAAACCGCGCGGCCCTTCGGCGCTCGACGAGCTGCTGCGCAAGGGGCGCGGCGGCTTTGGTGGTGGCGGATCGGGCGGCGGCGGCCAGTTCGATCTGGGTGATTCGGCGAAGTTCTGGAAGTGGGGCGTGCTCGCGGCGGTGGTGCTGTGGGTGATCTTTTCGTCCGTCCACATCGTGCCGCCTGAAAAGGAAGGCGTCGTCACCCGGCTCGGCAGCTATTCGCGCACCGTCGGCCCCGGCGTGAAGCTGACCTGGCCGGCGCCGATCGAACGCGTCCGGCTGGAAGACGTGCGCGCCATCCGCACCATGGCGGTCGGTTCGCCCAATGCGACCGACGAAAATTTCGTGCTGACCCGCGACCAGAGCCTGATCGACCTGGCGTATGAAGTGCGCTGGTCGGTGCGCGATCCCGAGCTGTTCTTTTTCCAGCTGTCTGATCCCGAAGGCACGATCCGCGAAGTCGCCGAAAGTTCGATGCGCGCCACCGTCGCCAATTTCAACCTGACCGATGCCATCGGCCCCGGTCGTGTCGAGATCGAGGCGCAGGTTCAGCAACGGATGCAGGATCTGCTCAACCAATATCGCGCCGGGGTATCGATCCAGGGTATCGCGATCCGCCAGGCCGACCCGCCGAGCCAGGTCGATGAGGCGTTCAAGGAAGTCACCGCGGCGCTGCAGGAGCGCGAATCGGCGATCAACCTGTCGCGCGCCTATCAGCAGCAGGTGCTCGAACGCGCCCGCGGCGACACCGCGGCGTTCGACCAGATTTACGAACAATATCGGCTGGCGCCGGGGGTGACCCGCAAGCGCCTCTATTATGAAACGATGGAGAATGTGTTGTCGAATGTCGACAAGACCGTCGTCGAAGCGCGCGGGGTAACCCCTTATCTGCCGCTGAACGAGGTCCAGAAACGGCTTCCCGCCACCCCGCCCGCCGCGGCGACGAAGGGAGGCGAATGATGTTTAGCTCGCTGACTCAGAACCCGGTGCGCCTGCTCGTCGGGGTCGTCGCGCTGCTCGTCATTCTGTCGCAGTCGCTGGCGATCGTGCCCGAGGACCGGCAGGCGCTGATCCTGCGCTTCGGTGAAATCGAACGCACCGTGAACCGGTACAAGCCGAACGAAGAATTTGGCAGTTCGGGCGCCGGCCTGGTGTTGCGTGTCCCGTTCACCGACAATATCCAGTATATCGACAAGCGGATCATGGGCGTGAACATGGAGCGCCAGCAGGTGCTGTCGACCGATCAGCAGCGGTTGCAGGTCGATGCCTTTGCGCGCTTCCGCATCACCAACCCGGTGCGCATGTACACCGCGATCCGTACCGAGGAACGCTTGCAGCAGCAGCTGGCGACGATCCTGGGCTCGTCGCTGCGCAACGAGCTGGGCAAGCGCACCTTTGCCACCCTGCTGTCGCCCGAACGCGGCGCGGTGATGGACAATATCCAGATCGCGCTGAACCGCGAGGCCAACAAATATGGCGCCGAAGTCATCGACGTGCGGATCAAGCGCGCCGACCTGCCCGAAGGCGCGACGCTCGAGGCCGCGTACAATCGCATGCGCACCGCGCGCCAGCAGGAAGCGACCGCGATCCGCGCCGAAGGGCAAAAGGAAGCGCAGATCATTCGCGGTAACGCCGATGGTGAAGCCGCGCGCATCTATGCTGCGAGCTTTGGCAAGGATCCCGAATTTTACGATTTCTATCGCGCCATGCAAAGCTATCGCCAGACCTTCCTGGGCGAGAACAACCAGGGCGGAACGTCGATCATCATGTCGCCCGACAATGAATATCTGAAGCGTTTCAGCGGCGGTTGATGCGGACGGGCGCGCCGGTGAATGGAACCGAAAGCGCCCGTTCATGTTCAATTGGCGTTCAGCCGCTGCGCCGCAGACCGCCGCAGCCGGGGTTAGTGAATTTTTCGGATGAGAAGAGGATTACCGATCGTGCGTTATGTTTATGGCATCACTTCGGCCTTGCTGGCGGGTGGCACCGCGCTGGCGCTGGTCACCCAATCCCCCGTCGGCGCGCAGGTCGCGCAGAATGAGGGCAGCGAAATCGCCAAGGTCGTGCCGCGTTCGGGCGCGCCCGAAAGCTTCGCCGATCTGGTCGAACAATTGCAGCCCGCGGTGGTCAATATCTCGACCAAGCAGAATGTCACGCTGGGCGTCCGGCTCAATCCCTTTGCCGGGACGCGTGAGCCGATCACCCAGGAACAGCAGGGCGGCGGCTCGGGCTTCCTGATCTCCGCCGATGGCTATATCGTCACCAACAACCATGTGATTTCGGGCGGCCCGCGCGGCGAGGCGGTCAATCAGGTCACGGTGACGCTGACCAATCAGAAGGAATATCGCGCGACGATCGTCGGCCGCGACGCCGCGTCCGATCTGGCGCTGCTCAAGATCGATGCGACCGGCCTGCCGTTCGTGAAATTCGCCGACAGCCGCACCGCGCGCGTCGGTGACTGGGTCGTCGCCATCGGCAACCCGCTCGGCCTTGGCTCGACGGTGACGGCGGGCATCATCTCGGCATTGCAGCGCAACATCGGGCAGGGCGGCGCTTATGACCGCTATATCCAGACCGATACCGCGATCAACCGCGGCAACTCGGGCGGGCCATTGTTCGATTTGCAGGGCAATGTCGTCGGCATCAACAATATGCTGATCTCGCCCGTCGGCGCCAATATCGGCGTCAACTTCGCTATCCCAGCCGATGCGGCGATCCCGGTGATCAACGCGCTGCGCGCGGGCGAAAAGGTTCAGCGCGGCTATCTCGGTATCGGCATCGCGCCGGTCGACGAGGATCTGGCCGCGGCGCTGGGCCTGCCCAAGGACCGCGGCGAGTTCATCCAGCGCGTCGAGCCTGATCAGGCGGGTGAAAAGGCCGGGCTGAAACGCGGCGACGTCGTGACCAAGGTCAATGGCCGCGACGTCACGCCGCAACAGACTTTGTCCTATATCGTGTCGAACACCAAACCCGGCACGCGCATCCCGCTCGAGATTATTCGCGACGGCAAGCCGATGACCCTCAACGTCCTCGTCGGCACCCGTCCGCCCGAGGAAGAACTGGCCGGCAACACCTTCGATCCCGAAGCGGAGCAGACCGAGCCCGAGGATGCGACCGGCGCCGCCGACAAGGCGATCCAGGACGAACTCGGCCTGGCGGTGCAGGTCGTCACCCCGGACATCGCGCGCGCGGTTGGGGTCGATGCCAATACCAAGGGTCTGGTGATCGGCGCCGCCTCGGCAAACAGCGACGCGGGCCGCAAGGGTCTGCGCCGCGGCGACGTGATCCTGAGCGCCAACCGGGTGCCGGTAACGAGCAGTGAGGCACTGGCCAAGGCGGTGGCCGATGCCAAGCGCGCTGGCCGTGATGCGGTGCTGCTTGAAATCCTGCGCCGCGGTAATCCGTCGGCATTCATCGCGGTGCGGGTGAAATAAACTCCGGCATCATTGCCTATAGAAAGGGCGTCGCGACCATCTGGTCCGGCGCCCTTTTTATTTGCGCGTCGCCATCTATGTTCTTATTATGTTCTAACACTACCGAGTCGGGAGAAGAATCATGATTGGCTATGTGACCCTGGGGACGAACGACCTTGCGAAAGCGGCGATCTTTTACGACGCAATTGCCGCCGAACTCGACACGCCGCGGATGATGGAATTCGACGGTTTCATCGCCTGGGGCAAGCCGGGCGGCGCGGCGGGCATCGGGCTGACCAAGCCGTTCGACGGTAATGCCGCGAGTGTCGGAAACGGCGTGATGTTGGCGCTGGAAGCGAAAGACAAGGATCAGGTCCAGCGCCTGTACGACATCGCGCTCGCCCATGGCGGCACCTGCGAAGGCCCCCCGGGACCGCGCGGCGAGGGGTTTTACGCGGGCTATTTCCGCGATCCGGATGGCAACAAGCTCAACGCCTTCATCATGGGGTAACCAACGCGGCGCTTGACGGCGCTTTGGGGTGAAAGTGGACAAAACCGATCCTCCCCGGAACGGGGAGGGGGACCAGCGAAGCTGGTGGAGGGGCACAAGCGGTTTGCCTTACCGGTGAGGAAGTAGGCCCCCAGCCGGTTCCCGGAAAAGGTAGGCCCTGTCGGCTCAGCGCCGCGTCAACTTCCTGTGCCCCTCCACCACCCTTCGGGTGGTCCCCCTCCCCCGTTGGGGGAGGATAGCTGACGTCCGCAATCGGCCGTTGGTCGCCACCTTCGGGCATTATCAAAAACGCCTTTCCTAGATTGTTCCGGCATGATCTACGATCTCGGATGAAACAGCCGCTTCTCCCGGACCTCCGGCACGCGCCGCTATTTTATGGCGACAAAGGCGACAGTTTTGGCCGCCACGTCGGTATCTTTTGTCGCCTTAAGACGTCGGCGCCGTGATCGCCCACCGCAATTTGCGAGTGAAGTTGCGCAGTTTTCTGCCGTTCCTTCCCCAACCGGCCACCGCCGCCGCATCCGGGTTTGCCGATTGCCTGTCTCGCCCTGCCACTCTAGATCGATAGAGAGGTGCCCAAGTGGAGGAAAAGCACAGTGAGCGACGGCAGCACGGCAAGCGAAATTTATATCGGTCTCGGCGGCGGTGGCGCCGCCGATGGCCCACGCCAGTTGCTGGTGCTGAAACGCGCCAACCGCCACGGGCTGATTGCGGGGGCGACCGGCACCGGCAAGACGGTGACGTTGCAGGGACTGGCCGAGGGATTCTCCGCGGTCGGCGTCCCGGTGTTCGTCGCCGACGTCAAGGGCGACCTTGCGGGCATGGCGATGGCGGGCAGCCCGATGTCGAAGATGCACGAGATTTTCGGCGCGCGTGCCGCCGAAATTGGCGATACGACATGGGCCTACCGCGACAATCCGGTCATCTTCTGGGATCTGTTCGGCGAACAGGGACACCCGATCCGCACCACCATTTCGGAAATGGGGCCGCTGCTGCTCGCGCGACTGATGGGGCTCAACGAAGTGCAGGAGGGCGTGCTCGCGATCGCCTTCCGCGTCGCCGACGAACAGAATCTGCTGCTGCTCGACCTTGGCGATTTGCAGGCGATGCTCGCCTGGTGCGCGGAGAATGCCGACGAACTGACGACCAAATATGGCAATGTGTCGAAGGCGACCGTCGGCACGATCCAGCGGCAATTGCTGACGCTGGAAAGCCAGGGCGGGGCGCATTTTTTTGGCGAACCCGCGCTCGACATTCACGACATGATCCGCTGCGACGACAATGGCCGCGGCTATGTCAACATCCTCGCTGCCGACAAGTTGATGGCGAGCCCGAAGCTCTATGCGACCTTCCTGCTCTGGCTGCTGTCCGAAATGTTCGAAACGCTGCCCGAAATCGGCGACCCCGACAAACCCAAGCTCGTCTTCTTTTTTGACGAGGCGCATCTGCTGTTCGACGACGCGCCGCCCGCGCTGACCGAAAAAATCGAACAGGTCGTGCGCCTGATCCGATCGAAGGGGGTCGGGGTCTATTTCGTGACCCAGAATCCGATCGACATTCCCGAGGATGTCGCGGGCCAGCTCGGCAATCGCGTCCAGCATGCGCTGCGCGCCTTCACCCCGCGCGACCAGAAGGCGGTCAAGGCGGCCGCCGACACCTTCCGTCCCAATCCCAAGATCGATGTCGCGCGCGAGATCACCGAGCTCAAGGTCGGCGAGGCGCTGGTGTCGCTGCTGATGCCCGACGGCGCGCCGTCGCCGGTCGAGCGCACGCTGATCAAGCCGCCCTGCTCGCGTGCCGGGCCGCTCGACGTCAAGGAGCGCGCGATCATCAAGTCGATCTCGCCGGTCGAGGGCAAATATGACACGCTCGTTGATCGCGAAAGCGCCGAGGAACTGCTCGCGATGAAAGCCGAACAGGCGCAGGCCGCGGCGATCGAAGCGAAGGCGCAGGCGGAGGCCGACAAGCAGGCGGCGATCGCGGCCAAGGAAGCGGCGAAGGCGAAAGCCGCCGAGGAGCGCGAGCGGCTGCGGCTTGAGAAGGCGGCGGCGCGCGAGGCGGCGAAGCCGTCGATGACCGAGAAGATGGTGCAATCGGCGGCGCGTTCGGCGGCGACGAGCATCGGGCGGCAGGTCGCGGGCAAATTCGGCGGCCAGCTGATGCGCGGGATTTTGGGTAGCCTGTTCAAATGAGCGACGCCGATGCCGCGTTGATGGAGGCGAGCCTGATCGCCGTCGCCGACGCCGGCATCGACATCCGCCTTCCACTGTTCGAGCGCTTCTTCGACGCCTATCCCAACCGCCGCGCCAGCTTCATTTCGGTCGATGCCGCATCGCGGCGGATGACCGACGAGACGCTTGCGATGATGCTGGGGCTGGCGCAGCGCGAAGGCTGGGTGTGGCCGCTGATCGCCGAACTGGTGTTCACCCATCGCAATTACGGCGCGCTGCCGATCGCCGAATATGATGCCTTTATCGATAGGACCGTCGGGGAATTGGAGTTGGCGGCAGCGCCGGTGTGGAGCGATGCGACTGCCGCGGCATGGCAGCGCCATGCCGACGCGCTGAAGGCAATGATCCGCAAGGCGCGCGCCGAATGGGCGAGCGCGATGCCCGCGGGGGCGCCGCAGGTTGCGTGAGATAAAGACGAAGTGGGCGGAGAGGTCGAACCCCTCGACAAGCCTTTCGAATCGCGGCAGCATCAGTTTCATGACAAAACCGATATTGCCTCGAGAGGTAGCCGCCGCCGTCGTCGACCCCGTCGCATACGGCCAATGGGATCCGCTGCACGAGCAGTTGATGTGGGCGCGCGCCAATGCGCCGCTGGCGGTCGCCGAGAACCACGACCATGACCCGTTCTGGCTCGTCACCCGCCACGCCGACATCATGGCGATCAGCCGCGACCCGCAGCGCTTTGCCAACGGCATCCGCCCGACGGTGCTGACCAACCGCGATGGCGAGGCGCTGGCGCGCGCCGCGACCCCGAACAATGACGGCCATCTGATCCGCTCGCTGGTCCAGATGGACGCCCCCGACCATATGAAATACCGGTTGCTGACCCAGAGCTGGTTCATGCCGAAGAATTTGAAGATCGTCGAAGAGCGCATCCGCCAGATCGCCCGCGAAACCGTCGATCAGATGTTGGCGCAGGGCGGCGAATGCGACTTCGCCCGCGATGTCGCCGCGCATTATCCGCTGCGTGTGATCATGGACATCTTGGGGGTGCCGCCCGAGGACGAGCCGCGGATGCTGATGCTGACGCAGCAATTGTTCGGGCCGACCGACCCCGAACTGAACCGCAGCCGTGAGGCGATCACCAGCGCCGAGCAGGCGATCGCGATGCTCAACTATGTGATCGCCGATTTCGAAAATTACTTCGGCGCCCTGACCTCCGAACGCCGCGCCCGTCCGCGTGAGGATATCGCGACAGTGATCGCCAATGCCACGATCAATGGCGAGCAGATCCCCGACCGCGAAATGTCGGGCTATTACATGATCGTGGCGACCGCGGGGCACGACACGACGAGCGCATCGACCGCGGGTGCGATCATGGAACTGGCCAAGAACCCCGCACTGTTCGCGCGCTTTAGTGATGCGGCGACCGACAAGGCCGGGCTGATCGAGGAAGCGATTCGCTGGACCACCCCGGTCCAGCATTTCATGCGCAGCGCAAAAGAAGATGTCGAAATCGGCGGCCAGACCATAAGTGCCGGCGACTGGCTGATGCTCAACTATGTCTCGGCCAACCGCGACGAGGATGTGTTCGCCGATCCGTTCGCGTTTAACCCCGACCGCGAAATGAACCAGCAGATCGCCTTTGGCTTCGGCGCGCATGTCTGCCTCGGCCAGCATCTGGCGCGCATGGAAATGCGGATCTTGATGGAAGAGCTGTTGCCGCGGATCCAAAGCCTGGAACTGACCGGCGAACCGGCCCGCGTCGAATCGGTGTTCGTCGGCGGATTGAAACGGCTACCGATTCGGTTTGAGGCAGCCTAAACCTTCTCACCCGGAAAGAAGCGCGCAATCACGTCGCTCGCCAGCCTTGCCGGGCGCAGCGTTTCGGCGTCGATGCAGCACCAGCTCGATTTGACCTCGGCCAGCACATCCTCGCCGCGCTTGATGATCGTTTCGTAGAAGGCGCGGGCGCCCTGGACCTTTTCGAGGATCACCGTCGCGATGACCTGGTCGTCGAGAAAGGCGGGGCGGCGATAAGTGATCTCGTGCTTCAGCGCGACCCACAGATGCTGCGCCACCGCTTCGGGCGGCGCGATATGGCGCCAGTGCGACAGCACCGCATCCTGCACCCAGCTCAGATAATGAGCATTGTTGACATGACCCATGAAATCGATCTGGTCGGCGCCAACGGCGATGGGGTGGTCGTGCGGGAGTGAGGCTGCGGTCATGACATTTACACTAGTGTCAACAAAATGTGACGGAAAGATGAAAACGTCGGCGCCGCGCTAAGTTAACAGTGTTGACTTTATGCCGCCCGGATGGCAGGAACCGCGCCGTGACGTTGGGAGACAGATCATCTGGACCAATTTGATCGTCATGCTGGCGCTGCTGACTGCGCCGGTGCTGGTGCAGCAACTGCGCGGGCGGCCCCGGCAAACTGCCGCCGCTTTTGGGGCCGCCTGCTGCTTCGTCTTTACCGCGTCGGGGCATTTTCTGATCGCGGAGGACATGCGTCAGATGCTGCCGGCGTGGGTGCCGTGGCGGCTGGAACTGGTGTGGGTGACCGGGTTGCTCGAACTGCTCGTCGCCGCGGGTCTGTTGGCGCCGCGCACGCGGCGGATCAGCGCGTGGGCGGCAATCGCCGTGCTGGTCGTCTTTTTTCCCGCCAATGTCTATGCTGCGGTCGTCCACGCGCCGGTCGGCGGCCATGCATTGGGGCCTGCCTATCTGCTGGTCCGCGCGCCGGTGCAATTGTTCATGATCGGCTGGATTTACGCGACGCTCGCATGGCCGGGTCAACCGCGGCCGCGATAAGGGGCGACGCCCTGATCGGGCAGCCAGAGTCCTTCAGGCGGCGGTCCCGATTGCCAGAAGACGTCGATCGGGATACCGCCACGCGGGTACCAGTAGCCGCCGATGCGCAGCCATAAAGGCTGCATCTCGTCGAACAGGCGGCGGCCGATGCCGACGGTGCAATCCTCGTGGAACCCGGCGTGGTTGCGGAACGAGCCGAGAAAGAGTTTCAGGCTCTTCGATTCGACGATCGTCTCGCCCGGCGCATAGTCGATCACCAGATGCGCAAAGTCGGGCTGGCCGGTGACCGGGCAGAGCGAGGTAAATTCGGGTGCGGCAAAGCGCACCAAATACAATTCGCCTGCGCGCGGATTGGGAACATAGTCGAGGACGGCGGCTTGCGGCGCGGCAGGAAGGTCGCTGGACTGGCCCAGATGTTTGGGCGCGAGCGGTGGATGGCTGGAATCACTCATGGAAACCGTCTAGGGCGCAGCGCGGCCTTTGTCACCGATGGGATGGGAAATGCGCCGGGTTCAGCGCCAATTCAGCGGGTTGGACCAAGATAAACAATTCGGGATCGCAGAATCATAATGACGGACAGGAATTTCGGGCAAAGCAGCAGCGCGGCGCGTTTGCCGTTGTTTGCGCTGGTGCTCGCGCTGACGGCGACTGCGACCGCGCGCGCGCAGGACACGGAAACGCCGACCCCTGCGCCGTCGTCGATCTTTCGCCTGCCTCCCGCCAATGACGGTCGCGCGCCGGGAGTGCAGGGCCCGTCCGACAATGGCCTGCCGCCGGTTGCGCCGAACGAACGGCGCGGATCGCAGCAACCGACGCCGAATCCGGCGCCCACACCGACCCCTGCGCCGCCGCGCGTGACGCCAACCCAGCCGACGACGACCTCGCCATCACCCGCACCGAGCCCGATCCGGCGCGACACCGCTGCACCAGATACATCGCGCGCGGTGCCCGCAGCCCCGGATGCTGCGTCCGATTCGTCGGGGCAGAGCAGCGCCGCGCTGCCACCGCTAGAATCGACAACGCCCGAGGTTGCGGCGCCGACCGTTGCTGTCGCGCCCGAAACCGACGCCACGCCGATCGCGGCGACGCCGGGTGAGGCGCCCTCCGGTACGCCGCTTTGGGCCTGGATTCTCGTAGTCTTCGCCGCGCTCGGGGCCGGGCTGTGGTATTGGCGCCGCCGTCCGACGCTGGCGGGTCCGACCGACGATACCGTGATCGACGCACCCCGTCCCGCCGTTCCGCCTCCAGCGCCGCGCGCTGCGACCCCGCCCGCGCCGCGCCCAGCGCCTGCGTCGGTTCCTGCTCCTCCCACGCTGCCCGCAGCACCGCGGCCCGCATCGCCGCTGGTCAATCGTGCGGCGGGGGAACGACGCGCTGTCGTCGGCATGGCGCTCGACATTCGCGGCATCCGCTTTGCGCCCGATCATGTCGTCGTCGCATTCTCGCTCCATCTGATCAATCAGGGCATTTTGCCCGCGACCGGACTGATGGTCCGCATCGCGCTCAATCAGGGATCGGCGATGCCCGAAGCGGTGTTGGGCCGCTTCTTTGACGGGGCCGGGGGCAGCGTGCTGCGCGACGACATGACCCTCGATGCTGGCGCAGGCGAAGAATTGTCGACCGAAGTCATGCTGCCGCGCACCGCGATCGAACCGCTGATGATCGGCGGCAAGCCCATGTTGGTGCCGGTGATGGCGCTTGATGTGACCTATCATTGGGACGGCGAGGGCGAGGCGTTTGGCCAGAACGCCGGCAGTTTTGTGCTCGGCCGCCAGCAAGGCACGGGTCCTCATGACAAGCTGGCGCCATTGCCGCTCGACCGCGCCGTCTATCAGGTCGATCGCCCTGGTGCGCGCGCCACTGCAATCCAACGCACTCAATAGAATCGTTCGGGCCCGTCCGAAGCGCTGAATTCTTGTTGCGGCGCAGCATTGGCTGAGGCACAGCGCCACCGTGCTTGAAAAACAGCACGGCGGGGCATAGGCTTGTCCTCCCCGGAAAGAAGCGCGCAGGATGACCGGCGAAGGGACAACAAGGTTCCGATCGGTCGCAACAGGAGCATGACATGGACGCCTTGGTCTCAACCGACTGGCTGGAACGCGAACTGGGGGCGTCGGACCTGCGGGTCGTGGACGCGACGAAATTCATGGGCGATTCGGGACGCGATGCGCGTGCCGAATATGAAGCGGGGCATATCCCGGGCGCGGTTTTCATGGACTTGGCCGAACTGACCGACCCGTCGAGCGATATCGACAATATGGCGCCGCAGGCCGAAAAATTCGCCAGCCGGATGCAGTCGCTGGGTCTGGGCGATGGCAGCCGTATTGTGCTTTACGACGACAGCCCGCTGAAAAGCGCGGCGCGCGCCTGGTGGCTGCTCAAATTGTTCGGCGCGCATGATGTCGCGCTGCTCGACGGCGGGCTGGCGAAGTGGAAGGCCGAGGGCCGCGCGCTTGAAATGGGCAAGCAGACCCTGCGCCACCGTCACTTCACCGTGTGGCGCGATGCCAAGGCGGTGCGGACCAAGGACCAGATGCTCGCCAATCTCGACAGCGGCGCCGAACAGGTCGTCGATGCGCGCCCCGCGGCACGCTTCACCGGCGAGGAACGCGATCCGCGTCCGGGTCTGGCGCCCGGCCATATTCCCAATTCGCGCAGCCTGCCGCACAGCGCACTGTTCAACGCCGACGGCACCTGGAAACAGGGTGAGGATCTGAAGGCCGCCTTCGACGCCGCCGGGATCGATCTCGACAAACCGCTGGTCACCACCTGCGGCAGCGGCATGACCGCAACCGTCGTGGCTTTTGGCGCACATCTGCTCGGCAAGGAGGATGTCGCGGTGTACGACGGCAGCTGGACCGAATGGGGCGCCGACCCGGCAACGCCGAAGGCGACCGGCGCGGCTTGAAGCGGGTATCGTGAGGCGCGGGCGATCAATCGATGCCCGCGCGTAGCGTTATTTTGACTCACACAAAGACACAAAGAGGGCAGTTCTCGCGCCCACGGTGCGCGCACGAACTGCCCTCTTTGTGTCTTTGTGTGAGATAATTTGGTTCCGCTACGCGGGAGGGACAAAGCCCACCTCTGGATTTTACCCTGCGTGTCGTTAACAGGGGCGGATGAGCAAAAGCGACGACGAGAGCCTCCGCCCCGCCACCAAGCTGGTGCAGGGCGGGCGGCGGCCCGAGTGGACGGGCGATCCGCGGCTGGGCGGCGGGGTTGTCAACCCGCCGGTGTGGCGCGCCTCGACGATCCTGTACGACAATATGGCCGACCTTGAGGCGCGGGGTCATGCGACGCACGACAAACTGTACTACGGTCGCCGTGGGACGCCGACCGTGTGGGCACTGGCAGACGCGCTGACCGAGATGGAGACGGGCGCGGCGGGGACTTTGCTGTACCCGTCGGGGGTCGCGGCCAATTCGGCGGGGCTGCTGGCGTTGCTGGCGCCCGGCGATCATCTGCTGATGGTCGACAGCGCGTATGAGCCGACGCGCGCCTTTTGCGACGGGCTGCTGGCGCGCTATGGCGTGGCGACCACCTATTATGATCCGCTCGTCGGGGCGGATATTGCCGATCTGATCCGGCCGGAAACGCGGCTGATCTTCCTCGAATCGCCGGGGAGCCTGACCTTTGAGGTGCAGGACATTCCTGCGATTACGGCGGTGGCGCGCGAGCGCGGGGTGCTGACGATGCTCGACAACACGTGGGCGACGTCGCTGCTGTTTCCGGCGCTGGCGCATGGCGTCGACGTGACGATGATGAGCCTGACCAAATATGTCGGCGGCCACAGCGACGCGATGATGGGATCGCTGACCGCGACCAAAGCGGTGTGGCCGCGGCTGCGCAGCGCCGCGTATCAGTTGGGGCAGGCGGTGTCGCCCGACGATTGCGCGCTGATGCTGCGCGGCCTGCGCACGCTCGACGTGCGCATGGCGCGGCACAGCGTAAATGGTCTGGTGGTCGCCGACTGGCTCGCGGCGCGGGCTGATGTGGGCCGCGTTCTCCATCCGGCGCTGCCCTGCGATCCCGGCCATGCGATCTGGGTGCGGGATTTTGGCGGGACGAGCGGGCTGTTCGGCTTCACCCTGAAAGGCGCCGACGCGGCGGGCCGCGCGCGCTTTATCGACGCGCTGGCGCAGTTCGGCATCGGGTTCAGCTGGGGCGGTTATGAAAGTCTGGTCGTCCCCGGCAATCCCATCCGAACCGCGACCGAATGGGCTGACCCCGACCCGCTTATCCGCCTGTCGATCGGACTCGAGGATCCCGCCGACCTGATCGCCGATCTGACCCGCGGATTTGCGGCACTATGAGCACCGCCGCCAATCTGCGCGAGGGGTTCGACGGGATGGTCGTCGCGATGAAGGCGATCGGGCTCGACGTCGGCGCGTACCGCCTGTCGCTCTACAGCCTGTTTTCGACGGTCGTTGTCGCTGTCCTGCTGTATTTGGCGGTCAAGATTGTGCTGCGCGCGACCAAATGGCTGCTCCGCCGCAACACCCATATCGACCAGACCCAGCGTTTGCTGACCGAAAAGCTGATCGCGATCGCGCTGTTCGTCTTTGCTATGCTGTTCGGTATCGACCTGCTCGGCATCGACCTGACCGCGCTGGCGGTATTTTCGGGCGCCGCGGGCCTCGCGATCGGTTTCGGATTGCAGAAAACCGTCGGCAACCTGATCGCCGGGATCATCCTGTTGATGGACCGGTCGATCAAGCCCGGCGACGTGCTCGTCGTCGGTGATGGCAGCAGCATGGGCGGATCGACGCTGCCCGGCGGGATGCCCAATGTGGGCCGCGTCGCCAAGATCGGGGTGCGCGCCGTCAATGTCGTCACCCGCGACGGCAAAAAGCATCTGATCCCGAACGAGTTGCTGATGACGCAGGCGGTCGAAAACTGGAGCTATGCCAGCCCCGAAGTGCGGGTGCGGATGCGGATTCCGGTGCCTTATGACGCAGACCTGCGGCAGGCGCAGCGGCTGATCATCGAGACGGCGAAGGCGAACCCGCGCATATTGGACGAACCCGAACCGGCGGTGTGGATCACCGCATTTGGCGAACGCGCCGTCGAGCATGAACTGCGCATCTGGATTTCGGACCCCGAGGCAGGGCTCGGCAATATCCAGGGTGAGGTGTTCTTAGGAGTTTGGGACCGCTTCCAGGAGGCTGGGATCCGGATACCCTATCCGCGGACTGATGTGCGGATGTTGGGGGACGACGAAAGCAAAGAATGAACCTGGTTGATATTCGTATCCCGGCAAAGGTTGGGGCCGCTGTCGCCGTTGTTCATCGCGGCAGGGTAAGGGCGCGCGCGGCCCCCGCCTTCGCAGCGGCGGCGATTGCTAATCCACCTTCGTAAACCGCGCCCAGATCGGCAGATGATCCGATGCCCGTGCGGCGAGCGCGCTGCGGTGCACGCCGGCATCGACCGCCTCCAGGTCGGGCGACGCAAAGATGCGGTCGAGCTTGGCGACTGGGCGGCGACTGTGAAAGCTGTGGCCGGTATCGACGAGCCGGTGGCGCTCGCCGAAATCGTGCAGGCAGCCGCCTTGGTTCCGCCATTCGTTGCAGTCGCCCATCAGGATCGTCGGCAGTTCCTCGCCGTCGGCGACATGGTTCAGGATCGCGCGCGCCTGATGGCGGCGGCGCAGTCCCGAAATGTCGAGGTGCATGCCCACCACCCGCAATCTTGTGTCGCCGATGCGGATCGTCGCCGCGACCGCGCCGCGCGGTTCGAGCGTCGGCAGGTGCAGCGCATGGCTTTCCTCGACTTCGGCGCCCTTGCGGACGAGCAGCGCGTTGCCGTGCCAGCCGATGCTGTGCGGGCGATTGTCGAGCGCGACCGCGACATAGTCGCTATGCTCGTCCAGCATATGCGGCGGGATCGCGCTGGCGCGGGTGCCGAACCGGCGGTCGGCTTCCTGCAACGCGACGATGTCGGCGTCGAGCTCGCCGAGCACCGCCAGCACCCGCCCGGGATCGCGGCGGCGGTCGAGCCCGATGCCCTTGCGCATATTGTAACTGGCGACTTTGATCATGGGATGGCGGGAGAGGCCTCTATTGGGTTCTATGAGATCAGGACGAACGGCGTCCCGGTTCGGTTGCGTTAAAATAGATCGTCATTGCGAGCGGAGCGAAGCAATCCAGGGCGGTCTACGCAAGCTCTGGATTGCGGCGTCGCTTCGCTTCTCGCAATGACGGGCTTTGTGTTATCCCGCTTCAAATTCCGCCAGCAACGCCCGCGCTTCTTCCAGATCCTCGTCGAGCACCATGATCCGCACCGGGATCATCAGCCCGACGCTTTCGGCGATATTCATCCCCGCGTCGAAACAGACCGCGTGCACCCCGGCGCTTTCGATCCGCCCGCGCAGCAGTTCGGCTTCGGCGCCGTTCGGAATGCGGACGAGTTCGACCAGCGGCATCAGGCGGACCCGCCTTCGATAAATCGGTCGGTCGGGCGCGTCGGCAGCCCGTCGATGCTCTTGGTGCGCCCCAAAGTCTTTTCGACCCACAGCGCGCGGTCGGCCTGGCGGTGATATTTTTGCAGCGTGTCGCGCTCGTGCTGCAACTCCATCATCGGTACCCCCCAGCCGCAGCTGGTCTGGACGCTCTCGACGTCGATCACGAAAATCTGGCGGGTGCCGGGGAGCAGGGTGAAATGCGCCGCAAGTGCGTCCCATTCATCGTCCTGCGGCAGCACCGGGCGGCCGCGGCCATAGATGCGCAGGATCAATGCGCTGCGATCGAAGGCGCAGAACATGATCGTGATGCGCCCGTCGGCGGTTAGGTGCGCGTGGGTTTCGTTGCCCGACCCGGCAAGGTCGAGATAGGCGACCCGATTTTCCGACAACACGCGGAAACTGTCGGCATAGCCCTTCGGCGACAGGTTGATCCGCGCGTCCACGGCGGCGGTGGCGGTGAAATAGATCGGCTGTTTTTCGATGAAGGCGATATGCTTGTCGGTCAGCGTATCGGTGAAGTCGGCCATGGCTGCGCTCCGCGAATGATATGCGCCCGCCCTATCACCAATTTTTGCCTTCCTCCACCGCCGCTTCCTCCTCGGGGCGGGTGGCACGGCCGAGCGCGGCGTTGCGATGCGGAAAGCGGCCGAAGCGGTCGATCATGTCGAAATGCTTTTGCGCATAATCGTGGAACAGCGGATCGGCGAGCTGGTTCATCAGCCGCAGCGATTCGCGCTGGTCGGCGATATCCTCGCTATGCTCGAACGGCAGATAGGCGAACTGGCGCCGCTCATCGGGCCAATGCTGATCCCAACCCTCGGCGACGATCCCGCGCGCGATGGCACGGGCCAAGCTGTCGGTGGCAAGGGCATCGGCGTGGCCGCGAAAGATGTTGCGCGGCACCTGATCGAACAGGATCGCCGCGGCGAGCGCGGTGTCGGGGTCGGTGAGCAAGGTTTCGGCAGGCTGCGAGCGCAGCGCTTCGTGCCAGCTTTCGGCAAGATCACGCACCGCGGCATCGAAATCGGGACCGCCGCCGTACCAGTCGTCCATGCCATGCGCGTCGAACCAGAAGCTCAGCAGTTGCTGCGGCCAGTCGGTGGGTGGGGTGTCGTTTTGCTGCGTCACGCGCGGTCAAATCCTCGGTCAGAAACGTTCGTCATTCCGGCGCAGTCCGGGATCCTGGCCTAACGCATGGACGCGCCGGTGAGATCCCGGCCTGCGCCGGGATGACGATGACAGGGGGAGCGGCTATTCGCCTTTGACGCGCCGATACGGCACGAATTTGCCGAGCGAGACAAAGCCGCTGTACATATGGCTGCTGCGGTCGCGCAGCTGGACCGCGTCGATGCTGCACAGCTGGCTGCCCGACAATTTGGTGACCAGAATGTCATCATCGTCGAGCGATGAGGCACCGCCCTCCGGGCGGTTGACCCACAGCGTGCTGCCGACGCGATAGACGATCGCAGTCTTGTCGATCACCTGGCTGCTGCGCGCCATCGACAGCGGGATGCAATTTTGCGGTTCGCCCGCGACGCGGCCTTCGAGCAGCTTCGCCAGCTGCTCTTCGGGCGCAAGCTTTTCGCGCGCGCTAGCGGCCGCTGGGATGGCGGCCAGCGCCGCAGCGGCAAATATCATTGGAATGTGCAGACGCATGGTTCGACTCCTGTCTTCAACATACCCTACCCGCCGCCGCTATGCACCGGCGCGCGTGAACAGAGCCTGACCGCCGGTCAGCACGCCCCGTCGGGCAGCGGAATACCCAGCGGGCCTTTGCACTTCTTCTTTTTCGCGGGCGCTTCGGGGGTGCCGCCCGCGGTGCCCGATCCGCCCATGCCGCCGAAATCGGCGCCGATCAGCAGGCTGGTGTGCGAACGGAAACGGACCTTCGCGGTCCAGTCGATGTTCCACACCGCATTGCCCGCGGGTTTCGGCGGATAGGAGAAATTGGCCTCGGGACCAAAGGCGTTGAGGTTGCCGAACATCATCTCGCCGGACGCCTTTTTGACCTCGGCCGGAATTGCGCAGCTTGTCTGTGCAGGCGGCATCACGACCTTTTTCGCCACCAGGCCCGCAACGGTCGCGGGCGGCAGCCAGTCCCACAGCCCGCCGCCGAATTCGCGCGCGTTGCTGCTCGTCCACCACACCATGTCGCCGTTCCCGCCGCCGCGGTCCATGCCGCCGAACGCCCAGGCGACATAGCCGGTCGCCGGGACCAGCTGGTTCCAGCGGATCATCACCGACCCGTCGCCCTGCATCGTGGTCGACGCGTTGAGCCCAGGCATATAATCCTGTGCGAGGGTGAAATTGATCTCCGGCCCGACATTGCCCACGATCCGGTGTGCGCCGAGCAGCGAGGATCCCGACGCAGGCTGTTTCGACGATTTGCTGTTCGGCCAACCGGCATAGGATTTGCTGTTGGTCGTCATCACTTCGCGAATGCGCGGCACCGTGGTGGTGTAGAGGTTCGGCGGCATCTGACCCGCGGCGAGCTTGGCGAAATCGATGATCACCGGCTGCCCCGGACCCGCCTTGGCGCCGCAGCCCCAGAACAGCAGCAGGCGGCCCTTGGGGCGCTCGAAATCCTTGGGCATTTCATTGCCGTCTTCGCGCTCGCGCGGCTTGCCGGGTTCGGGGCCGAGCAGCGGCACCGATTTGCCGAGCTTGGCCTGCGGCAGAAAGAAATGATCGGCCTTGACCGGCGGCGCGGTCGGCGTCTGGTTCGACCCCAGCCGCAGTTCCAGCGTGTGCGCGACCTTGCCGTCGGGCCCGCCGCCGAACATCATCCCCATCATATTGCCGACCCCGCGCCCGCCCGCCGCCATCGCGGCAAAGCCCGACGCGGTCGCGACGTCCATTTCATAGCGTTCGACAGGACCGGTGGTTTTTTGCGCCGAACCCGGCACGGCGGCAAGCATCGCGGCGATGGCGGCGACGGAAACAAAACGCAGACTCGAACGCATGAACATCCTCCCTGTTGCCGGGGGAGACCCGGCGGATAATGCGGCCCGATTTCTTTTCTGTTGGAAGGACTATAGGCGCGGGAAAGCGGCACGCCAAGTGAGGTGCGTCACAGGTTTTTCGTCATTGCTTCGCTTCGCTCGCAATGACGCGTGTTCGAGGTGCTACGCCGTCCCGCCCACCGTCAGCCCGCTGACCAGCAAGGTCGGCTGGCCGACGCCCGCGGGGACGCTCTGGCCGCCCTTGCCGCAGATGCCGATGCCTTCGTCGATCGCCATGTCGTTGCCGATGCCCATGACCTTGGTCAGCACGCTCGGCCCGTCGCCGATCAGGGTCGCGCCCTTGATCGAATCGCCCAGCTTGCCATTCTCGATCTTGTACGCCTCGGTGCAGCTGAAAACGAATTTGCCCGACACGATGTCGACCTGTCCGCCGCCAAAGCTTTTGGCGAAAATGCCGTTCTTGACGCGCGATAACAGCTCGGCGGGATCGTCGTTGCCGCCGCGCATGAATGTGTTGGTCATTCGCGGCATCGGCGCGTGGGCGAAACTTTCGCGCCGCCCGTTGCCGGTGGGTTCGACCCCCATCAGGCGCGCGTTGAGGCGGTCCTGCATATAGCCCTTGAGGATGCCATCCTCGATCAGCACTGTCTCGCCGGTCGGGGTGCCTTCGTCGTCGATGCTGAGCGAACCGCGGCGGCCGCCGCCGACCGGGCTGTCCATCGCGCCGTCGTCGACCACCGTCACGCCGGGCGCGGCGACGCGCTGGCCGATGCGGCCCGAAAAGGCGCTGGTGCCCTTGCGGTTGAAATCGCCCTCGAGCCCGTGGCCGACCGCTTCGTGCAGCAGCACGCCGGGCCAGCCGGGGCCGAGTAGCACGGTGAATTCGCCCGCGGGGGCGTCGACCGCGCGCAGATTGACGAGCGCCTGCGCCAGCGCCTCGTCGATCGCGCGGTTCCACTGCGCGGGTTCGAACAGATGGTCGTACATATAGCGTCCGCCGAGCCCGAACACGCCGGTTTCGCGGCGGCCATTTTCCTCGACGACGATCGAGACGTTGAGGCGGACGAGCGGGCGGATGTCAGTCGCGAGGAAACCGTCGGCGCGGACGATCTCGACCACTGACCAGCTGCCCGCAAGGCTGACCGACACCTGCGCGATGCGCGGGTCGCGGGCGCGCGCTGCGGCATCGATTTCCTGGCACAGCGCGACCTTTTTCGCGAAGGGGATCAGGTCGAGCGGGTTCGCCTCGTCATACAGATGCCGGTTGGTGCGCGGCGGCGGCGGCGCGTGCGGCTGGCTGGCGGGATCGAGCAGCGCCAGCGTCTCGGCAGCGCGGCGGATCGCCCCGGCACTGATGTCGCTGGCATGGGCAAAGCCCGTCATCTCGCCCGACACCGCGCGCAGCCCGAAGCCGGCGTCGGTCGAATAATCGGCGGTCTTGAGCCGTCCGTCGTCGAACCCGAAGCTCTCGGTCGCGCGATATTGCAGGTACAGTTCGCCGTCGTCGGCCTTCGCCAAGGCTTCACGCGCGAGCGCCTGCGCCAAATCGGGGTCGAGCGCGTCGGCGCGATAGAGGAAGCGGCGGGGGTCGGTGGGACTGGTCATGCGACCGATATAGGCACGCCGCACCGGAGGCGCAAACCGCCGTCAGAGATAATTGACCGTGAGCGTGAAGGTGCCGCTGTAATCGCCGGGCGCTTGGTTGGCAGGAACGGTAAGCGTGCCGCCGATAAAATAAGTCTGGACCCCGCTGGGCAGCAGCGTGCCGCCAAGCAGCGCGATGCCGCCCCCGCTCGTGCTCGCGGCGCGGACCAGGCTCGCGGTCATGCTGGGCGCGCCGCCCCCTATGCGCGCGAGCGTCACCGACGTGCTGCCCGATACGGTGATCAGCAGGATGCCGCCGGTGCCCTGGAAAATCGCGCGCTGCGAAGCGGTGCCGACCGGGGTGACGCCCCCGGTGGCAGTGCGCGCACCGGTGACGGCGTTGACCGAGACGGTGCCGACGGTCGCACCGCTGATCAACGTCCCGAAATTGAGATCGTCGGTCTTGATCAGCGAATTGGGGCGGACCACTGCGGCATTGGCCGTGACATTGGTGTCGGCAGCATAGGCTGGCGCACACAGCGCCATACTGGCCGTCGCAACGGCGATGGTCAGGGCGCGCAACGCGTCCCGACGATGTCTGGTCCCTCGAATCCCCACAGATTCTGCTCCTGTCTGGCACATTTATGCCAGCGGGACGTGAGTCGAAGATGCATGGGCGTGGTAAAGAGGGCGTTTACATCTGGCCCCACAGATCAGGCGTGATCGGCCACGCCGCCGATCAGAATGAAGCGCCGGTCGCAATAGCCGCAATCGGCGAACCCTGCGTCGGGGTCGATTTCCAGCCATACCCGCGGGTGGCCGAGTGCGGCGTCGGCAAGGCCGTCGCCAGTGCCGTCGCAGGCGATGCGGGGTTTCGGAGTGCGGATGGTTTCGGGCGCGGGCTGGGTCATCGACCGCGCCCATAGCAAGCGCGCGGGGCAGGAGCAATCGGGGTCTGCGTCGCAGTGCTAGGGGGTGGAGTCATGCGGCACCGGCCAGCATTCTTGCGAATACAGGTGGTCATCCGGTGCCGCTTCTTCCCCCACAGAAGGTCTAAAGATAGTTGAGTGTGATCGTGAACGTGCCGCTGTAATCGCCCGGCGCCTGATTGGCGCCAACCTCGAGCGTCGCGCCGACCGGGAAATTATAGTTGCCGAGCGGCGAGGTGATTCGGAAGCGCGTTGGCGAGGTCGAGAGGACCGCGGTCGGGGTGCTGCCGATTTCGAACGTCCGCGCGCGCATTCGCACCCCCGGACCGTTGAGCCAGATCGTGTTCGATCCGAGCGAGATATTGACCTCGCGATTGAGGCTGCCGAGTCCCGCGAAGCGCGCGGGCTCGCCGCCATTGCCAGCGAGCGTCACGCCGCCGGTGCGGCTGCGCGAACCATCGGGTTCCAGCGTCACCGTGCCGGCGACATTCGACGGAATGATGTCGCCAAAGTTGAGGTCGTTGACCTTGAAGAAAGAGAGCGGCCGCAGCACGATCGCCTCGCTCTGCGCTTGCGCCGTTTGCTGGGCATAAGCCGGCGCGGCGACGGCCGGGGCCATCATCAGCGCGCAGGCAGCGATGCCGCGCAGCGCGAACTGCGGGTTTTGGGTGTGTCTGGTCCTCACATCCCCGGTCCTAACGGGGAATTTCCAACATAGCGTTAACACGGTGCTGGGCAAAAGGCGGCAAGGCGATGGGGGCTTTTACGCGCGCAGGTGCGCGGCTATGGCAACCGCCATGACCGAAGCCGCCATCCGCATCGACGCCGTTTCCAAAACCTATGCTGGCGGCAAGCAGGCGCTCGACAATGTCAGCTTCGACGTCCCGCGCGGCCAGATTTTTGGGCTGCTCGGGCCTAATGGCGCGGGCAAATCGACGCTGATCAATATCCTGGCGGGGCTGGTCAACAAGACGAGCGGCAGCGCGAGCATCTGGGGCTTCGACATCGACGCCGACCCGCGCAACGCCAAATACTCGATCGGCATCGTGCCGCAGGAAATCGTCTTCGATCCCTTTTTCACGCCGTTCGAGACGCTCGAGAATCAGGCGGGGCTATATGGGGTACCCAAAGCGAAACGCATTTCGGACGACCTGCTCGCCGCGGTGCATCTGTCGGACAAGCGCGACGCCTATGCCCGCACGCTGTCGGGCGGGATGAAGCGCCGCCTGCTCGTTGCCAAGGCGATGGTCCACTCGCCGCCGATCATCGTTCTCGACGAGCCGACCGCGGGGGTCGATATCGAGCTGCGCCAGCAGCTCTGGTCCTATGTCCAGTCGCTCAACGACCGCGGCGTGACCGTCGTGCTGACGACGCACTACCTCGAAGAAGCCGAGGAATTGTGCGACCGGATCGCGATCATCAACCATGGCAGACTGATCGCGAACAAGCCGACCCGCGAGCTGGTCGACATGGCACGCGAAAAGATCGTCGTGGTGACGCTCGATGCCGACATCACCGACCTGCCGACCCACCCGGCCTTCGAAAAGATCGAACGCGAGGGGACGCGCGGCCTCGCGATCAGCTACAACAAGGACCGCATGAACGCAGGCGAAGTGCTCGCCGCGGTCAATGCGATGGGCCACGGCATCGTCGACGTGTCGACCCGCGAGGCTGATCTGGAAGACGTATTCCTCAATCTGACGCGTAGCGCCGCCTGACCGCTCAGCGCCGGGTCAGGCGCGCTGCGACCCCGAAATGATCGGATGGATATTCGCCGTTCACCGCCTGATCGCCGATGATCCGTGCAGCGGTGACCGCAAAGGCGGCGGATTCGGCGAAAATATGGTCGATCACCCGCGGCTGGTGGCCGCGTGCGGGGTTGAGCGTCGTCGCCACCGCCCCCTGCGGCAACGCCGACACGAAGCGCGGCGGCCCCATCGCGCGCAGCGCTGAATCGTCGAGCGGTGCGTTGAAATCGCCCATCACAACCAGCGGCACCCCGTCGATCGGCAACCAGGCGATCAGGTCGGCGAGCTGCTCGGCGCGCACCGCGCCTGCGTCGGGCTGCCACGCAAGATGAGTGGCGACGATGTCGACCGATCCAGCCGTGGTTCGCACGCGCACGCGGATCGCGGTGCGCGAATCGGATAAGGGGGTAAGCTTGCGCCGCGCGACTTCGATCACCGGCAGGCGGGTGAGGATTGCATTGCCATAGCGTTTTGGTGCGCCCTCGGGCTCGACCGCGACGAAATGGACGTGGCGGTAGCCAAGGGCGCGGGCGATGGTGTCGGCCTGGTTGGGCAGTTCCTTGCGCTTATCTTCCAGCACTTCCTGCAAGGCGATGACATCGGCGTCAGCGTCGCGCAGCGCCGCCGTGAGCAGCGCGAGCCGCGCCGGCCATGGTGCGGCATCGTGCCAGATGTTGAAGGTAACGACGCTCAGGTCGCGCGCCGCGCGCCGCCCGCCGGTCGCGCAGCCGACAAGTGGCAGCGCCGCAATCGCGGCGATCAGGCTCCGCCGCCCAAGCCCGGCTTTATCCATGACGACAATTCCCCTTGACGGCGACCATCGATCCCCCCTGTCACGCCGCGTCCTGCTGTGCAACAGAGGCGCCATGAGTGAATATGATGTCATCATTGTCGGGTCCGGCGCCGCCGGACTGACCGCAGCGATCGCGCTGGCCGATCATTGCAAGGTGCTGGTGCTGGCCAAAGGCGAGCTGACCGGCGGATCGACCGCCTGGGCGCAGGGCGGGATCGCCGCGGTGCTCGACGCGGGTGACACGTTCGAAAATCATATCGACGACACGATGGTCGCGGGCGCCGGGCTCAACCGGCGCGAGACGGTCGAGTTCGTCGTCGAAAATGCGCCCGCCTCGATCGAACGCCTCGTCGAAATGGGTGTCCCGTTCAACAAGGATGCCGAGGCGCTGCACCTGACGCGCGAGGGCGGGCATTCGCACCGCCGCATCGTCCATGTCGACGACGCGACCGGCTGGGCGGTGCAGGCGGCGCTGCTCAAGACCGCCGCGGCGCATCCGAACATCACGCTGCTGCCCGGGCAAGCGTGCGTCGACCTGATCACCGGACGGCACGAGGAACGTTATTCGGGATCGGGCCGCGTCTGGGGCGTCTATGCGCTCGATGAAAAAACGGGGAAGGTCCACGCGCATGTCGGCCGCGCGACGATCCTGGCGAGCGGCGGGACGGGGCGCGTCTATCAATTCTCGACCGCGCCAAGAGGCGCGACCGGCGACGGCATCGCGATGGCGTGGCGCGCGGGCTGCCGCGTGTCGAACATGGAAATGATGCAGTTCCACCCGACCTGCCTGTTCAACCTCGACGTCAAGAATTTCCTGATCACCGAGGCGGTGCGCGGCGAGGGGGGCCTATTGAAACACCCCGAGACCGGCCACCGTTACATGCCCGATTACGACGCGCGCGCCGAACTCGCGCCGCGCGACGTCGTGGCGCGCGCCAACGACGATCAGATCAAGCGCTCGGGGCTCGATTATGTCCATCTCGACATCAGCCACCTCGACCCCGACTTCGTCGCCGGCCATTTCCCGAACATCTATGAAAAGCTGCTGACGCTCGGCATCGACATGACGAAGCAGCCGATCCCGGTTGTTCCGGCGCAGCATTATACCTGCGGCGGCATCTTGATCGACCTCGCCGGACGCACCGACCTGCCGGGGCTCTATGCCGCGGGCGAATGCACCGAAAGCGGCCTCCACGGCGCCAACCGCCTCGCGTCGAACAGCCTGCTCGAATGTTTCGTTTTCGGCGAGGCGGCGGCAAAGGACATTATCGCGCGCTGGGACCAGCTCGAACCGCCCCCCGCGATCCGTCCATGGGACGAAAGCCGCGTCACCGATTCGGACGAAGAGGTGATCATCAAGCAGAACTGGACCGAAATCCGCCGCTTCATGTGGAATTATGTCGGCATTGTGCGCACGACCAAAAGGCTGGAGCGCGCCCAGCACCGCATCCGCCTGCTGACCGACGAGGTCGAGGATTATTACGGCCACTTCCGCGTCACCACCGACCTGATCGAACTGCGCAACCTGCTGCAATGCGCCGATCTGATCGTGAAAAGCGCCCTTCACCGCAAGGAAAGCCGCGGGCTGCATTACACGCTCGACTATCCGGAGATGCTGGCGGAGGCGGTCGATACGGTGCTGGTGCCGTGATGTGGGTTAAGGAAAAATTTCTCACACAAAGACACAAAGAGGGCGTGTGCTCATCTCCCCAAATCGCCGTTCGCGATGCGGCGTACACCCTCTTTGAAGGTGGCTCCGCCAAAATTTATCAGGACGCCGAGCGGCAGGTCGAGCAGGCGTAAGTAAGTCAGCACCTGTTTGCTATGGAGCGGCGAAAGCCGCTCAACCGATTTCAATTCGACGAGCAATTGGCCATTCAGCAACAGATCGGCCCGGAAGCCTTCGGCGAGCTCGATGCCATCATATTTGATCGGGATAGGCTTCTGACGTTCGACGACGATACCGCGTCTTGCCAGTTGATCCGCCAAAATGGCTTCATACGCCGATTCAAGGAGGCCTGGCCCCAAATTCTGATGCAGTCGGAACCCGCAGTCGACGACAAGCCTGGCCAAATCCTCGACGCTTGCAGTCATCGGCACACCTCTTTGTGTCTTTGTGTGAGATAATTTCCTTCTTTTATCCGCCGATGCCGAGCAGCCGGCCAACCAATATCAGCACAATCGCCCCGATCACCGATGCCAAACAGCCCGCGCGGTGGAAGTCGCCGCGGCCGCGTGACGTCGCGAGCCCCGCGAGCAGCGAGCCGCCGATGCCGAGCAGGATCGTCGCGATCCACCCCATCTGCACCGCGCCGGGATAGAAGAAGCGCGCCAGCGCGCCGATGATCAGGCCCGAGATGATCGCGCCGATGATGTTGATCATGCGTTGAATCCTTCGTTCAAAAACCGCTCCGCCAGCGCCGCATGCAGCGCCGCGCCGCGCGCCATCACCTTTTCGTCGAGTACCATGCGGTTCGAGTGCAGGCCGCAGCAGGCGCGCCAGTCGCTGCCCTCGGCGCTCGCGCCCAGCCAGAACATCGCGCCGGGGACTTTTTCGAGCACATAAGAGAAATCCTCGGCGCCCATCACCGGATGGTCCATCGTCAGCCACGCCGCTTCGCCGAACGTCGCTTCGACCACCGACTGGCCGAACGCAACCGCGCGGCTGTCACAGATGGTGACCGGAAAGCCCTCGTCGATCTGCACCTCGGCGGTGCAGCCATGCGCCTCGGCGATCGCGGGGGCGAGGCGTTTCAGCTCGCGCGCCACCATCGCGCGGCGCTCGGGCGACAGCGTGCGGATCGTGCCGAGCATCGCTGCCGTCTCGGGAATGATATTGTTCGTTGTCCCGGCGCTGATCTTGGCAATCGTCACCACGGCGGGATCGAACACCGACACGCGGCGCGTCACCATCGTCTGGATGGCGGTGACGATCGCGCAGGCGACGGGGATCGGGTCGATCGCATCGTGCGGCATCGAGGCATGCCCGCCCGCGCCCTTGACGGTGATCGACAGCACGTCGGACGAAGCGAGCAGCGGTCCGGCGCGCGACGCGAAAATCCCGTGCGGCGCGTTGGGCATGATGTGGAGCGCGAAGGCGGCATCGGGCAGCGGATCGATGATCCCGTCGTCCAGCATGAAGCGCGCGCCATGATGACCTTCCTCGCCCGGCTGGAACATGAACATCACCGTTCCGGGGAGCCGATCCCGCGCCGCGCACAGCAGCTTCGCCGCGCCGACGAGCATCGCGACATGCGTATCATGGCCGCACGCATGCATCGCGCCGGTCGTTTCGGAGGTGAAGTCGAGCCCCGTGTCCTCGACCAAAGGCAACGCATCCATGTCGCCGCGCAGCAGCACGGTGCGCCCGTTGGCGGGACCGCGCAGGATTGCAATGAGCCCGGTTGTCGACGGCCCCTCGTGAAATTCGAGTGGCAGCCCGGCGAGCGCATCCTTGATCTTCGCCAGCGTCTTGGGGTTCTGGAGGCCTAGTTCAGGCTCGCGATGAATCGCGCGGCGCAGGTCGACAAGGTCGTCGAGCAGGGTTTCGGCCGCGGCGGGCCAGCTATGTAGGGATGTGTCCATGCGGCGAGTGTGCCGCCAAGCCCGCCTCATGTCGAGCCACCTCGGAAAGACCGGGGCGCCTTCCGAGCGTATCCGGTGTCCGAACGTCCCACATCAATCCAAGCCGCTCGCAAAACCGAATGACGGCATAACCCCAGTCGCTTTGGCCGGGATGCAGCCCGATGCGCGCAGATCCGGGGTAGGCGTGATGGTTGTTGTGCCACGCCTCTCCCATCGTCGGGATTGCGGCCCACGGAACATCGAACGCCTGCACTCCATGCGCATCGACCGTCCAGCGCTGAGGGCCGCGATTGTGCGCGAGATGGCCGACAAGCCAGTGCCCGTGGTTGGCGACCGCCACGCGCGCCGCAACGCCCCACACGACCCAGCCCCAGCCGCCGATCGCAAACAGGACGACCGCGACCGGCAGCTGTTGCCAACGCCATGTCGCTTCGAGCCAGCGATAGAAGGGGTCGCGGTCGAGTTCGGCGAAATCGAAGCGCGGCGGATTATCAAGGTCGAGACGGCAATAGATCTGCCACCATGCGTCGCGCAGGATATGCGTCTTGTGCGCAAGAAACGGGTGGCAGTCGGCCTGTCGCTGCGCCCAGTCGCGCGTGTCGTGGGCGCGGATTATGCCAAAAGGACCCGCCATGCCGACAAAGGCGCCGAACCAGACCAGCGTGCGCGTCAGCCAGCGCGGCGCGGCAAAGCTGCCGTGGATCATCATCCGGTGATAGCCGATGCTGTGCCCGAGCAGTAGCGCGGCGCCGGTGGTGAGGAAAAACAGGGCCATTGTCGATGGCGTCACGAAGAACGGACCCGCGACCAGTGCAATGACGGCCATCCCGCCATTCCAGACGATGCTGGGCATATCGGCACGCACCTGGCCGTTGAGCGGGTCGGACCCGGGCTCGTCGATCAGAAAATTGACGGCATGGGGATCTTCACTACTGCGCATCGCTAGCTCCTGACAGCGAATAAGTAATTACTTAAATATCTAATCTCTTGTCAAGGGCGCTGTCAGTCGCCATTTGGGTCATCATGGAACGGGTTTTTCAGGCACTGGCATCGACGCCGCGGCGGAAAATTCTCGCCTATCTGGCGCATGCCGAACTCAGCGCGGGGGACATCGCCGCGCGCTTCGAGATGAGTAAACCGGCGGTGTCGCAGCATCTGTCGGTGCTGGAAAATGCCGGACTGATCACCAGCGAAAAGCGTGGCCAGTTTGTCTTTTATCGCTTGGTACCCGACGCGCTGACCAATGTGCTCAACGGCTATGTGCAGGAAGTCTGCCCGGTGTCGCGGCCGCTTAAGGCCGAATCGAGGGCGCTCGCCGACAAGCGCGACGGCCAGTAGCCTCGCCGCGCCTAAGCCAGCGCCGCCGCCCGGCGCTGTTTCCGCCCCGCCACAACGCGCAGCACGATCACCGCGACGACCAGCGCGACTGGCAGGGCATACCAGCCGCTCACCGGGATGCGTTTGCCGTTGGTGAAGATGAAGCTGAGCGCGACGATCCACACGCCCCACCAGTGCAGCCGGCCCCATGCCTTGGGGCCGAGCGCCTTGACCATGCGGTCGAACGAGGTCGCGGCGAGGAGGGCGATGAACAGATAGGCGGTGCCGCCGGTCACGATCGATTTGGGGTTGGTCAGCACCCAGAAGGTGTCGGGGTCGGTTTTCCACAGCGCGATGATCACCAGCGCATGGATGAAATGTGACATCGCAAAGTCAAGCCCGAGCTGGCGCCGGTTGCGGCGCAGCCAGCGGGTGAAGGGGCCGGGCCACAGCTTGAAGGCGGCGGATGCGGCAAAGGCGGCGAGGAACAGGACGAGCGAGGTGCGCGCGGTGGCGCGGATCACCATGCGATAACCGTCGGTGTCCCAGCCGAGGACGAAGAGGAAGCCGAGCGCCATCGCCGCCAGCGCTAGGGTCAGCGTCCAGAACAGCCCCCAGCCTTCGGCCCAGCCCTTGGTCGCAGTCGTTGCCGCGGTTGTTGTCGCCGTCATACATCCTCCGTTTGAAGCCTAGTGACGCTAGGTATAACTTGCATACCTAGCGTTGCAAAGCTAAATCGGCGGGCATGTCTGCGGAAATGCTCAAAGGCCACCTCGACGCCGTGCTGCTCGCCACGATCGGCGACGAGGCCTTGCACGGATATGCGATCATTGAGGCGATCCGCGCGCGTAGTGGGGGCCATTTCGATCTGCCCGAAGGGACGATCTATCCGGCGCTGCACCGGCTCGAACTCGCGGGTCTGCTCGCCAGCCGCTGGGTCCAGCCCGACGGCGGGCGCAAGCGCCGCGTCTATGCGCTGACCGACAGCGGCCGCCAGTCGCTGGTCGAGCGGCGCGCGGGCTGGCAAAGCTTTGCCAGCGGGATCGATCTGGTGCTGGGCGCGCGCACATGAGCGGGCCGATCGCCTCCTATCTCGACGAGCTCGACGATGTGCTGGCGTTCGATCCCCGCCTGTCGCGGCGGGTGCGCGACGAGATCGAATCGCATCTGTGCGACACTGCCGAACAGGTGGGGGAAGCCGACGCAGTGCGGCGCTTCGGGCGCCCCGCCGAAATCGCGCGCGCCTATGCCGAGGCGGCGCTGCCCGACCGGCTGCGGCGCTCGTGCGTCGCCGCAGCGCTGCTCGGCGGCGCGACCTTGCTGCTGATGCGGCTGCGCACGGTCATTCTCGACCTTCCGGGCGGCGGTGATCCGCTGACCTGGTTCGATCGCGGCGGGCTGATCGCGGCGCTGGCGTGCATCGGCGCGGCGTGGTGGATGGCGTCGCGGCGCCGGATCGCGCTGGTACGCCGCTGGCTGCATTTTGCTGCGGGGAGTCTGGCGCTGTCGGTCGGCGCCAGTCTGGTGCGCGCGTTTCAGGGCGCGAGCGGCGATTCGGCGCATGCGCTGATCGTCGGGACCGCGCTGGTCGAATTGCTGCTGCTCGGCGCGCTGATGGCGCAGCTCGCGCGGCTCGACCGTTATGCGCGGCGGCTGGCGGTCTAGCGCTTCCCCCCGAACAACTGCCGCCCGGCCAGGTCCAGCATGATCTCCTCGCTCCCCCCACCGATGGCGTTGACGCGCACCTCGCGGTAGATGCGCTCGACCTTGCTGCCGGTGATATAGGATGCGCCGCCCAGCACCTGCGCCGCCTCGCGTGCGACGGCCTCCAGCATCCGCGTCGCCTGCACCTTCAGCATCGCGAAATCGGCGGGGCGGTCCTTGCCGTTTTTCACCTGCCACGCGGCGAGGTCGACCCACGCCTGCGTCGCCTCGATCTGGCGTTCCATGTCGGCCAGCTTGATGCGGATCGACTGGTGGCCGACCAGCGGCTTGCCGAACGTCTCGCGGTTCTGCGCCCACTCCGCCGCCTCGGCCATCGCGACACGCGCATAGGCGCAGCAGCCCATCGCCATGCCGAGTCGCTCCGAATTGAAGTTCCGCATGATGCCGATAAACCCGCCATTCTCCGGCCCGATCAGGTTGGCCGCGGGAACGCGCACGTCGCTGAAATGGATCGCGGCGGTGTCGCTGCACCGCCAGCCCATCTTGTCGAGCCGCGTGCGCTCGACCCCCGGCGCATCCATATCGATCAGCAGCAGCGAAATGCCCGCCGCGCCCGACCCGCCGGTGCGCACCGCGCAGGTGAGCCAGTCGGCGCGCATCCCCGACGTGATGAACATCTTGCCGCCGTTGACGATATAGTCGGCGCCGTCTTTCACGGCTGTCGTCTTGAGGTTCGCGACGTCGCTGCCCCCACTCGCTTCGGTGATCCCAAGCGCGATGATCTTGTCGCCCGCGAGCACCGGCGGCGCAACGCGCTGTTTCAGCTCCTCGGACCCCAGCGCGAGGATCGGCGGCAGCCCGATACCATGCGTCATCAGCGACGCGCCCAGTCCGCCCGCGCCGACCGCGGCGAGTTCCTCGGTCAGCACCAGCCCATGGAAATTGTCGAAGCCTTCGCTGTGGCCGCCATATTGTTCGGGATAGCGCAGCCCGAGGATGCCCGCCTCGGCGGCCTTTTTGTGCAGCTCGCGCGGCAATTCGCCCTCGGCCTCCCAGCGGTCGATATGCGGCGCGATCTCGCGCTCGACGAAGCGGCGGACGCTCTGGGCCAGCGCCTCATGGGTTTCGTCATAATAGGGCGAACGCGCGCGCCACTCGTCAAAGGCTGTCATGGGGAGGATGCTGCGCGCGGTTGACGTGAACGTCAAGCTCGGTCCTTCGCAGCGAAGCTGCAAGAAGAATGACTCACACAAAGACACAAAGATGGCGGCTCCCTCGCGCGAGCAAACCGCCATCTTTGTGTCTTTGTGTGAGATAAATATGGCGCGACCTATCGGTCGCGCAGATCGTCACGCACTTGCACCGCGCGAACAAGCGGTTAGGGTCGCGCTCCATGAACAACCCCATCCTGCTCGCCGGCCTTGCCGCTCTCGCCCTCATCACCACCCCCGCCGCCGCGCAGAAATCGCCCGAGGCGGTTGCCGAAGCCGCGCTCCAGCGCGCGCCGGTGTTCGACGGACATAATGACGTGCCGTGGGAACTGCGCGGGCAGGTCGGCAATGTCATCAACAACTTCGACTTTCGCGACACCACCAAGCCAAAGCCCGACGGAACGGTGATGCACACCGACATCCAGCGGCTGCGCAAGGGGCGCGTCGGGGCGCAATTCTGGTCCGTCTATGTCCCCTCGAACACCAACGAGCAGCTGGCGGTGCAGCAGACCATTGAACAGATCGATGTCGCGAAGCGGCTGATCGCGCGCTACCCCGCCGACCTGTCGCTGGCTTACAATTCAACCGAACTCCAAAGCCAGATGAAGGCGGGCAAGATCGCCGGGATGCTGGGGATCGAGGGTGGCCAGTCGATCGGCTCGTCGCTCGCCGTGCTGCGCGAAATGTTCGGCATGGGGGTGCGCTACATGACGCTGACCCATGGCAAGAATGTCCCCTGGGCCGACAGCGCGACCGATGCGCCGAAGCATGACGGGCTCACCGATTTCGGGCGCCAGGTGGTGCAGGAAATGAACCGGCTCGGCATGATCGTCGACCTCAGCCACGTCAGCGAAGCGACGATGAAAGACGCGCTGGAGGCGACCAAAGCGCCGGTGATGTTCAGCCATTCGGGGGTGCGCGCGGTCAACGACCATCCGCGCAATGTACCCGATTCGGTGCTGCCCGCGGTCAAGGCCAATGGCGGGATCATCATGGTGGTGTTCTACGCCGCCTTCGTCGATCCCAATTTGCGCGAACATGGGCTGAAGCGGACGGCGGAACGGGCGCGGCTCGACGCGCTCTATCTGGGCAATCCAGCGGGCGCTGCCGCCGCGCTGAAAGCGTGGGATACCGCCAACCCGCCGCCGTCGACGCCGTTGGGCCTGGTCGCCGATCATATCGACCATATCAAAAAGACGATCGGCGTCGATCATATCGGCATCGGCGGCGATTATGATGGCATGGATGCCACGCCCGTCGGGCTGGAGGATGTCACCGGCTATCCGGCGCTGTTCACCGAACTGGCGCGGCGCGGCTATACGCAGGCCGAACTGGAGAAGATTGCCAGCGGTAACATGCTGCGGGTGCTGAAGGCGACCGAAGCCTATGCGGCGAGCCAGAAGGGTCAGCTGCCGATCGAGACGCCGGTGGTGAAGTAAGGCGCATACCCCTCGTCCGTTTGTGCTGAGCTTGTCGAAGCACCGTTCTTCTTTTCGACGTCGCGAAGAAGGACGGCCCTTCGACAGGCTCTGGGCGAACGAATCAGAGGTTATTTTTCGTCCCAAACGGCCACTCCACCGCCTCACTCGCCCACAGCGCCCACCAGATGACCACCGGCTGCAACACCAGCCGCGGTCCGTGGTACCACCAGCTCAAAGTCTCGCCGCCGATCGCGATATTGGCCAGCGCATGGTGGATATTCGCGGGCCACACGCACAGCGCATAGAGTGCCAGCCCCCAGCCCGCGGCCTTGCGAACTTGCGGGATCATCAGCCCGACAGCGCCGAGCAATTCGGCCACCCCGGTCGCCGCGACAACCAGCTCGGGCTGCGGTACCCACGGCGGCGTGATCGCGAGGAACGGGGCGGGGCGCACCAGGTGGAGATAGCCCGCATAGCCATAGGCGAGCGCCAGCAGCCAGCGCAGCGCCGTGCGGACGCGATCTTTCAACGCCCGATGGCTTCCAGCATCGCCTCGACGCTGACAAACTTCTCGCGCGGATGGCCGTCGAGCGCCGCGGCGACCTCGGCCGCCTCGATCCGCCGCCAGTCGGCAAAGGTCACCGGCACCACCCCGCGGCTCGCCAGCAGCGCGTCGAGTCCCGGCCGCCCGGCCTTGCCCGCGCCGCGCCCGACGTCCTCCAGCACCATCTCGGCGATCCGCGCGCCGTCGGGCTTGTTGGTGCCGATCGTCCCCGACGGCCCACGCCGCGCCCAGCCGACGCAGTAAAGGCCGGGCAGGATCCGCCCGCAGTCGTTCGCGAACCGCCCGCGGCCATGCTCATAGGGAACGCCGGGGATCGGCGGCGTCTGATAGCCGATGCAGCTGATCACCAGCCCTGCATCGATCGCATAGGTTTCACCGGTGCCATGGCTGCGCAGCTCGGCATCGAGCGTCGTGCGCTCGACGATGATCCGCTCGGCATGCCCCCCATTGTCTTTGGCGCCCTCGATCGCGACGGGCATCGCAAAAAAGTCGAAATCGATCGTCACAGGCTTGGCGACGGGGTTGGCGGCAAAGCTGCGCAAATGCGTCACCGACTTGCGCATTCCGGGTTCGAGCAGCGCGTCGTCGCCCTCGGGGGGCAGGTCGGCGGGGTCGACGCGCGGGCTGGCGCGCTCCAGATGGCCGAGCTCGCCCAGCTCCTTGGGCGTCATCGCAATCTGGTGCGGGCCGCGGCGGCCAAGGATGTGGATATGGCGCACCGCGCTCGCCGCCAGCTGCGCGCGCGCATGCGCGACGATATCGCTGCCGACAAACTCGGCGGGAGTCTTGGCCAGGATGCGCGCGACGTCCAGTGCGACATTGCCATTGCCAATGACCGCGACCCCGGCGGCGCCCAGCGGCGGGTTCAGGTCGGCGAAATCGGGATGACCATTGTACCAGCCGACAAAGGCGGCGCTGCCGATCACCCCGGGCAGGTCGGCGCCGGGGATCTCCAGCGGCCGGTCGTTCGGCGCCCCCGTCGCCAGCACCACCGCGTCATAGAGTTCGACCAGCTCGTCGATCGTCACGTCGCTGCCGACCGACACATGGCCGACAAAGCGGACATTGTCGGCCAGCGCCGTACCCTCATAACGCCGCGAGACCGCCTTGATCGACTGATGATCGGGCGCCACCCCGGTGCGGATCAGGCCATAGGGGACGGGCAGCCGGTCAATGACATCGACCGCAATATCCTCGGCTTTCTGAAGTGTTTCGGCGGTGTAATAGCCCGCGGGGCCGGACCCGACGATCGCGACATGACGCATCAACCCACTCCTTGCGGGTGTCCGCGCGGGCGCGCGGCCCCTTGTTTGTTGTTGCATGATGCTAGCGGCGAAATGTGGCAGGGCAAGCGACCTTGTGCGGGCAGGCAGAGCGGCCTTGACAGCGCGCCCGCGCAATCATATTGCGCCCGCCTCACGATTGCCCTGTCGTCTAATGGTAAGACTGCGGTTTCTGATACCGCCTATCGAGGTTCGAATCCTCGCGGGGCATCCAATCCTTCTACTGCTGGACGCGGCTTGTCGCTTGCTGAGCACGCGCCGCGCTTTTCCATGATCTTGCGATACTGCTTCGCCGGGAGCGTCCGACTACCCCACTAGCAATGAGCTGTGGCGCGATAGCGCGATGGCGGCATGCCGAAACGCCGTGCAAAGGCCGTCGCAAAATGACTCGGCGTGGCAAAGCCGGTAGCCAGCGCGACCTCGGTGACCGGTTCGGTGGTGTTCCGGAGCCGCCGGGCCGCGTCGTCGAGCCGCATGCGCATCACATATTGCCAGGGCGAGAGGCCGAACGCCTGCTGGAAAGCGCCGGTGAAGCGGCGAACATCCATCCCGACGAGCCCCGCCAGCACGTCAAGACTGTGGCGGGCGTCGAGCTGCCCGCGAATAGCGTCGGCCAGCAGGACCCGGTTGGACGCCGACAGCTGACGGCGCCGCGGACTTTTGGTGCCAGGGCCATAGTGTCGGCAAATATGCCATTCCAGCGCGTCGCCGAGGGCGCGCGCCGCCATCATCGAAAGATCGTCATTTGCACCGCGCAAGAGGTGCGCCAACCGGACGGTGGTGTCGAAAAGACCATCGTCGCGATACTGGACACGCGCCGCAATCGGCGCATCGTCCAGCAGTGCGGTCGGCACGCGGAATTCGACGAATTCGGCCCGTTCGCCCTGCGCCAGCGCTGCATAGCGGCATGCCGCCGGGATGACCCAGACATCGCCGCGCGATGGCAGCGCGCTGCCCGACGGCCCAACCGAAAACTCGCAGTCCATCCGATCGAGTTGTCCGCCCAGATGGACAACGACGATGTGGTGATCCTCCTCGAACGCCCAGTCGGTCGGGCGCGCCAGATTTTCGGCCGCAGCCAGCACACCCAAATGTCCAATCTGCGCCTGATGCCGCGCGAGCACGTCGCGCTGGGACCGCGGCCGGATCCCGTCCCATATCTGTGCGGCTTCGGTCAATCGCCCACCTCGCGAGTCCCCACGACTCGTCTTGCCCAAACCAAAAACTGCGCCGGAATTCGAAAGCGGACAAGGTGAAAGCGTCCTATCCTCTGGAAAACAGACCCAAAGGAGACATTTGATGACCGATCACAGCATTCGAGGTAAAACCGTACTGATCGCGGGGGGCGGCAAGAATCTGGGCGGTCTCATCGCCCGCGATCTGGCCGCGCATGGGGCAAAGGCAATAGCCATCCACTATAATAGCCCGGCCTCTGCGGCCGAAGCCGAGGAAACGCTCGCGGCGGTTCGGGCCGCTGGTGCCGAAGCGGTCAGCTTCCAGGCTGACCTCACGTCTGCGGCCGCGGTCGAAAGGCTTTTTGCCGACACGATCGCCGCGATCGGCCGTCCCGACATCGCGATCAACACCGTTGGAAAAGTGCTCAAAAAGCCCTTCACCGAGATCAGCGAGGCCGAATATGACGAGATGGCCGCGGTGAACGCGAAATCCGCCTTCTTCTTCCTCAAGGAGGCCGGCAAGGCGCTGAACGAGAACGGCAAGGTCACCACCGTAGTGACTTCGCTGCTCGGGGCCTTCACGCCGTTCTATGCCGCCTATGCCGGGATGAAGGCTCCGGTCGAGCACTTCACGCGCGCTGCCTCGAAGGAGTTCGGCGAGCGCGGCATCTCGGTCACCGCGATCGGCCCCGGCCCGATGGACACGCCCTTCTTCTATCCGGCGGAAGGGGCGGATGCGGTCGCCTATCACAAGACCGCGGCGGCCCTGTCGAAGTTCTCGCCGACCGGCCTGACCCATATCGAGGACATCGTCCCCTTCATCCGCTTCCTCGTTTCCGAGGGGTGGTGGATGACCGGCCAGACCATTCTGGTCAACGGTGGCTACACGACGAAGTGAGCGTATCGGACTCCGTCGGTCTCTCGACAGATCGCGATATCGTCATTGGGGAGTACGAGGCGTCGCAGCTCGGGGTGCGTAGAGCGCCGCTGCCCGGCTTGCTACGCTGCGTTCCCCCAAAGGCATCCCAGCAAGGAAAGCACCAAAAAATCGCGATGCCCGTCCGACCAATCCTGAGTTTCCCCGACCCTCGTCTGCGCCTGACCGCGGCCCCCGTCCTGCGTTTCGACGCCGATCTGCGCGCGCTTGCCGACGATCTGCTCGAGACCATGAGGGACGCGCCGGGCATAGGCATCACCGCTCCGCATATCGGCGTCTTGTCGCGGCTCGTGGTGCTCGAGCTCGCGCCGGGCGACGTCCGCATCTATGTCAATCCGGAGCTGGATCAGGTCTCGCGCGAGACCATCCGCCACACCGAGGGCAGCGTCTCGATGCCTGGCGTCACCGATGAGCTCGAACGCCATGCCCGTGTCCGCGTGCCTATCAGGACCTCGACGGGAAGGAACGGAGCGAGGAGGCGGACGGCCTGCTCGCGATCTGCCATCAGCACGAGATCGACCAGCTCGACGGCATCTTCTGGATCGACCGCCTGTCCCGCCTCAAGCGCGATCGGTTGATCGCCCGCTACGCCAAGCTGCGGCGGGGATAGGAGTCGGCAGCCTCACTTCTTGACCAGTGGGCAATCGCCCTCGGCAAGCGGCCGGAAGGCCTGGTCGCCCGGAATGGTGCGGATCAACTTGAGATAATCCCAGGGGTACTTGGATTCCTCGGGCTTCTTGACCTCGAGCACATAGAGGTCGTGCACCATGCGGCCGTCCTCGCGGATCACGCCGTTCTTGGCGAAGAAGTCGTTGACCGGTGTCGCCTTCATCTGCGCGGCGACCTTCTCGGTCTCGGTCGTGCCGGCGGCCTTCAGCGCCTTGAGATAATGCAGGATCGAGGAGTAGGTGCCGGCCTGGCCCATGGTCGGCATCGCCTTGTGGCGCTCGAAGAAGCGC
>NZ_DKIH01000001.1:0-154 GCF_002454115.1 Sphingopyxis sp. UBA6723 | reverse complement strand
GTTCAGGTCCCAGTAGAAGGCCTGGGTCAGGATCAGACCCTGCGCGTCCTGCAGGCCGATCGCGTGGATGTCGGTGATGTGCAGGTAGAGCCCGGCGAGCTTGACGCCGCTTTGTGGCAGGCCGAACTCGGTCGCCTGCTTGATGGTGGCGATC
>NZ_DKIH01000002.1:12593-50585 GCF_002454115.1 Sphingopyxis sp. UBA6723 | reverse complement strand
CGCCTTCGATGATGAGGTTGCCGGGGGGCGGGGTGAGCGCGGCGGGGTCGATGGCGATGCCATCTATCTCGGCGGCGATATGCGGGGAGGCGGGGGTTTTGAGGCGAAAGGCTTCGGGGAGGATTTTTCCTCCCTGTTGTGCAGCAATGGGGAGGTGGCAGTCCTGAGGGCTGACGGAGGGGCCATGGCGCGANNGCCCCTCCACCATCCGCTTCGCGGACGGTCCCCCTCCCCACGCTTCGCGCAGGGAGGAGTTTAGCGACCGTCTCGCTATCGGTTTCTTCCTCAAGGCCCGCCTGGATCGGCTTCCAGTAAGGCGCACCCGTCGCACCCGCGAGGGCGGCCGAAAAGATCGTCTTGCCGATGCCGGTGTCGGTGCCAGTGACGACGAAGCGGGTCATGCTGCGGCCATCGCTTGCGCGAGCGCGTCGGCCATTGCGTCGATGTCGGCCTCGTCGACGTTGAGGGTGATCGCGATGCGCAGCCGTGCGGTCCCCTGCTGCACGGTTGGCGGGCGGATGCCGCGGATGTCGAACCCGGCCTCACGCAGCGCCGCGGCGATGCGCATCGTGCGCTGGTTGTCGCCGATGATGACAGGCAGGATCTGGGTGCCGCTGGCCGGGATGCCGAGGGGCACGAGACGTTCGGTCGCGTGGCGGACGACCGCGTGCAGGCGCGCCTGCCGTTCGGGCTCGTTCGCGACGATCTCGATCGCGTGACGGACGAGCCACGCCATCAGCGGCGACGGGGCGGTCGAGAAGATGAAGGGGCGGCCGCGGTTGACGATGAAGTCGGTTGCGATCGCGGGGGCGCACAGCAGCGCGCCTTCGCAGCCGAGCGCCTTGCCGCAAGTGTGAAGGGTGATGAGGTTGTCGCGGCGCGGTAGCGCGTGGGCGAGGCCCGCGCCGCCGGGACCGAAGACCCCGGTTGCGTGCGCTTCGTCGACGACCAGCACTGCGTCGTGGCGATCGGCGACCGCGGCAAGTTGGGCGAGCGGGGCGCGGTCGCCGTCCATGCTGTAGAGGCTTTCGACCGCGATCCACGGTGTGCCGCCGCCGCCTCCCGCGCGCCAGCGGGCGATGATGTCGTCGAACGCCTGCGCGTCGTTGTGCGCGGCGGCGACGGTCCCGGCGCGGCCGAGCTTCATGCCGTCGTGGGCGCTGGCGTGGATCAGTTCGTCATGGACGACAAGGTCGCCGCGCTGGGGAAGCGTGGCGAAGAGTGCGGTGTTGGCGGCGAAGCCGGTGGCGAAAAACAGCGCGGCTTCGCTGCCGTAATGGCGCGCGGCATGGGCTTCGAGCGCTTCATGTTCGGGGTGGTTGCCGCGGAGCAAGCGCGAGCCGCCCGATCCGGCGGGCAGGCCGCGTTCGATTCCCGCGGTGAGGGCGGCGCGCAGCGTGTCGGAATCGGCAAGGCCGAGATAGTCGTTCGACGCGAAGTCGCGACCGGCGCGCGGCGCGAGGGCGCGGCGGCTGCTTTGCGCGGCCAGCGCGGCAAGGTCGGCGCGGTGGGTGTCGAAGGGGTGGGATTGGTCGGTCATCAGGGCCGATATCACAAGCCCCTCCCCTTCAGGGGAGGGGTTGGGGTGGGGGTCGCGGGAAGGCGCCAGCGTCGACGCCCACCCCGCTGCGACTAGCGGGCAAGCCCGCGCGTCTCGCTGCCCCTCCCCTGAAGGGGAGGGGGTGCTCACTCAGTTCTTCGCCTTGTCGACCAGCTGGTTCTTGGCGATCCACGGCATCATCGCGCGCAGTTCGCCGCCGACCTTTTCGATCGGGTGGGCGGCGGCGGCCTTGCGGCTGGCCTTCAGCTCGGGTTGGCCGGCCTGGTTGTCGAGAACGAAATCCTTGACGAAGCGGCCCGACTGAATGTCCTGCAGGACGCGCTTCATTTCCTTCTTGGTTTCTTCGGTGATGATGCGCGGGCCGGTTTTGATGTCGCCATATTCCGCCGTGTTGCTGATCGAATAGCGCATGTTGGCGATACCGCCTTCATAGAGCAGGTCGACGATCAGCTTGGTTTCGTGGAGGCACTCGAAATAGGCCATTTCGGGGGCGTAGCCCGCCTCGACCAAAGTTTCGAAACCCGCCTGGATCAGGTGGGTGATGCCGCCGCAGAGCACGGCCTGTTCGCCGAACAGGTCGGTTTCGCACTCTTCCTTGAAGGTGGTTTCGATGATGCCGCTGCGGCCGCCGCCGACGGCGCTGGCGTAGCTGAGGGCGAGCGCTTTGGCATAGCCGTTGCCGCTGTTGCCCGTGGCTTCCTGCGCGACCGCGATCAGGCAGGGGACGCCGCCGCCCTTTTGATATTCGCTGCGCACCGTGTGGCCGGGGCCTTTGGGGGCGACCATGAAGACGTCGATGTCGGGGCGGGCTTCGATCAGGCCGAAGTGGATGTTGAGGCCGTGGGCAAAGGCGAGCGCGGCGCCGGGTTTCATGTTGGCGGCGAGATCATCGGCGTAGATTTTTGCCTGCAGCTCATCGGGGGCGGCGATCATGATGACGTCGGCCCATTCGGCGGCTTCCTTGTTGGTCAGCACCTTGAAGCCCGCGGCCTCGGCCTTTTTGGCGGTCGCCGACCCGGGGCGGAGCGCGATCGCGACGTCGGTGACGCCGCTGTCGCGCAGGTTCTGCGCGTGGGCGTGACCCTGGCTGCCGTAGCCGACGACGGCGACCTTCTTGCCCTTGATCAGATCCTGGTCGGCGTCGCGATCGTAATAGACTTGCATGTCATTCTTCCCTGCTAGTTTTCGTCATGCCGGGCTTGATCCGGCATCCATGGACCCCGGATCAAGTCCGGGGTGACGAGCGTTGAATGGTATTCCGTAAACTCTAGACCGCCTCCGACCCGCGGGCGATGGCGACGACGCCGGTGCGGCCGACTTCGACCAGTCCGCATTCGCGCATCAGCGCGATGAAGCGGTCGACCTTGTCGCTCGTCCCCGTGATTTCGAAGATGAAGCTGCTGAGCGTCGTGTCGACGACCTTGGCGCGAAACACGTCGGCCATGCGCAGCGCCTCGATGCGTTTGTCGCCGCTGCCCGCGACCTTGACCAGCGCGATCTCGCGTTCGACATGCGCACCGCCGTCGGCGAGGTCGGTGACCGAATGGACGGGAACGAGCCGGTCGAGCTGGGCGATGATCTGGTCGATCACCGCTGGCGGGCCGCTGGTGACGATGGTGATGCGCGACAGCGCATGATCGGCGCTAATGTCGGCGACGGTCAGGCTTTCGATATTATAGCCGCGCGCCGAAAACAGCCCGGTGATCTTGGCAAGAATGCCCGCCTCGTTATCTACGGTGACGGCGAGCACATGGCGCTCGCCCGCTTCGGTGTGAATTTTCATTATCTTTTTCCTTCCCTCTCCCTTGACGGGAGAGGGTTGCGCAGACTTGCCAGCTTGCTGGCTAGTCGAAGCTGGGAGAGGGTGACGCGCGCCATCGGCGCGCGCGATCCGGAGGATCGCTCCCCCTCTCTAAGACTTGCTAGGCAACAAGTTGCCAAGCCAAGTCTTTTCTCCCCCGCCGGGGGGGAGAAGATTGAAGTTGCGAGCATCACACCAGTGCTTTCGCTTCGTCGTCCATCGTGCCGACGATATCGTTCGGCTGGAGGATCATGTCGGTGTGCGCGGCGCCCGAGGGGATCATCGGGAAGCAGTTGGCGAGCTGCGCGACGCGGCAGTCGACGATCACCGGTCCCGGCGTATTGATCATCGTCTGAATGCCGTCCGCAAGTTCGCCCAGCGTGTCGATGCGCAGGCCGGTCCAGCCATAGGCGTCAGCGAGTTTGACAAAATCGGGCAGACTGTCCGAATAGCTGTTCGAATAGCGGCTTTCGTAGGTCAGTTCCTGCCACTGGCGGACCATGCCCATCCACTGGTTGTTGAGGATGAAGATCTTCACCGGCAGGCGGTACTGCGCGACGGTGCCCATTTCCTGGATGTTCATCTGGAGCGAGGCTTCGCCCGCGATGCAGATGACGAGGCGATCGGGGTGCGCGATCTGTGCGCCGACCGCGGCGGGGAAGCCATAGCCCATCGTGCCGAGGCCGCCGCTGGTCAGCCAGCGGTTGGGGCTGTCGAAGTGGAAATGCTGCGCCGCCCACATCTGGTGCTGGCCGACCTCGGTGGTGATGATCGGGTCCATGCCGCGGGTCGCGTCGAACAGCGCCTTGACCGCGCGCTGCGGCATGATTTCGGCGGCGTCTTCCTTCTTTTCGGGAAAGTCGAGGCAGCGCGTCGCGCGCCAGCCGTCGAGGCGGCGCCACCATTCGCCGAGATCGCGGGCTTTGTGGCCCTTGTCGGCCCATGCCGCGATCAGCGCATCGAGCGCGCGCCCGGCATCGCCCACCACCGCGAGGTCGACGGGGACAATCTTGTTGATCGAACTGCGGTCAATGTCGATGTGGATCTTTTTGGAATTGGGCGAGAAAGCGTCGAGACGGCCGGTGACACGGTCGTCGAAGCGCGCGCCGACCGCGATGATCAGGTCGGCGCGGTTCATCGCCATATTGGCTTCATAGGTGCCGTGCATGCCGAGCATGCCGAGCCATTTGTCGTCGTCGGCGGGGAAGGCGCCGAGCCCCATCAGGGTCGAGGTGACCGGCGCGCCGGTCAGTTCGACGAGCTGGCGCAGCGCGGCACTCGCATCGGGGCCGGCGTTGATGACGCCGCCGCCGGTGTAGAAGATCGGGCGCTCGGAAGCGGCGATCATCGCGACGGCCTGCGCGATGGCGTCGGCGTCGGGATCGACCTGCGGGCGATAGCTTTTATGGTCGATCCGGTTGGGGATCGAGTAAGTGCCGGTCGCGACCTGGACGTTTTTCGGAATGTCGATGACCACCGGGCCGGGGCGGCCGTGGGTCGCGATATAAAAGGCCTCGTGCAGGATCGGGCCGAGCCGGTCGGGGTCCATCACCAGATAATTATGCTTGGTGCAGTGGCGGGTGATGCCGACGGTGTCGCATTCCTGGAACGCGTCGGTGCCGATCAGCGTCGTCGGCACCTGTCCCGTCAGCACGACCATCGGGATGGAGTCGAGCAAAGCGTCGGTGATGCCGGTCACCGCATTGGTTGCGCCGGGGCCGGAGGTGACGAGGACGACGCCGGGCTTGCCCGTGGAGCGCGCATAGCCCTCTGCTGCGTGGGTCGCGGCCTGCTCGTGGCGGACGAGGATGTGCTTGATCGTCGGGTGCTTGAAAAGCGCGTCGTAGATCGGAAGCACCGCGCCGCCCGGATAGCCGAACACTGTATCGACGCCAAGGTCGACCAGCGCCTGAACCACCATGTCGGCACCGCTCATTTCCGTCACGACGAAACTCCTTTCAATCCAAAAACGCCGCGCTTGTGCGCTGCAACAGGGTTGCGGGCAATAGGTATATGATTCTATCCTGTCAACAGACTTTGACGTAATATAATTGCTAATTCATCAATAGAATCGTTGTTTAGTGACTCTGTGTGGCGCGGCCAGTCGGCGGGTGGCTGATTGCGGAACCAGGTATATTGGCGTTTGGCATATTGGCGGGTGGCGGCCTGCGTCAGGGTGAGCGCCTCGCTGCGATCGATCGTACCGGTCAGATATTGCGCGATCTGCGGGACACCGATGGCGCGCATCGCGGGAAGGTCGGGATCGAGGTTGCGCGCGAGCAGCGCTTCGACTTCGGCGATCGCGCCGTCGTCGAACATCTGGACCAGCCGCTGGTCGCAGCGGTCGCGCAGCCACTCGCGCGGCGGGAGGAGGATGAGCGGGGCGAGGGTGATCGTGTCGCCGATGCCGCCGGTGTGCGCAGCGTGCCAGTGGCCGAGCGGCTGGCCGGTCGAGCGAACGACTTCGAGTGCGCGGGCGATGCGGGTGGTGTCGGCGGGATTGAGGCGCGCGGCGGTATCGGGATCTTCGCGGGTGAGCGCGGCGTGGGCGTCGGCGACGGGCAAGGCGCGCACCGCGGCGCGGACATCGGGGTCGATCTCGGGGATCGGCGAAATGCCGTCAAGCAGGGTGCGGATATGGAGGCCGGTGCCGCCGACGAGGATCGGGACGTCGCCCGCGGCGTGCGCGGCGGCGATCGTGGCGCGCGCTTCATCGGCCCAGCGTGCGGCATTGTGCGCCTCGGCGGCGTCGATATGGCCGAACAAGTGGTGGGGGATGCCTGCCATCTCATCGGCGGCGGGGCGCGCCGAAAGGATGGCGAGGTCGGCATAAACCTGGCTGGCGTCGGCGTTGATCACAACGCCGCCGACGGCTTTTGCGACTGCCACCGCCAATGCGCTCTTGCCGCTGGCGGTGGGGCCAGCGATAAGTGCGACAGGAGGCCTTGGGCCGAAAGAAGATAAAGGAGCAGCCATGTTCGTCGCGACGCTGATAGCAGCCGGAAAGCTGACCGACGAGGTGGTTCGCGAAGCGATCGATCGGCTCGACGCAACAGGGCATGACGTCGGCGCGCCGCACTGGCTCGACGAGGGCGACGCCGCCGATATCGTCTTTCAGGGCAGCTTGGTCAGCGCGCGCAAGGAACTGGCGCTGATGGACCATGGATCGCTCGACACGATCGTCCAGCCGCAGGGCGATCGCACCAAGAAACTGATCATCGCCGACATGGATTCGACGATGATCACCGTCGAATGCATCGACGAACTGGCCGATTATGCGGGGCTGAAGCCCGAGATTGCGGCGATCACCGAGCGCGCGATGCGCGGCGAGCTGGATTTCCGCGCCGCGCTGATCGAGCGGGTCGGGTTGCTGGCGGGCATGCCCGAAGCGACGTTGGTCGAATGCCGGATGGAGCGGGTGAAGCTGACGCGCGGGGCGCGGACGTTGGTGCAGACGATGAAGGCGCACGGCGCGCATTCGGTGCTGGTGTCGGGCGGCTTCATGCCGTTCGCGGGGCCGGTTGGCGAGGCGATCGGATTCGACAAGGTGCTGGCGAACGAGTTGGAGATTCAGGGCGGCAAACTGACCGGCCGGGTGATCGAGCCGATCGTCGACAGCGCGGCAAAGCTGGAAACGCTGAAGGCCGAGGCCGCGAAGCACGGCCTGCCGCTCGCCGACACGCTGGCGGTGGGCGACGGCGCGAACGATATTCCGATGATCACGTCGGCGGGGCTGGGGGTCGGCTATTATCCGCACCCGGCGGCGGCAGAAGCGGCGGCGGCGGTGGTGCGGCATCATGACCTGACCGCGCTGCTGTGGGCGCAGGGTTATCCGCGGCGGAGCTGGGTGCTGGGGTAGGCGTCCGCTAACGACCAGTTGCGGACATAGCCGATCCTCCCCCAGCGGGGGAGGGGGACCACCCGGAGGATGGTGGAGGGGCACAGGCGGTTTACGTGGCGCCGGACAAAAAGCACTGCTTCAACGGCGACCGTTCGGCGGTGCACTATCGCACCGGCCAGGCAAACCGATGGTGCCCCTCCNNCGGGGAGGATCGGCAACGTCCGCTAACCACCCCAAAGCAGACAAGCTCCTCGTCATGCCGGACTTGATCCGGCATCCATGACTTCAGCGCTGCGGTGGATCCCGGATCAAGTCCGGGATGACGAAGGGGCGGGCGAGGGTTATGGTTTCCAATGTGGAGGTCCGCATGACGAAACACCGCATCTTTTCGATCAGCGTCGCGAGCGTGTATCCGCATTATATCGCCAAGGCGGAGAAGAAGGGGCGGACGAAGGCTGAGGTCGATGAGATTATTCGCTGGCTGACGGGATATAGCCAGAAAGCGCTCGAGGGCGCGCTGGTGAAGGGGACGAACTTCGAGGATTTCTTTGCGCGGGCGCCCCGGCTGAACCCGGCGCGGTCGCTGATTACCGGGGTGATCTGCGGCATCCGCGTCGAGACGATCGAAGACCCGCTGATGCGCGAGCTGCGCTATCTTGACAAGCTGATCGACGAATTGGCGCGGGGGAAGAAGATGGAGAAGATTGTGCGGGGGTAGGGGCAGCGACGAAAAATGCCGCCCGAGAAACCCGTTCGTGTCGAGCGAAGTCGAGACACGCTTGGGAAGCGCTGTCTTCGACGTGTCTCGACTTCGCTCGACACGAACGGAAAGGCAGGACAGTTCTAAATCCTCCCACCTCAATCCTCAATCGGCGCCGCGCCTGCTGCGGCGAAGCCGGTGCCCGCGAGGCGTTTCAGCGCCGCGGCATATTTCGCCGTGTCGAGATAGGGATGCAGGCTGACGATCTTGCCCCAGCGCAGGCGAATGATGTGGACGCCGTCGTTGACATAGCTGGTGTCGCCGTCGGCCATCACCGCGCGGTCGCGCCATTCGATTACCGCGGTGGTGTCCCACGGGGTGCCGCTCGATGCGATATGCTTGATCTCGAACTTCAGCACCGGGTGGACGCTGAACAGCCGCTGGAACCAGGCGCGCAGCCCGGCCTTGGTGTGGCGGACGCCGCCGAGGGCGTGGTCGCCGGGGAAGATATGTTCAAAGCGGTCGGCCATGCCGCCGAGCGCCGATTCCCAGTCGCCTTGGCTGAGGCCGTCAAAGATTTTGCGGACCTGGTGGCGAACGATTGCGTGATACATGATTTTGCTCCTTCAATGTTTACATCATTAACACTGAGGCTCAGATAAGGGCTATGTTTACGACGTCAACACTGGTCGTGAAATTTATTTCTAAGGTGCGCCGGCAGCGCGGCGGCGGCCGAGATCGGCGGTGCACGAAGGCGGCCCACCGCCGATTTCATCGGCCAGCCATGCCTTGAACCGCGCCATCGCATCACTCTCCGCTCGCGACATCAGACGGGTGAGCCAGTAGCGGCCGGCGTTGATCTCTACCTCGAAGGGCTGGACGAGCAGTTCGGCGGCGAGCTCGCGGGTGAACATCGCGGGCGGCGCTAGAGCTATGCCCTGGCCTGCGGCGGCGGCGCTCGCCATCAGCGCCGAGCTGTCGAACATCGGGCCGCGCAGCATCGGGGCGGGGACGCCCGCGGCGGCGAACCACAGCGCCCATTCGTCGGCGCGGTATGTGCGGAGCAGGCGTTCGGGGATCAGGTCAGCGGGCGTCTTGAGCCGCGCGGCGATGACGGGGGCGCACAGCGGAGTCAGCGGCGCGGCGAGCAGCGGCTGTGCATGGATGCCGTGCCAGGCGCCGTCGCCGAAACGGATCGCAAAATCGAGCGCCTCACCCGCGAGGTCGACGCGGTTGTTGTTGGTCGAGATGCGCAGGTCGATGCCCGGATGCGCGCGGGCGAAGGCGTCGAGGCGCGGAAGCAGCCAGCCGGTGGCGAAGGTTCCAACGACGCCGACTTTCAGCACCTCGCGGAAGCGGCCGTCGCTATATTGGTCCAGCGTCGCGGCGACGCGGTCGAAGGCGTCGGCAACGACGGGGACGAGCGCCTGGCCCTCGTCAGTGAGCGCGAGGCCGCGCGGCAAGCGGTGGAACAGGCGGGTGCCGAGGCGGCGTTCGAGCTGCGCCACCTGATGGCTGACCGCGCCCTGGCTGACGCACAATTCGATCGCGGCGCGGGTGAAATTGAGGTGGCGCGCGGCAGCGTCGAAGGCGCGCAGGGCGTTGAGCGGAAGCTGGGCGCGGTCCATTGATCCTCTAATATCCAGACCTGTCTCGCCTTGTCACCCCGGACTTGATCCGGGGTCCATGCGGGGGCCGCTTGTGGATCCCGGATCAAGTCCGGGATGACGAAACTTATGAGAAATTCTCATGGCTTTGTCGAGAAATGATGCTTTGTCCGGCGCGACCCGGCTTGGCAATTTGGCCGCGAAGGAGACGATAATGTTCGAAGCAATCAGTCTGTTGGCGTGGCTTGCCGCGGCGAGCGGGGCGCCGGTTCCGGAGGTGGATCCGCTGATCCAGCCGATCACGACGTCGCGGTCGGCCGAATGGTTGGCGCCGGCGTCGCCCGAGAAAATTTATGGCAACAGCTATTTGGTCGGGTTCGGCGGGATGAGCGTGGCATTGATCGACACCGGCGCGGGACTGGTGCTGGTCGACGGCGCCTTGCCGCAAGCGGCGCCCGCGATCCTGGCCAATGTTCGCCATCTGGGGTTCGACCCCAAAGACATCAAATTTATTCTGAGCACCGAGCCGCATTTCGACCATGCCGGCGGGCTCGCGGCGCTGGCGCGCGATACCGGCGCGACGGTGGTGGCGAGCGCGCGCGGGGTTGAGGGGCTGCGGACGGGGCGCCACGCTGCCGACGATCCGCAGCTGGCCTATGGTGGCAGCTGGCCCGCGGTGACCACGCCGATGCGCGTGATGGCGGACGGCGAGGTGCTGACGCTGGGCAAGGTGGGGATAACCGCCCACGCGACGCCGGGGCATACGATGGGCAGCATGAGCTGGAGCTGGCAGGCGTGCGCCGATGAAGGTGGGGGCGCGGCGTGCAAGGCGATCGTGTTTGGGTCGAGCCTGAATCCGGTGTCGGCGGATGATTATAAATTCAGCAGCGCCGCAGGAGCGCCGTTCGTGGCGGCCTTTGCGCAAAGCTGGCGGACGATGGAGGCGCTGGCGTGCGACATCCTGATTTCGGCGCATCCCGATAATGCGGGGGAGGGGCGGTATAATGCGAAGCCGGGCGCGTGCCGGGCTTATGCCGATCGGTCGCGTCAGGCTTTGGCGAAGCGGTTGGCATCGGAGAAGGCGGAGTAGCTAGGTTTCAATCCTCCCCATCGCTGCGCGACAGGGAGGATTTGGCGTTATTTATCGACGACCAGACAGGCCTGACCGCTCTTGCTGAGCGCGGCGCAGAAGTTGTTCGCTTCGCCCCTGTTGGCAAAGCCGCCGGTCTGGAGGCGGGTGACCTTGCCGGTCTTGAGGTAAATCGGCTGGCGTTCGGCGACCGCGGGGTGTTTTTTGCCGAGCGAGGTCCAGAGGTTGCGCGCATTGGCCTCGACCCCGAAGGCACCGAGCTGAGCGCGCCAGGGGCTGTTGCCGCCGGTGGGGCGGGCGGGGGTCGGGGTTTCGCGGACCGTGATGGGCGCGTTGTTGACGGGCGGCTTGGATTTGGGTGGAGCGGGCGGCAGCGTGCCGCTGGCGGGCGGAGGCGCGTAAGTCGTGCCGGGCTTGCCCTTGGCGGCGTCGGCGGCGGCGGTGGCTTCGACGGCGGCGATCGTCGCGGCCTTGGCGGCGGGGGTCGAGGGCGCCGGTGTCGCGATCACCGGCGGCGGCGCATAGCTCGCACCGGGAACCGAAGCGGGCAGGCTGGCGGTTTTGATTGGCGTGGCGGCGGGTTTTGCCGCGGGCGGCGCAGCGGCGGTCACCGCGGACAGGCGCGCGCGCGCTTCATTTTTTTCAATTTCGGGCAGCATCGCGAGCCCGCGCTGGCGCTGGTCGAGCGGGATCAGGCTGTCGAGCTGCGCCAGGCGCGCGGAGGCGATCGCGAGTCCGGCGTCGCTGGCCCGCTTGGTCAGCGCATAGGCGCGCGCCAGGTCGTGCGGCGCGAGGTCGCCGTTAAAATGTGCGGTGCCCAGAACATATTGCGCCCGCGGTTCGCCGCGTTCGGCGGAGCGAATGATGAACGGCATCGCTTCGTCGCGGCGGTTGGCGGTGAACAGGACGAGGCCGAGATTATCCTCGGCCTGCAAATGCCCCTGTTTGGCGGCGCGGCGGTACCAGGCTTCGGCCTGCGTCAGATCGGTGGGAACGCCGCGGCCAAGCTTGTAGGCCTGCCCCAAGTTGAACTGCGCATCGGCATCGCCCGCAAGCGCGGCGGGGCGCCACTGGGCGACGGCGCCCTGATAATCGCCGCGCTGCCACGCATCGACGCCATCCTTGACGTCGGCATGGGCGGGTGCGGTCAGCATCGTCGCCGCAAGCAGCGGCAGCGCCAGAAAGACGGCGGTGCGGAATGGTCGCATTTACTTCTCCAATGACTTGCATTGCTGCAGTCCCCAGCGCCTTTATAGCCTGGATTGGCTAACACCGCGTTAGCAAGCTGGGCCAGATAGCATATCTGATCCATTTCGGTACAAGTTACCATTGTGGCCTTGTTAACCATGATGGCGAGCGAGCCGTTCACCTTGTTTTTATCATCGTTAACTTAATTTTAGCGCCCTGCATGGCATTCCACCGCCAATTCGTGGTTTTTCAGGGGGACAGCTGTGCGCGTTTTGGCATTGGCTTCACAAAAAGGCGGGTCGGGTAAGACGACCCTCTCGGGGCATCTCGCGGTACAGGCGCAGCTTGCGGGAGCAGGTCCGGTCGTCCTGATCGACATCGATCCGCAAGGCTCGCTCGCCGATTGGTGGAACGAGCGCGAGACCGACCTGCCGGCGTTCGCCCAGACCACCGTGGCGCGGCTTGCGTCCGACCTGGAAATTCTGCGCCAGCAGGGCTTCAAGCTCGCGGTCATCGATACGCCGCCGGCGATCACCATGGCGATCCAGAGCGTGATTTCGGTTGCCGAACTGATCGTCGTGCCGACCCGGCCCAGCCCGCACGATCTGCGTGCTGTCGGCGCTACGGTTGATTTGTGCGAACGCGCCGGCAAGCCGCTGGTGTTCGTCGTCAACGGCGCGACGCCCAAGGCCAAGATTACCAGCGAAGCGGCGGTAGCTTTGTCGCAGCACGGCACCGTCGCTCCGATCACCTTGCACCACCGCACCGATTATGCCGCGTCGATGATCGACGGCCGCACGGTGATGGAGGTCGATCCCAATGGCCGCTCGGCCGAAGAGGTTCGCCAGCTGTGGACCTATATGAGCGACCGGCTCGAGAAGAATTTCCGTCGCACCATCTTTGCCGCGCCGATCCCGACGCAGGGCAATTACGGCGCGGTTCGTCCGATGGGCGGGGGCTTTGGCCGCCGCGTCGCTGGCCAGTGACGGGAGGGATCGGAACCATGGGCGAACCCAAACCCCTCGCTTCGCTGAGCGCCGGACTGCTGGCCCGCAAGGGCGGCGCACGGCCCGCCATGCGGCGTCAGCCGCTGGGCAGCGGCCCCGCACCCACCAACGCCGTCGGTTATGACGACCTGGGCTGGAACGACATGGGCTATGACGTCGACCCCGATCAGTCGGGCGAACCGGCGCGGATGCTCGACCTCAAACCTTTGCTCACCGGTTCGGTGCCGGCGCATAATGTCGAGGCCGAACAGGCGCTTGAGGATAGTGTTGGCCACGAGCTGACCGATGCGGTGGCTGATGATTATGCCGCGGCAGATTATGGTGCCGATGCTTTTGAAGCCGAAGCGCATGAAATTCCCGAAATCGTCCGCCAGCAGGAATCGCTGATCGATCGCGTCGCCGCCGTGGCGCGCAAGGTCGAGGCGCGGCCCGAGCCGAAGCCGAAGAAGGAAAAGGCGCCGCGCGCGCTGCGCGCTCGTGAAAAGGCGGCGTTCACGCTCCGTCTCGATGCCGAACGCCATCTGCGTCTGCGCCTGGCAAGTGCAGTGACCAACCGGTCGTCGCAGGTGATCCTGACCGATTTGCTCGACGAATATCTGACAACGCTGCCCGAAATCGACGCGATGGCGAGCCGCCTGCCGGCGGCGCGTCCGACGCGCCAGACGATGCCGCGCTGAACCAGTCCAAAGGGGACCATAAGATGAACCGCAAAATGCTGATGAACCTCGCCGTTTCGGGCTTTGTCCTGAGCGTCGCCGCCGGATGCAGCGGGATGGGCGCGATGGCCGATGCACCGTCGCGCGCTGCGGGCAAGCCCGCGGTTGCCGCCAAGTCGGCGGATCAGGCGCGCGCTGCGATGGAAGCCGGGAAAGTCAGCAAGGCGGTCGGTTTCGCCGAGGCCGCGGTTGCCGGAAGCCCGCGCGACGCGAGCTATCGCGCGCTGCTGGGGCAGGCTTATCTTAATGACGGGCGCTTTGCATCGGCCACCTCGGCACTGACCGAAGCGATGGAACTGGGCGCGACCGACAGCAATACGATCATCGCGCTGACGCTGGCACAGATTGCGCAGGGCAAGAGCGCCGAAGCGATTTCGCTGCTGCAGGCGCACCGCGACACGGTGCCGGCATCGGACATCGGGCTGGCGCTGGCACTGGCCGGGGATCATGAAGGCGCCATCTATGTGCTGACCGATGCGGCGCGGGCACCCGGTGCAAGCGCACGGACGCGGCAGAATCTGGCGCTGGCCTTTGCCCTGTCGGGACGCTGGGCGCAGGCGCAAATTCTGGCCTCGCAGGATCTGTCGCCGGCCAAGCTGGAAGCGCGGATGACCGAATGGTCGAAACTGGCCGAAACGCCGAACGCGCAGCTGCGCGTCGCGAGCCTGATCGGCACCAAGGCGCAGCGGGATGCCGGGATGCCGGTGCGACTGGCGCTGAGCAATTATGGCGAGACGCAGATGGCGGTCGTTGACGGCCCTGTCGAACTGGCTAGCGCCGATCCGGCACCCGTGGCCGCTTATGCGCCGCCGCCCCCGGTTCTGGCCGACGCCAGCAGCACCATTCGCAGCATCGAACTGCCGATGCCCGAGCGTAATGCCGATGGCGTCGTGCCGGTCACCGAATTGCCGCAGCCAAACGCCGCGAGCGACGTGATCATGGCCGACGCCGTCCCCTATCGCGCCGCTCCGCGCGTCGCGGGCGAGGGGCGCATCCGCCCGGCGCAGCAGCAGGCGCTGGAACTGGCAACCGTGCTGATCCCGAAGGCGATGGCGTTCAACGCCAAGAAGCCGACTGGCTGGGCGGTGCAACTGGGCGCCTATGACAGCCTGGGCATTGCCAAGGAAAAATGGGGCGGGCTGAAAAAACGCAATCGTGTGCTGGCCAATTTCCCGGCGTCGAGCCACGCCGCGACGGTCAAGGGCCGCACCTTCTATCGCCTGACCGTCAACGGGCTGGCGACGCGCGCCGACGCAACCAATCTGTGCCGCGAGCTGAAGGCGCAGGGTCAGACCTGTTTCATCCGCGCGATGGGCGGCAGCGAGAGCATCCAGTGGGCGGCGAAAGCAAGCCCGATGCGGCTTGCTTCAAGGTAATTTGAGTTTCCCAGCCTGTCGGCGGGATCCACGGAAAAGGGGCGGGGCCAGCGATGGCCGCGTCCCTTTTTCTGTTGGGAGGTGACGAGCCTGTCTCGATCCTCCCCGTGGCGTAGCCATGGGGAGGTGGCAGTCCGCAGGACTGACGGAGGGGCGATGACGCACCCGTCGCGGCCCCTCGACCCTTTGCTTCGCGAACGGTCCCTTCCCCATCGCTTCGCGACAGGGAGGATTTCTCCTCATCGTCATCCCGAACTTGATCCGGGATCCATAGCTGCACTGTCGTCTTGGATCCCGGATCAAGTCCGGAATGACGAAGGATGAGGACAGCAAAACATTCTAAATCAGCCCAGCGAAATCACCCGCTAACCAATCCGCCCGTTGACACGGCGCCCCCCCAAACCTATATCCGCGTCACACCCCATCGTTCGAGATAGAGTCCGCCTTGCGCAGCGGATTGTACGGATAGGTCGGCGGGGATTTCGACAGGCGTTGGAAAGCTGCGGTAAACCGGCAACGGTTGCCTGCGGCTTTTTTCGCGTCGGAGCGCCCGCGATTTGGATTTTTGACAGGCGAGACAATCACTTATGGCGACCAAAGCGAAGTCGGTGGGCAAAGCCCTCGAAGCAACCGCGAGCAAGCGCATCCGCAAGCTGTTCGGCAATATCCACGAAGCGGTGGAGATGCCCAACCTGATCGAGGTGCAGCGCGAATCCTATGAGCAGTTCCTCCGCTCCGATCCGTCGATCGGTTATGTCTCGGGCCTGGAAAAGACTCTGCGCAGCGTGTTCCCGATCCGCGATTTCGCTGGTACCGCCGAGCTCGACTTCGTCCATTATGAACTCGAAGCCCCCAAGTACGACGTCGACGAATGCCGCCAGCGCGGCATCACCTATGCGGCGCCGATGAAGGTTACGCTGCGCCTGATCGTCTTTGAAGTCGACAGCGAAACCGACACCCGTTCGGTGCTCGATATCAAGGAGCAGGACGTTTACATGGGCGACATGCCCTTGATGACGGGCAACGGCACCTTCTTCGTCAATGGCACCGAGCGCGTTATCGTGTCCCAGATGCACCGTTCGCCGGGTGTGCTGTTCGACCATGACCGCGGCAAGACCCACTCGTCGGGCAAGTTCCTGTTCGCCGCGCGCGTGATTCCGTACCGCGGTTCGTGGCTCGATTTCGAATTCGACGCCAAGGACATCGTCAACGTCCGTATCGACCGCAAGCGCAAGCTGCCGGTCACCAGCCTGCTGTACGCGTTGGGCATGACGGGCGAGGAAATCCTCAACCATTTCTATGACCGTCTGGTCTTCGAGCGCGCCGCCAACGGCTGGCGCGTGCCGTTCATGGTCGAAAACTGGCGCGGTGCGAAGCCCGCGTTCGACGTCGTTGACGCGAAGACCGGCGAAGTCGTGTTTGCCGCCGGTCACAAGATCAGTCCGCGCCTTGCCAACAAGGCCGCGAAGGACGGTCTCGACACGCTGTTGATCCCGACCGAGGAAATCTTTGGCCGCTATTCGGCCTATGACCTGATCAACGAGTCGACCGGCGAGATTTATATCGAAGCCGGTGACGAAGTGTCGGCCGAAAACCTCGAAAAGATCGACGCGGCGGGCATCGACAAGCTCGTCCTGCTCGACATCGACCACAACAACACCGGTCCGTGGATCCGCAACACGCTGAAGGCCGACAAGGCCGAGGATCGCGATCAGGCGCTGAGCGACATCTACCGCGTCATGCGCCCCGGCGAACCGCCGACCCGCGAAACCGCGGAAGCGTTGTTCGGCGGGCTGTTCTTTGACCCCGAGCGTTACGACCTGTCGGCCGTGGGCCGCGTCAAGCTGAACATGCGCCTTGGCCTCGACGCCGAGGACACGGTCACCACGCTGCGCAGCGACGACATCCTGGCGGTCGTCAAGGAGCTGGTGAATCTGAAGGACGGCAAGGGCGAAATCGACGACATCGACAACCTCGGCAACCGCCGTGTGCGTTCGGTCGGCGAGTTGCTGGAAAACCAGTATCGCGTCGGCCTGCTCCGCATGGAGCGCGCGGTGAAGGAGCGCATGAGCTCGGTCGATGTGTCGACCGTCATGCCGAACGACCTGATCAACGCGAAGCCCGCGGTCGCCGCGGTGCGCGAATTCTTTGGTTCGTCGCAGCTCAGCCAGTTCATGGATCAGACCAACCCGCTGTCGGAAGTCACCCACAAGCGCCGTGTGTCGGCGCTTGGGCCGGGCGGGCTTACCCGTGAGCGTGCTGGCTTCGAAGTCCGCGACGTTCACCCGACCCATTATGGCCGTATCTGTCCGATCGAAACGCCGGAAGGCCCGAACATCGGTCTGATCAACTCGCTCGCGACCTTTGCGCGGGTGAACAAATATGGCTTCATCGAAACCCCGTACCGCAAGATCATCGACGGCAAGGTGACCAACGAGGTCGTCTATCTGTCGGCGATGGAAGAGCAGAAGCACACGGTTGCGCAGGCGAACGCCGACCTCAACCCCGACGGCAGCTTTATCGACGAGCTGATCTCGGCGCGCGAAGCGGGTGAATTCCTGATGGCGCCGCGCGAACAGATCACGCTGATGGACGTGTCACCGAAGCAGCTGGTTTCGGTCGCGGCCTCATTGATCCCGTTCCTGGAAAATGATGACGCCAACCGCGCACTGATGGGATCGAACATGCAGCGTCAGGCGGTGCCGCTGATCCGTGCGGAAGCGCCGGTCGTCGGCACCGGCATGGAAGAAACCGTGGCGCGTGACTCGGGCGCCGCCATCGCGGCGCGCCGCGGCGGCGTGATCGACCAGGTCGACGCGACGCGTATCGTGATCCGCGCGACCGATATGGTCGAACCCGGCAAGTCGGGCGTCGATATCTATCGCCTGCAAAAGTTCCAGCGTTCGAACCAGAATACCTGCATCAACCAGCGTCCGCTGGTGAAGGTGGGTGAAGTGGTCAAGACTGGCGACATCATTGCCGACGGCCCGTCGACCGAGCTGGGCGAACTGGCGCTGGGCAAGAATGTGCTCGTCGCGTTCATGCCCTGGAACGGCTATAACTATGAGGATAGTATCCTCATCAGCGAACGCATCGTGAAGGACGACGTCTTCACCTCGATCCACATCGAGGAATTCGAAGTCACCGCACGCGACACGCGCCTGGGGCCGGAAGACATCACCCGCGACATCCCGAACGTCGGCGAGGAAGCGCTCCGCAACCTCGACGAAGCGGGCATCGTCTATATCGGTGCCGAAGTTGGCCCGGGCGACATTCTGGCCGGCAAGATCACCCCCAAGGGTGAATCGCCGATGACGCCGGAAGAAAAGCTGCTGCGCGCGATCTTTGGCGAAAAGGCCAGCGACGTGCGCGACACGTCGCTCCGCTTGCCGCCGGGCGTGTCGGGCACCGTCGTCGAAGTCCGCGTCTTTAACCGCCACGGCATCGACAAGGACGAGCGCGCGATTGCGATCGAACGCGAAGAGATCGAGCGTTTGAAGCAGGACGCCGACGACGAGCGCGCAATCCTCAATCGCGCGACCTTCTCGAGCCTCAAGGACATCCTGATCGGTCAAGCGACCAGCGCGGTGCCGAAGGGGCTGAAGAAGGGTGACGTCGTCACCGAGGAAATGCTGACCGAACTCGATCGCGGCGACTGGTGGAAGCTGGCGGTTGTCGATGACAACAGCCAGACCGCCCTCGAAGCGATCAAGGCGCAGTATGACGACGCGATCAAGCGCATCAGCGCGAAGTATGAAGATCGCGTCGAAAAGCTGCAGCGCGGCGACGAACTCGCCCCGGGCGTGCTCAAGATGGTCAAGGTCTTCGTGGCCGTGAAGCGCAAGCTTCAGTCGGGCGACAAGATGGCCGGACGTCACGGCAACAAGGGCATCATCAGCCGCATCCTGCCGGTCGAAGACATGCCGTTCCTGGAAGATGGCACGCATGTCGATTTCGTGCTCAACCCGCTGGGCGTGCCGTCGCGCATGAACGTCGGGCAGATCCTCGAAACGCATCTGGGCTGGGCCTCGCGCGGCTTTGGTCAGCAGATCACGGCAGCGCTGGAAGACTGGCGCATGGCCAACCCCGACCCTGAAGCCGGCGCACCGCCGGAAGCGGTTCGCGAAGCACTGCTTCATGCCTATGGCGACGAATATGCGGACGAGATCAAGGCTCGCAGCACCGACGAAGTCATTGAGCTGGCGAGCAATCTGTCGGTTGGCGTACCGTTCGCGACCCCGGTGTTCGACGGGGCGCGCGAAGCCGATGTGTCGGAAATGCTGGAACGGGCCGGTCTCGACCGGTCGGGTCAGGTCGATCTGTACGACGGCCGCACCGGCGACCGGTTCGACCGCAAGGTGACGGTGGGATATATGTATATCCTGAAGCTGCATCACCTGGTCGACGACAAGATCCATGCGCGTTCGATCGGTCCCTACTCGCTCGTCACCCAGCAGCCGCTGGGCGGTAAGGCGCAGTTCGGTGGCCAGCGCTTCGGGGAAATGGAAGTGTGGGCACTGCAAGCTTATGGCGCCGCGTACACGCTTCAGGAAATGCTGACGGTGAAGTCCGATGACGTGATCGGCCGCACCAAGGTTTACGAGGCGATCGTCAAGGGCGACGACACCTTCGAGGCCGGCATTCCCGAAAGCTTCAACGTGCTTGTCAAGGAAATGCGCTCGCTGGGCCTTAACGTCGAACTGTCGTCCCATGCGGATCTGGACGCCGACGAGGCGCCCGACGCTCTTCCCGAAGCCGCCGAATAAGATCTTATCCTCACCCCCTTCGCTCCGCGCGAAGGGGGAAGAGTGGAGCTAGAATATGAACCAGCTTACCAACTTCATGAACCCGGTCGCGAAGCCCGAAACCTTTGACATGATCAAGATCGGCATCGCGAGCCCCGAGCGGATCCGCTCATGGTCGTTCGGCGAGATCAAGAAGCCCGAAACCATCAACTACCGCACGTTCAAGCCCGAGCGTGACGGCCTGTTCTGTGCGCGTATCTTTGGTCCGATCAAGGATTATGAATGCCTGTGCGGCAAGTATAAGCGCATGAAATACAAGGGCATCGTCTGCGAAAAATGCGGTGTCGAAGTCACGGTGACCAAGGTCCGCCGCGAGCGGATGGGCCATATCGAGCTCGCCGCGCCGGTCGCGCATATCTGGTTCCTGAAGTCGCTGCCGTCGCGCATCGGCCTGCTGCTCGACATGCAGCTCAAGCAGCTTGAGCGCGTCCTGTATTTCGAAGCCTATATCGTGCTCGAGCCGGGCCTGACGCCGCTGGAGAAGTTCCAGCTGCTGACCGAAGACGAGTTGCTCGATGCGCAGGACGAATATGGCGAAGACGCCTTTTCGGCCGGCATCGGCGCCGAAGCGATCCGCGTCCTGCTCGAAAACCTTGATCTGGAGCAGGAACGCGCCGATCTGATGGAAGATCTGGCGACGACCAAGTCGGAGCTGAAGCCCAAGAAGATCATCAAACGGCTGAAGGTCGTCGAAAGCTTCATCGAATCGGGCAACCGTCCCGAGTGGATGATCCTGGAAGTCGTCCCCGTCATCCCGCCCGAACTGCGCCCGCTGGTGCCGCTCGACGGTGGCCGCTTTGCGACGTCGGATTTGAACGATCTGTATCGCCGCGTCATCAACCGTAACAACCGTTTGAAGCGCCTGATGGAATTGCGCGCGCCGGACATCATCGTCCGCAACGAAAAGCGCATGTTGCAGGAAGCTGTCGACGCATTGTTCGACAACGGCCGCCGCGGCCGCACGATCACGGGCGCCAACAAGCGTCCGCTGAAATCGCTGTCCGACATGCTGAAGGGCAAGCAGGGCCGTTTCCGTCAGAACCTGCTCGGCAAGCGCGTCGACTATTCGGGCCGTTCGGTCATCGTCACCGGTCCGGAACTCAAGCTGCACCAGTGCGGCCTGCCCAAGAAGATGGCGCTCGAACTGTTCAAGCCGTTCATCTATGCGCGCCTCGACGCCAAGGGTCTGTCGATGACCCTGAAGCAGGCGAAAAAGTGGGTCGAAAAGGAACGCAAGGAAGTCTGGGACATCCTCGACGAAGTCATTCGCGAGCACCCGGTCCTGCTGAACCGCGCTCCGACGCTTCACCGCCTGGGCATTCAGGCGTTCGAGCCCGTGTTGATCGAGGGTAAGGCGATCCAGCTGCACCCGCTGGTCTGCGCCGCGTTCAACGCCGACTTCGACGGTGACCAGATGGCCGTTCACGTTCCGCTGAGCCTGGAAGCCCAGCTGGAAGCGCGCGTCCTGATGATGTCGACCAACAACATCCTCTCGCCCGCGAACGGCAAGCCGATCATCGTGCCCTCGCAGGACATGGTGCTGGGTCTCTACTATCTCTCGATGGAGCGCGAAGGCGAACCCGGCGAGGGCATGCTGCTCGCCGATATGGCCGAGGTGCATCAGGCGCTGCATATCGGTGCGGTCACCCTGCACACCAAGGTGATCAGCCGCGTCCCGCAGACCGATGAAAAGGGCAATGAATATCTGCGCCGCTTTGAAACGACCCCGGGCCGCATGCTGATCGGCGAGTGCCTGCCGAAATCGCACACCGTGCCGTTCGACGTCGTCAACCGCCTTCTGACCAAGAAGGAAATCGGCGACGTGATCGATCAGGTCTATCGTCACACCGGCCAGAAAGAGACGGTGCTGTTCGCCGACGCCATCATGGCGCTAGGCTTCCGCAACGCGTTCAAGGCCGGCATTTCCTTCGGCAAGGATGACATGATCATCCCGGCGTCGAAGGAAGGCATGGTCGACGAAACCCGTGCTTTGGTGAAGGATTTCGAGCAGCAGTATCAGGATGGCCTGATCACGCAGCAGGAAAAGTACAACAAGGCGATCGACGCCTGGTCGCAGTGCGGCGACAAGGTCGCGACCGCGATGATGGACGAAATCCGCGCCGAGCCCAAGGATCCGAAAACGGGCCGTCTGGCCCCGATCAACTCCATCTATATGATGGCGCACTCGGGTGCCCGTGGTTCGCAGGCGCAGATGAAGCAGCTCGCCGGGATGCGCGGCCTGATGGCCAAGCCGTCGGGCGAGATCATCGAAACGCCGATCATCTCGAACTTCAAGGAAGGCCTGACCGTTCTCGAGTATTTCAACTCGACCCACGGTGCGCGTAAGGGCCTGGCCGATACGGCGCTGAAGACCGCAAACTCGGGGTATCTGACCCGCCGCCTGGTCGACGTGTCGCAGGACTGCGTCGTGATCGAGGAAGATTGCGGTACGACCCGCGGCATGGAAATGCGCGCGATCATCCAGGGCGGTTCGACGATCGCCTCGCTGGGCGAGCGCATTCTGGGCCGCACGACGCTGGAAGACGTGCTCGACAAGGACGGCAATGTCCTGGCTCCCGTCGGCACGCTGCTCGACGAGCCGACGACGCAGAAGATCGAAGATGCCGAAGTTCAATCGGTCAAGATCCGTTCGCCGCTGGTTTGTGAAGCGGTGCTGGGCGTGTGCGGCAAATGCTATGGCCGTGACCTCGCCCGCGGTACCCCGGTGAACATCGGTGAAGCGGTTGGCGTCATTGCCGCTCAGTCGATCGGTGAACCCGGCACCCAGCTGACCATGCGTACCTTCCACATCGGCGGTGCGGCGCAGGTCAACGAACAGTCGAACGTGGAATCGATTTCGGACGGCACGATCGAATATCGTGACATGCCGACGATCGTCGATCAGCGCGGTCGCCGCCTGGCGCTCGCCCGTTCGGGTGAAGTCGCGGTGATCGACAGCGAAGGCCGCGAGCGCGCGTCGCACAAGCTGCCTTATGGTGCGCACATCCTGTTCAAGGATGGCGACAAGGTGAAGAAGGGTGACCGGATTGCCGAATGGGATCCGTTCACCATGCCGCTGATCACCGAAAAGCAGGGCGTCGTGAAATATCAGGATCTGGAAGACACCAAGACCCTGATCGAACAGGTCGACGAAGCGACGGGCATCGCCCAGCGCGTCGTGATCGAATATCGTTCGGCGGGCCGCGCCAAGAAGGAAGACCTTCAGCCGCGCCTGACCCTGCTCGACGATGCTTCGGGTGAAGCCGCGCGCTATCTGCTCGCGGTCGGCACGATGCTGTCGGTCGAGGACGGCCAGACGGTGCAGGCGGGTGACGTGCTGGCGCGTGTCAGCCGCGAAGCGTCGAAGACGCGCGACATCACCGGCGGTCTGCCGCGGGTGGCCGAGCTGTTCGAAGCACGCATTCCGAAGGACAACAGCGTTATCGCGAAGATCAGCGGTCGCATTGAATTCGTCAAGGATTACAAGGCGAAGCGCAAGATTGCGATCGTTCCGGAAGAAGGCGATCCGATCGAGTACCTGATCCCCAAGTCGAAGGTTCTGGAAGTGCAGGAAGGCGATCAGGTCAAGCGCGGCGACGCCTTGATCAGCGGTTCGCCGAACCCGCACGACATTCTGGACGTCATGGGCGTAGAGGCGCTGGCCGAATATCTGGTCGCCGAAATCCAGGAAGTGTACCGACTGCAGGGCGTGAAGATCAACGACAAGCACATCGAAGTGATTGTTCGCCAGATGCTGCAGAAGGTCGAGATCACCGCGGGCGGCGACACCACGTTGCTGCCGGGCGAACAGCTCGATTATCTGGAGATGATGGAATATAACGCCAAGCTGCCGAAGAATGGCGTGCCTGCGGAGGGCCGTCCGGTCCTGCTGGGCATCACCAAGGCGTCGCTGCAAACGCGCAGCTTTGTTTCGGCGGCATCGTTCCAGGAGACGACGCGTGTTCTCACCGAAGCTTCGGTGCAGGGCAAGGTCGACTCGCTGATCGGGCTGAAGGAAAACGTCATCGTCGGCCGCCTGATCCCGGCGGGTACCGGCGCCGCCATGAACCGCGTTCGCGTGACCGCGTCGAGCAAGGATGCCGCCCTGCGCGCATCGATGCGCGCCGCGAGCCAGGTCGACCTGATCGCCCCGGCCAGCGCCGCCGCCGAGCATGCCGCCGAACTGGCACAAGGCCCGGAAGCCGCGATGGGCGACGATCCGCTGGGCAAGGTGCAGGGCGAAGACTTCACGACCGATGACGTGATGGTCGAAGAGCGTCCTGAGGGTGAGGGCGAGGCGTAAGCCTCACCCCGGCCTTTGGCTGACAGAAATGAGCCCCGCTGGAGTAATCCGGCGGGGCTTTTTCGTTTTTGAGAGGCGCTTTGCCGTCAGATTTGGGGTGGGAAGTGGACGGCGCCGATCCTCCCCGGAACGGGGAGGGGGACCAGCGAAGCTGGTGGAGGGGCACCATCGGTTTGCCTTGACGCAGAGATAGTGCTCCGCGGCGCGGTTCCCGGAAAAGCGTGACCCATCCGGTCCAGCGCTGCGTAAACCGCCTGTGCCCCTCCACCACCCTTCGGGTGGTCCCCCTCCCCCCTTGGGGGAGGATCGCTTAGGTCCGCCCTTGGTCGTTTCCTAACTTCCGGGCCAAATCGGCGGCGAACGACCGGAACGGGGTGGTGGGTCGCCCCCATGTCTTCGTCACTCGGGACTTGATCCGGGGACCACGAGGCCTTGCGCTGCGCTATACTGAGAAGGCGGATGGATCTCGGATTAAGTCCGGGATGACGAGAGTGTAGGTTCGTTGTCGGTCAATAGCAGGCGCCCATAATAGATAAGGGCCCACCGGGGTGGCCGGTGAGCCCTTGGTTGCTTGGGAATGTGCGGGCCGGTGCGACTGCGCCTGAAAGGCGTCCGGCCCTTGTGCTGCCTCCTAGGGCGCGAGGATCGCGACGGCGAGGTACAGCAGCAGTGGCAGGCCGAAGCCCAGAAGCGTCAAGGCAACAAAGCCGACGCGCGTCCACAAGACGTCGAAGCCGAACTGGTCTGCCATCCCGGCGCACACGCCGAAGATCATCCCGTCGCGACGATTCTTGCGAAAACCCTGTTTCATTTCTTTCCTTTCCATCCCGGCCGGCGGCCGGCGTTATGAGCGGGCGGAGGTAGCCGCTGGTCAGATGACCAGCGAACCGACCTGCGCGCCATTCTGACCAGCAACCGCGAGGAACATGACCGAGCAATAAAGCGAGGCGACCGCAGCGATTGCATAGCTTTTGAACGATTCGACGTTGAGATGTGCCATGATGATTTCCCTTTTTTCCTTTCCAGCCGGACCATCCGGTGGATGCAAAAGGTAATGCAGGGACCGTGCCAATTGCATTCATCGGCGGTTCAGCGGGGTTTCGACGATGACGGGAGACAATTCGGCCGCAAAATGTCCATCCTTATGGTGAAATATCCCACTGAACGGAAAAATTCACGGAGACCGTTCGGTTTGGCCCGCACCCGATCATCCGGATGCGCTAGGACGCGATGGCGAGATCCCGGCCTTCGCCGGGATGACGGCAGGAGATCCGGTGCGGGCGGGAGTGGGGTGGCGCGGTCGCAGTAGCTGCGGTAGGCGGCATACAGGATGACGCTGACCCGCCTTTCGCTGACCGATTTTCGCAATCATGCCGGGGCGGAGCTGGTGGCCGGACCAGGACTGGTCGCGCTGCACGGCGACAATGGCGCGGGCAAGACCAATATATTGGAGGCGATTTCGTTGCTGGCACCGGGGCGCGGGCTGCGCCGCGCCGCACTTGGCGACATGGTGCGCGACGGCGCGAGCGGCGGCTTTGCCGTATTTGCCGAGGTGCTGGCGGGCGATGATCTGGCGCCGGTATCGCTGGGCACCGGGATCGAGCCCGCGCACCCGGGACGGCGGATCGTGCGGATCAATGGCAGCCCGGCGGCGGCGGCGTCGCTGGGCGAATGGCTGGCGGTGCTGTGGCTGACCCCGGCGATGGACCGACTGTTCGTCGAGACGGCGGGCAATCGGCGGCGTTTCCTCGACCGGCTGGTGCTGGCGCTCGACCCGCGCCACGCGCAGCACAGCAATCGATATGAGGCGGCGCTGCGCGCGCGCGGTAAATTGCTCGCCGACCTTTCCAGCGCCGACCCGCAATGGCTGGCGAGCCTGGAGGCGCAGTTGGGGGAGCATGGCGCGGCGATGGATGCGGCGCGGCAAACCACGCTGGCAGCGCTTTCGATCGAACTGGCCGGGCAGCCCGACGCGCCCTTTGCCCGTCCGCTACTGACGCTGGTCGACAGCGACGGTGCGGCGCGCGCGACGCCTTATGACGGGACGGCGCTGCAAGCGCTGTTTGCCGGGCGCCGCCGGATTGACGCGGCGGCGGGGCGCGCCACCGCGGGGCCGCACCGTGACGATCTGGTCGCGGTCCATGCCGCGACTGGCCGCGTCGCGGCGCGCTGTTCGACGGGGGAGCAAAAGGCAATGCTGCTGTCGCTGGTGCTAGCGCATAGCGACTGCGTGGCGCGCGCGCGCGGACGGCGACCGGTGCTATTGCTGGATGAGGTCGCGGCACACCTGGACCCGATGCGCCGCGCGGCGCTTTACGCGCGGCTGGCGGGGCAGAGAGGGCAGGCGTGGCTGACGGGAACCGAGGCGGCCCTGTTCGCAGACATGCCGGGACCGGTGACCCGATTCGCCATTGCGGGGGGGCGGATCGCCGCGGGCTAGCACATCGCGCCAATCCAATTGGCGCCGATCTGGCGCTTTTTCCGGACGTAATCCACGGGGCGCTGCATTGCAATATGGCCACAGCGCGCTATAAATTTGTCTGTGGAACAATAGTATAGCGTAATGCCGGGTCGATCCACACTGCACATCCAGCCAGGGAGTTTAACATGAATCTTTTCAAGAAGGCCGCGGTTAGCCTTGCCGCGACGTCGCTCATCGCAGCGCCGGTCGCTGCTTCGGCCGCGCAGAGCGCTCGCGCCGTTTCGACTGTCGAAGGCGAGAGCGAGCTTGGGGGCGAAAACAGCTGGATTCTTTTGGCGCTCGCAGCTGTCGGCGTCATCGTCGGCATCGTGCTGCTCACCGACGGCGACGACGAACCGACCAGCCCGTAATCCGGTCTGCGTTCGCGCGATAACGGGGGGCTGCGGACAATGTCCGTGGCCCCTTTGCTATTTTACGCGCTCAGGTCGCCGGTGCCGTTTGTGCCGCCGCCATGTGCGGCGTCAAAGAATTTCGTGGACCCGGTCCTGCGGGCGGCACAGCCGAACGCCCTTGTCGGTCTCGACGATCGGACGTTCGACATAGGCAGGGTTGGCGGTCATCGCAGCGATGATGGCATCCTCGTCGGCGTCCGTCAGCCCGCGTTGTTCGGCATCGGTGCCGCGCAGCCGCAGTGCATCGCGCGCCGCGAGCCCTGCGGCGGCGAAGAGCTGTCGCAGCTTGTCCGCGGCATAAGGGTGTTTCAGATATTCGACGACCGTGAGGTCGATCTCCGGGGTGTCTTGCAGGATCGCCAGCGTCTTGCGCGATGTGCCGCAGGCGGGGTTGTGCCAGATGGTCGCTTTCATCGTTGATCCTTGCTTGGCTGAGCGCGCTTTGTGTCAGGGTTGCGCCCATTGACGCAGCAGATTGTGATACGCGCCGGTGAGCGCCACCAGCGCCGGATCCTGATCGCCGACGCGCGGTCGCAGCGACTGGATCGCGAGGTCGATGTCGAACAGTATCGTGCGGCGCGCGGCGTCGGCGACGAGGCTTTGCACCCAGAAAAAGCAGGCGAGACGCACACCGCGCGTGACCGGAGTCACCCGGTGCAGGGTGCTCGCAGGATAGAGCAGCATTGATCCGGCGGCGAGCTTGAAGCGTTGCGCAGCGCTGCCATCCTCGACCTCCAACTCCCCGCCAGCATAACTCTCGGGATCGGACAGGAACAGGGTCGCCGACAAATCGGTACGGAGCGCCAACCCGTCGGGAGTCTGGCGGATGGCGTTGTCGATATGGGTGCCGAAATCATGGCCGGTCGCATACCGATTGAACAGCGGCGGAAAGATATGGCGCGGTAGCGCGGCCGACTGGAACAGCAGGCTGGCGCGAAGCGCCGGATCGACGATGTCTTGCAACTGGCGCGTCACGCTATGTCGTTCGGGCAATTGTTCGTTGCGTTTGACGGCGGCTGATTGATAACCGGCGGTGACGCGGCCATCGGCCCATGGCGCGTCGGCCAGCAGTGCCTGTGCACGGGCGAGCGGATCGCCGGTCAGGACATTATCGACGACCAGATACATGGCAGCGTCATGCCCCGGGGATCGCAGCGTCGCAACCCCCGGGGATCGCCATCAAAAGTCGAGGGCCAGGGTCAAGACGCCCGAGCGGCCAGGGCCGGGGATCGATTGACCACTGCCCAATGACTGGAAATAATATCTGTTGCCAATATTATAGACGTTCGCCCGCAGCTTCACATTGTCGGTCAGCCGGTATTCGGCGAAGGCATCAAACACCGTGTAGGACGGCACCGTGATGACAAAATTGCCGCTGGTCAGGCTGGCCGGAATGTCCGAGCGGCGTTTGCCATTATATTGTACCCCGCCACCGATCCGAAAGGCCGGGGTGACGTCGAACGACGTCCACAGCGTCGCGCTGTGCGGCGGCGTGTTGTCGAGCGGCAAGCCAACCTGCACCGGAATGTTCGACGCGCGCACTTCGCCGTCAAGGTGGGTGTAACCGGCAAAAATATCCCAGCCCGGCATGATCGTTCCGGCCGCCTGAAGTTCAATGCCGCGGATGCGCTGGCGCCCGTCGAGAACGACCGGCGGATCGCCGGCATCGACGCCGGGGGTGCGGGCATTGGTTTTGGTGATTTCGAACAGCGCCGCGCTGAGCAGCAAGCCGCCCGGCAATTCGAGCTTTCCGCCCAGTTCGAACGAACGGCTGCGTTCGGATTTGACGTTGAAGTTCGCCGCGGTGACGGGCGCATTGTTGTTGCCGCCGGCCAGCTGGACGATTTCGGCGCGGCCCGATGGTTCGAATGCGGTGCCCCAGCCGAAATAGAGGCTGCTGTTGGCGCTGGGTTTGAACACCAGCGCGGCGTTGCCGCTGAATTCGCTGTCACGGCGCGAAAGGTCGGTGGCAAAGCCAGGCGCGGTGAAGCCGCTGTCGACGATACCGCGCACCCGCGTATCGACCCAATCGTGGCGGATGCCGCCGACGATGCGCCATCGATCGCCGAGTTCGACGGTGTCAAACAGATAGAGGCTTTTGGTGTCGATATCGATGCGCGCGGTAGTGCCATTATAGGCGACCGGCGCCGCGGCGAGGAACGCCGGGTCGAAAAGATTATATCGCGGGCCGTCGGCATCAAGCTGGCGGCGATTGCGGGTCAGTTCGTCGGCATATTCGAATCCGACCACGATATTGTGGCGGAAACTTTCGCTGCCCAACGTCAGTTCGAGCTGGGTCTGGTTGACGAACAGTTTGTCGCGCTGATCGCGAAACTTGCGATTGCCGACCCCTTCGGTCGTCGGGCCGAGGGTGGTGACATTGCCGACGAAGCGCGGCGACGATGCCGATTGAGCATAATCGGTCTGCGCCCAGCGTGTCTTGTTGCTGATCGTTGCGGCGTCGCTGAACCGATGCGAGACCATCAACGTCCCGATGTGCGTGTCGACATCGCGATAATCGGTCGAATAGCCGTAAAAATTACGGCGGTTGAGTGGCACCGGGGCGCCCTCGAACCCCGATCCGGCCAGCGATCGATTGCGCGCGTTGGGAATGCCCATATCGGGCAGATCGTCCTGGGTCAGAAAGAAATAACCGGCGGTCACCGTCGTATCGGCGCCGATACCAAAGCCCAGCACCGGGTTGATGCCCCAGCGCTTGCTGTCGACGCGATTGCGCCCAGCCTCGTCGTTGCGGTGCGCGACTGCATTGATGCGCAGCGCGATGCCGTTCGCTTCGTCGAGGACGATGTTGCTGTCGATCGTGCCGCGAAAATACTGGTCGGTGCCCACCGAAAGTTCGGCGCCGTGGCGGTTTTCCAGCAGCGGCTGGCGCGACACGATGTTGAGAGAGCCGCCGATATTGCCGCGTCCCGCAATTGCCGAAGTCGGGCCTTTGGTCACTTCAAAGCGGTCGGCGTTGAACGGGTCGCGGAAATAATTGCCGGGGTCGCGCAGCCCGTCGACATATACATCGTCGCGGCCCGCAAAGCCGCGGATCGAGAAGCTGTCACCACCACCCGGCGGATTGCCTTCGCCCGCCTGAAAGCTGATCCCGGTGATATTGCGCAACGCATCGCGCAGGGTGCGGCGGCCCTGTTCGGCCAGCAGCTGATCGGTCACTACGGTGGCACTGTTGGGGGTATCGACCAACGGCAGCGGGCTGCGCGGATCGGACAGACCCTGGGCAACATAGCCGGTGACAACGATGGAATCGACGTCCGCGCCCGCACTCGCCGCCTCGTCGGCGGCGAAGGCAGGTGTCGGCATCGCTGCCAAGCCGCCGGTAGCAGCGGCGATCAATGCCATGCGGACAGATGCTGCGGTCACGAAAACTCCCCTCGGCGTTGATAGTCGCACGCGAGCTAGTGATATTGCAAATGGTTTGCAAGTGCGATTTCGTTGGCGAAGGCGTCGCAAATCAGCAAATTTATCTTTAACCTGCAGTTCATGGCAATTATGCCACACTTGCCCGCATGACCGGGAACCACCTGCTTGCCTTTCACGGCCAACGCCCGACTTATGCATGGTCGAAGGATCGCCGAAGGCGGCCAATGCGGGGTTGGGTAGCCAAGTGAGTAAATTGATCGATCGCAGGGCGATGCTCGCCGGGCTGGCGGGAGCAGGCGCCATTGCTGCCGTGCCGGGACATGCGCAACTGCCCGACTGGATTCGCCAGCCGACGCCTCCGATAGCGCCGCCGGTCGATTATCTGGCGGTCGCGCGCAAGCAGATCGCGATGCAGAGCCGCTTCATCCCACAAACCGATCGTGTTGGTATCGTCGATTTCGGACTGCCGTCGGCGCGCCCGCGCTTTGCGCTCGTGGATATGGTGGCGGGCAAGATCGAGATGTTCCCGGTCACCCATGGCCGCGGGTCGGACCCGCAGCATGACGGCTGGCTGAAAAGCTTTTCGAACCGTGTCGGCAGTCTCGCGACTTCGCGCGGTGCGTATCGCACCAGCGATTATTATTGGGGCGCCAACGGATCGTCGATGCGCCTGGCGGGGCTGGAACCCGACAACAATAATGCCGACGTCCGCGCGATCGTGGTTCATGGCGCCTGGTACGCCGACCCTTCGCTGATCGCGACGCAGGGCAAGCTGGGGCGGAGCGAAGGCTGCTTCGTGTTCGGCGAAGAGCTGTTGCCGATGATCCTCTACAAGTTGGGGCCGGGGCGGCTGCTGTTCGCCGACCGGCTGAGCGAGATGCCGCCGGTGCCGACGCCATTCCAGCTGCCTCCGGTCGCCGACAATATCCGCCGTGTTGGTTCGGTCAACGGGACGTTTCCGACGACAGCGGATTGAGGCGCAACGTCGTTGTGGGGTGGTGAGCGGCCCGCCAAATCACGTCATGCTGAAACAAGTTCAGCATGACGTTTCAATGTATCTCGCTTTCTATTCCGCAGCGGAGGCCGTTCAGTAAATCCCCGAAGTCCCCGGCGTTGTGACGCGGGCGGTGGTTTCGACCGTCGGCACTACCGGCGGCTTGGCCGGAGCGATGATTGCGGCGGTGGGGCGGCCGGGCTTGGCGAAGCTGGCCACCACCGGCGCGTCGCGGCCGTACAGGTCGGCGAGCTTTTTGGTGCCGCCCTTGCCGTCGGGAATCACGGTCCAATAGGCGACATAGACCGGGAAGGGATTTTCAAAGCCGAAGCGCGTCGTCTTGCCGCTGGCGATTGCTTCGCCAAAGGCTTCGGGGCTCTGGCCGGCAAACATCACCGCCATCAGGCCCGAGAAATGCAGTGCGCGTTCTGTGCGGATGCAGCCATGGCTGAAGGCGCGGGCGGCGGCGTTGAACGCGCCCTTTGATGGCGTGTCGTGGAGGTAAATGGCATGGTCGTTGAGCATTTCCATCTTCATCACGCCAAGCGCATTGTTCGGCCCCGGTTTCTGCACCACCGACAAGGTCTTGCCACTGCCGGTCCAGGTATAGCCCTGCGCGCGGGCAGCGGCGGGGTTGCGCGCGATGGTGGCGCCAATCCCTTCGTTGATGATGCTGCGCGGCAGCGTCCAGTTCGGGTTGACGATGATTCCGGTCGCCATCGGATTCAGCTGCGGCGTTGCCGTCGAGGGTTTGCCGACGACGGCCTTGTGCGTCGCGATGACCGTGCCGCCGTGGACGACGCGGGTCACATATTCGGGGACGTTGCTGACGACGTAACGGTCGCCTAGCGCGCGCGGCATCCAGCGCCAGCGTTCCATGTTGACGCGGATCGCATTGGCGTCGGCGGGCGCCTTGGCCTTGGCGAGTGACGCCTTGAGCACCGCAAAATCCGGGTGGATGGGGTTGAGCGCAGCGAGCGTTTCGCGGATCGACCCGGCGTTCAGGGCGGTCTGGAGCAGCGGCAGCAAGGGTTCGGCATCGGCGTCGCTATCGACCATGAACCATTGTTTGCGCGCGGCGTTCGGCGTGCGTCCGTCGCGCAGATGCGTCGCGAGCAGCAGGAAGGTGTCGGTCGCGAGCTTGTCGAGGCGCGCCTGATCGCCTGCGAGGATGGCGGCGGCCAGCGCGTCGGGATTATAGTCCTTAGCGAACAGGCCCTCGGCGCCGATTTTTTCGATGCTGCTGAGCAGCGCGGTGGCGTTTTCTTCGCTCCAACTGGGCATCGCGATGGTCGCGGCGACCACGGGAGCATCGTCGGCGACCTTGTCGGGCTGAAGGATAACTGAATCCTCCTTCACCGCCGTTTGCGCAAGGGCAGGCGTCGCGAGCAGGCTCAGCGGAAGGAGAAAGGTTGCGGCGTGGCGCGCGGAGATGGGGGAGTTTTTGACCATGGTTAAAGCCCATAGCCAATAATGCCGGGGAGTTAAAGTGAGGTGGCGCACAGCTGGGCGCACCTATTTTTCCGAGATCCCGGCGGAGACCGGGATATCGACGGTGCGTCCGAAACAGCCGGTGAGACCCCGGCCTCCGCCGGGGCGACGATGGTGAATCAGGCTTTCGCCTCCGCATCCTGCCGGGCGAGCCAGTCTTCCAGCCATTTGATCGTGTAATCGCCGTTGATCACATCGGGGTCGGCGAGCAGCGCCTGATGCAGCGGAATGTTTGTCTTGACCCCCGAAATCACCATTTCCTCCAGCGCGCGGCGCATGCGCATCATGCAGCTTTCACGCGTGCGACCATACACGATCAGCTTGCCGATCATGCTGTCGTAATAGGGCGGGATCGAATAGCCCGCGTACAGCCCGCTATCGACGCGGACGTGCATCCCGCCCGCGGCGTGATAATTGGTGACCTTGCCGGGTGAGGGCATGAAGGTGCGCGGGTCTTCGGCGTTGATGCGGCATTCCATCGCATGGCCGCGAAACTCCAGGTCGTCCTGTTTGACCGACAGGTCGCGGCCGCCCGCAACGCGAATCTGTTCGCGGACCAGGTCGAAGCCGGTGATCATTTCGGTCACCGGATGCTCGACCTGGATGCGCGTGTTCATTTCGATGAAGAAGAACTCGCCATTTTCCCACAGGAATTCGATCGTCCCGGCGCCGCGATATTGCATCGCGGCCATCGCATCGGCGCACACCTTGCCCATGCGCGCGCGCTCTTCGGCAGAGATGATCGGCGAGGGGGCTTCTTCGAGCACCTTCTGGTGACGGCGCTGAAGCGAGCAATCGCGCTCGCCGAGGTGGATCGCCGCTCCCCGACCGTCACCGAACACCTGAAATTCGATGTGCCGCGGGTTGCCGAGATATTTTTCCATGTAGACGGTCGGATCGCCGAACGCCGCGGCGGCTTCGGATGAGGCCTGACCCATCAGGCTTTCGAGACTGTCGGCGTCTGGAACGACCTTCATCCCGCGCCCACCGCCGCCGGATGCGGCCTTGATCAGCACCGGATAGCCGATGTCTTCGGCCATCTTGCGGCATTCGTCGCCATAGGTGACCGCGCCGGGCGAACCCGGAACGACCGGCAGTCCAAGCGCGACCGCGGTGCGCTTCGCCTCGACCTTGTCGCCCATGGTGCGGATATGCTCGGGCTTCGGCCCGACAAAGATCATGTCGTGCGCTTCGATGATTTCGGCGAAGCGCTCGTTTTCGGAGAGGAAGCCATAGCCGGGATGGATGGCGTCGGCGCCGGTGATTTCGGCGGCCGAAATGATCGCGGGGATGTTGAGATAGCTGTCCTTCGCCGCGGGCGGCCCGATGCAGACGGCTTCGTCGGCGAGGCGGACGTGCATCGCATCGGCGTCGGCGGTCGAGTGAACCGCAACCGTCTTGATGCCCATTTCATGGCAGGCCCGATGAATACGCAGCGCGATTTCGCCGCGATTGGCGATCAGGANNGAATCTCAGGCGATGGTGAACAGCGGCTGGTCGAACTCGACCGGCTGGCTGTTCTCGACATGCACGCCCGTCAGCGTCCCCGATGCGGGGGCGACGATCGGGTTCATGACCTTCATCGCTTCGATAATGAGCACGGTGTCGCCTGCCTTTACTGCCGAGCCGATGGTCGCGAAATTCGGTGCGCCGGGTTCGGGTGAGAGATAAACGGTGCCGACCATCGGGGATTTGACCGCATCGGCGAAACTTGCCGCGGCGGGGGCGGCTGCGGCGGGTGCTGCCGNNCCGCCGGTACGGCGGCGGCGGGCGCCGGTGCGGGAGCGGGTGCATAGGCGACGGGCGCCGCGGCAACGGCGGCCTTGCGCGCGACGCGGACCTTGCGATCGCCGTCCTCGACTTCGATTTCGGTCAGGCTGGTATCGTCGAGCAGTTCGGCAAGTGCGCGCACATAGGCCGGATCGATATTGATGCCATCGTCTTTATGGTCACCCATGAGAATTTTCCTGTTGTTGCGGCGTCCATTGATCAGGACGCTCAGACCCCGTTTTTGATGCGCCCTCTTGTCAGAGACGCGCGGCGGCGTCCAGCGCCAGCGTATAGCTGTTCGCGCCATGGCCTGCAAAATGGGCGACCGCCGCCATGCCGACATAGCTAATGTGGCGGAACGGCTCGCGCTGCATCGGGTCGGACAGATGGACCTCGATCACCGGCACTTTGATCGACTTGATCGCGTCGTGGAGCGCGATCGAGGTATGGGTGTAGCCGCCCGCGTTGAGCAGCACCGCCTTGGCGCCCGCGACATAGGCCTCGTGCAGCCAGTCGATCAGCACGCCCTCATGATTGGTCTGGCGGCACTCAAGGCGGAGGCCGAGGTCGATGGCCTGCGCTTCCAGCCGCGCGTGGATATCGTTGAGCGTGTCATGCCCGTAAATCTCCGGCTCGCGCGTGCCGAGCAGATTGAGGTTGGGGCCGGAGAAAACAAAAACGGTCGGCTTGTCGGTCAATGCGGGGGCTTTCGGTTGCGGCAGGGAACGCTCCCCCTATATGGGCTGCTCGGCAAAAGGCAAAGCAAGGCGGGAATGGCGGTGATTTCGATCATGCTCAACGGTGAACAGCGGCAGGTCCGTGAAGGCAGCATTGCCGATCTCGTCGCCTCGCTGGGTCTCGACGTCAAAAAGGTCGCGGTCGAGCGCAACCGCGAAATCGTGCCGCGCTCGACGCTGGCCGATGAGGCGCTCGTCGAGGGTGATGCGTTGGAAATTGTCCATTTTGTGGGAGGCGGTTGTTGACCGACACTTGGAGCGTTGCCGGGCGAACATTCACGTCGCGGCTGATTGTCGGCACCGGCAAATACAAGGATTTCGAGCAGAATGCGGCGGCGGTCGCAGCATCGGGGGCCGAGATCGTCACCGTCGCGGTGCGCCGCGTCAATGTGTCGGACCCGACCGCGCCGATGCTAACCGACTATATCGACCCCAAGAAGATCACTTACCTGCCCAACACCGCGGGCTGCTTCAACGCCGACGATGCGATCCGTACGCTGCGGCTGGCTCGCGAGGCAGGGGGCTGGGATCTGGTGAAGCTGGAAGTGCTGGGCGAGGCGAAGACGCTCTATCCCAACATGCGCGAAACGCTGGAGGCGACCGAGGTGCTCGCGAAAGAGGGCTTCCTGCCGATGGTTTACTGCGTCGACGATCCGATCGCCGCGAAGCAGTTGGAGGATGCCGGCGCGGTGGCGGTGATGCCGCTGGGCGCGCCGATCGGGTCGGGGCTGGGGATCCAGAATCGCGTCACGATCCGCCTGATCGTCGAGGGCGCATCGGTGCCCGTGCTCGTCGACGCGGGTGTGGGCACGGCGAGCGATGCGGCGGTGGCGATGGAGCTAGGCTGCGACGGGGTACTGATGAACACCGCGATCGCCGAGGCGAAAGACCCGATCCGCATGGCGCGGGCGATGAAGCTGGCGGTCGAGGCGGGGCGCGATGCCTATCTGTCGGGGCGGATGGCGCTGCGCAAATATGCCGACCCGTCGAGCCCGCTCGCGGGGCTGATCTAGCGTCATGAAAATCCCGTCGTTGCTGGCCGCCGTCCTGCTGGCCGTTCCCCAGATCGCGACCGCGCAGGCGCCGATCGATAGCCATGTCCATCTGTGGAATGGCGAAAAGTCGATCGCGGACTATGAGGCGCAGGTGAAGGCCGCTGGACTGACGGTTGCGGCGTTCGGTGGCATGTGGTTCGGCGGGCCGAACCAAGCGCTCGCAGGCAACCCCGACGACATCCGCGCCCGCAACGATGCGCTGCTTGCGCTGGCGGCGAAGCACCCGACCATGGTGCCGATCGCGACGGCCCATCCCTACGACGGCGCCGCGGCGCTGGACGAGTTGCAGCGTGTTGCCGGACTTGGTGTGAAGCTGCTGAAGATCCATCCGCATACGCAGAAGTTCGATCCCGCTGACCCACGTGTGCTGGCGCTGGTCCGGCGCGCCGGCGATCTTGGCATCGCGGTCGTCATCGACAATGCGAATATCGTCCCCGGCGGCGACAGCGAAAAGCTGTTCAACCTCGCGCTAGGGGCGCCGAAGACGAAGTTCGTGTTTGCGCATATGGGCGGGTTGAATTTCCGCTTCTGGAACATCCTGAAAATGGCGCGCACGGCGGAAGGGTTGTTCGGTAACAATATCTATTTCGACATTTCGGCGACGGTGACGCTCGTCGCCGACGCGCCGATCGAGGAAGAGTTTATCTGGACGATGCGCAATGTCGGGATCGATCGCATATTAATCGGGTCGGACTACCCGCAATTCTCGCTGAAGCAGACACTCGATGCGCTGGACAGGCTCGACATCACCCCCGCCGAAAAGGCGAAAATTCGTTATGAGAATGCGCGTGATCTGATGGGATTGAAGCCTTAGGCTCAAATCAGAAGGGCGCGGGCGGGCGGTAGAGCATTTCGATGCGTTCGATCTGGCCATTGATGCCCAGCACCACTTCGAGATCCCACAGCAATTTGCCGGGGCCATCGGGCAGCACGATCAAGCGATAGGGCTGCCACAGCTTGTTATCGGTCGCTTCGCGCTCGACGCTGAACGTCTTGGCGAGCGGCAGGCGGAGAAATGCGTCGCGGGGAGCCGTGCGCGTCATCGGGTAAAATGCGGGCGCGCCGGACAGCAATTCGAAAACGACCGGCTCACCGCTCTTTAACTTCGCTTGCGCATCGGCGACTTTTGCGATCAGCGCCGCCGCTTCTTCGGCTGTCAGACCGCGCAGTTGGGGTTGCGCGGCGACCCTGGTCGGGGCGGGCTGGGCGAGAGTCGCGGGGGCAAGCAGCAGTGCGGTCGCGGCGATCAGGGCAGGGCGCGAAAATATCATGGCGCCATTCAATCTCATTTGCGGGGCAGGTCAATTACCCTTTTTCGCAGCGATTTGCCGGGCGCCGGGAACATCTGGCGCGGCGGCTCGTTGGTCAGGCAAGAGGTGCTATTGCCTCGGCCAAGAGCAAGGAGATTTTCCATGGGTGAACTCACCGACAAAGCAAAAGGCCTCGCCAATGAAGCGATCGGCAACACCAAGCAGGCGATCGGCAAGGCGACCGACAACGATCGCCTGACCGGCGAAGGCATTGCGCAGGAGCGCAAAGGCGAAGCCCAGAATTTGAAGGGCAAGGTCAAGGGCGCGCTCGGCGACAAAGTCTGACGCGACCGTCCTTTTTGCTAAAAGAAAAGGCCCCGGGAAACCGGGGCCTTTTTTGTTCCTCCCTGTCGCGCAGCGATGGGGAGGTGGCAGCGCG
>NZ_DKIH01000002.1:8883-12584 GCF_002454115.1 Sphingopyxis sp. UBA6723 | reverse complement strand
TTCGCGAACGGTCCCCCTCCCCATAGCTGCGCCACAGGGAGGATCTTGTTACTTCCCGCCCGAGGCCACCAGATCGACGTCGGTCATGCCGCCGTCGCGCCGCGCCATGATGACGTAAGCGAAGTCGCCCTTGGTGCCGCCCAGCATATGTTCGTTACCGTTGACGCGGTGGTCGCTGGTGTAACCCGCGCGGATCGCCATCGTGTGATAATAGTCGAACACGCCCTGGATCGACGCCGCGGTCTGGAAATTGACGACGCGGATGTTGCACTTGCCGCCAGCAACGCCCGCAGCTTCGCGCAGCGTGGCGCGCGGATAGACTTTGAAAGCGGCGGGCAGGCGATCGGCCCAGGCGTTGCCATAGGTCAGCTTGGCGTCGCAGCCGCCGCCCTTTTGCTGATCGCGGGCGAGCGCACCGATCGTGACGGGGCGCGGCTTGGCTTCGCAGCCATCGCAGCCCGCTTCCATTGGAAGCGCCTTGGGCGCGGCGAGCAGCTTGCCCGCCTTGAGCGCCGCCGCGGCTTCGGCGACGGTCGCGGCCTTGCCGCCCGCGACGCCCGGAACGCCGCCGTCGACCGGGCGGTTGCCCGGACCAACGGCATTCTGGTTCGCCTGACCCGCAAGCTTGGGGTCGACCATGATCTTGTCTTCGAGCGCGCCCTTGACCGCGGGGTCGGCGTTGGTCAGCCCGTCGTCGAGCGGCGCGAGCTCGGACTTTGCTTCGGGGTTGTCCCGGCACCCGGCGAGCGGGGCTGCCGCCATCAGCAGGCCGGTGACCAGCCATTTTCCGCGCAACATCATCGCTAACACTCCCTTAATCTTTGACCCGGATTGCCCGATCCTGGTTAAAAAGGCGCAAAGAAAATGCGTTAACGGGTAACGCTTTGTTAGCCGAAAACTGTGCCGGAGCGAGACGCTTTCGGGTTGCAGCGGATCAGCCGCGAGGTTTCGACCGCCGCCTGGCGATGAATGACGGCCTGCCGATAGACTGGGTCGGTGACCATTTCCATGAAGGCGGCGCTGGTCGGATATTCGGCGATAAACATGGCGTCCCAATGCTCGGCATCGGGGCCGATTACCATCGCTTCCATCGTGCCGCGCCAGACGATGCTGCCGCCGACGCGGTGGAACACCGGGCCGCTGTCGGTGCCATAATGGGCATAGGCTTCGGCGCCGGTCAGCGCGTTCCCGGCCAGCGGATGATCGGCGGGATAGGCCGCCGCGGCCTTGAAGCGGACGAGGTTGAGCATATGGATCGGGGTATCGCGCGGCAGCGCCTTGAACGCGTCGAATTGCGCGCGTTCGGGGTCGACATGCTGGTCGGGCATCAGAGGAACTCCTTGCGCTTCACCCGCCACGCCTCGGCGCTCTGCGTCCAGGCATCGACCGGTGCGTCTTCGAAGGGCGCGGGCAGGCGGGTCGGGCCGCTGTTCGTCGCCCCCAGCCGCGCCGCCAGTGCTTGCGAGCGCGTGTTGGCGGGGTCGATGCTGTGCATCAGTTCGGGCCATTTCAGAAATTCGACGGCAAAATCGCACGCGGCGATGCAGCCTTCAAACGCATAGCCTTTGCCCGCGAATTTGGCGCGCACACCATAACCGATTTCGGGCGCCGGCCAGCCGTCGGGCTCCCACGGGCCGAGCCGCCCGACCCATTCGCCGCTTTCGCGCTCGATGACCGAGAACATCGAAAAGCCGCGAATGTGCCACGCCCCGGCCAGCGTACACCAGATGCGCCACGCCGCGGCGCGCGGGCAGGTGCCGCCAATGAATTGCATGGTGTCGGGCTCGGCGCACATTTCGGAAAAGGCGTCGAAATCCTCGGCCGAAGGGGGGCGCAGGATGAGCCGTGGGGTAACGAGCAGGGGGCCGTTGAGCATGATGATCCTCTCCCGGAAACAGGAGGGGCTTTTGCGGCAAGCGGCCGGGACGGGCAAGAGGCAAGCGCGCGTGAAGCAAGCACGCGGTCGAGGGCGCCGACGACCAGGTCGACGCCCTCTTCCATCTACGTTTGCGGGCGGAGGGGTCTCGGACCCGCAATCGAGACGGTAGCTCTATCGCTTAGCGGCAGCGATATTTGTCGCGGTCGATCTCGCGGCCTAGCAGGGCGCCTGCGCCCGCGCCGATCACGGTGCCGAGCAGCTTGTCGCCGCGACCCGCGATTTCGTTACCGGCCAGGCCACCAACGGCGCCGCCGATCAACAGGCCGGTCGTGCCATTGTCCTTTTTGCAGCGATAACGCCCATCGCCATCGCGCCACACGCGGGTGTTCGCATTGACCCGCTGGTCATGATAATGGCGCTTCTTGCGCTTATGAAAGCCGCTCGACTGCTCAAGCTGATGAAAGCCTTCGGCCTTGGCCGGGGCCGCGATGCCGGCATACGCCGGCGCGGTCAGCGCGACGCTGGCGGCGGCCAGTGCGCCCATCAGGCTCTTGTTGAAACTACGCATCTTATATCCTTTCCTGGTGCCGCGCCTTGTACCGCATGACGGCACTGGGCGCTTCGACAAGGGAAACGATCAGGGTCCGGATCGCGTTGCATGAACCCGAGGCAACAAGACGAAGCGAGTGTTATCATCGACGAACCGAAAGGCACTTGCCGCATGGGCGACGGCGTGCGACAACCCTGAAATGCTCAATATTGCCTCGCTCGTCATCGGCGCCATCGCCTTGGTTTTGGCCGTTTTTGCTTTCATCCCATTGCTCGGCTGGGCGAATTGGGTGATTGTGCCCTTTGCGGTCGTTGGGCTGGCACTAGGCGCGATGTCGAGCAGCACCAGCGGGCGCAATTTGAACATCGTCGTGATCGTCATCGGCGTCATTCGCCTGATGCTGGGCGGCGGCATCATCTGATTTTCGGCCGAAAGGCAGGCTTCCCGCAATGAACCAGCCGACCGCCCCCGCGGCGAGCCCGCAGCGCGGCTTGCCCTATGCGTTGGGTGCCTATGCGATCTGGGGCTTTGTTCCGCTGTTCTTCAAACTGTTGGAGACGGTGCCGCCGGTCGAGGTGCTGGCGCAGCGCATCGTCTGGTCGCTGCCGCTGTGCTTCGTCATCATGGCGTTCCGGCGCCAGATCGGCGAGTATCTGTCGGCGCTGAAAGATTGGCGCGTGCTGCGGCTGCTGCTCGCCAGTTCGTTGCTGATTGCGCTCAACTGGCTGGTCTATATCCACGCGGTATTTACCGACCATGTGTTGGCGGCGAGCCTGGGCTATTATCTCAACCCGCTGGTCAATGTGTTGCTCGGCATGATCTTCCTCGGCGAGCGATTGTCGCGATTGCAGGCGGTCGCAGTGGTCATCGCGGCGATCGGCGTCGCGATCCTGCTGGCGGGGGCGCTGGACACGCTGTGGATCAGCCTGACGCTGGCGCTCAGTTTCAGTGCCTATGGGCTGATCCGCAAAGTGGTGGCGGTGGGGTCGCTGCCGGGGCTGGCGATCGAGACGACGCTTTTGTTGCCGCTGTCGGCCGCGGCGGCGGGCTATTATCTGTGGATCGGCGACGGGCGCGGCTTTGGCGCGGACGGCGAGACCAGCTGGCTGCTCGCCGCGGCAGGGGTGGTCACCGCGGTGCCGTTGCTGCTGTTCGCAACTGCGGCGCGGCGGATGAGCTATGCGGCGCTAGGCTTTGTCCAGTATCTGGCGCCCAGCATCGTTTTCCTGCTCGGGCTGTTCGTTTTTGGTGAGCCGCTCAAACCGGCGCAGC
>NZ_DKIH01000002.1:3616-8738 GCF_002454115.1 Sphingopyxis sp. UBA6723 | reverse complement strand
CCCATTGCTGCGCAACAGGGAGGATAGTTAGACGATGCGCCAACCCAGCGTCTCACCCGCATGGAAAGGCACGACCTCGCCGATCGTCTCGGGAACCACTGTTTCGCCCCGCTCCAGCGTCACCGTGCCATCATTAAGCGGCAGGCCGTAAAAGCGCGGCCCATGTTCGCTGGCAAATCCCTCGAAATGGTCCAGCGCGTCATCCTGATCGAACGCCGTGATGTAACTTTCAAGCGCAAACGGGGCGTTGAAGATTCCGGCGCAGCCGCACGACGCTTCTTTCGTATGCACGGCGTGCGGCGCACTGTCAGTGCCAAGGAAGAATTTGGGCGAGCCCGAAGTCGCCGCAGCGCGTACCGCGAGGCGGTGATGCTCGCGCTTGGCGACGGGCAGGCAATAGGCGTGCGGGCGGATGCCGCCGACGAGCATCGCATTGCGGTTGATGTGGAGGTGCTGCGGGGTGACGGTCGCCGCGACATTGGCGGGGGCGCTCGCGACGAACTGCGCCGCCTCGGCCGTCGTGATATGTTCGAACACGATCTTCAGCGCGGGCAGGGCGCTGACGAGCGGTTCCAAGGTGCGCTCGATGAACACCGCCTCGCGGTCGAAGATATCGACGTCATGGTCGGTGACTTCGCCATGGATCAGCAGCGGCATGCCGATGGCCTGCATCCGCTCAAGCACGCCCATGATGTTGGCGACGTCGGTAACCCCGTGCGCGCTGCCCGTGGTGGCGTGGGCGGGGTAGAGCTTGGCGGCGGTGAACACCCCCTCGGCATGGCCGCGCGCGATCTCGTCGGGGTCGGTGGCGTCGGTCAGGTAGGCGACGATCAGCGGGGTGAAGTCGAGATCGGCAGGCACCGCGGCGGTGATCCGGTCGCGATACGCGCGGCCTTCCTCGGCGGTGGTTACCGGGGGCGACAGATTCGGCATGACGATCGCGCGGGCAAACTGGCGCGCGGTGTAGCGGGCGACATGGGTTAGCATCGCGCCGTCGCGCAAGTGGACGTGCCAGTCGTCGGGGCGGCGGATCGTCAGGCGGTCGGTCATGGGCTTCTCGCAGGGAAAAGGGTGCTTGGTTTTGGCTGCGGCGTCCCTAGATTATCGCCATGGCCAATACCACCCTGATCAACCGTGCCCTCATCCGTCTGTCAGGGGAGGACGTGCGTGGCTTCCTGCAAGGGCTGGTCACCAACGACACGTCGGAACACCTGCCGGTCTGGGCGGCACTGCTGTCCGCGCAAGGCAAGGCGCTGTTCGATTTCCTGATCTGGAGCGATGGCGACGACATATTGATCGACTGCGAGCGCGATGCGGCGGGCGATCTGGCGAAGCGGCTGACGCTGTACCGCCTCCGCCGCGCGATCACCATCGAGCGCGAGCCCGACTTGTGCGTTCATTGGGCACCGGCGGGCGATTTGGGTGTGGTCGATCCGCGCCTCCCCGAACTTGGTCAGCGCTGGCTGGCGCCTGCCGAGGGCGAGGCATGCGCCGACGACGCGTGGCGCGCGCACCGGCTGGCGCTGGGTGTCACCGAAGGCCGCGCCGAGTTGGGCGATGGCACGACCCTGTGGCTCGAATGCAATGCCGCCGAACTGAACGGGGTCAGCTTTACCAAGGGCTGTTACGTCGGGCAGGAAAACACCGCGCGGATGAACTGGCGGCAAAAGGTCAATCGGCGGCTGGTCGTGGTGCCAATCGCCGACGCCGACGAGAAGCGACAGGTGATCGCTTATCCCGACCTCGGTTGGTCGGTCGAGCATCGGCGGGTGGAGGCTATTCCCGCTTCGCTCCGGCCTCAATGGATGGAGATGGTGACATGATGACCCGGATCGTGGTGTTGCTTTTTGGCCTCGGTGCCGCTGTGACGGCGACACCGACAGCCGCGAAGGAGGACGAAAAAGCCGCGTCCGCCTGCTCAGCGACTGACGGCCCGACTATGACGATCGGTGAAATCACCGTGCTTGGCGATATGGCAATTGGCCGCTGCGTGACCGTCGATGGCTGGGCGCTTGGCTATTTCCTGCAAGCCGACAATGAGGCGCGTTATCGGCAGCAGCGGATTTATAACGACTATACAAGTACCGGCGTTGTGCTTGGCCTTTATGGCCGTGATCGCGGCGCGCCACCGGCGATAATCCGTGCCACTGGGCGGATCGACAGTTGCAAGGCGGTATATGACCGGATCATCGCAGCGGGTGATATCCCCTTCCTTGGCGGCTTTTGCCATTACCACTATGGACTCGTGATCAACGCTTCGTCAGTGACGGAGATCGGCAAGCCTGACATCGTCCGTATTCCTGCAAATGCCGCTGCTCCGGGAATTGGGAACCTGTCGCGGATGGTGGACGGCAAGGCGCGCGATACGCTGCTCGCTACCTTTGCGCCCTTGCTGGACGCGCTGGTCAAACGCGACGGTGCGGCGTTGCGACAGCTACTGCGGATCGAGAGCGGCGCTCCGATGACTGAAGACCGACTTGCGGAACGGGTTGCGGCGCTAACGGCGGCCGATTCGCCTGTTACTGCGCTCCCGTCCGACGGATCGGCCGTGGTTGAGGTTTTTGGCTGGCGGGAGCCATTATGGGCCGACGAGAAAACGCGCATGGGCAATGCCGCCGCGATGGCGAATACCACGAGCGGAATCGTCTGCGCGGCGCCGCCACGCACTGCCGAAGAACGGCTGTGGCCGATTGACGACGCCGACGCCGGGTTTGCCCGCGGCCGCCCTTATGTCTGTGCGCGCATCTTCATCGGCGCGTTGAAGGAGGGGGGTGAGCGGGTGACGCAATATGCGGTGTATCCCGAACGTCGTTCGATCCGCGAACCCGCTTAACCAATCCCCAACCCTAAGCTGCGACAAGGGGCACCATGTTGGGGCGTTTTCTTGGTCTGGCGGCAATCATTGCGGCGGTTTCGATCGGCATGGCGGGCGTCGCCAGCCGTTCGGCGGCCGACGACGCTGTCGAAACGACCGCCGCGATTGCGGGCAATCACGACAATTGGACCACGCACAAGCTGCGCAAGGACCAGTCGGCAGCGGCGGCCGAGGCCGCCGCACAGTCTGGCACGTCGGTCTCGTCGGGCGAGGCTTTGCTCAGCCGCGCAGGCGATTCGCATTTTTACGCCGATGCCGACATTGACGGCACCAACATTCGCGTGATGGTCGATAGCGGCGCGTCGATTGTCGCGCTGACCCGGCCCGATGCCGAAGCAATCGGAATCGACGTCGATCACTTGCCGATTACCGGAACGGCGCGCACCGCGGGCGGCGACGTGCCGATGCGCACCGTGATGCTCGACAGCGTCGATATCGACGGGCTGGAAGTCCGACGCGTCGAAGCTGCGGTGATCGATGCAGACATGGGCGTGTCGCTGCTCGGGCAAAGCTATTTGTCGCGGCTCGCCGCGGTGAATGTCGAAGGCGACACGATGACACTGCGCTGAGGCGCGCTATTTCGCCTTCTTGTCGATCAGCACCGCCTGTTGCCAACGGCTAGGCGCCTTGTCGGTACGATGGATGCACCCGGCCCAGCAACAGGGCCGCTTTTTCCCCTCGTGCAATTCCTCGCGCGTCCGCTCGATCCGGCGCACGCGGGTTTTTGCCTGTTTGGCGTCTTCGNNCCAGCAGATGAACTCGTTGCGGCCGAGCGGGGTCAGGCTTTCCCACAGCGCCAGCGCTTCGGGATCGCACGCCAGCGCAGCCTGCATGTCGTCGCCCGCTTCGTGGACGGTTCCGTGGGAAAAGACTTTAGACACAGCGTCATTTGATATGACGGCGGGCGCGGCGGGTCAAATCGGTGCAGCGGCTTGCCATTTCGGTGCTTTTTCCCCACATCACCGGCATGAACGCTCCCAATCCTCCGATGCGCGCGGCGATTGTGCCGGTCACTGCCTTTCAGCAGAATTGCACCTTGCTGTGGTGCACCGAAACCAACAAGGCGGCCTTCGTCGATCCCGGCGGCGACCTGCCCAAACTGAAGGATGCGGTGCGCCAGACCGGGGTCGAGGTCGAGAAGATCCTGGTGACGCACGGCCATATGGACCATTGCGGGCAGGCGGGAATGCTGGCGAAGGAACTTGGCGTGCCGATCGAGGGGCCGCACGAGGACGACCGCTTTTGGATCGAACAATTCGCCGAGGATGGCGCAAGGTTCGGCATGGTCGGCGAGGTGTTCGAGCCTGACCGCTGGCTGGTCGATGGCGATACGGTCACCGTCGGCAACCTGACCATCGATGTCATCCATTGCCCGGGACACACGCCGGGGCATGTTGTGTTCCACCATGCGCCATCGAAGCTGGCGATCGTCGGTGATGTGATCTTTCAGGGATCGATCGGCCGCACCGACTTTCCGCGCGGCAATCATCAGCAATTGCTCGATTCGATCACGCAAAAGCTATGGCCGCTGGGCGGCGATACGACCTTTCTGCCGGGTCACGGCGCGCACAGCAATTTTGCGCACGAGCGGCGGACGAACCCGTTTGTCGGCGATATGGCGCTGGGTGGCTAATATCGTCATCCCGGCGAAGGCCGNNTCCCGGCCTTCGCCGGGATGACGTGGGTTACTTCGGCGCCACCACCGTCGTTTCCTCGATCGCGGTCGTCGTGACACTCACGGGCGTCAGATAGACGATCGCCAGCGCCCCGAGCGCAAGGCCAAGCTGGGTCAGCATGGTGATGATTGTCCCGGCCATGCGGCCCCACATCATCCCGTCCATGCCGATCGCGTGCAGGATGCGCCCGACCAGATACAGCGCGCCCACGCCCCACAGCCACATCGACGACCCCAAGCCGAGTTCGACGAGTGCGAGCAGGATCAGCACGAAGGCGGTGTTTTCGACAAAATTGCTGTGCGCGCGCATCCGCCGCGTGACCAGTTCGTTGCCGCCGTCGCCGACAAAAACCTTTTCCTTCGTCCGCACCCGGCCGACGCGGATCGACAGCCACAGGTTGAGCAGCGCCGCTCCGGCGGCAATCGTCAGGCTGATCGGCAAGATAATCATATGTGTCCCCCACATTGTTGGCCGGTTGCTCCGGCGATCGAGGAGGTGTGGCATTGCTGAAAGGGCGGGGCAAGCGCAGCCTTTTACCTCTTCGTCGCCCCGGACTTGCTCCGGGGTCCAT
>NZ_DKIH01000002.1:1888-3577 GCF_002454115.1 Sphingopyxis sp. UBA6723 | reverse complement strand
AAAAACGCTATAGCCCCGCCCGATCCGGCACCCGACACCTTCTGGCGTTGAGGCACCCTTCGGCGGACGATTTTCAGGCCAATATGCGGCAGGAACAGCGTTTCGCACGGCGGGCGGGCCAGTCATTTCCGGCAACGGGGGTGACAAATCCGGGTAGCCGATTCGTGACACACTATTGAGAATGCAGGAAATAACATGGCCGTTCCCAAGCGAAAAACCTCGCCCTCGAAGCGCGGTATGCGTCGCAGCCACGACAGCCTGAAGGTTGAAGCCTTTCAGGAATGCCCCAATTGCGGCGAACTGAAGCGCCCGCACAACCTGTGCAGCGCCTGTGGCCATTATAATGGCCGCGAAGTGGTGTCGGTCGGCGCCTGACCCCTAGCCGGAGCGCAAATACATGGCACTGACACCGCGAATCGCGATTGATGCGATGGGCGGTGACGTCGGCGTGCGCATGATGCTCGCCGGCGCCGCCATGGCGCGCCACAAGCATGACGGCCTGCGCTTCATCCTCGTCGGCGACGAGGTGCAGATCAAGGCGGCGCTCGAAAACCACCCCAATCTGCGCGCGGCGTCGGACATCATCCACACCGACGGCGTGGTGACGGGCGAGGACAAGCCGAGCCAGGCGATCCGCAAGGCGAAAAGCACCTCGATGGGGCTGGCGATCGACGCGGTGAAGCGCGGCGATGCCGGCGGCGCCGTGTCCGCGGGCAACACCGGCGCGCTGATGGCGATGGCCAAGCTGGCGCTGCGCACGATGCCGGGGATCGACCGGCCTGCGCTCGCGGCGCTGCTGCCGACGCTGGGCGACAACGATGTCGTCATGCTTGACCTGGGTGCCAACACCGAATGCGACGCAACCAACCTCACCCAATTTGCGGTGATGGGCGCGGCCTATGCGCGCNNCGCGCTGCTCAACATCGGCACCGAAGAGCTGAAGGGCACCGACGAGATTCGCGATGCTGCGGCGATGCTGCGCGACGCGAAGGGGCTGCCGATGGAGTTCACCGGCTTCATCGAGGGCGACAAATTGTCGCGCGGCGATGTCGATGTGATCGTCCATGACGGATTCTCGGGCAATATCGCGCTCAAGACGATCGAGGGGACGGCGCGTTTCGTCACCGACCTGCTGCGCCGCGCCTTCACCAGCTCGACGCGCTCGAAGATCGGCTTTCTGATCTCGCGGCCCGCGACCGAGCTGCTCCGCCATCATCTCGACCCCAACAACCATAATGGCGCGGTGTTCCTAGGCCTCAACGGCGTCGTCCTCAAAAGCCATGGCAGCGCTGACGCGAAGGGGGTCGCCAATTGCGTCCACCTGTGCGCCGAGCTGATCGAAAAGGACATTACGCGCCAGGTGACCGACGATCTGGCGAATTTCCGCAGCGGTCAGGCTGAATGACCCTGCGCGCGATTCTGGCGGGCACCGGGTCGGCGCTGCCGCGCACCCGCGTGTCAAACGCCGAGCTGGCGGAGCGCGTCGACACCAGCGACGAATGGATCGTCGAGCGCACCGGCATCCGCTTTCGCCATATTGCCGAGCCCGACGAGACGACCGCGACGCTGGGTGCTGCGGCGGCGCAGCAGGCATTGGCGGCGGCGGGGCTTGAACCGTCCGATATCGGGCTGATTATTCTCGCCACCGCGACCCCCGACAATACGTTCCCGGCCAGCGCGACCAAGGTG
>NZ_DKIH01000002.1:0-1877 GCF_002454115.1 Sphingopyxis sp. UBA6723 | reverse complement strand
GTCTGTTCGGGCTTTCTCTATGCGGTGTCGGTTGCCGACGCGATGCTGCGCACCGGCGCCGCCAAGCATGCGCTGGTGATCGGATCGGAAACCTTCAGCCGCATCCTCGACTGGGAAGATCGCACCACCTGCGTCTTGTTCGGCGACGGCGCGGGCGCGGTTGTGCTGTCGGCGAAGGACGTCGATGACGATCAGGGCATTCTCGCGACCCGGCTGCACGCCGAGGGCAAATATGCGGGCATGCTCTATGTCGACGGCGGCCCGTCGACCACCGGCACCGTCGGCCATGTCCGGATGCAAGGGCGCGAAGTGTTCCGCCATGCGGTCACCAATCTGGCGTCGGTCTTGGGCGAAGTGATGGCCGATGTCGGCCTGTCGCCCGACCAGATCGACTGGGTCGTGCCTCATCAGGCGAACAAGCGGATCATCGATGCGACCGCCAAAAAGCTGGGATTGCCGTCCGAACGCGTCGTGCTGACCGTCGATCAACATGCCAACACCTCGGCGGCGTCGGTGCCGCTCGCGCTCGACCTCGCGGTGCGCGACGGGCGCATCAAGCGCGGCGATNNGCTCGAGGCGATGGGCGGCGGCTTTACCTGGGGCGCGGCGGTCCTGCGGGTGTAATACCGCGATCCGGCGCATCAACTTCTCGCTCCATCCTTTTCAGTTTGGCGGATTAATTCGCTTTTGTTACACAGATGCACGGGACTCGGCGCGGTGGGGGCTGTGCGGGACCGGTTCGGATATTTTGTTATTAGGGGGGAAGGGACCATCATGACCGCAGGAACGCTGACGCGAGCCGATATCGCAACGCGGATCAACCAGCAAATCGGGCTGTCGCGCAACGAATCGGCGACGATCGTCGAATCGATTCTCGACCATATGTCCGACGCGCTGGCGGACGGGCAGAATGTCAAAATCTCCGGCTTTGGCACCTTTGTCCTGCGCGACAAGGCGCAGCGGGTCGGGCGCAATCCCAAGACCGGCATCGAAGTGCCGATCCTGCCGCGCCGCGTGATGACCTTTCGCGCCAGCCAGACGATGCGTGCGCGCGTTGCCGGTAAATAATCCCGGCGTCGGCCATGGTGGGGTTTGACGTGCCGGATGAGAACGGCAAGGCGTCCGGCGCCATGCTCGCGATCGGCGAGCTGGCCGACCGGATCGGGGTGCCGACGCACGTCCTGCGCTATTGGGAAACGCGCTTTCCCCAACTGAAGCCGCTCCAGCGCTCGGGCCGCCGCCGCTATTACCGCGCCGAGGACGTCGCGCTGGCCGAGCGGATCCATCATTTGCTGCATGTGCAGGGGTTCACGGTCGAAGGCGCGCGCAAGGCGTTGTCGGAGATGGGGGCGAAGGCTTCTCCGGCACGAGCGGCCGAAAGTCGCGCGGAGCGGGCGACCGGGAATGGCGCCATCGGGCAGGCGCATGGTGTACCGGTCGCGGCGCTCGTCGCGCTGCGGCAGCGATTGGCAGCGGCGCTGGATTGACGCGACTGGCATCGCGTATCAGCAAGTTCGAGAATGTCTGCTTTGGGGNNGGGAAGCTGACGTGTGCTAGAGCGCCGTCTCTTTCGCCTTTGCCTTTGCTTTCCGCTGCATAAACACAACTGGGGCAGCGATCAAAAGCGCGCCGATTGCTGATGCAATAATCCGCGGACCGTTCGGTAAAAACCCGAGCACGGCTAGATGTAGCACCGGTAGTGCGGACAGATAGGTCAGCAGCGCATACGCCTTCGCGCGCCAAAGCAAGGCGAGGCCTATCAAGTATGAGGCGAACGCTACTCCGCCCGCTGCGAGAGCGATGTAATTCATGACCCCATCATAGCCGAAAGTAATATGTCCACAATTGGTCGTTTCCATACCCTCGTCATCCCGGAC
>NZ_DKIH01000008.1:18786-55469 GCF_002454115.1 Sphingopyxis sp. UBA6723 | reverse complement strand
CGACGATCCCCCTGCCGCAGCCCACCCCGCGCAGCACCGCGCCGCGCGCCGCCGCGCCATCGCGTCCCGCTGCGCCGCTGCCGCCGCCGCGCCGCACCCACAGCGCCTCGACGCTCGACGGCCATTGGGACCGCCGGTTGCGCAAGGGGTTGGTGCGCCCCGATCTCAGTATCGACCTCCACGGCCATACGCTGGCGTCGGCGCAGGCGCTGCTCGACGACGCGATCAACCGGGCACTGAACCGCGGCGCGCGCGTGCTGCTGGTGGTGGCAGGGCGCCTGCGCCCCGGCGCCGACCGTCTGCCGCAAATGCACGGCGATCCGCGCCCCCGCGGCGCCATCCGCGCCTCACTCCCCGACTGGCTCGCTTATTCGCCGCACGCCGACCAGATTGTCGCGTTACGCCCCGCGCATGTCAGCCATGGCGGGGCAGGCGCGGTCTATGTGATTTTGCGGCGCTCAAGAGAAGATTGATGTCACGCAAAGGCGCAAAGGCGCGAAGAAAAATCTCACACAAAGACACAAAGATGACGGCCTAGGCGGGCGCCGCTGGTTGAGGTCCGCGCGAAGCGCCCTCTTCCGCAATCGCCTGCGGCGGCAAGTTTCCACAGCCCGATCAGGCTGCCCTCTTTGTGTCTTTGTGTGAGATTTTTCTTCGCGCCTTCGCGCCTTTGCGTGAGACCATTCTAATCCAGCAAAGCCCGCATCAAAATCCCGCGGTAAATTGCGGTCAGCTTGTGCAAATCCGCCACTGCCACCGCCTCGTCGAGCTTGTGCATCGTCGCATTGGTCAGCCCGAATTCGACCACCGGGCACAGCGCGTGCAGGAAGCGCGCGTCCGACGTCCCTCCGGTTGTCGACATCTCCGCCACCACATCGGTCTCGGCATGGATCGCCTCGGCAACCAGCCCTGACAATTCGCCCGGTGGGGTCAGGAACGCCTCGCCCGAAATCTTGCCCAGCACCTTCGCGGCGGGCTCGACCCCATGCGCGATGCGCTCGATCATCGCCACCAGATCGGCGCCGCGATGCTGGTCGTTGAAGCGGATCGACAGCCGCGCCCGCGCCGACGCGGGGATGACATTGGTCGCGCCATTGCCGACCTCGATATCGGTGAATTCGATGTTCGACGGCTGGAACCAGTCATTGCCCTCGTCCAGCGCCACCGCGTCGATCGCCGCCATGATCCGCACCAGCTTGGGGATCGGATTGTCGGCGAGGTGCGGATAGGCGACATGCCCCTGCGTTCCCGGCACGTCGATCCAGATATTGACCGACCCGCGCCGCCCGATCTTCACCATGTCGCCCAGCCGGTTCACCGACGTCGGCTCGCCGACGACGATCATGTCGGGCACGATCCCGCGTCCGGCCATATGCTCCATCAGCGCGCGGGTGCCGAAAATCGCCGGGCCTTCCTCGTCGCCGGTGATGATCAGGCTGATCGTTCCGGCATCGACCGGCGTCGCGGCGGCGGCCGCCACAAACGCGGCGATCGATCCCTTCATATCGACCGCGCCGCGGCCATAGAGCAGGTCGCCGCGGATCTCGGGCGCAAAGGCATCGCCGGTCCAGCCCACCCCCGGCGGCACGACGTCGAGATGCCCGGCAAAGCCGAAATGGACGGGGCCGCTGCCCCGCCGCACTGCGAGCAGATTTTCGACCGGCCCGTCGGGCTCGATCCCGTCGATAAAGCGCTCGACGGTAAAGCCGAGCGGGATCAGCGCCGCCTCCAGCACATCGAACACCGCGCCGGTCGCGGGGGTGACGGAGGGCGCGGCGATCAGCGCCTGCGCGAGTTCGACGGGATCGATGTGCATGGTCATGCCGCTCCTTACCCGTTCGTGTCGAGCGAAGTCGAGACACGTTGGCCTCGACGCATCTCGACTTCGCTCGATGCGAACGGCAAGAAGGCGGTGGAGGACTGCCATGCCCAAACTCGACCTCGCCGCCATCCCGCAAACCAACGTCACCGGCTATCCCGCGCCCTATGATGCGCCGGTTCAAGGCCGCTGGTACCGCCGCCTCGCTCCCGCGACCGGCCTCAGCGATTTTGCCGCCAGCCATGTCGTGCTGAAACCCGGCGCCTGGTCGTCGCAGCGCCACTGGCACGATAGTGAGGACGAGATGCTCGTGATGATTTCGGGCGAGGCGGTGCTGATCGAGGATGACGGCCGCTGGCCGATGCGCCCCGGCGATATCGCGGTGTGGCCCAAGGGCAGCACCAACGGCCATCATCTGATCAACGAATCGGACGCCGACTGCGTGTTTGTCGCGCTCGGCGGCGGCAAGAAATATGACACCGGCGGCGGCTATTCCGATATCGACATGCTGTTCGGGCCGGACGGCTATTTCCACAAAGACGGGACGCCTTATCCGACGAAGCGGATTCCGTGAGCGGGTGATGGCGGTTTTTGGGGTGGCAAAGCCCAGGTCTGCTAGCTTCGTCATCCCGGACTTGATCCGGGATCCATAACCGCGTCGTCGTCGTGGATCCCGGATCAAGTCCGGGATGACGATGAGGGGAAAATCCTCCCTGTCGCGAAGCGATGGGGAGGGGGACCATCCGAAGGATGGTGGAGGGGCGGCGACGTCGCGTTATGGCCCCTCCGTCAGCGCTCCGTGCTGCCACCTCCCCATCGCTTCGCGACAGGGAGGATCAACGCCCGCAACCGGTCGAAACCAGCCCCTTACCTCACCCCTCGACCGGCCCCTCAAACTTCTCGATGATCCAATCCTCGGCCTGCGCGCCGCCGATCCAGTCCTGCATGCACTTATGGCTGATCACCGCCTGCATGTAGGCGAGGGCAAAGGGCGGCAGCGGGATCGAGTAAGTGATGAAGCGCGTCACCACCGGCGCGAACATCATGTCGGCGGCCGACCAGTCACCGAACAGATAATCGCCTTCGCCGCCGAATCGCGCCCGCGCCTCGGCCCAGATCTGCAGGATGCGGACGACATCGGCCTGCACTTCGGGCAGCAGCGGCGCGGCGGGATAGATGCGGCGGATGTTCATGCTGTGCTCGCGGCGCAGCGCCGCAAAGCTCGCGTGCATTTCGGCCGCCATCGACCGCGCCATCGCGCGCGCCGCCATATCGTCGGGCCAATAGCCCTTGGTGCCACCGGTCTTTTCGTTGAGATAATCGATGATCGCCAGGCTGTCCCACACGACGATGTCGTCGCCGTCCCACAATATCGGAACCTTGCCCCCCGACGGTGCGAACTCGTCGCCCTCGCGCCGCTGGTTCCATGCCTCGTCATAGAGCGGGACGGTGACCTCTTCGAACGGCAGGCCGCTGTGCTTGGCGGCGAGCCAGCCGCGCAGGCTCCAGCTGGAATAGGCCTTGTTGCCGATGAACAGTTTCATGGGGTCTCCCTAACCCCTCTCCCCTTGGGGGAGAGGGTTGTGCAGGCTTGGCAGCTTGCTGCCTAGCCGAAGCTGGGTGAGGGGTGCGACGCTGGCGTCCTTACCCTCACCAAGTTGCGGTAGGCCCGACTTTGTCGGTCCAACCTTCACTATCCTCTCCCTCAAGGGGAGAGGAGCGAAAGTCAAACTTCCACCGCCTCCAGCACCGCCGTGCGTAGCTCGGCGATTCCCAAGCCCTTCTCCGACGACGTCATAATCACCTCGGGATGCGCCGCGGCATGTTTGCGCGCCTCGGCTTCGGTCGCGGCATGAACCGCGGCCAGCTCACTCGCCTTGATTTTGTCGGCCTTGGTCAGCACGATGCGATAGCTGACCGCGGCGGTATCGAGCATTTCGAGGAATTCGCGGTCGACATCCTTCAGCCCGTGGCGACTGTCGATCAGCACCAGGGTGCGCTTCAGCACCTGCCGCCCGCGCAGATAATCGTTGATCAGATAACGCCATTTCTTGACGACATCCTTCGGCGCCTTGGCAAAGCCATAGCCGGGCATGTCGACCAGCCGGAACACCAGCGGTTCGCCGACGTCGAAATAATTGAGCTCCTGCGTCCGCCCCGGGGTCACCGAGGTGCGCGCGAGGCCATTGCGATTGGTCAGCGCGTTGAGCAGCGACGATTTGCCGACGTTCGACCGGCCCGCAAAGGCGATTTCGGGCATGGTCGGGTCGGGCAGGTGCTGGAGCGCCGGCGCCGATTTCAGAAAATTGATCGGCCCCGAAAACAGCTTGCGCGCGCGCTCGCCGCGTTCGGGGTCGGCACCCGGCGCAAGGTCTTCGCCGTCGCTCACGTCGTCGCCTGCGCCTTCAGCGCCGGGAACTTGCGGTACATCCACTGCTGCTGCGCGATCGACAGGATATTGTTGGTGATCCAGTACAGCAACAGGCCCGCGGCGAACGGCGCCATGATGAACATGAACAGCCACGGCATGATTTTGAACACCTGCGCCTGCACCGGGTCGGCCGGGGCGGGGTTCAGGCGGAACTGCAACCACATTGTCACGCCCAGGATCACCGCCATCACGCCGATCGCCAGGATCGACGGCGGGGTAAAGGGCAGCAGGCCGAACAGGTTCAGGATGTGCAGCGGGTCGGGCGCCGACAGATCCTTGATCCACAGGATGAACGGCTGGTGGCGCATTTCGATCGCCAGCATCAGCACCTTGTACAGCGCATAGAAAATCGGGATCTGGATCAGGATCGGCAAACAGCCGGCCAGCGGATTGATCTTTTCATCCTTATAGAGCTTCATCAGCTCCTGCTGCATCTTGGGCTTGTCGTCCTTGAAGCGTTCCTGCAGCGCCTTCATCTTCGGCTGCACGACGCGCATCTGCGCCATTGACGAAAATTGCCGGTTGGCGATCGGGAACATCAGCAGACGGATGATCAGGGTCAGTGCCATGATCGCGACGCCGAAATTGCCGACCTGCAGGAACAGCCAGTGCAGCAGCTTGAAAATCGGCACCGCGAAAAATTCGAACCAGCCCCAATCGATCGCGTTCGACAGGCGGGTGATGCCCAGCTTGTCCTGATAGGTTTCCAGGATCTCGACTTCCTTGGCCCCGGCAAAGATGCGGCTGGTCGTCGTGACCTGCTGGCCCGGGCCGACCTGCGCAAAGTCGCGCGCGAACAACGTCTGGTAATTATTGGTGCTCGGTGAGCTGATCGCCGCGGTGACGCGCTCGCCCTTGGCCGGGACGATCGCGGCGAGCCAGTATTTGTCGGTAAAGCCCAGCCAGCCCGCGGCATTATAGCGCACGGTGCGGTTCGGGGCTTCCTCCAGATCCTCATAATCGGTGTCGAACACCGATTTGCCATCGAGATAGCCGGTCGGCCCGACATGGATCGTCCAGCTGTCGACCTCATGCGGGTCGGTGGGTTTGCCGAGGCGGTCGATCAGCGCAAAGCTGCTCGCGCTCACCGGAGCGGTACCAGCATTGGCAATCGTCTGCTTCGCGGTGATCAGGTAATTGGCGTCGATGCTATATTCGATGCGGAACGTCTGGCCGGTCGTGTTGGCCCAGCTCAGCGTGACCGGGGTCGTCGGGGTCAGCTTGCTGCCGCTCGCGGTCCACAGCGTCGTCGGCCCGGGCACCTGAACGCCCTGCGCCGACCAGCCGATGCTGGCGAAATAGGCGGCCTTGGTCCCGCCCGGCGCAAACAGCCGCACCGGCGGCGAATCCTTTTTGATCGTCTGGCGATATTTGGTCAGCGTGATGTCGTCGATGCGCGCGCCGACCAGATTGATCGAACCCGCCAGCGCCGGGGTGGCGATCGGTATCCGGTTGCCTTCGGCCAGCGCCGCTTCGACCGGGCGGATCGCCTGCGTCGCGGGGGCAGCAGGGGCGGTGGCGGTCGGCAGCGCGCTCGGCTGGCCTTGCGTGGCGGGCGTGGTTGCCGGGGTGCCGTTGGCGCCTGCGACCGTGGTCGTCACGTCGGGCTTGGCGGGGGTCGGGAAAAACTGCGCCGAGACGAAATTCCAGCCCAGCAGGATGGCCACCGACAACAAAATTGCCGCGATCAGGTTACGCTTGTCGTCCACGCCGATTGGTCTCTCTTCGTCTCAAAATGTCGGGGAATACCGTTCAGGGAACGGGGTCGTGGCCATGGCCCCCCCAAGGATGGCAGCGCAATAGCCGCTTTGTCGCCAACCAGCCACCCTTGATCGCACCATAGCGCGACAGCGCTGTGATGGCGTAGGCACTACACGAGGGCGAATAGCGGCAGGTCGGCGGCAGGATGCGCGAGGGGCCGATCTGCCAAGCGCGGGCGATGAGGATGAGGAGTTTGGCGATCATTGGGAAAGCCCGGAAAATGGTGCAACTTCACGCGCGATTATCCCCATTTCGTCACCCCGGACTTGATCCGGGGTCCATGCAGCGCCGGTGGTAATGGACCCCGGATCAAGTCCGGGGTGACGATGGGGGGGAAGCAGCGTCATCGCGCCAGTTTCTTCGCCGCGCGCATCAACGCCGAATCGAGCTGCTCGCCCAGCTCGGCAAACACGATGTCGTTACCCCCCGGCCGCCCGATCAGCACATGGTCCGCCCCGGCAATCCCCGATTCGGGAAGCGCCGCGCGGCACAGTTCGCGCAGCCGGCGCTTCATCCGGTTGCGGGTGACGGCGTTGCCGACTTTCCTGCTGACGGTATAGCCAATGCCCATCGCGTCATCGGCGTCGCCGCGCGGGCGGACGAGCAGGACAAAGCCGGGCATGGGAAAGCGAAGGCCGCGGTTGGCGGCCAGAAATTCGCTGCGTTTTGAAAGCGTTCGCACCAGTTTCACTGGCGCAGAAGCGTCAGCGGTCAGGCCGACAGCTTCTTGCGGCCCTGGGCACGACGGTTGGCGAGAATCTTGCGACCGCCGACCGTCGCCTTGCGGGCGCGGAAACCGTGGCGACGGGCGCGCACGAGGTTGCTCGGTTGAAAGGTACGCTTCATCGCGGTTGTCCCTAAATCTCTTGCAAGGCTCTAACAGAAAAGGGCCGCCAAACGTGGGCGGCCACTGATGGAGGCGCGGATAAGCGAGAGTCGGCGCAAAGTCAATCGGCATTGGCACGGATTTCCGGCGTTTCGCGCGCGGCCGCCGCCAGGGCTTCGCGTTCGCGGCGCCGCGCCGCGCTGGTTCGTCGCATCACCCGGTCGGTCCAGGCGGCGTAGCGCGGGTGGCGGCGCTTGAACCGCACATAGATCCGCTTCGCCCACGCACTGTTCTGGAGGCACAGCATCAGCCCGAGCGGGAACAGGATCAGAAAGCCGGGACCGGGGAGCACACCGACGATCGGCGAAATCAGGATCAGCAGCACGCCGAGCACGAACAGCGCCAGCCGCACCTGCGCGGTCGATCGCAATCGCTGGTAAAGGCTGCGTTTGGCCATGAGGACCGATGTGGGTAGAACTGCGCCGTGCGGCAAGACCAAAACAGTGGGGGCGCGGCCGCGACACACCCCGCATTCGCCCCGACCCAGCGGTCTTTTGGAACGCTTCGGCCAGCGCGCGACCGACATAAAGGAACGATCCTTTCACACCGCCGTTGCCAAAATATCGAAATGAGAGGGCGGTTGGCCCTTGTGCCGGAGAGAGAGAATGAAAAAGCTTCTGACGATTTTTGCGATCAGCGGATCGATGTTGTTCCTGTCGGCGTGCAATACCGTTGACGGTGCAGCAAAGGACGTTGAATCGGTCGGCGACTGTGCCGATGGTGTCCAGGGCAACTGCTAAGCGCTAGGAGCGCCCGACCCATGATGATCAGTTGAGCGCGACGAACCGCGCCATGTCGTCGCGCGTCAGATAGCGTACCTCGTCGAACGGGGTGCTGTTGGTCAGCGCGTAAAAGGCGCGCGCCTTGGCATCGTCCATTCCCATTTCGCGGTAATATCCCAGATATTCGGCGTGGACTGGATCGCTGGGGGCATAGTCGTTCGCCTCGCGCCCGCTATCGTCGGCCCAGCTATGCACCCCGAATTCGGCGTCCGCAGCGGCGCGTCGTGTCGTTCCTGCAAGCCAAAGCTCGACCGCGCCCGACCGCACCGACCCGCCCCTCGGCACGACGGTTTCCATCCCCGCGCGGCGGATCGCGCGCGCCAGGATCAGATTCGCGTGCTCGTCGAGGCTGCCGGGACAGTCGACCATTTCCAGCCGCTTGAGCCCCGGAAACGCCGCGAGCATTGCCGCGAACTGGCGCGGCGTCGCCGAGGTCACGTCGCCCGCCATGCGCACCGTGGCTGCGTCGATCACGGCAAAGGGACCATAATGCGCCTTGGCCCGGCCCAGCGTGGCCAGCGTCGCGCTTGGTGCGTAACGCCGCGTTGCCGCCATATCGACGTCCTCGGCCAGCGCGTCGTCGTCGAGCAACGCGGCCTCGTCATCGAAGACCGCGCCGTCGTCATCAGCGTCGCCGACTTCTTCCCACGTCCAGCTGACTGTCGTTGTGACCGTCAGCCCCTGCTGCGCGTGCGCCGGGGCGAACGCCAGCACCGCCGCGCAAAGCGCGACGAATAGGGTGCGAACGAGGGCGACGGGCGAAACCATGCCCCCGCTATCGCGCGGGCGCGGCTACCAAGGCGTCAAGCGGCGCGGTGATCGCGCCATTAACCCCGTTACGGGACGCCTAGTTTTGCTCGCACAGCGCGACCAGCTGGTCGGCGCACGCACCCCAGCCGTCTTCAAAGCCCATCTCGCTGTGCCGCCGCGCCGCGTCCTCGTCCCAATGGCGCGCGGTCGCGGTATAGCGGGTGCCGCCCGCTTCGGCGGCGATTTCCCAGCACCCGACCATGAACGGCGCGGCGGGCATATATTGCCCGTCGGCGCCGACCACAAAGGCGTCGGTCGACACGAAGCGGACGCCCGGCGTCACGTCCAGAAAAATCCCCTCATGCGGATGCTCCTCGCCGTCGGGGCCGTGCATGACGACGCTGGTTCGCCCGCCCGCGCGCCATTCCTGGACCAGAAACTCGGCGCGCCAGGGCAGCGGGCACCACCATTCGGTCTGGCGCTCGGTCAGGACGTGCCACACTTTTTCGGGCGGCGCGGCGATGTGGCGGGTGATGGACAGCGCCCATCCATTGTCGGCAGTGGCGGTCATGTCAGTCTCCTTGGAACAATCAATCGCGGCCCGACACGTCGAACGGGAAAAAACTGCGGTACGGGCGGGCTTCCTCAATGCATCGCGCCACGCTCGGCCGCGCGAGCAGGCGGGCGCGATACGCCCGCACCCGCACATACCGTGGGTCGATCGGATGCACCCAGTCGGCATAGAACAGCGCGGGCGCCGCCGAGCAGTCGGCCAGCGAAAAGCCATGCGGCGTCGCCCAGCCCTCATTGGGCAGCTGCGTTTCGAGCCAGCCATAGGCCTTTTCGAGCAGATCGCGGGCGCGCTCGACGCGAACCGGGTCGGGTGTTTCGGTGATGAAGGGCAGATATTCGGCAACCACCGCCTGAAAACGGGCCTGGAAATGATTGTCGAATATCCGGTCGAAAAACCGGATGGTCAGTGCCGTCTGCGGGTCGGTGGGGATCAGCCGGGGCTCCGCAACCATCTGATCGAGATATTCGATGATGATGCTCGATTCGAACAGCGGTCGCCCGTCGTGGACGATCAGCGGAAATTGCCCGACCGGCCAATGCGCCTTGAGCTCCTCATAGTGGGTGAAAGGCGCTTCAATTTCGAGCGCGCGATAATCGAATTCAATGCCCTTTTCATACAGCGCGATCAGCGCCTTCCACGCGTAGGACGAAAAGGGGTGGCCATAGAAAATCAGCATCGCTCAGCCCTTCACCGCGGCTTCGATCGCCGCAATGTCGATCCTGGTCATCGTCATCATTGCCTCGAACGCGCGCTTGTTCACCGCCGGGTCGGGGTGCGCCATCGCGTCGGTCAACACGCGCGGGGTGATCTGCCAGTTCAGACCCCATTTGTCCTTGCACCAGCCGCACGCGCTTTCCGCGCCGCCATTATCGACGATCGCGTTCCACAGCCGGTCGGTCTCTTCCTGGGTTTCGGTGTGGACCTGAAAGGAAAAGGCCTCGCTGTGCGGAAAGATCGGGCCGCCGTTGAGGCCGATGCATGGCACGCCGAGCACGGTGAATCCGACGGTCAGCACGTCGCCTGCCTTGCCGCCGGGGAAATCACTCGGTGCGCGGTGGACGGCGCCGACATGGCTGTCGGCAAAGGTCGCGGCATAGAAATTCGCCGCCGCTTCGGCGTCCTTGTCGTACCACAGGCACAGGCTGACGGGGTGTCGGTTCGTGCTCATCTGTCTCTCCTTGTTTCGTGCGCCTCTCTGGCGGGGAGGCGCGTCAGCGCTTGCGCGGCCCGACAAAACCGATGGCGGCGCCCTGCGGGTCGATCGCGTTCATCGCATATTCGCCGCCGGGAATTTCCATCGGCTCGTTGGTCACGGTGCCGCCGTTGGCGGTCACCGCGGCATGGGCGCGGTCGATGTCATCGACCCCGATGTAGAAATTCCAGACCGGTGCCGGATAGCCCTCCATCAGCGGCATCACCGCGCCGATGCCGACGTCGCCGCGCTGGATGAAGCGGTAGGCGCCGAGTTCGCCCATCGGCATCTCGCCCTCCTGTCCCAAGCCGAAATGCCCGGTGTAGAAGGCGATGGCGGCGTCAGGATCCGACGTTGCCAGCTCGTTCCAGCGGAACCGCTGCGGCTCGGTCATCGAAAACACGTCGCTTTCCATGCCTTCCATGCCTGGGGACGGCACTGGCGCCATGACATAGAAGGCTGCGCCCTGGGGATCGGTCACCATCGCAATGCGCCCGACGGGCAGGTCGGTCGCGGGCATATGCACCGCGCCGCCGTCGGCGGTGATCGCGGCCAGCGCGCCATCGACGTCGGCCACTTCAAGATAGCCGAACCAGCCGGGCCGCGCGCCGCCAGCCAGCATATCGGAGTTGAGCGCCAGCACGCCCCCCGCGTTGCCGCCATCGGCGCGCCCGATCATGCGATAATCCATGGCGCCCGCGGCGGGATCGGCGTGGGGGGCGATCGTCCAGCCGACGACCGCACCGTAAAAGGACGCGGCGCCGGCGGGGTCGCTGGTCATCAGTTCGTACCAGATGAAGTTGGCGGGTTTGTTCATTGTCTCTCTCCTCTCAATCCTCCCTGTCGCGGAGCGATGGGGAGGTGGCAGCGCGGAGCGCTGACGGAGGGGCCATGGCGCGACGTCGCAGCCCCTCCACCACCGCTTCGCGGCGGTCCCCCTCCCCATGGCTTCGCCACAGGGCGGATGGTTGCATCACGCCTCGACGATCGGCGTAAAGCCGCCATAGATCATGCGTTTGCCGTCGAACGGCACTTCGGTGCCGTCGGGCTGCATCCGCTCGTCGGCCATGACCTTTTCCCAGCCCGCGACGCGCGCGTCCTTGCTCGGCCATTCGACCCAGCTGAACACGACGGTTTCGCCGTCCTGCTTGTGCGCGGCGCGGGCAAAATCGGTCACCTTGCCGTCGGGGACATCGTCGCCCCATGCCTCGACGACGCGCGTCGCCCCATGGTCGCGGAACACCTGCGACGCCTTTTCGGCGAGCGCGCGATAGGCGTCCTTGTTGCCGTCGGGGACGGGCAGGACATAACCATCGGCATAACCCATCGCGCCGCCGCTGCTGTCATCGACGATCGAATCGAAGCCGCCGATGATCATCCGCTTGCCGTCGAACGGCATGTCGCCGCCCATCGCGGCCATCCGCGGGTCGCTCATCATCTTTTCGTTCGCCGCATCGCGCGTCGCCTTGTCGGGATATTCGAACCAGCTGAACACGACGGTTTCGTCGGCCTTCGCCTGCACCGCGCCCTTCAGGTCGTTGACCTTGCCGTCGGGGACGTCGTCGCCCCACGCCTCGACCATTCGCGCCACGCCGAACTCCTTGAACAGAGGGGCGGCATCGGCGGCATGTTTGCGATAGGCTTCCTTGTTGGCGGTCGGCACCGCCACGACAAATCCTTCGACATAGGTCATCTTGTCTCTCCTTGGGGGGGGGTAGGGAAATTCAGGCCGCGACCGGCTCTTTTTTTAACGATACCAGCTGCGCGTCCATCGCGCGCGTGAAGGCGGGGCGTGCCGTGCAGCGATCAAGATAGGCGGCGAGCCGCGGATATTCGGCGATCAGCCCCGCCTCGACGCCTTCGCGCAGCACCGTCGCCATCGCGATGTCCGCGATGCTGAAGTCGCCGAGCAGATAGTCTTTGTCGCCCAGCGCATCGGACAGGCGGCCAAAGCGGGTGCGGATAAAGTCGATCAGGCCGGGGCGGCGCAGCTTCGCCCATTCCTCATCTTTCGAAAAAATATCGACATTGCCCAGTTCGAACATCATCGGCTCGACGCTGTTCAGCGCCGCGAACACCCAGGCGGTGGCGTCGGCGCGGCCTTGCGCGTCGGTCGGCAGCAACCCCGCATCCTTTGCCGCCAGATGCAGCATGATCGCGCCGCTTTCGAACAGGGTGATGGCGCCATCGCGCAACACCGGCACCTGCCCCCAAGGTTGCAGCCGATAATGATCGGCCGGGCGATCGATCGCGCTGATCAGTTTTTCGGCATAATCGATCCCCAGCTCCTCGCACGCCCAGCGCGGGCGCAGGTCGCGGACAAAGCCGCGCGCGAAGTCGGGAACCCAGTCGAAGGCGACGATTTCGATATCGGCATTGGGATTGACGGGCATGACTAGTCTCCTTTCGAATGGTTGGCGTAGGCGGCAAGCTGCGCCGTCAGTGCGCGCCCGAACGCGGGACGCTGAGTGCCGCGTTCGACATAGGCGGTCAGCTTGGGATGGGCGGCCAGCATGGCGGACGGCGCGGCGCGCAAAACGTCGATCATGATCAGGTCGCCGATGCTAAAGACGTCGTCGATCCAGTCGCGGTCGCCCAGCGCGCGCGCCAGTTGCGCCAGGCGTTTTTCGGCGAACGGCCGCGCGGCATCCATCGCGGGCTCCCGCCAGTCCTGCTCCGCGCCCGTGACGCTCAGAACGACCAGCGTCTGTAGCGTCGGTTCGACGCTGTTCAGCGCCGCGATCATCCAGCTGATCGCGCGCCCGCGCTTCGCCGCGTCGCGCGGCAGCAATCTTCCGTCCTGCTCGCCGATGTGGAGCAGGATGGCGCCCGATTCGAACAAGGTCACGTCGTCCTGCTTGTAGACGGGAACCTGTCCGAACGGCTGGTCCGCCAGATATTCGGCGGGCTTGTCCTCAAAGATGCCGCCGATCAGCCGCTCGCGGTACGGGCGGTCGATCTCTTCCAATGCCCAGCGCACGCGCAGGTCCTTGATCCGCCCTTCGGCGAAGGGCGGCACCGATTGATAGGCGGTGATTTCTATCCGCGCATTGGGATCGACGGGCATGGTCTAGCTCCTCTTCCCTTTGATGTACGCGACGATCGACATCGCGTGGCCGTGGCCCAGGTCGAAATCGTCCTTCAGCCAGTCGATCACCGCGCCGGGCTTGACCCCGGGGGCGAGGCCGGTTTCGTCGGCCAGACCCTTGTCGATCGCGATCGCTTTCAATGCTTCGGCGGACTTGCCGGTCTTGGCTTCGACATTGTCGAGATAGGCCTGGAAACTCATCATCGGTCTCCCGTCGGGAGGGGAACGGCGGCCGTTACAAGCGTGGCCGCCCGGTCCCCTCCGCGGCTCGGTCAGGCGGTCGCTTCGGCGGGCTCGCCGGCGGGGATCGCGGCGGGGTCCATCCACATCACTTCCCAGATATGGCCGTCGGGATCTTCGAAGCTGCGCCCGTACATGAAGTCGCCATATTCCTGGGTCGGGGTCGGGTCGGGCTTGCCGCCTGCGGCGGTCGCCTTGGCAACTTGCGCATCGACTTCGGCGCGGCTGTCGGCGGACACGCAGAGCAAGACCTGCGCGCTCGTATGCGCGTCGGGGATCGCCTTCGACGTGAAGGTCGCCCATTTTTCATGCGTCAGCAGCATGACGTGGATCGACCCTTCGGCGACCACCATACACGCGGCGGTCTCGTCGGTGAAGGCGGGGTTGTTGACCGCGCCGACCGCTTCATAAAAGGCCTGCGACCGGGCAAGGTCGGTCACCGGCAGGTTCACAAAAATCATCTGGGGCATCGTCTCTCTCCTTGGGGGGGTAGGTTGGGGTACGTCAGCGCGGGGGCGCCGTCGGGGCAATTACCTGGCGCGTCATTGCACACCTCGCGGTTCAAACAACATGCGGACATAACGCTTCAGATGGGTGACGCTTTCCCGCGCAATCGCCGGGTCGTTCGTCGTTTTGGCCAGGATGAAGCTGCCCTGCAGCACCGCCTGGATATGCTGCGCCAAACCGAGCGCGGTGACGTCTTCCGGCGCGCCGTAAACTTCCATTGCGGCTGCAACATCGGGGGCGAGAGCTTCGCAATAGGCGTTGATGCTCGCCTCGCACGCGGCGCGGATCGGCTCGCTCGTCGCAAAGGCTTCCTGCACCATCGTGCCGACGAAGCAGGTGAAATCCTCGACCGGACCGTCGAGCATCGCAAAGCGGAAATCGATATGGCCGATCAGCCGCGCGAGCGGATCATCCAGCTTCGTGTGCGGCGGCATCTCGAACATCGGTCGCGCGCGCTCGGTCCACGCTTCGGCGGCGGCGACTGCCAACGCTTCCTTCGACGCGAAATGGTGGAAAAATGCGCCTTTGGTGACCCCGGCGGCGGCGCAAATCTGGTCGACCGTCGTCGCGGCATAGCCCTGCCTGCGCACCGTCGTATGCGCCGCGGCGATCAGCGCCGCGCGCGCACTGCCGCGCGGGGCGCGGGCCGCGGCGATACCGGCCCCGACGCCCGCCACCGCCTTGTCGGCGCGGCGGGCCTCGGGGGTGGAAGGGGGCTGATTCGGGTTCATGCGGGCTGACATACCGACTGGTTGGTATGTTGTCAAATGCCGATCCGACCCCACGCTACGCGGCACCTTCGTCCACATCCGCACCGGTACGAAAAACGACTCGACCTCGCCGCGCTTTGCCGCCAGAAGTCGTGAGAACAAACAGGGGACATTGATGGTCGCGATCGTTTCCACCGTCGCCTATCTCGGGCTCGAGGCGCGCGGGGTCGAGGTACAGTGCCAGATTACCCCCGGCCTGCCGCGCTTCGTCGTCGTCGGCCTGCCCGACAAGGCGGTGGGCGAAAGTCGCGAACGGGTGCGCGCCGCGATCGCCGCGATCGGGCTGGCGCTGCCGCCCAAGGTTATCACGGTCAATCTATCGCCCGCCGACCTGCCCAAGGAAGGCTCGCATTACGACCTACCGATCGCGCTCGCGCTGCTCGGCGCGATGGGGGTCGTCGATCCCGAGACGCTGAGTGCTTATGTGGTGGTCGGCGAACTTGGCCTCGACGGCCGCGTCGCCGCATCACCCGGCGTCCTGCTCGCCGCGCTCCATGCGGGCAGTCAGGACCGCGGGCTGATCTGCCCGGTCGCGCAGGGGCCGGAAGCGGCGTGGGCGGGGAATGTCGAGGTGCTCGCGGCACCCGACCTCCTCTCGCTGCTCAACCATTTCAAGGGCAATGCGCTGCTCCCGCCGCCGCGCCCGGGCGAGGTTGAGCAACCGCGGCGCATGGCCGATCTGGCGCAGGTCAAGGGGCAGGAGGTCGCCAAGCGCGCGCTCGAAATCGCCGCGGCGGGGGGACATAATCTGCTGATGGTCGGGCCGCCGGGGGCGGGCAAGTCGTTGATGGCGGCGTGCCTGCCGGGAATTTTGCCCGAGCTTGACCCTGCCGAAGCGCTGGAGGTGTCGATGATCGCCTCGGTCGCGGGCGGGCTGGAGGGCGGGCGGTTGATCCGGGCGCGGCCGTTCCGCAGCCCGCACCATAGCGCGTCGATGCCCGCGCTCGTCGGCGGCGGGCTGCGCGTGCGGCCGGGCGAGGTCAGCCTCGCGCATCTCGGCGTGCTGTTCCTCGACGAACTCCCCGAATTTCAGCGGACCGTCCTCGATTCGCTGCGCCAGCCGCTCGAGACGGGCGAGGTCAGTGTCGCGCGCGCCAACGCGCATGTGACCTTTCCGGCGCGGGTGCAGATGGTCGCGGCGATGAACCCGTGCCGCTGCGGGCATCTTGGCGATCCGGCGCTGGCGTGCAGCCGCGCCCCGCGCTGCGCCGCCGATTATCAGGCGAAGGTGTCGGGCCCGCTGCTCGACCGCATCGACCTGCATGTCGAGGTGCAGGCGGTCAGCGCCGCCGACCTCGTCCTGCCGCCCCCCGCCGAGGGCAGCGCCGAAGTCGCCGCGCGCGTCGCGGCGGCGCGCGCGCGCCAGACCGCGCGCTACGCCGACCACAAGGCGCGCACCAACGCCGAAATCGACGGCGAACTGATGGAGGCCGTAGCTACCCCCAACGAAGCGGGCCGCAAGCTGCTGGCGCAGGCGGCCGAGGCGATGCGGCTGTCGGCGCGCGGCTACACGCGCATCCTGCGGGTGGCGCGGACGATCGCCGATCTGGCCGGGGCGGAGGCGATCGGGCGCATTCATATCGCCGAAGCGCTGAGCTATCGGCGGCAGGCGCCGCGCAACTGATGCTGACCTTTGAAGCCGACATCATTGAATGGCGCGGCCCGCCGCCCTATCTGTTCGCGCCGGTCCCCGATCATCTCGTCGGTGAGGTGCATTATGCCGCGCGCGAGGCGAGCTATGGCTGGGGCATGGTCCCGGTGACGGCGCAGATCGGCGGAACCGAATTCACCACTTCGCTGTTCCGGCGCGATGACACCTATGTCCTGCCGATCAAAGTCGCGGTTCAGCGCGCCGAGGGCTTGGGGCTGGGCGATCGGGTCGCGGTGACGATGGAGATCAGCCGCGTCATCCGGCGCTGAGGTCGCGGTGGAGCGCCGTGCATTGCCGCTATCGACCAGTTGCGGACGTAACCACTAGCCAGCCCCTCCCCTTCAGGGGAGGGGCAACGAAGACTTGGCAGCTTGCTGCCTAGTCGTAGTGGGGTGGGGGCCAGCGGCGTAGCGCAGGGCTTCTGGCCCCCACCCGTTGCGACTAACGAACAAGTTCGTAAGTCTCGCTGCCCTCCCCTGAAGGGGAGAGCGTGATTGTTTCGCTACGGCAGCTTCCCTCCCCGTAGCGGTCCTTCCCCGTAGCGGTCGTTAGCCCAGTGTCAGATGCCCAGCGCCGACTTGTTCTCGACGACTTCGAGCGGCGGCGGCGCTTTGACGGCTCCCGCGCCGTGGCGGCGATGCGCCAGCTTGCCGTCGATCTTGCCGCCATTTTCGATCGTGATATTTTCATAGACGACATCGCCGGTGATCCGTGCGGTGGCGTGGACGATCAGCGTCTTGGCCTCGATCGACCCGTCGACCAGCCCCGCAATTTTCGCGGTCTCGGCGACGACGGCTCCCTTGATCTCGCTCGCCTCGCCCTGGACCAGGTTGGCGCATTTCAGATCGCCGTCGATCTTGCCGTCGACGTGCAGGTCGACGCTGGCGGCGACATTGCCGGTGACGACGACGTCCGATCCCAGGATCGAAAAGGTCGTGTGCCGCGCGCCGGTCGCCATCTTAGCGGGCGCCACGGGCGGCAGCGACGGATCCGACTCGCTGCCTTGCGTCGTCTTTGACTTCGAGAACATCGGCTTTGGCCTCCAGGAAGCGGCGCGGGTTGACCGCGACACCGTTTAGACGGACTTCGAAATGCAGGTGGCTGCCGGTTGAACGACCGGTCGAGCCCATTTTGGCGATTTGCTGACCGGCGGCGACTTGCGCCCCGACCTTCGATGTAAAGCCCGACAAGTGGGCATATCGGGTCATGATGCCCTGACCATGATCGACCTCGACGACATTGCCATAACCCGATTTGGTGCCGACGAAACTGACGCGGCCGGGAGCGGCGGCAAGGATCGGGGTGCCAATCGGACCGCGGAAGTCTAGCCCCGAATGCATCGCGGCGCCGCCGGTGAAGGGATCGCTGCGATAACCGAAACCCGACGACATCATCAACACGTCGGCGGGGTTGCCCGACGGGACGGCGACGAGGGTGCGTTCGAGCACTTCCATACGGAACAACGCACCTTCGAGCGCGGCAAACGAGGGGCCGAGCGACTTCGCTTTGCCCATGCGGCCCTTATACGGAATGAACGGACCACCGCGGCCGGTTGCGGCGCCGCGTATGATCGCGGTGGGATTGAGCCCGAGCTGCGCCACGGCCGTTTCGGCATTGGCGGCGCGTTCATTGACCGCGGCGAGCAGGCGCGTGGACAGCGCCTCCTGACGCGCGGCGACGCGCGCGAGCGCCTGTGCCTCGGGGGGGAGGCTGGGGTCGATGGCACTGGTTTTCAGGGCAGGCTGGGCGGTTTCGCCATTCGTGTCGCTCACGCCTTCGGCAATCGCGGCGGGCTCCGACCCGAAATATGTTTTCTGCCACTCTTCGAGCTGGTTCTGCCGCTCTTCGAGATCGGCGGCGGTTTCGGCGACGCGGTCGCGATATTGCGCGATCCGCTTTTCGGAAGCAGCAGCCGCCGCGGATTGCTGCGCAACGGCGGCGCGTTCGTCGGCGGTGAGCAGCTGGTTGACCAGCACCGCGAGCGTCGCGCCAGCCCAGGCAAGCAGCACGACGGCAGCGATCAGCGCGACGCGCTTTTGCCAGACGGCGCTGATCCGCAGGAACCGGACATGACCATGCGTGCGAATGAAGATTTCATGGTCCTGAAACAGCGCGTTAAAGCGCTGGCGCCAATGGCGCAGACCCGTAGATTTCGATGACAAGTGGCGACCCCATCTTGTTGTTCTGTGGAGCCCTCCGCCCCGATTGATGGGCGCCTTAACAGGCCGTTTGCGGCGCGGCGAATCTTTGCGGGGCGACTCGCGCTGAGTCGAACCGGCCATGCGGTGAACGGTGTCAAACGACGGGAACGCTGCCATTTTGGCGAGAAATCCGCCGCGAATCGCCGAAATATATTGACGGCTTGCTTACCAATTTTTGCTAGGGCCAAGCGCATGGATTCCATGGTCGAAACCGCCGCTCCGGGCACTCACGACGCGTCCGGGGCGCCGCCCTCGGCCCGCACGACGCGCCCGCGGTCGGCGGTCAGCGCGGGGGTAGGCATTGTCGGCCTCGCGGGGCTGGTCGGATATTTGCTGCTCGCGCGCTACGCGCCCGACATCGCCGCCTTCCTCGGTATTGATTGGGGTACGCGCGGGCCGATGAACGGCCCGAACTCGGCGATTGCCAGCGTGCTGGCGTGCGGGGTGCCGATGGTGCTGTGGTCGGTGTTTGTCGACAAAGTGCACCGCAATCCCTCGACCGGGATCGACTGGGCGCAGCGGCGTCCGTGGCGTGAAACGGTCGATATCAGCCTGACCAAGCTTGCCGGGCTGTGGGCCACATGGGGGCTGATCGCGCTGATCTATGCGACGATGCGCTATTATTGGACGGGCAATTACGCCTTTTCGATGGATCTGCTTGAACGGGTGGCGCCTTGGCTGCTGCTCGTGTCGGTGCCCTATATGCTGTGGCTCGACCGCCGCATGGTCGAACCGCGCGACGGCTGCTATCAGTTCGGCCGCTGGCTGATTGCGCCCGGCCAGCCGGTCGACGGCCGCGCGATCGGCCATCATCTGCGCGCCTGGGCGGTGAAGGGGTTTTTCACCGCCTTCATGCTGTCGATCGTGCCGGGGAATTTCTCGGCGCTGGCGACCGTGCCGATGAACGAGGTGCTGGCCAATCCCTATATGACGGGCATCTGGACACTCAATTTCCTCTATCTGATCGACGTCCATATCGCGACGGTTGGCTATATCCTGACCCTGAAACCGCTTGATGCGCATATCCGCACCGCCAACCCCTATGGCATGGCGTGGGTCGCGGCGCTGGTTTGTTACCCGCCCTTTATCCTGATGAGCGGCGGCCCGCTCGACTATCAGGTCAATGGCGCCGACTGGGGGCATTGGCTGGCGGGCCATGAGACGTTGCTGATCGTCTGGGCGGTCGTGCTGGCGCTGCTGACCGCGATCTACAGCTGGGCGACGATGGCGTTCGGCATCCGCTTTTCGAACCTGACCCACCGCGGCATCATCACCCATGGGCCGTACCGCTTCACGCGGCACCCTGCCTATGTATCGAAAAATCTGAGCTGGTGGGTTGGCGCGATGCCCTTCCTCGTCACTGCCGGTGGCTGGGTCGAAGGCGCGCGCAATGTCGTGCTGCTCGGGCTGGTCAGCGGGGTCTATTATTGGCGGGCCAAGACCGAGGAGAAGCATCTCCTCGCCGATCCCGCCTATGTCGCTTACTGGAACTGGGCGCAGGCCAACGCCTTTGTCCCGCGGCTGATGGCGCGGCTGACAGGGCGCGAACGTCCGCTGATCCGGCTCGAACCCGACGAGCGCGTCGGACCGGTCGCTTGAAATCTCATCCTCCCCATGGTTTCGCCACAGGGAGGATGGAGCGGACTCAGAACTTCACGCTGGCTTCGACCCCATAGATTCGGGGTTCGTTGACGTAGCTGGTGATGTTGTTGAAATCGATGCCGCCGGTCGGCGATTCGTCGTTGGTGATGTTGCGGACGAATCCCGCGACATCGAAGCGGTCGGTGCGATAGCCGACGCGCAGACCACCCTCGATCATCCTGTCGTCCGAGAACTCGACCGACTGATAGAGGAAGAACTGGATTTTCGAGCGGTAATACCAGTCGGTGAAGGCGTAGATCGCGCCGTTGCCGACGGGGAATTCATAACCCGCGGTCCAATTGAGCGTCCATTTGGGCGACTGCGGAAGCTGATTGCCGTCGATCGAGAAGATGCCGGGGCTGCCGGCGCGCGCCGGGTCGAGCACGGTACATGGCGTTGCCGAGCCGCAGCCCGCGACAAAAGCGTTGGCGTCGTCGATCTCCGCGACGTTCCACGCCCCGCCGACCGAGAAGGTCAGGCCGCGAGCCGGCGCCGCCTGCAGTTCGGCCTCGATACCATGGCCCTTGGCGTCGACGTTGAGCAGGCTCGCGACATTCGACGTGCCGCCGACCGCGGTGAGCTGCAAATCCTTGGTATCGAAATAATAGCCGGTCAGGTTGAAGCGGACGCGGTCGTCGAGGAACGCGGTCTTGATCCCCGCTTCATAGGACATCGTCTCTTCCTGATCGGCGGTCGAGATCGTCCGCGAAAAGGTCAGGCGGCCCTGCACCGACGGCGCACGGTAACCGCGCGCGACACGGGCGTAAAAGGTGAAGGCGTCGGACGCCTCATAGGTTGCGCTGGCGTCCCACGTCAGCAGCTTGCCCTTGACCGTCGCGGCCTGCGGCGGGACCGGCGTGTTCGGATTGACGACGAAGTCCGGGCGCGTTTCGACCGGACGCGACGCGACGAAATCGCGCGTGTCGTGATTGTAACGCGCGCCGGCTTGCAGCTTAAAGCCGTTGTCGAACGCGTAGTTGACCGAACCGAAGATGCCATAAGCCTCGCTGTCCTGGCGTTGGATCGCGATCGCGGACGGGGCCGCATCGGTCGGGCCGCCGAACTCGAAGCTTGAGATGTCCAGCTTTTCGTCAAAATAGAAGGCGCCGAACTGGTAGCCGAGCCCGCCGCTGTTGTTCGACGCGATACGGATCTCTTGCGTGAACTGATCGAGGCTGGGGACATTGTCCTGGCTTTGCGCCTGGAAGGGGATGAGCCCCGGACCCGACACTGGCAGGAAAACCGCGCCGAACCCGCCGTCTATGTCGCCGCGGCTGCGGAAGTTGCCGTTCCAATAGGAGGTGATCGAATAAGCGGTCACCGGCCCGAAATCATATTCCAGGTTCAGCCCGACATTATAGGTGTTGAGCTTCTGGAAGTTCAGGCCGTCCTGATAGACCTTGTCGCGCTCGAACTCGGTGCCCGCGCCGCCGAGGCCGACGAGCTTGTTGCTGCCGGGTACCTGCGTGTTGGCGCGGAAGATGATCGCCGAGCCGTCGTAGATGCGGACCTGACCGGTCACGCGGCCGGTAAAGGGGCCATTTTCATATTGGAGCTGGAGCCGCGCGGCGATGTCGTCATAGCCGCCGAGATCCTTGGCTTTCGTCGTCGCGATATTGTCGACCCAGTTGTCGCGATGTTGGAACAGGGTCGACAGGCGAACCGAGAAGCCGTTGTCGTCCGCGGCGCCCGCCGCGACCTCGACCTGGGTGGTGCCGTAGCGACCATAGCTGGCGCGGGCATAGCCGCCGGTCTTGCCGGGCTTGACGGTGTCGAATTTGACGATGCCCGCCGGCGTGTTGCGACCGAACAGCGTGCCTTGCGGCCCGCGCAGCACTTCGACACGATCGAGGTCGAAGATCGGGAAACCTTTGAGAATCGGGTTTTCGAGCACGACGTCGTCATAGACGAGGCTGACCGGCTGCGACGCGTTGAGGTCGAAATCGGTGTTGCCGAGGCCGCGGATATAGAAGCGCGGGAAGGTGCGGCCGAACGAGCTTTCGATGTTGAGGCTGGGGACGCGGCCCGCGAGCACGCGCACGTCGCTGCCCGACGAGGTGATCGCGTCGAGCGTGCCGCCCGACAACACGCTGACCGCAACCGGCACGTCCTGCAGGCTTTCCTCGCGGCGCTGCGCGGTGACGATGATGTCGCCGAGCCCGCTGTCTTCGGCGGCGGCAGGCACATCTTGCGCGGCGGCGGGCGCGGCCCAGCCAGCCGAGGCGAGTGCAAAAGCTATAGCGGTGGCGGAAGGAAAGTGGCGCATGGGCAAGCTTCCTGAAACAGAGTGACGATGGGAGAGGCGAAAGACCAACTTCTCTTTGGCTTTCGGCGCGCGCACGATCAATCGCGGAAGCGGGCGCTGCTGACTTTCGTGTCAGCAGTGTTGCGCAATTGCTGCACTTTTGGGACGAAAATACCCCTAGAAGCTGAGCTCGTCGTAGATTTTCGACAGGTCGTGGTTCCACGGTCCTTCGTAGCGGTCCATCAAATCATGCGCGGGCGATTTGCCGCTCTTGGCGATGCGGCGCAGCGGTTCGAGGAAGCCGACTTCATTGTCGCCCATCGAATTGACCTCGCCGCGCGCGGCAAGGCCCGCCGCCGCGATGTCGAGCACGCGGTGGGCAAGCTCGCCCACCGTGCCACCGCCGGGAGCCGGGGCGTCGAGCCCTTCGCTGGGAACTGTGTCGCGCAGCAGCTGCTGGTCCTCGATGCTCCAGCCTTTGACCAGATCCCACGCGGCGTCGAGCGCACCCTGATCGTAGAGCAGGCCGACCCACAAGGCAGGGAGCGCGCAGATGCGGTTCCACGGGCCGCCGTCGGCGCCGCGCATTTCGAGGAAGCTTTTCAGTCGCACTTCGGGGAAGGCGGTTGAGAGATGATCATTCCAGTCGGAGATCCTCGGTTTTTCGCCGGGGAGCGCGGGCAGATCGCCCTTCAGGAAGTCACGGAAGCTTTGCCCCGCGGCGTCGATATATTTGCCATCGCGGAAAACGAAATACATCGGCACGTCGAGCATATAGTCGACATAGCGTTCGTAACCGAAGCCCTGCTCGAACACGAAGGGCAGCATCCCGGTGCGCGCCGGGTCGGTGTCGGTCCAAATATGGCTGCGATACGACATGAAGCCGTTGGGCTTGCCCTCGGTAAACGGCGAACTGGCGAAGAGCGCGGTCGCGATGGGTTGCAGCGCCAGCGACACGCGGAATTTCTGCACCATGTCGGCTTCGGAGGAATAATCGAGGTTGGTCTGGATGGTGCAGGTGCGCAGCATCATGTCGAGCCCCATGCTGCCGACGCGCGGCATATGGTCGAGCATGATCTTGTAGCGCCCCTTGGGCATGATCGGCAGTTCGGCGCGCGTCTTGTCGGGCCACATGCCGAGCCCCAGGAAGCCAAGCCCGAGTTCGGCGCCGACTTCCTTCACCTGTTTCAGGTGGCGGCCGGTTTCGGCGCAGGTCTGGTGCAGATTTTCGAGCGGCGCGCCCGAGAGTTCGAGCTGCCCTGCGGGTTCGAGGCTGACGGTGCCGTCGCTACCGGCGAGCGCAATCACCTTGCCGCCCTCGATCACGGGTTCCCAGCCGAAGCGGGTGAGCGCCATGAGCAGGTCGTGGATGCCGCCGGGTTCGTCATAGCTGGGCGCGCGGTGGTCGGCGGTGCGATAGACGAATTTTTCATGCTCGGTGCCGATGCGCCAGCGGTCCTTGGGCTTTTCGCCATTGATCATGGGGACCGCGAGCTGATCGCGGCTTTCGACGATGGGATCGTTGCTGTCCGAAGCGGTGCGCGTGCTCATGTCGCGCCATTATACGGTTCGGTACAGAATGCAATCGACTGTTGAAGCCGCGCTATTTTACCAGTCCGCGCAGGTTGATGGTGAAGCTCGACCCCGGCACCATCGCTCCCTTGGGACGAATGCGGACATGGGTGACATTGGCGTCGACGCCATTGGCATCGATAGTCGGCACATAGGTCCAGCTCGCGCCGCCATTGTTCGAAAATTCCAGATCGTCGGTGGCATTCGCCAGACTGGTGAAGCTGTAGGTCAGCCCGCTGCTGCCTGCGGTAAAGCGCACCGGGCCGGGGCCGGGGGCATAGGTGCCGACGAACAGGCTGAGGTTCGCGGGCAGTGCGTCGGTGACGATGACGCTGTTGTTCGTCGGGCTGGTGCTGGCGGGCGCGGTGACGGTCAGCATGTAATTGGCAAAGCTGCCGGGGATCAGCTTGGGATTGGTGAGGCCATTGATCGGGTCGCTAAACGCGGCCGACGTCTTGGTGATCGCTAGCGGCGCCACATAGCTGTTGGTGAAGGTGCAGACGATCGCGGTGTCGGCAGCATTTACCGTCAGGAGGTTGCCCGCGAGCGCGGTGCCGTTGCCGGTGCAGGTCAGCACCTGTCCGTAATTTGCGCTGTTACCAACAATGAATGTCTCGCTCAGCGTGGCGCTTTCGGCGGCATAGACGGTGACCGCGGCGTTGGTGTCAGTCTCGTTGGCGCTGTTGGCGACCGACGACAGGCTGGCATTGTTGATCAGGCCGTTGGTTGCCACGGTAACGGCGTTCGCCAGCACCGCATTGACCCAGGTCTTGCGCACGACGAGCGTCGCCGAACGGCGGCTGTTGGTCCAGGTGCAGGTGAGCGAGCTGCCCGACGGCATGACGACGGTGCGGCTGAGCCCGCTGCCCGCGGTGGCGACGATGGCATTGTCGCTGTTGCGGCGGCATTCGATGCTGCTGTTGTAATTGGCGGCGGAGCCGGTTGTATAGACTTCGGTCAGGGTTAGGGTGCTGCCGGGAGCCGCGACGGCGGTGGCGTTGGTTGCCGCGCCGCCGACAATCGACGATCCTGCGGTCAGTGCCGAGCCGCCCGTAATCGCCAGACTGACCGCGTCGCCCGCGATGCCGGTGACCCAATTCTTGGTCAGCACCACCGGCGAGTCGTTGTCGGTGATCGTGTAGGTGCTCGCGGTCCGCGCCGCCCCGCCGCAGCTGGACGTGCTGGAAACCGTGTAGCCGGTACCGGTACCCAGCGCGATCTGAATCGTCTCGCTGCCTTCGGTCAAAGCGTCATCGATAATCTGGATGCCGAGCGGAACCGCGGTGTTCTGATACGTCCCCGCGGGAATGGTGACGGCAAAGCTCGCGCCGCCGCCGGGGGTCGTATAGTCCGTACCGCGCACCGCGGTGCCGCCGGTGATGCTGACATTGACGGTGCGCGCCGTGAACAGGGTGCCGTTGACGGTCAGCGTCGGCAGGTTCGCGGTCGCCAGCGACTCGACGCCTGAGGCCGACGTCGTTGACAACTCGACGAACGGATTGAGCGAAATGCGGATGTCGTCGAGGAAGTTGCCGAAACTGCCCGGATCGGTGGTGATGAACTGGACGCGCTGGACGCCGGACGCGCCCGTATAGGTCGCCGTACCGCTGTTGACGTTCCATACATTGTTGATCGTCGATGCCTGGGTCGCGAGATTCTGGATGAGCGCGCCCGACATATTGGCGATTTGAAAGCGGGCGGTCTGTGTTGCCGGGCCGCCTGACCGGGCGCGATGGGCAAAGGTCCACCCGATCGACTCGCCATTGACCATGCAGATATTCTGGTAAAACGCGCCGGGAACATTGGCGTTCATTTCGGCAAATACCGACCCCGCGAAAGCCGGGACGCCGTTGAAATTCGTGTCCCACAGCTCGATTTCGCCCGACGCCGAATCCCAGCCGGGAACCGAACCATTGGAGTAAATTTCGAAGTTGGCGGCGCCCGGCCCTTGCGGATCATTGGCTTCGAACGACGGGTTGACGATGACGCGCTGCGCCGCCGCCGGCGGCGCCGCGACAAGTGCGGCAAGCACAAACAGGGCGCTGCGCCGGAATCGACCAGGGCGCGGCATCAATTGACCGTCACGTCAAAGATGATCGCAAACGCCGTGCCGGGCGCCAGCGTGGGCGTCGTGGCAGTCACCGTTGTGCCGGTGATCGACGCGCCGAACGGATCATTTTCGTCGGCGCCGCTGGCATTATCATCCTCGATCGTCGTCGCGCCACCGCAGCTTGCCCCGCTGCGCAGCGAACCGGGAACAAAGGCGGTCGTTCCGGGCAGCGCGTCGGCGATGTTGATCGCGGTCGCGGTGCCGCTGCCATTGTTGGTGACGAGCAGGCAGTAACGCATCGCCGCGCCAGGGATCGCCTTGGGATCGGTGGTGCCGTTGATCGGATCACTCACGACGCTGCTCGTTTTGGCGATCGTCAGATTGGCCGTCGGGCGGCAGAAGGTGACATCGTGGATCGCGGCGCCCTGCTGTCCCGGATTGGCGGGGGCGATGCTGTGGCTGCCATAGGTGATGCTGATCGTGTCGACTGGCGCCGTAAAGGTGACGACGACATTGCCGTTGGCGCTGCCGTCGGCCGAGGTCGCGTCGCCATAGGCGCTGTTGCCGATGACATAATTGCTGATCCCGTTGGTCAGCGTCGGCGTTACCGGCGCCCCATTAAAGCTGCCGGTCACGGTCAGCCGGTCGGCGAACTGGCCCGCAGCGTAGTCGATGTCGAAAACGCGGAACTGGGCGCCGGGGACCGCCGTCGGCAAGGTCATCGTCGTGGTGATCGCGCCCGACTGGCTGGTGAAATCGGCGATCTGGAAGATCGAGAACTGCGCCGGAGAAAAGCCCCCGGTGACGACATTCTGCCGCGTCGGCGACTGTCCGCCATAGGTGGCGTTGTTCAGGAACACGCCGCCGCTGATCGCGATGTCGAAATTCATCGTGCCGATCGCGGTCAGCGCATAACTGCCGCTGGTCGATCCCGCGGCCCAGCCGACCCCGTCCCAATCATGCAGGGTGCTGCCGACCGGGCAGACAAGCGTCGGCGGCGTTCCCGCGACGCGGGTACCGGACACGGTGAAGCTGGCCGTGTCATAATCATCCTCGCCCGCCGCGCCATTGCCGGGGGTCGAATCGAAATCGAACGCCGACGAGGCGCTGACTTCGGCGATATTGGTGATTGTTGCACCTGCGGTCGCGGCAACGGTGCCGGTGATCGTCAGCGTGCGAGTGGTGCCGGGCGGGATGCTACCGACCGTCCAGATGCCAGTGGTGCTGTTGTAGCTGCCGAAACCCGAGGCGCCGGTGAAAGCGAAGCCCGCGGGGAGGGTGTCCTGCACCGTCACCCCGGTCGCGGTCAGCGCCGATCCGCTCGCGTTGGTGACGCTCAGGACATAATTGATGCTGGCACCGACTGCGGGAGCCGCATTGCTGACTGACTTGGTTAGCGACAGGTCGGCAGACGGTGCCATCGGCACCGTTGTCAGCGTCAGGTCGCTGCGCGTGAAATTGCCGCTGTCGCCGTTCAGCGAGTCGCAGATCGTGAGCAGCCAGGTTCCGGCTGAACCCTGGCCATTGAAGGCTGCAAGCGAGCCTTCGGGGCTGAAAGTGCGTTGATAGGGTGGCGCGGTGCTGCTGTTGTCATTTGCCGTATGGGACGTGACGCTGGTCGGGGCGCTGTCGTCGAACAGGACGTTCAGATTGTCGGCCGAAGTGCCGATATTGGTGATCAGATTGACCACCGTGCCGGTCGGTGACACGAGCGTGGCGCGAATGTCGCCGCGATAGGTGTGGCTGAACTGGACGCCGATATTGACGTCGGTGACCTGGGCATTCGCGGTCACGGAGAAATTGCGCACCATCGGGCTGGTACAGGTCGTCGCGGTCTCGCTGATCGTGCCGGTGGTCGTGTTGCTAAAGGTGGTGGTGGTCGTCTGCGCCACCGCAGGATTGGCGACGAGCGTCAGCGCCAGCCCGACGAACGCCACCAGGGTTCGTATAAGCTGCGCATACTGGCCCCCACGCCAGCAAGATCGGCTCTGGTCCTGCCGTTGCATTGGGCCGCTATGCCCATGCATAGCTAATATGCGGTTAAAATCGGGGACTTGGGTCGAAATCTGTCCGGGAACGGAACAGCTTCGCGTAGTTCAGACGCCAGCCGTCCAGTCACCATGCTGCGCCATCCACAAGCCGATGGCGGAAATCGCTGCGGTCTCGGCGCGCAGGATGCGCGGGCCGAGCGCGATGCGGCGCACGGCCGCGTTATCAAGCAGCAGGTCACGTTCGCGCGTCGTAAAGCCGCCCTCGGGGCCGACCAGGATGGCGGCGGGCGCCGGTGCATCGACGGTGGACAGCGGTGTGCCCCCTGACTCATCGGCGAACAGCAACGCGCGCCCGGCGGGCCAATCGGCCAGCATCTGCGTGAGCTTGAGCGGTTCGCCCAGCACCGGCAGCGCGGTGCGCCCGCATTGCTCGCATGCCTCGACAATCTGCGCTTCCAACCGCTCGCGCTTGACGCGTTCGACGATCGTGCGTTCGGTGATCACCGGCTGTAATCGCGCGACGCCCAGCTCGGTCGCCTTTTCGATGATCCAGTCGAGCCGGGCTTTCTTGACCGGCGCGAAACACAGCCACAGATCGGGAACCTGTTCGATCGGCCGCGTCTGATGCTCGACATGGACGGTGAGCGATCGTTTGCCGACATCGGCGACACGGGCCAGCCATTCGCCGCTGCGGTTGTCGAACAGCAGGATCGGCGCACCGACCTTCAGCCGCATGACATTGAGCAGATAGTGGGCGGCCGCCCCGTCGATCATCGGCACGGCGTCGGACGCCAGCGGCATGTCGATATACAGGCGGGGCGTGCTGGCGGGCGGCCAGGCGGGCGTTGCGGGCATCGTTCAGCGATAGCAGACGCCGACATTTTGCACAGCCGCCGCGTGCAACGCGCCAACTTGTCCCGATCCGGGTCAAATACTGCCGTTCGGCGGCATATCCCGCGGCGTCCGATTAGCGATTTGGTAAGCAGTTCCGCCCTAGTGCGAACTACCAGCCACGCATCTGTAGTGGGCCGCGTGTCTGGACCAAGAGGGGTTAGACCATGCGAGGGACCGTTTTCAGCCGACTGCGGCTGGGTACCAACAGTCTGTTGCGCGACAAACGCGGCAACGCGATGATGCTGACGGCGGCGGCCATTGTACCCGTGCTCGGTATGATCGGCTCCGGGATCGACATCGGTCGCGCCTATATGGCGCAGTTGCGGCTGCAGCAGGCGTGTGACGCCGGTGTGCTGGCTGGTCGCCGCGCGCAGGCGGGCGGCACCTATACCGACGCGGCGAAGGCCGAGGCGAACAAGATGTTCGCATTCAACTATACCGCTGGCGCCTATGGCAGCACCGGCGTGACCTTTTCGTCGCAGGCTTTGAATGCGTCGGATGTCACCGGGTCGGCATCGGCCCGCCTCCCCACCGAAATCATGAAGATATTCGGGTTTGACGACTTCAACCTGGCCGTGACCTGCACCGCCAAACTGGAAGTGTCCAATACCGACATCATGATGGTACTCGACGTGACGGGGTCGATGGACACGGTCAACTCGGGCGACTCCGTTTCACGTATCGAGGCGCTGCGCGAAGCGTCGATCGATTTCTTCGACACGCTTACCACAGCCGATATGGGCGACGGGCGGCTGAGGTTCGGCATCGTCCCTTACAGCAACACGGTAAATGTCGGCGCGATCCTGTTGGAGGAAAATGCGAGCTGGATTGCGGACACTGCGACCCTTCCAACACGCGTTGCGAACTTCGATGCGTGGGGCACCGGGACGACCAACACCGGATCGCCCAGCGGCACTACCTATCCAGGCAACCCGACGTCGGGCAGCAACTGGTCGAGCTGGTCCAACTTTGGAAGCGGCATCACGCAAGCCAATTGCAGCATTCCAACGCAGGCGGCAGGTGGAACAGCGAGCAAGTCGGGCGCCGCGCGCAGCACGCAGACCGACCAATATGTCGATGGCAACGGCAATCGCATTACCACGTCCAACGTCGAACAGGACTGGACCTACACCCGCTATGAATATCGCTGGAACACCAGCTCCAACCCCAATCGCTGTCAGCGGCGCACCCGGCCGCACATCTATACCGAAACGTCGCCTTCGACGCTGACGCAGCCGCCGGCGTTCAGCTCTTTCACCTACAAGAACGCCAATCTAGATGTCGGTCCAGCCAAATACGGTAATGCATTGACCTTCAAGACGGGCACCCGCGGCGTCGAAGAAACCTTCTCGTGGGATGGCTGCATTGTCGAGCGGCAGACGACGCCGTTCGGCCCGACGGCCACCGCGCCGTCCGACGCCTTTGATATGAGCATCGACCTGGTCCCGACGTCCGACCCGGCGACACAATGGCAGATGTTTCTGCCGGAATTCGCTTATAGCCGCGCGTCGCAAACGGAAACGACATCGACCAGCACCTCGAACGTCAACAGTTTCGGCGATCAGGCGGATAGCGGTTCCGACATCGCCGCCTGTCCGCCGCAAGCCATGCGACTGACGACGATGACGGCTGCTGATCGTGGGGATTTTGTCGCGCGGATCGACGCGCTGCGGGCATTTGGCTACACATATCATGACGTTGGCATGCTGTGGGGCGCACGGTTGTTGTCGCCAACCGGTATATTGGCAGGCGACAATGCAACCGCGCCGAACAACCGCCCGATCAACCGCCACATCGTGTTCATGACCGATGGCGAACCGACCGCGCCGCGCAACAATTTCTCGTTCCAGAGCGAGGAGCGCTCGACCGGCCGTATCGGGGCATCCAGCGACACCGATGCCGTCAACCGGCACACCAACCGCTTTCAGCAGATCTGCGCGCAGGCCAGGGGCAACAATACCACCATCTGGGTCGTCAGTTTTGGTACAAGCCTGACCACGAATCTGCGCAACTGCGCGTCGCCGGGAGCCGCCTATCAGGCGAATAACGCCGCGCAGCTCAACGAGCAGTTCCAGGCGATTGCCCGGCAGATTTCCAAGCTGAGGCTATCGCAATGATCCGCCGGTTGATCATCATTCGCCGCGGGCTTGCGCGCGATCGCCGCGGAACGGCGATGGTCGAATTTGCCCTGACCGCGCCAGTCTTTTTGCTGCTGCTGCTCGGCATCATCGATTATGGCTGGAAATTCTATGCCCAGCATGTGCTGCAGGGCGCCGTCAGCAATGCGGCCCGCGCCGCAACGCTGGAGGGCAATGCGCTGAACCAGGCTGGCCTTGATGCGTCGGTCCGGGAAAAAGTACTGGTGGTATTCAAGGATGCACAAGTCAGTTTTTCGCGCAAAGCCTATGAAAGTTATGACGCAATCGGCAGGCCGGAACCGTGGGAAGACCGGACGCCATTCAATGGCGTCCGGGACAGCAATGAATGCTTTACCGACCTCAATAACAACAACAGCTATGACAGCGACCGCGGTCTGGAAGGCAATGGCGGCGCCGAAGACGTCGTTCTTTATACCGTCAGCATGACTTTCACCAACGTGCTGCCGGTCTGGCGCATGCTGGGTCAGTCGGATCAGACGACGCTGCGATCGACCTCTGTGCTGCGCAACCAGCCCTATAACAACAACACCGAAACGAGCAGGCGCATATGCCCATGACCGCTTTCCCTTTTTGGACAAAACTGGCTGTCCGCCGCATGGCGCGCCGTCGGCTCGCGCGCGACAACCGCGCGACCGTCCTGATCGAAATGGCTTTTTGCATTCCGCTGCTGGTCCTTCTCGGTTTTGGTGGGGTCGAAATGGCCAATCTGGCTTTGGTCAACACCCGAATCAGCCAGATCAGCCTTAGCGCTGCCGACAATGCGTCGCGAATCGCGTTCGGCACCAATATGTCGCTGCCGCAGGTACGCGAATTGGACATTAACGAGGTTTTCACCGGCGCCGAGGAGCAGGCGCGCGGGCTGAATCTGCGAGCAAACGGGCGGATTGTCTTGTCCAGCCTGGAACGCAACGCCGATGGCGGCCAGACGATCAAATGGCAGCGCTGCTATGGCGACTTGCCGGTTCAGTCCCTCTATGGCCCCGAGGGTACCGGTGCCACCGGGACGGGATTTCCCGGCATGGGACCCGTCGGCAAGCGGGTGGTCGCTGTCCAGGGCACCGCGGTGATGGTCGTCGAACTGACCTACACCTATCAACCGATTGCCTATGGCAGCTGGCTGGGGCCAAAGACGATCCGGTCAGAGGCGGCCTATAATGTTCGTGAAGGACGCGATCTGACGCGCGTCTATCCGTCCGCGGGCGTGACGCCGTCGCTTTGCACCACCTGATGACCGCCGTCGCCTGACGGACAATCGGGCATTTATCGACGACGCAACGGCTGCTATCGCCCGCGCTCGATGACCGCTGTCCATCCTCCCGACACCCAGCTGCGTGGTTTTGTGGCGCTGCTTCCCGCCGCCGCGCGGCCCTATGCGCTGCTGGCACGGTTCGACCGGCCGATCGGCTGGTGGCTGCTCTATTGGCCCTGCGCTTTCGGGCTGGCGCTGGGTGGCGGCGCCGTCAGCCATTGGCCCCTGTTTTTGTGGCTGCTGCTCGGGGCGATCGCGATGCGCGGCGCCGGCTGCGTTTATAACGACATTGTTGATCGCGACCTGGACGCGCAGGTGGCGCGCACCGCGTCGCGGCCGATCCCGAGCGGCGCGGTATCGGTACGCAACGCCGCGCTGTGGGCGGTGCTGCTATCGCTTGTCGGCCTGCTCGTGCTACTTCAGCTACCGTTGCCCGCGCAGATCGTCGCGCTCGCCAGCTTGGTGCTGGTCGCGGGCTATCCGTTCATGAAGCGCATCACCTGGTGGCCGCAGGCGTGGCTGGGGCTGGTGTTCAGCTGGGGCGCGCTGGTTGCCTGGGTGGCGGTCGCCGGCGGCGGGGAGATGGCGCTGCCCCTGCTCTACGCCGGCTGCATCGCGTGGGTGATCGGCTACGACACCATCTATGCATTGCAGGATATCGAGGACGATATGCTGATCGGGGTCAAGTCGAGCGCGCGCGCGATGGGGCACCAAGTGAAGGGCGGCGTCGCGCTATGCTATGGCTTTGCGCTCGCTTTGTGGGGGGGGGCGTTGTGGGCGGTGCGCCCTGACCCGCTGGCACTGATCGCGCTGCTGCCCGCGGCGGTACATTTCACAGGGCAGGTGGTGACCCTAGATCCTGCCAATGGCGACGATGCGCTCGCAAAATTCCGCAGCAATCGATTTGCGGGGTTGCTGGTGTTCGCCGCAATGCTGGTGGTCGGGACGGCGCCCTGATTATTCCGCCGCGAGCAATTCCTCGGCGCCGCCCAAATCGACCGACACCAGTCGGCTGACCCCTTTTTCGATCATCGTCACCCCGAACAGGCGGTGCATGCGCGCCATGGTCACCGCATTATGGGTGACGATCAGATAGCGGGTGTTGGTTTCGCGCGTCATGCGGTCGAGCAGGTCGCAGAAGCGCTCGATATTGGCGTCGTCGAGCGGTGCGTCGACTTCGTCGAGAACGCAAATTGGCGCCGGGTTGGTCAGGAACAGGCCAAAGATCAGCGCCACGGCCGTGAGCGCCTGCTCGCCGCCCGACAGCAGGGTGAGCGTGCCAAGGCGCTTGCCGGGCGGTTGCGCCATGATCTCCAGCCCCGCTTCAAGCGGATCGTCCGAATCGACGAGTTCGAGATGTGCCTGGCCGCCGTCGAACAGGGTCGTGAACAGGCGCTGGAAATGGCCGTTCACCGTCTCGAACGCCGCGAGCAGGCGAACGCGGCCCTCGCGGTTGAGGTTGCCGATCGACCCGCGCAACCGATGGACCGCCTGCGTCAATTCCTCGATCTCGGCGGCGCTCCTTTCGCGTTCGGCGTCGATCTCGACCAGTTCGTCGGCGGCGACCAGATTGACCGGGCCGAGCCGCTCGCGGTCCCCGATCAGCCGATCGTGCTGGGCCGATTCTTGGCTCGCATCGGTCACGCTCTCGCCGTCGAACCCAGCCTTCTGCGGTAACAGTGGGGGCGGGCATTCAAAGCGCTCGCCCGACAAGCGGCCCATTTCGATGCGGCGCAGCTCGGCGTTTTCGGAGCGGGCGATCGCTCCGGCGCGGGTTTCTCGCGCCGCGGCGACGCGCTCGCGGATGGCATTCAGCGCGGTTTCGGCCTCGCGCAGCGCGGCTTCGGCGGCGCGCTCCTGTGCTTCCGCCGCCGCGACCTTGTCGCGCAGCGCGGCCTGCTGTGCTTCGGCGGCGCCGCGCTGTACGGCGAGTTTGGCCGGTACGTCAGCGAGCATGGCGGCCTCGGCGGCCAGCGCGTCGGCGCGCTTGTCCATTTCGGTCACACGCCGCGCCGCTTCGCCCGCGCGCGCTTTCCAGCTCTTGATTTCAGCGGTGACGACCGCGTGCCGTTCGCTGAGCGCGGCGAGCGAGCGTTCGTGCGCGGTCAGGGCGTCGCGGGCGGCGTTGGCATCGCTGCGGGCGCGCTCGGTCGCCTGCTCCTCCGCTTCCAGCGCGGCGCGCGCGATGCTGTCATCGGGGAGCGCGGCGAGCGCCGCTACCTGCACGGCCAACGCCTCGGCAGCTTCTTTTGCCCCATCAGCAATCTCGGCGAGCCGCCGGTCGAATAGCGCCGTGGCATCGCGATGCCGATCTAGCGCGGCCTGCGCCTGATCGGCGGCGCGCAGCGCCGTGCGGCGGGTCTCGTCGGCCTGCGCCAGCGCCTTGCGCGCGGCGGCGGCGGCCTCGGTCAGCGCGGCGGCTTTGGCGGCGGCGGCATCGCGCCGGTCGCGCAATTCCTGCACGCCCAGCTCGACTTGCGGGCGCTGCGCCGCCAGCGCGTCGAGGCGGTTCTGGCGTTGCAGGCGCTCTGTCGCGGTGGCGCCGTCGCCGCGCGCGACAAAACCGTCCCAGCGGCGCATCATGCCATCGGTCGTGACAAGCCGCTGGCCGACGGCCAGCGGCTGGNNGGCTGGCCGCCATCGGTTTCGGCCACCGCGACCTGTGCCAGGCGGCGGGCGAGTGCGGCGGGCGCTGTCACGTAACCAGCGAGCGGCTGGGTGCCGCTCGGCAGCGCGGGATCATCGGATCGCGCCTCGGCACCGCCCCAACTGCGCGCGGCGCCGCCGTCGGTCCCGGCGTCGAGATCGTCGCCCAAAGCGGCGGCGAGCGCCGCCTCATAGCCCGGCGCGACGCGCAGCTGGTCGAGGATGCGGTCTTCGCCGCGGCGTCCGGCGGCCAGCGCGCGTTCGAGTGTCGCCGCTTCGCCGTCGAGCGCAGCGAGTGTGGTACGCGCCTCGGCCAGTCCGGCTTCGATGTCTGCGAGATCGGCGGCAGTTGCTTCGCGATCGGTCTCGGCAGTTTGTAGCGCGGTTTCGGCAGCGGCGATGGCGGCTTCGGCGGCTTCGGCAGCCTTCACGCTGTTGGCATGGGCCGCTGCCAGCGCGGCGCTGTCGCCAAGCGCGGCGATTTCGGTCTCTACCCGCACCTTGTCGCTCGCGATGCGGCGAACCGCGGCTTCGGCGCTGTCGCGGGCTGATACCGCGATACGCCGATCGGCGGCTTCGCTGGCGGCTTTGGCGCGCGCCTGCGCCAGTTTGACTTCGGCGTCGCGCAGCCGCGACTGCGCGGCCAAATTCGCTTCGGCCAGCGCCGCCTTGCCCGCGTCGTGCCCGGCAATGTCCCGCCCCAGCGATTTGGTTTCGGTATCGAGAGCGGTCAGCGCGCCATGCGCTTCGCGGGCCAATTCACCTTCGCGGTCCCGGTCGTCGGCCAGCCGTGCCTGTTGCGCCGCCAGATCGTCGAGCCGCTGACGCGCGGCGCGCTCTTCGCCCTGCAGGCGGACCTGCGTGGCGGTCGCTTCGGCCAGCGCGTCGCGCTGCGCCTGCGCGTCATGCCGCGCGGCGGCGACGCGAGTCGCGACCTCGGTCTGCGCGGCGGAGACGGTTTCCAGCTCGTGCTGCGCGGTTTTGACCGCAGCTTCCGCAGCATCCGAATCAAGGCGCGCCTGATCGGCGGCGGCAGCAGCATCGCGCCAGCGCGCGTAGATCAGCCGCCCCTCGGCGATGCGGATGTCATCGCTCAGCTTCTTGTATTTCTCCGCCGCGCGCGCCTGTCGCCGCAGCGCATTGGCGCGCACCTCCATGTCGGCGGTGATTTCGGATAGCCGCGTCAGATTGGTTTCGGTCGCGCGCAATTTCTGTTCGGCATCCTTGCGGCGCACATGCAGCCCGGCAATACCCGCCGCTTCCTCCAGCATCGCACGGCGCTCGGTCGGTTTGGCGGCGATGACATTGGCGATCTTGCCCTGGCTGACCAGCGCCGGGCTGTGCGCACCGGTCGCGGCGTCGGCAAAGATCAGCGCGACGTCCTTGGCGCGCACGTCGCGGCCATTGGCGCGATAGGCGCTGCCGGTGCCGCGCTCGATGCGGCGGATGACTTCCAGATCGTCGCCGTCGCCGCCGTCGGACAGCCCTGCAACAAGCGCGCCTTCGGTGTCGCAGTGCAGCGCAACCTCGGCAAAGTCGCGCGCCGGTCGCGATGCGGTGCCGGCAAAGATGACATCTTCCATC
>NZ_DKIH01000008.1:18520-18766 GCF_002454115.1 Sphingopyxis sp. UBA6723 | reverse complement strand
TTGCCGCAGCCATTGGGACCGACGACGCCGGTCAGCCCGGGCTCGATGCGCAGTTCGGTGGGTTCGACAAAGGATTTGAAACCGGTCAGGCGCAGGCGTTTTATCTGCACGGAATGGCCCCGTGCAGGTCAGCGAATCGCGGATGTTGCAACGCTGCTGTCACATATCCCCCTGCCAGCCGTCATGCCGTGCGGGCGGGGGAGTCGCAAGGGGGTAGGCTTGTTTAAGCCCCTCCCCTTCAGGGGA
>NZ_DKIH01000008.1:15535-18487 GCF_002454115.1 Sphingopyxis sp. UBA6723 | reverse complement strand
CTGCCCTCCCCTGAAGGGGAGGGCATTTCAAGCGTCAGCGCGCGCCCATCGTGCGCAGGCGGTCACGCAGCGGGCCCCAGGTGTTGATGCCTTCGACGACCTGGCCGTTCAGCACGAAGGTCGGGGTGCCGGTGATCTGATATTTCTCGACTCCGGCATTGGTCCCTTTTTCGATCGCCGAAACATTGTCGACCTTGCTCAGGCACGCCTGGATCGTCGCTGCGGGGACGCCGCGCTGCTGGTAGAATTGATCGATGCCCCAGCCCTTGGCGAGCGCGGTGAAACGCTGTTCGGGGGGCAGCTGCATTGCCGCTTCGATCCCCGGCTGCGGTTTTTGCGCCCCGGCGATGAAGGCTTCATGTTCGAGGAAGGTCGCGTCGGCGAGCGGGAAGAAGCGGTCGGGGCCGGCGCATTTGGCGATGGCACCGGCGATCGCGTCGACCGGGTGCAGCATGAACGGGGTCAGCTTGTACGACACGCGGCCGGTGTCGACGAAGTCGCGCTTCAGCTCTTCGTGCGAATCCTTGGTGAACTGCGCGCAATGACCGCAGGTGAAAGCGCCAAATTCTTCGAGTTTGATCGGGGCATCGGGATTGCCCATCACCACGCCGTCGCCGTCGAAGCTGACGACCTGCGACCAGCTTTTGCCCGCGGGCGCCGCGACCTTTGCGACCACTTCCTGTTCCTTGGCAGGGTCGCTGGCACCGCCGCCGCAACCGGCGAGCGCGAGTGCGCCAAACGAAGAGAGAAGGGCGATACGAAGCGATGCGGTCATGATGTGCTGTTCTCCGGAAACAAGATGGGCAGGCTTTTACGATCCCTTGATCGCGAGGTCGAGTTTCGATTTGAGCGCCGGCCAGGCGACGACTTCGGCGTTGCGCCCGTTGATGAAAAAGGTCGGGGTGCCGCCGACGCGATCGGCGTTGCGTGCGATGTTGGTCATCCCGGTGAGTTCGGCCTGCGCGACCTCGCTGTCGAGCGCGGCGTCGAGCTGCGCCTGGGTGTAGCCGCGCGCGCGCATCAGCGCGGCGAGCCCGGTGTCGGCGGCGATCTTGCGTGCCCGCTGGGCGGTGGTGCCTTCGAACCAGCTGGTCTTCTGCGCGTCGGTGGCGTTCTTCACCTTGGCCGTCCAGCTATCGAAAGCCGCAAAAATCGCCTGATGATTGCGCGCGAAGGCGGCGGGACCGCCACAGCGTGCGAGCAGCGCCGCCGTCATGTCGAACGGGTCGCGCACCAGATTGCGATATTCGAACAGGACCAGCCCGCGGTCGATATACTGCGTCTTGAGCGGCGCCGAGCCCAGCTTCGCGAAGTCGGCGCAGACGTGGCAGGTGTAGCTGAAATATTCGACCAGCCGCACCTTCGCCGCGGGGTTGCCGACGACATGCGCCCCGATCGAACTGGTGGTTACCTTCGATGACCAGAGCGCAGGTTTGGCGGGCGTCGCGGCGATCAGGGTCAGCGCGGCGCCCGACAGCGCCAGCACGGCGGTGCGGCGATCCAGCGGGGAATCCTCAAATGCGGACATCGTGCACGGGTCTTTCTTCAGCTGATCCGGGGGAGCTTCGACGCGGTCGCCAGTCCCGCCGCCATGCGTTCGAGCACGGTGCGCAGTTCCGGGTCGCCGATGTCGCGCAGGCTGTCCCCCAGCTCGGCGGGTACGGGTTTGAGCATGGCTGGTGGCTGAACGGGCGCCGCGGGGGTGACGTGGCCGTGCGTCATGCGCACCTGCGCCACCGCGGCATAACCAAAGAAGCGGTTGACCGCGGCGATGATGTCGGGCGCGACATGCTGCAGCATCGGGGCGTGCGCGCCGCTGATCGTCAGGTGGAGCGTGCCGCCTGCTTTCGCGCCGACGGGAAAACGGATCATCGCGGGCTGGGTGACATCGGCCAGCCGGTTGCCGACGATCTCGCGCCAGCGGCTGACCACCGAGCTCTGGATGAAACCGAATTTGCGAAAGGCGGCGCGGCCGATTTCGGGGACAAGGTCGGAAATCATCCGTGCCTCGCCGCCGCGCGGCCGTTCGTAAACGCGCACCGGCGCTTTGGGCTTTTTTGCCCCCGCCTTCGCTGCCGCCTTTTTGGCGGGCGGGCCATCGCCGCTGTCTTTCGTCATCGCGGGTGCCATGCCATAGGCGGGGGGTGAGCGTCCAGACTTCCGACATTGATGAGGGCATCGCGGGTGATTTCGCGGCGCGCCTGCTACGATGGTATGACGCTTCGGCGCGGGTGCTGCCGTGGCGGATCGCGCCGGGCAGCGCCTCGGTACCCGATCCCTATCGTGTCTGGCTGGCCGAGGTCATGTTGCAGCAGACGACGGTCGCGGCGGTCGCGGGCTATTTCGCGCGCTTTACCGAACGCTGGCCGACGGTCGCCCATCTGGCGGCGGCGGACGATGCCGATGTCATGGCCGCGTGGGCGGGGCTGGGCTATTATGCCCGCGCGCGCAATTTGCTCGCCTGCGCGCGGGCGGTGGTCGCGGAGCATGGCGGGTGCTTTCCAGACAGCGAGACCGCTTTGCGCGCGCTGCCCGGAATCGGTGACTATACTGCCGCCTCGGTCGCGGCGATTGCCTTTGGCCAACCGGCGGTCGTCGTTGACGCCAATATCGAGCGCGTGATGGCGCGCCACCGGCTGATCGAAACCCCGCTGCCACTCGCCAAGCGCGAGATTCGCGCGGCGTTGGCACCGCTGGTGCCGCCGGATCGCCCGGGCGATTTTGCGCAGGCGCTGATGGACCTTGGCGCCACCATTTGCACGCCGCGGAGCCCAGCCTGCGCGATCTGCCCACTGCTGGCCGATTGCCGCGCGCGCGGGCGCCCCGATATCGAGCGCTTGCCGGTCAAACCGCCGAAAAAGGCGAAGCCGCATCGCCACGGGCTGGCGCATTGGATCGAGCGCGACGCGCAGATCTGGCTGGTCCGCCGTCCCGGCAAAGGCATGCTCGGCG
>NZ_DKIH01000008.1:13130-15507 GCF_002454115.1 Sphingopyxis sp. UBA6723 | reverse complement strand
GCCGAGGTCGATCATGGCTTCACCCATTTCGACCTGACCCTGAAACTGGTCCGCCGCAAAGCCCCGCTTGCCGCAGCGGAAGGCATATGGTGGCCGATCTCGGACCTTGACGCGGCGGGGCTGCCGACGCTCTATCGCAAACTGATCGACAAGATGCTGGAGAGAGACGGATGAACATGATGGTTTCGCGCCGCGCGCTGCTTGGCGGTCTGGCGCTGGGCGGCAGTGCCGCGCTGCTGCCGCGCGCTGCGTTCGCGTGGAAGGAAAGCGGCGCACAGCTTTATCCCGCGACCCATGCTTTCATCAAAGGCTTCGTCGATCGCCGCGAACTCGCCGGTACCCTCGCCGCGATCGGCAAGGGACAGGCGCCCGCCGACTTTTTTGGTGCCGGGGTGCAATCGATCAGCGATGCGGTGCCGGTCGGCCCCGACACATTGTGGCGGCTCTATTCGATGACCAAGCCGGTGACCGGCATCGCCGCGATACTGCTGATCGAAGACGGCAAGATGAAACTCGACCAGCCGATCGCCGATTTCCTGCCCGCTTTCGCCAAAATGCAGGTGCAGGTTACCCCCGACGGGTCGATCACCGACCTGCGCCCCGCGAAAACCCCGATCACGGTGCGCCATCTGCTCACCCACACCGCGGGGCTTGGCTACAACATCATCCAGAAAGGCCCGATCAAAAAAGCTTATGATGACAATGGTATCGTCGGGGGGCAGGCGAGCCGGATGGCGCTGCCGGGCTTTGCCGACGTGAAAGCCGCGCCAAGCTTGGCGGTGATGGCGGATCGGCTCGCGGCGCTGCCGCTGGTTTATGAACCCGGCACCAAATGGAGCTATTCGATCAGTCTCGACCTGCTCGGCCGGGTAATCGAGGTGGTATCGGGGCAGTCGTTCGAGGCGTTTCTGAAGGCCCGGCTGTTCGATCCGCTGGGGATGACGAGCACCGGCTTCATGGTGGAGGCCAAGGACGTCGGGCGCTTCACCAGCAATTACGCGGCGTTCGGCGGCGCGTTAATCCCGTTCGACCCGGCGACCAGCTCGATCTATCTCGACCCGCCCCCTTATCCCTTTGGCGGGGGTGGGCTGGTGTCGAGCGCGCGCGATTATGACCGCTTCCTCGCGATGCTGCTGGGCGAAGGCGAGACGGACGGCAAACGGGTCATGAAGGTCGACACGGCGCGCCTTGCGATGTCGAACCTGCTGAGCGATGCTGTCGATCGCAAGGGCACCTTCGTCGATGGCCAGGGCTTTGGCGCCGGGGGGCGGGTGTCACTGCCAAGCTCGCCGGGTGGCGAGGGATTGTTCGGTTGGGCGGGCGCCGCGGGAACGATCGGCTTTGTCCATCGCAAGCTCGGCTATCGCGTCGGCGGCTATACGCAGATCATGCCCCCCGAAACCGTGTCGTTTCAGGCAAAGTTCGGTGAGACGGTGATGAAGGATGTGATGGCCTGATGCCGCTCCCGCTGGGTTTCACCGGGGCGTGGCTGGACCGCGCCGACCAGCTGCGCAGTGATACCGCGAGGTTCGCAGCCGCCGCCGCCGATCCGCGCGCGCGCTGTCTGGCGCTCGACGGGATCGATTTCGTGCCGGGCGAGGGCGGGGGGCTGCGCTGGGAAGCGCTTGATCTCGCGGACGACCGCGCGCTGCTGCTGCTCGGCCTCGACGATGGCGGCATTCCGCATTTCGTTCGCGAAGCGGCTCCGGGTGGGCGCATCGATGCGCGCTCACGCACTGTCATGCGCCTGCTGCCCTTGCTGTCGGGGCCGGAAGCGGCGCTGTACGGCGGGGCGCGTAGCCTGGTCGACTGGCACGCGCGGCATCGCTTCTGTGCGGTGTGCGGAACGCCGACCGACGTATTTCGCGCCGGTTGGGGGCGCCGCTGCGGCAGCTGCAACGCCGAACATTTCCCGCGTGTCGATCCGGTCGTGATCATGCTCGCCGAATGCGACGGGCGGGTGCTGGTCGGGCGGCAGGGCGGCTTTCCGCCAGGCTTTTTCTCGGCGCTGGCGGGGTTCGTCGAACCCGGCGAATCGCTGGAGGAGGCGGTGGCGCGCGAATTGTTCGAGGAAGCGGGGATTCGCGTTGCCGACGTGACTTATGTGGCGAGCCAGCCCTGGCCCTTTCCGTCGTCGCTGATGATCGGCTGCCGCGCCGTGACCAGCGATCCGGCACTGACGCTCGATACGACCGAGATCGAGGCGGCGATGTGGGTCGATAAGGCCGAGGTGCGCGCCGCGCTGGCGGGCGATATGGGGGCGCCGTTCCTGGCGCCGCCGCCACTGGCGATCGCGCGTTATCTGCTGGAGGATTGGGCGGGATAGCACGCCACTGCAATATGGGGCTTATTCTCGTCCGTTCGTGCTGAGCTTGTC
>NZ_DKIH01000008.1:0-13108 GCF_002454115.1 Sphingopyxis sp. UBA6723 | reverse complement strand
CTTCAACAGGCTCAGGGCGAACGGTTCAAACTAGATTATTGATATTATGACTTAAATCCGCCGCCCGGTAATCCGGCTGATTTCCTTCGCCACCATTGCCTCGACCAGCGACGGCAGATTGCTGTCGAGCCAGTCTTTCAGCATCGGGCGCAGTGCGTCGAGGACGACGTCCTCCATCGTGCGGCCCGCAGCGGCGGGCGCCGCAACCGTCGCGGCGGCAACGGCGGGTGCGATTGCGGCGGTCAAGGCTTCGAGCGACTGGCGCGCGGCATCGGCGCTGGCTTCGGAGACGAGCTCGTCAGCCGCAGCAGCGGTTTCGGCGCCGTCGTCATCTTCTTCGTCCTGAAGGTCCAGAATGTCGTCGGCTTCGGGGACCCGGATTTCGCGCGTCGAACCCGGGGCTTCATCGCGTGCGATCACGCGCCTGATCGACGACAAGATATCTTCCATCGATGGTTCCCGCGACATATCGCCCATAACCAACCCCCTAAACCATCGCGATTACCGGATGGTTAACTATGCTCTTACCGATTGGGGGCGTGTTTTGCCAAGCCTTATTGTCGCGGCAGCGCGGGCGGGCCAACCGGAACGCTCGCGGTCGCAGCGGGGACGGCGCGGGTGTCGGTCGCCTGTTGCTGCGGCGCGGGATCGTCGGCCCAGTCAGAGATCTGACCTTTGACGCGGTTGTAGTTGACCTCTGGGTCATAAAGCGCGCCGCCTTCGATCCCCAGATCGCGGGCCTCAGCCTTGCCCATCGCGGCGAGGAGCGAGAAGGCGGCGACATAGGAGTTGCGCTGCGCCGACACCAGCTGGACCTGCGTGTTCAGATATTCCTGCTCGGCGTTCAAAATGTCGAGGATCGACCGGGTGCCGACGCTGTTTTCGGCGCGCACGCCCTCCAGCGACAGGCCGTTGGCGCTCACCGCTTGCTGCGTCGCGGCGATGATCTGCTCATTGGCGCGCCACGCGGCATAGGCTCCGCGGGTCTGGGCGATGACGCTGCGTTCGACCTCGACGTAATTTTCGATCGCCTGGCTGGTGCGCGACTGCGCTTGGCGCACCTGCGCCGACGGGCGGCCGCCCTGAAAGATCGGGATTGACAGGGACAATCCGGCCGAGGCGCTTTTCGTGACATTCTCGGACGTCGGATCGTTCACCGAATTCAGGTTGTTGTTGTACCCGCCGCTGGTTGTCGCCGACAGCTTGGGCAGACGGCTGGCGCGCGCGACGCCGATGTCGGCGCGGCTGGCGTTGACGATCTGGTTCGCGGCTTCGATGTCGGGATTACTGATCAGCGCGATCGCGACCGCCTCGTCGGGCGAGGCGGGCAGGTTCGGCAGTTGCGGCGGCTGTTCCAGATCGACGGGCGCCTCGCCGACCAGGCGGGTGTAGGATTCGCGGCTGGCGATCAGGTTCGCCTCGGCGGTGCGCAGATCGCCTTCGGCGAGCGCGAGACGCGCCTCTGATTGCGCGACATCGGTGCGGGTCAGGTCGCCAATTTCGAAGCGGTCGCTCGTCGCCTGCAAATTGGTGCGCAGCACCGCGACATTTTTCTGGTTGAGCTGGACGATCGCCTGATCGCGGATGACGTCCATATAGGCGCCGACGGTCTGGGCAAAAATGCTCGCTTCGGTCGCGCGAAGGTCCGCTTGGCCCGCCTCGACGCGAAATTTGGCGGCCTTGACCGCGTTGCGCACCGCGCCGCCTTGATAGATCGGCACCGACAGCTGGCCGCCGACGCTGACGAAACGCTTGGGCGAGAAAAAGCTGTTGCCCGGGATCACCAGATTTTCCTGATAATCAACCCCGACGCCGACAGTCGGCAGGCCGCTCGCTTTCTGGATTGGGACATTTTCGTCGTTCGCGCGCTGTCCGGCGCGCGCCGCGGTCAGCGTCGGGTTGTTTTCATACGCCTTCGCCAGCGCCTCCTGCAAAGTTTCGGCCTGCGCCGCCGACGACAGGGTCAAGGCGCCGACGGCCAGACCGGCAAGCCAGCGGGCGCGGGGGAGAGGCCGTTTCTTATCGGTATCGAGCATCGTCATGTCAGCCTGAAACAGGGAGGGAAATGGCTTTTAGAATGTAAAGCCCGCCGGCGCGGCAAAGCCGGGCAGCGGCGCGACGTCCATGTCGGCAAAGCTGCGCAGCGTGATCGCATCGCCCGCCTTGACCCCCTGGACCAGCCGCGTCACCGCGCCGTCGGGACGCGCGGCGACCAGGCGGCCGCCTTCGGCCAATTGCGCGGTGAGCGCGTCTGGCAGCGTTTCAATCGCGCCTTCGACCAGGATGCGGTCGAACGGCGCGGCGCTCGGCGCGCCCGCGCTTAGAGGTCCGGCGACCCAATGGATATTGGCGTCGGCGATCGCCGACTGCGCGATCGCCATCAGTTCAGCCTGTTCCTCGACCGCATGAACTTCGGCGCCGAGCCGCGCGAGCAGCGCCGCAGTATAGCCGGTCGCGCTGCCGATCAGCAGCACGCGCTGGCCGGGGCGGATCGCGGCGGCCACCAGCATCCGGCCGGTGACCAGCGGTGCGTTGAGCGCGCGGCCGTGGCCCAGCGCGATCGCGCGGTCCATATAGGCGACGCTCGTCAGATGGGCGGGCACATGCGCCTCGCGCGGTACCGCCGCCATCACGCCGACCACCGCCGGGTCGATGACGTCGTTGGTACGCAGCTGGCTGTCGATCATGGCAGAGCGCATGTCCGCCGCGGTGATTTCGCTAAACTTGGTCGCCATCAGCCTTTTCCGATTCCCTGGGGGCATGAGCCCGTGCGGGGCAGCTCTAGCCCAACCCATGCTGTATTGCAATAGTAATACAGCCTCGGCCCGCATAGATGCGCATAGCGGGCATCGCTGGTGCCGCCAACCCCGGATCACCGGCCCGCGCGGCCCTGCGGGCGAATCCTTGACAAGCCGATGAAACCCCCTCACTAGCGGCGCCGTCCAACCCCCGACCTATCCCCCCAGGGATGCGGTATTTGGCATGAGGCCCGATGGCGGAGTGGTGACGCAGCGGATTGCAAATCCGTGCACGCCGGTTCGATTCCGGCTCGGGCCTCCACCGTCACATCGCGCCGCCGCCGACGTTCGCTGGTGGTTGCACAGTGGGCGTAGTTTCTTTTATCTTTCCCCTTTGCGGGGGAAACATAAAGCTGTTCAGCCCGTTAAAGCCCGTTAAGCAGCATCCGACGACCGGGAGGGTGCCTTTGGTCATGGTTTCGGGCTGATACCCCGGTTAGGAGATTGCCATATGCGAGCGATGCGCACCGATTTTGGGTCAGTGGGACCGCGCGCGCAATGAGTATTTCCGCCGTCACCGCGCTGCTGTTGCTGTCTGGAACCCCGCCGACAGCGGCCGATGTGGCGCCCGACAATCCGACCGAGATCCAGTCCCAGCGCTTGGCGGGTGATCCATTGCCCCCGCTGGTCGTGCCGACGATCGAGCAGACCCCGTCGCCGTCGCCCTTACCATCATCATCGCCGGTCGCGACGGAGCCATCCAGCGGTGAGCCACCGGTCGAAACGCCAGGAGCGCCGAACGAAATCGTCGTGACGGCGCGCGGCGATGCGCCGCCGGGCGATCCGCTGCAAGCGATCAACATCGAATCCTATCGGGCGGTGCAGGCGATCGACAGTGCGTTGGTGGGCCCGATCGCGATGGGGTATCAAAGCATCGTTCCCGAACCCGTCCGCGATGGGGTGGGCAATGCGCTGCGCAACCTGACCGAACCGGTCAATTTCCTGAATTATCTGTTGCAGTTCAAGATTGGCAAGGCCGCCGAAACGCTCGGCCGCTTTGCGATCAATACGACCTTCGGCGTCGGCGGCCTGTTCGACGTGGCCAAGAAAAAGCCGTTCAACCTGCCGTATCGGCGTAACGGCTTTGCCAACACCTTGGGCTTTTACGGGGTCGAGCCCGGTCCCTTTTTCTNNCCTGCCGCTTTTCGGCGCGACGACATTGCGCGACATGGCCGGCAACGGCCTCGACATGTTGGTCCTGCCGACCGCGATCGGCAAGCCGTTCAACCGCCCCGCCTATGCGGTGCCGACGACGGTGGTTCGGGCCCTCAACGATCGTATCGAACGCGATGCCGAAATCGAGCGCCTGCAAAATGAAAGCATCGATCCCTATGTCGAGGTCCGCACCCTGTATCTGGAAATGCGACGCCGCGAAATCGATGCGCTGAAAGGCACGGTCCCTAGCCTCCCCGCTGCTCCGCCCGCCGAGACGACGAGCCTTCCGGCCGATGCGCCCATCGATCCCGCTCTGCCGGTCGTCGGGGCGCCCGTGGACATCGCGACGCCGCCCGCCGATGATCGCCCCCCGCCTTGAGAAAGGCGATTGTCGCCATGGTATTGCTGGCCGCGGCGCCCGCCGCGCTGGCAACCGAGCGCGCCCGCGAAGCCGGCGTGGTTATCGGCGTTCTGGACCCCGGCCCGCTCAACAGCATCACCGATGTTGACGGGGTCAAGGTGGGTCATGTCACAATCGATGAGGGTAAGGATATCCATACCGGGGTCACGGCGATCCTGCCGCACGGCGGCAATGTCTTTCGTTCGCGGGTTCCCGCCGGTTTCGTGGCGTTCAATGCCTTTGGAAAGTTTGCCGGCTCGACCCAGGTGGCCGAACTGGGAGAGATTGAGACGCCCATCCTGCTGACCAACACGCTCAACGTCCCCGAAGCCGCGGCCGCGGCGATCGCATGGACGTTGGACGGGCCGGGCAACGAAGCGGTTCGGTCGGTCAACGCCGTCGTTGGCGAAACGAACGATGGCGTGCTGAACGACATCCGTCGCCGCCGGGTCACCGCCGCAGACGCGCGGCGCGCGATCGACGGAGCGAAGGGCGGCACGGTCGAGGAAGGGTCGGTCGGAGCGGGCACCGGAACCGTGGCGTTCGGTTTCAAGGGCGGGATCGGAACGGCGTCGCGCCGCCTGCCAAGCGCAATGGGCGGATGGACGCTGGGTGTTTTGGTGCAAAGCAATTATGGCGGCGTACTGACGATCGCGGGTGTACCGGTCGGGATCAGACTGGGCCGCCACGCCTTTGCGGGCGGACCCGGTCGTGACAGCGCAGATGGTTCGGTCATCGTGGTCATTGCCACCGACGCGCCGCTGTCCGATCGCAACCTGCGCCGTATCGCGGAGCGCGCATTTATCGGGATCGGACGGACAGGATCGTCTTTCTCCAACGGATCCGGCGACTATGCCATCGCCTTTTCGACCAACCCGGGGGTGCGCCGCGAGGAAGGAAGCCCCCCGACGGCGCAAATCAGCGATCTTCGCAACGAACAGATTTCGCCGCTGTTCCAGGCGGTCGCCGAAGCGACCGAGGAAGCCGTCATCAATTCGCTGTTTGCCGCCAAGACGGTCGAGGGCCATCGCGGCCGCGTCGAGCGGCTCCCGGTCGAGACGATATTGCGCTGGCTAACGGCCGGGAAACCGTGATCGCGCCGCGCTACGCGCTCCTTGTCTTGCGCAGCAGGCGGCCGGGAGCGCCAACCCGCTCGCCGCCTTCGAATGCCGGCTGCCCGTTCACCAGCACCAGGTCAAACCCTTGCGCCTGCGCAAACGGGTCGACGTAGGTCGAGCGCGCTTTCACCGCGTCGGGCGCAAAGAGGATCAGGTCCGCCTTCGCGCCCGGCCGCACCGTGCCCCGATCGGCGAGCCGAAGGATGCGCGCGGGGAGCGCGGTGGATTTGCGGACGGCCTGTTCGATCGGGAGCCTGCTGCTGCCCACCACATATTGCTCGATCAATTTGGCATAAGTGCCGGTGGCCCGCGGGTGGCGCATACCGGGGCCGCCGTCGGTCGAGATCGCGACGTCGGGATCGAGCACGAGAATATCCTGTAGCGCGGCGTCCATGGTGAAATGCGCGCCAGAGGCGCCGCCCGGCCCGATCCTGATCAGGAAATCGGCGTAGGGCAGCCCCGCCTCCCCCGCCGCTTGGGCCAGGGTCTTGCCGGCATAAGGAGCCGTGCCGATCAGCAGCGCGTCCGGCCCGCCGCGCCGGGTCATGCGGGCGATCAGATGATCGCGCAGTTCCGGTCGTCGCCGCGCGACGATCGCGTCATAATCGCTGGGCGGTAAGGCCCATTCGGGAAAGAGCAGGGCAATGCCGGTATAGCCTGCATTGTACGGATAGGCATCCGCGGTCAGGTCGATACCGGCGCGGCGTTTCGCGGCAATATAGTCGAGCAGTTCGCGCGCGCGGCTCTCGCCTTTGCCAAACACCACTTTCAGGTGCGAGATATGCGGCCGGCCCGGGTGCGCCGATGCGATGAGCTCCTCGATCGAAGCTTCGATCTCGTCGTCATTCTCGGATCGCATATGGCTCATGACCACGCCGTCGTGGCGGGCGACCGTTTGGCCAAGGCTGGCAAGCTCCGCGCCTTCGGCATAGATGCCGGGAACATATTCCAGGCCATAGGATAGACCGTAGGCGCCAGCGGTCAGTTCCCGGTCGAGCAATGCGGCCATCCGCGCCAGCGCGGTATCGTCCGGTTGGCGCACCGCGTCGGGGATGCCGGAGGCCCGGCGCAGCGTGCCGTGGCTCGCCAGGACCGCAACATTCAGCGGTAGCGCTGCGCGGTCGGCCGCCGTCAGCCAGGTCTGCAGATTCAGATCGTCGCCGATGCGGGGACCGCTGCCGTCCACGCCGAGCAATATGGTGGTCACGCCCATCGCCAGAAATGCGTCGTAGGATTGCGTCAGCGGATCGCCGTGCGTGTGGGTGTCGATAAATCCCGGGGCCAGAACGCGGCCGTCGCCGGGAACCAGACGCGCGCCGCGCGGCGCGGCACTCCCCGGCGGCAGAATGGCTGCCACCCGGTCGCCGGTGACGGCAACGTCGGCGCGCCGCGGTGTGGTCCCGGTGCCGTCGATCAACAGGACATCGCGAAAATAGATCGACGCTTCGCCCGCAACGGCGGCCAGAACCGGCAGATTCGCCAAGGCCCCCCCGGCTATCGCGGCGCCCATGATCTGACGCCGCGTGATGTCATGCACCATGAAAATCTCCCTTGGCCTGCAGAAACCAAGACTGCCGAAATGGGACGGCGAAAGCAAATCAAAGGGCGCGGCGCGTCCCCCGCGTCTTTGCGCTATGGTCGATCACGTCGCGCCGTCCGGCAAATGGCGCGCATATCAGCCGCCGCTGGACATTTTTCGCCACCTAACTTATATACCATCCGTTATGGAAATCGAAGCCGCCACTGTGCCGAAAGGCCGTCCGCGCGAGTTCTGCGTCGATGCGGCGCTGGCGGCGGCGCTGCGCGTGTTCTGGTCGAAAGGCTATGAGGGCGCGTCGATGGCCGACCTCACCGAAGCGATGGGGATCACCAAGCCCAGCCTCTATGCCGCGTTCGGCAACAAGGAGGCGCTGTTTAACAAGGCGCTCGACCTGTATGAGCGCGAAAAGACCGATTATATGCGCGCCGCGCTCGATGCGCCGACCGCGCGCGGCGTCGCCGAACGGCTGATGTACGGCGCCCTCGACATGTACTGCTGTCCAGAAAATCCCAATGGTTGCCTGGGGGTGANNCGGCGCCGAGGCCGAGTGCATCCGCGAAGCCGTGGTCGCGCGCAGCGCGGCGGCGAAGCAGGCGATGCTGGAGCGGTTCACACGGGCTAAGGACGAGGGCGATTTTCCCGAAGACGTCGATCCGGCCGGCCTCGCGGCTTTTTTGACCGCAATGAACCAGGGCATGGCGGTGCAGGCTGGCGCCGGCGCGACGCGCGCCGAACTCGAGCAGCTGGTTGAAACCGGCCTGAAGCTCTGGCCGGGCCGCTAGCAGAAGAAGTTTACTGATCGGTACAGAAAGCGCTTGACGCCGCGGCCGCATCTTATATACTCATCGGTACATAAACGGGCTCTCCCCCCGGACCGGCCGCCGCGCGACAAAGATCGCGCGGCGGCCGGAACCCCCTACATCCAAACAGCGAAGCCCGTATTAACCGCGACGATGCCGCCCCGCATTTTCGGCATCGTTTACGCGGCTTTTACCACTTCTGGTGCATGACATCCCCCGATGTGTTTGGCTGGGGATAAATGATGGACAGCATGCGCGGACTGCTCTCGGGCAGCCACGACCAGGACGACGGGGCGATCGATCCGCCCGCGTCGGTCGGTGTCGACGAACGGCGGATGCAGGTGCGCGCCTATAATTACTGGGCGTCGCTGCTCGCCGACCGCGCTTATCCCTCGGTCGAGGATCTCGATCTGGAGGGTGCCGACTTCGGATCGAATGCGGTGCTGCTCGACTTTACCGCCGGGGTCGAGAATCCCGGCATCGCCTTTGTCGGCGACCGGCTTCGCGTCGAGTCGCAGATTGGCGAGGATGTCCATTACATCAGCCAGATTCCCGGCCGTTCGCTGCTGTCGCGGCTGACCGATCATTATCTTCAGATCATCGCCAACCGCGCCCCGATCGGCTTCGAGGCCGAATTCGTCAACGATCGCGGCGTCACTATCATGTACCGCGGTATATTGCTGCCCTTCTCGTCCGACGACGACACGATCGACTTCATCATGGGGGTGATCAACTGGAAGGAAGCGGCACCCGCCGATCAAGCTGCCGAACTCCAGCTGTCGGTGGAACAAGCGCTGCGCAGCGCCGCGCCGCTGACCGCGCCGGTGCCGGTGTGGGCCGACGGCCCCGACAGCGAACATCTCGACGATGATGGCGACGGCGATGCGACCCCCGGCTTTGGCGCCTTGGTCGATAGCAGCGACGTGCCGATCGTCGCGGCGCTGGAAGCCGAGGAAGCGCTTGTGAGCGACCCCGGCGCCGATGCCGAACTCGCCGACTGGCTGGCGCTTGCGCGCGAAACCGCCGAGCGCGCGATCGCCGCCGACAGCCGCAGCCGCGGGGCACTGTATCAAGCGGTCGCCAAGGCATGGGATTTCGCGCTGGTTGCCGAACAGCAGCCCGAGGCTTTTGCTGCGTTGCTCGACGACGCCGGGCTGGCGGTGCAGGATCGCGCCCCGATGACGCCGGTGGTCAAGCTGGTGTTCGGTGCGACCTACGACAAGACCCGGCTTGCCGAATATGCCTGTGTGCTGGGCCACGCCAAGGACGAGGGCGTCGGCCGCGGCGAACTCGCCGCCTATCTCGATCGCTATCCGGGCGGGCTCAAAGGCCTGGTCAAAGACGCGCGCGCACGCCGCAGGCCCGCGGGTGATCCAAGCGCCAAGGTTGATGAAAAGCTTATTGCTTTGCGCACCGCACATCCGGCGATCATCCTCGAACATGACGCCGGCGATGCCGAATTTGTCGTGCTGATCGCGCGTGCGATGCCGGGCGGGCATATCGGCATTGTCGCCAAGGCAGCGGATGATCCGGCGTTGATCGCCAAGCTGGCGAAACGGGCCGTCGCGATCACGTCGTAGATTCTGATCCTCCCTGTGGCGAAGCCANNGCTGACGGAGGGGCTTTGGCGCTACCGTCGCGGCCCCTCCACCACTCATCTGCGATGAGCGGTCCCCCTCCCCACGGCTACGCCGCAGGGAGGATTCGTCGCTCCGCGTAACAGTCGATCCAAAACTTGAAATAATTTAACGCGAGCGCGCGAACGAGGTCTTGAGCCGCGCGCGTCGCGGGCGCATAGGGTGGGGAGCGAACGGGCCCCCGCCGATCGTCGGCAGGGATCCCCATCTTTTGGTTCGGGATGCTGCACTTTATGCCTCAAAATTCGTCCGCCACGCCGGAAACGGACACGTCCACCGCCACCACCGCCAAAGTCCCCGCCAAAATCGCCGCTGCCTATCTGGCGGCGCTGCGCGGCAGCGCGCTGCCCGGCGAAGGCGATGACATGGACGCCGCGGCGCTGGCCGACGCCAGCCAGTTTGCGGGGCGCGCGTCGCTCGATCGCGCCGCCGAAACGCCGTCGTTGCTACTCGAACCGATGGCTGCCGACGGCACTGACCGCCGCATGCGGCTGGTCATCGTCAACGACGACATGCCCTTCCTCGTCGATTCGACGTCGCAGATCGTCGCGGCACAGGGGCTCGCGGTCCACCGGATCCTCCATCCCGTCGTCGCGGTGAAGCGCGATGCAGGCGGGCATTTGCTCGAAGCGGGCGAAGGTCCGGCGCGCGAGTCGGTGATCTATATGGAACTGGAGCGCGGCGATGCGCGCGCGCGCCGCCGCCTGCTCGACGCACTCGAAGCGGCGCTGCGCGACGTCCGCGCCGCAGTGCGCGACTGGCGCGCGATGCGCGCGGCCATGCTCGCCGATGCCGCGATGCGCGTCGATGGCGAGGCGGCCGAACTGCTGCGCTGGTTCGAAGGCGGCGCGATGACCCAGCTCGGCCATGAATGGCGGACGCGCGACGGCAAGATGCAGGATCCACTGGGGGTCAGCGAGAGTAGCGAGAGCCAGCTGCTCTCACCCGCCGCGCTCGATGCGGCGTTCGCCTGGTTCGATGGTGGGGGCCATGCGCCGTTGCTGATCAAATCGAACCGGTTGTCGGCGGTCCACCGCCGGGTGCTGCTCGACCTGGTCATCGTTCCCGAACTCAAGGGCAAGAAGGTCGAGCGCCTGTCGATCCACGCCGGTCTGTGGACCAGCGCCGCGCTGTCGACGCCGCCCGCGAAAGTGCCGGTGCTGCGCGCCCAGCTCGACGTATTGATGACGAAATTTGGCTTCGATCCGTCGGGCCATGCCGGCAAGGCGCTGGCCCATGCGCTCACCGCCCTGCCGCACGACCTGCTGATCGCGTTCGATGCGGCGTCGCTCGAAGAGCTGGTGCTGACCTCGATGTCGATCACCGACCGCCCGCGCCCAAAACTGGTGACGGTGCGCAGTGCGCTCGGTCGCCATTTGTTCGTGTTCGTCTGGCTGCCGCGCGACGAGGTGTCGACCGGTCGCCGCATCGCGGTTGAGGCGATGCTGGTGCGCGAGGCCAAGGCCGGCGTGATCGGCTGGACGATGGTGCTCGAGGATGGCGGCGCGGCGTTGCTGCGCTACACGCTCGACCTGCGCAGCGGCGGGGTCGTGCCCGACACCGCCGCGCTCAACACCCAGCTCGAACAGATGGTGCGCGGCTGGCAGCCCGAGGTCGAGGCGGCGCTGGCGAAGCGGGGCGATCCGGGGCGCGCCGCGGCGCTGGCGGCGCGCTTTGCGCCGACCTTCCCGCCCAATTACCGCAACCTTTATAATCCCGAGGAAGCGGCGCGCGACATATTGCGCCTGCGCGATCTTGATGCCGAAAACCCGCGCAGCGTGCGGCTGGCGCGCAAGAGCCTCGATGGCGACGACCGGCTGCGGCTGAAAGTGTACAGCGCGGTGGGTCCGCTCGCTTTGTCCGATGTCGTTCCCGCGCTTGAACATTTCGGCTTCGAAGTGCTCGAAGAAATCCCGACCGCGCTCGGCCAGAGCCGCGCGCCGGGCATGGACGCCGACGAAGATCCGCCAATCGTCATCCATGATTTCACGCTACGCCTGCCCGCTAATGTCGATGAGTTGGCGCTGCTGCCCTACGCCGAGACGCTCGAACGCGCGATTGCCGCGGTGCTCGGCGGCAAGGCCGAGAATGACGCCTTCAACGAACTGGTGCTGACCAACCAGACCGATCCGCGCGCGATCGTGTGGCTGCGCGCCTGGTTCCGCTATCTGCGCCAGGGCGGCTCGGCCTATGGCATGGACACCGTGGTCAGCGCGCTGCGCCATGCGCCCGCGCTCACCGCCGCGCTGATCGAACGCTTCCGCGCCCTCCATGATCCCAAAGCGCGCGATGCGAAGCGTGCCGAAGCACTTGAAGCTGACATTCTCGCTGGCTTTGCCGACATCAAGTCGATCGACGAGGATCGCATCCTCCGCCTGTTCCACGCCGTCATCAGCGCGACCTTGCGCACCAACGCCTTTGCCCCCGCAGCGGAGGAAGCGCTGGCGTTCAAGATCGATTCCAGCAAAGTCCCCGGCCTGCCCAAACCGCTGCCCTGGCGCGAAGTGTGGGTCTATTCGCCGCGGGTTGAAGGCATTCACCTGCGCGCCGGTCCGGTCGCGCGCGGTGGCCTTCGCTGGTCCGATCGCCGCGACGACTTCCGCACCGAAATCCTTGGCCTCATGAAAGCGCAGCGGGTGAAGAATGCCGTCATCGTGCCGACCGGCGCCAAGGGCGGCTTCTATCCCAAGGCGCTGCCCGACATCTCGCTCGACCGCGACGCGTGGTTTGCCGAGGGCACCGAATGCTACCGCATCTTCATCCGCTCCTTGCTGTCGATCACCGACAATCTGGTCGCGGGCAAAGTCGTGCATCCCAAGAGCGTCGTGATCCACGACGGCGACGATCCCTATTTTGTCGTTGCTGCCGACAAGGGTACCGCGACCTTTTCCGACGTTGCCAATGCGCTCGCGATGGAGCGCGACTTCTGGCTCGGCGATGCCTTCGCCAGCGGCGGGTCGAACGGTTATGACCACAAGGCGATGGGGATCACCGCCAAGGGCGCGTGGCTGTCGGTGCAGCGCCATTTTGCCGAAATGGGCGTCGATGTGCAGACCGACACAATCCGCGTGGTCGGCTGCGGCGACATGTCGGGCGACGTGTTCGGCAACGGCATGCTGCTGTCAAAGGCAATCCAGCTCGTCGCGGCATTCGACCACCGCCATATCTTCCTCGACCCCAATCCCGATCCGGCGAAAAGCTGGAAGGAACGCGAGCGGATGTTCAACCTGCCGCGGTCCAGCTGGGCCGATTACAACGCCAAGTTGATCTCGAAGGGCGGCGGCATCTTCCCGCGCAGCCAGAAGAGCATTCCGCTGAGCCCCGAAGTCCAGACGCTGCTCGGCCTGTCGGTGTCCGAAATTGACCCCGGTTCGCTGATCTCGGCGATCCTGAAGGCGCCCGCCGACCTGCTCTGGTTCGGCGGCATCGGCACCTATGTCCGCTCCGGCGAAGAGACCGACGCCCAGGTCGGCGACCGCGCCAATGACGCGATCCGCATCGCCGGCGCCGAGCTCCGGGCCAAGGTGGTGGGCGAGGGCGCCAATCTCGGCATGACCCAGCGCGGCCGCATCGAGGCCGCGCGCCAGGGCGTTCGGCTCAATACCGACGCGATCGACAATTCCGCCGGGGTGAACACCTCCGACGTCGAGGTCAACATCA
>NZ_DKIH01000014.1 GCF_002454115.1 Sphingopyxis sp. UBA6723 | reverse complement strand
GAGCTTGTCGAAGGGCCGTCCTTTTCTCGAAGGCAAGAAAGAGCGGTGCTTCGACAAGCTCAGCACGAACGGAAAATGATGATGGCTGATAATTCCCCCATCTGGCACCCCTTCACCCAGCACGGCCTGGGCGACCCGATCCCGCTGATCGCCCGCGGCGAAGGCGCGCGCCTCTACAACGCCGACGGCAACCACTGGATCGACGCCATCTCCAGCTGGTGGGTCACCACCCATGGGCACGCCCACCCGCGCATAATGGCCGCGATCCGCGACCAGTCGGAACGGCTCGACCAGCTGATCTTCGCGGGCTGGACCCACGAACCCGCCGAGACGCTCGCCACCGAACTGATCCGCATCACGCCGGGTCCGCTCACCCGCGTCTTCTTCTCGGACTCGGGTTCGACCAGCGTCGAGGTCGCGCTCAAGATGGCGCTCGGCTACTGGTTCAACATCGGCGAGCCGCGCAGCCGCATCCTCGTCCTCGACCATAGCTATCATGGCGACACCATCGGCACGATGTCGGTCGGCGAACGCGGCGTCTATAACCGCGCCTGGCAGCCCCTGTTGTTCGATGTCGACACCATCCCCTTTCCGCAAGAAGGCATGGAACAGGCCACGCTCGACGCGCTCGAAGCCGCCTGCGCCCAAAAGCCAGCCGCCTTCATCGTCGAGCCGCTCATCCTCGGCGCGGGCGGCATGCTCATCTACCCCGCCTGGGTGCTCGCCGAAATGCGCGCCATCTGCGCCCGCCACAACGTGCTGTTCATCGCCGACGAGGTGATGACCGGCTGGGGCCGAACCGGCACCCGCTTCGCCTGCGACCAGGCGGGCGTCATCCCCGACATCGTCTGCCTGTCGAAAGGGCTGACCGGCGGCGCGCTGCCGCTCGCGGTGACGCTCTGCATCGAACCGATCTTCGCAGCGCATTGGTCAACTGACCGCAGCAAGACCTTCTATCATTCGAGCAGCTACACCGCGAACCCGATCGCCTGCGCCGCTGCCAACGCGAACCTCGCCATCTGGCGCGACGAGCCGGTACAGCAACGAATCGACACGCTGGCCGACGCCCAGGCCGCGCATTTGTCGCTGCTCAGCCATGACCCGCGCGTCCAAAACCCGCGCCGCCTCGGCACCATCGCCGCGCTCGACATCGTGGTTCCCGACAGAGGCTACCTGTCGAATCTCGCCCCGCGCCTGATCGCCTATTACCGCGACCACGGCGTCCTCCTCCGCCCGCTCGGCAACACCGTGTATGTGATGCCGCCCTATTGTATCACCGCCGAGGAGCTGGGGCAGGTGTGGAGCGCGATCACGGCATCGCTGGATACAATCTAATCCTCCCTGTGGCGAAGCCATGGGGAGGTGGCAGCGCGAAGCGCTGACGGAGGGGCTTTGGCGTTGCCGTTGCCGCCCCTCCACCACGCCCTTCGGGCGCGCTCCCCCTCCCCATCGCTACGCGACAGGGAGGATTTTTCCTTAAAGTCATCCCGGACTTGATCCGGGATCCACGACGGCGGCGCAGCTATCGCCCCCCCGATCAAGCCCATCCCGAGCTTGCCAAAACCTAGCGTTTTTCCAGCAGCAATTTGTCGCCCGCTTGGCGAATGATCCCCTCGACCATGGGTCGCACGAACCCCATCCCCGCAGGCAGATCGAAATCGATCACCAGCGCCGCATCTTCGACCGTTGCGCTCGATGCGATGCTGTGCCCCATCGCATGGATCACAAAATCCATCCGGTCGTCATGCTCCCAGCGATGTTCGACCCGCCCCAGCCCGCCGGGAATCAGCTTGACCAGATCATCGGCGCGCGCTGCCATGCGGCGGCGCACTTCGGCGCGCGGCAGGTCATGGGCGATGCGAACGCTCGGCATAGAATCAGCTCCTTCGATCGGCGATGTGGGGCGCGGGGCAAGACGATACAACGCCCGATCGGCTCGGCAGTTAGGCTTAGGTTCATCTAGCCCGCCTATCACCGACGGCGGGAGAGGCTTTGGAGGCACGACGCCCGATGACGATAAAGCCGACCTGTTACCTGACCCCGCTGCTCGCCGCGCTCGCCTTCACTGCGCCCGCCGCGGCGCAGAACGACGATTCGCTCGCGCAATCGGCACAGCCGCCGCAGCGCACCTCGGTGCTTTATACCTTCGGCAGCGATCCCTGCCCCGAACCCGTCGGCGATGAGATCATCGTTTGCGCGCAGCAGCCCGAATCCGAACGCTACCGCGTCCCCAAGGAACTGCGCGAAGAGTTGAAGGAAGACGTAGCCGTCGGCGGCGGCAGTTGGGCGTCAAAGGTCGAAGGCTACGACGATATCGCGCGCCAGACGCGCCCCGGCAGTTGCTCGCCGTCGGGCAGCTATGGCTTCACCGGCTGCGCCGCGCTCGCCCTGCGCGAATGGTTCGAGGCGCGCCGCGCGCCCTGACGGAACCACGCAGCGAAACATTGCGTTTCCTGTGGGCTGATTGACGCGGCCCTGTCCGCACGCCTAGCCTGCCCGTCCCCAACAGGAGATCTACCCATGCGCCGTATCGCTCCCCTCGCCGCCGTCGCCCTCGCTGTCGTCGCGGTTCCCGTCGTCATCGCCCAGAACGCGCCGCAGGTTCCCGGCGCGCCCGACAAGGCGCGCGTCGCCGCGGGCAGCTACGCCGCCGACGCGGGCCACACGATGGTCGTGTGGGAGGTCGATCATTTCGGGTTCAGCAAATATACTGGCATTTTTGGCGACGTCACCGGCACGCTGGTCATCGACCCCGCCAATCCCGCCGCGGCCAAGGTCGACGTGACGATCCCGGTCGCCAAGGTTACCACCGCCAGCAGCGGCCTGACCGGCCATCTGCTCCGTGCGGGCAAGGACGGCGGCAAGCCCGATTTCTTCGGCGCCGCCCCCGCCGACGCCAAATTCGTCTCGACCCGCGTCGTCCTCGACGACGACGGCGACGAAGCCAAGGTCACCGGCAATCTGACGCTGAACGGCGTCACCAAGCCCGTCACGCTCGACGTCGATTTCCACGGCGCCGGGACCAATCCCTATAACAAGAAAGCGACCGTCGGTTTCCAGGCCGAAGGCAAGATCCGCCGCAGCGATTTCGGCATCGCCTATGGCATCCCCGCGGTCAGCGATGAGGTCGAACTCGAAATCCACGCCGCGTTCGAAAAACAGTAAGCCGGGGATCACCGCACCCCAATCTGTCACACGCACCGGGTAAAAGCCGGGGCGGGACCTCACCAGTCCCGCCCCCTTTTGCGAGGAGCCCGTGTGATGAGCGAACTGGTACGCGAAATTGTCGACGTGAACGCCTTCATCGGCGGCGACGAGGAAAATCCGCTGCTGACCGTCGAGGCCGAGGGTCTCACCCCCACTGCGGGCTGGGCCAATGTCCGGCTCGACCCGCATGTCTACAGCACCCCGCCCGAGGACGGCGTCCAGGATTTCGACCTTGTCGGCGACCGCCCCGCGGGCAGCGATGAAGGCGCACTCACCCAGGTCGAGGCCGCATGGGAAGGCCCGCTCCCCGACTGGCTGATCGCGGTGCGCGTCCACGCCATCGACAATATGGTCGAGGACGAGATTTTCGAGCCGTGGGACGAGGACGACGCGGAGAGCGAAGCCGCCTGACGCTCGCCCCGCCGCACGTTTTCCAAGTCCCCTGCCCTGCGCCGGATCGCGGCCCGCCCGCGATCCGGCGCCGTTGTGCGGTTCATCGCCCAGCCAAGCCGGACACGCCCCGCCCACGCAATTTTCCCACTCCCCCCTTGCCAAGCGCGACATTTTGCATCACTAGGGCGGCCATGCGCGGCAACGCCCTTCTTCTTCTGCGACTTACACGCCCTTGGGCGTGACACTGGCTGCGCGTTAGTCGCGGCCACCCGCTCAAGGGTCCGATCGACATATTCGCAACCGACCAGCAGAAGACCATCCCATGACCATGCTCCGCGACCCTTCGGTCAAGTACAGCGCCTTTCCGCAAGTTCCGCTCGCCCACCGCGAATGGCCCACCCGCGTCACCACCGCCGCGCCGATCTGGCTGTCCACCGACATGCGCGACGGCAATCAGGCGCTGATCGACCCAATGGACGCCGAAAAGAAAGCGCGCTTCTTCGACCTCCTCTGCCGCATCGGCCTGAAAGAGATCGAAGTCGGCTTCCCCAGCGCCGGCGCGACCGAGTTCGACTTCATCTCGGGCCTTGTCCAGCAGGGACGCATCCCCGACGACGTCACCCCGCAGGTGCTCACCCAAAGCCGCGCCGACCTCATCCGCACCAGCTTCGACAGCCTCGCCGGCGCCAAGACCGCGATCGTCCATGTCTATAACGCGGTCAGCCCCGCCTGGCGCCGCATCGTGTTCGGCATGGAAATGCCCGAAATCAAGGCGATCGCGATCGAGGGCGCGAAGCAATTGCGCGACAATGCCGCGCGCCTTCCCGGCACCGACTGGCGCTTTCAATACAGCCCCGAAACCTTCTCGACCGCCGAACTCGATTTCAGCATCGAGTGCTGCGCCGCGGTGATGGACATCCTCCAGCCCACCACCGACAAGCCGATCATCCTCAACCTGCCCGCCACGGTCGAGGCATCGACCGCCAACATCTACGCCGACCAGATCGAATATTTCTGCAAGAATCTGCCCGGCCGCGACCGCGCGATCATCTCGCTCCACACCCACAACGACCGCGGCACTGGCGTCGCCGCCGCCGAACTCGGCCTGCTCGCGGGCGCCGACCGTGTCGAGGGCTGCCTGTTCGGCAATGGCGAGCGCACCGGCAACACCTGCCTCGTCACCATCGCGCTCAACATGTACACACAGGGGATCGACCCCGAACTCGACTTTTCGAACATCGACGACGTCATCGCGACGGTCGAATATTGCAACCAGCTCCCCGTCCACCCGCGCCATCCCTATGGCGGCGAGCTGGTCTATACCGCCTTTTCGGGCAGCCATCAGGACGCGATCAAGAAGGGCTTCGCCGCGCGCGAGCGCCAGAATGACGAACGCTGGGAAGTCCCTTATCTGCCCATCGACCCCGCCGACCTCGGCCGCAGCTATGAAGCGGTGATCCGCGTCAACAGCCAGTCGGGCAAGGGCGGCGTCGCCTGGGTGCTCGAACAGGACAAGGGACTGAAACTGCCCAAGAAGATGCAGGCCAGCTTCAGCCATGTCGTGCAGGCGCTGGCGGACGAGACCAGCCGCGAACTGACCGCCGACGACATCTGGGGCGCCTTCGAAACCGCCTATCTCAAGGTCGAGGCCAAGCGCTTCCAGCTCGTCGACTGGTCCGAAAGCCATGCCGGCACCGACCGCATCTTCGCCGGCAAGCTCACCATCGACGGCGCCCCGCGCAGCGTCAGCGGCCGCGGTAACGGCCTGATGAGCAGCGTCATCGCCGCGCTCGCCGAATCCGGCGGCCCGGTCATGGACATCGTCGATTACAGCGAACACGCGATCGGCCAGGGCAGCACCGCGCAAGCCGCCGCCTATGTCGAATGCCGCACCCCCGACGGCAAAAGCGTCTTCGGCTGCGGCCTCGACACCGACGTCGCAACCGCCAGCGTGCGCGCGATCCTGAGCGCCGCCAACGGCGCCTGACGTCGCGATGACGCTCCGCCACCGCCTCGCGCAGCCGTCGGACCTCGACGCGCTGCGCGCGGTGATGGCGCTCGCGATCGCCGAACTGCAAAAGGGCTTCCTCGACGACGCGCAGATCGCCGCCAGCCACGCCGTCATGGGCCTCGATACCCAGCTGATCGCCGACGGCACCTATTTCGTCATCGAGGCGGAGGGTCAGATCGCGGGCTGCGGCGGCTGGTCACATCGCGCGACGCTCTACGGCGGCGACCACGCCGCCGCCCTGCGCGACCCGGCCCCGCTCAACCCCGCCACCGACGCCGCGCGCATCCGCGCCATGTACACCCACCCCGCCTTTGCAAGGCAGGGCGTCGGCCGCATGGTGATGGCGCTCTGCGAAGCCGCCGCACAGCAGGCCGGCTTCACCCGCACCGAGCTGATGGCCACCCTATCCGGCGAACCCCTCTACTGCGCCTGCGGCTACACCCCGATCGAGCATGTCGAAGCGCCGGGTCCGAATGGCGCCACCGTCCCCCTCATCCGTATGGGGAAGCACCTGATCAGCTAACCAATCCTCCCTGTGCCCGAAGGCCATGGGGAGGTGGCAGTCCGAAGGACTGACGGAGGGGCGCGATGAGAAGGAAAGAGTGCGGGCCACTTTGCCGACGACGAAGGGAGTTGATACTTAATCCTGCTACTCAATTCTAGCTTCTAAGAGGCCGATAACCGCTTCCACCGCCTAATGAATTTTTTGATATTTCACTTTAAAGAACTGACGTCCAATATTTATTCGATGATCTTTCAAAAGTTCTCGAAGCTGATGCTCAAGGCGCTGAGCCCGGGATTAAGGATCTGGTGCGAGCGCTGCAATCTCTCGGCCATAATCGTACATCTCGTTCTCACTGAACCCGCTTTCCGTAATCGCCTTTTCGTACGCCGGTACAAAGTCATCTGTGTAGTAGTCGACCAATCGCCTCCGCCTAACTGACAGTTTGTTTTTCACGTCACGGCTTACGATTTCGTAGTCCCCGCTTGGGCCGTGGATTGTCATAAACCCGTGCGCTAACGCGTTGCGTCCAACCATGCCTTGAAAGTCTCGTATTGCTTGGACAAACGATTGGCGGTGGCCTTTTTCTGCGACGAGGGAAGACAGCATTGCCAGCTTCGCCCCTCCCCCTAGGGCACCGCAAACGATACAAGCTTGTTCTGTTGTCAGGCCAAGTTCTTGCTTTATGACCATCTCCATGACCAGTTCGACATTGTTCCAGAATGCAAGAACGGTGCCGAGGGTGCTAATTTGCGCATGCTCGCTAGTCAGCGGTTCCTGCATCTCAGATGCACCTGACCGCGTTGCGGGCAAAGAATTGACGAACGTGTTGCATTACTGACACCGATCAAAATGAGCTAGAGACGCTTCGCCGAATGCTGGCGAAGCCACCGACGCCGCACAAGTCCAAAAAGGATTCAAACGATGGCGATACGAGGTGGCGCGGGAAAAGGACCAGAGCGCGCGTAGGCTTAGGGCCGTTATGGCCTTTGCAGCTGGTTGCGCGTTCCGGTCCAAGTCCACCAGCGTTATTTCACGACGCAGCTCTTAAAGTGACTTTTTAGCGTTGCGGGATATTCGAACGGCCCTCGCGCGACAGCCACACCGCTGTGATGATCGATCACTAGCAGCTTATCTTTGGCTGAATTGAGTTTGGAATTATAGTAGAGCCGATGTTCGAGATCGTCGATCTTTTCGTTTGATGTCAACAAAACGAAAGATGTTGTTTCTGACCACAAATACGGCTCGCCTGGCGTGTTGCGAATCTCGTCCATGAAGCTCTGATACCGTTCCGAATAGGTGGTATCCGACTTAATCTCAAAACTTACTGCGTATTCATAAGCCATGATAGGCCTCCGTCAAAGCGGAGAGACCTTGCAAAATGGCTAAAAATGTGGCATCCAAAATTGTCAAGTTCGAGGCACCACACGCTTCGTCCATCTTGGGTCCGGCGGTCTTTCCAAGGATATTGCCGAACTCAAAACTGGGGCAGTCCATGCGGGCTGCCCCAGCTGGGTTCTGTAGCACAAAATATCGAAAAAGTCGAGTCGTTGTTCCCCGTCCGTTCACGGACGAGACCAGCGCTTGCGACGCTCGCCAATCTGGCGTGGCGCCTCAAAAACCAATCAGGCGGCGATCGCGTCAGTCCGGATCGGTAAGGCGCTTGCCACCGATACGCGACAAGGCGACCGCGCAACTCTTGCCTTTAAACCATGCTATCGCGAATTTCTTCTAAAGAACATGATAACTCGCGACCTGACCGATTTTCTCTTTCCTACATTTAACTCATATGGTTCACTCCTTCGGTTCCACCAACCGAAAAGGACGAATCAATGGATGACATCGACGACTATCCCGCCTTCCTCCCCGCCCCCGCCAGCTATCACTGGACCCCCAAACTCCAGCGCGACTTTCTCGAAAGCCTCGCCACCACCGGCTCGGTCAAAATTGCCGCGGCCAAGGTCGGCATGTCGCCGTCCGCCGTCTATCAGCTCAAGCACCGTGCAGCGGGCGCCGCGTTCAAGCTGGGCTGCGCCGCGGCGGTGCTGATCGCGCGCGGGCGGCTGGTCGACGAGTTGCTTGACCGCGCGATCTGGGGCTATGACGAAACCGCCGAGCTGCTGCGCGAAGAGGGGCGCAGCTTTGCCAAGCGCCGCCGCCTCGATTCACGCCTTGGTCTCGCGATGCTCGCGCGGCTCGACAAGATGGTCGAAACGCCCGCAGAGGCCGGGGAGGATATGCTGGCGCAGCTGATCGCGGGCGACTGGCCGGGCTTCCTGTCGCTGTTCGACGCCGCCGCCGCGCACGATGCAAACGGAGCGGACGACGCAGACGGCCAGCCCGCCCCGCTTACCACCGCGCTCGCGCTCTGGCTGACCGGCCGCGACAACCGCGCCAACCCGCTCGCCGCGCTGTGGCAGGACAACGCAATCGCGAGTGAAGTTGCGCAGATTTCCACCGATTTCGGCGACGACGGCGAAAGCGAGGAAACCCCGGAACAGGCCGCCGCCGCGATGACCGTGTGGTACGACGACCACGCCGACGACTGGCGTACCGACTTCCCGCCGCCCGCCGATTTTTGGGGGCATGAGGAAGGCCAGTTCGGCGACCGCGCCTATGCCCGCGCGCTCGATGACGACGAGCTGGAAGTGTACGAAAAGCTGCGCGCGGCCGAGGTCACCCCGCTGCTGATCGCGGGCGAGGCCGCGCGCCGCGCTTTCTTTGCGCGGCACGATGCCGCCAATGATGCTGCGGCCGAAACTGCGGACACGGATGCCTGGCCGGGGCAGCGGGCGCACGGGTGAGCGGCGGTGGGGCGCGGTCCCGATCCGGCGCGGGCGGCGGCGCCTTACAATCGCCTTGCTCCGCCCCCATATAGGCATCATCGCGGTACCGATGGTCATGAGCCGCCGCGGCTGAGAGACTTGCGCGCTCCCGCTTACCCCAACAGGAGCCGCGCCCGATGAACAGCCGAGCCAATCCCGTCAATCCCCCCGTCCGCAAGGCGCCCGTCGCTGCGCCCGCCAAGCCTGCCAGCGCCGCGGCAGGGGCCGACGCTGCGAGCGATGCCGACGCGCCCGCCCGCGCGCGCACCAACAATTATTTCCGCAAGAACCGCACCCCGCTCGCGCGCGACGACGCCAAGCGGCAGGGCGACATCAGCCAGCTCGCCTTCCTGACCATGGGCGGGCGCGACGCGGCGGTCGAATTCCTCAACAGCGAAAACGCCGCGCTTGGCGGCCGCCCGCTCGCGCTCGCCACCGCCAGCGCCGAGGGCTATGAGCAGGTCGCCGCCGCGATCCGCGCCCTCGCGCCCGGCACGGAAACCTCATGAGCCGCGCGATGAACGTCACCCTGCCCGAGGCCGAGGTGACCGCGCTGTGCAAGAGCGCGGGGGTCATCATCAGCGCGATCGAGCCGCTGCCCGACGGCGGCACCCGCCTCGTCTGCGTTTCCCCCGACGGCGCCGACAAGATGCGCAAGAAACTGAAGAAAAGCCTGATCGATGGCGCCGTCACCCGCCACCGCTTCTACCGCGCCCCCGGTTCGGAGGGCGGATATTAGGGCGCGGCGCTAAGCGACTTCGGCCAAGGATTGCGGGGTCGCGAACCGCTGGCGATATTCCTGCGGTGACAGGCCGATGATGCGGTGGAACAATTTGCGGAACGCCGCGGCGTCCTCATATCCGACGCCCCACGCGATCTGGTCGACGGTGCGGCGGGTGAATTCCAGCAGCTCGCGCGCCTTGCCGACGCGCAGATGCTGGACATATTCGACCGGGGTCATGCCGGTGGCGGCCTTGAACCGCCGCTGAAACGTCCGCTCCTCCATCCCCGCCTCGCTGGCCATGGCGGGGACGGCGACCGGGCCAACCCCGCGGGCCTGCAACCAGTGCTGGACCCGCAAGATCGCCTCGTCGCCATGGGTCAGTTTGGGGGCAAAGCTGGCGTAATTCTTCTGCTCGCGGCCATTGGGATCGATCAACAGAAAGCGCGCCGTCTCCATCATCACCGTCGGCCCCAGCAACCGCTCGACGATCCGCAGCCCCAGGTCGGTCCACGCCATCAGCCCGCCCGCGGTGACGATGTCGCCATCGTCGATCACCATCCGGTCGGCCTCCAGCCGCACGTCGGGGAACCGCTCGCGAAACTGCGCGGCGAAAAACCAGTGCGTCGTCGCCGGCCGCCCCGCCAGCAGCCCGGTCGCCGCCAGCGCAAACGTCCCGCCGCAATTCGACGCCAGCACCGTCCCATGGGCATGGCGGTCGAGCAGCCAGCGGGCATAGGGCTCGACCTCCCCCGGTTCGAGCAGCTTGTGCAAGCTACCCGGCGCAATCAGCACCGCGGGACTGTTGCCCGCCGGTTCGCTCGGATGGCTGTCAAAGCAGCGGGCAAAACCCCCGCCGTCCTGCAACCGCCAATGGCTGACCCGGATCGCCGCGCGGTCGTGCTGGACCGCAAAGCGCCCGGCGATGTCGAACAGGTCGGTGATGCCGTGGACCATGCCCATCTGGCAGTCGGGATAGATCATCATCCCGACTTCAATCAGTGGCACACTCGCCGCGTCGGGCACCTTCAACTTGGGCATAAAGACTCCTTTGTCGGATTTGACCCGTATAATGTCGTATCCGCCAATCCCGCGCAAGCCCGGACCGGCCTAAATCCATGTCATCGGGACGGACACCCCGCCCTTCGAAACGAAAGGAACCACGCCATGACCACGATCACCACCCAGGACGGCACGCACATCTTCTATAAGGACTGGGGTCCGAAGACCGGCCAGCCGATCATCTTCTCCCACGGCTGGCCGCTCACCGCCGACGCCTGGGATGTCCAGATGGTCTATTTCGCTAACCAAGGCTTCCGTACCATCGCCCACGACCGCCGCAGCCATGGTCGCTCGGACCAGGTCTGGGACAACAATAATATGGATCAGTACGCCGACGACCTCGCCGAACTGATCGAACAGCTGGACCTGAAGGACGTCATCCTCGTTGGCCACTCGACCGGCGGCGGCGAAGTCACCCGCTATATCGGCCGCCATGGCACGGCGCGGGTCGCCAAGATCGCGCTGATCGGGGCAGTTCCGCCGCTGATGCTCAAGACCGAAGCCAATCCCGGCGGGCTGCCGATCGACGCCTTCGACGGCATCCGCAAAGGCACCTTCGACAACCGCCCGCAGTTCTTCAAGGATCTGACCATCCCCTTCTATGGCTATAACCGTGACGGCGCGGTGGTCAGCGAAGCGCTGCGCGACGATTTTGTCCGGCAGGGAATGATGGGCGGGCTCAAGGGCCAGCTCGACAGCATCCGCGCCTTTTCGGAAAGCGACTTCAATGACGATCTGAAGAAGTTCGACGTCCCGACCCTCGTCCTCCACGGCGACGACGACCAGATCGTCCCCGTCGATGCCTCGGCGCGCGCGACGGTGAAGATCGTCAAACAGGCGGTGCTGAAAATCTACGAAGGCGCCGATCATGGCCTGACCGTCACCCACCAGGACCGGTTCAACTCCGACCTTCTGGATTTCATCAACAACTGATAAGGTCGAGGCGCGGTCCAGTCCGATCGCGCCTCCTCCTTCATCAAGGAGAAACGCCGTGACCAAGCAAAGCTTCCTGATCACCGGCGCATCGGACGGCATTGGCGCCGTCTATGCCGACCGCCTCGCCCGTCGCGGGCATGACCTGATCCTCGTCGCGCGCCGCGCAGACAAACTCTGCGCCCTCGCCGATCAGCTGCGCAGCGACACCGGCGTCTCCGTCGATGTCATCGCCGCCGACCTCGCCAATCCCGACGACCTCGCCCGCGTCGAAACCCGCCTGCGCGACGACGATGCGATCACCGGCCTCATCAACAATGCCGGCATCGCGGGCGAAACCAGCTTTGTCGAAGCCGACCCCGCGCAGCTGACCGCGTTGATCAACCTCAATATCCTGGCCGTGACCCGGCTCGCCGCAGCCATAGCGCCCCGGCTTGCTGTGAATGGCAGCGGGGCGATCATCAACATCGGCTCGGTGACGGCACTGATCCCCGATGGCTTCACCGCGACCTACCCGGCCAGCAAAGCCTATGTGCTGGCGTTCAGCGAAGCCTTGCAGGCCGAACTCGGCGCCAAGGGCGTGCGTGTTCAAGCTGTCTTGCCGGGGGCGACCCGCACCCCGATCTGGACCGAGGAGCAACTCGCCAGCCTGCCCGCCGAAATCGTTATGGACGTGAAACATATGGTCGACGCCGCGCTCGCCGGCTTCGACAAAGGCGAGACGGTCACCATCCCCGCGCTACCCGACATGGCCGATTACGATGCCTATATCGAGGCGCGCTCGGCGCTGCGTCCCAACCTGTCTCTGGCGCGCCCCGCGCCGCGCTATCTGTAAAGGAGCGGTGCCATGATCCTCGGTCTGACCATCCCGCAATTCACCGCGGTCCATGTCGCGATCAGCCTGATCGCCATTGCCGCGGGCTTGATTGCGCTCCCCGCCTTTGCCCGCGGTGTGATTCTGCCGCGCATCACCGGCGTCTTCCTGTGGACGACGCTGCTCACCAGCCTGACCGGCTTCCTTTTCCCGATCGTCGCCTTCACCCCGGCGCTCGGCTTTGGAATCCTCTCGACGCTGATCCTCGTCGCCACCTTCTGGGCTTGGTACAGCCGCAAGCTCGCCGGCCGCGCTGCCACCATCTATGCGATCACCGCTACCCTCGCGCTCTACCTCAACCTGTTCGTGTTGGTGGTGCAGAGCTTCCTGAAAGTGCCTGCGCTCAATGCGCTGGCCCCGAATGGAACCGAACCGCCCTTCGCCATCGCCCAAGGCGCGCTGTTGATCGCGATGGCCGGCCTCGGCTATCTGGCGTTAACGGCGGCCCGCCGCCGAACCGTCACGGCCTAAGCACAACGGGATTACAGGCAGGGGCAGCGTCGGCCGCCTCTGCCGGTTGCGTGACCGCCAACCCCTCTTGCACCACCTTCCGTTTACGTTAAGGTCAGTTTCAAACTGCTACCGGAGAGTGATTCATGGCCCTTCCCCACATTTTCGACCGCCTGCGCCTGCCCGTCATCGGCTCGCCTTTGTTCATCGTGTCGGGCCCCGAACTGGTCATCGCACAGTGCAAGGCGGGCGTCGTCGGCAGCTTTCCGGCGCTCAACGCGCGGCCGCAGACATTGCTCGACGAATGGCTGCACCAGATCACCGAAGAGCTCGCCGCGTGGGATCGCGCCAATCCCGACCGACTGTCGGCGCCTTATGCTGTCAACCAGATCGTCCATAAATCGAACGACCGGCTGGAACAGGACATCGCGACCTGCGCCAAATGGAAGGTGCCGATCACCATCACCTCCTTGGGCGCGCGCGAGGAACTCAATCAGGCAGTCCATAGCTGGGGCGGTATCACGCTGCACGACGTCATCGACGATCGTTTCGCGCGCAAGGCGGTCGAAAAGGGCGCCGACGGTCTGATCCCCGTCGCCGCGGGCGCAGGCGGCCACGCCGGGCGCCAGTCGCCCTTCGCGCTGGTGCAGGAAATCCGCGAATGGTTCGACGGCCCCGTCGCGCTGTCGGGCGCAATCGGCCATGGCCGATCGGTCCTCGCCGCGCAGGCGTGCGGCGCCGACCTCGCCTATATCGGCAGCGCCTTCATCGCCACCGCCGAAGCCAACGCCGACCAAGGCTATAAGGATGGCATCGTCGAGGGGCGTGCCGCCGACATCGTCTATTCGAACCTGTTCACCGGGGTGCACGGCAATTACCTCCGCCAATCGATCGTCGCCGCGGGCATGGACCCCGACAATCTGCCCGAAGGCGACCTGTCGACGATGAACTTCGGTTCGGGCGGCAATACCAAGGTCAAGGCCTGGAAGGACATCTGGGGATCGGGCCAGGGCATCGGCCCGGTCACCGCGGTGCGCCCCGTCGCCGAATTCGTCGCCGAACTCGAAGCGCAATATCTCGCCGCGCGCCGGGAGCTGGAAGCGAAGGTCAGGCTGTAGCGCCGCCGAACAGCCGCTCGATCGCGTCATCCAGATAGGGACGATCGACGAACAGTCGCATCGGATCGCGGCGGTTGAGCCAGAATCCGGCGCCGTGCCGGTCAGTCAGCGCGCGCCGCGTCGTGTCCTGCAACAACCGCAGCCGCATCACCGACGTGCGTCGCGCCGAACGCAGATCGACCGGCGCGTGCAGAACAAAATGCCGCCGGATCTGCTCGACGCGCGCCGCAACGACATCACTATACCCCTGATGCGGCCCGCGATGCAGCGCATGGCCCGACAACAGCGCCGCCCCTTCGCACGCGGGCAGCATCAGCCCGTTGCGGCGGAAACTCTCAAGCGCGAAGCCTTCGCCCTGCAACGCCTCGAACATCGCCGCCATCTGCGTCCGGTGGAGCAAAGCGATGGGGATCAGGTGATGACGTTGAAATCCGGGTTGCGGTGGCGGTGCGCCCTGCCAACCGCGGTTCGGCATCAGCGATCGCGGCCGAACTCGACGATGACCATCGATCGCGAGCCGTTGGCGCCCGCCGACGGCGACAGGTCGATCCATTCGCCGCTCTCCAGCCCCCGCATCGTGCGTTTGTGCTGCACGGGTCCGTTCAGCATCAGATCAAGCGCCAGTCGCGACAGCCGTCGCACCATCTCGGCCACCGTCCAGCCGGCGGGAATGCGCGCTTCCAACTCCTGCCCGGCGAACAGCGCCAATCCCCGCGTTTCTATGCTCGCGCCCGCGGCACCTTCGCGGCGCCGAAATGCAACCAGATGCAGTACCAGCGGCATCCCGCTCGCCAGCATTTCGGCGATCGACGCGCGAAACTGCACCGCGTCCGACCACAGCCGCGCGGGCGACCAAAAAAGGTGACTGGCATCGAACAGGTCGATCAACAGCACCATCATCTTGAAAAATTCGCGCATTCGCATCGGCTGCTCGGATGACGTGGCGGGCTCTTCGCCGCCTTCAGGGTCCAACATCCAGCAATGCCCGTCATGCCGCCAATCGTGCGGCAGGCTGGCGGCGAGCAGGCTGGTCGCTGGATTGTCGGGATCCGCAGCGTCCAGCGCGGAACCGGCCGCTGCCCCAACCAAAACCGACATGGCACCAAAGCGCAGGACAAAACGGGGCGGCGCGATGCCGGTGCCGTCGCCATCGACCCGCTCGGGCCGCAACCCCATATGGCGCAGAGCCGTTTCCACCGCCTCCGGTGAGCGCTCCCGCATGGCCGCGCCAACGATCAGCGCGAACGGCGCCGGTGGCACCGGCAGGATCAAAGCGTCCGTTTTCCCCGCGTCCATATCGCTGGCCAACCTCCCTGCCTTGACGCTTGCATCGCAAGACTGCGGGCAATGTTCAAACGCATATTCGGGGATGACGGCGAGTTAATCCGGCGGCCAGCCTCAGATCGCGACTTGGCTGCCCAGTTCGACCACGCGGTTGGTCGGCAAGCGGAAATACTCCATCGCGCTTTCCGAGTTGCGCAGCATCCACGCAAACAGCTTTTCGCGCCAGATCGGCATTCCCGGCTTGCTCGCCGCGATCAGCGTCTGACGCGACAGGAAAAAGCTGGTTTCGATCATCTTGAATTCGCCGCCGCAACTCGTCACGCGCTTCAGCGCGTCAGGCACATCGACCGGCTGCATGAAACCGTAATTCAGGATCAACCGATGGAATCCCTGTCCCAGATCCTCCAGCGCGCAATGATTTTCCTCGCGCACAAACGGCACGTCGGCGACCTTGATCGTCAGCAGAATGATCCGCTCGTGAAGCACCTTGTTGTGCTTGAGATTGTGAAGCAGCGCGTGCGGTACCCCGTCCGCACTAGACGTCATGAACACCGCGGTGCCCGGCACGCGCGTAGCGCTGTTCGCCGCCGATTTGACGAACACCGGGATCGGCATCGCGCCTTCGGCCATTTCCTGCTGCATCAGCTTGCGCCCGCGCGACCAGGTGGTGAGCAGCGTGAAAATGATCAGCCCGATCACCAGCGGCACCCAGCCGCCGTCGGGCACCTTGATCAGATTGGCGCCAAAATAGGCGATGTCGACGATGAAGAATACCGCGAGGACCGGCAGCGCTTTCCACGCCGGCCATTTCCACAGTGTGAAGAGCACGACCGACAGCAGGCAGGTATCGATGAACATCGCGCCGGTCACCGCGATACCATAGGCTGCGGCCAGATTGCTCGACGAACCGAAGCCCAGGACCAACAGGATGACCATCACCATCAATCCCCAATTGACCACCGGGATATAAATCTGACCGGCGGCCGACGCGCTGGTGTGGTCGACGCGCAGGCGCGGCATAAAGCCCAGCTGGATCGCCTGCTGCGTCAGCGAAAAGGCGCCCGAAATCACCGCCTGGCTGGCAATGATCGTCGCCAGCAGCGCCAGAATGACAACGGGTACCTCAAGATATTGGGGCATCATCTGGAAAAACGGGTCGGAAATCAGCTCGGCGCGTGGACCGGCCTCGGCGGCGAGGACCATCGCCCCCTGCCCCATATAGTTGAGCATCAGCGCGGGCAGGACAAAGGCCAGCCAGCTGATTCCGATCGGCCCGCGCCCAAAATGCCCCATATCGGCGTACAGCGCCTCGGCCCCCGTCACCGCAAGCACCACAGCTCCCAGAGCGATGAAAGCGGTGAAGCCATCGACATAAAAGAAGCGCAGCGCGTTCATGGGATTGATCGTCTCGGCAATAATCCACGGATTATCGGCGATATGCATGATGCCCAGCCCGGCCAGCGTGACGAAATAGAGCAGCATGATAGGCCCGAACAGCGCCCCGACCTTGGCCGTCCCGCGCGACTGGATCGCAAACAGCCCGATCAGGATGGTGAGCGCGATCGGCACGATATAGGGGGCGAACCCGGGGTCGATGTAGCGCAGCCCTTCGGTCGCCGACAGCACCGACATCGCCGGGGTGATCATGCTGTCGCCATAGAAAAGCGCGGTCGCGAACACGCCGAGCAGGATGATCGGCCACGTCCAGCGTTTTTCGCCCGAGGAACGGCTGATCAGCGCGAGCAAGGCCAGACTGCCGCCCTCGCCCTTGTTGTCGGCCTTCATGATCGTCAGCACATATTTGAAGGTGACGACCAGCATCATCGACCAGAAGACCAGGCTCAGCACGCCATAGATGTGCAGCTGGTCGGGCTCGATCGGGTGGTGCCCGGCAAAGGTTTCGCGGAACGCGTACAGCGGGCTGGTGCCGATGTCGCCGAACACCACGCCGACCGCGCCGACGGCAAGCTTCAGCTTGCCGTCGCTGGCGTGGCTCTGGCCATAATGGCCGGCGTTAGCGGCGATCGGTGCGGCGCTTTCGGCGCCGCCCGCCTCGGTTGACGACTCAGCAGTCATCGCCAGCCATTAGACGAGCCAGAGCCATTGGAATAGCATCCATATCAAGGGGTTTGTCCCGGTGCGGGCGGCGGTTGCGGCCCCAGCGCCTGCCGCAGCTGCGCCAGCCGCATTTCAAGGTCGGGGCGCCATGGCGCATCGGCGGGACTACGCGCCAGCAACTGGCTCCACACCGCCTCGGCACCCTTCAGATCGCCACCCTGCGCAAGCGCCAGACCTGCAAAGAACGGCGGCGCGGGGTGCGAGGGATCGCGCCGCGCCGCTTCATCGAACGCCAGCGCCGCCGCCGGTGACATCATCCCGCCGCCATGTGCGGTCAGCGCATTACCCAGCCCGACCCACAGGTCGACATTGTCGGGATATTTCTCCAAGCCCTTTTCCAGCGTCTGCGCCGCCAATTCGGTCTTGCCAGTGCGTGCAAAGCCATCGGACAGGCCCAGCCATTGCGCCGCAGGGCCGAACCGATCCGCCATCCCCTGTCGCTGATCGGTCAACACATCGCCAAAACCCTCTGGCTCGGCGGCCACCGCCACCGGTTTGCCCGGCAGCGACGGGCTACCCTGCAAGGCATAGCCCGCCAGCCCCAGCATCACCGCCGCCCCCGCCAGCGGCCGCGCCGCTACGGGCAGTTTGCCCAGCCAGACGATGGCAGCGATCGTCAGCAGCGCCGCCAGCATGACCCACAGCCAGATCATGCGTCAGCCTCCGCATCGTCCGCTGCACCGCGGCGAAACCGCCCGAACGCCAGCCAGCCGCCGAGCAACAGGAACAACAGCGGCCCCAGCCACAAAAATGCCGTCGCGGCATCGAAGGGCGGATCATAGCTGACCCAATTGCCATAGCGCGCGACCAGCCACGTCTTGATTTCGTCGGGGCTTTCGCCCGCGGCAATCTTGCTGCGTACCTCGTGCCGCATATCCCCCGCCAGCGGCGCATCCGAATCGGCAATCGACTGGCCCTGACACACCAGACAGCGCAATTCCTCCATCAACGCCTTCGCCCGCGCTTCCTTCGTCGGGTCGCGCAGCTGTTCATAGGCGTAAGGAGCGGGAGGCAGGCGGTCTTGCGCGGCGGCGGGCATAGAGCCAGCGATAGCGAGCATCATCGCCAAAAAGAGCGCCGCGCCCCTGCGCCGGCAAGGGCCAATCACCGGTCTGCTCGTTACGAAGCAGTCGGCAGTTTGCCGATGCGATGGCAGGTGATGGGCCCCTGCCTGCGCAGGGGCGCGGGAGCTTGAGAAGGCGCCCGTCACTTCATCGCCTCCAGCTTGGCGACGATTTCCGGCACCTGGTCTGCCAGGATGACGCCCTGGATCTGCTCGCGAATGATCCCCTTGCCGTCGATCAGGAACGTCTCCGGCACCCCCGATGACCCCAGCGCGATCTGGACGCTGCTCTGCATGTCCGACCCGATGCGATCGAACGGATTGCCATATTCGCGCAGGAACATCGCGACATCCTCGGGCCGGTCGCGGATCGCGATGCCGTCGATCGGCACACCTGCGGCCTTCAGCGCCTCCAGCTGCGGTGCCTCGGCGCGGCACGGGATGCACCAGCTAGCGAACACATTGACCAGCCTTGGCCGACCGTCGGCTAGCTGGCTGCTTTTCAGCCCTTCCACTCCCGCGGTCGCGGGCGGCAGGTCGAACAGCGGCATCGGCTTGTCGATCCACTGCGACTGGATCAGCGTTTCGGCGGGCGTCACCAGCCGATAGATGAAGGCGCCGAACAGCAATCCCATGATCGCCAGCGGGACAAAGAGTACCCAGCGGTTGGTCATGGTGCAAAGCGCTCCTCTGATTTCCGGCGACGCCGCGCGCGCCAGATGCCCAGCAACTGCGCCCGGCCGAGCATCGACAGCGCCGCGCCCAGCGCGATCAGTCCACCGCCCAGCCATATCCACCACACCAGCGGCTTCCACCACAGGCGGATCTGGTAACGATCGGCGGTCCCGTCATCGCTCGTCACCGGCTGCCCAAGCACCGCGTAAAGCTGCCCGCCCGGCCGCGTCAGCAGCGCCGCTTCGTTGGTTTCGGTCGGGGCGGTCCCCATCAAGCCGGGGAAAGTCCGCGCTTCGGGCCGCATCGTAAAGGATTGGCCGCCCGACGTCGTCGCGACCAGCGCACCCTCGATCGAGGTGAAATTCGGCCCCGCCACCGGCTTCACGCCGACAAATTTCACCGCAAAATCGCCGACCTTGATCACGTCACCGGGTGCTGCGGCGACCAGCCGTTCCTTGATGAAGGCACTTTCGGCGCCCATTCCCGCCAGACACACCGCGACGCCGAAATGCGCAATTACCATGCCCCAGGTCGGCAGCGGCGTGCGGCGCAGGTTCCGGCCCCATAACGGCGCGAGACTGGCGACCGCAACGACCCCGGCGACGGTCATGCCAAGCAGCGGCAGGATGCCGACTTTACCGCCGAACAGGATCAGCGCGAACAGCACCGCCGCCCCGGCAAAGATCGCCAGCGGCAACCGTGACCACAGCTTCTTGCCATCATCCTTGCGCCAGCCGAGCAGCGGTCCCGCCACCATCACGAGGCACAGGATCAGCGCCAGCGGCCCGGCAACGCGGTTGTAATAGGGCGGCCCGACCGAAATCTTCTCGCCCATCGCCTCGGCGACGATCGGGTACAATGTACCGAGCAGGACGAGCGCAAGGATCGTCGTCAGCAGCAGATTGTTGATAACGAGCGCGCCCTCACGGCTGAGTAGCGCGAACTTCTTGCCCTCGGCCACGCTACCCGCGCGCAGCGCAAACAGCGTCAGCGCGCCGCCGATATAGATCGCCATCAACACCAGCAAGAACGTCCCGCGCTCGGGGTCGACCGCGAAACTGTGAACGCTGGTCAGCAATCCCGATCGCACGATAAATGTGCCGACCATCGACATCGAAAACCCAATGACGGCCAGCATCACGGTCCACGCGCGCAAAGCATTGCGCGTCGCGGTCACCGCAACCGAATGCAGCAACGCGGCGCCCGCCAGCCAGGGGATCAGCGAGACATTTTCGACCGGATCCCAGAACCACCAGCCGCCCCAGCCCAGCTCATAATAAGCCCAGTAACTGCCCGCGGTGATCCCGATCGTCAGGAATATCCAGCTGAACAGCACCCACGGCCGCATCGCGCGGGCGAACGCAGGTCCGATCTCGCGCGTGATTAGCGCGCCGACAGCAAAGCTGAACGCAACCGACAGCCCGACATAGCCGACGTAAAGCGTCGGCGGGTGAAACGCGAGGCCGATATCCTGAAGTAGCGGATTGAGCCCTTGCCCGTCGGGCGGCGCCACGGGCAAGCGGTTGAACGGGTTCGACGAAAAAATCAAAAAGGCGAAGAAACCAAGGCTCAGCGCCGCCTGCGCGCTCAACGTCGCGATCAGCGTGTCCTCGCGCAGCCGCTTTTCGAACAGCGCAATCAGCGCCCCCGACAGCGACAGGATCGTCAGCCAGAGTAGCATCGATCCTTCGTGATTGCCCCACGTCCCGGCGACCTTGAAGATCATCGGTTTCAGGCTGTTGCTATTGCGCGCGACCAGCTCGACCGACATGTCGGAGCGCACGAACAGCGCGATGAGCAAGCCAAACGCGGTTGCGGTCAGCACCCCCTGCGCGATGCTGGCCGGGCGAACCAGCGCCGCCAAGTCCTTCTGTCCGCCCCGCAGGAATAGCGTCCCCGCGACGAGCGACAGGCAGGCGAGCGCTGCGGCGATCCAAAGCAGTGCAAGGCCGATTTCGGCGATCATGTGGCCGTCGGCGCCTTCATATTCTTCGGCATGTCGCCCATCTGCGGCGGCATATAGCGCTCGTCATGCTTCGCCAGGATGCGATCGGCGACGAACGTCCCGTCGGCGCGCATCCGGCCGTCGGCGACCATGCCCGATTCCTCGCCAAACAGGTCAGGGACGATACCCGTATATTCGACCGGCACCGATGCCTTGCCGTCGGTTGCGACAAAGCGGATCGTCAGCCCGTCACTCTGCCGGGCGATGCTACCCAACGCGACCATGCCGCCCAGCCGCATCGGTTCGCCAACGACCGCCTTGCCGCTCTTGATCTCGACCGGGGTGCGGAAATAGGCGGCTTCGTCACGCAGCGCGCTCGCACCCAACACCCCCGCGCCCGCAATCCCCGCGACCGCGAACAGCGCGAGCACCAGTCGCTGATGTTTCGCCTTCATGGACGATCCTTACGCAGCGCGTCGCTGCGCCGCTCAGCCTTCGCCATCGCGCGCCAGCTCGACCACAGCACGGCGCCAGTCAACAGCACCGTCAGCCCGTAGGCCGCCGCCACATAGGCCCATTGGCCGCTGCCGCTGATCACCCCCGTCACGCGATTGCTCCCTCGTCGTCGGCCAGCCGCCGCAGCCGCGCCGCAACGCGATTGTCGGCGATGATCCGCCGCATCCGCATCAGCACGATCGCCCCGAATAACAGCGAAAAGCCCAATAAGGTCAAGCCCAATGGCCATAGCAGCGCATTGTCGATGCTCGACCCGCGCAGCGTGATGCTCGGTCCCTGATGCAGGCTGTTCCACCACACGACGCTGCGGTTGATGATCGGGATATTGATCGCGCCCACCAGCGCATAGATCGCCGCGCCGCGCGACAGCGAGCCGCCCTGCCGCTGCCCCTCATCGCCGTTCGTCAGCGCGATAAAGCCGGCATAGAGGAACAGTAGCACCAGCATCGACGTCATCCGCCCGTCCCATTCCCACCAGGTACCCCAGGTCGGCTTGCCCCAGATCGATCCGGTTACGAGGCACAGCGCGGTGAACAGCATCCCCGGCACCGCAATCGCCCGCGCCGCAATGCCCGAGAGCGGATGCCGCCAGACCAGCTGGATCAACCCCGCCAGCGCCAGCGACGTCCAGCCGCCCATCCCCAGCCACGCCGCCGGGACATGAACATACAGGATCCGCGCCGTCTCACCCTGCTTGTAATCGCCCGGAACCTGCGTCAACCCCGCCCACGCACCCGCCAGCACGAGCAGCACGCCAAGCCCGAGCAGCCACGGCGTCAGCGGCCGGGCAATTGCCAGAAAACGGGTCGGGTTCGCATAAGCATGCATCGGTTCGCGTCCTTAGGGGAGCGTGGCACAGGGGTCCAGCAATTTGCCCGATGCGACCCGGTCGGCGCTTGTGTCGCGTGCAGAACGCGTAAGGTCAAGCCCGCGGCGATGTGTCGCTGGCGCCGTATTCAACCCGCTCCTAAACCCCGTTCGTGTCGAGCGAAGTCGAGACACCCCAAAGGCGTGCGCTACTGATGGGTGTCTCGACTTCGCTCGACACGAACGGAAATGGGAGGCGCTGACCAACCGGCGCTCAGCGCCTTCACCCCTCGGGCCGCGTCCATATCCAGCTGCCGCCGACTGCCGCCGCGATAACCGGTGCCATCATCCATGGCCAGGGTGCGAACAGCAACGCCAGCACAATGCTGAAAGCAAAAGCGATGCTCGCCGCAACCTTCCCCTTGCGACTGATCGCCCCTTTCTCACGCCAGGCGAGAATATGATGCCCAAAGGTCGGATGATTGAGCAGCCAAGCCTCTAGCCGCGGCGAAGAGCGTGCGAAGCAGAAAGCGGCAAGGATGACGAGCGGCACGGTCGGCAGCAACGGCAGGAACGCGCCGATCGCGCCGACCGCGAGCGACGCCCAGCCGCCGACCAAATACAAATGCCGCTTCATTGGGGGTGGCTTAGCGGAATTGGAACAAGGCGCCAGCCCTAGCGCCCAAAATGCCCACCTCAAATCCGTTCGTGCTGAGCTTGTCGAAGCACCGCTCTTCCTTTGACGACGTTGAAAGGAAGAACAGCCCTTCGACAAGCTCCAAGGCGAACGGAGTCTGGGAACTGCGCTTAAACCTACCCCCGCCCGATCAGCTTCTGCGCCATACGATCGGCCACCGCCGACGCCGGCGCACCGCTCGCCTTGCTCTCGGCCCATATTTCGGCGAGCCGCCCGGGGATCAGATGAATGCGGCTCTCAACTTCCTCGCGGCTGCCCTGCCCCAGATATTCCAGCGCCACGTTGATGATCCCGCCCGCGTTGATCACATAATCTGGGGCATAAACGATACCGCGGTCGTGGATGCGCTGGCCGTCGGCGGCGGTCGCCAGCTGGTTGTTGGCACCGCCCGCCACGATCGGCACGCGCAGCTTCTCGATGCTCCGCTCGGTCAGAATCGCGCCCAGCGCATTGGGGCTCAGCACATCGGCCTCAACTTCCATGATCGCCGCCGAATCGGCGAGATCAGCGCCCAATTCTTCAGCCAGGTCCTTGGCGCGCGCCAGATTAACGTCGGCCAGCGTCAGCTTCGCGCCTTCAGCCGCCAGCCGCCGCGCGACGCCGCCGCCGACGCTGCCGACGCCCTGGATCGCCACGCGCACGCCTTTCGCGCTGTCGGTGCCCAGACCCTGCAGAATCGCCGCCTTGATGCCCAGATAGACGCCGAGCGCGGTCAGCGGGCCGGGGTCGCCGCCCGCTTCGCCGCTCGCGACGGGAAGCCCGCTGACATGCTTCGTATGCTGCGAAATCGCGACCATGTCGGCATCCGACATGCCGACATCTTCGGCGGTCACATAAGCGCCGCCCAGCGATTCGACCGCACGGCCGAACGCCGCAAGCAAATCGGGGGTCTTCGCTGCGCCTTCGTCGGCTAAAATCACACCCTTGCCGCCGCCCATCGGCAGTCCGGCCATCGCATTCTTGTAGCTCATGCCGCGCGACAGGCGCAGCGCGTCGGTGATCGCCGCCGCGCGCTGCGGATAGTGCCAGTAACGCACGCCGCCCGCGCCGGGGCCGAGGTGCGTCGAGTGGACGGCGATCACAGCCGTCAGTCCGCTCGCCCGATCGCGAAACATGTGGACATGTTCATGATCGTCGAAATCGGCGAAATCCCAGACTGCGGACATGGACTCAATCCTCGCGTTAAAAAATTACGTCCCAGCGTAATAATCAGGCGCGAGCGCAGAGTCACGTCGAAACGCGGATCGGGCGATCATCTTCAGGAAATGGGGCGACCAACGGGGCTCGAACCCGCGACCTCCGGTACCACAAACCGGCGCTCTAACCAACTGAGCTATGGTCGCCACACACATCGGCAAGGGCGCAGGAAAGCGGCCTCGACAGCGCGCGGCGAATAGGCGCGCATCGCCCCGTTCGTCAAGCATTGTTCGCGCGCGCTTCCCTGCTAAAACGCGCGCCATGGCTGCAAATGAATTTGTCGACATGGCGACCTCGGGCGCCGACCGCACCGCAGCGCGACTCGCTGCCGTTCCCGGCATCCGCCGCGCGCCGACGCCGAAGCTCGAGCAGTTCATGCTGTCGCGCTTCCTCGATGCCGAAACCTGTGCCGGGTTGATCGCGCAGATCGACCGCGACGTCCGCCCCTCGACCATCGCCGATCCCAATGGCGACGAAGCGTTTCGCACCAGCACGACGTGCGACCTCGACCACCGCGACCCGCTGGTGATCGCGATCAACAACCGCCTCCACGACCTCACCGGCATTCCGCTCGCCTATGGCGAACCGATGCAGGGCCAACGCTACGACGTCGGGCAGGAGTTCAAGGCGCACACCGATTATTTCGACCCGCATGGCGCCGATTGGCAAACCTATTGCGCGATCCCCGGGCAGCGCAGCTGGACGCTGATGATCTATCTCAACGAACCCGGCGCAGGCGGCGCGACGCGGTTCCTGGCGACCGGCAAGCTGCACCAGCCCGAAATGGGCAAGCTGCTCGCCTGGAACAACGTCCGCCCCAACGGCACCGCCAACCCCGACACGCTCCACCACGGGATGAAGGTGCGCAAGGGGCGCAAATATATCATCACCAAATGGTTCCGCGAACGGCCATGGCCGTGGGTGGAGGGGGAGCTGGGGTAGCCCCATCCAAAAACCCGTTCGTGTCGAGCGAAGTCGAGACACGCGACGGCGTACACGCCGCATAGGTGTCTCGACTTCGCTCGAAACGAACGGAAATGGGGGAGCTGCCCTGCGCCAGCTCCCCGACCAAATTAACGCACCAACCGATACTGGAAATTCAGCGTCAGCGTGTTCGACACGCGCCCCGGCTCGACAGGCGTCGCCTTGCCCGCGGCATCCATCGCCTGAACGCGCACCATCGGCATCGGCGGGTTCGGGCCAAAGCTGCCGCCCTCGCTGATCGACACCAGCTCGGCACCGCGGAAACCCGCCAGCCGCGCGTAATCCGCCGCTTTGGCTTCCGCCGCCTTGATCGCGGTGCCGCGCGCGCCGACCAGCTGCGCGTCGGGATCCTTCATGCCGAACGACGGCCCGTCGATATTGGTACCACCCGCGGCGACCAGCGCGTCGAGCAGCGGACCGATGTCGCCGATGTTCGACGTGGTTGCGCGCACGCTGTTTGACACCTGATAGCCCAGAAAACGCGGCGGCTGGCCATTGCCCTGATTGTTGTAATCATATTGCGGCGACAGGCTGATCCCGCTGGTCTGGATATCCTCAGCCTTGATCCCGCGCGCCTTGGCGGCGGCGATCAGCTTGTCCATCGCGGTGGCGTTCAGCCGCATCGCTTCGACCGCAGTCGGTGCGGTGGTGGTCACCCCGGCGCCAACGGTCGCCTGATCGGAGCGCGAGCGCACTTCGTCGCTGACCGAAAAGGCCAGGATCGGTCCCTGCGTCGTTGCTGCGGTCACCGTCGAACCTCCCTGCTGCGCTTGGCCAGGCGTTGCCGCCATCAGCGCCAGTCCGGTTGCCATAACGGCGAACAATTGCTTCGTCATTTCATTCTCCTGTCGGCCGAACCCCGGCCATTTCCGATTTCCAGCCCGTAACGCTGACGGACTGAACCCGTTCCGGCCTTTGCGCGGACGGCGCTTGCATGATGCTGAACGCGCCAGTAGCGAGCCGTTCATAATGGCAGCACCGATTTTATCATATGAAGGCCTCGGCCTTGTGCAGGGCAGCGGCTGGCTGTTTCAGGATCTCGACATCTATGTCGGCGAACGCGACCGGCTGGCGCTGATCGGCCGCAACGGCGCTGGCAAGACGACCTTGCTCAAGCTGCTCGCGGGGCAGATCGATCCCGACAAGGGCAAGCGCGTCATCGTCCCGGGCACCCATGTCGTGATGCTCGAACAGGAACCCGATTTTTCGCGGTTCGAGACGTTGATGGACTTCGCTGTCGCCGCGCCCGATGCCCCCGAAGAATTTGAAGTCGCTGCCATCGCCGACCAGCTCGGTATCGATATGAGCCGCACCGCCGCCAGCGCCTCGGGCGGCGAACGCCGCCGCGCCGCGCTCGCTCGCGCGCTCGCGCAAAACCCTGACGTGCTGCTGCTCGACGAACCGACCAA
>NZ_DKIH01000015.1 GCF_002454115.1 Sphingopyxis sp. UBA6723 | reverse complement strand
GGGGACCGCTTGCGAAGCAAGTGGAGGAGGGGCGACGCCGGTCGCGTCAAAGGCCCTCCGTCAGCGCTTCGCGCTGCCCCCTCCCCATGGCTTCGCCACAGGGAGGATCATATTCTTGCCAAACCAGCCGCTCCCCGCCATCGCCCTGCCCATGCTCGCCCATATCTTCCCTGACCGCTTCGTCCCTATCCTGCTTGCGACGATCCTGTTCGCCAGCCTGCTGCCGGTACGCGGCGCGGCGGTGCCGGTGGCGCAGGGGGTGTCGACCGCGGCGATCGTGCTGCTGTTTTTCCTCAACGGCGTTCGCCTGCCCCGCGACGAGGTGCTGCACGGCATCCGCAATTGGAAATTGCAGGGCAGCGCGCTGCTATTCTGTTTCGTCGGCATGGCGTTGCTCGGCCTTGGCGCGCAGCTGGCGACCGCACCCTTTCTGCCCGCAACACTGGCGCTGGGCTTCCTGTTCCTCGGCATCCTGCCCTCGACCGTTCAGTCGGCTACTGCGGCGAGTTCGATGGCGGGGGGCAATGTCGCCGCCAGCGTCGTCGCGGCGGCGCTGCTCAACCTGACCGGCGTCATGGCCTCGCCGTTGCTGTTCGCGGCGCTCGCGGGCAGCGCGGGCGAGATCAGCGGGGCCGCGGCGCTGCGCATCGCCCTGATCCTGTTGCTGCCATTCATCGTCGGCCAGCTGGCGCAGCGCTGGCTGCGGCCATGGGTGCTGAAGCACAAGGGGCTGACAACGATCATGGATCGCACCGCGATCGCGGTCGCGGTCTATGTCGCTTTTTCGGCCGCGGTAGTCGCGGGGATCTGGGATCAGCTCGATGGACGCGAGATTGGCATCGTGTTCGGCGCGGTCGCCATCCTGCTGACGCTGTCGTTCGGCGGCGCGTGGGCTTTTGGCGCGCTGCTCAAACTGGCGCGGCCCGACCGCATCACCCTGTTGTTCGCGGGCGCGCAAAAGAGCATCGCGGTCGGCGCGCCGCTGGCGGCAACGCTGTTCCCGCCCGCGATCGCCGGCATGGTGCTGGTCCCGATCCTGGTCTATCACATGGCGCAGCTGATCCTGTCGGCGTGGATTGCGCCGGCATTGAACCGCGCCGATCAAGTGTAATGCTTGAATAACACAGTGCTGCATGCCATATAGAGCGGGCAGCAAGGGGCTGGAAGGAAGACGAATGAGCGAGCAGACCGCGACGGCAACCACAACCGACGAGCTGAAGCTGACCCCGCCCGACCCCGTTCCGGCGGTGGCGCCCGAAAAAGCCGCAGGGCTGGTGCCGCTGTCGGGTGAGCAGAAATCGAAGCTGGAGGAACGCGTCGACGGCTTTATCGACGACCTCGTCGCGCAGGACGTCAACTCGCCGGCGTTCGGCCAGAAGGTCGACCAGATCACCAATATGGGCCGCAAGGAAATGCTGGAAGCGGCGAACCAGTCGAACCGCTTCCTCGACCGCCCGATCAAGGCGATGGACCGCGACACCGACATCGGCCAAAATCTGATCGAACTCAGGAACACTGTCGAGCGGCTCGACCCGTCCGCGAACGGCAAGCTGATCTCGAAACGCGGGCTGCTCGACAAATTGTTCGGCAGCAGCGTCACCAATTATTTCGCCAAATATCGCAGCGCCCAGTCGCATATCTCGAGCGTGCTCACCGCGCTGGCGAACGGCAAGGACGAGCTTTTGATGGACAATGCCGCCATCGACGTCGAACGCCGCAAATTGTGGGAGGCGATGGGCAAGCTGGAGCAGATGGTCCACATCGCCCAGACGCTCGACCGCAAGCTGGAGGACAAGGCCGCCGAACTCGACGGGGTCGATCCGGCGAAGGCCAAGGTGCTGCGCGAAAATGCGCTCTTCTATGCGCGGCAGCGGACGCAGGATCTGCTGACGCAAATGGCGGTGACGGTGCAGGGGTATCTGGCGCTCGATTTGGTCAAGAAGAATAATGTGGAGTTGGTGAAGGGCGTCGAGCGCGCCAGCACCACCACCGTCGGCGCGCTGAAAACCGCGATCACCGTCGCCCAGGCGATGACCAACCAGAAGCTGGTGCTCGAACAGATCACCGCGCTCAATACGACGACCGCGAACATCATCGACGGCACGTCGAAGATGCTGAAGGACAACACCGCGCGCATCCACGAACAGGCGGCGTCGAGCACGATCCCGATGGAGACGCTGCAACGCGCGTTCCAGAATATCTATGATACGATGGACGCCATCGACACCTTCAAGCTGAAGGCGCTCGACAGCATGAAAACCACCGTCAACACGCTGGAGGGCGAGGTCGCCAAGTCGAAGGGCTATATCGCGCGCGCCGAGGGTGCGAGCCAGGCGCAGGCGAGCGTAGGCGGCGCCGACAGCCCGCTCGCGTCGCTCGAAGGCTAAGGCATGAGCATGAGCGAAGTCGACAAGGTCCGGGCCTCGGCCGCATCGGCAATTGAACGGTCGCGCGAACGCCGCCGCCCGATTGGGACCAAGAGCGTCGCGCTGCGCCGCCAGCATCTGTACAAGAAACTGGGGCGGGTGCTGGTTGCGGCGGGTGTCGTGCTGCTCGGCGCCGCGGTGTTCGGGCTGTTGGTTCAGCCGCTGGGGTTCACGGGATTGCTGGCGCTGTTCGTGCTGCTGATCGGGGTCGCGGTGCTGTTCGGCCGCTCGCCCTTTCCCGAACCGCGCCAAGCCGACCTCCCCAAGACCGATTTGAAGCAGCTCGCCGGACGCACCGAAATCTGGCTGGAGGCGCAGCGCCCGATGCTGCCCGCCCCGGCGCGGACGCTGGTCGACGGCATCGGGGTGCAGCTCGACCTGCTCGCGCCGCAGCTCCAGACGCTCGACCCCAGCGAACCCGCGGCGGCGAACATCCGCAAGCTGGTCGGCGAAGATCTGCCCGAGCTGGTTGCGGGCTATCAGCGCATCCCCGCGGGACTGCGCGGCGAAGCCCATGCCGGGCGCACCCCCGATGAGACGCTCGTCGGTGGCCTCAAGATGCTGGAAGCCGAGATCGGCAGCGCGGCGCGCAGCTTGGCGGCGGGCGAGCTCGACAAGCTGGCGACGCGCGAGCGCTATCTGCAGCTGAAGTATCAGGGCATCGACGGCGAGGATTCGCCCGCCAGCTAGGCGCTCCGCCAGCGCTGCGTCCCGAACCACAGCAGCAGGATCAGCAGCAGCGGCGGCGCGAGTCCCCAGTGCGCCGATCCGGCCAGCGGCGCGAGCAGCGGCGCCGATGACAGCAGCCACAGCGCCGCGAGCAGCGCGCCGACCGCCAGCGCCTCGAAGGCGAAGCTGCGCCAGAAGCGGGCGCGGGCGCGGGCGTAGGCGGCCTGGGCGTCGATCGCGCGTTCGACCTGGAGCGTGAAGGCGCGGTCGCCCGGACGCGTTGGCGGCGCCAGCATCGCGGTCAGCATCGCGTCCATCTCTGCGTCGCTCGGCGCCGTCATGCGTCCGCTCCTTCGCCGGTCATCTTCTGCGCCTTGGCGCGCCCGCGCAAGACCAAGGATTTGAGCGTGCCGAGCGGCACCCCCATGATCTCGGCCGCCTCGCCATGCGACCAGCCGTGGCCGAAGCACAAGGTGAGCGCAGCGCGTTCCTGCGGCGAGAGCGCGGCGAGCAAGCGGTCGGCGTCGATCGCCGCGTCGCTAGCGCCGCGCGGATCGGTCGAGGTTGGCGCGTCGTCATCGCGGCCCGCCAGCCCCTCGCGTCGCCGCGCAGTGCGCCGCTGATCGAGAAACAACCGCCAGCCAATCCCCATGATCCAGGCCGCATAACTCCCCTGCCCCCGATAATCGCCCGCACGCTGCCACGCACGGACAAAGGCTTCCTGCGCCAGATCGTCGGCGTCGCATCCCGCAGCGCGGGCCAGAAACGCCCGCAACCGCCCTTCGTGCCGCAGCACGAGGAGCTGAAAAGCGGCACGATCCCCCGCGGCAACCCGCTGGTTGAGAGCCCAATCTTCTTCGGCGCTCCCATCATCACGCAGCGGCGCGCTCCTCGGCAGCGGCGGCGCGCGCAAGGCGGCGGCGGACGAGCAAGGCAATGCCGACAAAGATCGGGAAGAGCGACGCGCCCGCAGCGGTGCGGATCAGCTGTTCATGGCCCTGGATCAGCCCGAAGCCGGCCATCGCGAGGCCGATCGCCAACAGGACAAGGGCATTGCGGTCGTCGCCGCCGCTGGCCGTTTCCTTGCCACCCTGCCAGCTGATATGCTCATAAGGCTTGTTGAGCTTGTCGATCAGCGGACTGACCGCGTCCGATTTCGCTTCGAGCGCGCGGCGGATCGAGCGGTGCAACATCCAAGCGTGGAGCAGCCGCGCGAGCAGAAAAAGGCCGACGACAAGCAACGCGACCATCGTGATCTGTTCGAGCAAGCTGAAAAAACTGTCGCTGACCGCAACCAGTTCAGTTGTCGGCGGCGGCGCCGGGACATAATGCGCGATTTCGCGCGGGCTGATATAGGCCGCGATATCTTCGGCGCTGATCGATTCCGCGACCGGGACCGAAACCGTCGTGGGAGCGGGCGGCGTTGCCGCGGGGGCGGGCACGGTGGCGGCAGCGGCCGCAGCGGCAATCAAAAAATCCATCGACATATCTCTCCGTCATACCGCACCGGCATGGTGAAACCACAGGCGACGGCTTCCCGCAAGGCGGGGATGAACTGCACCGGGGAGCACATATCAACCGCCGCGCGAAGCCGCCGCCCGGACCGGCGCAAGGGCCGATCATGGGCTAGACGGCATGGTTTCCGGCAGTGGATGCAGGAGAGGAACATTTTTTTGCTTGGGGGACTGGCGTCGTCGCCTGATCGCCCCGACAGCGGCGGGCGGCGGCAACCGCCGCCCGCCGGGAGGGGTCACTTAGTCGTGTAGCCGCCATTGACCAGAATCGTCTGTCCGGTCATCCACCAGCCTTCCGACACAAGCATACGGATCCAGGGCACAATATCCTCGATATCGGTGAGGCCGGTTTTCGAGAAGGCCGACAGCGCGCCCGCCGATTTATGATAGGCCACGGCGTCGGCGCCCTCGGCAGGATAGAAAAAGGGCGTATCCATCGGCCCCGGCCCGATCGCTGTCACCGAAATGCCCCGTTCGCCAAATTCCTTCGACGCGGCGCGGGTATAATGTTCGACCGGAGCCTTGGTGCCGGCATAGGCCGCATAAAAGGGCGTGAAGGCTCCGAGCAGCGAGGTCACCAGGGTGCAGATCTTGCCATTGTCATTTAGATGCTTGCCCGCCTCTTTCAGGAAGAAGAAGGCGGTTTTTGAATTGACCGCGGTCATCTCGTCATATTCGGCCTCGCT
>NZ_DKIH01000006.1:350265-350830 GCF_002454115.1 Sphingopyxis sp. UBA6723 | reverse complement strand
TTCATGCCGCTTACCGTCGGCGGCGGGGTGCGCAGCGCTGACGATGCCCGCGCGCTGCTGCTCGCGGGCGCCGACAAGGTCGCGGTGAACAGCGCCGCGGTTGCGCGCCCCGAACTCGTCGCCGACATCGCCGATCGCTTCGGCAGCCAGTGCGCGGTGGGCAGCATCGACGCGCGCCGCGTCGCCGATGGTCGCTGGGAAATCTTCACCCACGGCGGGCGCACACCCACCGGCATCGACGCGCTCGACCACGCCGTCCGGCTTGCCGATCTGGGCGTCGGGGAATTGCTCGTCACCAGCATGGACCGCGACGGGACCAAGGACGGCTACGACCTCGCGCTCACCCGCGCGATCGCCGACGCGGTCAGCGTGCCGGTAATCGCCTCGGGCGGGGTCGGCAACCTCGACCATCTGGTCGCCGGGGTGATCGAGGGCGGCGCAAGCGCGGTGCTCGCTGCCAGCATCTTCCACTTCGGCGAAGCGACGATCGCCGAAGCCCATGCGCGGCTTGCCGCCGCGGGATTGCCGGTGCGGTCGCACTCCAGTGCTCCCTAGTTGGATCGTC
>NZ_DKIH01000006.1:346968-350256 GCF_002454115.1 Sphingopyxis sp. UBA6723 | reverse complement strand
GGCCTTCGCCGGGATGACGGTTGGAGGAGGACGCGGTTAGGGGTGGTCAGGCGCTTACCCTGCTGCAATAGAAGCTCCATGACCTCCAAATTCCGCCTCGCCGACCGGGCCCACGATCTCTTCCCCATCCTCGGCTTCATCGCCGCGCTCGCCAGTCTCGCGATGCCGCTCAACGCGTGGATAGTGGCGATCATCCTGATGGGTGCCGTCGTCGCGGCGGTCCACCATGCCGAGGTGATAGCGCACCGCGTCGGCGAGCCTTTCGGCACCCTCATTCTCGCGCTCGCTGTCACCGTGATCGAGGTCGGGCTGATCCTCACGCTGATGCAGGCCGAACCCGAAAAGGCGCAGACGCTGGCGCGCGATACCGTGTTTGCGGCGGTGATGGTGATCGTGAACCTGATCCTCGGCCTCTGCCTCTTGAGCGGTGCGATCCGTCATCACGAGCAGCGTTTCCAGCGTACCGGAATGGGCGCCGCGCTGGCGACGCTGACGGTCCTGACGGTCGTGACGCTGGTGCTGCCCAATTTCACCTCGAGCGCGCCGGGATCCTATTATTCGGCAACCCAGCTTGGCTTCGTCGCTGGAGTTTCGCTGATTCTCTACGGCACCTTCGCGCTGGTCCAGACCGTTCGGCACCGCGACTATTTCCTGCCCGATGCCGATATCGATATCGACGGCGACGGCGTGCCCGACACCCATGCCGAACCGCCGACGCTTCAGCGCACCGCCATTTCGGGTGCGCTGCTGCTCGCCAGCCTGTTCGCGGTGGTGCTGCTCGCCAAGAATCTGTCGCCGGTGATGGGCGCGCTGCTTGCCGATTGGGGGGCGCCGCCCGCGGTGCTCGGTGTGCTGATCGCCGCGGTGATCCTCGCGCCCGAAGGGCTGGCGGCGGTGCGCGCGGCGAAGGCCGACCGGCTCCAGACCAGCCTCAACCTCGCGCTCGGCTCGGCGCTGGCGACGATCGGCCTCACCATTCCCGCCGTCGCGGTGCTGTCGATCCTGACCGAAATGCCCATCAGCCTCGGCCTCGATGCCAAGTCGACGGTGCTGTTGTTCCTGTCGTTGATCGTCGCGTCGCAGACGCTGGCGAATGGGCGCACCACCGTGCTGCAGGGGGTGATCCACCTGATGCTGTTCGCGATTTATTTGTTCACGACCTTCGTGCCTTGACCCTTGACGGGGGCCGCAGACGCGGTTCCGAAGAGGATCTCACGCAAAGGTGCAAAGGCGCAAAGAAGAAGAGATGATCCTCGCGCCGAAGGCGCAGTAGATTTCTCTGTTCTCTTCTTCGCGTCTTTGCGTGAAACAAAATGGCGCGACTTGGCCGTCGCGAACGGCGGCGCCTGAAAACTCAGGTCTTGCGAATGAACACCGTCCCCGCGCTATAGCCCGCACCAAATGAACAGATCAGCCCGGTGTCGCCCGCGACCATATCCGCATGATTCAGGTGAAAGGCGATGATCGACCCCGCGCTCGACGTGTTGCCATAGGTGTCGAGTACCGTCGGGCTTTCGTCGTCGCTCGCTTCATGCCCCAGCACGCGCTGCGCGATCAGCCGGTTCATGTTGGTGTTCGCCTGATGCAGCCACAGCCGTCGCATGTCGCTGCCCGTCAGCCCCAGCACATCCATTTGCTCGACGATCATGTTCGCGACCATCGGCACGACTTCCTTGAACACCTTGCGGCCTTCCTGGACGAACAATTTGTCGCTTTTCGGCCCGTCCTGATCGATCCGGCCATGGGCGCGGTTGAGGAAGCCGAAATTGTTGCGGATATTGTTCGAAAAGACGGTCTTCAGCTTGGTGCCCAGGATGTCCCAATGGCCCGCAGGCGCGATGTCCTTGTCCTCGACCAGGATCGCGGTCGCAACGTCGCCGAAAATGAAATGGCTGTCGCGGTCGCGCCAGTTCAGGTGGCCCGAACAGATTTCGGGGTTCACCACCAGCACGCTCTTCGCATGCCCCGCGCGGATATAGTCGGCGGCGGTCTGGATGCCAAAGGTCGCCGACGAGCAGGCGACATTCATGTCGAACCCGAAACCGTCGATGCTCAGCGCGTCCTGAATCTCGACCGCCATCGCGGGATAGGCGCGCTGCATGTTCGACGCCGCGCACAGCACCGCATCGACTTGCGCCGCATCGCGTCCGGCCCGCACCAGCGCATCCTTGGCTGCCGCGACACCGATTTCGGCCATCAACGACAGCTCGTCATTGCTGCGCTCGGGCAGGCGCGGCGCCATGTGCGTGGGATCAAGAATGCCCGTCTTGTCGACGACGAAGCGCGATCCGATGCCGCTCGCCTTTTCGATAAATTCGACACTGGACTCAGCCAGTTCGGCGATTTCACCAGCTGCGATCGCTGCCGCATTTTCCCTATTGTGCAACGCAACATACGCGTTAAAACTCGCAACAAGTTCTTCGTTGGCAATGCGTTCGGCGGGGGTGGAAAGGCCGGTTGCGGAAATGACCGGCTGCGGTGTGTGCGACATGATGGACCTGCAAGTGTCTTATGGTTTCAAGGCACGCTGATTAGGCCCGCTCGCGCCGCCGCGCAACGCCCCTCGACTGGCTGAACGATCGCCGACACCATGGTTAACCCGCCGCTAACTATTTTAGTGGCACATTGCAGAGTTGCAGGCCTCCGGGGGGATGGCTCCTCGGGCGCCGTGCAGGAGCACGACCATGGCGACGCGTTCGGGACCGGCAGCCGGTAATCTGTCGATTGCGGAAATCAAGGAATTTGCGGCCTTTCCGGCGGCGACGCAGCGGTACATCCGTCGCTCGCTCGACATCGGCTTGGAGCGCGAGGACGCGATCGCGCGCTGGTCGCGCGACATGGTCGAGGAAACCGCGATCCGCGTCCAGGCCCGCGTCTATCAACGGATCACCGACATCCGCGCCCATATCCCCGACGACAGCGGCCTCGATGCGCTCGAAGGTTTCATGGCGCCGCTGGTGGCGGTGTCGGCATTCGACCTGGGGCAGGACCGCCTGCCGGGCTTTGCCTCCTACCGTTTCCTCTACGAACGCCTGCTCGGCGCACACGCGCGGCCGTGGCTGCCCGGCGCCTTTTGCGCCGCGGCATCGCTACCGCATTTGCATCCCGACAAGCGGCGATTGCTGCTTCAGTCGATCAGCGAAGCCGCCGCGACCGCCCCCGGCTGGTCGGCGCGCGAACCGAGCTTTTACCCCGAGTGGGTCGAAAAGATCGACGAGACGAAGCCGGCGAATTGAAGGTTTGATTGGCTAGGGGGAGCAGTCACCCCCTTTCGTCATCCCGGGCTTG
>NZ_DKIH01000006.1:186640-346961 GCF_002454115.1 Sphingopyxis sp. UBA6723 | reverse complement strand
GGGGTGACGATGATGGATGGGGCGGCTTTCGGTCGCAACCCGCCGTCACCCCATCATCACACCAGCGCCTTGTACAGCCCGAACGCGCTCGTCGCGGTCAGCACCACCCCGACCATCACCAGCATGACCTTGGGCGAAAAACGCTTGGCCATATAAGCGCCAAGCGGGGCCGCCGCGACGCCGCCGATGATCAGCCCCAGCGTGGGGCCAAGGATTTCCTCGAACCCCAGATTGGCGATAAAGGCGATCGACACCGCGACCGCCAGGAAGAACTCGACGCTGTTGACCGTGCCGACGATCTTGCGCGGTTCGCCGCCTTGGACGAGCAGGTTCGAGGTCACCACCGGCCCCCAGCCGCCGCCGCCCGCGGCATCCAGAAACCCGCCGACCACCGCGAGCGGCGCCACGACCTTGGGTTTCGAGATTTTCGGCGGATACAGCAAGCCGCGCACCAGAAGCCAGACGCCGATCAGCGCCAGATAGCCGAGCACGAACGGCTTGACGATGTCGGCGTGGAGCGAGGTCAGCACATAAGCCCCCAACACCCCGCCGATGACGCCGGGAATCAACAAGCGCCAGAACAAGGGCCAGTCGATGTTGCGGTGGAACAAATGGCTGAGCCCCGACGCACCGGTCGTGAAAATCTCGACGACATGGATGCGCGCCGACGCCGTGGCGGGCGGCACGCCCAATACCGCGACGAGCAGGGTGTTACAGATCACCCCGAACGCCATGCCCAGCGCGCCATCGACGAGCTGCGCGGCAAAGCCAATCAGGATGAACGGCAGCAGGGCGGTAAAGTCGATAGCCGCGAAGTCGATCATAGGATCATCCCAACCGATTAAGTTGAGAACCTGCTGCCGCGATTTGTGGGCCGAGGCGAGTCCAATTTTTCTGCTGCCGACGAAGGGATTTGTTTCCGCGCCGGACCGAGCCCCGAAACAAGGGCGATCGCGTCAAAAATGGTCGGGCAGATATTCGCGCGCATAGTCGATGAAAGCGCGCAATTTGGGCATCACCTGTTTGCGGCTGGGATAATAGAGAAAAAGGCCTGCCGTGCTCGGCGAGAAATCGCCCAGCACCAGGTTCAACTCGCCGCGCGCGACGTGTTCGGCGACGACCGGTTCGGCGGTCATGCCGATCGCCAGCCCGCTACGCACCGCGACCATGATCCCGGCAAAATCATTGACGATCACCGGCCCGGTCACCGGCACATCGAATTCGCGATTTCCGTCGACAAAGGTCCACGGCATGATGCCGCCGCTCGACAGCCGCATCCGGATGCAGCGGTGGTCGCGCAATTCTTCGGGGCGCTGCGGCATGCCATAGCGTGCGACATAGGCGGGCGCTGCCACCGCGACGAAGCGGAACGGTCCGGACAGGCGGATCGCGATCATATCGGCTTCCAGCGCTTCGCCCATTCTGACCCCGGCGTCGAAGCCGCCGGCGCTGAGGTCCGACAGCGCATCGTCGGCGTAGATCTCCAGCTCGATCTCGGGATAGGTATCGCAAAAGCCCGCTATGATCGGTTCGAACAGCGGCTGGATCGCGCCGCGCATCAGATTGATCCGCAGCCGACCGGCGGGCCGGTTGCCCAGATTGCGCGCCGCTTCATACGCCTCGGCCAGCCCCGCATAGGCGGGAGCGGCGCGTTCGAGAAATTGTTCCCCCGCCTGCGTCAACCCCACGCTGCGCGTCGTGCGCATGAACAACGGCGCGCCAACGCGCGTCTCCAGCCCCCTGATCGTCTGGCTGATCGCCGAAGGCGATACCCCCAAATCCGATGCGGCGGCAGAAAAGCTGCGCCGTTCCGCGACACGCAGGAAAGCTTCGATCCCGTCGAGCGCCCCATGGGGGATTGTTAAATCCTGCTTCAAAGCACTTGCAGATTATAGAGGATTATCTATCTGCGCAACCGCGCCTAAAAAGGTTGCACAACAAAACGAAAGGACTCTCTCCCATGGCCTATCAGATCTCCTCATTTCGCCGCTTTCCTGCCGCCTTCGCCATCGTCGCCGCTTCGGCACTGGCGTTCACCGGCCTGATGGCAACCGCAACCCCCGCTTACGCCCAGTCAGGCAGCGACTATCGCTGCGCCGGTCTGGCCGAGCAGGCCCATGTCGCCGCTGGCGGCGTCGAAGGCGGCAAGCAGGCGAGCGCCAAGCGCTTCGTTTCGACCGGCAAGAAGCTGTGCGAAGCGGGCAACGAACGCGCCGCTGCGAAGCAGTTCCGCGCCGCGCTGAAGATTGCCGGCGTCGCCGAAGTCGAAACCGACAGCCGGATGGCGTCGCGCTAAGACGAACCGCTAAGCCAGACAAGACACCAATCTCCGAACCGTCCTCTCCCTCTCCCCGACGGTTCCACTAAACTGGGGCGGCACTCATAAAGAGGCCGCCCCATTTGTTTGGGCGCCGTAAACTTCGGCGTCAGCGGCGGCGGTAGCGGAAATACCACACTTCATGTGCCAAGTCAATCATACTATTGAAATAGAATGATTTTTCACAAAATATTGACCTCAAAAAATTGGCCAGCAATCACCCAGCAATCACCGTTTCCAGGGGCGAAAAAACCTCGTGTCCACGCGCAAATCTGCTCGTCGATCGGACCTTTCCAAGACCAATCTTGACGACTGTCCGATGGCGAAGGTCACCGGTTCAAATCCTGTAGGTTGCCTCCCATATCCTCCCTCAGTTAGCCTCGCCAAAGATGGCGAGAAGTGCCGGGCCGTGGGTAAGAATCTAGTACCTCTCAACCCAACATTGGACCAGTTTAGGCTACCACCGCCTGACAGGTTCAGATCGCGTGAGGCGCAAGAGCGGTCGCTCGATCTAGCGATCGCCGACATCGAAGACGCGCAACCCCGCTGGCGCAGCTTTGGACGGCATACTCTAATTAGATCCATTTTCGGTTCCAGTTTTGGTTGCTGATTATGATCAATCTGTTGGAAGTAGGCGCCCGCCCGTATAGTCAACTGGGCGAGTGACCGGGTTCCGCCACGTATGTCCAGGCAATTGCTAAAGGTGGCGGTACGTGCTCCAGACGCGCGTTTCCTTTGCTCGGTCACTTTTTCGCGATGCAACGCCTAGAATAATAATTGGATTATTAAATAGTATCGCTCTGGCGAGAGGCATACTTTTCAACTGCGACTCATCTTGGTCGCAACCTTGAAAAGGAACGTGACATGAAAACGCATGACGACATCATCGATCTCGGCGCCGCCCAGGACGAAACCCTCGGCGCGCTGCCGTCGGGCCAGCAGGACGTACAGCCCGGGGACAAGTTTATCCTCGGCGGCATCAGCGCCGACGATTGACTGACGCGTGGCGTGCAGTCCTCGCACTGCACGCCACCGCTCCGTCGCGCGCTTCCATGATGAATGTCATCACTTCAGCTGCCACGCATTGGTGCAGAGTCGGCGGCACCTTCGTCTTTCTGGACTTGTCCCGCGATCGCTATTTCATGCTTGAGCAAAGTGTGGCTGATCGCTTTTCCCGGATTGTCGCGGGAGCGCAAGAGGAGGGTGACAATGATTGGCTTGCCGCACGCGGCTTGCACCATCTGGCGCCGCCGGTCGATCAATCTAGTTCCGCAAGGATCGCTCCGACCAGCAGTGTTCTCGAGGAGCCAAATCTCGAAAGGGCTTCGGCGGTTGAGACAGCCCGTGCGGTATTGGCCCTGGCCATAGCTCAGCGACATGTGCGGAAACTCCCTCTTCAGGAAATTCTGCCCAGTAGTTCGCAAGTCGTGCCGGTACCGCTGCAAGTTCAACGGTCGGATGCGCGCCAGGTAGCCGCCGCGTTTAAGCGGGCGCGGCATTATTTTTCCGGCATGGATGAATGCCTCAGCCGCGGCGTTGCAATGCGCCGTGTGCTGGCCGGAAAGGGGTGCGAGGCCCGGCTGGTGATCGGCGTAACTTTGCCATTCGCCGCGCATTGCTGGGTGCAGCTGGACTCGGCGGTATTGACCGATCCGCTTGATGTGGTGACCCCCTACACACCGATATTGGTCGCCTGATGCCGGGGTACTTTCGCATCGAGATTTCCGAGGCGTCAGGACAGGCTGATCGTGACGACATCGAAGCGGACTCATCCACCTTATCGCTTCCAGGCGCTCGACTCTGGTGCGATCAGCAGCCGCTTGCCATGGGTGGGCATGGATATCTGATCGGCCACCTGTTCGAGCGAGGTGAAAAGAGCCGCCGCGTCTTGGATCTCCACGAGACGGCAGTCGCCAGAATCGAGGCGTCTAGCGGTCGGTCACTCGTGTCCGACTATTGGGGCGGCTATGTGTCCATCTTGGCGCGGCCCGGTGGAGGTCTCGCGATATTTCGCGACCCGTCCGGGTTGTTGCCTGTCTATTACCGCGCCGATGGGGCGGGCGTCACAGCGTCGAGCGACGCCGCCGATCTCGGCAGACGTGGCGGCGTCGATTATCCGGCAGTTGCGCGGTTTCTGGCTAATGGAGGCGCGCCTAGCCGAGAGACCTGTCTCGAGGGCGTTCGAGTCCTGCTTCCCGGCGAATGCCTGATAGTTTCTCCTGGATCGCATTGTCTGGAAAGCTGGTGGTCGCCGTGGGATTGGACGCAGGTCCCCCACAAGCGGTTCAACGTGGCCACCCGTAAGCTTCGCGTCGTGGCGCTCGACTGTATCGAAAGCTGGGCGACTTGCTTTGACTCCATATTGATCGGCGTGTCTGGTGGGCTCGATTCCTCGATCGTTGCCGGCGCCGCTGCCCGCCGCGCCGCCGCGCTTCTTTGCCTGACGATGGTAGAAGACGATGCCATTGGGGATGAGCGCCGCTATGCTTCCCTTCTCACGGAGGCGATTGGCGTACCATTGCGCGAAGCCCGCTACGACCTCAGCGAGGTTGATATCGGTCGCGCCGTGGCGCCGCACCATCCATGGCCGCACGCACCATTCTATATGCAGGCCATCGCGTCGGTTCATCAAGAACTCCGCCGCGAGCATCAGATTGATGCCTTCTTTTCGGGCAATGGCGGGGACAATATCTTCTGCGCAATTCGAAGCGCCTCGCCCTTCGTCGATCGCTTCATGGCACAGGGACCGCGCCATGGGCTATTCGACACCTTGCGCGATTTGAGCGATCTGACGGGAGCCAGCGGTGCGACCATCTTGCGGCACGCTTGGGATCGCTATCGTGACTGCAGCCGGCCTGCGAAAATTCATCGCGACACTTCCGGGCTATCTTCCGCCGCGATCGCCGAACTGGATCAATCCGGACCCTCGCACCCGTGGATAGAAGCGCCCGACGGGACGCCGCCCGGCAAGACTGCGCATGTCAGGTTGCTTGCGCGCGCCCAGCGCAGCATTGAGCTTTATCCCCGCCGCACCCATCCGCAGCATGTCGCGCCGCTGTTGTCGCAACCGATCGTCGAAACATGCCTGTCGATCCCGACATGGCAGTGGATCGAGGGCGGCAGGGATCGGGCCGTCGCGCGGGCGGCATTCAAATCCGTCGTTCCTGCGCCGTTGCTGCGCCGCACGTCCAAGGGCGGGCCGGGCGGCTTCATGCAGCGAATTTTTCAGTCGAATGCCGAAGAGGCCGGCGATCTGCTTCGCAACGGCCTGCTCGCGCGGGCCGGTCTGCTCGATCTCAGGATCTTGGAAGGGGCGTCGCAACCGACCGTCGAGGGGTTTGAGAAGGCGCAGCGGATCCTCGCGCTGTGTGCCGCCGAAAGCTGGGTTCGTTGGTGGACGGACGTTGGCGCGTCGTGACGCTATCTTCGCTCGGCGCCCAGCGCTCGCCTGCACCCTGGCTTCCATTGCGCCGCCATTTTTGACCAGCGATCAAATGCGCCTCTGTCCTCCAGTTCCGGGTCGCGCCGATCTCGTAGCCAGAAGTCGAACCAGGCCAGATTCTCTCGCATCGCGCGCATCCGATTGGACGGGATATGAAACAGATGGGTCTCATCGGTGGCAGTCGTCTCGCCAGGATAGAGGCTGATCTGCGCGGGAACATTGGCTTCGCGAAGCACGGCATAGAAATCAATCGCTCCCGCAAAGGGAGAAGCCATCTGCTGCAGGATTGGACCGCACGCCTTGTCAGCACGGAGCGACGGCGACAGCTGGCGATAGGCATCGAGGTGTTGGCCGGAGGGGGGACCGCCGAAGATGGCGTGGTACCCGTCTTTCGGATCCGAATAGGATGCGGGTTCGAGATAATTGCCGTCTCCACTGGAAGCAGCGCGGAATATCTCCGATTGGGTCATGGCGACATTCACCATCTGCGATCCGCGGCTGTATCCGGCAATGCCAATGCGGTCGGATCCACAATGCCTTCGCTTGCCAACTCGGCGAGCGCGTCTTCGAAACTATAGACGCCGTTGAGCCAGATCAGCTCGCGCAGCTTAGCGGGACCGAGTGTGCCGGGGCCTCCCGACCACTCCATATAGGCGTTCCACAGATGTGCCTGCTGCCGCGCCGAGGGGTCATTTATGAGGATAACCACATATCCGCGCTCGGCGAACAGCTGGGCCGGGTAGTTCCATTGCAAGTCGGCGCTCGCAAAGCGCTCGTCCGCGTCGCTGCCATGGGTGATGATGATCGCCGGGTAGCGGCTGTTTTCCTGGTAATTGCGAGGCCAGATGATGAATCCGGTCGATCGGTAACCGAGCCGGTTTGTCCATTGATGGGGCGTGACGCGCAGCGGTGCGATTGACTCATGGACAGAGGCCAGCGGGGCCAATGTCTGCACGCGCCCATCATGCGGTGAGACCTGCACGAGGCGCGGGGCTTGGTTCAGCCCCTCCTCGACGCAAATACCCCAGGCAAGATCCTTGCGAAAATCGCAGGCCGTCAAGCTGCCCGAGTGGATCAGCGGCTTTGCGTGCCGGCTTGTAAGCAGAACCAAGCCGTACCGCGGATGCGAGAGCGTTCGCACCCCCAGCAGGGCAGTTCGCCCATCCGCCGCGAGCCAGTTTCCCGCGGACCGCGGGTCGCCGACATAATAGGGCTGGCCGCCATATTGGATTTTCCGGCCATCGGTTCGCGTCTCGGTAAGCGCTACCGCGCTTCCGAAACCTTCGCTCGCGACGGTTCCGCCGTTAGGGCCGTGCAGCAGCCCGATTGCCGGAAAACCCGAACTTTTCTCGATGGGGCGGCTCGTCTTGGTGGCAAAGCTCCAGGCAAAAGTTCCGACGCCTTCGGTCCATTCCGCATCGGATTGCTCCAATTGATAGCGCGGCCCTTCCTCGGTCCATTCGACATTGCCACCATAATAGAATGCGAGCCGGTCGCCCGATGGCCGCGATGCCACTAGCCAGTCTTCGCCCGTCGCCGACCGTATTCGCAGCTCAACCATTGCTTTGACTGGCGCGCGACGCCGATTGCGCTGGCTAACCACCGCGTCGTCGATGGCTACATCGACGGGCTCCGAACGCGGCTTGAGCGCGGCGTACCAGAGCCATTGCCCGTCGGGAGACCAGTCGTGATACAAGATACCGATACGGCGAGGCGCACCGCTTCGGACCGCGAACAGCCCGCCTTCGGTTTGGCCGACGGTGACTTTCCCATCGCGCACCAGCAGCCGTTTGATCGTCCCTTCGGCGTCGAGAGCATAGAGCTGAAGACCGTCGCCCTGATCGAGCAGGAGGCTCCAGCCCTTGCCTTTCGGCAGCGGCCGGAGCTGTTCTGCGCTTGCCGCTCGCAGAATCTCGCGCGAGACGCGCGAGCGCGGGTCAAACAGGTGGAGGATCGAGACGGTCTCATTCTTTTCGAGATCCGCCCGCCGTTCGAGATAGGCGAGCGACTTGCCGTCGCTCGCCAAGCTCAAATCGAAATCCGCCGGGACGGTCACCACATCCTCGACCGTCCAGCGCCGACCTTCCTCCGCGACGGCCGTGCCGACGTTAGCGAGACTGCCCAACAGAAGGAGCGGCAATATGCGAGCGCTACCAGTCATGCCGGACCGTGAAGCTCAGGAAGCGGCCAATTGCTGACCCGTTCGTCGTGTCAAACGGTGCATCGAAAGGCGAGGTGGTGAAGATCGGCTCGGGCTTGCTGTCGAACACATTCTGTGCGCTCAGTGCGACTTCCGTGCCTGCGCCGAGCCGCAATCGGCCGGTCAGGTCAAGCGTTGTCGATCCGCTGAGTTTGACGGCTGCAGGACGACGATTGTCGGTGACGCTCGCGCTGTGATTAAGAAAAGCTGCGAGCGAGAACGCCTTGTCGCTCAGCGTGAGCCCGCCGCGCGCCCGAAAATGCGGCGGGCGGAAAATCGTTCCCGCAAGGTCGGTCACCGGCAGGCCGGGAAGCAATTGCTGGCTGCTGTCGAGCCAGGTGGCTCCAGCGTTCAGGCTTAGCTGCCGGTCGCTGCCAAGCTGGGCATCATATCGCACCGCGATGTCGACGCCGCGATATTTCTGCCGCGCGATATTGCGGTCGCGAGCATCGAGGAAGGCGACGACGCGCGCCGGGTCGTAGGGAAACCCCGTAATGTTCTGGAGCCCGCCATCGGCACCGGCGAAGATGGCGTCGAGCAGGGCAGGCGCAGGGCTTAAGGTAACGAGATCGGCAAAGATCGGATTGTTCAGAACCCCGGCGCCCGAGGCGAGCGGCGGCGCAACCCGATCCGTGTAGTCGATCCGGAAATAACTTGCCGACACCTCCAGACCATGGACCGGTTTCACGGTGGCGCTGAAGGTCCAGTTTTCGGAGCGTTCAGGCTCGAGCTGGTCGTTCGGCCCGAGGGCATAAGCGACGGTCGATCCAGCGGGAAAACCCTGCCCGAAGCCGCCGACCGGAACGAGCAGCGCAACATAGCCTGAATATTGCTGATAGAGCGTCGGGAGCTTGAAGGACTGGCCCCATGACACCCCCAGCCGGACCTGTTCGACCGGATCATAGACGAAGCTCAGCTTCGGGGTGACGATGTTGCCGGAGTCCGAATAATCCTCATAGCGTAGCGCGCCGGTCAGCGAAGCGCGATGCGCAAAGGCCAGACCCTGATCGGGGTCCGCGATCGGCAGCAGCAGTTCACCATAGGCAAAGTGATTGCGACGCGAGCGTGAGAAGCTGCGCGTCCCGATTTCGGATTTGAAACGGTTGGTGCGATAGCCGCCGCCAAAGGCCAGTCGCGCGGCGCCCGCGGGGAGCTCGAACAGCGACCCCTCCAGTCCCGCCTCCACCGCGATATTCCGGTTGAAGAAGTGCCGGGCGGTGGCGGTGCTCGGCGCGCCGCCGCTGAAATTCTGGCTGAGGCCATCGGTCGTGTCGGTGCCAAAAAACGCGCCCGCTTTCAGCTTCCAATTGGCCGACAGTTCGGCCGACAGCGTCGGTGCGACACCGAATGTTGCGAATTTGGTGCGCGCCTCGAGCCCTGAGTGTCGGAGCGGCTGGGCCACGGTGAAACCGGTCGCGGACTCCATCCGTCCGCGTTTGTAAATAAGATCGGCAGCCAGGGTGACGCCGCCGCCAAGCGACTGGTGACCGCTCAGCAGAACCGCGTGGCGGCGAAGGTTTGGGAACAGCGTGGAGTCGGGATTGTTGGCGGAGGCATAGCTGCGATCCTTCGCGCGGATCGCGGTGCCGTGCGAATAATCATAAGCTGCGATGATGCCGCCGTCCGACCAGCGCGAGCCGCCGAGAAGATTATATTGCTGCTGGAAATTGCCGCCGTCGGTCGACAGGCCGATCCGGGCGCTGGTCGACACGCCCTCATAGTCGCGCTTGAGGAGAATATTGACCACCCCGGCGACCGCGTCGGCGCCGTAGATGGCCGATGCCCCATCGGCCACGATCTCGACGCGGTCGACCGCCGCGATGGGAATGGCGCTGACGTCGATCACCGAATTGACGCTGCTGTAGGCAAAGCGATTGCCGTTGATCAGCGTCAGTGTCGCATTGGGACCGATACCGCGCAGGTTGAAAGTCGATGCGCCATTGGCGTTGACGTTTTCATTCGCCGCGCCTTGCGAATTTCCGATTCCGGGATTCTGGCCTCCGCCAAAGTTCTGCGGCAAGCTGCGCGCCACCTCGCCAAGATCGGCATGACCCGAATTGCGGATGTCTTCCGACGTTACCCGGATGACGGGGGTTGCCGTGGGCGCGCCCGTGATCCTCGACCCCGTCACGACGATTGGCTCGGCGTCGGTTGCGGTGGTATCGTCGGCGGACGTGAGTTTGGAAATGACGACCGAGCCGACTTCGAACCTTGCGGTGAGCCCGCTACCTTTGAGGAGCGCCTCGATTGCTTCGCGGCTCGTCAGCTCGCCTTTCAACGGCGGCGCAGTCTTTCCATCAAGATCGCGCGATGACGCGTAGAGTTCGATGTCGGCAATCGTGGCAGCGCTGCGCAGCGCGTCGCCGAGATCCTGCGCCTGTAGATCATAAGACTGGCGCTGTTGCTGCATGGCCAGCGCAACCGCAGGTGAAAAACAGGCGGCGCTGCCGACCAGCAGCGCGACCAGCGAACGGGACTTCTTCAACATTATCACTCCCCCATTTTCTCGGCCGTGCTTCAGGCAGGCGGCCAGTGGGGGTGCGTTGACGGGGCGAAGGGGAGCCCCTTAGTCTTGGGTGAAAAAATTATCGGCGGCGCAGATGGATGCCTCTCGCCGTGCGGTCGACCCTGAGACCGAACAGGATTGCGATCCGTTCGGCGAAAGCTTCGGTCTCGCTGAGATGGAAGCGGCCGGAAACCTCAAGGGCTGCGCTCGTTCTATCGTCAATCACGATCGGGATGACGGCATAGCGATTGGCCTCGGCAACCAGTTTGTCGAGCCTTATCGACCGATATTCGGACCAGCCTTCGGGCCAGGTTGCGGGAATGTCCGACGCTTGAGGCGTCCTAAGCTGCAACTTGCCATCATCCCGATAGGTCAGCGTCCTTCCCCGTGACAGCGACGTCGCGGGACCGGTTTTGGCGTCTGCGCGCAGGTCCGCATCGCCGCGCCGGAGTACCGCGCTAACCGTTCCCGCCTCGTCGAGGCTGAGGTCGATCTCGGCATCGTTGGCGATTGCTGCGCCTGGCCCGGCGTCGATATGGAGCGGTATAGCTTGGCTGGCGATGGAAAGACGGACCCTGCCCTTTACCAAGCGGACGCTGCGGTCGCCGTTTCCAAACGCGACGTCCAGCCGGCTGTCGGTATCAAGCGTCGCGCTCGAGCCGTCGGCAAGCCGGAACGTGCGGATCTCGCCGCGCTGCGTAATCAGGGGTTCGGCGGCGCGGGCGATCGAGGCGCTGCCCGGCTGGCCGGGAAGGGAGGCGCCTCCAGCTCCGATTACTACAATCAGGAGTGCAATTGCCGTCGCGGCGGCGCCCCATGGCAGCCAGCCGCTTACCCGGCCCCGCCGAGCTTCGGCATGGCTGCTTCCGTACCGCTGCGATCCCTTGAGAACCGCCAACGCCGCCATTCGGTGTTCGGCACGGCGATAGGCTTCGCCATGATCGGCGGATGCGAGGAGCCATCCTTCAAACTCTCCGCGCAGCGCGCCGGCATCCTCGCCGCGCATCTTGATCAGCCACGCCTGGGCCACCTCGTCGACGGGATAGTCGCCGCCGCTTGTGCTGGTCATCGGCCGCCGTCCACCACCTTGGAAATCTGACCGAGCGCTTTCATCATATGATATTCCACCGTCGCGATGCTGATGCCCAGCAGTTCATGTATCTCGCGATAACTGAGTTCGTCCACCCGGTGCATGAGGAAAACGCGCCGCGTCTTTGGCGGCATGGCGTCAACTGCGGCTTCGTACAATCGCAGCAAGTCCGCGGCTTCGAGGTTCCATTCCTGCGCGGCAGGCGTGGCGCCGTCGCTGTCTTCGCGAAGCGGAAAGAAAGTCGCCCGCGCGGACGTTTGGCGCCGCGCGCGATCGATAAGAAGATTTTGGGCGATGCGGCGAAGAAACCCGCCCGGATTGATGAGTTGGTGGCGCTGCGTGCTCCCGGCGGCGCGAGCAAAGACTTCCTGCACGAGATCCGGCGCTTCCTCGGATCCCGCCTTGCGGCGCAGGAAATGGAATAGCGATATGCGATGCGTCCGATATATCGCGTCCAGATCGTGCCCGGCTTCAGGCTGCTGCTCGACCGGCGGCGGACGATCGGCCGGATGGGCATGGCAGGCCGAGGACACCGAAAAGGGATGACGCGGCGGGGCACGGTCGCCGCAGGTACAGGAAGACACGACAGAAAATCCCGGAGGCACGAGCGGGACCAGCCGGCATTCGCCAGAGACCCGTCTCCCAGTGCTGTGCCGCCGTTTGGTCGCTCGCGCGAACCATGGACCGGTTGGGCCGCCGGTCCGGTCAGGGACTGGCGCATATGATGCCTGGCGAAATATTCCGCGCAGGAGCTGCCAGCGATGCTCTTGCACGGTCGAATCATGTCAATTGTGGGCGGTCCTGACAAGCAAAACGTCACTCTCTTTTCGGCCAGCGATCATGGCTGTCGACCTGGATGACCGGCGAGCGTTCGGGCGTAGGTAGCCGCTTCATGCGCGCGCCGCTCGTGATAGCGGAGCAGGAAGTTGCGCACTTTCGCCTGCGGCTCGGCATCGGCGAAGGCGATCGCGATTGCTTCATACTCCTCGTCGGCATCGGCGAGGATCGTCACGTCGAAATGACGCGAAAGCTGAAGCCGGTCGCCGATCGCAGCGATGCTCGCGACTATTTCGCTGTTCGACGAGCGCTCGGCAATCGCGAGAAACAGGTCGGCGACGCGATCGGGATAAGGCTGGTCAGCGGGGACCGACGTTGCCGACCCTTTTTGCGCCGTCGCTAGCGCCGCGAGCAGCAGGATCAGGTGCAGCTCGAGCAGGTCGCGAAACTCGGTCTCTGTCAGGCGATGGACATGAAAACCCTCGCCGGGCATGAAATCGACCATCCGCTCGCCATTGAGCCGGTAAAGGCTATCGCGTACCGGGGTGACGCTGACTCCGAGATCGTCGGCGAGACGGGCCGCCTCGATCCGGGTACCGCCGGCCCATTCCCCGCTCATCAGCCGACGCTTGATTGCCTCATAGGTCGGCTCGAACACATGCGCCGGGCTCATTGGCCGTTCCTTTCGGCAGCGGCAAAATCGGCGACCGCATCCGACTGGTCGGGCCTGAGCGCGTCGATCGCGCCGATATGGGCGGGAATGTCGTCCTTGAGCAAAACCGAAGGACATTGGCCCTCGTAATTGCCGAGATTGGGGCGGTGCTGCGCATAACCGGCGAGCGCAGCCAATTCAGGCGGAAACGTCCGGGCGACCTCGGGCGGATAAGCGAGCCACAAATTCTCATAGGGCTTCAGCCATCCCAGGCTGTAGCTGACGAGTACGCCGCGCCGGACCTCGTTGCTGAGGTTCGAGCCCGCCCCGTGCGCCGTCGATCCCAGAAAGCAGATTGCTGCGCCCGGTTTGCCTTCGGCGAAAATGGGCGGACCAAGATCGGTTTTCGCGATGCCTTTCACGCCGTGGCTCTTCGGAAAGATCCGCGTGGCGCCATTTTCCTTCGTGAAAGGCGTCAGCGGCCAGAGGACGTTGACCAGATATTCCTGGCTGCCGTCGGCGCCGCGCCACATATCCTGGTCGCGGTGTGGAAACTGCCGCACTTCGCCCGGATGAATCTCGATCGCCTGGGTGAGGTTCAGCTGGATCCGGTCGCATCCCGTGCCGAGGATCGTCTCGACCGCAGACAGGATGATGGGGTTGAGCACCAGTTCGGCCATATGCGGCGACCTTTTGAGCAGGCTGCCGAACCTTTTCGTGCGGCGACCATAGAAATTGCCTTCACAAAAGGGCGTCGCGGCGAAGATCGGGTCGAGATCCCTTGCGAGCGCATGGACACGCGCGACCGCCTCGTTGCGAATGATGCAATAGCCTTTGCGGCGCAGCTCATCGACGAGCAGGCCAGGAAGATCGGCTTCGGTCAGATCCTTTTTCATCGCCCCGGCTCCCCGCCTTCTTCGAACTTGAGGACAAGCGGCGCGTAGGTGCCGGTGCGCTGCAACCCGGGGAGCGTGTCCTCGTCGATCGCTATGCTGAGGGCGAGTATCCGGCACGCGCCGTCCCGCTGAACGGGACCCAGCGTGCGGCATGTCCAGCCAAATTTGCAGATCGTGTGATACCAACCGGCTTCGGCGACACCGACATATTCGCCTATGCCGTGGTGGAGAGCATAGTCCGCGAGCGCGGTGACCAACTGGTTGCGCGCATCGCGGCACTCGGTCGGCGTTTGCGCGGGGTCGAGGCAAAAGCGGCTGATCTCCCATATGCCTTCGCCGGACGGCGCCTCGCCGGCGCAAAGATGCGAATAGATGTTGCCGAGCAGGTGCGGCGCCGTTGTCGGCAGGAGCCGCGCCGACGCCCGGTGGCGCAGATCATCGGGATCGAGCAGGATGAGATATCGTGCGTCCGGGGTATCGAACTGGTCGAGCTCGAAGCGGCCATCGAGGGCGGGCAAATCCCATTGCAGCTTGTCGATGAAGACCTGCTTGCGGGCGGCGAACATGGCGCGTAGCGCCGCATTCCCGGGCGCGTCATGCGCCCGCGTGGATTGAGTGATCATGAAACTTCCTTGGCTGTTGAAGCCGGAATCAGACCATCAATCCCGCGGCACGCCTATGCCCATTTCTGGGCAAGCTTTGTGCGTTTGTCTGCTCCTCGTCAGAGCGGGCGCCACCAATCATAGACATCCGAAAAGCCGATGACGCCGTCGAACAGGGCGCAGAGGATCAGCATTTGCCGGCACGGCACCGAATAGCGCTCGCGCGCGATCTTGAGATGACGGACCACGGTCTCTTCGCTGATGCCGAGGATGCCGGCGGTCTCGCCGGCGGTCTTGCCGCGCGCCGACCAGAGCACGCACTCGCGCTGCCGCTCGGTCAGCGCCGCCCGCGGAGTATAGGAGCCTGTCCCGATGAGCTGCCGCGCCGCGGCGAGCGCCACGGCGCCGACAATCTCGGCGGCGTGGAGCATCTCGAGCGGGAGCCTGGCATTGGGAGCGACGGCAAAGGAGCAGCTTCCGGTAGCTTCGCCAGGCAAGTGCCGCGGCACCGTGAAGCCGTCGCCGATTCCGCTCTCGCGGGCGACCTTCAGCAATTGCCGGTCACCGCGGGAAAGCGGGATGTAGTGGTCGACATTGCGCCATTGAAAGCCCGTCATGGATTTTTCGCCGGCGCGGCGGATCGGGTCGGTGCCGCTCAGGTCGAAGCCGACATAGACATTGGCCCAGGCGTCGGGATAATTATGCACGAGCATCGATGCGGCTTCGCCGCCGCCGCGGCGGTCGAAGGCGAGCGCGAAAAGATCGAATCCCATGCGGTCAGCGGCGTTCGAGAGGGCAGCAAAGAGCCGCTCTTCCTTGTCGGCGCCTGATATGTCGTGTGCGAGTTCCTCCGTCAGATTAAAATGCTTCACGTCGATTCATCGGCCGCCGGCACGTTCCCGACCCGTCCGCCCGCGATCCGCTCCATGGCTCATCGCTCCCGTTTCCTCTCCGGGAGACAATGAAGTTGGACAAGCTTCGCGATGGTCCTCGCACTGCGGCGGGCAGGTAATACCTTAGCCTCTATACGCAATGCCGATCGCCTCTTCGGTGTAACGACAGGAAATCGCCTGATAAAGCGGCTTGGTGTGCTAATCGGACCCAGATTGACACCAATCGGTCCATGTAGAGACTGGACCGCGATAATCCTCCAAGCGGAGCCGACGCACATGGGTGATAATCGTCCCACGGCATTTCACCGACCACAAGGATGGTGCTTTGCTTTTACGGTGATCAAATCGGACGCCTTGCCCGTGGATCGCGGGCAGTTTCATGTGACAAAAGCTCCAACTGAATTGCGATGAGTCAGAGCTTTTGTCACATCGCGAACGGAGCAACGGGGTCTGTCCTACATTGTCCGGCCATGGCATGTACGGCCAATGGATCAGGAACCGAAATGGAAATCGCGCGCGCTGGCGATCGAATTCTGGTTCGCCGCCGTACTCGTCGGCGGCTCCTTCATTGCCGGACTCGTCGGCGCGATCCGATCGCTGTTCGGCGGATGAAGCGTTGCCCCACGATCCAAACTCTCAAAGGAGCGTCGGGGTCTCGGCGCTCGGGGGCTTGCGGCTAAACCACGGGACGTCGGTCCGCTCGACCTCCAGCTGGCTTGCCGGATATTGGGTCACAAGCTTCATAGCTTCCTCAGGGGGCGCTTGCAGCCAGGCATCATGATCGGCGGCGTGAAGAATGACCGGCATCCGGTCGTGAATATCAAAGAGCTCCTCGGTCGCATCGACCATCACCATCGTATAGCAGTCGCCCCACTCATCGGTCGGGCGCCACAATCCTGCACAGGCCGCGAGCGGCTGATCGGCGACGCGAAGCCAGGTGCGCGTCATCTTGCCCTTCGCGCCCTCGGCCTCGGCGAAGGCGCTGATCGGGATGAGACAGCGCTGGGCGGGATTAGTGAACCAGGTCCGCCAATAGGTCATCAGCTTGTCGTCGCGGGCATTGTTGACGGGCTTCGGCTTGCTCGTCGGTTTCATATGCTTGAGCCGAACCGGGAAGCCCCAGGTCATCGACTGGAGCGCGCGGGCGCCCCCGTCCTCGCGCACCACGAACCCCTGTCCGCCCGGATAGACCTCGCCGGGCTGAGCATTAGTGAGGGGGCGCCGCGCTCCGAAGGCCGAGGCCACTTCGGCAACCGAAGCCTTGAGGGTCACGAGATTGCACATGGCGGCGGTTCCCCTTGGACGGTTTCGGTCAGGCCGCGCCGAGCATTTCGTCGAAATTCTGCTGAATCGGCGGCATGATGCTGAAGCTATTCTTGGGGAAAGGCCGCAACATGTCCAGCGGCGGCCGCGCCCCCATCAACCAGTCGAACCAGTCCTCGGGGCGGACCACGCCGACGTGGCGATCCTTGTGCGGCGCCAAATCGTCATAGGCCGGGACGGTGAGCGCCGCGAAGCTCTCGGGCCACAGGCGGTGCGCCGGCCGCCAGACCGCCGCGATGCAGAAGAAGGGCTCGTCGCTGATGAGGATTGCGGCATAGACCGTCTTACCGCGCTTCACGAGGCCGAACTCATTGGCGAGCAGCAGACAGGGCCGATCGATGATCGCGGTCTCGGACTTCAGGAGCGGGATCTGGAATATATCGGCATCGCGCGAGGGCAGCCCCCACAGCATCTCCTTCTCGCGTTCGCGCTGGCCGTCCCATACCATCACGCGGTGGAGCTTGCCGATGCCGACCAGTGCGTCGTCCGTCTCGATATCCATAAGATCAGTCCTCAGGCGCGGAAACGGCTGAGCGCGCGCTTCCATTCGCGTTCTTCGGGCATCGGCAGGGCGATGTCATCGGGGCTCGGGTCGACAAGTTCGATCCGCACCGGGCGAACGCGCTTGCCTGTCCGCGCGCCGCAGCGGACGCACCAGAATTTTTGGCACGCCTTGACGAGATTGCCGTCCCACATCCTGCACTCGAAGCGCCACCAGATCCCATATGGATTGAACGTCGCGCTATGCCCGCAGCGGCAAACGGGCTTGATCGCCCGAAACCAGGCCGCGGCCTCGAAGACATGCGTGGCGCGATGCTGTCCGTCCTTTGTCCAGCCGCCCACGTCACAGGGAGAGCCCGAGCTGGTCGGGGTTTTGTGGCTCCGCGCCGGCGCGCACGCTCTCGACGATCACGCGCGCGAGTTCGAACGCGGCCTCGACCCGGATATGGCTGGTCGGCGCGGTGATGCCAACGCGCGCCCAGCCGGGGGCGGAAAGGATGGTCTCTGCGACTCGGGCGGTATCGATATTGTCCATCCCCCTATGAGAACATAGGAAGAACATGTTGACAAGTCCCGCGGCGTAGTCGGGTCGGGCAGCGACAGCGCACGTCGGCCGTGCGGCGGTGATGCCGCCGCACGAGAGGCAGAGGAGGGCCGGGAAACCGGGACGGATTGGGCGCGGCGAGAGAGGCTCGCCGCCGGTCCGCCGCGGAGACCTGAAATGCCCCAACTGGCAACATCCCACCATCGCGGCGACGCGCGCGCGTCGCTCTATGAAGATATCACCAGCCGAATCATCTCGGAACTCGAAGCGGGGCGCCTTCCCTGGGTGCAGCCGTGGGACGCGGGCCAAGCTGCGGTCGGCCTTCCCTATAATGTCGTAAGCGACCGGCGATACAGCGGCATCAATATCCTGACGCTCTGGCACGCGGTACTGACTCGCGGTTTTCAGGGACACGGCTTCCTGACGTTTCGCCAGGCCGCCGCGCTCGGCGGCACGGTTCGGCGCGGCGAGCGCGGCATCGGCGTCGTCTACACACGGCGGGCAGGAACCGATGCCTCCGAGCCGCGCCATGATGGCAAGCGCGAGCGGAAGGGTGGCTTTGCCTTCCTGAAGCAGTTCACTGTCTTTTCGGTCGATCAATGCGACGGGCTTCCCGACAAATATCATGTCCCGGCGCCGCCGATCCCTGAGGGCCTGATCCTGCCGCACGCCGAGGTGCTGATCGCAGCCACTGGGGCGGACTTTCGGATCGGCGGGGCGTCGGCCTATTACAGCCCCCGCCATGATTTCGTCGCGGTGCCGCGTCCGGACGATTTTTACGAACCGATCAACTGGCACCGGACCGCTTTCCACGAACTCGGCCACTGGACGGGCCATGACAGCCGTCTGGGTCGAGATCAGACCGGCAGCTTCGGCTCGAAGCCCTATGGCCATGAAGAACTGATCGCCGAAATGGCGGGCGCCTTCGTCTGCGCGGCGCTCGGCATCGCGCCGAGCGTGCGTCATGCGGATTATATCGGCTCTTGGCTCGATATCATCCGCGAGGATCATCGCGCGATCCTCCGCGCCGCCAGCGCCGCGTCGAAAGCGGCCGACTATCTCCTCGCCTTTCGGTCCGAGTTGGCGGCGGATGCCCTTGCGTCGCCCGTGCGCTGCCGCGCCAACGACAAACTGCAGATCGAGGGGATCGCGGCATGAAACTGCTCACCCCCGAAATCACCGCCCGCCTCGCGGCCAACGCTCGCGCGCGGGTTGCGGCGATCGAACGCGGCGCGTGCGAACCCGACCCGAAACCCGTGGTGCGCTTCTTCAATCCCGTCGGCGCCGCGACCTGGCTTGCCACCGAGATCGACGCGGATGGCATCCTGTTCGGCCTCGCCGATCTGGGGTTCGGCTGTCCGGAACTGGGCAGCTTCTCGGCCGCCGAACTCGAGGCGGTGCGGCTCCCCTATGGTCTCGGCATCGAGCGCGATCTCCATTTCGAGGCGGCGCATCCACTCTCGGTCTATGCCGAAGCCGCCCGCGCAGCGGGCTCGATCATCATTGGCGAGCAGCGCCTCCGCGCGGCGGCCCGCCGGCTTTCCGGCCGCGGCTGACGACGCGGGCCTTGTCCGGGGCCGCCGGTGGCGGCCCCCTTCGAGGAAGAGAGAAGCCGGGGCTTCGTGACGGGCTTCAAGAGCCGGGAGAGTGTCTCGCGGCGGCCCGTCATGGAGAATGGCCATGGCCAGAGCAAAGCAGAAGATCGTCCTCAGCCCGTCGCGCGACATTCCGTTCGACCGGCTGATCCTGTCCCAGTCCAATGTCCGGCGCGTGAAGGCCGGGGTGTCGATCGGCGAGCTTGCCGATGACATCGCCCGCCGCACCCTGCTGCAAAGCCTCAATGTGCGGCCACACATCGGTGACGATGGCGCGGATACCGGCCTGTTCGAAGTCCCCGCCGGCGGCCGGCGCTACCGCGCGCTCGAACTGCTCGTGAAGCAGAAGCGGCTGGCGAAGGATGCGCCGGTACCTTGCATCATTCAGTCGGCCACGGGCATCCTTGCCGAAGAAGACAGCTATGCGGAAAACGCCATGCGCGAAAATCTGCACCCGCTCGACCAGTTCCGCGCGATGCAGGCGATGGTCGACAAGGGCAACGAAGTCGAAGCGATCGCGGCGCATTTCATGACCACGCCCGCCGTGGTGCGCCAGCGCCTCAAGCTCGCCGCGGTGTCGCCGACGCTGCACGACCTCTATGCCGCGGATGACATGTCACTCGATCAACTCATGGCCTTCACGGTGTCGGACGACCATGAGCGGCAGGTCCAGGTCTGGGAACTGCTTGCGCACAGCTGGAACAAGTCGCCGGCGTTCATTCGTCAAAAACTCACCGAGAATAGCGTCCGCGCGGCGGACAAGCGCGTGCGCTTCGTCAGCGTCGATGCCTATGTCGCGGCGGGCGGTAGCATCGTGCGCGACCTGTTCGAGGCCGATGACGGCGGCTGGCTTACCAATCCGCCGCTGCTCGACCGCTTGGTCGACGAGAAGCTCACCGCGATCGGCCAGCGCATCGGAGAAGAAGGCTGGAAATGGGTGCAGACCACGATCGACTTGCCCCACGGTGCGGCGCGGGGATTGCGCTGGCTCGAAAGCAGCGAGGTCGCGATGACCGAGGACGAAGAGGCCAGCCTCGCTGCGCTCGAAGCCGAGGCCGAGACGCTGTCGGACAAATGGTCTGAAGAGCCCGAGGTGCCGGAGGAGGTTCACGCACAACTCGAGGCGATCGAGGCCAAGATCGGTGCGCTGATTGATCGACCGAAAATCTTCGACGAGGCTGAAGTCGGCCTCGCGGGTGTGTTCGTGTCGATCGAGTATGACGGGACGATCCGTGTCGATCGCGGTTTCGTGCGGCCTGAGGACGAGCCGGTCGAAGAACAAGACGGCGGCGACGCAAATCCCGCAGGCGAGGTGCCCGTCGGCGACGGCGAGGGCGATGCGGGCGTTCCGGAGGCCGAACCCCGCGGCGGTGACGTCGCGCCGGTCGAAGAGGAAGGGCTCAAGCCTTTGCCCGATCGTCTCGTCGCCGACCTCACCGCCTGGCGGACGCTCGCGTTGCAGGATGCCTTCGCGCAAAATCCGCAGCTGGCGTTCGGCGCCGTCCTTCACGCGTTCGTGCTGTCGCTCTTCTATCGCTTCAGCCACGCATCCTGTCTCGGACTGCGGGTCACGGAGGTCTATTTCTCCAATCCACCGGAAGGCCTTCGCGACAGTGGGCCGGCGCGGGCAATCGATGCGCGGCATGCGGCATGGCGCGAGCGGTTGCCGCAGACCGAAGCCGAACTGTGGGACGCGCTCATCGCGCTCGACGCGAACGAGCAGGCGAGCCTGTTCGCCCATTGTGCGTCGCTGTCGCTCAACGCCCAGATCGACGCGGGTCAATCCGCGCGCAGCGACATCGCCGGTCGTGTGGCCCACAGCCATGCCCTCGCGCGCATCGTGGCACTCGACCCGATCGCGGCGGGGTGGCGAGCGACCGGTGACGGCTATTTCCGCCATGTCACCAAGGCGCGCATTTTGGCCGACGTCACCGAAGCGCGCGGGGCGGAATTCGCCGGAATGATCGATCATCTCAAGAAACCCGACATGGTCCGTGAGGCGGAGGCGCTGCTCGAGGAATCGGACTGGCTGCCCGAGCCGCTGCGCACCCCGGTCGAACAGGCGTCTGGCGAAGAGGTGCCTGTCGAAGAGGTGTCGTCCAATGAGGTGTCGGTCGGGGAATCCCACGGCGTCGAAAACGAGGTCGCCGCATCCGATGCCGACACGGACGGCACCGAGGCGGACGGGACCGGCGAACGGGACGGTGTCGATAGTGACGACGGCTGGGACGAACTCCCGGTTGCGGCCGAGTGACTACGAACGGGGCGGCTTCGGTCGCCCCGTTTGCTCGCGCGGCAGCGGACGGCATCATGCCGTTCGCTGCCGCATTTTCTTGAAATCGGCGCGTCGTTTATGGCATCCTCCGCTGCTCTGCCGGCAGGGGCTGTCGGCGCCGTATGCGCGGGCGGGCCGATCCTTGACGATTGGCCTTGCGCCGCGTCCGTCGCCGTGGAGCCCCCATGGACAGTATTTCCGACATCGTGCGCCGCTTGGCCGAAAACGCCGAGGCCGTCTGCCGCCGCTATCTTTCGAACGGTCGCCGCGAAGGCCGCTACTGGCTCGTCGGCGATATCCACAATGCGCCGGGTCGCAGTCTCTATGTCCTGCTGTCGGCGGCAGGCGACACGCGCGCGCAGGTCGGCAAATGGACCGATGCGGCGAGCGGCGAGCATGGCGACCTGCTCGACATCATCGCCGCCAGTTGCGTGCATAGCGCGATGCGCGAAACGCTCGCCGAAGCCCGAAGGTTTTTGAGCCTGCCATTGCCGACGTCGTTCGGCACGCGATCGCCGCGTGCCCGCAAGACACCGGCCGGGACGCCTGTCACGGCGCGGCGCCTCTGGGCGGCGGCAAAGCCTGTCGGTGAGACGGTGGTTGCAGCCTATCTCGCGGCGCGCGGTATCGGCGTCGCCGGGAGCGGCGCTTGGCTGCGCTATCATCCTCGCTGCTATTACCAGGCGTCACGGGACGACGCGCCTGGCGTCCGTTCTGCATGGCCGGCCATGATCGCGGCGGTCACCGACGATCAGGACGATATCGTCGGTGTCCATCGCACCTGGCTCGATCCGGCAGGCGGCAAGGCTCCGGTCGCCTGTCCGCGCCGCGCCATGGGACACCTTCTCGGACATGGTGTTCGGTTCGGGCGCTCTGACGCGACTATGGCGGCCGGCGAAGGCATCGAGACGATGCTTTCGCTTCGCGAGGCCCTGCCGAGCCTCCCGATGATCGCGGGGCTGTCGGCGGCGCATCTTGCCGCCATCCGCTTTCCGCAGCCGCTGCGCCGCCTTTATGTCGCCTGCGATAAGGATCCCGCCGGGGCGGGTGCGCTGAAGACCCTTGTCGAACGCGGCGTCCATGCTGGGATCGAGGTCGTGCCGCTGGTCCCGGAGCGAGGCGATTTCAACGACGATCTCGGCGCGCTGGGACGAGCGCGATTTGCGGACCGGCTCGGGTGCCTGCTTCGGGGCGAAGACACAGCACGCTTTCTCGTTCGTTGAGGCGGCCGGGAGGGAAGGCGTGGGGGCGGGCGTGTCGGCGTTTGGGCGCGTGCGTCTCCGGGAGGGCTGCGCCTTCGGCCTTCGCTGGAGGGCGACTGCGGCACGCGGGGCCGGTACCGCAATGGCTTGCCGGGCGGCTATTTTCCGCCGGGGCTGACGCCCCTTTGCATCGCGATCCAAAATAGCCTTCGGCCGCCATCCTCCGCTGGCGCTCCGGCCGGGCGGGGGCAAGCCCCCTTCGGTGCGGACCCGGCCCGCGCGCCGCAAGGCGTCGCCGCGAAGGCCGCGAAAGGCGCGCGCCTTCAGCCGGAGAACAGCGCCATGACCTATGATGCCGAACAGCCCGATCCCGACGAACCCTTCGAACCCGGCGCGAGCGCGCATCTTCTCCAGGAAATGCAGCTCTACGGCCATCGTCCCTTCGAGGACGAACCCGACGGGCGCCCGCTGCCCGACGACCGGCTCGCCAGCGGCGCGGTCGCCGACATCTTCGATGCGCTTACGGGCTGTCTGATCGACACCAGGATCGAACCCGATCTTGAGGATTTGCTCTGGGGCGTCGTCAATCTCTTCCACGGCGCGGGCACGCGGATCGAACGCGATCTCGATCGCAACGAGGCGGCGCAGCGCGACCTGCAGCGCGAACAGGATGGCAGCGAAATCCGCTCGGTCGAACTCGAGCGCACGATCGCCGAGGGCATCACGATGATCGAGCGGCGCGATACGATGGAATTTTTCCGTGAATGTGCCGCCGAGCAATATCGCATCCATGCCCGCAAGGCCTGGCAGCCTCACACCGGCTCACGCATCCGCCACAAGACGATGACCGCTGCGATGATCGACAGCCGCGACTTCATGGACAAGCGTCTCCGCGAAAAGGCCAAAGCCCTGATCCCCGAGGGGACGCGCATCGCCTTCAGCGGTGGACCTTCCTGCAACGATCACCAGCATATCTGGTCGGCGCTCGACAAGGTTCATGCCCGCCATGCCGACATGATCCTGCTGCACGGTGCGACCCCGACCGGGGCCGAGCGTGCCGCCGCTTGCTGGGCCGACGCCCGCAGCGTGCCGCAGGTCGCGTTCCGGCCCGACTGGAACCGCGACAAGAAGGCTGCCCCGTTCAAGCGCAACGAGCGGCTGATCGACGCGATGCCCACCGGGCTGATCGTCTTCTCGGGGACCGGCATCCAGGACAATCTCGTCGACAAGGCGCGGGCGTTTGGCATCCCGGTCTGGGATTTTCGGATCAAGGAAGGGGCGTGAGGTGCCGATTTGGATCCGACGGCGCTTGCCATCCGGCGAGCGAAATTACACAGGTGAGAACAGTCATGCGAACCGATCTCGATCATCTCCCGGCCAACAAGCAGCGCGAGCTCGAGCGCGTGAAAGCGATCATCTTCGAAGAATTCGAGGATGCGATCGCGCTCGGCACCATGGGCTGGAAAAAGAAGGGCCGGATCGACAAGATCATCTTGTACGGCAGCTATGCGCGCGGCGGCTGGGTCGATGAGCCGCACACCGCCAAAGGCTATCGCTCGGACTTCGATCTGCTGATCATCGTCAACGACAAGCGGCTGACCGACAAGATCGATTTCTGGTCGAAGCTCGACGATCGGCTGACCCGTGAGCTTGCGATCGACAAGACGTTGCACACGCCGGTCAACTTCATCGTTCACACGCTGCAGGAGGTGAATGACGGGCTCGCGCACGGGCGCTATTTCTTCATGGACGTCGCGCGCGACGGGATCGCGCTCTACGAGTTTGACGACAAGGAGTTGCACAAGCCGAAGCCGAAGACGCCTGAGCAGGCGCTGGCGATGGCGCGGGAATATTTTGACGAATGGTTTCCGGCGGCCCTGCGAAAGTCCAAGCTGTCGAGTGATGCGATCGAGCAATCATTTACAAAGGAAGCCGCATTTCTCCTGCATCAGACCACTGAAACGCTATACCACTGCGCGCTTCTGGTCTGCACGTTCTACACGCCGCACGTTCACAACCTGGGCTTTCTGCGGACGCAAGCCGAGCGCCTCGATATGCGTTTGGTCGATGCTTGGCCGCGCGAAGTAAAAGCGGATCGATCGCGCTTCGAGAAACTCAAGGAGGCCTATGTGAAGGCCCGCTATTCGAAGCATTATCGCATCAGTGAGGAGGAGCTCCTCTGGCTGGCCGGATGTGTCGAGAAACTCGGCCGGGCCGTCCATGCCATCTGCTCCGAGCGCATCGTCGAGTTGGAAGCTCGCGTCGGCGCCTAAATCATTTTTTGCCTCGGAAACGCGCGAAACGCTCCCGACCTTCGATGACCTCCAAGGCGATATCTGCATTTCTGCATTCGTCGCCGCGGATTGATCCGTCCCTGCAATTGGCGGCGACCTCACGAGCAGCGTCGGGGTTCGCCTCGAAATATTGAACGCTTCGTGGTTCGCTTTGACCGCAGGCCGAAAGGCAAACGGCGAGGAGCAGAATGACGGGCGGTTTCAAAGGATCCTCCATGTTTGATGAGGAGGCAAAGATATCGAGATCTTCCTTGGTCGAAAGCGCAATTGCACCCGAATTGAGAGTCGATTGCGCCGTCGGCTTTGCGCCTCATGCACTAACCCGCTTCGCGGGATGGGCGCCTTGGACTGAGGTGGCAGGGGACGCAGGGACGTTGAGCTAGGCCGACAGTGGGCAGATCATGGAGCTCCTTCAACGAAGAGGAGCCTGCCATGACTATTGTTACGACCGACGCCCCGATCACCCCGCTTCGCCAGCGCATGCAGCACGATATGATGATGCGCGGGCTGGGTCGGCACACCCAGCAGGATTATATCCGCCACGTCCGACGCTTCGCCGCATTCCTTGAACGCCCGCCCGATACGGCAACGGCGGAGGATATTCGGCGCTTTCAGGTGCACCAGCACGAGCAGGGCGTCAGCCCTTCGACTATCAACGGGGCCGTTTCGGCGTTGCGCTTCCTGTTCGCTGCGACCCTCGGGCGGCGGGATCTGGCGCGCTCGCTGGTGATTATCCGCTATCGGCGCAAGCTGCCCGAGGTGCTCAGCGTCGAGGAAGCGGCGCAGCTGCTCGAGGCAGCGCCGGGGATCAAGTACAAGGCGGCGCTCGGCGTCGCTTACGGCGCCGGTCTGCGCGTGTCAGAGGTAGCGCACCTCAAGGTCGATGATATCGACAGCACCAGGATGCTGATCCGCGTCGAGCAGGGCAAGGGACGCAAGGACCGCAATGCGATGCTCTCGCCGCAGCTGCTGGAGCTGCTCAGGATGTGGTGGCGCGAGGGCAAGCGTCGCAACGTCATGCTTCCCCATGGCTGGCTGTTTCCGGGGCGCAGCTATACCGATCCGGTCTCGACGCGGCAGCTACACCGCGCGGTCCAGGAAGCCGCCGAGGTCGCCGGCATCCGCAAGCGCGTCAGTCCGCACACATTGCGCCACAGCTTTGCGACCCACCTGCTCGAGCAGGATGTTGATATCCGCGTGATCCAGGTGCTGCTTGGCCACAGCAAGCTCGAGACGACCGCGCTCTACACCAAGGTATCGACGCGAACGATCCATGCCGTCGCCGGCCCGCTCGAGCGGTTGACCGCCTTGATGGCAGACAAGGCGCCGCCCGGCTGAGCCGTGCAGACCTCGCTCGAGGTCGCCGATATTTTCCGCAGCGCTGGTCCCGCCTATCGGGCCGCCCATGCCGGGCACCTCAGCCTCCAGCAGCTCAAGGTCATGTCGGCGATCGAGCAATGCCGGACCGCGGCGCTCGGCGGCCATATCGAGGCCTGCGAGGACTGCGGCCACTGGCGCATCGCCTATAACAGTTGCCGTAACCGTCACTGCCCCAAGTGCCAGGGCGCTGCGGCGCGCGCATGGCTTGAAGCCCGCGAGGCCGACCTTCTCCCGGTCGGCTATTTCCACGTCGTCTTCACGCTGCCCGCCGAGGTCGCCGACATCGCGTTCTACAATAAGGCAGTGGTCTATGATCTCCTGTTCCGGGCGGCATCGGCGGCGATGCTGACCATCGCTGCCGATCCCAAGCACCTCGGCGCCCGGATCGGCATCACCGCTGTGCTCCACACATGGGGATCCGCGATGACGCACCATCCGCATGTGCACATGATCGTGCCCGGCGGCGGCGTCGCCCCCGGTGGGAAGCGCTGGATATCGTCTCGGCCTGCGTTCCTACTGCCGGTGCGCGTACTCGGACGGCTGTTCCGTCGCCTGTTCCTGACCCAGCTGCTGGCGCTGTACGATGCCCGGCGTCTCAGCTTTTTTGGGACGATGGTTCCGCTCGCCGAACGACGGACATTCCTTCGCCACCTGTCGCCGGCCCGGAAGAAGAACTGGGTCGTCTATGCCAAGCCCCCGTTCGCCGGGCCCGAGGCCGTGCTCGCCTATCTGTCGCGCTACACCCACCGGGTCGCGATCTCGAACCGGCGCCTGCTCGCGTTCGGCGATGCCGGCGTGACAATGCGCTATAAGGACTACCGCCGCGACGGCGCCGACCGCCAACGCGTCATGACACTCAGCGCTGACGAGTTCATCCGCCGCTTCCTGCTCCACGTTCTGCCGCGCGGCTTTCACCGCATCCGGCACTATGGCCTGCTTGCCGGTTCCACCCGGAGGGCCAGTCTCGCGCTCGCCCGCGAACTGCTCGATGTCATGCCGGATGCCGGGGATGCGCCTATCGACGAACCGGTCGATCCAACGCCGCTATGCCCATGCTGCGGCGGCAAGATGACCGTCATCGAGGTGTTTGTCCGATGGCGCCAACCTCGCGCCCCGCCGAGTGCCGCCGTTCCGATCCGGACGATCGCGTCATGAACCGGCATGGCTTATCCGCAAGAATGACCGCGCGATGCCGGCGCTGGCCAACGGGTCGCCTTGCGCCGATCGCCTCAGCGCGGTGCCACACGTCCGCTGAACGACGACAGATCGACGTTCCGGACCTCGATTATTATGGTCGAGGTCGCGTCTCGGGATGCCGCCTCGGCCGTCTTTCAACTGTGCGCGGCGGCATCCCGACCAGGCCAAAGCACAAATCCCCATAGCTCAGTCCCAGAGCCCACGCGGGTTCCTGCATGAGAGGCTTTTGTACGCTGAAGCGCCCGAAACCCTTCACCATCTAGGTCGTAGCTAGCCGCGAGACTGCTTCCCGAAACCGGCCGTTCGCGCAGGCCACTGGCTACTACCTGTCGCTTCCAGAAAAGCGGTGATAGGAGACGGCCTCAATGCCTAATTAGTCGCTGGAGATACCTTGTGGCAAACCAACTTGTCTTAAGTCCCGTGCAGCTTCCCACAGTCTCCACTTTTTCGGCTCCCATGTTGATGGCTCTAACGTCAGCCTTGGGCATAGATCGCTCGGTGCTGGCATCGGACAGTCAGATCCAGAACGCTTGGCAGAACCTTCCCCAGTTGCTGAGCAACATTCCTCCACATCTGAGGACTGAGGGTGTGATGCGGATGTGCGTGGCAGTCGCCACCGGCCTTTTTGATTCCGCCATAAACTACGCGTGGAACGCAGCGGTCGTTGAGCTTCGTGATAAAGTTAGACGCTTCGGTATCCATATAATACCGCAGATCATAGATAAGGACTTCGACGAGAAGAAGTTGCTCGATATGCAAGATTCGGAAATGCTGAATCTGTGCCTGAAACTGAACCTTATCTCCGAAACCGGTTACTTCATGCTCGATCAATGCCGGGACATCAGAAATAATTTTTCTGCTGCTCATCCAGTTATCGGGAATATCGATGAATATGAGTTCATCAGCTTCCTGAACCGGTGCAGTCGACACGCTCTTAGCGACGAACAAAACACTGCAGGCGTGGACATCAAGGAATTCATGACCGCGCTCAACGCCGCCGGCTTCTCTCAGGAGCAGATGCAGATTTGGTGTCAGCGCATCACGCAGACCTTCAACGCACAGCGCGACGCAATTTTCGGGATGCTCCACGGCATCTATTGCGATCCGACCAAGGAGGAACATTCTAGGGTAACGGCAATCACCGTCTGTAGCCATTTTTCTACAACCTTTTCGCCCAGTTCGATCTCGCTGCTCATCAATCAGCACCAAAAATATCAGGCAAAGGGTGAGCAAGAACGCTTCAAGGCTTCACAGGCCTTCTTCGAGAACCTCAAGATCATCGGGCTTTTGTCGGAAACGGAGCGGCACGCCCTGATCTCGACAGCTTGCAAGAACCTGATGACGATCCACCAGGGCATCAATAATTTCTACAATGAGGCGCCTTTTGCGGAGCGCGTCGCCAAACTCTCTGAGGGTCATCAAGTCCCGGAGACGGTCCGTCGCGAGTTCGTTGAGACCGTCGTCACCTGTTCGGTGGGCAACCCCTATGGAACGGCCAATTCAGCCGACTTCTACTATATGCAGATGATAAAGGGGTTCTCGCCGCGCGAGATACAAATGATGTTCGAAGTGGTCTCGGCTCATACGGTGTTGGCAGGGCGTGTTGCCTCGCATCACCGCTGCAAGACAAAGTTCAGGGAAATCGTCCATTCACTCCAGCCAAGCAGTATCCCAACCAGTTCAAAATCCGTCTATGACAAGTGGCTCCAATCCTAAACTGGACCATTAGGGCCAACTTGGATATCTGACCGCGGCGGCAACCGTAGTCTCATACGGGAACCGACATATCTCCGGGCTAGAAGCTATTTTATCAAGGTCTGGCGCCGCCAGCTCTCGACAGCTTTTTCGAGCGCAGCCGCAGCCGAACCGTCGGCCCAGCGATCCCAGAAGTCGATCGTTCCGCTGAGCGGCTCGTTGACGGGTTTTGCGATCCGGATGCGCGTCGGCAGCAGGATGGCGTCGCCGACAACAAGCGCCTCGCCAGTATCGAGGATCGGGAGCAGGTCGCCGAAGCCTCCGAGACTGTCGGGCAGCAGACGCCGGACGACATTCTGGTCGTCGCCGTTGGTAAGGCGCATCGCGATGAGATTGTTGCACTGGCTGACCACGGTGCGATTTACCTCGGCAGGGCGCTGGCTGATCACCACGAGTCCCACGCCATATTTGCGGCCTTCCTTAGCGATGCGCTCAAAAGTCGCTATCGCATTTTCGGCGGCGCCCGAGTTCGCGTCCTGCGGGATATAGAGATGGGCCTCGTCGCAGAAAAGAGCGACCGGATGTCGGGTACCCTGTGCGCTCCATTGCTGCACAAGGAAGGCTAGCCGGGCGACCATGCCGACGATCAACGGCAGAATGTCCGAGGGCACTTCCGAAAAGTCGATGATCTTCACGCCGCCGCGGCCGCCCTTCGCCGAACGTCCGCCGAGAAGGAGCGTCACCGCTTGGTCGAGCCAGGCATAGTCGTCGGCGACGCCCGCCGCCGGATACAAGAAGCCAAGACGGCGATCGGTCTGCTTTCCAGATAGCCTTTGGATCAGACGGCTGAGCTTACTGTGAAACTCGCCCTGCTTCTCAGTCCCCGCGCGCGCGCCTTCGACCATCTCGCTGTTTAGCCGGTCGAGCTCGGTCAATACATCTGAAATCGCGAAGGGGACAGGGCTGTCGATCGTAAAATTAGCAAGGATTTCGTTGTGATTTCCGGCTGTCAGGAAGCGCGTTTTAGCATCGATGATCGCGCGTGACATCACCATTGCCTGGTTGGGCGCATTCTGGTCGCTGCGATCGACAAACATCGAAACGAGCGCCTCGTAGCTCATCAGCCAATAAGGAAGGTGGAGCACACCGTCGGCCAGCGTCTTCCTGGCGTCGATGTCGCCCGGCCCGGCAACGCGGAGATGGACGAATCCGTCGCCCTGCATGGAGGCATATTCGCCGTGCATGTCGAAAACGATGGCGTTCGCGCTGTCGAGCTCGGCTACCTGTTCGAGAAGGCGCGCGGTGGTCCAGGACTTCCCTGAGCCGGTGCTGCCAACGACGAGCGCGTGGCGCTGAAACAGGCGGTTGCCGTTGATATAAGCCTCGGCATTGGGATCGAGCGTATAAGTTCCAAGCGACAGGCGCTGCGCCCCGCCGGTCACTTCGGAAATCACCCCCATGAAGCGCGTGAGATGCTCGCCTTCCATCGCGAAGCAATGCGCGTCGATCTCGGGGACCGTCTCAAGCGTGCGGCGGAACACATTGCTGCGTGCGCCATCCTTGTCGAGGAGGGTTCCGATCAGCGTGATGCGAACCAGATTGAGCTCGGGATGCGCTTCTTCGCCCTGTTCGACATCCGCGCGCTTCGATTCCTCGATCGCCGTCCGCGTAATCTTGTGAATAACGCCGATCAGCTTGTGCCCCGCGAGGCTGCTTCGAAGCGCGACGAGCCGATTGACCTGAAGCGCGCGGAGCCGTTCGACATCGTCGACGCGCACGATCACGGTTGTGGTGTCGACCGACTGGACGCAGCCCAAAGCGTCTTCGTCGGCGAAGTCCAAAATGCTCATGCACGTGCCCCTGTCATATGGTCGAGAAATGGATCGAGCTGCCACAGCGGCTTGTCGAGATCGAAACCGTCGGGAACGTCATGCATATAGGCGCGGGCGCCCGCCGGCCCGTCTTCGATCGCCAAATAGCGTCGGCATTGACCGCTTTTGAGGATCGTCCGCGCCGTCGGCGTCAGCTCCTTCGTGATCAGGACCAGCGGAACCGAATCCCAGTCGCAGCGGGCCTGAAGCTTTGCTTGCAGATGTTCGTCGTTGAACCCGTAACCAACGCAGAAGTAGGCGCGGGCTTTCTCTACCGCGGCATTGGCGCAGGCGAGGACCGTGGTGAAGGGCTCGCCATGCGTGAGGCGATATTTCTCGATGCCGGGTGTGATCATCAGCGGCGTGAGCGCAGCGGGTATCTTGAGCGCGCTCCGCACCCCGAAAATTTGCTGCGCTGAATCCTGGAACCAGTCGAGAGAGCCATGGACTTTCCAGATCGCGACGGTACGCACCGCGCGCCCGTCGACCGACACACGCGTTTTCGCGTTGCGCGCGCGCGTTTGCAAATAGCCGTAATTAAAGCCCGTAAAACAGGCGATATCTGCGGCATCTGCGGCATATTCGGCGACCCGGTCGTAATTGGGCGTCACGACGTCGATCGTCATATGCGTACTGTCGAACAGATGCCGGAAGAGCCGCGAGAGCGGCAAAGCGCGCCGATCGAGCAGCAGCTCTTCCAGCACAGTAAGATCGTAGGGCAGCAGAAAGTCGCGCGTCATGGTGACGATGAGATGCGTCTGGCGCACCGTCGGACGAATGTCCTGCATCGCGCTTTCCAGATCGATCCCGGCTTTAAGGTGCACGAGGAACTTTTGCCATTCGGCCTGCTCGTCGACGTTCCAGTCGGGATTGATCGCCGCAGTCGAGAGATGATCGGCAAGCGGCCCCATGCCAGGAATGCCATGCGCCGCCGACGCGCCGCTGCCCAGAATGATCACCGGTGCTGCGCTGATCGCCGACTGGGCAAATTCCTGCGCGTTCTCGGCCGCGCTCTTGGTCGACATTACAGATCCTCTCGGTGGGGTTAGGCGCGGCGGGACAGGGACGTCATGCGATCGCGATCCGCGTCGCATCTATCCCGCGATAGGCGCTCGTGCGGCAGCTCAGTACGATCACTTGCATCCGCCGCGACGCCTCGGTCAATATGTCGAGCATCGCGTCGAACCGGTCGTCGTCGGCAAAGACGAGCGCATCGTCGAGGAGAAGCGAAGCGGGTTTGCCCTTCTCGATCAGAAGGTCCGCAAACGCGATGCGGGTGAGGACCGCGAGCTGCTCCTGCGTCCCCTTGCTGAGATCGCTTGTGTCCTCCTCGCGCCCGCCGCGGGTCAGGAGCGTTGGACGAAGATCTTCGGAAAAGGAAATGCTCGCGCCGGGCAGCAAGCGGCCGATATAGGGCGCAACGCGCTGCGTGACGGGGGCCAGGAATTGCCGCGAGGCTTCAGTCTGTGCCTCGGCGATAGTCCGCGCGAGGAGTGACAGCATCGCGGCTTCCTCTTCGAGTTTGGCTTGCGCCGCGGCTGCGGCATCGGACAGCTCGGTGGCGGCCGCAAGGCGGCTCGCCGGGCCGACGCCGCCCAAGGTCTTGGCGCGCTCGGCAAGCTGCGAAATATCGCTGGCAAGGTCGACCCGGTCGTCGGCGAGCCGAACGCGTCGGCGCCGAAGGTTTTCGCGGCGCTGTGTAAGCTGAGTTTCATCGAGCCCTTCCACCGCGCGGCGGGCTTCGTCGCGAGCGACGGTCGTGCGCGCTTCGCCGGCGCGCGCCTCGACGAGTGCGTCCTCAAGCGCGGCATCGTCCTGATCGCCGATCGCAGCCTGGAGCTCCGTTTCGAAGCGCGCGACCTCGGCGGCGGTCTGTTCGATTGCCGCCGCGCATTTGACGCCGGCGATATTCGCGACGTGAAGCGCTTCGAGCGCGGCAGTGCGGCGTCCTTCGGTGGTGCGCTCTTCGGTTCGAGCCTTATTCCATTCTTCGTCGAGCGCGCCCTCGTCTTCGCTTTCTGCCGCGTTCGCCGCTGAGGGACGCTCCTCTTCGGCCAAGGCGCCGCGAAGCGCGTCGAGGCCCGCAGCGATGTCAAGCGCGTCGTCCGCTGGACAGGCGGCCTGGAGTTCCGCGGTGAGGCGCGCGACACGCTGCGCCAAGTCTACGCGCGTGCGTGCAGCTTCGCGCGCCGAGGCGGCGTCTTCGAAGCCGACCTTCGCCAAGAATGCCGTGAGATCCTGCTCGGCCGCGCGGTGCCGTGCCTGTGCCGGCTCGCCTGACGCAGGAGGCGTGATCGCCACCGTTCCGAAGCCATCGATTTCGAGCGTCTGCGCTTCGGTGACAAGCGTGCGGATATCCCAAGCTACCGCCTCGCCGTTGAGTCTTGCGGGCGGCGCGGCGGCCAGCAGGGCGATTTCGAGCGTTGCGGCGCCTGCGGCAGCCGCGGCTCTCGTTTCGGCAACCGTCTGCTCAAGGTCCTGGAGCTCGCGGCTCGCTTCGGGTGTCATCGCGGTGCCAGCGAGCTCTTCGGCCGACGCGCTTTGGTCGGATGCAATCGCCTCGGCCGCATCGAGCCGTTCAAAGGCAGCGGCAAGCGCGCGGTTGCGTACGCGGGCACCGCGCGCTCGCTGCGCCGTCTGTCGCGCGTCCTCGGCGGTGCGAAGCGCCGCACGGGCATCGTCGAGCGCGGTGACGGCGTCGCTTTCGGCGGTGCGGGCCGCCGCTAGCACATCGTCATGTTCTTTGGCGGCGACGCGAGCGCCTTCGGCGGCGGTTTCGGCGCGAACCAGCGCTTCGGCAAGGTCGCGGCGCTTAGTCTGGTGCGTTTCGAGGCGCTCGCGCTCGCCTGCGGCCTCGCGCAGAAGCGCCTCCGCAGTCTTCAGGCTCTGTGCTGCAGTCTTGGCGCTGTCGATGTCGGTATCGAGCTTGCGAATCTTCTCGAGCTCGGCGGGATCGTCGAGTTCATCGAGCAGGCGCCGTTGTTCGTTCCGCTTGGCGTCGAGACGATCGAGAGTCGTATCGAACTGGTCGAGCTCGGCTTGCGCGAGCCGCACGTCTTCGGCCGCTGCAGCAGCAGCGTCCTGTGCGGCGGAGAGACGCCGCGCTGGACGACCCGTAGCGGTGCGAAGCTCGGCGAGCGACCGCTCGACATTTTGCAGGATCGCTTGCGTCCGCTGTCCGCCGGTCACGAGACCAACTTCGCCGGCCAGCACATCCTCGAGGGTGCGGCGGGCACTAACCCCCGGCGATCCGATGATGAACGACTGACCCTGCTCGACCCACAGAAGCCCGAGCGCACCGCGGCTGTCGTCGTCGGCACCGCGATTGCCCGCTCGCGAAAATCCCAGAAGCTCTTGGAGGCGCTCCTCGGCCTCGTCGCCGGTTGCCCGTCCCGCTGCGCTCTCAAGCTCGACCGAAGCGGACTGGAGGAAGCGTTTGCGGAGGCGCCATCTCGTGCCGTCGATCTCGAAATCGAGCTCGACGGTGGGCGCGACCTCATCACCGTGCGGGCGAAAGGAGCGGATGCGGTCGCTCCGTGAGCCATGACGTTCAAAGAGGACGGCGCGCAACGCTTCGAGAATCGTCGACTTGCCTGCTTCATTCTGGTCGCAGAGCAGGTTGAGGCCGGGTTCGAAACCGGCGAGCCGCAGCGGCTGGCGAAATTTGCGAAAATTTTCGATCGTGAGTTCGTGAATCCGCATCAGCGTGCGTCCTGGCGCTCGGCGCGCTTCTGCTCGACATAGAGCCGCTCGAGGGCAGCGGCGGCCACCCTGCCTTCGGCGCCGCCGTCGGCCGCAGCCGCCTTCAGCGTCTCGGCCGCGGCACGGAGTACGCCGTTGGCATCGATTTCGGCGAGATCGGCATCGGTCGGGCGCGCAAACAGATCGGCAAGATTGAGGTCGAGCCAGCGCACCTCGTGTGCGAGTTCGCCTTCGAGGCGGTCGCGAAGCGCAACACGCTCGGCGAGCGTCAGCATCCCCGACAGCTTCAATCGCGCGACAAGGTGGCGGCGCTCAACGCCGGGCGCGAGCGCGGCGATCAGCGGGTCGAGATCGTCGATGGCGGCGAGCGACCAAGTCTCTGCGGCCCAATGATAGCGTCCTGTCTCGATGTCGGAAACTGCTGCCCGTTCGCCCGAAAGGTCAACGCTGAGCGCGACGCCGCTCAGCTCGCGCCCAAAATCGTCGGGCTCGGGGGTGCCGCTATAGTGAGTAAGGGAGTCGACGGCGATCCGCCCATGCCAGTCGCCGAGCGCAAGATAGGAAAGACCTGCGCGTGCCGCGCGGTCGGGAGCGATCGGGTTGGGCGTTGCGCCCGCCGACCCGAAATCGCGGATCGACCCATGTGCGAGCCCGACGCGCTTGACGCCTACTGGCGTTTCGGCCTGATCGAACCAGGCGGTCGGATCGTCTAGGCTGCGCTTGAACTGGAGCGGGGCGGGGAGGATCCAGAGGCCATCGCCGAGGTCGAGCGGCTCGGGTTCGAGGCAGACATCGACCGACGGCGGCGCTTCGCCGACGAGCCGGCTCCACAGGCCGCCCGTGCGCGCCGGATCGTGATTGCCTGGGAGCAAGATCCACCGAATATCGGAGGCCTGCGTCATGCGGGTGAGCGCCTGGCGATAGATTCGGTCGCCGGGCTCGGGGCTGTCGAAAACATCGCCAGCCACGAGAATGGTAGCGGCGCCATTCTGGCGTGCGCAAGCCGCGAGGGTGTCAATGACATCAAGCCGCGCCTCGAGCAGCGCGGCGCGCGCTTCTTCGGGCGCGCGCCCGAAGGGCTTTCCAAGTTGCCAATCCGATGTGTGTATGAACCGCATTATTTCCCCTCGCCCAAATCGTACATAACGTTCCGTGCGGCAAATTCGAGAGTAGAAATCAATGTGGGGATTGGCCGGTTAGTCCATTTCGAACCATTATTGAACAGCAGCTACTCGACCTTTTGCTAAGCAGACCGTAGGAATTTGCAACTGATCAAATTGCGCGCCGGACATACGAAATCCCGCGGCGGAGCAGAGAGGGCATTATTCCAAACGAGCGTCAAGCACCGCAAACACGCCGGCTGTGCTCCAGAGGTTGCGGTTGCCGATGACATAAAGTGCCTCCTTCGCCCTAGTTACAGCGACGTTTAAGAGGTTGGGCTGCTTCCCGGCCCAGCCGCGCGCGCCGGTTTGATCGGGATTGGGGGCGCCTAGCACGAAGATCACGGCTTCGGCCTCGCGGCCCTGCACCGTGTGAATCGTCCCGACGCGTTCAAAGACCCAGCTGCCGATGTCGGGGATGGCTGCATTGAGCGCGGCGCTCTCGCGAATCGCGGCGCGCAGCCCGTCGGCGACCTGCACGAAGGGCGTCACAACATAGAGGTCGGGCGCAATGCCTTTCGCGATGATCTGCTCAAGCAGGTGGACCGCTTCGTCGCCTTCCGCCGGACACCATTTGTCGCGTCCTGAACCTTGGACATCGATCCAGCGCGACGGGCCAAGGCAAGCGCGAATCGCCGAATTGCGGGGGGCCTTCGCCTGCACCATGAGATTTTCATAGGCGACGCTGTTGGCGATCTTGAACATCGGTTCCGAGCAGCGGCGGTGCACGAGCAGTGGTACCCCGACCGTCCGGCTGCCGGCGCCGGCCGGGAATTCGGCGAACCAGGCGGTGGCATCGTCGGCGAGGGTCTGGACCGATGCGGCCGGCGCGCTGAAGCGTTCGGCATCGACCCCGAAACTGCGACAAATGGCGCCGACAAGGCAATCGGGAAGCATCACGACTGGCGGTACCTGGATCGGATCGCCAACCACAATCGCATGGTTCGCACGCAGGAGCGCGCCGACCGCTTGCTGAGGCGCCGCCTGACCAGCCTCGTCGATGAGAAGCCAGCCGAGCGATTGGGGCGGGAGCTTTCCGAGCATCGCGGTGACCGAGGCGAAAGTCGTCGAGACCGCCGGCACAACGAGAAACAGGCTCGACCAGATATCCGGAATTACCGCGTCGCGCGCGGGTGAACCGAGACCCTTTCCATCCAGGACTTGCATCGCGAGGCCGAGATTGTGGCGAAGCGGTTTGGCCGCAGCATCGAGGAAGGCCCGGTGGAGATCCATTGCCGCTTCGAACAACGCATCGCGTTCGCGATGCTCAGCCTCGGTCAGCCAGGGCGCCGCTTTCTGAACGATTGTGTGGCCATTTTCGAAAAACTCCTCGTCGATGATATCGGCCGCACGCGCTCGCTTGTCGCGCCGCCATTCGGTCGCCATCGGCGCGAGCCGCTGGCGAAAAGCGGCCGCCTGTTTTGTGGCGCCAAATCCGAGCCAGGGCGAGCGGCCGAGTTTCAGAGACTTGCCTTCCGGCCATAATTTTTCCTGCGACGCGATCTGGCACGCCTCGACGAGCGCGTAGGAAAGCGGAGCGTGATCGGTTTTCCAGTCCCGATACCGGCGAGTGCCGAAGAGGCGGTGGAACCAGCCTGGCCGATCGGTGCCATGCTTTTCTGCTGCCTCGAAGCGTTGCTCGACAAGCGGGAGATGGATGCCGCGCACGCGCAGAAGCTCGATTTGCGCGAGCGTGTCGTTGACGCGTTTTTCAAGCTGACGGAAGTGCTCGCGCTTCTGCCGCCAATTGCCAAGTGCCTCGCGCCGGCTGCGCGGCGGATCGAGCGCGGTGACGATATGGGGTGGTCGTGACGGCTTGCCGGGCTCGTCGATCTCGACTTCCCGGCCATCAACCGCCTTCAGGTAAGCGAACAGACCATTGTCCGCGTTCCACCAGAAATCATCCTTGAACGCATAACGATTGGATGAATTGCCGAGAACCGCGGCGATCAACCCCCAACTCGGCGCGCCGACCATCTTTTGGGCAATGGGTTCTAAATATCGCATCTCTGAATCCGTGGCGATGGCGCCTTTCGCGGGCAGCTCGCCGCTGACATTTTCGACCGCTTTGTTGTTCGACGAGGCGACGAGCATCTCGAAGCCCTTGAGGCGCGGATCGAGGCGGTAGAGATGAATCCACGCCGCACCAGCCTTCAGCGTTTCGCCTGACGCCGTGAAGGCCTGCTCAGGATCCGCAAATCCAGCCATCACGCTCGCTCTTTCCGTCACGAGACCCGCGACGACATCGCGAAGCAGCGTCGTTTTTCCCGTGCCCGGCGGGCCGTTGACGGCCAATATCTCACCTGCCGCTGTCGCGGCGGCGAGGTTTACCGCAGCCTGCTGTATCAGGACCAGCGGGTGGCGGCCGGGCCCCGGCCACCGCCCGGCTGGAAAGGAGGCAGGAGCAACAGCCTGTTCGATTGCAGCGGTGTCGTGCTTGAGATCGCGCCGCTCTGCGGGAACTTTTGCGCCGAGGTAGCGCAGCAGCAATTCGGGTGCATCACGGCCGGCGCACAGCTTGCTCGCTGCCCCGAGGTCTTTCAGAAAAAAGCTGTTGAGGAGCAGCGCATCGGGCGGGTCATTTGACTTGAACGGGACGAGGCTGCGGACCGCGAAGCTTGGCGGACGAAGAAGTGCCGGGTCGATGGCATATTCGGCCGTCAGCCATTCATAGGCGGCGCGGATGGCTCTTTCGTCGAGCGGAAGGGGTTTTCCGTCGGCGCCTTCCCGGCACAGGCGCTTGTGCAGGGTTTCGCGAATGCGCTCCTCCTCGACCGGCCATCGTGCAAGCGCGGCCGGACCTTCGCGCAAGATGACAGGCAATCCCCAGCCGAAACTCGACAATGTGGCGCAAGCCTCGTAGATCGGTCGGCCGTCACGATCGACGATGACGACCGCGAGCGGCGTTTCGCCTCGAGCCTGCGGGCGCTCGGCACGCCCATCGCCGAAGCGCTGGAGCAGGTGGTCTATCGCGCCCGCCATGTCGATCGATCCGAGAACGATCTGGTAATAGAGCCGCTTTCCAGGCGGACCTTTTGCCCCGCCCTCCCATGGAAGGCCGCGATCAAGGCGCGCGATTCTCTTGATGTCGCCTGCAAGATCGGCGGGGCGCCGGTAGGTGGTCGGAGAAAGAACTTCGAGCGCGGTCCAGGCCTCCAATATGTCGACCGGCCGGTTCGACTGGTCGGCTCGCTCGGGCAGGGGCACGATGGGCGGTGCCGCCGCAGCCGGCATCGGGGCATCAGGGCGGACGCTGGCGCGCGCCGCCTGCCTTGTCTGCGGGCGGAGCGTCCCCGGGGCTGGCGCAGGCTTCGGCAACGGCTGGGTAATCTTCGTCGCGCGGGCCTTTGGCGTTTTTTGGGCCGCGGTCAGTTGGTCGCGCAACCGAACGGCGCGCGCTGTATTGCGGTGACGCAGTTCGGCGAGAATAAGCGCGTCGGTGGTCGCATCCTTGCCGGCGAGCGTTTCGAGTTCGGCGATGCCGGACTGAGCATAGGGACGGTTCTTGAAAGACATCTCGGCGACTTAGTTTCGTTTCCGGTGTTAGAGGGGCGAAGGCGCTTTGCGACGCGCGGTCGCTCCTTGTGAAGGCGGACCGATGAATTTCTAGTTCGTCATCCAGTCGATATAGCGCGCGATCCAATGATGTTCTTCGGGCGCAATCCGGCCGTCGGCCTCGATCACCCGCTTCGCATAGCCCGCCACGATCGGCCGCAGCGCAGCCGAGGCGCGGATGCGCTGCGCCGCGAGGACGAAGGCCTCGACGTCCGGCGCCATGCGCCGGATATGAGCCGAAATGTCGGCCTCGGGAAATGGCGCGTGGATTTCGGCACGGATCCACCAGGACGCGGTGAAGGTATCGATCTCGTCATTCTCGGCGGCGTCGACATGCCCGTCGCATCGCGACAGGAAAATGAGGGCGGTCAGGCCGGCGCCGAGGTCGGCACGCTGCACCGGCGACAGGCCCCAGCCGAGCGGGCTCGCCGAAATCCGGTCGTCGGCGAACGGCGCAAAATAGTCGGTGCCGCCGGCCAGTTCCTCGCCCGTCTCTGCGTCGTGGACGGCATCGATGCGCGTCATCAAAAAGACACGCTGCGCGCGGCGATGATGGCAAAAGGCCCGCAGATAGCGCTTGCCCTGGCCGGTTTCGATGCGGATGCAGCTGACCTGTCGCAGCGACGCGGCTCCCTTCGCGTCGCGATAGGCGATGATGATCGTCAGGCCATTGACGCTGTCGCCTGCGAGTTCGCGCATTGCCGCAAAATCGGCGGGTGCTTCATCGGAATCTTCATGCGGCAGGCGGGGCGCAAAGCCTTGCGGCGACGGCGCGTGCGGAACGCTTGCGCCGAATCTCTCGCGAACCAGTTCGAGTATCTGAAGCATATGAACCTCTGTCCTTTGTTACATAAGGGCAAATGATGGGGCGATGCTCATGACAGCGCCAGCGCGATGCGGCGGATCATGTCGGCTACGTCGGTTTCGAGATGCGCATGGCGCTTGACCCAGAAGCGGCGGAGCAGATCCTCCGGGATATAATCGTCATATTTTTCATGGGCGAGATTGGAGACGAACCGGCCAAGGGTCTCGATCGGCGGGCAACCGTCGAGCGCCCCGAGCACATGGGCCGCCTCGTCTGAAGGCGTGCCGAGGAGCGTCACCCCGACGTCGAACGTTTCGCATTCGAATCCGACCGATCCGAGCAGCACGGCGAACAGGCCGTTGGCGACGCTGCCACGCCAGGTCATGAGATGCGTATCCTTGCCGGCCGCGATCAGCGGCGTTCTCGCGAGGTCGAGGGCTGCGAACATGTCGCGCCCTTCCGCGAGCAACTGGGCAGCGACGGGGTCGAGATAGGCTGGCATGTCGGATGCGACGAGGGCGTCGCGGATCGCACCCGCGAGCCGATCGTGGATCGGTTCCCCCGACACGCGATCGAATTTGGGGATCCGCCCCGCGCGATGCGCGACGACCTCGACGACTTTCGCTGGGTCGTCGATCGCGACCGCGCGCCACCGGCGCCCGGCGAAGGACAGGATGCTTCCGACGGCGAGCGCATTGACGATCGGCAGCGTGCCAAGCGCCCGGCCCTGATTGACGAGGCGCCACTCTTCGTCCGTTTTGAAGTTGGCGTAAAAGTCGCGCGAGGCGGTGAGCCGTTCGCCAAGTGGCCCGAGCATCAACGACCCGTCGGGCGCCTGTTCGAGCATCGGCTCTTCGCCGCCGCCAAGCCCGCGCAGCAAATCCGCGAAATCGCCGGGTTCGATCGCCGCGAACGGTCCGTCGCGGCCGATCGCCCTGTAGAGTTGATCGGCGCGCTGCGCGCCGCGCTCTGCAATGCGCGACAGGAGCTGGTGGACGGTGACGGAGAGCAGGGCAGGGTCGCCCGACGGCGGCTCCACGAAGCGCTCGGCAAGCAAATGCAACGCCGCGACCGATTGCGCGACCGGAAGATGGAGCCGATCGAGCGGATCGGCGTCGGCTGCCAGATAGGGCTCGCGGATATAACCCCGGAAAATGGCGGCGCTGCCTTCCCGCCGCCCGGACCGGCCAAGCCGTTGACGCAGCGAAGCGAGCGAGCGCGGTGCCCCGAGCTGGGCAACGCTGTGGACCGACCCGATATCGATGCCGAGTTCAAGCGTCGTCGTGGCAACGGCAGTGGTGGGGAGGCGATCCTCCTTGAGGCGCGCCTCAACCTCTTCGCGCAATTCCTTGGCAAGGCTTCCATGGTGCGGGAAAAACTCGTTTGGCACGCCGCCGTCTTCGGACAAGGTCCTGAGGCGGTCGGCGAGTGCTTCGACATTGGCGCGCGAGCCGGCAAAGAACAGGTTGTTCTTGCCGCGCAGGATCTCGTGCGCGTGACGCGCGATCTCGGCTAGCGCACTGCGAGCCTCAAGGTCTGCTGTTGGCGGGCTGGTCTCGGGCGGCTCGACGACGGCACGCACCTGGAGCTTTAGCGGTGCGCCGCCGCCGTCGACCGCGATAATCTCGGGTTGCGGGCCCTCGCCGGCGAGCCACTCGGCCGCATGCTGTTTGTCTCCAAGCGTTGCCGACAGGCCGATGCGGCGCGCGCGGCTATGCGAAATGGCGTCGATCCGATGCAACAGGCTCCACAGATGCAGCCCGCGCGGGCCCTGAAGAAACGCATGGAGTTCGTCGATCACAATCGCGTCGAGCCGCCCAAACAGGGCCTCGACGCTCGCGGGTCGTCGCACGAACATCGCCTCGATAGATTCAGGCGTGATGAGCACAACACCCTCAGGTGACTTCAGTAGCCGCGTCTTCGGGCCTTGGGGGGCGTCGCCATGCCAGCGCGTCAGCCCGATTTCGAGATCCGCGCAGAGGCCTTCCAGCCTTTTATGCTGGTCGTTGATGAGGGCTTTCAGCGGCGCGACATAGAGGATTGCGACCCCGCGATCCTGCCGTGCAGCGGCCGCGCCGAGAAGCGGCAGGAAGGCCGCCTCCGTCTTTCCAGCGGCAGTCGTCGCCGCGATGAGGACGTCGCGGCGGTGACCCCCAATGGCCGTGATAGCGCGCGTCTGGACTTCGCGCAGCTGCGACCAGCCCTGCGCACGCACCCAGCGCTGGACCTGCGGATGCAGTCGGTCGAACGCTGCGGCATGGTCAGAGAGTGAAGTCGGCAAGGCCGTCGTCTTCAGCCGCGATAGCCTCTTCGGCTGCTCCATCGTCCTGCTCGAGCGCGATCGCACCAAGAAGCTGCGTCCATTCAGCGCCCGGATTCTGTTCGAGAACGGCCAGAAACTGCACGAACGCCTTGATCGTGTTGCGCGGGGTCCGGAAATACGCCTCGCCGATCCGCTTGTTGCAATGCTCCATGAAGGCAGCGAGCGCCGCATCGGGAACGAGATATTGTGAAACATCGCCAAGCGCGAAGACCGACCGGATATTGCCGAGCAGCACGAGGAAATCCTCGGGGGACAGATTCTGGAGCCGGATAACGGGCCCCGTCATGTCGACGAGGCCCTGCGCCGCAAACTGATTTTCGGCGAGCCGCGACTGGAGCGCTTCATAGCTGTAAAGCCCGCGCCGGCTGTCCATCAGAAATTCGGGAGTGCCGCCGAAGATGAAGCCGAGACCTTCCGAGCTGCCCTGCAGCATGTCGTTGACGATCCGCAGGATCTGCTCGAAATTCTGGTTGCGGGCCTGAGCGCTTTGCAGCTTGTAGATGTTCACCATCTCGTCGAACACGACGACAAGACCCGAATAGCCCGCCAGCCGCACGAATTTCGCGAGAAGTTTCAGGCTGTCATAGACATCGGCGTCGTCGATGATCGAGCGCACCCCGAGCGCCTGCCGCGCCTCGGTCTTTGTCGGATATTCGGCGCGCAGCCAACGCAGCGCTGCCGCCTTGAGGGCGTCGTCACCGGCTTCGCTCCCGCGCCAATAGCATTTGAGGACCTGCGCGAAATCATGGCCTCCAACAAGGTCCTGGATCTCGCCGAGGCGCGTGTGGATGGCTTGCTCGACCGTCCCGCCTCCGGTCTCGGCCTCCTTGACGCATTCGCTGATGAAGCGTTCGACGACACTTGACAGCGCGCCGCCATCGGCTTTGGTCCGGGTTGCCATGTGCCGCACCGCCTCGGCATAAAGACCGCGGGCCTGCCCGCCCGTCGCATGGATGCGGCGGTCGGGGGCGAGGTCGGCGTGAATAGTAACGCATCGCCGCTCGAGCGCGATCAGCCGGACGAGGCTCAGGAAGAAGGTCTTGCCCGCGCCATATTCGCCGATGATGAACCGCACCGACGAGCCGCCGTCGGCGATCCGGTCGATGTCCTTGACGAGCGCGCCGACCTCGATCGCGCGGCCGACCTGGATATGCTGGAGGCCGACGCGCGGAACGACGCCGGCGGCCAGCGCCTGGACGATGGTGTCGCGTTCGCGGGGCTTCACCTGTGCGGGCTGAGTCATGGCTTTTGGATCATTCCTTTGAGGATGGCTAGAATATGTGGCTGCAGGCAGTAGATGTCCTCATCTTCGATCGCGACCTCGTCGAGGATATCGAACGCCCAATCGTTGATCGTCTCAATCGCACCGCCGGGAAGGAGCTTCTCGCGCTTACAGAGCGAGGCAAAGGCATCGGCTTCAAGGGGCGTCTCGATGAGCGCCATAAGAAGATGGCTATGCGGAGCATCGAGCCCGGCGAACAGCGCTTGTACTTCGGCCTGCGGCGGTGCTGCCGGTTCCGGTTCGGTTTCTGGCTCCTCTTCGCGGAAGATCGAGGCGAGCATGGTCGAGACGGCGGCCGTTTCTTCGCGAATGCGAGCGAGCTTGTCGCCATCGATATCGCGCGAAACGCGGGCCGCGGCCTTGTCCGGTGCCGGTGACGGCGTGCCGGGCCCGGAATGGAGCCGCGAATAAACTTCGTCCTGCGGCTTCCCGAGCAATTTGTAGAGCCCCTCGAGAAAGCGGACCTCGGTCGGGGTCACGCGCTGGTCGGCAAGAACGGCATTGATGACCGACTGCAGAACCATTTCCTTGTCGGCAGGAGTGAGATCAGCAACGCGCTTGGTCGCGGCGCGGAGCTTAGGCGGGTTGTGGACAAGCGCATGCATGTGCGCCTCGAGCCGCGTGCGCTCCGCCGGCGTGAGTTCATTGAGTGCTGCAAGATCGCGCACGATCGATTCCAGTTCGGCCTCGACGACCAGATTGTCCGCCTGAGCTGCGAGAACCGCAATTTCCACCATCGTTCGCGCAACATCGTACCGGCCGCTGCCGGCCGCAGGCGCGCCCGGGGCGGCGGCGAACAGGCACAACGTCATATCCTCGTCGAGCGTCGGAGCCGGTCCAAAACGCTTGTCGGGTTCGAATCCGACGTCCATCGCATCCAGAATGTCGCCGAGACGCTTCTGATAATTTTGCCTTTTCTCCTTGGCCTCATGGGCGCCGGGGCCCAGCAACAGGTCAAGGATCTCCGCGAGCTTGACAGGTGCGAAGCCGGTCCCTGCGATCCGTTCGCCAAGCTGACTTCGCACCTGCGCATAAGGGCCCGAAGGATCGCGTGATCGGACCGGGATCGGGGCGAGCGCGGCAGCGAGCACCGAGCCTTTCTCGGCTGGGTGACGGCCGAGGAAGCGGCTCAGCGGATCGAGCGCATCGGTACAGTCGTTGAGCAACTGCTCGAACTTGGCTACGGGGGCACTGATCGCTGCAATGTCGGGAAGATGATCCAGCGACTCGATGGCGTTGAATTCGCTGCTTGCCGAGCGATATTGATAATTTAACCGGGTCTTGGGTTTGGCGACCTTGATACCGCCCGGAAAGCGCGCCTCATATTCATGGTGCCAGAGCGCTTTGAAGTCGTCGAAGCAGCGTTTCGCTGCGGTGCGGGGCCAGATCTGCGGATGCGCAAGCGTCCAGCAAAGCGCATCCTCGGGACCTATCGGCTCGCCGTTAGCGACTTTCTCGCCGAGGTAGAGCCGGACCGGCATCGGTATTTCCCATCCATAACGAGGATCGATCGATGCGGTGAGACTGTCAGGGGCCGATCCGTGCAGCACCTGCGCGGCATCCATCAGCGAACGGGCGTATCCGGCAAAACTATGATGGCCGCCATAAACCGACATGAGCGCATCCAACTCGCAGAGAATGGTGTCAGATTCGTCGGCCGCCTTCGCTTTGATGAGGCGCCTTTCCAGACCGTAGAAATAGAGGAAAACATAGCCGAGCGGCGTCGCCGGATCGCGCCTGCCGCCGGCCAGCCATTCGATATAGGCCCGCCGGGCGCCCGGCTGAATCTCGCTATAATGGGGCCAATAGCCGAGGCTGCTGCCATTGCGGTCGGACCACGCCCCTAATGGAAGCGCGGGATCGACGAGAGCGCGGTGCCGACCCTCCTGCTTGGTCGGCGCACCGAAGTAGAGAAGTTCGGCATCGAAATCGATGTCGCCGACTGTCACCGTCGTCGCCTTTGCAATCCAGCGTTCGGGGGCGGCGTTGCGTCCGGCCGATGTTCGAGGGCGACCCGTCTCCGCTGCCGTCTTGGAAGAAAAGAGCGATGAGAGGGCGCTGTGAAATCCCATCGCTGGCTGCTCGCTTTCACGCGCCACCGCCGCCGCATGTATCGCTCGCTCTGGCTGTTGTGTTGGAATTGGCTCGGGAGGACGGATCGAAGGGGTGGCGGCGCCGTGCCGCCTTTCGGCATAGTGCCGGGCCTGGTCAAATGTCGTAAATATATAGCCGGCGCACGCAAAGCGACCGTCATCGGTTTCATGCACTTCGGGCCAGCCCGGGAAAGGCGGGGCGGGCGTGCTCGCCGGGCTGTCGGGTTCGGCGACGACCGTCGGTTCAATTGGCACGACCTCGGTCATGGAAGGCAAGCTTACGGGAGGCAGTGTAGAGGGGCGCGGCGCCCCTGCGGGAAAAGCGGGCTTGCGCCGCCGCTCAGCCTCCGAGCGCGCCTGCTCAAAGCTCGAATAGCTCAGCCCACCGCTCGCATAGCGCCCGTCTGCGGTGCGCTTAACGTCGGGATCGCTCGTATCACCCGCCGGTTCGGAGACCGGACGCTCGGCCGAGACGCGATCGGCGAGACGCGCATGCGACGGAAGCGGGCGAAGAGGGCTGCGTTGCTGTTCGGCGAAATCGCGCGCCTGTCGTTCGGTCATAAAGCTGAATCCGCCTGCCACGAACCGGCCGTCGCTGCGCGCCTCGACCTCGGTGCCTGTGAGCGGTGCCGTGGCGCACGGCGCGTCCGGTGCACCCTGCGCGGCCTCTTTTTGAGGGAATGGCAGCCGACGGCGTCCTCGATCGAGCGAGTCCTCGTTGACCGTATCGCTGTGTCGGGCGACAGGCTTGCTCGGGAGCACCATCAGCAGCAGGGACACTGCAAAAAGCGCTAGACCGATGGGCGGCGCTATGAGCAACGCAAGGTAGGCGACGCCGTTGATCAGCGCCAGCCAACCAGTCAGTCCGATGTCGCGGAAGCGGCGAACCTGAAGCGCGAACCAGGGCACCGCGGTTGCGAGCCACCACAGCAAATAAGCGAGAACTGCACGTGGCGCGTCGGCGGCTGGGTCGACGGCGTTGCCTATCTGGGCGTCGAAAAGCGAGCCGAAGACAGTGAGCACGAAGACAAGCGCTGACAGGCTGAAGAACAGCCAGAATTCACTTCGATCCGACCGACCCTGAAAATCAGCGTAGCGCCATAGAGGCCGCAACAATTTCGCCATCGCGCCGCAAATTCCCCCTCGACCCCGCAGGCAGCTTGTCGAACGTACGGCGGATAAACAAGCGATTATCGACATATTAGCTTGAGACGACGCAGCAACCCTTTCGCCGGGTCACGCTGAAAGCCCGTCTTCAAAGCTGCTTCCGCTATGGGATGCGCTTCTCAAGAAAATAGTCCAGATCGGATGAAATTGATGGGCGTCCGAATCGGCCGCTGCAAACGCAGCAGATCAATAAACAGCGTCGCCCTGCTCTCAGCAGTCGAAGTCCGCTTTCTCCGAGCTCGGCCTGAGAGCCAACAGGCTGCAAACGGCCAGTTCTGCTTATTCCCACCGCTTCGTTTGCCTGTGGCCGGCGGTCAGTCGACCAAGGCGGCATCGATCATGGCTCGATAAATTCTTCTGACTTCATCTTTGCCAATGTGACCGACCTTTAGCGCGGCGGCGCCGATCATCGTAATGTCGGGTTCGCGAAGAGCCATGATTGCGGCCCGGGCCTCCGGCAGATAGTCTTGCCAAAGCGGCTTGCCGCCCATCGTCGCATCGGGCGGATTTGCATCCAACTCGCAAAGTGCGCGGGCGACTCGTTCTAGGCCGGGCGTCATGCCGGGAGAATAACATAGAACGCCGAACTGATCTGGTGGGATTGCTATGTTTCTGGCGATTCCAAATCGGTCCGATTCCGCGCTCGAATATCGGTGACTTTCCAGAATCTCGATCCCTCTCTACAGCGGCCCGGTGGCTAGACGCTCAACTATTGCAGAACGTGTGGAGGCGCTCGTCCGGCGAATGGAGGGGACGCCTCTCTGCGACGAATGTATCACGGACCGGCTCGATCTTTCTTCGATGGCGCAGGCCAGCGTTGCGACGAGTGCGGCCGGCGGTGTTGGAGGATTCGAACGCTCAAAGGGACCGTGCGGTCTGTGCGGCGAGCCGCGGCACGTCATTCGACATAAGGGCTGAACTTGCACTTTTGCCGCGGCCAAATTGAGCGCGGCTGAATGGGCGTGCTCTGGCGCCGACAGGCGGCGCCAGGGGCCGCGCGTTGTTTTGGGCCGCGCAGCGCACTTGGCTCGGTTTCCTTGCCGGACGGCGGCTGGCCCCCAAGCCCGCGCGCACGCCGTCCGGCTGCGGCCTCGCCAAGAGCGCGTTCTTCTTTGGGCGCTTCGCGCTGCGCTTTGCTGACTTTTGATAGCTGTGACGTTTGAATCGATCAGTCGTCCGCATTACGGAACGGGCTATGATGTTCAGCCTGTACCTGCTCGCCTCGGTTGTTCCGGCCGGCCAATCCTTCACCTGCACACCCGTCGCGGTCTGGGATGGCGATGGGCCGATCTGGTGTGCGGAAGGCCCGCACATTCGCCTCTCGGGTGTCGCTGCACGCGAAATGGACGGCAGCTGTAGTCCGGGGCATCCCTGTCCGGACGCCGATCCGGTCGCGGCGCGCGATCATCTCGTCGGCTTGCTTGGTGAGCCGCAAGGGCGGAACCGGACGGGACATATCCTCGTCCGCGGACCGGTCATGCGCTGCTTGTCCCGAGGCGGAGCCGGCGGCACCCGAACCGCCGCCTTCTGCAAATCGCCTCGTTCCGGCGATATCTCCTGCGCCATGGTCCGGAGCGGCCTTACCGCGCGCTGGGACAAATATTGGGGTGCGCATCGCTGCGATTGATCGGACCGGATCGGGCGCGTGGTTTGGGTGGAGCGGCCTTAGCGTGCAGCGCTGATCATTGAATGGACGTGGCGGCGGCTTTGTCTTCGTTGCTCAAGGTCACCCCCTTCCTGTCGCCTTTCTGCGGGCCCGGCTCGCCTCTGGCCGTCAACCCCATGCGGGGTTCGCCCTCGCGTACCGCTCGGTGACGGCAGCTCGCGGGCCCTTCTTCTGGCGCCATCGGGGATGTCCCCCGAGCAACTGAAGGAGAAAATCCATGCCCACCATCGCCAACCTCAACGTGAAGCCCGACGGCAGCTTCGAAGGCACGCTCGCCACCCTCAACGTCACCGCGCCGATCGCCATCGTACCGAATGGTCGCAAGACCAAGGAAAACGAACCCGACTATCGCATCATCAGCCGCAAAAATGGCTTCGAACTCGGTGCCGGTTGGACCCGCACCTCGCAGAACAACGGCGCCGAATATGTGTCGGTGACGATGTCGGCCCCCGAATTCGGAACGATCTACGGCAATGTCGCCAACGCCCCCGGCGACGACCCCATGAAGAAGGTCATCATCTGGAATCCGCCGGCCTGACGGTTCCCCGGCTCCGCCTTCGGGCGGAGCCGATTGATCTTATCGACGTGAAGGCGGTCCTCTGGGCCGCCTTTTGCATTTCCTGCGCTGATGAGTGTCGGTTTCCGAGGCCCCGCACTCGGTTATCTTCCTTTTCGGCGACTGGGGTGCCGCAGACGACGAGGGCCGCGCGTGTTGCGAACGGCAGAACGTCGACAGTCTGCGAAATGAAAGGTCAGCGAGGGGGCCGGGACGCGGCGGCGAACCGGGGGCGGGTGGGTCGTGGGGGCTCTGCCGCATGGGATCGGGCCATTCCCGCTCTCGATTGCCGCTATTCCCTTGGCCGAGGCCAGGCCTCCTTCAATCAACCCGTGAAGGGTCCCGACGCTTCGCTCGGGCCGCGGCTTCGCGCGCGGTGATTGCGGCATGTCCCCGTCCGGCGGGGCGCCTGTCGAGCGGGAATGGCCCGCTCCCAAGGACAGGAGTTGATCCCATGCCGCTTTCCACCGCCCAGTCGCTCGGATGGAGCCTCGCCCGGACCATGATGACCGTGATCATCCTCATCGAGACCAGCGCCGGATATTCGGTGATGCCGCTCGATGAGTTCGACGGTGATCCCGAAACGATCGTCAGCGAATATGACCCGTTCAATCGCTAAGCGTCTGGAATTGGTTCCAGAATGGGGCCGGTTCGGGTTCTCCCCCGAGCCGGCTCTTGCTATGCTCTCCATGCAGATTGCGCTGTGGAGGTGGTGGTGGGCGCGTCCGACAGGAGGACGTTCATGACCCTGATGCTGATCTTCGGCGCGATTGCCGCATTCTATTGCCTGCTGCTGCTCTTTCGCTGCGCGACCTACGCGCTACCGATCTTCGCCGGCCTTGGTCTGGCCTTCACACTCCGGGACCATGGTTTCGGCTGGATGGTCATATTGGCGGCGGGATTGCTCGCGGGTGTCTCCATCCATGCCCTGGGTCGGCACCTGGCGCGCGGCTCGGCACCGCTCGTCCTCCGGCTTGGCGTCATACTAGCGTTCGTGGGCGCCGCCGCGGCTGCTGGCTTCCAGGCTGGGGGCGCGCTCGCGATGCTTGCCGACCTCGATCCCTGGACGCAGCGCGGCCTGTCCATCCTGACCGCCGTCGTCACCGGCTATGCCGGGTGGCGTGATCTACTGTCGCCCGGGGGTGGGATCGAGCAACCAGCGCTGCACAGCTAGGCGTTCCCCCGCCTCTCATCCTTTTTTGCTTCCCGGCCGACCGGCAACACAACCGTCCGCCGAGCAGCACCATCGCGGCCTCTCGACATGCGGCATCTGTCAGCGGGCCGCTTCGCTGGCCCGGCTTGGTGCAACCGCGCCGTTCGACTTTCTTCCCCTGGCGTGCCGCCATTCCTCGCGAAACAAGAAAGACGAACGGCGCGGTCCTTCGCTTCGCTGCGGGCCTGCGGCTGCACCGCCGGTCCCCCGCTGACGACCGATGCGCATCGAGGCCGCGATGGTGCGGCCCGAACCAAGGAAGGAATGCGACATGGCCAAGATCGGCACGTTCAAGAAAGTCTCCGGAGAATTTCGGGGTCAAATCACCACCCTCTCGGTGCAGGCGAAATCGGTTCGCATCGCACCCGAAAAAGATCCGAGCGGCAATGCTCCCAGCCACCGCGTTTTTATCGGTGACGTCGAAGTCGGCGCGGCCTGGGAAAAGCAGACGCAGGACAAGCGCCCCTATCTTTCAGTCAAGCTCGACGATCCGAGCTTCACCGCCCCGATCTTCGCACAGCTGTTCGCGGGCGAAGGCGATGAGCACGACCTGGTCTGGAGCCGCCAGACCCGCCGCGGCGACTGAGCCGCAGGGACCCGCCCGGCAGTGCCGGGCGGGATACCCATTACTGGGGATGGGTATCCCCGCCTCTTGGAATTGGCTCATGCCCGCATATCGCCAGTTTTTCGGCCTCCACCGGAGGCTGTTATGGCGGTTGAGAAGAGGGCAGAAAGCAAGCGGGCACTGCGCCTCGACTTTCCCGGCTACGCCCAGGAGTTTCTGCGCCGAAGCCCGGACTATCGCCGCGATTACAGCAGTGTGATGTCGGATCGCGAAGACGATCCGGCGTCGCAGGAGGGCATGGCCCGGCGATGGGGCCTTTGCTTTCCCGGCTGATCCGCATGTTTCGGCGCTCGACGCGCCGGCCTTCTGGGACGCGGCGGTCTGCCCTTTTGTCGTGATCCTCGACGCTGCGCCGCCGACCTTTGCCGCCGACCTACTCCTCGATCCGGCTCGCTGGACGCATCGCCTAGGCTTCCGGACCGCGCCTGACGGTGGTCATTATATATTAGGCGACGGCTGCATCATGCGCCGGATCTGGCTGCGCTGCGATCCTGCAGGTGTTCCGCTTGCTGCGCTGATCCCGTGCGATACCATGACCGAGACGCGCCTTCAGGCGGTCTCCGATCTCGAACGATGGCTCCGCGGAATGGCGTCTGCGTCGGCGGTGTCTCAGCCGACCTCCTACCAGTCGCAGCGCCTCGATCTGCTGCTCTCGATTCTCGATCTTCGCGGCGAAAGGCAAGTCACCAGCCATGAGGTCGCGCGATGCCTCATCTATCCGCGCCTGGATGTCGGGCGCGGCGCAGCGTGGAAATCCTCTCCCGAGCGGCGCCGGACCCAGCGGCTCATCCGCGAAGCCGAGGCGCTGTCGGCGGGCGGATACCGCGCGCTGCTGGCGGGACGGGCGGGGCGACAAAATTAGCACCGCAATTCAGCCGCTCCCCCGCGCGCCCGGTTCCGCGCCACCACGCGACATCACCCGCCGGCCCGCGCTTTCCGGTCCGGCCGCTGGAAGGAGCCCCCAATGACCACCGGTCACCCGCCGCGTTTTCTCACGACCCCCGAAGCTGCGAAGCGGGTCGGCCTGTCGCACAGGACGATGGAAAAGCATCGCTGCTATGGAACGGGGCCAGCCTATCGCAAGCTTGGCGGCCGCGTCGTTTACGCGATCGACGCACTCGATGCCTGGGTGGAAATTGGCCGGCGTTCGTCGACATCCGATCCCGGCACCGGCACCGTGCATCCGGCACGGAAGGTGGGGCGCTGATGCGGCCCGCCGATTTTGAACGGGCGCTGGGCCCGCCGCTGATCGCAAGGTGCAACGCTGGCGCCCACCAGTCGCCGGGTGACGCTGCACTCACCGAGGTCGAAATGACCTGGATCGAGGGGCGACATGAGCAGTGGATCCGCTTCGGCCGCATTGCAGCCGAGCGGATCTTGAGCCGCGCAACGCGCGTCGCGGCGTTCCGGCCTGGCGCCGTCTTTGCGTATGTACGTTGGACGTCGAACGACTTCGGGACGATCCATTCGACCTTGGCGATTGCCGCGGCGGTGGCGCCCGGCGAGCCTTATGCAACGCTGCCGTTCGTCCGCCCCGGCGCGGATATCCTCGCGCGGATCGACGGCTGGCCGAACGTGCAAAGGGCGCTCAAGGCGGTCGATGCTGTCGAAGCAATCGGGATCGATGCCTGCGATGCGGCGCCCGATCATTGGCGCCATGTCGGCAATCGCATTGCCGCGGGGCTTCCATTCCGGCCCTATTCCCGCGACCGCCACACGGCATGGCTTCGCCGCCGCGCGGTGGAGCCATGAACCGCCGGGCGCTCCGCGCCACGGCGGCGGCCGCGACGATCTTCAGCACGTCGTTCATTGCGGTCGCATGGCTGAAGCCCGCGCCGCGCCTCCTCTGGAATGCGAGCGCCAGTGCTCCGATCGGCCTCTATAGGGTCGATGTCGGCGCGCCGCCGCGGCTCGGCGACCTTGTCGCCATCGCCCCGCCGCCCGCGCTCGGGATGTTCCTCGCGCAGCGCGGATATTTGCCGCGCGGCGTGCCCCTGCTGAAGCGAGTCGCGGGCCTTCCCGGTGCGCTCGTCTGCCGTTCCGGCGTCTTCGTCACGGTGAACGGCGTGGCGGTCGCCCGCGCGCTGGCGCGCGATCGGGCGAACCGCCCGCTCCCAGTGTGGACCGGTTGCAGGCTCGTCGGCCGTGACCAACTCTTTCTCGTCAATGCAGCGCGGGACAGCCTCGACGGCCGCTATTTCGGACCGATATCTGCCGCCGGCTTGCTCGGCCCCGCGCACCCGATCCTCACCCGCGCGCATCCGGCGGCGCCGCTTCGCTGGCACCCTGTGGAACCCGGCTCCGCGCAATCACATAGCAAGAAGGAGAAACCAGAATGATCATCGGGACTATGCGCCGGAATGCAGCGGGAGACTTCTCGGGCTCGATCAAGACACTGGCGTTCGACGCGCAGATCGAACTCGCGCCTGCGGCATATTCTGAAAAGGACAATGCGCCGAGCTGGCGCTTATTGATCGGCGATCCTGCACTCGGTGCAGAGATCGGGGCCGGTTGGAATCGCGCGGGTCCGCGCGGCTTTTACATTGCGCTTCAAATCGACGACCCTAGCCTTGCAGCCCCGCTGCGTGCAAATTTGGTCCGCCTGGGCTCCGACGACGGCGATTTCTCGATCCTTTGGTCGCGCCCCGAGCCGCAGGGCGGGAACTGATCCATGGCGCGATCGCTGCGCTTAGGGTTTCGTTTTGCGCTGCACCTCGCCGCGCCATGCGGCGCGCTGCTCGCATCATTTGCCCTGTCTGGGGCTTGCGCGCCGGCTGCTGCGGCGATGCAGCCGGCGCGTCATCCTTTTGCCGCTCCGGTCGCCGAAGCCGCACAGCGTTTCGGTATCCCGGAGCTCTGGATATGGCGCGTGATGCACGCCGAAAGCCGCGGCAACGCAGGCGCGGTTTCCCACGCCGGCGCGATGGGGCTGATGCAGATCATGCCCGGAACCTGGGCGTCGCTGACCGCGCGCCATCGGCTCGGGGTCGATCCGTTCGACCCGCGCGCCAATATCCTCGCCGGTGCAGCCTATCTGCGCGCGATGTGGGACCGCTATGGCGACGTTCGTTTGATGCTCGCGGCGTACAACGCGGGGCCGGGCCGCGCCGATGCATACGCATCGGGACGCCGCGGCCTCCCCGCTGAGACGATCGCCTATGTCGCCAAGATCGCACCCGAACTGCATGTATCAGGCAGCGCTGCGGCTGCTCCGTTGACGCTGTCGCCCGCGCCGGGATGGCGCGATGCGGGGATTTTTGCTGAGCGAAATTTGCCGTCTGACGACGCGCAACCTGCAAGCCCGTCGGGAACGGCTGCGCCTGCCCGGGCTGCGGGTGCTTCGATTTTCATTCCCTTGTCCGTGGGCCGTGACCGGTGACGGACGGCGGGGTCGCTGGTGTTTTTGACAGGCACCGCTCTGGGCCTGTGGTCGTTTGCTGGAAGGGGAATTCGGGAGGGCAAGATAAAAGCCGTGCCAGCTTCGGGCACTTCATGGTCGGTTTTCTGCGGGTTTGCGCGTATGGCTCTGCCGAAATCTGCCATATCATCGCGTTGAACGCGCCGTTTTCTCCCAACTTTTCGTATGGCACCGCCCCCGATGCGCGGTGACGACCATGATTTCCGCATCAGGCCGGGACGGAGCCGCGATCGCGGGGCAGGGTCGGCAGGCAAGGGCAAGCGGCTCGCTACACAGGTGCGCAAAGCAGCCTCGCGGTCGGGCTACACCCGCTCGCGGCCTGGCCGCGGCGCTGGCGGCGGGACCGGCACGCATGGACGGGGCCGGCGGGCCATGGCGGCGATGCGCCGTCAGCCTGGCGCCCGGCGCGTCACGGTCATGGCGCGCGTCGTCCGCCACCAAGGCGCGCGGTTTCGCGCCGCGCCGCTGGCGCGTCATATCTCCTATCTCGAGCGGGAAGGCGTGACCCGTGACGGCCGCGACGCGAGCATGTTCGATGCGGGCGGCGACGCCGCCGATCGCGATGCCTTCGCCGCGCGCTGCGAAGACGACCGGCATCACTTCCGGCTGATCGTGAGCCCGGAGGACGCCGCGGATCTCGGCGATCTCCGTTCCTTCACGCGCGATCTCATGACGGACATGGGACGCGATCTCCAGACCCGCCTCGACTGGGTCGCGGTCGATCATTGGAACACCGACAATCCGCATATCCATATCCTCGTGCGCGGCGTCACCGATGATGGCGCCGATCTCGTCATCGACCGCGGCTATATCGCCGCAGGCATTCGCGGACGGGCCGAAGCACTTGCAACGCTCGAACTCGGTCCACGCAGTGAGCTCGACATGCAAAGCGCGCTCGCGCGCGAAGTCGATGCCGATCGCTGGACAAGTCTCGATGCCCGACTGCAGAGGCTCGCCGACGAAGCGGGCGGAGTCATCGATCTGCGCCCCGCAGCGAACGAAGACCGGCATATGCACGGCCTGCTGGTCGGCCGCGCCGCCCGGCTCGAGCAGATGGGTCTCGCCGAGCGGCAGGGCGCCGGCCTTTGGGCGCTCGGGGCCGGCGCCGAGCCGGCGCTGCGCGAGGTCGCGGTGCGCGGCGATATCATCAAGACGATGCACCGCGCGCTGTCGCGCGGCGGGCGCCGCTTCGATCCCGCCGCGCTCGCGCTTCACGACGGCGCGCCCGAGACCGCGATCGTGGGCCGCCTTGTCGAGCGGGGGTTGCATGACGAACTTGCCGGCAGCGCCTATGCGATCGTCGACGGCGCCGACGGGCGAACCCATCACATCCGCTTCAACTACATGGAGATGACCGGTGATGCCAGGCCGGGCTCGATCGTCGAGCTCCGCAGTTGGGAGGATGGCAAGGGGCGCGCGCATATGTCGCTTGCGACGCGCTCGGACCTCCCGCTCGCGTCGCAGGTCACCGCGCCCGGCCCGACCTGGCTCGACCGCCAACTCGTCGCCCGTGAACCGGTCGCGTGCGGGAATGGCTTCGGTCTCGAAATCCGCCAGGCGATGGAGAAGCGGGCGCGCTATCTCGTCGAGCAGGGATTGGCGTCGCGCGCCGGGGACCGGCTGACCCTGTCATCCGGGCTCATCGACAAGCTCGCTTCGCGCGAACTGGAAGCCGCGACCGCATCGATTGCCGAGCGGACCGGCCTTGCCCACAAATCGTCGGCTGCCGGCGACTATGTGAGCGGCGTCTACCGCGAGCGCGTGACGCTCGCATCGGGGCGCTTCGCCATGATCGACGACGGGCTGGGTTTCCAGCTCGTCCCCTGGCGCCCCGCGCTCGACCGCCATCTCGGCCAGCACATCACCGGCACCATGTCCCCCGGCGGCTCGGTCGATTGGGCGCTGGGCCGGGGCATCGGCATCTAGAAAGGCATTTTGCAATGAACGACAAGATCCTCTGGGGACAGATTACTGCGGTCGGTTCGATCGTGATCTTCGCGGTCTGGGCAGCGACGCAGTGGACCGCGGGCGCGCTTGGATTTCAGCCGGCGCTCGGCGCGCCCTGGTTCCGCATCGGTGACTATCCGGTCTATCCGCCGCCCGCCTTCTTCTGGTGGTGGTTTGCCTATGATGCCTATGCGCCGCCGATTTTCTACCGCGGCGCCATGATCGCGGCGTCGGGCGGCTTCGCCTCGATCATTGTCGCGATTTCCATGTCGGTGTGGAGGGCCCGTGAGCGGCAGCGCGCCGAGACCTACGGTTCAGCGCGCTGGGCCGAGGCTGGCGATATCCGCCGCGCAGGCATGCTCGACGAGGCTGGGGTCATCTTGGGGCGCTTTGGTCGGAGCTATCTTCGCCATGACGGCGCCGAACATATCCTATGCTTCGCGCCGACACGGTCGGGCAAGGGCGTCGGGCTTGTCGTGCCGACGCTGCTCACCTGGCCGGGCAGCTGCATCGTGCATGACATCAAGGGCGAGAATTGGCAGCTGACGTCGGGGTTCCGGGCCCAGCATGGGCGCGTCCTGCTCTTCGATCCCACCAATATCGCGTCGGCCGCTTACAATCCTCTCCTCGAAGTGCGGCGCGGCGCGTGGGAGGTGCGCGACGTCCAGAATGTCGCCGACGTACTTGTCGATCCGGAAGGCAGCCTCGAGAAGCGCAACCATTGGGAGAAAACGAGCCACTCGCTTCTCGTCGGAGCCATCCTGCATGTTCTTTATGCCGAAGAGGATAAATCGCTCGCAGGCGTCGCGGCCTTCCTCTCCGATCCGCGGCGCGGTATCGCCTCGACCCTGCGCATCATGCAGTCGACGGCACATCTCGGCGAGAAGGGTATCCATCCCGTCGTCGCGGCGGCGGCGCAGGATCTGCTCAACAAGTCGGCCAATGAGCGGTCGGGCGTCCTTTCGACCGCCATGTCCTTTCTAGGGCTTTACCGCGACCCCGTCATCGCTGCGGTGACGCGGCGGTCGGACTGGCGCATCGCCGACCTTGTGGCGGGGGAGACGGCGACCTCGCTCTATCTCGTCGTGCCGCCCGGCGACATCAGCCGCACCAAGCCGCTCATTCGTCTGATCCTCAATCAGATCGGGCGGCGGCTCACCGAGGAACTTAATCCGCGTGCGCGGTCGCAGCGCCTTCTTCTCATGCTCGATGAATTTCCGGCGCTGAGGCGGCTCGATTTCTTCGAGAGCGCGCTCGCCTTCATGGCCGGCTATGGGATCAAGGCGTTTCTGATCGCCCAGTCCTTGAATCAGATCGAGAAGGCTTACGGCCAGAACAACGCCATCCTCGACAATTGTCACGTCCGAGTCAGCTTCGCGACAAACGACGAGCGGACGGCCAAGCGGATCTCGGACGCGCTCGGCACCGCCACCGAAATGCGCGCAATGAAAAATTATGCCGGGCACCGGCTATCGCCCTGGCTTGGCCATCTGATGGTCTCGCGGACCGAGACGGCCCGCGCCTTGCTGACGCCCGGCGAGGTCATGCAACTGCCGCCCGATCAGGAAATCGTCATGGTCGCCGGCGTCGCGCCGATCCGGGCGAGCAAGGCCAAATACTATGCCGACCCCCGATTGATGGCGCGGATCCTGCCGCCGCCCGCGCCGCCGCAAGTCGGCGAAAGCCGTCCCGACGACTGGAGCGCGTTGGAACGACCGAAAGACCTGTCCGGCGGGAAGGTCGAGATCGCAGTTCATGATGAGATCCCCGATGCGAGCGACGGCGAGGAGGACGATAGCGACGCCAACAGCGGTATCCGGCAGGAGCCGGCGATGGCCGACCATGAGAATATCGTATCTGAGGCTCGCCCGGATGTCAGCGAGTTCGATTTCGCAACCGAGGAACGAGAGGATGACCCCGTCCGCGAGCGCAAGGCGATCGACGGTGCGATGCGCCGCGGCGCCCGCCTGGCGTCGCAGGATCCGGACGACGGGATCGAACTATGAGGAAGTCGTCGGTCAAGCGGACCTTCCGGATCGATAGCGCGCTGGCGCGCCAGCTCGACGAACGCGCGAGCAGCCGCCGCATCACGCGCACCGACATCGTCGAGGCCGCGCTCGCATCTTTGCTCACTCCCGATCATGAGGAGCGACTTGAGGCCGTGCTGACGCGGCGGCTCGATCGGCTGTCGCGGCAACTCGACCGGCTCGAATGGCATGTCGAATTGTCGAACGAAGGCTTCGCGCTGTTCGTCCGCTCCTGGCTGATCAACAATCCCCCGCTCCCCGACGCGGCACTCCGGGCGGCGCAGGTGACCGGCAAGAAACGGTGGGAGGCCTTTGTCGATTCGTTGAGCCGCCGGATGGAGCTCGGGCCGAAGCTTGGTGACGAATTGTCGCGCGATATGGACGGCGATCATTCGTCGCCCGCCGCGAAATAGGCCAGGAGGCGGTGCGCGAGATCGGGGGCCATCCGGATGAAATTGCGTCTTCCGTCGTGGCGATCCGGCTCCCGCGCCAACAGTCCCTCGTCGCAAAGGCGCTGCAGCAGCCTGAGGGCCGTCGTTCTCGGAAGGCCCGACGCGATACAAAGCGAGCTGGTCGATACTGATTTCGCCGCTGCCTCATGGATGAAGAGATCGATGAGCATATCCCAAGCCGGTTCGCCGAACAGGCCTTCCGCGCCGACAAGTTGTCGGCGCAGAAGGCGCCGCCGCCATACGCGCTGCGCGTTGGCGAGCGCCAACTCGGCATCGGGTGAGTTCCGCCAATCGGCAATTCTGTCGCGAAGTAGCGTGCCGGGCGAAGACGTCGAACCAGAGGTGGATCGCCCCCGGAGGATCATCCGATGCCCCCGGAGCGCGACAATGATATGTTCCAGCACCTCGACGTCGAGCGCTTGTCCTATCGTAGCCAGGCGCTCGGTCGCCTCGATATCGCACCGGCTGGGCGCTGGGTCGCCGCTCGGATGGTTGTGGACGAGAATGATCGCGGCGGCGTCGAGTTCGATCGCCCGCCGAAATATGGTGCGCGGATAGACTGCGAGATGGCCGAGCGTTCCGCGCTGTAATTGTTCATCGGCGATGAGGCGATGCGACGGGTCAAGGAACAGCACGCGCAGCGCCTCGTCGGGAAGCGCTCCCATCGATGCCCTCAGATAACACAGTAATTTGGGATTGTCGGGGTCGATGCCGCGACCGCTCAGCTCTTCGCGCATGGCCTCCAATGTCGCGCGGTGCGCGGCAACGATCATAGCGCCGACCGGGCTGTCCTTGCCGAGCGTTCGCGCCAGCGCTTCGGGGGACTGCGCGAAGAGCCGCGCCAGGGTCCGATGTTCCGCGAGCAATCGCTCGGCTAGGGACTCGCAATGCTCGGGATCGATGGCCGCGACGAGATTTGCCAGCATGGCTCGCTGTCGCCGCGCGCCAGCCGACGCCGGTGACGCCAGGTTGCGAGGATGAGGATCGCCGGCACCGGCCAGGACGTTGCCACCTGCATCGCGAGATAGGCTGCCGGATGCAGCGCCACGTCGAGAATCCGGCTCGTGTGGGCAAGGAGGGGGACCATGTGCAAGACGGCGATGCACATAGGCCAGAAGCGATGCGCAAACAGCGCGAGCGTGACGGTGGATGCGGCTCCAAACAGGTCGATCGTGAGATGGCCGGTGTCGAGCGAAGCGAAGGTCGGCGGAACGAACAGGTGGAGCAATTGGTCCAAGCCCACCATCGTCACTGCGATCGCCGCCATCGTCCGTTCCGGCCCGCCACCCTTCCAGGCCGCATAGCCGACAGCAACAGCCAAGAAAGCGAGAAACAAGGCGATGCGCATGCCCTGAAAGTTTCACGACTGTCGCTCCCGGTCAACCGGCGTCAGGCCACAGCGGCCTGCGCGCTCGCTCCTGCCTCCGCGATCGACGGGCATTCATGCAGGTCATAACCCGCCGTCTCGCGCCCGATATCGGCGAGCTCGCCGTGGACCCGCAGGATATCGCCGCTAACGTCGACCAGCGCCATTTGCGCCTTCATCAATCGGCGGATCGTTGCCTGGCCTCTGGTCGCCGGCACCCCGTTGGTGTCCCGCCGTGCGGTGACGACGCTGGTCATCAGCGAAGACACTGCGATGAGCGCATCGTCGATCCTGACTTCGGCGGCAGGGACGTCGCGGATCAGGCGTGCTGCCGTGATGGTAATTTCTTGGGACATGACTTCTCCTCTGCCGGAAGCTCCCGCTCCGGCCCATGATTGTGGACAGAATAAAAGAATCAGCCGGAGATCAGCCGCGTTAGCGTTTCACCGATCGTCACCCCCGCCAGCGTCAGCAGGATCAATCCGGCGAACATCGCCGCCATGATCCAGACTTTGCTCGAACGCGCGTGATCGCGCCTCCAGAGACCCTTTAACGGCGGGTCGACCGCATTGGGATGCTTGGCGAGCGATGCATGATCGTTCAGCGCCAATGCGGCCGGCTCTCCGTCCGGGAAATCGGATCGCATCAGTCTGGCCTGCGGCGGTAGTATGATCGGATCCCATGGTATTCGGTCATAGGTCCGTTTGAGACGCGCATAGCGGACGGCCGCCTCGGCTCTGCTATCCGCTCCCAGAATATCGCGCGCGGTCGTGAGCCTGAGATCGACGGCCTGTTTGGAGATGTCGAGCCGCCGCGCAATCTGCTTTGAGGTCTGATGCTCAAGCACAAGATCGAGACAAGCACGTTGCTTGTCCGTGAGCCGCGCCCAGCACAATTCATCCTCTGACGGCTGCGACCCCGAATCAGTCATTGTTACACTGTTGTCAAAATCGGGCGTTTCACAAGTTCCACCATGATTTTTATCCGTTCCGATGCGGAGCGACCTACGCCACGGCCTGTCTTTCTACGAGACGGTACGACGGCACGAAAACCTTGTTGAATTTGGGTTTTCTCTGCGTCTCTTACTCATCCCCGTCGAGCCGGGCATCGTCGCCAAGGCTCATGAAACGGGGTTCCCGATGGGCGCAGAACCAATCCGGCTGGAGGCACGTCACCGCAGCGCGCGCATGCTGCGCACCGCGATGGGCGGCGCGATCGCGGATTGGCTCGCCGACCGCGTAGTCATCGAAATCATGCTCAATCCCGACGGTCGGCTCTGGGTTGATCGCCTCGGCCAAGGGATCGAGGACAGTGGTGAAACGCTGAGCGCCGCCGATGGCGAGCGCATCATCCGTCTCGTCGCGCATCATGTCGGCGCCGAAGTCCACAGCGCCGCGCCGCGCGTTTCGGCCGAGCTGCCGGACGGTGGCGAACGCTTCGAGGGGCTGCTGCCCCCGGTCGTCTCGGCGCCGACCTTCGCGATCCGCAAGCCGGCGATCGCGGTCTTCACGCTCGCCGATTATGTCGCGTCGGGCATCATGTCGGCTGGCGCTGCGGATATTATGCGCTGCGGCGTCCGCGACCGGCTCAACATTCTTGTCGCGGGCGGCACCGGGACCGGCAAGACGACGCTGACCAACGCGTTGCTCGCCGAAATTGCCGGAAGCAGCGACCGGATTGTCTTGATCGAGGACACGCGCGAACTGCAGTGCGCGGCGCGCAATCTCGTCGCGATGCGCACCAAGGACGGTGTCGCATCGCTGTCCGATCTCGTCCGCTCTTCGCTGCGCCTGCGGCCCGACCGCATTCCGATCGGTGAGGTGCGCGGCGCCGAAGCGCTGGATCTCCTGAAAGCATGGGGCACCGGTCATCCCGGCGGCGTCGGAACGATCCATGCCGGAAGTGCGCTTGGCGCGCTCCGCCGGATGGAGCAGCTCATCCAGGAAGCGGTGATCACCGTCCCGCGCGCTCTTCTCGCCGAGACGATCAATCTGGTCGCCGTGCTCGTACGCGACGGAACGGGCCGGCGCCTCGCCGAACTCGCCCGCATCGACGGCTTTGACCGGCTGAACCTCGAATATCGGCTGACCCCGCTCATCACCCCTGAAGGAGAAAATCGATGATCCATGCCCTCCGGCATGGCGCGCGCCGCGCCATGCTCTGCTCCACCGCGCTCTTCGTCGCGCTTGCGGTGTCGGTTCCCGCTCATGCCGGCGGCTCGTCGATGCCGTGGGAGGCGCCGCTCCAGTCGATCCTCGAGAGCATCGAGGGACCGGTGGCGAAGATCGTCGCGGTGATCATCATCATCGTTACGGGGCTCAGCCTTGCCTTCGGCGATACCTCGGGCGGCTTTCGCCGGCTGGTCCAGATCGTCTTCGGCCTGTCGATCGCCTTCGCTGCCTCGAGTTTCTTTCTGTCCTTCTTCTCCTTCGGCGGCGGAGCGCTCGTCTGATGAGCCGGGAAGGGGAAGTGCCGGGCTTCTTTGCGCCGGTCCACCGGGCGCTGGCCGAGCCCATCCTGCTCGGCGGCGCGCCGCGCAGCCTCGCGATCGCCAATGGCACGCTTGCCGGGGCAATTGGTCTCGGCCTCCGCCTCTGGCTCGCCGGGCTCGCGATCTGGGCGATCGGCCACGCCCTCTCGGTCTGGGCTGCCCGCCACGACCCGCAATTCGTCGACGTCGCCCGGCGTCACCTCAAATATCCCGTCTGGATGCAGCCATGATGAACCTATCCGAATATCGCACGAAATCCGCCCGCCTCGCCGATTTTCTCCCTTGGGTCTGCCTGGTGGCGGAGGGCGTGGTGCTGAACAAGGACGGCGCCTTCCAGCGCACGGCGCGCTTTCGCGGGCCCGACCTTGACAGCGCCACGCCCGCCGAACTCGTCGCGGTGACCGCGCGCCTCAACAGCGCGCTGCGGCGCCTCGGGTCGGGCTGGGCAGTCTTTGTCGAAGCCCAGCGCGTGCCCGCGGTGACCTATCCGGTGTCCGATTTTCCCGATGCGGTGTCCGAGCTGGTCGATGTCGAACGCCGCGAGCAGTTCCGCGAGCAAGGCGCCCATTTCGAGAGCTTCTATTATCTGACCCTCTTGTGGATGCCGCCGGCAGAGGAAGCGGCGCGCGCTGAGTCCTGGCTCTATGAGGGTCGCTCGAAAACCGGCGTCGATCCCAAGGAATTGCTGAAAAGCTTCATCGACCGCACCGGCCGCATGCTTCACCTTGTCGAAGGCTTCATGCCCGAGGCCGAATGGCTGGGCGACGGCGACACGCTGACCTATCTCCACAGCTGTATCTCGACCAAGGTCCAGCGCGTCCGCGTTCCCGAGACCCCGGTCTATCTCGACGCGCTGCTCGGCGATGAAGCGCTGGTCGGTGGGCTTGAGCCGCGGCTCGGCGATCATCATCTGCGCACCCTCACCATCACCGGCTTCCCGAGCGTCACCTTCCCGGGCCTGCTCGACGAATTGAACCGCCAGGCGTTCGCCTATCGCTGGTCGTCGCGCGCCATCATGCTCGACAAGACCGACGCGACCAAGCTGCTGACCAAGATCCGGCGGCAATGGTTCGCCAAGCGCAAGTCGGTCGCCGCAATCCTCAAGGAGGTGATGACCAACGAGGCCTCTGTCCTGATGGACAGCGATGCCTCGAACAAGGCGGCCGACGCCGACATGGCACTGCAGGAGCTCGGCGCCGACGAGGCGGGCATCGCCTATGTCACCGCGACGGTCACCGTCTGGGATCGCGATCCGGGCCAAGCGGCCGAGAAGCTGCGCCTCGTCGAGAAAATCGTTCAGAGCCGCGATTTCACCTGCACGGTCGAAGGCGTCAATGCGCTCGAGGCCTGGTTCGGGAGCCTCCCCGGCCATGTCTATGCCAATGTGCGCCAGCCCCCGATTTCGACCCTCAATCTCGCCCACCTCATTCCCCTGTCGGCGGTGTGGGCGGGGGCGGAGCGGGACGAGCATTTCGGTGATGCCCCCTTGCTTTACGGCAAGACCGAAGGTTCGACCCCGTTCCGCTTTTCGCTCCATGTCGGCGACGTCGGCCATTGCCTCGTGGTCGGCCCGACCGGTGCCGGGAAATCCGTCCTGCTGGCGCTGATGGCGCTCCAGTTCCGCCGCTACGAGGGCAACCAGATATTCGCCTTCGACTATGGCGGATCGATCCGCGCCGCCGCGCTCGCGATGGGGGGTGACTGGCAGGATCTTGGCGGCGCGCTGCACGATGCCGGCAGCGCCGGGTCGGTCTCGCTGCAACCGCTGGCGCGGATCGACGAGGCCGCTGAGCGCGCCTGGGCCGCCGAATGGCTCGCGGCTTTGCTCGTCGGCGAGGGGGTCGATGTCGATCCGGCCGCGAAGGAGCATCTCTGGTCGGCGCTGACCTCGCTCGCGACCGCGCCGGTCGCCGAGCGCACGCTGACCGGCCTCGCCGTGCTTCTCCAGTCGCAGGATTTGAAGCTCGCGCTTTCGCCCTATCTCGTGGGCGGTCCCTGGGGACGGCTGCTCGACGCCGAGGCAGAGCATCTTGGCGATGCGCGTGTTCAGGCGCTCGAAACCGAAGGGCTGGTCGGCGCCTCGTCGGCGGCCTCGGTCCTCGCCTATCTTTTCCACCGCATCGAGGGCCGCCTCGACGGCTCACCGACGCTGATCATCATCGACGAAGGCTGGCTCGTTCTCGACAGTCCGGCCTTCGCCGCGCAGCTGCGCGAATGGCTGAAGACGCTCCGCAAGAAGAATGCGAGCGTGATCTTTGCGACGCAAAGCCTCGCCGATATCGAAGGCTCGCTCATTGCGCCCGCGATCATCGAGAGCTGTCCGACAAGGATATTCCTGCCCAACGAACGCGCCGCCGAGCCGCAGATCGCGCGGGTCTATGAACGCTTCGGGCTCAACCATCGCCAAATCGAAATACTGAGCCGGGCGACACCGAAGCGCGACTATTATTGCCAGTCGCGGCGCGGCAACCGGCTGTTCGAACTGGGCCTCGGCGACATCGCGCTCGCTTTCACTGCCGCCTCTTCAAAGACCGACCAGATCAAGATCGGCGAGCTGATCGAGACGCGCGGCCACGCCGATTTTGCCGAATTCTGGCTGCGTCACCGCGGCCTCTATTGGGCCGCCGATCTGCTCGCGAACCTCGAAACCCCCGACCAGCTGAAGGAGTCCTTGTTATGAAGAATGTGACGAACCGCGTGCTGCTTGCTGCCCTGCTCGCCGGATCGACCTTGATCGCGAGCGGAGTGACTGTTCCCGCCGCGGCGCAGATCGGCGGCATCGTTCACGATCCGCGCAATTATGCGCAGAATATCCTGACCGCCGCGCGCACCCTCGAGCAGATCAACAATCAGATCTCCATGCTGCAGAACCAGGCGACGTCGCTGGCAAACGAGGCGCGCAATCTGACCAGCCTGCCCGTCTCGACGCTGCAGGAATTGCAAGGCCAGGTCGATCGCACCCGCCAATTGCTGAGTGAGGCGCAGCGCGTCGCTTATGACGTCGGCGATATCCAGACCGCTTTCGATGCCCGCTACAAGGGCGCAGCCTTGTCGGGGCCGCAGGCGGCGATGGTCGCCAATGCCGAGGCGCGTTGGAACGACAGCGTCGGCGCGTTCCAGGATGCGATGAAGGTGCAGGCCGGCGTCGTCACCAACATCGACGGCACGCGCCAGTCGATCGGAACCCTCGTCTCGGCGAGCCAGTCGGCGACCGGCGCCTTGCAGGCGGCGCAGGCGGGCAACCAGATCCTCGCCGTCCAGTCGCAGCAGCTCTCCGACCTTACCGCGGCGCTCGCCGCGCAGGGCCGCGCGCAGATGCTCGACGCTGCGCGCAGCGCCGCCGCCGAGGCTGAAGGCCGCGAGCGCTTCCGCCGCTTCCGCAAAGGCAATTGAGATGGGCCGGGCGGCGAAGATAGCGGCGGTCGCGGTGCTGGGCGGCCTGCTCATGACGCTGGCAATTCTGCATGCGTCATCGCCGCCTACGCCTCGTGCGCCCGTCCCCCCGATCTCCGGGGCGAGCGCACACCCGGCAGCCGCCGACGTCGCCGACCGCTGCCGCACGGTCACGGTCGCCGATGCGGACTGTGAAGCGGCTTGGGACGCCAAGCGCCGCCATTTCTTTGGACAGAAGGACTAGCCCGATGGAAGACACCGGCGTTATCGACCAGTTTCTGGCGGTCTTCTCGACTTATATCGACAGCGGCTTCGGCCTGCTCGGGGGCGAAGTCGGCTTTCTCTCCTCGACCCTCATCGTCATCGACGTGACGATCGCCGCGCTGTTCTGGGCGTGGGGCACCGACGAGGACATCATCCAGCGCCTCGTCAAGAAGACCCTCTACATCGGCGTCTTCGCCTTCATCATCGGCAACTTCCAGGCGCTGGCCGTCATCATGCTCGAAAGCTTCGCCGGCCTCGGCCTCAAGGCGAGCGGCGGCGCCATGGCGATCGGCGACTTCATGCGTCCCGGCGTCGTCGCCGCGACCGGCATCGATGCGGCGCAGCCCCTGCTCGATGCATCGGCGGACCTGGTCGGCCCGGTCGGTCTCTTCACCAACTTCGTGCAGATCATGATCCTACTGATCGCCTGGGTGATCGTCGTCCTCGCCTTCTTCATTCTCGCGGTGCAGGTCTTCGTGACCATCTTGGAATTCAAGCTGGTGACGCTCGCGGGCTTCGTGTTGCTGCCGTTCGCCTTCTTCGGCCGCACCGCCTTCATGGCCGAACGCGTGCTTGGCCACATCATATCGTCGGGCATCAAGGTGCTCGTCCTCGCGGTGATCACCGGCATCGGGGTGACCCTGTTCGACCGCTTCATGCAGGCCGGCCTCGGTCCGGAGCCTGACATCGAACAGGTCATGGCGATCGCGCTCGGCGCTTTGACGCTGCTCGGCCTCGGCATCTTCGGCCCATCGATCGCCAACGGGATCGTCGCCGGCGGTCCGCAACTCGGAGCAGGGGCCGCCGCAGGCACCGCAGTCGCCGCAGGCGCAACGCTTGCCGCCGGGGCGGCTGGCGCGACCCTGGCCACCGGCGCGGCTGCAGCGGCGGCGCGCGGCACAGCAGCAGCGAGCGCGCGCGGTGCGGGGAGTGCGTCGGCCGCTTATGCGGCGGGCGCGGCCGGGAAGAGCAGGGCGAAGGCCATCGGCGGAGGACTTGCGAATGTGGCGCGTACCGCAGCCAGCGGCGCAGCTTCACCTGTTCGCAGCATGGCCGAACGGGTTCGCGCGAATTTCGCGGCGGGCCGCGACGGTCCCACCGATAGCGCGGCGCCAGCGCAAGCCGCGAGCGCGCCGCCGGCCTGGGCGGCCGCAATGCGGCGGCGCCAGACCATGACGCATGGCGCGACGATCGGCGCGCAGACGCTCAAGAGCGGCGACAGCCACGGGGCCGGATCGGCGCCGAACATCAGCGAAAAGGACTGATCCCATGTTCAAAAGACCCACCAATCATTATGGCCGCGCGCCCGAGCCGGTCACGCCCTACCAGCGCGCCGCGCAAGTGTGGGACGATCGGATCGGTTCTGCGCGGGTCCAGGCCAAGAACTGGCGGCTCGCCTTCTTCGGCGCGCTGATCATCTCCGGTGGTCTTGCCGGCGGCCTGGTCTGGCAGTCCGCCCGCGGGACGATCACGCCCTGGGTCGTCGAGGTCGACAAGCTGGGTGAAGCGCGCGCGGTCGCGCCGGCCGACGGCGATTATCAACCGACCGATCCGCAGGTCGCGTTCCATCTCGCGCGCTTCATCGAACATGTTCGCAGCATTCCCGCCGATCCGGTCGTGCTGCGGGCCGACTGGCTCAGCGCTTATGACTTTACCACCGCGACCGGAGCGCAGGCGCTCAATGACTATGCCCGCACCAACGATCCCTTTGCCGAGGTCGGCAAGGCCCAGGTCGCGGTCGATGTGTCGAGCGTCATTCGGGCTTCGAAAGACAGCTTCCGCATCGCCTGGAGCGAGCGCCGATATCAGGACGGCAGCCTAGTCGAGCGTTCGCGCTGGTCGGCGATCGTGACCGTCGCGATCCGGCCGCCACGCACGCCCGACGCGCTTCGCCGCAACCCGATCGGGCTGTTTGTCAATGCTATCAACTGGTCGAAGGAACTCAGCCAATGACGCGATATCCTCTGCTTCCGATCGCACTCGGAGCCATGCTGTCCCTCCTTGCGGCGCCCGCCGCGGCGAGCGAGGCCGCCGATCCCCGCCAGCGCGTCGGCCGCGCCAACGCCGAGGCGCGCGTGCAGCCCGACCGGCAAGGCTATCGGAACGCCATCCAGCAATATGCCTGGTCCGAAGGCGCGCTCTTTCAGGTCTATGCTGCGCCAGGGCAGGTCACCGATATCGTCCTTCAGGAAGGCGAACAGCTCGTCGGCCCGGGGCCGGTCGCCGCGGGCGACACGGTGCGCTGGATCATCGGCGATACGGTCAGCGGGACCGGGGCCCGGCGGCGCGTGCATATTCTGGCGAAACCCACCCGATCCGATATCGCCACGAATCTCATCATCAACACCGACCGGCGCACCTATCATGTCGAGCTGCGCGCGACCGCCGCGGCCTATATGGCATCGGTATCCTGGACCTATCCCGCCGATGAGCTGATCGCCTTGCAGCTTGCCGAGGCCGAGGCGGCGAGGGTGGCGCCCGTTGCCGGGGCGATCGATCTCGCCGCGCTCAACTTCCGCTACCGCATCGCAGGCGACAAGGCCGCGTGGCGGCCGGTGCGCGCCTTCGACGACTCGCGCCAGCTAATCATCGAATTCGGTGAGGATATCGCCACCGGCGATATGCCGCCACTCTTCGTCATCGGCGGCAGCGGCGAGGCAGAGCTTGTCAACTACCGGGTGCAGGGCCGCTACATGATCGTCGACCGCCTTTTCGAGCGCGGCGAACTCCGCTTGGGCGCCGGAAAGCAGGCCCGCGTCGTTCGGATCAAGCGTGAAATGCCGCGCCGCCGGGGGCGGTCGTGACCGGGCCGGCAAGCGAGGCGGTGGCGCCCGCCGACGTGCCGGAAGCGGGCGAGCGCACGGCGCCCGGCCCGGAGGTCGATCCTTTTCGGCTACGCGGCGACACGCCGCGGGTCATGCGGCTTTCGCGCAAGGCGCTCGCGATGATCGGCGCTGCCGGCGGCACCGCGATCGGCGGCGCTCTGCTCTGGGCGCTGCAACCCGTAGCCCCGAAGACCGCCGAGAATCTCTACACGGCCGATGGAGCGAATCGCGCCGAAGTCGTCACCGGTGCGCCCGCCGACTATGGCAAGGTGCCGAAGCTCGGACCGCCGCTACCCGGCGATCTCGGGCGACCGATCGTCTCGGCGCAGCAGAACGGCGAGACGATCCCGGTGCCGCCGATGGGAAATCCGCCCGCCGGCGGGCGCTCACCCGCCGACGAGGCGCGCGATCGGGCGCGGCTGGAGCGCGAGGCCGCCACGGCGAGCCGGATATTCCTTGGAGGAGGGACCTCGGGCGCGCCGGTTGCAGACGCGCAGCGTGGATCGATCGAACCGTCCGCCGCGACCATGTCGGCACCCGAAGGCGGCGCGCGGACTCCGGCGGCGGCGCGGCGCGCCTTTCTCGCGGGCGGCTCCGCCGAACCGTTCGAGAGTGCCGAGCTCCTTCATGCGCCTGCTTCGCCATACATCCTCCAGGCGGGAAGTCTCATTCCGGCCGCGCTGATCACTGGTATCAGGTCCGACCTTCCCGGACAGGTCACGGCGCAGGTGACCCAGCATGTCTTCGATAGCCCGACGGGTCGCATTCTCCTCATTCCGCAGGGTGCCCGGCTGATCGGCGACTATGACAGCGAAATATCCGTGGGGCAGGAGCGCGTCTTGCTGGCCTGGAACCGGTTGATCCTGCCCGGTGGCCGATCGATCCGGCTCGATCGTCAGCCCGGCGCCGATGCGCGGGGCATGGCGGGGATTGCCGATCGCACCGACCATCATTGGGGGTCGATGCTGCGCGCGGCGCTCGTCTCTACGTTGCTCGGCGTCGGAGCCGAACTTGGCTCGGACGGGGATGATGCGCTCGTGCGGGCGCTTCGCGACGGGCCGCAGGATACGGTCAACCAGTCGGGACGGCGGCTCGTCGAGCGTCAGATGAACATCCCGCCAACCCTCACGATCCGCCCCGGCTTCGCTTTGCGGGTCCTTGTCACACGCGATCTGATACTCGAACCGCCGGCGGGTGCGGCCCCATGAGCAAGCTGCGCCTAGGCCCCATCGCCGACGACAAGCCCGTGAAGCTGTCGATCGAATTGCCGGGATCCCTCCATCGCGAATTGCTCGTCTATGCCGAGGTGCATGCGAAGGCTAATGGCCTCGCGGCGCCTATGGCGCCGGAAAAGATCGCGGTGCCGATGATCGAGCGCTTTATCGCGACCGATCGTGGATTTGCGACGGAACGGCGGCGGCGCTGAGTGTCTGCGGCGTCATCCTCACGTCGGTCAGGCGTGATCACCCATATGTGTTCGTTCAAACCGCTGGCGGCGGTGCGCCAAAAAAAAGACGCCCGCGCGATCGAAACCGTGCGGGCGTCAGGTGAAGATCTCTGTTTCCTGAAAGGAAGAGCTCTTCTGGGTCGCACCGCGCGGATAGCGTCGCGAGCCGACCGATAATTGTACGGCAGCGCCAAAAGATACCCTGGAGCTCAAACCGTTGTCGGCTTTCGGTTAGTTTCAGTCAGAAACCCGGCGATCTCCGATCGGCCAAGACCAGCGATTCCCCTGAGTATCGAACATTCCGGGGAGAGGGGGTCATTTCTTGCCCTATTTGCTCAAAGAATTCCTGTGTCCTTTAGCCAATCTTCCACGAGCGTCGGCCATCTCTCAACGGGGTGACCCAGCGGGCGCATGGCGAAGGCGTGACTTCCCTTGGCAAAGAGATGGACTTCTGCTGGAACACCCGCCTCGTCCAGCGCTCGCGCATATACTATGCTATTGCAAATCGGATCGACAGGATCGTCCCAAGCCTGAAGAAGAAATGTTGGCGGGGTCATCTTGGTAACTTTGATACCAGGATCAAGCGAGCCCCCCGATCTGCACAGGTGGCCTGGGAACATTGCGATGGCAAAATCGGGCCGGCTGCTCACTTTGTCTATTTCGTCGACCGGCTCATAAGCAGGTTCGAATATATTGCTGGTCTGCGCGACCAGATACCCTCCGGCTGAGAAGCCTATGACACCGATCTTGCGGGGGTTGATCTTGAGCTCGCTGGCGCGCGAGCGCACCAGGCGTATCGCACGCTGGGCGACCTGCAACGCAAGGAGGTGCTTGGGCGTCACTGCACAATGGCAGTCTTCATCATAATGGTGGCGGCTTTTGGGAACATGGTATTTGACGAGCACGCAAGTGGTGCCTGTTGAAGTCAGCCAGTCGCGAACTTCACTACCTTCCAGATCGATCGCGAGCTTGGAGAATCCTCCGCCGGGAAAAACCAGCATCGCTGTGCCATTGCCTGGTTGTTGGGGGGGAAACACCGTGAGAGTGGGCACAGTGACGTTGAAGGCGCCGGCAACCGGACGTCCGGCGAAGCGTTTCGGATTCGTTGCCGTTTCGCTATACTCTGGAGGAAGTTTGACATCCTCCATGTTCGGCGCCGCTCCAGGCCACGGTGGCGTCTGCTGATGGCCCGCTGGGGTTGCCACACGCCCTCCTCCCTGCCCTCAACGCTTGCCGTCTCGGTCATCTTTGTCGGGCCCTTAGCGTCAGGATCACGCGTCTCGGCCTCGCTGCAGCCAACAACGAAGCCTTGAAAGCACAAAAGGCCTGCTGGAATCACGCTTCGCTGCAATGAAATTCCGAACCGCCCCACATTCCGCATTTTCCTGCTTCCTCACCTCGGATCGCCACCGGAAAAATTTCTCCTGACGACATCCAACCCTTAATTGACCGGGTGACCAAAGGATGATTTCTCGGGCTAGCGTCCAATTTTTTTAGGGACATGCCGTGGGTCGGCGATCAATCTCGCTAAACACGCGCCGCGCCTTTGAAGCCGCAGCGCGGTTGTCTGAACAACCTGAATAGTTCGATCGGGCAAGCACTGCTCGCGTCTCAGGCAGGGTGCGATACTTTCGTCATCGGGTTGCGCAATGTGGTTGGGGGCAAAGCATTGATCCGGAGCATGTTCGGCTCGCTCTTGACGGCGGTACTGTTGCTCGCGCTGAGACCGGGCGCGTCCGCAGAGTTAGTTTTCGAGCCGCTTCCGCCCAGCCCGGAACTAAGCGACCGTCGGCAAAGTGCCTATGCCGGGTCCTCCAGCGAAAATCGTACCTGATAGAACCGGTTGGTCCCATTGCCCGTCCGTACGGACGTTGCTGGGCTAAACGGCAGGCCGAGCTTCTTTATGTTTCCCTATTCATGGGGGAGTATTAAAGCTGGATTGGCCGCATCGTGGGTCAGCTGACATGGGTCGATGGAGGGAGCGTCGTCGGTCGTCGTTTCGGGCCCTTGGCCGAAGCAGGAGTTTGGCAAATGGAATTAATGTTCGCCCCTCTCATGGTGGCGGGATCGCGCGCGCGATGAGCCCTGCAACCGTCGCCGCGCTTCTGTTTCTGTCCGGGGTAGCGCCGCCTCCGACCGACCTCGCATCCGAAAGCCAGACTGAGACCGAGTTGCAGCGGGTAGATGATCCCTCGGCCCCACCCGAGCCGCCGATCGTTGTGCCAGCACTCGGCAACACCCCGCATCCCTCTTTAGCCGCGCCAGCAACCTCCGACGACGAGACTATGGCCGAAATGCCCTCGGCGCCCCATGATATTGTGGTGACGGCCCGTGGCGATGCGCCGCCGGGAGATCCGCTTCAAGCGGTCAATATTGCCTCTTATCGGGCGGTCCAGTCGATCGATGCGGCGCTCGTGGCCCCAGTCGCGATGGGCTATCAAGGTATCGTACCCGAACCTGTTCGCGACGGGCTGGGCAATGCACTGCGTAACCTCAGCGAACCCGTCAATTTTCTGAACTTCCTGTTACAGTTCAAGATCGGCAAGGCTGCCGAGACGCTCGGCCGTTTCGCCGTAAACACGACATTTGGTGTCGGCGGCCTTTTCGATGTCGCGAAGACAATGCCTTTCAATCTGCCTTACCGACGCAACGGCTTTGCCAATACATTGGGTTTCTACGGCGTCGAGCCCGGTCCCTATTTCTATCTTCCGCTTATCGGGTCGACGACATTGCGCGATCTGGCGGGCAACAGCATTGACTTGCTCGTCGTGCCGACCGCGGTCGGCGCGCCTTTCGACCGCACGGCATATGCCGTTCCGACAACTGTGGTCAGGCAACTCAATGACCGCATCGAGGGCGACGCTCAAATCCAGCGCTTGCAACAGGAAAGCCTTGATCCCTATGTCGAGACACGGACCCTCTATCTGGAACTGCGCAAACGCGAAATCGACGCATTGAAAGTTAGGCGCAGCGACCGCAATGGCGAGGCTGGACCTCAAACAGAAATCACGGTCAGCCAGACCGGGCCCTTGTCCGATCCAGAAGGTCTCATCTCCGTCGGCCCCCTTGAACTCGAGACGCCGACCTCGGACGGTTTGCCACCGCGACCTTAACGCCAATGATGCACATTTGGCGGGCGCGCAGAGAAGCCAAAGCGCTTCGAAATTTTGCTCGCACGGAACTCAAGCCGTCAACTGCAATCGCCGCGGTGAATCTCAATAAGCTTCCTCGCTGAAGTTTGGTCTTCCGGTTTCGGACGTGTCGAGACAAATGCCCACAACCGCTATCGGTTCGGCCATCGCGGATGAGTTTGTCGATCATGAACGCGTGCCTCGCGCTGTCTCCGACTGGCGTTCCCGAACTCGCCGATGGTCCCATGTCAAATGCTCGTCGCTTTGCGTGGGAACCGCTGGGCCTTCGCGTGGCAAGATGCGCCGCGCGTCAGATGGGTGTTTTGCTCGCCGAATGGCTCAATTACCGCGCAAACCAGGCTGCCAGATTGGGATCTGGATATCTCTTTTCTGTTCAAAAATTATAGGTTCGCAAGCAAGCTTGGGAATATCGTGATCGATGCGGCGGCCAAGAGTGTCATGCTGCACTCGGCAATCAGGGGCCACAAACCGCCGCGATGATCGTGCCGCCTCCGAACGCTGCCGGATTGATCGCGAGCTCGCGGTGCCGGAGACCAGCGTGCTTCCTACAAGTGCCCGTGGGCAACGGTCAGCGCGCCGTTCGCGTCGGTCGCATGCGACATCGCAAGCACAGGCCGCGAAATTCGGAGATCCTTGAGATGGCTCCAGATGACTTGCCTCTTTCCGTCGCAGATGCCCCCGTTTGGTGCCTTGGGCCTGGCGCATGGAAACCGGCGTCGGAGAAGGTTCCCCCGTCTCTCCGACGCCGCGATTTCTATGCGAGTTAGATTGGAACCGCTAAATCGTCAGAATTTTGCTCCGATGGCGACACCATAACGCCGCGGATCAAGAGTATAGATGTTTGTAAAATTACCGGAAGATGCATCGGTGACATAAAGTCCGGTAACCGAGTTGCTATCGAAAATATTCTGAACGAACCCCCGGACAAACCAGCGCTCGTCGGCGCCATTCAACTGTAAAACCGCATTTGCCTGGACGAAAGGTTCGATACGATTAATCCTGCCGTTGAAGATATTGCCATATTGCTTTCCGGTAAGGGAAATGTCGACGCGGGGGACGAGTGTCATACCATTCCCAACCTCTGCCGTGTACTGCACGCCCATCGAGACCTTGACATTCGGCGCTTGGGGCAATGTGTTGCCCTTGATGTTAACCTCGACGCCAGGACTCAATACCTGGATCCCGCTGTTCGCAGGGATAGCGCTCGCGAGGACACCGCAAATGCCGAACGCGCCGCTGGAGGCGATATTGCCGTCCGAAGGAAATTCCTGCGGTGCGCGAAGGCCGAGAGCCGCATTTACTCCCGCAACGAACGCATCAGCAACGCCAGGCGCAGGTCCCGTGACAGCGCAGTGCGCACCATTGCTGATGTCCTTGATAATCACGGCATCAGGATCTCCGCCGCCCGGATCACGCGGATTGGAGAAGAATTGATCGCCGGCGACCTTGGCATTGAGATAGCTGAAGGACAGATTGATAAGCCAGTTCGGGTCCGGCCTGATGACAGACTCCAGTTCGACACCCCAGATATTGGCGTCAACCGTGTCATTCACAGACGTTCTTGCCACGATGCGGCTGAGCTGCAGTCCACTATATTTGTAGTAAAATGCGGTGGCATTCAGTTGCAACGCGCCGTTTGCGAAGACGTTCTTGGAGCCAATCTCGAAGGCATCGATCGATTCAGAGCCGAAACTCTCGCTGACGGCGAAAATCGGAGAAAGCGGAGGATTGATACCGCCGGATTTGTAACCCCTCGAGTAAGATGCATAGAGTGAATTGTCCGGCGTAACCTCGAAGGCCAGAACTGCTCGTCCGGTAATTTCGTCGAAGCTTACTTCGCGAAACTGGGCGAGCTGTTGGCCCGGTGTCCCCGGGTCGGCATCGAAAAGTCCAGACGGCCCGGTGAGAGGCGTTATCGGGGTATCGAACGGATCTCCATCGTTGGCATAAGGGTTCAGGAAACTGATCAGTGTCGTACGCGCCGTTACATCCTTCTTGTCATTGTTGTAACGCAGCCCCCCGGTCAACGTCAGCCGGTCGCTTAGATCGAAATAGACCTCGCCGAAAATCCCATAGCTCTCCAGATTCGATTCCAGCGAGTTGTTCCGATACATCGACGTCGCGAAATAGGATGGCGGAAGGCCGCCCGACAAGGAGCCGAATGAACCCAATATGGCACTGGCGTAATCGAGCGCAAACGAGTTCACATAATAGCTATTGTCGGTGGTTTTCGATTTCGCGTAAATTCCCCCCAACAGGAAATTGAACGGCCCGTCGAAGTCACTCGTAAGGATGAGCTCTCCGCTCCACGATTCGCGTTGTTCCGAAGATCGATCGAAAGAAAGCGGCGTTTCGGAACACAGCGAGTTCCCTTCGAAAGCGCCTCTGCTTCCATCATCATTATCCGAGGTGCACAGCACGCCCTGCGGACCGTCCGGGATGAGAGCGCCGGCAATCGGCGAAAAATAGGCCGAGGAGCCGGGAATGAAGGCCGGCGCCGGCGGAGCAAGACCCGTCGGCAATCCGTTAGCCGCAAAAAAGGCCAGCGTATTGAGCGCCGGGGCGAAACCGGCACGGCTTTGAATTCCAAGAAAATAGTCCTGCCTGGAATCGACTTCAGTATCCTGATAAATGCCGGTGGCCGTCAGGGTCATCGCGCCGAATTTTTGCTCAAGGCGCGCCTGCACCTGTAGCTCTTCCGCAAAATAGAAGGGCGTATAGGCCGTGTTGACGACACGCACATCGCCAGGCTCCTGAAACCCGGAAAACCCGTCAGGGCCATAAAGGCTGCCAAGGCCGAGTACGGCGGGAATGCCCTGAATGGCGAAGAACTCGGAAGAACTGAGCGTCGCACCGACCGTGGAATTTGCGTTCGTGGTATCGAAATCACGTCGATTGTTCAGGCATCCGAGCACGCCCAATGGATCGCGTTGGCACGTTTGTTTCTGGTTTCTGAGGCGCGTGTCCTTTTCCCGGAAATAATAGCCCATGAGATCGATCGTCGTATCAGGACCGGGCTCGAAACGAAGTGAGCCTCGCAACGCGTAAAGGTCCCGAGTGTCGATGTCCGATCCATCATAAAGATTCGTCGTATAACCGTCGCGGTTCACATATATGCCCGCCAGTCTCACGCCGATCATATCCCCGATCGGGACATTGACCATGCCACGCGCTTCGATGCTGTTGAAATTGCCATACTCGAATTGCGCTTCAGCCTCGAAACGGGAGAGTTTGGGTTTCGCGGTCACGACATTCACGACCCCGGAGGTCGCATTCCGACCGAACAGGGTGCCTTGAGGTCCGCGAAGGACTTCAATCCGTTCCAGATCGAAATATTCGGTCTCGAACAGGCGTGTTCCGAACAAGGGTGATCCATTGACATGAATTGCGGTCGCAGCATCGCAGGTGACGCCGACGCACAGGTCGCCAACGCCGCGAATAGTGAATGAAGCTGAGGTGAAATTGCCTTTCGAGAAAGATACATTGGGCAGCGTCAGCTGTAGATCCGAGGCATTTTCGATCTGCTGGCTTTCAAGCGCCTCAGCGCTGAATGCGCTGACAGCTATCGGCACGTCTTGCAAGCTTTGCGCCTGACGTTGCGCCGTCACGACGATGACATCGTTACCGCCATCTGGCTCTTCAGCTATGGCTTCCTGAGCATTTGAGACCTGTGGCAACGCCATCAGGACGGCGCTTGCCAACAAATAAGCTTTGTTATTCATCACCCTTCTCTCCCTGTCTCGATTTTTTAGTTTCTTACGCGAACCCGTCCTTTTCCCCGATAGTCGATGTTCAAAAATGGGGCAGCTCGCCGAGCTGCCCCGAGTTTGAGAGGTGGCCAGAAGGAGATTTCCGGAGAGGAAAAGATTCTCGCCGCCCGGCTTGAAGCTGAGCAGTTTTTCGGTATTTGGTAAAGAACTTTATTATGGCACTTTATTATATTGCTCGGGGCGCTGGGAGGTGTTCCATCTCAGATCCGAAGAAATCAGTTTATACATCCGATGCTTGCTGTCAGCGCTTCAGCCTTGGCACGGTCGAGCGCGCGCCGACGACTTTTGGATGCGGCTGCGGTACGGCACGCCCGATCCCGAGCGCATGTCCCGCCGAAGCTGGACAGCCTTTTGTGGCTCCATGACCTTGCCTTGCTGTTTGCCTCGGAAGGCATATCGACCAACTGTGCCACGATAGATTTCTTTGTGGCGCCAAGCAACACAGGCAAGAGAAGAAGATCTAAACAGAACATATGAACTCTGCTTGGTTATTTCTGCCTCGGCCTTAGTATTTATGTCTTGCTGTGCAAAAGAGGCCTCATCGTTTAAATAAATGTTGGATCGGCAATTTTCGCATCGCCATTACGGTCGCATGCAACCATAAAATCGCGCTAGACGTTGCTCAAGTCGGCGCTTCCCAAAGCCGGAGAAGGCTCCTCAACGCGGTGACAAAGGCCAGCGGCTGGTCGAGCATCAGATGGTGGCGGGCTTGAGGCACGGCAATGATCGGAATGGCTCCTCCCCCCAGTTCACGAACATATGCCACGGAATCCCGGTTGAAGAGCTGGCTCTCCTCGCCGTGAACGATAGCCTTGCGGCCCGGCGCGTTCACTAGGCGCTCGCCGATGGTGAGCCACTCGTCGGGCCGGTTGCTCCTCCGGAACACTTCGGGAGAGAATTTCCACGTCCAACCCTCCCCGTCACGCCGCAGAGAATGAAAGGCCATATAGTCCAAAAGAAATGGCTCACCGACAGGCTGGGGTGGGGAAAGGACGTATCGACTGCGCGCCGCGTCGTAGCTGGGATAGCGACTTTTGGCTTTGTCCGGGTCGCCGGATCCGGGGCTGGCGCGGCGGAGATTCCAATACGCTTGCAAGAGCGCAGGTCGCATGACCATCAGGTCGCAAACCACAATGCCGGAGAAGGTATCGGGCGATTGGGTGACGGCCGTCAACGCTGCGCCAGAACCGAAACTGTGGGCAATGATCGTGGGCTTGTGGCCATCCGCAAACAGTCCAAGCGCTTCGGCAATTTCGCCGAACTCGCGCCCCCTGGCCAAGGGGTCGGCGTGCCCTCGCATTTCGCTGTCGCCCATGCCGGCAAGATCGAAGGCCACCACATCATAATCTTCGGCCAGAAACGGCGCGATGAAGGAAAAGCAGCGGGCATGCGAGAGAAAACCGTGCGTCATCAGTACCTTGGGTTTCGCCCGGTCGCCCCAGCGAAAGTAATGCGCTTTGGCACCCTCGATCTCTACATAGCCTTCCTCGCGCGGCACCCTGAGAGCGGAAACGAACCATTCGGGCAGATGCGAACCATCGCCCGCCCAGAGAGCGTCGATGTCCTCGGGGCAATCTTCAATCTTTACCGCCTCGTTCATATTGTTGGGCCGTCCTTGCGTGTGAGTTTTTCGAAAGCGAAGCCAGCATAGCTGCCGGCCGCCTCTTCGTCGCAGAGCGCGGCATAGCCAGACACGCTCGGAAAATTGATGAGCTGGCGCTTCTTTCCCGGAATATTCGCGCCCATGTACCATGAGGCCGCCTCGGGAAAGAGCGTCATCGCGCCAGCCGCGGCAACCATTTCAGTCCAGCCAGTTTCGGCAGCCGGTTTGCCCTCGAAAAGATCGATGTCCCTCCTACGCAACCAGACCATGAAATCGCAAATCCAGTCGCCCTGTATTTCCGCGCTTGTCGGGCCATTGGCGAAACCCGACGGGCTGAGAGGACCATAAGCGAACAACATGTTGGGAAAACCCGACACCGCCATGCCGAGATAGGCGCGCACACCGTCTTCCCACGCCTGCCAAAGGGGAAGCCCCTCCCTCCCGGTGATGTTCATGTCGATCAACCCGCCACGCCCGGCATCGAAGCCGGTCGCAAAAATGATCAGATCGCATTCGACCTCACCGTCTTCCATCTTGATGGCCTGGGGCTCGATACGGATGATCGCGTTTGCCTTCAGATCGACCAGCGCGACATTATCCTGCTCGAAAATTTCATAATATCCCTGTTCGAGCGAGGGTCTTTTCGTGCCGAAAGGATGCGGCGGCTCCGCAGGCGCAAGTTTCTCAGCCAGAACGGGGTCGATGATCCGCGCGAGAACCTTTTTGCGCCAGAACTCATAGGCGTAGCGGTTCGCTTCGCGATTGGTCAGTATGTCGGCAAAGTTGTTGTACCAGAATTTGAGGCCGCCCTGCCGCCACAGGGTCTCGAAATGGTTGTTGCGCGTCGTGGCGTCTACATCGAGCGCGGAGATGTCAAGCGACTGGCATTCGAATCCCCCGTTCGTTCGCTTGCGCCGAACAAAAATGGCGGGATAGCCCTGCTTATCACGCTGCTGAATGTCTTCGGTAAGCCGTTCCTGGCGCATGGGCAGGCCCAGAATAGGAGTCCTCTGAAACAAGGTCAGCTTTTCTGCACATTTGGCGGCCTCCTGCGCGATCTGCACTCCGCTCGCACCAGTGCCGATGACGGCGATCCGGCGGCCCGAAAGATCGATACCCTGTTGCGGCCATCGCGCCGTGTGACACCAATCGCCTTCGAACGCCGCGATTCCTGGCATATCGGGAATATACGGCTTCGATGCGAATCCCAAAGCGGGCAGAAGGAAGTGTGTCGATATTCCTTCCCCGCCCTCAAGCTGCAGGCGCCACCGTCGTCCCTCTTCATCGAACCTTGCGCTTTCGACCCTCGATCCCATCCGCATAAGCGGCCAAAGGCCCAGCGTATCGCAAACATGCCGGAAATAGGCTCTGAGCTCCTTCCATCCGGGAAAGCGCTCGCTCCAGGCCCATGATTTCCAAACCTCGGGTATCGAAAACTCATAGAGCGGTACCTGCGAGTCCACGCGGGCACCGGGATAGCAATTCCAGTACCAAATGCCGCCGGGCTGGGCGGCCGCATCTACCAGCAGCACCTTGAACCCGGCGTCACGCAATTTGTGCAGCAGATAGATGCCGCTGAAGCCTGCACCGACGATCACGGCATCGTAATCGGGAGAGCCAGTCGATCTCACGTCGCGACATTCGATCGTTCGGCAATCGCTTTTGCCGTTGCATAATCGGCCTTGCCGTTCGAGGCTCGCATGGGGATGTCTGTCGGAATTATGGTCTTGGGGGTTTTGTATCCCGCCAAATGTGCGCGCACATGGGTTTTGACCGCTTGTTCGTCGAACTGGGCGTGGTCGTTGAGGTGGACAATCGCGGTTACGGCTTGGCCCCATTTATCATCCGGCACGCCTACGACCAGCGCGTCCCCGATGGCGGGATGGGTCTTGAGCACTTCCTCGACCTCCTCGGGATAAACTTTCTCTCCCGCCGTGTTGATGCAGACGCTTCCGCGGCCGAGCAAGGTAAGGCTGCCATCGGCTTCTACCCGACACCAGTCGCCCGGAATGGAATAGCGCACCCCATCGATCGTGCGAAACGTCTTCGCGGATTTCTCGGGGTCCTTGTAATAGCCTTTGGGGATCGCACCCTTCCGGGCGATAAATCCCGGCACGCCGCTCCCCGGTTCGACTTTCTGGTCGGTTTCGTCGAAAACATCGCAGAACTCGCCGATCCCAAATTTCGCGGTATTCGTGCCGCCCTCCGCAGTGGTGACGGCAAGGCCGAAGCCCAGGCCTTCGGATGCGCCAAAACTGTCCATCAGTACGATTTGCGGAATATGCCGGCACAGGCCGGACTTGACCTCCTTGCTCCACATCACACCGGAAGAGAGGATTGTAACGAGGCTGCTGGTATCCCAGCGGCCAGGGTGGTCGTCGAGCGCGGAAAGCATTGGCTTGGCAAAGGCGTCGCCCACGATCGCTATGCCTTCCACCTTGTGCCTTTCCACCGTATCCCACATTTCCTCGGCATCGAAAGACCATGCCTCCAATGTAACTATCGCGCCGCCAGACATCAGCGTGCCGATCGCAGTGATAAAGCCCGTTCCGTGCATCAGCGGGCAAGAGGAAAGCGTACGCCTGCCCGGGCCTTCGCGGGCGATCAGCGCGACATTCTCTTCGAGTGTCTCTGGAACGGGGCCGAGCAACTTCTGTGCGTCGAGTTGGGCCTTGCGCATGTCATCATGACGCCACATCACGCCCTTGGGCATTCCGGTCGTACCACCCGTATAGATGAAAAGCAGATCGGCGGGCGAGCGTGTAATGCCGAGCGCCGATCCGTCCCCCTCTTGCGCGAGAGTCTCATAGTGGATCGCAAAGGGCGCGATTGAAGACAGCTCGCCAATTTCGACGAAGGTGCGAACCTTCCTAAGCCGGTCGTTGAGTTCGACGATAGTGTCGCGGAATTCCGAACTATAAACGATGACCTCGCTGTCGGAATCGTCGAAGATATAAAACACCTCTTCGGCCCGATAACGGTAATTGATGTTCACATGCGTCAAACGCCCCTTGAAGCAGGCCGCCATCAACTCGCCATATTCGGGTCGGTTGCGCATATAGAAGGCGACCTTCGCGCCATCGCGGATGCCGCGTTGGCGCAACCCGCGGGCGATATTGTTCGAGCGCGCCGACATCTCGGGCCAGGTGACGATCCGGTCTCCATGTATCAGAGCCGGCGCATCTTCGGGCATGACGGGCTCGATCGCGTCGAGAATATCCCCGAGATTCCAGTCGATCACATTGATTCTCCTCTCTGGACGGGGCCGCAGCATCGGCGCGCACGACTCCCAGTACTATCAGGCTGCTCTCGTCCAACCCTGCAGAGCCGCTGCCTCGGCTCGCACCGCTTCGGGGCCACCCAAGACCTGCCGATCGAAGCCGATCCGTTTGAACCAGTAGTGCAGGCCGAGCAGATCGGTGAACCCCATCCCGCCATGCACTTCAGTGGCGGTGCGGGCGACAAATCGGTGGACGTCGCCCGTGAGGGATTTCGCATGGCAAGCCGCGAGAGATGCATCCTCCGGCAGCGCATCGAAGACATGGGCGGCGTACCAGACCAGCGCGCGGCACGGTTCATGGCGTGCGGCCATTTCGGCGCACATGTGCTTTACCGCCTGGAAGCTGCCGATAGGGCGGCCGAACTGCTCTCGCTGACCAGCATAATCGACCGCCTTTTCAATCATGGCCTGCCCTGCGCCCAAGCTGTCGGCGGCAAGGATCACGCGGCCAGCATCGCGCAGCCGAGCCGATGCTGTGCCGCCGTCGTCGGCAAGCGGATCGGTCTCGACAGCCGCAAAGGACAATTCTCCCACGCTGCGCGTGCGATCGATGGTGGTGAGGCGGGTCGCCTTGAGTCCCGATGCTAGGGCTGGGACGAGGTGCAGCCTGCCACCGGCGTCCGCTACGAGATACGCGTCCGCGCCTTCGAAATCGAGGCAGAACAGGGCGGTGCCGCTAAGCTTCCCTTCGGCGAATTGAACTCCCGCGCCGTCGCGCGCCTGGACCGTCGCGGAAATCGCGACTCCGATACGGGCCTCGCCGCGCGCGATCTTCGGAAGCCATTGGCACTTTTGCTTGTTAGTTCCTGCCTCGCTCAGCGCGATCGGGGCGAGAACTACGCTGGCTAGAAATGGCGCTGGTGTGACCGCATAGGCGAGTTGTTCCGCCACGACCGCAGCGTCAAGAAGGGTCATGCCTAGGCCACCATGCTCTTCGGGGACAAGCATGGCTGGGACCGCCAGATCGTGGAGGGCTCCGAAAATAGTGTCACTTAACGGGTTGTCGCGCCCGGCACATTCGCGGACATGCTCAAGCGGGGAGGTATCGGCAAGACACCGCGCAACCGCGTCGCGCAGTATCTGCTGATCCTGCGAAAGGCCGAAGTCCATCACGCCGCTCCCTGCCTGTCGGTCTGCATGCCTGCAGCTCCCTTCGCTTCGTCGTAAATCCGCGCCAGCTTCGGCTCGCGCGGCATCTCGAGGCCACGTTCGGCGATGATGTTCTTCTGGATCTGCGCGGTGCCGCCACCTATTATGAGGCCGAGTTGGAACATATAGTTCCATTGCCAAGCCCCTCCGTCTCGTTCCCGCGGGCTGCGGTGATACAAAATGCCCATCTCGCCCATCGCGTCGATCGCCAGCGCAGAGATCTGATGCGCGACCTCGCAACTCTGCAGTTTGACGATCAGCTTCGCCATGCCGCCAGGCTCGCCCTTGAGGCTGTTCGATAGAATGCGCATTCCATTACATTTCATCGCCGTCACTTCGGCCTGGAGCGCCACCAGCCGGTCGCGCAGGACCGCATTGTCGATCGCCCGACCTTCGCCGATGGATTCCTGCTGCATCAGGCCAATCAATGCCTGCAGTCGGTTCTCGAGTGCGTCGGGATCGCCCAGCATTCCGCGCTCGTGGCCAAGCGTTGCGTTCGCGACGAACCAGCCCTGTCCTCGCTGGCCGACGATCTGGTCCACCGGAACCCGCACATTAGTAAAGAATGTCTCGTTGAACTCGGCGTGACCGGTCATCGTCTTCAAGGGGCGTACCTCGATCCCCGGTATGTCCATCGAGAAAATCAGATAAGAGATACCGCTATGCTTCGAGGCCTCGAGTTCGGTCCTCACAAGGCAAAAGATCATGTCGGCTTGCTTCGCGGTGCTGGTCCAGATTTTCTGGCCATTTATAACGAATTCTCCATTCTCGATGCGCGCGCTGGTTTTGAGGTTGGCGAGGTCCGATCCCGCACCCGGTTCAGAATAACCTTGGCACCACACGATTTCACCCGTCAGCGTTGGCGCGATCCACCGCCGCTTCTGCTCTTCGGTGCCCAACTCGAGCAAGGTGGGCACGAGCATCGAGATGCCCTGATTCCCCAGGCCACTCGCAACGCCGGCTCGCGAAAACTCTTCCGCGATAATGCGCGATGTGAGGATATCCGGGTCCGCTCCGTAGCCGCCATATTCGGTCGGTATCGTGCGCGCGGTATAGCCGCGCTCGATCAACAGCTTCTGCCATCGGATAGCCTCGGCCGAGGGCCGGGAGAATCTTATAGCTGAGGGTGGAGCAAGATGTCTGTGCGCATTGATGAAGGTGCGCATCTCCGCGCGGAACGCATCATACTCTGGGCCATATTCGAGATCCATATCGGCTCTACCCTTCACGCGGACGAAAGACGGGCAGGCGAAAGTCCCCTCCGATCAGCTCGAAAGCGAGATCGACCGGCAGATCGAGCGCGAGTCTGTCACGCTCGCAATCCACGAGGCGCGTGGCCATGCGCACGCCTTCCTCAAGTTCCACCACGGCAGCCACGAATGGCACGTCGGCGGCAAAAGCGGGGTGCAGCGCCTGATGGGTCACGGTCCAGGAAAAAAGCGTGCCCTTGCCGCTGCTGGGTTCCCAGGAATAGTCTGGCGAGCCGCATCGTGCACACATGTAGCGAGGCAGGTGGCGAAAGATGCCGCAACTTCCGCAACGCTGGAAATAGAGTTGACCGTCCTGGCACAGCCTCCAGAACTCCTGTTCGATCGGGTCCTGCGGCCGCGGCCGCGGCTTGGCCGGCGTTGCCTGCGCGGAGGGCCGCGCCTTGGGAGGCACATCATGCTCGTCGCTCATGCAAACCTCCTGAGGATCGCGATGCTGCCATCGCCAAGGTCTCCCCAGCCTGTCACAAGGCCGGTCTGGGCTCCGATCACTTGACGCTCGCCGCAGTCATGGCGCAGCTGTCGTACTGCTTCCACAACATGGTTGAGACCCCAGACATGCGCCTCGCTAAGCAAGCCGCCATGGGTGTTGATCGGTAAGCGCCCGCCCAGCTCGATCTGGCCATTGGCGACAAATTCGGCCTGCGCGCCAGGCTCGCAATATCCGAGCGCTTCGAGCTGCAGCAGAACGATATAGGTGAAACAATCGTAGATCTGGAGGAAGTCCATGTCGTCGCGCGTGACGCCCGCCATATCGAATGCGCGCGGGGCGGCATCTCTGAGGCCGATCTTGAAGGGGTCGGGGCGGGAAGGGATGTCGTCGGCGGGATAGGGATGGCCTTCGGCCGCGCCGGCGATGCTGACGGGCACATGCGGCATGTCTTTGGCACGGTCCATGCGCGAGAGGACGACAGCACAGGCGCCATCGGTCTCGAGGCAGCAATCGTAGAGGCGAAACGGCTCAGATATCCAGCGCGCCGAATAATAGGTTTCCGCGTCGAGTTCGCGGCCATAGGTAAAGGCGCGTGGATTCAATTGCGCATGACGGCGGCAGGCGAGCGCCACGGCCGCCATGGCATCTTCGCCAACGCCGTAGAGCTTCGAGTGACGGGTCGCCAGCCAGGCGTACATCTGCACCGGCAAGAATACGCCGTAGGGGCTGTAGTAGCCTTGGATCGTATTGGTCAGGGTGTTCATGTTCATCGGCCGGGTGGGCGGGGCGCCCGGCTTAGGTCTGAGAGCGGAATAGCCGTTCCAGCCCAGTGTCACGAGCACATGATCGCATAGACCACAGGCGATCGCCATGGCGGCATTCTGTAGTGCCGTTGTCGGGCTGGCGCCGCCCATGTGCACGGTTGCCGCATAGCGCAGCACATCAATGCCCAGATTGGCGGCCATCTCCTCCGACGTCGTATAGATTGGCGGCGGCACCATGCCGTCGATATCGGAGGGTTTCAGTCCAGCATCCGCGATGGCCCGGCGCGAGGCGGTGAGCATCATTTCCACTGCAGTCCGCTCGGTGCCCTTGACGAAATCGGTCTGGCCGACCCCGGTGATTGCTGCCTTGTCGGCAAAGGAAAGGGTGGATGAAAGATTCATGCCGCGTCCCTGTCTCGCTCGCCGGTCAGAAATGAGTTCCGGCGCCGGCCAATGCTCTCTCCGCGCCCTCTATAAGGTCGCGCATCACGACTGCCGCTGGGCGGATCGCATCGATCAGACCAATCCCCTGGCCTGCGAAGCCGGGCATGATGTCCTTGCGTGCGGCCTTGATGCCAGACGCCATGACAGGCCCCGAAACCATCGACTGATAAGGCATCGGAAGCGGCTCTTTGCCGGCCGCCACCCAAGCATCGGCCCATTTGTTCCGAATCATCCGGGCAGGCTTGCCCGTTAGCGATCGGCTGACCACCGTATCGGCATCGCCGCTTTCGGTGATGGCTTCTTTCTGAAATTGTTCGATACCTGCTTCGTCGGTTGCGAGGAACGCCGATCCGATCCACGCCCCCTGGGCGCCGAGCATCATCGCTGCGGCGACTCCGCGACCATCGGCTATTCCTCCCGCACCGATTACGGGAACACGATCGCCGACTGCATCAACCACTTGCGGAATCAGCGAGAAGGTTCCGACAGGAGAGTTGTGGCCGCCGCCGTCGTGACCCTGCGCGACGATCAGGTCGATACCCGATTCCACTACCTGCAGGGCGTGCTTGACCTTTCCGATCACCGCCATGACCTTGGTGCCATTGGCATGAAGGCGTTCCATCCACGGTTCGGGATTGCCAAGGCCTGCGGCATAGACCGGCACTTTTTCTTCGATGATTACTTCCATCTGCGCTTCGAAGAACTCCCGCGAGAACAGCTGCAGTCCGCCCTTGCCCATGTCCGGGGCGCCCGCCGCGCGCATCGCCGTGGCGGCGTCCACTGCGGGCAAATGCTCGCGCTCCATGAATTCGCGGGTGAACTCCTGATATTCGCCGAGCAAAGCCAGGGGGTTTTCTGCTACACCTCCGCTCTCCGGCGCCGAACCGCGCCTGACAGACGCCGGCAGCAAGGTATCGACCCCAAAAGGCATGTCGGTCATCTCGCGGGTTTGCCTGATCCAGCTACGTAACTGGTCGGGCGAGCATGCGGCAGCGCCGAGAACACCAAGTCCGCCTGCGTTCGACACCGCGGCAGCGAGTGCAGGCACGCTCGCCCCGCCCATTCCAGCCAGAAGAATCGGATATTCGATCCCGAGAATTGTGCAAACAGGGCTCTTCAGCGCCATTATCCTACCCTCTCCGTTCCGCGCCCGATCAGACGCAATTTTCTAAATCTGCCCCCACCTGACACGCTGGGATACAAGCTCGGGGCTTCGCTCTGCCAGATAGGACGCGGATCCCGAGACGAGCCGGGCCATGGCCTGACGCGCCGCTTCGGAATCCCCGGTGCGTACTGCTTCGAGGACACGGCGGAGGAATCGCAATTGGACCGCTCGCTCCTGCGCCGAATAGCCAAGTGAGTGAGAGAATTCGCGCGTAATTAAATGCAGCGTCGACGTTAATAGCCCGAACAATGGATTGCCGCTGGCCCAGCCGAGAAGGTCATGAAAACGACGGTTCAGTTCCTCGAACTGGCCTCCGGCTTCATTTCGTTCCAGCTCTTTGAGGCAATCGGCGAGTGCGCTCAGGTCGCCGGTAGTCGCGCGCTGCGCGGCGTAGGCGGCAACATCCGCGGCGATCGCTTCGCGTAGTTCGAGCAGGCCTCTGAGGTCGGCGTCCATGAAATGCAGAATTAGCGAGAGACTGTTTGCAAAGTCGCCGGTCTGCGGACGCGCAACCACCGGACCGCCGCTACGGCCCAGCTGAAGATGGATAACGCCCTGGAGCTCAAGGAAGCGGAGCGCTTCGCGCAAGGTCGCTCGCGCGACATCATATCGCGCAAGCATTTCTTCCTCACGCGGCAACCTGTCGCCCGGGGCGTGTGCACCTGCCTCGATATCGCGAACGATGTGCTGGGCAAGCGAGAGTGCGCGCTTAGCTTTCTTCGCGTTTTCGACTTTCAGCAACATCACTCTGTCTCACCCCTGTCACGAAGCCTTATAAGATTTAAGTTCCGTTTATGTCCATGGGCGTGAGATAAAAATGTTTCAGATGCAAAAAAATGATAAAACCTTATAAGCATTATTGACTGAGCCTGAGAAGGGATTTACGATTTCAAGTAGGGCAATTGTGCTGTTATCGACGAAGGGCGCGACATGGATACCGACATGGTGGAGCCGAATATCCGCGAAAAGGTCGCTTTCATCCCGATCGACGAGATTGATGTTGCGCGTCCGAGCCTTTTCCAGAAAGACACGGTCGGCCTGTTCTTCGAGCGGCTTCGCCGAGAGGAGCCGGTCCACTACTGCCGCGAAAGCTATGTCGGACCATATTGGTCGATTACAAAGTTCGACGACATCATGGCCGTGGACACCAACCATAAGGTATTTTCGTCAGAGGCGAAGCTCGGCGGTATCGCCATCGAGGACATGCACTCGGCGAAAAGCGCGCTTGAACTTGAAATGTTCATCGCGATGGACCCACCAAAGCACAACCAGCAACGAAAGGCCGTTACTGGTGCGGTCGCGCCGTCCAACTTGCTGCTGCTTGAGCCAACTATCCGCGAACGAGCATGCCAAATCCTCGACGACTTGCCGGTCGGCGAAGATATTGATTGGGTTGATAAGGTGTCGGTCGAATTGACCACAATGACCCTTGCGACTCTGTTCGACTTCCCGTGGGAGGAACGCCGCAAGCTCACGCGCTGGTCCGACGTCACAACGGCCGCCCCTGAAACTGGGATCGTCGCATCCTATGAGGCGCGGCGCGCAGAGCTGATCGAATGCGCAATGTATTTCAAGGGTCTGTGGGAGCAGCGCATCAATGCGGAGCCGAAGAATGACCTGATCTCCATGATGGCGCATTCTCCGGCGACACGGGACATGCCCTTCCTGGAGTTTCTGGGCAACCTCTTGCTGCTTATCGTGGGCGGCAATGACACCACGCGCAACTCGATCAGCGGTGGTGTCCTGGCACTGAACCAGAACCCGGACGCGTATTTGAAATTGAATAACGATCCTGGGCTCATCACTAGCATGGTGCCAGAGATCATCCGCTGGCAGACACCGCTGACCCATATGCGCCGCACGGCGCTGCAAGATTGGGAGATCGGCGGCAAGAAGATCAGAAAAGGCGACAAGGTTGTGATGTGGTACCTGTCGGGTAACCGCGACGAGACGGTCATCGACAGGGCGGACGAGTTCATCATAGACCGTAAGAACCCACGGCATCATCTGTCTTTCGGCTATGGCATTCATCGCTGTATGGGCAACCGGCTCGCAGAACTGCAACTACGGATCATCTGGGAAGAGATCCACAAGCGGTTCGCGAAGATCGAAGTGACCGGTGAACCCGAGCGCCTGTTCTCGAACCTAGTGCGAGGGATTACGAAACTGCCGGTGAGGCTCCACGCCCGCTGATTGGCTGATTCAAAAAAAGCGGAGCTTGATATGGTCAAAGTGACGTTCGTTTCCAGCGATGGAACGCGGAGGGCAGTCGACATAGCCGAAGGTGAGACAGCGCGCGAAGCGGCGCTGTTCAACGATGTGCCGGGCATCGACGGTGATTGCGGCGGGGTGTGCGCTTGTGCAACCTGCCATGTGTTTGTGGATCCGGCCTGGATCGACAAGGTCGGCCGCTTGGCCGAAGGCGCTGCGGAGGCAGACCTCCTGCAGTTTGCGGAAGGGGCGAACGAATATAGTCGCCTCGCTTGCCAGATCCCCATCGAGCCCTTGATGGAAGGTCTGATTCTGCATGTTCCCGAGCAGCAATACTGACATGCCTGCGTGACGCGTGTTTCACACGACGCTCGACTGTCTGAAATCGCGAGTAGAGCTCAACCAGGAGGTACTTGCTACCTTTCAGAGGTTCCACATCAAATGGCGGATCTGTGCTGACCTAGCTCTCGTGCGCCCGCGAGTCGAGGGGGGCGTGCCAACAGTGCCTTTCAACTTAAAATTTCATACGCTGCGCCGTATCCTGCGTTGGCGGGAATAGTGAGGATGTTCTTGCCGTCTCGCTGGATGACTTCTGGAAGGACCGGCACGATTTCGCGAGCCTTGGCCCGCGCGACGCAATCGTCTGCGCTCGCAGCTTCGGCTAGCAGTTGCAGGTTCAATCGCGTGGGAAAGATGATCGTTCGTTCACCGCTGACACCCAGTTTCAGGGCTTTGCTTGGCGAAAGCCATTCCGCATCAACGGTTTCATATCCATCACATGCTGCGATCTGGCGCTCTGGGGCGCGAACGACGAAGAAATGAGTGTCGAAGCGCTTTTGCATAAAGCTGGGCGTGATCCACCGCGCGAACTCGCTCAGGCGATCAAGGCGCAGTTGCACATCGGCCTCGCGCACAATGTCGAAAAATTCGCGCTCGCCTCGCTCGACGGCTTTGCGGCTTTCAAGATCGCAAATATCCTCGAACTCGCTACCGTCGCGATGATCGGCCAGCAGGATGCCTGCTTCCTCAAAGGCTTCACGAATCGCGGCAATCCGAAGGGTGCGCTGCGTAGGATCTAGCGTTTTCCAGCCCCTGCAATAATCGGCCCATTCAGGCGCTTCATCGGCAGCAGAAGGCTTTCCACCGGGAAAGACCAGCGCGCCGGATGCAAAATCGATCTGGTGATGCCGCTTGACCATCAGCACCTGGAACTCCGGCTCGTCGCGAAGCAACAGCATGGTGGCTGCGGGGACCGGATCGACTGGCTTCTGCAGTGTCATCATAAACTCCAGTTCTCAGTTGGCCTGATATTGGACGCTGGCCCGTTCAAGCTGAGCAACGATCTTATCGCCATTTGCGCAGAAGAACCAACCCGGCAAGAGCCACTGCAACACTTGCAAGCACCCAGGATTGATTCGCAAGCAGCGCCGCGGAGACGATAAGTGCGGCCGCCACAGGACCTTTGACAGGCTGGCTCGCGCGGCGAATGGCTGCGAGCTTCTCAAAACTTGCCGGATCAATCTGGACAGGCACATGCCCGGACTTGGCTATAGCGGCGGCGTTATCGAGAAGGTCAGGCATGATCGCCGCTAGGGCGAGGAGTTGTCGGCCAACTTTTTTTAAATTGGCGCGATTCCTGCCAAGGGAGAATCTTTCTGCGAACAGCTCCAACATGATGGGGCGTGTTTCCTCCCCGATATTATAGTCAGGCGCAAAGGAACGCGCAAACCCTTCCGCCGTGAGCAATGTTCGAAGAAGGATCGCCAGATCAGGCGGAAGTGCGAGCTGATAGTCTCGCAGGAGATCGAACACGCGGCTGAAAATATGCGAGAACTCAATCCCCGAAAGGACGGTTCCTCTGAATTCACCTATCAGCTGGTCCAAATTCTGGGTGAGCCCATCACGGTCAACTTTTGGATTTCCGGCCCATTCGAGCAACACGTTCGCGACGTCGGCTGTGTCCTCGTCGGCTATAGCCATGACAAGTCGCACCAGCTCCTCGCGTCTCGCCTTCGTGAGAGTGCCGACCGATCCAAAGTCGATAAAGCCCACATCCTGTTCCCCGATAAGGAAAACATTGCCCGGATGCGGATCGCCATGGAATTCGCCATTCAGAATGATCATGCGCAGGACTGCATTCGCATATTGTCTCGCGAACGCCGCCACGCGTGGGTCGGTCGAGCCGGCCTCGAGCGCAGACGCGGGCGTTCCATACAGCCGCTCCTGGACGTTGACCCGTATCCCCGTCAGTTCCCAATGAATTGTTGGAGTCTTGATCCCAAGCGTGTCAAGATAGCCACCGATACGCTCGCATGCACGAGCTTCGGCTGCCAGATCCATTTCCCAGGCAAGATTTCTGCCAAAGGTTCGCAGGAACTCTACGGGGCGATAGCGGGCGATTTCAGGGGATCGATCCTCGGCAACGGCGGCGAGGCGCGACAGCAGCCGCACATCGGCCTCCATTCGCGCAGCAGTGCCCGGACGCCGCACCTTTATGATAACGCCGGCGCCGTCGAGCAGCGAAGCAGAGTAGGTCTGCGCTACCGAAGCCGAAGCCAGTGGTTGTTCATCGAATTGGGTGAATTCCCCTCGCCAGTCAGCTCCCCAGCTTGCGGCAAGGATGGGCTCGATTTCTTCGAATGGCACCGGAGAAACCTGATCGTGGAGCGTCGCGAAGGCAGCAATCCAGGACCTGGAAAACAGATCGCTGCGCGTCGCCAGCAGCTGTCCAAGCTTTATTCCGACCGGACCAATGTCGCGCAGGAGTGCGACGACCGCCGCCGGCCGCAATTCACCTGGATCGATTGAATTGGCAGGATGCGGAATGACGCCGAGCGCGCCCGCCAGGCTTTTGGCGCCGTGCCGGACAAGAATCTGTCCTATCTCGGCGGCGCGTGCGATGTCTCCTATCGGTTTATCTCGGAACCCAGGCATATGTCCTATTCCGCATCGGTCCGGCTCTGATCGAGATTCGACGCAATCCGCACAAGAATGTCCAGCAACGTCCGTTTTTCGTCGCGCGTGGCGTTCCGCCATAAGACCCTATGCAGCCCGTCCGCGGATTCTCTCAGTTGGGGCAACAACCTGTCGAGCTCCTGGGTCAGGATGAGCTGCCATGCCCGGCCGTCCGTTTTGGCTCGTCGCCTTTCCATCAATCCTTTCTCACAAAGGCCAGCGACGGCTTGACCGATCGTGGCGGATTCCAACTCTAGTCGCTTGGCAATTCCGGCCTGCGTCAACGATGGTTCGCGGAGAAGTTGTCCGATGATGCGCCACTGCGTCTGATTGAGGCCGCTCTTGGCAATCCGTGCGTCATAAGCGCGCCTCGCCCCCCGACTAATCTCGTCCATCAAATATAGCATACGGTCGTCGTCGGTGAGGGCGCCTTCGCGAAGCCGTGGCGGCATTGTGTCGAGATTTGCGTTCATACCGCTGCCTAGTCCGTTTCGTGGGAATGCCAAAACGCAAATTACTAAACGATTTTACTAACTGGATGGAACGGTCTACGCCACGCCATGAAGCGACTTAGCACATGTCCAAAATCCTTCGAAAGAGGCAGATGACCGACGAACCAAATGAGCGGGAACAGGATCGCGCGCCCGCATCCAGCCTGAAATCGCAACCCAAATTTCGCCTCATCCTCATCATAGCCATCACTGCTGCGCTGATTGCAGGTGGTTGGTGGTATTACAGGCATGTCACCTACGGGCAGTACATGCAGTCGACCGACAACGCCTATGTCGCGGCCGACAGCGTTGTGGTTTCATCAAAAGTGGCCGGATACGTGGACGCGGTGCTCGTCTCTGAGAACGGGCGGGTCAGTCCCGGCGAGGCGCTCGTGCAACTAGATGTGCGAGATTATAGAGCCCAGGCGCAACAGGCGCGTGCGCAGATTGCGGCGACGCTGGCCGGCGCCGACACAATCCGCTCGCAAGTAACCGAACAGGACTCAGCGATTCGACAGGCGCGGGCCCAACTCGCCGCCAAGCGCGCGGCGCTCGACCTCGCCAATGAGCAGGTAGCGAGGTATCGCCCCCTCGCCGCGACCGGTGCGGAGCCGCGAGAAAAGCTTCAACAATATGAGACACAGGCGCAGCAAGCGCACGCCGACTTTGTTGCTGCCCAGGCAGCAGTCTCTGCCGCCAACGGTCGGAGGGCCACCTTGTTCAAACAGATCGACCAGACCGAAGCCCAAGCTGACGCGGCCCGCGCGCAGCTGGAAGCGGCCGACCTAGATGTCACATCGACCCTGCTGCGAGCCAGCAAGGGAGGTCGCGTTGGCGATCTAACAGTAAGGGTCGGCCAATTCGTTCAGCCCGGCCAGCGATTGATGACGGTGGTTCCGGTAAACGAAATCTACGTCATCGCTAATTTCAAGGAGACGCAGGTCGGCCTTTTGCGGGCGGGGCAACCGGTCAAGCTCGAGGTCGACGCACTTCCCGACTTTGAGATTGCCGGACGCGTTGAGAGCATCTCCCCCGGAACCGGAGCAGAATTTTCAATCCTGCCGCCCGAAAACGCCACAGGGAATTTCACCAAGATTGTTCAGCGGATAACGGTTCGTATCGCGATAATAGCCTCGCCCAAAGTGCGTCGTCTGCTCGTCCCGGGCATGTCGGTTGTGGCAGTTGTCGACACGCGAAATGCTGCCGGAGAGCTGAAAGAGATCTCGAGTACCGACAAATGACCGCCGAGTTGGCATCGAACAGCGCCTCTGGTACTCCGACTGCAGACAGGCGGAATGCCGATATCACCGCGTGGATAGCGGTCGCAGCGGGCGCACTTGGCGCCATGCTCGCAACACTCGATATCTCTATCGTCAATTCCGCGCTTCCGGTGATCCAGGGCGAAATCGGAGCCAGCGGCACCGAGGGAACCTGGATTGCCACCGCATTTCTCGTAGCCGAAATCGTGGTAATTCCGCTTAGCGCCTGGCTTGAACGCCTTTTTGGACTGCGAAATCTGCTCATCATTGCGGTTTCCGCGTTCACCGGCTTTTCAATTCTTTGCGGTATGGCGACCGACCTCACGACCATGATCATCGGTCGCACGGGTCAGGGTTTCATGGGTGGTGCGCTGATACCGACTGCGATGACCATCGTGGCGAAAAGATTGCCGCCCCATCAACAGCCGATCGGCATGGCGCTGTTCGGCATGACAGTGATTCTGGGTCCGGTCATGGGGCCGCTGATCGGTGGCTGGCTGACCGAAAATTTGAGCTGGCACTATGCCTTCTTTGTCAATGTTCCAATCTGCGCTGTGCTGCTGCTGCTGCTATTCGTCGGGCTTCCTCACGAAGAGCCGAAGTGGGAGTATCTGACCGATGCTGATTGGGCGGGCATTGCCGGCCTGATTTTGGGGTTGGGCGCTCTGACTGTGTTGCTTGAGGAGGGGCATCGCGAGGAATGGTTTGAATCCGCTCTTATTCGCTGGCTGGCCCTCATTGCCGTCATCGGTTTCGCTTCACTGATCTACGGGCAGCTGAATGCGTCCAAGCCCGTCCTGAAACTCCGCCTCCTTCTCAATCGCCAATTCGGAAGCGTTGCGGTGATGGCTCTCGCCTTGGGAATGGTGATGTATGGTTCGACCTACGTCATTCCCCAATTTCTTGCGATCATATCGGATTATAACGCTTTTCAAACCGGGCTCGTTATATTTTGGATGGGTATTCCGGCCTTTGTGCTTATGCCGATCCTGCCCTTAATGATCCGTAGGCTCCACATCCGCATTGCCGTCGGAGTCGGAATGCTTCTGATGGCGGCCAGCTGTTTCGTCAGCATAAGCCTCACCGCGGAATCCGGGGGCGCCGTATTCATCGAAAGCCAGCTTATTCGGGGCGTTGGCATGATTCTGTCCATGATGTTCCTGAACCAGGCTACCGTAGCCTCAGTGGCAAATACAGATGCTGGCGATGCCTCCGGTATTTTTAACGCCGCTCGAAATCTCGGAGGATCTTTCGCTTTGGCCGGACTGGCTTCGTTTCAGGACCAGCGGATCTGGCACCATAGCCGGCGCATGGAAGAAACGCTGAATGCCAACAGTGTTTCGCTCCAGATTTATCTTGATGAACTCGCGAAAAGCTTCGGCGGGATGGAGGGTGCCATGTCGATGCTAGGCCGGACCATCCAGCGGGACGCGTTCGTAATGACCTACAATGATGTGTTCTTGGCGATGGGCGTCCTAACCTTGATGACCGTTCCTTTGGTCATCTTTTTGAAGCCGCTTCCCAGGAATGTTTCCCTTTCGATGCACTGAGCCTGATATGATAAAAAAATCTGTAATATCGCTTCTCGCCTCGTTTCTGCTGGCCGGTTGTGTCGCGGGCCCAGACTACGCCGGGCCTCCAGAAGTATTCTCGGCGAACCGAAATGACGGCTTTGTCCGTGCCGGCGGTAACGTCAGCGATGCCGAGCCCGAGCTGGCAGATTGGTGGCTCCTTTTGAACGATCCGGAATTGAACAGGCTTATCGAGGCCGCGTTATCGGACAATCCTTCGCTTCAGGCTGCGCAAGCGCGGATCGCGCAGGCGCGGGCATCCGTGAGACAGGAGAAGGCCGGAAGATTTCCGACGCTTGGAACCCAGGCGACGGCTATTCAGGGCCGCTTGCCGGGCCTTGATATTCAGAACAGTGCCCCGCCTTCGGCGAGCGCGCCTGTTAGTCCGCAGGGACAGGCGGATGATAGCCTCAGTGTCTACAATCTCGGGCTCAACGCTAACTGGGAGCTGGATTTCGCAGGAGGAACGCAGCGACGGATCGAGGCCGGCAACGCTCAGGCAGCGGCAGCGGTTGCCAATGTGGAGGATGCCAAGGTCCAGCTGACCGCCGAAGTCGCCAATGCCTATGTCAACCTGCGCGAGGCCCAGTTTCGAGCCAAAGCGTACCGAACCGAGTGCGAGTTGCAGCATCAAATCCTCTCGCTAACCTATCAACGGTATCAGCAAGGCGTTTTGCCCCTGTTCCCTCTCGGCAATGCAAATGCCGAGCTCGAGTTGCTCAAGTCTCAGCTCGCCGAGGCCGAAGCTGACACGGCGGTATTGCTCGATGCGCTTGCCATTCTAGCTGGACAGATCCCAGGGACAACGGACGAAGCGCTGAAACAGATCTTCGATGTTCCCCTCCCGCCGGAACAGGTCGCCGTGGGCGACCCCTCCAACCTTGTCGCACGTCGGCCCGACATCCGCGCGGCCGAACGCAGCCTGGCGGCAGCAACGGCTCGGATCGGTGTTGCGGAGGCTGCACGATTTCCGAAGCTGTCATTCATGGGAATCTTGGGACTTGGCGGAACGTCGCCAGACGATCTCTTTGATGTGAGCAACCCGTCAATTCTCGCTATTCCGCAGCTGCAGTGGAACTTCCTCGATTTCGGTAGGGTCGATGCCTCGGTCGATCAGGCGAGCGCCGTCCGTGCCGAGGCAGTTGCCAACTATCGAAAGACAGTGCTTTCTGCACTTCAGGACGCCGAGCGCGCGTTGTCGCGCTTTAGCCAGCAGCGCTCTGCCCTGGTGGCGTTCGCGCAGATCAAGTCCCAGGCAGATGGCGCAGCCGATCTTGATCGACAACGATTTGCCGGCGGAGTGATCTCGCGCGCCGACCTAAATCGCACGCTTCGCAAACAGCAGCAGGCGGCAACCGACCTCGTCCGGGGAAAGGCGGCGCTCACGCTGTCATGGATCGCCCTGCAAAAATCACTCGGCCTGGGATGGCAAGTGCAAGCAAAGATTTAATGTCACCTACGAGTGTCGTTAATATGAACCCCAAGGTGCGATATCGGTTCAGAAAGAATCTCATAGGGATTTCACCTGACAATTTTATCTAACCTTAGCAAGAGTATCCTGTGCTTATTCAAACGATCTGTCGGCCGATTTGTGCGCAGCATACTCCTTGCAAGCGACCTGATATAACGCTACGCTGACGTTTACATAATGTCATTGAGGCAAGGCGCGATGTGTGGATCGGCATGGTTAAATGTGTGGGGTCAGTGGTCCCGCTTGCTGGCATGATCCGCTCGACGACGGGCTATGGGAGAGGAAGTTGCCACGGGCGATCCGCTCTCCCGACACCGGTTGGAGACTTGCTGCGATGAATGCGCGCACAGCACCGAACATCTTCGTTCGCGAAGGAGATGGCATTTCAACGTTGGTCGTTGAAGGTGACTGGACAGCGATTTCGATCGCAGGCCTTTCCGGGCATGTTCTGAGTCCCTCGAACCTCTCCTTCTCAAGCGACTTCGGAAACCTGGGAAGGATAGACAGCGCAGGCGCGCTCGCCATCCTGACTCTCGCACCCAATGCGGCATTTACCGCAGACCTGCCCGCCAATCTTGCTGATCTGTTCGCGCTGGTGGGCTCGGCCATGGCCGACCGCGATGTCCCGTCTATCAAAACTCCCCCATTTCACGTGCGTCTTGGCCAAAAAGTTTATCGAGCTGTCCAGGAAATCGGCGCAAGCGCTCGATTTCTCGGGCAACTTGAGGTGGCGCTCATGAAATCTCTTGCACATCCCAAAAGGATGCGACTGATCGCACTGGCGTCGTCAATTCAGAAGGCCGGCTTCGATGCGCTGCCACTCATAGCGATCATGACATTCTTTATCGGCGCAGTAGTGGCTCTCATAGGAAGCGATCTGCTCAAGACATTGGGTGCATCGGAACTGGTCGTCGAACTGGTTGGCATATCCGTCCTCCGCGAGTTCGGCGTCCTCATTCCCGCGATACTACTTGCCGGTCGGTCCGCTTCCACTTTCGCGGCCCAGATCGGCGCAATGCGAATGAATCAAGAGACGCAGGCAATGAAGGTGATGGGCATCGACCTGTTCGACGCGCTGGTTGTGCCACGCGTATTGGCATTGCTTGTAATTATGCCCCTCCTGGCGATTGTTGCCATGCTGGCTGGGTTGGCCGGCGGGCTTGTCGTCAGCTGGGGCATACTCGACGTGAGCCCGACATATTTCGCCGAACGACTCTCGGCTGCGGTCGATATCCGACACTTCTGGGTTGGAATGGCAAAAGTACCGGTGCTGGCCATTGTGATTGCGCTTGCCGGATGTCGCCACGGCCTTTCGGTACGCGGAGATGTTGAGGATCTGGGCGGGCGGGTGACCGTCGCCGTTGTCCAAGCGCTATTCGCAATCATCCTTCTGGATGCCGCCTTTGCAATTCTCTTCAACGTGCTCGAAATATGATTTGCGATCCGGACGTCGTTATTCGGGTGGAGAATCTTAAAACCCGATTTGGCGATCACATTATCCACCAGGATTTGAACCTAGAAGTCCATCGTGGCGAGATTCTTGGTGTCGTCGGAGGGTCCGGTAGTGGAAAATCCGTCCTGATGAACACCATTTTGGGCCTGATTGCGCCTAGCCATGGGACAATCGAAATCTTTCAGAAAAAAATTGGGAGTCGCTTTGATCGTACGGAAATTAATCACCGAATTGGCGTCATGTTTCAAAATGGCGCGCTTTTTTCTTCTCTTAGTGTGCAAGAAAATGTCGAGGCTCCTCTCATCGAACATACCCGTCTTAGAGAGCCGTGGCTCGAGGCCGTGGCTCTGATGAAAATCGGCCTTGTCGGACTCGATGCCGAGGTGGGCCGGCAAATGCCCGCTGAACTTTCAGGCGGAATGCGAAAACGTGTAAGCGTAGCGAGGGCCTTGGCGCTCGATCCAGAATTGCTGTTCCTTGACGAACCCACTTCGGGCCTCGACCCGATCGCAGCCGCGGAATTTGACCAGCTGATACGGACGCTGAGCGACACGCTGGGGCTTACTGTCGTGATGGTGACCCATGATCTCGACAGCCTGTATTCCATCAGCGACCGCGTGGCCGTGGTTGCGGATCAGAAAATTGTCGAGGTTTCGCCAATCGCGGAACTTGAGAGGTCTGACCATCCTTGGATCAGGGCGTTTTTGGGAGGGCGGGCGGAGCGCGCCAAGGAAAGGAACCGCTAATGGAACGCGACGCGAACTACGGTCTGATTGGGGGCCTGACGCTGGCTCTGCTAGCGGCGGCTTTCGGCTTCATCCTCTGGCTCGGTCAATCCCAATTCGCGCGTGATTTCGACGAGTATCGGATCATTTTCGATGGTCCTGTCCGCGGGCTGAGCGAGGGAGGCGAGGTGCAGTTCAACGGAATTCCGGTGGGAGAAATCACGCGTATTAGTCTTGATCCCAGAAATCCAAACAGGGTGCTTGCAGGAGTGCGCCTGCGCGAGGATACGCCTGTGCGCGTCGATTCTACCGCCGCGACGGAGTCGCAAGGCATAACCGGCGGAAGCTACATCCAGATCAGTGCGGGGACGCCCTCTAAGCCGTTGTTGAAGGAGGTTTCCAAGGAAGCGCTCCCAGTGATTAAGGCGGAAAAAAGTTCGCTACAATCCCTGATGGATGGAGGTGGCGCATTGTTGGCGGATGCTTCGCAGGCCCTGGAAAGGGTCAACCGGACCTTGTCCGACGAGAATATCGAAAATGTTTCGGCTGCTATTGCGAATGTAACAGCTACCACGGCGGAATTGCGATCTAGTCGCGGAATGTTCAGCAAGGCTGAACAAGCGTTTGCACGCCTGGACCGGGCGGCGGCCGATATCGAGGCCGCGGCCGCATCGGCGCGCACGACGATCGATGGCGACGGTCGCAAGACGTTTGCCGATGTCTCGGCAGCCGCTCGAGATCTTCGAGAGGGGATCGCCGAGGCGAGGGTGGTCATTCACAGGCTTGATGACGCCGCGAGTGGATTGGCGGCGCCCGACGGCTCCGGGATTGCTGCAACTTTGAAATCGCTCGATAGCGCGGCGCAGGAAATCGAGCAGCTCGCCGGCCAGCTACGACGGACCCCTCGTGAAAGGAAGCTCCCCCAATGAAAACGATCTCTGCAAGAATGTTTTTGCTGATGGGCGCGCTAATTTGCCTTTCTGGTTGCGGGAATATTCTGGGAACTGGCGGCAAATCGACGTTGTACCGGATCAGTAGCACGCCCGTACCGGAGCGTGAAATTGCACGACAGTGGATTCCGGTGTATATTACGCGACCGACGCTTCCGCCTGGGGCCGATGGAGACAGGATCCTCACGATCGAGAATCGCGAAGTCACGTATCTGGCCAAAGCACGGTGGATGAGGCCTGCGCCCGAGATGATCCGCGAGGCTATTGCCGGAAGCGTAGCGCGCAAAATCGATCACGCATATATCCCTGTCCAGAGCGTTGCTTCCGATCATTACGTCCTATCCGCACGGCTTTCTTCTTTTGCAGCCTATTACGACCAGGGGCCCGACGCGGCCCCGATCATTCGCATCGCCGCGCAAGTGGAACTAAGCCGATCCAAAGAATCGGAACCACTGGCAGTCACGCGCATCGTCCTTGATAGGTCAGCAAGTGCAAATAGCGTTTCGAGTATCGTCGAAGCCTTTGATCGCGCGAGCCTTGAAATGGCCGACGAAATCGCGAGTTGGACGGCTGCGGCGATCAACTAGCGTGAAGCCAATGGAAACTTAGTCGGGACAACGGCCCAGCCCAAGATGAAGCGGGAATGTTATGGGTGGCTCCCCTTCAGGGAGGGGCGGCAGCCGTACACAAATAGATCGACAGCTTGCCTCATTCGGGCTGAAGAGGTTTCATTGTGACTGGTCACTCCCACTCCAAGAGCGGCCCGACGAAAAGGTGACAAAATGACGCTGGAGATAAACTGCTCCGCAGCAAAATTCGCGTCTGACACCCTGATTTCTCCCCTCTCCTCGGCTTTGCGCAAGACCTCTGCCACCAATCTCGTCGTGCGTCCTACCCCGAATTCGTAAAGGTTTCGCGCTAAAGCGGGAAAACGTGCAGCCTCAGCCATTACAACGCGTTCCAACGCGACATGAATGTCGGTAAGCATCCAGGACAGCAGTTCATCGGACAGCTCTTCAAGCTCGAGCCGAACGTCGCCATGTTCGGGAACGTGCTGTTCGAGGAAGGAGAGCCGATCCTCGATTTCCATGAGTATTGCCGCTTCGAAAAGCAGCTGTTTGTTCCCGTAACGGGCGTACAACGTGCGCTTGGAGATGCCTGCTTTTGCAGCAATCCGTTCAGCCGTTGAACGACCGAATCCGTCGGCAAAGAAGACATCGCGGGCGACACGGAGAATTTTCCTCGAAAGTGCTTGCGAGGCTTGTCGAGTGGGCCTCCCTGTCCGTCCGGAGCCTGGTTTTTTGGTTTTCTGGGTCGACGTCATGCCTCATCTTGGCCATACCTTGACCGCGCTGCAAGCGTAGAGCGCTTTGCCTTGGACAGCGCGACCCCGAGATTGCCCGGGCTTATGCAAGACCCACGAAGCCCGCTGAAATTATCCCGCCCGAAAGGATCGCTGCCATTCGCACGGAATGGACGCAGTGTGATCTCATCTAGGCGAGTTGGTTACGATACGCTTCGCGTAAGGCCTTTTTGTCGATCTTTCCCGTTGCAGTGAGCGGTACTGTCGCGAACAGGATGTCGTCCGGCAGCCACCAACGAACAACCTTCGTCTCCAGATGCGCGCGAATTGCGTCGGCTGTGACGGCTTGACCTTCATGCGTTTCGATCACGAGAAGGGGGCGCTCTTCCCATTTTGGATGATATACGCCAACGACCGCCGCGACCCGGACGCCGGGGTACCCAACCGCCGCATTCTCGATATCAATCGAGCTGATCCATTCGCCCCCGGACTTGATCACATCTTTCGCGCGGTCGGTCAGCCGGAGAAAGCCGAAGCGATCGATCGTACCGATGTCCCCGGTGTCGAACCAGCCATCGCTCCCGGCACCCTCAATATCGGGGAAATAGCGATCGACGACCCACGGTCCGCGGACCTGGAGCGCACCCGCCTGCTCACCGTCCCAGGGGAGCGGCGTGCCATCGCCGTCGATAATGCGCAGTTCGATGCCAAATTGCATGCGACCCTGCTTCGTCAGCAGGAGGTCGTTCGCGAAATCCTCGCCTTCGGCCATCAGGAGCGGGGAGGGCGTCGAAATCACGCCGAGCGGATTGGTTTCGGTCATGCCCCAGAGCTGCAGCACAGTGACACCATATTTGGCTCGGAATGTCTCGGCCATCGCCCGGGGGACGGCTGAGCCACCAATAACGAGGCGCTTGAGATTGCCGACCCCCGTCCCCGTGGTGTCGAGATGAGCGAGGTACATGGTCCAGATCGTGGGCACACCGCCCGAAAAGGTGACGCCCTCTTCGTTGATCAGATCGGCGAGACTGGCACCGTCCATCCTGTCGCAAGGAAGCACTAGCTTGCAGCCGTTAATCGCTGCCGTGAACGGAAGTCCCCATGCCGTCGCATGATACATGGACGAGCAGGGCATGATGACATCAAAAGCGCTGAACCCGAAGGCACTGCTCAGACCGGCCGCCATCCCGTGGAGAACGATTGATCGGTGGCTGTATAGGACGCCCTTGGGGTCGCCCGTCGTCCCCGAAGTGTAGCAAAGAAATGCGGCTGCCTTTTCATCGAAGCTCGGCCAGGTGAGGGCCCCGTCCTCGCGTGCCAGCAACGCTTCATAGTTCAACGCTTCAGCAACATCTGGCGCGGTCGCTCCGCGATCCGCGAGAAGGACATAACGCTCGATACCTGGAAGGAGAGGGCGCAGCCGTGCGACGAGCTCGGCTAGATTGGGCTCGAAGAAGAGAATGCGGCTGCCTGCATGAGCGATAGTAAAGGCGATTTGCTCGTCGCTGAGACGCGGGTTGGCAGTGTGCAATACAGCGCCCATGCCCGGCGCCGCATAGAAGAGTTCGAGGTGGCGGTGCGTGTTCCAGGCGAGCGACGAGACGCGGTCACCCGTTGCAATCCCGAGGACACCAAGAGCCTGCGCAGCCTGACGCGCACGCTGGTCGCAGCGGTGCCAGTCATACCGCCAAACCGGCTCATCGACAGCCTTCGAGACGATCTCCCTCTCGCCGTGCGCGCGCGCGGCATATTCCAATATTCCGCTGATCAGCAGCGGCGCGTCCTGCATCAATCCCCGTAACATGCTGCATCCTTCTTCGCCCCACTGCGGCGTCGCGTGCAAGATTCCGCCCCTCGGGTATGATTGCCGCGCGGGCTGTCAATGACCGTCATCATTTTGGTCCAGCGGCAAACTCCACGTGCCGCGTTTCCATTCGGCCAGCAATTCTCAATGATCATATTGCGGCGGCACGGCCTAGGTTCGATCGGCCCCGACATGTTTTCGGCCGCGTTTCAAATTATTCACTCGCTGGTTTCAGCAACAGCGACAGGAACCGCCAATCGGACCAATCACCTTTTTTCCCCGCCGCTAAGGCGGCAATGTCGAGTTTCGCCTGCCTCACGATCGTAAGCCGAAGCGACGGAATGATATAGAGGCGTTGATCGCCCGCGCCGGCGGCGACGACCATATCCGCCGGTAGTTCGGCGGCATGACTGGTGATATCGGTGGACCGAGTAACAATATCGACAGCCGGCGTGCTACGGGGTAGCCACCAAGTGAGACCGTAGGCAGGATTGACCTGGCTACCCTGGAACATCTCGCCGAATGTCGCTTCGTCGACAAGTGGCCTGCCTTCGAGCTTTCCGCCCCCGCGGACGAACTCGCCGATCTTCGCCCACTCGGATGCGGCCAGCACTAGGCCCTGCGGCATGAGCGGTGCGCCATCGGGGCCGCTGCGCCAATCGCCGACCGTTACGCCTAGCGGCATTAGAATGCGACGCTCGATATAATGGCGAGGGTTGCCGTCCTCGCCTTTGGCGACGAGCTTTCGGCGCATGATTTCGCCGACGACTTGCATCGGAGCAGGGCCATACTGGAATTTCCCGCCCGGTGCCGCCGCGAGCGGTGCCTTGACCGAGTCCAAATACCCTTGGGGTCTCCCGACGGTTGAGGCCTGACCACCTGTCATCGACAGCAGTTGGCGAAGCGTGATCTGTTCCTTTTCGGCGTCGCCCTTCCACTCAGCGAGCGTCTCTGATGCCCGCTCGTCGAGCGTCAAAAGCCCGTCCTGTACGGCCGCCGCCGCCATCAGCCCGACAAGACTCTTGGTGCCCGACCAGAGTTCCTGCGGTGTCGCAATATCTGCAGAACGGCATCGAACCTCGCCATCCTCAAGGATCAGCAGCGCCACGCCAGAGTTTGCCTCGGAATAGGCGATCGCCGCGGCACAGCCGGGAAGAGGAGCGGGTTCGCCTGCCGTGGCCGGCTGTGCCGCAACGGCTGCTGCGAAAAAGAGGATGGTGCGCTTCAAGTTCCGACTCCCATTTTCTGGTGCTTGTCATTCTCGATATTATCGATAATAATTTCATTCGCAATCATCGATTGCTCGCGTGCACTGTCCGATTAGGATGGTGCCGGTAGCAGGGAAAGCCGAACGGAGAGAAATGGGCGCGACGAAGACCGAAGACGACAGTGCACCGACTCAAGACCGCGTCATTGCGCGTCTCTTGACTGACGACATCGTCGAATGGCGCATCCAGCCGGGATCGTGGCTGCGCGAGCGCGAAATCGCCGCGCGCTTCGGGGTGAGCCATGCGCCCGTGCGCGAAGCATTCCGTCATCTTGCGCGGATCGGTCTCGTGAAGGTGGTCCCGTGGCGCGGAACCTATGTGATCGATATCGACGAGCATGCCGCGAACGAGGTCTATGAGCTGTGGAAATCCCTGTTCGGTGTAGTTTGCCGCCTGGCTGCGGTCGAGATGACGGATCGCGACGGGCGCGAACTGATGCACCGTCTGGTCGAATATAAGGATGTCACCCAGCGCACCGAAAATACGTTCGAGCATATCAAAGTCTCGAACCGCATCGGCCGCTTCATCGCCAAGCGGAGCAATGCGCCGCTCGCGCTGGAGCTCCTCGACCGGGTCGCGCTGCTCGCGCGCTGGCAGCACAATGTCTATACCGACAGCTATATCGAGACGCATGGCAATGACGCCGCGAAGCGATCGGCCATCCTCTACGACGCGCTTTGCCGCCATATCGTCACGCGCGATGGCGATGCCGCCGATGCGGTGGCGCGCGATCTGATCGGCGTTACTCAGAATAGTTTCGGGCGCGCACTCGAGGAATATAAGGCCCGGCACGCAAAGACTAAGCCCAGCCGCCGCCGCGCAAAAGTGACATGAGCCGCCTCCCGACCGACCGCCGCACGTTGCTTAAGGCGGGCCTCGCGGCGCCGATCGCATTGCAGGTTAACTCCGCTGCCGCTGTATCTCGGGATTTGACCATGTTCGGCTCCGAACGCCTCTTCACCGACGTCCAAAGCTATACCGAGGCCGGCAACAAGCAGTCGGGCGGCGAGGGCGATCGTTGGACCGCCGACTGGACAGCGAAGCGGCTGTCCAGTGCCGGATTCGAAGTCGAACGCCAGACGTTTGACGTGCCTTGGTTCGAGGCCTCGCGCTGCGACCTCAGGCTCGGCGACATCACGATACCGCTCGTCGCACAACCGCTCGCCATCGAAACCGGCGAGGCTGGACTCGCTGCGCCGCTGCGCCTCGCAGAAATTCCTGAACGCCTCGACGGCGCGATCGCCGTAGTGCGCCTGCCTTTCCGCCGCTGGTCGAGCCTCGTAGATCGTGCAGCGCGCGAGCCGCTCGCCGATGCGCTTGCGCGCGGTGCGAGCGGGGTCATTCTCATTACGACCGGGCCGACGGGCGAGGCCTTGCTCCTCAATGTCCCGGCCGGTCATCCCGTATCGGAAAAGCCACTTGCCTTGCTCGCGCCGCGACTCGCCGCCCCGGTGATTGAAGCCGCGCGCCACGGTGCCGCGGCGAAATTAGCGCTGCGCGGGCGCGGTGGGGCTCGGGCAGCTCAGAATATAATCGGGCGACTCGTTCGCTCCGGCCGCCCTTGGCTCGTCGTCTCGACGCCGCGTTCAGGCTGGACCGATTGCGCCGGCGAGCGGGGGCCGGGCATCGCGATGTGGCTCGCGCTCGCCGACTGGATGCCCCGAGCGTTTCCCCAGCACAGCCTGCTCTTTCTGTGCAACAGCGGGCATGAATATGAGAATCTCGGTGCGAGCCATATCGCCGACAAGTTTGGTCCAGCCCCCAGCGAGACGGCTTTCTGGTTGCATCTCGGCGCCAATGCCGCAGCACGTGACTATCAGGAAATGCCGGGGCGCTTGCTGCCGCTGCCGAGTGCCGATCCCTATCGTTTTCTCATGACATCGCCCGAATTCGTTGCGCGTGCGCGCGAGATATTCAAAGGCCAGCCAGGGTTGGAAATGGCCTATCCTTCGGCGGAAGGCACAGCGGGCGAACTCTCGGAAGTGATAAAGGCCGGCTACACACGTCATGCTGGCATCTTTGGCGCACACCGTCATCACCACGCTGTGACCGACGATTTATCTACCGTCACACCTGACCCGCTTGCCGCTACGGCGCGGGGCGTCCGCGACCTGCTGAGCGCCGTCGTCTCCTAAACCCGTGACCCACCTGCAATGACATTGCGCTTTCCGGCTTGACTCGCTCGCGTTTTCTGCACAAAATTATCGATAATAATTGCGATAACAAAATGGGGAGAGTGACCATGGGACGCAGGGCGAACCTTCTTTTCTGCACGGCCGCAATTTGGGTAGCCGTCGCTCCGCCTGCTTTCGCGCAAGACAGACCGCCCGAAGCTCTTCCGGACGCGGCGGAAGCGAACGATGACGGCGCGATCGTCGTGACGGCGCGGCGCCGCGAGGAGCGGCTCGCCGACGTTCCTACAGCCGCTTCTGTCATCGATATCACCTCACTCACCGATCGCGGCGGCGCAAGCGGCAGCGGCGAATTGCTAGCAGACCAGCCGAGCGTCAGGTTCAACAATCTCAGCTCATCGATCACTTCCGAGATTTCGATCCGCGCCTCGTCGACCGCGCGCGCGACCAATGGCGATCCCAGCGTCGGCCTGTATCGCAACGGTGCCTATATCGCCGGTGGTCCCGTGGGCGGGCGAAACTTCACCCGCCTCGATCTCCTCGATATCGGCCGGGTCGAGGTGCTGCGGGGGACACAGGGCGCACTCTATGGCCGCAACGCGGTCGGCGGCGCGATCAATATCATTTCGGCCGAGCCCGAATTCGATCTCTCAGGCTGGGCGAGTGCGCGCTACGGCTTCGAGAATAACAGCTTCCAGACGCAAGGCGCGATCAATGTTCCGCTTGCCGAAGGTCTTGCGATCCGTCTCAGCGGCGATCTCGTCGAGCAGGACAAGGGCTTCTTCTACAATCCGGACAACGACGTCTATTTCGACCAACAGAAGGGTCATGGTCTGCGCGGCCAGATCCGTCTCAAACGCGGACCCGTCGACGCGATCATCATGGCCGAGACCCAGCGGCTGATGACCCCGGCGGTTCATTATCAGATTTCCATCCCCGCCGGCACGCCAGGCTTCCCGGGGGGATATACCCAGGATCGCTTCCGCTATCCCTGGAACACGGCGCCCCGTGCCAGCCAGGATGTCGATGGACTGCAGGCGATTATCCGCGTGGACTTGGGCGGCGCCGACCTCACCTCGACAACATCCTTTCGCAAGCGCCACTCGGAATATGACCTTGACAATGACGCGGTGAGCCCGGCCGAACTTGCGCGCGCGCGCGCTGCAGGTCAGATCGGGGCGCTAACCCCGCTCGACCCGAGCGGCGCCTCCTATGTCGTCGACACCACCGACAATTTCTCGCAGGACATCCATGTGACGGGCGCGAGCGACCGTCTGACCTGGCTCGTGGGCGCCGAGATGCTGCTGCTCGACAGCGATTTCTCCGTGACGACGACGCGCACGCCGACGCTTGCCAATCCTTCTCCGGGCAACATCGCCCCCGCCCGGCTCCATTTCGAAAGCTATGCGGCTTATGGTTCGCTCGGTTTCGATATCACCGACAGCCTCAACTTGACCGGCGAGCTCCGCTATACACGCGACAGCCGGAGCATCAGCGCGCGGCTCTATGATCTCGCGACAGGCCTGCCAACAGGCGGGTCATCGCGGATTATCGACGACAACATCAGCGCCGACAATCTCTCCTACAATGCGACGCTTTCGTACAAACTTACTCCAAATATTCTCGCCTATGGCAAGGTCGGCAGCAGCTACCGCGCCGGCGGTTTCAACACGCGCCTGTCCGATCCCCGCGCTCCGAGCCCGGTACAGGTACTGTTCGGCAACGAAAGCAGCACCTCCTATGAGGTCGGCATCAAGGGCAGCCCGGTGCGGCGCGGCTATTTCGCAATCGCGGGATATTATACCGAGCTCAAGGATCTGATCGCGCAGGTCGACGATGGATGCGCGCTGACAAACGCGGCCTGCCCGGTCGCCGCGGTCGCCTATCTCACTAATGCCGGTAATGCGAAGAGCTGGGGTATCGAGGCAGAATATAGCCACGGATTCGACCTTGGAGAAGGCGACGGCCGCCTCGCGCTCAGCGGCTCGCGGCAGGGCGGCAAGGTCAAGACGGGCCGATACGACGGTCTCGATCTCGCGCAGGTTCCCGACTGGCTCGCCTCGGCGAACCTCAATCTTCGCTATCCGGTCACCGGCGACGTTGCCTTGACGAGCAATGTGCTTGTCAGCGGACAATGGGGTGGCAAGCAGGAGCTGACCGCAACGTCGGTCGACCTCGACAATTATGTCCTCGTCAATCTTCGCATCGGCGTCGACTTCGGAAAGGTCAATGTGAGCGCCTTCGCGAACAACCTCTTCGACAAGCTCTACTATGTTGCCCAGGCGCCGACGATCAACCGTTACAGCCAACCCCGGGTGCTAGGCGTCGAGGGCCGCATTTCTTTCTAGGGGATATGCTTGCCCGCGGCCTGCGGCCGCCAGCCGAGACGAAAGGGACGGCGAAATGCGGCAATGGGTCATGGCAGCATGTGCTGGAGCCGCGACGCTGCTCGCTTCAGCATCCGCCGCGGCGGCGGTTGCCCCTCCGCAAGCGACGCTGGCGCAGGGGCGACTAACGGGCGCTGCAGAGGCAGGAGTCGAGCGTTTTTTCGATATTCCCTTCGCTGCGCCTCCCGTAGGCGCGCTCCGCTGGCGCGCGCCGCAGGCTCCGCCGCGCTGGGCGGGTATTCGCAATGCCGCGAAGTTCGGACCCGCTTGCCCGCAGATGGTGCGGCCTGCGCTCGTCGCCGGTGGAGTAGCGGATGATCAATCCGAAGACTGCCTACAGCTCAATATCTGGCGCCCGGCCGGCGCGCGGAAACTTCCCGTCATGGTCTGGATCCATGGCGGTGCGCATGTCATCGGGTCGGGTACGTTCCCGGCTTTCGACGGTACAGCCTTCGCAAGGCAAGGGGTCATTCTTGTCACGATCAACTACCGGCTCGGCGCACTCGGCTATTTTGCCCACCCGGCTCTGAGCGCAGCCAAGCCGCGTCGCGAGGCGCTCGCCAATTATGGCCTCATGGACCAGATGGCCGCCCTTCGCTGGGTCCAGAAAAATATCGCAGCCTTTGGTGGCGATCCGGGGAAGGTCACTTTGTTCGGCGAGTCCGCGGGGGCAATCGGCGTGACGACGATCCTCGCCCACTCCGAAGCCAAGGGCCTGTTCGCGCGCGCCATCGTACAGTCGGGCGTCGGCCTACTCGACCCGCGCCCGCTTATCGAGCAGGAAGCGCTAGGCACGGCATTGGCGGCTCGCGCCGGCGCGCCGCCTTCGGCGACGATCGACGCGCTCCGGGCGCTTTCGGCCGACGCGCTCGTCGCGGCCGGCGATGTCCGGACGCCGGGCGCGATGGTCGGCCCCATTCTCGACGGCGAGCTGGTGCGCGAAGCGCCATGGCGCGTTTTTGCGCGCAGTGAGCCGATCGACGTGCCGCTCCTCGTCGGCGCTAACAGCAACGAAGCCAGCGTAATCCTCGCCATGGGCGTGCCGCCGGCGGCCGCGCTCACCTATCTCGGGCCCGACCAGGCGGCGGGCCGCGCCGCCTATGGCACCGGGCTCGCCGATGACGAACTGGCCCGCCAAATACTGGGCGACGCCTGGTTCGTCGCACCGTCGCGATGGCTCGCGGCGCGGACGTCCGCCGGCGCGCCGTCCTACCTCTATCATTTCGACTATGTTGCAGCAGCGCGCCGCGATCGGGCGAAGGGCGCCGGGCATGGCTCCGAAATTCCCTATATTTTCGGGACGCTGGGCTATTTCGCTTCGCTCGCCGGCCCCGTCGACGACGAGGATCGCCGCTTCGGCGAAGGCGTGTCCGCCTGCTGGGTCGCTTTCGCGAAGAATGGCGTACCCGACTGCGCGCTGGTGCCTGACTGGCCCCGGTACCAGCCGACTGACGACCGTCTCGCACATCTCGCGCCCCGGTCAGCCGTCGTCGCCGGTTTTCGCAAGGCGCAACTCGACCACCTGCTGAAAATCCATTTCGCGGCAGGCCAACCCAGGCCTTAGCCCGCTTGGCCAAACAGGCCCACCGTTTCGAAACGTGCAACGAAGCTGGGAGAGATAAAATGTCTGGACGACGGAAATCGATATGGCTTGCCGCCGGCGCCGCATTGGTCGGCGTAGCGGTTTTTGCGGCGCAAAGTGGCTTCGGGAGCAGCGACGGCGGCGAAACGCGTCCGATGGTCCAACTGCCACCCGCGCCGTCCGCCGCCAAGGCGACGGCATCCGCTGCGTCGGCGCTCGCGACCGCAAGCCTCACAACGACCGTCGGCGGTTACACCTATGACTGGACAGCGCTGAAGGCCGCGATCGTCGCTGACACCGAAGTCGCTAGTGGCTATTTCATTGTCGGGAACGCGTCCGATCCCACTTATCTTTTCGAATTCGACAAGGGCAGTTTTGGCATCGACCGGGTGACACCGCTCGCCTCGGCTTCCAAATGGTTTGCTGGCGCGCTCGGCATGCGCATGGTGCAGGCGGGCATTGCCACGCTCGACGATCCGATGCGGCCACCACTCGCCTTCTGGACGACGAGCGGAACGAAGAAGGATGTCAAACTCAAGCATACGCTGTCGATGACATCGGGCTTTAATGCGAGCCCGCTCGTCGGCGGCTGCCAGCTTCTCCCGACTTTTGGTCTCTATAACTGCGCCAAGAGCATCCACGACCTGCGCTACGACATCCTGCGCCCGGGCAATGCGCCTGGTGCTCAATATAGCTACGGTCCTCACGGCATTCAGGTCGCAGGGGCGTATTTGGAGGCCAAGGATACAAGCATAGAACCAGGAACGTCGCCAGCACGCGAGCGGAACTTCCACGAACTGTTTGCGCAGCACGTCACCATCCCGCTCGGGACGTCAAGCACCACGTGGTACGATCCCCACCCCCCCGCGACCGTCCCAACCAATCCGTGGGTGGCCGGCGGCGCCTTCTCCACGCCGCGCGACTATGCGAAACTGCTGCGCGCGTTCCTCGGCGGCAGCTTCATCACCAACATGACGGCCTTCACGCAGCCGCGCACGATCGGACTGCCGCGTGTTTTCGTTCCGGCGAGCACAGTGAACTGGGAATATGCGCTCGGCTCCTTCGTCGAATGCGACACGCCCTCGGCGTGCGCGACGTCGAAGATCAACTCTTCGCCCGGCGCCTATGGCTGGACCGGCTGGATCGATCGCGAGACCGGCTATTATGCCCTGATCGCGACCGAAATATCGAGCGGAGGCGACCGCAAGGGCGTCGAGCTCGAGCAGGTCATGCAGGATCTGATCGAGGATGCGATTGCGAACCGCACTCCGGCGCCCTGACCTGATCGGCAAAACTTCGCCTATGGTGCCTGGGCCAGGCCGCGCCGTGAGGTAGCGGTCTGGCTCAACGGAGGGGGCTGGACACCGCGTGGTTGTGCTGACAGCCGGCTTTCGAAGGGCATGAAGGACCGCTTTCTCGATCATGGAGCGGTTCAATACGAACGCGAGTAGAGCAAGTAGAACCGAAGGCGGACCATCTCGCCCTGCGCATCTTGCTCGAGCGTTCGGCGCGACGCATGACAGCGCCAAACGCGGTGCCGCAACTATGCCCTAAGACTTAGTTCCGCTCGATAACTCGCCGCAGCCGATCAGCGATGATCAAAAGGTCGCCGAGGCAGGACCGCACCAGCACGATGGCTGCGAGAAGTGCCACGACTCTTGCGCGATGGTCAGGCGACGTAAGCACCTCTACCACTCGCTATCAAGGTTCCGTCTGCAGACACAATCCGCGTCCCGGCTATGCTTATCTGCCGACCCAGTTTGACCGGCCTGCCGATCGCCCGCATCAGCCCTGGCAAGGCCGGTCGGTGAAAATCGACGTGCAAGTTTGCCGTAGCCCGCGCAGACCCTCCCATGGCAATGACCGTGTAAAGGCCGGTAAGATCGATCAGCGCCGATAAAATGCCACCATGCGCTGCGCCGACCGTCGGATTTGAGATTATTTCGTCTCGCCAGGGCATTGAGATCACCAACTCGTCGGTGCCGACCTCGGCGATCCTGAGCCCGAGCCAGCGGTGGAAAGGCGCAAGCAACAGCAGCTCCCCCAGTTCCTCAAGCCCAGGGGCGACCCGTGGGGCGTTCATGACTTCATCTCCATTTCATGGGTGCTGAGCAAAAACTCCACAATTGACTTGCCAAACGCGTCATTCTCGTCGCCCACCACCATATGGGTCGCATTCGCGATGTCGCTATATGCCATATGCGGGACCAATCTTCGGAAATGCTTGACGGCTTCCAGCGAAACTAGGTCGCTCGACCCACCGCGGATCAGATGCACAGGCAAGGCTAAACTGGCAGCGGCGGCGCTCAGTTCGCTGCGGCCATTGTCGCTTGAGACACCGCCTTGCCGCGTAACTCCTTCGATGAAGGTCGGGTCCCAATGCCAATAGAAGCGCCCATCGTCCTTGCGGCGCAGATAGTGGGCGAGCCCAGGCGAGGCCTTCCGGCTAGGCCGATGGGGCAGATAGTCGGAAATGACCTCAGCGGCCTCCTCCACCGACGCAAACCCTTCGCGCGCATGGGCCGCCATGAAACCGACCACGCGGGCAACGCCGCTCGGTTCCATCTGCGGCGTGACGTCGACCAAGGTAAGCGATCCAAAACTCCCCGGTGCGCGGTTTCCCTCCGCAATGATCCCAGCCAGCCCCCCAAGCGATGCGCCGATCATCGCCGGCTTTCTTCGCATCGCCGCAGCGATCTCAACGAGATCGGCCGCGAAATCGGAAATGTCATAAGCCCCATCACTGGCCCAAGCGCTCTCGCCGTGCCCGCGCATATCGACGGCGATCGTCCGAAAACCGTGGCTCGCGAGTTGACGGGTCACCGACTTCCACGCCCGGCGGGTCTGGCCGCCGCCGTGCGCCAAAATCACCGGAAAGCCCAGTTCCGGTCCATCGATCGACGCCGCGATTGCATGGCCCGCTTTTCCCGCAAGCGTGATCGTCCGATCATACATTCAGGCATCATACTGTATCATATCTTACAGTAAAGCATGTTCATATGCCGATAGTGGCTTTACAGTTTCAGCCGATGGTCGACTTTCGCAGCACCAGCGATGCTTCTCTCGGGAAAAGTCTTCTGACGGACTCAGACGAGTTTGTCTTTGTCATCGAAGAAGTGCCACGCAAACTTCGCCGCTTGTTCGACGCCTCAATGGCGCGCTTCGGATTGACCCGAACCCAGTGGCGCGCGCTCGTCTATATTTATCGGACCCCGGGCATTACCCAGACCGATCTCGCCAAATGCTCGAACTGGAGCGTGCCAGCGTTGGCCATGTTGTCGACCAGCTGGAAAGAATGACGCTCGCGGAACGGCGCGCTGCCAAGGGCGACCGGCGCGTCTGGGAGCTTCATCTCTTACCCCGAGCGATCGAAATCCTGCCCCAGCTGCGCGCCGAAGCCGACATGATCTACGCGCGGCTGCTCCATATGATTTCACCGAGTGAAATACGCGCGGTCCGCGCATTGCTGACGAAAATGTCAGGCAATCTCGAAAGCGGATCGGAAGACATGCCTCCTCGATAGAAGCATTGAAAGATTTGAAATAGCCGACGCCATTCATCGTCAGCAAGCCGATTTCCCCAATTGGCGCCGCTCGCGTTTGCGGCGGCGCACCGCCGCCGTTCTGCCCCCTCTGCACCAAATCGCCAGCACTGACGACTAACGGATTGCGAATATGGCGGCAGGGACGTGGTTCATAACATACGGAATGTCGGCGCCAGTATCGCGAGCGGATCGTTTCTCTGTGACGGCATGATTGTCGCGCCCTGCTCCATGCGCACCCTTGCGGCGATCGCCAATGGGCTCTCCGACAATCTGATCACCCGAGCTGCCGACGTCATGCTCAAGGAGCGTCGTCCATTAACGCTCATGGTGCGAGAGACGCCCCTGAACCTTGCCCATCTTCGAAACATGGCAGCCTGTACCGAAATGGGGGCGATAATTTTCCCACCCGTCCCGGCGTTCTACGCTCGGCCATCGTCGATCGACGAAATCGGGTCCTCGACCAGTTCGGCATCCATCGGGCCGCCGATCGCCGATGGACCGGACTGAAGGGCGCAGAAGTGATGCCTCTGGCGCAGGCGGATAAATCGGAAAGGACAATTTGATGGCGGCAGTGCTGATGCGCCGGGAGCTATTGGGCGCCGGGGTTTTTTGCGCGGGTCTGGTTGGAGCCTCCCGCTTCCGGTCAGGAAGTGCGGCGGACGAAGAGGCCGTTCTCGTCGTCAGCCAGCCAAGGGTTGAGGAAAGCGAGCGTTTTGCCGCGTCCCTCATATCGTCTTCGAAAAAGTCTCTCGCGCTGGATGTCGGAAGCGGGCTGGATGAGTTGCTTGGCGACTGGCCCCGCGGCGCGCAGGTGATTGCAGGCCTGACCTCCGACCCCGCTGCAATGATTGCGGCCCAGTTGCTCATCGAGAGTGGAGCGGAGCCTTTGCTTCGATGGGAACATTCCTATGAGGCGGGCCGCTGGACACACCGCATCGGCGCCGCCCCCGGCTTGGGCGCGCTCCCGCAATATACTTGGCCCGCCGTCGTTGCGCAGAAAGTTCGCGATGAGCTGGACGGCCACAAATCATCACCGCGCCGGGCCGCGTGCATTTCGGGGGAATGTGCACTCGCCTCGAATAGCCCCGGCCTACTTGTGACCTGGGCCTTTCGGCTTGCCGGAGAAACGCGGTGAGGCCGCCGCTGCCCGAGGGAATTGCGGCGGCCGACTTTTCACGGGCCCTCGATGAACTCGCAGGCGTCGTCGGCAAAACCTGGGTTTTCGTCGACGAGCTTCCGCTGTCGACTTACCGCGACGCGTATTCGCCGCTTGCCGATGGCACTCTGCTTCCTTCTGCCGCCGTCGCTCCGGAAAGCGTCGAACAGGTGCAGCGGATCCTTGCCATCGCCAACAGCTTCCGATTGCCGATCTGGACCATCGGGACTGGACGGAACTTCGCATATGGCGGGCCGGCACCCCGCAAATCCGGATATCTTGTCCTCGATCTGAAACGGATGAACCGGATCATCGAAGTCAACGAAAAATATGGATATGCGCTGGTCGAGCCGGGCGTTTCCTACATGCAGCTTTATCGCCACCTGCAGCGGATCGGCAGCAAATTGTGGATCGATCCGGCAGCGCCCGCCTGGGGCGGCGTCATGGGGAACGCGCGCGAGCATGGCGCCGGCTACACGCCCTATGGCGATCACTTCATTATGCAATGCGGGATGGAAGTTGCCGGCCTCCATGAACTCCTTCGACCAGGTGTAATACAGGCTCTGGGCGATCCCTTCCTTGCGGCACAGCTCGGCAATGCTGTCCTCGCCGCGCAAGCCTTCCAGCACGATCCGGATCTTGTCTTCGGCCGAGAAGTGCCGACGTGTCGCACGCCGGATGTCCTTCACCACCCGCTCCGCGGGAGCCTTGGGCGGCGATTTTTTTTAAGGAGGATTTGGGCTTCATCTTCGTTCCTTCGTCACTACGACGAAGCCCAAATCCTCCTTAAACCACAACCTCAAATCTGTGCCATTGGCCCTGACGGCGGACACCGATGTGTGATTCTGCCAGCCCGCGCGCGCGGGCAGGAGATTTGGAAGCGATCGCCTCAATGATTTCATCATGTTCACGTGCGGTATCGGCCATGAAATGATTGAAACCACCGGCTTGGTTGATGAAGAAATCAGACATGTCAAAATTGCTGTTCTGCCGCGCGTCGAGAAAGGGCGACTGAGCCATATCGTGGATGAGCTGATGGAAGGCACGGTTGAGTTCGCAATAAATTACCGCGCTGCGCGGCTCGTCAAAGTCGATCGTGAGAATACGTGCTTGCAGCGCGCGCAAATCGCGCGTTTGCGAATCGGTCCGACGCGCTGCCGCCAGTTCCGTCAGCAGTCCCTCGAGCCTTTCAAACATGATATAGAAATCTGCGATCTGGTCATAGCTTGGATTTATCACCTCGCAACCGACCTGCGGAATTATGCGAACAAATCCTTCCGAACTCAAACGGTTGAGCGCGGCCATGATCGGCTGGCGGCTCGCTCCGGTATCGCTCACAAGATCCTTGACCGACAGCCGCTGGCCAAAATTATATTGCGCGCCAACCATTCGGCTAACGAGAAGATCGTAAATTTCATCCTTCTTGTTCACTCGAATTGTCTCCAACTTTGGCGCTGCTACGCACGCCGCGAATATCCCCCTTGATTCAGCAAGAACGCAAGAGTCAGTCGTTGGCGAACGGATCCGGCTGCAAGAGCTGTTCGCAACGGAAATCGACAGATTCACTCTGCATATTTTGTTCGGCGCAATCGATCGTGGACAGCAAGTCTTTTTATAAGCGCTTACCATGCGCGATCACGCGCCATATTCGCCAAACGAATGATCGCCGCCAGATGATCGTTCCAACTCTTCATTGCTTCGCGCTTCTCGTCCTTCCAGTCGTGGCGCTGGTAGATACCGGCGACGCCCGCGCGGGAACCTCCGACGTGATTGAGCACAGCTTCGGTCACTTCAAATCGAACGCCTAGCCGTTGAAACCCGGTTGCAAGAGTTCGTCTCAAGTCATGCAGTCGCCAGTCCGGTAACGGTTCGCGGCCGTCTTGATAAGCAGGTCGAGCTTGATCTTGCCTTTGCTATATCCGGTGAACCTTCCGCCCCTGGAGGTCGTGAACATCCTGCCGCTACGCGGCCAGATAGCCGACCCGGCAACCTCGTCGAGGATCGCAACTGCAAGTTCGTTGAGCGGAATTCGGTTGGGCTCGCCATTCTTTGCCCGTTCGCCGGGCAGGGTCCATAGGAGATCTTTACGGTTGAGTTCCTCCCAACGCAGCGACGAAACCTCCTCTCGTCGCTGACCGGTGACGATCAGAAGGCGGATGATGGGTCCGAAACAGGAATGCGTGTTTGGCGCCGCCATCCAGATGCGGCCAAGCTCCTCGTCTGAAAGCCAGCGATCGCGAGGTTTGACCGGGGGCGGGGTTTCCATGCCTTCCATCGGACTCCGATCGATATCTCCCCGGCTGACGGCCCAGCGCAAAAGGCGGCGCAAAACAGCGAAGACGTTACGGATATTTGCGATCTGCGCGCGCGGCATGCGGTCGAAGACGGCAACGATGTCGATTCGCGTAAGATTGGGAAGGGGCTTTGATCCCAAGACCGGCTTTACATGCAGCTCGAGGCTGCGCTTGACGAGGCGCCTCCAGCCTTCTCCAACGCAGGCCTCAGCGAAGCGATCAGAGTAATTATCGAAGGCTAGATCGACCGACTCTCGCCGTCGTTGCCGCTCTGCTTCGCCTGGATCGATTCCCTGGGCGATCAGAATAGCCAGTCGCTCCGCTTCGGCTCTGGCGGTGGCTGGCGTCCATGGCGAGCCATGGCTGCCTATCGTGTAGCGACGCGTCTTAGATTCGCGACCGCCCATTCGGAATTGCAACACGTAAGACACGGCGCCAGCTTTGGTTCGCTTTGCGCCAAAACCCTTTATGCTATCATCCCAAAGAATGTCATGTTGCCCGCTCGAAATGAGAGCATCGACCGACCGTTTTGTGATCTTTCCGCTTGCCATAAATTGGTCTCCCAATACGGCGTTTCCAGCAATCACCCGGCAATCACCGTGGCGGAAATTGCCGCGTAATTGGGGAAAAGATAGCATAGGGAGTGGCTATAAAAAACTAGCCTTTTCAACCCTATAGCACTCCTATATACGCCTCCAGCGAAAATACCAGACTTCGTGCCCCAGTCGGCGCGCCTTGGCTTCGTAACGCGTTTCTGGCCAGCCGCCCGGGCGGTTCTGGAAATCCTGCGCGTCGCTGGCCAGCCATTCGAACTGGTGGCGGTGGCGGCGCATGACCATTAGCGCATGTTGCAGATAGATCGGGTGATCGGTGCCGAAACGGAATTCGCCGCCGGGCTTCAGTTTGGCCGCGATCAGGTCGAGCGGGCCGTCGTTCATCATCCGCCGTTTCGCATGGCGCGCCTTGGGCCAGGGGTCGGGGTGGAGCAGATAGGCAAAGCTGAGCGCGCCGTCGGGAACGCGCTGTAACACTTCCAAAGCGTCGCCGTGGTGGATGCGAACATTGCCCAGCGGCAGTTTCGCGCCATGATCGCCGGCAACATGGACCAGCGCCTGCGCGACCCCGTTGATGAACGGTTCGGCGCCGATAAAGCCATGGTCGGGCAGCATGTCGGCGCGCGCCGCCATATGCTCGCCGCCACCAAAACCGATTTCAAAATGCAACGGAATTTCGGATCCGAACACACGCTGCGCGGAAACTTCGCCAACATCCGGCACCGCAATCTGCGGCAACAGCGTGTCGATCAAATCCTGCTGTCCGGCACGCAGCGGCTTGCCCTTGGAACGGCCGTAAAGGCGGTTGATCGTCGTCGGATCGCCGGTTTTGTGCGCAGTCATGCGGCGCGCGTTAGCGCGGCCGGGCCGCCGGTGAAAGTGCGCTATTTCAGTTTTTCGCCACTGTTGATCTGGACCTGGCGATTCTTTCCCCACGTGCCCACCGTACTGGCGCGGTTGTTGGCGTTGAGTATTTCGACCACACGCTCAGGCGAGGGCAATCGGTCCTGCAACAAGAAATTGATGTCCTGCGTCGCCGTATGGAGCGTGACATTATAGCGCAAAGAGGCTTTGGTTCCGTTCTTGCTCGCAATCTCGTCCATCGCGAGCTTCATTGGCGAGGGGCCGACCCGTATCCCGTTGCCGTTGTCGCCATAAGCGAGCAAATAGCTCGTCTCCGAACCGCCGGGTCGATAGACGGCGATATTGCCTTCTAGCTGCCTGTCGCGGCACCATTGTCCGATAGGCGTTTTAGGTGGTTCTTTCTTGATCGAATCGTCACCGGCAGCGGCGGACATCAGTGCAACACCCAAGGCCTCGGCCGTCAGGTCGCTGCCGCTCGCATCTGCCGATTTTCCTTGGAACTGGAGGGGTTTGGCGCACGGCACAGCAGGCGAAGCTGCCTCGGCAGGTGCAATGTTCCGTGGCCACTCGATCTCCGCCAGCGCTGCGTCCATCCACCTCGCGAGGTCGGCGGGTGACCGCGTTTGCGACGACGCCCGAATTTTCACATACCAATTGCCGATGGGCAGCAGCATTACACCGGTGCTCTTATACTGCGAGCGCCCGTTGGCGGCATAAATCGCGCTGAGCCCTGATGCCGTCGTCTGCCCGGGCGGCGTGAAGGCCGAGGGAGCGCCGACAATGTTCGGATCGCCGTAAATGGCGCGATTCTCGATCGCCCATTGCGCCTGGGCGAACCACACCGAGACCGCGCCATTGGTGTTGCGGTAGATATAGACCGAAACCGCTTCCGCCGAGCCCGGGGTGTCAAACTGCAGGCCGACATCCAGATCATCCGCGGCAAAGCTGGTCGCACTCGTCCGGACATTGCCAGCCAGCGTCGCGGGCACCGATATGCCGCTATGCTGGTGTTTCCAAACCTTACCCGGCTTGACCTTGAGCGGTTCTTGCGCGGCCACAGGGCCAGCGATCAGCATTAATGCTGCTGCAAGAAAACACGCGTTCACCCAACACCTTGCCATCCCGTTACTCCCGCAGCCTGATCGCCGAAACTGTATGATCGGAGCGGCAATGGCAAGCCGGTCAAGCGATGAGCGCGGCCTTCAGCTTGTCGGTCAGGTCGGTGCGTTCCCACGGGAAGGCATCGCCGGTCGCGGTGCGGCCGAAATGCCCATAAGCCGCGGTCTGCTTGTAGATCGGCTTGTTGAGGCCGAGGTGGGTGCGGATGCCCTTGGGCGTCAGGCGCACGAGCTGCGGGATCGCCGCTTCGATGCGGCTTTCCTCGACCGTGCCGGTGCCGTGCAGGTCGACGTAGATCGACAGCGGCTCGGCAACGCCGATCGCATAGCTGAGCTGGATCGTGCAGCGGCGCGCGAGACCCGCGGCGACGATATTCTTCGCAAGATAGCGGGTGATATAGGCCGCCGAACGGTCGACCTTCGTCGGATCCTTGCCGCTGAACGCGCCGCCGCCGTGCGGGGCCGCGCCGCCATAGGTGTCGACGATGATCTTGCGGCCGGTGAGGCCCGCGTCGCCGTCGGGGCCGCCGATCTCGAAACAGCCGGTGGGGTTGATATGATAGACGGTGTTCGCGGTGAGCAGCTCGGCGGGGAGCACGTCGGCGATCACGCCGAGGACGTACTTGCGCAGCTCGGTATATTTTGCTTCGTCACCGTCGCCATTGTGCCAGAAATAGCCCGGCGCATGCTGGGTCGACACGACGATCGCGGTTGCTTCGACCGGGCGTTCGTTGGCGTAACGCAGCGTGACTTGGCTCTTGGCGTCGGGCTCTAGGAACGGCGCGGTCCCGGCTTTGCGGTCGGCGGCCATGCGCTCGAGGATCTTGTGGCTGTAATCCAGCGTCGCGGGCATCAAGTCGGGGGTTTCGTCCGATGCGTAACCGAACATGATGCCTTGGTCACCGGCGCCCTCGTCCTTGTTCTCGCCGGCATCGACGCCTTGCGCGATATGCGCCGACTGCGGGTGCAGGTTGTTTTCAAAGCGAAACGTCTGCCAGTGGAAACCCGACTGTTCGTAACCGATCTCGCGCACCGTTGCGCGCACCGCGGCCTCGACTTCTTCGGGGACACCCGGCGCCCAATTGCCGTCTTCATCCATGATCCCCTTGCCGCGAATCTCGCCCGCCAACACGACGAGCTGGGTCGTGGTCAGCGTTTCGCAGGCGACGCGCGCTTCGGGATCCTTCGACAGGAACAGGTCGACGATCGAATCGCTGATCTGGTCGGCAACCTTGTCGGGGTGTCCTTCGGACACGCTTTCGGAGGTGAAGAGGAAGCTGTTGCGCATGGGAGGCCTTCTGTGAATCGGATATAAAGGAAGCTTTATGTGGCGCTGCTGTTAGCGTCCGCGGCGACGAAAGGCAATGGCCGCGGCGAGCAGCAGCAGCGCAAATCCGACCGGCAGCATGTTGCCGTAACGCGCGAACAGCGTCGGGGCGTGGGCGGCGGGGATGACGGTGTCGATCCGTCCAGCGGCGTGCATCGGCAGCGATTCGCGGATGCGGCCGTCGGCATCGATCACCGCGCTGATGCCGGTCGGCGTCGCGCGCACGATGGGCAGGCCTTCTTCGATCGCGCGCAGCCGCGCCTGCGCCAGATGCTGCGGCGGACCCCATGCTCCGAACCACGCGTCGTTCGACGGGTTGAAGATGAAATCGGGGCGGTGGGCGCGGTCGACGACCTGCCCCGAAAAGATGATCTCGTAACAGATTTGCAGTCCCGCGCGGCCGAAGGCGCCCAGGTCGAGCGTGCGGGCGCCGGGGCCGGGCCAGAAATCGATGTCGCCCGGCGCGAGGCGCGACAGGCCGATTGCCGACAGGATTGGGCGCATCGGCAGATATTCGCCATAAGGCACCAGATGCGCCTTGTCGTACCGCGCGCCGAGGGTGCCGTCGGCATGGACGGTCATCACCGCATTGCGCGCACCGACGACGTCGCCCGTCTTGTCGAGTTCGAGCTTGAGCGCGCCGAGCAGCATCAGGTCGCCGGGGTTCATCAGCGCGGTCAACCGCGCGCGCGCCGCGGCGGGCGAGCGGTCGTAATAGACCGCCGGATAGCCCCATTCGAGATAATCGGGTACCGCCGCCTCGGGCCACAGGATCAGCCGCGGCGTGTCACCCTTCGGCGCGGTCAACCGCGCGAGTTTGGCGAAATTGGCGTCGGCCTTGACCCCGACCCATTTGTCTTGCTGTCCGACATTGGGCTGAACGACGGTGATGGGGATGGCCCTCGTGGAAAGATAATCTCTGCTCCGGCTTTCCTCGTCCAGAATGGATATTGGGACATAGAGCATCGCTCCTGTAAACCACCAAATGAAGAACCGGGCGACTGGCCGTTCGGCCAAATTCGAACGGTCTGACCGTTGATAATACCCCCACAGCCAAATCAGGATTCCGACCTGTAAAAGTAGGAGGCCCGATGCCCCGTATGTGCCAATCCATCGAATTAGTGAGGGTGCGACGAAATCTTGAAGCAACACGGCTGAGAGCGGGTTCCACGCAAAGCCGGTGAAAACCCAGCTGCGCAGCCATTCGGTAAGCGTCCACAGTGCGGCAAAGGCGAGGATGAATGACAGCGAAATCCTCCCCGGAACGGGGAGGGGGACCGCCGAAGGCGGTGGAGGGGGTTCGCCGCCTTCCGCGATGGCGGCTGCAGGATGCCCCCCCCCTCCGTCAGCGCTTTGCGCTGCCACCTCCCCGTTCCGGGGAGGAATGAAGAGCCAGGCCCCCCAAGCCGCCAGCGCCGGATACACCGCCAGATACAGTGCGAGCAACACCACCGCGATCCACCCCAGCCACGCGGGCATCGCCGCCTGATAGGTGAAGGCCGTCGCGATCCAGTTCAGCCCGACGATGAAATGCCCGACCCCAAACGCCCAGCCGATCCCGAACGTCCGCCAACCGTTGGGACTGCGCGCCACGAGCGCCATCCAGCCCGCAAAAGCCAGCAGCGTCAGCGGCCACAAATTCAACGGCGCAAATCCCGTCGCCGAAACGGCGCCCAATGTCAGGGCAATCAGCTTGGGCCAGCGGTCGGCAAAAGCGGCGATGCGGGGGGATGGCGCGGTCACGCGCGCTGCTTTAGCCGGGCGCCGCGATGCTCACTAGAGCATATATTTCATCTTGATCGCCTGGTGCGTCTCACCGGTGACCGCAAAGCTCGCCGATTTGAACTTGGGCGCACCCATGCCGATCGCGGGATTGCGCGAAAAGCCAAAGCCCTCCTTGGGCATGAAAAGCGCCATATCCATCTTGTTGTTGCTGTTTTCGTCGTGGACGACGGCGACTGCATAGGTGCCTTCGGCGGGCGCGGCGACCTTGAAGTGACCCGCATTGGCGGCCTTCACCGCCAGGCGCACCGACGCCTTGTCCTCGCTGCAATCGGGGAAAGCCTTGGGATTGGCGGTCAGGCAGACAAGTATCTGTCCCTTGGTGCTGCGCAATCCGGTAACGCTGACATCAACCGTCGGCGGCGGCGCGCTCGCTGCGGCGGTGAGCAGCAGCAAAGCTGCCAAGCCCGATATCGGTGCCACAAATCTTGTCCCAGAAACGGAAATACAGGCCATAATTCCCCCGGTAAGCGGCATGATGCTGCTCGTGATGCGTTGCGGTTATCAGCCACCGCCCGACTGGTCCATGAACAAGCGCGCGTGGGAACATTTCCCAGCCCATATGATTGCCGACCCCCATGAGCGTCATGATCGTCAGCACCAGCCCCAGCACGCCGACATGGATCGGGATCAGGAACACGAGCGCCGGAATGACGACCGCGCCGGTCAGCGCCTCGACCGGATGAAAACTCATCGCCGCCCACGCCGTCGGCGGGCGGCTGGCGTGATGCACCGCATGCGCAATCCGGAACGGCCGCGGCCGGTGCATCCAGCGGTGCGTCCAGTAAAACCATGTGTCATGCGCGAGCAGATAGGCAAACAGGCTGACCGGCAGATACCAGAGCGGCCAGGCATCGACGTCGATGTAGATGCGCGTCCAGCCGTGCTCCTGCCACCCCCACGCGACCACCCCCGCGGGAATCCCGTAAATCGCGGCGCTGGCAAGGCTCCAGCCGATCTCGCGCCGCATCTGGGGTTCGAGTCCGCGATAGAGACCGGGATGCTTGATCCGCGTCGCCAGCGCAAAACCGCCGCTGCTGAGCAGATAACGGACCCCGACGATCAGCGTCATCGCCAGCGCAGACCAGAGCAGGGCGACGGCCGCTGTCACCCGCGTTTCGCGTCGAGCAGTCCGGCGACTCGCTGCCACAGCGCGGCATAGGCTTTGCCCGCCTTGCTGGAGCGGGCATAGGCGGCGAGCGGCTTGCGGCGCGCCGCCATCTGTTCGACGATGCTCGCCATCGGCAGCACCGGCCAAGCGGCTTCGGCGGCCAGCGCGGCGCGGTGAAGTCCCCGCCGCGCATTGACCATGGCATAGACGGGCAGCAAGGGGGCGCTGTCCTTTTTGGCCGGACGCAGATGCGCGATCACTTCGTCGAGCGCGCGGCGCGACAGCGGCGAAGGGATCACCGGCACGACGATGAGGTCGGCCGCGCGCATCATCTGCTCGCTGGTTTCGGTCAGCCCCGGCGGGCAGTCGAGGATGATGCGATCGTAATCGGTGCCGACGTCGGCAAGCAGCCGCGCAAGGCGCTTTTTCTTGCCGGCGTCGAGGAACAGGGCATCGAGGCCGCGCAGTGATGTATCGGCGGGCAGCAGGTCAAGTCCAGCGATCGCCGTTCCGGTGACAAGCTTGGACGGTGCGACGTCGCGGTCGAACACCTGTTCGGCGGTGCGTTTGCCTGGCCCGTCGTGACCCAGAATGAAGCTCGACGCCGCCTGCCCATCCAGATCCCAAAGCAGCGTGCGCCCGCCCGCTTGCAGCGCCGCCTCGGCGGCCAGATTCACCGCCAGGCTGGTTTTTCCGACCCCACCTTTCAGGCTGTAAATCGCGATGACATGCGCCGTTTTGCTCATGCCGCCCGGATTCGGTCGTTTCTCCCGGCAAGTCAAGCAAGGAGCGACCGGCACGGCGAACGGCTTTGCGCTTCGTCGTTAGCGCCGCTAGGGCGGTCGCATGACCGCGTCCGAACCTGATTATTGCGACATTGCCATCGTCGGCGGCGGGCTGGCGGGCGGGCTCGCCGCGCTGGCGCTCACGGCCAAGCGTCCTGCGCTCGACGTGCGGCTGATCGAACCCGATGCGATCGGTGGCAATCATATCTGGTCGTTTTTCGACAGCGACATCGCCAAGCGCGACCGCTGGCTCGTCGCGCCGCTCGTCCGCTATCACTGGGACAGCTATGACGTCGCTTTCCCTGACCGCGAGCGCCGGGTGAGGATGGGGTATAAGAGCATCACCGGCGAAGCGCTGGCCGAAGCGGTGGCTGCGGCACTGCCGCCGGGCCGAATCATCGCCGATAAAGCCAGGCATTTCGCGCCCGACCATGTGCTTTTGTCGCGCGGCGGGCGATTGACGGCAAAGCATGTCATCGACGCGCGCGGTACCGGCAAAACGTCGATGCTCGATTGCGGCTGGCAGAAATTCGTCGGGCAGGCGCTGACCGTCGAGGGTGGGCATGGCATCGAGCGGCCGTTGGTGATGGATGCCACGGTCGAACAGCTCGACGGCTATCGCTTCGTGTACCTGCTTCCCTTCGATGCTCAGACGGTCTTTGTCGAGGACACTTACTACAGCGACACACCCGATCTAGATGTCGCAGCGGTGCGCGACCGGATCGCGATCTATGCGGCGCGGCGGCAGTGGAATGTCACCGCGGTGACGCGCGAGGAAACCGGCGTGCTCCCCGTCGTCGTCGCGGGCGCGTTTGACCGTCTGTGGCCCGCGATCGACCGCACCGCGCGCATCGGCGTGCGCGCTGGGGTGTTCCACGCCCTGACCGGCTATTCGCTGCCCGATGCCGTGCGCACCGCGGCGGCGCTGCCCGCGTTGCTCGACCGCGGCGATCTGGGCGCTCGGCTGCGCAGCCGCGCCGCGGGGTCATGGCGCCGCCAGCGTTTCTATCGGATGCTCGGCGCGATGCTGTTTCGCGCCGCCGAACCGGATGAGCGATACCGCATTTTTCAGCGCTTTTACGGCCTCGCGCCCGGCCTGATTGCGCGCTTTTATGCGGGACGGTCGAATACCGCCGACAAATTGCGCATCCTGTCGGGCAAGCCGCCCGTATCTGTACGCCGCGCGCTTGCGGCACTTTCAAAACTGGACTGGAAATGACTCGCACCGCACTTGTTATCGGCGCTGGCTTCGGCGGCCTCGCGCTTGCCATCCGGCTGCAATCGGCCGGAGTGGTGACGACGATCGTCGAGGCACGCGACAAGGCCGGGGGGCGCGGTTACCACTGGCAGCGGCAGGGGTTCACCTTCGACGCCGGGCCGACGGTGATCACCGATCCGCCGTGCCTGCAGGAACTATGGGCGCTTAGCGGGCAGGATATGGCCGCCGACGTGACGCTCGATCCCGTGATGCCCTTTTACCGCCTGAACTGGCCCGACGGCACCAATTTCGATTATTCGAACGACGAAGCGGCGCTGAACGCCGAAATCGCGAAGCTCAATCCTGCCGACGTCGCGGGGTATGAGAAATTCCTGACCTATTCGAAGGGGGTGTATGAGGAGGGCTATGTCAAGCTCGGCTCGGCGGCATTCCTTGACTTCGCCTCCATGATCAAGGCGGCGCCAGCGCTGATGAAATATCAGGCGTGGCGCAGCGTCTATTCGATCGTCTCCTCCTATGTGCAGGACGAGCGGCTGCGCCAGGCGCTGTCGTTCCACACGCTGCTCGTCGGCGGCAACCCGATGAACACCAGTTCCATCTATGCGCTGATCCACACGATCGAGAAAGAGGGCGGGGTGTGGTTCGCGCGCGGCGGCACGAACAAGCTGGTCGCGGGCATGGTGGCGCTGTTCGATCGGCTGGGCGGGACAATCCGTCTCGCCGACCCGGTGACCAAGATCGAGACGCAGGGCGACCGCGCGACCGCGGTGCAGACCGCGAGCGGCTGGCGCCGTGAGGCGGACATGATCGCATCGAACGGTGACATGATGCACAATTATGCTGCGCTGCTGTCTGACCATCCGCGCGGCAAAAAAGCGGCCAAATCGCTGGCGCGCAAGCGCTGGTCGCCGTCGCTTTTCGTCGTCCATTTCGGGGTGAAGGGCGAATATCCCGACATCGCCCATCACAGCATCTTGTTCGGGCCGCGCTACAAGGGGCTGCTCGACGACATCTACAAGAACGGCGTCGTGCCGGACGATTTCTCGCTCTATCTCCACCACCCGACCGCGACCGACAAGGCGATGGCGCCCGACGGCTATTCGACTTTTTACGTGCTCGCCCCGGTCGCGCATCTGGGCAAGGCGAAGGTCGACTGGGACGGCGCGTTCGGCCAGCAGTTTGCCGATGCGATCCTGGACGAGGTCGAGGCGCGGGTGCTGCCGGGGCTGAAAGCCAATCTCGCGACCAGCTTCCACTACACCCCCGCCGATTTCGGTCGCGACCTGTCGGCGCATCTGGGCAGCGCCTTCAGCCTGGAGCCGGTGCTGTGGCAAAGCGCATGGTTCCGCGCGCACAACCGCGACGATGTGATTTCGAACCTTTATTTCGTCGGCGCCGGGACGCATCCGGGAGCGGGGATTCCTGGGGTGGTGGGGAGCGCGAAGGCGACTGCAAAACTGATGCTGGAAGACGCTACCTGAATGCCAAACACCGTTCGCCCTGAGCTTGTCGAAGGGTCGTTCTTCCTTCAAAGGCGAGGAAGGAAAGGGCAGGGCTTCGACAAGCTCAGCCCGAACGGAAATTTGTGAAAGCCTCAGAGCAATGAAACGTCTTGCCGTCTATTGCGGGTCCGCCACCCCTGCCGATCCGATCTATATCGAAACCGCGCGCCATGTTGGCCGCACGCTGGCTGAGCGCGGCATTGGCGTCGTTTATGGCGGTGGCCGCCTTGGGCTGATGGGCGCGGTGGCCGACAGCGCGCTTGAGGCAGGCGGCGAAGTCATCGGGGTAATCCCCGACGCGCTCGTCGGCACCGAAGTTGCGCACCGCGGCTGCACCGAATTGCACGTCGTTTCGGGCATGCACGAACGTAAGAAGATGTTTACCGACCTCTCCGACGGTTTTCTCACTATCCCCGGCGGCGTCGGCACGATGGACGAATTGTGGGAAGCGATCAGCTGGGCGCAGCTGGGTTATCACAACAAGCCGGTCGGGCTGCTCAACGCCGCGGGATTTTACAACGACTTGATCGCATTCAACCAGAATATGATCGACGTCGGCTTCATCCGCCCCGCGCATGCCGGGATCATGATCGTCGACGCCGGGCTCGACGATCTTCTCGAGAAGATGGCGACCTATGAACCCCATGCGCCGATCTTCGCGATGAAGGCCGACGATCTGTAATGGATGCGGCGCCACAATGATTGAGGGGGTCTATGACGCGCACGCCCTCCACGGTTTCGCGCACGACAGCATCGCGCGCGGCTCGAAAAGCTTTGCGCTCGCCAGCCAGTTGTTCGACCGCGAAACCCGCGAACGCGTCTGGCTGCTCTATGCCTGGTGCCGCGCTGCTGACGATCTGACCGACGGGCAGGATCACGGCGGCGCGATGTCGCAGGACCATGATGCGCAGGCCGCGCTCGCGCGCATCCGCACCCTGACCGACGCCGCCTTTGCCGGACAGCCGACGGGCGACAAGGCGTTCGACGCGCTCGGCTTCCTGCTCACCGAAGTCGCAATCCCGCGCGCGGTGGTTGACGACATTATCGCGGGCTTCGCGCTCGACGCCGACGACTGGCGCCCGCGTAGCGAGGCCGATCTGCTGCGCTATTGCTATCATGTCGCGGGCGCGGTCGGGGTCGCCATGGCGCTGGTGATGGGGGTCGATCCCGCTGACGAAGCGACGCTCGACCGCGCCTGCGACCTCGGCATCGCGTTCCAGCTCGCCAATATCGCGCGCGATGTCGCGGAGGATGCCGCCGCCGACCGCTGTTATTTGCCGATGGAATGGATGGTCGAACTCGATATCCCGCCGGGGCAGCATATGCATCCGGCGTTCCGCGGGCGGCTGACGGTGATGGCCAAATGGCTCGCCGAAATGGCCGAGGAATATGAGGCATCGGCGCGCTGGGGGGCGCGCAAGCTGCCGCCGCGCAGCCGCTGGGCCGTGCTCGCTGCCGCGGGCATCTATGGCGACATCGCGCGCGAAGTCCGCGCCCGCGGCGACCATGCGTGGGACCACCGCGCCAGCACGACGCGGCTCGCCAAGCTTGGCTGGATCGCGCGCGCGGGGTGGTCGGTGCTCCGCCGCCCGCCGGGACACCGGATCAGCCGCGACGGGCTGTGGACGCGCCCGCGCAACGGGGCGAGTGGATGACCCAGATCGAATGGCTGGCCGCGGTGCTGGTCCTGATCAACGTCGCGCTCGTCGCGCTGCGCAGCGTATGGAACTATCCCTTCGCGCTGGTCGCGGTCAGCCTTTATGCGGTCGTCTTCTATGATGCACGGCTGTACAGTGATATGGTTTTGCAGGGTTTTTTCTTCGCGCTCAATCTCTATGGCTGGGCCAGCTGGATGCGCGCCCGCGATGACAGCGGGGTTCCGGTCGGGTGGATGGACCAACGCGCGCGCCAGCGATGGGCGATCGTTACGATCGCCGCATGGGCCGCGTGGAGTTTCGCGATGGACCGTTACACCGATGCCGTCGCTCCCTGGATCGACGGCGCGGTCGCGATGTTCAGCATCACCGCGCAATGGCTGCTCGCGCGGCGGCGGGTGGAAAGCTGGTATCTGTGGATCATCGTCGATCTGATCGCGATCCCGCTTTTCGCGTGGCGCGGGCTGTATGCCACCAGCGCGGTCTATGTTGTGTTGCTCGGCCTGTCGATCGACGGGTTGATCCAGTGGCGCCGCGCCGCGGCAACGGGCAGGGTGGCGTTGTAATGCACCATGTCTGTTTCCACGGCGCCGAGAGCACCGGCAAATCGACGCTGGCCCCGCGCCTTGCGCTGCGACTGGGCGGGCTGGTCGTCCCTGAATATGGCCGCACCTATGCCGAGGCGAACGGCACCGACCTCGACGAGATCGACCTGCTGGCGATTTTCGACGGCCATATCGCGGCGACCCGCGAAGCAATGGCGCAAAACCCCGACTGGTTGATTTCGGACACCGATCCGCTGATGACGCAGGCTTGGGCGATCATGCTGCTCGGCCGCCGTTTGCCCGAAATCGATCTGTGGGACGATGTTGCAGACCTCTACCTCGTGCCGGCGATGGACCTTGAATGGCAGGAGGACGGCACCCGCCTGTTCGGCAGCGACCTGGCGCGGCGGCAGTTTATGGACGTCGCGATCGGCGAGCTTGAGCGACGAAGGCTTAGATGGGCCTGGGTCCAAGGCGATGGCGACGCGCGGCTGCAAAGCGCGCTGGCGGCGGTGGAGGCGGCGGGATTGGGGTGATCTATCCTCCCTGTGGCGAAGCCATGGGGAGGCGGACCGTTCGCGAAGCGAATGGTGGAGGGGCGTTGCGACGGTAGCGTTATCGCCCCTCCGTCAGCGCTTCGCGCTGCCACCTCCCCATCGCTACGCGACAGGGAGGATCAAGCGGCGTAAGCATCCCGCAGTTCGCGCTTCAGCACCTTACCGATCGGGCTGCGCGGCAGTTCGTCCACGACGGTGATGCCGCTGATCCGCTGCGTCTTGCCGACCTTGGCGTTGCAGTCGGCACGGACGCTTTCTGGATCGGCGCCGTCTTTCAGCACCACGAACGCCACCGGCGTCTCGCCCCATTCCTCGCTCGGCATGCCGACCACGGCGGCCTCGACGACGCGGTCGTCGGCGAGCAGGATCGCTTCCAGGTCGCTCGGGAAGATATTGAAGCCGCCCGAAATGATCATGTCCTTGGCGCGGTCCATCAGGGTCAGGAACCCATCCTCGTCGATCCGTCCGATGTCGCCGTGGCGATAGTATAGATTGCCGTCGGTATCGTACCAGTGCATCGCCTTGGTCGCGTCGGGACGGTTGTTATATCCGGTCATCATCGCAGGCGAGCGGCCGACGACTTCGCCGACCGACCCTTGCGGCAGTTCGTTACCCTCCTCGTCGATCACCTTGGCGATATGGCCTGGCGCGGGGCGGCCGACGGTGTGCAGCTTGTCGGGAAATTGATGCGCCTCGAGGATGAACGCTGCGCCGCCCTCGGTCATCCCGTAAATCTCGACCAGCCCGCCCGGCCAGCGTGCGAGCACATCGGCTTTCAGCGCGGCAGGGAAGGGAGCCGAGGTGCAGTATTTGACGACAAAGCTGCTGAGGTCGAAGCTGTCGAAATCTTCCAGTGCCATGATGCGGCGATATTGCACCGGGACCAGCATGGTGTTGGTCGCGCGCTCGCCCGCCGCGAGTTCGAGGAACCCGCGGGCGTCGAATTTTTTCATCAAGACGGTCTGCCCGCCCGACCCGACGGTCGGCAGGAAGCTCGCCATCGTCGTGTTCGAATAGAGCGGAGTCGATAATATGGTGACCGCGTTGGGACCATAAGCGGGGGCGCCGCGAATGATATGCTGCCAGCGCATCGCATGGCTGTGGATGATACCCTTCGGCGTGCCGGTCGTCCCCGACGAATAGATGATGTTGAAACCGTCCTCGGGCAGGATCTCGACCGGCGTGGGCTTGGCGCCTGCCAGCGACAGCCAGGCATCGAGTGGCGTCCCCGCCTCGCTGCCGTCCATCGCGATCAGGTCGCTGGCGGCGATGGCCTGTCCCTCCAGGCTCGCTCTGGCCGCGCTGTCGAGGAACAGGTGGCGCGCGCCGGTATCGGCGATCATCGCCGCCATCTGCTCGCCCGTCGCACTGTTGGTGACCAGTCCCGCGACGCCGCCCGCGCGTAGCGTGCCGATGATGACGGCCATTTGTTCGACGCTGTTCAGCCCCGCGATCGCGGTGCGGTCGCCCTTCGCAAAGCCGTCCTGCTGCAAGCGCGCCGCGATTCGGTCGGCCAATTGATCCAGTTCGGACCAGCTAAGCCGCCGCTCGGCGTCGGCAGCCGCTAGGGCATCGGGGCGTTCCGCGGCGTGGGCACGGACCAGGTCGGGCAGGGTGGCGAAGTCGCCGTCGAGCATCTGGGCTGCAGTCATGCTGCGGAGTTAGCACAGGCGCGGTGTCGCGCAATGCCCGGTGCTGCGGGTAGCTTGTCGGTCGGGGCGAGGGAGTGCGGATGGAATCGAGCGCTGGGACTGCATCCGAAACGCTGTACGCTGCCCCTCACGCCGCGCCGCTGGTGGCGCTTTTCCATCCCGACACAGCGCGCGCCGCGCAGTTCGCGGCCGCTATCGTCGCCGAGGGATGGCGCGTCGAGCGGCTCGTTCCACCCGCCGCCGGTTTGCGGCCTTGGCTCGACAGCTGTTTCGATATGCTTGTCCTCAACCCCTTTCTCGGCTGGCAGGAACCCGCAGAATTCGTTCGCCTGGCGCGCAGTATCGCGGGCCGTCGGCCGATGCTGGTGCTGTCCGATCGCGACAGCGTTGCTGACCGGCTGTTGGCCCTGCGCGGAGGCGCGGATGATGCCGCAGGATGGACCGGGAATTTGCCCGAAATACTTGCCCGAATTGCGGGATTGCTGCGGCGCGCGCGGCTGACGGCGGGGCAGATCGGCGCGGGCGAGCTTCGCATCGATCTGATCGACCGGCGGGTCGAGCGCGCAGGACGGCTCATCCGCCTGCCGCTGCGCGAGTTCGACCTGCTCGCCAATCTGGCGCGCGTTCCCGATCGACCGATGTCGCGCGATGCGCTGCTCCGCGCGGTGTGGCGGCTCGATTTCGACCCCGGCACCAACCGCGTCGAAGTGCATATGTCGCGGCTGCGCGCCAAGGTCGATCGCGGCTTCGCCTGGCCGATGCTGTGGACGGTAAAGGGGCAGGGTTATGCGCTGCGGTCGCGACCAGACCAAGGTTCGGACTAGGACAGGGTATCGAGGCGCCCTCGCTTGACCAAAAGTTTCAGCTTGCTACTGATCTGGGACATAAGAAACCAACGATTCCCGGAGATGATGGCCCGATGCACCCTTCCGTTCATGCTCGCAGTAACCCTGACAAAGCCGCGATCATTGTCGCCGAAACGGGCGAGGCGATCAGCTATGGCGAACTCGACGCGGCGTCGAATCGCGCCGCGCAGCTGTTTCGCGCGCATGGGCTTGGGCATGAAGATGTCGTCGCCTTCATGCTCGAGAACACCCCGCATTATTATGGCCTGACTTGGGGCGCGCAGCGGTCGGGGCTGCGCTATGTCTGCATCTCGTCGCGGCTGACGCAGGACGAGACCGACTATATCCTCGAAAATTCGGGCGCCAAGATGCTTGTCGTCTCCGCCAGCCTGAGTGAGGCGGCGCAGCAGCTGACCACCACGATCACGCGTTTCGCGATGGGCGGCGAGATCGCGGGCTGGCCGCGTTGGGAGGATGCAGTCGCCGCGATGCCCGCGACCCCTGTCGCCGACGAGCGCGCCGGGGTCGACATGCTCTATTCGTCGGGGACCACCGGGCGGCCCAAGGGGGTGCGCGTTCCGCTGCCCGAAGAGCCCGCGATCGACGCGATGAACAGCCTGGTCATGCTTGCCTCGGCGGTATTCCAGATCAATGCCGACAGCATCTATCTGTCGCCCGCGCCGCTGTATCATGCCGCCCCGCTGCGCTGGTCGATGACGATCCACCGGCTGGGCGGTACCGTTGTGCTGATGAAGAAATTCGATCCCGAAGCGGCGCTGGCGCACATCGAAAAATATCGTGTCAATTCCAGCCAGTGGGTGCCGACGCATTTTGTGCGGATGCTGAAACTGCCCGAGGAGGTTCGTACCCGCTACGATACCTCGTCGCTCAAGGTCGCGATCCACGCCGCCGCGCCGTGTCCGATCCCGGTGAAGCAGGCGATGATCGACTGGTGGGGGCCGGTTCTCTTCGAATATTATGCCGGGTCCGAAGGCAATGGCATGACGTTCATCTCCAGCGCCGACTGGCTGACCCACCGGGGCAGCGTCGGGCGCCCGATCCTGGGCACCGTGCACATTATGGGCGAGGATAACGAGACCGAGCTTGGACCCAACGAGGAAGGCACCGTCTTTTTCGAAAGCGAGAATGTCTTCGAATATCACGGCGATGACGAGAAAACCGCGTCGAGCCGCAACTCGAAGGGTTGGTCGACGCTGGGCGATGTCGGCAAGCTGGACGAAGAGGGTTTCCTGTATCTCACCGACCGCAAGAGTTTCATGATCATCACCGGCGGCGTGAACGTCTATCCGCAGGAGATTGAAAATCACCTCGTCAACCATCCGAAGGTCGCCGACGTCGCCGTGGTCGGCGGGCCGCACGACGAAATGGGCGAGGAGGTGATCGCGGTGATCCAGCCGGCGGATATGGCGGATGCGACCGACGAACTCCGCGGCGAACTGATTGCCTATGCGCGAGAGAAACTGTCGGGGGTAAAAATCCCGCGCCGCATCGACTTTCTGGAAGCGCTGCCGCGCCACGACACTGGGAAACTGTACAAACGCCTACTCCGTGACCAGTATTGGGACAAGGCGAAGGCGGAGACCTGAGCATGAGCGCGCGTGTCGAATTTTTCTTCGACCTGTCGTCGCCTTGGACCTGCCTTGCGTTTCACAATCTGCCGGGCCTGCTGGAACGCACGGGCGCGACCGCCCGGTACCGACCGATCCTGGTCGGCGGGGTGTTCAATGCGGTCAATCCTGCCGTCTATGCGGCGCGTGAGCAGGCAGACAACCGGCGGCTCCAGCACAGCTGGAAGGTGCTGCAGGACTGGGCGCGACTTGCGGGCGTGCCGATGAATTTTCCTTCGCAGTGGCATCCGGCCAAAAGCATCGCTGCAATGCGGTTCTGCTGCGCGCTGGAGGAGGATCAGGCGGCGCTCGTGCGGTTCGCGCGCGGGGCCTTTGCCAGCTATTTCGAGCGGCAGGAAAATCTCGACGATCCGGGGGTACTTGCCGCGGTCGCCGATGCCGAGGGACTGGACGGCGCCGCGCTCGCGGCGGCGGCGGGCAGCGATGCGGCCAAGGCGCGACTTCGCGCCAATACTGATGAGGTCATTGCGCGCGGCGGCTATGGATCGCCGACGATTTTTGTCGATGGCGATGATATGTATTTCGGCAACGATCAACTCCCGCTCGTCGAAGCGGCTTTGAAACGCTGAAAGGGATGCTCCCGTGAAAGACCGTATTTCCATCACTATGCTCGACGGCGGCATCGCCGACGTCCGCTTGATCCGCGCCGACAAGATGAACGCGCTCGACCCCGCAATGTGGGCGGCGCTGACCGAGGCGGTCGATACGCTGAAGGCGACGGCAGGGCTGCGCGTTGTTGTCCTGTCGGGGGAGGGCCGTGCCTTTTGCGCCGGGCTTGATCTCTCCAGCCTGAGCAATGAGCGAGATCCCGGGACCAGCAGCACCGGCGGCAGTCTGAACGAACGCGCACACGGGATTGCCAATGGCCCGCAATATGCGGCGTGGGGGTGGCGCGAACTGCCTGTACCGGTGATCGCCGCGGTGCATGGCGTTGCCTTTGGTGCGGGCAGCCAGATCATGGCCGCTGCCGACATCCGCATCGTCCATCCCGACACGCGGATCGCGATCATGGAAATGCGCTGGGGCCTGGTTCCCGACGTCGCCGGCATGGCGCTGTGGCGCACGCAGGTCGCCGACGATGTGCTGCGCGAGATGATCTACACCAACCGCGAATTCAACGGTTCGGAGGCGAAGCTGCTCGGGTTCGCGACGCATGTGTCCGATAATCCGTTGGCTAAGGCGTTGGAGCTGGCCGCGGTGATCGCCGACAAGAACCCCCATGCGATCCGCGGCGCCAAGCGGCTGTGCAACATGCTCGCCGACGCGACCGACGCCGAGATTTTGCAGGCCGAAAGCGATGAGCAGGTGAAGGTTATCCGGACTCCGAACCAGATGGAGGCGGTGATGGCGGGGATGCAGAAGCGGAAGCCGAATTTCGTGGATTGAACGAGCCGGAAGGCTGTCCTTTCCCTCTTCGTTCGCATCGAGCGAAGTCGAGATGCGTCTAACGCCGCGCTAGCGTGTCTCGACTTCGCTCGACACGAACGGGTTGAAGGGCAGGTTCTTTACAGCAACCCCAAAAACCGCACCGCATTGTCCCAGTCGCGCTTGTGCGCGGCGCGTTGCGCCTGCGCCTCGGCATCGACGCCCCAGCGGCGTTCCTGATATAATTGGTCCAGGCTGACTGCGTCCCACAAATGCTCGGGGTGGAACGCTTGCGCCATGCAGGCCAACCCGGCGACGAGCGACCCGCCGATCGTCACGAGCGGGGTCAGCGCGGTCATCCGCCACGGGTCGAACGCAAACACCGTGTCGCGCAGCGCCGAGACCGTCGCGGGCGGCTGGTCGACCGGGAGTATTCCCTGCGTGATGATGAATTCGACCCCGAATTGCGCTTCGGCCCAAGCCAGAATCGGGTTCCACGCCGCCACCTGCTCGGCCTGTAACGCCGCATCGCGGTCGTCGCGGTAACAGAGGAGGTCGGTTGCCGCATAGGCGGCGACGGGTTCGGCGAATACAACCGGGTCGGGCGCGGCAAGGTCGATCGCGGCATTGGCGAGCCCGGTCATCGGCATCGCACGCGGATCGATCGTCTCGCCCTGCGCCTGCCATTCGGCTGCAATCGTTTCGGCCAGCGCCGCGCTCGCCACCACCAGCGGTGCGCGGTGCGGGGTGCGCATCGGCCGTCCGTCGAGCGCGACACCCCAGCCACCGTCCTGCGGGACGACGGCGACCTCTTTCCAGAAGCGTTTCACAGGTTTTTGGGGGAGCGCCAGCGCCGCGCGAGCAACCGCGGCATCACAGCGAAATCGAAAGCGCCGATCAACACCAGCGCCACGCCGATCCAGCGGTCGGTCGGCTGCCCCGCCAGCTCCCAGCCGCCGCGAATCAGCACGAAGCCGATCAGCACCAGCAACGCGCCCGCAAGGCGCATCGCGACAATCGCGAAATATCGTTTCTTGGCGAGCGCGTCGTCGGCTTGGGTCATGCCCCCTCCCTATCGCCGCCAAGGTGGCGCATCAACTGCGCGAGCGCGCCATGACCCGTTGCTTCGACGCCCGCGGCAACGCGCTCGCGTTCGTCGGCGGACTTGTTCTGCGACAACTTGACCGTCGGTCGCCATGCGGTGACCCGCAGCTCGAAACCGGTAATGGCGCCGGTCATCTTGCTGAACAGCGCCGGGTTCATCTTGTCGCGCGTCCACGGCGGGTTCGCGCAGACGCGCGCCTCATGGTTCGCCGACAGCGTGTCGAGGTGAGCGATGAGCGTTGCGTCGTCGAGCTTGCTGACGACGCCCTCCATTTCAATCGCGACATAATTCCACGTCGGCACCTGGTCGGCTGCCTCATACCAGCTGGCGCTGACATAGGCGTCAGGCCCCTGCACGACGGCGAGCGCGGTCGCGCCATCGAGGTGCCGGGTCAGCGCATTGCCGCGCGCGAGGTGAAATTGCAGCGTGTTGCGGTTATCGCTCAGCACCACCGGTGCGTGCGCGACGCGTGGGCCGTCGGGGGTGGCGGCGAAGATCGCGGCAAAACCGATCTCGCGGACCAGCAGTTCGGCCAGGTCGTCCTGCCGCGGCCGAAAGGCGGAGTTCGGGTGCATCAGCTTGCTCGCGGTGGGCGCGCCGGGTGTTTCTTCGCGCTCGGTTTTTTGCCTGCGGCTTTTGCGGGCGCCGGTTTGCCGGGCTTGCCCGATTTCGCCTTGGCCTTGGGTTTAGGCTTGCCGACGAAGTCGGTGGGCTTGCCCTCCGCAGTGCGCCCGCGGCGTTCGCCGCGCCGCGCCTTGCGGATTTGTTTGCTGTGCGCCTTCGCCTGCGCTTTCAGCGCCGCTTTGGGCGGCGGGCCTTTGTCGGTCGGATCGATCCCGACCTCGCCCAGCAGCAGGTCGAAGCCCAGCGCGTCAAGGCTGGCTGCGAAATGGTCCGGCACTTCTGCGCTGATATCGATCGCGCCGCCATCGGGATGATCGATGCGCAGGCGGCGGCTGTGCAGGTGCATCTTGCGGCTGATCGTGCCGGTCAGGAACGCACCCTTGCCGCCATATTTGCCGTCGCCGACGATCGGATGGCCGATCGCCGCCATATGGACGCGCAGCTGGTGGGTGCGGCCGGTCAGCGGTTGCAATTCGACCCACGCGGCGCTGTTCCCCGCGCGCTCGATCACGCGGTACCGGGTCTTGGACGGCAGGCCGTCGTCGTGGACATGCATTTTCTCGCCGCCCGAACCCGGCTGTTTGGCCAGCGGCAGGTCGATCTCGCCCTGCTGGATGTCGGGCACCCCGACGATCAACGCCCAGTAGGTCTTTTTTGCGCTGCGATTGGAAAAGCTCTTGGCGAAATAAGCGGCGGCGCGCGGGGTGCGCGCGATCAGCAGCGCGCCTGACGTATCCTTGTCGAGCCGGTGGACGAGCTTGGGGCGCGTCGGTGCGTCGAATTTCAGCGCGTCGAGCAGACCGTCAACATGGCTTTCGGTCTTGGTGCCGCCTTGGGTGGCAAGGCCCGGCAGTTTGTTGAGGACGATCGCGCTCGCGTCCCTGTGGATCATCATCCCCGTCGCCAGTTCGATGTCGGCGTCGGTCAGGGGGCGCCCCTTGCGCGCCGGACGCGCTGCGGCTTCGACCGGCGGGGTCGGCATCACCAGCTTTTGACCTGCGGCGATGCGGTCCGACACATCGGCCTTTTTGCCGTCGAGGGTCAGCTGGCCGGAGCGCGCCCAGCGCGCGAGCAGCGCGTGCGGCGTACCTTCGCGGTGGCGCTTGAACCAACGGTCGAGCCGGATGCCGTCGTCTTCCTCGGCGATCGTAGCGCCGTCGAGTTGTGGCTTGGCGTCGCTCATGCCGGCACCTGCCGCATGATGAAGAGCCCGAGCCCGCACGCCGCGATCGCGCCGATTACCGACGCGAGGACATAGGCGGCCGCCTGAGCGTTTTGGCCGCGTTCGAAAAGCATCCAGAATTCCATGCTGAAAGAGGAGAAGGTGGTGAAGCCGCCGAGAATCCCGACGCCAACGAACAGCCGCACGGTGTCGCTGATACCATCGCCGCGCGCGAGCGCACCGATGAGCAGTCCCATGAGCAGGCTGCCGACGATATTGATCGCCAGCGTCCACCAGGGAAAGCCGGGACCGAGCCGCGCGAGCATCGCCTGCCCCACCAGATGGCGGGCACCGGCGCCGATCGCGCCGCCGATCATGACGGGAAGCAAGCTGTTCATGGCGCTCGCCCTAGCCCGAAACGGCGGCGAGGCATAGCGGGTGCGTTTTCGCTAGAGGTCGGGAGCTGCCAGCACAGTCGCCGGACGGCCCTGCGCTGCGCGCCATTCGGCGGGCCGGACAAAGTCGCCCTGCCAGATGCCGCGCCGCTTTGCCTGCGCTTCGGCTTCCTCGATCCTATAGGCATCGCTGGTCGCGACCGCCCAGCCCTGCCGTACCAGTTCGGCGCCCAGGTCCAGCCCATTCGGGAAAACAGCGGTGCGGCATGTGGCGAGCGTGCGTGCATAACGATCCTTTGCCGTCAATTCGCAATGGAGCGGCCCGCGACCAGCCAGCTTCGCCAGCGCCGATCGCGCCTCCTGCCCGCAGGGCCAACGCGCGGCGGCGCGGGCGCAACCCTGTCGATATTCGACCGCATCGACACCCGAAAGCCGGATCGACAGCGCGGTGTCATCCTGCCGAACCGTCAGGCTGTCGCCGTCGATCACATGGACCAGCGGCACGGTGACCGTTGGTGCGGGCAACCACACCCATGCTGTAAAAGCGAGACCGGTCAGCGCCATCAGCGCGGCCAACGACCGTAAGCGACGCCGCCAGCGGAGTCGGGTCAACGAAGTGCGTCCTTTCGTCATAGCCTCGCCTGACCGGCGCGGGGCTCCTTGGCAAGCGGCGAAAATCTGTTGACGAAAAGAACAAACCATGTCCATTTTGGACTAAATTCATCGCCATAAACCCGCATCAACCCACGGCAGATCCGGCAAATGGGTCCGAATTGGCGGCGAATACGAACGAACAAAAGGTGAATATCGCCGAAATGACGACATAGTTACGCCAAGGTGGAGCAAGCAGGAGGGAACATTAGATGATGGACCATGACATGCGGATTCGGTCGGACGCGGCGGCCTTTCCCGGCAATGACGGGGATGCGGGGGATTGGGGAGCGCCTCTGCCGTTCGGTCATCTGGCGCATAGGGGCGTCCCCTCGTCGCTGGTGTTCGTGGGGCCGCAGCATGCCGTCCCGGACGTTGAACAGGGCGATGGCATACGCATTGCCGCGGTCGTTCCGGCGCAGCGTGCTGCGGAACATTTGCGACAAATGGGCGCCATCGACATTGTCTGGATTGCTGCGACAGACGCGATCGAATCCGCAACGCTGGCCGATCTGTTTGCGGTCGCGGTCGAGCGAAAGAGCAGGCTGATCTGCGAGACGACGCTCGCAGCGCTCGACCGTATTGCGGGCGTGGTACCCGAAACGCTGCGAACCGAATATCTGATCGATGCCGATGGAACCGATCGGCGAATGGCCCTGGCGGCAGCCCGCCGCGCGCCGCGGATGATGGTCCACGATATTGCGCGGGGCGATGCGATGGAGCGGATCGACCAGTTGCAGGAGGAGGTGGCGCGCATATCCCGGTTGCTCGGCGATCTGGCGGGTCGGCGCGGACTGGAAGGTACTCCGACCGGCTTTGCGCCGCAGGGCGGAGACTATGCCGACTATCCGGGGCAGGTTCGCGCGTCGATCCGCGACTATGCCGCAATTCCGCGCAGCTTCGTCCCCGAACAGCGTATCCTTGACCGGCAACGCGCCAAGGCGGTGCGCCAAATGCTGCGCCAGCGGCGAATGCGCGAGCAATTTTTCCCCGCCGACCTGTTCGCCGATCCGGCGTGGGACATGCTGCTCGACCTTTACGCGGCACGGCTCGAACGCCAGCCAGTATCGGTATCAAGCCTGTGTATCGCCGCTGCCGTTCCGGCGACGACGGCGCTGCGCTGGATCAAGACGATGACCGACGCCGGATTGTTCATCCGCGAAGCTGACCCGCACGACGGTCGCCGCATCTTCATCGCGTTGGCCGAAGGCGCGTGCGATGCGCTCGCGCGCTATTTCGAGGCGCTGGAGGAATAGCGACGGCTTGCCAGCGGTGACAGGTTGTGGCAGGGGCGCGCTTCCCGGATTTCGGGGGCGCTTAGCTCAGTTGGTAGAGCATCTCGTTTACACCGAGAGGGTCGGCGGTTCGAGCCCGTCAGCGCCCACCATCCAGTCACTAGTTGACTGCATTGTCCCCGACTCAGTAATTTCATCGGCGATAATATCACAACGTGTTAGTAACTTAGCGTGATATCGGTCTCGCTCGCCGCCGACGTAGAGACGCTTTCGGTAGCTGAAATCTCGAACGATCGGACGCGGATTCTCTGTTCGACGATTTTGCCGTCGGAGTATGCGTTGGACGAAAGATGCGCATCAGGTGCGCATCTCGTCCTATGATTATGTGGAAGTGGGTTTGAGCGAGCCCGAGCATTTCGCGCTGGCCCTGCCAATCGGTTGGCAGTTTATTGGGGCGCGCGAGAAACTGCCTGTTGAGGTGCGCGGGCTGTCGACCATCAAGGATGCGCACCCATACACCCTGTTCGGCCCAGCGCCGGACGTGGTTGTAGAGGGTCTTCTTCGGGCCATAGACGTGCCTGCGACAGTCGCCCCGGCGACCACCGCTCTTCAGGGCGTGGATGATGCCTGAAAGCAGCCGCCGATCATCAACCCTCGGCATCCCGACACCACGGTGAATCCCGTTTATGGGTCTGGACCCTAGATTCGCGACGCCCCCTCCTCGACCAATGCCTCAATTGTCGGATAGCCATTGACGGCCATCAGCAAGTCCGCTTCGGCGAGGATTGACCGGAGCACGTGCGCGGCACCCTTTGCCCCGCCGATCGCAAGGCCGTAGGCGTATGGACGCCCGATCCCTACCGCCTTGGCTCCCAGTGCCAACGCCTTTATCACGTCGCTGCCCGAACGGACGCCACTGTCGAACAAGGTCGGCATTTCGCCGGCAGCCTTCACCACGTCCGGAAGCATATCGATTGCAGCAATCCCGCCATTTGCCTGGCGGCCGCCGTGGTTCGAGCAATATATTGCGTCGACCCCATGGTCAGCCGCTCGGCGAGCGTCGTCGGGGTGGCAAATGCCCTTTAAAATGATGGGCAACCGGGTGATTGATCTGAACCATTCGATGTCGCTCCACGTCAGTACCTTCCCGAATATCGCCGCCCAGGCTTGAACGGCGGCGACGATATCGTCTTCCGGCGGACGCGCCAGCGTCGCCCGGAAGACCGGATCTGAAAAATAGTTCTCAAGCACCTTGCCGCGTAGCTGGGGAAAATTCGAGGCATTGAGATCGCGGGGACGCCATCCGGTCACCCATGTGTCGAGCGTGATGACCAGCGCCTTGTAGTCGGCCGCCTCGGCACGGCGGATCAGGCTCTCGGCCAAGTCCGGATTCTTGGGAGTGTAGAGCTGGAAAAACGCCGGGACGGTTCCCGTCGCGTTCGCCACCTCTTCCAGCGGGCTGTTCGACAATGTCGAAGCGCAATAGGGGACACCGGTCATTGCAGATGCTTGCGCCGCGGCAATGTCGCCGCGCCGGTCCTGGGTGATCTCTCCGTTGACGCCGATCGGCGCCATAAAGATCGGGGAAGGTAGCGTCATCCCGAACAGGTCGATTGACAGATCGCGCGATGTGCAATCGACCAGCATGCGGGGGATCATGCCCCAATGGTGAAAGGCGCTCGCATTCGAGCGCTGGGTATGTTCGTCGCCGCATCCGCCCTGCACATAATTCAGCAGTGAGGGGGAAAGCGCATTTTCAGCGCGCTTTTCCAGCGTTGCAAAATCGACAGGATAATCGGGAAGTACCCCGCGCAGGCCGTCCTGATAGATCTGCGTCTGCAGATCGCCATAATGTCCCATTGTCCCGTCTCTCCGCTCAATCGCCGACGCATATTTGCGTGTGCCGGCCGTTCGTCCACGTCCACCAGTCGGTACCGTATCGCTTTTTTACCGGTTCAAAAGCGCAAAACAGGCCGCGTTTCTCGACATCCTTGTGGCAGCAACGCGAAAGTTACCAGCCTCATGTAAAAACTACTAGCAGGTAGATGTCTTTTGCGGCATACCCTCGCAGCGGCCCGCCATCGATAGAATGGCGCCGCAGAGGGAGGTTTTGGTGTCACTATCCGGCTGCCTTGGGTCGATGCTATGACCGTTGCCGTGTCCAGTGATTCCCTGATCCGCCCGCGCGTCTCCGGCGCTTCGCTCAAGTCCGAGTTCGTTGCCTTCAAGGTCAACCGGATCGTCGAGGCAGCGAGCCATCTTTTTTACGAGCGCGGTTACAGCAGCTGCACCCTCGACAATGTCGCGAGCCAGCTCAGCGTCACCAAGCCGTTCCTCTACTCCTATTTCAAGAACAAGGAGGCGATCCTCGCGGCGATCTGCGAGGTCGGGATCAGCGAGGCGCTGGCGGTGCTGGAAGACGTCCTGGCGCATGAGCATGGCAGCCATCGGGCACGGCTTGCCGAAGTGGTGCGCAAGGTCGGTCAGATCGTGATCGATCGGCAGGAATATGTCGTCGTTTACCAGCGCGAGATGAAACATCTGAGTGCTGAAGACTACAAGCGAATTTTGCGTCTGCGGCACAGTTTCGATCATCAGATCGGCGAGATGATCCGCGAAGGTGTTGCCAGCGGCGAATTCCGCGAGGACATCGATCCCTTCATTGCGGTGTGGATCGGCGGGCTCATCAGTTGGATTCCGACCTGGTACTCGTCCAGCGGCCAGCGATCTGCGGAAGAAGTGATCGAATATCTCGTCCAGGCCGCACTGCGGCTGGCGGGCGCGGAATAGCTTTAAAAGGACTTAGCAAAAGCAAAGGATGAACGGGCAGGATCGCCCGACTAGCATAACCAGACATGTGATTACTGACCGGTAGAAAATTATATACCCGGTATATCAGGGAGAGAGATTATGAATTCGAAGATCAAGCATTTGCTGTTGGCGACGGTCATGGGCTCGGTCGCTGTCGCGTCCCCTGTTTTGGCGCAAGACACCAACCCCGATGCCGTCACAGACGGCAATGATGACGGCACGATCATCGTGACCGCGACCAAATCGGGCAAGTCGCTGGAAGATACCGGCGCGTCGATCTCGGTGCTCGGCGCCGACGATGTCGGGGCAGGTGGTATCGAGGATGCCGGCGATCTCGCCGCAGCGGTGCCCAACGTCTCCGTTGGCGACCAGTTTGGCGTCAACCGCACCTTCATTCGCGGCATCGGCCTGACCAGCATCGATCTGGGGGCCGACGGCGCCGTTGCTTTTCTTCAGAATGGCGCGATCATCAGCCGTCCGGCGGCGCAGCTCAGCGGCTTTTATGATATCCAGCAAATCGAGGTGCTGCGCGGGCCACAGGGGACGACCTATGGCCGCGGCGCGACCGGCGGCGTGATCAATATCGTCACCGCGCGGCCGACCCCCGAATTCGACGGCTTCGCTCGCGCCACCTATGGCAATTATGATGCGCGCACTCTTGAAGCGGCGCTCGGCGGGCCGATCGCGGGCGAAAGTCTGATGTTCCGCGTTGCGGGCAAATATGAAAAGCGTGACGGCTATGGCACCAATTTATTCACCGGCAATCCGATCGACGATCGCGACGCCTATGCCATTCGCGGGTCGCTGCTTGCCAAACTGTCGCCCGACCTCGAACTGCTGATCGTCGCCGATCATTTCAAGGAAGACGATAACAATTATGCATTCCACTATTTTGGGCCGACGGTGGTGCCGGAAGCGGGGCTCGCATCGTCGCTGCTGGGCGGCAACACGATTTTCGATTATTATGCGGCGCGCGGCGAAAAGCCGGACCTGCGCAACATCTATTCGGACGAGGACGCGATCAACAAGCGCGACGGGTCGAGCATCCAGGGCATATTGACGTGGGACTCGGGTGATTTCTCGCTGGTTTCGACGACCGCCTATCGCAAGTTCAAACGCTTCAACCGCGACGACCTCGACGTGAGCGATTTCAATGCCTTTGGCCGGAACGACTACACCGAAAACAGCGAATCGTTCAGTCAGGAAGTGAATTTCAACTATAATGTCGGCAGTCTGTCGCTGCTGGGCGGCGCGACCTATTTCGAGGAAAAGCTGTTCGGCGAAGTCCGTGTTCCTACGGTCAACCTGGCATCCTATTTCAATATCGTGCTGGGCACCAACCTGCCTGCGAACCTGTTCGACAATGGCAATTATCTCCAGCGCGGCACGGTCAAGACCAAGGCCGCTGGTGCCTATCTCGAGGCGGCTTTCGAAATCCTGCCCGACCTCACGATCACCGCGGGCGCGCGTTACAACTGGGAAAAGCGCAGCGGTGTCGGGCGTTTCACCTTCGAGGCGCAGGGGCTCGATATTCCGACCGACAAGACCGGCAGCTGGGACGCGATCACGCCCAAGTTTGCCATCGAATATCGCACCCCTGGCGGCACGCTTTTCTATGGCAAGGTGACACGCGGTTTCAAATCGGGCGTCGTGAACATCGGCAGCATCAATTCGGTCATCGATCCCGAATATGTGTGGAGCTATGAAGCCGGTTTCCGCGGGGAAACCGCCGACCGGAAATTTGGTTTGTCGGGTGCGGTCTTCTATTATGACTATACCAATTTGCAGGTCGGCTTCGTCAATGCCAACAGCATCGTCGAGACGATCAATGCCGCGTCGGCGCGTAACTATGGGGTCGAACTGGAGGCGACCTTCCGCCCCGGCGACAACACGACGATCCGCGTCTATGGCACCTATCTCAACGCCAAATACAAGGACTTCTGCAACGGCTATTACGCCGCGGGCAATGCCAGCCGCCCGCAATATCCGACGTGTGCGACCGACCCGGGGCTGGTCGACCTGTCGGGCAACCGCTTGTCGAACGCGCCCAAATATACCGTTGCAGCGTTCGTCGATCAGCGTTTCAATCTCGGCAATTCCGGCTTCCTTGACCTGTCTGCCGACATCAATCTGCAGGACGAGGTTTTCTTCACCGAGTTCAACAATAATGACGCGCGGCAAGAAGCCTTTGCGCTCGTCAACGCGAGCATCACTTATCGTTCGCCTGACGAGAGATGGTCGCTGGCGCTGTGGGGCAAGAATCTGACCGACAAATATGCGCTGGCGAACACGATCATTGCCGCGCCGCTCTACAGCTTCGTGTCGGTGGGATCGCTGCGGCCGCCGCGGACCTATGGCGTAACGCTCGGGGTCGATTTCTGATCGGAGGATCGCATGATGGACGCAGCCTTCACCATCGGCCGCTATCAGGTTTATCGCTTGGAGGAGTGGCAAGGCGGCTTCAGTCCGGCCGAAGCACTCTTCGCCGAGTATGAGGATGCTGCGTTCAACCAGCAAGTGGCGGATTTCGAACCAGACTTTTTTCGCGGAGGCCTGATTTATGGCTATCTGCAAAGCTGGCTGATCGACACCGGTAGCGAGAGGATCATCGTTGATACCGGGGCGGGCAATGACAAGGACCGCCCCGGTATCCCGATCTTCGGTCAGCTGACGACCCCGTTTCTGGACGGTCTTGCGGCGGCGGGTTTCGCGCCGGGCGATATCGACAAGGTCTTTTGTACTCATCTGCACGTTGATCATGTGGGGTGGAACACCGAATGGCGCGATGGCGGCTGGCAGCCGACCTTTCCCAAGGCGCGCTACTATTTCCCGCGGGCCGATGAAGAGGCGTGGAATCCGGCCAAGGCGCAGTATGCGACGCTCGCTGGTGCGGGTGTGAACGCCAATGTGTTCGAGGATAGCGTTCAGCCGATCATCGATGCGGGGCTGGCCGAGCTGATCGACGATGGCGCCCTGATCGCGCCGGGGATGACCGCTTGGACGTCGCCAGGACACACGCCGGGGCATATGGTTCTGGAGGTCGAGAACGACGGCGAAACGGCGCTGTTTACCGGTGACATATTGCATCACCCGATGCAGATTGCGCGCCCCGACTGGAATAGCGTCTATTGCGAAGACCGGATCGCCGCCGCTGATACGCGGAGGCGCATTCTTCATCGTGCGAGTGCAAAAGGCGCGCGGATCGTACCGGCGCATTTTGGTGCCCCGCATTCGGTGTTTGTCGAACGCCGTGACGATGGGACATTCGCGCCGCGCTACCGCTAGTTTTCAGGGAGACGATTTGTGACCGACCTCCGCGTGCCTTCTTTTTCTCCCGACGATGTTGCGCTGAAGGCCGATCCGTACATCGCCTTCGCCCGATTGCGCGAAGACGATCCAATCCATCGCTCCGATCTGGGCTATTGGGTGGTCAGCCGCCACGAAGATGTTCGCGCCGTCCTCATGAACCGCGACGATTTCGGCCAGGGCGATTTTGTCGAGAACATTCGGCTCTTTTATGGTCCCGATTTCGATGTGATGGGACAACGCGGCTACAAATGGCTGTCCGAGGTATTCCTGATGCAGGACCCGCCGCGCCACACGCGGGTGCGCGGGCTGGTGACGGGGGCGCTGACTGCCAGGCGCGTGCGCGCGATGGAGCCTCGGATTCGTGAAATTGCCGACCGGTTGATCGACGGCTTAGCGGGCGACGGGCACGGCGACCTGATTGCCCGGTTTGCCTATGAACTGCCGGTGCGCGTCATGTGCGATATGCTCGGTATCGATCCCGACGACGATCGGCTGCCTGCGGTCATTGATGCCATTGCGCAAAGTTTCATCGTTTTCGAAGCGCGCGCGTTGACCGATACCGAACTGGCGACGGCGAACACGCAGATTGCGGTGTTGCAGAATTTCTTTGAGTCGCTGTTCAACGAACGCAAGGCCGTGCCTCAGGACGATCTCGCGACCGCACTGGTTCACGCGGGCGGGGTGGAGGATGCGCTGTCGCACGACGAGCTGGTCACTGTAGCGATCGGATTGTTCGGCGCCGGATTCGAGACAACCGCACATATGATCGGCAACGGCCTCCTCAGCTTCAGCCGCTTTCCTGATCAGTGGCAACGTCTGGTCGGCGATCCGGCGGCTTATGCCGCCGGGACGGTCGATGAGGTGCTGCGCTACGAAAGCTCGCTCATCGCCACCTATCGCACCGCGCTGCGCGCGACGCAGGTTCGGGGAGAGGCCATCGCGAAGGGCGAAAAGATCCTCACCCTGATCGGCGCCGGAAATCGCGACCCGCGCGTGTTCGATAATCCTGACAGCTTCGACATCGGGCGCGACAATGCGGCGCGACATCTCAGCTTTGGTGGCGGTATCCATTTCTGCGTGGGCGCCGAACTTGCGCGGCTGGAAGGGCGAATCGCGTTTGAGAGACTGGCGACGCGGCTGCCGGGAATGACGGTCGACACCGATGCACCGGCTTGGCGCGACGGATTTTTGTTTCGCGGCATGAGCACGCTTCCCGCCCGCTGGTGACGTCTTAGGGCGTGACGACAATCTTGCCGATGCGCGTGCCCGAGCCGAGCGCGCGGAACGCTGCCGGGGCTTCGGCGAGCGGGAAAATCTGATCGACCCACGATTGGATCCGGCCGCGTTCTGCAAGGCGGAAGATGATCCCCAATATGGCCCGCACTCGCGCGGGATCGCTTTCGCCAAGATAGCGAGCATCGACTCCCGCGAGTTCGCCGGACTTCAACAGTGGGAGATTGGCAGGGAGCTGTGGAATGCCGTCGCTCGATGCAAATCCGACCACGAGGTGGCGCCCATGCTTGGCGAGCGAACGGAAGCAGGGCTCGAACAACGGACCACCCACGGGATCAAAGACCCGGTCGATCCCCGCGGGGTATCGGACCTTCAGCTGCTTGCGCCAGTCAGGGTCGCGATAGTCGAGCACCATGTCCGCGCCGAGCGCCGCGACATGGCGCATCTTGGCCTCGCCCGACGCGAGCCCGATGACGACACCACCGCAAGCATGCGCGAGTTGCACCGCCGCCGATCCGACGCCGCCGGAGGCGCCGGTGACGAGCAGCGACTGGCTTGCCTGGTAATGACCGCGGTCGAACAGGCCGTAGTGCGCGGTCAGGAAATCGAGGATCAGCGCCGAAGCAGCTGGCGCTTCAAGGGTGTCGGGAACTGCCACGCTGCTTGCCGCGTGGACGATCGCCTGCTCGGCGAGGCCGCCGCCGAATTGCCAGCTTGCGATACGCTGGCCCGGTACAAAACCCGTCACGCCCGCACCCAGCGCTTCGATGCAGCCGACGATTTCACCGCCTGGCGTGAAAGGAAGGGGCGGCTGTGCCTGATAGAGACCACGCATCACCAGCGCATCGACAAAGCCCAATGATGTCGCCTCGACGCGCAGGAGGATTTCGCCCGCACCCGGCGCGCCCGCCGATCGTTCTTCGAGCGCGAAGTCCTCAACCGCGCCCAGGCGATGTCCCTGAAAGGCTTTCATCCGGTTTAACCTCGCTGCCGCTCAACCGGCCTCGGCGAGAGGCTGGCGGTCGCTGGCAGTATTGCCGAACTCCAGATCGTCGGCCTTCGGCGAGCGCGTCATGCGCCAGAAGGCATCGTTGCGCCACGGCGTGATCGCGATGACGCGGCCCTTCGCATTGCGGTACCAGTTTTCGGTGCCGGGGTGGGTCCACACCAGTTTCTCGTGCGCTGCGTCGATCTGGCGGCGATAGTCCTGATAGACGGCCTCTTTCACCTCGACTGTGTCGGCGCCGCGCGCGGCACTTGCCAGCACGACTTCACCGGCAAAATGCATCTGATTTTCGATATTGCGGATCATGCTGCCACCGTGACCCGACCCGACATTGGGGCCGAGCAGGATGAACAGATTGGGAAAGCCCGGCACGAGGGTGCCGAGATAGGCTGCGGCGTCATCCTCACCCCACAGATCGCGCAGCACCTGGCCGTTGCGCCCGATGACATCATAGGATCCAAGCACTCTCGTGGTCTGGAATCCGGTGGCAAGAATGATGACATCGGCCTCGACCTCGATCCCCGATGACGAGATCAGCCGATTGCCTTCGACGCGCGCCAGATGTTCGGGGATCAGCCGGACGTTCGGCTTGCGGAGCGTCCGATACCACCCATTGTCGAGCAGCATCCGCTTGGCGAAGGGGGGATAGTCGGGCAGCACGTCATCGATCAGTTCCGGGCGATCGGCCAGCTGCTCATGAACATAGCGAGTGAAATGACGACGATGACCGTCGTTGATCTCGTTCACCGCGCGCTCGGGATGCGGCCATTCGGGATCACGGCGCAGCGTGCCGTGAACGCGGTCGTTGAACGTCCACGACAAGCGTTGTTCCAGCCACGCCCGGTAAAGCGGCACGGCCCGCATCAGGTAGCGTACACCGTTGGGAACGTCCTTGCGGAATTGCGGGAACGGCGCCGCCCATTGTTTGGACCGTGCAAACAGCGTGAGCGCGCTGGCCTCGTCGGCAACCGCCGGGGCCACCTGCATTCCCGACGCGCCATTGCCGATCACCGCGATGCGCTTGCCCGACAGGTTGACGTCCTTTGGCCAGCGACTGGTGTGAATCACCTCGCCTGAAAAGGAGTCGAGGCCTTCGATTTTGGGATATTGCGGGATGTTGAGAATGCCGACGGCGCTGAAAAGATAGTCGCCGCGGTACGTGGCGGTCGAGCCGTCGGGCTTCGACACCATCACCTCCCATTGACCGGCGTCGTCGATCCAGCGCGCCGATTCGACTTTCGACTTGAACTGCGCGCGGGCCGGGAGCCCATATTCGCGCGCGGTGTCGAGCAGATAGTCTTCGATTTCGTCGCGTAGCGGGAAATATTTCGACCAGTCGTTCGGACGGCACGAGAATGTGTAGGTCAGTGAGGGGGTGTCGACCCCGCATCCGGGATAGCGATTCTCGAACCAAGTGCCGCCGAAATCCTCGTTCTTCTCGAAGATGACATAGTCGATGCCCAGCCGCTGAAGTTCGATTCCGGCGCAAATGCCCGATATCCCGGCGCCGATGACGATGGCGGATTTCGTCTTGAGCAGCGGAGGTATGTCGCGCTTGGCCGGCACTGGCATCATGCCGGCAGCAACAATATCGCCATATTCCTCGGGGACATGTTCGGTCATCGCGACGCTCAGCATCTTGGCCAGATGAGCGTTGTCGGGCTGGGGCAGGGCAAGCGGCTTGCCCGTCAACCAGTCTTCGATCGCCTGACGCGCGTGGTCGCGTATCGTGCGCTGGATATCCTCGGGCAGCTGACCGCTATCATTGTCATCGAGTCCCGGCGCCCGTTTCGGCAGAAAGGGCTCCTTGATCCATTTTGTTTTGCCGGTCATCTGGTGAAGCAGCATCAGAAGGGCAGGGATATTTCCCTGCTCGATCCCCGAGGCCAGAAGTTGCCAGTCGACCTGGTCAGCAGCGATCGGCCGGTCAAGGGTGTGGGTCATGTCGAAAATATCCTGGCGCAAGCGAAGAAAGGGGAGAGCGAAGTTATCTTATCGCCGGAATGGCGGCGTTGGCGGCCCGAACCTGTCGGATTAAACAGGCGGTTCATGGCGCGAAGGATTCGCGGCGAACCCGCAGACCCGCGGCTTCACGGTCCCACGTGTCGTCTGTCACGCCCTCGCGCCGGAGGTCGGTCTTCAAAACCTTGGCCGACGGCGTCTTGGGGAGCTCGTCCAACACCCGGAAATACCGAGGGACCATGAAATAGGGCATGGTTTCTATCAGGAATTCGGCCAGCGCGCGGCAGTCGATCGACCGGCCGGGAACGGGCGCGACGACGACCATCACCTCGTCTTCCGAGTATTCGCTCGGCACCGCGATCGCGGCGGCTTCGCGCACGTCAGGGTGGCGGCAGACATCGGCCTCGACTTCGAAGGAGGAGATGTTTTCACCGCGGCGGCGGATCGCATCCTTCACCCGATCGACAAAATAATAATAGCCGTCCGCGTCGCGCCGAAAAGCGTCGCCGGTATGAAACCATCCGTTGCGCCATGCGGCGGCGGTCGCTTCGGGATTGGCGTTATAGCCGCTGTTCATAGCCCATGGCCGGTCGGTGCGAACCAGCATCTCGCCGATTTCGCCGACGGCGACTTCGCAATCATTGCCGTCAACAAGACGAACGTCGACGCCGGAACGGACGCGGCCGCAGGTTCCGATCTTCGTCGGATTGGCCTCCGACACGACGGGCGACGAAATCTCGGTCATGTTGAAAATCGTATAGATGTCGATGCCGAAGCGCTCCGTAAAGGCAGGCGCGTCGCCGGTCAGCGGCACCATGAAAGCCTTTTGCACGCCATGTTCGCGGTCCTGCGGCGACGGCGGCGCCTTGAGCAGGAAGGTCGCCATGACACCGAGCAGGAAGACTACCGTCGCCCCGGTGCGCTTGGCGACCGACCAGAATTCGTCGGTCGAAAAATTGTCGATCATCGCAACCGAAGCGCCCCGTGCCAGCATCACAAAGGGTGGCCCCATGCCGCCGATATGAAAGATCGGCGCAACGCACATATAGCGGTCGTCCTCGCCGACCATCGGCCAGCTTTCCGGCCCGGCGTTCGAGAACATGTGGAGATAGGAGGACAGAACGCCTTTCGAAGGGCCAGTCGTCCCCGAGGTGTAGATGATCGACTGAATATCCCAAGGCTCGATCGGGCGTTCCAGCGGCAATTCATCAGATGGGTCGCCGATCACGTCATCGAACCGCACCGACGCGAGCGGCGTTTCCGCCACCACGTTTGCGGTCGTGACAACCAGCAGCTCAAGACCGGCGAGATCGACCTCCGCCAGACGCGGGACCAGGTCGGGATGGACGAGCAAGGTCCGGGCGGACGAGTTCGCCAGCACATGCTCGAGCAATCCACCACGGTATGCCGTGTTGAAGGGTACAAACACGGCGCCGAGATAGTTGATCGCATAAAAAGCGATCAGCGCGTCGGGCCCATTGGGCAGCCACACCGCGACATGTTCGCCCTGCCGGACGCCCAGTTGGCGAAGCCCGGCGGCTTTGGCACGAACGCGCACATGGATATCGGCGAAACTCCATTCCGAGCCGTCGGCAAAGACGACATGCGCCTTGTTCGGGCGCTCGACTGCCCAGCGGTCGAGTAGATAGCGCAACACGCATTCGTCGCGATTGGGAATGCGCGGGTCCTGAAAATCTCGCGATCTTGCGGCGTTCGGCATGGTCGTTCCTTTATCTGCGGTCGCTATGGCCATGGTCGATCGTGTCGTCAGGCAGCGCGGCGCAGGATTTCGAGTATGTCGGCGGCAGAGGTAACGGGTCGGGGGTTGGTGCGGCCCCAGATGTCGAGCAGCGTGTATTCGGCAACCTGCTGAAAGCGCGACGCATCGACGCCGACGTCGCTCAGTCGGCGCGGCATGCCCAGCCCGGAGATAAACGCGTCAAGTGCGGCCGAAGCGCTCGCGTGCTCGCCACCGAATACGGCCAGTGTGCGCGCCTGGCGGCTGGCGTCATGCTCGGCGTTCCACGCCAGCACATAAGGCGACATGACGCACGACGTGTAGCCATGCGGGACGTCGCAGGTGCCGCCCAGGATGTGGCCGATCGCATGACTCGCCCCCATCGGCACGCCGCCAATGATGCTGATCATCGATTGCCAGGCGCCGATCTGGCATTTCAGCCGCGCTTCCAGATCGCCGGGATCGGCTTTGACCCGCGGCAACCCCTCGACCAGCAACCGTAGTGCGCTTTCGGCCAGTCCGTCGGCGAAATCGTTCGACTGGTACGACGACAAGGTCTCGACCGCATGATCCACCGAACGAACGCCCGTGGAGAGCCAGAGCCATTCGGGTGTATGACGCGTGATCGACGGATCGAGCACGACCATGACCGGCGCCATGTTGCGGTGCTCATAGCCCTGCTTGTGCTGGGTCGCCTCGTCGGTAGCGCCCGACAGCGCATTGAACTCGCCGCCCGACAGCGTTGTTGGAACGCAAATAACAGGAATGTCGGGACCGACGGTGATTGGGTTGATCACTTCGCCTGCGTCCGTGACATATGTACGCAGCGGCTCGAACGCTTCGACGCTTCGTACATCATGCTTGATTAACAGCGCGACGATCTTGGCCGCGTCGGTCGCTGAACCGCCGCCGACGGAGACAATCAGGTCGGCGCCGACGGCGCGGGCGGCATCGGCGGCTTTCAGCACATCGGCGCGCGGCGCGTGCGACGCAATGCCGCTGTAGGTGCCGCCGTGATGGGCGCCTAGACCCGCTTCGATCTTTTGGATTTCATCGGTATTTTCCCGCAGGCTCGACGAAGCGAGCAGAAAGACCTTTTTGCATCCCATTTTACCCGCTTCGTCAGCGATCGCCTCTGCGGTCGGGACGCCCATTGTCACGCGTTCGGTGCGGGTAAAGCGCAATTCGCTTGGGGTGATCTCAGCCATCGTCTCACTCTCCTTTAATCGTCCAGTCTGTGCCGGACTCGTGAATCAGATAGTGACAGGACAAGCAGATACTGGCTAGTATATTTTTCAACTGATGAGAATGTTGTCGGCCGCGCACAGTTGTTGGAGGGGAACCAAGTCAATATGAACGAACGGGAAAATGGCGTGCAGCCGCCTATCGCAAACATTCGCATTCTTGAATTTTCCGGGCTCGGTCCAACTCCGTTCGGCGCGATGCTGCTCGCCGACCTCGGCGCCGACGTCCTGCGGATCGAGCGGTTCGGTGCGGCGCGCCCAATGGGCGGCGATCCGCAATATGATTTTCTCTATCGCAACCGACGGTCGGTTGCGATCGATCTGAAGTCGCCTGCGGGATCAGCGCTGGTTCGCGATTTGGCGACGCGGGCCGACGTCGTCATCGAAGGCTATAGACCGGGGGTGATGGAGCGTCTCGGGCTGGGACCAGATACGCTCTGCGAAACGAATGAGCGACTGATTTACGCGCGTATGAGCGGCTGGGGACAAACCGGGCCGCTGGCATCGCGCGCGGGACATGACATCAATTATCTCGCGCTAACCGGTGCGCTGTTTCCGATGGGATCAAGCGACGCGCCGCCAACCCCACCCCTCAACCTCGTCGGCAATTTTGGCGGTGGCGGGACATTTCTTGCCATGGGCGTGCTCGCCGCGCTGCTCGAGCGGCAGCGATCAGGTAGGGGTCAGGTTCTTGACGTGGCGATGGTTGACGGAATTTCAGTTCTATTGACCCAAATGGCAGGCTGGATGCAGATGGGTCTATGGAATCAGGGCCGCGGCGAAAATCTGCTCGATGGCAGCGCCTATTTCTATCGCTGCTATGCAACCGCCGATGGTCGGCACATGGCTGTCGGCGCACTCGAACGTAATTTCCATGATGCGTTTTTGGTGGGGCTTGGGCTCGAACCGCAGCATTTTGACGACTATCTCAATCCCGCGGTCTGGCCCGATCGTATTGCCCAGATCGAGCCGTTATTCCGGTCGCGACCGCAGCGCGAGTGGCGCGCAATTTTCGATGAACTGGACGCCTGCGTCTCCCCCGTGCTGACGTTTCATGAGGCGGCCGACCACCCGGCAAATCGGGTGCGACACGTCCATGCGCATTCTGGTTCGTCACTGCAGCCAGCGCCCGCTCCAAGATTTTCGCGGTCACCGAGCCGAACACCGAGCGCCGTGGTCTCGAAGTGCGATATTTCCGAGAGTTTGATGAGCTGGGCCGTGACGGCCGATGAGATCCGGTCGCTGCAGGTTGAGGGGGTTCTGCGGTAGCGCCTTGAAGGTTCGATATGGACGCGACTGTTCGAACTTGCACAATGGCTGGGTGCGGGCGCAAGCCGTGACGTATCGGACGCGACGGTCTAAGCCTATTCGCGCCGAACTGGAACGCGCCGATTTGAACGGGATGGCCGACCTTGCAGTGCCGAAGCGGTCCTTCCGCTAGTCGGAGAGAACGAGGCCGAGGAAATGACTATCGGACCAGCCGCTCTTCCTGCCGGTGGCCAGCGCTGCGAGATCGAGCTTCGCCTGCCGCACAATGGTGAAGCGCCTCGAAGGGATCACATAAAGTCGCTGTTCGCCCGCGCCGGCGGCGACGACTAGATCAGCAGGGAGCATGTCGGCGTGGGCCGTGATATCGGTCGAGGCGGTTACGGCATCCTTGGCGGGTGTGGCGCGCGGCAGCCACCAGGTCAGCCCATAAGCCGGATTGGCGGCACTTCCCTTGAAAAGCTCTGCGAGCGCCCCCCGATCGACAAGCGGCTTGCCATCGACCTGCCCGCCTGTGCGGACAAATTCTCCGATCTTCGCCCACTCCTCTGCGGCGAGAACAAGGCCTTGGGGCATCAGGGGCGCTCCATCGGGACCGCTTCGCCAACCCCCGACGTTCACGCCGATCGGGCCGAGGACACGCCGCTCAATATAGAGGCGCGGATTGCCGTCCTCGCCTTTGGCGACGAGCTTGCGGAGCATGATCTCGCCGAAAATCTGCATCGGCGCCGGACCATATTGGAACTTGCTGCCCGGCAGCGCGCTGAGCGGAGTCTTTAGCGAATCGAGATAGCCTTGGGGCCGGCCGACGGTCGAGGCCTGCCCGCCAGTCATCGAAAGCAACTGGCGAAGCGTGATCTGCGCCTTTTCACGATCGTTTTTCCATTCGGCAAGCGTGTCCGATGCCTGCTCGTCGAGCGTCAACAGCCCATCCTGCACCGCAGCGGCCGCCATCAGCCCCACGATGCTTTTGGTGCCCGACCACAGTTCCTGCGGTGTTGCGATATCGGCTGACCGGCAGCGGACCTTTCCGCCCTCGAGCACCAGCAGCGCGACGCCGTTATGCGCTTCGGAATAGGCGATCGCTGCGGCACAGCCGGGAAGCGGGGCAGGTTCGGCCGCCAGCGCGGGGACCGCCGCAACGGCGGCAGCGAGAAGGAGGGTGGTGCGCTTCAAAATCCTGCTCCCGTTTCTGATGCTTGTCATTGTTGATATTATCGATAATAATTTCAATCGCAATCATCGATTGCTCGCGCGCTTTGCCGGATTAGGATGGCGCCGAAATCATGGAAAGCCGAACGGAGAGACATGGCCGCGACGAAAACCGAAGAGGACAGCGCGCCGACGCAGGACCGCGTGATCGCGCGCCTGTTGACCGACGACATCGTCGAATGGCGGATCCCGCCCGGATCGTGGCTGCGCGAGCGCGAGATCGCCGCGCGCTTCGGGGTGAGCCATGCCCCGGTTCGCGAGGCGTTCCGGCATCTCGCGCGCATCGGACTCGTCAAGGTCGTGCCGTGGCGCGGCACTTATGTCATCGACATCGACGAGCATGCCGCGAACGAGGTCTATGAACTGTGGAAATCGCTGTTCGGGGTCGTTTGCCGGCTGGCCGCCGCTGAAATGACCGATCGCGACGGGCGCGAACTCATGCATCGGCTCGTCGAATATAAGGATGTCACCCAGCGCACCGACAACACGTTCGAGCATATCAAGGTCTCGAACCGCATCGGTCGCTTTATCGCCAAACGCAGCAACGCGCCGCTCGCGCTCGAGCTTCTCGATCGGGTCGCGCTGCTCGCGCGCTGGCAGCACAATGTCTATACCGACAGCTATATCGAGACGCATGGCAACGAGGCGGCGAAGCGCTCGGCCATTTTGTACGACGAACTTTGTCGGCATATCGTCGCGCGCAACGGCGACGCAGCCGATGCGGTGGCGCGTGCCTTGATCGGCGTGACACAGGACAGCTTCGGGCGCGCGCTCGAGGAATATAAGGCACGCCACGCAAAGCCCAAGCCGGGTCGTCGTCGTACGAAAGCGACATGAGCGGTTTTCCAAGCGACCGCCGCACGCTCCTCAAGGCCGGTCTCGCGGCGCCGATCGCGTTGCAGGCCGGACCCGCTGCGGGCGCATCGGGGGATTTGACGATGCTCGGACCCGAACGATTGTTCGCCGATGTCAAAAGCTATGCCGAGGCTGGCAACAAGCAATCGGGCGGGGCAGGCGACGGCTGGACCGCCGATTGGACCGCCAAACGCTTGACTGCGGCCGGGTTCGAGGTCGAACGCCAGACGTTCGATGTGCCGTGGTTCGAGGCTTCGCGCTGCGAACTCGTTCTGGGGGATCTCGGGGTGCCGCTCGTGGCGCAGCCACTGGCGATCGAGACCGGCGAAACCGGGCTCAAAGGCCCGCTGCGCCTTGTCGAAGCCGCCGGTCGCCTCGACGGAGCGATCGCCGTGCTGCGCTTGCCGTATCGCCGCTGGTCGAGCCTCGTCGATCGCGCCGTCCGCGACCCGCTCGCCGATGCGCTGGCGCGCGGTGCGAGCGCCGTCATTCTCGTTACGACCGGCCCGACCGGCGAAGCCTTGCTCCTTAATGCGCCGGCCGATCGGCCTGCCTCTGACAATCCGCTGGCCTTGCTCGCGCCGCGGCTTGCCGCGCCGGTGATCGAGGCCGCGCGCCACAGCGCCGCGGCGAAACTGATGCTTCGCGGTCGCGGCGGCACGCGCGCGGCGCAGAATGTGATCGGTCGGCGCGTTCTCCCGGGCCGCCCCTGGCTCGTCGTCTCGACGCCGCGCTCGGGCTGGACCGATTGCGCGGGGGAGCGGGGGCCTGGCATCGCGATCTGGCTCGCGCTCGCCGACTGGATACCGCGCGCCTTCCCGCAGCACAGCCTGCTCTTTGTCTGCAACAGCGGGCATGAATATGAAAATCTCGGCGCAAGCCATATCGTCGAAAAGGTCGGCCCGCCGACAGGCGATACCGCTTTCTGGCTGCATCTTGGCGCCAATGCCGCGACGCGCGATTATCAGGAAACGCCGGGGCGCCTGCTGCCGCTACCGAGCGCCGATCCCTATCGCTTTTTGATGACCTCGCCCGGATTCGTCGAGCGCGCCCGCCACATATTCAAAGGCCAGCCCGGATTAGAGATGGCCTATCCCTCGTCCGAAGGGACTGCCGGTGAACTCTCCGAGGTCATCAAGGCCGGTTACCCGCGCCATGCCGGCATTTTCGGTGCCCATCGTCATCACCATGCCGCGACCGACGATCTGTCGACCGTCGCGCCCGGACCGCTTGCCGCTACGGCGCGCGGCGTTCGAGACCTGCTGATCGCCAGCGTCGCCTAAATCGCCAAACGGTGCGCCGGGTGCCGCATTTTTCCGGCTTGACTCGTGCGCGCTTATGCACAAAATTATCGATAATAATTGCGATAA
>NZ_DKIH01000006.1:61396-186563 GCF_002454115.1 Sphingopyxis sp. UBA6723 | reverse complement strand
CGCCGCGAAGAGCGGCTGGCCGATGTGCCGACCGCGGCGTCGGTCATCGATATCACGTCGCTCACCGATCGCGGCGGCGCGACGGGCAGCGGCGAACTCCTCGCCGATCAACCCAGCGTCCGCTTCAACAATCTGAACTCGTCGGTCACGTCGGAGATCTCCATCCGCGCCTCATCGACCGCGCGTGCCACCAATGGCGACCCAAGCGTCGGCCTCTATCGCAACGGCGCCTATATCGCGGGCGGTCCGGTGGGCGGTCGCAACTTCACGCGGCTCGACCTGCTCGACATCGGCCGCGTCGAGGTGCTGCGCGGGACGCAAGGCGCGTTGTATGGCCGCAACGCGGTCGGCGGCGCGATCAATATCATCTCGGCCGAACCCGAATTCGACCTCTCGGGTTGGGCAAGCGCGCGCTATGGCTTCGAGAACAACAGTTTCCAGACGCAGGGTGCGATCAACGTCCCGCTCGCCGATGGCTTGGCGATCCGCCTGAGCGGCGATCTCGTCGAGCAGGACAAGGGCTTCTTCTACAATCCCGATAATGACGTCTATTTCGACCAGCAGAAGGGCCACGGGCTGCGCGGCCAGATCCGGCTGAAACGCGGACCCGTAGATGCGATCATCACGGCCGAGACCCAGCGGCTGACCACGCCGACGATCCACTACCAGATCTCGATTCCCGCTGGCACGCCAGGCTTTCCCGGCGGTTATACGCAGGATCGCTTTCGCTACCCCTGGAACACCGCGCCGCGCGCCAGCCAGGATGTGGACGGTCTGCAGGCGCTCGTCCGCGTCGATCTCGGCGGTGCCGACCTGACGTCGACAACCTCCTTTCGCAAGCGCACGTCCGAATATGATCTCGACAATGACGCGATCAGCCCCGCCGAGCTTGCACGCGCGCGCGCCGCGGGGCAGATCGGCGCGCTCACCCCGCTCGACCCGAGTGCCTCGTCCTATGTCATCGATACGACCGACAATTTCTCGCAGGACATTCATGTCAGCGGGGCGAGCGATCGCTTCACATGGCTGGTCGGCGCCGAAATGCTGCTGCTCGACAGCGATTTCTCGGTGGCGACGACGCGCACGCCGACCCTTGCCAATCCGTCACCGGGCAATATCGCGCCTGCGCGGCTGTATTTCGAAAGCTATGCCGCCTATGGCTCGCTCGGTTTCGACATCACCGACAGCCTCAACCTGACCGGGGAACTGCGCTATACCCGCGACAGCCGGAGCATCTCGGCGCGGCTTTACGATCTGGGGACCGACCTTCCGACTGGCGGGCCGTCGCGGATCATCGACGACAGCATCAACGCCGACAATCTCTCCTACAATGCGACGCTTTCGTACAAGCTGACGTCGAACGTCCTCGCCTATGGCAAGGTCGGCAGCAGCTACCGCGCCGGCGGGTTCAACACGCGCCTCTCCGATCCGCGCGCGCCGAGTCCCGTGCAGGTTCTGTTCGGCAACGAAAACAGCACGTCTTACGAAGCCGGTATCAAGGGCAGTCCGATCCGGCGCGGCTATTTCGCAATCGCGGGCTATTACACCGAACTTGAGGACCTGATCGCTCAGGTCGACGACGGGTGCGCGCTCACCAACGCGGCGTGTCCGGTGGCGGCGGTCGCCTATCTCACCAATGCGGGCGATGCGAAAAGCTGGGGTATCGAGGCCGAATATAGCCAGGGCTTCGATCTCGGCGAAGGCAATGGCCGCCTCGCCTTGAGTGGCTCGCGGCAAGAGGGCAAGGTCAAGAGCGGCCGCTATGACGGGCTGGACCTTGCGCAGGTTCCCGACTGGCTGGCTTCGGCCAACCTCAATCTGCGCTACCCGGTCACCAAGGATGTCGCGCTGACCAGCAATGTCCTGGTCAGCGGACAATGGGGCGGCAAACAGGAGCTGACAGCGACCTCGGTCGATCTCGATGATTATGTCCTCGTCAATCTTCGGGTCGGCGTCGACTTCGGCAAGGTCAGCGTCAGCGCCTTCGCCAACAACCTCTTCGACAAGGTCTATTTTGTCGCGCAGGCGCCGACGATCAACCGGTACAGCCAGCCCCGCGTCATCGGCGTCGAAGGACGCATTTCTTTCTAGGTCGCTCACTCGCCCGCGGCCTCGGGCCGCAGGCCGGGAAGGGAAGGAGGGCGGAATGCAGCATTTGGTGATGGCAGCACTGCTCGGTGCCGCGGCGCTGCTCGGACCGGCGCCCGCCGCGGCGGCGGATGCCGCTCCTGCCGCGACGATCGCGCAGGGCCGCTTGGCCGGCGCACGCGATGCGGGCGTCGAGCGCTTTCTCGATATTCCCTTCGCGGCGCCGCCGGTCGGCCCGCTTCGCTGGCGGGCCCCGCAGGCGCCGCCGCGCTGGGATGGGGTTCGCGATGCCACGAAACCCGGACCCGCTTGTCCGCAAACGGTGCGCCCCGCGCTGGTCGCGGGCGGGGTCGCCGAATATCAATCGGAGGATTGCCTCCAGCTCAACATCTGGCGCCCGGCGGCGGCCCGCAAGCTTCCGGTCATGGTCTGGATCCACGGCGGCGCGCATGTGATCGGCTCGGGCACCTTTCCGGCGTTCGACGGCACCGCCTTCGCGCGGCAAGGCGTGATCCTGGTGACGATCAACTACCGGCTGGGCGCGCTCGGCTATTTTGCGCACCCGGCGCTCAGCGCAGCCAGGCCGCGCGGTGAGGCGCTCGCCAATTACGGCCTGATGGACCAATTGGCCGCGCTGCGTTGGGTGCAGAAGAATATTGCCGCTTTTGGCGGCGATCCCGAGCAGGTGACTTTGTTCGGCGAGTCCGCCGGCGCGATCGGCGTCACGACGATCCTTGCGCAGGCCGAGGCCAAGGGTCTCTTCGCTCGCGCGATCGTTCAGTCGGGCGTGGGGCTCCTCGACCCGCGCCCGCTTCGCGAGCAAGAAGCGCTCGGCGCCGCGTTAGCAGCGCGTGCCGGCGCGCCGCCTTCGGCCTCGCTCGAAGCCCTTCGTGCGCTTCCCGCCGCCGCGCTCGTCGCCGCGGGCGATGTCCGCACGCCGGGCGCGATGACCGGCCCCATCCTCGACGGCGACCTGGTGCGCGAAGCGCCGTGGCGCGTCTTCGCTCGCAGTGAGCCGATTGACGTTCCGCTTCTTGTGGGCGCCAACAGCAACGAGGCGAGCGTCATCCTTGCCATGGGCGTGCCGCCAACAGCCGCGCTCGCCTATCTCGGCCGCGACCAGGCGGCGGGCCGCGTCGCCTATGGCATGGGGCTGGCCGATGATGAACTGGCGCGCCAGGTGTTGGGCGACGCGTGGTTCGTCGCTCCGGCGCGCTGGCTCGCAGCCCGGACGGCGGGCGGGGTGCCGTCGTATCTCTATCATTTCGACTATGTCGCAGCGGCGCGGCGCGACCGCGCCAAGGGCGCAGCGCACGGGTCTGAAATCCCCTATCTGTTCGGGACGCTCGACTATTTCGCGTCGGTCGCTGGCGCCGTCGGTGACGAGGATCGCCGCTTCGGCGAAGGCATCTCCGCCTGCTGGGTTGGCTTCGCCAAGACGGGCATTCCCGGGTGCGCACTCGTTCGAGACTGGCCGCGTTACGATGCGGCAAGCGACCGTCTCGCAAGACTTGCGCCGGAGTCCGGCGTCGTCGCCGGCTTTCGCAAGGCGCAGCTCGACCATCTGCTCAATGTCCACTTCGGGAACGGCCAGTCCAGGCCCTAGCCCGTCCGGCCGTACGCGGCCCTCCGTTTCGACGATGTGCAACGAAGCTGGGAGAGAGAAAATGGCTGGAAGAACGAAATGGATGTGGCTTGCCGCCGGTGCGGCGACGGTGGGGGCTGCGGCTTTTGCGGCGCAGGGCGGATTCGAAGGCGGCGGCGACGGCGAGGCGCGTCCCATGGTGCAGCTTCCGCCTGCGGCGCCCGCTGCTAAAGCGTCGACGTCGGCGGCATCGGCGCCCGCGGCCGCCAGCCTTTCGGCCACCGTCGGCGGTTATACCTATGACTGGACAGCGTTACAGGCGGCAATCGACGCCGATACCGAGGTCGATAACGGCTATTTCATCGTCGGTAACGCTTCGGATCCCGACTATCTCTTCGCCTATGAGAAGGGCAGCTTCGGTATCGATCGGGTGACCCCGCTTGCGTCGGCCTCCAAATGGTTCGCCGGCGCACTCGGCATGCGCATGGTGCAGGCTGGTGTCGCGACACTCGACGATCCGATGCGGCCGCCGCTTGCTTTCTGGACGACGAGCGGGACAAAGAAGGATGTCAAACTCAAACATGCGCTGTCGATGACATCGGGCTTCAACGCGAGCCCGCTCGTTGGTGGCTGTCAGCTGCTTCCGGCCATGACGCTCTACAATTGCGCGAAGAGCATCCACGACCTGCGTTACGACAGTCTGCGCCCGGGTAACGCTCCCGGTGCGCAATATAGCTATGGCCCGCACGGGCTTCAGGTCGCCGCAGCCTATCTCGAGGCGAAGGATATAAGCATAGCGCCTGGAACATCGCCCGCGCGCCAGCGCAATTTCCACGAATTGTTCGCGCAGCATGTGACGACCCCGCTCGGGATGACGAGCACGACTTGGTATGACCCTGCGGGAAGCGCTCCCACCAACCCGTGGGTCGCGGGCGGGGCCTATTCGACGCCGCGCGACTATGCGAAATTGCTGCGTGCCTTCCTTGGCGGCAGCTTCATTACCGATATGACGACCTTCACCCGGCAGCGCACCGCGGGCCTGCCGCGCGTCTTTGTTCCGGGGAGCGCAGCGAGCTGGGAATATGCGCTCGGCTCCTTCGTTGAATGCGATACGCCTTCGGCCTGTACGACGTCCAAGATCAATTCCTCGCCGGGTGCCTATGGCTGGACAGGCTGGATCGATCGCGAGACCGGCTATTACGCCCTTATTGCGACTGAGATTTCGAGCGGCGGCGATCGCAAGAGCGTCGAGCTTGAGCAAGTCATGCAGGACCTGATCGAGAACGCGATTGCCGATCGCACTCTGGCGCCCTGAGGCATCCCTTCAACGGCGCTCCTTTGACGCGGCGGTTCCAACCGCCGCGTCATTTTTGTTCTGTATCAATGCGTTGATTTGGAAACATGGGATCGAAAATTTCATGTGACGATCGGCGGAACGTCGGCCGTTGCGCCGCCGTGCGCCAGAACGGCCTCGGCTTCACGCAGCTCGCCGATATTTCGTCCCCGGCGATGTTTCCTGCTCGGCACTGACAATTTTCTTCGTCATCCGAAATATCATCATCTGACTGCGACCTCCACCATTTGCGAGGCCTCAACTTTCGCGGGACAGTTGGCGGGCGCGCCACACGGTCCATAGCGTGAAGACGCCCATCAAAGCCCAGACGATGTTGAGCCCCGCCGACGGGAGCGCGCCATTATAGCCTGAGTTGAGCACGAAACCGCTCGCGCCGATGACGTTCATCCACTGATAGAGATAGCTGCGCGGTTCGATCTTACCGAGCGAGAGCAGGACATAGCTGGCGAGGATCAGGATGGCAGCGAGCCAGCCGATAACCTCGATCGCGATCTCAACAACGCTCATATGCCGTCCCTTCGGGTGGCCTGCACCCCGGTCGGGGACAGGTGATTCAGCGCATCGTCTGTTCGAGCGCCTCGACTGCGTCCTTGGCTTCGGCAAGGCTGAATCCGGTGCGTTCGCGGACCAGCTTGATCGCGTCGATCTTGCGGTCCTGGCGGATCAGGGCGCGGATTTCCTCGTCGTCGATCCGCTCGTCGCCGACGCGCACCATCGGGCGCGGCGGCGGCGCGGCAAGGTCGCGGCCTGTCCGCCGCCCGCGCAAATAGCGGGCGAGGAGCAGGCCGAGAGCCAGGCCGAGGACAAGGATCAGCAGCTTGCCCATCCGCCGTCCCCTTGCTTACGCCGCCAGCTTGCGCAGAACGTAGTGCAGGATGCCGCCGTTCATATAGTATTCGACCTCGTTCGCGGTATCGATGCGGCAGAGCGTATCGAAGCTGAAGGTCGAACCGTCGGGGCGGGTGACGTTCACCGTCACCGTCTGGCGCGGTTTGAGATCCGCGACGCCGGTAATCGTGAAGACATCGTCGCCGGTCAGGCCGAGCGTTTCGCGCGTGTCGCCGTCCTGGAACTGGAGCGGCAGGACGCCCATGCCGACGAGGTTCGAGCGGTGGATGCGCTCGAAACTCTCGACGATCACGGCGCGAACGCCGAGCAGATTGGTGCCCTTCGCCGCCCAGTCGCGCGACGAGCCGGTGCCATATTCCTTGCCCGCGATGACGACGAGCGGAGTGCCGTCGGCCTTGTGGCGCATCGCGGCGTCATAGATCGGCATGACTTCGCTTCCATAGCGCGACATGCCGCCTTCGATGCCGGGGACCATTTCATTCTTGATGCGGATGTTGGCGAAGGTGCCGCGCATCATGACGTCGTGGTGGCCGCGGCGGGCGCCGTAGCTGTTGAAGTCGGCTTTGTTAACCTGATGTTCCATCAGCCATTTTCCGGCCGGCGAGTCCGCCTTGATGCTGCCGGCGGGGCTGATGTGGTCGGTCGTGATGCTGTCACCCAGGATGGCGAGCGGTTTCGCGTCGATGATGTCAGACACCGGCGCCGGGGTCATCGTCATCCCCTCGAAATAGGGCGGGTTGGCGACATAGGTCGACCCGGCGCGCCACTGATAGGTGTCCGAACCTTCGACCTCGATCTTCTGCCAATGTTCGTCGCCGCGATAGACATGCTCGTAGCGCGCCTCGAACATGTCACGGTCGATGCACGACGCGATGGTGTCGGCGACCTCCTGATTGGTCGGCCAGATGTCGGCGAGGAAGACGTCCTTGCCCGACTGGTCCTGCCCGATCGGGGTGGTGGTGAAATCTTCGGTGACGGTGCCCTTGAGCGCATAGGCAACAACCAGCGGCGGCGAGGCGAGGAAGTTGGCGCGCACGTCGGGCGACACGCGGCCTTCGAAGTTGCGGTTGCCCGAAATCACCGACGCGGCGACGATGTCGTTGCCGTTGATCGCCTCCGAAATCGGCCCCGCCAGCGGCCCCGAATTGCCGATGCAGGTGGTGCAGCCATAACCGACGAGGTTGAAGCCGACCGCATCGAGATCGGCGGTCAGGCCCGCGCGATCGAAATAGTCGGTGACCACCTGCGATCCCGGCGCGAGCGAGGTCTTGACCCACGGCTTGGGCTTCAAGCCCAAGGCGTTCGCCTTGCGCGCGACCAGACCCGCGGCGACCATGACCCCGGGGTTCGAGGTGTTGGTGCAGCTGGTGATCGCGGCGATGACGACGTCGCCGTCGCCGATATCATGATCCTTGCCCGCGACCGGCACCCGCTTGATGCCGTCATGCTTGTATACCGAGGCGAGGTCCGAATTGAACACATCGTCGACTTCGGTCAGGATGACCTTGTCCTGCGGCCGCTTCGGCCCCGCCAGCGACGGGACGACGGTCCCCATGTCGAGTTCCAGCGTGTCGGTGAACACCGGATCGGCCATGTCGGCCGACAGCCACAATCCCTGCGCCTTCGCATAGGCTTCGACCAGCGCGACATTTTCGGCGCTGCGCCCGGTCAGGCGCATATAGTCGAGCGTCTTGTCGTCGATGCCGAAGAAACCGCAGGTCGCGCCATATTCGGGCGCCATATTGGCGAGCGTCGCGCGGTCGGCGAGCGACAGCGACGACAGGCCGGGGCCGAAATACTCGACGAAGCGCCCGACGACGCCCTTGGCGCGCAGCATCTGCGTCGCGGTGAGCACCAGGTCGGTCGCGGTGACGCCTTCCTTCAGCGCGCCGGTCAGCTTGAAGCCGACGACTTCGGGGATCAGCATCGACACCGGCTGGCCGAGCATCGCGGCCTCGGCCTCGATCCCGCCGACGCCCCAGCCGAGCACGCCGAGCCCGTTGATCATCGTCGTGTGGCTGTCGGTGCCGACGCAGGTGTCGGGATAGGCTACCGTCGTGCCGTCGGCGTCCTGGCTCGACCACACCGCCTGCGCGATATGCTCCAGATTGACCTGGTGACAGATGCCGGTGCCCGGGGGAACCGCTTTGAAATTGTCGAGGCTTTTCGATCCCCATTTCAGGAAGTCATAGCGCTCGCCGTTGCGATAATATTCGATCTCGACATTCTGCTCGAACGCCTTCGGATGGCCGAATTCGTCGACCATGACGCTGTGGTCGATGACGAGGTGGACGGGGACGAGCGGGTTGATCTTGGTCGTGTCGCCGCCCAGCTTGGCAATCGCATCGCGCATCGCGGCGAGGTCGACGACGCAGGGGACGCCGGTGAAATCCTGGAGCAGCACGCGCGCCGGGCGATACTGGATCTCGCGGTTCGAATGCGGATCCTTCTGCCAGTCGACCAGCGCCTGAACGTCATCGGTCGACACGGTGAAGCCGCCATCTTCGAAGCGCAGCAGGTTTTCGAGCAGCACCTTCATCGAAAACGGCAGCCGCGACACATCGCCCAGCTTTGCCGCGGCCTTGTCGAGCGAATAGTACGCATAGTCTTTGTTGCCGACGCTCAGCGTCGAACGGGTGCCCAGCGTGTCATGTCCGGTGGTCGTCATCTTGCAGCAGTCCCCTGTTGGCGCGGCGGGGAATGACCGGCCGCTGGCGTGGCGGGAGAGCGGGGCCAGCAGGAGTCGCGCGCGCGGTTTTTGTTGGGGACGCCTTACGCGGGGGGTGGGGAAATGCAAGGGGGTGGGGGTGGTTGGTTCGCGCGGAGACGCGGAGACGCGGAGGATTATTGGCGCTGCCCTTCTTCGTCACCCCGGACTTGATCCGGGGTCCCGCTTTTCGACGTTGCTGAGCGGGACCCCGGATCAAGTCCGGGGTGACGATGAGAAGGGGGTGCGCGGAATGGTCCATAGTGGGCAGGGTCGCGTCCCAACCGCGTCTGATCATGTTAAGCTGGCTGCATGACGAGCGAAAAAGCATCGAGGCATCTTGGGTCAGGCCGGACGGGTCACGCGCCTCGTTCGAGCACAACGCGCGGGGAAGGACCATCGGCCCCACGACTTGTTCGATCGCCCCACCCATGTTATCTTACCGGTATGACCAAGGAAACCAGAGTATCGGCCAAGGGCCAGGTCGTCATCCCCAAGGATGTACGCGACCGGTTGCATTGGGATGTCGGCACGGTGCTGGAAGTCGTCGATGGCCCCGCGGGGGTCATGCTGCGCGCCAAACCCAAGGCAAAAAAGGCGCTGAGTTTTGAGGCGGCGATGGCAAAGATTCGCAAGACCGTGAATTACACCGGGCCGCGAATCAGCGACGAACAGGCGGATGCCGCGATCGACCGCATGTTTCGAGAGGACAAAAGCTGGGACGCCAAGCCTTGAAGGCGGTCGATACGAACGTCCTCGCGCGTTTCTTGCTCAACGACGATCCGGCGCAGACGGAGATGGCGCGCGACATTATCGAGGCAGGCGTCTTTGTCCCGATCACCGTCCTGTTGGAACTCGGCTGGCTGCTCCAGTCCCATTATGGCTTTGACCGCTCCTATCTGACTGCGGCGCTGGGCGCCCTGCTCGACATTCCGACCATCATGATGGCCGACGAGGAAGAGGTGCGACAAGCGTTGGCCGCTTTTGCGAAGCGCGGCGATTTCGCCGATCATATCCATCTGGTCGCCGCCAAGGGGGCCGAGGCTTTTGTAACGTTCGATCAGCGGATGATCGGGACGGCGGGAATGGCGGTCGAGTTCGTCCGGTAAGCGGCGGCGTGTCGGTGAAAGCCCGCTGCGTGTGTGGCGCGAACTGCGCGGGCTGAGCCAGGTCAAGCTGGGCGCGGTGTCGGGGGTCAACCGGGTGCAGATTGCCGACATCGAGGCCGGGCGCGACAAGGGGTCGGTGGAGACGATGCGCAAGCTGGCGGAGGCGCTGGGGGTTCGGGTGGATGATCTAATATAGGGGGTTTGGCGCTAAGTGGGCGAACGCTGTGTCGGGGACGGCCGGGTATTTCTCATAACGAGGGTCTCGATCATATGCTGGACCGCATATGCCTCCGTCATGGAAAGGCAAAAGAGTGGGGGCCAGTTCACCGGAGCGTGTTCAAAAGGGTGAACTGCGAGAGAATACCCAGACTTTCCTCCAATCCGACCCTCCGCTGCCCGAAAGAAAAGCCCTTGAGCCATCAAATTTCCGAAGCGAACAGTAAAATTTGCTAAGCCATCGACTTGCAAGGCTTCACCTGCATCTGAGTGCACGTTGCTAACTTCTTTATTATATTGTGCAATATCATCTGGTTCGAATCGATAATTGTACAAAATTATATTTAGGCCACTCGGAATTTTGCGCTCTGTATAAAAGTCTGTTCGTTCAGTGTCGTTGAAAGTCGGCTTCGTCATCGGGCTTTGATCAGCCACCATAAACTTCATTGTAAAGTATTGGCTAAGAGTTGTCATATTTTCAGCCGTCAAAAGAAAATTTCTGGCTTTAATCAGACTCTCAATTATAGGCCGACTTTCTACCTCAAGTTTACTCATCCAAATACTGTTGCAATTTCCGCACACAGCAGAAATTTGGATCGTTTTTGGCGCGCCCTGACGGTTCCATGGGGGTTGAACCTGACGCAGCCCAGAAAAATGACGCCTAGTATGATTTGGACCTTCTGGGAGCTGCGAATGACTCCACTGTGGCCAGATATGCTCTTTAGTGCGTGGTCCTCCTCCGCAAAAGCAGCAAGAACGACTTCCTCTTTTGTGCGGAGTACCTCTTTTTCGCATAAAATGGCCTTCTTCAGCTAGGACTTGCTGTGACAACTGCAAAAAGGCTCCTAAACCTTAACCGCTCTAAATCCTCAGCTAAATAATCTTCCCTGCTCCAGCCCGAATTCTTTGCCAGCGTGAAATACGGGCAGCGGCGTGGGCTTCGATCGCGCTCGTGTAGGCGAACGCCGTCTCGGGATCGGCGCGGTCGGCAATCCAGTCGTAGAGGTGGTAGAGGTCGTCGCTTGCGGTCTGGCGCCAGACGACGCGGAACGTCTTGCTCAAGCGGCTTTGCCCGTCCGCTTGGCGTGGCGGGCGGTTAAGCCGGTGCGGACGTCGTCGGGCGGCTGGACGGGACGGGGGTCGGCGAGCGCTTCGGCGATGCGGGCCTTGAGCAGTTCGTCGAGCAGTGCTTCCTCACGGTCGAGCGCGCGCAGGCCGGCGCGGACGACTTCGCTGACCGAGGCGTAGCGGCCCGATTTGACGCGATCCTGCGCGGCGCTGGTCAGGGGGCCGAGGGTGACGGTGACGGGCTTTTCGGCGCGCGATGCCATGGGCGTTCTCCTATGACACTGTCATATCATGGGGTTCGGGTGGCGGTCAATTGGCCCTCTGGTACTGGTTCCTCATCGGGGGTGCCGGGACGACGGCGCCGACGCTTGCGACTCTTTCGGCGAGCTGTCACCTTCCGCCCCTGTCATCGGGAAGGGGAGGGTATCATGCGGATCAACCAAACAGCGGGCGTTATCACCATCTTGGCGGCGGCGCTTTTGCCCGCCACCGCCACAGCCCGCGACCCCGCCAACGTCCTGATGCCCGAAAATCCCGAGGCGCGGGCGTTTCAGGAGGCGGTGGGCTATGCGACCGCGGTGATCGCGGGCGACACCATTTACCTGTCGGGGGTGGTTGCGGGGCCGGCGAAGGGGGAGAGCGATCTGGCGCCCGGATATGAACGCGCCTTTGCCCACATCGCCGCGACGCTGGCGCGCGCGGGGGCGAGCTGGGACGATGTGGTCGACATCACCACCTTTCACACCGACCTCGCGGCGCATATCGACGGCTTTGCCGCGGTCAAGAACCGCCATGTAAAGGCGCCCTTTCCGGCGTGGACCGCGATCGGCGTGTCGCGATTGTACGAGCCGACCGCGGTGGTCGAGATCAAGGTCGTGGCGCGGGTGGTGAAGGAATAGGGGGCATTTCCTGTTTCTCCTGCGTCGTCATCCCGGACTTGATCCGGGATCCATTCCAGCGTCGCCGCATGGATCCCGGATCAAGTCCGGGATGACGAATTGAATATAGGACGGCCCTCTAATTCAGCGCGTCGTTGATCGTGTTGAAGATATTGGCGAGGCTGAGGCCGAGCATCTGGAAGGCGATGAGGCTGGCGAGCGCGATCAGCGCCGCGATCAGGCCATATTCGATCGCGGTGGCGCCGCGCTGGTCGGTGCGCAAATTGGGTCTGGTCATGGTGTTCCCGCTGATGTCTGGCGCGTTGGTCCCGGCGGGGGTCTTAAGTGGCTGAACAGCAACAGGATATTGGCGGATGCGGTTAACGTCGCGGCAGGGATGGTGCGCGGGAATTTTTTGCTTTCCTACATAACCAAATAGGTTCAAAACGATCTTGTTTCATTCCAAAGTGATTCGGGAGGCGGGCTATGGGGCGTTTGGTGGAGCGGCGGGCGTTCGGGAACCGTGTGACGGGCGGCGGGGGTGATGCCCACCCCGCTGCGCCCCGGATCAAGTCCGGGGCTCGCTGCCCCTCCCGCATGCGGGAGGGGGGTAAGCAAGTGAATCCCTTCATGCCGGGGCTGCGGGTGCGCGAGGACGGGTTTACCGCGGCGCGGACGCGGGTGTTTCTGGCGGTGCTGGCGAAGACCGGGTGCGTCAGCGATGCGGCGCGGGTGGCAGGGGTCAGCCGGACGTCGGTCAACCGGTCGCGCAGCCTGTTCGCGCCGTTCGACGCGGCGTGCCGCGAGGCGCTGGCCAAGGCGCTGCGCGGGCTGGAGGCGGTGGCGTATCAGCGCGCGGTCGAGGGGCGCGAGACGGTGGTGATCCGCGGCGGGCGCGAGGTCGAGCGGCGGATCGCGCCGTCGGACGCGCTGCTCGCGCTGCTGATCAAGCGCGGCGAATTGGTCGAGGGCGCGGCGGCCGAGGCGGCGGCGGAGGCGGCGCGCATCGACGCCGCGACGGCGATCACGACCGCTGAATATCTGGAGGGGTGGCGGTTCGATGTGGAGGGGACCAAATATTTCTATCCGGGCAGCGCGAAGCAGCGATTGCGGGACAAGCTCGATGCCATGCGCGCGGTGGTGCAGGCGGACAATTGGGCGCATGAGGCCGAGACGGGCGAATGTTTGCGCTGCGGCGAGCGGGCGAGCGGCGCGGGGCAGGACCGGCTGGCGGCGCGGCGCGCGAAGGAGCAGGCGGACGAGGCCGAATATGCGGGGGACGAGCCGCTGGAGGATTAGCGCGGCAGGATAACCTCGACGCGGCGGTTCTTTGTGCGGCCGGCGGGGTCGTCGGCGCCGGTGGCGGTTTCGTTGGGGGCGATGGGGGCGGTTTCGCCCTTGCCCGACACGGCGAAGTCGCGCTGGCGCACGCCGACTTGGCGGGCGAACCAGTCGGCGACGGTGCGGGCGCGGGCTTCGGACAGGCGCTGGTTATAAGCGTCGTCACCCTTGGCATCGGTGTGGCCGATGACCTGGATGCCGCCGGGCGGCGCCTTGCGGATCAGCGCCGCGGCCTTTTGCAGCTGCGCCTCGGCGGCGGGGGTCAGGTCGGCCTTGTCGAATTCGAACAGCGCGTCGGCGGCGAGATCGATGATCGTGCCCATGTCGGTGACGCGGACGTTGAGCCCGCTGATGTCGCCGGTCAGATTGCTGACGCTGCCGGTCATGCCGCCGGGGGCGTTGGCGGGGGCGGGGGTTGCTGGAGCGGGCGCAGCGCTCGCCTCGCTCGCAGGCGGCGGCTCGCTATCGGCGGCGGGTGCGCAGGCGGCGAGGGCCAGCGCCGACAGCGCAAGCGCGCGGCGGGTCATCGGGTGACCGGGACGCCGTCGAACGGGCCGACTTCGGGCAGGTTGATCGATACCGTCGGGCTGGTGACCGGCGGGGCGGGGAATTTGACCCAGAAGATGCCGGGCTTGACCTCGCAATCGGTGCGCAGGAAATTGCCGCTGACGTTCGACGCCATCCAGTCGGCCTTGTCGTCCTTGAGCACGCCGAGGCGCTGCGACGTGCTGTCGTCGATGACGCTGATCTTGTCGACATTGAACGACTGGCTGTTGATCTTCTGGTCGCTCGAACAGCGCAGCGTGACGGTCAGGATGTCGCCGGTGACCGCGACTTTCAGCAGATCGACCTGCGCGCCGTCGGGGCCGGGCTGGCTCTGGATCGCGGCCTGTGCGGGCATGCGGGCGACGGGCGCGGGTTCGGGGGCGGCCATCGGTTCGCGCGTGACGCCGGTGTCCGAGGCGGTGGTGGTCGTGGCGGCGTCATCGGACGGCGGCGCGTCGCTGACGTTGCAGCCCGCCAGACCGATGCCGGCCGCAGCCATGAGCGTAAGGTGCCGAATATCCACCGATATTGCCTCCATTTGTTGGTGTCAGGGGGTTTACGCGTGGCGGTGGGTTGGGTTCCCGCAAGCACCGCCCCAGGCGACCGCGCTACGCGATGATACCGGCGTGGCGGGCCTTGTCGGCGAGTTCGCTGCGCGTCGTGGCGCCCATCGCGCGCAGCAAATGCGAGATATGGTTGCGCACGGTGAAATGCGACAGGTCCAGGCTGCGCGCGATCTGTTTGTTCGATTGCTTCTGCGCCAGCATCGTCAGCACTTCGACCTGGCGGTCGGTCAGCACCGGCGGCGCCGCAGGTATCGCCTGAACCGAAGGCTGGTCGGATCGCAGGACGACAAATTCGCCCTTTTGCAGCGCGCGCAAGCCGGCCACCATGCGGTCGGGACGCACCGATTTGGCGATATAGCCGTCGGCGCCATACCCCATGACGCGATCGATCGTCGCATCGTCGTCGAACATCGAGACGACCGCGATCGACGAGCGCGGGAAACGGCGGCGCAGCATCGGCAGCGTTTCGGCCGGATCCATGCCGGGGAACAGCAGGTCGATGGTGAACAGCTGCGGCGCGCCTTCGCGTTAGGCGACGCCCAGCATCTCGTCGACGGTGCCGGCCTGATGGATCGCCAGATGCGGAAAGGCGCTGCCGACCAGCTGACCCAGCCCGGCGCGGAAAATGGGATGATCGTCGGCGATGATGACGTTGTCGATCATGGCGTGCGGCTTAGCGCCGCGGCACAGAATGTCAGATGAATGGATATGGGCGTTCATGGGCTTGGCTCAATATCGAAGCGTGTCGGGCCACAGGACGCGGTCGCAGCGTGCGATGGGGTCGGGGGTTTTGGCGGCGAGGGCGCTGCGGAGCGCGGGGAGGGCCGCGACCGCCTGGCGCAGCGCCGCGATGTCGAGCGTGCCGCGCGCGAGTTCCTGGTCACCGCCGAGGCGGTCGGACGGGCGAATCAGGGTCCAGCCGAGCGTGTCATGGCCCTGCGCATAAGCGAGCAGGTCGCCGAGCGGCAGTTCGCCATGGCCGTTGTTCGGGTCGTGCGCGCCATAGGGAAAGATCTGGGTCGACAGCGCGGTGCTGCCGATGATGCCGTGCGGCTGCACCGGGAAGGGACGCTGGATGCGGAGCAGCGCGACCTCGGGCAGCGCGGCATCGACGCCGACGCGCAATTTGACGTCGATCGCACGGTCCTCGATCGCGGGCTGGTGCGCGGCCTCCCAAATGTAAGACAGTTCGATTTCGAGCGGGCGCTGCGTCTTTTGCGGGTCATAACCCTTGGCGGTCCAGCGCATGAAATCGCCGCCATCGAACTTGCCGTCGTCGGTGAACAGGCGGGTGAGGGTGATGGTGCCGCCCGCGAGCTCTTGTTCGACGTCGCAGGTGTAGCGCCAGCTTTCGCGATAGGGCGGGTTGGCAACGGGGGGCTGGCCGGCAAGCGGGGGCAAGCGTGCTTCGGCGGCGCCGGGGGCGAGCATAAGCAGCGCGAGGATGGTAAGGGCGATTGGGCGACGCATATGTTTTTTTCCGGTTCGGACAGAACAGGGGCTAAGCTATCGCACTCGCGGCGGCGCGGCGGTGATTGTGATCACAGCCGCGCCGCAGGATCAACGCGCGGCGGGGCGCTTCCAGCCTTTGCGGTATTTGTCGAACCAGGCGAGGATCGCCGCGGCCTTGGCGGCCGATTGCGACGGGCGCGCTGCGATGCCGCCGTGGCTGGCGCCCGGGATTTTGACGAGCGCGGTCGGCACGCCGCGCAGGCGGAGCGCGGTGTAATATTGTTCGGATTCGCTGACCGGGGTGCGGTAATCCTCGGCGCCCACCACCACGAGAGTCGGGGTTTCGACATTGCCGACGAGCGACAGCGGCGACAGCGACCAGTAAAGTTCGGGTTTCTCCCACGGCATTGCGCCGAGCCAATAGGGGCCAAAAAAGGCAGGGCCGTCGGCGGTGAGCGCCTGGGTTGTCCAGTTGATCACCGGCTTCTGGGTCACCGCGGCCTTGAAGCGATTGGTCTTGCCCACGATCCAGCTGGTGAGCACGCCGCCGCCCGACCCGCCGGTGACGAACAGCGCGTCGGGATCGGCGATGCCGAGCGCGATGGCGCGGTCGACGATGCTGATCAGGTCGAAATAATCATTGCCCGGATAAGCCTTGTCGATTTCCTGCGCGAACGCCTCACCATAGCTGGTCGACCCGCGCGGGTTGGCCGACAGGACGGCATAGCCGCCCGCGGCGTAGAGCTGGTTGTCGGTCGAGAAATGCGGGCCGTAGGCGGTGAAGGGGCCGCCATGGATTTCGAGGATCAGCGGTACCTTGGTCCCCTCGACATAGCCGGGGGGCAGGGTCAGCCAACCTTCGATTTCTTTGCCGTCGTGGCTGGAGGGGGTGGTGATCTTGCGAACTTCGCCGAGCGCTTTGACTTCGCGAAGCGAGCGGTTGAGGTCGGTCAGAATGCGCGCCGAACCGCCGCGCGCCAGTTGCACCTCGGCGGGGCGGGTCGCGGTGCCGCCGGTGAAGGCGATGGCGCCGCCGTCGGACACGGTGAAGCTGCCGCCGGTATAGGGGCGGTCCATGCCGCCGCCCGACAGCCCCTTGGCAACGTCGCGGACCGAGCCGTCGAGACCGATGCGCGCGATTTTGGTTTCGCCATGGTCGTCGTACTGCGCGTAAAGCGCGCGGCCGCCGTCGCCCCACTGGATCGCGTCGACGCTGTAATCCCAATTTTCGGTGAGGTTGCGGCGCCCCGAGCCATCGCGATTCATCACATAGAGGTGGGTGTTTTCATAAGCGCGGCGGGCGTCGTCGAAACCGAGATATGCGATCTTGCTGCCGTCGGGCGAGACCAAAGGATTGGCGTCCGGGCCGTTGCGGTCGGTGAGCGCGGTGATGCGGCCGCTGGCGACGTCGAGCGCGTGGATCTCGCTTTCCACCGGGTCGGTTTCCCAGTCGGGCTGGCGATTGGCGGCGAAATAGAGCGTGCGGCCGTCGCGCGACCAGCTCAAGGGACCATTGTCGTGATAGGGGCCGAAGGTCAGCTGGCGCGGCGCGCCGCCGGTGGCGGGGACGAGGAAGATTTTTTCGAACCCGGGTTCGACATAGCCCTGTCCATCGGCGCGGTAGGTGAGGAGGTCGCGGATTTCGAGCGGTTCGGCCCAGGTCGCCCCCTCGGGCTTGTTGGCGGGTGCGGCGCCGAGTTTCAGCCCCTCATCCTTGACCAGCATCGTGTAGGCGAGCGAACGGCCGTCGGGCGCCCAAGCGAGCGACCCAGGCGCGGTCGGGAGGCCGGTCAGCCGCACGGCTTCGCCGCCCGCCATCCAGCGCACCCACAGCTGCGCGCTGCCACCCTCGGTCGAAGCAAAAGCGAGGCGCTTGCCGTCGGGCGACCAGCGCGGGGCGAAGGCGCCGCCCTGCCGTCCCGCCAGCGGGGTTTCTTCGCCGGTCGCGGTGTCGATCAGCCAGATGCTGCTGATCGCGCGATCGGTCATGATGTCGTTTGCTCGGCGGACATAGGCGATGTGGCGCCCGTCGGGGCTGATCTGCGGATCGGCGGCGATGGCGAGGTCGAACAGGTCGGCGCCGGTCAGGCGGCGTTCGGGGGCGGTGCGTGCGCTGCCGACCGCGGCGGCGGATGTGGCGGCGGGTGCGGGTTTGGGGGCGACCTCTTCCGGCGCGGGCGGCACGGGTGCGTCTTGCGCGACGCTGGGTTGCCCCGAAAACACGAGCAGGCTTGCGCCCAAAATTGCCAGTTTGCGCATGAAAAGCCGCCCCTTTTTGTCCAAGAGGCAGGTTTGTATCTTTCGCGGCGGCGCGTCAACCGGGGCTGTTTTGGCCTTGATGCGAAAGGGGGAGATTTCGATCCCGATCGTCGCGCGGGGTGCGGAAGGTCGAGGCGAGCACGGCGCCGATTGCGGCGGTGGTGACGACCATCAGCGCCACCGCCAGATTGATCCCGCCGACCGCGACTTCGCTGCCGTCGCTGTGGCGCATCGTGCCGCCGTAGAGCGGACTGAGCGCGTAGGCGACGAGGAAGCCCATCGATATGGCGAAGGCAATCAGCGCGGGAAGGCGCAGCTGGCGGCACCACCAGATCAGCCACAGGCAAAGTATCGCGAGCGAGCTGTTAGTGAGTAGCTGCCAAACCTCGTGCAGCCGGGCGTGGCCGGGCCAGTCGGGGTTGACGACGTGCGTCGCCCCCAATTCGAGGATCGGGGTGAGCACGCCGAAAGGGATCAGGGCGAGCGAGAGGATGATACGGCGCATCGGGCAACTCCAATTGACACTGTCAATATACGCGCATTAAATTGACAATGTCAATCAACATCGTTGCCCGTCGATCTCTCGCGCCGCCGTTGAGAGAATGTCGTCAAAGACGGCGGGATCGGGCGATGGCTGGAGCACGGAGCGATCGTGGTAGCCGATCCCTTTCGGCCGGTGCCCGGCCGCGCCAAAGATGGGCCCTGCCGTAACAATCAGCGCCGACCAGCATGGGTGACATCGAACTTGCGTCGCCCGATTGACAGCGTCAATACAGGGCCATGAAGAGAGGCCAACATCATGGCGCGCTGCGCGAGCTGCTGATCGATACGGCGCTGGGCCTGCTCGACCGCGAGGGGGTCGAGGCGGTGACGATCCGCGCCGTCGCGCGGGCATCGGGGGTGTCGCACGCCGCGCCGGCCAATCATTTCGTCGACCGCCGCGCCTTGCTGACCGCGCTGGCCGTCCAGTGCTTCACCGATCTGCGCGCCGGCGCGGCGGCGGCGCGCGATGCGGCATCGCCATCGCCGCGGGCGCGGATCACCGCCTTTGCCGATGCCTATGTCGCCTATGCGCTGGCGCACCCCAATCGCTATCGGATGATGTGGCGGATGGACATGCTCGATCCGCAGGACGCCCGATTGACCGAGCTGGTCGACGGATTATATGCCGGTATCGAACAGGATGTGCTGGCGCTGCCCGGCGCGCCGGACGATGATGCGACGACGCTGTTGATCGCGCTGAGCAGCGCCGTCCATGGCTATGTCGCGATGCGGATCGACGGCAATTTCGTCGCTGCGGTGGATACCGCCAGTGGCAAGCCGCGGCATGTCGCGATCGTCGAACGGCTGCTCGGCCCCTAACCGGCGGCGATGTCGGCGGGCGGGTAATCCTCCGCGGTCGACGGGCAGGTGCCTTGTTTCATCACCGCGGGCTGGCCGGGGGTGAACCAGGACGATGACTGCAAGTCCGCGTCATAGTCGCCCGCGTCATAGATGCAGACTTCCGGCCGGGTGCCGTCGGGGGCGATGACCACCGCCCAGTTATAGCGATCTTCGGCGCGCCATTCGCCGCCCCAGATCAGGATCCGTCCGCCCGCGACGCGGACGATCGGCACGCCGAGGCTGCGGTCGGCAAAGGCGATGCCAGCGCGCGTTTTGGCATCGGGGACCGCAGCAGCGATCGCCGCCTTGACCGCGGGGTGATCGAGGAAGCGGTGGCCGTTCACGACATCGAATGGATATTTGCCGATGTAGGGCGTCAGATCTACCGGGCCGCGGCGCGCTTCCTTGACGCTGATCGGGATGGAAGGGCTGATCTTGGGTTCGCTGGCGGCGGTTTTGGCGGGTTCGGCGTTCGGATTTTCGGCCTCTGCGCACGCGGACAGGGGAAGCAGCATGGCGAGGGCGACGGCGACGAACTTCATGGTATCTCCTGTCTATTCAAAGATATGGCCCTGGGCCGCGGCGGCGCAGCCAATGTGAACCGATTACCGCGTGAATGCCATGGCCGCGGTGACCCGGATCACAAATATGCGTCAGCCGCCGCTTGCGGCCAGACGGATCGATGCGGGGGTGACGGTGCGCACGCGATTGCGGCCGGTGCGCTTGGCTTCGTAGAGCGCCTGATCGGCCTCTTGCATCAGCGCCGACAGATTGGCGCCGGGGGTGCCAATGGTCAGACCGATGCTGGTGGTGGGGACAAGCGCCGCCGGGATGCGGTCGGCAGCGGCGGCGGGAAGGCCGGTGCGCACCGCTTCGGCAAACTGGCGCGCGGTTTCGATCCCGGCGCCGGGGACGAGGAGGGCAAATTCTTCGCCACCGATGCGCCCCGCGATCATTTCGGCGGGGGCGATGGCGCGGACATGCGCGCCAAACGCCGCGATGATCGCGTCGCCGACCGCGTGGCCATAAGTGTCGTTGACGCGCTTGAAATGATCGAGATCAGCGATCATCAGCGCCACCGGGCGGTCGTCGTCAATGCAACGGCGCAGCGCCGACCCCGCCCGCGCCTCGAACCCGCGGCGGTTGAGCAGCCCCGACAATTTGTCGTCGTCGACCTGACGGCGCAGTTCGCTGATCTGGTCGATCGCAACGGCGACCATCAAGCTGATCGCCGCCAGAATTGCCACCATCGCCTGGGTGAACTGCACCGTGGTCCAATACAGCGACTGCTGAAACCCGTCATAGCTGTCGAAACCGCCGCCGAGCGCGAGCAGCACGATCGGGCGCGCGGTGAGGTTGATCACCGACAGCGCCGCGACCCAGAACAGCACGCGATCGATGACATAGGGTTTGTCGATCGGCCAGAGCGCGCGCACAATCATCGCGGCGATGATCGCGGCGCCGATGCTGATCGACAATATGCGGCCGCCGATGCTGGGCTGGCCGAGCAGGAACCACAGAAAGACCGCCATTGCCGCCGCGCTGGTGACGGCCATCGACCGCCAAGGGATCGGCAGGCCATAACGGCCAATGATCGCGGCGGCGAACAGCGCGCCGGTGGCAAGGAAACCGATATTGGCAGGGATGCGGTGCAGTTCGTAGGGTAGCGCGGGGCCGACATCGAGGATCAGAAAGGCAATCGCCGAGGCGGTGTAGGCGCCCGCGGCATAAGCAACATAGCGGTCGCGGCGGTTCAGCCACAGCAGGAAAAAGGCGGCCGCAAACAAGAGGCCGATGCCCGGATTGAGCAACTGGATGAAAAACTGACCCGACAAAATGCTTGCCTCTCTGCCCCGAAGGTAACAGCGATATGGATAACGATTTCTTACTTTTCTGTGTGTTAGGTCACAGCGACCAAGAACGACGCGAGCCGTCAGGTGGTTCCGCGCACGACCAGTTGTACCGGGATGCGGGTGCCGCTGCGCGTGCGTTCGTCATCCTCAAGCGCCATGGCGACGAGCGCTTCACCGGCGGCGTCGAGATCGGGTTCGAGCGTGGTGAGCGCGGGGTCGGCGAGGGTTCCGGCGCGGATGCCGTCGAAGCCGATCAGCGCGACATCGTGCGGGACGCGGCGGCCCGCATCCTTCAGGCCTTGCAGGACGCCGAGCGCGAGCATGTCGCTGGCGGCGAAAATCGCGTCGGTGTCGGGGTGCGCTTCGAGCAGCGCCTGCACCGCTGCGACGCCCTGTGCGTGGCGGTCGGCGGCGGCGGGCGGTTCGGCGATGATCGCGGTGAGGCCATGCGCGGCGAGGGTCGCGGTGAACCCGTCGCGGCGTTCGTCGAACTGGCGCTGCGGCGATTGTTGCGGCCCGACAAAGGCGATGCGGCGGCGGCCGAGTTTGATGAAATGCTCGGCGGCGAGCTGGCCGCCCTCGTCATTTTCGCTGCGCATCCAGTGGAACGGGCTGCCCGGGCTGCCCCAGCACACGAAGTCGAGGCCCGACGCTTGCGCCTGCGCAAAATAATCCCAGGCGGCACGGTTGCTGGTTGTGCCGATCACGATCATCGCGTCGGCGAGCCCCGAGGCGACGAAGTCGGCGCGGAAATTGGCGTCGCTTTCCTGGAACGAGACGAGCAGGTTGAACCCGCGCGCCGAGGTTGCGGCGGCGATGCTGCCGAGCAGCGCGAAATAGAAGGGGTTGATCGCGCTGCGATCCTCGCCGGGGCGGCAGATGGTGACGAGCGCGATCGTCTCGCTGCTTTTGAGGCGCAGCGATGAGGCGTGGCGATCGACGACATAGCCGAGTTCGCGGGCGGCGGCGGCGACACGGGCGCGGGTTTCGGCGTTAACCCCGGGGGAGTTGCGGAGCGCGCGCGAGACGGTCGATTGCGACACCCCGGCGCGCTCGGCGACGTCGAACGATGTCGGGCGCAGCATTTTTGCGGTCATGGCGGCCTCTCTCCCCTCGGCGGTTCTCTCGCCGGGGGGGCGGGGGTTGTCAATCGGATGCTACGGATGGCTGCGTTGCGTGGTCAGCGGGTGGGTTCACGGTCGGGCCAGCGGATGGTGATGGACAGGCGGTGGTCGGCGGCGCTGCGCTGCCAGCTGCCCTTCAGCTGCCGCTCGATCAGGGTGCGGATGAATTGGGTGCCGAAACTTTCGCTGTCGATTTGCGGGGTTTCGGGCAGGCCGCTTTCGGTCCAGCGAAGTTCGACATCGCCGCCGTCGCGGCGCCAGCCGACCGCGAGGTCGCCGTGGCCCGCGAGCGCCCCATATTTGATGCTGTTGGTGACGAATTCATGGATGGCGAGCGACAACGCCTGCGCGCCTTCGTCGTCGAGGCGAACGTCGGGGCCGGTCACCGCGGCGAGCCGGTCGGAGGGCCAGCCGGCGAGTTCGAGTTCGCGGCGGACGATCTTGCCGAGTTCGACATTGTCGACGGCCCCGGTGACCAGCATCTGCTTCGCATCGGACAGCGCGCGCATCCGACCGTCGAATTTGGTTTCAAATTCATCAAGGCTGGCCGATTCGCGCAGGGTGATGCGCGCCAGCGCGCCGATGCGGGCGAAGGCGTTTTTCATCCGGTGCGCCATTTCGCCGATCATCAGCTCGCGGTCCTCGGCATGGCGCGCCTTCTCTTCGGCCAGCGCCTGCGCGGCATCGATCCGCCGCCGCTGCACAAGGTGGAGCTGGGTCGCGAGCAGCGCGACGGCAATCCCGAAGATGATGATCGCCAGCGGCCGCCCCAGCCGTTCGAGCAGACGGCCATAGGAAATCCGCATCGTCCATTGCCGGTCGGCGACACGCAATATCTGTTCCTGTGCGTCCCAGCCCATCGTCCCTTTGCTGAAGACCAGCGGCGCCGACGGGCCTTGGCCCGCGTAAATTTCGATGCCGTCGATCGCGTCGAGCTGCGTTCCGAGCACCACTTTCATCATGTCCCTGGTGCGGAACGGCGCATAGACAAAGGCCTCGATCGGGCGCACCCCTGTGGCGGTCGCGACGGTTTCGGGGTTGGTTCCCGCAGGAGTGCGGGCATAGACGGGGACGTAGATCAGGAACCCCGGCTGCTTGATCTTGACCCCCTTTTCCTGCGCCAGATGGACGATGCCGCTCGCCGCCGGTTGGCCCGTCTGCCACGCGCGGCGCATTGCGGCGCGCCGCGTGGGTTCGCTGTACATATCAAAGCCGAGCGCGGCATTGCGGCGCGGCGTATAGGGTTCGACCAGGACGACGGGAAAGCCGATCGGCTGGTCGGTGGCGGGCCACACCTGGATGTCGCGGCCGTAATTTTCGCGCAGCTGTGCCTCGACTGCGGCAGGGGTGCCGGCGCGCATCGCGGCGGCGATGCCGACGCCCTCCATCCCCGGCGCCTGCACCTGCGGTTGCAGCGCGGCGAGATAGGCGCGAATGCCGGGGCCGCTGGCGGCGGCGTCGGATTGGTAGAGCGCGCGCACCCCCTTGAGCACCGCGACATGATCGTGCAGCCGCATATTGACCTGCGCCGCAACGCGCGCGGCGCGATCGGCCTCTTCCGATTGATTGTACAGAAAACTTGCAGTGGCGGCGGCAAGGGTTGCCAAGAGGATGACCAGCCCGACGAAACGGACCAGCAGCGCCAACAGCCGATCTGCCCATGAATTAGGGCGCATTCATTCTTCCTGCCTGTTGGCTGCCGCGGCAGCGCCCCCCTTGCAGTCCGGATGTTCCACGCGGCGCGCGCGTTGGCAAGATTATTTCGTGGCGCATTGGCAACGTTCGCAATGGGTTGCGAACCGCAACCTTTTGGCTATGCTGGACGCAATGCAATCGGGAGAGACGCAATGATCATTTATGGTTCGCTGGTGTCGCCATTTGTGCGCAAATTGCTGGCGTATCTGGGCGAAAAGGGAATTGAATTCGAGCTGAAGGGCGTCGGCATTGGCGATGCCGATCCCGGGTTCCGCGCCGCGTCGCCGCTGGCCAAGATGCCGGCGATGGACGACGACGGCTTCACGCTGGCCGATTCGAGCGCGATCATCCATTATCTGGAAGCGAAATATCCCGAACCCGCGCTGATCCCCACCGACGCGCAGGAACGCGGGCGGGTGATCTGGTGGGACGAGTTCGGCGACACCGTGCTGGCGGCATGTGGCGGCAAGATGTTCTTCAACCGCATCGTCGCGCCGAAATTCCTGGGGCGCGAAGGCGATCTGGCGGCGGCGGCGCTGGCGGAGAGCGAGGAACTACCCAAGCTGCTCACCTATCTGGAAAGCGCGATTCCCGCGTCAGGCTATCTGGTCGGCGACCGGCTGACGCTCGCCGACCTGGCGGTGGCGTCGCCGCTGATGAACCTGCGCCACTGCGGCTGCGGGGTCGATGCAGCGGCTTATCCCAAAGCGGCGGCGTGGAGCGAGGCGATCCTGTCGCGGCCGAGCATCGCGCCGTGGATTGCCAAGGAAGAGCGGATGATGGCGAAGGTGCTGGCCCCGACATCATAACGCGATCAGCCATCCGGCGAGCGCAGCGGCGGCAATGATTGCAGGCGTGACCCACGCGCCCTTGACGCGCCAGACAATCGCGAGCGCCATCGCGAACAGCAGGATGGCGACCAGCGGGGCGGAGATGCGCGCGGCGGTTGCTTCGCCCAGCTGGACCAGCGTTGCCGCAATCACGCCGACGACGGCGGCGGCAACCCCGGCGAGCAGGCGGTGGAGCGCGGGGTTTTCGACCACCGCCTCCAGCCGTTCGAAGAAGATCAGCGAGAAAGCGAAGGCGGGCAGGAACATGCCCGCGGTGATCGCGAGCGCACCGCCAAGGCCGCCGACGACATAGCCGACGAAGGTCGCAAAGATGACGAGCGGCGCGGGCAGCACCCCGGCGAGCGCGATGCCGTCGAGAAAGGTCGCGTCGTCGACCCAGCCGCGCCCGACGGTATCGCTCCGCACATAGGGGATGGCGGTATAGGCGCCGCCAAAAGTCAGCAGCCCACCCTTCAGGCCCGCGATGAACAGCGCAAGCAGCGTGATCGGGGCGTCCGCAGCGCCCGCGACCAGCGCGCCGCCGGTGTCGGGACCGGCAAACTGCTGGGCGGCAAGGGCGGCGGCAATCGCGCCGACGAGGACGGCGGCGGCAAGCCACGGGCGCTGCGCGGCGGCGTAGGCAAGCCCGCCCGCGGCGAGCGGGATCCAGAATGGTACGCCAACGAGCGTCGCGAGCAGACTGGCGATCGCGATGACAGCGAGCAGGCGATCCTCGATGATATGCTGGCCGATACGGACGACGGCGCGCAGAATGATTGCGAGCACCACGATCTGCACCCCAAGCAGGACGCCGGTCAGCCCCGCGTCGCCCGCGATCCAAGTGACATAGAGCCAGCCCGCAAGCAGCATCAGCAGGAGCCCGGGCAGCATGAAGCCGAGCCCGGCAAGCAAACCGCCGATCCGTCCGCGCGCAATCATGCCAAGATGGACGCAAAGCTCATGCGCTTCGGGGCCGGGCAGGACCTGCAGCACCGCGAGCAGGCGGTTGAAGCGCCCCGAATCGATCCAACGTTCCTGATCGACCAACGCCTGCCGGACCATCGCAATCTGTGCCACCGGGCCGCCGAATGCCAAGGCGCCAAAGCGCAGGAATTTGAGGAACAGCGCCAGCAGGCTGAGCTGGGACGGTTCGGTCGGGGTCGGGTGAGGGGTCATATCAACGCTCCGTGCGCCGCAGTTGCGACGGGTGGAGCGGACTTGGACGGCGCTGAAATGTTCTTGGCCGTCTGAACGGGCGTCCGCGTCGGCCCGTTACCCCGCGTATCGACGAAGGTGCGCCGCGCTGTCAAGCCGGGTTGCTACAGCCAGCCGATGCTTTTGAAGCGCCAGAAGACCAGCCCCGAGCCGCCGAAAATCAGGGTTAATGCAAAGGGATAGCCAAGCGCCCAGTCGAGTTCGGGCATGAAGTCAAAGTTCATGCCGTAAATGCCCGCAATCGCGGTGGGGACGGCCAGAATTGCGGCCCAGGCGGCGAGCTGGCGCGTGATGACGCCCTGGCGTTGCTGTTCGAGCATCCCGTTGGTTTCGATCACCGACGCCGCGACATCGCGGAGGCCAGTGAGGCGGAATTCAGCGCGCTGGACATGATCCCACACGTCGCGGAAAAACGGGCGCACCGCCGGGTCGATGCACGGCAGGTCATCCTCGCCCGCGAGGCGTCCGGCGACATCCTTCATCAATCCGGCGAGCCGTTGGAAGCGGATGACTTCGTGGCGCTGGGCATAAAGCTGACGGATCGCGGCGGCGTCGAGCGGGGTGTCCATGACGCTATCCTCGACCAGCAGCATCCGGTCCTCGATCGCGTCGATCAGCGGGAAATAGCCATCGACGATGAAATCGAGGATCGCATAGAGGACATAGTCGGGGCCATGTGCGAGCTTGGCGGGCAAGGTTTCGAGCCGCGCGCGCACCTCGCTGTGGGTGCGCGCCGAACCGTGGCGGACGGTGACGATGAAATGGCGCCCGACAAAGATCGCGGTCTCGCCCGACTGGATGGTGCCGCCGCCCAGATTGCCGGTGCTGGCGATGATGAAAAGCTGGTCGCCATAGACTTCGACCTTGGGCAGCTGCTTCGCCTTGGTCGCATCTTCGACCGCGAGCGGGTGGAGGCCGAAGCGTTTGGCGATGCCTTCGAGTTCGCCGGGGGTCGGTTCAAACAGCCCGAGCCAGAAGAAATCGCCCTCGGCGCAATCGTCGGGCAGCTCCTCGTCGGGACCGATGTCGCGGACGAGTTTGCCGTCATGATAGACGCGGGCGGCCATGATCGGCATCGGCGGGTTACTCCCTTGAACTGCCGCCGCTATAATCGCGGTGGCGGTGAAGGGGAAAGGGTTCGTTGCGCTACGGCATGGCGATTGGACGATAACCATTCGCGCCCCTGCGAAGGCAGGGGCCCATCACCTACGCCATCGTTGGCCAGCTAGCGCGGCTTGACACCGCGGCACCGGGTGATGGGCCCCTGCCTTCGCAGGGGCGCGGCGGTGAGATTAGAGTGGGCTCAATCGTCGCGGTTGGCGATGTTGGTGAAGGCGGCCCAGGCGGCGGGATGCGCCCAAGCGGCTTTCCAGCCCGCGATGGCGCTGCCGTCCGTGCGCTTGCCGCTGCGCACCGCGGCCATACCCTGTTGCAGCGCCTGCGCGCGTGACAGCGCGGGGTTGGTGCGGCGCGCCAGCAAAGTTTCGACGGTGAGTACCGCGGTGGCATCGTCGGACACGCGCCAATGACTGGCGAGCAGCGCGTCGGCGCCGGCATAGAGGAAGCCGCGCGCGAGCGCCGACAGACTGTCGCCGCCGCCCGAATTTTCCGCCGACGCGGTGTTGCACGCGGACAGGATCACCCAGTCGGCCGACAGGGTCAGCCGCGCCGCTTCGGTCGCGGTCAGCAGCCCGTCGTCGCTGTCGGTGGGGGTGGTCGGCGGGGTGAGCACCAGCCCCGGCTCGCTAAAGCCGATACCCGGTTCGGGAAGCAGGCCGTGGGTGGCGATGGCGATGATGTCGCTGGTCGCGAGCGCCGGATCCTGCCGCAATGCCGCCTCGGTCGCCTTGCCGTCGATGGTGAGCTGGCCCGGCGCGACGCCGAACAATTTCGCCATCGCCGCCAGTTCGACCTTCGTCCCGGGCAGCGGCGCAAGGCGGCGCAGGGCGTCGGGATCGGCGAGCGGCGCCCCCGATTCCGACATGCCGCGAAACACGCCGATCCCGGCGCGCGAGCCGGTGTCGCCGCCGATCAGGACGGGCGCACCATAACCGCTGAACCGCGTGTTGCGGCGCGCGGGCCGCGGGTCGCGCGCCAGGGTCAGCGCCGCGACCGCGGGCAGGCTGGTAAAGGCAAAGCGGTCGGACAGCCAACCGGCACGGGCGAGCGTGTCGGGGTCGGCGATGTCGGCACCCGCGGGCCGGGCGGTTGCCGACAGCATCGCGAGCGGCAGGTCGCCAAGCTTGCCCGAGCTCGCGACATAGATGCGCTGGCTGTCCTTGAGCAGGGGTTCGATCGGTTCGATCAGGCTCTTGTACAGCGCGTTGGCGGTGTCGAGGTCGAAGCGGCGATGCCCTTCCAGTTCGAGCGCCGACATCGGCAGTGCGTCGAGTTCGGCCTTGCGCGCGGCCGAGCAGGTCGCGAAATCGACGTCGCAGCGCAGGTCCGAAATCTGTTTGAGGATGACCGCAATGTCCTTGCCCGGGCGGCTCCATCCGACCGAAGCGGGGGTGACGACGAACAGGTGCAGCGCATTCGCCGCCTCGGTCATCAGCAACAGCGCCTCGCCCGGACGCAGCGCCCGCTGTGCTTCGGCGATGCTGATCGGGCGGGGCGAAACAAGCTGGCGATAGGCGGGGTATTTCTTGTCGATCAGCGCGCTGACGCTGGCGAGTTCGGCCTGCACCGTGTCGAGTTCGCCGCGCAGCCGCGCGACCTCGACCGGTTGGCGGGCGGCGAGGGCGCGCAGCAGGTTCTTGTCGACCAGATTGGCCTTGGCGGCGAGATCCTGTTCCTGGCGCACGGCTTCGGCCATTTGCGGCGTCTTGGCGGCGCCGCGCGCCGCGGTTTGCAGCACCGCGCGGCCCGATGCCGAGGCGATCGCATCCTGTGCAGCGCGAAAGGCGCGGTCCTGAATCGCCGCCTGCTGCGTGGCATCCGGGGTGACGTCCATCAGGCCGAAGGCGGCATTCATATAGGTGGTGAAAATGCCGCGGTCGGGCGCGGCCTGTTGCCGGTCGAGCGCCGCCAGTCCGACCGCGCCGCTGCCCGCGGCGCCTTGTTCGTTCAGGCGACGCAGGATCGCGACCGCGTTCGCGGCCAGTGGCTCGGCTTCGGCGGCTTTGCCCTGGCGCAGCAGGGTCAGCGCCAGATTTTCATAAGCGCGGGCAGTGTCGATATGCGCATCGCCGACGCTCCGCCGCAGGATCGCCAGCGCTTGCCGGTAATAGGGTTCGGCGGCGCGGTCGCCCGGCCCGCTGCGGTCGCTGCGGACGAGCGCCGAACCGACATTGTTGTACGCGACCGCGGTCAGCGGATGATCCTCGCCCAGCAAGCGGCGCCGGATGGCGAGCGCTTTCCCCGTCATGTCCGCCTCTTCGGCGGGACGGCCGAGACCGCCCAATAACGTGCCGAGGCTGAGATAGGCCCAGGCGGTTTCGGGATTATCCTCACCGAATTTGGCCCGAAAGACGTCGAGCGCCTGGCGCATCAATGGTTCGGCGCGTTCGCCCTGACCGCCGTCGCGCAGATTATAGCCCAGGTTGATCAGCGTGGTGGCATAGGATGGATGGTCGCGACCGGCGATCCCCGCCTGGATGTCGAGCGCGCGCCGGTACATCGGCTCCGCCTCGGCATAACGGCCCTGCTGGTTCAGATTATGCGCGACATTGGCATATAGCGTTGCGGTGCGCTCGCTGCTCTCGCCGAACGCGCGGCGCGTCGTGTCGAGCGCCTTGCGGATCAGCGGCTCGATCGCGGTGGGTGGCAAACCCTGATTGTCCATGTTGAGCGCGAGGTTGTTCGACGCTTCGGCGGTCAGCGGGTGCGCCTCACCAAGCCGCTTGGTGCGGATCGCCAGCGCTTTGCGATAGGCGGCGTCCGCGTCGGCGAACCGCCCGGTCAGCCCATAGCTGTAGCCGAGCACGGTATAGCCCAGCGCCGCTTGGGTGCTGTCGTCGCCCTTTGTCGCGCGCCAGATGGTGAGCGCGCGGTTCGCCGCGGTCTCGGCTTCGGCATAGCGCCCGAGTTCGGTAAAGTTCACCGCGCGGTTATAATGGTGCAGCGCGACGTCGGGGCCGTTCGGGCCGGTCAGCCCCTCGTCGATCGCCAGCGCCTTGTCGAGCATCGTCGCCGCCTCTTGGAACCGTCCGAGGCTGCGCAGGGTGACGGCAAGATTGGCATATTGCGACGCGGTTTCGCGGTGCTGTTCGCCATGAAGCGCGATGTTGGCGGCAAGCGCCTGGCGGAAAAGGGTCTCGGCGCCCTGCATATCGCCGAGTTCGACCAGCAGGCCGGCAAGATTGCCGGTCGCCGCGATCGTCTTGGCATGTTGCAGGCCAAATTGGGCGGTGCGTGCATCAAGCAGCGCCCGGCGCAGCGGCAAGGCCTCCGCCGGGCGACCCTGTTTGGCCAGATTGGTGGCGAGGAAGCCGGTGGCGGTCAGCGTCTCGTCATCCTTGCTCCCAAGCAGCCTGGTGTTGATCGCGAGCAGGCGCCGCCAATGGGTCTCCGCCGCCTTAAACTCGCTTTGCTCCTCCAAATTGCCGGCGAGCAGCCGATAGCCAAGGCTGGTGATCAGACCGTCGGCGCCGTACCGCTTGGTCGCCTCGTCAATCCAACGTCGATAAACCTCGCCTGCCTCGCGCAGTTTGCCGCCGCGTTCGAGGTCGATGCCGCGGTTCATCAGATCCATCATTTTTTGCTGGTCGGCGTCCAGCGTGCTGGCTGGTGGCGGGCTGGCGGGCGCCGCGTCCTGCGCAAAGGCCAGCGGTGCCGCGGTCCATAGCGGCGCGGCGAGCAGAAACGCGAAAAGGCGATGTCGACGGTCGGCCATGACGCTGCATATTCCCTGTTTTGACCCAAGATACCGATAAATTAGGATATTGTTAGCGGCGCGAGGATGGTCCGACGCCGCGGACGATGGCGGCTGCCTTCGATCCTCTTATGTTGCGGCGCTTTTCAGGGGTGTGATGGCCATCACTGGCGCGCGGGTTGGCGATGACCCGGTACATCGCGGCCCCTGCGGCGGGCTTTTTGGTGCGCGATGTGGGCCGAGGGACTAGGGGGAGCGAATGATACGGCGCCGCACCAGAATCTATTTCGATGGCGGGTGCCGCCCCAATCCCGGCGTCATGGAGATTGCCGTCGTGGTCGGCGGGGTCGCCGCGGTCGACCGCGACGTGGGAACGGGCAGCAGCCTGGATGCCGAATGGCTGGCGCTGATCGCGGCGCTGCGGCTGGCGCAGACGCATGGCCTGTCGGATTTTGTCCTGCTGGGCGATGCCGCAGCGGTGGTGGGTCAGGCGAATGGCACGATGACGGCGCGCGGGAATGCGGCGTCGCATCTGGCCGCCTTTCGATCGTTGGTCGGCGATGGTCCCGCCCCGCGCGTCAAGCACGTCAAGCGCACCCAGAATTTGGCCGGCATCGCGCTGGCGCGCGGATGGCAGCGATAAAATTGCCGATTCGGTAACCGCCATGTACTAGTGCCGGTGGGGGAGCATCCGCTATCCCCATGTCAAAACAGGAAAGACCGGTGCGTTGAAGCCGACCCATCCCTTGCCCGTGCACCACAGTTGGCCGCTGTACGAACGCGCGCGCTATTTCGCGCTGGGTCAGTTGCACGGCACCGGTACGCTCGACGCGGTCGCCGATATGGCCGACCTGGCCGCGGAAAACCGCGCGTTGCATGGCCAGTCCGGCTGGTGGGAATGCGACCTGGCCGCGGGCAACCGCCTCAGCTGGTCGAGCGAGGTCTATGATATTTTCGGCCTGCCGCGCGGCGCCGCGGTGACGCGCGAAAAAAGCGTCGCGCTGTACGAAGAGGGGTCGCGCGCGGCGATGGAAAAATTGCGCGCTTATGCCATCAAGCATCGCCGCGGCTTTACCCTCGACGTGGAAATCAAGCCCGCTACCGCCGCGCCGCGCTGGATGCGCCTGATCGCCGCGCCGGTTTGTATCGACGACCGGATCGTCAAATTGCAGGGCCTGAAATTCATCGTTCCCGATCGCGATTAGCGGACCCTGCGCGCCATCGATGAATGGGCAGTCGGAACGACGAACCGTTGGGTTGGGGCGGCAAATGGCGCGTTTGGCTCGTCCGGCCCTAAGAAACCAACGGTCTGCGCCAGCAGCGTTGACGCGATTTAACCATCGTCACAAGCCGAAATCCACGGGTGTTGCGGGCGTGGTCGCGCGCGTCCCCGATTCTCCAATCCGCATCACCGGGGGCGTTCGGCGCATATGAAATTTTTTAATCGGTTCGGTTCAGCCGCGCATGACATGGCCATCGATCTGGGGACTGTGAACACCGTCGTCTATGTCCGCGACAAGGGCATCGTGCTGAACGAACCGTCGGTTGTCGCGCTGGAAACGCGCGATGGGGTGCGGCGGGTCAAGGTCGTCGGCAACGAGGCCAAGCTGATGATGGGCAAGACGCCGAGCAATATCCAGGCGATCCGCCCGCTGCGCGACGGGGTGATTGCCGACATCGATGTCGCCGAACAGATGATCAAACATTTCATCGACAAGGCGCTCGGCGGCCCGAGCCGGTTGCGCCAGCGCAGCAATGTCGTGATCTGTGTCCCGTCGGGATCGACGATGGTCGAACGCCGCGCGATCCGCGATGCGGCGTCGAACGCGGGCGCGGTATCGGTGCAGCTGATCGAGGAATCGCTCGCCGCGGCGATTGGCGCCGGACTGGACGTCACCGCGCCATTGGGCGCGATGGTCGTCGATATCGGCGGCGGCACGACCGAGGTCGCGATCCTGTCGCTGGGCGGCATCGCGTACAGCAATTCGGTGCGCGTCGGCGGCGACAAGATGGACGACATGATCTCGTCCTACATCCGCCGCAAACATAATCTGATGATCGGCGAAATGACCGCCGAGCGCGTCAAGCTGGCAATCGGCTGCGCCGTGGCGCCCGAGGGTGACGGCATGACGATCGCGGTCAAGGGCCGCGACCTGGTCAATGGCCGACCCGCGGAGGTGCAGGTGACTGAGGCCGAGATCGCCGAGGCGCTGGCCGAACCGGTTGGGCAGATCGTGGCCGCGGTGCGCGCCGCGCTGGAACAGACGCCCCCCGAATTGTCGGCGGACATCATCGACGAGGGGATTACGCTGACCGGCGGCGGCGCGTTGCTGCGCCGGATGGACGTCGCGATCGCCGAGGCGACGGGATTGTCGGTGCGGGTGGCGGAGAATGCGCTGATCTGCGTCGCGATGGGCGCGGGGCAGGCGTTCGAGGACCGGACATATCATGGGGTGTTGATTGCGGCGTAAGGCGCGATCGAGCGGGCGCAGCTGCCCTTCCCACTTCGTCATCCCGGCGGAGGCCGGGATCTCACCCTATCTTATTTGCGCACCGGCGAGATCCCGGCCTTCGCCGGGATGACGATGATTTGAACGCTGGACTTTAGCTGCAATCGTAAGTGTCAATCGCCGCTAGGTGCCTCGCTTTCGCCGCATCATCCAGAAACGACCCTGTGAAGCTGTTGCGCGCCAGCGTGACGAGGTCAGCCTTCGACAGGTCGAGCGCGTCGGCGACCGCGTGATAATTGGCGTTGACATAACCGCCGAAATAGCTGGGATCGTCGCTGTTCACGGTGGCGTGGAGTCCTGCATCGAGCATGATTTTCAGCGGATGCGCGGTCATGTCGCCCACGACGCAGAGCTTGAGGTTCGACAGCGGGCAGACGGTGAGCGTGATGCCCCGGGCGGCGAGACGCGCGACGAGGGCGGGGTCTTCGAGGCTGCGGTTGCCATGGTCGATGCGATCGACATTCAGCAGATCGAGCGCTTCGACCACATAGTCGGGCGGGCCTTCTTCGCCGGCATGGGCGACGATGTTCAGCCCGAGCGCGCGGGCGCGGGCGAAGACGCGTTCGAACTTGGACGGCGGATGGCCGTTTTCCGAGCTGTCGAGGCCGACACCGTCGATGCGGTCGAGAAAGGGCAGTGCCTCGTCGAGGGTCGTCTCGGCGTCGGCTTCGCTGAGGTGGCGGAGGAAACACATGATCAGCTTCGAGGTCATGCCATAGCGTTCGCGCGCGTCATCGAGGGCGCGGGTGATGCCGCGGACAACGGTTTCGAACGCGATGCCGCGCGCGGTATGCCCCTGCGGATCGAAGAAGATTTCGACGTGGCGCACCGCGTCGGTATGGGCGCGGGCGAGATAGGCGGCAGTGAGGTCGAAGAAATCCTGCTCGGTGATGAGCACGCCCATCCCCTGATAATAGATGTCGAGGAAATCCTGAAGGTTGGAGAAGGCGTAGGCGGCGCGGACCTCTTCAACATTGGCGAAGGGGATGGAGACGCCGTTGCGCTGTGCGAGTTCGAACATCAGCTCGGGTTCGAGCGAGCCTTCGATATGGAGGTGCAATTCGGCTTTGGGCAACGCAGCGATGAAGGCAGCGCGGTCGGCGGGAGAGGCGAAGCCTTCATGCATCGTTGGTGCCCTCTTCGCGCAGGATGATCGCCGCCTCGGGCTTGTGTTCGCGGATCTCCTCGATCGTCAGCCCGTCGATCTCGTGCGGGAAAATCAGCCACTGGTCGGTTTCGTGGACGAAAAAATCGGGGCGCAGATCGGTGACGTTGCGCCCGGGTTTGAACCAGACGGTCGCGATGCGGATGTCGCGCGGCATATTGTGGCGGCAGCGCGCTTTCAGCTCGGCGATGAAGGCGCGGATGCTGCGCCCGCTATCGAACACATCGTCGATGATCAGCAGCCGGTCTTCGGGATCGAGCGTGTCGATCAGATAACCCAAGGCAAACACCTTCACTTCGGGATCCTGGCGGTCGATGCCGTGGTAGGAGGAGGTGCGGATGGCGATATGGTCGCAATGCTGGCCGTGATAATCGAGCAATTCCTGCACCGCGATCCCGACCGGCGCGCCGCCGCGCCAGATGCCGACAAGGTGGGTCGGTTTGAACCCGCTGTCGATCACCTGCATCCCGAGCCGCAGAGAATCGGCGAGGAGGTCGTTGGCGCTGATGAAAATTTTGTCGGCGGTCATGCGGGAGTGGTAATCGGGTGCGGGGGAGATCGCAAGGTGATGGGTGGCTGGGGGCGTTGGGGTGGGGATCTGCCGCCAACTTTTACACTATCGTCATCCCGGACTTGATCCGGGATCCATCGCCACGGCCGCTGGATGGACCCCGGATCAAGTCGAACGAGCCACGTGTCTCGTTCGAGGGTGACGATGGCGGGACAAATCCTCGCTACCGCATGACAACGGACGGGTGTTTCGAGCCAATCTGCGGCAATCGACCTCAGTCGGCCTTAGCTTTGGTGCCCAGCTCGGCGCGCAAAAAGGCGCTGATCTTTGCCCAGCTGTCGGCGCGCGCCGCAGCATTGCCGGCCTCGGTGCCGCCCAGCTGTGCCCAGTTCCGGCGTGTCTTGGCGTCGGTAAAGGGCGCCCCCATCACGCCATGCCCGGCATCCTTGTACCGCAACACGATCGGCGCGGGCGCCGCCATTTTTTCGGCGCGCGCGACGATCTGGTCGGTCATCGGGCAGCTCGGCCACAGTTTTTCGGCCTCGCCGCAGACGAGCATCAGCTTGCCCTGAAATTTCTCGACCGGGATGATGGCGGCGGGATTGGCGTCCATTTGCTTGAGGCCGTTCACAAACACCGGCATCAGCCCGTCGGCGCCGGGCTGTCCTTTATAGGCAAGATGGGGGAGCGGCTCGCCCTTTTCGCTCCACGACGAGTTGAACGATCCGAACATGTAATTTTCGCCCGACATGCCGTCCCACACGACACTCGACGGCATACCCAGCACCGCGGCGCGAACGCCCGGATAGCGCGTTGCGACGACCAGGCCAGCCTCGGCGCCCTTCGAATAGCCGATGATAGCGATCCGCCCCGGATCGACCCCGGGCTGCTGCTTGAGCCAGTCGAGACCTTTGTAGAAATCTTCCAGCGGGATGTTCCTGAGCTTCGCCGATTTGCCGGGTGCGTTGTGATAGGCCAGTTGTAGCGTGCTGTAGCCCTGCGCTTGCAGCAACAGCGCCAGCGCGTGCATGTCCTTGCCCAGGCCGCCTTCGGACCCGCCCAGCAACAAGATCGCGGGAGACGGGGCGTTGCCCGCAGCCGGGAAGTAATTGGCGAAAATGCCGTTGTCGGCGACGCGCTGGCCGGTCGGTCCCGCATCGACGACCCGCGCCGGTTTTGGCGGCTGGACAATCATCCACGTCGCCCCGCCCGCACCAAGCACGACCAGCGCGCCGACTAGCCCGAGGGTGATTTTCCATTTCCGTTTCATCGTCGCGCTCCCCATTCAACTGTGTTACTCGTATAGATCAGTTAAGGGATTGGCCACAAAAAAGGGGCCGCTCTCACGGCCCCGTTTGACCTAGTACATTGCGTTCACCCTGCCAGCCGCCCCATATAGTCGCCGCGCAGGCGCACGAAATTGACCCAGTGCGGCGTGGCTGCGGTGCCGCGCAGCTTTGCCTCCAGCACATCGACATGCGAATGCCAGCCGGCGCTGACGTTGAGCAGGACCGCGGGGTCGGTCACGCGGTGGTGGGTGATCGTCAGCAGCACCTCGTCACCCTGTTCGCGCAGGGTGAAGGTCACGCCGCCGGTGCTGCCCCAGCTGATCGCCAGCCGGTGCGGGGCATCGCATTCAAGCACTTCGCAGGTCATGCGATGTTCGTCGCCCATGCCGTCGGGGCGTGTACCGGGCGGGTCGGTCAGCTCGTCGTTGCGCCAAACCAGTTCGACCGCGGCGCCGACCTTTTCTTCCATCGCGCCCGCGGCGAGCCACTGGCGGGGNNGGGGGGGGGGGGAGCCACTGGCGGCGCAGGTCGCTGTCGACAAGATAGGACCAGATGCGGTCGATCGGGCCGGGGAGCAGGCGCTCCAAGGTCAGGGTCGCATCCTCGCTGACCACGCCATAATTGTCGGCTGTCGTCACAATAGTCATCGTCATTCTCCTTCTTTCCCGGGGAGGGGGGACTTGGGCGACGGCGCGGCGTCGTCGGCGCGCAGCAGCTGTTCGAGGGTGTCGAGGCGGTCGGTCCAGAAGCGGCGATAGACGCCGAGCCACTGATCGGCGGACATCAACGGTGCGGGTTCGAGCGAGCACATATGAGTGCGGCCGCGGATGTCGCGGCGGATCAGCCCCGCGGCCTCGAGCACCTTGATATGCTTCGACGCTGCGGCAAGCGACATCGCGAAAGGCTGGGCGAGCTCGCCGACCGTGCGTTCGCCGGCAGCAAGATCGCCGAGCATCGCGCGCCGGGTGGCGTCGCCGAGGGCGTGAAAGATCGTGTCGAGCGTGTGCGAATCATGTTCAACCATGTGGTTTAATATGAGCGAATCGCCGAAATTGTCAACCACATGGTTGAATTTATCGAATTATTGCAAATATCCCGCGGCCATTGGGCGTTGAGGCCGATGCAAACTTCATTTGCCATTCATGGCCGAGATGGCACGATGGTCGGGTGAAACGGATTGGATCCTTCCTCTTGGCCATCGCCACATTGGCTGCCATTCCCGTCACGCCGGCCTATGCCGACGATGACGACGACCGTAACATCCGCTCGCGGGTCAGCGAGGCGCAGGCGGTGCGGATCGCGCGCGGCTATGGCATGGTGCGGGTGACCGAAGTCGAACGCGACGATGGCGGCTGGGAAATCGAGGGCCGCGACCGGCGCGGCCGCGAGGTCAAGGTGACGATCAACCGGCTGGGCCGGGTCACCAAGGTCGAACGCGGCGACGATGATTGATTGCGCTCAGAGCGCGAGCCCGGTCCATTTCCACCAAGCGAAGTAAGTGACGATCATCAGGGCAAGGTTGAGCGGCGCGAGTAACGCACTGAGACGGAGTAGGTCGCCGGGGCGGAACCCGCCGCCGGGCGCGTCCTGGAACAGCAGCAGCGCCTTGGAACAGGCGGGCAGCGTCAGACAATAATTCATGCCCATGGTGGCTATGAACAACACCGCCATCGGCTCGATCCCGGCGCTTTGCGCCATCAGGATGAAGGGTGGGCCGAGCGCGGCGGTGCGCGCGACATGGCTGGTCAGGAACAGGTGCGACGCGGTGCTGATCAGCGCAATCGCGGCAATCACGGCGATTTCGGGCAGCGCCGCAGCGCTGCCGCCGCCGATCCCGACCAGCGTGAACAATTGATCGACCAGCCATCCCGCAGCCTGCGTGTTGATCAGCGCCTGTCCGAGCAGCATCGCGCCGCCGACGAACAGGATCAGGCTCCAATTCACTGCCTTCATCCCGGCCTTGAAGCTCATCACGCCGATGCCCGGCGCGGTGAGCGCGATCATCGCGAGGATGGCGACGGTGGCGATTTCCAGTCCGTGCAGATCGGTAGTGAACCACAGGGCAAAGGTTGCGGCGGCGACGACCATGACGCGCCATTCGCCGCTCGACAGCGCAGGGCGGTCGGTCGCGGCACGGACCTCTATCGGCGCGGCGCGCTGGTCGGCGGTCAGGAACATGCGCAGGATTATCGCGCAAGCCAACGCGCTAGACGCCAATGCGAACGGCAGTCCCCACAGCGCCCAATTGGCAAAGCCAAAGCGTTCGCCGAGCCGTTGGTCGAGCAGGTCCTGCGCCAGCAGATGCGACCCCGCACCGGTCAAGGCGGCGCTGGTCGCAACCAGGATGACGACCGGGATCAGCAAAGCAAAGGCGCGGCGGCGCGGGTCGGCGCCGTCGTCGGGGAGCAAGGCCAGCGCCGGCAGCGCCGCCGCGGCGCGGCCCGAGGTGGAGGGGATCAGAAAGGTCAGGGGGATCAGCGCCAGCGTGGTCAGCCAGAATAATTGCGCGGTTGTCCGCGCCTTCGCCGCGATGCCGCCAGTGATCCGCGCCGCCAGCCCGCTCGACTGGATCGCGGCGCCGATGACAAAGGCGCCCGCCATCAGCCAGATGATATTGTGGCCGAGCATGGCCATCAGCTCGCGCTGGTCGGCAGCTTGTAGCGGCACCAGCGCGACCGCGGCGGCGAAGGCGACCCAGGCAGCGTCGAGCCGCGTCGTTGTCCACAGGATCACCGCGATGCCGAATATGGCGAGCGCGGCGCGGGCGGGGGGCAGCAGGTCGGTCGGCAGCAGCACAAGTGCCGCGAGCAGCCCGGCGGCGACAACCATCGCCGCCCAGCGCGCCGCCGCCATTTTCATGCGGCAGCCTTCACGCGCGCGGCATGGCGCGGCCCGCGAGGATCGCGCGCATGGCGTTTTCGGCGCCGAGCGCCAGCATGGTTTCGGCCTCGGCCATCGCCATTTCCATGGGGCCGGGGTGCATCGAAGTCGAGAAAAAGGCGTCGATGCCATGGTCGTAAACGATGCGCGCACGATCATCGACCGCGCCGGCCAGCGCGATCACCGGCAGGCCGCGCTCTTTGGCGCGGCGCGCCACTTCGACCGGGATCTTGCCATTGGGGGTCTGCAGGTCGATGCCGCCCTCGGCCGTGAACACCAGGTCGGCGCGGTCGAGATGGCCGTCGAGGTCGAAATAGGACAGCACGACATCGTAGCGCGAGCGCAGCTGCGCGCCAAGGAAGGTCGCAAGGCCGGTGCCCAGCCCACCCGATGCGCCGCCGCCGGGCATGGCGCGCACGTCGATGCCGAAGCTGGCCTCGATCACTGCGGCGAGATTGTCGAGCGCCGCCGCCATCTGTTCGATCGTCGCGGAATCGGCACCCTTTTGCGGGCCAAATACGCGCGCGACGCCGCGCGAACCGCACAGCAAGGTGGTGATATTGAGTACCGCCTCGATCGCGACATCGGCGAGCCGCGGGTCGCGGCCCGTCATGTCGATGCTCGCCAGCTGCGCCAGCCCGCTGCATCCGGGCGGAATATCGACGCCATGTGCGTCGAGCAGGCGGATGCCGAGCGCCTGGGCCATACCGGCGCCGCCGTCGTTGGTCCCCGAATCGCCGCAACCAACGAGGATGCGCGTCGCGCCTTCGTCAACCGCGGCACGGATGAGCTCGCCGACCCCGCGCGTCGTGGTGTGCATCGGATCGCGGCACTCGGCCGGGACCAGCCGCAGTCCCGCCGCCTGCGCCATTTCGACGACCGCGGTGCGCGGGCCGTCGTCGCCGAGCAGGCCCAGGCAGGCAGTGACCGGGTCGCCGACCGGGCCTGTGACGGAGAGAGTGCGCGTCGTACCGCCCGTGGCCGACGCCATCGCGCGGGCAAAGCCTTCGCCGCCATCGACCAGCGGCAGCGGGGTAACCAGCGCGTCGGGATCGGCGCGGCGGACCCCGGCCGCGATCGCAGCGGCGACGCGATCCGCCTCCAGACATTCCTTGTAGCCCGATGGCGCGACGAGGATTCGCAATCGCATATCGATACCTTGAACCAGGTTTGCAGACAGTTTGAATTGACACCGCGACAATGAATGGCGGCTGACAATGTTCCCCCGCTGATTCGGCCTTTCGCTGCGAAACGGAGCGGGCCATAAGCAAGGCCATGTTGACCGGCCTCTTTCTCTCGCTCGCTCTGGCGGCTCAGACCGCTCCCGTCCCCCCTTCGCCCTCGCCCTCGCCGCCGTCACCGGTGCCGGTCGATGCGGCGACGCCGGATACGCGGCCCTATGTTTCGCTCGTGACCGATCTAGGGACGATCGTCGTGCGGCTGGAAAACAAGCGCGCGCCGATCACCGCGGGCAATATCCTGCGCTATGTCGATGCCAAGCGGATGGACGGGTTCAAATTTTATCGCTCGACCAAAAGCTGGGGACCGGCGAACCAGCTGATCCAGGCGGGCAATCGCGGCGATCCCCGGCGCAATTTCCCGCCAATCGCGCACGAGCCGACCAAGGCGAGCGGGCTCACCAACTGCAAGGGGGCGTTGTCGATGGCGCGGCTGATCCCCGGCGATGCAACGAGCGATTTTTTCCTGCTGTTGTCGGACATCAAGGGATTCGACAGTGATGCCGTCGGCGGTGACGGCGCGGGCTTTGCGGTGTTCGGCGAAATCGTCAGCGGCGCCGATGTGGCCGACCGCATCTTTAACGGCCCGATTTCGCCGACCGCGGGCGACGGCGTGATGAAGGGCCAGATGCTGGAGCCGCAGGTCACGATCAAGACCGCGCGCCGCGTTCCTGCGCCCGCCGATGCGCTGAAAGGGTGTGTGGTGAAGGCGCCGTAGCTTGATTGTTTCTCCGCCTGTCACCCCCGCGAAGGCGGGGGTCCCGCTCAGAGCAACCAATCCGTGAGGAAGGGCGGTTGGGTTTACATCATGGCCGACCGCTATCGCGGAGCTATTTACATTGGCGTGACGGCCTATCTGGCAGCAAGAATTATGCAGCATCGATCCGGTGAGGGGTCGGATTTTTGCAAACGCTATGGTCTGTTCCGTCTTGTTTATGCCGAGCCGCACGATGACATTCGTGGTGCAATTGTCCGCGAAAAGGCGATGAAGAAGTGGAAACGCGATTGGAAAATCCGTCTGATCGAAGAACAGAATCCCGACTGGCTGGATCTGTTCGATATGCTCAACGCATGAAAAGCGGGACCCCCGCCTTCGCGGGGGTGACGCAGAGATAGGACGATAGGCGCACGTCCCCATCATTTATTTTGCGTTCATCGGCGCTGTGGCTATACCGCGCGCATGACTCACCGCACCCCTTCGCGCGCCGCCGCGCGCCTGCTCGCCGCCGCTCTTGTCGTTACGCCTTTGCTGGCGGCCTGTGCCGGTGGCGGGGTCAAGAAGGACACGCGCTATGTCGCGCGCGACGTCAACACGCTGTACCGCGCGGCGCAGGATCGGCTCGATCGCCAGCAATATGGCCTTGCCGCGGCGTTGTTCGACGAAGTCGAGCGCCAGCATCCCTATTCGCCCTGGGCGCGCCGCGCGCAGCTGATGAGCAGCTTCAGCTATTATATGGACCGCGAATATACCCCGGCGATCGAAGCTGCGCAGCGCTTCCTGGCGATCCACCCAGGCAACAAGGATGCGCCCTATGCCTATTATCTGATCGGGCTCAGCTATTATGAGCAGATCAGCGACGTCACCCGCGACCAGAAGATTACCCAGCAGGCGTCGAACGCGCTGGGCGAAGTGATCCGCCGCTATCCCGACAGCCGCTATGCGTCGGACGCGCGGCTCAAGATCGACCTGGTGCAGGACCATCTGGCGGGCAAGGAAATGGAAATCGGCCGCTTCTATCAGCGCAGCTCGAACTGGCTGGCGGCGTCGATCCGCTTCCGCGAAGTAGTCGACAAATATCAGACGACCAGTCACGCACCCGAGGCGCTGTATCGGTTGACCGAATCCTACCTCGCGCTGGGCATCCCGGCGGAAGCGAAGAAGTCGGCGGCGGTGCTGGGCGCCAACTATCCGGGTAACGAATGGTATGAGCGCGCGTACAAGCTGATGCAGAAGAACGCGCCGACTGCCTGAGAATTTTTGCCGTCGCCCCCGCGAAGGCGGGGGCCGCTGGAGGATTATGCAGCGATGAAGGGCAAGGCCGATTGCGGCCCCTGCCTTCGCAGGGGCGACATGCTGTACTGCCGAATAGATTCTGCCTTTGTTCTGCGGTAAGGACGGCTCGTGCTGACCGCCCTGTCCATCGCCAATATCGTTCTGATCGAACGGCTCGACCTCGATTTCGCGGCCGGGTTGGGCGTGCTGACGGGCGAGACTGGCGCGGGCAAGTCGATCCTGCTCGACGCGCTTGGTTTGGCACTCGGCGCGCGCGCCGACAGCGCGCTGGTGCGGCAGGGGAGCGGTCAGGCGCAGGTGACCGCGAGTTTTATCGCGCCCGCGGCGGGAACCGCGCTCGCGAATTTGCTCGCCGAGAATGAGATCGCGCCGGAGCCGGGCGAACCCCTGCTCGTCCGGCGCACGCTGAAAGCCGATGGCGGCAGCCGCGCATTTCTGAATGATCAACCCTGCTCGGCGGCGCTGCTGCGCGAAGTCGGGGCGCATCTGGTCGAAATTCACGGCCAGCATGACGATCGCGGGCTGCTGGCACCCGCGGGGCATCGCGCGCTGCTCGACGCCTTTGCGCGCGCCGACACCGGCGCGGTGGCTGCGGCGCATGGCGCCTGGCGCGCTGCCGAGGCGAAGCTGGCGGCGGCACAGAGCGCGCTCGACGACGCAGCGCGCGACCGCGAATGGCTGGAACATTGTGTCGCTGAATTGCAGGCGCTCAACCCGCAGCCCGGCGAGGATGCCGAGCTGTCCGAAGCGCGCGCGGCGATGCAGAAGGGTGAGAGGATCGCGGGCGACATCGGCGCGATCATGGAAGCATTCGAGGGCAGCGACAGCGGCCCGGCGTTGCTGCGCGGCGCGGCGCGGCGGCTGGACCGGTTGGCGGGCGACCACCCGCTGCTCGCAGAAGCGCTCGCCGGGCTCGACCGGGCGATCATCGAGGCTGACGAGGCCGAAACGCGGCTGCGCGAGGCGGCGCGGGCGATGGAATATGACCCCGAGCGGCTCGATGCGACCGAGACGCGCCTGTTCGAGCTGCGCGCGATGGCGCGCAAGCACAATGTCCAGCCCGACGAGCTGACCGAGCTGACCGGCACGCTGGCGGCGCGGCTCGATGCGATCGAGGGCGGCAGCGCCGGGCTGGCGAAGCTGGAGGCTGCGGTCGCCGACACCGCCGCCGCTTACACCCATGCCGCAAGCGCACTGTCCGACCTGCGCACCAAGGCTGCAGCGCGGCTCGATGCAGCGGTCGCGGGCGAGCTGGTACCGCTGAAGCTCGACGCGGCACGCTTCCAGACTCTGGTCGAGCGCCTGCCCGCCGAGCGTTGGGGGCCGGAGGGCATCGACCGCGTCGAATATCTGATCTCGACCAACCCTGGCGCGCCGTTCGCGCCGCTGGCCAAGATCGCGTCGGGCGGCGAATTGTCGCGCTTCATCCTGGCACTTAAGGTCGCGCTCGCCGAAGAGGGCGGGGCGAACACGATCATCTTCGACGAGATCGACCGCGGCGTCGGCGGCGCGGTGGCAAGCGCGATCGGTGAGCGACTGGCGCGGCTGGCGGGCGCGGGCAAGCAATTGCTGGCGGTGACCCACAGCCCGCAGGTCGCCGCCAAGGGCGCGGTGCATTTCGTGATCGCCAAGTCGAGCGAGGGCGTGGTGACCCGAACCAGCGTCCACGCGCTCGACGAAGTGGGTCGCCGCGAAGAAATCGCGCGGATGCTGTCGGGCGCCGAAGTCACCGCGGAAGCGCGGGCGCAGGCGGAACGGTTGCTCGAGGTGGCGGGATGACGATCGCGCATCCGCTTGACCGACCGGTGTGGAGCATGCTGACCGGACGGCAGGCGCATTTGGCCGAGGGCGATGCGCGCGCGCTACGGCTCGACCGCGGCTATGGCGTGTTCGGGGTCGCCGCCGATACGGGCGCCGCGGCGCAGGCGGCGCTCGCGGCGCTGATTCCGCCGGGCGAGGAATTGTGGATCGTCGAGGGCGAACGCTGGCCGGTACCCGCCGGGGTGCGCGAGGTGAAGCGCGCGGTGCTGACGCAGATGGTCGCCGAAGGGGCGCCGCCGCCGGCGCGTGACGACGAGCCCGCGATCATCGGTCTGGGCGAGGCGGATGCGGCGGAGATGGCGGCGCTCGCCGAGCATGCGAAGCCCGGGCCGTGGGGGCCGAAAACGCATCGTTACGGGCCGTTCTTCGGGATCCGCGATGATGCTGGCCGCCTGCTCGCGATGGCGGGGCAACGGATGCTGATGCCGGGTATGGCGGAGGTCAGCGGGGTATCGACGTGGGAGGATTGCCGAGGGCGCGGCTATGCGCGGACGCTGATCAGCCATGTCATGCGCGACATGGTGGCGCGCGGCGAACAGCCGTTTTTACATAGCTATGCCGACAATGCGGGGGCGATTGCGCTGTATGAATCGCTGGGGTTCCGTATCCGGCGTGCAGTGCATGTGCTGGTGATTGCGAATGACTGACATGACTGATCCTGCCACTCTCTCCGAAGCCGAAGCCGCGAACGAGCTGATGCGGCTGGCGAAGGCGATCGCGCATCACAACCGGCTGTATCACGCTGACGACAGCCCTGAGATTAGCGACGCCGATTATGACGCGCTGGTGCGGCGCAACAACGCACTGGAGGAAGCCTTTCCGCACCTGATCCGCGCCGACAGCCCGAACCGGCTGGTCGGCGCGGCGGTCGAGGCATCGCCGCTGGCGAAGGTGACGCACCGGCAGCGGATGATGAGCCTCGACAACGCGTTCGCCGATGAGGATGTCGCCGAGTTTGTCGCGCGGGTACGACGCTTTCTCAATCTGCCCGCGGATGCCGAGGTTGCGCTGACCGCGGAGGACAAGATCGACGGACTGTCCTGCTCGCTGCGTTATGAACGGGGCGTGTTGGTGCAGGCGGCGACGCGTGGCGACGGGAGCGTTGGCGAGGATGTGACGCCAAACGTCCGGATGATCGCCGATATCCCTGAAAATCTGGCCGGAAACGCCCCCGACGTGTTCGAAATCCGCGGCGAAATCTATATGGCGAAGGCGGATTTTGCTGCACTTAATGCTGCGCAGCAAAAAGCCGAGGCCAAGGTCTTTGCCAACCCCCGCAATGCCGCCGCCGGATCGCTGCGGCAGAAGGACGCGAACGTCACCGCGGCGCGGCCGCTGCGCTTTCTGGCGCATGGCTGGGGCGAGGTCAGCGCGGTGCCTGCGGCGACGCAATATGAGATGATGCGGTTGATCGAACGCTGGGGGGTGCCGGTGTCGCCGCTACTCGGTCGCTTTGACAGCGTCGATGCTGTGCTGGCGCATTACCGCGATATCGAAGCGCGGCGTGCCGAGTTGCCTTATGACATCGACGGCGTCGTCTATAAGGTCGACCGGCTCGACTGGCAGGCGCGGCTAGGCTTTGTGGCGAAAGCGCCGCGCTGGGCCATCGCGCATAAATTCCCCGCCGAACGCGCGCAGACCACACTCGAAGCCATCGACATTCAGGTCGGGCGTACCGGCAAGCTGACCCCGGTCGGGCGGCTGACTCCGGTGACCGTCGGCGGGGTCGTGGTGTCGAACGTCACGCTGCACAATCGTGACGAGATCGGGCGGCTGGGCGTGCGGCCCGGCGATCGGGTGGTGGTGCAGCGCGCGGGCGATGTGATCCCGCAGGTGGTCGAGAACCTGACCCGCGATGAACCGCGCGAACCCTATGTGTTTCCCGACCATTGCCCGGTATGCGGCAGCGAAGCGGTTGCCGAGGAGGGCGAGGTCGATGTCCGCTGCACCGGCGGGCTGATCTGCGCCGCGCAGAAGTTCGAGCGGCTGCGCCATTTCGTCAGCCGCGGCGCATTGGACATTGAGGGGCTGGGCGAGAAAAGCATCGCCGAGTTTCTAGAGCTCGGCTGGCTCGACAAGGGGCCGGCGGATATTTTTCGGCTGCATCGGCATCGCGACGAACTGCTGGCGCGCGAGGGGTGGAAGGAAAAGTCGGTCGACAATCTGTTCGCCGCGATCGAGGCGAAGCGGTCGCCCGATGCGGCACGGCTGCTGTTCGGGCTGGGCATCCGGCATATCGGTGCGGTGACCGCGCGCGATCTGCTCAAAGGCGTCGGCGACATTGCTCTGCTGCCCGCCAAGGCGGCCGAGATCAACGCCTATATCGCGGCAAACCCGCGCGGCGAGGGCGAGTCCGACGGTAAATATGCGGCGCGCAAGATGGAAGCGATCAAGACGATCCTCGACGTCCGCGCCGACGGCATCGGCCCCGCGGTCGCCGAGGCGCTGGGCGACTTCTTCCACGAACCGCACAATCGCGCGCTGTGGGACGACCTGCTGTCCGAAGTCTCGCCGCCGCCGTTCCTCGTCGAAACGCGCGACAGCGAGGTGTCGGGAATGACGGTGGTGTTCACCGGCAAGCTGGAAACGATGAGCCGCGACGAAGCGAAAGCGCAGGCCGAGGCGCTGGGCGCCAAGGCGGCGGGGTCGGTGAGCGCGAAGACCGATCTGGTGGTCGCGGGGCCGGGCGCGGGGTCGAAGCTGAAGCAGGCGGCGGCACTGGGGATCAGGGTGATCGACGAGGCCGAATGGGCGGCGATTGTCGCGGCGGCGGGGTGAAGATGATCCTCCCCATGGCTTCGCCACAGAGAGGATCGAATGGATAGTGTGCTTCATCACTGGCGGTGGTGGCGCATGAGCTATACTCCCTCGTCACCCCGGACTTGATCCGGGGTCCATGACGCCGGGGCGGTTATGGATGCCGGATCGAGTCCGGCACGACGAATGAGGGGGTGGGGGACACATGGCCAAACGCGATTATCTCACCAACCTCATGCGCGATCTGGAATCGCGTACCGAGGTGCGGCGCTTTGGCAGCGGGTGGCTGTCGGGGTTCTTCGCCTTGCTGTTCGCGATCGTCGGGTTCGGGATGGTCGTCGCGCTGCGTTTTCCCGACTGGTTCGCGACCCCCGAACTGGCGATCATCAAGGACTGGGGCGGGTTTCGCGGGGTGGTGCATCTGGTGCTGCTCGCAAGCTATGGTCTTGCGTTGCTCAGCCTGTTGCTGCGTCCGCGCAAGGTGCTCGGCGCGACCGCGTTGATGATTGCGCTCGCCGCGACGCTGATCGGCGGCGCCAATGTCCAGCCCGCTGAAACGCGAAGCTGGGGCATTTTCTTCGGGCTCGACTTTTTTGTCGTCAACCTGCTGATCACCGGTTTCATGTTCGCGCCGCTCGAACGTCTGTTCCCGCACCGCCGCGCGCAGCGCCTGTTCCGCACCGAATGGCGCGAGGATCTGTTCTATTATCTCGTCAGCACGATGTTCGTGCAGGTGCTGGGCTTTCTGGCGCTCGCGCCGTCGACGATCATCAATGAGAATACGAGCAATTGGCAGGCGTTCCGCGCCGCAGTGGCGTCGCTGCCGTGGCTGGTCCAATTCGTCATCGTCCTGATCGCGTCGGACCTCGCGCAATATTGGTACCACCGGTTGTTCCACAAAGTGCCGTTCCTGTGGGGATTCCACGCAATCCACCATAGCGCCAAGTCGATGGACTGGCTGGCCGGATCGCGGATGCATTTTGTCGAAATCATCCTGCTCCGCTCGATCACCTCGCTGCCGCTGTTCACCTTGGGGTTCAGCCCGTCGGTGATGCAGGCCTATATCGGCTTCGTGTATGTCTGGTCGTCGCTGCTCCACGCCAATGTCGGGGGCAATTCCAACCGGCTGGGCCACTGGATCGCGACGCCGCGTTTCCATCACTGGCACCATGGGCTGGAGCGTGAGGCGTTCGACGTCAATTTCGCGATCCACTTCCCGTGGCTCGACAAGATTTTCGGGACCTTTCATCTGCCGAAGGATCGCTGGCCCGAGAATTACGGCATTCCCGAGGATGTCCCGAAAAATTACTGGGGGCAGTTCCTGTATCCGTGGCAGCGGACGGGGAAGAAGATCGACGAGACACCGGCGGAGTGATTGGTTCACGCGGAGACGCGGAGCCGCGGAGAAATCGTAAAGCGGCGAAGCCGCCTGTCTTTTTCTGTCCGCGTCTCCGCGCCTCCGCGTGAATCCTTATAGCCGTCAACGTGGCTTGCCAGCGAAACGCTTCGTCCATAAAGGCCGCCGCGTGAGTCTGCTCGCCGCCTTTCGCCGTCCCGGTATCCTGCTCTTGTTGCCGCTGCTCCTCGCGCTCGGCGCGCGGGTGCTGGTCGCGCCGGGGTGGATGATCGAGAGCGATGCGGGCGGGTCGATTACCGTGCGTATCTGTTCGGACCCGACCGATCCCGGCAAGACGGTCACCATCCCGCTGGAAAAGGCGGGCAGCCATGACGCGGGCGAGACGCAGCAGCATTGCCCGTGGGGCGCGCTGGCGAATGCGCCGATCGTTCCGGGTGAGCCGCTGTTGCTGGCGGCGCCGATGGTTGCGGCGCCCAACCCGGTGGCGGTGCGGTCGCTGGGCTTTGCGCCCGGTATTGCCTCGCCGCTGCCGCCGAGTACCGGACCCCCTTCCCAGGCATAAAACTCCGTCACCCCGGCGAAGGCCGGGGTCTCGCCTTTGCGCCGTAACGCGACGGTGAGATCCCGGTCTTCGCCGGGATGACGATGTGAGATGTCGCGCGGTTCACACCGCGCGGCCCCAAAAACACTGCATATCGGGAAGAAATCACCCATGACAAAAACTGCCTATCGGGCGGCGCCATTGCTGGCGCTCGTCCTCTCGCTCGTCCCTGCCGCGGCGCGCGCCGCCGAGGCCGAAGCCGATGCCACCATCATCGTCACCGCCCCCGAACTGACCGACGAAGCCGAGGCACGCGTCGCCAAGACCGCGGGCGGCGCCGACGTTGTCAGCCATCAGGATTATGCCGACAAGTCGATCGTGTCCTTACGCGACACACTGGCCTTTTCGCCCGGGGTCTATCTCCAGCCGCGTTACGGGCAGGAGGTCCGCATCTCGATCCGCGGATCGGGGCTGTCGCGCGGCTTTCACATGCGCGGGCTGACGCTGCTGCAGGACGGGGTGCCGATCAACCTGGCCGACGACAATGGCGACTTCCAGGAGCTGGAGCCGATCTTCTTCGACCATCTCGAAGTCTATCGCGGCGCCAATGCGCTGCGTTTCGGGTCGGGAACTTTGGGCGGTGCCATCAATGGCATGACGCCGACCGGGCGCACGGCGGAGGGCTTTTACCTGCGCGGCGACGTGGGCAGTTTCGACAGCTATCGCGGGCTGGTCTCGGCAGGTGTTGCGAGCGAGCGCGTCGATGCGTGGGCGGCGGTCAGCGCCGACACGTCGAGCGGCGACCGCGACCATGCCAATCGGCGCAGTTTCCGCTTTCACGGCAATGTCGGGCTGAAGCTGAGCGACGTCGTTTCGACGCGTTTCTATGCCAGCTATAACGACATCAAGCAGGAAATCCCCGGCGCGCTGACCTTCACCCAGGCGCTGACCACCCCTCGCGTGGCGAGCGCAGGAGCCGTGGCGGGCGATCAGGCGCGCGACATCGTGTCGCTGCGGCTCCAGAACCGTACGACGTTCGACTGGGGCGCGTTCAAGCTGGATGTTGGCGGCTTCGTCAATGCGAAGTCGCTCTATCACCCGATCTTTCAGGTGATCGATCAGGACTCGCTCGACCTTGGCGGCTTTTTTCGCGCCGATTATGCCGCGGGGCCGATCGAGGTGACGCTGGGCGGCGAGCTGCGCCGCGGCAGCACCGATGCGCGGCAATATGTCAATGTCGCGGGGCGGCGCGCGGCGCTGGTGTTCGATGCCGACCAGACCGCGCGCACCGCCAATATCTATGGCGAGGTGCGGGTGCGGCCGACCCGTCAGCTGACCTTGATCGCGGGCGGCGTCTATGCCGATGGCTTCCGCAAGCGGCGGGTCAATCTCTCGACCTCGCGCGACGGGCGGATCGATTTCGACGCCTTTTCGCCCAAGTTCGGTGTGCTGTTCGAGCCGAGCGATAAGGTGCAATTCTTCGCCAATTACAGCCGCTCGGCCGAATTTCCGGGCTTCGGCGAAGTGTTCCAGACGATCGGCACCCCGCCGATCAGCCAGGTGGTATCGACGATCCGTCCGCAACGCGCGTGGACGGCCGAGGTCGGCACCCGCGGCAAGACCGGGATCGTCAGCTGGGATCTGGCGCTCTACCGCTCGACGCTGAAGGGCGAATTGCTGCAATTCACCACCAATGTCAGCATCCCGGCGGCGACCTTCAACGCCGACCGCACGTTGCATCAGGGGGTCGAGGCGGCACTGGAAATCGCGCCGACCGACTGGCTGCGGCTGCGGCAGGTCTATAGCTACAGCGACTTCCGCTTCCGGAACGACAGCCAGTTCGGGAACAACCGTCTGCCGGTGGTGCCGAAGCATGTCTATCGGGCCGAGGCGCGGATCGGGAGCGACGCGCTGCATATCGCGCCCAATGTCGAGTGGGTGCCCGATGGTCCCTACGCCGATTATCGCAACCTTGTCCAGACGCCGGGCTATGCCTTGCTCGGCGTGACAGGCGGGGCACGGATTGCCAAGGGGATCGACGCCTTTGTCGATGTCCGCAACATCACGGGCAAGAAGGCGATCGGCGACATCAGCGCGGTGATCACCGCGACGCCGACGTCGGCAATCTATTATCCGGTCGAGCGCCGCGCGGTGTCCGCCGGCATTCGCGCGCGCTTCTGACGGGAAGGACAGGGGATGACCGACATCAACCGGATTCCGCTCTATCGCACGATCTGGCGCTGGCATTTTTATGCCGGGCTGTTCGTCATTCCCTTCATCCTGATGCTGTCGGTGACGGGGGCGGCCTATCTGTTCAAGCCTGAGCTCGACCGGTGGCAGGAGCGGGGCTGGCGCGGCCTGCCGGTCGCCGAGCGGGTCGATGCCGATGCGCAGGTGGCGGCGGCGCTCGCCGCTTTTCCGGGCGCGACCTTTCACTATTACCGGGTGCCAGAGGCGCCGGGCGATGCGGCGATCGTCCACTTCGGGCTGCCAAATGGCACGATGCGCGATGTGGCGGTCGCGCCGCGGGGCGAGGTGATCGGATCGGCCGATCCCGACGACCGGATTTCGGCGTGGCTGGCGAAGATCCACGGCAGCCTGCTGATCGGCAAGCCCGGCGGGATCATCGTCGAACTGGCGGCGAGCTGGGCGATCGTGATGATCCTGACCGGGCTGTACCTGTGGTGGCCGCGCCGGCGCGGGGCGGCAGGGGTGGTCTGGCCGCGGCTGGGGCTGGGCGGGCGAACGGCGCTGCGCGACCTGCACGCCGTGACCGGGTTCTGGGTATCGGGGCTGGCGCTGGTGCTGCTGCTCACCGCCTTGCCGTGGACCGATGTCTGGGCGCAGGGCTTCCGCGCCGTGCGCGCCGAAATGGGGTGGGTGCAGGGCGCGCAGGATTGGAAAAGCGGCGGCGATGCCGGTCATCATGCCGCGCATGATCATCGTGCGATGGCCAAAGCTACGCCTGCGCCCGTAGCGGTCGGCGATGCGCCGCGCGTCCCGCTCGACCGGATCGTACTGCGCGCGCGGAACGAGAATCTCCCCGCGCCGGTGATCATCCAGCCGCCGGGGGCGCCGAACCATTTTGGCCCGCCCAACGGCAACACCTGGACGCTGACCACCCAGACGCAAAACCGGCCGCTGGTGCGCAAGGTGAGTTACGATGTCGTCACCGGGATCGAAGTGTCGCGCAGCGGTTTTGCCGACAAACATGTCATCGACCGCATCGTCGGGATCGGGATCGCTTGGCACGAAGGGGCATTGTTCGGGATCGTCAGCCAGCTGATCGGGGTGCTGACCGCGCTGATGCTGATGATCCTCGCCGTGTCGGGGTTCCTGATGTGGCGCCGCCGCAAGCCCGGCGATGCGCTGGGCGCCCCGCCGCTGCCGCGCGACCCGGCGAAGCTGAAAGGCGTGGCGGCGATTGTGCTGCTGCTCGCGGCCTTGCTGCCGCTGCTCGCCGCCTCGCTGATCTTGCTATGGATCGTCGATCGGCTCATCATCCCGCGCCTGCCGCGCGCCGCCAAATGGCTGGGAATGGCGCGCGCGTAAGTGGTTTCTTTTGAAACCAGTTCATGTTAGGTCGCAGCTTATGAAAGACGGCTTTACCCACGTCCATGAATCGCCGCCGCCGGGGGCCGCGGCCGACTGGACGATATCGCAGGATTGGGACGCCTTTTCCGACGACGAACATGCGATGTGGGACAAGCTGTTTGCGCGCCAGTCGGCGATGCTGCCCGGGCGCGCGTCGGAGGCATTTCTGCGCGGGATCGACGTGCTGCGGCTCGAAAAACCTGGGATTCCCGACTATCGTGAGCTCAATGCGCGGCTGATGGCGGCGACGGGGTGGCAGGTGGTCGCGGTGCCGGGGCTGGTGCCCGACGAGGTGTTCTTCGACCATCTGGCGAACCGGCGCTTTCCCGCGGGCAATTTCATCCGCACGCCCGAACAGCTCGACTATCTGCAGGAACCCGACGTGTTTCACGACGTGTTCGGCCATGTCCCGATGCTCGCCGACCCGGTGTTCGCCGATTATATGGTGGCGTATGGCGAGGGGGGCTTGCGCAGCCTGCAATTCGACGCGCTGAAACAGCTGGCGCGGCTTTACTGGTATACGGTCGAGTTCGGGCTGATCCGCGAGGCGGGCGGCCTGCGCATCTATGGCGCCGGGATCGTGTCGTCTTATGCCGAGAGCGTGTTCGCGCTCGGCAGCGACAGCCCGAACCGCATCGGTTTTGACCTCGCGCGGGTCATGCGCACCGATTACCGGATCGACGACTTCCAGCAGAATTATTTTGTGATCGACAGTCTGGATCAGCTGCTGGACACCACAGTGAACACCGATTTTGCGCCGCTTTATGCCGCGAATGACGCGCTGCCGCCGATCGCGATTGCGGATATCCTGCCAAGTGATGCGGTGATTACGCGCGGTACCCAGGATTATGCGTTAGGCAAACAAACCGCCTGAACCCGTTCGTGTCGAGCGAAGTCGAGACACGCATGTGTGGCGCACGACTTCGGGGTGTCTCGACTTCGCTCGACACGAACGGAAACGGCTGCGGTCTGCTACCAGCTCCCGAAGCTCGCATCCGCCGGGTCGCTCCGGTGAAACGCCCGTTCCTTACGCCGCCAGCCGTAACGGCGCCGCTTGACCAGCAGCAGGCATGGCCATTCGGCGCTGCCGCCGCGCGCGGCCAGGCGGAAGCCTTGCGCGCGATAGGCGGCGAGCACGGGCTCCATCTGGCGCGCAATCAGCCCGGCGAGGATCGCATGGCCGCCGGGCGCAGTCGCCGCCGCGATATCGGGGGCGAGGGTAATCAGCGGCCCGGCAAGGATATTGGCGATGACGAGGTCATAGGGCGCACGGTGGCGAATCGCCGGATGATTGGTCCCGGGCGCGACCGCGAGCGTCAGCGCGCCGCTGCCGCGCCCCAACGTCACGCGGTTGATCGCGGCATTGTCGCGGGTGACGAAAATGCTCGCAGGGTCGATGTCCGACGCGATCGTCCGCGCGCTTGGCCATAAGGCCATTGCGGCGAACGCGAGTAGTCCGGTGCCGGTACCGATGTCGGCGATGTTGCGCGGGGTGGTGCCTTTGCGCTTCAGCCGGTCGAGCATCGCGAGGCAGCCCGCGGTGGTGTCGTGACCGCCGGTGCCGAACGCCTGACTCGCGTCGATCAGAAAGGGCGTGGTGCCGGGCGGGGCGCGGTCGGCGTAGCTGCTGGTGTGGATGAAGAAACGGCCGGCCTGGACGGGTTCGAGCCCTTGCTGCGACAGCGTGACCCAATCCTGTTCGGCCAGCTGTTCGACGGCCGGCTTATGGCCTTTCGCGCTCGGCACGAGCGACTGGAGCAGGCTTAGCAAGGCCGCGCCGGGCTCGCTGTCCATATAGGCGTCGAGCTGCCACAGCCCCGCATCCTCATCAATCTCGCGCGTCACGACTACAGGTGCCTCGGGCAGCGCGTCGAGTTCGGGAATTTCGCCCGAGAGCGCTTCTGCCTCGGCGCGGGTGCAGGGGAGGGAGATGATCCAGCTCATCGGACCCACCGCATCGTGATGAATAAACTTCCGTGTCCCCGCGAAGGGTGTTCAGAGTCACGCGCCTCTGAACACGACCCATCACCGGTCGTTCCGGATTTCAGCGGCGGGAGATGGACCCCCGCCTTCGCGGGGGAACAACCCTGATATTGTCGCTTAGCGGACATAGCTGGCGCCGTTGACGTCGAGCACCGCGCCGGTCATCGATGCCGGGGCGTCGATCGCGCACCAGCGTGCCATTTCGGCGACCTCGTCGGGCATGGCGACACGGCCCAACGGAATGTCGGCGAGCAATTTGTCGCCGCCGCGGCTCGCGAGGTAATCGTCAGCCATTCCGGTCATCGTGAAGCCGGGGCAGATGGCGAAGGCGAGGATGCCGTCCTTGGCATAGGCGCGGGCGATCGTCTTGGTCATCGCGACCATACCTGCCTTTGACGCGGCATAGTGCCAGTGGGCGGGGCTGTCGCCGCGGTGCGCGGCGCGGCTGGCGATGTTGACGATGCGGCCTGCGGATCGTCGTTCCTGCCAGTGTAGCACCGCGCGGCGGCAAATGTCGGCGCTGGCGGTCAGGTTGATCTGAAGCGTGCGGTTCCAGTTTTCCAGCCAGTCGGCGTCGTCGTTGTCGATCGGGTTGGCTTCGAAAACCCCGGCGTTGTTGATCAGCACGTCGATGCGGCCATCGAGCCGGTCGAGGCTGTGCTGCCATAGGCGGGCAGGGGCGGCGGGATCGGCGAGGTCGCCGTCGGCGCTGGATAGGGCGACGGTTTTGGTAGCGTCAGTTGTTAAAGCTTCGGCGATCGCGGCGCCGATGCCGCGGCTGGCGCCGGTGATCAGGATGTGGGTTTGCATCGGGCGGCTTTAGCGATGCAATGGCGGCAGTCCAACCGCCAAACCGCGCCCAATAGCTTCACGACTTTCCTCATGCCGTTCGTGTCGAGCGAAGTCGAGACACGTTGTGTTTGTGCATGGCCTCGCGTGTCTCGACTTCGCTCGACACGAACGGATCAAATTTGTGCCTTTACGCCACCCGGCGGCTGAACTCGCTCGCGGCCTGTTCCAGCTGCTGCAACCGCCCGCCCATCTTGCCGAATTCCTGGCTGAGCACGCTGATCTCGCTGGCGACCATCCCCGAATCATTGCGGATGCTGGCGATCGTCGAGGACATGCTGTCGGCGGCAAGTGCGGTTTCATCGACGGCGGCGGTGATCGAGGTGACGGTCTGTGCCTGCGCATCCATGGCATCGCGGATGCGCTGCGCCGAGCGCTGCACTTCGACAATCGTCGCCTGGATCGACTGGTTGGCACTTACCGATCCGCGCGTCGCTTGCTGGATCGCGGTGATCTTGCCCGCAATATCGTCGGTGGCGCGCGCGGTTTCATTGGCCAGGCTTTTGACCTCCTGCGCGACGACCGCAAAGCCCCGGCCCGATTCGCCCGCGCGCGCCGCTTCGATCGTCGCGTTGAGCGCGAGCAGGTTGGTCTGGCCCGCGATTTCGCGGATCAACCCCAAAATCGATTCGATCGATTCGGCGTGGTGCGAGAGTGCCTCCGACATGGCGACGGCCTCGCCCGCCTGTTCCGATGCGCGGGTGGCGACGCTGGCCGATGCTTCGACCTCGCTGCGCGCATCCTCGATCGCGCGGATCAGCCCGGCGGCGGTCGACGCGGCTTCGCGCATCGCCATCGCCGATTGTTCGGACGCGGCGGCGACTTCGCTGGTTTTGGCGATCATGCCCTTCGCCGCCTGATCGGCAGAGGCGGCCTGTTTGGCCAATTGTTCGCGCACCCCGTCGGTGTCCTGCACCAGCGAGGCGATCGAGCGATCGAAATCGCCTGCGAGCATCTGGCGTTCGCTGGAAATCACCGCGCGGTCGAGCTTTTCAGCATAGCGCTGCATGATGTCGAATTCGAGCAGCGCGAGCCGGTTGACGGCACTGGTGAGCCGGGCCAGCCGTTCCGCATCGTCGAAGCAGGCGGCAACGATATAATCGATGGTGAGCCGCTGGCTTTCCGCGATGCACGACATGACAAGCGCCAGCGGCAGTTTGACACGCCGTGCCATATGCGCGTTCTGGCAAGCGATTGTCGCCACTTCCTGTCCGGCCGCGTCGGCATATTTGACGTCCGAATGGCGCGCGCTGCCGCGCACATAGGATTCGAGCAGTTCGCCTTCGACCGCGCGTTCGACGCTGGGCAGCGCGTTGAACGCATCCCAATAGGCGCGCGCAATGGCTTCTTCGCGTCCGGTGATGATCGCGTGGATCTCGGCGGCGTTGGCGGCCAGCTGACCGTCGAGGTCGTAATAGGGGAAGCGATCGGCCATCGAAATCGGGTCGATTTGCTGCTTATGAATCGGATTTTCCTTCACCATGATCCTGCTTCCCTGATCGATCCAATGGGGCACGAGTCTGCCGCTCGTCATCGTTCCCAAAACATGTGACCGGGGTATGCGCCAGCGATGGTAAATTGGTCGTTAACCAGCGAACCGTTTTTGCGGCCTAATGCTGATCGACCGTCGGCACGGGATAGCCCTCAAAGGCTTTGATCGTGCGCAGGGCAAAGGCGCTGTGCATCGCCGCAACCCCGGGCAGCCGCGACAGGCAATGGCGGTGCAGCCGATCGAAATCGGCGACATTGCGCGCTGCGACGCGCAGCCGGTAATCGGATGCGCCCGACAGCAACTGGCACTCGAGGATTTCGTCGAAACTTTTGACCGCGCTTTCAAAGGCGGTCAGCGCCTCCTCGCTTTGCGAGGTCAGGCTGATGTCGACGAACACGTCGAGCCCGAGGCCGATGCGGTCGGGCGCCAGACGCGCGGTGTAGCCGGTGATGATCCCCGCTGTCTCCAGCGCGCGGATGCGGCGGTGGCACGCCGACGCCGACAGCCCGACCGCTTCGCCCAGTTCGGCAGCGGGACGCGGGCCGTGCCGTTGCAGCATGTTGAGGAGCTTGCGGTCGATTCGATCAATCATTGTGCGTCCCCTGATCACATTACGCGCGATTTGTGCGCGTTTGTCGCGAAACCAGCACCGATATGCAAGCACCTCGCGCGCCGTTTCTGTTATCAGGCGGTCATGCACGACGCGGCGCCGGACAGCGCGACCGGCGGCGAAATCATGGAGAGCGACAATGATCATCGGCACCCCCAAGGAAATCAAGAATCACGAATATCGCGTCGGGCTGACCCCTGAAAGTGCGCGCGAGTTGGCCGTCCATGGTCACCGTGTGCTGGTGCAGACCGGCGCGGGCGCGGGTATCGGGGCGCACGACCGTTTCTATGTCGAGGCGGGCGCCGAGATCGTCCAGACCGCCGAAGAAATTTTCGCGACCTGCGACATGGTGGTGAAGGTCAAGGAGCCGCAGCCGGGCGAGCGTGCGATGCTGCGCGAAGGGCAGATCCTCTACACCTATCTCCACCTCGCGCCCGATCCCGACCAGACGCGCGACCTGATGAAATCGGGCGCGGTGTGCATCGCGTATGAAACCGTCACCAGCCCGCACGGCGGCCTGCCGCTTTTGAAGCCGATGAGTCAGGTCGCGGGGCGCATGTCGATCCAGGCCGGCGCGACCGCGCTGGAAAAGGCGCATGGCGGCCGCGGCGTGCTTTTGGGCGGCGTTCCTGGCGTTGCGCCGGGCAAGGTGTGCGTGATCGGCGGCGGCGTCGTCGGCTTCAACGCGGCGCAGATGGCGGCGGGGCTTGGCGCCGATGTCACCATTCTCGATCGCGATCCCGAAGTGCTCGAACGCGTCGGCACCTTCTTTGAATCGCGCGCCAAGACGCGCTTTTCGAACCGCGCGAACCTCGCCGAATGCGTGGCGGAGGCCGATCTGGTGATCGGCGCGGTGCTGATCCCCGGTGCCGAAGCCCCGAAGCTGGTCACCCGCGAAATGCTCGGCACGATGCAGGCAGGCTCGGTGCTCGTTGACGTCGCGATCGATCAGGGCGGCTGTTTCGAAACCAGCCACGCAACGACCCACGCCGACCCGACCTATGTCGTCGACGGCATCGTCCATTATGCGGTCGCCAACATGCCCGGCGCGGTCGCGCGCACGAGCACCTATGCGCTGAACAACGTTACCCTGCCGCACGCGCTGCGCATTGCCGATCTGGGCTGGAAAGACGCTTTGCGACGGGACGTGCATCTTGCGCAGGGTTTGAACGTATGGAATGGCAAGGTGACGTTCGAAGCCGTAGCGGAAGCGATCGGAACCGATTATGTGTCTGTTGAACAGGCACTCGCCTGATAACAAGGACATAGGTACATAATGACCGAGCAAACTCCCCCGCCGCCGCAGAATGACGCGCCGGAAGAAAATGAAGTCCTGCGCGCCGCGCGCGAACAGCGCCAGCAGAAGGAGGCCGCCGACGCGGCCGAGGCTGCCGATCGGGACGCGGCAAAGGGCGGCAAGCGCGGCTGGAAAACCGCGGCCGCGGCGGGTTTGGGCATCGGCTCCGCAGCGGTGATCGCGGCGCTGCTGTATGTGAACCGCGACAAGATCAAGTGACCTAGCTGTCTTTCCGGCGGTGCTGGACGGGCGGCAGATCGATGGTCCGGCAAATAGCAGAGTAGGAAGGGCGGTCGATGAGCCGCCCTTTTTTTGCGTCTGCGGAGGTCGGCTATGGGGTGGGAAGCGGACCTCATGGACTCGTCACCCCGGACTTGATCCGGGGTCCATGAGGCCATACGCCGCCCGCTGCTGAGAGGGCGCATGGATCCCGGATCAAGTCCGGGATGACGAAAGTTTATGGCCGCAAGCGGTCGAGAACCGCCAGTGATGCCAAATTTAGTCGGCCAAGAGCCAACAGCGCGGAATTATTCCGTGCTGCCCGCTAAGCAATTGCATATCGCGGCCATGGCGCTAAACCGGCGCGCATCGACCGAAGAGAGTCAGAAACGGGGCTGATATGGCTGGCAACGAACCAAATACGCGCCCACGCGCGCCGCATTTACAGGTCTATAAATGGGGCCCCGCGATGGCGGTGTCGATCCTGCACCGTGCCAGCGGCGACGGGCTGGCGATTGTCGGCGCGGGCCTGTTCCTGTGGTGGCTGGGCGCGATTGCCGCGGGACCGGATGCCTATGCGGCGTTTGTCGCCTGCATCTGGCACGACCCCAATCCCGAAATCAGCCTCTTTCATCAGATCACCAACATCCTCGGCAAAGTCGTCCTGGTCGGGCTGACCTGGGCGTTTTTCCAGCATCTGTTTTCGGGATTGCGCCACCTGGTGCTCGATACGGGGGCGGGTTATGAATTGAAATCCAACAAGCTGTGGTCGACCGTCGTGATCGCCGCGGGCGTGTTCGCGACCGCTGCGACGTGGCTCTATATCCTGGCGGAGGCACTCTGATGGGCGACGGTTCGCATCTCGGCAAGGTCCGCGGCCTCGGGTCGTCCGGGCACGGTTCGCACCACTGGCTGCAACAGCGGCTGACTGCGCTGGGCAACATCCTGCTCGTCGGTTTCCTGTTCGTGTCGCTGATCCGCCTGCCGCTGGGCGATCATGGTGCGGTGCTGCGCTGGGCATCGAACCCGATGGTCGCGCTGGCGCTGATCCTGATGGTGGTCAGCGTCTTCTGGCATCTGCGGCTCGGCTTGCAGGTGCTGCTCGAGGATTATGTCCACGGGCCGATGCGCTTGCTCGCGCTCGTCCTGCTCAATTTCTACGCCATCGGCGGCGCCGCCTACGGGATCTTCACGATCGCCCGGATCGCGCTGGCACCCGTGGTGGCCGGCCCGGGGGGCATGTGACATGACCGAAGCTTACAAGATCATCGACCATATCTATGACACCGTCGTCGTCGGCGCCGGCGGATCTGGCCTGCGCGCCACGATGGGCTCTGCCGAAGCGGGGCTCAAGACCGCGTGCATCACCAAGGTGTTCCCGACGCGCAGCCACACGGTTGCGGCGCAGGGCGGCATCGCGGCCAGCCTGGGCAATAATTCGCCCGACCACTGGACGTGGCATATGTACGACACGGTTAAGGGCTCCGACTGGCTCGGCGACCAGGACGCGATCGAATATATGGTCCGCGAAGCGCCGCAGGCGGTATATGAGCTGGAACATGCCGGGGTGCCCTTTTCGCGGAACGCCGACGGCACCATCTATCAGCGGCCGTTCGGCGGCCACATGCAGAATATGGGCGAAGGCCCGCCGGTGCAGCGCACCGCCGCGGCCGCCGACCGTACCGGCCACGCGATGCTCCACGCGCTGTACCAACAGTCGCTGAAATATGACGCCGATTTCTTCGTCGAGTATTTTGCGCTCGACCTGATCATGGAGAATGGCGAGTGCCGCGGCGTGATCGCGCTGTGCATGGACGATGGCAGCATCCACCGTTTCCGGTCGCAGGCCGTCGTGCTGGCGACGGGCGGGTACGGCCGCAGCTATTTCACCGCGACCTCGGCGCACACCTGCACCGGCGACGGCGGCGGCATGGTGCTGCGCGCCGGCCTGCCTTTGCAGGATATGGAGTTCGTCCAGTTCCACCCGACCGGTATCTACGGCGCCGGGGTGCTGATCACCGAGGGTGCGCGCGGCGAGGGCGGGTATCTGACCAACTCCGAAGGCGAGCGGTTCATGGAACGCTATGCCCCGTCGGCCAAGGATCTGGCGTCGCGCGACGTGGTGTCGCGGTCGATGGCGCTCGAAATCCGCGAAGGCCGCGGTGTCGGGCCGCACAAGGATCATATCTTCCTGCACCTCGACCATATCGACCCGGCGGTGCTCGCCGAGCGGCTGCCCGGCATCACCGAGAGCGGTAAGGTGTTCGCGGGCGTCGATCTGACCCGCCAGCCGCTGCCGGTCGTGCCGACGGTCCATTATAATATGGGCGGCATTCCGTGTAATTATCATGGCGAAGTCGTGACGCTGGGCAAGGACGGCCCCGACACCGTCGTTCCCGGCCTGTTCGCGGTCGGCGAAGCGGCGTGCGTGTCGGTGCATGGCGCGAACCGTCTCGGTTCGAACAGCCTGATCGATCTTGTCGTCTTTGGCCGCGCGACCGGGCATCGGCTGCGCGACATCATCAAGCCGGGTGCGGCGCAGCAGCCGCTGCCGACGGACAGCGCCGATCTGGCGCTCGGCCGCCTCGACCATTTCCGCCATGCCAAGGGCGGGTCGCCGACCGCGGAAATTCGCACCGAAATGCAGCGCGCCATGTCGGCGCATGCCGCGGTGTTCCGCACCGACGAACTGATGGCCGAGGGCAAGGACAAGCTGACCAAAACCTATCAGCGGATGAACGATGTCGGGGTTACCGACCGCAGCCTGATCTGGAACACCGACCTCATCGAAACGCTCGAGCTCGACAATCTGATCAGCCAAGCGACCGTGACGATGCATTCGGCGTATAACCGCAAGGAAAGCCGCGGCGCCCATGCGCACGAGGATTTCCCGAACCGCGACGATGCGAACTGGATGAAGCACACCGTGGCATGGTTCGACGGCTGGGGCGGCAAGGGCGGCGGCGTCCGCCTCGATTACCGCCCGGTCCACGAATATACGCTGTCGGACGATGTCGAGTATATCAAACCGAAGGCGCGGGTTTATTGAGGGAGCGGTGGTGTTGGAGGTGTCGTCAAAAAGGTTGGCGACCCCTATCTGCCTCCTATAGAGAATCCTCGATTTCGTCTGGTACATCCTCGCGTTCGTGGAGGATGCGAACCACCAGAAGTTCGGTTTCGTTATAGCGATAGATTATGCGGTGCGATCCTGACCGCATCTTGCGATAGGCGTCGGGTAACCCGAAGACGTTGCTACCAATACCCGGAAATCGTGCGGCGGAATCGATCTGTCGACGGATGTCTTCGACATATTGCTTGGCTTGTTTCTCGCCGTGTTCGGTTTTGGTGTAATCAGCAACATTCAAAAGATCGGCTTTGGCCCGCGGCCGCAGCACGACTTCAAGCATTCGGGAATTTTTCGGCCATAAAGGCATCCCAATCAAACGGCCGTGCCGGGCCGCTTTCTTCGCCCTCCTGAATAAGTTGTCGCAGCCGAACGACCCGCAAGTCACGCTCGGCGGCGCGGCGCAATGCGTCGCGAACGACGTCACTGATTGATCCAAACTCACCCGACGCAACCTTGCTGCGCGCGTAGTTAGCCAGCTCGTCGCTCAACGCGATGGAAGTATTTTTTACAGCCATGACGCAAAATTACCAAAATTTGGTACCGGCGTCTAGAACCAGCTTTCGATCGGATTGATGTCGGAGAAGGGCTGATCGACGTCCTGGCCCATGACCCATAATTTCTGGCACGCGATGGCAAAAAAGATCAGCGCGATCGTCCACACAATGAAGGTTTTGCGCGCGACCCAGCGGCGTTCGGCTTCGGCGGCTGCGGCGCGCGCTTTATAGTCGATGCCCAGCTCGCCCTCGAACTCGGCAACCAGCTGCGCGCGGCGGGTACGCGAAATGTTCGCGAGGCTCGCGTTATTTTCAACAGCCTTTGCGCGGCGAGTCGCCATTGTTGCACCCTGACCCAAATAGTCCTGCCATCACCCTTAGGACAAAGCCCCTGCGAAAGCGTTAACCGGACTAGTACAATTCTGAATCAGGCCGATATTTCAGATCGTAATGACCAGCTTGCCCACCGCGCTGCGGTCGCCAAGCTTCGCGATCGCCTGTCCGCCATCGGCGAGGGCGTAGGTGCCTGTGACGCGCGGCTGGATCCTGCCCTGTTCCCACAGCTGGAACAGGCGTGCGACATGCGCCCGGTTGCGTTCCGGCTCGCGCGCGACGAAGGCGCCCCAGAACACGCCGGCGACGTCGCAGCTTTTGAGCAGGGTCAGGTTGAGCGGCAGCCGCGGGATGCCGGCGGGGAAACCGACGACGAGGTAGCGGCCTTCCCATGCGATCGAACGCAGCGCGGGCTCGGCATAATCACCGCCCACCGCGTCATAAATGACATTGGCGCCGCCGGGTCCGACCGCTTCCTTGAAGATGTTCGCGAGCGCCTTCGACTGATCCTTGTCGAACGGTTGGCGACCATAGACGACGACCTCGTCAGCGCCAGCCTGCCGCGCGATGTCAGCCTTTTCTTCACTCGACACGCCCGCGACGACGCGCGCACCAAACGCCTTGCCGAGTTCGACTGCGGCAATGCCGACGCCGCCCGAGGCGCCGAGCACGAGCAAAGTGTCGCCTTCCTGGATGTGGCCGCGATCGACCAGTGCGTGGATGCTGGTGCCATAGGTCATCAGCAGCGACGCACCTTCGGCGAAATCATGGCCTTCGGGCAGGTGATAGACATTGTGAACGCCGACCGCGACGGCTTCCGCCATGCCGCCGTTGCCGCAACCCGCGATGACGCGGTCACCGACCTTGAACCCGGTGACGCCTTCGCCAAGCTCTGCCACGAGGCCGGCGACTTCGCCGCCGGGCGCAAAGGGGCGTTCGGGTTTGAACTGATATTTATCCTCGATGATCAAGGTGTCGGGGAAATTGACCGCGCACGCCTTAACGTCGATGACGATCTGGCCGGGGCCAGCGTTGGGCCGCGGCAGCTCGCCCAGGACCAGTGTTTCCGGGCCGCCGGTGGCGGTCGACAAGAGTGCCTTCATCATCGTCTCCTCATAGGATCGCGGGGATCAGCCATGGCTGATCCGTCGCTATTTTTTTCTCATGCGCGGCGATCGCCGCTTCGCTTTTTTCGGTGAGTGAAATCTCGTCGAGGCCGTTCAGCAGGCACATCTTGCGAAACGGATCGATGTCGAAGCTGAAGCGGTCCTGAAACCGTGTCGTCACGGTCTGGGTGTCGAGATCGACGTGGATCGGATCGGTCGCCGCAACCTCCAGCAGTCGGTCGATCGCCGCTTGGGGCAGCACCACCGGCAGGATACCATTTTTGACCGCATTGCCAGAGAAGATGTCCGAGTAGCTGGGCGCGATCACGACGCGGATGCCGAGGTCGCCGAGCGCCCAGGCGGCATGTTCGCGGCTCGACCCGCAGCCGAAATTGTCGCCCGCGATCAGGATCGGCGCTTGCTTATATTCGGGCCGGTCGAACAGATTGTCGGGGTCGGCACGCAGCGTCTCGAACGCGCCGCGGCCCAATCCTTCGCGGCTGATCGTTTTCAGCCATTTCGCCGGAATGATGACGTCGGTATCGACATTCTTCAGCCCGAACGGGATCGCGCGGCCTTCGACTTTTTCGATCGGCGTCATATTATTCGGCGGCCTTCGGGAAAGCGGGCAGCTTGCCGACATCGCGCGGCTCGTGCTGGATGATCACGGTGGCTTTCAGGTTTTTGGCCAGCGCCTTGAACCGGTCGAACGACGCCAGCGTGTCGGCGCGGTTGGTGTTGAAGGTCGGCACGCCTTCGCTGTCGTAATTTTCCTGAAAATGCGCCTGATCGCCGGTCAGCAGCACCGGCCCCATCCCGGCAAGGCGGACCAGCAGCGTGTGGTGGCCCGGCGTATGCCCCGGCATGTCGAACATCACCACGCTGCCATCGCCGAAGATATCCTTGTCGCGCGCGACCGGCTCGACTTCGCCGCCGCCGCTGATCCAAGGCGCGAAAGGGGTCGGATCGACGAACGCTGGCGGCGGACTCTGGGTGAGCACGTCCCAGTCGCTCTTGCCGATGTAGAGCTTCGCGCTCGGAAAATCGGGCAACTGACCGATATGGTCGAAATGGAAATGGCTGACGCCAAGGATATCGATCTCCTCCGGCTTGATGCCAAGCTCGGAGAGCTGCTCGACGAGGGTACGGGTCACCGACGCCGACATGTCGCCGGTTGCGGCAAGCGCCGCGCCTTTCAGCGCGCTGGGCAAGCCCAGATCCCACAGCATCAACTGGTCGCCGTGCCGGATCAGGTAGCAACCGACCGTCAGATCGCGGCTCTGCCCGGGATAAGCCTCGGTATCCGAAAAGGCGTTGAGCCGGTTGACGCGCACGGTGCCGCAATCGAGGCGGGTCAGGCTGACCTTGGCGGCCTCCGGCTTGTCCTGCGCGAGTGCAGGGCTGGCGAGGGCCATGGCCGCTGCGGCTGCTGCGATAGCTTTCCAGATCATGCTCTTGTCTCCCTCTGCCGCGCGTTCAATCGATCAATTCCCGCACATCGGTGAGCCGTCCCGTCACCGCCGCTGCCGCCGCCATCGCGGGCGACACCAGATGGGTGCGGCTGCCCGGCCCCTGGCGGCCGACGAAATTGCGGTTGCTTGTCGACGCACAGCGTTCGCCCGCGGGCACCTTGTCGGGGTTCATGCCGAGGCATGCCGAACAACCGGGTTCGCGCCATTCGAGACCCGCGTCGGTAAAGATGCGGTCGAGCCCTTCGGCTTCCGCCTGCGCCTTTACCAGCCCCGATCCGGGGACGACGATCGCCCATTTGACCCCCGCCGCCTTGTGCCGCCCTTTCAGCACCGCGGCGGCAGCGCGCAGATCCTCGATGCGGCTGTTGGTGCAGCTGCCGATGAAGATATTCTCGATCGCGACATCCTGCATCCGGGTGCCGGGTTCGAGCCCCATATAGGCGAGCGATTTCGCCGCCGCCGCCTGTTTCGACGGGTCGGCGAAGCTGTCGGGTGCGGGGACGATGCCGGTGATTGGCACGACATCTTCGGGGCTGGTCCCCCAGGTCACGCTCGGCGCGATGTCGGCGGCGTCGATGACGACGGTCTTGTCGTAAGTTGCGCCCGGGTCGGTCGCGAGGCTGGTCCAGTAAGCGACCGCGGCGTCCCAATCGGCGCCCTTGGGCGCATAGGGGCGGCCCTTGAGATAGGCGAAGGTCGTTGCATCGGGCGCGATCAGTCCGGCGCGCGCGCCGCCCTCAATCGCCATATTGCTGACCGTCAGGCGGCCCTCGACGGACAAAGCGCGGATCGCACTGCCGGTATATTCGATGACATGACCGGTGCCGCCCGCAGCGCCGATGACCCCGGTGATGTGGAGGATGATGTCCTTGGCGGTCACGCCCGGGCCGACTTCGCCCTCGACGCGCACTTCCATGGTTTTCGCAGGCTGGAGCAGCAGGGTTTGCGTCGCCAGCACATGCTCGACCTCGCTGGTGCCGATCCCGAACGCCAGCGCGCCGATGCCGCCGTGACACGCGGTGTGACTGTCGCCGCAGACGATCGTCGTGCCGGGCAGCGAAAAGCCCTGCTCGGGGCCGACGACATGGACGATGCCCTGCTCGGGCGCGACTGCGTCGATGTAGCGGATGCCGAACGCGGGGGCGTTGGTTTCCAGCGCCGCAAGCTGCGCCGCGCTTTCGGCGTCGGCGATCGGCAGGCGATTGCCGCTGGCATCGCGGCGCGCTGTGGTGGGCAAATTGTGATCGGGAACCGCAAGCGTCAGATCGGGGCGGCGCACGGTGCGCCCACTCGCGCGAAGTCCGGCGAATGCCTGCGGGCTGGTGACTTCATGGACGAGGTGGCGGTCGATGAAGATCAGGCAGGTCCCGTCGGGGCGCTGTTCGACAACATGCGCGTCCCAGATTTTTTCATATAAGGTGCGGGGGCGAGTCATGGCGTTGCCTTAGATCAGCGGCACAACTTTGCAAGCTGGTGGCGATAAGAAACGCAATTTTCGGTCGTGAGGTTCGCCGTCTAGCCCCGGCCACACTTAATGTCGTCATCCCGGCGAAGGCCGGGATCTCTCCCTCGCGGGCGACTCCACCGGCGAGATCCCGGCCTGCGCCGGGATGACAGGGAAGAGAGTAGCGTGACCGGCGGCGTGCGACTATATTCGCCTCATGTCGCTCCCCGCCATCATCGCGCTTATCGTCGCAACCGTCATCGCGATGGAGATCGTCGCCTGGGCAAGCCACAAATATATCATGCACGGCTTCGGCTGGGCATGGCACCGCGACCATCATGAGCCGCACGACAAGATGCTGGAAAAGAACGACCTGTTCGGCCTGTTCGGCGCGGCGCTCAGCATTTCGATGTTTGCCGTCGGCAGTCCGATGATCATGGGCGCCAGCGCGTGGGCGCCGGGGACGTGGATCGGGCTGGGGGTGCTGTTTTACGGCATCATCTATACCGTCGTGCATGACGGGCTGGTCCATCAGCGCTATTTCCGCTGGGTACCGCGGCGCGGCTATGCCAAGCGACTGGTGCAGGCGCACAAGCTGCATCATGCGACGATCGGCAAGGAGGGCGGGGTCAGCTTTGGCTTCGTCTTTGCCCGCGATCCGGCGAAGCTGAAGGCCGAGTTGAAGGCGCAGCGCGAAGCGGGGATTGCGGTGGTGCGCGAGGCGTTGGTCGATTGATCGTCGCCCCCGCAAAGGCGTTTCACGCCGTCCGGTAATCCGCGGCAATCGCCCCGCACGCGCGCAATTCTTCCTCATGCCCGACTTCGCGCCAGCTCTCGGCAAGCGCTTGCCGTTCCCACTCGAGCATCGCGGGGTGAGCGAGGATGTGGTCGACCCACGCCTGCCCGGCGCCGACGTCGAGGCCATAGGTGCGGATGCGGAACGCCACCGGGGCAAAAAAGGCGTCGACCGCGGTAAAATCGGCGCCCGCGAGCCACGGGCCGCCGAATTTCGCCAGCCCCTCCTCGAACAATTCGCGGATCCGCGCGATGTTGGCCTGTAGCGCGTCCGACATCGGTTTGGGCGTCACGCGTACCCCGACATTCATCGTGCAATCATTGCGTAGCGCCGAAAAGCCGCTGTGCATTTCGGCCGCCGCGCATTGCGCCCACGCGCGCGCGTCGGGGTCGGTCGGCCATACGCCCTCGTGCCGGTCGGCGAGATAGAGGGTGATGCCGAGCGAGTCGTAGATCGTGCGCCCCTCATGGAGCAGCGCGGGAACCTGCCCGGTCGGCGAGAAGCGCCGGAAATCGTCGTAATTGGCGGGCTTGGTAAAGGGTTCGATGCGGTCGCGAAACGCGATGCAGAGCGCGGTCATCAGCACCCATGGACGCAGCGACCAGCTGGAGTAATTGCGATTGGCGGTGATCAGCTCGTACATGCTTCGCGCTCCTGTGCGACGATGGGGGAGGTGTAGCCGGGGTCGTGCGCGAAGGGCAGCGCGCTGCCTTCGCGGAGCGCAGCCAGCACGCTGGCGAAGTCGCTGCGGGCGCGCCAGCCGAAGCGGCGCTCGGCGTGCGCCGGGTCGTAAACGCGGTCGATCGTTTCGGGCAGCACCCAGCCCGCCGCTGCATAGAGTTCCGCGGCATCGGGGTGGGTGCGCGCGATGACCGCGCGGGCGTCGCGGGCAAGCTCCTCGGCATCGTCGCGCGCAAAGGGCGGCGGCGCCGAGAGGATGAAGGTATCGCAGCCGATCGTCGGCGCCGCCTCCAGCGCGGCAAGATGCGCCGCCGCTGCGTCCTCGACGGTCAGACGGCGGTGGAGCATCTCGTTTGCCTTGAGGTTCGGACCGCTCGGCACCGCATGAGTGTCGTCATCCTCGGGAAAGAAACGCCCGGTGCGCAGGATTGCGACCGATATGCCATGCTCGCGGTGGACGAGGCGGCACGCCTGCTCGGCGGCGAATTTGGTGATGCCATAGATGTTGCGCGGCTCCAGCGGACCGAAATCCTCGTCCATCCACCAGGCACCGGTGTCGCCTGCGCCGGCCCGGACGTCGGCGCGCACCATCAGCGAGGTGGTCGAGGTGAACAGGAAGCGATCATTGCCCGCCGCGACCGCCGCCTCGATCAGGTTCAGCGTGCCACTGACATTGACGTCGATGAACGCCTGCCGCGGATAACGGACGATGTCGGGTTTGTGCAGCGCGCCGCTGTGGATGATCGCTTCGATGCCATGCTCCGCCATTGTGCGGTCGATCAGCGCGCGGTCGGCGACTGTGCCGATCACCTGCGTGTGGGTGCCGGGTACAACATCGATGCCGGTAACGTCATGCCCACCCTGGCTGAGCAACGGCGCAAGATAGCGCCCGAGCCAGCCCGATGAACCGGTCAGCAGCACGCGCATCGATGATTCTCCTCTGGCTCCTGTACGCGCGCCTTACCCAAGCAGCGGTCCGGTCCGCAACCACGTCGCGCGCTTCAGCCTTTCGGTGCAGCGGCAACCGGGATCGGTGCTGCGGCCACTCCGCGCGCGGGCGGCAGCTCGCTGAGGTCCAGCCAGCCGGCGTCGTCGCGCTTGTGATAGCTGTCGATCACCGTGAAGGGGATGCGGAAGGGAAAGCCCCAGTCGCTGTTCCACATCGCGACGACGCCCGTCCGCGTCGCGGGTTCGAAAATCATCGTCGCACGATAGCCCGAAACCGCGCCCGAATGACCTTCGAGGCGGTGGCCGCCATAGGTAAAGCTGCGCCAGCCAAGGCCATAGGATGCATCGCCCATCGACTGCCGCAAGGTGCCGCCATAGAGTTTCGCAGTGCCGACGCGGGGGCGGTGGGCGAGCTGCAACACCGCTTGCGGCAGGACATCGGGGCGCGCGCCCATCATCGCCTGCATCCATTTGGCGAAATCGACGATATCGCTCTCGACCCCGGCCGCGGCGGGAACGCGCCAATAGGCCTCTTTGACCGGCAGCGTCTGATGCCCGCGGTGCGGTTTGGCCCAATCCTTGGCGCCCGTCAGCCGCTCCATCCCGAAACCGGCGCTGACCATGCCGAGCGGCAGGAAAAAGCGATCTTCGACGGCGCTGGAAAAGGGCTTGTCAGCGGCCGCGGTCAAAATCTCGGTCGCCGCATCGAAAGCGATATTCTGATAGGTGTGACAGGTGCCGGGGTCGCATTGCAGCGGCGCAGCGGCAAGGCCGGTGCGGATCAGCGCCGGATTCTGCCCCTCTTCCAGCTTTTCGTCATAGGCGTTTTTGGTGAGGCCGGTGCGCTGGGCGAGCAGATCGTCGAGGGTCACCTGCGTCTCCGCGCCGCGCGGCAGGCGTAGCGATGTGGACCAGTCCGCGACGGGGCGGTCGAGGTCGAGGGTGCCGTCCTTGGCGAGCGCCGCCGCCATGACGCCCGTCGTGGTTTTGGAAACCGAGGCCCAGCGGAACATCGTCCGCGCCGTGACCGGCGTGCCGGTCGATGCGTCGGAGACGCCGTAAGCACGCACGAAACGCAACTCGCCGTCCTCGACCACCGCCACCGCCAGCCCCGCCATTTCGGGGCGCTGCGACAGCGCGGCCAATTGCCGGTCGAGGTCGCGATAGTCGATCCGCCCGCGCCACTGCGCGGGGGTGTCGGGAAGATTTTCCGGCGCCATGATCGGGATCGGGACACTGGCGAGCGGCTGGTTCCCGCCAAGGGCATGAATGCCAAACCAGCCCGAAAATCCCAACGCGACGATCGCGACCAGGATAAGGACAACGCGCGCGATTGAAGTGGGGTGGGGCTGCGACCTCATGATTGATCGCTGTCTTAGCGGTCGCGTTCCATGCCGTCACCCCCGCAGGGACTCAGCTCGTCAGATAACGCCAGGCTTTGACCGTACCGACGGCATAAACCGTACCATAAAGGAGAACGATCAGCGACGACCAGATCGCAAAGCTGTCGCTGTGCTGCGGCCGCCACAGATGGAGCGGCACAAAGATCAGCGCGCGCAGCAGATAGATGGCGGTGATCGTCACCAGCCCGGCGCGCAGCAAAGGCAGGCGTGGCAATGTGCCGGCGCCCGAAAAGGCGTAGGCGGCCCAGACCGTCAGCACCGCGCTGATCGCCAGTGTGATCAGCGTCGGGGTCCAGTCTCCACGCGCCGCCGCCCGCGCCATGCCTTCGCCCGCGCCAAAAAAGCGATACCAGTCGGGGCCGCCAAAAATGCACGCGATATGGAGCAATGCCGCGACGGCCGACAGCGCGCCGCCGATCATCAGCCAGGTCGAACCGGGGTTGGCGGCAACGTCAGGCAAGCGCGCTCGCCCCGGTGCGCTGCCGGATCATTGGTCGAGTTTCAACAGGTCGTCGCGGGTAAAAAGCAGCTGGCACCGTTTCAGAATTTCGTCGCGAACCCGCGCGTCGGTCAGATCCCGCTCGTGTTTCAGATCGACGGCCACCGAAAGGTCGCTTTCTTCAAACGCGACGCCGAGATTGAGCATGGCACGAAAATCGATCGTCCCGCTCAGGAGAAGGTCGAGATCGGAGCCCGGCCGCGCCGTGCGCGCGGCGCGCGAGCCATAGAGGTTCACCTCGTCGATCTGATCGGCGTAGTGCGACAGAATATCTGCGGCGATGCGGATGTCATCGACCGACAGACCGATGGCGTCATGCTGGACGCGCATCAGCATCCCGTTCCAGGGCAGTCAATGTGGCAAGGAATTGCTCGGCGATCAGCTTTAAACCCTGATCGCGGATCGGTTCATTGTAGGTATGCGACAATTGGTTGCGCAGTTTGCCCATGGCGAGCCAGTCGTCGGCGGCAGCAATCATCCCGGCCGCATACGCGGCGCGAATGGTCGATGCCGGGGTCAGCGCTTCTGGCGGTGCCAGTTCTTCCGCCAGCCGATCGGCCAGCAGTTTCCAGCCCAATTCCCACGCAATTTCGAAACGCTGGACCATGCCAGCCTTTTCCAGTTCGCTCAGGGGCCGAGTCTCGCGAAGATCAACTGCTTCCTTCAGGCCCGCCACGGCGCGTGAGAAATTGTCGAGGCGGAGCTGGGACCGCGGCGGTGGCTTGTCATCCATTCAGGATAGGTAGCTTGCCGTCGTTTTCGCAGCAACCTCTTCCGCGGTCACGCCCGGTGCCAGTTCGACCAGCCGGAACGGGCTGGCATGATCGTCGCGCCGGAAAACCGCGAGGTCGGTGATGATCATGTCGACGACATTCTTGCCCGTCAGCGGCAACGTGCATTCAGGGATGAACTTGGGGCTGCCGTCCTTGGCATTATGCTCCATCACGACGATGATCTTCTTGACCCCGGCGACCAGGTCCATCGCGCCGCCCATGCCCTTGATCATCTTGCCGGGGATCATCCAGTTGGCGATGTCGCCATTTTCGGCGATCTCCATCGCGCCGAGCACGGTGAGGTCGATATGGCCGCCACGGATCATGGCAAAGCTGTCGGACGATGAGAAATAGGCAGAATTGGCGACTTCGCTGATCGTCTGCTTGCCTGCGTTGATCAGGTCGGCGTCCTCTTCGCCCTCGAACGGGAATGGGCCGATGCCGAGCATGCCGTTTTCCGACTGGAGCGTCACCGTCATCCCGGCGGGGATATGGTTCGCAACCAAAGTCGGGATGCCGATCCCCAGGTTGACGTAATAGCCGTCCTGCAATTCCTGCGCGGCGCGTGCCGCCATATCGTCGCGGGTCCAGGGCATGTTATTTCGGCTCCCATTTGGTGTCGGAGGGGAAGGTTTCGTCCCAGCCCAGTTTTTCCCACGGGCCATAGACAGAGTTGGGGAACAGGAACCAGCCCTTGTCCCAGAGCGCTGCGGCGGCGGGGCTGGCGGCCAGCGCGGCGCGCTGCGGGGCAGGCAGGTCGCGGACGTTAAATTGCTGGCTGAAATCGCCGAGCTGGTCGCCCGCCATCAGGATGACGCAGTATTTCGACGCGATCGCGGCGCGGCGCATATCCTTGCTCGACCCGGTGGCATCGTCGCCCATCAGGAACAAGGTCTCGCCATGCTTGAATTCGCCAAGCCCTGCGGCGCGGAGCGTGTCTTCGCTGCCCTTGGCATTGGCGGCGGTGCGGTTGGTATTCGCGACGATCGTGATGCCAGCGGCGCGCAGTTTGCCGAGCATGTCGGCGGTACCCGGCATGGCGACCGCCTTGCCCGCGCCACTCTTTTCCCACTGGTCCCAGATCTTGGGGTCAAAGGCGCTGCCCTTTTCCGCGAAATAGCGCATCGGGCCGAGGTTCCAGATCAACGTCTCGTCGGCATCGAACACCGCGGCGAAGGGCTTGTTGCCGCAGGTTTCGAAGCGCGGCGCGGTCATGGTCGCACCGGTGGCGAGGATGACGCTGTCGGTCGGGCGCTGCTTGATCCGTGCGAGGCCGTAGTCGGCGATCCGCGCATTGGTCGCGCGAACGGCGATGGCGGCCTCGGCCGAACCATAAAGATATTGCAGCGCGACGGGCGGCTTGGCGGCTTGCGTGGAAGTTGCAGCAGACGGCGGCGGAGGGGCCGTTGTGACCTCAGCAGGAGCCGCTGCGCAGCCTGCAAGGAGCAGCGAAGCGACGAGCGGAAGCGCGCGCATCACACCGCCTCGCGCGGACGCGTCGTGCGGAATTCGATCTTTTTGTCATAGGGCGCGCCGATGATCATGCGTTTCACATAGATGCCGGGCAGGTGGATGGTGTCGGGGTCAAGGCTGCCGACGGGGACGATTTCCTCGACCTCGGCGACGCAGATCTTCGCCGCGGTTGCCATCGGCGCGTTGAAGTTGCGTGCGGTCTTGCGGAAGATGAGGTTGCCGCTCTCGTCGGCCTTCCAGCCCTTGATGATCGCGAGGTCGGCGAAAATGCCGCGCTCGAGGATATAATCCTGCCCGTCGAAGCTCTTGACTTCCTTGCCCTCGGCGACCGCAGTGCCGACGCCAGTCTTGGTGTAGAAACCGGGGATGCCCGCGCCACCGGCGCGGCAGCGTTCGGCGAGCGTGCCCTGCGGACAGAATTCGACCTCCAGCTCGCCCGCCAGATATTGGCGCTCGAATTCCTTGTTCTCACCGACGTAGGAGGAGATCATCTTCTTGACCTGACGGGTGCGAAGCAGCTTGCCGAGCCCTTCGCCGTCGATCCCGGCATTATTGCTGGCGATCGTCAGATCCTTGGTCCCCGCATCGCGGATCGCGTCGATCAGCCGTTCGGGGATACCGCACAGACCAAAGCCGCCCGCGCAAATGTGCATGCCGTCAAAGAGAAGGCCGTCGAGAGCGGCAGCGGCGTCGGGGTAGATCTTTTTCATGGGTGAGAGAGCTCCAGGTCCAGAATCTGCGACAGCTCCTTAAGCGCCTGTTCGCCGCTTGTCACCTTGATGGCGTGCATCCCGAGCTGCGCGGCCGGTTTGCAGTTGATGCCAAGGTCGTCGAGATAGATGCAGGCGGAGGGTTCAACCCCGAGTGCTTCGCACATCATCTCATAAATCCGCGGGTCGGGCTTGCGGACCCCGACCTTGCTCGATTCGATGACATGATCGAAGCGCGCCATGATCGCGGCGACCTCTTCGGCCTTGGCGAAGCTGCGCGCCATGCCGGCGCCGTGACCTGACGGCACGTTGTTGGTGATGCAGCCGATGGTGAACCCCCGCGCTTTCAGCGTGTCGAGCGCCGCGACCATCGCCGGGCGCACCGCACCGGCGAGCACCGCGAGCACCGCTTCGCCCTCCAGTTCATGCCCGAGCGCGCGCGCTTCTGCGGCGAACAGTTCATCAAACGCCGCGGCATCGATCTCGGCCCGCTCGAACTTCGCCCACGCGTTGCGGTCGGGGTCGGCGGCGTTGACGCGGCGCACGAAATCGCGCGGCAGCCCGCGTTCGTCCTCCAGCCGGTTGAACGCCTCGAACGGCGACGACGTGATAACGCCGCCGAAATCGAAAATCACATGGGTGTAGGACATGCGGGAGAGGGCAACCTTATTGTTTGGCGGGGGTGGTGACGCGGGTGCCATACCAGCTGGCATCGTCGATGCTGAGGTCGAGCCGGTCGGGCGCGCGGACGGTATCGAGCAGGAAAACATAAGGCCCGCTTGCGGCAAGGATTGCGTCCATCGCCTTTTCGAGCGGGATGGTGACCGTCGGGATGCGCGGATAATCCGATTTGATCTCGACCTTGTTCGGACCGACGCGGGTCACCGTGATCGTGACATTGTCGCGCGACGATCCGCGCGCGTCGGACGCGACCGCACCCTTGTAGGTGCCGACAACACGGTCGGCGAGGTCGGCTTGGCGCGCGGGAGCAGCTTTGGGGGTTTCGGCGGTGGCGGCTGCCGCGGGGAGCGACAGGGCGATGGTCGTGGCGGCGATCAGGGTACGCAGCATGGATCTATCCTTTCCGGCGCGAACGGACGGGATCCTCGCTCACGACCCTCATGGGACGACGACGATCCCCGTGCCGGGGTCGGCCTGTCCCGAAAGCATTTCCCGATAGGCGGCGAGCGCCGCGTTGCCGCCCTGGCGCTTATCAACGCTGGCGAGCCGCGGTGCAACGTCCATGAACGCCAGCCATGCTTCGGCGATCTTCTGCCCGAACACCGCGCCGCCCCAGTCGGCAATGCGTTTCTGGCTGCGACCGGGGGCAAAGAAACCCTGACGCTCGGGGCCGGGCAGTCCCTCGACGTCGGCCTGCGCGTCCCAATGCGATTTGCCGACGATGATCGACGCCTGAAGCTGGCTGCCGAAATGGCTGTGGACGACGCGCGTGACCGCGCCATTGCCCGCCATGTCGACCAGTGCGGCCGGGGTCGACGCATTGAGCGTCATGATCTGGTCGTAGCTGATGACGCGATCGTAAATCCCCTGCGCGGCGAGTGTCTCGACATTGGCGGCGCTGGTCAGCCCGATCGTTTCGGGGCGGTCGGCGCGCTGTTTGAGTGCAAAGCCAAGCCCGATCGCGGTCTTGCTCGACGCGCTGGCGATCAGGATCTGCTGGACGCCATAATCGCCCTCATCCTCGAACTGGTCGGCGATCAGCCAGCCGGTGAGAAACAGCGGGCGGAACACCGGCCAATAATCATGGTCGGCGGCGCGATAGTCGGGCAGCGCTTCGATCCGCTGATACTGGTTATAGATCGGCGGCAGGGTGGTGCGGCGCGGGGTGATGTCGGTGAAGCCCCCCGGCCCGGCCTTGCCGACGGTCAGCACGGTGTCGCTGGCCATCGGATAATAGCCGTAGAAACGGTCGCCGACCGATACGCCTTCGGCGGCGCTGTCGGTGACCGTGGCAAAACCCCACACAGGCAGGCGGCCGGGTCCGCCCGGCTCGGCGAAGAAATCCCAATAGCCCTGATCATTGCCAAACAGCCCGGCGGGCTTGCCGAACACGGCGTAGGTGATGTTGTTCGCGGTCATCGCATAGCTGTCGATATGGACGCGCACCTGTCCCGCTGCGAGGGGCGTGTCGGGATCGGCGACCAATTGGGCTTGCGTGATATCGTCGCGATCAATGTCGATCGCCCAGCTTGCTCTGCTCATTTACGGACCCCTCCGATTGTCATGCCGCTTTCGCGGGTCAGGCGCTAGTCATACAGATGCAGCCCGCGCTGACAATCACGCAGGGCGCGCTAGTCAGCCAACCGTCGTCCCAAACAGCGATCCGATCGCCATCGTCACCCCCATCGCAACGGCGCCCCAAAAGCTGACGCGCAGGACGGCGCGCGCGATCGGCGCCTTGCCCGCCCAGGCGCCAAGCGCGCCCAGGATGGCGAGAAAGATCAGCGAGGCGGCGGACACGATCCACGGCAGCGATGGTCCGGTGATCAGCAGCACGATCGCCAGCGGCAGGGCGGCGCCGATGGTAAAGCTCGCCGCCGAAGCCGCTGCCGCCTGAATCGGACGCGCCGCCAGTTCGCTGGTCAGCCCCAGTTCGTCGCGCAAATGGCTGTCGAGCGCATTATGTGCGGTGAGCTGCACCGCGACCTGCTCGGCAAGCGGACGATCGAGGCCGCGCTGCTGATAGATTTGCGTCAGCTCCTCGAGTTCCAGTTCGGGCACCGTGGCGAGCTCGCGCTTCTCCTTGGCAATATCGGCCTTTTCGGCGTCGCCCTGCGAACTGACCGACACATATTCGCCCGCCGCCATCGACATCGCCCCTGCGACGAGCCCCGCGGTCCCGGTGACGAGAATCGTCGAGGCTGACGCGCCCGCCGCCGCGACCCCGGCGATCAGGCTGGCGGTCGATACGATCCCGTCGTTGGCGCCGAGGATCGCAGCGCGCAGCCAGCCGATGCGGCTGGCGGCATGGGTTTCGCGGTGCATGGACGGCACTCCTACCAGAAACGGATGACGCCAAGCTGGTCGAACAGCTTTTCGTTCGATACGAGCGCATATTGCTCGATCTGCGATTGAGCGATCAAGATGCGGTCGAACGGGTCGCGATGGTCGAAGGGCAGCAAGCCCGCCAGACTCGCATGAGCAACCGAAATGGGCAGCTGGTCAAAGCCAAAACCTGCGATGACGGTTTCAAAGCGCTCGGCGAGTTCGTCGGCGCCTTCCAGCTTACCGATGCGGAATTTGATTGCGACCTCGATGGCAGAAACGGCACTGACCCAGATATGATTGTCCGGGTCTTCGATGGCCGACCTCACCGCATCTGGCAATTTCTCCGGCTCATTGGCAGCCCAGATCAGCGCGTGCGTATCGAGCAGCAGGTTCATTGCGCCTCTGGACTGTCTTCGCCGTTCCATAGCGCCAGGTCTTCTTCGGGCAGGGGATCCCAAAAGCCAGCGTCAAGATCGATTTTGCCTTTCAGCGTGCCCAAAACGCGCTTCGCCTTGGGTGGTGCGTTCACCGGCATCAATTTCACCACCGGTTCCTTGCCGCGCGCGATCGTCACCTCTTCGCCCGCGAGGACGCGGGCGATCAGGCGCGACAGATTTGTCTTGGCCTCGTGGATGGTCACGATTGTCATGTTGGCTAACTTAGCTAAGCCGGTTAGCTAAGTCAATATTGCAATTGCAGCCCCGGCCGCGCCCAACGCGTCTTCACCAGCCGCCCGGTACCCGAAAGGGTGATATAGGCATCCTGCCGGTCGGGACCGCCAAACGCGATGTTGGTCGTGAAAATATCGTCGGTCGCAACAAATTCGACCAGCTCGCCCGCGGGCGACACCACCGAAATGCCGCATTCGCCGATTGTCGCAATGCAGATATTGCCTGATGCCTCGACCGCGAGGCTATCGAAGAATTTATAGCCCGCCGGGCGATAGAGCGGGATGCCGGGGCCGCCGGGGCCGGCGTCGGACGCGACCTTGCCGGGGGCGGTGATGTTGAACTTCATCAGGCGGCAGGTGTAGGTCTCCGCGGCGTATAGCGCGTCGCCATCGGGCGACAGGCCGACGCCATTGGGGTTGTTCGAGGGGAAGATGACTTCCTCGATGAAGCTGCCGTCAGCCTTGGCATAGAAAATGCCCACGATGTCGTGGCAGCGTTTGGCATAATCGACCTTGCCGTGATCGGTGAACCAGAAGCCGCCATGGCCATCGAACACGATGTCGTTGGGGCCGCGCAGCACGATGCCATGATCACCCGATTGATAAAGGGTTTCGACCGCGCCGGTATCGACGTCGATCCGCTCGATCCGCCCGCCCGAATAATCGTCGGCGATGCCATGCGGGGTCAGATAGCCATTCGATTCGACATAGTTGAAGCCGCCGTTGTTGCAGCAATAGAGCTTGCCGTCGGGGCCGATCGCCAGGCCATTGGGGCCACCGCCCGGGGTGGCAATGACCTCTTTTCGGCCGCCGGGCCAGCAGCGGGTGATCCGCCCCGCCTCGATCTCGACGAGGATGACGCTGCCGTCGTCCATCACCACCGGCGCTTCGGGGAAACGCAATCCATCGGCGATCAGTTCAAACTTGGCCATCCTCGTCTCCCTTGCTCTTGCGCATTGGCTGTGCTTTGCGGCCATCATGCCCGTTCGTTCGCTGTTCGCCAGTCTTTTCTATGAAGCCGACGTCGGCTCGCCCGACCTGCTCGCCGAGCTGGAGGACAGCAGCCGCCTGTTCGCCGAGGAGGACGGCGCGGGGCGCGCGTGGAGCCGCGCGCATGGCTATAAGGGCTATACCAGCTACGCCAGCCTGAACGACCTGCCCGAGCGTGATCCGGCGTTCCACGACCTCAAACGCCTGCTCGACAAGGAAGTGAAGGCGTTTGCCAAGGCGGCGCATTTCGACCTCGCCAAACCGCTGAAGCTCGACAGCCTGTGGGTCAATGTCCTGAAACCCGGCGGCACCCACAGCGGCCACATCCACCCGCACAGCATCGTGTCGGGCACCTTCTATGTCGCGGTCCCGCCCGGATCGGGAGCGCTCAAGCTGGAAGACCCGCGCCTCGCGATGCTGATGGCGGCGCCGGGGCGCAGCGACGATGCGCCCGAACATCTGCTGCCCTTCGTCTATGCCGAGCCCGCGGCGGGGCGGGTGTTCCTGTGGGAAAGCTGGCTGCGTCATGAAGTGATGCCGCACAGCGGCAAGGGCGAACGGATCAGCATCAGCTTTAACTATCGCTGAGCGCGACTATATGAGCCACATCTGACCAATTCTCCCCCTTCCGTTCGTGTCGAGCGAAGTCGAGACACGCCTGCGCAGCGCGAGATGCATCTCGACTTCGCTCGATGCGAACGGAACAGATAGGAAATGCATATGACCGCTACCTACGACGCCGACCTCCAGCTTTTCATCAACGGCGCCTGGCGGAGCGGCGAGGGGCGCGACGAGCGGCCGGTGTATAACCCCGCGACCGCGGATACGATCGCCGAACTGCCGGTCGCCACCATCGCCGATCTCGACGAGGCGCTCGCCGCGGCGGAGCGCGGCTGGCCGGTGTGGCGCGCCAAGAGTTTCGACGAGCGCGCCGCGCTGATGCACAAGGCCGCGGCGATCATCCGCGAACGGGTCGAGCATATCGCGACGCTGCTGACGCTCGAACAGGGAAAGCCGATCGCCGAGGCGCGCGGCGAAGTGCTGTCGGCGGCGGGGCTGTTCGACTATTTCGCCGAACAGGGCAAACGCATCGAAGGCCGGGTGCTCCAGCGGCCAGCGGGGCAGCGCACGATGGTGCTGCGCCAGCCGGTCGGTCCGGTCGCGGCGTTCAGCCCGTGGAATTTCCCGGTCAACCTGATGGTCAAGAAGATCGCCCCCGCGCTCGCCGCGGGCTGCGTCGTGATCGCCAAGGCGCCCGAGGAAACCCCCGGCTGCACCAGCGCGATCATGCGCTGCATCGCCGACGCGGGCATTCCCGGCGACGTGGTTCAGCTTGTTTACGGCGACCCCGACAGGATCAGCCGCCACCTGCTCGCCAGCCCGGTGATCCGCAAGGTCAGCTTCACCGGATCGACCGCGGTCGGCAAACATCTGATGAAGCTCGCCGCCGATCGGGTGCAGCGGATCACGATGGAGCTCGGCGGCCATGCGCCGGTGCTGATTTTCGACGATTGTGATCTTGAGGCGACGCTCGACAAGGTGGTGACGCAGAAATTCCGCAACGCCGGGCAGGTGTGCATTTCGCCGACCCGCTTTTATGTCCAGCAGGGCATTTACGACGCCTTTGTAAAGGGTTTCGCCGAACGGACGGCAAAGGTGAAGATCGGTAGCGGTCTCGACGGCGACACCCAAATGGGTCCGCTCGCCAACGCGCGTCGCATCCCGGCCTTGGAAGCGCTGGTTGCCGATGCACAGGCCAAAGGCGCGCGGGTAATCGCGGGCGGCGCGGCGACGGGCGAGGGATATTTTTTCCAGCCGACCGCAATCGCCGACGTGCCGCTCGATGCCGATGCGATGAACCACGAACCATTCGGCCCGATGGCGCTGATCCGCCCCTTCGGCAGCGAGGACGAGGCGCTGGAACAGGCAAACCGGCTACCCTATGGGCTGGCCGCGTTTGCGTTCACCGAAAACGGCCGCCGTATCAACCGCATCGCCGACACGATCGAAAGCGGCATGGTCGGGATCAACGGCTTCGTCATCTCGACCCTCGACACGCCGTTCGGCGGGATCAAGGAATCGGGCTTTGGCAGCGAGAGCGGGCCGGAGGGGCTGGACGGGTATCTGGTGACCAAGGCGGTGCATATTTATTGACGGTCGGCAGCCCGAAAGGCGGGACGATGTCCGCCTTGGGGTGGGAAGTGGACCTCATGGACTCGTCACCCCGGACTTGATCCGGGGTCCACGAGGCCACGCGCCGCCCGTTGCTGAGAGGGCGCATGGATCCCGGATCAAGTCCGGGATGACGAAAGTTTATGGCCGCAATCGGTCGATCCCGGCCATCGTTGGCCGCAGGTCAATCCCGCTCCAACGCCACAAAATCGCGCCCCATCGGTGCCAGATGGGCGCCGCCGTCGACGAAGATCGTCTGCCCGGTCACCGCTTCGGCGCGCGCCAGATACACGACCGCATCGGCAATCTGCGCCGGGCTCGGCAAGGCACCCAGCAGCATCCGCCCCGCGAGCCGCTCGACCTGCGCCGCCGTATAATCCTCCGTAGCCAGCGTCAGCCCCGGCGCGACGGCGTTGACGCGGGCGCGGCTTCCGAACGCGACCGCCAGCGTCGCGGTCGCCTGCCACAGCGCCGATTTCGACAGGCTGTAGGCCAGCTGGTCGGGGACCGGCTGCGCGACGCGCTGGTCGACGATATTGACGATCGCGGGACGCTGGCCTTCGCTTGCGGCAACAAGTGCCTTCGCGAGCATCACCGGCGCAGATAAATTGACCTGCATCATCGCTGCGAGCGACGCCGCCGACAGATCGGCCCACTCCCCCTCTGCGAACAGCGCTGCATTGTTCACGAGCAGGTCGGGCGCGCGACCGAACGTGTCGATCACCGCGGGAATCAGCGCATCGACCGCGGCGGGGTCGGACAAGTCCGCGGCGAAGCGGTGGCTGAGCGCGCCGGTCTCGGCCAGTGCATCGGTGAGCACGGCGTCCGCCTCGCCCGGGCTGCGCTTGTGGATCGCCAGCGCATAGCCTTCACGCGCCAGCCGCGCCGAAATCGCGGCGCCGACGCGGTGGAGGCCACCGGTGACCAGCGCCAGCTTCTGCGTCATTTGCGGCTCCGCCGCATGGTGATGCCAATCTCTTCGCCGTCCTCGGCGATCGCCAGCTTGACGATCTTCACCTCGACCTCCTCGACCTTGTCATCCTGCAGGAACAAAGTGTCGATGATATGGTCGGCGACGCTTTCGATCAGCACGAAATGGACATCCTTGGGGATCCCCTCGGTCGCGGCGAATTTCAGGTGCATGTAATTTTTCGAGGCGCTGAGCGGCGTCGTCGGATCATAATGATCGGCCATGCTCAGCCGCGCCCGCACCCCGATGCGCAGCGGCTGCGGCAGGTGGGTTTCTTCGGAATAAATGCCGGTCAGCACCTGGGCGATCAGCCCGTCCACCTCCAGCCACAATGTATCGGTCACAAGAAATCCTGTCGAACGCGCGCGACATTCGGCTTTGCATCGCCGCGCCGCACCCCTAAAGCGCCGCCGCATTAGCGAAAGGGCGCGCGTTGGTCGAGTTACTTCCATTGTCGGATATTGCACCGCAGGCGGTCGAGGCTTTGCTAGACGCCGCTTTCGGGGCCGATCGCTTTGGACGAACCGCCTACCGCATCCGCCAGGGTATGGATGCGATCCCGCGGCTCAGTTTCGCGGCCGTCGAGGATGGCGCACTGATCGGCACGATCCAATGCTGGCCGGTCGCGCATCGCACCGCCGACGGCGCGGTCACGCCGCTGGTGATGGTGGGGCCCGTGGCGGTGCGCCCCGACCTCCAGCGCGGCGGGCATGGCCGCGTGCTGATGACGCACATGCTCACGGCGGCAGAAGATGGGGCCGACGGCGCGCTGATGATGATCGGCGATCCGGAATACTACGGGCGCTTCTTCGGCTTCGATGCCGATGCAACGGCGGCGTGGGATCTGCCGGGACCGTTTGAGCAGCGGCGTCTGTTGGCACGCGCGGTGAACGGGCATGCGTTGCCGATGGGTGCGGGGATGATCGGGCCGCGATGACACCGTGCCCCTGCGAAGGCAGGGGCCCATCACCCGAGCTCTCGTTCCGCAACCGCTGATGTGGGACGCATAGGGTCGATGATGGGCCCCTGCCTTCGCAGGGGCACGGCTCAATCGATAGAGCTACGCTGCGACTTGCACGATCCGTTAGCCCCCCTATGTCGGATGGATGGTCACCCCCGCGCCTTCGCTTCCCAAGGACTTCGCACAGCTCTCGCTGACCGAGGCTGCCGAACTGCTCGCCGCGCGTCAGCTGCCGCCGGTCGAGCAATGGCACCCCGAGCGCGAGGGCGACAGCTTCATGGAAATCCGCGCCGATGGCAGCTGGTATCACGAAGGCGGGCGGATCAACCGCCCCGCGATGGTCAAGCTGTTCTCGACGATCCTGCGCCGTGAAGCCGACGGTAGCCATGTTCTGGTGACCCCTGCCGAGAAGTTGGGCATTGCGGTCGAGGACACCCCATTCCGGGCGGTCGAGATGAAGAGCGAGGGAGCGGGTGCCGCCCGCCAGCTCGTCTTCCGGCTCGACACCGACGACCTCGTCATGGCCGGACCCGACCATCCGCTGACCTTCGGCACCGACCCCGATAGCCCCGACCCGCGGCTCCACGTCCGCGGCACCATCGGCAACGGGCTTGAAGCGCGGATCGATCGCGCGCTTTATTATGAGATCGTCGAGATGGCGCTCGCTGACCAAAGCGATCCGCCCGCGATCTGGTCGAACGGCGCGCCATTTCCGCTGGTCGATCGCTGATGCTGTCGGCAAAGCTGCGCGCCGCGCTCGACAATCTGCTGCCCGATGCGGGCGAGGATGAGGCGTATCTCGGCACGCCGACGCTCCGCGATGCCGCGGTGCTGATCGCCTTTACCGATCGCCCCGACCCCGGCGTCATCCTGACCCAGCGCCCGCAATGGCTGCGCAGCCATGCCGGGCAGGTCGCCTTTCCCGGCGGCAAGATCGATCCCGACGACCGCGACGCGATTGATGCCGCGCTGCGCGAGGCCGAGGAGGAGATCGGCCTCAGTCCCCGCGACGTGATGGTGGCGGGGGTGACCGAGCCTTATCGGTCGGGCAGCGGCTATATCATCACCCCGGTGCTGGGCGTCATCCCCCCCGACCTGCCGCTCGACCCCAACCCCGACGAGGTCGAGGACTGGTTCGAAGTGCCGCTCGACATCCTGTTCGATCCCGCCAATTATGCGCGCCAGCAGGCGCATTGGCAGGGTCAGGACCGGCATTATTATGACATGGACTGGCAAGGACGGCGGATCTGGGGCGTGACGGCGGGCATCATCATCAATCTGGCGCGGCGGATGCCCACGGGCTGGCATCGGTGAGCGTGCTGCCCGATGCCGAATGGCGCGTCCGGCCGGGGCTGCGCCGGATCGTCGCGGCGCTGACCAGCGAGGGCGGGGCGGTGAAGATCGTCGGCGGCGCGGTGCGCGACACGCTGCTCGGCCTGCCGGTCACCGACATCGATTTGGCGACCCCGCTGTTGCCGCAGGAGGTGACGCGGCGGCTGGAAGCGGCCGATATCAAGGTGATCCCGACCGGCATCGCGCACGGCACCGTCACCGCAGTCGCCAGCGGCGATCATCACGAGATCACAACGCTGCGCCACGATGTCGAGACCGACGGACGCCGCGCGACGGTCGCATTTGCCGACGATTGGCAGGGCGATGCGGCGCGGCGCGATTTCACGATCAACGCACTTTATGCCGATCCGGAAACGGGGGCGGTCGATGATTATTTCGGTGGCATCGACGACCTGCGCGGCGGCTGCGTGCGCTTTATCGGCGATGCGGCGACGCGGATTGCCGAGGATCATCTGCGCATCCTGCGCTTTTATCGTTTTGCGGCGCGCTTTGGGCGCGGCGCGCTCGATGCAGACAGCCACGCCGCCGTCGTCACCGCGCGTCAGTCACTCAAAAGCCTGTCGCGCGAACGCATCGCCGACGAGCTGACCAAGATTTTGGCGCTGCCCGATCCGCGCGCGATCGTCGGCCAGATGGCGGCTGACGGCATTTTTGCGGTGCTGCTGCCCGAACTGGATCCGGATTTTGCCGCGACGCTCGACGACCTGCTCGCCAACGAAGCTGCTGCGGGAGCCGATATTGTCCCGCACCGCCGTCTCGCGGCGCTGCTGCCCGCCGACCGCGCGGTTGCCGAGCAAGTGGCCAGCCGCCTGCGGCTATCGACCCGGCAGCGCAAATATCTGGGCGCGGTGGGCGAGCATCGCGGCGACGTTGCGCGGCCGGTGCGCCAGCTTGCCCACGCCATCGGGATCGACGCGGCGCGCGACGTGCATCTGATCGCGGGCGAGCCCGCCGCGGTGCGCGATCTCGCGGATTGGGAGGTTCCGGTGCTGCCGATCAAGGGCGGCGACATTGTCGCGCGCGGCATTGCGGTTGGGCCAGAGGTCGCGCGCATCCTGAAAGACGTTGAAGCGGCATGGGTCGCCGAGAATTTTCCCGGCGCCGACCGCGTTGCCGAACTGGTCGATCAGAAGATCGGGCGCACCAGCGACTGACGCCAGAAATCGAGCGCCGCGGCGCCTTCCAACGGCCGCGCGAACAAATAGCCTTGGCCGAAATCGCAGCCGAGTGCCGACAGGAGGCGCGCCTGATCGGCGGTCTCGACCCCCTCGGCGGTGGTTTTCATCCCCAGCACTTCAGCCAGACTTTGGATCGTGCGGACGATCGCCACCTTGTCGCGGTCATCGACCATATGTTCGACAAAGCTGCGGTCAATCTTGAGCACGTCGAGCGGCAGGCGCTGCAGATAGGCGAGGTTCGAATAGCCGGTGCCGAAATCGTCCATCGCGACGCGCGCATTGAGAGCCTTCAGCTCGCTGAGCACTGACAGTGCAAGGTCGGGATCGCCGATGATCGCGCTTTCGGTCAGTTCGATCATCAACCGTTCGCCGCCGATTTTATGCTTTGCGAGCGCGCCGCGCACCACCGCGGCGACATCATCGCGCAACAGCTGGATCGCCGAGACATTAACCGAGACATAGCAGTCGACCGTCTTGCCGCCATTTTGCCCGTCCCAGCCGGCGAGCACCGCCGCCGCCTTGCCGATCGCCCATTGGCCGAGCGGCACGATCAGGCCTGAATCTTCGGCGATCGGGATGAATTCGCTGGGCGAAATCGCATGGCCGTCCTGCTTGTCCCAGCGCGCGAGCGCTTCGAACCCGGCGACCTTGCCGGTCGCAAGCTCGATCAGCGGCTGAAACGCCAGATGGAGCCGGTCTTCCTCGATCGCGTTGCGCAGTTCGGTTTCAAGCCCGAAACGATTGTCGGACAGCATCGCCGATTCGGGCTCATAGATTTCGATGCGGTCGGTCTGCTTCGCGCGTTTCAGCGCGATCTGCGCGTGGCGGATCTGATCGGCGACGTCGCTGTCGATCGCGGGCTGAATTGCACAGCCCAGCGCGCAATCGACGCTGACTTTCAATTGGCCGATACGGAACGGATGGTCGAAACAGCCGCGGATGCGCCGCGCCATTTCGCGGACATCGGCGCGCCCACCCGCGACGCGGGTCGATATGGCAAATTCGTCGCCGCCGGTGCGCGCCAAAATGTCCCCGCTGCGCAAGGATGATTTCAACCGCCGCGCGACTGTGATGATCAGCTCGTCGCCCGCCATCGGCCCGATATGTTCGTTGATGCGGCTGAACCGCGCCAGGTCGAGCAGCAGGATGGCGTGGTCGGCGCCAATGCCGTCGGTGACGCCGCGCTGTTCGACCATTTCTTCGAACCCGGCGCGGTTGGGCAGGCCGGTCAGGCTGTCCGACACCAGCTCACGGCGCAAATTGCGCTCGGTCATCATTTCCTGGGTACGGTCGATCAGCGTCAGCAGGAACAGGCTTTCGTCGCCCGTTTCGGTCGGCAACGGCCCGATCGATCCGCGCAGATCGCGCGCCGCGACGCCGTCGCCCAGCTGGCAGCTGAATTCCTGCATATCGTTGGGCGACTGCGCTGCGCGTTCGACGGCGCGCAACAGCTCGATTGGAGCGTCGGCGCCGGCTGGCGACAGATTGAGCCGGTCAAAAGCGGCGTTGCTGGCGTGCAGACGAAAATTGCCGCGCGCGAGCGGGCGGATCAGCGCCGCTGGCACCGGGAGCGCGTCGATCCAGCCGACGAACAACAAGGGCCGGTCTTCACCGGTTCGATCAAGTGGCATAACAGCGGGTTTTGTGCGACCTTTCCCCATTGGCCATGGCCTAGTGGGGCGAGAGTAAAGAAGCGATTTACGGCGACAGGAAAATGCGGTCAGCCGAAGCGATTGTTCCGCGGAAAACCGGTTGGCGGCATTCGACCGGCGGCGCCGCGCGCGACACGCCACGGCGCCAGGTCGGTTTCGGTCCGTGTCCGCCCGGTATCGCCGCCCATCGCCCAGCTTAGCCCGTCGGTAAAGACAAAGCTGACCGCGTCGGACAGGCCGCCGTCGCGATAGCGTTGCAGCATCACCCCTTGGCCGCGCGCCATCACCGGCACTTCGCTGATCGGGAAGACGACGAGCTTGCGGTTCTCGCCGACCACCGCGACGCTGTCGTCCGCCGCCCCAATGACGCGGACGATCGCCAGCTGGGCGCCGCTTTTGAGGTTGACGACATTCCGACCCTTGCGCGTCTCGGCGACGACTTCGCCCATCTGCGCGATAAAGCCATGACCGCTGGTCGAGGCGAGCAGCAGGCGCCCGTCGGCGTTCGCCGGGATCATCGCGACGATCTTTGCCTCGGGGTCGATATCGACCATCAGCCGCAGCGGCTCGCCGAACCCGCGCCCGCCGGGTAGCTTGTCGGCGCCGATGGTGAAGAAACGGCCGTCGCTGGCGGCGATCAGCAGCTTGTCGGTGGTCTGCGCGTGCGCGGCGAACAGCAGCTCGTCGCCTTCCTTGAACTTGAATTCGGCCCATTGATCGGCGGCGACATGGCCGCGCTGGGCGCGGATCCAGCCGCGTTTCGACAGGATCACCGTCACCGGCTCCTTCTCGATCATTGCGTCGAGCGGAATGTCGCGCGCCGGGGCGGCTTCGGAAATTGTCGTGCGGCGCGCGCCAAGCAGCGTGTCGAGGCCGTAAACCGCGCGCAGCTTTTCCAGATCCTTTCGCAGCCGGGTGCGCTGGCGCTGCGGACTTTCGACCAGCTTGACCAGCTCCTCGCGCTCGGCGGTGAGGTCCGCCTGCTCGCGCTTCAGTTCCATTTCCTCCAGCTTGCGCAAGGACCGCAGCCGCATGTTCAGGATCGCTTCGGCCTGCCGGTCGGTCAGGATGAATTCGGCGATCATCACCGGCTTGGGCTCATCCTCGGTGCGGATGATCTCGATGATACGGTCGAGGTTGAGAAAGGCGATGATGTAACCCGCGACCAGCTCCAGCCGGTCGTCGATCTTGGCGATCCGGTGCTGCGCGCGGCGGACCAGCACCACGATCTGGTGCTGGAGCCATTCGGTGAGCAGCTGGTGCAGCCCCATCACCTTCGGCGTCCGCGTCGCGTCGAGGACGTTCAGATTGAGCGCGAAGCGGTTTTCGAGGTCGGTTAGCCGGTACAGGCTTTCCTTCAGGATGTCGGGGTCGACGTTGCGGCTCTTGGGTTCGATGACGATGCGCAGATCCTCGGCGCTCTCGTCACGGACATCCTCCAGGATCGGCAATTTCTTGTCGGCGATCAACTGCGCGATCTGTTCGATCAGCTTGCCCTTGGCGACCCCATAGGGAATCTCGCTGATCACCAATTGCCAGGTGCCGCCGGGCAGCTTCTCGATCCCGCTCTCTTCCCACGCGCCGTCCGCCTTGCCGGTCGAAAAGCGCGCACGGACGCGGAAACTGCCGCGGCCGGTAGCATAGGCGTGGGCGATCGTCTCGGCGCTGTCGACGACGATGCCGCCGGTGGGGAAATCGGGGCCTTTGACATGCTCGAGCAGTTCGGCCAGCTCGGCCTGCGGGTTCTCGATCAGCAGCAGCGCGGCGCCGATGACCTCGGCGGCATTATGCGGCGGGATGTTGGTCGCCATGCCGACCGCGATCCCGCTCGCCCCATTGGCGAGCAGGTTCGGAAACAGCCCCGGCATGATTTCGGGCTCTTCGTCCTCGCCGTTATAGGTCGGTTTGAAATCGACCGTGCCTTCGTCGAGACCCTGCATCAGGTCGATCGCGACGCGCGTCAGCCGCGCTTCGGTATAGCGATAGGCTGCGGCGTTATCGCCGTCGATGTTGCCAAAATTGCCCTGGCCGTCGACGAGCGGGTAACGCAGCGAGAAATCCTGCGCGAGGCGGACCATCGCGTCGTAAACCGCGGTGTCGCCGTGCGGGTGGAATTTGCCGATGACGTCGCCGACGACGCGCGCCGATTTCTTGTACCCCTGCGACGGGTCGAGCCGCATCGCGCGCATCGCCCACAGCAGGCGGCGGTGAACCGGCTTTAACCCGTCACGCAAATCGGGCAGCGACCGCGCGGTGATCGTCGACAGCGCATAGACCAGATAGCGTTCGGACAGCGCGCTGCCGAACGGCGTGTCGGTCATGCCGGGGACGGGTTCGGGATTGTCGGGATCGTCGGTGGTGGTCGCCATGGTCGCGGCGCGATAGCAAGGCTGGCGCGCCAAGGCAAAGGGCGATCGCAAAGCCACACGCCGTGATCGCGCCCCCTTGCGAACCCCCGATCTTTCGCGCAAGCCGTGCGGTGGGTAGAGGAGAGTATGTGACGCGAATAGACGATCAGCCCCCGGGATGGGCGGCACGGGCGGTGCGCCGATTGTTGCTGGCATTATACCGGCTGCGCGGCTGGAAAGCGGTCGGGGTGGTGCCGGAACCGCGACGCTTCATCCTGATCGCGGCGCCGCACACCAGCAATTGGGACTTCGTCAATTTCCTTGGCCTGACCGCCGATCTGAAAATTCGTCCCTATTTCATGGCCAAGCTGTCGCTGTTCCGCTGGCCGCTGGGCGGCTTTATCCGCAAGATGGGCGGGGTACCGGTCGATCGCCGCGGTGGCGGCAATGTTGTTCAGCAGATGGTCGACGAGTTCGCGCGCCGCACCGAATTCATGCTGACCGTCGCGCCCGAAGGGACACGCGGCAAGACAACGAAATGGCGCACCGGCTTTTACCAGATCGCCATGGCGGCCAAGGTGCCGATGGTCGTCGGCTTCATGGATTATGGGACGAAAACCGGCGGGCTTGGCCCGCTGATCTGGCCCAGCGGCGATTTTCGCGCCGATATGATGAAGGTGCTCGAGGTGTATCGCACCTGCATCCCCAAAATTCCCGAGCGCGCGGTGCGCTCGATCGACGATATTGTCGGCGATGACGGCCCGGACGAGATGGAGATGCGCGCATGACCGACCTGCTGATGCTGCTGGCGCTCAATTTCGCCGGATTGCTGGCGGTGATCCTGATCCTGTGGGCGATTTCGGTGGCGATCCGCGACGTGTCGTTCATCGACGCCTTCTGGGCGTTCGGCATGGTGCTGCTGGCATGGGGGGCGGCGTGGCAGGCGGGTTTTGATGCTTTGCACGCCAAATTGCTGCTCGGGCTGACAAGCCTGTGGGGGCTGCGGCTTGCCATCCATCTGACCGTCCGCTGGGTGGGGCATGGCGAGGATCCGCGCTATGCCAAGATCCTGTCGCGGACGATGGAAACGAAGAAATGGAGCTGGGGCAAGACGGCGCTGCTCACCGTGTTCCTGACCCAGGCGCCGCTGCTGTTCATCACCTGCCTGCCCGCGCAGATCGGCATCTGGGCCAGCGGCGGCGCGGTGGCAAACGGCGTCGGTATCCTCGCCATCATCGGCGTGGTCGCGGCGCTGATCGGCATCGCGTTCGAGACGATCGGCGACGCGCAGCTCGATGCGTTCCGCAAGAACCCCGCGAACAAGGGGCAGGTGCTCGACACCGGACTGTGGCGCTATACCCGCCATCCCAATTATTTCGGCGACGCGCTGACCTGGTGGGGATTGTGGCTGATCGCCGCCGACATCGGGCCGTGGGTCGCGCTGGCCAGCGTGATCGGGCCGGTTTTCCTGACCTTCACCCTGACCAAATGGTCGGGCAAGGCGCTGCTCGAAAAGGGGCTGCACAAGACGCGGCCTGACTATGCCGCTTATGTCGCGCGCACCTCCGGTTTCATTCCATGGCCGCCAAAGACGGGGGTTTAGGCGGCGAAGCGCTGGCCGCCGACGCCAGCGCCCTCGGCGACGCCCCGCGCATCCGCGCGATCCTGACCGAAGCCGCGCGCGAGGGCCGCGCGGTCAGCTATTCCGAACTGCTCGGCGACCTGGGGTTCCGCTTCACCCGGCCCAAGATGCGCGCGGTGTGCAAGACCTTGGCCGAGGTCGACCGGCTCTGCGCGCTGGACGGCGAACCCGATCTGGCGGTGCTGGTGGTACGCGAAAGCGACCGGCTGCCCGGGCAGGGCTGGTGGGTCGGCGGAACGGCGCTGCTGCTCGGTTACGAAGGCCCGTGGGAGGGCGCGACGGCGGCACGGTTTATCCGCGAGCAGCAGCAGGCGGTGTTTGATTATTGGGCGGGGCGGTAGGGCAACTAACGACCACTTGGCGACGTAGGGGTCCTCCCCGGAACGGGGAGGGGGACCGCCGCGCAGCGGTGGTGGAGGGGCCGCGGCGGTGCGTCATGACGAAAGGTTTCGACCCCTCCGTCAGCCCTGCGGGCTGCCACCTCCCCGTTCCGGGGAGGATCGGCTATGTCCGCTCCCCACCCCAAAGCAGCCTCCCCTTGTTCGTCATCCCGGACTTGATCCGGCATCCATTCTCGCGCCGTCGCCTGGACCCCGGATCAAGTCCGGGGTGACGAACAAGGGGTTCGCTACTTCTTGAGCCCAATCTCGCGCAGCCGCTCCTGCAGATACTCATCCGCCGTAATCGGCGTCGGATACAGGTTCGGGTGCGCCGCATCGATGCAGCTTTCCAGCGTCTCGATCGGATAATCCGAGCGGAAATGCAGGAAGAATGGCATCGAATAGCGCGCCACGCTCGCACGGCCCGCATCGGGATTACGGACGCGGTGGGTGGTGGAGGGGAGCTTGTTGTTGGTCAGCCGTTGCAGCATGTCGCCGACATTGACCGCCATCGCGCCCGGCGGCGGGCTGACCGGGAGCCAGCTGCCGTCCTTGTCGAGGATTTCGAGCCCGGCCTCTTCTGCGCCCAAGAGCAGGGTGATCGTGTTGATGTCCTCATGCGCCTCGGCGCGGATGCCCTTGGCGGGCGCTTCGACCGGCGGATAATGGAGCAGGCGCATCACGCTGTTGCCGTCGAGCACCGTGTCGTCGAAGAAATCGGGCGCGAGGCCCAGGTAGCGGGCGATGCCCGACAGCAATTGGCCGCCGACGCGGTCGAATTCGGCGAACAATTTGTCATAGACGGCGCGAAACCCTTCGACCTCGGCAGGCCAGACATTGTTCGGCTGCTGCGCGGCGAGCCGGTGGCCCGCGGGCAGGTCGCGGCCGACGTGCCAGAATTCCTTGAGGTCGACTTCCTTCGCGCCCTTGGCGATTTCGGTCCCGAACGGGGTGTAGCCGCGCGCGCCGCCGCCGCCGGGGATATGATAGGCGCGCTTGACCTGCTCGGGCAGCGCAAAGAAGTCCTTCGCCTTTGCCCACGCATCGTCGATCAGCGCCGGGTCGATGCCATGATCGGTGATCATCGCAAAGCCGAAGCGTTCGAAGGACGCGCCAAAGTCCTTGGCGAACTGGTCGGCGGGCAGCGACATCGAGATGGTCGGAACAGCGGCGGTCATAGCATCATCCAATTTGGGGCGGGGCTTTTGGCCGCCGCGACTCTGTTCCCGCATGTAGGGGTGTCGGCGGGGCAGGGAAAGAGGCTCGCTCTTTTCAAACCGCCGATGCTTGCTAAGAGAGCGGCATGGCAAAATCATATTGGCTGATGAAATCCGAACCCGACGTCTATCCGTGGGAGCAGCTGGTGCGCGAAGGCACCGGCATGTGGGACGGGGTACGCAACCACACCGCGAAGCTCAACCTGAAAGCGATGCAGGTCGGTGACGAGGCGCTGTTTTACCACAGCAATATCGGCAAGGAATGCGTCGGGATCATGCGCATCACCGAAACCGCCTTCCCTGACCCGACTGCGGACGAAGGATCGCCGTGGGTCGTGGTGCGCGTCGAACCGGTACGGGCGCTGAAGCATCCGGTGACGCTGGCGGCGATCAAGGCCGATCCCAAACTCGCCGACATGGATTTGATCCGCCAGTCGCGGCTGTCGGTCGGGCGCGTGACGCCCGACGAGTGGAAGCATATTTTGCAGAAATCGGAGACGGCGGGGGGTTGAGCTAAAAATCCTCCCTGTCGCGCAGCGATGGGGAGGGGGACCGTCCGCGCAGCGGATGGTGGANNGCTTCGCGCTGCCACCTCCCCATGGCTTCGCCACAGGGAGGATCTTTCAACCCTGACGCAGCTGCACCTGCAAATGCTTCGCCACCGACGGGTGCAGCGGGTGGACGAACTCGCACCCGTAATTATTGCCGTCGGCGCGGCGGACCACGGCTTCGAGAGGCTGCAGCCCGGGCAGGTTGACCCAGATATGCTTGCCGATCTGCGGTCGGAAAAATGTAACCATGCGAAAACCGGTCGATGACAGGTCGAACAATTCGACGTCGAACGGGTTCAGCCCCGGCTCGCGATAGCGCGCACGGCCTTTGACGGGAGCGCGCTCGGCGCGGCGGCCGGTGACGGCGGGTCGTTTGGTTTCGATGATGCGATTGCCCAACAATGTTCTGGCCCCAGATTTATCTCTTCATTTCGGGGCTTTTAGCCCGCCAGTGGTTACCTCAACATGAAGAGACATGGTGAATTCTGCCTACATCGTCGGTGCCTCGCTGACCGCCATCAATTGGCCAGGAAACGGGGTCGCGAGCGCCACCGCATCGCGCCATTCGCCGCTCAGCCAGATGGCATGTTGGTCGGGGTGCAGGATCACCGGCATCGCATGCGGCTGATAGCGGCCGACCAACCGGTTGGGGTCGGTGGCCAGAATCGCAAAACAGGGCCAATCCTCGCCCTGACGGTGGATTCCGGCAAAGGCGAAGATCGGCAGCGACGGCACCGAAAACCAGTGTTGGTGACGCGCCCCCTCCGGCCCCGCCCACTCGGCAAAGGCGGTGGCGGGGATCAGGCAGCGCAGCTCGGCGTGGCGCAGCGTGCCGATCCAGAACGGGCTTTGCAGGTTGCGGACGTGCGTGACCGGTCGATCGCCGCGCGGCGGGGGCGGCACGCCCCACAGCTTGGGGCGCAGAAAGCGGCGCGCGCCGCCGCGACCGTCGCTGACGATCACCGGCGCGGGGCGTCCGGGGGCGATGTAATCGCCGGTCCATGGGTCGTCGCCCGCCTCGGCAGCAAACGTAGCGGCGATCGCTGCGGCGGGGGCGTCGAGACGGTAAAGACTTGTCATCGCAGGATTTTCAGTCGGTCCCGCGCACCCGTCCGCGCCCGGCTTTGACGCTGCTGCGCGCCTTCTTGCTATCGACTCGGCGCGCTTTGGCGGCCTTGCTCGGTTTGGTCTTGATCCGGCGTTCGGGGCGCACCAGCGCGGCGTCGATCAGCGTCGACAGGCGTTCACGCGCATCGGCGCGGTTGCCTTCCTGGGTGCGGTACCGCCGTGCCAGGATGATCAGCTCGCCGTCGGTCGTCATCCGGCTGCCCGCCAGCGTTTTCAAACGGTTGAAGGCATCGGGGGTCAGCCCCAACGCATAGACATTGACGCGCAGCTGGCACGCGGTCGCGACCTTGTTGACATTCTGCCCGCCCGGTCCCGTCCCGGCGAGAAACTTCTCCGAAATCGCGCTTTCCGGAATGTCAGCCACGGGTCGGGGCGGCTCCCTCCGGCGCGGCAAAGCCCAGCGCGATGAACGCGTCGGGGAAGGGCGCTTCGGCAATTACTGACGGCTTGACGTCACGTTTTACCACCAACCGTTCGGCGTGCAGCAGCGTACGCGTCTTGGTGCCGCCGCGGCCATAGACAGGATCGCCGACCAGCGCGAAGCCGAGCCCTTCGAGCGCATGGACGCGGATCTGGTGGGTGCGGCCAGTTTCGGGGCGGAAGCGCAGCAAACTGCGGCCATCGACTACCGCCAGCTTTTCCCAATGCGAAATCGACGGCTTGCCTTTCGGGTCGCCGACCATCCGCCAGCCCTCCTCGGCGGTCGACACCTTGCTCAGCGGCAGGTTGATCGTGCCGCTTTCAGCATCGGGTACGCCATCGACGATCGCCAGATATTGTTTTTCGACCTCGCGATCCTCGAACGCGCGGGTGAAACGCCCGTGCGCCTTGGGATTGCGCGCCAGGAGCAGGCAGCCCGACGTGTCACGGTCGAGCCGGTGGACCGCGAGCGGCCAGCGCTTGAAGCCGAACTTGAGCAGGTCGAGATGATTCTCAAGGCTGATGCTGCCGTCGCGCGGGGCGTCGACCGGCAGGCCAGCGGGCTTGTCGATCACGAGGGCCTCGCCATCGAGGAACAGGACACGATCTGAAAGGAGCATGGCGCGCTATAGGCGGAGCGGGGGGCAGCCGAAAGCGGAAAGGCGTGAGGGGCGGCTTTGAGTGAAGAACTGTCAATGACTTTCCCATTTTCGTCATCCCGGACTTGATCCGGGATCCATAGCAACGACCGCTGCATGGATCCCGGATCAAGTCCGGGATGACGAATGAAGGAGTATCCTCCCCATGGCCGAAAGCCACAGGGAGGATGCCGATTCAGGCCGCCTGCTTGAGGTCATCAATCGCAGACGTCGCGCGGCTCACCGCCTCACCGTCCATCATCTGCTGGTCGGCGGCAATGATCGTCACATCGGTGATGCCGACAAAGCCGAGAACGTGGCGGAGATAGCCGGTGGCGAAATCATAATCGCTGCCGACCGGCACGCCGCCCGAGGCGACGACCAGATAGGCCTTCTTGCCCTTGAGCAGCCCTTCGGGGCCGGTTTCGGTGTAGCGGAAGGTGCGGCGGGCGCGCGCGATCTGGTCGATCCAAGCTTTCAGAGCCGCAGGGATGGCAAAATTATAAACCGGCACGCCGATGACGATCGTGTCGGCGGCTTCGAGTTCGGCGATCAGTTCGTCCGAATGGGCCAACACCGCGCGCTGGTCGTCGCTGCGATCGGCATCGTCGGTGAAATTGGCGCCGACCCAGGCTTCCGTGAGCAGCGCGGGCGGAGTGAGCGCCAGGTCGCGGCGGGTGACCGCGCTGCCGTAACCCTGCTCGACCAGTCGCGCGACAAGCTGGTCGGCGAGCTGGCGGGTGGTCGAACCGCTGTGGCGGGCCGAGGCGTCGATGCGAAGAATATGCGACATGAGATGACTCCTTTGATTCGAATTGGAAGAGAAGGCAGGGGAGGTGCCGCGAGCCGGGGGAAACTCGCGGCACCTGGGTGGGCCGCCGCCTCAAGGGAGGGGACAAGGCGGCGGCCCGGGGGTCTTAAAGGCTATCGACGAGCACCAGCTCGGCGTCGTCGAGCGCCTCGACATTGATCGTCCCGACATCGCGCAGCGCGATGCCGTCGCGGGGGTCGGCGTCGGTGCCGTTGACCCGAATGCGGCCCTTGGCAGCGACCAGATAGGCGTGGCGTCCGGCTTCGAGGTCATAGGAAACGCTCTCACCCGCATTCACCGTGGCCGCCGCAACGCGGGCGTTGGCGCGGATCGGCAGCGCGTCGGCGTCGCTCTCGATGCCGCTCGCCAGCGTCACGAACTGGCCCGACCGGTCATTTTTGGGGAACTGACGCGCCCCCCAGCCGGGATTGCCGCCGTCCCGATCAGGCATGATCCAGATCTGGAACAGCGTCGTTTCTTCATCCTCGAGGTTGAACTCGCTGTGCGTCACGCCGGTCCCGGCGCTCATCACCTGGACATCGCCTGCCGCGGTGCGGCCGGTGTTGCCCATGCTGTCGCGGTGGGTGATCGCGCCGGTGCGGACATAGGTGATGATTTCCATGTCGCGGTGCGGATGCGGGGGGAAGCCCGACTGCGCCGCAATGGCGTCGTCGTTCCAGACGCGCAGCGCGCCCCAGCCCATCCGGCCTTCGTCGTAATAGTTGGCGAAGGAAAAGTGATGACGGGCGTCGAGCCAGCCGTGGTTGGCGTGGCCCAGCGTGTCGAATTTGCGAATGTCGATCATGGCCTTGTCCTTTCTGTCGCGCCGCGCCGGGGCGGGATGCCCGGCGATGCTGCGGTGTTGAGGACAAGATAGCGATGGAGATCGTTTCTGAAATAGCGTAGATAGAAATCTATTGTTTCCAATTTGAATGTGATAGGAAAGCCCCTCCCCTTCAGGGGAGGGGTTGGGGTGGGGTCTGTCGGCGTAGCGCAAGGCCGATAGACCCCACCCACTGCGATTAGGCAGCCAAGCTGCCAAGTCTCGCTGCCCTCCCCTGAAGGGGAGTGAAAAGGAGGATCAGATGTCGCTACCCGATTACGAAGGCTGGGCCTGTTTCGCCGCGGTTGCCGACAGCGGCAGCTTTACCGCCGCCGCCGCATCGCTGGGCATGTCGAAGGCGAGCGTGTCGAAGGCGGTGACGCGTCTCGAAACATCGCTCGGCATCGCGCTGCTCCATCGCAGCTCGCGCACCGTCACCGTCTCCACCGCCGGCGCGGGATTGCTTGGCGAGGCGCATGCGATGGTCGCGGCCGCGACCGCGGCGACCGAGGCGGCGCGCGGCGACCGCGTCGATCTGGCGGGGCCGATCCGCCTCGCCGCGCCGATGAGCTTCGGGATCAAGGTGCTCGGCGGGCCGCTCGCAGCGTTTCTTGCCATGCACCCGGCGGTCGAGATCGAAGTCATGCTGAGCGATGCGCGCCACGACCTGATTGCCGAGGGCATCGACCTCAGCCTGCGCATCGCCAGCATGGAAGACAGCAGCCTGCTCGCGCGCACCATTGCGCCGGTCGCCGCGTCGGTCATTGCCAGCCCTGCCTATCTGGACCAGCGCGGCGCCCCGCGCCATCCGCTCGATCTCGGCTCGCATCGGCTGATCGGTTACGGCCACCGCGAACGCGCCCTGCCGCTGCGTTTCCATCGCGATGGCGAGGAAGCGACGGTGATCCCGACCGGACCTTTGTTCGCCAACAATGGCGACATCATGATCCCGCTGCTGATCGCCGGCGGCGGCATCGCGGTGCTGCCCGACTTTATCGCCGAAGAATCGCTGACGTCGGGCGCGCTGGTTCGCATCCTGACCGATTGGTCGATGCCGCAGGCGTATCTCCACCTGCTGTCGCCGCCGTCGCGGCTGCGCCCAGCGCGCGTGCGGGCGCTCGCTGACCATCTGGTCGAGACGCTGAAGCGGTCGTGTATTGGCCGCGACTCGCCGGATTCCGCGGGTTAAATCAAAATTAACCTTTTCCCTTCATTAGTTTCGTGGTTAATGTTCCGGCAGTCCGCAACAGGGGTCGGTCGGTGGCATCGCACGAGAGCCAGCTGATCGGAAAAGCAGGGCTGTCGTGGGAAACAATCAAGGGGTGCCCAATGCGTGTATTGCTGATCGAGGACGAGCCGACGACCGCCAAGGCGATCGACACGATGCTCACGACCGAAGGCTTCAACGTCTATACCACCGATCTGGGGGAAGAAGGCTTGGATCTGGGCAAGCTCTATGATTACGATATCATCCTGCTCGACCTGAACCTGCCCGACATGCACGGCTATGACGTGCTGAAAAAGCTCCGCACTGCGAAGGTGCAGACGCCGGTGCTGATCCTGTCGGGCATTTCCGAAATGGACAGCAAGGTGCGCTCATTCGGTTTTGGTGCCGACGACTATGTCACCAAGCCGTTCCACCGCGACGAGCTGGTCGCCCGCATCCATGCGGTCGTCCGCCGGTCGAAGGGCCACAGCCAGAGCGTCATCAAGACGGGCAAGCTGGCGGTCAACCTGGATACCAAGACGGTCGAGGTCGACACCACCCGCGTGCATCTGACCGGCAAGGAATATCAGATGCTTGAGCTGCTTTCGCTGCGCAAGGGCACGACGCTGACCAAGGAAATGTTCCTGAACCACCTGTATGGCGGCATGGACGAACCCGAACTCAAAATCATCGACGTCTTTATCTGCAAGCTGCGCAAGAAACTGGCGCTGGCGTGCGAGGGCGAAAATTATATCGAGACGGTCTGGGGCCGCGGCTATGTCCTGCGCGACATCGACGATGAAGGCAATGAGGTGCGCCGCGTCGCCTGACGCTTCGCTTCTCCTCAAGAGTTAACCGAGGGAAACCGGCGCGGAGCAATCCGCGCCGTTTTTCCTTTGGGGTTTCGGGGCGAGCCATCGCCATTGGCATGCAATGACCGGAAGCGACCATTAGTCGCCCCATCCATCATCGTCACCCCGGACTTGATCCGGGGTCCACGACTTCAGCGCCGCAGTGGATCCCGGATCAAGTCCGGGATGACGAATGTCTTTAGACGACTACAAACGGACAGAAATGCCTATAAGCCTAAATACTGCTTCTCGCGCCGCACAGGTGATTCCTGATCCATCGCCAGTATGTCGCCGACCCACTTAACAAGCATGGGCACTGCGTGATTTTCGACCCGGTGACGTGCATTCGCAGCCTCTTCAATCGGCACCGATCCGGCGCGGACATAAAGCCTCTCATACGGCACGTTCTGGTTCGCCGGCCAGAAATGCGCATCGAACAGATTTCCCGCGTTCCGCGTCAGGTGAGTTTCGATAACGATGCCGGCGCTTGTAAGTGCCTCATCGAGAAAGGAGGGCTTGAGAGGGTAGCTGTGCCCTTTCGGCAGCTTGCCTGTTTCCGACTTCATTTGAGGATCTAACCATTTTACGACTTAGCTGGCAATGTCCGCTCACCACCCCAAAGCCGACGCTAACGCTTGACCCCATAATGCCCCGGCAGGCTGGTCGCGCGTGACAGGCCAGGGCGCCAGGTGGAAATGCGCGGCGCGGGGACGATCTGGAAATCGACCTTGCTGTCGGCGGTGACCAGTTGATCGCTGCTCGCCGCACGCAGGCGCGACGTTTCGACCGGCTTGTCGGTTTCGATCCCGAATCGGGTCCCCGCGACCCAGCGCACCGTGCCCAGCATCGCTTCATGGCCCGACAGGAAAATGGTGATGCGCTCGCCGATTTGCAGCACATGCGGTCCCTGGCCGCCGACGCCGGTCAGCGAAACATTGCGGATCGTCACGTCGAACTGGCCCAGTCGCTTGCACGCAAGCGCTGCCTTGACCAGACGCGACTGGCGCGGCTGACGCTTTTCGTCTGGAGGTGCTGAGGCTGGGGGAGCCTCGGGAATTGACATGGCGCGACCCATCGCTGTCGCCCAACCCCCACGTTGGCCGAGATTCATGGTCCCAGCCTTGCGGTAACAGCGGAAGGTAAATTTTCGTATAGCGTGTTCGGTAATTATTGTGCGGGGGGCAGCCCGCCGAACGTCACGATACTCTCGCTGCCATCGCTTGAAACTGCTGAAACACCAAAGAAATTATCGTCGATGATGACGCCGGGCAGCACCAGCTCGGTTGCTGCATCGCCCGCGACCTGGCGGCTGTCGGTCCAGTCGCGCGCATCGCTTCGGCGCCACAGGATGCGATAGGCAGCGGCGCCGTTCACCGGCGTCCATTTGACCGTGGTGTTCGAACTGACCGCGCCGTCGATGCTGACACTGGCGGGTGCGGGTGGTGCGGCGGCGAGCTCGCTGGCCAGCACGACGTTCAGCGCCGTGACGCGCGCCAGATAGGTGAAATCCATTTCGTCGACCGTATCGCCAAATTTGCGACCATTGTCGGTGCGCAGATCCTGATGCTGGTGATCATAATCCTCGATCCCGACGGTAAAGCGGATCGCCGGATAACCAAGTTCGAGCGACGGTAGATGATCGCCGCCGCGGCGGAAACGATCGGGCCGGCGCACCGCCAGCACGTCCAGTCCGATCGCCGGGCTGTGCTGCCCGGCGCGGATCGCCGCCTTGGCCAGCGCGCGCGACGGGCCGTCATCCTCGCCGCCGATGCCGCGGCGTGCCAGCTGCGCCGCCAGATCCTCCGACGCGCGGATGCCTTCGCTGAACACGCGCACCCGGTTGTCGACGATGGCGCCGTCAGTTCCCTTGATGCCACCGACGATGTCGTTGTTCAGCACCGCCGCGACCGGCCAGCTCTTTTCCTTCGCATGGCGTGCGAGCAGGCGCCCGCCCCACAGCCCCTGTTCCTCGCCCGACAGCAGGGCATAGACGATCGTCGCGCGATGCTTCTGTTTCGACAGCAACCGCGCCGCCTCGATCACCAGCGCGGTACCCGACGCATTGTCGTTGGCGCCGGGGGCGTCGGCGGTGAAGTTCATGACGTCGGTCACGCGGCTGTCGATGTGCCCCGCGATGATGATCACATGCGCCGGATCGCCCGTGCCCTTCTGGATTGCCAAGACATTTTCGACGATCACGCCGTCCGGCGCGCGCGGCCCGTCAAAGCGATCGGCGATCCGCTCGACGGTCAGGCAGCCGCCGCAAGCCTTGGAAATACGGCCGAATTCGGCGGCGCCCCAATTGCGCGCGGCGCCGATCCCGCGTTTGCGATCGGTCGCCGACGACAAAGTATGCCGGGTGCCGAACGACACCAGCTTTTCGACATCGGCTTTCAGGCGCGCGGGGTCGGCGGCGGGGGTGACGTCCTGTGCCTGCGCCGCAATCGGCGCGGCAAGGAGCAGGGCGGCGAGCAAGCTAAGTTTGATCATCCCCGCTTCATGCGGTGGGTGTAAGGTCGAAGCAAGGGCCATCGCCGCCTACGGATCGTCGCCCCCGCGCAGGCGGGGGCCGCTATCGGTTTACTCAGCGCGGCTGAGCAAGCGGGCTAGCGGCCCCCGCCTGCGCGGGGGCGACGAAAAAAGCCCCTCCCGACGGGGAGGGGCTTTCCGTTTTTTTAGCGCAGGCCCGAGAAACGGATGTCCTGCACGCGGCCGTAACGGATGTCGCAGGTGAATTTGCCCTGGTCGTAATAGCCACCACGACCCCAGCGGCCACCATAACCGTCGCGAACAACGACGCGGCCCTTCACCTTATACCCGTCGCGCTTGCGATCGATGCTCGTCACCTGGGTAACGTCGGTGTTGCCATAACGGCGGCTGCCGCGTTCGACCGCGCCGACGCACTGGTTCACGGCGCTGCGACTGTTGCCATAGCGGTTGTAATCATAGCCATAGCCGTAGCGCGGATCGTTGTAGCGACCGCGATAGCGGTCGTCGTAACGATCATAACGGTCGTTGTTGCCGCTCGACAGGATCGCGGCGAGGCCGCCGAGCACAACGGCGCCTGCGATGACTTCGCCCGCGCTAATGCCGTCGCGGTCGTACCGGTCGCGGGCAGCGGCGGGTGCGGCGCTCATAAGCATTGCGCCAGCGGTGGCCGCACCAATTGCGGCCTTGGTCAGGTTGGTCTTGATAGCCATGGTTCGGTCTCCTTCAGGCGCAGGCGGCAGCGTTGCAGCCTGTTGAAGCGGTTCTACCGATTCGCGGGTGACACGGTGCTGAACCTGTCGCTTATCTGGCGTTCAGCCTTGGTTTTGCTGGCGTTCATAAAAATCCTCCCCGTCGCGCAGCGATGGGGGAGTCGCAGACGGCGCGCAGCGCCAGCGGGACCGTCCCCGCGAAGCGGATGGTGGAGGGGCTTTGCGACGGCGGGGTAAAGGCCCCTCCGTCAGCGCTTTGCGTTGCCACCTCCCCATCGCTGCGCGACAGGGAGGATCGATCAGGTCAGCCGAAATTGACGTTGACGACGCGGCCGTTGCGATAACTGCACCCGAAACTGCGGATCTCGCCGCCCAGCCGTGACGCGGTGCCGGTGACGTACCAGCCGCCGTTATTGGCTTCGGTGCCGTCGATGCGATCGACGCGCGCATCATCGCCCATTTCGGCCTCGACCGCCCAGCTACATGCGTCGGCGGCGCGGCTCTGGACGTCGCCGGTGCCATAAGCACGGACGTCGCTGTCGTCCGCAGGGTCTTCGACCGGCGGCACATAGTCGCGCTCGCGCTCGTCGTAACGCTGATTATCGCGATACGGCGGCTCGTAACGATAGTCGGGCGCACGCGCGCGCCGGTCCTTGCTTGCGGCGCTGGCGATCGCGGCGATGGTGCCGATGATCAGCAGGCCGCCGAGCACGTCGCCGGTGCTCACCCGGTCGTGATGGCGATAACCCCAGCCGCCATGGCGCGACCGCGCTTCGGCAGGAACGGCGCTGATCCCGACCGAGGTGACGACGACAGCGGCCGCAGCGGCAAGGCAGGTGAATTTACGCATCAAGGGTTCCTCCCCAAGGGTCGGCAAAAGAGGGTCCGGCCCGGAATGTCGCCGGTCTAGGCCGCCGATGCTTTCGCGCCGCTGAACCGTTGTTCCCGCGCGATGGGACGAGTCCCGAAATGGAAAAGGCCCGCCATCGCTTGGATGGCGGGCCTTCAAACCCAAGGTGACCAGACCTTGCGGGTCATCAGCAGACGCAGCGCGGCTTGGCCTTGGGTTTCGGCGTCCACTTTTTCTTCGCGACATAGCGCTTCCGAACCGGCACATTCTCATAATAGGTCTTGGTCGTTGTCTCGACCGTTTCGGTCACGACCGGCGCGCCGCCGGTGATGATCGTCGTGACCACCACGCCGGGGGTGTAATAGCCGTAGCCATGGCCATAGCCGCCATGATGGTATGTCGTGCTGCTGTAATGCGATCCGCGGCTCGCCCACCAGGCTTCGCATTTCTTCTTGTCCGATGTTTCGCCGATCGCGCCGCCCGCGACCGCGCCCAGCGCGCCGCCGATGATCGTGCCTTCGGTGCGGTTGCCCTTGCCGGCGATGCGGTTGCCGACGACGCCCCCCACGACTCCGCCGACAACCGCGCCGCCCACTGTGCCCCCCCGGCCACAGCGGCGTTCCATTTCTGCATCGTACTGCGGGTCGTACCCGCCGCCATAATAGTGATGCGGCGGCGGCGGATAGCCGGCGCCATGGCCCTCGACCGAGCCTTCATAGCGGCCCTCGTAGCGGCGCCCGTCGGGCGTTTCATAGGTTCCGTTCCAGGTGCCGGTCCAGCGCCCCTCGGCGTCGTAGCCCGACACGCGGCGATATTCGACTTCGCTCGGGATGCGGTCGGCATGGCCGGTATAGACGCGCGCGTCGGCATCGGCGGGCGCGCCATAGTCGAGCGCCGGGCGCGAGTCATGCTGGTACGACACGCCGCTCACCAGGTCGGTCGCAGCGTCCGCATCGATCATCGGCGCTTCGGCATGGGCACGCCCCGCCAGCAACAACGACCCTGCGGCCACCCCCAACAAGACGAACGTGCGCATGACTAACTCCCTGTTCCCTCGGCCCGAACCGATTGGTTAACAGCTTGTTAGCAAAATCGGCGGCTTTTCGCGAATCCGTTAACCCTGACGATTGCGTCCCGATTTGGGTCAGATAACGGGGGTTGGTTGGCGTTACGCCAGCGCCGCGGCAATCCGCGCCACCAGCGCCTCCGCCCCCGCCTGATCCGCCGCCGAAAACCGCCCCGGCAGCGGGCTGTCGAGGTCGAGCACCCCGACCAGCCGGTCGCCCGCGATCACCGGGACCACCAGCTCGCTGCGGCTGTCGGCGTCGCACGCGATATGGCCGGGAAAGGCATGGACGTCCTCGACGCGCTGGGTCGCGCGCAGCCGTGCTGCGGCACCGCACACGCCCTTGTCGAGCGGGATGCGGATGCACGCTGCCTTGCCCTGAAACGGCCCGAGCACCAGTTCCTGCCCGTCGAAGCGGTAAAAGCCCGCCCAGTTGAGGTCGGGGATCGCCTGCCAGATCAGCGCCGCGACATTCGCCATATTGGCGATGCCGTCGCGCTCGCCCGCGACCAGCGCCGCGGCGGCGTCGCCCGCCTCGGCCCATAATTCGGCGGGATCGGTGGCGGTAAAGGCGAGGGCGTAGGACATTATTCGACCGCCAAACCCGTCCACTTCGCCGCAAAAGCATATTTGTCGGCGGCCTCGGCGATGATCTTGTCGGTCGGTTTGCCGCTGCCGTGACCGGCGCGCGTTTCCACACGGATCAGGTGCGGCTTGTCGCCTGCCTTCGCATGTTGCAGCTGCGCGGTATATTTGAAGCTATGCCCCGGCACGACGCGGTCGTCGGTGTCGGCGGTCGTCACCAGCACCGCGGGATAGGCGGCGCCCGCCTTGATATTATGATAGGGCGAATAGGCGAGCAGATTCTTGAAATCGGCCTCTTTCGACGGATAGCCATAATCGTCGACCCAGTAACGCCCGGCGGTAAAGCGGTCGAACCGCAGCATGTCCATCACGCCCACCGCGGGCAGCGCCGCGGCGAACAGGTCGGGGCGCTGGTTCGTGACCGCACCGACCAGCAGGCCGCCGTTCGACCCGCCCTCGATCGCGACCTGACCCTTGCCCGCGATGCCTTGCGCGATCAGATATTCGGCCGCGCCGATGAAATCGTCGAACACATTCTGCTTGTTGGCGAGCCGCCCCGCGTCGTGCCACGCTTTGCCATATTCGCCGCCGCCGCGCAGATTGGCGATCGCCAGCACCCCGCCCTGATCGACCCACGCCAGCCGGGTGGGCGAAAACCCCGGGGTCATGGACACGTTGAAGCCGCCATAGCCATAGAGCAATGTCGGCGACCCCTTGCTGCGGTCGAGCCCTTTCTTCATCACAAGGAACATCGGCACCTCGGTGCCATCCTTCGATTTGTAGAAACGCTGCTCGACCGTGAAGTCATCGGGTTTGAAGGTCAGCTTGGGCTCGGCAAAAATCTCGCTTTTGCCGGTCGCGGTGTCGAGCCGATAGATGGTCGTCGGCCGCGCATAGCTGGAGAAGGCATAGAAGGTTTCGGGATCGCTCGACTTGCCGCCAAAGCCCGATGCCGACCCGATGTCGGCCAGCTTGATCGCGGCGACCTTTTTGCCGTCGAGCGCGATCATCTCCGCCTGCGATTTCGCATCGCCCAGGTACGACAGGATGATGCGATTGCCGACGCGCGAGGCGCCGACCAACGTATTCTCGCTCTCGGCGACCAGCTCGGTCAGCTTGCCGGGTTTGCGGATGTCCATCGACACCAGCCGCTCGCGCGGCGCACCCTTGTTGGTGATGAAGGTGAACAGTGGACCCTCATTGGTCACATAGTCCCAATTGTTCGCGAAATCGCCGACCAGCGTGACCGGCTTGCCGGCGCCCTTGGCGCCGATCGGATACAGCGTCACGCCCAACCGCGCGTCGGTCCCTTCAGACCCGAACACCAACAGATACTGGCCGTCGTCGCTGACGACCGCGCTGTTGTTGAGCTTGGGCTTGTCAGGGGTTGCGTGGATCAGCACATCCTCGGACTGCGGCGTGCCAAGCTTGTGGAAATAGACGGCGTGGTTCTCGTTGAGCGACTGGAAGGCCTCCCCCGCTTCGGGTTCGGGGAAGCGCGAATAATAAAAGCCGCTGCCGTCCTTCGCCCAATCGAGCGCCGAGAATTTCACCCAGCGCACCTCGTCGGGCAGATCCTGCCCGGTTGTGACGTCCTTCACCCGCACGATGCGCCAGTCGGTGCCGCCGTCCTGCACCGAATAGAGCAGATGCTTGCCGTCCTCCGACGGGCTCCATTCGGCCAGCGCGGTGGCGCCATCCTTTGCCCACAGATTGGGGTCGATCAGCACCCGGCCTTCGCCCTTCAATCCTTCGCGGACATACAGCACCGACTGCGGCTGGAGCCCGTCGTTGCGGGTATAGAAATAGCGCGTCCCGGCCTTCGTCGGCAGGCCGAAACGCTCGTAATTATACAGCTCGGTCATCCGTTTCTTAAACGCATCGCGGCCGGGCAACGTCGCCAGATAGGCGTCGGTGACCTTGTTCTGCGCCGCGACCCAGTCGGCGACCTTCGGATTGACGCGGACATCGTCCTCCAGCCAGCGATAGGGATCGGCCACCGCAACCCCGAACTGCGGATCGACCGTGTCGCCGCGCGCCGTATCGGGATAGGCCAGCGCCGGTGCGGGCGCCGCTGCGGCCGCGGCTTCCGCCGCATGGGTTGCGGCCGGGGTCATGGCAAGGGCGACGAGCGCCAGCGGCGCAGACAGGGCTTTACGGGACATGGCAAGGCGATCCTCAATCATCCGGGGGGACATTATCGTGCGCCGATATGTAAGGATGGAAAAGCGCGGGGCAAGCGATTTCAAGGCTGCTCGATGCGGCCGGGCCGCCCGCAAACAGGCGATGATCGGCGCCGACGGTGGTCCATGAATCGCATGTCCTGTCTCACGCGGCATGGCGTTCCGTCTGGTTGCTCCCGGCTATGCCAATCATCGCTCCGATTCATGTTTCACGACATATTTGTACCGCGCTGGGACACAAAAGACTCGCGACTCCATTTCACCTTACCGGCCTGCTAACCACGCGACTCGCAGGAGCGTCGAACCGATGCGACGCTTGTCTGGGGGACATGGATATGAAGACGGTGCTGGCCGCCATCGCGGCATTCTCAAGCTTGACGATAAGCGTGTCGGCCGACGCGGCTGCGACCATCAACTTTGATGACAAGACCGCGATTTCAGGCAGCAACGATTTCAAATCGCAGCTCGCAGGCCTCGGCCTGACCAAATATGACACGACCGGAGCGTCGATCTTCCTCACCGAAAATTCGCTCATCACCTTCCACCTTCTTGGGTCGGAAAGCGGCTTTAACGACAGCTTTTTTACCCTGTCGGCGCCGAACTTGATGAAGGGCGAATCGAGCCCGTTTCAGAATAATTTCGGATCGCCGATCCTGATCGGCAGTGCCAATTTCAATGCGGGCAGCCTGACAGGGCTGCTGAATTTTTCGAGTATAGGCGGCAAGCCCGCCACCATCGGTCAAGACGGCTTCGCGATCTTCCTCGGCAACAAGCAGAAAAGTGGCAGCGCCCTTTCGACCTTCTATTTCGGCTATGACGACCAAGTTACCAAGGCGGACAATGATTATGACGATATGATCATCCGCGCCACCGTGACCTCAGCGGTGCCGGAACCCGCCACCTGGGCGATGCTGCTGCTCGGCTTTGGCGCGATCGGCGGCGTGATGCGCGCCAAGCGCCGGAAACCGAAGGTTGCGGTCTCACTCGGCTGAGCTTTTGTGTCTGCCATCGCGGCGCCCGACGGCGCGGCGCGGGGTTTCAAAATTCGATGATGATGCGGACCTTGTCGGGTGTCGTACCGACGACATGGGCAATCTGGGCGCGGTTTTCGGCGAGCATGTCGGTCGGCAAACGGCCCGTGTCGGTTCCGAGCAGCTCGGCGGTTGACACACCCAGCACGTGACTGAGCGCTTCGACGCGGTCGTGCCGCGGTCGCGAACGGTCTTTCTCCCACCCGGAAACGGCCGGCACGCTGACATCGAGGGCGGCGGCCAGATCCGCCTGACTGAGTCGGCGCGTGACCCGCAGGCGCCGTAGCCGGGCGCCAAGACTTTCCTTGTCTGCCGCGGGCGACATCGGCGTGACAATAGGCCGCGGCGATGGCAACCCGCGCATTTCGGCAGCGCCGGACCACGCAGTATTGCGGCTATGCTCGATCATGGCCGGCCCAGCGCAGCGGCTGGCGAAACAAATTGGTGGACCTGCATCAGACAGTTATGACTTTCACCCTGCGACGCGGTGCAGAATACACCACTCGCGGCAAGGCGTGCGGTGCTAATCTGTACGAGTACACCGGCGATCGAGCAAAACGCGCCGCCGCGGCGAGCGGCCACCCCAACGAGAAAGGGCGGCCTCCTTTCGGAAACCGCCCTTGATCTTGTGTCGCTCGCAGCGCGGCTCAGGCTTCCGCCATATCCTCGTCATACTGCTCGACCGGACCCGAATCCTGGCCCTTGGCCGTGACGTCGCGATCGACGAGTTCGATGATCGCCATCGGCGCGGCGTCCGAGGCGCGGATACCCGCCTTGATAACGCGCGCATAACCGCCGTTACGATCCTTGTAACGCTCGGCCAGGACGTCGAACAGCTTGACCAGCTGCGTGTCGTCCATCAACCGGCTCATCGCGAGGCGGCGATTGGCCAAACCGCCGCGCTTTGCCAGCGTGATCAGCTTTTCGATATAGGGACGCAGTTCCTTCGCCTTGGCGACGGTCGTCGTGATCTGCTCATGCTTGATGAGCGCCGCCGACATGTTGCGGAACAGGGCCGTGCGGTGCGCGCTGGTGCGCTGCAGCTTCCGGCCACCTGATTTATGACGCATAATCTTGTCCTTCGTTTGTCAGAGGGGCCGTATGAGGTACCCCAAGCCAGGTCGATGTGCGGGCCGACCCATTCCCGTTGTACTTCCCTCTCCCGGCGGGAGAGGGTTGCGAAGACTTGGCGGCTCGCCCGCCTAGTCGCAGCTGGGTGAGGGGATCGGCTCTATCGCGAGAGCACAGAACCCCTCATCCAACTTCGCCTAGCCGACGAGTCGGCAAGGCTGCGTATCCTTCTCCCGATGGGAGAAGGTTCGTCCTTTAACCCAGCAGCTCTTGTTCGAGCTTCTTGGCCATCTCTTCGATGTTTTCCGGCGGCCAGCCGGGGATATCCATGCCCAGGCGCAGGCCCATCGACGACAGCACTTCCTTGATTTCATTCAAGGATTTGCGGCCGAAGTTCGGGGTGCGGAGCATTTCTGCTTCGGTCTTCTGAACCAGGTCACCGATATAGATGATGTTGTCGTTCTTCAGGCAGTTGGCGCTGCGAACCGACAGTTCCAGCTCGTCGACCTTCTTGAGCAGGAAGCGGTTGAGCTGGTTGACGTCGCTCTCATCGGCGGTGGTCGGCGATGCCGCCATGCCGATCATGCCACTGTCGTTCATCGCTTCTTCGAAGTGGACGAAGACCTGCAGCTGGTCCTGAAGGATGCGCGCAGCGTAAGCCACGGCGTCTTCCGGGGTGATCGTGCCGTCGGTTTCGACGGTCAGGTTCAGCTTGTCATAATCCAGTTCCTGACCGATGCGGGCATTGTCGACCTTGTAGGCGACCTGGCGCACCGGCGAGTAGAGCGAGTCGACCGGGATCAGGCCGATCGGCGCGTCGATCGGACGGTTGGCGGTCGCGGGGACATAGCCCTTGCCGGTGTCGGCGACGAGTTCCATGTTCAGCGTCGCACCGTCGTCGAGGTGACAGATGACATGGTTCGGGTTCATCACCTTGATGTCGCCCGACACCATGATATCGCCGGCCTTGACGGTCGCGGGACCGGTCGCCGAAAGCTGAAGCCGCTTCGGGCCTTCGCCTTCCATCTTGAGCGCGATCTGCTTCACGTTGAGGACGATGTCGGTGACATCTTCGCGCACGCCGGTCAGGCTCGAAAATTCGTGGAGGACGTTCTCGATCTTGATCGACGTGATCGCCGCACCCTGAAGCGACGAGAGCAATACGCGGCGCAGCGCGTTGCCAAGCGTCAGGCCAAAGCCGCGCTCGAGCGGTTCGGCGACGAAGGTCGCCTTGCGCTTGCCGTCGCTGCCAGCCTTGATTTCCAGGTTGCTGGGCTTCTTCAATTCCTGCCAGTTCCGGATATTGACAGTCATGGTCTTCCCTTTGCTTTTGGCGGGACGAATTGGGGGTCGACCAATCTGTCCGGCGTTAGGAGTTTAGCGGATGCAGCCCCGGAAATGGGGCGCATCCGAAGCAGGCATCAGACGCGGCGGCGCTTGGCCGGGCGGACACCATTGTGCGGGATCGGGGTCACATCGCGGATCGAGGTGATGTGGAAACCAACCGCTTGCAGCGCGCGCAGCGCCGATTCACGACCGGCACCCGGGCCTTTGACTTCGACTTCCAGCGTGCGAACGCCGTGTTCGGCGGCCTTCTTGCCGGCATCTTCGGCGCAAACCTGCGCCGCGTAAGGGGTCGACTTGCGGCTGCCCTTGAAGCCCATCATGCCGGCGCTCGACCAGGCAATCGCGTTGCCCTGGGCGTCGGTGATGGTGATCATCGTGTTGTTGAAGGTCGCGTTGACGTGGGCGACGCCCGACGAGATGTTTTTGCGTTCGCGCCGACGAAGGCGCTGCGGTTCACGAGCCATGATGTAATCCTAACCTAATCCTGAATGGCCGGTGGCGGGCGATGGCCGCTGCCCCGGCAGGGGAAACAAGGAAGCGCGCCCGGATGGACGCGCTCGAACCTTATTTCTTCTTACCGGCGATCGCCTTGGCCTTGCCCTTGCGGGTGCGCGCATTGGTATGGGTGCGCTGGCCGCGGACCGGCAGGCCCTTGCGATGACGCAGGCCGCGATAGCAGGCGAGGTCCATCAGGCGCTTGATGTTCATCGCCGTCGTGCGGCGAAGATCACCTTCGACCTGGATACCGGCGTCGATGGTTTCGCGAATCTGCAGCACTTCGGCGTCGGACAGGTCCTGGACGCGGCGCGACTGGTCGATCCCCAGCTTGGTGGCGATGTCGACGGCGGTCTTGCGGCCGATACCGTGGATGTAGGTGAGCGCGATGATCACGCGCTTGTTGGTGGGCAAATTGACGCCCGCAATACGTGCCATGGGGTACTTTCTCCTGCTCCACAGGACCGGTGGCAATCGGTCCCATCTCAAAGCGTCTGATTTCCAACGCAAAAAACGGACCACGAATGCGCGCCTTGCGCTTCGCCGTCCGGTCATGATGTCGGAATGGAGGCGCAACTAAGGTGAGTCGGCCGGTTTGTCAAGCGTAGCGCCAGGGATTTCCCTGCGTCCTGGACTATGCCACAGCGTCCGGATCATGGCCAGCGATGACCGCCTTTCCCACCTGCTCGACCGCCTCGCGGACTATGTGCTGGCGCATGGCCTGACCGCGTCCAGCCTGCGGCCGCTGGCGCGCGCGGCGGGGACCAGCGACCGGATGCTGCTCTATTATTTCGCCGACAAGGATGCGGTGATGGCCGCAACGCTCGAACGGATCGCGGCGCGGATGACCGCGCTGCTGGTCGCCGCCGCGCCGCCGCACCCTTTGCCTTATGCGCAGCTGCGAATAGCGCTTGCGGCGCGACTGCGCGACCCGGCGCTGTGGCCCTATATGCGGCTGTGGCTCGACATGGCGGCGCGCGCGGCGCACGGCGATGCCCTCTATGCACGCATCGGCGAAAGCATCGGGCGCGGCTTTCTGGCATGGGCGGGCGACGAACTCGCCTGCGCCGCCGCCGACCGCGCCGGGCTGGCGGCGCGGCTGCTGACCGAAATCGAGGGGATGGTGCTGCTGACCAGCCTGGGGTTGGGCGATGCCGTCGATGCCGCGCTCGGCGTCAGCTTCGGGCCGGAACGCGATTGAGCCAGCAGCCGAGCGCAATCGCCACCGCGCCGCCCCACAGGATGACCGCGCCCGATGCCGCGGTCTGTTCGATCCCGGCGCCATACAGGTCGGGAATGACGACCAGCGCAATGCCGTCGCAGGCGATCGCCGCAGCGGTGACGATCGCGCTGCCCAGCGCCACCTGGTCGGGCGCCAGCCGCGCGACGCGCCGGACCAGCAGGATTACCGGCAGCGTACCCGGAACCAGCGCGGCATAGAGCAGCACCCGATTGGCCCCTTCGAACGCACCGATCGCACCGGCCCAGCGGCAGATCAGCGCGCCGATGAACCAGAAGATCACCCCGGAAATGACCAAGGTTGCCAACTGGCCGCTGGAAAAGGGCAGGCGGGTAGTGGCTGCGGACATCGAACTTCTCCCTGTAGCAGTTGCTACAAGTCGCCTATCAGATTGTAGCGACTGCTACAAGGCATGTCACACTACGTGGCACCTTCGTCCACATCCGGATCGCTCACCGACCCTCGGTACGCGGCGCAATGTCCGCTGCCCGCGCCGCCAGCCGGTCGACCGCGGCCGCATGGATTCCGGGCGCGCAGGCGATCACGCCAAAGGCTTGCGCGCGGGGCGTATTGAACTTCAGCGGCGCGCCAAAGGCATCCGTGACATTTGCTCCCGCCTCGGTCGCGATCAGCGCCGCGGCGGCGACGTCCCATTCGAACCCCCAGCGCAAGGTCGCCACCAGATCGGCGCGGTCGTCGGCGACCAGCGCGATGCGCAGCGCGATGCTGTTCGGTTTGGTCACGATCACCAGATCGCTGTCGACCTTTGGCAGCGCGTCGGCGGGAACCCGCGACCCGGCGAACTCGGTGCGCTGGCTGGCGCGCAGTGTCTCGCCGTTGAGCAGCGCGCCCTGCCCCTTTTGCGCGACCCATAATTCGTCGAGCGCGGGGGCGTAGAGGATACCGAATTCAGGGGTGCCGTCGATCACCAGCGCGACCGACACACACCACCCCGGACGGCCGCGGATGAAGTCGCGGGTGCCGTCGATCGGATCGACACACCACATCGCACGGCACGACAGGCGGTCGGCGTTATCGGCGGTTTCCTCGGACAGCCACCCCGCTTCGGGTACCATCGCGCCGAGCACCGCCTTCAGCCGCGCATCGACCGCCAGATCGACGTCGCTGACCGGGTTGTCGTGCGACTTGTTCCAGACATTGACCGCTAGCCCCTCGCCGCGCCAGCGCGCCATCGCCATGTCGCCGACCTCGCGGGTCGCGGCGATCGCGGCTTCGAGGTTGCGGCCCGGCATAGCGCCCTTAGCTCGACGCGACGGTCATGCCGTCGATGCGCAGGGTCGGCGCGTTGATGCCATGGCGGAACTCGAGGTCGTTCGCGGGGACCAGCGCGGCGAACATATCGATCAGATTGCCCGCGATGGTGAATTCGGCGATCGCTCCGGCCAGCACGCCGTCCTTGATCCGGAAACCAGACGCGCCGCGGCTGTAATCGCCGGTCACCGGGTTGACGCCGTGGCCGATCAGCTCGGTGATATAGACGCCGTCGGATATGCCTTCCATCAGTGCTGCGGGCGTCACGCTGCCCGCGGCAAGGTGCAGGTTGCTCGCGCCGACCCCCGACGCGCCGCCGCCGCGGCTCGCATGACCGGTCGGCGTCAGGCCAAGCTGCTTTGCCGAGGCGGTATCGAGCAGCCAGCCGGTAATCTTGCCGTCGGTGACCAAATCGCGCGCCGCGGTCGGTAGGCCTTCGCCGTCGAAGGCGCGGCTGCGCAGGCCGCGCCGGCGGTGAGGCTCGTCGCGGATGACGATGCTCGGGTCGAACAACTGCTGATCTTCTTTGCCAAGGAGGAAGCTGGTGCCGCGCGCGATGGCGGGGCCGGCGATCGCGCCCAGCAAATGACCGACGATGCCGCCGCTGACACGGGGATCGAGAATGACAGGAAACTTGCCGTTCGGCGCCTTGCCGGGATTCAGCCGTGCGACGGCGCGGGTACCGGCGCGCGCGCCGATCTCAGCAGCGCTTTCCAAGTCGGCCAGATGATGCGCGCTGTGCCAGCCATAGTCGCGCTGCATGTTGGCGCCTTCGCCCGCGATGACGCTCGCCGACAGGCTGTGGCCGCTCGACCCGTAACCCCCTGCAAAGCCGTGGCTGGTCGCGAGGGCAAAGCGGGTGCGGCTGTGGCTCGCGCTGCCGCCTTCGCTGTTGGTGACCCCCGCGACGGCGCGCGCCGCTTCCTCGACTGCAAGCGCTGCCTCACGCAGCGCCGCGGGATCGGCTTCGCTGCCGTCGTCGAGGTCGAGGTCGGGAACCGGGCCTTTGAACAGCAATTCTTCCGGCGCCAACCCGGCATAGGGATCCTCGGGCGCCTCGCGCGCCATCGCCACGCAGCGTTCGACCAGCTTGGTCAGCTCGCCCGCATCCATATCGGCGGTCGACACGCTGGCGCTGCGCTGGCCGACGAAGACGCGCAGCGAAATATCCTGCCCCTCCGACCGCTCGACATCCTCGAGCGCGCCAAGGCGCATCGAGACCGAGGTGGCGGCGTTGCAAAAATAGAGCGCGTCGGCGGCATCGGCACCAGCCTTGGCAGCGGCGTCGCACAGCAATTGCGCGCGGTCGAGGGCTTCGGAAACAGTGAGCATTGCCGCGCCCTATACGGCGGGCGGCAGGGCGTCAAACTTGGTTGGCGGTGATTAGTTGACGATTGCCGCGATGGCGTCGGTAGCAGCCATCGCGCCGCTGACCCACAGGAAGGGCAGCGTCAGCGCGGCGACCCAAAGACGGCGAACGTCGCGGCGAAAGCGCGCATGCAGGCCCCAGCTGGCCAGCGCCTGACGGCTCAGGTGATACCAGCGCCGCTCGGTCGATCGGGCAACGGGAACGGCGAGGGCCAGCAGGACGATCAGCGCGACAAGAATCAGCGTTGATGAGGCACCCGCCGCGATCGCGCTCGATACCAGCCAGATCTGCAAAGCAGCAAAGGCAACCAGCGCCGTCGCAGCGTGCCAGGTCATTCGGCGGCCAAGACTCCGCGCTGCCGGCACACTATGTGTCGAGCGCCGCCACAGGCGCGGTCCGAATGCTGTTGCCATTTTTCAGCCCCCTTAGGCTGGCGATTCCCAGAACGCCACGATTTCAGCCCAAAATTCCCAAGTCAAGACAGGTTGCCACCGATTCGTTAACAATTCCGCTCAATTCACCCCGGTTTCGCAACCAAATCGCGCTCGACCGACGAAAATGCTACAATAGTGGCCGGACCGGCGGTGATCAGGTCGATGAAACGACCGGTAAATCGGACTGACGGTGGTCGAAGCCGCGGCGCCGTTGGTCGAAGCCTTGCATCCGCCCGCCACATTGATAGCGTCTAGTCCAAGTGGATCTGCTTTGCTGCAACACGGGGAACATCATCATGCGCTATCTGGCCTTCATCGCCGCTCTCACCCTTCCGCTTGCATCGGCCGCGGCGGCCGACGGCGACAAGCCCGCCGTCGAACCCAAACCCGCGGCGCTGATCGCCGACGGGGTACCCGAAGTACCGGCCGAGCTATCGGCGGCGACGCGGCCATATATGGAAAATCGCGGCGCTGGTTTTGTCGGCTGGAATCCGGTCGACAAATCGATGCTGATCTCCACCCGCTTCGGCAACACCGCGCAGTTGCACCGCGTCGCGATGCCGATGGGCGCGCGCAAGCAGATCACGTTCGAGGCCGAGCCGGTCGGGGCGGGCAGCTGGGCGCCAAAAAAAGCCGACGTAATGCTGGTTCAAAAGGACATCGGCGGCAATGAATTCTATCAAATCTATGCCATGAAGGACGGGCGGCTCGATCTGCTGACCGACGGCAAGAGCCGCAACGGGCTAAATGCATGGAGCCACGACGGTCAGCTCGTCGCCTTTACCTCGACGCTGCGCAACGGCCGCGACAGCGACATCTATGTGATGGACCCGCGCGATCCCAAGACCCGCCGCATGGTGGCACAGGTCGAGGGCGGCGGCTGGGGCCTGCTCGACTTCACGCCCGACAAAAGCTGGGCGCTGGTTGGCAAATATACGTCGGTGCAGAAAGCCGACCTGTTCCGCCTTGACCTGGCCAGCGGCGCGATGACCCCGATTGGCGACCATAGCAAGACCGTGGCGCTCGGCGGGGCGAGCTTTGCCCCCGACGGCACGATCTGGATGACCAGCGACGAGGGCAGCGACTTCCAGCGGATCGGGACGCTCGATCCGGCGACAGGCAAGTTCACGCCGAAGGGACCGGCCGAGAAATGGGACGTCGACACCTTCGACATCGCCGAGGACGGCAGCTTTATCGCCTATGTGGTCAATGAGGCGGGGATGTCGAAACTGCGGCTGTTCGATCCAAAAACCGGCGCGGTGCGGACGGTCGACAAGCTGCCCGCCGGGATCATCGGCGGGTTGGAGATCGCGCCTTGGGGCGAGATCGGCATCACCTTCACCTCTGCGCGCAGCGCCGCCGATGCGTTCAGCGTCGATCCGAAAACGCTGGCGGTGACGCGCTGGACCGAAAGTGAGACGGGCGGGCTCGACGTCACCAAGAATGTCGAACCCGAACTGGTCAAGGTCAAAAGCTTCGACGGGCTCGAGGTGTCGGGCTTCCTTTATCGCCCCGACCCGGTGAAGTTCCCGGGCAAGCGCCCGCTCATCATGAGTGTCCATGGCGGTCCCGAAGCGCAGTCGCGACCCGGCTTCATGGGACGCAGCAATTATCTGCTCAACGAAATGGGGATCGCGCTTTTCTATCCCAACGTCCGCGGATCCACCGGCTATGGCAAGACCTTTGTCAGCCTCGACAACGGGCCGTTCAAGCGCGAGGACAGCGTCAAGGACATGGGCGCGTTCCTTGATGCGCTGGCCAAGGACAAGACCCTCGACGCGGCGCGCTTCGGGCTGACCGGGGGCAGCTATGGCGGCTATATGTGTTATGCCGCCGCCACCCATTATGGCGACAAGCTGCGCGCGAATCTGTGCGTCGTCGCCATTTCGAACTTCGTTACCTTCCTGGAAAATACCCAGGATTATCGCCGCGACCTGCGCCGCGTCGAATATGGCGACGAGCGCGATCCGGCGCAGCGCAAGAAGCTGATGGAAATCTCGCCGCTCACCCGCGTCGCCGATATCAAGAAGCCGCTGTTTGTGGTGACGGGCGCCAATGACCCGCGCGTCCCCGCGTCAGAGGCGGATCAGATTGTCGCGGCGGTGCGCAAAAATGGCGGGACCGCTTGGCATCTGGTTGGCACCAATGAGGGCCATGGCTTCGCCAAGAAGGAAAATGCCGATTATAATTTCTGGGCGTCGCTGCTGTTCTGGAAGCAATATCTGCTGAACTGAGCTGAACGGACCAAGACGCCTCTTCATTGCGAGGAGCGAAACGACGCGGTAATCCAGGGTGGCGTAAACCGCTCTGGATTGCTTCGCTTCGCTCGCAATGACGATAAAAAGTCAGCCTTGCGGCGGAACCGGCAGCGGTTCGGCATCGGCTTCATCGGGCGCGGTCGGCATCGGCGCCTGACCGCTGGCCTGACGCTCCAGCTCGGCGGCAGCCGCCTGCCGTTCAGCCAGCGCACGTTCTTCGGCCAACACCGCGGCTTCAACCTCGTCGGACGCGGAATCGATCCCCGCAAGGCGCTTGGCGCGTTCGTCGGCGATCATCGCCTGCCAGTCGGTTTTGTCGGCGGCCTGACGTTCGGCCTTGGCGCCGGCGACCAACGCCTGGGTGCAGCCGGTGAAACCGCCCAACCCGCTCGGCGAGCAGCTGTCGGTGCCGAACCGCCCGATGCGCTCGACGGCGACAACCTTGTTCGCCCAGGCTTCGTTGCGCACGTCGAGTGGATTGCCACGCAGCATTTCGGGCACCCGATACCGCTCACCCTCGGGCAGCTTGGCGCAGACCAGGATTTCGTCGTCGGCACTCTTCGGGCACTGATCATCGCCATAAACGACAACCTGATTGACCTTTTCGCCTTCGATCACCGACTGCTGCGCCGCCACGGGCATCGCGAGGGTGCTACCGGCAAGGATCAGCGCGAACAGGGGCAGGCGGGTCATCCAAATTTCCTTTGCTTTTCTATTGTGGCTTGGCACCGCGACCCTGCATCGGTCATGAACGGATGCGCGGGTCGGATCTCTATCAGATACGCTTCGACAGCGCGATGGCTGCACGGCAGCCGGCGCGGATCGCGAGGCTTAGGACCGGGTATCCCGGTGCGCTCTCGGCGCCTGCGGCCAGCGCCGCGTTCTTATGCTCCAACTCCTCGGCGCGGAAATCGGCGACCGCTGCACTGAGTTCGGGGTCGCTGTCGCCGAGTTCATCAAGCTGGTCGCGGTAATGGCGGTCGATCTCGGTTTCGACCGCGGCAGTGCAGGCCATGGCAGCGCGCGGCCCCATCGCGGCGGTGACGGCGCCGAGCGCAAAGCCTGCGACATTCCAGAACGGCTGGAGCGCGGTCGGACGCACACCGCGCTTGGCGACCATGTCGTCAAAGAATTTGCGGTGACGTTCTTCCTGTTCGGCCATGTGCGCGATTTCGCGCGCCATCGGATGCCGATCGCCCATGACCGCGAGCTGGCCCGCATAAATACGCGTCGCGCCATATTCGCCGGCCTGATCGACCCGGATCATCGCTGCGTTTTTATCGGCTTTCCTCATGCCGCAGATGTGGGCCGACGGCGCAGCAAGGTCAAGACGAGCGCCGCAGCGCCGAGCGAAAAGATCGCGTTGAAGCCCGCGAGCGATATGCCGAACAGGGTCCATTGCGCGGTGTCGCAGCGGATCAGCGGCGCGTTCATGATCGCGTCGAGCGACACCGGGCCACCGCCGCCAGTCGCGCACGAGGTCAGCCCTTCCCAGAATCCATATTCGACCCCGGCATGGTAAATCCCGATAGCGCCCGAGATGGCGATCGCGATGGCGGCGAGCAGCGTCAGCGCGCGCATCGCCTTATCATTGCCGCGCAGCAACAGCGCGAGCAGCGCCAATATGATCGCCGCTTGGTGCGGCCAGCGCTGCCAATAACACATTTCGCAGGGGTGCAGGCCAAAGCCAAATTGCGAGACCAGCGCGCCGCCGTAGAGCAGCAGCGGCGCCAAAAATGCGACGAGGGGTGCGGAAAGCCGCGATTTCAGCATCAATCCAACCTCAAATCAAATCGTCATCCCGGCGAAGGCCGGGATCTCGACCTCACAGTCTTACGCGCCGGTGAAATCCCGGCCTGCGCCGGGATGACGGAAGGGAACGCATGGCGGAATGGAGTCAGTTGCGCCGCGCAGGCTTGGCGCCGGGCTTGGTCGCCTGCGCCGCCATGCGCGGTGCGGTCGGGCTGATCCGCCCGATCGTCTGCAACGCATAATGGAGCTGGAAGTCCTCGATCCCCTTGGCCTTGAGTTCGGCGGCAGTCGCGGTGAAGCGCGGATCGACCTTCTCATCCTTTTCGATCAGCCCGTTATCGACCTTTTTCTCGTTGATCAGGTGACGGCGCAGATCGCTCTCACGGAACTTTGGCCGCGACGCATAATCGGGGTCCGAAATCTGCGGGACACGGATATCGGGTTCGATGCCGCCTTCCTGCACGCTGCGCCCCGACGGCGTGTAGTAACGCGCGGTGGTCAGGCGCAGTGCGGTCGTGTCGGACAGCGGCAGCACGGTCTGCACCGATCCCTTGCCGAAACTGCGTTCGCCCATCACGACGGCGCGGTGCTGGTCCTGCAGCGCGCCGGCAACGATTTCGGAGGCCGATGCCGATCCCGAGTCGATCAGGACGACGACCGGTGCGCCGCTGGCCAGATCGCCCGGTTCAGCAAAGAAGCGTTCGATGTCGCCCTTCCGGCGCCCACGCTGCGAAACGATTTCGCCGCGCTCGAGGAACAGGTCGCTGATCCCGACGGCTTCGTCGAGCAATCCGCCCGGGTTCGAGCGCAGATCGACGATCCAGCCGCGCGGTTTTTTGCCCAGCGACTTTTCCACCGCCATCATCGCGGCGCGCATATCGGTGGTCGCGTCTGCCGAGAAGCTGGTGACGGTCAGCACCCCGACGTCGCCGTTGACTTCCCATTTGACGGGCTTCAGGTCGATGACTTCGCGGGTCAGCGACATTTCGATCGGTTTGTCCTGGCCTTCGCGGACGATGGTGACGTCGATCTTGGTCCCCGGGCGCCCGCGCATCTGTTCGACCGCCTCGTCGAGCGTCAGGCCAAAGATCAGTTCCTTGTTGATATGGGTGATATAATCGCCCGACTTGATCCCGGCCTTGTCGGCGGGGGTGTCGGCGGTCGGTGCGATGACCTTCACGACGCCGTCTTCCATGGTCACCGACAGGCCGAGCCCGCCATATTCGCCGTCGGTCTGGGTGCGCAGGTTCGAAAAGCCGCGCGCGTCGAGATAGCCCGAATGCGGGTCGAGGCTGGCGAGCATCCCGTTGATCGCGCCTTCGATCAATTTCGAATCGTCGACCGGTTCGACATAATTGGATTTCACTTCGAGATAGACGTCCATGAACCGCGAAATCTCTTCCTGCGTCTTGCTGTCGACGCTCGCCATCGCGCCGGTCGCGAGCGGCACCAGCGCCAGCGTCGAGAGCGCGGCAGCGCCCTGCCACAACGCAAAGCGGCGCTTCGAGGATGCGGGCTTCTTGGTCGAGTCGGTCATGTGCGTCTTTCACTCAGGCGGGAATTCCCGCCGTATATACCCCGGCCGACCATCCTCCTACGCATTTGCGCAGGCGTCAAGCGGTGCATCCCGATAGGGGACAGCGTCCGAATGGGGGATTAACAATCGGCGCGATCAACCGATCATCGCGACGATATCGACCGGGCGACCGCCGCGGCGCAGCTCCACGGTGATGCGGCTGTCGTCGGACCCGGCGCGGCCGATCGGCGCACCGGCGTCGAGCGTGTCGCCGACCGCGACCGACAGCCCTATCATGCCGGTCAGCAAAGACACCCAGCCGCCGCCATGATCGATGATGACGATCTTGCCATAGCCGCGATAATCGCCGGCAAAGCTCACCCGGCCGGGGGCAGGGGCGACGACCTGTCCGCCGGGCCGCGCCGCGATCGTCACCCCGCGCGAGCGGACGCCGCTGTCGTTGACTTCGCCCAGCCCGGCGACGATGCGCCCGACGACCGGAAGGCGATAGGCGCCTTGCGTGAGTTCGGCTTCGGTAGGGGCAGGCGGCACCGCGCCGGTGATTGCGCCAGCCGGATTGCGCGGGCGCGGCAACGGCCCGGCCAGCTGCGCCAGTTCGGCGCGCACCGCGCCATCGGCCTCGAGCGCGTCCATCAGTTCGACGATATCGCGCGCTTTCTCGCCAAGCCCCAGTGCGCGGTCGGCCTCAAGCTGGGCGCTGCTCATCAGCTCGCGCGAACGCATCCGGCCTTCATTTTCCAGCCGGGTCAGCGCGTTGCGGCGCTGCGACAGCTGGACCTTGCTGGCCGACAGCGCCCGCAGGGCTACCGCCTGCTGACGCCGCGTCGTTTGCAGCAAGGTCAATTCCTGGCGCACCCCTGCGGTGCGTCGCTCGATCACCGGCATCGCGGCGTCGATCACTGCGCGCGCGTGGACCATGTCGGTCAGCGATCCGGGCTGCGCGAGGACACTGACCGGCGGCTGGCGCGAGAGTTGCTGGAGCGAGGCGGCGAGTTCGAGCAGCGGCTGTTGCTGATCCGCCAGCCGCGCACGTTGGGCGGTGAGGCGGCGATTGACGAGCGCGACGCGCGCCTCTCCGGCGCTGATGTCGGCCTCGGCCGACTGGATGCGCGCGGCGAGCGCGGCGCTGCGGATTTTCAGCCGGTCGGCCTCGCTGCTCGCCGCGACGGCCTGCGCCTCCAGCCGGGTGCTGCGCGCCATCGCCTCAACTGACTGCTGTTTTGCGCTGAGGAGTTGGTTGCGTTCGCGCGCGGCGATCGCCTGCGGATCGAAAACATCGCTCTGCGCCAGCGCCAGCGCGCCGCCAGATAAGATAGCCAGCGTCGCAAGGGCCGCGAGCGCGCGCCTCATTGCCGCCCCTCGCGGTGATATGGGTGGTTCGCGACGATACTGGTGGCGCGCCACAATTGCTCGGCGAGCATCGCGCGCGCCATCAAATGCGGCCATGTCGCGCGGCCAAAGGCGATCACCGTGTCGGCACCCTCGCGCTCCTCCGGCGTGAAGCCGTCGGCGGCGCCCAGGCAAAAGCGCGCCTCGCGCACCCCACTATCGCGCCAGCCCTCCAGCAATTTGGCAAATTCGAGCGACGACATCTGCTCGCCGCCCTCGTCGAGCAAGATGGTCCGGCTATTGTCCGCAGCGGCAGGCATACGACCGCCCGTATCCGGAAGCTCGGAAATCTTCTGCGCCCACGTCACGCGTTTCATGTAACGCTCGACCAGCTCGGCCTCGGGCCCGCGCCCGATGCGCCCGCGCGCGATGATGTGCAGCAACATGACGCCCCGCCTACCCTTGGCAGGGCAGGGACGTCAATTTGCGACCGTGACCGGCGGCGCGTCGCCGAACGACCACATGCGTTCGAGGTTGTAGAAGCTACGCACCTCGGGACGGAACAGGTGGACGATCACGTCGCCCGCATCGAGCAGCACCCAATCGGCATTGGGCAGCCCTTCGACACGAACCTGACGGCCCGCTTCCTGCTTGATCCGCTGCGCCAGTTTCTCGGCAATCGCCGAGACATGGCGCGTCGACCGGCCGCTCGCGATCACCATATGATCGGCGATGCTGCTTTTGCCGGCAAGCGGGATGGAGATGGTTTCCTGGGCCTGGTCCTCATCCAGCTGGTGGAGGATCAAAGCGTGGAGCGCGTCCACATTATCGTTGGCGGATGCGGCGCTGGGCGCGGCACCCTGGGTGGCGGAGATCAAATGCGTCCTTTCCTAATCGGGTCCACAAGCCGCGAACGCGTGATCGGGTCGCGCAAAGCGCGACCTTCATAGCGTTCGAACCAGCGGGGGTTGGCCTGCCGTATCGCAGTTGCGGATCGCACATCGGGCGAAAATCGCAGGAACACGAGGGCGGGCGGTCTCCAGTCCGTCCAATGCAATTTCTGGTCCGCGGGCCGGACGAAGCGCCGAAGCCAACCCATCGCACGTCTTGCGTGGGCGCGGTCATTATAGCCCGGACGCGCGATAACCGCAATCGGCATGAGTCGGGCAATCCCCCGCCAGTCGCGCCATTGGGGCAATTGGACCAGATTGTCGGCGCCCATGATCCAGATGAACTGGCGATCGGGGTAGCGGCGGACGAGTTTTTTCAGCGTGTCGATCGTGTAGCGCGTGCCCAGCTCGGCCTCGATTCCGGTCGCGCGAATCGGCGAGCGCCGCGCCATATGCCGCGCAGATGCAAGGCGCGAGGGGAGCGAGGCCATGCCCGCTTTGGGCTTGAGCGGATTGCCCGGCGACACCAACCACCATAATTCATCGAGCCCCAGCGCGTCGATCGTATTCAAACTGATCGCGCGATGCCCGCCATGCGCCGGGTTGAAGCTGCCGCCGAGAAGGCCGGTGGGGATCACAGAAGGGTCTGCCAATCGCTGCGGAGATGGGCGATGCGTAGAATCAGAACGCGCTTGGTATCGACGTGGTAGAGCAGAACATATGGCAGCTTTCCAAGGCGCCATTTTCGTCGGCCTTGCGCGTCTAGCGGAGCTCCGGCTCGAGGTGAAGTAGCAAGAAAGGAGGCCGCTTTGGCAGCTTCTTCGAGCAGGTCGTTCGCCGTCCTGAAATCCGCATCGACCAGATGATCGACAGCGTCGTTCAGATCTTCTCGCGAAAGACGGGACCAGCGAACCGGCGTCACGCAGCTTTGTTATTTCGCTTGGCCCGAATCTCTTTTCGCTTGGCGTCGATCCAATCCAGCATCTCTTCCGACGAGATCAAAGGTTCCTCGCGCGCCGACCGCTCGCCTTCCTCAATGAATGCCAGCATTTCCGCTTCACGTTCGGTAAATTGTCGAACTGCCTGCGCAACAAGCCAGGATCGCGAGCGATCGTATCGCGTCGCCAATTGGTCGAGCGTTTCGAGCGTCGCAGCATCTAGTCGCGTGGTGATCGGTGAAGTCGCATCCATATGCCATCTGTATCACTTGTACACAAATGACTCAAGGACGCGTCTGACCGCTCCCCCGCACTAGCCATTTATAGGTGGTGAGCCCTTCCAGCGCTACAGGGCCGCGGGCGTGCAGGCGCCCCGTGGCGATACCGATTTCCGCGCCCAATCCGAATTCGCCGCCGTCGGCGAACTGCGTCGAGGCATTGTGCATGACGATTGCGCTGTCGACCTCGGACAGGAAGCGTTCTGCGGCGGAAAAATCCTCGGTGACGATCGCGTCGGTGTGGCGGCTCGAATGCACGTCGATATGCGCGAGCGCGCCTTTCAGACCGTCGACCATGGCGATCGAGACGATCGCGTCGAGATATTCGGTGTCCCAATCGCCCGTTGACGCAGCTTCGACATGCGGACTGAGCGCCGCAATGGCCATGTCGCCGCGCACTTCGCAGCCCGCCGCGACCAGTGCATCGATAATTTCAAGCGGGGCGGGATAGGCACGGTCGATCAGGATCGTCTCGGTCGCGCCGCAGATGCCGGTGCGGCGCATCTTGGCGTTGACCGCAAGTTCTGCGGCTTTCGCCGGATCGGCTGCGCCGTCGATATACAGATGATTCACCCCGTCCAAATGCGCCAGCACAGGTACGCGCGCCTCGTCCTGCACCCGCGCGACCAGCCCCTTGCCGCCGCGGGGGATGATGATGTCGATCTGTCCCTGTGCGCGCAGCATGGCTCCGACCGCGGCGCGGTCCTGCGTCGGTACGAGCTGGACCGCATCGGCGGGAAGCCCCGCCTCGACC
>NZ_DKIH01000006.1:11733-61384 GCF_002454115.1 Sphingopyxis sp. UBA6723 | reverse complement strand
CCGCGCAGGATCACGGCATTGCCCGACATCAGCCCCAGCGCCGCGGCGTCGGCGGTCACATTGGGGCGACTTTCGTAGATGATCCCGATGACGCCGAGCGGCACGCGCACACGGCTCAGCACCAGCCCGTTGGGGCGCGTCACGCGGTCGATCTCGGTGCCCACCGGATCGGGCAGCGCCGCGACGGCGTAGATCGCATCGGCAATCGCGGCCAGCCGCTCTTCGTCCAGCCGCAGCCGGTCGAGCATCGCGCCGGACAGGCCGTTTGTCCGTCCCGCCGCCATATCGTCGACATTGGCCGCCAGGATTTCGTTCGCCCGCGCGCGGATCGCGGCCGCTGCGGCCATCAGGCCGGCGGCCTTGTCGGCGGTCGGGGTCTGCGCCAGCCGTTTGGCTGCGATGCGCGCTTGGGCGCCCATGTCGGCAATCAGGGCGGCGGCATCGCCGGGCATCGGCGGCGGGGTGAGGGCTTCGGCGTTCATGCAATTGCCACTATCACGTTTCGCTGGGCGCCCGAAAGCCCCGTTGCACCCGGCCCTGTACCGCTTTAGGCAAGGCGCCATGAGCGGGGACGTGGAAGGCATTGGGGCGGCGGTGACGGCGGGGCTGGCGGGCCGCGCGGTCGAACCGCAGCATGGCGGTTTGGGCGGATCGCACGGCGCCCTTCGCTGCCTCAACTGCGGGACCAGCCTCACCGGCTCGCACTGCCACCATTGTGGCCAGCGCGCCGACGTCCATCGCAGTTTTGGCGCGATCGGGCATGATCTGGTGCACGCGATCTTTCATTTCGAGGGCAAGATCTGGAACACGCTGCCTCTCCTTGCGTGGCGGCCCGGCGACCTGACGCGCCGTTACATCCACGGCGAACGCGCGCGTTTCATCTCGCCGCTCGCGCTGTTCCTGTTCGCGGTGTTTCTGACCTATGCGGTGCTCGCGATGGTTGGCAGCGGCGGCGGGGTGGGGGAGGGCCTTGCCAAGGCAGCGGCCGAGCAGACGCGGTCGAACGCGCTCAAGGAAAGTTTCGAGGTTGAAGTCGACCGTGTCGACGCGCGGCTCGCCAACAAGACTTTGTTGGCTGCTGAGCGGACGGCACTCGAAGACGAACGGGCGACGCTTCAGAAAAGCGCCGACTATCTTGGTGTCGCGCGCCGCCTGAGCCAGGAGGAGCTCGATAAGGGGCCGCCGGTGCTCAAGGATCCGGTCGATCAGGTGATGACCGGCGCCGATTTCCTGTCGCGGACGAAGGTCGATACCGGGGTGCCCTTTATCGATCAGAGTTTGCAAAAGGCGATCGCGAACCCCGCGCTCATGTTCTACAAACTTCAGGCGAACGCCTATAAATTTGCTTGGGCGCTGATCCCGTTATCCTTGCCCTTCATGTGGCTGCTGTTTCCGTTCAGCCGCCGCTTTCATACGTACGACCATTTTGTGTTCGTCACCTATTCGATCAGCTTCATGCTGCTTCTGTTCGTGGTCGTGCGCCTATTCAACCTGTCGATCTTCGGCGACGTCGCGACGGCGTTCGCGATGCTCTACATCCCCTTTCATATGTATCGCCAGCTGCGCGGCGCCTATCGCTCGTCACGGTTCGGGGCGTTTGTTCGCACCAATTTGCTGCTGTTTTTCAGCCTGTTTTCGGTGATGATGTTCATGTTCCTGCTGCTCGCGCTCGGGCTGATGGGCTAGGGTCAAGGCCTTCGTTCGCCGCGCGCGCCGAATCGTAACAAAGGCCGGGCAAAGAACCCGCCGGTCGACGAGGAGATTTGTGATGCATCACCAATGGGGCGAAATGGATCGGCGTCAGTTGATCGCACTTGGGACGGCGGGACTGGCGGCGCTGTCGCTGCCCGGCGCCGCGAAAGCGATGATGGCGCAGGGCTTTACGCATGGCGTCGCGAGCGGCGAACCGGCGGCGAATTCGGTGCTGTTGTGGACACGCTATGCCGCGGCAAGCGATACGACGCTGACCGCCGAAATGTCCGAGACGTCGGACTTCGCCAAAATTGTCGGCGGCGGCAATGTCATCGCGACCGGCGATCGTGACCACACCGCGAAGCTGATTGTTTCCGGCCTCGAACCGGGCCGCTGGTATTTTTATCGCTTCATCGCCCCCGACGGGACGACGTCGCTGACCGGTCGCACCCGCACCCTGCCCGACGGGCCGACCGGTGCGTTCAACATGGCGCTCTTTTCCTGTTCGAACCTGCCCTTCGGCTGGTTCAACGCCTATGCCCATGCCGCGGCGCGGCAGGACATCGACCTCGTCGTTCATGCCGGCGACTATCTCTACGAATATCCGATCGGCGATTATCCTTCGCTCAAACAGGCGCTGCCGGGTCGCGAGATCCAGCCGGCGCACGAAATGGTGGCGCTCGCGGACTATCGTCTGCGCTACGCTGCCTACCGCAGCGACCCCGACCTCGCGCGGCTGCATGCGCTGTTCCCGATGATCGCCCAGTGGGATGATCATGAGATGACCAACGACGCGTGGAAGGGGGGCGCTGAAAACCACAATGCGGGCGAAGGCGAGTGGGCGGATCGTGTGATCGCCGCCGAACGCGTCTATCGCGAATGGATGCCGGTCGCCGACGCGCGCTGGCGCCAGTATCAGGTCGGCGATCTGGCAACGATCTTCCTGCCCGAAACGCGCGTCACCGCGCGCGACCGCCAGTTCGAAGTCGACGCGATTATCGCGGGCGGCGGCGATGCCGCGGCAAAGCTGAAACAATTTGCCGAAACCACCTATCGCGATCCGGCGCGCCAGATGCTGGGCACGGAACAGGAAAAATGGCTGTTCGGCGGCTTCGCGGCCTCGACCAAGGCGGGCACCCGCTGGCAGGTTTGCGCGCAGCAGGTGGTGATGGGCACCATCTTCACCCCGCCGGAAACCCGCGATTGGTTCGGCGGCAACCAGCCTGACTTTATTCGCCGCCGGGTCGAGGCGGGGCAATTGGCCGCAAAGGCCGGGCTGCCGCTGAATCTCGACGCCTGGGACGGCTATCCCGCGGCGCGCAGCCGGCTGCTCGCCGCGGCGCAGCGCGCCGATGCCGACCTTGTCACCTTGACCGGCGACACGCACAACGCCTGGGCGCTCGACCTGGCCGAGGACGGCCGACCGGCGGGGATCGAGATCGCCGGACACAGCGTCACCTCGCCGGGCTTTGAATCCTATATCAAGGGCGTCTCCGACGAGGCGCGGGTTGCCGCGCTCCGCCGTTCGTCGCCGCAGCTGAAATGGGCAAACACCCAGGATCGCGGATATGTGACCGTCCAGCTGACTCGCGACCGGGTCACTGCCAACTGGCACAATGTCGAAACGATCCGCACGCACACGCCAGCACTGAAAAACACGCACAGTATGACCGCGGCACGCGGGCGGCGCAAATATGACGCGGCCTAGCTATAGGGCGGCGTGTCCTCGAACTCGCCGAACCACGGATAATCGTTGGCGACGCTGACCGTGAAATTCGCCGGACGTTTTTCGAGGAAACTCGACACGCCCTCTGCCGCGTCGGCACTGCGCCCGCGTGCAAAGATCGCGCGGCTGTCCCAGCGGTGCGCGCTCATCGGGTGCGGCGCGCCCAGCATCCGCCACAGCATATGACGCGTCAGCGCGACCGATACCGGCGCGCTATGGTCGGTCAGTTCGCGCGCCTTGGCGATCGCGGCATCGATCAGCGCGCCGGGCGCGTGGACCGATTGCACCAGCCCTTTCTCATGCGCTTCGGCGGCATCGATCAGCCGGCCTGAATAGCACCAGTCGACCGCATTCTGGATGCCGACCAGCCGCGGCAGGAACCAGCTCGACGCGGCTTCCGGCACGATCCCGCGCCGTGCAAACACAAACCCATAACGCGCCGTTTCACTGGCCAACCGCGCGTCCATCGACAATGTCATCGTCGCGCCGATGCCCACCGCGGCGCCGTTGATCGCGCCCAGCACCGGCTTTTTGCAGTCGAAGATGCGCATCGACACCCGCCCGCCCGAATCGCGGATCAACGGATGCGACCAGTCGATTGTGCCGTCATCGGCGACCGGACTCGCAGACATGCCGTCGGGCAGCAGCGCCGCCTTGTCGGTGCGCTTGTCATAGTCGAACGTTGCGGCGCCTTGGCCCAAGTCGGCCCCGGCGCAATAGGCGCGGTCGCCTGACCCGGTAAAAACCACCGCGCGCACGGCGTCGTCGGCGTCGCATTCGTCGAGCGCGGCGACAATCTCCAGCATCATTTCCGTGGTAAAGGCGTTCATCCGGTCGGGCCGGTGGAGCGTCAGCAGCGCGATGCCTTCGTGGCGGTCGAGGCGAATCTGGTCGAAGCTCATATCTCTCTCCCTTGGTTGCGGCCATGGTTGCAAGAGAGGCGGGCGAGCGCAAGCTCTAGTTGACGTAAACGTAAGGGCGAGCGTCGTAGCGACATTCCCTCGCCCATTGGGAGAAGGATAGAGAGAAGCGAGGGATGACGCGCCCCCGCTTTGCCGCTATAGGCCGCCCGACCGCCCCGGCGCCGCCTCTCCCTGAGTCGCTTGCCGGGGCCATTCATTTGGTTCCGGCAGAAAGTTTGTACGCCATGTCCCGTCGCCGCCAGATCTACGAAGGCAAAGCCAAAATCCTGTATGAAGGCCCCGAACCCGGGACGCTGATTCAGTATTTCAAGGACGACGCGACCGCTTTCAACGCCCAGAAAAAGGGCACGATCAGCGGCAAGGGCGTGCTCAACAACCGGATTTCGGAGCATGTGTTCACGCTGCTCGGCAATATCGGCGTGCCGCATCATTTCATCCGCCGCCTGAACATGCGCGAACAGCTGATCCGCCAGGTCGAGATCGTGCCAATCGAAGTCATCGTGCGCAACGTGGCCGCGGGGACGCTGTCGAAGCGGCTCGGGATCGAGGAAGGCACGCAGCTTCCCCGCACCCTGATCGAGTATTGCTACAAGGACGATGCGCTCGGTGACCCGCTGGTGGCCGAGGAGCATATCGCCTGCTTCAACTGGTGCAGCCAGGAAGAATTGCACGATATCCAGGACATGGCGATCCGCATCAACGACTTCATGTCGGGCATGTTCGCGGCGGTCGGCATCCGGCTCGTCGATTTCAAGCTCGAATTCGGGCGGCTGTACGATGGCGATTTCAGCCGCATCATCCTGGCCGACGAAATCAGCCCCGACGGCTGCCGCCTGTGGGACATGACGACGAACGAAAAACTCGACAAGGATCGCTTCCGCCGCGACCTCGGCGGTGAGGTCGAAGCCTATCAGGAAGTCGCCCGGCGCCTGGGCCTGCTGCCGGAGGGCGGCGACAATGCGGTGCTCGATCTCGAAAGCCACCGCAAGAAAAAAGGCAGCTAAGCTTCAACGCGGGCCCGTTAATCCCGTTCGTATCCCGACTTTGCGCGACCCGAACGGTTCGATGGCCGTCCACATCGGTGCGGTCAGGATCGGACAAGCGCACGTCGTTCGTCAAAGTCCTCGGTGCTTTGGCATAGCCTTGGCTTGACCGCGCGCGCGGCGGTGGCCACATCGTTCCGATGTCTAGCTCCCTTGTTCGGCGCGCTTCGACCGCGCTTTCGCCCCTCGTCCTGCTTGCCGTCATTGCCGCACCGGCCTACGCCCGCGAAGCGCCGGCGCCGACCGCCGCGACGGCCGCCGCCAATCCGCAAACCGAAGCAGCCAAGGCGTGGAAATTTGCGGCCAGCGATGTGCCGGTCGATCCGAACATCCTGTTCGGCGTGCTGCCCAACGGGATGAAATATGCGCTGCTGCAAAACACTACGCCCAAGGACAGCGTCGTGCTGCGGATGCGGTTCGACGTCGGCAGCTTTGCAGAGGCCGACGACCAGCGCGGGCTCGCCCATTTCCTCGAACATATGGCGTTCAACGGCTCGACCAATGTGCCGGAGGGCGAGATGATCAAGCTGCTTGAGCGCAAGGGGCTGGCGTTCGGCGCCGACACCAACGCCTCGACCGGCTTCGACGAGACGATCTACAAGCTCGATCTGCCCAACGCTTCGGACGACCTGATCGATACCGGGCTGATGCTGATGCGCGAAACGGGCAGCGAGCTGACCATCGATCCCGCCGCGGTCGACCGCGAACGCGGTATCATCTTGTCCGAGCGCCGCGCGCGCGACACATATCAGCTGCGCAACCTCATCGATCAGCTCGATTTCCAGATGCAGGGGATGAAGGTCGCGAGCCGAATTCCGGTCGGCACCGAAGAGGTGATTCGCACCGCTCCCGCGGCGCGCCTTCGCGACCTGTACGACCGTTATTACCGCCCCGAGCGCGCAACGCTGGTGATGGTCGGCGATTTCGATCCGGCGGCGGTCGAGGCCAAGATCAAGGCACGCTTTGGCGACTGGAAGGGGCGCGGCCCCGCGGGCGCCGATCCCGACATCGGCAATGTCGATTATCGGCGCCCCGCCGCGGCCGACGATTTCATCGACCCCGCGATCCAGGATTCGGTAACGATCGCGGCGTTCAGACCGTGGATCGAAGAACCGGATACCAAAGTGAAGCGCGCCCGCACGCTGGCCGAAGATATCGGCGAGGCGATCGTCAGTCGCCGACTGGCCAAGATCGCCCTGAACGAGGATTCACCAATCCTGGCGGGCTATTTTGCCGAAGCCGGCGGCTGGAAAATTTTTGACCAGGTTACCTTCGGCGCGATTGCCAAGGAGGGCGCGTGGAAAGAGGCGCTGGCGCTGATCGAACAGGAACAGCGCCGCGCCATCGCACATGGCTTCACCCAGGCCGAGGTCGACGAGCAGCTGGCGAACCGCCGCACCGCGCTGCGCAACGCCGTTTCCGGGGTGACGACGCGGCGCAGCGATGCGCTCGCCGACACGCTGATCACTGCTGCCAAGGGCGATTTTGTGTTCGTTCGCCCCGAAACCTCGCAGGCTTTGTTCGAAGCGACCGCGCCTTCGCTCAGCGCCGCGGCGGTGACCGCCGCGTTCCGCAAGCGGATGGAGGGGTTCAGCGCTCCGCTGGTTCGGGTGTCGGCAAAGAAACCGATCGAGGGCGGCGCCGATGCGATCCTCGCCGCGCTGCGCAGCTCGGCCCAAGTCGCGGTGGCAGCGCCGACCGAGGCCACCAATGCGGCCTTTGCTTATGACAATTTCGGCACGCCGGGCAAAATCGTCGCCGATGACCGGATCGACGATCTTGGCATCCGCCGCGTCCGCTTCGCCAATAATGCGATGCTCAACATCAAAAAGACCGATTTCCAGAAGGACCGCGTGCTGCTGTCGCTGCGCGTCGATGGCGGCAATCTGCTCGCGACGCGCGAGGATCCGACCCGGGTGTCGCTGGCGGGTTCGCTGATGCTCGGTGGGCTCGAAGCGCACAGCCTCGACGAACTGCGTTCGATTCTGGCGGGCAAGACCGTCAGCCCGAGTTTCGGCAATGCCACCGACGCGTTCGGCGGCAGCGCGCTGACGTCGCCCGAGGATTTCGGGCTCCAGGCCAAGTTGATGGCGGCGTATCTGACCCATCCCGGCTATCGCCCCGACGGCCTCGCGCTGATCCGCCGGGCGCTGCCCCAGCAATATGCCGCGAATGATGCGACCCCGGCGGCGGTGATCGGCCGCGATGCGGGCGGCATATTGGCCAATGACGATCCGCGCTCGCAAACCCCGCCGCTCGAAAAACTCATGTCGCTCGACTGGGCGCAGCTGAAACCGGTGGTTGCCGACAGCTTTGCCAACGGTGCGATCGAGATCGGCGTCGTCGGCGACATCGATGAACAGGCGGCGATTAACGCGATCGCGGCGACCTTTGGCGCGCTGCCCGCCCGCCGCGCCGCCTTCGATCCGCGCCCCGACGCCCGAGTGCGCGAATATGCCAGGGACCGCAGTGAACGGACGCTGATCCACAAGGGACCGGCCGAACAGGCCGAATTGCGCGTCTATTGGCCCGCCCGCGACGACAGCGATCTGGCGGAGGCGATGCGCCTAAACTTGCTTGCGCGGGTGATGCAGCTCAAACTGACCGAGGAACTGCGCGAGAAGCTTGGCGAAAGCTATAGTCCAGGCGCTGCCGCCAGCTTGTCGGACGAGTTTCCCGGCTATGGCCATGTGTTCGCCGCGAGCAACGTCGATTTCAAGGATCTTGCGACGACGCGCGCCGCAATCTTTGCCATCGCCAAGGAATTGCGCGACATCCCCGTCGATGCCGACCTGCTCGACCGTGCGCGCAAGCCGCTGGTCGAAGCGATGACCAAATCGCGGCGGGAAAATGCCTATTGGCTGCCCTATGTCGCCGAGGCCGCCAGCCAAAGCGACCGCCTCGACCGCAGCCGCAACGGCATCCGCGAAGTCGAGGCCGCGACGCCCGCGGACTTGCAGGCGCTGGCAAAGCGCTATCTGGTCGATGACAAGGCGCTGGTGATCAAGGCGGTGAGTGACAAGGCGGGGAAGTAGACGGGCTGGTGACGATCTTTATTCCATCGTCATCCCGGCGAAGGCCGGGATCTCGCCGATGCGGCAAACCGAGAGGGTGAGATCCCGGCCTTCGCCGGGATGACGAATAAGGGAAGGTCGGGAATCCACCCATAGCCGTTCTCCCCTAATCCCGCCCCGGCGCCCGCGCCCGGATGAAATTTTCCAGCGCGACAAAGATCATCTCGCGCGCATCGCTCCCCAGCATCTCCGCGGTCAGCACATCAAAATGCACCCGGTCGCCCTGCGCCACGGCGTTGACCATGTTCGCCAGCAGCGCCTCGTCGAAACTCGCGCGCGGGCAGCAGGGCGGGGCGACGGCAAAGGGGTCGGGCCAGCTGTGGCCGATCGCCTCGACCACCAGACGATAGCGCCGCGCCGCGAGGATATTGCCCCAACGCCGCTCCAGCTCGGGCATCGGGTCGCGGTCGCCTCGGCGACAGACGATGCAATAGCGCAGCGCCAGCACCGCCTGCGCGGCTTCGACCGACAAGTCGCGGATCAGCGGTTGCTGAGTCAGTTGCCGGATCAGGGTGCTGCTTTGCATGGTTCTATCGTCTCCCGGCAGTGCCGTCCTCTGTCTCCGCTGTCGAAAAAGATGCCGGTCACTGCATAGGGCAGCGACCGGCAGGAGGGGACTGCCTCACCTTGCTATTGAGAATTAATCGCAAGTGCAAGCGAAAAAAGAGGCGCCCGAAAGCGCCTCTGATAACCGTGGGATTTTCCGTCGCGTCGCCCCCGCGCAGGCGGGGGCCGTCATCGGTTTATGCAGCGGCGCCGGAAAATGCCGCCTGCGGCCGTGTCGGGAGGCACGTGACTCCCGGCACCCTGCGCGGGGGTGACGATGAATCTCAATCCTCGCCCGACGGCCTCGACTGCAGCTGGATATAATTCTCGATCCCCATGCGTTCGATCAACTCGAACTGTTTTTCCAGCTCGTCGACATGATGTTCTTCGCTTTCGAGGATCGACCCGAACAGGTCGCGGCTGACATAGTCACGCACGCTCTCGCTATGCGCCATCGCGTCCTTTAGCAACGGGATCGCTTCTTCCTCCAGCGCCAGATCGGCCTTCAGGATTTCCTCGACCGTCTCGCCGACGCGCAGGCGGCCCAGCATCTGGAAATTGGGCAGACCGCCCAGAAACAGGATGCGGTCGGCCAGCTGATCGGCGTGTTTCATCTCGTCGATCGATTCTTCGCGCTCGAACTTGGCCAGCCGCGCGACCCCCCAATTGTCGAGCATCCGGTAATGGAGCCAGTACTGGTTGATCGCGGTCAGCTCGTTCTTGAGCGCCTCGTTCAGAAAATCGATGACCTTTTCGTCGCCCTTCATGCTGTCGTCCTGTCATTTTATCTTGGAATGGGATGGGCGCATTATACGCGCCCCGGCCCCGTCAGGCCAAGGTCAAAAATGGCGGAAAACCAAGAAAAATCAGGCGGTAGCGGTGACGTCGCTGATGATATTGCGAGCGAAAGGCAGGCATTGGCCGCACTTGGGTTTGCGACCCAATTGCGCATAGGCGGCCTTGGCGCAGCGCAACTGGCCGGTTCGCGCGACATCGCGAAGCTGGCTTTCCCTTATTGCGTTGCAGACACAGACGACCATGTGCGAATCCTTCTCAACAACTGTGGTGTAGGGATAGTGCGAGGGATTCGCAACAGGAAAGATGCGACTGGTTCGCAGTCTGAACTGCGGCATTTTTCACCGCTTCCGTGTCCCGCCGCCCCTTGCCCCCACAGTGATTCGCGGGCATAGGCGCGCCCATCCTCCCGCACCCCGCTTGCAAAGGTCCGCGCCCATGAAAGTGAATGTCTATGTGACGCTCAAGCCGGGGGTTCTCGACCCGCAGGGCAAGGCGATCCATCATGCACTCGAAGGCTTGGGGTTTGGCGGCGTCGCCGATGTGCGCGCCGGACGTTTCATCGAACTCGACGTCGCCGACGGGACCAGCGATGCCGATCTCGACGCGATGTGCGCCAAGCTGCTCGCGAACACGGTGATCGAAAACTACCGCATCGAACGCCCGTAACAGGAGCTCCGACCATGAAGACCGCCGTCATCGTCTTTCCGGGTTCCAACTGCGACCGCGACATGGCGGTCGCGCTGGAACAGGTTACCGGCCGCGCCCCCGCGATGGTGTGGCACCGCGAGACCGAACTGCCCGACGGGACCGACTTCATCGCGCTCCCCGGCGGCTTTTCTTATGGCGATTACCTCCGCTCGGGGGCGATGGCGGCGCGCTCGCCGATCCTGCGCGCGGTGGCCGATGCCGCTGGCCGCGGGGTGCCGGTGCTCGGCGTGTGCAACGGTTTCCAGGTACTGACCGAGGCGCAGTTGCTGCCTGGCGCCCTGATGCGCAATGCGGGTCTCAACTTCGTGTGCCGTACGGTGCCGCTGAAGGTCGAGAACAGCCAGTCGCTGTTCACCGCCAGCTATAAGGCAGGCGAAGAAATCAACATCCCTGTCGCGCATCACGACGGCAATTATTTCGCCGACACCGCAACGCTCGACCGGATCGAGGGGGAAGGGCGCGTCGCGTTCCGTTACGCAGACAGCGTCAACGGGTCGGCGCGCGCTATCGCGGGCGTCCTCAACGACGCGGGCAATGTGCTGGGCATGATGCCGCATCCCGAACGCGCGATTGACCGCGCGCACGGCGGCACTGATGGGCTACGCCTGTTCGAAGCGGCGCTCGGCGTTCTCGCCTGACATTTCGTCCACTGTCACCGCGGCCTCTTTGGCATGCGGTTGCAGCCAGCGTCCGACGAGCAGCAGCACGGTGGGCCAAAACATGGTGTTCCAGATGTCGTGCCAATGCGCGGCGTCGGGTTGGAGCATTGAATCGCCCATCTCGCGCGTCATGTCGAGCCACTCGCCGCCAACGGCCATCGCCAATACTGCCAGCCATGCGACGATCCAACCCCCCCGCCACCGCCAGACCAGGCGAATGAGCAGGAACAGCGTCAATCCGAAATAAATGTGCAGCGCGTCTTTATCGAGCCCGCTTAACTCGACCAGCGAAGCCTTGCGTTCGCCGAACAGCGAGGCGATTTCGATGAGGGTCATGGATCAAACCTTGGCAGCGAATGGCGTAAAGTCGGTGCCTTCGTCGAACACATCGACACCTTCGCGGCGTTTCAACGCACCCACCACGACATAGGTTGCCGGGGTCAGCGCCGCTTCCCACGCCACTTTGAGTGCCCAGTTCGTGACCATCACCAGCAGCACCTGTTCGGTTTCCCAGATGCCGAGAAAGGCGATCGGGTAAAAGATCAGGCTGTCGATCCCCTGGCCAACGATCGTCGATCCGATCGTCCGCATCCACAAAAAGCGTCCGCCCGTCGCGACCTTCATCCGTGCCAGGACATAGCTGTTCACAAACTCGCCCGCCCAGAAAGCGAGGATCGAGGCGAGCACGATCCGCCACGCGCTGCCGAACACGCTCTCATACGTCGCTTGGCACACCGCGCCGCTGCCGCTGGCCTCGCCCGACGTCAGGGTCAGGCTTTCGGTCCCGCTGCACCACCAATCCTGCGCGGGCGGCATTGCCAGCACGGCCCAGCTCATCAAAGCCATGAACACCAGCGCGCCAAAACCGGCCCAGATCACCCGCCGCGCGCGGGCATAGCCATAAACCTCGGTCAGCACGTCGCCGATGACATAGCCGATCGGAAAAAACAGGATCCCGGCGCCAAAGGTCAACCCGCCGAGCGTCGACAGCTTCGACGCCCCGATGATGTTGCTGAGCAGCAGGACGGTGACGAACGCCGCCATGACCAGATCATAATAGCGAAAATGATGGACGGCCGCGGCGGATGTCCGGGCGGGTGTGAACGAGGGCGGCGGCGATTCAGTCATCGGCCCGCTGCTTAACCCGCTTTGCAGCCCAAGCAAACCACGCTATTCGCGCCTCCGGGCGCCCGTAGCTCAGCTGGATAGAGCACCCGCCTTCTAAGCGGGTGGTCGCAGGTTCGAATCCTGCCGGGCGCGCCATCAACAATCCGCCAAATTATCGCTGCGCCCGCTGCGCCCGCTGCGAACTCGACTCTAATTAAACTCGGCGGGTGGCGGGCGCTGCGTCGGCGCTTTCACCGTTGGCGGGGCCATTTTTGGCTGACCACCATTTTTGGGGGCTGCGCCGGTGTCGCCGGACCCGCGCCGTCCGGTTTGCTCCTCAATCCATTGCTGATCGAGCACCGGACCCTCTTCGGGCGGGGGTGGGGCGGCTTCTTCGGGTGGGCGCATGTCATATGGCAGTTCGATCGGCATACCATTTTCATCGACCAGCCCGCCTTCGCCGGGCTCGCCCATATAGGCCTCGCCTTCGTCCTCCAGCTGCCATTCGGGCAGCACGACCTCGGTGTCGAACGCCTCGACCGGGCGCCGCGCGACCGCGACGCGCATATAATCGGCAAAGGCCTGCGCGGGGGCGCGGCCGCCTTGCAGCCCGCCGACCGCTTTCGCATCGTCGCGGCCCATCCATACGCCGGTGGTCAGCCCGCTCGAAAAGCCGAGGAACCAGCCGTCCTTGTTGCTCGTCGTCGTGCCGGTTTTGCCCGCAACGGGCCGCCCGATCTGCGCGGCGCGACCGGTACCCGTGTTGACCGCGGTCTGCAGCAGGTCGGTGATCCCCGCGGCAACCCAATTGTCGACCAGCACCTGTCCGCGCTCGGCGGGGCGCTGGTACAGCAGCCGTCCGTCGGCGGTCGTCACCTTGGTGATGCCATAGGGCTGCACCGAAATGCCGCCGCGCGACACCGCGGCAAAGGCGGCGGCCATGTCGATCACCCGCACTTCGGCGCTGCCCAGCACCATCGACGGGTGGGTGTTGACCGGGGTGGTGATGCCAAAGCGCCGCGCCATATTGGCGACCGACGAAAAGCCGACCTCGTCGCCCAGCTTCGCCGCGACGGTGTTGACCGAATAGGCAAAGGCGCTGCGCAGATCCATCGTCCCGGCAAAGCGCCCCGACGAGTTGCGCGGCGACCAGCCGTTGATCGTCACCGGTTCGTCGACCACCGGATCGTCGACCTTATACCCTGCCTCCAGCGCCGCCATATAGACGAACAGCTTCCATGCCGATCCCGGCTGACGCAGCGCCTGCGTCGCGCGGTTGTAGTTGGAGGTTACATAATCCTTGCCGCCGACCATCGCGCGCACCGCGCCGTCGCGGTCGAGCGAGACCAGCGCGCCCTGGACGCCGCTGGGCGTATTCGCCTGGATCGCCGCGGTCGCGGCGCGCTGCATATTCAGGTCAATCGTCGTATAGACGTCGAGCGCTTCGCTACCCTCGTCGATCAACAGATCGAGCTGCGGCAGCGCCCAGTCGCTGAAATAGCGCGCGCTGTTCTGCCCGGTTTCCTGCGCCAGTTTGACATTGGCGGGTTCGGCGCTGTCGGCCTGGCTCTGGGTGATCACCCCGGCATCGACCATCACGCTGAGCACCACTCCGGCGCGGCCCAATGCGGCACCGGCATCGGCGGTCGGCGAATAGCGCGAGGGTGCTTTCACAAGACCGGCGACCACCGCGGCTTCGGACAGGGACATTTCGGTGGCGCTATGCCCGAAAAAGCGGCGCGATGCGGCGTCGATACCGTAACTGCCGCCGCCGAAATAGACCTTGTTCAGATAGAGTTCGAGGATCTCGTCCTTCGAAAATTTCCATTCGAGCGCAAGCGCCAGGATCATCTCGCGCGCCTTGCGCTTGAAATCATAGCTGTTCGACAGGAACACGTTGCGCGCCAGCTGCTGGGTGATTGTCGAGGCGCCCTGCAAGCGGCGGCCACTGCCGCGATTCTCCACCGCGACCACCGCGGCGCGCGCCATCCCCACCGGGTCGAGCCCGGGATGATAGCGAAAGCGCCGATCCTCCACCGCGACCATCGCATCCTGCATCACCTGCGGCGTTTCGCGCAAGCTCAGCCAGCGGCCATAATTGGGGCCGATCGACAGGAACACGGTGCCGTCGGCGGCGCGGACGCGGATCGTCTGACCAGCGGGTGATTTCTTCAGCTCTTCAAAACTCGGCATCCGCTGAACGGCCAGTCCGACCGCCACCGCCAGGGCGATAAGGCAGACCACGCCCAGGCCGAGGCCCCAGCGAAAAAGCCGCCGCATCCAGATACGAAAGCGCGATGGCTCCGCCGTGTCGGGCGCGCGCGGCCGGTCGCCCGAAGATGATGATTTTCCTGACGATGACGGCTGTCGGTCGCGGCGCAAAGCGATAGTTTCCTTCCCTCGCTGCGCCCTGTCGCGACAGCCCGTTTGACGTCAGCCCCTCGACGACGGTTGGTTATCCGTCGTCGGTGTTGGCGTCATCCTGCCCGCGACCCGCGAAGTCAAGCGCCGCGCTGTTGATGCAATAGCGCAGCCCGTTCGGTCCGGGACCGTCGGGGAACACATGGCCGAGGTGGCCTTCGCATTTGGCGCAGCGCACTTCGGTGCGGACCATGCCGTGGCTGGTGTCGGTCAATTCCTTGACGGCGCCGCCCTCGGCAGGCGCGGTGTAGCTCGGCCAGCCCGAACCGCTGTCATATTTGGTGCGGCTGTCGAACAGCGGTTCGCCGCACCCGGCGCAGCGATACATGCCGTCACCCTTGTGATCGGTATATTTGCCGGTGAAGGCGCGCTCGGTGCCGCCCTCGCGCAGCACGTGATGCGCCATCGGGTCGAGCGGCTTGGCGTTGGTCGGGTCGGTCATGATGGCTGTCTCCTTCGCGGCGCGCCGGTCGTCGGTCGCATCGCACTTGTCGCCAATATCGGATCGAAACCGCGGTCGTGCAAGGGCGAGAGGGTCAGCCGCCCCGGATTCGCGTCGCTTGTGACATCCAACGGACAAGCGATGGAAAAGCGGACGCCAGCGACGTCAAGACGCCCGCGGTGCGACGATTCTCCCCGGCGCGCCAAACGGCGCTGGCAATGGCAAAAGGCCGCGCCATGCGCGCCGCCAGCGCGTGCTGGAACGCGGGCGCGGCGCCTGCACCGCCGTGACGCCACGCCGCCGCGGCCGTGTCGCCGCTGGCGAGCGCCAGTCCCATACCTTCGCCCGCCAGGCTGGGGATGACCCCCGCCTGATCGCCGAGGCGGAACAGGCCAGGTTGGGTGTCGGCAGTCCGCCAGCCATAGGGGACATGGCCGATCGCATCGATGGAAGCCGACCAGTCGGCATAGGCCAGCCGCTCGCCGAGGCACGGATGCCCGTTGCCGAGCGCGCGGAGCAGCGTGGCGGGATCGCCGCCCGCTTCGTCGAGCCGCGACTTGTGGGTCGCAAGGCACAGGTTCGCGCTGCCATCCTCCTGACGCACCAGCCCGGCATAGCCGCGGTCGAACAGGTGCAGTTCGACCGCATCGTCGATCAGCCGGTCGAGCGCGGTGTGGGGCGACAGCCGCAGCCTCAGGCCCATCACGGGGTCGTGCTGCTGCCACGCGGCCGGCTCGCGCGGTTGCCCGCGAAACCCGTGCTTGCCTGCCGCCAGGAACAGCGACGGGGCCAGCAGGGTGGCGCCGTCGCGTGTCTGGACCGCACCACCGTCGATCGTTGTCGCATGGACCCCGCGCTGCAGATCGGCCCCCGCCGCGACCGCCGCCGCTTGCAGAACGGTATCGAGTCGCCGCCGCGACACCCCCATTGCAGTTTGCGGCAGCGCCGTCTCGCTGCAGCGCGACCCGGCGAACAGCCGTACCCGCCCGACTTGCTGTCCGCCGAGCGCCGTGCGGTCAATCCCCAGCGCATCGAGCCGCGCCAACGACTGCCAGCTCAAAAACCCGCCGCACAGCGCGTCGCCGGTCTCGCGCGTCCGTTCCAGCAGCAGCACCTTGGCACCCGCGTGCGCCAGCCCGATCGCTGCAGCGGCTCCGGCGGGTCCAGCGCCGATGACGATCGCGTCGGTCATCGGATGCGCTCGACACAGAGTCGGTACGGAAAGCTGCGAAAGATGCGCGCGGTCGCCGCGGTAGCGGGCAGCGCGCTCCTCAGCATCGCCTGCCATTCGGCGCGGCGAAAGCTGCGCCCGACCGACAGCTGACCGTCGCGGCGCACGATCGGATCAACCAGCGCCAGCGCCGCAAGCAAGGGATAACCGGCAAAGGGTAGGCGCTGGCGGTGGAGGTCGTTGATCAGCCAGCCGCGCATGGCTTCACCGTCCATAAAGCGCAAAAATTCGGTGCGTTCTGCAACGCTCATATGATGGGTGACCAGGCTAGACAGGATGATGTCCCAATCCTGCCCCGCCAGATCGCGATAATCGCCGGTGACCAGCCGCGCACGCGTGCCCAATCGGCGTTCGGCAACGCTCTGGCTTTTTGGATTGAGATCGACCCCCACCAGCTCAAGCGCTATGCCGCGCTTGGTTCCCCAGCGGTCGATCCGCGCCAACATGTCGCCGCTGCCGAAACCCACATCCAGAATGCGCCATGGCCGCGCGCCGACGCCGCGCGCGGCGACGCGATCGAGAAAGCCGAGTGTCGGGCGCGCCGCCAGCGTCAGCGCATTGATCCGCGACAGGTCGTCCAGCACCTTGGCGTAGCGTTCCGGCGCCAGTTCGGCCGCGTCCATCTCCTCCTCGGCGCTCATCGGCGCGCGAAGGCTGGTGAAGGGGTTCATGCCGCGGTGAAACGGATCGCTTCGGCAGCAAGGCCGGGACCGAAAGCGATCGCCAGCCCGTCGCCCTTCGCCTCGCGCGCCATCATGTCGGCGAGCACGAACAGGATCGTCGCCGATGACATATTGCCAAAGCGCGCGAGCACGGCGCGGCTGTCCGACAGCGCTGCCGCCGGAACCCCCAGCGCTGCCTCGACCGCATCGAGCACCGAGCGCCCCCCGGCATGGACAGCCAGCAGCGGCGGCGGATCGCCGGCCCCGAACAGCTGGTTTCGTACCGCGGGCGCCGCCAACGCTTCGCGCAGTCGCCCCGGCACTTCGCCCGACAGCTGCATCGCAAAACCGGTGTCGCCGATTTCCCAGCGGATCAGGTCGGCGCTGTCCTCCAGTGCCAGACTGGCGCCCTCGCCCAATGCGAACCCGACGGGGTCGGCCGAGACGATCGCCGCCGCGGCGCCGTCGCTGAACTGGAGCATCGCGAGCAAGGGTTCCGGGGCGTCTTCAAGTTGCAGGTGCAGCGTCGACAGCTCGACGCTGACCACCAGCACCACCGATTGCGGTTCCGACCGCACGATGTGCCGCGCGGTGCGTAGCGCTGTAACCCCCGCGTAACAGCCCATGAAGCCGATCAGCACCCGCTCGACCGTTGGAGAGAGGCCCAGCCGCCGCGCCAGGATCTGATCGATCCCCGGCGCAACAAAGCCGGTGCAGCTCGCGACGACGATATGGGTGATCCGTGCCACATCGAACGCATCGCCCAGCGACGCGATCGCCTGCATCGCCAGCTCGGGGGCCTGGTCGGCATAGGCCCGCATCCGCGTCGACGTCGGCGGCAGCTCGGGAACGTCGTAAAAGCCGCCCGTCGCGACCGGCGATCCGCCGCCTGCTGTGGGGGGCAGCACCGACCAGCGATGGTCGATCCCCGACCGCGCGGTCATCCGCGAAAACACCGCGCGCACCCGCTCGTCGGCCAGCCGCGGGGTCGCCCAGTCGATAAAGGCCTGATGGATATCGTGGCCCGGCACCGCGGTGGCGAGCGCGTTCAGCCGGGGGGACGGCGCGGATGTGGTCATCGCGCATCTGTGGCCGAAAAGCGCAAAACTAGCCAGCGATTCGCGGCGCGGGCGTTTTACGCCGGGTTAACCATGGCGCGGCTATGCATAGAGCCGTGAAACTGCGCTTTTTCCTTGCTTTTGCGCTGACATTTATCACCGCGCCCGCCGCGGCGACGCAGTGTCTGCTCTGCGCGCCCGACAAGCCGGGCAGCGCGGCGGCGCGCGAGGCCGAGGTGCCGCTGCGCGTCGAGGTCGAAACCCGGCTCGACATGGGGCGTATCGCGGTCGGCGCGATGGGCGGCGCGGTCGCGGTCGATCCCGTCTCGGGCACGCGCCGTGTCAGCGGCGACGTCGTCGATCTCGGCGGCTTTGCGCTCACCGGCACCGTCACCGTGCGCGGCGCCCCGGGCGCGGAAGTGCGCGTGATCCTGCCGGCCAGCGTCGATCTGGAGGGCGGCCACGGCGGCACCGCGCGCGTCACCGACCTCAGCACCGACCTGTCCGCCGCGCCGCGCCTCGGTCCCGACGGCCGCCTGCAATTCCGCTTTGGCGGACGGTTGCAGATCACCGGCGCCGACGACGGCGATTATCGCGGGCGGATCCCGGTGACCGTCGAATATCAATAGGGCGCGCGCTAGGGCGCGATCGCCAGTCCGTCCCCCTGTTTCCCCGCCGCAATACGGCGCAGCACTTTGCCACTCGCGACATCGATCTCGGCGACCTTGTCGACCCCCGTCTCCGCCGCATAGAGCCGCTTCGAATCCGGGCTGAACAGCAAGGTCACTTGCCGCGCCGCATCGCCTTCCGACACCGCGATCGTCCGCACCGGCGCGCGTGTCTCTGCATCGAACAGGCTGATCGTGCCCTTGCCGATATTGCTCGTCGCGATCAGTCGGCCGTCGGGGCTCGCCAGCACCCGGATCGCCACCGGATCGACCGCTTTCTCGTCGACTTTCCCACCGCTCGCGGTATCCCACACCGTCACCCGCGGCGCATCGAGGTCGCCGACCCACAGCTCGCGCCCGCCCTTGGCCAGCGCCAGCCCCTCGGGCCGTCCACCGACCGCCAGGTCGCGCAGCTTCGCCCCCGCATTCAGGTCCAGCACGCTCACCGTCCCCGACCCGATATTGGCGGTATAGGCGGTGCGGTTGTCGGGCGCGACGACGACCATATGCGTCCCCTTTTGCCCCGTCGCGATCGACGTCACCGTCCCGTCCGCCGCAACCACCGCGACCGACTCGCTGCCCTCGGTCGTCGCGACCAGCCGCCCGTCGCTTAGCCACAGCAGCCCGTGCGGCCGCTGGTTCGGGCTGAGGTCGATCGTCTTCAGCTTCCGCCGCGCCGCGACGTCGAACACGTCGATCGTCGTCCCGCCATAGGCGACCACCGCCGCCTGCTTGCCGTCGGGCGACACCGCGATCTCGTGCGGCATCTTGCCCGTCGGCAGCCGCGCCAGCTCCGCGCCCGACGCCAGCGCGACAAGGCTCAACGTATCCTCGCCCTTGTTGCCGATCAGCAGCGTTTCGGCGGCGACCGGCGCGGCCAGCAGCAGGGCAAGGGTGGTGGCAAGGGTAAGGCGCATGGCAATCTCCCGGTTCGTTTCCGCCATCCTATGCGCCGCCGCCGCCGGGGCAAGCCGCCTTCGACCAGCGACATTACGACAAGTTAACTGGCGCCCCACGCACCACCACCTAGCCTCGACCCCCGGCGGCAGGTCGCGCCGCCGGTCACATCAGGAGGGGAATATGGGTCTGCCAGCCATCGACATCGACGCGCTGCCGCTGCTCGACACCGCGGTCGGGCTGTTCGGTTCGCTCGTCAACGAAAGCGTATCGTCGGGACCGTCGGTGTTCGAGATCGCGGTTACCATCGCGCTGATCATTCACGACTGACCGGGTGGCGGGCAGGGGCAGGGGCTTCGCCACCCGCCCTTTCCCGCCCATCGCCCTGTCACTCCTGCCAATATGCCCGCCCGCCACTCGCGCCACGACCATTTCCCCCGCGCCGATGCCGCGCGCCGCACCGCGATCCGCGCCGCGGTGAGCGCCCTCGACGCGAAGTGGACCGCCGCCGACACCACCCCCGACGGCCTGCTCACCGCCATCGATGCGCAGGCCAACGCCAGCCCCGACGCCGCAATCGCCGCGCTCCTCCCCTGGCTCACCGACCCAGACTGGCTCGCCGCCCGCCTTGCCAGCGCCCTCGCGCTGCTCCGCACCGACCCCTTCGCGCGCCCGCCGCTCCGTCCAGTCGGCGGGGCAGACGGCGCCCCCGGCGGGCTGGTCCTTGCCGATCGCGGCGTCGTCCGCCTGACCCTCCGCCTCTGGCCCTTCGCCACGCACACCCCGGCCCCCGCGCCCGCCATCTTCGTCACCGGCCGCGCCGCGCTCCACATCCTCGCCAGCGGCGGCGCGCAGCTCTGCCTCCACCAGGTCGCGGTCACCCCCGCCGAGGAGGCCGGCGCCTTCACCGCCCGCGCCGCCGCGCCGTGCCACAGCACCTCGCCGCGCCCGCTGCAAACCGGCGAGACGCTCCACCTCGACACCGCGCGTCAAAGCGTCTCGCTCATCCCCGGCGCGCGCGACACGCTCCTCCTCGAACTCACCGTTCAGCCGCCGTCGCCGCTCCCGATCCGCAGCTACGACCCCGCGACCGGCCGCCTTCTCCACGTCAGCGCGTCCTGCCGCGACAGCAGCTTTCGCGCCATGGCGCTGACCCTGCTCCGCCACCTCGGTCGCCCCGACGCCGCGCCGCTGTTCGCCGCCGAGACGCAGAGCGAGGATTTCGCCGCCCGCTGGCACGCGATGCGCGAACTGATCGCGCTAAACCCCACCGCCGCCCGAGCCCCGCTCGCCGCGATGGCGGCGGGCGACCCGCACCCCGAAGTGCGCGCCGCGGCAAAAGCGACTCTGGCGCTGTTTAACAAGCCCTCCCCTTCAGGCGAGGGCAGCGAGCCCCGGACTTGATCCGGGGCGCAGCGGGTGGGGTCCATCGGCCTAGCGCAAGGCCGATGGACCCCACCCCAACCCAGTGGCAGGGTCGATCATGCCCCCGGCATGATCTAAACTGTCCGGGGGACAGTTTACCCGCCACTCCTGAAGGGGAGGGGCTAGCAGAAAGCCCCCCAATGCCCCGCCCGATAACCCCGCCCCCCGGTCTACCGCTCACCCTTGAGCAAGTCACCGCCACCCTCGACCAGCACGGCGTCGACCTCACCGACGAGGCCAGCATCCACCGCTGCGCCACCCTCCTCGCCGGGCTCCAGCGCAACCGCGACTTCCTCGCCGACCACCTCATCGCCGCGCTCAAATCCGACGCCGCCGACCAACAGCCCACGAACCGCTATTCGGCGCAGGTCATCCTCCTCCACCGCAGCCCGCGCGGCTGGTATCTGCGCGCCAATATCTGGCCCGCCGCGACCGACGCCGCTTATGCGAGCAGCGGCGCCGCCGCCTTCTCCTACGGCGTCGCGCACGACCATAATTTCAACTTCCTCACCATCGGCTATTTCGGCCCCGGCTATCTCAGCGACGATTATGAGGTCGATCCAGAGGCGATCGACGGCCGCCACGGCGAGCCGCTCAACCTGACCTTCACCGGCCGCAGCCAGCTTGGCGAAGGCCAGATGCTCCTCTATCGCGCCCAGCGCGACCTCCACTGCCAGCAGCCCCCCGCCAGCCTGTCGGTCAGCCTGAACATCATGGACGAGGGCGAGCATGTCCCCTGGCGCGACCAATATATCGTCGACCTGGGCCGCGAAGCGAGCGCGCGCGCGGGCCAGCCCCCCACCATCGCCCGCCGCCCGACGCTGACCAGCGGCGAACTGCTGCTGCGCTGCGCCGTCCACCTGAACGCCGAGGCGCAGGGCATCGCCGACCATGTCGCCCAGACGCACCCCGTCCCGAGAGTTCGTGCGAACGCCATCGCCGCGCTGGCGGCGGTCGCGGAGGGCGAGGGCAGAGCGGCGGTGCTGGAGCGCGGGATGCGCGACCGCGATGCGCGGGTCAGGGACGATTGCAGGCGGTGGCTGGCGCGGAAGATTACGAACGAGAGCGGCACTAAACTTGTGTCGAGAGCCAATCGTTGAACAGGTCCAAACGATGAGACCAAAATACTTTCACATTCTCGTCGAGCAATCGCTGTACATCGCTCAATTTTATAACGCCTTGGAGTAACGCGGCGGGCTGCACAAAATTGCCCCAATGAGAGCGCCATGCCGTCGCTTTTTTCGACACGTCATTTATGCGTTTGACTGAATTCGTCTCGTCGTTTGTGACTTTGCATTCGAGTGCCAGAACAACCGCATTCCGCAGCCCAAGTGCAATATCAACCTCCGCTCGACCCGTAACTCCGCTAGCAAAGCGCGCCTTGTGCATAAATTGACGCGGTTTGAGAGCGCCTTGCTGATCAATCGTTCGCGCTGCTATTTTTTCCCAGCCGCTCGTTTCTAACATCTCTATCAGCGTTTGCTCTTGAACGCGCGCGATCCGATTACGCCGTGCTGTCGCCACGCGCTGCGCTGCAATTAACGGAGCCGTCGCGAGCATTAATGCGTAAAGTTCACGGAGATGGGGCTTGCGACCGTGCCGGAGCCAGGGAGCCAAGCGCGGCGACAGCCATTTGGCTAAACTCGCCGCGACGATTTGGGCTCGTTCAGGATTAATGCCGACGCCCGACTTTTCCGAACTTTTGGGCCAGCTGCTGCAAATGAGCTTAAACTGATCTTGGCTCGTCGGCGGCGCCATCAGAGATCGAAGAACCGTCATATGGCTTCCCGAAGCGACCAGAGCTCCCTCTACATCGCAAAGATAATCAGATGCCCGCAGCGCGTGGGCGATCAATTTACGCGCTTCGGTCAGCGCTTCTCGCCAATCGGCACTTCCCTCTTCGGGTACGAGGCTCTCCTCATAAAGCTGTCGGGCTTCAAGTCGTAATTGCTCATGCAGCCCCAGCGCGTCGATCGCGGCATTATCCAGCAAATGCCGTACCTACTGCCGCCCGACGGCGACGATCGGGTGCTGCTCGCCGCGAAGCTCCATTTCGCCATTCTTCTTTGGCCGTGTAATTGATGGCCGCCTCCAGCTTTGACGCAAGTGGTGCCAGTTTAACTGGCTCGATGCGACGATCATCCCAAGAACGCAAAATATGAGCGTGAAGTACTTGCCCGATTTTTTGAGCTAAACGCGGCGGAACAGCATTGCCAATCAAGCGATACTGGTCCGTTCGCTTGCCCAAAAATATCCACTCAGGCGGGAAAGTCTGCAATGCGGCACATTCTCGCGGACACAGTCGCCGGATCCCAATTTCGGGATCAATTATCCAATCTTGTTGTTGATTGGCGGTGACGGTCCGAGCTGGCAAGCGCGTGTCCGCGATGAAGGCGCCTTGCTTATAGCCCCAGTGTCCGCCGGGGCGCGTTGCCTCTGCCTTTCCCGGACTCTTGACTCCCGTACCGGGCTTGAGCGCGCTCAATTGCGCTCCCAATTTTTCATTTGGCCGGATGATTTCATCTTCGGCGAGCATATTCGCCGCCAGTAAAGCTGCATTCATCGGCATCCAAGGCGTGACTGTCCCCGCTTTGCAATGAGTGGGGTCAGGAAAAGCCATCTCGTCGCCGATACGATACCCAAATACCACCAGCCTGACGCGGCGTTGTGGCACGCCGTAGTCGGCGGCATTGAGCAGCGCCACTTGGGTCTGAAAGCCTGCCTTCAACAGTTTCGTTCTAATAAGAGCCAATGCAGACCCGGGAACACCATCTGGCCCCCTGGCGGTCAGCAATCCACGCACATTTTCAAACAGTAACCAGCGAACATCTAGCTCGCTTGCCAATCTGACAAAATCATCGAACAATTGGCCGCGCGGGTCCAGCCAACCTTTTTGATGGCCAGCGCTGCTCCATGATTGGCAAGGCGGGCCACCAACCAGAAGGGGAACCTGCCCCCGCTCGCAACCAATCCGGTCGAGAATTTCTTTCCCGGTTGTTCGGGATACATCCGCGCGTTCAACGACCGCATCTTGCAAATGCGTCGAATTGCGTCGCTTGTTTTCGATTAGCGTAGCGTGCGCGGCCGCGTCGATGTCAGCCGCATATAAGCAAGAAAAACCCGAATCTTCCAATCCGATGTCAAGGCCGCCAGCGCCCGAAAACAACGAGATAAAACCGATTTTTCGCATTATAGCCCCTTTCTCCACCTGATATCGCTTTGGCTGTCGCGTGACAAATCAAATTGATGACATTACAATGTTCATTGTATGTTCTATTATTTTGCTTCGGAAAATCAACGAAAAAATTGGCATTTGAACGGATTGATCGCGCCTTTGCGTGAGGCAATCTTCCTTCTCCTCTTCCGCGCCCTCTGCGTCTCCGCGCGAAAAACCGCTTTCCTACAATATTCCGCCATGCCACCCTCGCGATCTGGCTCTTTGACTCGTCCATCTGCTGCTCCACCGCGCGCCAAACATCGCGCCCGCGCGCGACCTTTGCGATGTTCCGCCCGCGCGCATAGTGGGTGACCTTTGCGACCTTCGGCGGCGCTTGCCGGGTGTTTCATTGGGCTGAACTTTCCTGAACTTTGGATCGCTAAAGCCACAAAGGACACAAATCCGATGCCCTTATGCGGGGCTTTTGTGGCTTTAAGAGCCTGCTGACAGCGCGCATTTCCCCTGCTAACGCGCCCGCATGACCACGCCCATGTCCCACATCCGTAACTTCTCCATCATCGCGCATATCGATCATGGCAAATCGACGCTCGCCGACCGGTTGATCCAGTTCACCGGCGGGCTGACCGCGCGCGAAATGTCGGCGCAGGTGCTCGACAATATGGACATCGAAAAAGAGCGCGGGATCACCATCAAGGCGCAGACGGTGCGCCTGAAATATAAAGCGCATGATGGTGAGACCTATGAGCTCAACCTGATGGATACCCCGGGCCATGTCGACTTCGCCTATGAAGTGTCGCGGTCGCTTGCGGCGTGCGAGGGCGCGTTGCTGGTCGTCGACGCGGCGCAGGGGGTCGAGGCGCAGACGCTGGCCAACGTCTATCAGTCGATCGAGCACAACCATGAGATCGTGCCCGTGATCAACAAGATCGACCTGCCCGCCGCCGACGTCGACAAGGTGAAGGCCGAGATTGAGGATATCATCGGGCTGCCCGCCGACAATGCGGTGCTCGCGTCGGCCAAGTCCGGGATCGGGATCGAGGAAGCGCTGGAAGCGATCGTCACGCGCATCCCGCCGCCAAAGGGCGACGCCAATGCGCCGCTGACCGCGATGCTCGTCGACAGCTGGTACGACCCCTATCTGGGCGTCGTCATCCTGATCCGCGTCATCGACGGGGTGCTAAAAAAAGGGCAGCAGATCAAGTTCATGCAGGCGGGGACCACCCACCTGATCGACCGCGTCGGCTGTTTCACCCCCAAGATCGAGCAGCTCGCCGAGCTGGGCCCCGGCGAAATCGGCTTCATCACCGCGCAGATCAAGGACGTCGCCCAGGCGCGCGTCGGCGACACCGTGACCGACGCCAAGCGCCCCGCCGCGGCGGCGCTGCCGGGGTTCAAGGAGGTCCAGCCGGTCGTGTTCTGCGGCATGTTCCCGACCGACGCGAACGACTTCGAGAAATTGCGCGAGAGCATCCAGAAGCTGCGCCTCAACGACGCGTCGTTCAGCTTCGAGATGGAGAGCAGCGCGGCGCTCGGCTTCGGCTTCCGCTGCGGCTTCCTCGGCCTGCTTCACCTCGAGATCATCCAGGAGCGGCTGACCCGCGAGTACGACCTTGACCTGATCACCACCGCGCCGTCGGTGGTGTACAAGCTCAAGCTGGGCCACACGAAGAACGAGGCGGCAAAGGAGATCGAGCTCCACAACCCCGCCGACATGCCCGACCCGAACCGCATCGACGAGATCGAGGAGCCGTGGATCGAGGCGGTGATTTATGTCCCCGACGAATATCTGGGCAGCATCCTGAAGCTGTGCCAGGACCGCCGCGGGGTGCAGAAGAACCTGACCTATGTCGGTGGCCGCGCCCAGATCACCTACGAACTGCCGCTCAACGAAGTCGTGTTCGATTTCTATGACCGGCTCAAGAGCATCAGCCGCGGCTATGCGTCATTCGACTATCACCAGATCGGCCACCGCCCCGGCGACCTCGTGAAGATGAGCATCCTCGTCAACAACGAGCCGGTCGACGCGCTGTCGATGATCGTCCACCGCGGCACCGCCGAGGTGCGCGGCCGCGGCATGTGCGAGCGGCTCAAGGACCTGATCCCGCGCCACATGTTCAAGATCCCGATTCAGGCCGCGATCGGCGGCAAGGTGATCGCCCGCGAAACCATCGCCGCGCTGCGCAAGGACGTGACCGCCAAATGCTATGGCGGCGACGCGACCCGCAAGAAAAAGCTGCTCGAAAAGCAGAAAGAGGGCAAAAAGCGGATGCGCGAATATGGCAACGTCAACATTCCGCAGGAAGCGTTCATCGCCGCGCTGCGGATGGGCGACGACGCCTGATCAGGCTTGGCAAAAATGCGGTTGTCGGGCTGGCGCTGCTGCTGGCAGCCTGCACTCCGGCAGTCGTAGGACCGGTGAAGGGAGAGCGCGCGGTGCGCGACAAGCCGATCATGACCTGGCCCGACCTGCTGACCCGCGCCAAACCGGCGCCCGACGCGACGATCCGCTATGGCAAGGACGCGCTACAGATCGTCGATGTCTGGGTGCCAAAGGGGAACGGACCGCACCCCGCGGTGATCATGATCCACGGCGGCTGCTGGCAAACTGCCGTCGCCGAGCGTGACATCATGAACTGGATCGCCGACGATTTGCGGTCGCACGGGGTCGGGGTGTGGAACATCGAATATCGCGGCGTCGACCGCGGCGGCGGGATGCCGGGAACCTATGAAGACGTCGCCCGCGCCGCCGACATGTTCATGGTCGAGGGGGCGAAGCATGGCTTTGACACCGGCGGGACCCGGATTGCCATCGGGCATAGCGCCGGCGGCCATCTCGCGCTGTGGCTGGCGCGGCGCCCGGCGCTGGCGGCGGACGATGCGCTGCGCGGCGCCGATCCGATCCGCATCGACCTCGCCATCAGCCAGGGTGGGCTGCCCGACCTTCGCGCGGGCGCGGCAAGCAGCGGCCATGCGTGCGGCGCTGACGCCCCCGCAGCGATGGCGCGCGGCGACTATGCCCGCACCGCCCCGCCCGAAATGCCGCTGGGCAATGCGCGCGAGATGCAGTTTAACAACGACCGGGACCGGGTTACCCCGCCCGCAACCGGCGCCGCTTACAGCAGCGCAATGGCAAGCCGCGGCGTGACGGTGCCGATGGAAATAACCGCCGGCGAGGGCCATGTCGAACTGATCGCGCCCGACAGCGTCAGCTGGGCGAAGCAGCGCGGCGCAATCTTGACAGCGCTGGGCCGATCGGTCGCTGCGCCCACATCGCGATAACGATCCGCAACGAACGGCATTTGCCAGCCGGGCTTGCGGTGCCTATCATGGCCCAACTGGGAGGCCGCGATGACCGCGACGGACGGACAGGCGCCACGACGAGCCAAGGCGATCGAGGATATCGCGGTGCATAGCGCGCTGAACGACGGGACCGTCGTGTGCCTGCGCACGATCACGCCGGACGATGAGCAATTGCTGCGCGACGGCATCGCCAAATTGTCCGCGGAATCGCGCTATCTTCGCTTTTTCTCGCCCGTTCCGGTCCTGCCCGATTCGGTGATCGAGCGGCTGGTCGATGTCGATGGCCATCACCATATCGCATGGGGAGCGATCTGCACCGAATGCGAGGGGCAACCGGCGATCGGCGCGGTCCATGCGGTGCGCTATGACGACGGCGGCCGCGCGGGCGAGTTTTCGGTCGCCGTAGTCGATGAATTTCAGGGGCAGGGGCTGGCGCGGATGATGACCGCGGCGCTGCTTGTCCACTGTCTGTCGGAGGGGCTGGCGGTGCTCGACGTCCATATATTGTCGGAAAATGCCGCCGCGAAGCGACTGGTCAAATCGCTCAATGCCGAATGGACCGGTGAGTCGGCCGGAGTAGCCGAATATCGGCTCGGCGTTGCGGCGGGGATCGCCGCGCTCCGCGCCGACACCGATGCGCCGGGGGTGCAGGACGTGCTGCGCGCGCTCGACCCCGGTACGAAAGGTTCTGCCTAGTCCCTCCCGCCGCCGGGGGTCGCTACCGGCGCCGGGAGGGTTGGCCGTGGCACAAGAGCGCCAAAACGCTCTGCCACGCTGCCCCCCATAGCGGGGGTAAGATTACAAAGTGGTGACGGGCGTCACACGCGGTTCGACATGATGGATAAAGCTGCCACCCACGACAAAGGGCGCCGGAACCATGTTCCAGCGCCCTCCACCCTGCCTGTTTAGGGACGGCAGTATTATTTCTTCTGCGTGTCGCCGACGCCGGTTTCCGACGGAGCGATTTCGCCGTTGTCGTCCATGGCGTTGGCCTTTTCTTCGCCCATTTCTTCGACGACATCAGCCTTGTTTTCCATGGCTTCCTTCGCGGGGCCTTCGGGCATGGCGTCGGCCTGATCGTCGATCACTTCAGCCTGTGCTTCGGCCTGATCTTCGACCTTGTCCGCAGCGGGGCTCTGGCAAGCGCCAAGAGCGAGGGTCGAAGTGGCGGCGAGGGTAATGAACATCTTACGCATAATCGAGTGACTCCCAAAGTTGACTCCGGGGCTTAACGCGGGGTGAACAATAGGGTTGCAATGAAACCGTCAAAAAGCCGAAATGGGTGGGATTTTTCGGAACGCGCAGTCGGATCGCGCGCGATGCACGCAAAAAAGAGGACGCCGCAGCGCCCTCTTTGGTCGGGTTTTTTTGCGCGACCGCGATCAGAATCGCTGCTGGCGCTCGTACAAATCGCGATAATGCTGAATGCGCGTCACGCGCAGCCCTGGCATCCCGCTGCGATCGATCGATCGTTGCCAGCTGGCAAATTCTTCGAGCGTCAGGCTGTAGCGTTCGCACGCCTCGTCAACGCTCAGCAGCCCACCGTTGACCGCCGCGACGACCTCGGCCTTGCGGCGAACGACCCAGCGGGTCGTCGATGGTGGCGGCAGCGAATCGATGGTCAGCGGTTCGCCGAGGGGGCCGATGACCTGAGCCGGCCGGATTTTCTGATTCTCGATCATATTCATTCCATGGTTTCGACGTCGGGGGGGAATTTGTCCGACGAATTTGTATCTAAATCAGAGGGACTCAACATCGGCTGAAATCCTCTGGTAAACAGGCTGTTCATAGTTTCGGGCAAGGCGTTCACCCCGTCCGACAGGTCGAAGAAACGAACGATATGTGGCGTTGTTTGTTCCGGCAGACGGCGCGATGCACCGAGCATCTGTCGCAGTGCGTTAAGCGTTGCAGCATGCGCCCGACGCGTCGCGTCAGCCTCCAGCAGCCGGACGGTGGGCTGCGCAGCCTGTCGCGCACTGGACACGGCCAGAATGATGTCAAAGCCAGGCTTCGACAGTCTGGCCGCACCGGCAAGGCGCGGAAATTCGGACGGGGCCATGTTCATAACGCCGGTCTAGCGCGAACCGCCTAAGGTCACGTAAATGCCCATTTCATGCCTTGTTAGCTAAGCTTAACCCCCGTCAATATCTTGACACGAGCGTCGGAAAAGCTGGCTTTTTTGGCGTGGCATCCCTAGATGACGCGCATCATGGCGACGATGATTTCTTCTGCCGGGCTTGCCCAGGCTGACTTCCAGCTGGCGATGCCGCTGAAAGATCGGCGAATCGTCGTCGCGATGTCGGGCGGAGTCGATTCGAGCGTGGTCGCTGCGCTCGCGGCGCGGTCAGGCGCCGAAGTGATCGGGGTCACCCTCCAGCTTTATGATCATGGCGCCAAGGCGAAGCGTGTCGGCGCCTGCTGCGCCGGACAGGACATCAAAGACGCGCGCGCGGTCGCCGACCGGCTGGGCTTTGCGCATCACGTTTATGACCATGAAAGCCGGTTTCGCGACACCGTGATCGATCAGTTTGCGGACGAATATCTGAACGGGCGGACGCCGATCCCCTGCGTGCGTTGCAACATGGGCGTGAAGTTTACCGACCTGTTTGCGCTGGCCAAAGAGCTTGGAGCCGACTGCCTTGCGACCGGCCATTATGTCCGGCGCATGATGGGACCGAACGGTGCCGAACTGCACCGCGCGGTCGATCCCGCGCGCGACCAGAGCTATTTCCTGTTTGCGACAACGCAGGATCAGCTCGATTTCCTGCGCTTTCCGCTGGGCGGGATGGAAAAAAGTGTCGTGCGCGAAATCGCGCGCGACCTGGGGCTGGGTGTTGCGGGCAAGCCCGACAGTCAGGACATCTGTTTTGTCCCGGACGGAGATTACGCGACACTGGTGCGCAAGTTGCGTCCTGAGGCCGATGACCAGGGCGAGATTGTCCATATCGATGGCACGGTGCTGGGCGCGCACAAGGGACTGATCCACTACACCGTCGGCCAGCGCCGCGGGATTGAGATCGGCGGACAGGCCGAACCCTTGTATGTCGTCCGCCTTGACTCCGCGGCCAAGCAGGTGATCGTCGGGCCGCGCCGCGCGCTTGCGGTATCGGCGGCGCGGCTGGGCGAGGCGAACTGGCTGGCGGCGGTCGATGGCCGCGAGGTATTCGCGAAGGTGCGCAGCATGGCGCGGCCCGTACCGGCGCGCGTGGTCGGCGACCGGCTGATCTTCAACGACGCCGAATATGGCGTTGCGCCGGGACAGGCCGCGGTGCTTTACGATGCGGCGGACGAAACCCGCGTGCTGGGCGGCGGCTGGATCGAAGAGACCTTTGCCGCCGACGCTGCATAAGCCGGTGCAACCATTGACATTCCCGCCTGTTGGTTCAGCTTGGACGATGAAAACGGGGAGACAATGATGACCAACTGGATCTGGCGCGGCGCGGTGCTGTTGTGGGCCGCCTTTTTTGCGATCGTGGGTTTGCGCGGACTGTTCGATCCGGCAAGCTATTCCGAGACCTTCAACTTTGCGATCACCGGGGTTGCGATCAACACGCTGCGCGCGGATCTGTCGGCTTTTTTCATCGTCGCGTCGGGCGCCGCGGTCATCGGGGCTTTGGTTCCAATCTGGGTGCGCGCCTTGCTGGTGCCGGCGGCACTGTTCGGCACCGCGTTTGTCGGCCGTCTGATCGGCGCCGCCATGGGCGACCCAACCAATTGGGGCATCATCCAAGCGATGATCGTTGAGGCACTGACGGTCGTGTTGATGCTGGCGAGTTGGTGGGCGCTGTCGCGACCCGCGATGATCCAGGATTCCGCGTTCAACGCCGGGGGGCCGGACAATATCGCGGCATAGAGCTGTGCGCAGGCTAACCGGAAACGGCGCTGTTCTTGTCTTTTTAGTCATTTTGTGACCAAATCGCGCCCGGGTCGCTTCTTTTCCTTTTCTGGTGGAGGGGCGTATGACAGCCGATGATGACAAGCGGGCGCGTTCGGACAGGCGGTCGGCCGAAAGGCGCGTCGCCGACGATCCCGATTTCAAGGGGCCGGAGCGTCGCAAGGACGACCGGCGCACGGGCAAGGATCGCCGGTCACCCGATGGGGCGTGACGGGCAGGAGATTTTCGTTGGCTGAACCGAGCGTGCCGCGCGTGAGCGTCGATATTGTGTCCGACGTGATGTGCCCATGGTGCATCATCGGCTGGCTGAAATTCCAGAGCGTGATGGCGCATTTCGAAAGCCGGCTGGACTTCCGCGTTCAGTGGCATCCGTTCGAGCTCAATCCCGACATGCCGCCCGAGGGCGAGGATGCGGCCGAGCATGTGATGCGCAAATATGGCATCACCGCCGAACAGAGCCGCGCCAACAGCGGCAAGATGGCGGGCGTTGCGGCTGACCTCGGCTTTGCATTCAATCGCGGTCCCGGTTTCCGGATGCGCAACAGTTTCGATGCACACCGCCTTCTGACGTGGGCGGGTGCGCTGGAAGAGCCCGAGCAGGCGGCCGCGACCGGGGTGCAGACCGCGCTGAAGCTGGCGCTGTTCGCGGCGCATTTCACCGACAATCGCGATGTCAGCGACCATGCGGTGCTCGCCGACGTCGCCGCGTCAGTCGGCCTCGACCGCGGCCGCGCCGAGTCGATCCTGGCATCGGGCGAGTTCGGCGAGATGGTGCGCACTGAGCAGGCCTATTGGGCCGACCAGAATATCACTGGCGTGCCCGCCTTTATCCTCGATGGCCGGATGCTGATCCCCGGCGCACAGGATCCCGAGGTGTTCATTCGCGTCATCGAGAATAAGGTGCTGGCCGCCGCAGCCTGATGGCGGCGCCCGCCAAGGAACATGTCGGCACGGCGGCGCGTTTCCCTGATCGTCCCCCCTTTCAAGGAGCCGATCATGGCCGATAGCCCGCGCAATACCGTTTCCGAAGCCCCCGAAGCGATCAACCGCGAGCAGGACGACGAAGAGGCGCAGGCGCAAACCGTGGCGGAAGCGGCACGGCATGAACGCCCGCTGCCGGAGAGCACGAAGGTCAGTTCGGGCGACCCCAGCGATGATGTCCAGGATCTGGTCGATCATATGCGCCAGATGGAACGCTCGGGTCAGATCGATATGGACGCCTATCGCGGCGAGCGCAGCGACGATGATGAAGATAGCGAACTTGGTCCCGGCGGCATCGACGACGACGAACCGCGCGGCTCGCCCTAATCGATAGCTTCGGCGCCTTTGGTGCTGATCGTCCAGACGTCAACGTCATCGGGCGCCGGGGGCAGGTCTTCGCGCAGCGGCTTGTTCGGGCCAGCGAGTTGGCGGTCGATGTCCGTCGCGATCAATTGCGCCACCGGATTGTCGCGCTCGGAGCCATATTCGTCGCGGCGGGCGGTCAGATAGGCGGTGCGGTCGCCGGGGGGCAGCGCCGCGGCCTCGGCATAGAGGCGGACGACCTGCAACCACGGGGCGTCGTCGGTCAGCACGTCTTCGGCCCAGCGGCTGAACGGCCCGCCTGCGGCGCGCCAGTGATCGCCTTCCCATTTCAGGAAGAACAGGACGCGCGAGCCGCGGGGGAAACTCATTCGGTTGCAAGCACCCGCGAGGCTTTGCGGATGGGCGTCCTTGAGCTCGTAAGGATTGCTGAGCATCGCTTCGGCGCCGCTTGCAATCCATCCCGGCATTGCGAGTGGGCCGGCGGGTAGCTCCCCCTTGATCGCGGCGATCGGTTCGACGGTAATCCGCTGTTCGGGAATGGCGTCGGGCGCGAGGGCGCTGTCTGTCACGGTCGCGAGCAGGATCAGGTCGGCGTCGGCTACCAGCTCGACATTGGTCGGGACGCGGTATCCCGGCGCAACCGAACAGGCGATCGCGGGCAGCGGCGAGGCGAGCAACAGGATGGCGACAAAGGCAGCGGGAAAGCGCATGATGTACAGGCTAGGCCTTTGCGCGGCGCTTGGGAAGCGGCACGGCTTTCGGGCGGCTCGTCGGCGGGTCGGGATCGAACGCCGCCGCCGGGCGTATCAGGCTAGAACTTCGCGGGCTGTCCCGCAGAGCGGCAAGGAGAATGACGATGGCTGAGCATGACCATAGCGCGATCAAGGAACATATGAATATCGTCGGCGCCGACGGCGTCCATGTCGGGACGGTCGATCGTCTCGACGGCGAGCGGATCAAGATGGCGAAGAGCGACAGCGTCGACGGCAAGCATCATTATCTGCCCGCCGGACTGGTCGCAGCGGTGGAGGGTGACACGATACGCCTGTCGGCAACCGGTGCGACCGCCGTCGGCCTGTTCGAAGAGGCCGAATAGTCCCAACGCGCGATAACCCGGCGTTCGAACTAGCCCGCCCCTGTACGCCAGTGGGCGGGCTATTTCATGACCACCCGCGCGCCCCTGCCACCGCGGGATTTTGTGCAAGGCCAAAGACTCGGCCCGCGAATCGCGCTATAGCGACACCGCAATCGGGCCAGCGCCGGGCGGCGCCCCCGATCGGGTCGTCCGGGCTGCGCGACAGGCGAGAAGCGCCGCGCCATCCCCCATGTGGCAATGCAGCAGGGGAAAGAGCATGTACCGTTTTTCGATGAAGTCGGTCGCCGTACTGGCAGCGGCGTCGATGCTGGCAACGCCGGTGCTGGCGAAACAGGTGCCGGGGTTGCAGGATCTGGTCGGCGCGCGCGGCGCCGGCGGCGAAACGCAGATGGAAATGCGCGGCTATACGCATATCGAAACGCACCATGATGGCGACCGCAAGCATAGTTATTGGTGGAACCGCGACAGCAAGCAGTGCGCGCATGTCGTGACGTGGGACGGCCGGTACCAGTCGGTGGAAAATGCGTCGAAGTCTGATTGCAATCAGGGCGGCGGCGGCGACAATGCGGGGGCCGCGGTCGCAGCGGTTGCCGGGATCGCGCTGATCGCCGCGCTGGCGAGCAAGAAGCACCACAAGGACAAGGACTATGACCAGCAGGGGACGGGCGATTTCGACCGCGGGTACCGCGACGGCCTGTATAACGCGCCCTACCATAATTATGGCCGGTCCGACGCCTATTCGAGCGGCTATCAGGCGGGGGTGAACGAGCGCAGTTCGAACCTGGGCCATCATTATGGCGGCGGCGGTTATGCCGAGGTCGGCCAGTTCATGGACCTGAACGGCGCGCGCGCGTCGAGCGCCGACGATGCGATGCGCAGCCGCGGGTTCAGCAATGTCGATAGCTTCAAATCGGGCAACACCGCGTACAGCGTGTGGAACCGCCGCGCGAGCCGCCAGTGCGTCCAGATGACCGTCGCCGACGGGCGCGTTTACGACATCCGCGACATCGGCACCCACCCGCGCTGCCGATAGGCGGCGGTGCGATCGCGACTGGCAGCTAGCGCCCGGCGGCAAGGCTGCTATGGGCGGGGCGATGAAGCCTGTGGGATCGCGAAAGGTGGTGTTGGCCCGGCTGAAGGCCAAGCCGTTGCTGGCGGGGCAACTGCTGTGCGCGCTGGCCGCCGCGCTGCTGGTGCTGCGACAGGCGCTGCCTGTGTGGGACGACGGCGCGGCCGCGGTGGTGCGCGCGGTGCTGCTGGGCAATCTGCTGGTCAGCGCCGGGATTGCCGCGGCGCTGGTCGGCCTGGTCGCTTTTCACCGCGCGTGGCGCTGGCGGGGCGCCTATATCTGGCACGATGGCAGTATGCTGTATCGCGGTGGCGGCGAGCGCTGGCCGCTGGCGCTGATCCGCGACGTGGTGCTGGCCAAGAGCGAGCTGGGCATCGCGTCGCTGCGGCTGGTGGTCGACGACGACAGCGAGGTGACGCGCGAGCTGGTGAAGCTGTACCTGCTGGAAGATGCGCCCGAGGCAGTGCGCGGCGGGGTGATGTTCGCGGTCGCGGGGGTGCGCGGCTTTCCGGGCGGATCGGTGCTGAATTAGGCAGGGTGCGGTCCGTCTGCGGCCCCAAAGTTCAGCAAAGTTCAGCCCAACGGTGCGGCGCCCGGGCCAAAGTTCAGGAAAGTTCAGCCTCATCCCACGCCGCCACCACGGGCGGCGTCGCGGGCGGCACCAGCGCCTTGTCCGCATCGTCGCGATACCAGCGCGGCAGCTCCCCGTCGCACAGATCGGCAACCTCGAGCGCCACCGCGAGATCGTCGGGCGCCATCAGCGCCGCGGGCGCGGCGGGCGGTTCGGGGTGGAGGTGGACGAGCGCTTCGGCGACCGGAGTCGCGGCGGCGGCATGCGCCGCGGCGCCTTCGCGGAAGCGGTCGGGGCCATAGGCGCGGATCAGGAACATCAGTAGCCGATCGCTGTGGCGCAGGCGGCGGCCGACGCGGTTGCCCTCGCGGTCGAACACGGGTTCTTCGCTGCCGACCAGCGCGCGTTCGAACGCGGTGTCGAGCAATTTCTTTGCCGCCGCATCGATCGCCGCCGACCAGGCGCGGTCGAACGCCTCCGCGCCCGGCGAGCGGCGCAGGCGATAGGCGGAGGATTCGGACATGCCGACCTGCCGCGCCGCGGTGGCGACCGAACCGCTGTCGGCCAGCGCCTCGATAAAGGCGCGCTGCTTGTCGGGCGACCAGCCGTCCTTGCGGCGTTTTTTCAGCACCGGCACCCAGTCGTAAGCGGCGGGGTCATGGCCGTGCGCGTCGAGCGCGGGGGTGGAGTCGGGAACGGCGGCGGGGGCCGCGTCGGGCGAAGGGATGGGGGCGATGTGGCTCATCTGCCAGTTTGGAGCATATGGGAATAATGTAGGAAAGGGGTTTTTGGGGTGGGGTGTGCGAAATAGGATTTTGGGGTGTGTGGGGCGGAGTGGTTCGGTCGAATGCAGGTGATTTTGATTTCACGCAAAGGCGCAAAGGCGCGAAGACGTGAAGGGCTACCCCACATTCGTCATCCCGGACTTGATCCGGGATCCATGCGGCGAGGCAGGAATGGATGCCGGATCAAGTCCGGCATGACGAACGAGGGGACCGAGTAAAGGTTCGACGTCACCCACCCAGCGGCGGCAACCCCAATTCCTCGGCCTGATCGCGCCATTCGGGATTGCCTGCCTCGATTAGCTCGATCTTCCACTTGCGCTGCCAGTTCTTGATCTGCTTCTCGCGCGTAATCGCGGCGTGCATCGTCCCGGCGAGTTCGAACCAGACGAGCATTTTGACGCCATAGCGTTTGGTGAAACCGTCGAAACTGCCGTCGCGGTGCTGTACGATACGCTGGATCAGGTGCGAGGTGACGCCGGTGTAGAGCGTGCCGTACCGCGCGCTGGCGGTGATATAGACGCAGGGCTGGAAGTCGGCGTGCATGGGGTGGAGGCTAGGGCGGCGATGGACCCCGGATCAAGTCCGGGGTGACGAGTCTAAGCCAAACCGGATGCTTCCCCGCGCCTCGTCATGCCGGACTTGATCCGGCATCCATGCGGCGTGTGACCAAATGGGGGCTATTGCACCTGTCTCCGCAATTTCTTAGTTCACGCAAAGGGAAGATATCAATTGTAGTTCGTCTACCCAAAATCCAAAGTTCACTCTTCCATCTTTTCGAATTATTCCGCTCACTCCGACCGGAGATAAGTCCATAGACTTGCTAAACCATTTTGCAGATCTCAGCTTTTCGGCACAGTCGCTTCGTTCATGGCAGAAGAAATTTCTTACCGTTCGTACTTGATCGGCGGGAGAGTTGGCATCGCCAACAGCCAATGAGTAATTTGAAAAATTCGCGATATTTAGCTTTTTCGCGACGGCAATCGATTGATCCGCATCGTGCCACCGCGGTTCGTTTCCAATTTTGCCTTTTGTGTTCGTCTTCGCCGCCAAGAGAGCAGCGGATTTTGAGCGAATTGGACTTGATGGTAATAGAGCGCCGCTTGCCGTCCGCACTCCACCCACGGCAGATGAAAGAATGACGGACCGGTGAAAGTCGGACCAACAGTCAACTAGAGAGATGACACAAAATTTGACCGCGCATGAAGATGCGTACTCACCGTTCCTTGCTCTTTCGAGCGCGCTTTCAAAATTCGCTCGAAGAACTTCAGTCCGTTTTACAAACCGTCTTCTATCAAGCTCGAGGGAGCTCATGTATTAACCCTGCAAGGCTTCCACAAATACAGGAAATCTAACGCGTCTACTCGCTATTCTCTGGGTACTAGATTTAGAGGCTCGCCAGAAGGCAGCGTTCACTTGCGGCTCTTCAACCGATTCTATTATATCTGCCAGGTTGGCGAGATTGTCTCGCACCAGATTCAAGTCTTCCGGTAATGCACCACGCTCAGGCATGTCAGGAATGCTGCCAGCGGGAATGCCCACTAGAACGTGAGCGGCTGCTGCGAAAAGCATAAGAAGATGTGGCGGTTGCAATATCGATCGACCTGCCAAGCTGGGCGCGAGTTCTTCTATAATAAAATCCAAAACTGTCTCAAATTTATTCTCGATTTCTTCTCTGTCAAAGTCATCCCTATTATCATATTTTTTGTATAAAGCTTCGATTTTCGGAGCGCCACCATCTTGGACGCCATCGAGTATATTGCCATACATTTCAGAGACTAGTGAGTCGTTTAGCATTCTCACCATTTCACGATGAGAAAAAATATCATACTGGTCCCAAGTATCAAAATACTTCGACGCTTCTTCGTGAATAGACCATTTGAAATCGCCTTGATACTCGGCGTGTCGAAGTTCAGACGGGATTAATTTAACATTATATGAATTTAAGCGTGCAAATATATCTAAGACTAGGCGATCATCCGCATTAACAAGCTGATCAACGGCTAATGGATACTGCAGAAAATGATCTTGCAACTCATCGCTCAGGGTAGAGAATTTAAAACCGGCAAACTCTCTGGCGCGTTTCGACAAGGTTATTTTGTCAGCGGCAAAGTCAATAATTGCTCGTAACCGCTGTTGCCCATCGACAACTTCTCGAACTGCTCGTTTGGAATCCCGGTCAATTTTTGACCGGATGAAAATTTTTGGTACCGGCAATCCTCGTAGAATCGTATCAATCAAAAGGATTCTAGCGGCGGGCGTCCACACTGATCCTCGCTGGAAATCAGGATTAAGTTTAAGACTCTTGGCATCGTGCCACTCGATAAAGTCGGAAATCCTAAACTGTTCGAGCATGCCTTACTCCGCGGGATAATGTATGGGCTAACGCCCTCACGTAAGTGGTGAATATCGTCAAGGCCGCTTTAGAACATCTGCCATTTCAAACCGAAAACCCGCCCGCATTGCGCCGGTTCGAGCTCGCCGCCAGCACCTTCTTGCCCTGTGGGGTCAGCGCCCATTTGGCGCCCTGTTTCACCACCAGCCCCAGCGTGACGAGTTCGTCGCGGATCGGGTCGGTGGGGAGTTGGGGGCGGCGGTTCGACAGGCCTTCGAGCGTCGAACGCTGCGGCTGGCTGAGGATGATCAGTTTCTGTTTTTCGGTCATGCTGCTTTCCTGTGCAACAGGCCCGCTTCCGCCAGTTCGGCGTGAAGCGTCCATGGTGCGAGTTCGAGGCCGTTGGGCCAAGCCAGTGCGCCGGCCTCGATAAAGGCGCGGGCAAACTCGCTTGGCTGGAGTAAGGGGGTTGTCAGCACGGTCGGGCGACCGGCCAACAGCGGATAGGCGTTCCAGATGCCGAAGCTGCCGTCCGAAAAGGACAGTTTCAGACGATGCTCGCCCGCCGCTTCGAGTGCCAGTATCTTAATCATCCACATCTGCTCCCGCGATCATTTCCATCGGTAACAGATCGACGCCGCGCTGCCAATTGGCGGTCAGTTCGTCGCGGTGGCGGTCAGCCCATTCCTGTACGATGCGGAGCGCCTTGTTCGGCAGCGAGCCAGCCATCAGGCTGCCGTCGGCGATCCGGATCAGCGCTTCGAAACCTTGATAGCTTGCATGGAAATGCGGCGGCGCATGGTCGTTGTGATACATGCGGATGATGATGCCGAAGAAAAGCGAAATGACGGGCATGTTGCTGTCCTTCCTGCCCACCCCGCTACACTAAGCCAGCAAGCTGGCAAGTTTCGCTGCCCCTACCGCGAGCGGGAGGGGGTTGGCGTGGATTACTCCGCGGCGATCCCTGCCTTGGCGAACATATCCTCGCCGTCGGTTTCGGCGGTGATCACCGGGGCGGTGTCGTCGTTCGCCTTGGCTTTCTTGCGGTTGTCGAAGCTGGACCAGACATTGTTCCACTCGCCGCGCGTCGCGCCCTTGCTGTATTCGGTCGCGCGGGTTTCGAAGAAGTTGGCGTGCTCGACGCCGTTGAGCAGCGGGGCGAGCCAGGGGAGGGGGTGTTCCTCGATCATGTAGATCGGCGCGAAGCCGAGCTGGCCCAGGCGCCAGTCGGCGATGTAGCGGATGTAGCGCTTGATTTCCTTGGGCGTCATGCCGGGGACCGGGCCTTGCTCGAACGCGAGGTCGATGAACGCATCCTCGAGCCGGACCGTTTTCTGGCAGGTGTCGATGATGTCTTCCTTCACCGCTTTGGTCAGGCAGTCGCGTTCCTTGGTGAAGGTGTGGAACAGCTTGATGATGCCTTCGCAATGCAGGCTTTCATCGCGGATCGACCAGCTGACGATCTGGCCCATGCCCTTCATCTTGTTGAAGCGCGGGAAGTTCATCAGCATCGCGAAGCTGGCGAAGAGCTGCAAGCCTTCGGTAAAGCCGCCGAACATCGCGAGGGTGCGCGCGATATCCTCGTCATTGTCGACGCCGAACTGCTGCATATAATCGTGCTTGGCGCGCATCTCGTCATATTCGAGGAACATGCCATATTCGCTTTCGGGCATGCCGATGGTGTCGAGCAGGTGCGAATAGGCCGCGATATGCACGGTCTCCATGTTGCTGAACGCGGTCAGCATCATCTTGATCTCGGTCGGCTTGAACACGCGGCCATATTTGTCGTGGTAGCAATCCTGCACCTCGATATCGGCCTGGGTGAAGAAGCGGAAGATCTGGGTGAGCAGATTGCGTTCATGGTCGCTGATCTTTTGCGCCCAGTCGCGGCAATCCTCGCCCAGCGGCACTTCCTCGGGCACCCAATGGATCTGCTGCTGGCGCTTCCAGAAATCGAACGCCCAGGGGTATTCGAAGGGCTTGTAGGTGTTGCGGGATTCTAACAACGGCATGGCGGGTATCCTTGGGTCAGATCTTTTTCGTCATTCCGGCGAAAGCCGGAATCCATCGATGGGCTGCGCTCCCCCGCGTGGACCCCGGATCAAGTCCGGGGTGACGAGGGAGGGGCTATATTTACTGGCAGGCCAGACACTCGTCATAATCGGTGGTCTGCAATTCATAAACCGGCGCCTCGGCGGTGTTGTCGGCCTCGACCCCGCCCGCGAAGCCGGCGCGCTGCACCGATTTAGAGCGGAGATAATAGAGCGATTTGATGCCGAGTTCCCACGCGCGGTAGTGGAGCATGAGCAGGTCCCACTTTTCCACGTCCGCCGGGATGAACAGGTTCAGCGACTGCGCCTGATCGATATAGGGCGTGCGGTCTGCCGACAGTTCAAGCAGCCAGCGCTGGTCGATCTCGAAGCTGGTCTTGAAACAGTCCTTTTCGTCCTGGGTCAGGAAGTCGAGGTGCTGGACGCTGCCGCCGCGTTCGAGGATCGAGTTCCAGATATTGTCGCTGTTCTTCGCCTTGTCGACGAGCAGCGCTTCGAGGTGCGGGTTGCGGATCGAGAAGCTGCCCGAGAGCGTCTTGTGGGTGTAGATGTTCGCCGGGATCGGCTCGATGCACGCGCTGGTGCCGCCGCAGATGATGCTGATCGACGCGGTCGGCGCGATCGCCATCTTGCAGCTGAAGCGCTCCATGACGCCCTGATCGGCGGCGTCGGGGCAGGGGCCGCGTTCCTTGGCGAGCAGCATCGACGCCTGATCGACCTGGGCGCGGATATGCTTGAAGACGCGCAGGTTCGACGATTTCGCCATGGCGCCCTCGAACGGCAGGCCGCGCGCCTGCAGGAAGCTGTGGAAGCCCATCACGCCGAGGCCGACGCTGCGTTCGCGGCTGGCCGAGTATTTGGCGCGCGCCATTTCGGGCGGGGCGCGGTCGATATAGTCCTGCAGGACGTTGTCGAGCATGCGCATGACATCCTCGATGAACATCTTGTCGCCGTTCCACTCGTCCCAGGTTTCGAGGTTGAGCGACGAGAGGCAACAGACCGCGGTACGGTCGTTACCCAGATGATCGCGGCCGGTGGGCAGGGTGATTTCGCTGCACAGGTTCGAGGTGGTGACCTTGAGGCCGAGATCGCGGTGATGCTTGGGCATCATGCGGTTCACCTGGTCGATGAAGATGATGTAGGGCTCGCCGGTCGCGAGGCGCGTTTCGACGAGCTTCTGGAACAGCGAGCGCGCGTCGACGCTGCCGCGGACGCTCTGGTCCTTGGGGCTGCGCAGGTTGAATTCGGTGCCGTCGCGGACGGCTTCCATGAACTCGTCGGTGATCAGCACGCCGTGGTGGAGGTTGAGCGCCTTGCGGTTGAAGTCGCCCGACGGTTTGCGGATTTCGAGGAACTCCTCGATCTCCGGGTGGCTGATGTCGAGATAGCAGGCGGCCGAACCGCGGCGGAGGCTGCCCTGCGAAATCGCGAGGGTGAGCGAGTCCATGACGCGGACGAAGGGAATGATGCCGCTGGTCTTGCCGTTGAGGCCGACGGGTTCGCCGATGCCGCGGACGCTGCCCCAATAGGTGCCGATGCCGCCGCCGCGGCTGGCGAGCCAGACATTTTCGTTCCATGTCTCGACAATGCCCTCGAGGCTGTCGGGGACCGAGTTGAGGTAGCAGCTGATCGGCAGGCCGCGGCCGGTGCCGCCGTTCGACAGCACGGGGGTGGCGGGCATGAACCACAGGCGGCTGATATAGTCATAGAGCCGCTGCGCATGATCCTGATCGTCGGCATAGGCCGAGGCGACGCGCGCGAAGAGGTCCTGGTAGGATTCGCCGGGGAGGAGGTAGCGGTCCTCGAGCGTTTCCTTGCCGAAGTCGGTGAGCAGCGCATCGCGGCTGCGATCGGTGACGATGTCGAATCGGCGCGCGTGGACCTTCGCCTCGCTGCTGTCGTTAAGCTTGGCGGTCGGGGCCGCTTCGGGGACCGATTCGGTCGCTGGAGGCGCTTCGTTCTTCGTCAATTCCACCGTCGCCACGTCGCTCGTCTCCACCCGTTCTGTCTCGCGAAAATCCATCATATCCGTCCCCGATTGCCCATGCGCCGCGGCGCATATGTTCCTGTCTTGTTCGACTCGGGACGAAGCCCCAGCCTAGCATCTATTCGATCCGCGGGGGCACATATTTTTGGCCGCACGAAGCACTTTCCCGAGCCCATATGCGATGGGCGACGGAAAACCGCCATTTTTGGCTAACCACTAATTATTGGGGTGCCCCCTCGGCCGACCCACCATCTATAGTGCCACGTCGGCGCCGCGATGCAAGACAGTAAATGACGATTTAGGGACTCGGTTCGTCGATATTTTGATTCGTCTCGTCGCTCGTGATGCCCGGTCGCGGGGGCGCGCGCCAGCCTTTCCGCGGGTTTGCGCAAATATGAGTGTAATCGCGATTTAAATGGATTTTTTATTGCAGAGCAGGGCCGCTGAAATGGCGATTGGCGCCAAAGGCTGGCCGGTCACCACGTGTGTCAAGCGGTCGCGCGGGCCGCGGGCAAAAAGAAAGGGCCCCGGCAATGCCGGAGCCCTCTCCCTGAATTTGCATCCAGGTTAGGCCGATGCGCCACCGTTGCCGGAGCCGCCGCCACCCAGAAATCTCCAAAACCAACCCATAAAATATCTCCTGTCGGCACTGCCCACGAGGAACAGTTAACGGAGCATATACCATCTTTGGTAAGGTAAATCGAGTCTTAACCATAGCATTACAGCCAATCTGGCAGTTATGCGGTGCGGTTTTGCGGCGGGGCCGAAAGGGTTGCGGCGAGTTCGGAAAATAATTGCGGCTTGCCAAGATGATAGCCCTGACCAACGTCGCAGCCGAGCTGGCCCAACAGGGCCATGGTTTCGGCATCTTCAATGCCTTCGGCGACCGCAACCGCGCCCAGCCGATGTGCTAGATCAATGGTCGATTTCACCACTTCAAGGTTCCGCTGCGAATCGCGCATCGTCATCACGAACCGCTTGTCGATCTTGATTTCGTCGGCCTCGATTTCGGTGAGATATTCGAGGTTTGACTGGCCGGTGCCATAATCGTCGATCGACAGCCGGATGCCGGTGCGGCGCAATTGCGCGAGGGTCTGGCGCGCCTGGCGGCTGTTTTCGATCTGCGCGGTTTCGGTGATCTCGATGGTTAGGACTTCGGGCGGCAGATGATGCGCGGTGAGCATGACGCGGATCGTGCCGACCAGATCGCTGTGATCGAGCAGCGTCGCCGACAGATTGACCGACATATTGATCCGGTGGCCGCGCTCATGCAGCTGCGCCGCCGAACGGATCGCCTGATCCATCACGAACAGCGTCAGGCGATAAATGTCCTGGCTTTTTTCGGCCTGGACGATGAACTCGTCGGGCGGGATCGGGCCGCGCGTCGGGTGCGTCCAGCGCGCCAGCGCCTCGACCCCGACCAGCTTGCCCGTCGCGATGGCATATTGCGGCTGGAAGGCGACCCAGATGTCGCCGCCGGTCAGCGCGTCCTCCAGCTGCGAGTGGAAGGAGAGTTGCCAGCCGGCATCGTCCTTTTGCCGCGGGACATATTTTGTCCACAGCGCCCGGGTACGGATCGCGCGTTCTGCAGCGACGAGCGCTGCGGCAAGACGCTGGGCGTTCGATCCCTCGAACTCGTCATTCACCCCAAAAGCAATTGCAACATCGACGCGCAGCTCGCCGATCGTCAGCGGCGCGTTGAACAGCGCGGCAAGCCCGGCAAGCTGTCCCTCGATCTGGCTGTGCTGATAATAAGGCACCAACCAAGCGAACGTGCCGTCGAGGTCGTGATGAAGCGCCGTACCCTGTGACGCAAGCAGCAGGCGGCGGGTAACCTGTTCGATCAGCTTTCCAATCCCGTCACCCGGGATGAAAGCGGCAAGATCTTCGAAATTGACAACCTTGGCGGCAACGACCGTCGCACTGCCAAACGGCGTCTGCGATCGCAGCGCTTCGAAGTTGGGGAGGCCCGAGACGGGATTTTCGCGCTGGGCCGAGCGGCGACGGCGGGTTCGCGATACATTGGCGCTAACCGCAGCGATCAGGAAGCAGGCGCCCCCGATCTGGGTTGCCACCAGGCTGAGACCCAGAATGATCTTTGCGGCGATCAGCAGCAAGGTCGTGCCCAGCGCCACGCGCGAATACCAGCGCCCACCCTGCCAAGTCAGCGCGCCCAACAGCAAGATCGCAGTGATCGCCAGCGCCGGTAGCCAGCCGATATTCGTCGGTTGGCCGCGCTTCAGCGCCTCTCCCGCGATCAGGTGAATATAGGCACCGGGCAGCTTGTCATGACCGGGCAAATAATGTTTGTCGGGTGACGCTGCGGCGGTAAACGCAAAGATAACATCTTTTCCGCGCAAAAGCTCGGGATCGAGCTTGCCTGTCATTACGTCGATCGCGCTATATTCTTTGATCGTGCCCGCGTCATAGGACAGGTCGAGCGCGAAAACGTCGGGTCGATCGGGTTGCCGATCGGCGAGCTTGGCGGCAAAACTGGGCAGCAGTCGGCCGCTTGCCGTGACCGCAAGTGGCACTTTCCAAACTTGCCAAAACTCATACTCCCAGCAGATGCAGGCTTGTTGTGCGCGATCCCCGAACGCGGGATCAGGCCAATAATCGACCACAGCGGTGGTTCTCTGGGTGCTGCTTCCCGGCACCGCAAGCACGATCCGGTCGCCCATTTTCCGGACAGCATCCACCAACAGGGGAAAGTCGCGATCTTGAAGGCGGCGCTCATAGGAAAAATCGACAAAAAGCCGCTTGGCCGGTGACGCGCCAACCGCGCTGACGAGTTGCGCGTGATGCGAGACGTCGAAGTCCTTGTTTTCAACGGCCTGCAAAGTCTTGTCATCAAGGCCGACGACAACGGTGTCGCCTGACACGGGTCGCCACGCGACGCGGCCCACAGCGCTTTCAAGGATGCGGTCGACCGGTTCGGTGATCGACGAAAGCCCCGCCGCCACGCTCAGCAGCAATGCGAGAGCGATCGTGCGCCAACTGATGATCAGATTTTTGACCGGAATGGGCACGCACGTCTCCAGCAATTGCTGGTCGTGCCTAGTGCCCGATGGTTATCATCGCGTTAATCATGAACAAAATCTTGCTGCCCCCGAAGGGCTGAAAAGCCGCTTATATCCCCCGGTTTCAGGCAAATTTCGGTAGCGGGGCGAGCGCCGCGTCACCCGCCAGTGCCGATGGCGCGAGGCCGGTCGCGGCGGGGACGATTTGCTCCAGGTAAAAGCGGGTCGAGGCGATCTTGGCCTCCAGGAACGCGCGGTCGCCGCTGTCGTTGTCCAGCGCGGCCTTTGCCGCCCGATGCTGAAGCGCCATCAACCAGCCGCAGGTCGCGGTAGCCAGCATGGTCAGGTAGGGATAGCTGCCCGCGAGCCGGTCGCCGGTGCTGGCTCCGACCATCCAGTCGGTGACCGCGCGGCAGGCGTCGGCGAGCTGCTGGAGCTCGGGGAAATCCGCAGCGCCGTGCGCGATGTCATCGATCAAACCGCGGACGAGGTCGCCGCCGGCCATGCCGAGCTTGCGTCCGACCAGATCAGCGGCCTGAATGCCGTTGGTGCCTTCGTAGATCGGAGCGATGCGCGCGTCGCGATAATGCTGCGCGGCGCCGGTTTCCTCGATGAAGCCCATGCCGCCATGGACCTGGATGCCGAGGCTGGCGACTTCGCAGCCGATGTCAGTGGCATGCGCCTTGACCAGCGGGATCAGCACTTCGGCGCGCATCGCGGCGGCTTCGTCGCCTAATTTGCCGAAATCGGTCTGCGCCGCGGCATAATAGGTCAGCGCGCGTGCCGCTTCGGTCTGGGCGCGCATCCGCCACAGCATTCGGCGGACGTCGGGGTGCTGGTCGATGGTGACGGGGGTGCGGTCGGTGCCGCCCGCGAGCGCCGACTGGACGCGTTCGGCGGCGAAGCGCTGCGCCTGCTGCGTCGCGCGCTCGGCGATCTGGACGCCCTGACAGCCGACGAGCAGGCGCGCGGCGTTCATCATCACGAACATCGCGCGCATCCCACCCATTTCGGCGCCGACGATTTCGCCGAGGCAATCCTCGTCTTCGCCATAGATCATCACCGCGGTCGGCGAACCATGAATGCCAAGCTTGTGCTCGATCGACGCGCAGCGGACGCCGTTCGAAAGGGCGGGTTTGCCTTCGGCATCGAGGCGATATTTGGGGACGAGGAACAGCGAGATGCCGCGCGTCCCCTCGGGCGCGCCGGGGGTGCGCGCGAGGACGAGGTGGACGATATTGTCGGTGAGGTCATGCTCGCCGAAGGTGATGTAGATCTTTTGCCCTCTGATCTTGTAGAGTCCGGCATGTTCACCCTCGGTGACCAGCTCCGCGGTCGAACGCAGCGCGCCAACGTCGCTGCCCGCGGCGGGCTCGGTCAGGTTCATCGTGCCGTTCCACGCGCCCGACACCAGGTTCGGCAGCCAGGTCTGGCGCTGCTGCTCGGTGCCATAGGCCATCAGCGCGTGGATCGCGCCGGGGGTCAGGATGTTGCACAGGGTAAAGCCCATGTCGGCGGTGCCGAGCGCCTCGATGATCACGGTCGCGAGGGTGAAGGGCAGGCCTTGGCCTCCATATTCTTCGGGTCCGTCGATGCTGCCCCAACCGGCGTCGACGAACGCCTGATAGGCTTCCTTGAAGCCCGGGGGCATGGTGACCTTGCCGTCTTCCCACTTGGGGTTCTGGACGTCGCCGACGCGATTGAGCGGAGCGTAAACCTCGGCGGCAAATTCGCCGATACCGTTGACGATCGCCTCGACCATGTCGGGGGTCGCGGCGGCGAATTTGTCGTGCGCCGCCATCGCGTCGATACGCGCGATATGGTCGAGAACGAAGAGTTGTTCGGTGGTCGGCGGCGTATAGGTCATCTCGTCCCCGCTTTTGCTGGCGATTCTATGCTCGGCGCGGCTATAGCGCGGCATGGCGACGGGTCAAACGAACGAGAACATGGCGACCGAGGTATGGCCGTTTAACACGGATGCGATAGCGCGCGCCGCGGCGCTGGTCGCCGATGGCCGGCCGGTCGCGGTGCCGACCGAGACGGTGTACGGCCTCGCCGCCGATGCGCGCAACGCCGACGCGGTGGCGCGCATCTATGCGGCGAAGGGGCGGCCTGATTTCAACCCGCTGATCGTACATGTCGCCAATCTGGCGGCGGCCGAGCGGCTAGGGGTGTTCAATGCGGTCGATCGCGCCTTGGCGGCGCGCTTCTGGCCGGGGCCGCTGACTTTGGTGGTGCCGCGCCGTGACGATTGCCCGGTGGCGAGCATCGCGACCGCGGGGCTGGACACGATCGCGCTGCGGGTGCCGGGGCATCGCGCGATGCAGGCATTGCTGACGGCAACGGGCGCGCCGCTAGCCGCACCGAGTGCGAATGCGAGCGGGGGCGTGAGCCCGACCAAGGCAAGCCATGTGCTGGCGACGCTTGAGGGGCGAATTGCGCTCGTGATCGACGATGGCCCCTGTGCAGCGGGCGTGGAATCGACGATTGCGCGGGTGAAGGGGGGTGCGGTCGAGGTGCTGCGGCCCGGACCGGTGACGGCGGCGATGCTGGCGAAGGCGAGCGGCTTGCCGGTATCCGGGGTGAAGGGTTCGGAGATCGTCGCGCCGGGCATGCTGGCGAGCCATTATGCGCCGGGCAAGCCGGTGCGATTGCGCGCGACCGATTTTGCGGATGACGAGTTCGGGATCGGATTTGGCGCTCTTGCGGGTGACTATAGCCTGAGCGAAGCGGGCGATCTGACCGAAGCGGCGGCGCGCCTGTTCGATGCGCTGCATGCCGGGGCGGCGAGCGCGAAAGCGCGGATCGCGGTCGCGACGATCCCTGCCAAGGGGCTGGGCGCGGCGATCCACGACAGATTGAGCAGGGCGGCGGTTTAGCAGCGGGAGATAAAACCCCGTTCGCATCGAGCGAAGTCGAGATGCCCGTCGACCTCGCGCTGCCCCGATGGGTGTCTCGACTTCGCTCGACACGAACGGGGATATGGAAGCGTTTTGCGGCTAAGCCGCCGCCGGTTCGATCGGGTCGAGCTGCGGGGTTTTGCGCGCCACGATCAGGCAGCCGACGACGATCAGCACTGCGCCGGCGATCGTCGGCCAGGTCACCGCTTCGTCGAAGAACATCCAGCCGAAGAGCATCGCCCAGAGGAAACCTGTGTATTCAGTGGTCGCCAGGATCTGCGCCTCGGCGCGGGCATAGGCCCAACTGAGCAGGAGCAGCGACGTTACTGCAAGGAAAGCGGCGCCGGCGAGCGGGATCGCCTGTTCGCTGCCGGGAACCGCGAGGAACCAAGGCGCCGCCATCGCGAGGATCAGCGCGACGAAGCCGTTCTGGAAAAAGGCGATCTCCATCGGTTCGGCCATCTTGGCCTGCCGCCGCGCAAGGATGAGGTTATAGGCATAGAGCAGCGCCGAGCCGACCACCGCGCCGACCGCCCACAAGGCCTCGGGCGCATAATCGCCTTGGCCAAGCTTGCCCGCGACGATCACGATCACACCGGCGATGCCGAGCAAGGAGGCGATGATCGAGCGCGGCCCGATCCTCTCGCCCAGAAAGATTGCGGCCATATAGAGGGTCGCGAGCGGGGCGATGAAGGCGATCGCGATCGCTTCGGCCATCGGCAGCCGCGCGAGCGCCCAGAAGAAGCTGACCGCCATCCCCGCGACGAACAGCGAGCGGACGGCGTGGATGCGCAGCGTGGCACGATCGGGCATCGCGGGGCGGCTGGCGAAATAGATCGCGCCGCTGAGGATCGTCCCGGCGCCGGTGCGCCACAAGACGGCGTTGTAAGCGCCGATGTCGATCGACAGCCCCTTCATCAGCACGTCCATCGCCGAAAAGGTCGCAATGCCCGCGCACGCGATCAGGAACGGGATGACGGGAGAGGCCGAATCAGGACGCATGGATGGGGCTGTACCTTGCCTCCTCCCCTTGGGGGAGAAGGATATGATCCTCCCTATGGCGAAGCCATGGGGAGGTGGCA
>NZ_DKIH01000006.1:0-11704 GCF_002454115.1 Sphingopyxis sp. UBA6723 | reverse complement strand
ATCGCTGCGCGACAGGGAGGATTGTTCTCACCGGAACGTCGCCTGCCCTGCGCCGTCGATGTTGAGCTTCTGGCCTGAGCAGTAGGAATTCGCATCGCTGACAAACCACACCACCGCCGCGGCGACATCCGCAGGGACGGCGACGCGGCCGAAGGGCATTTTGGCGGCGAGATGCTGGATGTCGTCTTGGCCGGTGATCGCGCGCGACAGTTTTTCGCCCATGTCGCTGACTGTGAGTGCCGGGGCGACGATGTTGACGCGGACGCCGTTTCTCAGCTCCTCTTTGGCGAGGGTGAGCGCGAAGGCTTCGCCTGCCGCTTTTGCCATCGTGTAGGGCGCGCCGTTGGGCGAGTTCACATAGGTTGCGATGCTCGAAATGACGATGATATCGCTGCGGGCGTGGGTGCGCAGCTGCGGCAGCGCCAGGCGGCTGAGGCGGTGCGGCCCCGCGGCGTGGACGGCGAACAGTTTGTCGACCTCCTCGGGGCTGGTTTCGGCGACTGCCCGACCGCGGCTCGCAATCCCGGCATTGTTGACCAGGATCGACATCGGCCCGAAGTCGGCCTCGACCGCGGCGACCATTGCGGCGCAGGCGGCTTCGTCGGTGACCGACGCCTGATAGGCCTTCGCCTTGCGACCCAAGGCGGTGATCGCGGCGACGGTTTCGGCAGCGGCCTCTTCGCCGCGCGTATAGTTGACCGCGACGTCGGCGCCCGCTTCGGCAAGGCCGATCGCGATGCCGCGCCCGATGCCGCGCGAGGCGCCGGTCACGAGCGCGACGCGCCCTGCAAGGTTCATGTCGGCCATGTCGCTCTCCCTAGTTCATCAGTTCGTTATAGATGTCGTCGTCGCTGCGGCTCGCGGCGTTGCGCCACTTGGGCGCGGTCTTGCGGTTGAGGACGGTGCCGTCGGTATCAAGGATCGCCACGGTGGGTGTGCCTTTGATCTTTTTGAAGCCGAAGCGTTTGGGCACGTCAGGATTACGGCCCCAGCCGCGGATATGCGGCATCCCAATGTCGGCATAGACGATCTCGTAGCGATCACGGACGGGGGTGAAGCGGTCGGTGGCAATCAGGTTGGCGAGCCAGGCGCTGTCGTGACAGCCTCCGGTGCCCATGACGAGGAGGACGGGTTTCCCCGACGTCTTTGCCGCAGCGAGCGCGGCGTCGATCGCGGGCATCGGGTCGGCAATGAAGGCGGTGCTTTTATACGCATCCTCGACGCCGGGGAGCGTGCGTGGTTCGGCGGCACCGGCGGGCGGTATTGCGAGCATTGCGGCAGCGAGGGCGAGGGTAATCGGGCGCGTCATGACTGGACGATAGGTTTCGGATGACGTTTCCGTCAACGTCAGATAGCCTTCGCGCCATGAGCTGGAAAAAAGAGATCGACGAACTGGCCGCGCGGCGTGGGATGGCGGAGAAGATGGGCGGCGCGGAAAAGGTCGCGCGCCAGCATGGCCGCGGCAAGATGGATGCGCGGGCGCGGCTCGCCGCAATCGTCGATGCGGGCAGCTTTCGCGAGATCGGCAAGATTGCGGGGCGCGGCACCTATGGCGCCGATGGCGAACTCGAAGACCTTGCTGCAAGCAACTTCATTTTCGGTCGTGCCAATATCGACGGCCGGCCGGTGGTTGCCAGCGCCGACGATTTCACCGTGCGCGGCGGCGCGGCCGATGCGGCGCTGCACCGCAAGTTCGTGCAGTGCGAAGCGATGGCGCATGAATATCGCCTGCCGCTGATCCGCATGATCGACGGCACCGGCGGCGGCGGGTCGGTCAAGACGCTGGAGGATATGGGCTATACGTATATCCCGCATGTGCCGGGGTGGCATGAAATCATCGCCAATCTCGACACAGTGCCGGTGGTGGCGTTGGCGCTGGGGCCGACGGCGGGGCTGGGCGCAGCGCGGGTGGTTGCGAGCCATTACAGCATCATGGTGCGCGGGCTGTCGCAGCTGTTCGCGGCGGGACCGGCGGTCGCGGCGGCAATCGGCGATACGCTCGACCGCGAGGAATTGGGCGGCAGCGATGTGCATACGCGCAACGGCGTCGTCGATGATGAGGTGGCGAGTGAGGCCGAAGCCTTTGCGGCGGCGCGGCGGTTTTTGTCGTATCTGCCGTCGTCGATCCATGGTCGCGCGCCCCGCACCGAATGTAGCGATCCGGCCGACCGGCGCGAGGAGAGCCTGTTGTCGGCGGTGCCGCGCGAGGCGAAGCAGGTTTATGCGATGCGCCGCGTTTGCGACGCCGTTTTCGACCGTGGCAGCTTCTTTGAAATGGGCGCGCGCTGGGGGCGTGCGGTGATCACCGCGTTCGCGCGGCTCGACGGCTATCCGGTCGCAGTGCTCGCGAGCGACCCGTCGTACCTCGGCGGATCTTGGGACGCGAAGACAAGCGAGAAGGCCGAGCGTTTCGTGAAGCTGGCCGACCAGTTCCGGCTGCCGATCGTCCATCTGGTCGACAATCCGGGCTTCATGATCGGCGGCGAGGCCGAGCGGACGGGAACGATCCGCTACGGGGTGCAGGCGATGAACGCCATCTACCGCGCGAGCGTGCCGCTGGCATCGGTCGTCGTGCGCCGGGCATACGGCATCGCGGGGAGTGCGATGTCGAACGCCGAGCGCTTCCAGTATCGTTTCGCGTGGCCGTCGGGCGACTGGGGCAGCCTGCCGATCGAGGGCGGGGTCGAGGTTGCGTACAAAAGCGAGCTCGAGGCGGCGGAGGACCCGGCGGCGCATCTGGAGGCGATCAGGGAACGGCTCAATCGTGTGCGCTCGCCGTTCCGGACGGCGGAGAAATTCGGGGTCGAGGATATCATCGACCCGCGGGATACGCGGCCGTTGTTGTGCGAATTTGCCGAGCTGGCGTGGCGGGTTTTGAAATGACATATCCCTCCTCGTCATCCCGGACTTGATCCGGGATCCATTTGCGCGATGTCGCTTGGATCCCGGATCAAGTCCGGGATGACGAAAATGGTGGAAGGAAGCCTATGACCGGCGCGCGCCACTACGGCATGGACTGGCTGCGGATCGCGGCGTTTGCGCTGCTCATCCTCTATCATATCGGCATGTATTTCGTGCCGTGGGGCTGGCATGTGAAAATCGCGCAGCCGCTCGATTGGGTGACGATCCCGATGCTCGCGACGAACGGCTGGCGGCTCGCGCTGTTGTTCCTCGTGTCGGGTTATGCGAGCGCGGCGCTGTTTGCGAAGCTGGGCGGTAGCGGCGCGTTCGCGCGGTCGCGGAGCGTGCGGTTGCTGGTCCCGCTGATCTTTGCGATGATCGTCATCATTCCGCCGCAACCCTGGATCGACCTGGCGGGGCAGCACGGCTATCCGCACGGCTTCCTGCATTTCTGGCTATATGATTATTTCGGTTTCCAGTTCATCGACGGCATTGCCCTGCCGACCTGGCAACATCTGTGGTTTGTCGTGTACCTCTGGGTTTACACGATGCTTGCGGCGCTGGTGATCGCCGTCATCCCGGGGACAGCCCGCGCGCAGGTTGCCGACGGGGCCGCACGGCTGCTGCACGGGTGGGGGCTCCTCTTCGTGCCGATGCTGCTGTGGATCGCAATTTACGCCGCCTTTCCCGATCATGACGAGACGCATGCGCTGTTCGATGACGGACCGTCGCATCTTCACTATCTGGTCGCGTTCACGATCGGCTGGCTGCTGCGCGTGGGCCCCGCGTTGTTCGAGGCGGTGGGGCGTAGCTGGAAGCTAGCCGCGGTGCTGGCGGTGCTCGCCTTTGCGCCGATTGCCTGGGTTGAATGGACATGGCCGGGCGACATCCGCGCCCCCGGCTGGGCGATCCTGCTCTATCATCTGGCTCGGCAAGTGCAGGGGTGGGCGACGATCATTGCGCTGTTGGGGGTCGCTGACCGCTGGTGGAACTACGACCATCCGCGGCGCGCGATGCTCGCGGAGGCGGTGTTCCCATTCTACATCATCCACCAGACGATCATCGTCGTCGTCGGCTGGTACCTGCTCGGGGCCAATGTCGCCGCGCTGCCGTCCTTCCTGATCCTGCTCGCGGCGACGGTGACGGGGTGCTGGCTTTTCTATTGGATCGGGCGCAGCATCGGCTGGCTGCGACCGCTGATCGGATTGCAGCGATTATAGAGGGAGGCATCATGGGTGCATTGAAAGGCGTTCTCGCGATCGTCGGGGTCGCGATGATATTGGTCGGCGGGCTGTGGGCGCTGCAAGGGCTCGACATCGTGCGCTGGCCCGCGAGCAGCTTCATGCTGGGCGACACGACGTGGACGCGTAATGGCGTCGTGCTGGCGGTGGTCGGCATTTTTCTGGTCTGGTTCGCGCGCAAACGCTGACGACAATGGGGGCGGCGGTGGCGCGCTCGACGCCGACCGCCGCTCACCGCCTATTTGCCGAGCGCGAAGCTGGTCGAGGACAGGAATTTCCAGCCGGTGCCGCTGCGCACCAGCGTTTCGACGATCGCTTCCTTGCCCCAATCGGGTTTGTCGGTGCCGCGTTGGGTAACGATGGTCAGCGCATAGGTGACGACCGCGGTGTCGCCACTCAGCGAGATTGACTGCGGGCTCAGTTCATATTGCACGACTTTGCCTTGGCTGTTCTGGAACTTGGTCCAGCGCACCGCCGAATCCTTGCCGCGCGGGGCGGCGAATTCGGCCGACCACACGACCATCTGCGGGTCGGCGTAGTTGGCGGGCCATTTACCGTTCTGCGCGACATCGTCGGCCCAGCTTTGCTGGACGACTTTCCACGCTTCGGTCTGTTCGGCCGACCAGGTCGGCATCTGGGCGCTGGCGGTCGGTGCCATCGCCAAAACGAAAAGGGCCGCCGAAGCGGCAAGCAGCTTGTTGCGCATGATCTTTCCCCTGTTGATGTCGGTGCCCGTTGCGGGAAACCGACTCGTTCGCAAACGTGCGAACCCGGTGCGGCCCGGGGGGCAGGAGAGCATGATCGGCCGAGCGTGGCAAACGACCAGAGGGGGTAGGCGCTACCCGGTGCCGGTCAGCCGGTTTCGGCCAGCGCGTTCAGTGCGGCGCCATCGACGCGCATGACGGTCCATTCGTCCATCAGCCTGGCGCCGAGGTTCTGGTAAAAGCCGATCGCGGGCGTGTTCCAGTCGAGCACGCTCCATTCGAGCCGCGCGCAATCGCGGTTGACGCACAGTTGGGCGAGGTGCGCGAGCAGCGCCTTGCCGAGCCCCGATCCGCGCGCTTCGGGGCGGACGAACAGATCCTCGAGATAGAGGCCGGGGCGTCCTTCGAAAGTCGAGAAATTGTGGAAGAACAGCGCGAAACCCTGCGGTTCGCCGTCGAGTTCGCCGATCACCACCTCGGCATAAGGGCGCGGCCCGAACAGCTTTTCGCCGAGCGTCGCCTCGTCGAAGCGAACCTCGTGCGCCAGCTTTTCATATTCGGCGAGATCGCGGATGAACTGCGCGATCAGCGGCAGGTCGGTGGGGGTGGCGGGGCGGATCGAGAGGGTCATGTCCGCCCTGTGTCGCGGTCCGCTTTCGCTGTCAAACCTCCAGCTTGTGGAGCGCGCAACTGTTGGCGAAGCCCAGGCCGCGCTTGAGCGCCGGATAGGCAGTGACGGTCGCGGCGGTCAGCGCCATTTCGAAGCGTATGGTGCGCCCGTAGAGCATTTCGATCTGGGCGCCATGCGCGTCGGCGGCGGGGTCGTGGCTTCCGACCGCGGCACCAAAGGCAAAGGCTTCGGTCAGGTCGGCGGGCGGATCGCTGGCGAGCAGGCGGTTGACGATATCGCGTGCGACGCCATCGCCGAGTGCACTTTCGGCGGCGATCAGCGCGCAGGGGCCGCAATCGGCGGCGAGCGTCGCGCCGATCCGCGCGGCATGAAAGGCATCGGCGGGCGCCGCGTGGCGGTGCGCGGTGACGGGCATGAAATGCTGGAATTTTTCGGCGGCGTGGCCGGGCGCGGCGATCAGGTCGGGCAGATAGGGGCTGTTGCCGCCGGTCGCCTTGTCGGCGGCGCGCGCGAACAGGCGCGCGGGGATGCCCGCGGGGGCGATCCGCTGGCGCGCGAACAGGATGGTCAGCGCCACGATGACGAGCAGTGGGTGGCCAAGCACCCCCGGTGCGTCGGCCCAGAAGGTCGCGGGGCCGCAGATGCCCGCGATCACTTCATAGACATGCAGCAAACCGTGGAGCGTCAGCCACAGCCCGCCGACGACCGCGGCGCGCCAGCGCAGGATCGGATGCCCGGCGGCATAGAGCAGGATCAGCCCCGAACCGACATAGGCCAGGGCGATGTCGCGGATAAAATGCGCGTTCGGCGGCCCGGTGGTGATGACGGTCGGGATGAAGACATACCAGGCGAGCGGGTCGACCAGCATGAAGCCGCCATTGGCGATCGCGCCGACCGCCGCGATCAACAGCAGCAGCTGGACGAGCCGGTCCAGCGCATCGAATTGTCCCAGCATTGCCCATCCCCTCGCATGGTGTCGCGCGGTATTTAGGCGGCAGCAGCGGGGCTGTAAAAAGCTAAGTTGTACCGGTCGCAGGTGCCTTTTTGCCCTTGATCCCTGCCGCTTCCTCCAGCTCGACCAGGGCATCTTCCAGATAGTCGATCAGCCGTTGGACATGCGGAACGCTGCGGCGGCAGGCGGTGATGCCGAAATCGATATTCTTGTTGTTCGACACCTGCGTGATGTTCATCGCCATGCCGTCGACCGGGATGCTGGCGGGATACATGCCGTCGAGACGCGCGCCGTTCCAGTAGAGCTGCTCACGCGGGCCAGGGACGTTCGAGATGGTGACGCTATAGGCCGGGAACTTGTCGGCGGTGCGAGTGAGCGCGGTCAGCATCTGCGGCATCTGGGTGATCGCGGTATAGATCTGGATCTGCTGCGCGGTCATTTCGCGCAGCTGCGCCTTGGCGGCGTTCATCGACGCCTGGATCGTCGCCATCCGCTCCGCCGGATCGTCGATATGCGTCGCCAGATTGGCGGTGACTGCGGCGACCGAGTTGGCGGCGTCGATATCATCTTTCGGCCGGATCGACACGGGCGCCATGGCTTTCAGCGGCTTGTCGGGCAGCTCGTTCAGCGATTGCAGATATTTGCGCATCGCCCCTGAGCACATGCCGAGCACGGCGTCGTTGATCGTCCCGTCATAGGCCTTGCCCATCGCACGCACCCGTTCGAGCGACCAGCTTTGCGCGACGAAGCGGCGGGCGCCGGTGATGTTGCGGTTAAAGCTGGTGCGCGGCACCGACCAGGGCGTCGTCAGGTCGCTGCCGCCCATGCCGAACATCGCGGCGGCATATTGGTTGAGCGCCTTGGTCACCCCGACGCTGTTGCCCCATTGCTCCTTCAGGAAACCGCCGATGGCTTTCAGGTCGGTGAGGCTGGGGGTCGGCGGCTTTTTCGGCGCCGGGAATTTGCGCTTATACGCCTCATAGGCTTCGACCGACATCGGCGAATAGCTGCGCTTTTCCTTGGGATCGGCGCTCAGCATGGCGTTGGTGAAGTGCATCGACGATGCTCCGTCCATCAGCGCGTGGTGGATCTTGAAATAGGTCGCGATCTGGCGATCGGGCAGGCCCGAGATCAGGGTGATTTCCCACATCGGCCGGGTGCGGTCGAGCAGGGTGCCGTGCAGGCGCGAGACCAGCTCGAACATTTCGCGATAGCGCCCGGGCTTGGGCAGCGCGGCGCTGCGGACATGGTAATGCATGTCGATGTCTTTGTCGGGGACGAGGCGGATCGGGCCGTATTGGCCAAGCGGGGTGAGTTTGAGCACCTCGCTGAACGGGCGGCGCAGCCCTTCGGACTGGCGCAGGTTGGCGAGTTGCGCGTTCAGCCACTCGGTCTCGTCGACCTTGTCGGGCAGGGTGTACAGGTTGACCCCGCCGACGTGCATCGGCGTCTCGCGCGTTTCGGCGACGAGGAACATCGCGTCGGTCACCGGCATCAGGCGCATGGCGCGCTCCCCCTGTCCTTCTGTTCTGCCGCGCAGCATGAAAGGGGGGCGGGGGCGAGTCAAGCAGCGCTCCGGCCCGGTTGTCAGGGTGCCGTGGTTGGCAAGGGGATATAGACGCTGGCGCCCGGCCCGAGCGGCAGGTCGAGCGCGACCCAGCCGATCACCAGCGCAATGCCGCTGACCAGCAATCCGATCGAATAGGGCAGCATCGTCGCGGCGAGGCTGCCAAGGCCGAAATTCGGCTGCCAGCGCTGGCAGAAGATCAGGATCAGCGGGAAATAGACCATCAGCGGGGTGATGATGTTCGTCGCGCCGTCGCCGACGCGATACGCCGCCGTGGTCATTTCGGCGCTGATGCCGAGCAACATCAGCATTGGCACGAGCACCGGCGCCAGCAGCGCCCATTTGGCGCTGGCCGAGCCGATGAACAGGTTGAGTGCCGCTGTCAGCAGGACGATCGCCGCCAGCAGCACCGGGGCGGGCAGGTTGGCGGCGCGCAATCCGTCGGCACCATGTACCGCCAGGATCAGCCCCAGGTTCGACCAGCCGAACATCGCGACGAAATGCGCCGCGGCAAAGGCGAGGACCAGATAATAGGCCATGTCGCCCATCGAATCGCTCATCATCTTGACCAGATCGCGGTGATTGCCGATTACCCCGGTCGCGCGGCCATAGGCCCAGCCGGACAGAAGGAAGAGCAGGAAAAAGCCCGCGACCAGCGACTGGTACAGCGGCGTCAGTCGCGATTCTGGCGTACCCTCTTCGTCGATCAACGGCGTTCCCGGGCCAAGCGTGAAGAACAGCCAGAGTCCGATCACGAACAGGATCGCAAGGCCCGCGTGACGCAGGCCGCGCCGTTCGTTGTCGGCCAGCGGGCGGTCGCGCTCGCCGGGGTCGGTGCCGATCCCGGCAGGGACATAGGTGCCGAGGCGGGGTTCGATGATGCGATCGGTCACATACCAGATCACCGGCAGAAAAATGAACAACATCGCGGCAATGAAATACCAGTTGCCCGCGATATTGGCCTGAAAGTCACCGAACACCGTCTCGACCGCCGCCTCCGTTATCCCGAACAGCAATGCGTCGAGCTGGCCCGGCAGCAGGTTGGCCGAAAAGCCGCCGGAAACGCCGGCAAAAGAGGCCGCGATGCCCGCGACGGGATGGCGCCCCGCGGCGTGATAAATGACCGCGGCCAGCGGGATCAGGACAACATAGGCAGCGTCGGCGGCCAGGTTGCCCATCATCGCGACCAGCGCGACGATCGGCGTCAGCAGGCGCGGCGACGCGCCGCGAACGCTGGCGCGCATCGCGGTTCCGAACAATCCGGTGCGTTCGGCAACCCCCGCGCCTAGCATCACCACCAGCACATAGCCCAGCGGATGAAAGTGGGTGAAGGTCTTGGGCATATCGACCCACAATTTGGCGATGTTGGCGGGACTCAGCAGGCTGGTCGCCTCGATGACCTTTTTCGCGCCCGTTTCGGGATCGACTTCGGTCGGATGGATCGCCGACCAGCCGACGGTCGCGGCCAGCACAGATATCAGCACCAGCGCGCCGACCAGCCACAGGAACAGGACGACAGGGTCGGGCAGGCGGTTGCCCACCCGTTCGATCCATCCCAATATGCCGCTGGTCGCGGTCGCGGCGGTGGCATCGGGCGATGTGGACATGAAAACTCCCTTGCGGTTCGGCTTGTCGTTCTGGCCGGGCCGATTATAGCCAGCCGATGGCGAAGCTCTACTTCTATTATGCCAGCATGAACGCAGGCAAATCGACCACGCTGTTGCAGGCGGATTTCAACTATCGCGAGCGCGGCATGGAAACCATGCTGTGGACCGCAGCGCTCGACGATCGGTACGGCGCCGGACAGGTCACCAGCCGTATCGGCCTGATCGCCGAGGCGCATAAATTCGATCCCGACAGCGACCTGTGGGCCGCGGTCAATGCCGAGAATGCCGAGCGCCCGCTCGCCTGCGTGCTGGTCGATGAGGCGCAGTTCCTGACGCGCGCGCAGGTGCTCGATCTCGCCCGGCTGGCCGACGAAAGTGGCATCCCGGTGCTCTGCTATGGCCTGCGCACCGATTTTTCGGCCGAGCTGTTTCCCGGCTCTGCGGCGCTGCTCGGCCTTGCCGATGCGCTCGTCGAACTGAAAGCGGTGTGCGAATGCGGGCGCAAGGCGACGATGAACCTGCGCGTCGATGAGACTGGCCGTGCGGTGGTCGAGGGCGCGCAGACCGAAATCGGCGGCAACGACCGCTATGTCGCGATGTGCCGACGGCATTTCATGGCCAAGCGCCGCGAAGCCGCGGCGGCGCAGACCAAGGCTTGAACGGCTGTATGTCGATCTCGCCGATGGCGACCTGAAACTCGTCAAACTGGTCGAGGCGGGGCGCGCCGATTGCAGAGGCTGGACCGGCTATGTGCGGAGTACCGGGTTATTTGGTGCGCTTGCCGGGGATTGGCGCGACGGCGCATAGCTGGCCCGGATGGGCGTGCTCCTGATCTTCAAGGTGCTTGGGTGGCTGGCGTGTACGGCGGCGACGTTGGTCATTGCTGTACTGATCGACCGCTTTGCGACACAGCGACGGTGGGGGCGAACCGCCCGTGCGCTGTGGACCGCATTGCTTGCCGGTCATGCGGTAAATCTTTTGCTGTTCTGGAGTCCATTCACGCTCGATCCCCACCAATGGCTTCTCTATGGCGGCGCGCTGGCCGCGGCGGCGCTGGTGCTGTGGCCGTTCGCGCGGCGCCGTCGCCGGTCAGCGTGAGTTCAGGCGGCGCACGCTAAGCGAGTCGCCATGAAGAATCTCGCTCTCTCCCTGGCCGCCGCCTTGCTTCCCCTTTCCGCTGCGGCGGCCAACGAGCCCGCCCCCAATTCTGCCGACGCGCCGCGCGAGTTCGGGGTCGAGGCGAGCATTGCTTTTCCGAGCGACAGCTCGATCCGCAACTGGCAGGCCGATCGCGGCCGCGGCATCTGGATTCAGGATCGCCAGCGTGCCTGGTATTACGGCACCTTTGCCGGATATTGCCGCGACGTCGATTTCGCGCAGGCGATTGGCGTCGAAACGCGCGGTGCGGGTCGGCTCGATCGCTTTTCATCGATCTTGGTGCGCGGTGAGCGCTGCCCCTTGACCTCGTTCGTCACCTCCGCCGGGCCGCCGTCGCGGCGCGATAAATCGAAGGACATCATGGGCGAAAAGCCCGGCGCAAATTGACAGCGGGTCGCCCGTGGCCGTAGCGGGCGCGGATGAACGGCTGGATCATCCTCGACAAACCTTTGGGGCTTGGCTCGACGCAGGCGGTCGGCGCGGTCAAGCGCGTGTGCCGCGAGGCGGGGCTGGGCAAGGTCAAGGTCGGCCATGGCGGGACGCTCGACCCGCTGGCGTCGGGGGTTTTGCCGATCGCGCTGGGCGAGGCGACGAAGTTGTGCGGGCGGATGCTCGATGCGAGCAAAATCTATGCGTTTACGATCGCGTTCGGGACCGAGACCGACGGGCTTGATGCCGAGGGCGAAGTTGTTGCCAGCAGCGATGTGCGGCCCACGCTCGCTGAGGTCGAGGCGGTGTTGCCGCGCTTTACCGGGGCGATCGAGCAGGTGCCGCCCGCTTACTCGGCGATCAAGATCGACGGCCAGCGGGCTTATGATCTGGCGCGCAAGGGTGAGGCGGTCGAGATGAAGGCGCGGTCGGTGACCATTTTCTCGCTTCGTCATGCCGGACTTGATCCGGCATCCATGGCAGCGCCGGCGGAATGGACCCCGGATCAAGTCCG
>NZ_DKIH01000009.1:382819-518473 GCF_002454115.1 Sphingopyxis sp. UBA6723 | reverse complement strand
CAAGCGCGTGTGCCGCGAGGCGGGGCTGGGCAAGGTCAAGGTCGGCCATGGCGGGACGCTCGACCCGCTGGCGTCGGGGGTTTTGCCGATCGCGCTGGGCGAGGCGACGAAGTTGTGCGGGCGGATGCTCGATGCGAGCAAAATCTATGCGTTTACGATCGCGTTCGGGACCGAGACCGACGGGCTTGATGCCGAGGGCGAAGTTGTTGCCAGCAGCGATGTGCGGCCCACGCTCGCTGAGGTCGAGGCGGTGTTGCCGCGCTTTACCGGGGCGATCGAGCAGGTGCCGCCCGCTTACTCGGCGATCAAGATCGACGGCCAGCGGGCTTATGATCTGGCGCGCAAGGGTGAGGCGGTCGAGATGAAGGCGCGGTCGGTGACCATTTTCTCGCTTCGTCATGCCGGACTTGATCCGGCATCCATGGCAGCGCCGGCGGAATGGACCCCGGATCAAGTCCGGGGTGACGAGGACGAAGAGGAGCGGCTCGACTCCATCACCCTCGTCGCCCACGTCTCCAAAGGCACCTATATCCGCTCGCTTGCGCGCGACATCGCGCATGCCGTCGGCACCGTCGGGCATGTCACGATGCTGCGCCGCACGAAGGCCGGGCCGTTCGATCTGGAACAGGCGATTTCGCTGGACAAACTCAACGCATTCGGCCAAGGCGCCGCGCAATCAGAAGTCATTCTGCCGCTCGAGGCAGGGCTGGTCGACATCCCGGCTCTGAACCTTTCCCCGGAAGCGGCAGGGGCGATCCGTCAGGGTCGTGTCTGGACCGGGGTAGCTACGGATGACGGGCTCTATTGGGGACGGGACGATCAAAATCGTCCGATCGCCCTGATCGAGGCTTTGGCGGGAACGCTGAAGGTCGTGCGCGGCTTCAATCTTTAAGCCATGATGTTCGAGGAAATGAAATTATGTCGATTACCGCCGAGCGCAAAACCGAAGTCATCACCGAAAACGCCCGCAGCAAGGGCGACACCGGTTCGCCGGAAGTGCAGGTCGCAATCCTGACCGACCGCATCAATAACCTGACCGGTCACTTCAAGGCCAACCACAAGGACAATCACAGCCGCCGCGGCCTGCTGATGATGGTCAACAAGCGTCGCAGCCTCCTCGACTATCTGAAAAAGAAGGACGAGGCCCGCTATCAGGCACTGATCGCGAAGCTGGGTCTGCGTAAGTAAGAATTTCTGGCGGCCCCGGTTTTCCGGGGCCGCTGTCATATTGGCTCCGCGCAAATTCGCCGGACCACAGGGCCGCCCCGCATCCGGCGGGGCCGCCATTGGGGCCACAGACGCCCCGCACCGCCCCGGGTCGGATTACCCGGAATCAGAGGCCCCGCCCGGCATTGGGCCAGGCGGGCGAAGGAAACTCCATGTTTGACGTGAAAAAAGTATCGATCGAGTGGGGCGGTGAAACGCTGACCCTCGAAACGGGCAAGGTTGCCCGTCAAGCCGATGGCGCGGTTGTCGCGACGCTCGGCGAAACGATGGTCCTGGCCGCGGTCACCGCCGCCAAGACGGTCAAGGAAGGGCAGGACTTCTTCCCGCTCACCGTCCATTATCAGGAAAAATACTCGGGCGCAGGCCGCATCCCCGGCGGCTTCTTCAAGCGCGAACGCGGCGCGACCGAAAAGGAAACCCTGGTTTCGCGTCTGACCGATCGTCCGATCCGTCCGCTGTTCCCCGAGGGTTTCTACAACGAAATCAACGTCATTGCCCAGGTTCTGAGCTATGATGGCCATAACGAACCCGATATCCTCGCGATGGTTGCCGCCTCGGCTGCGCTCACCATTTCGGGCGTGCCCTTCATGGGCCCGATCGGCGCTGCACGCGTCGGCTATGTCGACGGCGAATATATCCTGAACCCGACCGACGCGCAGGTTGCCGAAGGCGACCTCGATCTTGTCGTTGCCGCGACCTACGACGCGGTGATGATGGTTGAATCCGAAGCCAATGAGCTGTCGGAAGAGATCATGCTCGGCGCCGTCCTGTTCGCGCATGATGCGTGTAAGGATGTCGTCAAGGCGATCGTGAAGCTGGCCGAACAGGCTGCCAAGGATCCCTGGGACATGGCCGAGCAGAGCGATCTGTCGGCCGCCAAGGACAAGCTGAAGAAGCTGATCGGCAAGGACATCGCCGCCGCGTACAAGCTGACCGACAAATCGGCCCGCTCGAACGCGCTGAACGAAGCCCGCGCCAAGGCCAAGGAAGCTTTTGCCGACGCCGCACCGCAGGACCAGATGGCCGCCGGCAAGCTGATGAAGAAGCTGGAAGCCGAAATCGTTCGCGGCGCCATCCTGAAGGACGGCAAACGCATCGACGGCCGCACGACGACGCAGATTCGTCCGATCGTCGCCGAAACGCACTTCCTGCCCCGCGCGCACGGCTCGGCGCTGTTCACGCGCGGCGAGACGCAGACGATCGCGACCTGTACCTTGGGCACCAAGGACAGCGAGCAGATGATCGACGGCCTGAATGGCCTGTCGTATTCGAACTTCATGCTGCACTATAACTTCCCGCCCTATTCGGTCGGCGAAGTCGGCCGCTTCGGGGCGCCCAGCCGCCGCGACATCGGACATGGCAAGCTGGCATGGCGTGCGCTGCACGCGGTGCTGCCGACGAAGGACGAGTTCCCCTACACGATCCGCATCACCAGCGACATCACCGAGTCGAACGGCTCGTCGTCGATGGCGTCGGTATGCGGCGGTTCGCTCGCGATGATGGACGCCGGCGTGCCGATCAAGCGCCCGGTTTCGGGCATCGCGATGGGCCTGATCCTCGAAGGCAAGGATTTCGCGATCCTGTCGGACATCCTGGGTGATGAAGATCACCTCGGCGACATGGATTTCAAGGTGGCGGGGACGTCCGAAGGCATCACCACGATGCAGATGGACATCAAGATCGCGGGCATCACGCGCGAGATATTCGAAGCCGCGCTGAACCAGGCCAAGGAAGGCCGCGCGCACATTCTGGGCGAAATGGCGAAGGCGCTGGGCGAAGCCCGCACCGAGCTGTCCGATTATGCGCCGCGTATCGAAACGATGCAGATCGACAAGGCGAAGATCCGCGACATCATCGGCACCGGCGGCAAGGTGATCCGCGAGATCGTCGCCACCACCGGCGCCAAGGTCGACATCGACGACGAAGGTCTGATCAAGATCTCGTCGAGCGATCCGGCGCAGATCGAAGCTGCACGCAAGTGGATTTCGGGCATCGTCGAAGAAGCCGAAGTTGGCAAAATCTATGACGGCAAGGTCGTCAACCTGGTCGATTTCGGCGCATTCGTGAATTTCATGGGCGGCAAGGACGGTCTCGTCCATGTGTCCGAAATCGCCAACGAGCGCGTCGAGAAGGTCGCCGACGTCCTGAGCGAGGGTCAGGAAGTCAAGGTCAAGGTGCTCGAGATCGACCAGCGCGGCAAGGTGCGCCTGTCGATGCGCGTCGTCGATCAGGAAACCGGCGCCGAGCTGGAAGACACCCGTCCGCCGCGTGAAGGCGGCGACCGTGGTCCGCGCGGCCCGCGTCGTGACGGCGGCGATCGTGGCCCGCGCGGCGACGGTGGCGGCCGCGGTGACCGTGGTCCGCGCCGTGATGGCGGCGGTGATCGTGGCCCGCGCCGTGACGGCGGTGGCGATCGTGGCCCGCGTCGCGAACGCAACGAAGGTCCGGAAGATCAGGGCCATGTGCCGGACTTCCTGAAGGACTAAGCCTTCGGTTTATCGAAACAGGAAAGGGGCTGCCGAGAGGCGGCCCCTTTTTTCATGGGTGTGTGGGTGCGGTCCAATTGCCGGTGACGCGTCGGCGGCGACGGGTTATGATCCTGTCATGAGCCATGACCCGTCATCCGCGCGTCCGATCGGCATGATGTGGATCGGCGCCGCCGCGCTGGCGCTGGGCGCCTGTGGGACGGCGCCGCCGCTGCGCGTGATGGCGTGCGATGCGGCGCCGCCTGCCGCGGTCGCGCATTCGGCGGATGGCCGCGAAGCGAGCGCGCGCTTGTCGGTGCTAACCTATAATCTGGAGGGGCTGGGCTGGCCGGCGCGCAAGGGGCGGGCGCGCGAACTTCGCGAAATCGGCGAACGGCTGAACGCGGCGCGCGCGGACGGCAGCGGCGCGGACATCATCCTGTTTCAGGAGATGTTCAGCGGCGCTGCCAAGCGCGCGGTGGCCGCGTCGGGCTATCCGGCGATCGCGCCGGGACCGCGGCGCACGACACCGGCCTTTGTCAGGGGGGGCGACCCGATGACGGGCAATGCCAAACCGTTGAAGGGCGAGCTCGGCATAAAGCTGCTTGGCGGCGGGCTCGCTATCGCGTCACGCTTTCCGATCGTCGAGAGCGCTGCCGCCGCCTATGGTCGGCGCGCCTGCGCGGGCTTTGATTGCCTGTCGAATAAAGGGGTCATGCTGGCGCGAATTGCCGTACCGGGCGTGCCGACGCCGATCGACGTCTATAACACCCATATGAACGCGCGCCGGGCATCGCGGGTTTCCGACCGGCGCAATGGCGAGGCCCATGCACGGCAAGCCGAGATCGCATCGGCGTTCATCGCGGCGACTGAAAACGTCGCTGTGCCGCTGATTTTCGGCGGCGATTTCAACATGCGCCATGCAGAGGGGCGATGGGCCGAATTTTCCGCGCACCATCCGTTGACGCTGGTGCACGAACACTGCGTCGATCCCGGTTCGGGATGCGATGTGCGGATGTCGTGGGATGGCGACGCGCCGTGGATGGACACGCAGGACCTCCAATTCTTTGCGAACGGCGAACAGCTAGCGGTGCGGCCCATCCGCGTCGAGGCGGTATTCGACGGCGGCGCCAGCGGCCCGCGTTTGTCGGACCACGACGGGTTTATGGTGACGTACGAACTGCGCTGGCCGGTGGGGATGGCCGCGGCGGCGCCGGCCTGTTGACGCGGCGCGCGGCATCACGAGAACTGCCGGGTGGACATGATCGCTGCGGCGGTTAAGCGAGTGCATCCCCTATCGATACCAGCGAGGACAGCGGCGATGGATTTTTCCCGGCTTCAGGCGAGCAGCAAGATCGGCGACGATTGGGTCTATCCCCAGCCGCCCTGCCTGAACTTCGGCTGGCTGGAGGTTGATCGCGAACCCGCGCACCGCATTTACTGGGAAGAATATGGCAACCCGGCGGGCGAGCCGGTGATGTTCCTGCACGGCGGCCCCGGCGGCGCTTGCGCCCCGGCGATGGCCCGCTTTTTCGATCCTGGGCGCTATCGTGTCATCCTGTTCGACCAGCGCGGGTGCGGCAAAAGCGAGCCCAATGTCGCGTCGGCGGGACCGGGGGCGGCGCTGTCTAAAAACACCACCGCCGATCTGATCGGCGATATCGAGAAACTGCGCGACCATCTCGGTATCACCGGGCCGATGCATGTGTTCGGCGGCAGTTGGGGCAGCACGCTGGCAATGGCCTATGCGATTGCGCACCCGGCGCATTGCGCCAGCCTGATCCTGCGCGGCATCTTTTTGGGCGCGAGGGAAGATCTCGACTATCTGTATCAGGGCAATGCCGCGACTTGGGAAGCCGACCCTTATGGTCTGACCGCGCCGGGGGCTTATATCAAATATCCCGATGAGTGGTCGGCGCTGCTGAACGTCCTGACCCCCGCCGAGCGCGGCGACGTCATGGCGTCGTACAAGGCGATTTTCGACATGGTGCCGGCCAGCGCGGCGGAAAAGGCGCGGCAAATGGAAGCGGCGGTGACCTGGTCGCTGTGGGAGGGGGTGATTTCGAACATGATCCCCGAAGCCGCCGACACCGGCAAGTTCGGCGAGGCTGATTTCGCGCTGTGTTTTGCGCAGATCGAGGCGCATTATTTCGCCAACCAGCTGTTCCTGCCAGCGGGGCATTTCTTCGACAATATCGCTACGCTCGCGGCGATCCCGATCCACATCGTCCACGGCCGCTTCGACGAGGTTTGTCCGTTGACGCAGGCGTCGCGGCTGGTCGCGGCGCTCCGCGCGGCGGGGGGCGAGCCGCTAAGCTATGTCGTCACCAATGCCGGGCATAGCGCGATGGAGCGCGAAAATGCGCTGGCGCTGACCGCGGTGATGGATGGGTTGGCACCGCTAGTACGCGCATAGCGTGTCGTGCGTTAAATCCGCATCATCTCCCAATCCGTTCGTGCTGAGCTTGTCGAAGCACCGTTCTTCTTCTTGCGGCGTCAAAAGAAAGAGCGGCCCTTCGACAAGCTCAGGGCAAACGGCTCATATTTAATGCTGACCGCTTTAGCCGCTTAACCGCGCCTACGCCGCCTTGCCGTGCGTCACGTCCATGCTGACCGCGCTGCCCGCGTCGATCTCGGCGGCCTTGGCTTCAACCAGCTTGACGATATGGCTGATCATGTCGGCGTCGGCGACATGATGGTCGGTGACCCCTGACAGATAGACCATATGCTTGCCATTGCCGCCGCCGGTGATGCCGATGTCGGTTTCGCGGGCTTCGCCGGGGCCGTTGACGACGCAGCCGAGCACTGAGAGCGACATCGGGGTCTTGATGTGGCCGAGCGCTTCTTCAAGCGCTTGCACGGTGCGGATGACGTCGAAGCCTTGCCGCGCGCAGCTGGGGCAGCTGACGACACGGACGCCGCGGGTTCTGAGGCCCAGGGATTTCAGGATTTCGTAACCAACGCGCACTTCTTCCTCGGGTTCGGCCGAGAGCGACACGCGGATTGTATCGCCGATTCCGGCCCAGAGCAGATTGCCGATGCCGAGCGCCGATTTGACGGTGCCGCCGATCAGGCCGCCTGCTTCGGTGATGCCGAGGTGCAGAGGACAATCGACCGCATCGGCGAGCTGCGCGTAGGCCGCAACCGCGAGGAAGACGTCGCTGGCCTTCACCGCAACCTTATACTCGTGAAAATCATGATCCTGCAGCAGCTTGATATGGTCAAGCGCGCTTTCGACCAGCGCCTCAGGGCAGGGTTCGCCATATTTTTCGAGCAGGTCTTTTTCAAGGCTGCCCGCGTTGACCCCGATGCGGATCGCACAGCCGTTCGCTTTTGCCGCGCGGACGACTTCGCCGACGCGCTCGGACGAGCCGATGTTGCCGGGGTTGATGCGCAGACAGGCCGCACCCGCATCGGCGGCTTCCAATGCCCGCTTATAGTGGAAATGGATGTCGGCGATGATCGGGATGCGCGCGGCGCGGACGATCTTGCCCAAGGCGGCGGTCGAATCGGTGTCGGGACACGACACGCGGATCAGGTCGGCACCTGCTTCCTCACAGCGGCGGATCTGGTCGATCGTCGCGACCGGATCGCTGGTCAGCGTGTTGGTCATCGTCTGCACCGTGATCGGGGCGCCGCCGCCGACCGGGACGTTGCCGACCATGATCTGACGGCTGCTGCGCCGGGCAATGTCGCGCCAGGGGCGCAGGCCGGGATTGTGATCGCTCATGGGTTCGGGCTCGATCGAGAAGGGAGGATGCGCCGCTCTTTAGCCGTCCGGCGGGCGCTTGGCAAAGCGCAAGCGTCATCCGCACCGCTGTTGCGCGAAAGACACACTCTGGCGCGGAATCCGCACCGCGCGCAATTTTTGTTTGTGCATTGCAGCAAAATCGGCAATTTCGAAGCCGTTCGTCGTCACAGGCCCGCACGAAGAGGCGTGGACAGCGTACAGCAGGCCGGGACGATCCGTTGTTTTTATTAGGGGGATCACCCATGAAGTTTCTTACCAAAGCGTGTTTCGGCATGCTGCTCGCCGCGTCCGCAATGTCGACGCCTGCCTTCGCTCAGGAAGAAGAAGCCAGCGGCCCGGTCTCGCTTTCGGGCGGCATTTCGGTCGTGTCGGACTATCGCTTCCGCGGTATTTCGCTGTCGAATGAAAAGGTCGCGCTTCAATCGACCGTGACCGTGAGCCACGAGAGCGGTTTCTATGCCGGTGTCTGGGGTTCGACCCTGCCCGACAGCCCGCTGTACGGCAAATATGAGCTCGACCTTTATGCCGGTTTCGCGACCGAGATTGCGCCGGGTACGACGGTCGATATCGGCGCCACCTATTATGTCTATCCCGGCAACCAGGATTTCGCCGGCCCCAGCGATTATGTCGAAATCATCGGCAAGCTGTCGCACGACATCGGCCCGGTTTCGGCGACCGGCATGGTCGCCTATGCCCCCGATCAGAATTCGCTGGGCAGCGATGACAATATCTATCTCAACCTTGGCCTTGGCTACGGTATCCCCGACACTCCGGTCACGCTGAATGCCGCGCTTGGTTACACCGATGGCTCGCTGGGCGCACTGGCGCCTGGCGGCAATTATCTCGACTGGATGGTCGGCGCCTCGTTCGCCGCCGGTCCCGCGACCTTCACCGTGCAATATATCGATACCGATATCAAAAAGTCGGGCATCGGCGCGGTCGATACCCTGTTCGATCCAACCGTGGTCTTTACGCTGGGCTTGTCGTTCTGATCGCCTAGCGGGTCAGCGACCACGCGTTAAGGGGGCGGCTTCGGGGGAGGCCGCCCCCTTTTTCGTGCGCATGGCTTCAGCGGGCGCCTCATCGCATCACGCTTGACCGTGTCGATGAACCGTGCAAATCCATCGACCAATTGAAACAGCGAGAGTGTTCCCCCCATGACTCAAGCTTCTCAGAGCGTTTCTGTTCCCCCCGTATCGTCGTCGAATCCGCCCGCGCGCAGCGAGCGTAGTCCGGGCGTCAAGCTGGCCATCGCGGTGTTGATCGCGGTGGCGCTGATGGTCCCGCTGCTGATGATCTATGGCCTGCTGTGGGATCGCCAGCAGCAGGCCGAAACGGCGCAGGCGTCGATCGGCCAGGGTTGGGGCGGGCAACAGACGATCGCCGGACCGGTGATCGTCATCCCCTATCGCGCGACCGAAACGACGACGGTGACCGAAAATGGCAAGGATGTGACGCGGACGGTCAACACGATCCGCAACCTCTATCTGTCGCCGCAAGCCAATGCGGCCGATGTCGTCATCAAACCCGAAAAGCGCAAAAAGGCGATTTACGAGACCGTCGTTTACGAAAGCCAGATTGCCGGCAGCGCCGATTTCGTGCTGCCCGCCGACATCGCTCGGTTCGGCGTTGCGCGCGAGGCGCTGATGCTCGACCGCGCCGAAGTGCGGCTGGGCGTCAGCGACGCGCGCGGGCTGGTCGATGGCAACAGCGTGGCGGTCAACGGCACGCCGCTGCCGCTACAGCCCGGCAAAGGCCTCCTCTCGACTGGCAATTCGGGGACGTTCGCGTTCGTGGACTGGAGCGCCGCGGCGCCGCTGAAGGTCGATTACAAGATCGGGGTGCGCGGGCTGGGCGATTTCAAGCTGATCCCGCGCGGCGTCGATACGCGCTGGACGGTGAAATCGAGCTGGCCGAACCCGAGCTTTGGCGGCGATTTCCTGCCCGCGAAGCGCAGCGTGACGGCAAGTGGCTTCACGGCGACCTATGCGGTGCCGAACCTGGCGCTCGGGCAGGCGCAGGTGCTGACCGGCGATCTGTCGCCGCCAGTGACGACCAACTATGGCCCGCGCGATGCCTATGTCGAGGCGGTAGCCGTTTCGGCGCCAAGCGATGGCAGCGCGGGTGAAGCGTCGGGCGGGACCGCCAAAGCGGTGGCGATCAGCCTGATCGAACCCGTCGACCTGTACAGTCAGGTCGATCGTGCGATCAAATACGGCTTCCTGTTCATCGGCTTTACCTTTGTCGCGTTCCTGATGTTCGACATCATCGCGGGGGCGCGGGTCGCGCCCGCCGAATATCTGCTGACCGGCATCGCGCTGGTGCTGTTCTTCGTGCTGCTGCTCGCCTTTGCCGAGGTGATCGGCTTCACCTTCGCTTATATGCTGGCGTCGGCGGCGATCATCGGGCTGCTGGCGTTCTATAGCGCCGCGGTGCTGAAAAGCTGGAAGCGGGCGCGCTTTCTGGCCGCGATGCTCGTCGGGCTGTATGCGCTGCTTTATGTGCTGCTGAACCTGGAGGCTTATTCATTGCTCATCGGTTCGGTGCTGATGTTCTTTGCCCTCGCCGGGGTGATGTACATGACGCGGAGCATCGACTGGAGCGGGCTGGGCAAGAAGGATGAGGTGCCCACGCCAGCGTAAAAAGACCGGTGTGTCCCCGCGTAGGCGGGGACCCATCACCGGCCGGTTCAAGCTAACGCCGACAGGTGATGGGCCCCTGCCTTCGCAGGGGCGCATCGCATTTTACCGCCAGCGCAGGTTGTCGCGCGACAGATCGGTGAGCGTCTTGGCTCCCATCAATTTCATGCCGCGCTCCATCTCGGCGCGCAGCAGCGCGATGGCGCGCGCCACGCCATCCTCGCCCGCCGCGGCGAGCGCGTAGAGGTAAAGGCGGCCGCCCGAGCAGGCCTTGGCGCCGACCGACAGCGCTTTGAGCACATGCGTGCCGCGGGTGATGCCGCCGTCGCAGATCACCTCGATCTTGTCGCCGACCGCATCGACGATCTCGGCCAGCGCGTCGAAGGGTGCGCGACTGCCGTCGAGTTGGCGCCCGCCGTGGTTCGATACCATGATCGCGGTGGCGCCGATCTCGACCGCGCGCCGCGCATCCTCGACCGCGACGATGCCTTTCAGGCAGAAGGGGCCGTCCCACTGCTTGCGGATCGCCTCGGCGCGCTGCCAGTCGAGGCTCTGGTCGAGCATCGAGGTGAAATAGTCGGCGACCGATTTGGGGACGCTCGAACCCTCGGACACATGCGTCGCGAGGTTGGGCAGGCTGAACTTTTCGCGCAGCACATAGTTGAGCCCCCAGCCGGGTTTGGCTGCATAACTCAGCATATTGCCCGGCGTGAAGCGCGGCGGCGAGGTGAAGCCTGATCGGAGGCAGCGTTCGCGGTTGCCGCCGACGATCGTATCGACGGTGAGCGCGACCGCGTCGAATTTCGCGGCGCGCGCCGCCTCCAGCATTGCGCGGTTCAGCCCTTCGTCCTTGTGGACATAGAGCTGGAACAGCTTGGGGCCGTCGGTCAGCGCGCCGGCTTCGGCGAGGCTGATCGTCGCGAGGCTGGAAATACCCGCCATCGTTCCGGCTTTGGCGGCGGCGCGGAGGGCGGCGCGCTCGCCCTGCCAATGGAACAGACGCTGGAGCGCGGTCGGCGACAGGAACAACGGCATCGCCATTTCGCGCCCGAACAGCCTAGTGCGCATGTCGACGCTTTCGACCCCGGCAAGGACGCGCGGGATCAGGTCGCAATCGTCGAACGCAGCGCGATTGCGGCGGCGGGTGACTTCGTCGTCGGCAGCGCCGTCGATATAGTCGAACACCGGCCAGGGCAGGCGGCGCTTCGCGAGGGCGCGGAAGTCGTCGATATTGTGGCAGTCGGTGAGTTTCATTTCCCGCTTATCCGTTCGTGTCGAGCGAAGTCGAGACACGCGAAGGCGTGCACGAACGCAGCGTGTCTCGACTTCGCTCGACACGAACGGGAGTAGAGGGTCGCGCCGGGCATCAAAACACCGTCCGCGCCGCTACCGTCCCCTTGGTCGCAAAGCTGAAGCGCGGTTCGACCGCCAGCTTCGCATCAAGGATATGCGCCGCGACGCGCTTGCCCACCGCGGGGCCGTTCTTGAACCCATGCCCCGATCCGCCACCGATCAGCCACACGCGCTCCTGTCCGGGAAAACGGTCGATCAGATAATCGCCGCTTGAGCTGTTCTCATATTGGCAGACGCGCCCGCCGATCAGCGGCGCCGACGCGAGCGCGGGGAAGCGGCGCGCGATATAGGCGCGCGCTTCGGCTATCCCCGCCGGGGTGAGTTGCCGTTCCATCGTGTCGGGGTCGACGACCGGGCCGTGGCGGTCGATCGCGATCTTGAACCCGGCGCCTTCGATGTCGGGGATGCCATAGAAGATGCCGTTGTTGCTGTTGTCGGCCCACACCGGCAATTCGGGCGGGGCGAAGCGCGTGTCGCCCTGCGGCGCGCCGAAGTGATAGACCTCCTGCCGCGTCGCGACGATCTTGTTCATCAACTGTTGCGGGAACAGCTCGGCGAGCCAGGGACCGAGCGCGTAGACGAGATGATCGGCGGTGCCGCCGTCGGGCAGGCTGTGGCGCTTGATCCGTTTCGACAGCAAGGGGGCGGGCATCACGACGCGCTCGACCGCGATCTGCGCGTCGGCGATCACTTCTTGTACCCCACGCGCGGCGATCAGCGCGCCGCTTTCGGTTTCGAGGACGCCGGTTTCGCCCTGAAAAAACTGGATCTGGCGGTACTTGTTTTGCAACCAAGCAACGTCGCCATGCTCGTGCCCCACACGGTTCGCCTGCAACCACGCCAGCGACTGCGCGGTATAGGCATCGCCCTGTGGCCCGAACCACAGCACGCCGGTGTTGTGAAAGATCGGCGCGCTGGCGGTGTCGGATAGGGCTTTCCAATAGGGCAAGGATTCGCGCGCCATTTCGGAATAAATGGTGTCGGCGCCGTACCCCATGCGGATGACGCGGCTCTCGCCGCCCGACGAGGCGCGCGCATGGCCCGCGCCATAGGCGTCGAACAGCCGCACGCTTTTGCCCGCACGGATCAGATGCCACGCGGTCCAAGCGCCGAACACCCCGGCGCCGATGATCGCGACGTCGACATGCGGGATTTTGGGTTTGGCGGGTTTGCGTTTCCTTGACTTGCGCTCGGCCGCCGCCGCGGTCGCTGCGACGGGCAGCGCGGCGAGGCCGGTCAGCAGCGCGCGGCGACTGGGCGTGTTACCGCCCGCCACCGGACGCCTCTTTCTTGTAATAGCGATAGCCGCCGATCCAGGTTTCGAGCGGGGTCATGCGGCGAATTTCGTCGGGGCTGGCGAGCATCGGATCGGCGTCGACGATGAGGAAGTCGGCGCGCATCCCGGGCATCAGGGTGCCGATGCGATCCTCGGCAAAACCGGCGTAGGCTGCGGTGCGGGTGAAACCGTCAAGCGCGGTCTCGCGGCTGACCGCTTCCTCGGGGCGCCAGCCGCCAAAGGGTTCGCCCTTGGCATCGGTGCGCGAGATCGCGGCGGCAAGCCCGGGGAAGGGATTGGCGCTTTCTACCGGCACGTCGGAGCCAAAGGCGATGCGGGCGCCTGCGGCCTGCAGGCTGCGCCAGGCATAGGCGCCCTTGAGGCGGTCGGGGCCGAGCCGCGCTTCGGCCATCAGCCGATCGCTGGTTTGATGGACGGGCTGCATCGACGCAATGACCTTGAGGCTGGCGAAGCGCGTGATGTCGGCCGGGTCGATGACCTGCGCATGTTCGATGCGCCAGCGCCGTTCGCCCGGCAAGTCGGCGGTAAGGTCGGCGATCGCGTTCAAGGCCTCGGCATTGGCTGCGTCGCCGATCGCGTGGATCGTCACCTGGAACTTGTCCATCGACGCGCGCACCATCTTGTTCCGGAGTTGCGCGGGGGTGAGCAGCGGCAGGCCGGTCTGGCCCGGCGCATCGCTATATGGCGCCTTTAGCCACGCCCCTCGCGACCCGAGCGCGCCGTCGAGGTACAATTTGACCCCGACCATGCGCAGCCGGTCGTCGTACAGCCACGGCGTCGGTTCGCCGCCCGCGATCATCGCCATATTGTCGATGTCGCCGCCGTAGCTGAGGATGCGGACCGCAAGCTGTTTCTTGTCCCCCGCGCGGCGGAATGCCTGCCAATCGAGGATCGACGTCCCCATGTCGGCGATCGCGGTGATCCCCTGTTCGAGCAGTTTTTGCTGCGCGAGCAATAGCGCGCGGTCGAGGTCGCGCGCGAGCGGTTTGGGCTTGGCGCTATCGATCAGGCTCATCGCGGCGTCGACAAAGACCCCGCTCGGTTTGCCGCTCGCCATTTCGATGCGGCCGCCATCGGGCGACTTGCTGGCGGCGGTAACCTTCGCCGCAGTCATCGCGGCGGTGTTCGCCCAGCCGGCATGGCCATCGACGCGTTCGAGCCAGACGGGGCGGTTCGGCACGGCGGCGTCAAGGTCGGCGGCGGTCGGGAACCGGCCCAGCCCCCATTTTTCCTGATTCCATCCCGACCCGATGATCCACGGCATTTCGGGATTGTCCGCGGCATATTTGCGGATCGCCGCCTGCGCTTCGGCCAGCGAGTTGGTGCCCGAGAGATCGAGCAGCATCAGCTGGAAGCCCAGCCCCATGACATGGCCGTGCGCGTCGATCAGCCCGGGGATCAGGGTGCGGCCCTTGCCGTCTTCCTTGAAATCGGGGCGTTCGGGCCGCTTGTCCTTGCGATCGAGCAGTTGTTTGACCTTGCCATCCTTGTCGATGACCAGCCCGGTGAAGCGCACCAGCTTGCCGTCCTTGTCGAGCGTGATGCCGTTGACATTGTCGACGAGCGTGTCAGCGTGTGCGGGCGCGGCGAGGGTGAGGGCGAGCGCGGCGGCGATAAAGCCCCTCCCCTTCAGGGGAGGGGTAGCGAGACTCGGCAGCTTGCTGCCTAGTCGCAGCGGGGTGGGGTCCATCGGCCTAGCGCTAGTCCGATGGACCCCACCCGCTGCGACTAGCGAACAAGTTCGCAAGTCTCGCTGCGCTCCCCTGAAGGGGAGAGATTTTAGAAAGTTGAGGCGGTTCATTTCGGCAACCTTGTTATAAGCGAGCTGGTGTCGCGGCGACCATGTCCGGCCTTTTGCACATCGGCGTAAAATTGATCGACGATGGCGGCGACCGGGATCGTCGCGCCGTTCGCGCGCGCTTCGTCGAGCGCGAGGCCTAGATCCTTGCGCATCCAGTCGACCGCGAAGCCGAAATCGAACTCGTCCTTTGCCATCGTGTCCCAGCGGTTGAGCATCTGCCAGCTTGCCGCGGCGCCGCCCGACACCGCCTCAAACACCTTGTCGGTGTCGAGCCGCGACGCCTGCGCAAAGCGGAGCGCTTCAGACAGGCCTTGCAGCACCCCGGCGATCGCGATCTGGTTGACCATCTTGGTCGTCTGCCCGGCGCCGGGGCCGCCGATATGGACCATGCGCGCTGCATAGGCCTGCATCACCGGCTCGGCAGCGGCGAACGCGGCCTTCGTGCCGCCGCACATGATCGACAGCGTGCCGTTCTGCGCGCCCGCTTCGCCACCCGACACCGGTGCGTCGAGGCACAGCAGCCCGAGCCCTTCGGCCTCGACCGACAGCTGGCGCGCGATCCGCGCCGACACGGTCGTGTGATCGACGAACAGCGCGCCCTTGCGCATCGCCTTGAAAGCGCCGTCGCGGCCGAGCGTGACCTGCGCGAGGTCGTCGTCGTTGCCGACGCACGTCAGCACAACATCGGCATCCCGCGCAGCCTCCGCCGGGGTCGCCGCCGCGGCGCCGCCATGCTGCGCCACCCAGGCATCTGCCTTCGCCCGGGTACGGTTATAGACGGTGAGGTGATGGCCCGCTTTCGCAAGGTGACCCGCCATCGGTCCGCCCATGACGCCGGTGCCGATGAAGCTGATGCGCAATTTTTCGTGGCTCATCCCATGGCTCATAACCATGGTTTGCGCGGTGCGCCAGATAGGCTAGGGCGAGCGGCATCATGAGCACGACCGCACCCACCCTGTCCGCTGCCGATTTGCCGGCGATCACCCTCGACGATGTGCGCGCGGCGGCAGCGCGAATTGACGGCGCGATCGTGCGCACCCCGACGCTGCATTCGCAGACGCTGTCGGAAATGGTCGGCGCCGAAGTCTGGCTGAAGTTCGAAAACCTGCAATTCACCGCGGCCTATAAAGAACGCGGCGCGCTCAATGCGCTGTTGCTGATGGACCCGGCGGCGCGTGCGCGCGGCGTCATTGCGGCGTCGGCGGGCAATCATGCGCAGGGGCTGGCCTATCATGGCAAGCGGCTGGGCGTGCCGGTGACGATCGTGATGCCGAAAACCACGCCGCAGGTGAAGGTGTACCAGACCGCCAGCCATGGCGCCGAAATCGTCCTGTTCGGCGAGAAATATGACGACGCCTATGCGCATGCGCGCGAGCTGGAAGTCGAGCGCGGGCTGACCTTTGTCCATCCCTTCGATCATCCGCATATCGCCGCGGGGCAGGGGACGGTGGCGCTCGAAATGCTTGAGGATGTGCCGGAGATCGACACGCTGATCATCCCGATCGGCGGCGGCGGGCTGTTCACCGGCATGGGAACCGCGGCGCGCGGGATCAATCCCGACATCAGCCTGATCGGGGTGCAGGCCGAACTTTATCCGTCGATGTATGCCAAGCTGAACGGCGTCGACATGGCGTGCGAGGGCGACACGCTGGCCGAGGGGATCGCGGTCAAGGAACCCGGCGAATATACGCGCAAGCGCGTCGCCGAACTCAATGACGACATCGTGCTGGTCGCCGAACGCCATCTGGAACGCGCGGTCAGCCTGTTGCTCCAGATCGAAAAGACCGTGGTCGAGGGCGCGGGCGCCGCCGGTCTCGCCGCGCTGCTTGCGCACCCCGAGGAGTTTGCCGGGCGCAAGGTCGGACTGGTCCTATGCGGCGGCAATATCGACACGCGGCTGCTCGCCAACGTGCTGCTGCGCGATCTCGCACGCTCGGGCCGCATCGCGCGGCTGCGCATTCGCTTACAGGACCGCCCCGGCGCGCTGTTCAAGGTGATGAAGCTGTTCGACGAGAAACAGGTCAACATCATCGAAATCTATCACCAGCGCATCTTTACCACGCTGCCCGCCAAGGGGCTGATCACCGACATCGAATGCGAAGCGCGCGACCGCGAGCATCTCGACAGCCTCGTCGCTTCGCTGCGCGATGCGGGGTATATGGTGACGACGGTGGAGCTCGCATAGACGTAACGAGCCCCTCCCCTGAAGGGGAAGGCGTAGAGGACCCGATCGCGAAATGAAATCCTTCACCCTCTCGCTCACCGCCACCCCCGACAGCATCGACGAGCTGGGTCACGTCAACAATGCCGTCTGGGTCCAGTGGATCCAGCAGGTCGCGACCGGTCATTGGGACGCCGCGGCGCCGCAAACGCACAAGGACGCCTACATCTGGGTCGTGGTGCGCCACGAGATCGATTATCTCCGCGCGCTCGGCCCCGGCGAAACGGTGACCGCGCGGACGTGGGTCGCCGACAAGCCACAGGGCGCCAAGTTCGATCGCTTCATGGAATTCACCGGCGCCGATGGCAAAGTCCATGTCCGGGCGCGGACGGTGTGGGCGCTGCTCGACAAGGCGAGCGGGCGCCCGCTGCGCGTGACGGCCGAGGTTGTGGCGCCGTTTCAGGAGTGAGGGCGGCTTTGGGGTGGGAAGCGGACGTTCCCCTTTTTCCGTTCGTGTCGAGCGAAGTCNNCCCATCGATTTGGCGCCTAGCCTGAGGGGCATCTCGACTTCGCTCGATGCGAACGGATAGGGTTAGGAGCTACGTCCGCAACCGGTCGCTAACAGTCATTGCCACCCTGCTCAGCAACCTCTTCCCTCAGCGCCTTGACGATCGCCGCGACCGAGGTTGGGGCATAGGCAAATCCCATATGGCCACAATCGACCTCGACCTGCCGGTCGCTTTCGTGCGGCTGACCGCGCGCGCTGTTCACCGCGACGACCCCGTCATGTTTTGACCAGAGCGCGAAGGTCGGCATCTCGGGGCGCGGGGCGGGGTGGAAGTCGATCGGGGGATTGTCGACCGGGTGGCGTGCGACGAGGTGATAGAGCCGCCAGGCGCGGTTGGCGCGGCGGCTGCCTGAAAAGGGCGAGCCGAGGGTCACGACCCGCGCGACCTTGCCCGGATGATGCTTGGCATATTCGCGCGCGTAAATGCCGCCCAGACTCCACCCGACCAGCGCCGGGGCATGGCCGGTTCGGTCGATGATCCATTGGACCCGGGTGTCGATCCGCTCGATGATGTCGGGGGTCGCACCGCGGTTGAAACCCAGCCCCCAGGCGTAGCAGCGAAATCCGGCCCGGCGCAGATCGGCGCGCAGCGCCTTGGTCGCCCAGTCGCCTGAGAGGAATCCGGGCAGCACCATCACCGGCGGATGATCGCTGTCGGGATTGGGTTCTGGCGGCATCGGACGGATGCGGCCCCACAGCGCGCGGGCGAGACCCGTCACTTCGCGCCACAATAGCCCCAGCGGCGGGAGCGCATCGGGATCGGGAATGCGCGCGGGCCATTCGGCGCGCCGGGTGAGGAGGCTGCGGATCATGGATGACATATAGGCGCGCGGGTTGCTCGGCGAAAGCCGGGGTTCGCGACGCTGAGGGTGCTGAACCCCGGCCTTGGCCGGAAGGCGGCTATTTCTTCGGAACCAGTTTCACCAGCTTGCCATTCTCGCCGTCAGTGAGAAGCCAGACCGACCCGTCATCGCGCACCTCGACCTCGCGGATGCGGGTGCCGAAGTCCCAGCGATCGGATTTGGTGAGCTTGTCACCGTCAATCTGCATCCGAACCAACCCTTCGCCCGACAGCGCGCCCATCAGCAGGCTGTTCTTCCAGCCGGGATAGAGGTCGCCATTGTACCAGACGAGACCCGCGGGCGAGACAGCGGGATTCCACCACAATTTCGGCGCCGCAAACTCGGGGCGGGTCGGATGATCGGGAATATCCTTGCCGTCATAATGGTCGCCGTTCGACACGATCGGATACCCATAATTGGCTTTCGCTGCGACCAGATTGACCTCGTCGCCGCCCTTCGGACCCATTTCTTGGTTCCACAGCTGGCCTGCGCCGTCAAAGGTCAGCCCCAGAATGTTGCGATGGCCGAGCGACCAGATTTGCGCGGTCACGCCGCCTTCCGCCGCAAAGGGATTGTCCGCGGGAACGCTGCCGTCGGGGTTCAGGCGGACGATCTTGCCCAGATTGGCCTTCATGTCCTGTGCCGGATCGAATTTCTGGCGTTCGCCCGACCCGATGAACAGATATTTGCCGTCGGGCGAGAAGGTCAGGCGATGCGAATAATGGCCGCGTCCGGTGACCTTGGGCGACTGGGTCCAGATCGTCTTGAGCCCTTCCAGCCGCGGCGCCGCACCTTGGACCAGCTTGGCCATGCCGACGACGGCGCCATAGGTGCCGCCTTCGCCGGGTTCGATCCAGCTCAGATACACGGTGCCGCTGGTCGTGAAATCGGGGGCGACGATGATGTCGCCAAAGCCGCCCTGCCCGCCATAGGCGACCGTCGGAACGCCCGCGACGTCGAGCGTCGGCCCACTCTCTTGCCACAGCTTCAGCTTGCCCGACTTTTCGGTGATCAACGCAGCGCGGGTGCCGGGGACAAAGGTCATCGCCCAAGGTTCGTTGAAGCTCGCAACCTCCTGCACGGTGAACGGCGCGTCGGCGACCGGGGTCGCAGGCTGGTCACCCGTCGCGTCGAGCGAGCCGGGAGCGGCGGCCTGGCTGGAGGCGGTGCTGGCGGAGCAGGCGCTCGCGGCAAGCGCAGCGGCGATGGCGAAGAGCGGCAGTGACTTCATGAGAGGAGGCTCGCTTTGCTGGGGAAGGATGCGTCAATCTGGCGTGGCGGCATCGTAAAGTCGAGAGGGCTTAGCGGCTCGCCGCCTCGCGCCGCGCTGTGATGGCCTCGACGCTGTCCATGATCGCATCGACCGCTTCGCTGGCGGGCGGCGCATCGGCGCGCTTTTGCGAGAATTGGCCGCTGTTCATAATCTCTTCGAGCGCGGCGCGGGCGCGCGACACGCGGCTTTTCATCGTGCCGAGCGCGCAGTCGCAAATGCTGGCCGCTTCCTCATACGACATCCCGCCAGCGCCAACCAGGATCAGCGCCTCACGCTGGTCCTGTGGCAGCTCCATCAGGCCGCGCTGCAGGTCTGCCATTTCGCCGCTGTCTTCCTGGCTGGCGGGGGTGGACATCGTGCGCTCGACCGCGGTTTCGTCATATTCGCCAACAAATTTGTTACGGCGCATTTGCGACAGGAAGGTGTTGCGCAGGATGACAAAGGTCCACGCCTTGATCGATGTGCCGCGTTCGAACCGGTCGCGCGACGCCCATGCCTTGACCATCGTGTCCTGGGTGAGATCGTCGGCCAGGTCGGGACTTCCCGACAAGCTGCGACCATAAGCGCGCAGGTGCGGGATAACCCCCGCCAGCAGCGCCTTGAATTCGGCGTCGGACAGGCTTTCCCCGGTCGGCGCCACAGCGGCGGGCTCGGCCATTATTGCTTCGAACTTTTCTGATCGAGCTGCGACAGAAGATCGAGCATATTGTCGGGCAATTGTTCGGACACGATATTGCCGTAAATCATCCGCAGCTTGGCACTGACGGGCTCAGGGGCCTGACGACCGGTGAGCGTGCGATGCCACTCGTCACTGTCGGTGCCGGGAAAGCTGCCCTGCTTGCGATTTGGCGCATCAGCCCCCGGGGGCGGGGTGCCCGTGCCGTTCGACCTGTTGTTGCCTTGCGTAGCCATGCCGAAGCAACGACGAAAACCGCCGCGGGTTCCCGACGAGTGCGTTTTTTGCGACGAAAGCGTTGCCAAGATGCCACAACCGCCCTAATCGGGCGCCGCGTAGGCGACCAGGCTTGCGGCGAGGGGTTGTGCTGTGCCTTTCCCGCATTGCGGAAGGTTGGAGGTCGTCGCTTGCTTTCCGTCATCTATATTAGCGTTGCCGATCCGTTGATCGGCGAACAGGATATTGCCGCGCTGCTGGTCCAGGCGCGCCGCAACAATCAACGCGATGCGCTGACCGGCGCCTTGATTTTCAATGGCCATAACTTCCTGCAACTGCTCGAAGGTCCGGCCGACAAGGTTGATGCGTGTCTCGCGGTTATCCGCAGCGATCCGCGGCACAGCGGCATGGTCGAAATCCGCCGCCGCGAAATCGCCGAACGCGCCTTTGCCGAATGGACGATGCTGTATGATCCCCAGTTCCGCGGCCATGATGACGATCTGGCCCGCGTCGCTGCGAGTGGCCGACTTGACCCGCAAGATGCGTTGATGATGGAAAATTTCATCGCCTTGGGTCGGCGGCCGCGGCCGATCGGCTGACGGCTTTTTACTTTATCCCGCGGTTCCGGTTTGCATCGTCGGCGCGACGCGCTAAGCCTGACGGGTAATCGAACCTGCTTGCGTAAACTAAGGCTATCTTATCAACGACCTGACGCCTCCACCGCTCGATACCCAGCCGCTCGACGATGCCAGCTTCAAGCGGGAATTGGCTGCGATGCTGCCGCACCTGCGCGCCTTTGGGCGGAGCCTGACCGGTAACGCCGACCTGGCCGACGATCTGGTGCAGGAAACGATGCTGAAGGCGTGGAAGGCGCGGGAGCAATATGTGCCGGGGCCGGCCAGCATGAAAAGCTGGGCGTTCGTGATCCTGCGCAATTGTTTCCTGTCGCAGATGCGGCGCAAGAAATTCACTGCCGAATATGATGAGATGGCCGCCGAACGCCTGCTCGTGGCGCCCGATGACCAGGACGACAGCCTGCATCTGGCCGATGTTCAGCGCGCGTTGCTGATGCTGCCCGTCGACCAGCGCGAGGCGTTGGTGCTGATCGGGGCCGGACAGCTTTCCTATGAGGAAGGAGCGGCGATCTGCGACTGCGCGGTGGGCACGATGAAAAGCCGCGTTTCGCGCGCTCGCACCGCGCTGCAAGCGATTCTGGAAAGTGGCACGATGCCGCGGCGCAGCGCCGACGTGCTACCGTCGAGCGAGGTGTTCCGCTCGATCATGGATGACGTTGACCATCTGACCGCGAACGGCCCCGGCCGCGAGTAGTTTGGGCTACGCCGCGAGCTGCGGGGTAAACAGCAGGCTCTGGCTGATCGCAGCGCGCACGGTGTTTTCGCGAAATGGTTTCGAGATCAGGAAGGTCGGCTCGACACGTCCCCCGGTCAGCAGTCGTTCGGGAAAGGCGGTGATGAAGATCGCCGGCACCGGCGCGATCGCCAAAATGTCCTGCACCGCATCGATCCCCGACGATCCGTCGGCGAGCTGAATGTCGGCGAGCACCAGCCCCGCGTCGGTCGCCTCGAACGCGGCGACGGCATCTTCGTGCGTGGTCGCTACCCCGGCTACGGTGTGGCCGAGATCGCGGACGATCTGTTCGAGTTCCATGGCGATCAGCGGCTCGTCCTCGATAATCAGCACCGACGTGCGCGATTCGCGGTCGAGTTCGCCGACCGCTTCGGCGAGCAGTGTCTCCACCGTGGCTTGATCGGTGCCGGTGATGACCCCGGCTTCGGCAACCGAAAATCCTTCCAGCGCGGTCAGCAGCAGAATCTGGCGGCCCAACGGCGTGATCTGCGCCAGCCGCCGGTTGGCGGCACGGACGAAGGGGTCTTCGCCATCGTCATCGCCTTCGCCGTCGTCGATATAGGCGCTTTCCCAGATGCGGTGAAAATTGCGGTAGAGGTCGATGCGGGTGCCGTTACCGGCGCTGAATTCATCGGGCGCGGCGACGATGACTTCGAGCGTCGTGTGGACGAAATTGTCGCCATGCTGCTGGCTGCCGGTCAGCGCGCGCGCGTAACGGCGCAGATATGGCAAATGTCCGCGAAGCTCTTCACCCAATGGCATTCTATACCTCCCGCTTTGACCCGTCATACGCGTCCCGATTGGTGACGGTTCCGCAAAATAGACTCAAAAATGCACGACGAACCGCTGCAACTTGTGATCGTGCGGTGCGTAGAGTCAGCCGGGACGCCTTCGGTCCACCGGTAAGTCAGTGGAATTGCGCCGCTTTCTGGTTCCGGTGGGAAACAGACTTTTTTAGGGACCATATTCATGGCAGAGCGGCCCACAGGACCAGGAGGACGTGAGGGGCATCAGTTGGCGGACGGAGGTTATGCGAGTCCGGAGCAGGCAGAGCGCCTGCGCCTTGATACGCTTCGCGAATATCGGATCATGGATACCGGCCCGGAAGAAGCGTTCGACCGGGTGACCAAGATGGTTGCCGACCTGTATGATGCGCCGATCGCGCTGGTGTCGCTGGTCGACGACTGCCGCCAGTGGTTCAAATCCTCCTACGGCCTCGACGCCCCTGAAACGCCGCGCGACATCAGTTTCTGCCAATATGTGATTGCCGAGGATAAACCGGTGGTCATCGTCGATGTGCTGGGCGACGAACGGTTCCGCAACAACCCGCTGGTCACCGGCGATCCGTTCATCCGTTTTTACGCGGGCGTGCCGCTGCGGGCGTATAACGGGACCATATTGGGAACGTTGTGCCTGATCGATCGCAAAGAGCGGCCCTTGCTGGATGACCGCGAATTGGCGCGCCTGGAGGATTTTGCCGCGATCATCATGGCCGAAGCTGACCTGCGGCGCATCGTTGCCGAACGCGACGACGCGCGCCAGACGCTCGAGCGTGCGCTCGATTTTTCGGGCATCGCCACATGGCGCTACGACGCGCGAACCGGATCGATCAACTGGGGTGGCGCCGCCGCCGAACTGTGGGGCGCCGACGTCGATACCGCGCTGGCCGATATCGATGGATTTTACGAGCGGCTGCTTCCCGACGACCGCGAGATGGTACGCGGCGTGCTCGGCGGATCGGTTGAGAACGGCACCCATTATGCGACCGAATATCGCATCCAGCATCCCGAGCGCGGCGTGCGCTGGATCGCGGTGCGCGCCGATTGGGATGTCAACACGACCGACGCGATCCTGACCGGGATCAGTATCGACATCACCGAGCAGAAAAGTCGGCAGGAAAACGCCAATCTGTTGATGCGCGAACTGCACCACCGGATGCGCAACCTGTTCGCGACGGTCAGCGCGATCATCTCGCTCACCCGCCACGCGGCAACCGATGTCGACGATTATGTCGAGCGGATAACGGGACGGCTCGATGCGTTGAACCGGGCGCAGAATGTGCTGCTTGGCGCCAATTTTATGACTGGGTCGATGCATGCGCTGCTGCGCGAGGTCGAGGCCGCTTTTCCGCGCATCCGCTGGTCGGGGCCGGATCTTCTACTTCCGGAGAACGCCTTGGTCGCGATGGCATTGGTGTTCAACGAACTGGCGACCAATGCGGTGAAGCATGGCGCGCTGTCGGGTGCGAGCGGCGACGTGGATATTAAATGGACCCAGGATCCCGAAGGTCAGGATTCGCGGATGTTCCGGCTGACCTGGACGGAAACGGGCAATCATGGCCCGATCGGACCGCCCGAAAAGACCAGCTTTGGCACATTATTGATGGAGCGCAGCGTCCGCAACAATCTGGGCGGGACGATCGAGCGGCGCTGGGAGCCGACCGGGCTGGTGCTCGATATCACGCTCCCGGCACGGTGGCGCGACGCCTGACCGCGGCGACGTGATTTGTTCGTGCTATGTTCCTGTGCTATGCAGGAGAAATGGCCGAAAAACAGATTCTTGAAAAGCTCAGCATATTGGCCGATGCGGCCAAATATGACGCCTCCTGTGCCTCTTCGGGGACGATCAAACGCGATTCGACGGGCACCAAAGGCATTGGCTCGACCGAGGGCATGGGCATCTGCCACAGCTATGCGCCCGACGGGCGCTGCATTTCGCTGCTCAAGATCCTGCTGACCAATTTCTGCATCTATGATTGTCGATTCTGCATCAACCGGGCGTCGAGCAATGTGCCGCGGGCGCGGTTCAATCCGCAGGAGGTTGTCCGGCTGACGCTCGATTTTTACAAGCGCAATTATATCGAGGGGCTGTTCCTGTCGTCGGGGATCATCCGCTCCGAAGATTATACAATGGAGCAGCTGGTCGAGGTCGCGCGCATCCTGCGCGAGGAGCATCGGTTCGGGGGTTATATCCACCTCAAGACCATTGCTGGGGCAGCGCCCGAGCTGATCGCGCGCGCTGGGCTCTACGCCGACCGATTGTCGACCAATGTCGAACTGCCGACCGAGGCGGGTTTGCAGAGCTTTGCGCCGGAGAAGAAGCCCGAAACGATCCGCAAAACAATGGCGTCGGTGCGCGTCGGCGCCGACGATGCGATCGAGGCGGCCAAAGGACGGCTGCTTAAAAGGGCCAAGCCGCCGCGCTTTGCGCCCGCGGGACAATCGACCCAGATGATCGTCGGCGCCGATGCGTCGCGCGACGATGATATTCTTGCCACCGCTACCAATTTATATTCGGGTTACCGCCTGCGCCGCGTCTATTATTCGGCGTATAGCCCCATCCCCGACGCGAGCAGCGATCTCCCACCGGTGCGTCCGCCGTTGATGCGGGAGCATCGCTTGTATCAGGCCGACTGGCTGCTGCGCTTTTACGGATTTGAGCGCGCCGAAATCATGGAGGGGGCGAAGGCGGGGATGCTCGATCTGAGCATCGATCCCAAGCTGGCCTGGGCGCTGATGCGGCGCGATATCTTCCCGGTCGACATCAACCGCGCCCCGCGCGAGCTGCTGCTGCGCGTGCCGGGGCTGGGAACACGCGCGGTTGACCGGATTGTGGCGGTGCGGCGAACTGGCAAGCTGCGAATTGGTGATCTGGCAAAGCTGACCGCATCGGTGAAGAAAGTCCTGCCGTTCATCGTCACCCCCGACTGGCGACCGGGGTCGCTGACCGACAGCGCCACCCTGCGCGCGCGCTTTGCGCCGCCCGCGGAGCAATTGTCGTTGGCGCTATGAGGGAGGTTGTGCTCGCCCGTCCCGGCGACTTTGCCGAATGGCGCGACGCGGCCCGCGCCTTGCTGGCCGATGGCGTGCGGCCCGAGGATGTGAGCTGGCGCGGCGCCGACGAGGGTGCGTCGCTGTTCAGTGACGATGCGCCGCTCGCATCGGGAGCTGCGATATCGCTGCCGCGCGAATTGCTTGCGATGGCCGACCGGGCGATCTGTCACCGCGATGCCAGTGTACCCGCACGGCTGTACCGCATCGTTTGGCGCGCGTTGCGCGACCGGCAGCTGCTGGCGCGGCGCACCGACCCGGATATCGACTGGCTCAGCAAGACCGACAAGGCGATCCGCCGCGACATTCACAAGATGCACGCCTTTGTGCGCTTCCGCCGATTGGGGGAGGAAGCGGGGCGCGAGCGGTTTGCGGCCTGGTTCGAACCCGACCACCATATTCTTCGGCTGACCGCGCCCTTCTTTCAGCGCCGTTTTTACGGCATGGACTGGGCGATCGTCACCCCCGACGCGCGGGCGATCTGGCACGACGAGAAGCTGACTTATCGAGCGGGTGGGACAAAAGACGAGGTACCCGACAGCGATGTCGTCGAGGAACAGTGGCGCACCTACTATGGCGCGATCTTCAACCCCGCCCGCGTCAAGATCGACGCGATGCGCGCCGAAATGCCCAAGAAATATTGGAAGAACCTGCCCGAGGCGCAGGATATTGCGCCGCTGCTCGCGGGCGCCGCGGCACGGGTGGAACGGATGCGCGAGACCGCCGTTTCGCTTGCGAACCCGCAAACCGACAAATGGCGAACCCGCGTGCCTGAAGCTCTGGCCCTGACCGACGACATCGACACGCTGGATGAGCTCGCCCGCGCGGTGCATGGCTGTACGCGCTGCCCGCTGCACTGCCACGCGACGCAGGCGGTGGTCGGCGAAGGCCCGGCGGCGGCGCGCATCATGCTGGTCGGCGAGCAGCCCGGCGACCGGGAAGATCTGGAAGGACGGCCCTTTGTCGGCCCCGCGGGACAGGTGCTCAACGAGGCGCTGGAGGAAGCCGGTCTCGATCGACAGCGATTGTTCCTGACCAACGCGGTCAAGCATTTCAAATTCGAGCCGCGCGGCAAGCGGCGGCTGCATCAGAACCCGACGGCGGGCGAAATCGACATCTGCCGCTGGTGGCTCGACAAGGAACGCGCGCTGGTCCAGCCCAACCTGATTGTGACCCTTGGCGGCAGCGCGCTGCGCGGGGTGACGGGCAAAAGCATGAGCATCGCGTCGATCCGCGGCGCGGTGCATGAACTTGGCAGAGGTACGAAGCTGATCGCGACGATTCATCCCTCGTTCTTGTTGCGCCTGCCCGACCGGGCGCGCGCCGCCGAGGAGCGCGCGGCGTTCGTTGCCGATCTGGCGCGCGTTCGCGAACTGGCCGCCTGATGGCCAAGCCAAAGCCTTGGCTCGAACCGCACCCGCACGGGCTCTATGTGAAGCCCGCCGACCTGTGGATCGATCCGTCGCGCCCCGTCGAACGCGCTGCGGTCACCCATGGCCACGCCGACCATGCGCGCAGCGGCCATGGCGCGGTGTTCGCAACCCCCGAAACGCTGGCGATCATGGCGCTGCGTTATGGCGTCGATGTCGAGGCGAGCCGTAATCAGGCGTTTCCCTATGGCGACGGGTTCGAGCGCGGCGGGGTGCGCTTCAGCTTTCATCCCGCGGGGCATGTGCTGGGCAGTGCGCAGATTTTGATGGAATATGCGGGCGAACGGATCGTCATCACCGGCGATTACAAGCGCCGGCCCGACCCGACCTGCGCGCCCTTCGAAGTCGTGCCGTGCGACATCTTCATCACCGAGGCGACCTTTGGCCTGCCGGTGTTCCGCCACCCTCCAACCTCCGACGAGATCGGCAAGCTGATCGGCGCGGTGCGCGCCGAGCCCGATCGCTGCGTGCTCGTCGGTGCCTATGCGCTGGGCAAGGCGCAGCGGGTGATGGCGGAGCTGCGCGCCGCCGGATGGGATGCGCCGATCTACATCCACGGTGCGATGGAAAAAATGTGCGCGCTCTATGCGGCGCATGGCGTCGATCTGGGCGAGCTGCGCTTGGTGAGCGAGACCGACAAGGCCGCAATGGCGGGGCAGATCATCGTCGCGCCGCCCTCGGCGCTCAACGATCGCTGGTCGCGGCGATTGCCCGATCCGGTGACGGCGATGGCGTCGGGGTGGATGCGCGTGCGCCAGCGCGCGCGGCAGCGGATGGTTGAACTGCCGCTGGTGATTTCGGACCATGCCGATTGGGACGAGCTGACGACGACGATTTCGCAGGTGAACCCCAAGGAGACGTGGATCACGCATGGCAGCGAGGATGGCCTGCTGCGCTGGTGCGAATTGCATCAGCGGACAGCGCGCGCACTGCATCTGGTCGGCCGCGATCTGGAGGAAGAGGTGTGAAGGCCTTCGCCGCGCTGATCGACCGGCTGATCTATACGCGTTCGCGCAACAGCAAACTGGCGCTCATCGCCGATTACCTCAAGCACACCCCCGACCCCGATCGTGGCTGGGCGATCGCGGCGCTGACCGAGAGCCTCGATTTTTCGGCGGTGAAATCGGCGATGGTGCGGACCTTGCTGGCGACGCGGGTCGATGAGGAATTGTTCCGGCTGTCGCGGCACTTCGTTGGCGATACGGCCGAGACCGCGGCGCTGCTGTGGCCCGACGCACCGGGCGCACAAGCAGACCTGACGGTGGCGGCCGCGGTCGACACCCTGTCCACCGCCACCCGCGCCACCGCCCCCGCGATCCTCGCGTCGCTCCTCGACCGCCTTGACGCCGATGGCCGCTATGCCCTGCTTAAGCTCGCGCTCGGCGGCATGCGCGTCGGCGTGTCGGCGCGGCTCGCGAAACAGGCGTTCGCGCAGGCGTTCGACGTGCCCGTCGACGATGTCGAGGAGCTGTGGCACGCGATCGCGCCGCCCTATGCGCCGCTGTTCGCATGGGGCGAGGGCAGGGCGGAGCGGCCCGACCTCAAGGACGTCGCCTTCTTCCGCCCCTTCATGCTCGCGCATCCGCTGGAAGAGGCGACCGTCGATCTCGCCGATTTTGCCGCCGAGTGGAAATGGGACGGCATCCGCGTCCAGATCGTCCATGTGGGCGGACAGACGCGCATCTACAGCCGCGGCGGCGAGGAGATCAGTGCTGCGTTTCCCGAACTGGTCGCGGCGTTCGATCAGGATGCGGTGATCGACGGCGAATTGCTGGTGCGCGGCGATGCGCAGGGCGGCGAGGCGGCGAGCTTCAACGCGCTGCAACAACGGCTCGGGCGCAAGACAGTGTCGAAGAAAATGCTCGCCGAATCCCCGGCGTTCGTGCGCGTTTACGATCTGCTCGCGGTCGACGGCAACGACCTGCGCCCGCTGCCGTGGACCGAGCGGCGGCGGCAGTTGGAAGCCTTCGTACCGCGCCTTGCCGACAGCCATTTCGACCTGTCGCAGGTGATCGACGCGGACGATTTCGACGATCTCGCCACGCGCCGCGCGGGTGCGCGCGATGCCGCGATCGAGGGCGTGATGTTGAAACGCCGCGATGCGCCTTATGTGGCCGGGCGCCGCGCCGGCCTCTGGTATAAATGGAAACGCGACCCGCTCACCGCCGATTGCGTGATGATGTACGCCCAGCGCGGCAACGGGCGCCGCGCGAGTTTCTATTCGGATTATACCTTCGGTTGCTGGAGCGAGGATGGGGAGCTGCTGCCGGTCGGCAAAGCCTATTCGGGGTTCACCGACGAGGAGCTGAAATGGCTCGACAAGTTCGTCCGCGACAACACCCTTAATCGCTTTGGCCCGGTGCGTGAGGTGGAAAAGTCGCTGGTGCTAGAGGTCGCCTTCGATTCGATCCACAGCAGCAAGCGCCACAAGTCAGGCCTCGCCATGCGCTTCCCGCGCATCTCGCGAATCCGCCGCGACAAGCCCGCCGACGAGGCGGATCGGATAGCGACGTTGCTGGCGATGGTGACGTGAAATGAGCCCCTCCCCTTCAGGGGAGGGGTTGGGGTGGGGTCTGTCGGCGTGGCGCAAAGCCGATGGACCCCACCCGCTGCGACTACGCCAGCAAGCTGGCAAGTCTCGCTGCCCTCCCCTGAAGGGGAGGGCTTGAATGAAGAAAAATTCCCCGCCCAAACCTTGCAACCCCACCCGCCGATACCGAGTTTAAGCCCTAATCCCCTCTGATAAACATAATGGAGACTGCCATGACCATCGCCCATCCGCCCCTGCCATACGCTCAGGACGCGCTGGAACCGCATATTTCGGCCGACACGCTGGCGACGCACCATGGCAAGCATCACAAGGCCTATGTCGACAAGGTCAATGCGGCGATCACCGGCACCGAACTCGCCGACAAGCCGCTCGAAGAAATCGTCCACCATGCCGAGGGCGCGGGCAATAAAGGGCTATTCAACAACGCCGCCCAGTCGTGGAACCACGCCTTTTACTGGGAAAGTCTGAGCCCGGACAAGACCGCGCCCGAGGGCGACTTGCTCGCCGCGATCGAGCGCGATTTCGGGTCTCTCGATGATCTGAAAAAGAAGCTCAAGGAAACCGCGGTCAATCATTTCGCATCGGGCTGGGCCTGGCTCGTCTCGCGCGACGGCACGCTGTCGGTCACCGACACGCATGATGCCGGGACCGAGCTTACCCTCGGGATCAAGCCGCTGGTCGTCATCGATGTGTGGGAACATGCCTATTATATCGACCGCAAGAATCTGCGTCCCGCCTATGTCGACGCAGTGGTCGATGAGCTGCTCAACTGGGACTTTGCGGCCGAGAATTTCGCGCGCGATACGACCTGGACCTATCCCGCGTAAGGCTATGTTCCTCCCTGTGGCGAAGCCATGGGGAGGGGGACCGCTTGCGAAGCAAGTGGTGGAGGGGCCGCGACGTTGCGCCAAAGCCCTCCGTCAGCGCTTCGCGCTGCCACCTCCCCATCGCTGCGCGACAGGGAGGATTTCCCAGAGCCGTAGCGAAATTTGAACGGGTATCTATCGTCACGACGGCGCCGCCCCTATAGCGCCGCCATGACCATCAGCCTCTTCGAACTCTTCAAAATCGGTGTCGGCCCCTCTAGCTCGCACACCGTTGGCCCGATGGTCGCGGCCCGCCGTTTCACCGTCTGGCTTGACGAGCAAAATCTCTTCGATCGGACGGTACATGTCGAAGCCGATCTCTACGGCTCGCTCGCGCTGACCGGCAAGGGGCACGCCGCCGACACTGCAATCATTGCAGGTCTGGCGGGCGAGATTCCCGCGAGCACCAGCCTCGCCGCGATCAAGGCGCATTGGGACCGCGCGACCAGCGAAGGCTTCCTCTACCTGCTGGGCCGCCAGCGCGTTCGCTTCCAGCCCGCCCGTGACCTGCATTTCCAGATGCGCCAGCGCCAGCCGTTCCACAGCAATGCAGTCAGCTTTAATGCGCGCGACGCCGACGGCGAAATCCTTGCCAAGCGGATGTATTTTTCGATCGGCGGCGGCTTCGTCGTCGACGAGGACGAGGCGGGACGCAACAGCCGCGGAGCGGAGGACGAGGTCGAACTGCCCTTCGCTTTCACCTCGGGCGCCGACCTGCTCAGCATGGGCGCCGCGTCGGGCAAGAGCTTTGCCGAGATGATGCTCGAAAACGAACTCGTCCACCGCCCGCTGGCCGAGGTCGAGGCGGGGCTCGACGCAATCGCAAGCGCGATGGACGCCTCGATCGATGCGGGCTGCTCAAGCACCGGGATCCTGCCCGGCGGGCTGAAGGTCAAGCGCCGCGCACCGCAGATCGCCGCCGACATCCGCAACCGCCACGAACAGAATCTGACCGACCCGCTCGCGATGATGGATTGGATCAACCTGTGGGCGATGGCGGTGAACGAGGAGAACGCCGCGGGCGGCAAGGTCGTCACTGCGCCGACCAACGGTGCTGCGGGGATCATCCCCGCGGTTATCCGCTTCTACCGCCGCGGCTATCGCGGCGACGACGCGGGGGTCCGCACCTTCCTGCTCGCCGCGGGCGCGGTCGGCGCGCTCTACAAACGCAACGCCAGCATCTCGGGCGCCGAGGTCGGGTGCCAGGGCGAGGTCGGCGTCGCCTGTTCGATGGCGGCGGCGGGGCTGACCGCCGCGCTCGGCGGGACGAACGCACAGGTCGAAAATGCCGCCGAGATCGGCATGGAGCATAACCTCGGGCTCACCTGCGACCCGATCGGCGGGCTGGTGCAAATCCCGTGCATCGAGCGCAACGCGATGGGATCGATCAAGGCAATCGACGCGAGCCGCATCGCGATGATCGGCGACGGCACGCATGTGGTGAGCCTCGACACGGTAATCGCGACGATGCTGCAGACGGGGCGCGATATGCGCGACAAGTATAAGGAAACATCGAAGGGCGGGCTGGCGGTTAGCGTGGTGGAGTGTTGATAGCCCCGTTTCCTCCATCGTCACCCCGGACTTGATCCGGGGTCCATTGCGGCGACGAAATCATGGACCCCGGATCAAGTCCGGGGTGACGAAAGTGGGGGGCTGCAAATAGCGCTTTCCTACATTATTTCGCTGTGCCAGCCTATGGTCCGGCTCTTTGACCTCGTCGATGTTCACGCCTTTGCTTAAAGCGACAAAGGAGACAGTTTTGCGCTGTGCGTCCGTATCTTTTGTCTCCTTAAGGACCGACGCCCGAGCTGCTAAAGCCACAAAGGGCACAAATTCGATGCGCGCATGCGGGGCTTTTGTGGCTTTAGGGCGAAGCACCGAGCCAATCCTCCCTGTGGCGAAGCCGTGGGGGAGTCGCAGACGGCGAACAGCGCCAGCGGGACCGCTCATCGCAGATGAGTGGTGGAGGGGCGGCGACGGCAGCGCCAAAGCCCCTCCGTCAGCGCTTCGCGCTGCCACCTCCCCACGGCTTCGCCGCAGGGAGGATCGGGAGGCATCTTGCATTGCCGCCCCATTTGCCTGATTGGGAGCGCCGAGAAGGAGACCCGCCATGAAAACCCGTGCCGCCGTTGCGTTCGAAGCGAAGAAGCCGCTCGAAATCGTCGAACTCGACCTCGAAGGCCCGAAGGCGGGCGAGGTGCTGGTCGAGATCATGGCGACGGGCATCTGCCACACCGACGCCTACACGCTCGACGGTTTCGACAGCGAGGGCATCTTCCCGAGCGTGCTTGGCCATGAGGGCGCGGGCATTGTGCGCGAGGTTGGCGCGGGCGTCACCAGCGTCGTTCCCGGCGACCATGTGATCCCGCTCTACACCCCCGAATGCCGCCAGTGCAAAAGCTGCCTCAGCGGCAAGACCAACCTCTGCACCGCGATCCGCGCGACGCAGGGCAAGGGGCTGATGCCCGACGGCACGACGCGGTTCAGCTACAAGGGTCAGCCGATCTTCCATTATATGGGCTGCTCGACTTTCTCGAACTTCACCGTGCTGCCCGAGATTGCGGTCGCAAAGATCCGCGAAGACGCGCCGTTCCAGTCGAGCTGCTACATTGGCTGCGGCGTGACCACCGGGGTCGGCGCAGTGATCAACACCGCGAAGGTCCAGGTCGGCGACAATGTCGTGGTGTTCGGGCTGGGCGGTATCGGGCTCAACGTGATCCAGGGCGCACGCCTCGCGGGGGCGAAGCAGATCATCGGCGTCGACATCAACGCAACCCGAGAGGAATGGGGCCGCAAGTTCGGCATGACCGACTTCCTCAACACCCGGGGCATGAGCCGCGAAGACACGGTCGCCGCGATCGTCCAGCTGACCGACGGCGGCGCCGATTATACCTTCGATGCCACGGGCAATACCGAAGTGATGCGCACCGCATTGGAAGCCTGCCACCGCGGCTGGGGCACCTCGATCATCATCGGCGTCGCCGAGGCGGGCAAGGAAATCGCGACGCGCCCGTTCCAGCTCGTCACCGGGCGCAACTGGCGCGGCACCGCGTTCGGCGGCGCCAAGGGGCGCACCGATGTGCCGAAGATCGTCGACATGTATATGACCGGCAAGATCGAGATCGATCCGATGATCACCCACGTCATGGGGCTCGAGGAGATCAACAAGGGGTTCGATTTGATGCATGCGGGCGAGAGCATTCGCAGCGTGGTGGTTTACTGAGGACGTTGCTCCCTTCTCCCATTGGGAGAAGGTTATGGAGCCTTACCGGCTGTGCCGGTTAGGCGGAGTTGGATGAGGGGTTGAGGTCCATCGACCGGGCCGAACCCCTCACCACTGCGACTAGGCAGCAAGCTGCCAAGTCTCGTTGCCTCTCCCGATGGGAGAGGCCGTCAGAGAGCCCTGTTGGGGTGGGAGGAAACATTTGACCGGACCTTATGTCCTGACCTTCAGCTGCGTCGATGCGGTCGGCATCGTCGCCGCGGTGACCGGGCTGCTCGCGGAGCGCGACGGCTTCATCCTCGACAGCCAGCAATATGCCGACCTTGGTTCGGGGCGTTTCTTCATGCGTGTCGCCTTTCGCGGCGCCGGGCCGCGCTTCCCCGAGGGGCTGGCGGGCGTACAGGCGGCGTTCGTGCCGATCGTCGAGCGTTTCGCGATGGACGCGCGGATCAGCGACAGCGCCGCCAAACCGCGCTTTGTCATCGCGGTGTCGCAGGGCAGCCATTGCCTCAATGACCTGCTCCACCGCTGGTCGACCGGCAATCTCGCGATCGATATCGTCGCGGTGGTTTCGAACCACGAGCATCAGCGGCGGCTGAGCGAATGGCATGGGGTGCCGTTCCACCATTTCCCGGTCAGCGACGCCAATCGCGCCGAACAGGAAGCGCGCATCCTTGATCTGATGGCGCGCAGCGGCGCCGACTATCTGGTGCTGGCGCGCTATATGCAGGTGTTGTCGCAGGATATGTCGGGGAAACTCGCGGGGCGCTGCATCAATATCCACCACAGCTTCCTGCCCGGGTTCAAGGGCGCCAAACCCTATCACCGCGCGCAGGAGCGCGGGGTCAAGCTGATCGGCGCGACGGCGCATTTCGTGACCAGCGACCTCGACGAAGGCCCGATCATCGAACAGGCGGTCGAGCGTGTCGATCACCGCGACAGCGTCGAGGATCTGATCCGCATCGGCCGCGACGTCGAGGCGCAGGTGCTGGCGAAAGCGGTGCGCTGGGTCGCCGAACAACGCGTGCTGATCGACGGCCGCAAGACGGTGGTTTTCCGCTGACAAGGCTGGCACAAGATCGGTATCGATTCGCAACGAAAAAAGGAGAGAGCGATGTACAGTCACAATATGGTCGGCACGAACGACGTGGCCAAAGCCAAGACATTCTATGATGCGACCTTCCAGGCGATTGGCGGCAAGCCGGGGATTCAGGACGACAAGGGCCGCCTGATCTATATGCACAATGGCGGCCTGTTCCTGGTGACGCCGCCCATCAACGGGGAACCGGCGACGGCCGGCAATGGCTGCACGATCGGCTTTGCGATGGAGGACGAGGCGCAGGCGAAGGCATGGCACGACGCCGGCGTTGCCGCGGGCGGCACCAGCATCGAAGACCCGCCGGGCATCCGCGAAGGCGGCTTTGGCCAGCTGTACCTCGCCTATCTGCGCGACCCCGACGGCAACAAGCTGTGTGCGCTGAAACGCCTGTAATCGGCCGATAGATTGATGCGCGGCGAAGCGGGATTGCGGGCGGACTTAGGTGCGCTTGGAATCCCCTTCACCGAACATGAGCATGACGCAGTGTTCACCGTGGCCGAGAGCAATGCGGTACATGCCGCGATGCCGGGCGCGCACACCAAGAACCTGTTCCTGAAGGACAAGGGCGGGGCCTTTTGGCTGGTCACCGTGCCGTCCGATGCGCGAGTCGATCTGAAGCGCCTGCCCGGCGCGATCGGGTGCAAGCCTATCAGCTTTGCCAAGGCCGCCGACATGGAGCGCCTGCTCGGCATCACGCCGGGGTCGGTCACCCCGCTTGCCGCGATCAATGCCGCGCCGGGGAGCATCACCGTGGTGCTCGACGCGGCGCTGGCCGACGCCGACCCCGTGGGCGTCCACCCGCTGCGCAACACCGCAACGCTGGCGCTGGCGGGCGCCGCGATACTGGACCTGCTGCGCCATTGGGGGCATGACCCCTTGGTCGCCCCCATTCCCGTTCAGGAACCCGCATGACCCTTGAGACTCTCTCCACCGTTCGCAGCCATGGCGGCACGCAAGGCGTGTACAAGCATGCGAGCACGACCACTGGCACCGACATGACCTTTGCCGTCTTCGTGCCCGACCATGATCCCGGCGCGAAGCTGCCGGTGCTGTGGTATCTGTCGGGGCTGACCTGCACCCACGCCAATGTGATGGAAAAGGGCGAATATCGCGCTGCCTGCGCCGAGCATGGCGTGATCTTCATCGCGCCCGATACCTCGCCGCGCGGTGAGGGGGTTCCCGACGATCCCGACGGCGCGTGGGATTTCGGGCTGGGTGCCGGTTTCTACGTCGACGCGACCGAGGAGCCGTGGGCGAAAAACTACCGGATGCGTTCCTATATCGAGGACGAGCTGCCCTCGCTGGTCCTGCGCAATTTCCCCAGCGCCGACCTGACGCGGCAGGGCATCACCGGCCATTCGATGGGCGGGCATGGCGCGCTGACGATCGGCCTGCGCAATCAGGATCGTTTCCGCTCCGTGTCGGCCTTTTCGCCGATCGTCGCGCCGACGCAATGTCCGTGGGGCGAAAAGGCGTTTGGCAACTATCTCGGCGCCGACCGCGAGGAGTGGCAGGCGTACGACGCCTGTGCGCTGCTCGATCAGGGGCTGCGCGTCCCAGACCTGCTCGTCGATCAGGGCGACGCCGACAATTTCCTGACCGAGCAATTGAAGACCGAGCTGCTGGTCGCGGCGAGCGAACGCAACGGGCAGAAGGCCGAGATCCGGATGCAGCCGGGATATGACCACAGCTATTATTTCATCTCGACCTTTCTGGCCGAGCATGTCGCTTGGCATGCGGAGCGGTTGAGAACCTGACCCGCCATTTATTTCCGTTCGTGTCGAGCGAAGTCGAGACACCCCTAGGTCGTGCTCTGACAATGGGCATCTCGACTTCGCTCGATGCGAACGGAAGTTTAGCTGTGTTCCGGGATTAACAGGCTGGAGCCCGTCGTCCGTCCGGCCTGCAAATCCGCATGCGCCCGCGCCGCATCCTGCAACGCATAGCGCTGGCCAACCATAATCTTCACCGCGCCGCTCTCGATCATCTCGAACACGCGTTCGGCACCCACGGCACGCTCGCCAGCGTGGAGATAATAGTCGAACAGCGTCGGGCGGGTCACGAACTGCGAGCCATGCTGAGCGAGCACGCCCAGATTGACGCCGGTCACCGGGCCACCGGCATTGCCATAGCTGACGATCAGCCCGCGCCGCGCGGTCGCTTTCAGCGAGACGTCCCATGTCGCCATGCCGATGCCATCAAAGGTCACGGGAACGCCCTGCCCATCGGTGATTTCGCGGACATGCGCGGCGACATCGTCGCTCTTGTACATCAGCACATGGTCGGCACCCGCTTCGCGCGCGGCATGGGCCTTGGCTTCGGTACTGACGGTGCCGATAACGGTCGCCCCGATCGCCTTCAGCCACTGGACGAGGATCAGTCCGACCCCGCCCGCGGCGGCGTGGACGAGCACGGGCCAGCCTGCTTCGACTTTTGCACAGCGCTCGACGAGCATTTCGACCGTGCACGCTTTCAGCAGCGCGGCGGCGGCGGTTTCGTCGTCGATGGTAGCGGGCAGTTTGAAAAGCGACGCTGCGCTAACCAGCCGCGCGCTGGCATAGGCGGTGCGTTCGGGGCCGAAGGTCGCGGCGCGGTCGCCGGGCTGGAAGCCGTGGACACCTTCGCCGACGGCGATGACCTCACCGGCGGATTCGACGCCAAGGCCGCTGGGGAGCGGAATTGGATAGGTGCCGTCGCGGTGATAGGTGTCGAGATAGTTCAGCCCGACCGCGGTTTGCCGCAGCAGCACCTGCCCGGGGCCGGGTTCGCCCAGCGTGACGTCGCGCCAGTCGATGACCTCGGGTCCGCCCTGGCTTTCGATAAAGGCTTGGGTTGCTTGCATGCGCGCGCTCCTGCTGTCCGGTCCATCTGGTGGGCTGGTCAGGGGAGTGCAAGGGCAAGTCGTTCACCAACACCGTCATTGCGAGGAGCCGGAGGCGACGCGGCAATCCAGAGTAGGCGTAAACCGCTCTGGATTGCTTCCCCCGGCTTTCGCCGGGGTCGCAATGATGGCGTTTTAGGTGATCGTCCGTCGGTTACTTCGACGGACGGCGCGGGCTGCGCTGGCCGAAGGGCTTGGGCTTGTAACGATCGGTGGGCTTGCCGCCGGGGCCGCCGGGGCCACGCGGACGATCGCCAAAGCTGCGGTCGCCGCCGGGCGCGCGGCCGAGCGTGCTGCGCGGGGCGCCGTCGCGCGGGCCGCTATGGCCGCCCGAATGCCCGCCCTTATCGCGGCGCGGCGGATAGGTCGGGCCGTCGGGTGCCGGGGTGATCGCCACACCGCTGTCGTCCTCGCCATCTTCATTGGCGCTGCGGATCACCGCCTCGGCAAAGCGATCGGCGATGGCGCGCGGGATGTTGAACATCGTTTCCTTGGGACCGATGCGGATCGCGCCGATCTCGTTCTTGCTGACATGGCCGCGGCGGCAGAGCAAAGGCAGGATCCAGCGCGGATCGGCGTTTTGATGACGGCCGATGTTGAGGCGGAACCAGACGCTGTCCTCAAACCCTTCGCGCTGGTCGCCACCGGCGCCGCGTTCCGGGCGCTCGAAGCGTTCGCCGCGCTCGGGGCGACCGGCGGTGTCGCGGCCGCGCGGGCCGTTGTCGATCAGATCCTCGGGCGGTGGCATCAGCGCGCGGTGCGCCTGGACGAGCGAAGCGGCGATGTCCTCGGGGGTGCGCTCGGCCATCAGGCGTTGCGCGAGTTCGATATCCTCAGGCTCATGCTCGACCGGGGTGAGCAACTTTTCCATCAGCCGTTCCTGATCGCGCTTACGCACGTCGGCGGCGGTCGGGGCGTCCATCCATTCGGCCTCGATCCGCGCGCCGCGCAACATGCCGTCGACACGGCGGCGGCGCGGGTAGGGGACGATGATGACCGCGGTCCCCTTTTTGCCCGCGCGGCCGGTGCGGCCCGAACGGTGCTGGAGGGCTTCGGCGTCGCGGGGAATTTCGACGTGGACGACCAGGCTGAGCGTCGGCAGATCGATACCGCGCGCGGCGACGTCGGTTGCGACGCACACCTTGGCGCGGCGATCGCGCAGCGCTTGCAGCGCGGCGTTGCGTTCATTCTGGCTATGCTCGCCCGACAGCGCGACCGCAGCGAAACCGCGTTCGACGAGGCTGGCGTGGAGACGGCGGACATTGTCGCGTGTGGCGCAGAACAGCATCGCGGTTTCGGCGTCGTGGAGGCGGAGCAGGTTGACCACCGCGCCTTCGATATCGGCCGGGGCGACGGTCACCGCCTGATAGGCGATGTCGCCATGGCCGCGATCCTGACCCACGGTCGAAATGCGAAGCGCGTTCGTTTGATAGCGCTTGGCGAGCTGGACGATCGGATTGGGAATGGTGGCCGAGAAGAGCAACGTGCGGCGCGTGGTCGGCGTGGCGTCGAGGATTTCCTCGAGATCGTCGCGGAAGCCCATGTCGAGCATTTCGTCGGCTTCGTCGAGGACCGCGACGCGGAGTGCTGACAGGTCGAGCGCGCCGCGTTCGAGGTGATCGCGCAGGCGCCCCGGGGTGCCGACGACGATCTGAACGCCCTGGCCGAGGGCGCGGCGTTCCTTGCTGGCGTCCATGCCGCCGACACAGGTTGCGATGCGCGCGCCGGCCTTGGCGTAAAGCCAGCTGAGTTCGCGGCTGACCTGCAGCGCGAGTTCGCGGGTCGGGGCGATGATCAGCGCGAGCGGCGAGGTGGCGAAGGGCAGGCGGCCATCCTCAATGAGCTCGTCGCCCATCGCGAGGCCGAAGGCGACAGTCTTGCCCGACCCGGTCTGGGCGGAGACGAGCAGGTCGCGGCCCTTGGCCTGATCTTCGCTGACTTGCGACTGCACGGGGGTGAGCGCTTCATAGCCGCGCGCGGTAAGCGCGTCCGAAAGGACGGGGGAAAGATTTTCGAAAGTCATTATTATCTCAATAGCATAGGCGGTCACCGGTGCGGTGACGGGCCGATAGAAGGGGCTCAATGGGCTTAAATCACCTGTCCGGCAGCGTGTCCGCTTGCCCAGGCCCATTGAAAATTATAGCCGCCTAACCACCCAGTGACATCTACGGCCTCGCCGACCGCATAGAGGTTTGCAACGGTTTTGGCCACCATTGTTTGCGACGACAGGCTGGCGGTCGAAATTCCGCCCACCGTGACCTCGGCTTTGGCGAAGCCTTCGGTGCCGTTGGGGCGAAAATCCCAGCGCGCAAGACGCGATTCGGCATCGGCGAGTTTGCGGTCGGTTTGCGCCGCAAGCTCGCCGGGGAGTGCCAAGCGTTCGGCGAGGGTTTCGGCGAGGCGGTCGGGGAGCATCGCACCGAGCGCGGCGCGGACGGTCGTGCGCGGACGGGTACGCTTGGTTTCGAGCAGCCAGTCGTTGGGCGCGTCGGGCAGGAAATCGATCGTCACCGGCTCGCCGTGGCGCCAATAGCTGCTGACTTGCAGAATCGCCGGACCCGAGAGACCGCGATGCGTGAAGAGCGCCGCCTCGCGAAACGCCGCCTTGCCCGCGCGCGCCTCGACGGGGGCGGCGATTCCCGACAAGGTGCGGAACAACACGTCGTCGCCGCCCAAAGTCAGCGGCACGAGCGCAGGGCGGGGCTCGACGACCTTGAGGCCGAACTGCCGGGCGAGATCGTAAGCGAAACCGGTCGCGCCCATCTGCGGGATCGACGGGCCGCCCGTGGCGATCACTAGCGCCGGGGCGCTGAAATTCTGGTCGCCGAAGCGGACGGTGAACTTGCCGTCGGCGTGGGTGACGTCGCTGACCGGCTGCCCGGTGCGGACGTCGACCCCGCCCTTGGCGCACTCCTCCAGCAGCATCGCGACGATCTGTTTCGCCGACCCGTCGCAGAATAGCTGGCCCAGCGTCTTTTCATGATAGGCGATGCCATAGCGATCGACGAGCGCGATGAAGTCGGCGGGGGTGTAGCGCGCCAGCGCCGATTTGGCGAAATGCGGGTTCGCCGAGATAAAGCGGTCGGGCGCGGTGTTCACATTGGTGAAGTTGCAGCGCCCGCCGCCCGAGATCAGGATTTTCTTGCCCACCTGGTCGGCATGGTCGAGCAACAGCACCCGGCGGCCGCGCTGCCCCGCAACCGCGGCACACATCAACCCGGCCGCGCCGGCACCCAGCACGATGGCATCAAATTCGGTTGTGGACATGGCGGCTCAGTGCAGCTTCGCGATCGGCAAGCTATCGGCCTTGGCGCGCGCCTTGACCGATTCCTCGCTGCGCGTGAGCGCCTTCGCGATCGATTTCAGCGGCATGCCTTTTTTCGCCAGCGTGTGCAGCTTGTCGATTTCCGCCGGTGTCCAAGGCTGTTTGTGGCGTTCGAACTTGTCTTTCATGCCTGCGTCTCCGGATCGGTTGTGACGGCGACAATTTCGATCGCATCTTCGCGGTCCTGATATTCCATGCGCTCGCCCGCTTCGCCGCCCATCAGCGCGCGGGCGAGCGGGGCCGAAAAGGCGACGCATCCCAGCGCCGGATCTGCCTCGTCGCCGCCGACGATCGTGATCGTCTTTTCGGCGTTGTTGAGGCGATAGGTCACGCGGCTGCCGATGCCGACGCTGCCATCGGCAGACGGCGCCTGCACGTCGGCGGTCGATTGGCGGGTGTGGAAATAGCGGAGGCGGCGTTGCAGCTTCTTCCGCACCTCTTCATCCGCCGTTTGCGCGATGTCGGCTTCCAGCCGCGCGACGTCTTCGCCGAGCAGCCGCAGCCCGCGCGGGGTCACCCAGTTCGGGCCGACCGCGATGGGCAGCTCGAATTCGGGCTCTTTATGATCGTCGTCGCTTTCGCGGCGAAACGCTACGCTCATGGTCTGGCTTTCGGGTCGAAATCGCAAAAGCCGACCCTGCGCGCCGAAGGTGGCGACAAAATGGCGCGCCATATTGCGATGCGTAACCTTCGGGTGCGCACGACCGAAACTCCTATCGATGCCATCCCCCGCATCAATCATTTTCAAAGGGAGTATCCATCATGTCGAACAGCCTGAAATTGTCACTCGCCGCCTCCGCCGTTCTCGCCATGGCCGCCGGTGCGGTCGCCGTGCCCGCCGTTGCCGCCGATGGCGCCAAGGAACGCTGCTATGGCGTGTCGCTGAAGGGCAAGAATGACTGCGCCGCCGGTCCCGGCACCAGCTGCGCCGGAACCTCGACCGTCGATTACCAGGGCAATGCGTGGAAATATGTGACCAAGGGCAGCTGCGAAAAGATGGGCGGCGCGCTGGCGGAACGCAAGGGCAACGCAAAGCCGGTCGCCAAGAAGAGCTGAGGCAAGTGCCCCCCCGCCCGCCCCATGGCTTGCCGCGCCGCGCCGGTTTCGGGTTGAAGCCCGAACATTACACCGACGTGCTGGCGGCGGTGGAGCGGGCCGCTCCGCCCGCCTGGGCCGAAGTACATCCCCAAAATTACTTCGGCGCAGGCGGGCCTCCGCATCGCTGGCTGACCGCCATTGCGGCGTATATGCCGCTCAGTTTCCATTCGGTCGGACTGTCGATCGGGTCCGCGGCCGGGGTAGATCGCGGCGAACTGGCGTCGCTGGCGCAGCTATGCGACCGATATGAGCCGGCGATGGTTTCCGATCACCTCAGCTGGAGCAACGGCCCCGGCGACAAATTCCCCGACCTGCTGCCCATCCCGTACAGCCATGCTGCACTGGATCATTTCGTCCGCGAAGTCGGGCGGGTGCAGGATCAGTTGCAGCGGGCGATATTGATCGAAAATCCGTCGCGGTACCTGGCGTATATCGGCGATGATTGGGACGAAGTCGAATTCCTGCACGAACTATGCAATCGCAGCGGTTGCGGGCTGCTGCTTGATATCAACAATATCGAGGTGTCGGCGTTCAACCTTGGCCGCGATGCGGCGTCGTGGCTTGCCGCGTTCGACCCGGCGCTGGTCGGCGAGGTGCATGTCGCGGGTCACAGCCGCAAGGCCGACGATATGGGCGGCACGATCGCGATTGATGACCATGGATCGCCAGTGCGCGACAGTTGCTGGGATTTGCTCGCGGCTTTTCTGCGCCGCTCCGGGCCGAAGCCGATACTGGTTGAATGGGACAGCGACGTTCCCGATTTTGCGACCCTGACGGCCGAAGTGGCCAAGGCTGACGCGCTGCTCGCGCGCGCGCCGGTCGATGCGTGAGGCGCAGGCGGCGATCGCCGCGGCGCTGCTCCGCGGCCCCGACCATCTGCTAGCCGGACTGTTGGCGGGCGACCACGCCGCAGTGCTGCGCGGACTTCGCGTCCATGCCAACACGATCTCGCACGCGCGCCTTGTCGCGCTCGAAGACACATTTCCGCGGACGCGCGATTATCTGGGTGAAGGTGAGTTCAATCGGCTGTCGCGCGCCTTCCTTGACGTTGGCGGCGCGCAAGGCCGGTCGGTGGCGCAGATTGGCGCAGGCTTTCCAGACTGGGTGGCCGACCCGCTCGCCGCGGACCTGGCGCGCTTCGAATGGGCGTGGCTGGAAAGCTATCACGCCGCCGATGCTCCGGCGCTGGCGCTTGCCGACCTGGCTGAACTGGACGAGGCAGCGCTGCTGGCCCGCGTTGTGCGCTGTCACCCGGCCATGCGCGTCGTCACGCTGTCCAGTGCCGCCGCACCGCTCGTCGATCCTGGCTTTGCGCGCGGCGTCCAGGCGCTGCTGGTCACCCGACCGGATTCCGAAGTGCGATTGCTGGCTGTCGATGGTGCCGATGTCGCGGCGCTCTCCATGGCGACCGAAAAGGCGCCGCTCAGTAACCTCATGGCGCATCTCGCCGAACTGCATCCCTACGGTGGCGGTGCTGTTGCGGCGCTCATTGCCGCTGGCGCGTTCGAGAGGATTTGAAAGATGAAGCGGATCGTTGCACTTCATGATCGCGGGGTGGCCATTGTGGCGGGTCATATACCCGAGGCGATTGCGCTCTTGCTGCTGCGTGTGGCGCTCGCCGGCGTGTTCTGGCGCTCCGGCCAGACCAAGGTTGTTGAGGGCAGCATTCTGCAAATCGACCCGATTCAATATGATCTGTTCGCATCCGAATTTTCAGGCCTACCGCTCGATCCCGCAATTGCGGTGCCGCTGACGACCTATGCCGAGCATCTGTTTCCGATCCTGCTGCTCGTGGGCCTCGCGACGCGGCTGTCAGCGGCCGCGTTGCTGGTGATGACGCTGGTGATCCAGATCTTTGTGTTTCCCGACGCGTGGTGGCCCGTCCACTCACTTTGGGCCGCCATCGCGGCGATCCTCATTGTGCGCTGCGGCGGGCTGTTCTCGCTCGACGCGATCCTTGCTAGGCTGCGGCGCAAATGAGCATCGACGAACCCTCGCTGGCGCGATTGATGGTCGCGTCGCAGCGCGGCGACCGTGCCGCATATCGTGCGCTGCTGAATGACAGTCGCCAGTGGCTGGCGCGCTATTTCGCCCGCCGCATCGCGCCGCATCACATTGACGATCTGGTGCAGGAAACATTGGTGTCAATGCATCGCAAGCTGGCGACGTGGGACGACGGCCGACCTTTCCTGCCGTGGCTGGCTGCCATCGCGCGCTATCGCTGGATCGACATGTTGCGCCGTCAGCGCGACGAGGTCGAACTGGGCGAGGGCGACGCGGCGGTCGGGGCTGAGGACGAGGTGGTCCACGCCCGCCTCAGCCTCGACCGCATGCTGCTGCTGCTGCCGACCGGGCAGGCGCAGGCAATCACGTTGGTCAAGATCGAGGGCGCCTCGATCGCCGAAGCCTCGCAGATCTGCGGACAGAGCGAGTCGCTGGTGAAAGTGAATATCCATCGCGGGCTGAAGAAGCTGGCGCAGTTGATTGAAAGCGAATGAGATGACGAACGGATCGATTGACAATCTGATCGAGGATTTGGCGGGCGAGCTCAAACCTGTGCGCCCGCGCCGCCTGATGCGCGGATCGCTGTGGGTGGCGGGTGGCTGGCTCGTCGGCGCCGCGGCGTTGTTGTGGCTCGCTGGGCCGCGACACGACCTGGCCGACGGCGCGATGATGCCGCCGCTGCCGCTGCTTGCCTTCTGGCTGATCGTCGCATTGGGTTTTGCCGCGGCATGGAGCGCGTTGCGGATGGGATTGCCCGGTGTTGGCCGCGATTATAGCGGCTGGCGCTGGGCCGGTCTGGCGGCACTCGCGCTGCCCTTTTCGGCCGTGGTGATGGCGTTGAGCGACAGTCATGCGGCGATGGATGCGGCACACCCCGAAAACGGCATGCACTGTCTTGCACAGGGTGTGTTCGCGGGGCTGGGTGTGGGCGCCGCGCTATTCGCCTGGCTCAAGGGGGGGGCGCCGACGTCGCCGACGCGCGCGGGCTGGGTGATCGGTATCGCGGCGGGCGCTGCGGGCGCAACGATCGTCGCGCTGCACTGCGCGTCGAACGACATGATTCATCTCGCGCTCTGGCACGGCTTGGCGGTCGCGCTGTCGGGCGTCATCGGCCGGGCGCTGTTGGCGCCGTTGCTGCGCTGGTAAGAGTGCCGTAGGGGCGCTGGACAAGATATCTCCTTTGTGTATTATATTGATAACACACAAAGGAGATAGGCGATGCGTAACTGGACGATGGCGGTGCTGCCGCTGGCTTTGGCGATGGCGGTCACCGGATGTGGCGGTGCCGACCGCACGGACGGCGACCAGCCGCGCAAAAGTGAGACGGCAGGATCCGCCGACGCCGGGCCGGTCGCGACGAAAAGCTATGCGCTCACCGGCTTCACCGAAATCAAGGTCGCTGGCCCCGACGACGTGACCATTCGCCAGGGCGACGCCTTTTCGATCAACGCGAAGGGGCCGCAGGCGGTGCTCGACCGGCTGGAGATCGAGGTCGACGGCCCCACGCTATCGATCGGGCGCAAACGCGAAGGTTTCAGCATTTCGAGTCGCGACGACGATGATGTTGAGATTACCATCACGATGCCGCGCCTCACCGGGGTGCGGCTGACCGGGTCGGGATCAATCGACGCCGACAGCATCGACGGCGAAGCGGTCGAGGCGTTGGTCACGGGCTCAGGCGACCTCAAAATTGCAAAGCTCACCGGCAAGCGGGCCGATATCAGCGTATCCGGATCGGGCGATATCGAGATTGACGGCGGGACGGTCGGCGCCGGCGAATATAGCGTGACCGGATCGGGCGACATCGATGCCGACGGGCTCGTCGCCCAGACGCTCGAGGTGTCGATCACCGGATCGGGCAATGTCGAGGCGCAGGCGACCGGCAAGGCGGATGTCAACATTCTGGGATCGGGCGATGTGACCTTGGGCGGCGGCGCCGCCTGTTCGTCGCGCCAGCTGGGATCGGGATCAGTCACCTGCAAATAAGGCAGTGCTGGTGCCGCCCGCCTGGACCGGGTAAGGCGGCACCATGACCTTTGCCCTCCGAAGCGCCGCGCTCGCGGTCGTCGCCCTGTTTGCTGCCGCTCCAGTTGCGGCCGCCGAAAAGCGCTTTGGGCTGACAAGCTTCGATGCGATCGAGATCAATGCCGACTATATCGTCGAAGTGACGACGCGCGCGCCGGTCGGCGCGGTCGCGATCGGGCCGCAGGACGCGCTCGACCGCCTAAGCGTCGAGGCGCGTGACGGGCGATTGGTCATCGGGCAGCGCCAGTTTGCGGGCGATACGGATCGCCGGGCGCCGCGCGGTGCGGTGACAATCCGCATCAACGCGGCGAACCTGCGTTCGGCAACGATGGGCGGCGCAGGGTCGATGCGGATCGACCAGATGAAGGGAACGCGCGTGACCGTCGGCCTGCGCGGCCCTGGCACGCTGTCGGTGGGGGCGATTGCCACCGATCGGCTGTCGGTCGCGATGATCGGCAACGGCACGATGACGCTGGGCGGTGCCGCGAAACAGGCGCAGATGACCGTGTCGGGCGCCGGGATGTTCGATGCCGGGGCGCTGAAGGTGGACATGCTGACCTTCGATGGCGAAGGCGCGGGCGATCACAGGCTGCAGGCGGTTAAGACCGCCGCGGTGACCGCGCGCGGCGTCGGCAAGACGGTCGTGCTCGGCAAACCCGTTTGCACGGTGCGCAATGTCGGCGCGGGGTCGGTGCAATGCGGGACGGCTAAGCGGTAATTTGGTCCGCTGTCAGATTTCCGTTCGTGTCGAGCGCAGTCGAGACACCCATCATTGTAGCGCCCACTCGACGGGTGTTTCGACTTCGCTCGACACGAACGGATTATAACGGACTATAAGACCGTTAGCGGATCAATGCCCCGCCGTGCCCAGCCCGTCGATCTTCTTCGACTGACGCATGATCAGTCCCGGGAACCAGCGTGCGAGGCGCGACAGGCGCTTGGCCATCTTGCCGACCGTCACATGCACCTTGTCGCCGTGAACCGCCGCCCACGCCGCCTCGGCGACGCGTTCGACCGGCACGATCTCGAACCCGCTTTGCGACAGGCGTTCGCGCGCCGGTGCGTTGCTATCGGCGCTGACCTGATCGAGCAGCGGCGTGTCGATGAACCCCGGCATCAGCGAACGGACCTTGATGCCATGTTTGGCAAATTCGATTTCAAGCGCCTCGGTCAATCCGCGCACCGCAAACTTCGTCGCCGAATAGATGGCGAGCCCCGCCACCCCATAAAAGCCCGAGGCCGACCCGGTGTTGAGGATCGTCGATCCCGGCGTCGCGCGCAGCAGCGGCAGCGCGGCATAGATGCCATTGACGACGCCGCCGAAATTGATCGCGATCAGCCGGTCGGCCTCCTCGGGCGGCATGTCGGCGAACTGGCCGCCGGTGCCGATTCCGGCGTTATTGAACAGCACGTCGAGCCGCCCGCCGCTTTCGGTGGCAAAGGCATCGAGCGCCGCGGCCCACTGATCGCGGTCGCGCACATCCATCACATGGCGCGACGAGGCGCCGTCGGGCAGCAGTGATGCGGTTTCGTCGATGCCGCTGCGGTTGACGTCGGCGATGCCGACCAACCAGCCCTGTCCGGCAAAATGGCGCGCCACTGCGCGGCCGATGCCCGATCCCCCCCCGGTGATGAAAATCGCCTTTCGAGCCATCCCGCCCCTCCTGACATTGTTGTTAATTGAACTTGATGCGAAGTTGACGTTTGCGTCAAGCGGCAATCACGGCGTCGCAAGGCGGTGTGCTGGCAGGGCCAACGCCCTGACCAACGCGGCGGCGCAGCCCCCTAGACGCCGCCCCACTTTCACCCTATGTTCAGGGAACGGGGCGCAATATCTTATGTTCCGACGATAACAGGGGCGATTCTTGCGGTTATTGCTGACCCTATTGGCATTACTGACCGGTCTGGCGACGGCCGACCGGGCTGTTGCCGCGCCTGCCGTTCCGGCGGCGATGGGGGCGCTTGTCCTGCTGGCCGAAACCGCGGGTCAGGCCGAGGTTAGCGATAGCGAACGCCGTCCGACCGCGACCACACCAACCCGGCGTTCGAGCGGTGGCAGCGACCGCAAACCGCGCAAAGCCCCGCCGCCGCATCTGCCCGGCCTGCTCATCGGCAGTGACCGCGCGCTCGAATAGAGCCGCGCTTTAGCGTCCTGATTGTCAGGCGCCGCCCCGTTTTGGGGTCTTGAAAACCTTGCGGCCCGCGGGTCGCCTCTTCATTCATATCCCAAGGAATCCTAGATGTTTTCTGGCCTCGCCAAGAGCCTGTTCGGCTCGTCCAACGACCGTTATGTCGCCTCGATCCGCAAGATCGTCGACAAGATCAACGCCTTTGAACCCACGATGCAGGCGTATGATGACGCGACGCTTCAGGCGCAGACGCCGAAATTCCGCGCCCGCCTCGACGCCGGCGAAACGCTCGACGACATCCTGCCCGAAGCCTTTGCGACGGTGCGCGAAGCTGCGGTTCGCACGCTGGGGATGCGCCATTTCGACGTGCAGATGATCGGCGGCATCGTCATGCACCGCGGCGAGATTGCCGAAATGGGCACGGGTGAAGGCAAGACTTTGGTCGCGACGCTTGCCGCCTATCTCAACGCGCTGGAGGGCAAGGGCGTCCATGTCGTGACCGTCAACGACTATCTCGCCCGCCGCGACGCCGAATGGATGGGGCAGGTCTATGGCTTCCTGGGGCTGACGACCGGGATCATCGTCCCCAACCTCAACGAAATGCAGCGCCGCGACGCCTATGCCAGCGACATCACCTATGCGACGAACAACGAGCTGGGGTTCGATTATCTGCGCGACAATATGAAGTTCGACCGCCAGCAGATGGTCCATCGCACCTTCAATTTCGCGATCGTCGATGAGGTCGATTCGATCTTGATCGACGAAGCGCGCACCCCGCTGATCATCTCCGGCCCGACCGACGACAAATCCGAGCTGTATATCCGCGTCAATGAGGTCGTGCTGCAGCTGACCGACGAGGATTATGAAAAGGACGAAAAATCAAAATCGATCAGCCTGACCGAGGATGGCACCGAGCATGTCGAGCGGCTGCTGGAGGCCGCAGGGCTGCTCCAGGGAAGCAACCTTTACGACATCGAGAACACCCAGGTCGTCCATCACGTCAATCAGGCGTTGAAGGCGATCCAGATGTTCCGCATCGACACCGACTATATCGTCAAGGACGGCAAGGTCGTGATCATCGACGAATTCACCGGCCGCATGATGGACGGACGCCGCTGGTCCGACGGCCTGCACCAGGCGGTCGAGGCGAAGGAAGGCGTGCAGATCGAGCCGGAGAACCAGACCCTCGCGTCGATCACCTTCCAGAATTATTTCCGCATGTATCCCAAGCTGTCGGGCATGACCGGCACTGCGGCGACCGAGGCCGCCGAATTTTTTGACATCTACAAGATGAATGTCGTCAACATCCCGACCAACCGCCCGATCGCGCGCATCGACGATGAGGATGAATTCTACAAGAATATCACCGACAAATTCGGCGCCATCGCCAAGACGATCCGCGAGGCGAACGAGCGCGGTCAGCCGGTGCTGGTCGGCACGGTGTCGATCGAAAAGTCCGAGCTGCTGTCGTCCTATCTGGAAAAGGAAGGCGTCGCGCACAGCGTCCTCAATGCGCGTTTCCACGAGAGCGAGGCGCATATCGTTGCGCAGGCCGGACGCACCGGCGCGGTGACCATCGCGACCAACATGGCGGGCCGCGGCACCGACATCAAATTGGGCGGTAACGAAGAATTCCGCATCGATGACGAGCTGAAGGACATGCCCGAAGGCCCCGAGCGCGAAGCCGCGATCGCGCGCATCCATGCCGAAGTCGCTGCTGAACGCGAAGCGGTAAAGGCCGCGGGCGGGCTGTTCGTGCTCGCGACCGAGCGGCACGAAAGCCGCCGTATCGACAACCAGCTGCGCGGTCGTTCGGGGCGTCAGGGCGATCCGGGCCTGTCGAAATTCTACCTCTGCCTTGACGACGATCTGCTGCGCATTTTTGGTCCCGACACCTTGTTCTCCAAGATGATGAACAAGAATCTGGAGGATGGCGAAGCGATCGGGTCGAAATGGCTATCGAAAGCGATCGAGACCGCACAGAAAAAGGTCGAAGCGCGCAATTACGACATCCGCAAACAGGTCGTCGAATATGACAACGTCATGAACGACCAGCGCAAGGTGATCTACGAACAGCGCGGGGACATCATCGATAGCGAAACCGTCGACGATGTGATGACCGCGATGCGCGCCGAAACGGTCAACGCGATCGTCGCCGACGCCTGCCCGCCGGGAAGTTATCCTGAACAGTGGGACATCGAAGGGATGAAGGAGCGCGTCGCCAATATCCTCGACCTTCATCCGCCGATCGACGACTGGATGCAGGAAGACGCGGTCGAGCCTGAAATGTTCGAGGAACGCCTTCAGGCGATGGCCGATGCGGTCGCAGCCGAAAAGGCGGCGCTTGTCGATCCCAACACATGGCGTGGCATCGAAAAGTCGGTGCTGCTCCAGACGCTCGACCATCAATGGAAAGAGCATCTGGCGACGCTCGATGCGCTGCGCCAGGTGGTGTTCCTGCGCGCCTATGCGCAGAAGCAGCCGATCAACGAATATAAGCAGGAAGCCTTTGCGCTGTTCGAACGCATGTTGTCGAACATCCGCGAGGATGTAACCCGCACCGTGGCGCGCATCGACCTGCGCTTTGAAGAACCCGAGCCGATGCCGCTGCCTGATCTTCCCGATTTCCTGACGACGCATATCGATCCTTTCACGGGTGAGGACAATAGCGCGGACATTGACAGCGGCGGTCTGGGCGTGATCGCGAACACGCTGCCGCCGATGCAGATCCCGCGGCCCGATATGCCAGAGGGCGAGAATCCCTATGCGTCGTTGGAAATCAGCCGCAACGCGCCGTGCCCCTGCGGTTCGGGCCGCAAGTACAAGCATTGCCACGGCCAGATTTGACGCCGATCTGACGCGATGACCGGGCTGGCCGCGCTCTTTGGCCTGACCGCGCTGCTCTATGCCGCGGTCGGTTTCGGCGGCGGATCGACCTACACCGCCTTGCTGCTGCTGGGCGGCGTCGCGGTCGGGCTTGTTCCGGTGATCAGCCTGGCGTGCAATATCATCGTTGTCAGCGGCGGCACGATCCGCTTTGCGCGCGCGGGAGTGATGCCGTGGGCGAAGGCGCTGCCGCTGGTCGCCGTCGCGGCGCCGCTGGCCTTTCTTGGCGGCCTGACGCCGGTGAAGCAGGGGGTACTTGTTGTCCTGCTTGGCCTGTCCTTGCTTGCCTCGGCGGTCGCGCTGCTGATCCAGCCGCAGACGACCAAGCCCGTGCAGGTGTCGCCCAATTTTCTGCTGCCGATTGCGGCGGCGCTTGGCTTTCTCGCGGGCGTCGTCGGCATCGGCGGCGGCATCTTTCTCGCCCCGATCCTCCACCTGATCCGCTGGGCCGAAGCGCGGTCGGTCGCCGCGACCGCGAGCCTGTTCATCCTCGTCAACAGCCTGTTCGGACTGACCGGCCAGCTGCTGAAAGGCAAGGGCAGCGAGATGATCGGCGCGGTCGCCAGCCATTGGCCGCTGCTGGTTGCGGTGCTGATCGGCGGTGCTATCGGGACTCAGCTGGCGGTGAAGAGCGGACCCGCGGCGCTGATCCGGCGGCTCACCGCCTTGCTTGTCGGTTTCGTCGCACTCCGCCTGTTGTCTGGTTTATAACGCTTTTTTGGGCGCTTGCCTTCCCGTGCGGCGGTGCTAGCATCGCGTGTATAAGCTTGGCGGCCATGTAGCTGACGAGCGACGCAGCAGCTGGAACAGGATGCGCCGCGCAGGTCGAAGACATCGGGCGCGCGGCATGGGTTGGCACGTTGCGTGGAAAGGGCAGGCGCATTTCCTTTTTTGATGAAATGAACAGCCAGGAGGGCGAAACCCGATCGCCCTATCGAGAGTATTGCGGGTGGTTCGAGGCCGAGGATGTGGCGCGCATCCAGCACAAGGCGGTGCAGGCCGAGGCGCTGTTCCGCACCACCGGGATCACCTTTAACGTCTATGGCGCGGTCGATGGCGACGAGCGGCTGATCCCGTTCGACGTCGTGCCGCGCATTATCTCCGCCAGCGAATGGCGCCGCCTGTCGCGCGGCATCGAACAGCGCGTCCGCGCGCTCAACGCCTTTCTGTACGACATCTATCATCGGCAAGAAATTTTGCGCGCGGGCCGGGTGCCGACCGATCTGATCGCTGGCAACGCCGCGTTCCTGCCGATGATGATGGGGCTCGACCCGCCAGGGGGCATCTATACCCACATCAGCGGCACCGACATCGTGCGCACCGGCGCCAATGAATTTTATGTGCTCGAGGATAATGCGCGCACCCCGTCGGGGGTGTCGTACATGCTCGAAAACCGCGAAACGATGCTCCAGATGTTTCCCGAGTTGTTCGCGAAAGTGCCGGTGCGCGAGGTCAGCGACTATCCGATTAACCTGCTGAAATCGCTCGCCGCCTGCGCGCCGCCCGCCTGCGGCGGGACGCCGACCGTCGCGGTGCTGACTCCCGGCATCCACAACAGCGCCTATTATGAACATAGCTATCTGGCCGACCATATGGGCGCCGAACTGGTCGAGGGGCACGACCTGCGCGTCGTCGACGGGCGCGTCGCGATGCGCACGACGCAGGGTTATAAGGCGATCGACGTCCTCTACCGCCGGGTTGATGATGATTTCCTCGATCCGCTGAACTTCCGGCCCGACTCGATGCTGGGCGTGCCGGGCATCTGGGACGTCTATCGCGCGGGTGGCATCACGATTGCCAATGCACCGGGGACCGGCATCGCCGACGACAAGGCGTTGTACAGCTACATGCCCGACATCATCGAATTTTATACCGGCGAAAAGGCGCTGCTGCCCAATGTACCGACTTGGCGCTGTTCGGAGCCCGAGCATCTGCGCGAGGTGCTCGACCGCCTGCCCGAGCTGGTGGTCAAGGAAGTCCATGGATCGGGCGGATACGGGATGCTCGTCGGCCCCGCCGCAAGCAAGAAGGAGCTGGCGGCGTTTCGTGCCAAGCTGGAAGCGAACCCGGGCAATTATATCGCGCAGCCGACGCTGTCGCTGTCGACGGTGCCGATCTTCACCAAGAAGGGACTGGCGCCGCGCCATGTCGATCTGCGGCCGTTCGTGCTGATGTCGCCGCAGGGGATCACGATCACCCCTGGCGGGCTGACCCGCGTTGCGATGACGCGGGGATCGCTGGTGGTGAATTCGAGCCAGGGCGGCGGGACCAAAGATACCTGGGTATTGGAAGACTGATGCTGGGCAAGACCGCAGGCAGCCTCTTCTGGATGGCGCGCTATCTTGAGCGTAGCGAAAACAACGCCCGCCTTATCGACGCGGGGTTTCGCATCGCGCTCACCCGTTCGCAGACCGCGGCTGCCGAATGGAAATCGGTTCTGGTGACTGCAGGGGTCAATCAGGCGTTTCAGGCGGCGCATGGCGACTATAGCTCGGCGCGGGTGATCGATTTCCTGCTCCGCGACCCCGCCAATCCGTCGAGCATCCTGTCGGTGATCCGGCAGGCGCGCGACAATGCGCGCACCGCGCGCACCGCGTTGACGCGCGAGACATGGGAAGCGGTCAACACCAGCTGGATGACGCTGGTCGCACTGCTCAAGCGGCAGGTCCGCGAGGACGATCTGCCAGACGTGTTGACGACGATCCGCCAGCAGAGCGCGCAGGTCCGCGGCGCGCTGAACGGCACGATGCTGCGCAATGACGGCTATCATTTTGCGCTGCTCGGCACCTATCTGGAGCGTGCCGACAACACGGCGCGTATTCTCGACGTCAAATACTATTTGTTGCTGCCTTCGGTCGCGCACATCGGCACCTCGATCGACAATGTGCAGTGGGAAACGATCCTGCGATCGGTGTCGGCGCACCGCGCCTATCGCTGGCTTTACGGGGCAGAAATCAGTGCGCTGAAGATCGCCGAGTTTCTGATCCTCTATCGCCAGATGCCGCGCAGCCTGGCTTTTTGCAGCGAGCGGATGGAAAACCATCTCACCCAGCTGCAACGCCATTATGGTGAAGAAACCGAAGCGCGTCGGCTGGCCCATGCGCTGAACTATGACAAACTCAACGCCCCGATCCAGTCGATCTTCGACGGCGGGCTCCACCAATATGTGACCGGCTTCCTGCGCGATACTGCCAACCTCGCGCGGCAGGTCGAGCGCGATTATCGGTTTGTCGAATGAAACTTCGTGTCGAACATATCACCCGCTATCAATATGATGCGCCGGTCAAATATGCGCTGCAGCAGCTCAAGCTGACGCCCAAGGACCGGCCGGGGCAGCAGCATATCGTCGACTGGGCAATCGACATCGACGGCGGCGCGCAACAGCTGCATTATACCGATCATCACGGCAACGGCGTCGATCTGATTGCGATCGATGGCGGAGTGACCGAGCTGACGATCCGTTGCCATGGCACGGTGGAACTGGAGACATGGGATGGGGTGATCGGGGCGCACCGCGGCGCCATGCCGCTGTGGACCTTTCTGCGGCCGACCCCGCTGACGCGCGCGGGGCGGCAAGTGCGCGCGCTGACCGCGCAGCTGGGCCGCGATCACGCCAATGACATCGAGCGCGCCCATGCGCTGTCGGCATTGATCATCGACCGGCTGGCGTACCGGATCGGCTTTACCGATGCGGAGACCACCGCCGAACAGGCGCTCGGCAGCGAGGGCGGAGTGTGCCAGGATCACGCCCATATCTTCATCGCCGCGATGCGCCATCTGGGGCACCCCGCGCGCTATGTGTCGGGCTATCTGATGATGAACGACCGGACGCAGCAGGATGCAACGCACGCGTGGGCGGAGGCGCATTTCGATCATATCGGCTGGATTGGGTTCGACGTCAGCAACGGCCATTCGCCCGACCAGCGCTACATCCGCGTCGCGACAGGGCTCGATTACCGCGATGCCGCGCCCGTTCGCGGCATGCGCTATGGTGCGGCGCAAGAAAATCTGGTTGTTCAATTGCAGGTCCAGCAATAAGCGGACTGCGGGGACAGGGAACGATCCGGGGCGGGGTACGGGATTCGATGACTTATTGCGTGGGAATGCGGCTCAACAAGGGGCTGGTGTTCATGTCGGACACCCGCACCAATGCGGGCGTCGACGACATTGCGCAGGTGCGCAAGATGCGCAGCTGGCATGTCCCGGGCGAGCGCGTGATCACGTTGATGTCGGCGGGCAATCTGGCGACGACGCAGGCGGTGGTCAGCCTGCTCGACGAACGGACGAAAGCGCCGGAAGACCGTCACCCGTCGATCCTCGAAGCGCCGTCAATGTTCCAGATCGCGACGATCGTCGGGGAAACGCTGCGTCAGATCGTGATGCGCCATAACGCCGAGGGACCGGCGGCGGCATCTCCCTTTCGCGCCTCGCTAATCATTGGCGGGCAGATCAAGGGTGCCGAACCGCGGTTGTTCCTGATCTATCCCGAGGGCAATTTTATCGAAGCGGGTGAGGACAATCCGTTCTTTCAGATCGGTGAAACCAAATATGGCCGCCCGATCATCGTGCGGTCCTATGATCCAGCGATGTCGTTCGAGGATGCGGTAAAACTGCTCTGCGTGTCATTCGACTCGACGATCCGCGCCAACGCCGGGGTCGATTTGCCGATCGACCTCAAGATTCACGAGCGCGACGATTATACGACGGTGCGCGAGCGGCGCTTCGAGCGCGGCGATCCCTATTTCGACAGCGTTGCCAACGGCTGGGCCGAAGCGCTGGGGATCGCGCTGGCCGAGCTTCCCGACTTTCATTTCTGATCGCCTTCGGCCACCGTCGCCCGATGCCATACCGGGAGGGATTGCCATGATGCGCTGGATTGACGCCGCGCTTGTTTTGACGGCCACGCCAGCGGCCGCGGACGAGGCGCGCTTCGACAAGGCGCTGGACGATTTTCGTGCGGTGCATCGCGCCGAAATGCGCAAGGCGAATATCGCGGGCAGCAGCTTCTACGTTGTCCGCGACGGGCAGACCGTCGCTGCCAATCATCTGGGCGAGCAGGATGTCGAGGCGAACGTCCCGGTGGATGCCCGGACGATCTATCATTGGGCATCGGTGACCAAGACGATGACCGGCATCGCGATCATGCAGTTGCGCGACCGCGGGCTGCTGTCGCTCGACGACCCGATCGTCAAATATGTCCCCGAGCTCGCGGCGGTGCATAATCCCTATAGCGACACCGGCGCGATCACGCTGCGCCAGTTGATGAGCCACAGCGCGGGCTTTCGGAGCGGAACATGGCCGTGGCGCGATCATGACTGGCAGCCGTTCGAGCCCGCCGACTGGTCGCAGCTGGCGGCGATGCTGCCCTACACCGCGGTCGAGTTTAAGTCGGGCAGCCGGTTCGGCTATTCCAACCCCGGCATCGTCTATCTGGGACAGGTGATCGAGCGGCTGTCGGGCGAGGATTATGAAGTCTATATCGACAAAAATATCCTGAAGCCGCTGGCCATGCACTACAGCTATTTCGACCGCACGCCGCCGCACCTGCTGCCGCATCGCTCGCACAGCTATTTTGTCCGCGAGGGAAAGCGGGTCGCGGCGCCCTTCGATGTCGATACCGGGGTGACGGTGTCGAACGGCGGGCTCAACGCGCCGATGCCCGACATGGCAAAATATCTCGCGTTCCTGCTCGGCGATTCGGCGCGTGCGGCCGACTATGATCGGGTGTTGAAGCGCTCGTCGCTCGAGGAAATGTGGGCACCGCAAATCGCGACGGGCGAGGACTTCACGCAGGGCCGCATGGCGACGACGACGCAGAGCGGGCTGTCCTTCTTCATCGATCGCAGCGCCGCGGTGCGGTTCGTCGGGCACAATGGCGACCAGAACGGCTTTCGCGCCTATCTGAGCTTTTGTCCCGATCAGAGGGTCGGGAGCCTGCTGGCGTTCAATACCGAAACCCGTAGCGTGCAGAACAGCGCGGCCAATCGCGATACGGCGGAATCGCGGATTGCGCTCGCGACTGATCGCTTGTGCGAGGCGCTGGCGGAATAGCCGTTAATCGTCGCCCCGCGAAGGCGGGCGCCGCAATCGGCCTTACCCTGCCTCGCTGCGTAAACCGACAGCGGCCCCCGCCTTCGCGGGGGCGACAATTCTTAGCGGTTCTTCCGTCCCTCGATCAGCCCATCGACCAAACTCGGATCGGCCAGCGTCGACGTATCGCCCAGCGATCCGAAGTCATTCTCCGCAATCTTGCGCAAAATCCGCCGCATGATCTTGCCGCTACGTGTTTTCGGCAAGCCGGGCGTCAGATGGATATGGTCGGGCGTCGCGATCGGGCCGATTTCCTTGCGGACTTGCTGCCTGAGCGCTGCGGCCACTTCGTCGGTCGGCTCAACCCCGGCGTTGAGCGTCACATAGGCGTAGATGCCCTGACCCTTGATGTCATGCGGGAAGCCGACGACCGCGGCCTCGGCGACCAGGTCGTGCAGCACGAGCGCGCTTTCGACCTCGGCGGTGCCCATGCGGTGGCCCGACACGTTGATGACATCGTCGACCCGCCCGGTGATCCGCCAATAACCGTCGGCATCGCGGCGGCAGCCATCGCCGGTGAAGTATTTGCCTTTGTAGGTTGAAAAATAGGTTTCGGCGAAACGGCCGTGATCGCCGTAGATCGTCCGCGCCTGCCCGGGCCAGCTGTGCGTGATGCACAGATTGCCTTCGGCCGCGCCGCCGGTCTGTTCGCAGACGAGCGTCTTGCCCTCGGCATCGACCAGTTCCGGGCGGATGCCGAAGAACGGCTTGCCTGCGCTCCCCGGTTGCATCGCATGCGCGCCGGGCAGGGTGGTGATCATGATCCCGCCGGTCTCGGTCTGCCACCAGGTGTCGATGACGGGGACGCGGCCCTTGCCGACGAGTTGGCTGTACCAGCGCCACGCCTCGGGATTGATCGGCTCGCCGACGCTGCCGAGCAGGCGGATCGAGCTGAGGTCGTGGCGCGTCACATAGTCGTCGCCCTCGCGCATCAGCGCGCGGATCGCGGTCGGCGCGGTGTAGAGGATGTTGACCTTGTGCTTGTCGACGACCTGCCAGAAGCGGTCATGGTCGGGATGATTGGGTACGCCCTCGAACATTAAAGTCGTCGCGCCGTTCTGGAGCGGGCCGTAAACGACATAGCTGTGGCCGGTGACCCAGCCGATGTCGGCGGTGCACCAGAAAATCTCGCCGGGACGATAATCGAAGCCATAGTAGAAGGTGCTGGCGGTCCAGACACTATAGCCGCCGACGGTATGGAGCACGCCCTTGGGCTTGCCGGTCGATCCCGAGGTGTAGAGGATGAACAGCGGATCCTCGGCGTTCATCGGCTCGCACGGGCAGGTGTCGCCGACATCGGCGGAGAGCGCGTCGTACCAATGGTCGCGGCCTTCCTTCATGCTCACGTCGCCGCCGGTGTGGGCGATGACGAGCACGGCTTTGACGTCGACGCGTTCGAGCGCCTTGTCGACATTGGCCTTTAGCGGAACCACCTTGCCGCCGCGCAACCCTTCATCGGCGCAGATCACCCAGTCGCTGGCGCAATCCTCGATCCGGCCATGGATCGCTTCGGGCGAGAAGCCGCCGAAGACGACGCTGTGCACCGCGCCGATCCGCGCGCAGGCGAGCATCGCGATCGCGCCTTCGGGGATCATCGGCATATAGATTGTGACGCGGTCGCCCTTTTGGACGCCCATCTTTTTCAGCGTATTGGCGAAGCGGATGACGTCGACGAGCAGCGCCGCATAGCTGATCGTGCGCGTCTCGCCGTCGGGGGCGTCGGGTTCGAAAATGATCGCGGTGCGGTCGCCAAGGCCTGCCGCGACGTGGCGATCGACGGCATTATGGCACAGGTTGAGGACGCCATCCTCATACCATTTGATCGACACCGGATCGTAGGACCAGTTGGCGATCCTATTGGGCGTGGTGATCCAATCGACGCGCTTTGCCTGTCCGGCCCAGAAACCGTCGGGGTCATCGACGCTCTGCCGGTAAAGCCGGTCGTAATCGGCGGCGGTGCAATGCGTATTCGCGGCAGCGTCGGCGGGAACGGGGACGAGGGGTTCGGAGGGGGGTAGGTCGGACACGGCTGCTTCTCCCGCTTTCGATTTGACTCGCTTGCTGGCTGCGATAACCCGCACGTTACAAGTTGCAAGGCGTGATGGCGCCGACAAAGGGGCGGACTATGGTTCAACTGGGCCAATCGACGGGTGATCTGCTGGACCGGCTGGGGGTTTCCCGCGCGTTGTGGACCGACGGGTCGATGCCAGCGGTGACGCCGCTTACCGGCGAACAGCTTGGCATGGTCCAGATCGTCGATGCCGCGGCAATCGACGAGCGGCTCGATCGGGCGAGCGCCGCGTTCCGCAGCTGGCGTCATGTTCCCGCCCCGCGCCGCGGCGAACTGGTACGGCTGTGGGGCGAAGAATTGCGTGCGGCGAAGGACGATCTGGCCCGGCTGGTGACGATCGAGGCGGGCAAGATCCCGGCCGAGAGCGCGGGCGAGGTGCAGGAGATGATCGACATCTGCGACTTCGCGGTCGGGCTGTCGCGCCAGCTGTACGGGCTGACGATCGCAACCGAACGGCCGGGGCATCGGATGATGGAGGTCTGGCACCCGCTGGGCGTTGTCGGCGTCATTTCGGCGTTCAACTTCCCGGTCGCGGTGTGGGCATGGAACGCGTCGCTGGCGCTGGTGTGCGGCAACAGCGTGGTTTGGAAGCCATCGGAAAAAACGCCGCTTACCGCCCTCGCAACACAGGCGATTTTCGAGCGCGCGGTCGCACGCTTCGGCGATGCGCCCGAAGGGCTATCGCAACTGATGATTGGCGGGCGCGAAGCGGGCCAGGCGCTGATCGACGACAAGCGCGTCGTGCTGGTGTCGGCGACGGGATCGACGCGCATGGGGCGCGCGGTGGCGCCGCGGCTAGCCGAGCGTTTCGCGCGCGCGATCCTGGAGCTCGGCGGGAACAATGGTGTGATCGTTGCGCCTTCGGCTGACCTCGACCTTGCGCTGCGCGGCGTGGCTTTCGGGGCGATGGGGACCGCGGGGCAGCGCTGCACGACCACGCGGCGGTTGTTCCTGCACGACAGTATCTACGACGGCTTCGTGGCCCGGTTGAAGGCCGCCTATGCCAGCGTCCGCGTCGGCAATCCGCTGGAGGGCGCGGTGTTGGTCGGGCCGCTGATCGATCGCGCGGCCTATGAGACGATGCAGGAGGCTCTGGTTGCGGCAAAGGCGGTCGGCGGCGTCGTACAGGGCGGCGAACGCGTCGGTGACGGCGCGAGCTTCTATGTGCGTCCCGCGCTGGTCGAAATGCCGGGGCAGGTCGGGCCGGTGCTCGAAGAGACCTTTGCGCCGATCCTCTATGTCATGCGCTATTATGATCTGGACGCGGTGATCGAGCTTCACAACGACGTCGCCGCAGGGCTCTCGTCGGCGATTTTCACCACCGATGTGCGCGAGGCCGAGCGGTTTTTGGCGGCAAGCGACTGCGGCATCGCGAACGTCAATCTGGGGACGAGCGGCGCCGAGATTGGTGGGGCGTTTGGCGGCGAAAAGGAGACCGGTGGCGGGCGCGAAAGCGGGTCGGACAGCTGGCGCCAATATATGCGGCGTGCGACCAACACGATCAACTATTCGGATGCGCTGCCGCTGGCGCAGGGGGTGAGTTTCGAACTTTGATGGCGAGCGGCCACTCAAAACCCCGTTCGTGTCGAGCGAAGTCGAGACACCGTGAAGCCGTACACGACCGATGGGCATCTCGACTTCGCTCGATGCGAACGGAACAGGGAGGGTGGCGTCAATCCGCCCGCCAGCCGAAGCCTTCTTCGAGCGCAACCACTTGGCCCGCTGTACCAACCGGCTCCTGCGCCCCGTCCGTCAGAAACCCCAACATCGCCGCATCGCTCACATCGACATGCGCCAGCGTGCGCTTGTCCTCTGGTGTCCGCGCGACAACCACGCCCGCTTTTGGCGCCCCGTCGCGGCCATAAAAGACCGTGTAGCTCTCGATCGTCGCCGATCCGGCATAACCTTCGACCAGTTCAGGAACAGGTCCGCGCTTCGCTTCGGCCTCAGCCTGATAGTCGAAATCTTGTGGGAAGCTCGCCGCAGCGATCGGCTCGCTGCCCAGCACGATGCAATGATTGTCGGTCGCGAACCCGCCGTTGGCGAACAGGAAGCCATAGCGACCCTCGGCGCGCAACCGCTCCACGATCGAGACAATCGCATGGCTCATGTAATTCGCGATCGGGCCGCCGCCGAAGGTCAGCCCGCCGAACACCGTTGCGGGGCGATCGAGCGGCCAGCCGAGGATGCGCCGCGCCATCTTCGGCACGCACGGAAAGCAGCTGTAGAGTTCGACATGATCGAAATCCTGCGCCGTCATGCCGTTGAGCGCGAGGGTGCGGGTGATCGACGTTTCCATGCTGACACTGCCGTCGTAGCGGTCGCGTTGGAGGATGCTGGCGGGTTCCTTGGCCGCGGCGCCCATGCCGACGTAGATCAGGCGGTCTTCGGGGATACCGCGCCGCCGCGCTTCGGCAAGGCTGGCGACGATGAAGCCCGCGCCCTGATTGACCGACGAGTTGGCGACCATGAGCTTGGAATAGGGAAAGGCGATCGGGCGGTTGCGCTCATCGACGCGGAGGATGTCGGCGGGTGAGGCGGGCTTGCGGATCCATGCCCCGTCGTTCGCGGCGGCAACTTCGGAAAAACGCGACCAGATTTCGGCGCTTTCGGCCTGCGCGTCGGACAGGCTCTGGCCCCATGCGGCGCGGGTGGCATTTTCATAGAGCGGATAGACATCGACAGGGGCGGCGAGGCCGTGCAGCTGTGCGTAATTGGGCTCGCGCCGGGTCGCGACCTTGCGGATCGCGTTATAGCTTTTGTCCTCGCCGCTCGCGGCCTTGGCGGCGCGCCCGGCGGCAGTCCGCAATGCCTCGGCGCCGACGATCGTGGCGAGCTTGACCTCGCCCGCGCCGATGCGGTTCGCAGCCTCGTTGAGCAGGCGCACCGGGGTGTCGCCGTGCGGCGCGGCGGACTGATAATTGATCGCGGGCATCGCCCCGATCGCGGCGGCAAGGGGTTCGCACAGCTTGCCGAGGTGGTGAAAGCTGATCTGATCGACGATCGCGAGGCTGTCGAGGTCGGCCAGCGAGACGCCTGCATCGTCCGCTGCGAGCTTCAGCGCCGCAACCATCAGCCCGAGCGAATCCAGCCCGTCGTCGGGATCGGTGGGTCGATCATTCACCTGTCCGACCCCGATGATGACGGGGATGCGTTCGGGATCAATCATCGCCATCACTAGCGCGCTTTCCATTCGGGCTTGCGCTTCTCGGCAAAGGCGCGCGGGCCCTCGCGCGCATCCTCGCTGCGCATCAACGCGCTGCGTTCGATCGTGTTGTGCTCCCAATAAGGGGCGTCCGCAGCAATCCGCCCATCCTGGATGCCAAGTGCGACGCGTTTCGACGCCTGCACCGACAGGGGCGCGTTGGCGGCGATCTTCTCAGCGAGCGCGATCGCGGTGGGCATCAGCTCGGGGAGCGGCACGACATGGTTGACCAGCCCGAACTCGGCGGCGCGCGCGGCGGGGATCGGATCGCCGGTCAGCATATATTCCATCGCCAGTTTGCGCGGCAGCTGCTGCGCCAATCGGAAAGCGCCGCCTGCCGCGGCGAACAGCCCGACCTTGACCTCGGGCAGCCCGAATTGCGCATGGTCGGCAGCGATGATGATGTCACTCATCAGCGCGATCTCGCAACCGCCACCAAAGGCAAACCCGTTGACTGCGGCGATGATCGGTTTCGAAATCGGGTGGGATACCATGCCGGCGAAACCCCATGCTTGCTGCGCCGGATCGTCGGGATAGAGGCTTTCGCCGCGCGACAAGGCGACGAGGTCGGCGCCGGCGCAGAAGCTCTTGTCGCCCGCACCGGTGATGATGACGGCGCGGATTTCGGGGTCGTTTTCGGCGGTTTCGAGCGCAGTGCCGATGCCGATGTGAACCGCGGCGTTGACCGCGTTACGCGCTTCAGGCCGGTTGATCGTGACGATCAGGATGTGGCCCTGGCGTGTCGTAAGGATCGTGGTGTCGGTCATCGCGAATCTCTCCCTTTCGGGCGAGTATCGCGGTTGGTTGACGTTTACGTCAACTGTAAAGGGCGGAGAAACAATCGTCGCCCCCGCGAAGGCGGGGGCCGCTGTCGGTTTAGTCCTGCATAGCTGCGTAAACCGCTAGCGGCCCCCGCCTTCGCGGGGGCGACGGTTTATCAGATCGACTGCCCAGTCTTTGCCCAGTCGGCGAGGAATCCTTCGATGCCCTTTTCGGTCAGGATATGCTTGAACAGCCCCTTGATGACCGACGGCGGTGCGGTCATCACATCGGCTCCGATCTTCGCAGCTTCGAGAACATGGATGCCATGGCGGACGCTGGCGACCAGGATTTGCGTCGCATAGCCATAATTGTCGTAGATCAGCCGGATGTCGGAAATGAGCTGCATCCCGTCGAAACCATTGTCGTCGTGACGGCCGACGAAGGGCGAAACGAAGGTCGCGCCCGCCTTCGCCGCGAGCAGTGCCTGCGCGGCAGAGAAGCAGAGCGTCACATTGACCATCGTGCCGTCGCTGGTCAGCGCCTTGCACGTTTTCAGTCCGTCGATTGTCAGCGGCACCTTGATGCAGACATTGTCGGCGATGCGGCGGAGGATTTCGGCCTCCTTCATCATTGTGTCATGGTCGAGTGCGACGACTTCGGCCGACACGGGGCCGGTCGTCAGCGCGCAGATTTCGCGGGTCACTTCCTTGAAATCGCGGCCCGACTTGGCGATCAGCGACGGGTTGGTCGTGACCCCGTCGAGGAGGCCGGTTGCGGCGAGTTCCTGAATGTCGGCGATTTCGGCGGTGTCGGCGAAGAATTTCATGGGACGGGCTTTCTGTGGGAAGGGCGATTCGGATTGGTTTTCGCCCTAGAGCAACGGCAGGGAAAACTGAACCGTCCTGTCCCACTTTCGTCATGCCGGATTTGATCCGGCATCCATCGCAGCGGCGCCGCATGGACCCCGGATCAAAGTCCGGGGTGACGAGAATGGAGAAGGGGCTGGCGGTGACGGAAAAGGGCTAGCGTTCCATCTTTGTTCCGATTATGCGCGAACGCATGGCCAAAGCGAAACGCCAATATGTCTGCCAGAATTGCGGCTCCGCCACTTATCGCTGGCAAGGGCAGTGCGCCGATTGCGGAGAATGGAACACGCTCGTCGAAGAGGCCGGCGAAACTGTCTTTTCGGCCAAGCACGACCTGAGCAAAGGCGGGCGGACGATCGCGCTCGAAACGCTGAATGCCGAAAGCAAGATGCCCGAGCGGATGCTCTGCGGGATTGCCGAGTTCGACCGCGCGCTGGGCGGCGGTTTCGTCGCTGGATCGGCGACGTTGATCGGCGGCGATCCGGGGATCGGCAAGTCGACGCTGTTGTTGCAGGCGGCGGGACGGCTGGCGCAGGCGGGCAAGTCGGTCGTCTACATCAGCGGCGAGGAGGCGGCAGCGCAGGTGCGGCTGCGCGCGCAGCGTCTGGGACTCGGCAATGCGCCGGTCGCGCTCGCCAGCGCGACGTCGGTGCGCGACATATTGGCGACGCTCGACCGGCAGACCGCCGATTTCGTCGTGATCGATTCGATCCAGACGATGCACAGCGACCTGATCGACAGCGCGCCAGGGACGGTGAGCCAGGTTCGCGCGAGCGCGCAGGAGCTGATCCGCTATGCCAAGGACAGCGACGCCGCGATCGTGCTGGTTGGCCATGTCACCAAGGACGGGACGATCGCGGGTCCGCGAGTGCTGGAGCATATGGTCGACACGGTGCTGGCGTTCGAAGGCGAGCGCAGCCACCAATATCGCATCCTGCGCGCGGTGAAGAACCGCTTTGGCGGCACCGACGAAATCGGGGTGTTTGCGATGGGCGAGGAGGGGCTGGGCGAGGTTTCGAACCCGTCGAGCCTGTTCCTGACCGACCGCAGCCGCGACGTGCCGGGATCAGTGGTGTTTCCCGCGTTGGAGGGTACCCGACCGGTGCTGGTCGAGGTGCAGGCGCTGACCGTGCGACTGGCAAGCGGGGCGACGCCGCGCCGCGCCGTCGTTGGCTGGGACAGCGGGCGGTTGGCGATGGTGCTCGCGGTGCTCGAAGCGCGCTGCGGGCTGCAAATGGGCGCGGCAGAGGTCTACCTCAACATTGCGGGCGGTTACCGACTGACCGATCCCGCCGCCGATCTTGCGGTCGCCGCGGCGCTGATTTCGGCGTTCAGCGAACGGCCGGTGCCCGCCGATGCGATTGTGTTCGGCGAACTGTCGCTGTCGGGCGAGGTGCGGCAGGTGTCGCACGACGGATTGCGACTGCGCGAAGCGGCTAAGCTGGGTTTTTCGCGCGGCTGGGGGCCGAAGGGAATGAAGCCGGTTGGCGGAATTTCGGTGACCGGTTTCGAACGGCTCGGCGAACTCGTTGACCTGATGCTCGGTCGCGACTAGCCCCGGCGGAATGGGAAGTCTGACAGCTCTGGATATCCTCGTGCTGACGCTCGTTGGCGGCAGCGCGGTGCTCGGTTTTTCGCGCGGCCTGGTGCAGGAAGTGACGACATTGCTCGCGTGGATCCTCGCGATTGCGGCGGTTCGTTTCTTTCACCCTGTCGTCACCGACCTGTTGACCGGCTGGGTCGGCAGCGATGGCGGTGCCGCGATGCTGGCGTTTGTGCTGCTGTTCGGCGGCGTCTTCGCTTTTGCCAAATGGGGATCGCGCGCGATGGGACAGCGCAGCCGCGCGTCGCTGGTTGGCGGTTTCGACCGGGGGCTGGGCGCCGGCTTCGGTGCGGTAAAGGGGTTGCTGATCGCCGCGCTGGGGTTCATGGTCGTGACGCTGCTATACGACATTGGCTACGGCAATGCCCAACGTCCGACGTGGATGACCGACAGCCGCACCTATCCCGCGCTCAATGCGACGAGCCAGGCGATGAGCAAAGTGATCGCCGAACGCCGCGCGCAGGCGCGTGAAGCAAAAGTCGAGGTCCCGACACCATGAGTGCTCCGCTTTACAATCGCGATATCCTGGCGCTGGCGGTGGCGACGTCAGAACATCTGCCCAATCCGGACGCGCGTTATCACGCCGCGGCGCGCGCGCCGCTGTGCGGCAGTCGCATCCTCCTCGATCTCGATGCCAACGATGCAGGACAGGTGACCGGCATCGGTATGCATGTCGAGGCATGTGCGCTGGGGCAGGCGGCGGCAACGTTGCTGGCGCGTCACGTCAAGGGGCGCAGCCGCGAAGAGATTCGCGGCGCGCGCGATGCAATTGCCAGTTGGTTTGGCGGTATTGGCGATGTTCCCGACTGGCCGGGGTTCGGGCTGCTCGCCCCGGCGCGCGATTATCCTGCGCGGCAGGGCGCGATCCTCCTGCCGTTCGACGCCGCAATCCTGGCGCTCGAAAAGCAGAGCGCCCGGGTATGATTCTGCTCGGCCTCAGCGTGGCAGCGACCGAGGTCGCTGCTGAAAAGGTGACGGACACCGCGCTGTTCGAGGGGGCGATCCTGCTCGGTGTGGCGACGCTGTTCGTGCTGCTGTTCCGCCGACTCGGGCTGGGTGCGGTGCTGGGCTATCTCGTCGCGGGCTCGTTGGTCGGTCCCTATGGCCTGGGCTTGGTCGGCGGCGGCGAATCGAAGCTCGCTTTTGCCGAGATCGGCATTGCGTTTCTGCTGTTCCTCGTCGGGCTCGAACTGCATCCGCGGCGCTTGTGGGACATGCGCCGGGCGATTTTCGGGTTGGGGCTGGCACAGGTGGTGATCACCGGCCTGATCCTTACGGGCTTGATCATGATGACGCTCGGCTTCAGCTGGCAGGCGGCGCTTGCCTTGGGGCTGCCGCTCGCATTGTCCTCGACCGCGCAGGTGTTGCCCGGCCTCAAAAGTTCGGGGCGGATCAACTCGCCCTTTGGCGAAAAGGCCTTTTCGATCCTGCTGTTCCAGGATCTGGCGATCGTACCGATGATTACGATCATCGCGGTGCTGTCGCGCGCTCCCGCCAGCCCCGACGCGCCGCCGGGGTGGCAGATGGCGCTCTATACCGTCGCGGCTATCATCGTCCTCGTCCTCGCCGGGCGCTTTGTCGTGAACCCGTTGCTGCGCATCATCGGCCGTTATGGCGAGCGCGAACTGTTCGTGGTTGTCGGGCTGCTGGTCGTCATCGCCAGCGCCGCCTTCATGCACAGCCTGCACCTGTCGACAGCCTTGGGGGCATTCATCGCCGGGGTGATGCTCGCCGATTCGCCGTATCGGCACGAGATCGAGGCCGATGTCGAACCCTTCCGCCTGGTGCTGCTCGGGCTGTTTTTCCTCGCGGTCGGTATGGTGCTCGACCTCAACGTCATTCGCGAAGACCCGCTCCGCGTCGTGGCACTGGCCGCCGGGCTGGTCGCGGTGAAGGTGGCGGTGCTGACCGTTCTTGTACGTCTGTTCGGCAAGCCATGGAGCGTCGCACTCGGGCTTGGCCTGTTGCTCAGCCAGGGCGGCGAATTCGGCTTTCTGCTGTTCACCCAGGCCACCGAGGCGCAGCTGATCGCGCCCGAGGCGGCGAGCCTGTTCAGCGCGGTCGTGACGTTATCGATGATTTCGACCCCGTTCCTGATGCTGTTCGCGCGCAATCTGGAATTTGCGCCCGAAAGCATCAAAGCCGATCTCGACGATCCCGAACACGCGCCACGCGGGTCGGCCATTGTCGTCGGCTACGGGCGGTTCGGACAGATTGTGACGCAGATGCTGAACGCGGTCGATTGTTCGGTAACGCTAATCGACAAGAAGCCGAGCCAGATCGAGACGTCGGGGCGTTTCAATACCAAAGTTTATTACGGCGACGGGCTGAAGGTCGATGTGCTGCGCCGCGCCGATGCCGATGATGCACGGCTGATCATTTTCTGCACCGACGACCGCAGTTTTGACGCAGCAGTGCTGGCCCCGATCATCAAAGCCTTCCCGAACGCCAAGATCCTGACGCGGGTGTTCGACCGCCGTCAGTTGATGGCGATCGACGGCGCCGGGGTCGATGGCGCGGTGCGCGAAACCTTTGAAAGCTCGATCGCGCTGGGTCTGCTGGCGCTGAAGCAGATCGACGTCGATGATGATGAAATTGCCGATGTCGAACAGGCCTTGCGTCATCTCGATTCCGAACGCTTGCATGCACAGATCAGCGAGGGCGATCTGACCGCGGGGATGGACCACCGGTTCGTCGCCGGCGGCGGAAGGCAGGCGGCAAGTGTGCTCGAAACGCTGCGCGAACGGCGGCAGGCGGCGAAATTGGCAAGGGAAGAGGCGGAGGCGGCGGGGTAAGTTTCTGTGTCTGCCTAGCTTTACCCAAACTCTGTTCGCCCTGAGCTTGTCGAAGGGCCGTTCTTTCTTTTCAGCACTGGAAAGCAAAGAAGGACGGTGCTTCGACAAGCTCAGCACAAGCGGAGTTTGGGTGATCCGTAAAATCTAGCGGGGCTGGACGTCCAGAAACGCCGCGACCATGTCCAACCCGAATTCATCGGTGACAAAGCTCCGACCAATGCCGCGGGTCAGGATCAGCGGCAATTTGCCGCCGCGCACCTTCTTGTCATGCGCCATATGACCCGCCAGCGTTGCGCCGTCCGCCGCCACCCCAGCACTTGCCAGATCGTGCGGCAGACCAACCGCGGCAAGATGCGCAGCGACGCGGTCGGCATCGGCGGCCGAACACAGGCCTTGCGCAGCTGAAAAGCGATGCGCCAGCACCATGCCCGCGGCGACCGCTTCGCCATGCAGCAGTTTGTCCGAATACCCGGTTTCGGCTTCGAGCGCGTGGCCAAAGCTGTGACCCAGGTTAAGCAGCGCGCGGATGTCCTGCGTCTCGCGCTCGTCGGCGGCGACAATCCGCGCCTTGGCAGCGACGCTATGCGCGATGGCTTGCGCGCGCGCGGCGCTGTCGCCCCCCAGCAGCGCCGCGCCATTCGCTTCGCACCAGCCAAAAAAGTCGGCATCGTCGATCAGGCCATATTTGACCACCTCGGCATAGCCCGCGGCGAGATCGCGGCGCGGCAGCGTTGCGAGCGTCGCGGGGTCGATCACGACCAGTGCGGGCTGGTGAAAGGCACCGATCATATTCTTGCCCGCGGCGACGTTGATCGCGGTCTTGCCGCCGACGCTGCTGTCGACTTGTGCGAGCAGGGTGGTCGGTACCTGGATGAAGTGACAGCCGCGCTTCACGATGCTGCACGCGAAGCCGACGAGATCGCCGATGACGCCGCCGCCAAGCGCGATGACATGATCGCTGCGCTCGACGCCTTCGCCGATCAGCCATTCGGTCAACCTTGCCAACCCGGCCCAGCTTTTCGTTGCCTCGCCGGGTTCGAGGACGAAGGAGGAGAAGGAGATATTCTCCATTGCCAGCGCGGTGCCGAGTGGGATCAGATAATGGTCAGCGACATGCGCGTCGGTGACGATCATCGTCCGCGGGCGTTTGAGCAGCGGCGCCACATGTGTTCCGATCGACCGGATCAGCCCATCGCCGATCAGGATCGGATAACTGCGGTTGCCGAGTTCGACGGTCAGTTGTTCCATTGCGGGTCTTTCCACTCTGACAAGGCCTCCATGATCGCGCGTACCGTGTGATCATGTGGCGTGCTTGCCGAACCGATGCGCAGATGGGCTTCGGCATAGATCGGGTTTCGCACCGCCGCCAGTTCGCGAAGCACTTCGCGCGGGTCGCGGTTCTTGAGCAGCGGTCGATGGCTGCGGCGACCGACGCGCTCGACCAATGTCTCGATGTCGGCGTCGAGCCAGATGCACAGACTGTCACGCAGGATCAGCGCGCGTGTTTCGTCGTTGATAAAGGCACCGCCGCCAGTCGCCAGCACCATCGGTTTGCCGGCCAGCAGCCGCGCGATCACCCGCCGCTCGCCATCGCGGAAATGCGCCTCGCCGAACCGTTCGAAAATATCGGCGATGGTCATGTCGGCGGCGCGCTCAATCTCGTCGTCGGCGTCGGCAAACCGCATCCCCAATCGCTGGGCCAAGCGGCGGCCAACGGTCGATTTTCCCGACCCCATCAACCCGACCAGCACGATCGACCGGTCGCGGATCGACGCGGGAATGGCAGAAGCCGGGCTTTTCGGGTTTCGCGACATGGTGGGCGCGGCTATACCGTTCGAGACGCGCGGAACAACGGTTTTCGCCGATAAATGCAGGTCCGGCTGTCCGGGCGCGAAGGATTGAGGTGGACGTGGCCGACAAGATTGCCGAAAGCGTGGCGTGATGACTAAAAAACCGCTGATGCTGACCTTGGCCTTGTCGGGTACCGCGCTTGCCGCCGCGCTGGTGCTGCCCGCGCTCGCGCAGGAATCGCTGCTGCCCGAAGGTTTTGGCAATCCTCCCGACACGCCGGCACCGCGTCCGACGCCGACCCCATCGCAAGCACCTACGCCAACATCGACCCCGAAAAACGGTGCGACCCCGCCGCCGGTCACCTCGACGGTAAGCGCCACCGACACGGCCGGAACGCCCGGCGAGGCTTCCGATGAGGAGGGCGAGGATGGCGAAGAGGTCGCGCCTGGCACGCTGAAATATGATCTTCCGCCCGGCGCGCGGCGTTTGCTGACGCGGATCGGACCATTGACCCCCGAAACCGGGGGGCTCGCACCCGATGCCTTTGGTGTGCGCGGTCAATATGCCGCGGCGATCATGCGGCGGACCAACGGCCAGCTTGCGTCGCGCTGGGGTCAGATCCTGCTGCGGCGGTCACTGGTATCGGCGATCGATACCCCCGGCACGATCAACGGCGCCGACCTGGCCGCCGACCGCGCGTCGCTTCTGCTCCGGATGGGCGAATCGATCGCGGCGCGCTGGATCGTTCAGGCGGTCGACTATGACCGGGCCAGCCCGCGCCTGGTGGCGGCGGCGCAGCAGACTTATCTGGCCAACGCCGATCCGGCGGGCATGTGTCCCTATGTTCCAGCTGGTCTGGCCCATGGCGACGAGCAGGCCTGGCGGCTGGCGGCGGCGATTTGTTCGGGCTTGTCGGGCGAGGCCGGCCCGGCAGGTTGGGCGATCGGCCGGGTGCGGTCGAGTGGCAAGATTGCCAACTTCGACATCCTGCTCGCGGAGCGGGTGCTCGGCGCCACCGGCAGCGGGCGGCGATCGACCACGATCGAATGGGATAATGTCGACCGGCTGACGAGCTGGCGGTTCGGCATGGCGACTGCCACGGCGGTGCCGGTCCCCGAACCGCTGCGCACGTCGATCCCTGCCCATATGAAGGGCTGGACCGTCCTCGCGCCGATGACCGACATGGCAAATCGGGTTGCCGCGGCGCCCGAGGCGGCGGCGCGCGGCGTGCTATCGAGCGAAGCCTATGTGTCCTTGCTGAGCGCGGCGGCGGGCGAGGAAGAACCTTCGGAGGCGCTGGCGGCGCAGACCGACCAGCTCCGCGCCGCCTTTGGCGCCGCGAATGGCGCCGACCGCTACGCGGCAATGCAAGGGCTGTGGAGTGCTGGGACGGCACCGCTGCAAAGCTACGCGGCGATGGTCGCGACCGCGCGTGCCGCCGCAGCATTGCCGGTGAGCACCGATGTCGGCAGCGATCCGTGGCAATTGCTGGGATCGATGCTGGCAGGCGGCTATGACGCCAACGCCATCGCTTGGGTGCCGACCGTGACCGTCGGAAGCCACGCTTGGGGCGTGCTGGCGGTCGGTTCACCGCGACCCCTAAACGGCACCACCGCTGGCGCCGTCGGGCAGTTTTCGAGCGATGACGACAGCGCCGATTATCTGCGCTCGAAATTCCTGCTCGCCGGGCTGGCCGGGCTCGGGCGGATCGAGACGGGCGCTGCAGCGTCGGCGGCGAGCGACCTCGGCGTCGATCTGGGCAAGCAGACGCGCTGGTCGCGCGCAATCATGGCCGCCGCAGAGCGGCGTGAACCCGGGATGGTGGCGTTGCTGGCCGCGACAGGGATGCAAGGCGAATGGTCGAAAGTGCCGCCCTATCATCTCTATTACATCGTCCGGGCGCTACGCGAGGTGGGACTGGCGTCCGAAGCGCGGATGATCGCCGCCGAAGCGCTGGTGCGTGTCTGAACCTGACCGTTTGATGGCGCAGTCAGACGATGTCTGACGGGGCAGCGATCGACCGCTTCCTGGAAATGATGGCGGCGGAGCGAGGCGCCTCGCGCAACACGCTGGCTGCCTATCGCCGCGATCTGGAGCAGGCGGCATTATGGGTCAAAGGCCCGCTCGCCGATGCGAATGTCGCGGTGCTGCGCCAATTGATGGCTGACTATCAATCACTTGCGGCAAGCAGTGCGGCGCGCAAGCTGTCCGCGCTGCGTCAGTTCTTCGCCTTTCTGCTCGACGAAGGCGACCGCGCCGACAATCCTGCGCTCGATATTGCACGGCCAACGACGCGGCGCCCGCTGCCGCGCATCCTGACGCACGATCATGTCGGGCGGCTGTTTGCACAGGCCGAAGAGGACGCCGCGGGTGAAGCGCCAGCCGCGGCGGCGGTGCGGATGCTGTTGCTGCTCGAACTTCTTTATGGATCGGGACTGCGCGCGAGTGAACTGGTAGCACTGCCGCGGCGGGCGATTGCCGGCGAGCGCGAATATCTGATCGTGCGGGGAAAGGGAGACAAAGAGCGGTTGGTGCCGCTGTCGGATCGCGCCCGCGGGGCGCTCGACCGCTGGCTGCCGCTCATCGCCGACGGTTCGCTTTGGCTGTTTCCGTCGGGCAAGAGCCACGTCTCGCGCGTCCGGCTGTTCCAGATGCTGCGCGATCTCGCGGGCCGCGCGGGGATCGATCCGACCGCGGTCAGCCCGCATGTGCTGCGCCACGCTTTTGCCACCCATCTGCTCGAAGGCGGGGCGGACCTGCGGGCATTGCAGTTGATGCTGGGCCACGCGGACATCGCGACGACCGAAATCTATACCCATGTCGACAGCCGCCGCCTCGTCGAGCTGGTCAACCAGCGCCATCCGTTGGCGCAGATGCGCGATCATATTGCCGACGTTGACCTCGGGTCACCTTCGTCCTAGCGCTCTCCGCCATGACAGCCTTTCTGGACTTCGAAAAACAGGTCGCCGCGCTCGATCGGCAAATTGCTGAATTGCGCGAGATGCGGGACGACCCCACGCTCAACATCGACAATGACATTGCGCGGCTGGAGGACAAGTCCTCGAAATTGCTGCGTGATATCTATGCGAAGCTGACGCCGTGGCAAAAGACGCAGGTTGCGCGCCACCCCGACCGCCCGCATTTCAAACATTATGTCGCCGAAATGTTCGACGACTGGATGCCGCTGGCGGGCGACCGCAATTTCGGCGACGATCAGGCGATTCTGGGCGGCCTCGCGCGCTTTCGCGGGCGCCGCGTGATGGTCATCGGCCATGAAAAGGGCGACGATATTCCGTCGCGCATGAAGCATAATTTCGGGATGGCCAAGCCGGAGGGCTATCGCAAGGCGATCCGCTTGATGCAACTCGCCGACCGTTTTGGCCTGCCGGTGGTAACGCTGGTTGACACCTCGGGCGCGTTTCCGGGCATCCAGGCCGAAGAACGGGGCCAAGCCGAAGCGATCGCTCGCTCGACCGAACAATGCCTCGCGCTCGGCGTTCCGATGGTTGCGGCGATCGTTGGGGAAGGCGGGTCAGGCGGCGCAATCGCGCTCGCCGCCGCGAACCGTGTGCTGATGTTTGAACATGCCGTTTATTCGGTGATTTCGCCCGAAGGCTGCGCGTCGATTCTGTGGCGCACGTCGGATAAGGCCGCCGATGCCGCGGCGGCGATGAAGATGTCGGCGCAGGATCTGCTGGGGCTGAAGATCATCGATCGCATCGTTTCCGAACCCGTCGGCGGCGCCCACCGTGATCCCGACGCTGCGATTGCCGCGCTCGGCGATGCGATCGCACAGGAACTGGACAGCCTGTCGGGCTTGCCGCGCGACACGATCCTGGCGGCGCGCGAGGAAAAATTCCTGGCCATGGGGCGCGCCTGACCGACGTCGCAGCGGAACCCGATTGCCGCGATTTGCGTTCACTGTCCATAATGGGGCCGCGGCGCGGGTACTGCCGTTCAGGTGCGGTTTGCGTCGCGGTCAATAAGGGATATCCCGGAACGACGAACAGCAAGGGGAGGCGCATCGATGACCCGGACAAAAAGAATGAATGATATGGCAATCAAGCTGGCGGCGTCGGTTGCATTGGGCAGCCTTGCTGTGACCGGCGTCGCCGATGCGCAGCTGAAAGCGATCAAGACCGCGACCAGCATCTCCCCGTCCGAACGGAAGCAGGGCGATGACGCGCACCCGCAGCTGATGGCGGAATTTGGCGGCGCGTATAGCGGCCCGCAGACGGCCTATGTTGTCCGCGTCGGACAGAATATCGCTCTGCAATCGGGGCTGTCGAACGCGCGCAGTGATTTTACCGTCACCTTGCTCAATTCACCGGTGAACAACGCGTTCGCGATTCCCGGCGGCTATGTCTATGTCACCCGGCAGCTGATGGCGCTGATGAACGATGAGGCCGAACTGGCCGGGGTGCTGGGGCATGAGGTTGGCCATGTTGCGGCACAGCACAGCAAAAAACGCCAGTCGGCGGCGACGCGGAACCAGATCCTCGGGGTACTCGGCGCCGTACTCGGCGGCGCGATCGGCGATAGCGGCGGCGTGCTCGGCGGGCTCGGCGGTCTCCTCCAGAACAATGCGATGCAGGTCGCGCAAATGGCGACACTGGGCTTTTCGCGCAGCCAGGAATTACAAGCCGACCAGCTCGGCGTTCAGTATCTGCGCAGCGCAGGCTATGATCCGCTGGCGCTATCGACGATGCTGGCGAGCCTTGCCAACCAGACCAACCTCGACGCCCGATTGTCGGGCGGCGATGCGCGTTCGCTGCCCGCGTGGGCGAGCACCCACCCAGACCCCGCCTCGCGCGTCCGCAATGCCCAGACCCTGGCGAGCCGCGTCGGCGGCACCGGGGGGACGCGCAATGCCGATGCGTTTTTGGCTGCGGTCGACAATGTGCTGTATGGCGACGACCCCGCGCAGGGGGTGGTCGAGGGTAACGAGTTCCTGCACCCCGACCTGCGGCTACGGTTCGCGGTGCCGCGCGGATATGGTATGCAAAACGGGACGACCGCAGTGACGATCAGCGGCAATGGTGGGCAGGGGCAGTTCACGACCGGGCCGTATAACGGCGACATGAACACGTATTTGGCCGCGGCGTTCAAATCGGTGGCGGGCAACACTGCGATCAGCCCAAGCTCGGTCCAGCGCACAACGGTCAATGGCATTCCCGCCTATTATTCGACCGCGCGCGTCGCCAGCCAGTCGGGCCAGGTTGATGTGACCGTTTTTGCCTATGAATTCTCGCGTAGCAGTGCGTTCCACTTTGTCACGTTGACCAAAGCGGGCGGGACCGGTGTGTTCAATTCGATGTTCAATAGCGTCCGGCGCTTGAATGCGGCCGAAGCGGCGGCGATCAGACCGCGGCGGATCGATGTGGTGACCGTGGGCCGCGGCGATACGATGGCCACTCTGTCGCGGCGCATGGCATATACAAATTATCAGGCGGAGCGGTTTCAGGTGCTCAACCGCTTGACCCCGTCGAGCCGGTTGACGCCGGGGCAGAAGGTGAAAATCGTTGTTTATGCGGGCCGTTAGCCCAACAAAAAAGGGCGGCCGTTACGACCGCCCTTTCTTTTTTTCTCCGACCGGATAACCGGGCGGCGGTGCCGATTAGCTCTTTTTCAGACCGTTATCGACCTTCTGGAAGGTGCTGGTAACGCTGTTGCCAACCGCGCCCATGGCGGTGATGCCGGCGACGGCGATCAGAGCGGCGATCAGGCCGTATTCAATGGCGGTTGCGGCCTTGGTATCGCGAACGAACTTTTTGATGAACTTCATGACTGGTCTCCTGATATCACTTACCCTGTTGACGGTCTGGTCTGGGTCAACACTGGCTGGTTTACGGCGAATAGGTTTTGAAAATCTTAATGGCGGAACCAGGATAGATTGTCCGCCAGGTCCCATAATCGGACAGTGGATCACATGACATTCGTCGCCGATGTCGAAACGGTGTCCCACATATTCATCGTAGAATTGCCGACTTCGGTAATTGTGCTGACCGCGGCAAGAAAGACGAGGGCCAGTATCAGCCCATATTCGACGGCTGTGGCGGCCCTGGTCGACCGCATCAGCCTGTAAAGATTGCGCATTGTTCCACCCCTGACTGAAGTGTAGTTCCCGAGGATGCCGATGTTCGCACAGGAAGGTTAACAATTTGTCCGCGCCTAGCCCCGGAAAACTGCCAAAAACCGGCCTTTTTGTGGTCGCCGCCGCACTGGTCGACCGTGACGGGCGCTTGCTGGTCCAGCAGCGTCCGGAAGGGTTGTCGATGGCGGGATTATGGGAGTTTCCGGGCGGCAAGGTCGATCCTGGCGAAACGCCCGAGCAGGCGCTGGTCCGCGAACTGGCCGAGGAATTGGGCATCGACGTCGAGCAGGCGTGCCTGGCCCCCGCCTGTTTCGCCAGCGACATGCTGGGCGACCGGCATTTGTTGCTGCTGCTCTATGTGTGCCGCAAATGGCATGGCACGCCGGTGGCGCAGCACGCCAGCGCGCTTCGCTGGGTGCGCCCGGTCGAACTCCATAGCCTTGACATGCCACCCGCCGATAAGCCGCTGATCGGCCTGCTGGAGGCGTTGATCTAGCTTTTTGGTTTCAACGCTGCGGCGAGCGACGTTTGCCCGCTGCCTCGCCGTGCTGGTTGCGGCTGGTCCGGATGCGGCGCCCAGCCGCTGAAATGGACGATGCGCAGGCTTTCGGCAATGCGACCGTCCGGATCCGCCTGCGCGGCAAAGGCGTTCGCGATCTGTGCTACTTCGGCGCGGGTCAGCGGCGGCGGGGCAGGGTACAGGCGGCTTGCCAGCCCCGCCGCGCGCAGATCACGGACCAGCGCCAGCCAGTCGCCATAGCGCACTGTCAGTGCTTCGACATCGACCACAGGCAGGGTAAAGCCCACCCGTTGGAGCAGATTGCCCATCGCCGCGAGGTCGATCTGCGGGTGCAGTCGCGCGATCGGGCGCACGCCATCGGTCATCACCGCACGCCGCAACCGTGGCAGGCTGCCGTCGCCGAGAAAAGCGCCGAGCAGCAACCCGTCAGGCGCCAGTAACGCGTGCAGGCGCACAAGCGCGCCCGGTACATCGTTGACACTGTCGAGACCACCGGGCCAGACGATCAGGTCGAAGCTGGCAAAGGGCAGATCGATCGCATCGGCTTCGGCAACCAGTGCGCCGCTGGCGACGGCCAGCCGCGGACCAGCCTCAATGATCGTCAGTTCGGTGCTGACACCCCGCAAATGGTCGGCCAGCGCCTGATCATGCGCGCCGATGAGCAGGATGCGCGCGAAATCGCGTTTCACCATCGCCAGCCGGTCGCGCAGCGTTTCGGCGATGATCGGGGCGAGGAAATTGGCCGACGCAGGCAGGCGCGCGAGCCGGTCGCGCTGGGCGCGGTGGCGAGCGGCAGAAAAAAGTGGGCGTTGCGGCGGCGACATGCCGTGCTTGTGCCGCCCCGGACGATGCGGCACAAGTCGGAGATGGCAACGGCGACGGGGGAAGTCGAAAATACGGGCGCGACGGCGGCGGCATGGCTCCGCGGCTTGCGGATATTGGCGCGCGCGGTCGCTGATTATGCGTTGCCGCCGCGCTGCCCCGGTTGCGGCGTCATCGTGGGCGAGGACCGGCAATTCTGTCTGACGTGCTGGACATCGCTTGATTTTCTCGACGGCCCGGCCTGTTCGCACTGCTCGATCCCGCTGCCGACGGCGCTGCCGGGCGGGTCGATAGCATGTGGCGCCTGCCTTGCCAGTCCGCCGCCGTTCGAAGGCGCGCCAGCAGCGGTTGCCTATGGTTCGGTCGCGCGCACTGTGGCGCTCCGGCTGAAATATGGGCGACGAACCGGCCACGCGCGATTGATGGCGCGGCTGATGGCGCGGCAATTGGCGGCGCTTGGCAGCGCCGACGATATTCTGCTGGTGCCGGTGCCGCTGCACCGCTGGCGGCTGTGGTCGCGCGGTTTCAACCAGGCCGCGCTGGTTGCCGACGAATTGTCGCGGATTGGCGGCGCGACGCGCGACCATCATCTGCTGCTGCGCATCAAATCGACCGCCTCGCTCCGCGGCAAAGGGCGGCGCGAGCGTGAAAAGATTGTCGCCGGGGCGTTCGCGCTGGCGGATGATGCGAAAATCCGCGCGGCGGGGCGCCATATCGTGCTGATCGACGATGTTCACGCGAGCGGCGCGACGTTGCGCGCAGCGGCGAAAGTGCTGCGGCGCAGCGGCGCGGCGCGAGTCTCTGCCCTCTCTTGGGCGCGGGTCGTGCCCGACGCCCTGATGACGAGCAACATATTTGACTTTGCTTCGTTGGATTCCGATATGACGGATCAGATGATGACAGGATAGGCTATGGCCAAGATCGAAGTTTTTACAAAATTCCTTTGTCCCTATTGCTCGCGCGCAAAGGCGTTGCTCGATCGCAAGGGTGCGGAATATCAGGAAATCGATGTCACGATGGACCGTGCCGGATTCGACGCGATGGTCGCGCGCGCGGGCGGCGCGCGCACCGTCCCGCAGATTTTCATCGACGGGCAGCATATCGGGGGCAGCGACGACATGGCAGCGCTCGACGCGCGCGGCGGGCTCGACCCGCTGCTGGGGATCGCCTGACCTTGATCGTTTTCGACCTTTGCTGTGCCGCCGGGGATCACCGGTTTGAAGCCTGGTTCGCGAGCAGTGACAGTTTTGCCGATCAACAGGCGCGCGGCCTGATCAATTGCCCGGTGTGCGGCGACAGCGATGTCAAAAAGGCGGTGATGGCGCCGCGCATCGGCGCAAAGTCGAACCAGATGACGATCGTGAGCCATGCCAAGCCGGATAATGTTGCCGACCATGGCGCGATATCGCCCGAACTGGTCCGCAAGGTGATCGCTGAAATTGCGACAAAGCAGGCCGAAATGCTGCCCCAGTCGCGCTGGGTCGGACGTGACTTTGCCGACGCGGCGCGCGCGATGCACGAAGGCCGTGCGCCCGAAGATTTGATCCACGGCCAAGCCTCGCCACAGGAGGCGCAGGCGCTACGCGACGACGGGATTGCCGCGATGCCGCTGTTGGTGCCGATTGCGCCGCCCGACGCCGTAAATTGACCCCGACCAATTGACGCTGCGCGCCGCGCCCCGCTACAGGAAAGGCGGCGCATCCGTAGCTCAGCAGGATAGAGCATCAGATTCCTAATCTGGGGGCCGTGGGTTCGAATCCCGCCGGGTGCACCATTTCCGTTCAGCTTTGGGCACCAAGTGCGGCGGAGTGCCGATTGCAGCTCGCGACAGAGCGGCTTTCGATCCGGAGATACGGATTTCCCTATGTCCGACTTCGACGCGATCAACGAGCAGACGGATATAATCCCTTCGCGCTGCTGAGGCCTGGCCGCGCAGCTTATTCCGCATCAAGGAACCGAATTTTTCCACAATCTCCGGCGTGATTCGACGCTCGCCATCAGCAATCTGCCGTTCCAACGCGTCAATATCGCCTGCGATCGCGCGCTTCTGGGCCGCGATGTTGGCAATTTCCGCGGCGATTTGCGGATCGTCGGGGGCGTAAAGGCCGGAGCGAACCAGCTTGATCACGTTGGCGCTTTCGCCATCTAGCAGTGTCAGGCGAGTACGAAGCTGCTTCAGGCCTTCACGGCGACCGACCTGAACCTCTTCGCTGCGATCGATCCAAGCGGATAACAGCGCTTTGAGCCGCTCGGGGCCGAGAATATGTTCAGAAACGGCGTTGACCACCAGATCGTCGAGCGCATCCATTCGAATGCGCCGACCGGGACATTGAGTTGCGCCCCTCGCTGCTCGGCGATGACAAGCATAGTAGCGGTATCGTCCACTCTTGCCAGTCGACGTCGTCATGCCGCCCCCGCAGCCGTCTCCCCCGCACCCGCAGACGACAGAGCCTGTTAGGAGGTTGCCGTTGGTCTTGACCGCAGCGACGCCCATCTTTGGATCGCGCGCGGCCATTTGCGCCTTGGCAGCATAGAACAGCTCTTCGCTGATGAGCGGAGGAACGGGGATTGGCACCCATTCGTTCTCGGGGCGCGCTTCTCCCGTGCGGGAGTCGCGCTGATTATAGAATGCGACACCAATATAAGCGGTGTTAGTCAGAATGGCGTGGACGTTGGACACGCTAAACGGCTTGCCCCGGAGACGTTCACCCCATTCATTCAAGAGCTGGGCGAGATTCGTGATACCAATCGGTCGGCCCCTATATCCATGCACGTAGGTTTCAAAGGCGAGGGGAGGGATATGTTGGGTCTCGGGATCAATCACGAGCTTTCTGCGGTCTTTTCCCTTGGCTTGAGGGACAGCAACAGTTTTGTAGCCGATTGGCGGCGTCTGCCCATTCCAAAAGCCCTTCGCAGCGTTGGCCAGCATCGTGCGCTTCACGTGCTTAGCGTTTTCTGCGCTATGATATTCATCGACTAGGGAAATCATGCCGAAGGAAAAATCCGCAGCGGGATCATCGCCGAAGGCCTGGGTGATGGAAATGATCCGCACTTTGTGTCGCCGAAGCTTCTCTTTGTATTGCATGAAGTGAAGCGCGTTACGGAACAGCCGCGATAAGGAGTGAACAAGGATGATATCGACGGGTCTGTCGTCGCCCATCGCGAGGGCTATCATCGCCTGAAACTCGGTTCGCCCATCCTTGGTGGCGCTTGCGCCCGCGTCGATGAAGGTTGCGGCTTTGCAGGCATCATGTTCGGCGATCCAGCGTTCGGCCCAATCGATCTGATCTGAGATCGACAGCTCATTGTCCGCCTGCTTGCGCGTGGAAACACGGGCATAGATGGCCACCCGCTTTCCTTGATGATCTTTACTCATGCGGGCTTACTCCAAACAGCTCTGCGATCGCGATGCCGAACCATCGATCAATGAGTTCGGCCTCGGCCGGAATCGACGACCATGAATCATCGAAGTGGTAACTGACAAGAGGAATGACCGCGTCGTTCGTCTTGAGGGATTGTCGCGTTGTGGGACGCGTTCGAGATGGGTTTTTCTTCATCTCGAGTTTTTGGCATCGCTAAAAAAGCGGCAAGCGGAGGGTCACTTTCGAAACGCGCCCAACTCGCAAGGGCATCGGGGTCAGCGACCTCCCGCAGGCCAGATATTGGGATTGAAGTGCGCAGCGATTTCGGGAGTGTCCTCTGTCTGTGAGCTCGGCGGAACAACTTATTTGCAGAGCAATTTGCTGCTTTAACTGACGACAATATCGAGCCCGGGGCTCGCTATTCCGAAGAGATGTATCTCGCCGTGAGCGCAAGCGAGGTAGCAAGACGGTGGATCGGTCCTGCAACCGATTTTGCGCATCGCTTCGCAGCGACGAAACACCTTACTGTTGGGCCGTTTTTGCGATAAAGTGGCCAAAATGATGGTGACGCATCGGAGTTAAGACGATGGAGCCGAATTTAGAGGATGTTTGGGAACAGGCGCTCGCGGCGGAACGGCTTTACGGCGATGATGCGATCGAGATGATCACCATCCGTATGATCGCGAGCTTAAAGCTCAGGGATTATATTGCAGCAGGATTTTGGTCTGCGGTTGCAAATCGCTTAAGCGATGTTCACGCGATCAAAACGAAAATTTCGCCAATACCCTTCTCTCAGACAAATAGCGCGACCGAGGGCGCCGATGGCGGCGATCTGCGCGTGACAGATACTGAAGTTGGCCTTTGGGCTAACCGACAGAGAAATCCGGGGCATCTTTAATAGCAGGTCTTGCAGACAGTAAATGCCTACCCGTCGCCTGGATATCATAGCGAGAGCGATACAGAATTTTCTCTGCGACGCCGGAGTGCCGGCGGAAGACAACGACACGTTGTCGAGAGCTGCTGCATTGACTCTCGAGCCCAAAACCATATCGTTTTGCCCGTAAGCCCAGTCTGCTACCCGGTTGATTGGCGAGTCTTCTCTTGCGTAGCCATACCAAGAGGGCGGAAAGGCCTCGCTGGAAAGCGAGGCCTTTCTTGCGGGCACCAGCGCATCGTTCAGCACCGTACTTTTTTGCCAAACGGACAGTGTGAACAGTCGCCAGACTAACTTTTCACTGCGGATGTACGGGTGCTTTGCACCGCGCCGTGATCAGAAGCGTCATCGCGATCGATGGACGCGATAGGCCGTGACAGGAACTCATGCATCGGATCGGTAGGGTGGGCGGTGATCATCATGGCGTGGTCGCGGCTACAATAGGCTGCTTCAATGTCCAGTGTCATGGAGCATCCTTGTTGCTGACGACCGGGGCTGAACTTCGGGCGCCCGGAGAAATGGGGCGCCCATGGGCCGCGCCCGATTACGCTAGCCGAAGATCCGAGAGGAAATCCCCTGCTCCCGCTTTGGAGCCCCAGATTCTCGGCAACCGCCTGCAGCTGAAGTTTGCGATAATGACCGAGGTCATCACCGTCGTCCCTAAACCATAAATGGGGATGCCCCTGGGCCGAGAAACCGCCCCGCCCGGACCTTAGCCTCTTGTTGGCCTTTTCCTGTCCAATTTTGCAAGCGCGCCTCCCGAACTCCTTTAGCCTGCATATATCGTCCAGCGTTTCGAAATCCTCGCAGGACGCCTTGCCGCTCCGTTTCCGAAAACCCGTTTTTAGCTCTCCGGTGCTTGGATCGGCTGCTGCAGGCCGTGCGTCAACGAGCCAGATCAAAGTCACAGTTTTGATAAGGTTGGCGAGATCCTTTTTCGACGTTCTGTAGGAGGAAGTATTTCGGTCGCCGGACGGCGGAAGAGACGCAGCGTCACAGAAACGGCTTATTTCGATGAGATTGACAGCCACATTCTGTCGTCGGTCGAGTGACCAGAGCGTCACGGCAGGTCGGTTCTGTGACCATGCGGCCTGGCCGCCATGCTTTTCGAACCACGCCGCTGGATGGGCTCGCAGATTATCTTGTGTCAGTCGGGCTTCGAATTCACTCGTCCCCCGAAGTATATCGGGCAGCTCATCGCCACATTCGAGGAGGATTTGAGGCAGGTGCGACGCCGCGGCGAGCGACCAGGCCCCGCCCATGAGGGAATCTCGCTCTGCGAAGACGCAAGTCGGCGGAAGCAGGATCGTTGTCTGTAGAGGCATCATTTCCAGCAATCGGTCAATCTGAAGCTGGTTTGTGGTGACGGCCTCGGAACTTGGTCCCGCCGTGATGCTGTCGATGCCCTGACGCATGGTCATGAAAATGCCGTCGTCGCGATAGGCCATCGCGCACATCCCCCTGTCATTCATCGCGAGTCGGGCGAATTCCGCATGCGCGCATAAGGCGTCGGCTGGTGCGAGAATACGGCGGATGTCGCGGTTCCGCCAAAAGCGGGTGACTTCGTCGGGCCACCCTTCTCGGGTGCGCAATTCTGGCGCTAAGGCGAAGGCAGCGCGAAAATCCTTGGCGAGCAGGAATTTGCCAACGCGTCGGTGATCGCGATTATAAACGTGGAGGAGCCTCGCCAGATCTCGCGGCGTGTGACCGATGAGAGCCTGGAAGATCCATTCCCTGTCAGGCTCATAATGAGGACAGTTCGCGACGGCATAGTCAGTCGATGATGGAATTGACCCCGCCTTAGGCTCGTCCGGCATGATCCTGCATTGGCGATATAGACCGGACTCGATTTCCGAGATGCTCATGTCCATGTGGAGCAGCGGCGATCGGGGATACGCTTCGCGAGACAGTCCGGCGAGGATGCCGAGGTGCGGGGCGCGAAACATGCCCCACTCGTCGAATGCGCCGGCCACTTCGGATGAATAATCCCATCCCTCGCGAAGCAGAGCAACTATGCGCCGCTCGCTCACGGACTCACCGGCACAGATAGTCTTGTAAATTTGGCGGTGGCGGGCTACCCACTCAATAGACGATAACATTGGCATTCTAAAAGACTCCTTTGACAAAAGTCTCCTATTCTAGGATTTGCACCTATAGGTCGGCAAGCATTCGGGATATTTTTTCCAAATCTTCCGTTAGTCTGTGATCGTCGGTATCGATCCATAACTGCATTCCCTCGATAACCCGGCCGAGATATTCCGCCGTCTTTTCGAGTTGCTGCCATAAAGTTATGTTGCGTGGATCGTGCTGTAACTGGGACTCGCGCGTTCGCATTTCGCCAGTCAGCTGCGCCGCATAATCCTCAAGTTCGCGATAAGAGCCGAACACGCGCTCGTCCGAGCCGAGCGTCAGCTTGACACTGCGTTGACCGCTCATAATCCTTCGACCCCGTCTGGACGAAGCCGGAGATTGGCATCGTGCACATTCAGCCAATCGTGTGCTGCGCCGCGCGTAATCTTTCCGGTCGGTTCCGCGACATTCAGAAACTCGGCAGTGCGCGCGATCAGGAAATATTGTCCGCGGGTCATCGGTTTGGCGCGCCAGCTTTGCGTCGGTTGCGAGGCCTCGCGATCGGCCCATCGTGCACATTCCTCGGCATAACCGCGGCGTTCACGATCAAGAATGATCGCTTCGCCTTTGCGGTGCCATTGATCGAAGTTCGCGCGAACCGCGGCAACCTCGACCGAGAGATTGTCGGCGTCACTTGATCCCGTGGCATATTGCGCGAGAATTGCTGCGTATCTGTCCACCGGAAGACTGCGCAGATATAGGCGGGCCGACGCCATCTCGCCTGTATAACCAGCGCGGCGGTCCGCTGCGGCGAGAGTTCTGGCGTGCCAATTTTCATGGCGCGTTATTTGGTCAATGCCGCTTCGGGCGGAACGCTTTGCCTTTTGAATGGCCGCGAGTTCCTCGCGGAGTTTCGCTTCCCTGGCTTTGGCGTCCGCGAGTTTGCGGCGCCGGCTCACTTCGTCTTTGTCGAACATTGTCTGCCTCCTTCAGCGGGGCAGCCCAATTAGCGTGGCAGCGCGCGTACCGTGCGGAGGGTCACTTCGACAGGCGAGTGGCAGATCGGTGACCCTCCGCGTTTGAGGGTGAGCGAAGTTGTAAGCTTCGATCCGAAGCAAAATCCCAAACTGATAGGTAGAAGGGGAAGAGGGGGGTGGGAGTGCGAAAGAAACGTTGACCGGGGTCAACAGGCCCATGGCTTTCGTCCCACCCCCCTCTTTCAAGTGAGCAAAATGGCGCAAAGCATGCAGTTGATCGGCGAAGATGGCGTAATGGCGCAGGCCGATGCGCGGGCCTTCGCAATTCTCATGGCGACAGACCGCACCGCGCGCCGATTGAGGGCAGCGGACCGGACGATCGCAGGCGCGATCAATCGCGTTGCCACGATGCGCCGCAGGCGCGAGGCCGGGGCCGAAAGAGCTTACGCCATCGCTGACCGAGCGTTGCAGCGCGAGCTTGCCGAAAGCATTGCACCGGGATGGGGGCGCACGTTTCGGGTAAAGATGCAAAGCCCGCCATTCAGACCGGCATCCGACCGTAAAATCAGCAGATCGAAAATGGCGCCTTCCGCTGCTCGCCCGCTACGTCGATATCGGACCCCGCTGATCGATGCTCGCGGCCGTGTCGCGCTTTATATGAACGTCACCTACAAGGGTTTCAACTCGAAGGGTTGGCGTTCCGGCCTTGCCGCAGCCCACGTTGAGTATATTTTTCGCGATGGTTCGCTCGAAGAGGGCGATGTTCAACTGGTCCATCCGATCAGCAATATGGGCGAGAGCGTCGAAGAAATCGAAGCGGCCTGGCGCATGCTGGAGGCCGTCGAGGAAGGCTATCGGGCCAACGCCAAGGTCCAGTATCGTGTGGTGCTGAACTTGCCGCATGAACTGAGTGCCGGGCAGCGCCGTTCGTTCGTATACGAGTTCTGCGAACGGACTTTTGGTCGGCTCGGTTTGCCCTACGCTGCCGCTCTCCATGTGCCGGACGAATTGAGCGATCAGCGCAATGTTCACGCCCATATCGTGTTTTCGACCCGGCCCTGCGAACGCACCGCATCCTATCAGTGGGACGTCGCGGAGGAGAAGGTCAACGGTCTCACCAACAAGGCGGGCCTGTTCCGGCTGCGCGCGCTCTGCGCGGCGCATATGAATCAAGCCTGTCGCCACGCGGGCCTAGCAACACGCTTCACGCATCTTAGCTATCAGGCGCGCGGTTTGAATGCCCAGCGCCAGGAGCGGGTGGGGCCGGAACGCATGGCGGCATTTGACCGCGGCGAAACAGTCGCGGTGATCGAAAACAACGCCCACATCGTGACGCTCAATGAATTGAGTGTCGCGACCGACAGCACCGCCAAAAAACTTGTCCTAGCCGAGCGTGAAACCGCGCTGCTGGCACGTAGTGTGGAGATCGCGGCGAGACGCCGCAATCTTGATGCGCAGCGCGATACGCTCGCCAAACTTACGAGACGTATTCGCGCGGTCACTATTCCCTCGCGTCGCCGCCCCCTACCGGACGTCGCAATCGTCCGCGAAATTGCGTCGCGCGCTGCCAGTGTCCGGAAAGCGATCCAGGCACGGGTCGCCCGTAACGTGCCCATGGGTCGTAGCGCCAACGTGCGGAGCATCGCGGCCACCGTCCGACGGATGATAGCCCAGCGAATACTGTTGGAAGCGCGCCGCACAGGTGTAGATCAGGCGGTGACGCAGCTCGGGGCTATACGCCAGCGGCTGGATCAGAATCGGCTGGCCACTACCACTGCCACTACCACTGCCACCGCCACCGCCGCTGCCGCCAATGAAGTGGGTCGCTCGGTTTTGCTCGGGGCGAAAGTTGCGCCCTACCAGACGGGCAAGCTCGGACTTGAGTTGGATATATCGCGGCTCGATGGCGCTGAGGCCGCGCGTGTGCAGGCTATGGACGAGCATGCGCGCCGCGCCGCTCTCTCTGAGCGTCATCGCAATGATCGCCGAACTGCTGCGGATCTGAAAGCGGCGGCTGAGGAAGGCAAGAGACAGCACCAGGTGGCATGGCAGAATTTGCTCGAGGAACTCCGCACGAAGCGGCGCCACATTGCGACCAAGGACGGAAAGCCAGTGTGGGATCCATCGATGCTTGGTCACCACGGCCTCAAACCCGCTGCAAACCCGCCGACAGAACTCGCGCACGATGTTCAGGAAATTCTACAGCGGCAGCACGCCGAAATCTCGCAGATTGCGGAGTTTTCCAAAACAGCTCCGGGAAGCATCCGAAATGTCGACGGGAAGTGGTCGGCACCGGAGCATGCGCCTGCTGATATTAAGCGTCTTGTCCAAGCGTGGAGTGATGAGCCGCGTATGCAATCGGTCTGGGGGCGCGAGGCTCAGTCCGTCGGCGCGCGCGCATATGTTGCCGGCACCTCCAGATTGGCTGACCCGTCTCCTTCGATTCCAGATGGCAGGCAGACCGCGCCGGTAACGACCGCAAGGGACGCTGAGGTTCCGGCCGCGGGAGATTTGCCGGCGAGCGCAGCGGGACGAAGGCCCGCGGCATCCGAGATGCCGGGCACCCGGTATGAAGAAATGCTCGTTGCGGCAGCCGAAGCGCGCCAACGCCGCGACGCGCGATGGCGCAAGACGCGACGGATCGATACCCATGTCGAGATGTCCGTCACGCCAGAATCAATCAGGAAAGTTCTGGAAGAGAGACCGCCGCACGTGGGCAACCGCCCGTTTCCGAAAGGACCGGGCCTTGGACATTAGGGTCAGCATGCATCGTTCGTTCCAGAAGATGACTGGAGCGAGGGGCACGGCGGACCATCGGTCATGCGGACCGATGCTCGCCCAAATCGAGGAATTCTGATTTTCGCAGTTTGGGCGCACTCGCAGACGAGACGGGCTTTATGCGGCAGCGCTTTCCGCGACTGAATAGGAGTTTCTGCCCTCCCGCTTACAATTGTAGAGCTGTTCATCTGCGCGCCGCAGGATGCAATCTATCTTTTCCGCTCGGCTGCCGATGGCAACGCCGAGGCTAACCGTCATCGGAATTAGATGACTGTCATAGACACAGGGCAATTTTTCGATTGTGCGGCAAATTGAAGCCGCCAGGCTGCGGGCGTCTGCCAAGCTTGTCCAGTCGGTCAGTATCGCAAACTCGTCTCCACCCAGCCGAGCTACCGTTGCTCCTTGAGGGCTAAGCTGCACCAGTATGTTCGCAATATGCCTGATCGCCTCATCGCCCGCATCATGGCCTAAATTATCGTTGATGCTCTTGAAGTGGTCAATGTCGGCCAACAAAAGAAGGACCGGCTGAGCGATGCGGTTGTTACTGGGTTGGTCCCTCATTTTCGCAGCGGCGGTGAGGAGTGCACGTCGATTCAATAAACCGGTCATTTCATCGTGGTCGGCAAGCCATTCTACCTTTCCGTGCAACCTGAAATATCGGTAGTTCAGCAAACCTACCCAGAGTGAAATCGGGGGCGAAATCAACATGGGAATCAACAGCGCGGCCACGATCGAGCGGTGATAGAGATCAGGTGGGAGGTCGCTGCTTATCCAGGAAACGATCGCCACCGAAGCCGTCATCGCAATTATCATGATGATCAGACCTCGGCCTGCGAGATTGAAGATCAATGTTTTGCTGTGAACGGGCATCGCTCTCGGTCTCCCATCTGGCGGGAACCAACGTTACACTGTGTTGCTAGCGAACGGCTTAACAAAATCCGGAAATGTTGCAATCATCATGTGACCGACTGCGCTCTTACCGGGTCACGCCGCCGGTGATGACTTTGTATGTCCTGAGATTCGAAGTCGGGCAATTTCCTGCTCACGGGCATCGCATAATTTAATCGCTGCACTTTTCAGGCTCCAGACGACCTGATGAAGGGCAGAGCAGAAGCACTCCAAATCCTCGCCCGCAACATACCACATGGCGATGGGGCAACTGGTGCACGCGGCATCCGGCTCGTCGACCGAATAGCGAGGTTTTGCGCTGTTCTGGTCGGCCTCGAGAGTTTTTAATGTGGGACTTTCGTAAGCGCCGGAATGCGGCGCAATCGGTGTTTGTTCAAATGCCATGACTATCATCCAACAGGTTGATTCCTGCGGACCTTTATCGGCGGCCTACCTTAAAAGTCGGTTTCTCCATCTGACGGCCTACGCATGTGACCGGGATGGAAAAGCTGCCGCGACCGCGTCTCCTGCAGCCGGGTGAAGAGGGGAGGAAAAGCCTCGCCTCCGCTCGGCGGTAAGCAAACAGGAGCAAATCATGACCATCCATAACGACGCCGCCTCGTTCGAGGCGGCGCTACGTCTCTGCGCGTCGCGCGAGGATGTCCGCATCCTCCGCTGCGTGCGGCCGATTTCCGAACTTGTGAACGACGGACCGCCAATCGGGCCGACACGGCGCATTGCCATCGTCGATACGGAAACAACGTCGGTCGATGTCCAGACCGCCGAGGTCATCGAAATCGCCGCCGCGGTCGTGCTGGTCGACGACGCCGGAGAAATCCGTGCTGTCGAAGAAACTCGTCGCGGCTTGCGCGATCCCGGCATTCCAATCCCGGTCGAGGTGCAGCGACTGACCGGAATATCGGACGACGACGTGGCGGGGAGGGGCCTGAACGTGCCGCGCTGGGAAGCGCTGCTCGGCGGCTCTGACCTGATTGTCGCGCACAATTCTGCCTACGACGCTCCAATTGTTGAACGCCTTTTGCCCGGGATCAAGGGGCATGCCTGGGCCTGTTCGATGCGCGAAATCGAATGGTCGGCGCATGGGTTCGATGGCGCCAAACTCGGTCACCTCCTGATGCAGATTGGCTACTTCACCACCGGGCATCGGGCGGACGCCGATGTGATCAGTCTCGCCCATTTGCTGACCCATCGTCCGGACGGCGTGCGGTCGCTGATGGCGGGGCTGGTTACGCTGGCCGCGCAGCCGTCGTTGCGGATCGAGGCAACGGGCGCGCCGTTCGACAAACGCCATCTCCTCAAGGCGCGCGGCTATCGCTGGGATGCGCGCGAGAAGGTCTGGTGGCGCGAGATCGCCGAATCGGCGCACGAGGCCGAGGCCTTATGGCTCGCGCGCGATGCCGAGCTCCGCGCAACACCGCGCGTGAACCAGCTCAGCTGGAACACACGTTATCGATAGAGCGAGAGGGCCTCGCTGCTCTGGTCGCGCGAGCAGCGAGGCCAGCGAGCGTCGTTATGCCGCGACGCTTCGCGTGAAGGTGAGGTCGCAATCTCTGCCTTCAGAGATCGGCTTAGCCTCCAATTTTCAAGATCCGGTAAATCGACGGCCTCCGGCCATTGAATGGCGCCGGCAGGCGCAAGCCACCGCCGATGCGGCGGAATTGAGCACCGTGAGAGAGCGGAAAAAGGCTCCGGCCAAAGCGGCCGTCACCCAAGAGTAAGGAAGATAGCATGAACGACACGACGATGCAGGCGCTGCAGCACCAGAAACACGCCTGGGCTCTGCGCCACGAAATGGGCTTTCCGGCAGACCACAAGCTTACCCCGTCAATCGAATTCGCCACCGGTGGCGCGATCGACGGCGGCATCGTGCGCGAACTGGTTCTCCGCGCGATGGAGCGGGACCAGGACATCATTTATGAAGGTCAGGCCCACACCGGCATGTCCGGGTCGCGTGAGTATCTGGCAGTTATGCGCAACCAGCATTTGATCCACATCTTTCGATGCCGACCCTGGTCGGGTGACAGCAATGCGCCGGTCATCCTCGTGTCGGAATGCGGGAAAGTTACGATCCGGCTGGGCAGCGAGGGCGCATTCGACTGTCTGGCGGGAGCGCCCTCCGACCTCGCGGGCGGACATTGTCGAGCCCTGGCCCGCATCGAACGCGTCGCCGCCGAGACGCGCACGCGTATCAAGACGCACATGTCTCAGCCGCGCTCCAGCGACAAATAATCGGGGCCGGTGCCGGCACCCATCATTCTCAAAACCACTGAACACCGCGGCAGGCCGAGCCTGCCGCCCATTCCAAAGGAAATATCTATGAAATACGAACCCCGTATCGGCGTTGAACGCCGACCGCGCTCCTATATCGTGCTCGACGTCGAGTCCGCCGTCATCGATGAAAGCGGCCATCGCCGTTACCAGGCCACGGAGCGGTATAGCCCCGGTAACGACAACAACCAGCCCGCGCGCCGCGGTTATACGCGCAGCGAAGATCCGCTGACCTGTCCGCGCTGGGTGTTTCAGACCATTGTCACCGCGTCTATCATGGTGCTGACCGAGCATGCCGACGGTAATCTGGACATCGCGCAGTTCGTGACGTTGAGCCAGCCGGACCATGACGAGCGGGCGATCGTGGCCGGCCTGTTCCAGCTGCTGCAGACCTGGCCAGACGCCGAGCTCGTGACGTGGGCGGGGATGGTGCACGACATTCCATTGATCATGATGGCGGCCTACAAGCACGGCCTGACCCTTCCCCGTGGCTGGCGCTGGCTATCTTTCGGCGGCAACGATCCGGCTCGCCACCTCGACTTCGCTCGCATCGTGACCGGCGGGTTCAAGATGAAGCCGATTCATCTGGCCGAGGTGTTGGCTGCGCTCGATATCCCGGCGAAGATGACCGCACCGGCGTTCGCAGTCACGGGGCTCATCTACGCGGGCGCGTGGGATGCAGTGCAGGAAGCCTGCGAAAGCGATACGATCGGCGTCGCCTGGCTGCTTGCACGCTGGCGGCGGTGCCACGACGGGCGTGCCGATATCGACGTCGCGACGGATCGACTGCTTCGGCGGATAATCGAACTACGCGAGGGGCGGGGCTACATCAATGAACTGCAGGCGCGACGAGAACGGTTTCTGTTGGAAGCGGTCCACCGGGTTTTGGCGGCCTAGGTCAAAGCACCTTCGAGAGGGTCTCGCTCAGGTCTCATGAACCTAAAGGCTTCTCCTGCGGTTGAGGTATTCGGGCTTTGGGGGGTGGCTTTTCGGAGCGTTCAGCATCGCGCCATCGAACGCCGCAAGTTGCTCCCCAAGCACTGAATCGTCGCCGATCTTTTCCCAATTAACTCGCACCACAGAATCATCCTGAATGATCAAATATGAATATTCAAATGCACGATCAGCGAAAACAGAAAAACAAATTCCATTCGAAGGGTCGAGGCGAATTTTATCATCGACACTCCAAGGCACTATATGCGAAGCAATGAGGAACTCTTTTGACGTTATTCCAGTCAGCGCACACTTCCAATGATAATTTTCTTTAACTGCATTTGCAAAAGCTCTCTGTGCGCTTCCCCTTGTCTTTACTGTGGCAGTTGAGTCTGGAACTTCATAGTTTCCATTATTAAGGAGGATCTCAAAAATCGCTACTTCTGTATCGGATTTCTTCAAAGATTCGGCTGTTACATCACTATCGACGATGGAGTTTTGGAGGTAGGAGTCGCCATCTGGAAGTTCGGGTTCGCCTTCAATATGTTTTAGGGCTGTTATCGGCTTATCGTGCCAAGGAGAAATCTTGCTGCTTGTATTGAAATATAAAGCTTGTTCACCGTTTTCAGTGAAAAGCTTCCATGCCAGCGCATTTTGCTCGGAGGTGTCGGCGGCCAATTCTTGAATTGTGACCGGCGCATCCTCCAGGGCTGCCCAAGCGAAGGCAGGTTCCGGGTTTTCGATCAACACACGGAGGTGAAGCACATCACCGTCGCCGCGAACCTTGGTCGCAATAAGAAAGGGTTGGCCGAAACCAGAAGAAAGTAAGCTGTGGAACTCCGCGTCGGCATCGGCTTCATTATTGTGCGACGGATTCCCTCTGATCGTTGCCGCCGAAGATTCACTGGGATTGGGTATCATTCGCCACGGAGCAGGTGCCCGATTAGTTTCCCAAGCCAAGTGGGGCCGATCTGCCGACCTCTCGAGCAGCTTTCCGTCGGCTGAGCCTGACGGCCAGCGGTATGTGAGGTTGAGGGAGCCATTATCGGCAAGAGAAGGAAATGCGGCACTCAGGTCGCCGAAAAAGCTCTGCGTCCTGTAAAGCTGAATATAGTCCTTCGTGTATTTATTGCTACTGCTAAGTCGGCCATAAGTTGCCCTATGTGCAGATTTTCCATAGCGTATGACGAGTATCCATTCAACAGCTTGTGCATTCGTCATTGTTCGCCCCCAACGATTATCGCCTCAGGTGACTTATGTGCCTCAACCTCTCGGCGACTTTGTGCTGCAAGTGCTCTATGAGTAGTAAACCTAATGATTTTGTATCGTGCAAATAATTTACGCACAATAGGAGTGTCGCGGTTCGACATAACCCAATTGACACCTCTATGACTCATTGCTGTGCAGAGTTCTGCTAGTTCAACGAGGTCCGGAAGTTCAAATGTCTTTGCGGTATATTTATTGAACTTTGCTGTTGGTTCTTTCTCGAGCCCCGGCCAGGAAAATATAGGAAGATATGGTGGGTCGAGATAAACGAAATCGCCAGCTTGCGCAGACGTCAGGACGTCGCGAAAATCGCTGTTCGTTATCGTGACACCCTTCAGGATCGCGGATATTTCGGAGAGATCAGAAGCGCTGAACCCTTTGAATTTTCGGTCACCCCAAGGGACATTCATTGCGCCAGTCTTAGAATTTTCCCGCCATAAGTGGTTCCAAGAGACTCCGTTCAAATAGAGAAAACGAGCAGCCTTCTCCACCGCATCCTTCGGATTCTCGGCTCGGACCTTGTAGTAAAAGTCCTTGCTGTCATTTTCGAAAAATCGGTCCAGCAGGGGCCTAAGCTTGTTCGGCTGATCGCGAATAGCGAGCCACGCCGATATCAGGTGGTCATTCAGGTCGGCTAGGTTGGCTTGCCCGCTTATTCTGTGCCGACAGGCGAGAAAGACGGCTCCCCCGCCCAGGAATGGCTCATAGTAATTTTGGATTTCGGCTGGGACGTGCGGAAAAATTTTCGGCAGAAGCCTGGATTTTCCTCCCGCCCACCGGATGAAGGGCTTCTTCACGGCATTGGAAACCTCTTCCGTCGCGGCATCGGTTGTCAGGAAATCGCTAGAGTTTATGCTCATGGGGCTTTAGGCTCATATTCGGTTGATGGCGCGGTCTGTCACTGCGGCGGATGCGCCAAATGTTCAAGCGTGCGCTGTGAGGGCAAGGTTCAAATGTCTGATATTAGGTTGCATTGGGATAACAAGGATCTCACGCTAAGGGCGGCTGGGGCGCTTGCATACACGTGGGTTGGCCCAAACGATGGTGAGCTGAAAAGTGCGGGACTAATGGGGCTTTCTCAGCAGTTGCCTAGCCGCCGCTCAAACACCCTTGTTGTCGGCGACGGAATTGATGCCCTTTTAGCCTTGGACGGAACTTCCGATACGCTCGCCGACAAGGTTCGGCTCGTTTATATTGACCCACCTTTCAATACGAGCGCGGATGTCCATTGCTATAACGATGCCATGGACCGTTCCATGTGGTTGAGTATGCTACGAGACCGCCTAGTTGCGTTGCGGCCTCATCTGTCGGCAGATGCTAGCGTTTGGGTGCATTTGGATGACAGCGAAGTTCATCGTGCCCGCTTGGTTATGGACGAGGTTTTTGGAGAACAAGCGTTTGTTTCCTCTGTCATTTGGCAGAAGAAGGATACTCGCGATTCCAGGGCCGCATTTTCAAATAATCACGATACGATCCTTGTTTATGCGCCCAGCGGCCCACGGAAGTGGAAGGTTTCCCGCAACCTATTGGCGCAAGGCACCGCTCATTTAGACAACAAGGACAATGATCCACGAGGTCCTTGGTCCGACGCCCCGTTTACTGCGCCTGGCTTTAGAGCCGCGCAACAATACCCGATAACAACCCCCTCGGGCAAAGTTTTGAAGCCGCCGAGAGGGCGGTCTTGGTATGCGACTGAAGCGACCTATCTCAATTTGCTTGCGGACGATCGAATCTGGTTTCCGAAGAACGGTAGCGGCTCACCGAGAATAAAATTGTTCAGCGAACAGCTCCGAGGTCTAGTCCCTTTCACAGTTTGGGGCACATCTGAAACAGGTACAAATGACAATGCAAAGCGCCATCTGATGACGCTTTTCCCTGATAAGCAGGTGTTCGACACGCCAAAACCGGAGGAGCTGCTCGAACGTATCATTCACATCGCTAGCAAGCCGGGTGAGTTAATTGTCGACTTGTTCGGAGGGAGCGGAACGACTGCCGCAGTAGCGCACAAGATGCGAAGGCGCTGGTTGCTGGTCGAACGAAATGTCCAAACCGTCTATGATTTTACGCTGCCGAGGCTGCACGCCGTCATAAATGGAGCGGATACAGCCGGCGTCTCGGGCGTGACAAACTGGAAGGGAGGCGGAAGCTTCGAAATTGCATATGCGCCCCCTTCTTTTGGAGAGCCGCTTTCGAAGAAGGAGCTTTCCCGCGTGAAGGCGCTGCACGAACAATTCAATGATTGCGAAGCGCTGCTGGTAGCTAGTTAGGAAGCGTGCGCAAATTCTCCGGTGCTTTCGCGCCGATCTGTCATTGCCATTGCAGCATTCGAGGAGCGTTCGGCGCTGACGTTGGTTATGCGCAGCTTGTGAAGCTCTATGGCGACCAATGCGGCACCCGTTTATCCCCTTGACCCACGTTAGGGCCAAATCGCAATAGTTGCGAATTTGACTTGAGGTCAAGAATCGGGGGGTGTAGGATGGTGACGGCCCGCCGCGAGGTGGTCTCTAGTTATCCATCCCGGGTTCAGCGGGTCGGATAAGACCGGCAGTGAGAGCAAATATGCTCCCACCGACCGAACCGAAAGCGCCAGTAGTCAATGACTGACACGGCTTTCGGCCACACGCACGACTTTCTCATCGCACTTCTCCTGTGGGTCCGGGGTTTAAGCCCCGGGCTCCGGGACACCCCATGCGCCCCGCGCCACAGGCGCCAAGGGGTATTTCAGGAAAAGAACGGCGGACCGTCGCAGGCATACTCGCCGCGCCCGATGAAAAAGTCAACGCGAATTGTGACGCATACGCTCGCAATCATCTTTCACCTTTCATTCACTTGCCATGAAAGGTGAAAGAGCGTAGGGTGCAAATCATGGATCAACTCGCCAGTCTGCGATTCGCGCTCGAAAAGGTGGAAGCCAAGGTTCAGCGCCTGTTCGCACAAGCCGACGCCGCCAAGCGCGAGCGTGACGAAATCGAAACTGCGATCCGCGTGATCGAGCGTTTTTCAAATCAAGCAGGGAAGCCAGTCAGCGGCGGCGGCGCTAGCGACAATGGCCAGCTGATTTACGGCTTCGTAGGCGTAGGCCCTGAAAGGGCCTTGCCGCCCAAGGATATTATAGAGAAATTGCGCGCCGGTGGCCACGATTTGGGCGACGACTTGGTGCGGACGCAACTTTGGCGAATGGCGAAGCGCGGCGAGCTTGAAAACAATGAAGGGCGCTATTGGCGTCCTGTCACTGAAAACGCTGACGTCGATGATATTGATAGTCTGGATAAGGGAGAGGCCCCCAACGCTGATCGCGCGGGAGCCTCTTCTAGAGTTGGGCGGGTAGCTGAACTGGAAGGTCCTGGAAAAACCGAACAGCACCCTTTTCGTAATGGGGAGAATGTGGGTTCGAGTTCCACCCCGCCCGCTTCTGTCGTTGAAGAAGTCCCGTCTCGCGGTTGGGACGACTTCGATGACGATGTTCCCTTCTAGGCGTGAAAGGAGGTTCGTCGTGTGGCACTCGACCAGCTTAATATAGGCTAGAAGCGTGGACCGGCGGTTAATGCCGTCGGTCCATTGCTTCCTAGCAAAATCGACGATTCTCGTCTATAGGGAAGTTCATGGAACGTATTTCCCCAGCGAGCGCGCTTGCGTCCGGCGACTTAGAACCTTTCATTCAGCAAGCTGAAAAGGATGGCATATTCTGAAAAGCAATCCGACATTAACGTCGCCCTGTCTGTCATCTGCGACGGAGAGGACGACGTTTACGACGGCGCATTCTTGCTTTCAGCGGATTCCGATCAAGTGGCGACAGCAAAATTCTTCAAAGCTCGCCTGAAAGAAAAGGGCAAAAGGCTTTTTGCAGCGATCCCACCAGGTCAGACCTATCCGCCTGACTACAAAGGGCTTGGCTTCCCGCGTCGAAACATCTCGCTTCCAATGATCGAAAGATGTGTAATGGGCGCTCAGGTCGACTCCCGAGGATGAACTGCAACCCGACTGGGCGTATCTTATAACTCATGATTTCATGGCCGAGCATAAGATTTCGACAGCGGAGCGTATTTGCCGTCAGCAGGACGACCAGTGTCGAACTACCTTGCGAACTTCGAACCGCTGCTGCGTGAGACGCTGGCGTATTTTGGAATCGGCGACGTGCCCGCGGAGGCTGCCGCGCCGGCCTAGTCGCGCTTGTGCGCATGGCGCTCGGTTGAGTCGGCGCAACATTGGTGAACCTGCTTGTCTTGCTGCCGCTGCTAGGATCAGGACTCATTGATCGGAGCCAGAATATGACGGTAGCGGCGAGGGCCTGTCAGCAGCGAGTGGCGTCGCGCTGACAACGAGTAAGCCGGGCCCGCAAGGTCTTGTCCACAGACGCAGCAGACCGGCGGCGATAGGCCTCGGGAAGAACGAAATACTCCTCCAAGGCGACGGCTGCTTCGGCGAACTGCCGCGCCCGCACCATCGCGCCGGTCAACTTGTCCATATAATAACCCAGCTGCCATTCCCCGGCAGCGTTCAAGGGCACGCCTTGGTCGATCGCCTGACGGATCAGGGGCGCAAGTTTGACGATCTTCTTTTCCGCAGGCTCGATATCAACCGCCTTGAACATGCGTTCGGAGAGTTTCTGCATGTGGTCGTAATAGTAGCTGACGCCGTCCTGCTGTGCTTCCCACTCTGGGTCTGACCAGACTTTGCCCGCGCAGAGCTTCTCGAGTTCATTCAACGGTAGCATCGCCGCTCTATAATAGTCCGGTGACGGTATCACATGGGTGAGTGGGGACCATTCGCTGCTGAGGCCCCGAGGTTGAGCATTATCAAGGACCGGCTCAATTCCCTCTGGTAAGGAATCACGAAAGTCCTCACGGGCGAGCCGACCGAGGATTTCCAGCCTATTCTCGCGTTCCGCCGCGGCCTCGGTCGCCAAAGTCGTGAGAAAGTCGTGCAGATCGGCGGCATGGTCGCCCGCTTGCCCCTCGCGGCCCGCGCGCGCCGCCTTTGCCAACAATTCGACTTCATGTACTGCGGCTCCGATCCGCTCGGTATCCCAGCGCTCGGGATTAGCGACGAGTGAGCTGAGCAGAATCCACAGTCGCTGCCGAACAAACTTTAGCTTTCCCTCGACCTTATCGGATCGGTAATAGGCCTCGCCATACGCGCGACAGGCCTGTGTGGAATTCAGCTTCCAGTTTCCAAAAGCAGAACCGGCGATGATTTCCGGCACGAAGCGAACGGACACGGCTTTTTCCGCTTCGATGGGATCATGTTCGAGCGCCATGAAACCGGGGCCGGTCGAAAGGTCCGTTACGGCCGCACCCGCAACCGCCAAGGCGTCCTGTTTGCCTTCGAGCCGCTCCATTGTCGTCTTGTAGCGGGCTGTGGTGACCAGCCCGCGTCGGAATGCATTTTCCGCTTGAAGGAAGTGGTTTAGTTGAAAACGGTTATCCGCTCGGCTGCCGGGATGGTCGAGCCGTTCGGAGAGCGCGCGCAGCTGCTTTTCTCTCCACTCATCGACGAACGGATATCGACCTGCGGCGATCGCCTTCTCCTCGCGCTCCTGCACTTTTTTCTGCGAAGCGCTCTCGCGGGCTGATATGCGACCGTGCTTGATCCAGCCGCCGATTGCTGCCTGCAACCACATTTCGCCGACCTCGCGAAGACCCGGGAGGCCATAAGTTAGGTCCGCCACTCGCGTGGCTTCGATCGCGATCCGAACAATGTCGGCAAGCCGTTCGCACGCTCCCGCTTTGTCGAAAGCCTCCCAGCTCGGATCGCCTTCGACTACCCAAGCCGGATTGAACCGTAGTCCTAGTGCGAGCTCTGCGTGGCGGTCCTCATCGAATATGTCGATTGCTGCCAGCAATGCCTCGCTTCGTAGTAAGATCTCGAACTCTTGCGCCGAGCGGGGATATTGAAGGATCGACCCGGGCCAGAAGCCCGGGCTAACAAATCCGCAGGCGAAACTTGAGCCACCGCGCGTGCCATCGTTCCAAGTGCGGTCGGTGCTGACGTTAGGTTGCAGCGCGGCTTCAGCTTCGCGGAGCATCAAAATGTCGAGGAGTTGAGCGAACGCCGCGTTGAGGGCAATCATGTCCGCCGCGTTACCACCCGTGTCCGGATGCAAGATTCGAGCGGCACGACGATACGCGCTTTTCGCCGTGACCAAATCCGTCATGGCGGTAGCATCGAAAAACTCTGAGAATCGGCTCCACTCGCTCTGAAGAGCAGCGAGCGGCGAGCCGGCGCTGGAAGGCTTCGCGCGAGGCCGGACGTGCAGCTCAAAAATCGCCTCTAGCGCACCGGACGAGACCAGCAAAAAGTGCTCTACTGAGCCAATGAACGAAGCCGCGAAATCGCGGCGACGCGACGGATTATTGAACTGCCGGTAATAGAAGAATTGCTCTTTGGCGTCGAAAAATGCCTGCAATGCCTCGGTCGAAACCGCGTTGAGAACCGCGCTCGCGTCCCGTGTTTTCCTCGCAACAGCCGTCATCAATACCCCACCTTCTAGATTCTGATGTAAGTGCCCGGATAGACGCTGTCACCGCTTGAAATGACCACCTGATCTAAGAGTAGCGGGGTCAGCCCGGAGCCTGCTTACGGAGCGTCCCGCCAAAATCATGTCTCGACAGCAAATGTATTGGTGACGTAAATGTCGGCCCGAGCAGGCGTGCAGCGATGTCTGCTTCCAAGCAGTCGGGGGGGACTGCTTCAATGACCAATGCTGGCGCGAGAAGCAGCCATCACGCCGCTCTCGCAACGAGGATTTCCCAACGATCTGAGTGCCCATCGCTTTCATGTCGGGTGCACCATCTTTTCCAAGATTTCGCTGGCTTGTCTGGTTGTTTACCCGTTCGCGGCGCGTCATGAAATTCCGCGGATTTCCCCCGGCCTTCCCGATCTCCGTGGCTTTGCTGCAATAAAACCGGCACAAAATGCAGGGCGCTTTGTGGCCATGCTACGCTGCGAAGGTCTGTGCCCGGCGTTTCGCGTGACACGTCAACGCCGACCGACACCGTAATCGATCCGGATCCGGACCCAACTGCCCACCATCAGCCGCCCGCCCAGCCGGGGAGGCCGCACCCGGAACTGCCATGCCGCGGCCAGGACCGCGCGATTGATCTGCGATCCATTCGGATATTCGTCGAGCGCTACGCAATCCTCGACCCGGTAATCGGGCGCCGTGCGGCACGCAATCAGGCCCCAGCCCGGGCCGCTCGCGGTGGACAAATAGCCGCGCAATTCATCGTCTCGCGGCTCGCGATACCAGGCCGCCGCATAAAGCGGCTCGCCATTGGGCGCCGTTCCCACCCGTTCGGTGTCGCGCGATGTGGACGAACTCGCCGTGTTGGGTGGTCCATAAACCGCGCCGCCAGGCGGCCGCATAGCATTGCGGGGTGTCGGCGGCTGTTCGCTTGGCATTGGCAAGGGGGGCGCAACCTTGGGCGCGGCGGCTGGCGGGGGCAGCGGCTGGGCCGGTACGGGTGGCGGGGCTTCAACGGGCGCGGGCTGCGGCGACGTCGGCTGCGCCGCTGTCTGTTCGCGCTCGGAGCGGCTCGGTTCGGGCGCTTCCTCCGCAATTTCCGAGGCATTGAGGCGCACCACGCTGACCGGTTCCGCCCGGCTGTCAGGCTGCCCAGCCAAGCCAAAGGAGAGCAGCAAGAGAAGCAGGACGGCGGTGATCAGTAGCGCCAGGACAATCGCAAGCGTGCGACGCCCGGCCCCGATGCTGAGTTGTTCGACGTAGGGCGTGGCGGGAACAGGGCTCAGCTGAAGCAATCTTTGGTGGCGGCGTCCGCTGGTCGAGAGGCCCGGGGCTTGATCCGCGCGGAATAGGGACGCGCGGCGCCTTTGACAAGGGCGCGCCAGCCATTGACCGATTTTGCCACAGGGAAAAGCCCTGTTGGCGGCCGTTCGCGCGCGCCAGGGACTGCGCGCGCGAACGGCCGCTCTTGGGGGCTTGGCGCGTCAGGGTTGCTGACCGGGAAACAGCAGCAACCAGTCGGCCTCGGCCTGAACCCGGGCAAAATAGCTCCAGCTGTCGACGTTGATCGACCGCTGGAGCCAAGGTTTCGCCTTTTCGGCCTCGCCCATCAGGATGTAATAATTGGCGAGGCTGTAGGCGGTCGATGCGGCGACGCCGTCGGCGGTCGCAAAGGCGCGGCCGGTGTCTTCGGCGCTGAAGAAGGATTTGGGCGAGCGATGCCCCTTGAACAGCTGGAGGCCGTCGAAATAGGTGTCGGGGCTGCCGTCGGGCTGCACTTCGAACAGCGTCAGGTCATAATCGTCGAGCACCTTCTGCGCCGCGCGCATATTTCCGCCGCGCGCGAGCGACAGATATTCCCAATAGCTGTTCGCGGTGCGTGCTTCGACGTCATGGTTGAACGCGGCGGATTCGGCCGACTTGGCAAACCATTTGGCGGCATTGTCATAGTCGTGCTTGGCGAAATAGGCCTGGCCGAGGTGGTAATAGAGATAATATTGCACGACATCCGGGGTGCCGGGGAAATAGTCGGGGCCGGGCTTTTCGCGTTCGAGCGGCTGGCCCTCATAAATCTTCGCCGCCTTCAGGCCGACCTCGACCGATTTGTCGAACTGGCGGAGCGAGAAGTGACGGTGCGCGAGGTGGCGCATCAGCTTGCCCGAATTGGGAAAGCGTTTGAGCGCGGTTTCATAGACCGCCGCCGATTCCCTGACATAGCCCTGATAGAACAGGATGCGGCCGTACCAGGTCGCAGTGTCGACGGTCATGTTGCTTTCGAACGCCGCCTTGGCATCCTTGGCGGCGCGTTCGAGCGTCGCGACGGCGGCGACGCCGACGTTGCGGTCGGGGTTGGTCACCATTCGCTGGCCGAGCAACGAGGTGCCCTGGAAGCTGCCTTCCTGGGCGATGGCGAGCGACGGCGTTGCCAGCATCAGCAGGCTTGCCGACGCCAAGAGTTTCAGGGTGCGGGGGATCATATTCACTCTCCTTGGATTTTGTTTCTTGTGCGTAGTTTCACGGATCGATGTCGAGGTCGAACTTCACGCCCTGCGCCAGCGGCAGCGACGCCGAATAATTCACCGTCGCGGTGGCGCGGCGCATGTAATTTTTCCAGCTGTCGGAGCCCGACACGCGCCCGCCGCCGGTAACCTTTTCGCCCCCGAAAGCGCCGCCGATTTCGGCGCCGCTGGTCCCGATGTTGACGTTTACGATGCCGCAGTCGCTGCCCTGCGCCGACTGGAAGCGCTCGGCCTCGCGCACATCGTTGGTGAAGATGCTCGACGACAGGCCTTGCGACACGCCGTTTTGCAGCGTGATCGCTTCGTCGAGGCTGTCATAGCCCATGACATAGAGGATCGGCGCGAAGGTTTCTTCGCGCACGATCGCGCTTTGCTGCGGCATTTCGACGATCGCCGGACGGACATAATAGCCGTCGTTAGCGCCCGCGAGATCGAGGCGCTCGCCGCCATGAACGGTGCCGCCCTCGCGCCGCGCCTGTTCGAGCGCGCGCTGCATGCCGTCGAAGGCGGCCTGATCGATTAGCGGCCCAACGTGCGTGGCGTCTTCGAGTGGCGAACCGATGCGCAGGCTGGCAAAGGTCGCGATCAGGCGCTGAACAAAGGCGTCGCGGATGCTGTTGTGGACGATGAGGCGGCGCAAGGTGGTGCAGCGCTGACCGCAGGTGCCGGTCGCGGCGAACACGGCGCCGCGCAGCGCGAGGTCGAGGTCGGCGCTCGGCGCGATGATCGCGGCGTTGTTGCCGCCGAGTTCGAGGACCGGACGGGCGAAGCGCTTGGCGAGGCGCACGGCGACATCCTGTCCCATCCGCACGCTGCCCGTCGCGCTGATGATCGCGACATCAGGGTGATCGGCGAGCGCGGTGCCGCAGCGCGCATCGCCGATCGCAACCTGCACTAGATGTTCGGGCGCCAGATCATAATCGTCCGCCGCTTTCGCCAGCAGCCCGGCAAAGGCGAGCGCGGTGAGCGGCGTTTTTTCCGACGGTTTCCAGATCGCGCTGTCGCCGCACACCAGCGCCACCGTTGTCCCCCACGCCCACACCGCGGCAGGGAAATTGAACGCCGAGATCAGCCCGAGCACGCCCATCGGATGCCAATATTCGGTCAGGCGATGCTCGGGCCGTTCGGACGCGATGGTCAGCCCGAACAGCTGGCGCGACAGACCGACGGCATATTCGCAGATGTCGATGACTTCCTGCACTTCGCCGCGCGCTTCGGTCAGGATCTTGCCATTCTCGATCGACAGCAGCAGCGACAGCGACTCCTTATGCTCGCGTACCAGTGCGCCATAGCGACGGACCAGCTCGCCGCGATGCGGGGCAGGAACCTGGCTCCACGCGGCAAAGGCGGCGCGGGCGTTCGCGACCATCGCGTCGACGTCGCCGGGGGTATCCATGCGCAGCGCGGCGAGCTGCGATCCGTCGATCGGGGAAAAGACCGTCAGGTCGGATCCAAGGCGATCGCCAAGCGACAGGCCGAGCAGACCAAAGGTTGACGCGGCCTGCTGGGCGAGCGGGGAGGCGGGCCAAGCGGTCGACGGGATTTTCGCAATAGTTTCGGGAGCGTTCATAAGGTTCTTTTCTGCCAGGGATTTGGTGGTTTGTGGGTTTTGTATTGGTCAGTCGGTATTCCGCGCGACAATCTGGCCGCCCTTGATGACGACGGCGACCTTCTCCAGCACGGTGATGTCGCGATAGGGATCTCCCGCGACCGCAATCATGTCGGCAAATTTGCCCGGTGCGATCGTGCCGATATTCTCGGACTGTCCGAGCAATGCCGCGGCATCCACGGTGGCCGAGCGCAGCGCCGCCATCGGGGTCATCGGCCCCTGTTCGACCATCTTGCGAAACTGCCGCGCGTTTTCGCCATGCGGTGAAACTCCCGCGTCGGTGCCGAAAGCGATATTGACCTTATAGCGTACTGCGAGGCGGATGTTGTCGCCTGACACCTTGCGCGCTTCGGCCATTTTCGCCTGCACCGCGGGGGTGATGCGCGCGGTGTCGGCACTGTCGTGCGAATCGAGCAGGCCGAGCGTCGGCACCAGCCAAGTACCGCGCGCCGCCATCATCTTCGCCGTGTCGGCGTCGAGATAGGTGCCATGCTCGATCGAATCGACCCCGGCGAGCACCGACGCGGTGACGCCCTGCGCGCCGTGGGCGTGGGCGGCGACCTTCAGCCCCAGACTGTGCGCAGTGGTGACGATCGAGCTTAGTTCGTCGTCGCTGAGATGCTGACCCAGCCCGCGCGCCTGCTGCGACATGATGCCGCCGGTCGAGGTGATCTTGATCAGGTCGGCGCCATATTTCGCGGCTTCGCGGACGCGCAGCGCGCATTCGACCGCGCCGGTGCAGGCGCCGGTATAGTCGTAGGGAAACAGCGCCTCGGTCGTCTTGCGGTTGAGCCCCGACATGTCGCCATGGCCGCCGACGATCGACAGCGAGGTGCCCGACAGAAAGATCCGTGGGCCGGTGACCGTCCCGTCGTTGATCGCATCGCGCAGCGCGTGGATCGCGTAGCCGTCGGACCCGACATCGCGAATCGTCGTGAAACCCGCTTCCAACGTCTTTTTCGCATTGGAAAAGGAAAATAGCGCAACGTCTTCGGGTGTGTCGATCGCCGCCGACCAGTTGCGCGTCGCGGGCGAAAAGCTGAAATGGACGTGGGTGTCGATCAGGCCGGGGAGAACCGTCCGGTCCTTCAGGTCGAGCACCGGCGCATCGCCGACATTGACATAGCCCGGCACAAGCTGGGCAATTTTGTCCTTGCGAACAACGATCGTCGTTGGGCCGAGCGCGCGCTCGCCAGGAACCGCGATCACGGCGCCTGCATGGATCACAAGGTCTTGTCCGGCAGCGGCTGGCTGCGCTGCGGCGGCTGCGGCAGACAGCAGGGCGATCGCCGATGCCGACACGGCGCCAAGGCGGCGCGTCGGCCGGTCGCGTGCGGACGGGTTGGCGATGTCGATCACGTAAAGGGCTCCCCGGCGATCGGGCCAGTGCGATCAGCGGCAGCCCTTGAGCCACCACATAGGAACATTTTGCTGGCGGAGCAATAAATTTTATGATAGGAAAAATTACAAGAATAAGACGAGGCCCGGAAATTTGCGGTTTTCAGGGTCGATAATGGGTTACCAAGGAGGGAAATAATGTCGAAGTTCGTTTCACGTCTGCTGTTGTCGTCGGCGCTTGCATTCGCGATGGCACCGGTTGCCCAGGCGCAGACGCCGCCGCCCGAAGCCGAAGGCGCGGACACCGATGAGGGCGGCAGCGATATCGTCGTCATCGGGACGCGCCGCAAGGATCGCTCGATTACCGACAGCTCAGTCGCCATCGACGTTATTTCACCCGAAAGCATCACCACCACCGGCTACACCGACGTGAACGACGCGCTGCGCACGCTGGTGCCCGCGTTCAACGCCCAGCGTCTGCAGGGCAATGACGGTTCGTCGTTCGTCCGCCCGGTCACGCTGCGCGGTTCGCCGGCCGACCACGTCCTGCTGCTGATGAACGGCAAGCGCCGTCACCGCGCCTCGATCGTCCAAATCGGCACCGGCCACGCGTCGACCTCGGGCTCGCAGGGGCAGGATTTCAACGTGATTCCGCCGATCGCGCTGTCGAGCGTCGAAGTGCTGCGCGACGGCGCATCGGCCCAATATGGTTCGGACGCGATCGCCGGCGTGATCAACATGGAGCTGAAGAAGCAGAAAAGCGGCGGCTCGATCATCGGGCAGGTTGGTGAGTATTTCAGCAGCGGCGGCCGCACCTATGACATTCAAGGCCACATCGCGGTGCCGGTTGGCGACAATGCCTATTTTAACCTGGCGGCCCAATATACCGACCAGGCCAAGGCCTATGCGCGCAAAGCCAGCCATGCGGGCGCGGTTGCGCTGCGGGCCGCGGGCGTACCAGGGGTTCCGGAACATCCCGAAGGCAATCTCGATCCGCGCTACATGGCGTTTAAGTCGGTGTGGAATGCGGGCATCGAGCTCAGCGACGCGCTGGAGCTTTACACCTTCGGCAATTATATGACCGGCAAAAGCTCGGTGACCTTTGGCCTGCGTCAGCCGTTCGCCGCGGGCGGGCTGAGCGGCCATGGCACCTATGCCAATTCGGCCTTCGACCTCAGCCCGGCACACCCGCAGCTGTTTGATCTGACCCGCGTCTATCCCGGTGGCTTTACCCCCGAATTCCGAGGCCATCTGGAAGATTTCAGCGCCCTGGTCGGCCTGCGCGATCAGGACGGCCCGCTGACCTGGGATTTGTCGGCACGCTATGGCACCAACACCGTCGACTATACGATCACCGGCACGATCAACGCGTCGATGGGGGTCAATTCGCCGACGTCGTTCAAGCCGGGGTCGCTGACCCAGCGCGAAATCCAGTTCGACGGTGAAATTTCCTATGAGCTCAATGACAATATCTTGCTGTTCGCGGGCGCCAGCCATCGCAAGGAAACCTATGTCATCGGGGAAGGCGATCTCGCCAGCTATCTGACCGGGCCGCTGCGCGACCTGCCCGCCGGTTCGAACGGCTTCCAGGGCTTCTCGCCCGAATTTGCCGGTAGCTTCGATTCGAACAGCTATGCAGTGTTCGCCGAAGTCGACGCCGACATCACCCCCTGGTGGAACCTGTCTGTCGCCGGTCGGTACGAAGATTATGACCAGTTCGGCACCAACTTCAGCTATAAGGCGGCCACCCGTTTCGAGCTGAGCGATGCTTTTGCGTTGCGCGGTTCGGTCAGCACCGGTTTCCGTGCCCCGGCGGCTGGACAGGTGTTTGGCACCAGCCTGACCTCGCAGCTCGACGGCATCGGCGGTTTCATCCTCGACGCCGTGCTGGTTCCGGGTTCGCCCGCGGCGCAGGTCTTTGGTTCGGACGCGTTGACGCCGGAAACGTCGTTCAACATGTCGGCGGGTGTCGTGTTCACCGGTCTGGACGGCTTTCTGACCACGCTCGATTTCTATCAGATCGACGTCGATGACCGGCTGCTGCTGACCCCGTCGCGGAACACGACCGCCGCCGAGCGTGCGGCATTGGCCGCGATCAACTTCCCCAATGGCGCGGACATTCAGCAGGTGCGTTATTTCCAGAACGAAATGAACACCCGCGTGCGCGGTTTCGATCTGGTCAGCACCTATCGCCAAGAATGGTCGGACAATGCGTCGACCGACTTCAGCCTGGCGCTGAACTATAACGAACAGCATCTGCGCGGCGCGCCGCCTCCGGGGTTCAGCCCGGCGATCGTCACCGAATTCGAACGTGGCACGCCGCGCTGGCGCGGGAACTTCTCGGCAACGACCAAGGTTGGCGACTTCGCGCTGATGGGCCGTGCGATCCATTATGGCGCCTGGCGCCGCCTGGACGGAGCGACCTTCCTGCCGCGCAAAGCGGTGACGCTGTTCGACGCCGAAGTCTCCTATACCGGAATTCAGGATGTCGAGCTGAGCGTTGGCGCACGCAACATCTTCAACATCTTCCCGCCGGGCCGCGGCCCCGCCCGCGCCCGCGCAGGCCTGATCTACGACAACCACAGCGTGTTCGGGGTTGCCGGCGGCTTCTATTATCTGAACGCCAAATATAAGTTCTGATCCCCGCAATCCGCGAGGCACAGACTGTTCCGGTGGGCACATGCGGCGCTGACATGGGCGAAATGTCAGCGCCGTAGCCTATCGGAAATTTGTGCATTATAGGATTGTGATACGGGCAGGGGGGCTGGCCCTCCAAAGCCAATCCCGAGCCCGTCGATCTTGCACTGTTTGGCCAAGGTAAGGACCGCCGATATATGCCCCCCAGAACAGCAGATGAGCCGGAAATTCTGGGCGCCGTTCGTCAGTCGAAACGGCCCCGAACCGAAGGGTTTCATCTGGGGCGGCGACTCCACCAGCTGCGCCGCGAGCGCGGGATGACGCTGGAGGATGCAGGGCGCCTGACCTCGCTGGCCGCATCGACGCTGTCGAAGATCGAAAATGACCAGATGTCCCCGACTTTTGACGTGGTGCAGAAACTGGCGCTGGGGTTCGATATCGACATTACCGAACTGTTCGCCAGCAATACCGGACAGGACGCCGCCGGACGGCGCAGCATCACGCTGGCGGGGGCGGGGCGACCGATGGAGACGCCGGTCTATAACCACCGCCTGATCGCGGTCGAGCTGAAGCACAAGAAGATCCTGCCGTTCGTCACCACGATCAAGGCGCGCAGCCTTGAGGATTTCAAGACCTGGTCGCAGCACAGCGGCGAAGAGTTTCTGTACGTGCTCGAGGGCGAGATCTGTTTCCAGACCGAGCATTATGAGCCCGCGATCCTGGGCGTCGGCGACAGCGTCTATATCGACAGCAGCATGCAGCACGCCGCCTATTCGACGAGCGAACAGGACGCCGTCGTGCTGTGGGTCAACACCGGCTGATCGCGCCGGATGTCGTGAGCCGGGATCCGGCTTTCGCATCACTTGCAATAATTTTCGTATCGGCTATAAATTTCCAATAGAACATATTGGGAGTCGAGGCGGTGGATAGACGGCAATTTGTGCTTTCGGGGGCGGCACTGTCAGCCGCCGTGGCAATGGCACCCGCTTTGGCGGCGAAGCAGACCGCGCGCCCGCTGACCTTTGACGCGATGGGCGAAGTCAGGTTCGAATATGATGCGGCGCTGGTCGGCCAGATGCGCGACAGCGGACTCGACGCGATCACGGTGACCTTGTGCGACCCCAAGACTTACGAAGCGCACGCCTATGAGGACGCGATCCAGGCGGTGCTCGACCATGACGCGCATATCGCCGCCAATCCGGCGCTGTTCCTGAAGGCGACGCGCACCAGCGACATCGACGTCGCGCGCCGGAATGGCCAGATCGCGATCTATTATCTGTTCCAGAACACGACCCAGTTCGGGCGCGACCTCGACAATATCGACCTGTTCTACAAGCTGGGCGTCCGCTCGTCGCAGATCACCTACAACGACCAGAATTGGGCGGGCGCCGGGTGCAAGGAATTGGGCGCCAATGGCTTGACCCATTTCGGCCGCGAGGTCGTGGCACGGATGAACAAGGTCGGGATGCTGATCGACCTGTCGCATGCGAATATGCAGACGATGACCGACACGATCAACGCGTCGGCGGATCCGGTGATCATCTCGCACACCGCGTGCATGGCGATGCACAAGAATGTCCGCAACACCACCGACGACAATCTGCGGCTGCTCGCGCAGAAGGGCGGGGTGGTCGGGATTTGCCAGATGCGGCCGTTCCTGACGACGAAGCGCCAAGGCGCGCTCGCCGATTATTTCCGCCATATCGACCATGCGGTGAAGGTCGCGGGCGCCGATCATGTCGCGATCGGCAGCGACCGCGATCACCGCGTCGTCGAAATGACCGACGCGTATATCGCCGAGCTGAAGCGCGAAGAGGGCGCCAATTTCAACGCCGACGACTGGCCGCTGTTCATCGACGAACTCAACGGCCCGCGCCGGATGGAAGTGGTGTGGGACGGGGTGCGCAAACTCGGTTATGCCTCCAGCGACGTCGAAAAAATCATGGGGACCAACGTCCGCCGCATCTATCAGGATGTCGTTGGATGAGCGTGCGGCTGATGGGCAGCGCGGCGACTGCGCTGGCACTCCTGATGTCGGTGACTCCGGCATCGGTGGCGGCGCAGCCCGCCACCGATGCCGGGCAATGCACAACCAGCCTGATCGGCACGCCGCTGACGTTGCCGAAATTCTCGGAGGCGACGCAAAAGCGGCTCGATCAGGATATCGAAATCGCGCGCGCCGCGCTGCGGATCGCGCCCGACCGCGAGGATTCGTACATCTGGCTGGGGCGCCGTCTCGATTATGCCGGGCGGATTTGCGATTCGGTCGATGCGTTCACCGAGGGGCTGAAGGCGTTTCCGAACAGCTACAAGCTCTACCGCTTTCGCGCCCGCGACCTGACCCGCGCGCGGCAGTTCGACGCGGCGCTGGCGGACTATAGCAAGGCGCTGGCGCTGATGGGCGACACCCCCGACAGCTTCGAACCCGACGGGCTGCCCAATCCGATCGGGCTGACGATCAGCACCTATCGCGGCAATATCGTTTATTATCACGCGCAGACCAGCTTCGCGACCGGTGACTATCAGACCGTCGTCGATGGCATGGCGAAATCGCTCGCGCTGGCGGCCGATTTTGCGCGCGACGATATGCGCGTGCCGACCGCCTATTGGACCTATATCGCCTATCGCAAGATGGGCGAACATGCCAAGGCGCGCGCCGCGATCGACGCGATCGAGCCGGGGCTGAAACTGATCGAGAACGACATCTATTACCAAGCGGTCCAGATCATGCAGGGACGACTGAAGCCCGCCGATGTCGGAGCGACCAAGGACAGCACGATCAAGTTCGCGATCGCGATGGAGCGCCGCTTTGCAGGCGACGAAGCGGGCGCCAAGGCGCTGCTGGGCGAGATCATTGCGGAAAATGCGCAGGGTCACTGGCCGTCCGAAGCCGAGCTGGCAGCGCCGGATCGGGCGCCGCGGCGATAGGGCGCCGTGCGATCCCGGTAGCTAGCCCTGCACGTCGGCACGCATCGTTGTCCGGCCCGTTGCGTCGCGAGCCCACAAGCGAGCGCCGCTGCCATCGCGCGAGAGGCAGAGGTCGAAGGGCGCGCCGTCGATCAGCGGCGCTTCAGCGCGGAAGCTGAAGCGTGCGGGCGCCAGGCCGGGCATCTCGCGCCGGGCATGATCGATCAGCAGCGTGGCGATCAGCGGGCCATGGACCACAAGCCCGGCATAGCCTTCGACATCGCGCGCATAGTCGCGGTCGTAATGGATGCGGTGGGCGTTGAAGGTCAGCGCTGAATAGCGGAACAGCAGGACGGGGTCGGCGGTGACGCGGTGGACCGCGTCGGCGGGTTCGGGTTCCACCGGCTTGACGGGATTCGCAGTGGTTGAACCAGCCGCGGGTGCACGATACACCAGATCCTGCTCCTCACGGATCGCCGGGATGCCGTCGGCGGCAATGTCGTGCTGCAAGGTTATGAACACCAAGTCGCCGCTGGCGCCACGCTTGGCGCGGATCGCCGCGATCGTTGTGACGCGGGTCAGCACGGCGCCGACCGCGATCGGGGCGAGGAATTCGACGCGACCACCGGCCCACATCCGGCGGGGCAGGGGAACGGGGGGCAGCAGGCCTGTTTCGTCGCGGCGCGGGTGGCCGTCCGCGCCGATCGCCGACTGGCGCGCATCGGGCAGGAAATAGAGCCAGTGGCCGAGCGGCGGCACGGTCGCGGGCGGCGCCGCGTCATGGTCGAGCAGCGCGGCGAGGCCGACGAGCGGCGCTGCGGTCGCAACGTCGTGCCGCGTTTCGCTCCGCCCGATCCAGTCCGAATAATCCTCCATTGCGGCTCAGAAGCTTTTGGGCAAGCCAAGCGCGTGGGTCGCGACATGGCTCAGGATCAAATTGGTGCTGATCGGCGCGACTTGATACAGCCGCGTCTCGCGGAACTTGCGCTCGATGTCATATTCCTCGGCAAAGCCGAACCCGCCATGCGTTTGCACGCACATGTCGGCGGCGTACCAGCTCGCCTCCGACGCCAGCATCTTGGCCATATTCGCCTCGGTCCCGCCGTCCTGTCCCGCGTCGAACAGCCGCGCCGCCTTGTCGACCATCTCCGCCGCGGCGGCGAGCTGGACATAGGCGCGCGCGATCGGGAACTGTACCCCCTGATTTTCGCCGATCGCCCGCCCGAACACCTCGCGCTCCTTGGCATAGGCGGTGGCGCGGTCGATGAAGAAGCGGCCGTCGCCGATACATTCGGCGGCGATCAGGATGCGTTCGGCGTTCATGCCTGACAGGATATAGCGAAAACCCTGACCCTCCTCGCCGACCAGATTGGCGGCAGGGACTTTGAGGTCGTCGAAGAACAGCTCGGTCGTCGCATGGTTTAGCATCGTGCGCACGGGGCGGATCGTCAGCCCGTTTCCGACCGCCTCGCGCATGTCGACCAGCAGCACGCTCATTCCGTCGGATGCTTTGGCGCATTCTTCGCGTGGGGTGGTGCGGCACAGCAGGATCATCAGGTCCGAATGTTCGGCGCGGCTGATCCAGATTTTCTGCCCGTTGACGACATAATCATCGCCAACCCGCTTGGCGAAGGTGCGGATGCGGGTGGTGTCAGTGCCCGCGGTCGGCTCGGTTACCCCGAACGCTTGCAAGCGCAGGTCTCCGCGCGCGATGTCGGGAAGATAGGCCGCCTTCTGCGCCGCCGAGCCGTGCTTCAGCAGTGTCCCCATCGTATACATCTGCGCATGGCAAGCGCCGCCGTTGCAGCCCGAACGGTGGATTTCCTCCAGCACTGCGGTCGCCGCGCCAAGACCCAACTCCGACCCGCCAAATTCTTCGGGGATCAGCACCGACAGGAAACCCGCTTCGGTCAGGGTGCGGACAAATTCGGTGGGATAGATGCGGTCGCGGTCCAGCCTTTGCCAATACTCGCCCGGAAATCCGGCGCATAGCCGGCGCACCGCCTCTCGGATTTCGGGATAGCTTTGTGGCGGGGTATCGGACATTGGCTCGGGGTCTCCCTTATCGTCCGATGAGCCTTAGGACGGCACGCGGCGGTGCGCCAAGATGAATCGGTAGTGCGTCGCGACTTCCAACCGGGCAGGCGATAGGGTTATGGCAACCCCGCCGGTGCAAGAGCCCGAACAAAGGTGATATGCTTCCATGACGCTTGATGCTGCCTCGATAGCGATTCCCGCAACACCCGACCGCGCCTGGTGCGAGGCGATGGACCGTGCCGATGCGTTGGCGCCGATGCGCGACCAGTTCGTGTTGCCCAAGGGGATGATCTATCTCGATGGCAATTCGCTCGGAGCGATGCCCAAGGCGGCAGCCGCGCGGGCGCAGGCGGTTGTGGCCCAAGAATGGGGCACCGACCTGATCAAGAGCTGGAACAGCGCCGGCTGGTTCGATTTGCCCGAACGGCTGGGCGACAAGCTGGCGCCGCTGATTGGCGCTAACGCGGGCGAGGTCATCGTCTGCGATTCGACCAGTCAGAATCTGTTCAAGATTTTGTCGGCGGCGGTCGCGATGCGGCCCGATCGTGGTGTGCTGATCCTCGAAGGCAGCAATTTCCCGACCAACAATTATATCGCCGAGGGCGTCGCCGCGGCGACCGGCGGGCGGGTGACCGTGTGCCTGTTCGAGAAAGACGAGATTGCAGCCGCGATCGATGAAAACACCGTCGCCGTCGCGATTACGCATGTCCATTACAAGAGTGGGCATGTCCACGACATGGCGGCGATCACCGCGCGCGCCCACGCGGCGGGCGCGCTGGCGATCTGGGATTTGTGTCACAGCGCCGGGGCGATGCCGGTTGATTTGAATGGTGCGGGCGCCGATTTTGCGGTCGGTTGCACCTATAAATATCTGAACGGCGGTCCAGGCTCGCCCGCCTTTCTGTTCGCCGCAACGCGGCATCAAGGCAGGGCGTTGCAGCCGGTCACGGGGTGGTGGGGCCATGCCGCACCTTTTGCCTTTGAACCAAATTATCGGCCGCAACCGGGGCTGCGCCAGTTTCTGGTTGGCACGCAGCCGATCCTGTCCATGGCGCTCGTCGAAACCGGGCTCGATATTCATTTGCAGGCCGACATGGCGGCGATCCGGGCCAAGTCGATGGCGCTGACCGACCTGTTTATCCAGCTGGTCGAACAGCGTTGCGCCGCTCATGGCTTTACGCTCGTGTCGCCGCGCGCGGCGGCGGCACGCGGCAGTCAGGTGTCATTCGCGCATGACGAGGGCTATCCGATCATGCGCGCCCTGATCGCCGCCGGCGTAATCGGCGATTTCCGCGCGCCCGACACGGTTCGCTTCGGCTTTACGCCGCTGTATGTCGGCTATGCCGATGTCTGGGATGCGGTCGATCGATTGGTCACGATCATGGACGGCGGTTTGTGGAAATTGCCCGAACATCAGGTGCGCGACGCGGTCACCTGACGAAAAAAGGGAGAGCCGCTTTGGCCCTCCCTTTTCCCCCACCCGCTTTGAATTACTTCAGTTTGAACCGCACGCCCACGCGGAAGGCACGGCCAAGCAGGTCCGAATAGGTGCTGTTGGCCGCCAGACCGGTTTCGGGCAGCAGGATCGGGTCAGCGTTGAGCAGGTTCGTCACGTTGATGAAGAACTCGCCGCGCGCATCGCCGCCAGCGGAGAATTTTTGCGTCACGTTGAGATCGACGTAAAACGCACCCTTGATGCTGTTGCTTTCATAGGTCGGCGCGTTGACGTTGGACGTGGGGCAGCCCGTTGTGCATTCGATGCCGTTGGCGACATATTTGCCCGCGCTCACGCCGCGACCGGTCACCGTTAAGCCGAAATCATCGGCATCATAAGACGCGCTGACGCGGTAGATCCATTTCGGCGTACTCGACTGACCGCCGTTGACCCCGGTCGAGTCCACTACGACCGTACCCGGTACACCGCTGTCGAACCGGTTCTCCAGATAGCGGGTGGCGAGCCCGCGAAGCGTGAATGCGCCAGCATTGCCAACCGGCAGGCGATAGGACGCATCGATGTCGATACCCCGAACTTTCTGGCTCGCGGCGTTGAACGGCCGTGTCTCGATGATCAGGTACGGCCGCGCCGGTTCCTGTGTACGCGCCGGGTCGGTGGTGATGGCGTCGCAGAACGCCTGCTCGCCCAGGAAGCACAAATTGACGATCTGCTGCGCACTAAAAGCGCTGATCCCGCTATTCACCTTGATGTTGAAATAATCGACCGCAAGGTTGAAGCCGGGAAGGAAGGTCGGCGTGAACACACCGCCGATGTTCCATTGGTTGGACTTTTCCGGGCCGAGATCCGTGTTTCCGGTGGCAAACCCCGAATAGGCGTAGCCCGACTGCGCTGGTAGACCCGGCGGTACGAAGGACGGACTGGTGCCGTTAACAAAGCCGGGGTTGCTCACCGAATCGCTGTTGGCGGTGCCGGCTTGGAACAGATCGTTGAGGTTGGGCGCGCGGATGTCGCGCGAGCGTGTGACGCGCAGGCGGATATCGTCGATCGGCTGCCAGGTCGCGCCGACTTTCCAGGTCGTGACATAACCCGCGGTCGAATAGTCGGTCGCACGCACCGCGCCATTGAACTCCAGACCGAAGCCAAGCGGAACAACGGTTTCGAGATAGGCCTCCTTGACGTCATACGACCCGAAGCTGGGCAGGTAGTTGCCGACCGACCAGCGATTAGTCGCGCCGGTAACGTTGCCGTTCGCATCGCGGATCGGGACCGGCTGGAACTCGTCGGGGACGAATCCCTTGACCTCTTCTTTGCGATATTCGGCGCCGATCGCGATGCTGACATCGCCTGCCCAGGTTGCGAACGGGGTGGCCGAGAAGTTGGCACCGACCACGGTCTGTTCGATCACCTGGTCGCGATACGGATCGCCCAGCACATAATCGATCGCCGCCGGGTCGGCGACGCCAAGGCCGAGACGGTTGAGCGGAACACACGCGGCGTCATTGTTATTCGGGTTGGCATCGACGTTGATCAAGCACTGGATCGATCCGGCCGGAAAGCCGCTGCCCGCGGGGGCAAAGGCGGCGTCGCGCGCGGCGTTGATACGCGCGATATTCTGAATATCGCGCAGCTGCTCGCGCAATTCAGCGCGGCTATACTGACCAAATATATCCCAGCGCGCGGCATTGCCGAACGCCTCGAATTCGCCCTGCGCACCGACTAGGTAACGCTGTACCTTCCGCTTGTTATCGATACCGCGGCCCGGCAGATCGGCCGATGTCGTGGCGATGGTTACGCTAGTGATCCCCTGCAGCCGGTCCGCGCCCAGCGCGTTGAGCAGGAACGCATTGCAGGTGATCGGCACCGGCGTCTGGGTACAGCCCGTTGCGTTAAGCAGGATGCCGGTTTGCAGGTTCGGGCCGGCATTGAACCTTACCTTCTGCTGGTTATACGCGGCTTCGGCGAACAGCTCGATGCCGTCGGTGACTTCAAAGCTGACGCGGCCAAAAACACCATAGCGGTCATCTTCCGGGTCGAGGCCGATGCGGCGACCCGAATCATTAACCTGCCATGATCCGCCTTGGGTCAGCGTCGGCGGGGAGGAGCCCGTCGGCGACGGGAAAGTCAGCGGCCCATAGATGAACTGGTTGATTGCGCCGCCATTGGTGAAATAAAGCCCGCGCAAACTGTTTGCAGTGGTGCCGGCCGAACCGGTGATGAGGCTGCCGGGCGCCGAGTTCGCCGCCCCGACCTGACGACGGATCAGGAACTGCGGTTGCCCGTTCGACGCGGTATAGTTCGGGTTCGTGATGCGGACAAAGCCGGTGGCGTTCCAATCCCTGTTGACGTCAAAGATACCGTCGCGATGGGCGATCTCGCCGCTGAGCAGCACATGGCCGCGCCCGCCGGCAAAGGCCATCCCGGCGGCAACGCTGGCCGAATAGTTGAAGCCGTCGCCATATTGGGTAATGCCGCTGTCGGCTTCGACCTTCAGCCCTTCATATTTGTTGTTGAGGACAAAGTTCACGACGCCCGCAACCGCGTCCGAACCATAAGCTGCCGAGGCGCCGCCGGTAACCACCTCGACGCTGGAAATCAGGGCCTGAGGGATCGTGTTGATATCGACCAGCCCGGTGATCGTCGAACCCACCGAACGTTTTCCGTTGACCAAGATGAGCGTGCGTTCCGCGCCCAGGTTGCGAAGGTTGAGCGCGTTGATGCCGGCTTGACCGCTGGAAATGTTGAGACGCGAGTTGGACGGACGGGTCGAACCCGCCAGCGACGGCAGCGTGTTGACGAAATCGGCGATGTTGTTCGACGGTGAACTGCTTTCGATCTCAGTTTCGGTCAGTACCGTCAGCGGGGTCGGCGCCTGAAATCCGTCGCGGGCAACGCGTGAACCGGTGACGATAATCTGATCGCCGGGGTCCGCTTCGGTCGCCTGAGCGACGGTGGATTCCTCTTGGGCCAGCGCCGGGGCGCTGTGAACGAGCGCCAAGGCCGTCATTGCCACACCGAAGCTGCTGTTGCGGCCCAGCGACCGGCGATTTCGTTCAAGATAGCGCATGTTAAACGTCCCCTTTATTGTCCAAGTGCGCGCCGCACATCGTTCGATGTGGTTCCCGGTGCCGATGCACCGGGCTGGCTCGCCCCCACTCTGTCCGCCCTGACCGTTTGGCGACCTCATTGGGTCGCCCTTTTATGATTTATGGCTTTCGACCTTTACGGCTCCGACCATCGCTGCGCCTGCGGCGCGCGGACAGCCGGTTCCGTGACGGGAAGGTTACAGGGTGGTCATCCGCGGTCAACCGCTTCGCGTTGATCCTGACGATATGGACCTATAGCCGCAGGGCATGGCATCGCCGCGCCCGTCGCGGGTGCGGATAGCTTGCAGTTATAGGAGGCAGCCCGCTTGCTATGGGCTGGTGCCGCCAGGCTGCGATACTCCTATTGTTCTTGGCTGTTTAAGGTATCGGGGAATTTCTGTTGATCCAGCGCCGCGCGTTCCTGCTGGCTTCTGCCGCGCTTGTCGCGATGCCGGGCAGCCTTCTTGCAAAACCCCGGGTCAAGGGCGGTACGCGCACGACAAAATTGTCCGGTGCGCGCGCGCCGATTGAGGTGATCGAGGACGCGCTGGGGGTGCCGCATGTGCGCGCCGCGTCGCGCCACGATGCTTTCTTTGGGCAGGGCTATCTGGTCGCGCGCGACCGTCTGTTCCAAATGGACATCGACTATCGCCGCGACATGGGCCGCATGGCGGAGGCTTTTGGCCCCCGCTTTGTGGCGGCGGACAAAGCGGCGCGGCTTTTTCATTATCGCGGCGACATCGACGCCGAGCTGGCGGCGCTGCCGCCCGATGTGCTGGAATGCGCGCGCGGGTATGTCGCCGGGGTCAACGCCCGGATCGACGAACTGGCGGCCGATCCGGCGCAGCTGCCGCTGGAATATGGCATATTGGGGATCAGCCCGCTGCGCTGGGATATCCTCGATCTGGTGCGCCGCCGCGGTATCGGTATGGGCGACGCCGATGATGAGGTACGCCGCGCGCAGTTGCAGTCGCGCGGGCTGCTCGACGCCGAACAGCTGCTGGCACCGCTGCGTCCGGCATGGTCGTTCACGATCCCCCAAGGACTCGACGTTGCGGCGGTAAGCGAGGCGGATCTGGGCGTGTTGGACCCCGCGAACCGGCCCGTCCCGTTCGACGCGATACAAGGGGTGCCGCTCGACCCCGAGCCGGAGGGCGACCGCTTCGCGCTGGGCAGCAATGCGTGGACCATCTCGCCATCGCGCAGCGCCACCGGACGGCCGATCCTCGCCAATGATCCGCATCTGGGCATCGGCGGCGCCAACCCGCGCCACATGATCCATCTGACGGCGCCGGGGCTTGATGTCATTGGCGCGGGCGCCCCGGGGCTGCCTGGCATCATGCAGGGCCACACCGATCGTTTCGCCTTTGGCCGCACCAATTTTCATATCGACCAGACTGACCTGTTCATCCTGCGCACCAGGGATGGTGACCCGGGCCGATATTGGCATAAGGGCGAGTGGAAAGCTTTCGAGACGTTCGAGGACGAGATCGCCGTCAAGGGCGCACCACCCGAGCGCGTGACGCTGCGTTATGCTGGGGGCCGTCCGATCGTGTCGCAGGATGCGGCGCGCCAGCGTGCGGTCGCCTTTGCTACCGTCAGCATGTTGCCGGGAGCGAATTCGCGCTTTGCGATGATCGCGATTAACCTCTCCAAGGACTGGGCATCGCTGCGACAGGCGTTCAAGCTGCATGTGTCGCCGACCAATTTTCACTATGCCGACATCGACGGCAATACCGGCTGGCAGACGATCGGTTTTACCCCGCGCCGACCCAGACATGATGGGCTGTTTCCCGCGCCGGGCGATGGCGATTATGACTGGACCGGCCTGTTGCCGGTCGAGGATATGCCGCACGTCTATAACCCGCCCGAAGGCTGGTTTGCTTCGGCGAACCAGATGAACCTGCCGACGGATTATCCCTATCGCGAGCGGGTCATCAGCTTCAACTGGAGTGATCCCTATCGCTATGATCGCTGCGCGGAGGTGCTGCGGAGCCAGCCGAAACACCGGATCGCGGACAGCATCGCGTTGCAGCACGACGTCCAGTCGCTGCCCGCGCGGGCGCTGCTGAAGCTGCTTCCGACGACGCTGTCGGCTGAGGCAGCGCCCGCGGCGGCCATGTTGCGGCGTTGGGATTGCGGGATCGATGCGGATAGCGCGGCGGCGCTGCTGTTCGAAATGGTGATGGTGGCACTGTCGGCAAATTTTCGCGACCGGGTGGTCCCCGCAGCGGCCAAGGATTTGATCCCGACGGTCAACCTGTCGGAAATGCTGCGCATCTTGGGCGCGCCCGACAAACGGCTGGGCGATGACCCTGCGGCGGAGCGCGATGCGCTAATCGACGGCGCGTTGGTGGCGGGGTGGACCAAGGCCGTCGAGCTGGGCGGCGCCGATCCGGCAAAATGGCAATGGGGCAATCTGCACAAGGTAACGATTGCGCATCCTCTGGCGTCATCGAACGCCGCGATTGCGGCAGCTTTCCCGAAGATCGAGGGCGGCCGGTCTGGCGGCGATGGCACCACGCCGATGGCGCGTGGTTTCAATTCGCGGCGCGGATTCAACGTGTCGCATGGCGCGAGCTATTTGTTCGTCGCCGACGTCGGGGCATGGGACAACAGCCGCTTTCTGCTCCTGCCCGGCCAGTCCGCCGATCCGCGCTCGCCGCGCTACCGTGACTTTTACCCCAAATGGCTGGCGGGCGACATGCAGCCGTTGTGGTTCAGCAAGGCGGCGATCGATCGCCATGCGGTGGAACGGCTGGTGTTGGCGCCTGCCAAGGGTTGATGGCGTCGCGGGCGGAGCGCATCGTTTCAACCCACACCCTCTCCCGTTCGCATCGAGCGAAGTCGAGATGCCCCTCGAAACCAGCGCCGTTCCGATAGGTGTCTCGACTCCGCTCGACACGAACGGATCAAGCTAAGCCCTTGCGGTTATAGTGCCTCAGCAATCGCCACCAGCGCGCGATCGACCGCCGCCGTCGCCTGACTGTCGGTTCCCTCGGGCATGTCATTGGCCAGCACCGAGAAGATCAGCGTCTTGCCACTCTTTGTCGTGAGATACCCCGAAAGCGCGCGCGAGGCGTTGAGCGACCCGGTCTTGGCGAACAATTTGCCTTCGAGGATCGTGCCCTTGAAGCGGCTCTGCAACGTGCCATCGCGTCCCGCGATCGGCAGCGTATCGCGCCAAGCCATGCCCCACGGCTGGCGCGCGATCCAGCTGAGCAGGCCGACCGCGGCGCGCGGGCTCATCCGGTTGTAGCTCGACATGCCCGACCCGTCCGAAAAGTCGTAGCTGGTTTCGGGCACTCCGGCCTGCGTCATCAGCTGTCGCACCGCCTCCCGACCGTCGGCGATCGAACCGCTGCCCACCTGCCGCGCGACGCGGCGCAGCATCAATTCGCTATGGAGATTCTGGCTCTCCTTGTTGATCCGCACCATATTTTCGGCGAGCGGCGGCGCGAGCAGCTCGGCGAGCATCGCGGGTTCGGTGGGCAGGGTTGCGGGGGCGCCCTTGCGGTTCTCCGGGTCATCCGCGGCGGTCAGCGCGCGGTGGCGGACCTCGATCGCGCCATCGACGCGAACGCCGCGCGCCTTCAGCAATTCGCCGAGCCGCCACGCGGCATAATGCGCCGGATCGTCGATGCCATAGCGCAAGGTCAGCGGCGCGACTTCGGCGCCGACGGTGCCGGTCAGGCGCAGAACGCGGCTATTCGGCACGCGATCGGCCTCGATCTTGTCCTCCTTGCCCGCTACGGTGACGACCTGATTGTCGACGCTGTAATAGCCGGAGGATTGGATCGTCGGCGCGGCGCCTACCGCGCCGGGCGCCAGCTTCACCACCAGCTCGTTATCGTCGAGGGTCAGCGCCGAATTGCCGGTGCCATAGCGCGAGACGATATTGTTCCAGCTCATCCCCGGGCTCCAGCGCTCGTCGGGCAACCAGCTATCGTCGCCGACGATGTTGCGGACCACGCGGGTCTTTGCCGCCACCGCGTCGGCGAGCGTTTGCAGGCAGTCAGTCTTGCAGTCGTCGGCGCTCGACAGCAAAGGATCGCCGCGGCCGTGGAGCACCACGTCGGTGGTGCCGCCCGTACCGGTTTCGAGCCGGACGCCGGTGCCTTTGGCGGTCTGCTGAAGCAAAGGCAGCTGCGCATAGCCGATCGCGGTCGTGAACATCTTGGTGTTCGACGCCGGGATGAAGCGCTGGTCGGGGTCGATCGACAACAGCACTTCGCCCTCGAGCGTCGTCACCAGTAGGCCGAACCGCGACCCGGCCGGGGCGGCCGCCAGCGTCTGTTCTACCGTGGTGAGCAGCGGCGGGGGCGCCGCAACGGCGGGCGTGCGGGCGTGGACTGGGGCGATCAGCAGCGCCAGGGCCAGCACCGGAGCTAGGGGTTTGAGCGCGATTTTCATTTTTTCTCCTGAGCATCCCATGCGGCAATAAGCTGTTCGCCAACGGCGGGGCGTAGCGCGGCGATGCCGCTGTCGAAATGGCGGGTCGGATGGACCCGGTTAGTTAAAAGCGCCCAGCCAAGGCCGCGCTCGAAATCGATCCAGAGGCCGGTGCCGGTGAAGCCGGTATGGCCGATGGTGTCGGGCGAGCAGGCGTCGCCGCCGTGCCACCCCGCAAAGGCGCGTTCCCAGCCGCAGCTGCGATGGCTCTTGTCCGCGGTGCGCACCTCGGCGAGCATCGTGGGCGACAGCAGCGAGCCGTCGAGCATAGCGCGGGCAAAGCCCAGCACCCCATCTACGGTGCCGAACAGTCCGGCATGGCCCGGCGCGCCGCCGAGCGCATAGGCGTTTTCGTCATGCACCTCGCCCTTCAGGACCCTCCCGCGCCATTGGCAATGTTCGGTGGCCACCGCAGGGCCGGGGGGCGGGCCGAAACTGAGCCCGTCGCCGAGCGGCCAATCAGAAAGCGGCGCGCCGGTCAGCCGCTCGATCGCGATGCCCAGCAGGATGAAATTGATGTCCGAATAAACGGGCGGCCCGTGACGCCATTCGCGTTGTAGCACAAACGCGCGCAGCCGCCCCGGATCGTCGCCATAGGTATAGAGCGGCTCGACCGCCGGCAGGAAGCTGCGGTGCATCAGGCAGTCGCGAAAGGTCAGGCGGCGCTCGGCTGCGTCGGCGACGTCATATTGGCGCAGATCCGGGATCGCATCGGTCAGCGGCCGGTCGAGATCAAGACGCCCCTGTTCCGCAAGCTTGAGAATCATCGTCGTGGTCGCGATGACCTTGCTGAGCGAGGCGAGGTCGAACCAGTGATCGCGGGTCAGCGTTTCGCGCTCAGGAACGAGCGCAGCCGCCCCGGCATAACGCACCGCGCTTTGCCCATTGGTGCTGACCATCCCGAGCGCCGCGCCGGGAATCCGCCCGCCCTCGACCGCTGCCGCGACCGGCGCAAAGGCGGCGTCGATCATGGCCGGTCGTCCGCGCGGGGCTGCGCCCGCGTGATCAGCGGCAGGAACAGGATTGCCGCCAGACTGATCACGCCGGAAGCCAGAAAGAAAAGGTCGAAGCCATTATATCCCGCGTTATCGAGTTGCCCAACCACGGTGCCACCCGCCCCCGCCAGCAGTCGCGGCAAAAGGAAAGCAAAGCCCGACAGAAACGCATATTGTGCGCCGGGATAGCGCGGGTTCACCAGCATCGACAGGTAAACGACAAAAATGGCGCCCGCCATGCCGTTCCCGAACTGATCAGCGGCGGTCGCGATATAGAGCAGGGTCTGATCGTGCGGCTGGTACGCGAGCCAGACGAAACCGAAATTGCCGAACGCGGCGAACAATGCCCCGATCGTCAGGGTGATGCCAAACCGCCAGCGGGTTGTCATCCATCCGCCCAGCCCGACGCCGACAATGCTAGCCGCCAGTGCCACGACCCCGTCGGCCCAGCCGATCTCGGTCTTGGTGTAGCCGAGCCCGAGGATCATCGGCTTCGACAGGTTGAGCGCCAGCACGTCGCCCATGCGATAGACCGAGACAAAGGCCATCAACGCGATGGCGTAGCCGCCGTAGCGCCAGAAGAAATCGACATAGGGGCCGATCGCCGCCGACGCGCGCAGCGACGAATCGGGCGCGGCGCCCCGGATGCGCGGCAGCATCGCGGCCATCGCCAGAAACGGCAGCATGGCGATGCCAAGCACCCAGGGTGTTACATTCGTCTTGGCGCTGATGCCAAGGCCCGCGGCGGCACCGAGCAAGAGCCAGCCGACCGCCGCGACCAGGGCCGCCAGCGCGAGCAGGATCACCGCGCTCGTCGCCAGTCCGCCGGCCAACGCAGCAGAGCGACCACCCGCGCCGGGTCGTTCGGGCGGCAGCGCCGCGAGGATCGGCAGTGGCACGAACGCGCCGACTGCGATCAACAGATAGGCGGCGGTCCAACCGGGTGCGATGCCCAGCGATTGCAGGGTCGGCGCAATGCTGCCGCCAACGTCCGCGAACAGTAAGGCGCCACTGCCTGCCGCGACCATCGCGGTGCGATAACCCCACAGATTTGCCGCGGCGAGGGGTCCCTGCAACTCGGGCGTCGGGCCAAGCTCGACCCGCCACGCGTCAGCCGCGACCTCCAACGTCGTCGTCCAAAAAGCGAGCAGCACGGCAAACAGGGCGGTGAGCGCCAGACTGTCGTCGGCCGACGTGAACGCCATCGCGAGCATCGCGGTGACGATGCCAAGCTGCGACAGCATGATCCAGCTGCGCCTTTTCCCCCAGAAGCGCGCAAACCCTGGTACCGCATAGCGGTCGAGCAAGGGCGCCCACAGGAATTTGAACGTCGGCAACAACTGGACCCAGGCGAAAAAGCCGATGATCGCCAGCGCAACGCCATGATCGGTCAGGCGCACCGCCAGCACGGTCGAAAACATGTAAAAGGGCAGTCCGGCGGAAAAGCCGAGCATCAGATAGAGGATGCGGGCGCGTCGCTGCGCCGACCTGGCCTCATGATCGCGCGCGAACGCCACGGCCGAGACGTCGCCATTCGAGACCGCTGCGGTCACTTGCCAGCCTCGGGCGCGCTCGCCTGTTCCCAGCGCCCGACGACGCTGGTTACCGTGAGGTTCGCGCTGGCGCTCGCCACCGTGCGGGTCATGTCGAGCAGGCGGTCGAAGGGCAGGACAAAGCCGACTACCAGCGCTGTCTGTTCGGGAGTCACCCCGACCGCCGACAGCACGGCGGCGAGCATGAACAGCGACGCCGACGGGATCGGCGCGGTGCCAAAGGCGGCGAGCGCGCCAGTGAGCAGGACGATCGCGAGCATCGACAGGTCGGGTTCGATCCCTACGGCCTGGAGCGCGAAGATGCTGAGCAGCCCGACATACATCGCGGTGCCATCCTTGCCGATGCTGGCGCCGATCGGCAGCACGGTCTTGGCAACCCCGGGGGCGATGTGCAGATCATCGAGCGCGATGCGCAGCGCGACGGGCAGCGTCGCCGCCGACGACGCGGTCGAAAAGGCGACAGCCAGCGCGTCGACGATCGTGCGATAGAAGCGCAGCACCGACCGACGCACGACAAAGGCAAGCAGCGGCACATGAACCAGCAGAATTTGGAGGACCACCCCCATCGCGACCGCAATCGCCAGCCAACCGATGTTGGCAAACACCGCGACGCCATTGTCGGCGACCGCCTTGGCAATCAGCGCAAGGACGCCAAACGGGGTTATTTCCATCACGATGCGAACCAGGTGGAACAGCACCTGTCCCGCCGATTGCAGCAGGTCGGCCATCGGGCGGCCCTGTTCGCCCGCCAGGATGACGCCGAAGCCGAGCAGGATCGAAAAAAAGATGATCGCCAGCATGTCGCCATCGACAAGCGCCTGGACGATGTTAATCGGTACGATGCCGACCAGCTGGTCGTGGAGCGACTTGGGCTCGCCGAGCGCGTGCGGCGCGGCGCTGCCCAGCGCGGCGCCCTGGCCTGGTTCGATCAATAGGCCGACAAGGATGCCGATGGATACGGCGCAGAAGGTCGTGAAGGCGAAGAGGCCGACGGTACGCGCCCCGACAGATCCCAGCTTGCGTGGATCGGCGAGCGCGGTGACCCCCGACGCGATGCTGATAAACACGATCGGCACCACCAGCATCCGGATCAGGCGGACGAACAATTCGCCAATAATCGCCAGCGCTGACGCTGCGGCGGGCCAGAGCAGCCCCAGCGCAACGCCGATGACCATCGCCCCCAACACCCGCTGCCACAGCGGTACCGCAAACCAGCCGCGAAGAAACCCTGTCATCGGCCTTGTTGTCCCGTTCGTATCAAATCCCGCCCCAGAAGCCGGGCTGCGGCGGCGACAGCAGGCCGTTGGCGCCGCGGACCCCCCCGGCGCGATCCTCGGCAAGCCAGAGCGGTCCGTCAAGGTCCGCAAAGCTGCTGTTCGCGGCAATCGCCCAGGCCGGGGCGATCGAAAGTGAGGAACAGATCATGCAACCGGTCATAACGTCCAGCCCGCGCGCGCGCGCCGCGGTCGCCAGATCGAGACCCGCGGTCAGGCCGCCCGACTTGTCGAGCTTGATATTCACAACGCCGTAGCCGTCGGGCAGCGTATCGAGATCGGCGGCGACATGCACCGCTTCATCAGCGGCGATCGGGATCGCGGAGCGGAACCCGGCGAGATCGCTGTCGGCGTCGGCGGGCAGCGGCTGTTCGAGCAGGTCGACCCGCAAATCGGTCATCAGCCCTTGCAGGTCGCGCACCTCGGCGATTGTCCAGCTTTCGTTGGGATCGACGATCATTTTAGGGCTCGGCGCCGCAGCCCGGACGGCAGCCAGCAGCGCGGCGGGATCGTTGCGATCGACCTTCACCTTCAGCAAAGGTGCGTCGGCGAGCGCCGCGGCGGCGGCGGCCATATTGCTCGGCGTATCGAGGCTGATCGTCATCGCGGTCACGATCGGGCGCAGCGGGCGATCGAGATCAAGCGCCGCCGCCAGATCGCTGCCCGCCAGCCGCAGCTCGAGATCCCACAGCGCGCAGTCGATCGCGTTTCGCGCGGCGCTGGCGGGCATCAGCTGGAGCAGCGCCTGCCGGTCCAGCCCTTGCTCGATCGCACCGCGCAGGCTTTCGATCGCCGCGACCGCGCTTTCGACGCTCTCCCCATAACGCGGATAAGGGACACCTTCGCCGCGTCCGGTCAGGCCGTCCTGGCCGATCGTTACGGTGACGACCTCGGCCGCGGTCTTGACCCCGCGCGAGATGCGAAAAGGCGCATGCAGTTTAAACGTCTCGGCAAAGACGGTCAGGGTGCGGGGCATGGCGGTCGGGTCAGGCAGTTGCGGCAACGGCAGGCGAAGGGGCGGTCACGCCCAGCAGCCGGTCGAGGATCGCCTCGACCCCGAAGCGATAGGGGTCGCTGGTCGGCAGGCCGAACTCGGCTGCGGTGGCGGCGCAGAGCGCGCGCGCATCATCCGCGGCCATCGCCGAGGTGTTGAGCGCGATCCCGACCACCTGCACATCGGCGTTGGTCAGCTGCGCGACACGGACGTTCGCCTCCAGCGTTTCGGCGATGCCGGGCAGCGGATAATGCGGCAGGCCGCGCATATGCGGGCGCACCGGATCGTGGCAGAGGACGAGCGCGTCGGGCTGCGCGCCGTGCAGCAGCCCCGTCGACACCCCGGCGAACGATGGGTGGTAAAGCGAGCCCTGTCCTTCGATCAGATCCCAGCCATCGTCGCTGCGCGCCGGCGAAATCTGTTCGATCGCGCCCGAGATGAAGTCGGCGACCACGGCGTCGAGCGGGACGCCGTCGCCCGCGATCAGAATGCCGGTCTGTCCGGTGGCGCGGAAATTTGCGGCAACACCGCGCTGTTCTAGCGCGCTGGTGAGGCAGAGGGTCGTGTACATTTTGCCCACCGAACAATCGGTGCCGACGGTCAGCAGCCGATTGCCCGCGCGCTTTTTGCCGTTGCCGATCGGGATGTCCGGCCGCGGGTCGCGCACATCGTGCAGTTTTCGGCCTAGACGCGCCGCGGCCTCGACCAGTCGCGGTTCGGCATTCAACCGGTGGTGCAGCCCCGATGCAATATCGAGCCCCGCCTCCATTGCGGCCAGCGCGTCGACAACCAGATCCTCGCCCAGCTTGCCGCCCGCATTGGCAATACCCAGCACCAGAGTGCGGGCTCCCGCTGTGCGCGCTGCGGCGAAATCCATGCGCGGCAGGTCTAGCGTCAGCGGACAACCATCGTGGCGATATTCGCCGACGCAGATGTCGGGGCGAAACACTGCAAGCCCGCGCGAAGTCTTGATGTCGGCGGGATCGCTGGAATGGCCGAGGTAGAGAAGATAGGGCGTGTCGATCATGGCTCAAAGCAACCTGCGGGACGATGAAGGGGCCAATACTAGCTCCACCCGTCCTGATGCCCCAATATCCTGCGCCTCATATCCTATAGCCTGATGCTATAATCCTTCGATCACCGTAGCAAGCTCGTCCAGAAACGCCGACGCCGTTTTCGACGGCGGGCGATTCTGCAAATAGACCGCGTTAATGTCGAAGGTGATCGCGGGTTGCAGGGGGCGGCTTGCCAGTCCGGGCGACAATTCGGCATGGGCGGTAAAATTGTCGACGATCGCCATGCCGACCCCGGCGTTGACCAGCGCGGCGGCGACATAATAGGTGCGCGCCGACACCACTTCGTCCAGCTCGACCTCCAGACGGCTGAGTTCGCTCGACAGCATCCGGCCGATCGGGCCGCCCTGCACCGGGCTGATGAACTTCTGCCCGCGCAGCTGGTCGAGGTGCAAGCGCGGCGGCGCGGCGGGCATGTCCTCTTCGCGGTAAATCACCACCAGCTCGCCCTCGCCGATCACCTGATGCGCGACGGGGGCCGACAGCGGCACTTCAAAACTGATCGCGATGTCGGTCTCGCGCTCATAAAGTTTGCGCACCATCTCGTCATGGTGGAGCGTCTGCAGATCGAACATGATATCCTCATGATCGCCCATAAAGCGCGCCACCGCCGCGGGGATGGCGCCCAGGCCGAGCGATGGCAACGCCGAAATACGCAGCAAGCCGCCGCGCCCATGGCGCAAATTCTGACACGCCTGGCGCAACGAGCGCACCCGATCCTGAATGTCGGACACTTCGGCGAACAGCGTGTGCGCGTCCTGCGTCGGGATCAGCCGCCCCTTCGCTCGTTCGAACAGGGTCAGCCCGATCGAACGTTCGGCGTGGCGCAGCACCTTGGTCACCGACGGTTGCGATACATTGAGCGAGCGCGCTGCGGCGCTGACTGTGCCATGCAGGAAAACCGCGTGGAAAATCTCGATCTGGCGCAGGTTCATTCGATCTTTGCCCCAAGTGCTGGTGATAAGGCGGCAAAAAGCCACATTTGCCGTCTTATGCCATTGGGTTATAGGCGCTGCAACACCCCTCTCTGGACGCGAACTGCCGGTTGGACCCATGCTGATCGTCGGTAAACGCCAGATGGCGCCGTGTCGCCAAAGCGGCTCTCCCTCGTTCTCCTGAAAGGACTACGCTGATGCCCCATACTTCGTTTTTCATGCGCCGGACGATCGGTGCGATTGCGGGCGGAGCGATGGTGGGGGCCGCCGCGCTGCTCGGCGCTGCTGGCGCCGCGGCGCAGGCAAGCGAGGTGGTCGATGTGATCATTCGCGGCGGGACGATCTATGACGGCGGCGAGGGCAAGCCGTTCGCCGGCGACGTGGCGATCCGCGGCGACCGCATTGTTCATGTTGGTCGCTCCGGCAGCTATTCAGCAAGCCGGATCATCGACGCAAAGGGGATGATTGTCGCCCCCGGTTTCATCGATCCGCACACCCATGCCGACAGCTTCCTCCGTTCGCCCGACCCGGCGGTGCGCATCAACGCGGCGTGGTTGTACCAAGGGGTCAGCACGGTGATGATCGGGGTCGATGGCAATGGCACCCCCGATGTTGCGGCGGACAGCGGCAAGCTCGCGGCGTCGGGGATCGGGACCAATATCGTTCCCTTTGTCGGGTTCGGACCGGTGCGCCAGCGGGTTCTGGGTCCGGATGCCCGCGCGCCGACGGTCGCCGAACTGGATGCGATGAAAGCGTTGGTGGCCAAGGGCATGTGCGAAGGCGCGGTCGGGCTGTCCGCCGGACTTTTCTATGCGCCGCAAAGTTTCGCGACCACCGGCGAAGTCGTGGCCGTCGCGCGCGAGGCGGCGATCCGCGGCGGCCTATACGACACCCACCAGCGCGATGAATCAAGCTACAGCATCGGCTTGCTCGGGTCGGTGAAAGAAGCGATCGATATCGGCAAGCACGCGGGAATGCCCGTTCATTTCGCCCATCTGAAGGCTCTCGGTGTCGATGTCCATGGCCAAGCGGGCGCGGTGATCGCCGCGATCGAAGCGGCACGGGCCGCGGGGGTCGAAGTCACTGCCGATCAATATCCGTGGCTGGCGTCGGGTTCGAACCTCGACGCATCGCTGCTGCCGCGCTGGGCTGTCGATGGCGGCGGCGCGGCGTTGCTGAAGCGGCTGGATGATCCCACAACGCTGGCGCGGATCCGCGCTGAAATGCAGGACAATCTGCGACGCCGCGGCGGCGCGAGCGCGCTGCTGCTGATCGGGCAGGGGTTTCCGTGGACCGGCCAGACGCTGGAGCAGGTCGCAGCCGAGTGGAAACTGGACAGCCGCGACGCGGCGCTGCGGATCATTCGCCAGAGCGTCGAGGCGAAGATCCGCGGGGAGAAAGGGGGCGGCACCGCGGTCGCCTCGTTCAACATGGCGCAGGCGGACGTCGACCTGCTGATGCAGCAGCCGTGGATGGTCACCTCGTCCGACGGATCGGATGGCCACCCGCGTATGTTCGCCAGCTTCCCCGAAAAATATGTCCGCTACGTTCGCGAACGCAAGGTCATCAGCCTGACGACCTTCATCCGCCAATCGACCGGCCGCACCGCCGACATCTACAAGCTCGACCGGCGCGGCTATTTGCGTTCGGGGTATTTCGCGGATGTGGTCGTCTTCAACCCCGCCGCCTTTGCGCCGCGCGCCGATTATGTGCGCCCGCGCGAACTCAGCGCCGGCGTCCAGAGCCTGTTCGTCAACGGTGCGCTGGCGCTGGATAACGGGCGCGCAACGGGAGTTTCGGCAGGTCGCGCGCTGCTGCGGCCCCGACCGCCGGGCTGCCCATAGCGGTGCCACGCGGTTCGCCGAGCATCGGGCTACGGCAGCGCTGCCAACTGATTGCGGAATATGGAGATGTCGGTCACGTGACATTCCCTTGAGGCGGAACGGTATGATCGAATCGTCGAATCAATCAGTTTACTTCCGGCCGCCAGCGATCAAGGCGGCTAAAAAGCGAGTTCGCTCGCTTGTATCCTACGCCAAGTCGGACCCGGTCTCAATGGAGCGCTTATCCACGACCACTGCGGCGAACCTGCGCCGACCCTAAAGCGCTTTGCTCTACAGTTGCCAAAGTAGGTTCTTCTGCCCGAACCGCTCTACGGGCAATTCCTTGGCAGAGCAGATAGCGTCGAAGCGCTGTGCCAATGCCTACTGCCGTTATTATGATCATTGTGGCAACTATCGACCGCAAATGGCGATAGCCATCCGTCCTGAACGAAGGTCAAACTTCTCTGAAAAATTTCTGAAAGAAAAAACTGCACTTTTGAAAGTGCTGGCTCCCCGGGTAGGATTCGAACCTACGACCGATCGATTAACAGTCGATTGCTCTACCGCTGAGCTACCGAGGAACACGCCGCCGTCGCGGACAAGGCGGCCCCTTTGCCGTCGCTTGCGGCATTTTGCAAGGCCTCAAACGATAAATTGTTCCATTGCGATGCGTTCGTCGAGCCCTTGGTCGGGATCGAACAGCAAAGTCAGCGGGCGGCTGCGGTCGGTGGTGACCAGCACGGTCTTTACATCGCGGATTTCGCGTTGGTCGGCGACCGCGCTGACCGGGCGTTTTGCCGCCTCGCGGACGTTGAAGCGGATGCTCGTCGATTCGGGGACGAGCGCGCCGCGCCACCGGCGGGGGCGAAAGGGGCTGATTGGCGTCAGCGCCAGCATTTCGGATTCGAGCGGCAGGATCGGGCCGTTGGCGCTGAGGTTATAGGCCGTCGATCCCGCCGGGGTCGCCACCAGCACCCCGTCGCAAGACAGTTCCTCCAGCATCGTCTTTTCGTTGATGATCACTTCGAGCTTCGCCGCCTGGCGGGTTTCGCGGAGCAGCGAAATCTCGTTGATCGCGGGCAGAATATGGCGCTCGCCGCTGATCGTTGTGATGTCGCCGCTCAAGGGATGGATCAGGAATGGCCGCGCGGCGGCGAGCCGGTCGATCAGTCCCTCGATGCGAAACTCGTTCATCAGAAAGCCGATGGTGCCGCGGTTCATCCCGAACACCGGCATACTGCGCCGCTGGTCGAGCAGCTGGTGCAGCATGTGGAGCAGGAAGCCGTCGCCGCCGAGCGCGATCAGCAGATCGGCTTCGTTCAGATCGACAAAGTCATAAAGCGGACGCAGCTCGGCTTCGGCCTCCATGGCGGCGGGCGCGTTCGATGCGACAAGCGCGATCTTGCGATGCATATTGGTCCGGTTCCCCTCGCGGCCGCTTTCAGCCACCCGTTGCACTCATATGACGCGCGACCGCCGGTGTGGACTTTCGTTCGATATGAAAGTCATGCGCGCGGGGTTTGCCAGCCAATGCCAGATCAATCAACCCATCTACGTCGCCCGCGCCGCGCAGGGCGGCGCGCAGGTCGACATGGTCGTCCTGCCCCAGGCACATATAGACGCGCCCCTCGACGGTCAGCCGGATGCGGTTGCACGTCGCGCAGAAATTGTCCGACAGCGGCGTGATCAGCCCCAGCGTCACCGGGCTGTCCTCGATAGCGAAGTAATGGGCCGGGCCGCCGGTGCGCTTATCGACCGGATAAAGCGCGTGCGCCTCGCGCAGCGGCGCGATGAAATGATGGAGCGGGATATAATGGTCGCTGCGGTCGGATTCGACCTCGCCGAGCGGCATCGTTTCGATGAGCGTCAGGTCGCAGCCGCTCGCCGCGCAATAATTGAGCATGGGGAGCAGCTGGTCCTCGTTGAGGCCTGCGAGCGCCACCATATTGATCTTGACCGCGATCCCGGCCGCGCGCGCCGCGGCAATCCCGCCGAGCGCGACATCGATATCGCCGACGCGGGTGATGTGGCGAAAGGCGGCGGGGTCGAGCGTGTCGAGACTGACATTGATGCGGCGGACGCCAGCCGTTGCCAGCATCGGGGCATATTCGGCCAGCCGCATGCCGTTGGTGGTCAGGGTAAGTTCGTCGAGGCCATGCCCGATCATCGCGCCCAGGCGCATCGCCAGCATATCGATGCCGCGCCGCACCAGCGGCTCCCCCCCNNCTCGCCGCCGGTCAGGCGGATGCGACGAATGCCGCGCGCCACGAAGCGTTCGGCAAGGTCACCCATTTCCTCGATGTTCAGCACCGCCGATTTCGGCAGGAAAACCATATCCTCGGCCATGCAATAGCGGCAGCGCAGGTCACAGCGGTCGGTGACCGACAGGCGCAAGTAGCTGATTTGCCGACCATGACCGTCGATCAAGGGCGCCGTCGATGCGGCAGGTTGGGAAAATGTGGCAGCCACAGGCGCCTTGTGATGCAAAAGGCAGGAACTTGGCAAGCAAAGCCTGCTACGGAGATGCCATGAATCGCTTGTCCGAAACCCTGTCTGCGTGCGTCCGAAAACTCGAAGCCCTGCACGCACGCCACGATGCCGACGCCGGCGTCATCCTGATCCAGATCGACCAGATGGCGCGGATCAACAGCAGCGCCGGGACCGCGACGGGCGACGCGGTGCTCGACGAAATCGGGCGGCGGCTGGAAAATTTCGCCAGCGACGAATTCGGGCAGGGGTCGTGCGTCGATCGCCTGGATGGGCCGCGCTTCCTCATCGTGCCGTCGGCGCCGATGTCGCTGGGGGCATTGCGCGCGCAGGAACGCGCGCTGCATGTTGCACTGGCCGAACCGATCGTCGGCGATCCGAACGGGCGGCTGTCCATCCGCATCGCCGCGGCGTTGATCACGCGCGACGAATCGGTGGCCGAGCAACTGCGCAGCGCGGGCGACCAGCTGTCGCGTCCTGCGTCGGCGCGCGATGGCGTGATGGTGAATGCGGCACTGTCGGGCGACGAGGTGCTGATCCATTACCAGCCGCAATATGATGTCGGCACCGGTGAAATGGTCGGGGTCGAGGCGCTGCTGCGTTGGCAGCATCCCGAACTGGGCCTGCTCGGTGCCGGGCCGCTAGTCACCGCGGCGCGCGCGGCGCGGCTCGAATGCGAGCTCACCGAACATGCGCACCGCGTGGCGCTCGCCGAAATGGCCGGTTGGCCACGGGCGCTGTCGAAGCTGCGCGTGTCGCTCAACATCACCGCGGCCGATCTGGGCGATCCCGAATTTGCGGGGCGGTTCGCAGCGATGGCAAAGGCGGCCAAGGTCGATCCCGACCGGTTGACGCTGGAGCTGACCGAACAGGCGATGCTCAGCGATCCGGCGAGCGCGGCGGAGCAACTGGCGCAGATCCGCGCGCTCGGCTGCGCGATTGCGATCGACGATTTCGGCACCGGCTATTCCAGCCTGTCGCTGCTGGCGCGGCTGCCGATCGATTATCTCAAGATCGACAGCGGCTTTACCCGCACCATCGACGGTAGCGACCGCGACCGCATTGTGGTGCGCGCGATTGTTGATCTGGCGCGCGCGCTCGGGCTGCTGGTCGTTGCCGAGGGGATCGAGAATGAGCGCCAGCTGGCGCGCCTGTCGGAGCTGGGGGTCGCGTCCTGGCAGGGGTTTTTGAAGTCGGGGCCGGTGCCGGGGGATCAGTTGCTCGATCTATTGAATATCTAACGCCGTTCGCCCTGAGCTTGTCGAAGGGCCGTCCTTTCTTTGCAGCGTCGAAAGGAAGGACAGTGCTTCGACAAGCTCAGCACGAACGGACGAAAGGTGGTTGGAAAGGGGCTTAGGGCACCTGCCGTGCCAGTTTCCCCAGCCCCTTCGACAATTGCAGCGCGCCATTGAGCCGCGCCCCGGTGCTGGCCCAATCGCCGCTGACCGACAGCTTGTTGTCGGGACGCAGGCGTGCGCGGCCTTTCAGCCGCTCGACATAGGCGATCAGCCCGGGGACGTTGGCGAACTGGTCGTTGTGGAAGCTGACCAGCGCGCCCTTGGCGCCGACGTCGAGTTTTGCGATACCCGCGGCGCGGGCGTTCGCCTTGATCTCCATCAGCAGCACCAGGTTTGCGGTCTCGGGCGGCAGCGGGCCAAAGCGGTCGATCATCTCGGCGGCAAAGGCGTCGAGCGCCGGCCGATCGGCGGCGTCGTTGAGGCGGCGGTAGAGCGCCATGCGCAGCGGCAGGTCGGGGACATAATCCTCGGGGATCAGGATCGGCGCATCGACGGTGATCGTCGGTGACAAGGCTTCACGCGGTGGCAGCTTGCCCGCGCCTTCGGCCTTGGCCATCAGGATCGCTTCTTCGAGCATCGACTGATACAGTTCGAAGCCAACCTCGCGGATATGCCCCGATTGCTCGTCGCCGACGAGATTGCCCGCGCCGCGAATGTCGAGGTCGTGGCTCGCGAGCTGGAACCCCGCACCCAGCGTATCGAGATCGCCAAGCAGCTTGAGCCGCTTTTCGGCGGTGTCGGTGATCGCGCCATGTTCGGGGGTGGTGAGATAGGCATAGGCGCGAGTTTTGGCCCGCCCGACGCGGCCGCGCAGCTGGTACAGCTGGGCGAGGCCAAAGCGGTCGGCGCGGTGGATGATCAGCGTGTTGGCGCTCGGAATGTCGAGCCCAGACTCGACGATCGTCGTCGACAGCAGCACATCATATTTGCGGTCGTAAAAGGCGCTCATCCGGTCCTCGACCTCGGTCGGGGTCATCTGGCCGTGCGCGACGACATATTTGATTTCGGGGACACGGTTGCGCAGGAATTCCTCAATGTCGGGCAGATCCTTGATCCGCGGTACCACGAAGAAGCTCTGCCCGCCGCGGTCATGCTCGCGCAGCAAGGCTTCGCGCAGGACGACTGCGTCCCATGGCGCGACATAGGTGCGCACCGCAAGACGGTCGACCGGCGGCGTCTGGATGACGCTGAGTTCGCGCAAGCCGGACATCGCCATCTGCAGCGTGCGCGGGATCGGTGTCGCGGTCAGCGTCAGGACATGGACGTCGGCCTTGAGCTGCTTCAGCCGCTCCTTGTGGACGACGCCGAAGCGCTGTTCCTCGTCGACGATGACGAGGCCGAGCTGTTTGAACTCGACCGATTTGGCGATCACCGCATGGGTGCCGACGACGATGTCGATGTGGCCGCTCGCCAGCCCGTCGCGCGTTTTCTGCGCTTCGCCCGCAGGGACAAGGCGCGACAGCCGGCCGATGTTGACCGGGAAACCTTTGAAACGCTCGACAAAATTGGTGAAGTGCTGGCGCGCGAGCAGGGTGGTCGGACAGACAAGCGCGACCTGCACCCCCGCCATCGCCGCGACGAACGCGGCGCGCAGCGCGACCTCGGTCTTGCCGAAGCCGAC
>NZ_DKIH01000009.1:382210-382756 GCF_002454115.1 Sphingopyxis sp. UBA6723 | reverse complement strand
ATCGGCGAAGGCGGGATAGGCGGCGTCCTGCGCGAGCAATTCGCCCGAGCGCAATGCGCGCTGTGCCGCGGTCGCAAGTAGTTCGCCCGCAATCTCGCGGATCCGCTCCTTCATCCGCGCCTTGCGGCGCTGCCAGGCTTCGCCGCCGAGCCGGTCGAGCGCGACGCCGTCGCTCTCGCCGCCGTAGCGCGAGAGGACGTCGAGATTCTCGACCGGGACGTACAGCTTGTCGCCGCCCGCATAGGTCAGCGCGACGCAATCATGCGGGCTGTTGCCCACCGGGATCGAGGTCAGCCCCTCATAGCGCCCGATGCCATGGTCGAGGTGAACGACCATGTCGCCGACGCTGAGCGTCGCGAGTTCGGCGATGAAGGCGTCGGCGCTCTTGCGGCGCTTCTGGCGGCGGACGAGGCGCTCGCCGAGGATGTCCTGCTCGGTAAGCAGGCTGATCGCGTCGGAGGCAAAGCCGTGGTCGAGGGGGAGGACGATGAGGGCGACGATGCCCGTCTCGCTCAACCCTTTGTTCCCGTTCGTGTCGAGCGAAGT
>NZ_DKIH01000009.1:0-382202 GCF_002454115.1 Sphingopyxis sp. UBA6723 | reverse complement strand
GACTTCGCTCGACACGAACGGAAGTTGAACCGAGTGCCTCCTGCCAAGTCTCTGCCTGCACCAGCCCCGTCACGCCATGCTCGCGCAGCAACCCCGCCAGGCGATCGCGCGCGCCAGCCGAATAGCTGGCGATGATCGTGCGTCGCCCCTTGCGGCGTTCGTCGCTCAGATGATCGGCGACCTTGTCATAAATGTTGAGGTCAGCAGCACGTTCGGGGGTGAAATCGCGCGCGGCAAAGGTTTCAAGGTCGATGACGGTCGGCGACGGCGCGACGTCGAACGGGGTGATGATGTGGATCGGGCGGTTCGTCGTCGCGCTCGCCCATTCGCTCTCCGTCCAATACAGCGTCTCGGGTGCGAGCGGGCGATAGCTGCCGGTCGATTCCTTTTCCGCTGCGACGCGGTTCGCATGATAATCGGTGATCGCGGCAAAGCGCGTCTCGGCGGTGGCTTCGCTGCGGTGCCCGCGCAGCACCGGGGTCGCGAGGTCGATATGGTCGAACAGCGTCGCCAGCCGCTCCTCGAACAGCGGCAACCAATGGTCCATGCCCGCCTGTCGCCGCCCCTCACTGACCGCCTGATACAGCGGATCGCCGGTCGCCTGCGCCCCGAACAGGTCGCGATAGGACGAGCGAAAGCGCTTGATCGTGTCTTGGTCGAGCAAGGTTTCGGCGGCGGGGAGCAGTTGCAGCGCCTTGGCGGGGCCAAGGCTGCGCTGGTCGGCGGGGTCGAACCGGCGGATGCTTTCGATCTCGTCGCCGAAGAAATCGACCCGCAGCCCGGTTTCCTCGCCCGCCGGGAACAGGTCGAGGATACCGCCGCGCACCGCAAACTCGCCCTGATCGGCGACGGTATCGACGCGGCTGAAGCCGTTTGCGACGAGCAGCTCGGCCAGCGCATCGCGGTCGATCCGTTGGCCTGCGGCGAGCGTGGTCGCAAGCTGGCGGATACGGAACGGGGTCAGCGTGCGCTGGGTGATCGCCGCGACGGTGGTGAGGAGCAGCTCGCCGCGTTTCGCAGGCTGTTGCAACGCCGACAGCGTCGCCAGCCGATCGGCGCTGACGCGCATCGACGGACCCGCGCGGTCATAGGGCAGGCAATCCCAAGCGGGGAAGCGGTGGACGACGAGGTCGGGAGCAAAGAAGGGCGCGGCGTCGGCTATCGCCTGCATCGCCGTGTCGTCGGTCGCGACATAGACGAGCCGCTTGCCGCTGGCGCGCGCCAGATCGGCGAGCAGCAGCGGCAGGAAGCCGTCGGCGGCTCGCGCGAGCGTCAGCGGGGCCGCTGCCGACCCAATTGCGGCGAAGATGTCGGCGGCAGGAACGGTCATGGCAGCGGGATATAGTCCAGGCGGCGCATCGCGGCGATCATTTCGGGACGGTTCAGATGCGCGGGTGGCTCACCGGTGCCCAGCGCCCATGCCATGATGTCGACGTCGTCTTCCTCGACGACGATCTCGAACCAGGCGATCTCGGCCTCGCCCCACGTCGTGGCATAGCGGTCGAAAAAGCCGCCGATCATATAGTCGGCCTCGCGCGTGCCGCGGTGCCAGGCGCGGAATTTCAGGCGTTTGAGGCGGTCGGTCATCTGTTTCTCTTTCCCTTCTCCCTTGACGGGAGAAGGATACGGAGCCTTGCCGCTTGGCGGCTAGGCGAAGTTGGATGAGGGTTAGCGCTCGCATGGCGAGCGCGCGCTTGCTTTGCAAGCGCATACCCCTCACCCGCTGCGACTAACGAGCAGGCTCGTAAGTCTCGCTGCCCTCTCCCGCAAGGGGAGAGGGGGTGTAACTTTGCGCGGTCAGCGTTAGACACGATGAGCCATGCGACCCGAAATCCTCAATCCGCTCTTTGCCGCGCTCACCGACCTGAAAGGCGTCGGGCCGCAACTCGCCAAGCCGCTGGCCCGCCTCGGGCTGGAGCGCGTCGTCGATGTGCTGTTCCACCTGCCGACCGGACTGGTTCAGCGCCATCCGGTCGACCGCCTCGACGATGCCCAGCCGGGGCAGCAGATCATCATCACGCTGACCGCACAGGACTACCGGTCGGGCCGCAGTCCGCGCGCGCCCTTCGGCGTCGATGCATTCGACGCCGCGGGCGATCATGTCCGGCTCGTCTATTTCGGGCGCACATCGGGGCTGGCGAAAAAGCTGTTCCCGCTCGGCGAACCGCGGCAGGTGTCGGGACGGCTCGATACCTATGGCGAGATGCGCCAGATCGTCCATCCCGACCATGTCAGCGAACCGGACAGCGAGGAGCCGATTGCCACGAGCGAGGCGGTCTATCCGCTGACCGAAGGCCTGACCAACGCACGGCTGACGCAGCTGGTCGAGATCGCGCTCGAACGGCGCCCCGAACTCGCCGAATGGATCGACGGGCCGCTGCTGACCAGCCGCAACTGGCCCGCCTGGCGCGAGGCGTTGGCGCGCGCGCATGCCAGCCCGTACGACGCCGCGGCGCACGACCGGCTGGCCTATGACGAGATTTTCGCCAGCCAGGTTGCGCTGATGCTGATCCGCGAAGGGCTGCGCAAGCGCAAGGGGCGCGCAGTGGTCGGCGACGGGCGGCTGATCGGCGCGCTACGACTGCCGTTCGGGCTGACCGGGGCGCAGGAGCGGGTGGGGCGCGAGATTGCCGCCGACATGGGCCGCGAGACGCCGATGCTGCGGATGCTGCAGGGCGATGTCGGGTCGGGCAAGACGCTGGTCGCGCTGCGCGCGATGCTGGCGGCGGTCGAGGCGGGGACGCAGGCGGCGCTGCTCGCGCCGACGGAGATTTTGGCGCGCCAGCATTTCGCGACCTTGCAGGCCATGCTCGCGGGGCTGCCCGTGAACATCGCGATCCTGACCGGGCGCGACAAGGGGCGGGTGCGCGAATCGACGCTGATGGGTCTGGCCGACGGCAGCATCGACATCTTGGTTGGCACCCATGCGATCTTTCAGGATGCGGTGGCGTATCGCGATCTGGCGCTGGTGGTGGTCGATGAGCAGCATCGTTTCGGCGTTGCGCAGCGGCTGATGCTGACCCAGAAGGCGGCGCGCCCGCCGCACCTGCTGGTGATGACCGCGACCCCGATCCCGCGCACGCTGCAACTCGCCAACCATGGCGAGATGGACGTGTCGCGGATCGACGAGATGCCACCGGGGCGCACCCCGGTCGATACCCGCGTCGTGTCGGTCGACCGGCTCGATGAGGTGGTCGGCGGGCTGGAGCGCCATCTGGCCACCGGGGCGCAGGCCTATTGGGTTTGCCCGCTGGTCGCCGAGAGCGAGATGAGCGAGCTTGCCGCTGCCGAGGACCGCGCGGCGCTGCTGCGCGAGCGGTTGGGCGCTGATCGCGTCGGGCTGGTCCATGGCCGGATGAAGGGGCCGGACAAGGATGACGTCATGGCACGATTTCAGGCGGGTGAAATCGGGGTGCTGGTCGCGACGACGGTGATCGAGGTCGGGGTCGATGTTCCCGCCGCCAGCCTGATGATCGTCGAGCATGCCGATCGCTTTGGCCTTGCGCAGCTCCACCAGCTGCGCGGGCGCGTCGGGCGCGGCGCGGCGAAATCGGTGTGCCTGTTGCTGCGTTCGCAAAACCTGTCCGAAACCGCGCGCGAACGATTGGCGTTGATGCGCGAGACCAATGACGGGTTCGTGATTGCGGAGAAGGATCTGGAACTGCGCGGCGGCGGCGAGTTGCTCGGGCTCAAGCAGTCGGGTGACGCCGATTACAGGCTGGCGAGCGCCGAGCAACTGGTGCGGTTATTACCGGTGGCGCACGACGACGCGCGACTGTTCGTCGAACGCGACGGCGGCATGGACGGCGCGCGCGGCGAGGCGGTGCGGCACTGCCTCTATCTGTTCGAGCGCGATGCGGCGGTGCCGCTGCTGCGGAGTGGCTAGTTGAGGTCCGCTCGCGCGCCCATGGCCCGGATCATCGGCAGATAATCTTCGACCGCGATCGATTTGTCGAACTGGACACCGGTCTTGCCGCCGAGCGACCACACGACCTTCGCCGCGGTGCGGCCGATGATCGGCATGCGGAACACGACGAGGTCGCCGATTTCGAGCCCGCGTTCGAAGCGCATCAGCATACCGTCGGCGCTGATGTTGACGCAGGTGCACATTTCCTGCCGTCCGTCGGGCATGACGAAGGGCAAGCGGACATAGACGTCGCTACGCGGAGCAATTCGCTGGTCGAGGCCGACATAATGGGCCTTGCTGGTATCGATCTTGCGCATTTTTGTGGACCTTGTTGGTTTGGGCATGAAAATCCACTCGAATGCTGAAGATTGGGTAAACGCGATTCTGCGCCTTACCGCGTCACAAGGCCATGTTTTTTCGCGCCGAGGCTCAGCGGCACCGGATCGGTGCCGGGTAAGATCAGGTGGTGCGGGTCGCGAATGACGACGCCATCGACCTTGACTGCGCCTTCGTCGAGCTTGCGCCGCGCTTCCTTGTTCGACGCGGCGAAGCCCAGTTCGCGGAGCGCATCGACGACGTTGATCCCCTCGACGGGCGCGACAGCTTGCGGCAAGTCGCCACCAATCTGCCCCTTTTCAAAGGTTTGCGCGGCGGTCTCCGAAGCGGTGCGCGCGGCATCCGCGCCGCGACACAGTGCGGTTGCCTCGTTCGCCAGTATCTTCTTCGCCTCGTTGATCTCGGCGCCGCCCAACGCTTCCAATCGCGCGATCTCGTCGAGCGGCAGGTCGGTGAACAGTTTCAGGAAGCGGCCAACGTCGCGGTCGTCGCAATTGCGCCAGAACTGCCAATAGTCAAAATGGGACAGTTGTTCGGGATTAAGCCACACCGCCCCAGCAGCGGTTTTGCCCATTTTGGCGCCCGCCGCGGTGGTCAGCAGCGGAGTCGTCAGGCCGTAAAGGTCGGCGCCGTCCATCCGGCGGCCCAGCTCCATGCCATTGACGATATTGCCCCACTGGTCCGACCCGCCCATCTGCAGCCGCGCCCCCATCTCCTTCGACAAATGGCGGAAATCATAGCCCTGCAGGATCATGTAATTGAATTCGAGGAAGGTCATCGGCTGTTCGCGCTCGAGCCGCAACTTCACCGAATCGAACGTCATCATCCGATTGATCGTGAAATGCGTGCCGACTTCCTGCAGCAGCTCGATGTAACCCAGCTTCCCCAGCCAGTCCTGATTATTGACCATCACCGCGTCGGTCGGGCCGTCGCCAAAGGTCAGGAACTGCTGAAAGATGCTGAAGATCGACGCGATGTTCGCCGCGATCGTCTCGTCCGACAGCATCTTGCGGCTTTCGTCGCGCCCGGTCGGATCGCCGATCCGCGTCGTCCCGCCGCCCATCAGCACGATCGGCTTGTGCCCCGTCTGTTGCAGACGGCGCAGCATCATGATCTGGACCAGGCTGCCGACGTGCAGGCTGGGCGCGGTTGCGTCGAAACCGATATATCCGGGGACGACCTGTTTCGCCGCAAGTGCATCGAGCCCTTCCGCGTCGGTCATCTGGTGGATATAGCCTCGTTGATCGAGGACGCGCAGCAGGTCGGATTTGTGGTTCGTCATAGCGGGCGGGCGCTTAGCATGGGGTTCGGGTTTTGGATAGCATTCGCAAATCGCTGGTCTGCCACCCCGACACCCCGGCCCGAACGGTGCGGTCGGTCGCGGTCGAAATCACGCTATCCTTCGACGACGGTTTTGCGCTGCGCTATATTGTCGACGGCGCGGTGGGTGACATCGTGCTGCCGCCGGGCGACGGCCAGCTCGTCATCGCCGACAGCGCGACCGACGGATTGTGGCAAGGCACCTGTTTCGAGGCGTTCCTGACCGAGGAGGGTCAGCCCGACTATACCGAATTCAACTATGCCCCCGACGGCCGCTGGGCCTGTTACCAGTTCGACGATTATCGCTCGCTGCTCCGCCCCGACGAGCTCGCGCCGTGGGAGATGGTCGCCGAACGCAGCGATGCGCACTATGCGCTGCGCGTCGAACCGGGGATATTTCCCGACACCGGGTCGAAACTCGCTCTGTCGGCGGTGATCGAAGAGCTGGACGGCACCAAAAGCTATTGGGCGCTCGCGCATCCACCCGGCAAACCCGATTTTCACCATCCCGATTGCTTTGCGCTCACGCTTGCGGCACCGGGCGCGGCATGACGATGACATTCGGTATCGATCGCCTGCTCGCCGACCCTGCGCTGCGTAAACCGCTTGAGGGCCAACGCGTCGCGTTGCTCGCGCATCCCGCCTCGGTCACCGCTGGCCTGACCCACAGCCTCGACGCGCTTGTCGCCGCGGGGGTAAATGTTACCGCGGTGTTCGGGCCGCAGCATGGGGTGCGCGGCGACCTGCAAGACAATATGATGGAGTCGCCCGACTTCACCGACCCGGTTCACGGCGTTCCGTGCTTCAGTCTTTATGGCGAGGTGCGCCGTCCGACCGGCCAGTCGATGCACACCTTCGACGTCGTGCTGATCGACCTTCAGGATCTCGGTTGCCGTATCTACACCTATGTGACGACCCTGCTCTACATGCTCGAGGCCGCGGCGCAGCATGGCAAGGCGGTGTGGGTGCTCGACCGTCCGAACCCGGCGGGGCGCCCGGTCGAGGGTACCTTGCTCCGCCCCGGCTGGGAAAGCTTCGTCGGCGCGGCGCCGATGGTGATGCGGCATGGGCTGACGATGGGCGAAATGGGGCGCTGGTTCATCCTTCACTACGGCCTCGACGTTGATTACCGCGTGATCGAGATGGAAGGCTGGGCGCCGCAGTCCGGTCCGGGCTATGGCTGGCCCAGCGACCGCGTGTGGATCAACCCCAGTCCCAACGCCGCAAACGTCAACATGGCGCGCGCCTACGCCGGCACCGTGATGGTCGAGGGCGCAACGCTCAGCGAAGGCCGCGGTACGACCCGCCCGCTCGAACTTTTCGGCGCCCCCGATATCGATGCCAAGGCGGTGATCGCCGAAATGCACCGCCTCGCGCCGCACTGGCTGACGGGGTGCAAGCTGCGCGACATCTGGTTTCAGCCGACCTTTCACAAACATGTGGGGCAACTGTGCAGCGGCGTCCATATCCACGCCGAAGGGCCGTGGTACGACGATGCCGCGTTCCAGCCCTGGCGGGTGCAGGCGCTGGGGTTCAAGGCGATCCGCTCGCTCTATCCCGAGTATCCGATCTGGCGCGGCACTGATTTCAAATATGAATATACCGACGATGTGCTGGCAATCGATGTCATCAACGGCGGCCCCGATCTGCGGCTGTGGGTCGATGATGCGATCGCGGATGCGGGCGATCTGGATGCCTTGGCGCAGCCTGATGAGGCGGCGTGGCGGGACGAGATTGCCGACTTTTTGATTTATTGATCCAGAACTCCTGGCCCCGTTCGTCCTGAGCTTGTCGAAGGACCGCCCTTTCTTTTCGACGTTGAAGTGAACAACGGTGCTTCGACAAGCTCAGGACGAACGGGTTTGAGGTTAGGCGAAGAATTTGGTGAGATTGAAATGATCCAACGCAGGCAATTTCTCGGTACTGCGGCCTTAGGCGGACTGGCGGCAACCCTGCCTTTGTCGGCCTGGGCCGCCGATACCGCCGGTCTTCCCAATCTGGCCGCCAAGGCGGTTCCGATCGGCAAGGCAGAGCGGGTGGCGCGGCTCGCCAAGGCGACCCAGCTGCTGCGCGCGAACGATATGGACGCGCTGCTGATCGAGCCCGGGTCGAGCCTGATCTATTTCACCGGAGTGCGCTGGTCGCGCAGCGAGCGCCTCACCGCCGCGGTACTGACGCGCGAGGGCGAGCTGGCGGTCGTCACCCCCTTTTTCGAAGAGCCGTCGGTGCGCGAGTCGCTCGGCGTCGAAGCCGAGGTTCTGACCTGGAACGAGGATGACAATCCGCTCGCCGCGGTCGCCGCCTGGCTGGGTAAGCGCGGGCTGACCAAGGGCAGGATCGGCGTCGAGGAAACGGTGCGCTATTTCGCGGTCGACGGGCTGGAAAAGGCGATGCCGAACGCGACGGTCGTCAACGGCGCGCCGGTGGTGCGCGGCTGCCGGATGCACAAGTCGCCCGCCGAAATCGCGCTGATGCAGGTCGCGAACGACATCACGCTCGCCGCCTATCGCCACACCGCGCCGCGCATCGAGGTGGGGATGACCCCCGACCAGATCGGCGCGATCATGGCTGCGGCGACAAAAGCGCTGGGCGGCAAGAGCGAATTCGAGCTGATCCTGCTCGGCGAAGCGAGCGCCTATCCGCACGGGTCGGGCAAACCACAGGCGGTGAAGGACGGTGAGGTCGTTCTGATGGACTGCGGCGCGACCGTGCATGGCTATCAATCCGACATTTCGCGGACGTTCGTTTATGGCAAAGCCACCCCGCGCCAGCGGCAGGTGTGGGACCAGATGCGCAAGGGGCAGGATGTTGCCTTTGCCGCGGCGAAACTCGGCACGCCGGCAGGCAAGGTCGATGACGCGGTACGCGCCTATTACGCGGGCCTCGGCTGGGGACCGGACTATAAACTCCCCGGCACCTCGCACCGAACTGGCCATGGCATCGGGCTCGACGGGCATGAGCCGGTCAATCTGGTGCGCGGTGAGACGACGAAGCTGGCGCCGGGTATGTGTTTCTCGAACGAACCCGGCATCTATATCCCGGGCGAGTTCGGGATCCGGCTCGAGGATTGTTTCTACATGACCGACAGCGGCCCGAAATGGTTCAGCGAACCGCCGCCGTCGATTGATCGGCCGTTCGGGTAACTACAAACGGATTCGGCAAAACCCGTTCGTGCTGAGCTTGTCGAAGCACCGTCCTTTTCTTGGCGACGTGCAAAGAATGAACAGCTCTTCGACAAGCTCAGGGCGAACGGATCAGGGGGCTGCGTCCGGCCCCCTCGGCCGCTGCACCAGGCTGACCAGCACGAACGAGATGATCATCAGCAAATACCAGCTGCCGAGCTTTTCTAAGCCCACCATATGCCAGCCATCGTCCTGGCTAGGGTAGGTCCAAGCGCGCGCAAACGTCCCGATATTCTTCGCAAACCAGATGAACAGCGCCACCAGCCCCCAGCCGACCAATAACGGCATTCGGCGATGGACATGCAGCGGCCGGAACCAAACCTGACAGCGCCAGAACAGCAGCGCGGTCGCCGCGAACAGGAACCAGCGGATGTCGTACAACCAATGGTGCGCGAAGAAATTGACGTAGATTGCGGCGGCCAGCGCATAGCTGGTCCACGCGGGCGGATAACCCGTGTAGCGAAAGTCGAAGATGCGCCACACGCGCGCGCTATAGCTGCCGACAGCGGCGTACATGAAGCCCGAGAACAAAGGCACCGCGCCGATGTGGAGCAGGCTCGCCTCGGGATATTGCCACGACCCGGCAGCGGTCTTGAACAGCTCCATCACCGTTCCGACGATGTGGAAGATCAGGATCACCAGCGCTTCCTTCGGCGTTTCGAGCCGGAAGGCGAGCATCCCGAGCTGGATCAGCACCGCGCCGATCGTGATCGCATCATAGCGGTGCAGCGGCGCATCGGCGGGCCAGAAAAGGTGCGTGCCCAGCAGCAGCGCGAGCATCAGCCCGCCGAACAGGCACGCCCAGCCTTGCTTGAACCCGAAGACGAGGAATTCGAGGAACCAGCCGCGCGGCCCGGGCGTGACCGCCATCGCCTCCAGCCGCATCCGAACGGCGTGAAAGCGCGACTGGCCGCGCGGCGCGTCAGACATAAACGGCAACCCACGCGATCAGCAGCGCAGCGGGTAGTAGCAGCGCCTGCGCGAGGATCGTACCGGCGAGGCGGCTCAGCGAGATGAAGGTGATCGCGCGGCGGAACTCGGCCTCGTCGACTTTGCCCTCGACCGCATCATCGGTCATCACCGACAGTTGCGGGTCGATGAAGGCGAAGAGGAGGATCGTCGCAAAACCGTTGATCAGCGCCGACAGCTGCGATGCGGTGACGCGGAATTCGGGCGCCAGATAGCCGGCGTAGAGCGACGCGACGACGCCGACGGCGAGCAGCGATTGCGCGAGGCAATTGGCGATCAGCACGCCCCAGCTGATCCCTTTCGGCATCTTCCAGCTTTTAAGGTGCGCGAGGCTCGGGAAGGTCAGCGAGCGGCCCAAGGTGCGCAGCCCGCTGGGGCTCACCGCCTTGACCGCCAGCTTTGTCGTGGAACGGTTGGTCTGATACCAGCCGATTGCGGCGGCAAACATCCGCTGTCCGGTGGGGACGAGCAGGATACCGAGCAAGGTTGTGACGCTCGCCGCGGCGAGCACCAGCTGCATATCGATAAACAGCGACGCGCCGCTGCCGTCATGCAGCCGCGTTTCGATCCGCTTGGCGAGGAAAGGACCGAGGAAGCTGTTCGAGGTGCGTGAAAAGAGCACGAGGATGTTGAACAGCGCGAACGACATCGCAATCCGCCGCGTCCGCACCCCCGCGATCCGCGCCGCATAAGCCAGCGCGCCGATCAGGTTGATGAAGCCGGTGAGCAGCAGGATGGTGACGAGGGGGAGGTCGATCATGAGGCGCCTAGCGGAACTTCTGAAATCCGTTCGTGTCGAGCGAAGNNCGACTTCGCTCGACACGAACGGGATTAGGGGATCGGCGTGAAATCGTCACGGCCTAATCAGGCCGTCTCGCTCAATGCTTGCGCGTCAACTCGCGCATCGCATCGTCCAGTCCCGACAGGCTCAGCGGATACATGCGGTCGTTCATCAGCTGTTTGATCAGTTTCACCGACTGGGTGTAGCCCCAATGCGCCTCGGGCACCGGGTTCAGCCACACCGCGGCGGGATAGACTTTGGTGATCCGCTGGAGCCAGACTGCGCCCGATTCCTCGTTGAAATGTTCGACGCTGCCGCCCGGATGGGTGATTTCATAGGCGCTCATCGACGCGTCGCCGACGAAGATCACCTTATAATCATGGCCATATTTGTGGAGAATGTCCCACATCTGGTGGCGTTCGGACCAGCGGCGCTTGTTGTCCTTCCACACGCCTTCATAGGGGCAATTGTGGAAATAGAAGAATTCGAGGTTCTTGAATTCGGTCGTCGCGGCGCTGAACAATTCTTCGCACAGCTTGATGAACGGGTCCATCGACCCGCCGACGTCGAGGAAGAGCAGCAGCTTGACCGCATTGCGCCGTTCGGGGCGCATCCGGATGTCGAGCCAGCCCTGCCGCGCGGTGCCGTCGATCGTGCCCGGAATGTCGAGCTCGTCCGCCGCACCCTCGCGCGCGAATTTGCGCAGGCGGCGCAGCGCGATCTTGATGTTGCGAGTGCCAAGCTCCTTGGTGTTGTCCAGATTGGCGAACTCGCGCTTTTCCCACACTTTCAGCGCACGCTTGTGCTTGCTCTCGCCGCCGATGCGGACGCCCTCGGGATTATAGCCCGAATTGCCGAACGGCGACGTGCCGCCGGTACCGATCCACTTGCTGCCGCCCTCGTGGCGCTTCTGCTGTTCTTCGAGCCGCTCTTTCAGCGTCTCCATGATCTTGTCCCAGTCGCCGAGCGATTCGATCGCGGCCATTTCCTCGGGCGTCAGGAATTTCTCCGCGACCGCTTTCAGCCAGTCGGCGGGGACATCGACCGGGTTCTGACCGTAATCGGAAATGATCCCCTTGAAGACCTTGTTGAACACCTGGTCGAAGCGGTCGAGCAGGCCTTCGTCCTTCACGTAGATCGCGCGGCTGAGGTAATAGAATTGCTCGGGGCTGCGGTCGATCACCTCGCGGTCGAGCGCCTCCAGCAGCATCAGATGCTCTTTCAGACTGGCGGGAATGCCCGCAGCGCGAAGCTCGTCGAGGAAGCCGAAAAACATGGGGGAGGGTTATCGCGTCGCGGCGTGGGGTGCAATCCCTTTACGTAAACGGAAAGCGACGCGTGAAGTTGGCGCGCCGACCGATCAGGCGGGCGCGTGCATCCGCCGTTCGTGATGCAGCACGGCCACCACCGCGATCACCGCGGCCAGATAGGTGCCGAACTGAAACACCGGTGACAGCGCGGCCGACTGTCCCGATGCCTGTGCGCTGAATGATGCAAAATCCCACGCCCCATGCATCAGCATCGGCAGCCAAATGCCGCCGCTGACCCGGCGCAAAACATAGAATGCCGCGCCCATCAGTGAAGCGAAGACGAACTGCAGCAGGCTCGCGTAAAGCGGAATGCCGAACAGGGCGTTTGGGATGTGCATCGCGCCAAACAGGATCGACGACCAGACGCATACCCAGTGTTCCTTCGTGGTCGACCCGCGCGCGCCGGTGACGATCACGCCGCGCGCCAGCAACTCCTCATTGAATCCAACCATCACCCCCGCGGCGACCAGCATCAGAAGGTGCGTCGGCGAAAAACCCGACCAGTTTGCGGCGCCGCCGTTCACGACGACCATCCCGATCATGCCGATCAATACAAGCGCGAGCGCCCAGCGCGGGCCGCCGCGGCACTCCTCCTTCAGCGCCGGCTTCCACCAACCCAGCCAACTCACTGCGGCCGCGAGAAAGACCGTGCCGAGCGCGAGCGGAAGCACCAGGCTGGTCAGCGCAACCTCGGCCGACACCATGTTGGTGTAGCGCGCCCCGACAAAGCCCCAAGTGGCGAAAATTATCGCGCTGTAGATCAGATAGACGCAGATCGCCGCACCGAGTGTTGGTTTGATCCGCATATCGGCATCACCCTGTCTGCGACTATGGTGGGTTATCCACGCGCTGAAATCGCCGCGCCTGATCGGGTAGCGTGCCTACTTGGCCCAGACCAGATGCGCCACTTTGCCACCCGACCGCTCCTGCGTCGCGGCTTGGCAGAAGGACGAATGATCATTCGCGGCGATAGCAATCTGGGCGCCGAACGCCATGCCGAGCGCGAAGGTGGCCTTGCGGTCCAGTTCGACCCGCTGACCGGCATTCAGGGCGCGCGGCTTGCCCATCGTGTCGTCGTAGATGAGGTTGAATTCGTTCGCGAAGGCGCGTGGATCAAGCTCGAATCCGGGGCATGTCGCGGCCACCGCTTTCTGGTGGCCGAGCGATTGCAGCATTGCGATATGCCCTTCATCGAACGTCCCATCGAGCATGGTGCGGATCGCGTCGGTCACCGCCAGATCCATATTGATGGCGTCCGAGGGCGAAGCGGTGGGGGCCGGGGCCTGCGCTAAAGCACAGGGCGCAAATACAAGTGCGGCGGCGAGCGACAGGGTGCGCAGCATCATGGTCAATATCCCCTGCGGTACGGATCATAGGAGAATTGGCGGTCGGTCCATTCATAGGAAAATTGTCCGCGCACGAAGCAGCGCCGCTCACCGCGATAACAGCTGACATCGGGAGCGGGCGAGAAATAGTCGCTGCCATAGCTGTTGCCATAGCCGTAGCGATATTCGTTGCGCTGCTCCTCGGCCTTGCGTTTTTTCTTGGCGGAAATTGCGGCGGCAATGCCGATCAGGCCGATGCCGAGCGCGACGCCTGCCGCTGCGTCCCCATCATGATCGCGGTCATGGTGGTGGTCGCGGTGCCAATCGTCATGGCGTTTGGCATAGGCCGGTGCGGGAATGATGAGCGCGGCGACCACGGCAGCCGCAAGGAACCTGGAACGCAGCATGACACCGGACCCCTATTGTTGCGCGCCGAATAGAACATAAATCGGGCGAAATTGAAAGCGTACGATATTTGGTGTGGGATCATCCGTTAACCATATTCACGCAGAGGCTCGCTTAGGCAGGGTCGACACCGCCGCTGCTATTGACCCCCCGTTAACCATTATCCGGCATCACCCGCAGATTATTCCAACGTGGGGTGCCAATGAAATTCGATCCGATCAATCCGTCGGCTCCGTTGCTCGACCAGTCGGTCGCCAGCGACTGCGGGGAACTCGCGGTCGGATGCAGCGAGGCGGCGGGGCGTATCAAGCGCTCGACCGATCAGATGGACCACCAGATCGAAGAGCTTGGCCGCCTTGAGGAATTTGTCGTCAGCTTGGAATCGGACCAGCGCCAGATCGCCGATTCGACCGATGAAGCAAAGCTGCTGTCGGCGCGCGCGTGCGAACAGCTCGACGCCGGGGCCGAGCGCGTCAATGCCGCGGTCACCGAATTTCGTTCGGTGATCGACCTTGTCGCGCGGCTCGGCACGCATGTCACCAATTTCGCCGCGGTGATGGCGCAGGTGCAGCAGGTCAGCCAGTCGATCGAGGCGATCGCCAAGACAACCAACATGCTGGCGCTCAATGCCGCGATCGAGGCTGAACGCGCGGGCGATGCCGGTCGCACCTTTGCCGTGGTTGCCGCCGAAGTGAAAAAGCTGGCGCAGAACACCCGCGGCGCGACCGACGAAATCCGCCGCAGCATCGGCAGTCTGGCCGCCGAGGCCAGCGGGCTGGTCACCGAAATCCAGGCCGGGGTCGAACAATCAAGCCGGGCAGAGGTGCAGTTCGAAACGATCACCGACGCGCTGCACGACGCGACGCACCTTGTCGCGCTGCTCGACGATCAGAGCGACCGCATCGCGCAATCGAGCGCGATGGTCCACGCGAACGGCGCGAAGGTTCGCGAAGCGGTCGATCGCGTTGTCGGATCGGTGCGCGATAACCGCGCGACGCTGGAAGATACGCGCACGTCGATCCTGTCGATGGAGTATGTGTCGAACCGCATGTTTAACGCGGTCATTTCGGCCGGGGTCAGCCCGCAGGATTCGGCAGTTGTCGAACTGGCGGCCAAGGTGCGCGACAAATTCGTGGCGATCGCCGAGCGCGCGCTCGCGAACGGCGAACTGACGATGGAGCAATTGTTCGACACCAATTATGTCCGCGTTCCGGGGTCGAACCCCGAACGCTTCCGCACGACCCTATGTGATTGGGCCGATGCCAATTGGCGGCCGCTGTTCGACGATATCGTCGCTAACCATCCCGAAGTGAAGATGTCGTCCGCGGGTGACATGAATGGCTTCCTGCCGACGCACATCACCGCATGTTCGCGCGCGCCGACTGGCGACGTTGCCCACGACACCGCTTATTGCCGCAACGGCCGCATCCTGTTCGACGAAACCGACAAGGCCGCAAAGCGCAGCAACGCGCCGTTCTTCATGGCGGTCTATCGCCAGGAGGGCGACGGCACCAATTATGTCACGGTGCGCAATTGCTATACGCCGGTGGTGATCAACGGCCGCCGCTGGGGCGACGTCGAGGTGGCGTACCAGCTTTAAGTCTCCGGGGTATCGGCCCACTCGATCCGTTCGTATCGAGCGAAGTCGAGATACGTCTGACGCTGCGTTCGCGTGTCTCGACTTCGCTCGACACAAACGGAGGTAGGCGTGGGGACGCCTTCAGCTCCCCTGCCTCCGCGCCATGAACGCCAGCTTTTCGAACAGCATCACATCCTGCTCATTCTTGAGCAGCGCGCCATGCAGCGGCGGGATCGCCTTGCCGACGTCGCGGTTCTGCAGGACTTCGAGCGGCATGTCCTCGTTAAGCAGCAGCTTGAGCCAGTCGATCAGCTCGCTGGTCGAGGGCTTTTTCTTGAGCCCCGGCACGTCGCGCACTTCGTAGAAAATATCCATCGCGCGGCTGACCAGTGTCTTCTGGATGCCGGGGAAATGCACATCGACGATCGCCGCCATCGTGTCGCGGTCGGGGAATTTGATGTAATGGAAGAAACAGCGGCGCAGGAAGGCGTCGGGCAGTTCCTTTTCATTGTTCGACGTGATGACGACGATCGGGCGTTCCTTCGCGGTGATCGTCTCGTCGGTCTCATAGACGTGGAACGCCATGCGATCGAGTTCCTGGAGCAGGTCGTTCGGAAATTCGATATCGGCCTTGTCGATCTCGTCGATCAGCAACACGGGCAGCTTGGGCGACGTGAACGCCTCCCACAATTTGCCCTTGCGGATATAGTTGCGGATGTCGTGGACGCGCTCTTCTCCGAGCTGGCCGTCGCGCAGGCGGGCGACCGCATCATATTCGTACAGGCCTTGCTGCGCTTTGGTCGTCGATTTGATGTTCCAGGTGATCAGCGGCGCATCAAAGGCTTTCGCGATTTCCTCGGCCAGCACGGTCTTGCCGGTGCCGGGTTCGCCCTTCACCAGCAGCGGGCGGCGCAGCAGCGTTGCGGCGTTTACCGCGACTTTCAGGTCTGCAGTGGCGATATAGGCGCTGGTTCCATCGAAACGCATGGGCTCTTCTTTCCCTTAACGTGAACGTCAATCAAGCGCGGGCATAGCGAGGGGAGGGGGAGCGTGCAAGCCGAAGGCGTCGTAAGATCCTCCCTGTCGCGCAGCGATGGGGGAGTCGCAGACGGCGCGTAGCGCCAGCGGGACCGTTCGCGAAGCGAATGGTGGAGGGGCTTTGCGACGGTTGCGCTATAGCCCCTCCGTCAGCGCTTCGCGCTGCCACCTCCCCATGGCTTCGCCACAGGGAGGATTGGATTCAGCTAATTGCCCGGCTCGCCGCGCGCGCCGCCATCAGATCCCACAAGCCGCTGTGCTGGGTGATCAGCTGCTGCGCGCCGAACATCATCGCACGTTCGACAGCGGGGCTGCTGGCGACGGCCCCGGCCAGCCGCGCGGTTTCGCGCAGGTCGGGTAGGGTGCAGGTCGGCGGCGCCATGTCGAGTCGCTGGGCGCTGATATCGAGCAGCACGCGGATCGTCCGCCAGTCGAGCGTCAGCGCGATCGCGGCGCCGACCGCGCAGCCGTGGCGGTCGGATTCGGACAGCATGTCGATCGCCTTGCGCTGTGCGGCGACCGCGGCCTCGCATTGCGCCTGGCCCCGCGTGCTCGGCACCGGCCCGACCGCGGATGCGACCTTGGTCAGAAAGGCGCGTTCCTGGACAAAAGCGTCGGCGGCCTCGTCCATCCATTGCCGCGATGCGGGATCGACTGCCTTGCGCGCGGCATTGTCGATCACGCCGGGATGGCGACCATGGAGCAGGCACAGGAAATGAACCGCATCGGCCAGGTTGCGCATGGCATCAGGGCCGCTCGACAAGGCGCCCGCGCGGACGTGCGGGTGCGCGCCGGTGCCGCCGCTGGCGACCAGCGAGTCGAGCATTTCGGCGGCGCCGCGCGGCTGCTGCAGGGGCTGGGTCGATTGGCTCAACGCGGGTTCCTCGCCTGTGGCGCGGGCCGTAAGGGCCAGGCCGGTGGAATGTCAAAGGCCAGTCATAGGGCAACGTCGTAAACGTCGCGTTTATGGGCGCGCATTGATTTGTACCGGTGCCTGTTTCACGCAGGGACAAATGCAAAGGAACCGGCAAGCCCCGGGGGAAGCTTGCCGGTTCCATCGATGGCGCCGGTTGGGTGCCATCTGCGCGGGAAGGCCGGATTCGGGGAGAGAAATTGTCCGGCCAATTTGGCTTAAGCAGCGAGCGCAAACTCCTCGGCCTTTTCGCTGGGCTGCGCTGGGGCTTCGACCGCGGGCAGCGCCGGAGCATCGGTCGCGACCGCCTTGGCCGGAAACAACAGGCGCGATGCCAGCACTACGGCGCCAAGGACGAAATAGCCGATGAAGGTCTGGACCGGGAAAAAGAAGATCGGCGCGACAAAGGCAAGCCGCAGCCACAGCGGGTTAAAGCCAAAATCCTGGCCAACGGCCTCGCAGACCCCAAAAAAAGTGTCGCGGCGGCGGAAGAGGTTGGTCGTTTCGTTTCCCATCGTCTTGTCTTTCTCTTGGGCGGCGAGCACTGCCCCGCGCCGATGCCCTATGCGTCGCAAAGGCCGTGCCAGTTTCAGCAACCCCCGAAAATCCGAGCTTTATGGGGTCGGTTACGATGAACCGCCCGCTCTGGACCTTTAACCCATTCCCATTGGTTGGGAATTATTGCCATTTGATGGGCCGCGCCTGAACCCTTGATGAAGCGCGCCGTATCGCGTGACGACGGCTATCTGGCGTTGAAATATGAAGATTTAAAGAGGATGGGGCGAAATAATTGTGCGGTGCAGCATTGGATCCTTTTTTGTCATCCCGGCGCAGGCCGGGATCTCGCCATCGCGCACTGACGAGACGTTGAGATCCCGGCCTGCGCTGGGATGACGGATATAAAAAAGGGCGGCCCGTTGCCGAACCGCCCTTGATATCCTCGTTCGCGATCCGCGCTTACTGGTCGAGGAACGACCGCATCTTGCGGCTGCGCGACGGGTGCTTCAACTTCCGCAGCGCCTTCGCCTCGATCTGGCGGATGCGTTCGCGGGTCACGCTGAACTGCTGGCCGACTTCCTCCAGCGTATGGTCGGTGTTCATGCCGATGCCGAAACGCATGCGCAGCACACGCTCCTCACGCGGGGTGAGCGAGGCCAGAACGCGGGTCACCGTTTCTTTCAGGTTCGACTGCACCGCGGCATCGACCGGGATGACGGCATTCTTGTCCTCAATGAAATCGCCCAGATGCGAATCTTCCTCATCGCCGATCGGCGTTTCAAGGCTGATCGGCTCCTTGGCGATCTTCATCACCTTGCGGACCTTTTCGAGCGGCATCGACAGACGCTCGGCCATTTCCTCGGGCGTCGGCTCGCGGCCGCTTTCGTGGAGGAACTGGCGGCTGCACCGGACCAGCTTGTTGATCGTCTCGATCATGTGGACCGGGATGCGGATCGTGCGCGCCTGATCGGCGATCGAGCGGGTGATCGCCTGACGGATCCACCAGGTCGCATAGGTGCTGAACTTGTAGCCGCGGCGATACTCGAACTTGTCGACCGCCTTCATCAGGCCGATATTGCCTTCCTGAATGAGATCCAGGAACTGCAGCCCGCGGTTCGTATATTTCTTGGCGATCGAGATCACGAGCCGCAGGTTCGCTTCGACCATTTCCTTCTTGGCGATACGCGCTTCGCGCTCGCCCTTCTGGACCATGTTCACGACACGGCGGAATTCGGTCAGGCTCATGCCCGCGGCTTGCGCGATTTCCGAAATCTCGATGCGGATGCGGTCGACCGCACTGGCTTCATTCTCGGCGAACGCCGCCCATTTCTTGTCGATCTTGCCGACGCCGTCGATCCAGTTTTCTTCCAGCTCGCGCCCGACATAATTGTCCAGGAACGCCTTGCGCGGCACCTTGTGGCGCTCGGCGAGGCGCAGCATCTGGCCGCCCAGCGCGGTCAGGCGGCGGTTATAGCTGTACAGCTGATCGACCAGATATTCGATCTTGGTATTGTGGAACTGCACGCTCTCGACCTGCGCGGTCAGCTCCTCGCGCAGCTTGTGATATTTCTTTTCCGACGCCGCGGGGAATTCACCCGCGGTCGACAGCGCGTCGAGCCGCGTTTCCTGCAGCTTCGAAAACGCCTTGAAGCTTTTGGTGATGTTGGCGAATTTCTCCAGCGCGTCGGGCTTGAGCAATTCTTCCATCGCCGCGAGGCTCAGCGTATTGTCTTCTTCGTCTTCCTCGAAGCTTTCACGCTTGCCCGACGAGCTTTCGCCATCCTCTTCGTCGGCGTCGGCGGCGGGCTCTTCCTCGACCTCATCCTCGTCCTTGAACGAGACGCCGGCGGTCTTTTCGCTGATTTCGCCGTCGTCCTCCGCGCCTTCTTCTTCCAGATTTTCGGGCGCCGGGTCTTTCGACAGCATCGCTTCCAGATCGACGATCTCGCGCAGCTGCATGTCGCCGTTGTTCAGCGCGTTCGACCATTCGATGATCGCGTTGAAGGTCAGCGGGCTTTCGCACAGCCCCAGGATCATCGTGTCGCGGCCCGCCTCGATGCGCTTCGCAATCGCGATTTCACCCTCGCGGCTGAGCAGCTCGACCGCGCCCATTTCGCGCAAGTACATGCGAACGGGATCGTCGGTGCGATCGACCGTTTCCTTCTTCTTTTCGATCGCCGGGTTCGACACCGAACCGGTGCCGGCGCTGACATCGACTTCATCGTCGGGTTCGGCGTCGGCCTCTTCCTGCACATCCTCGTCGCTTTCGACGATGTTGATGCCCATGTCGGAAATCGCCGACATGATGTCCTCGATCTGCTCGGACGACATTTCGTCCTGCGGCAGCGCTGCATTCAGCTCGTCATAGGTCAAATAGCCGCGCTTCTTGCCGCGTGCGATCAGCTTTTTGACGTCGGCCTCGTTCAGGTCGATCAGCGGGCCGTCGGTATCGGCTTCGGTTTCGGCGGCGGTGTTCTTGGTGGCCATATTTGTTCCTGCCAAAGGGGCAATCAGTGGGTCAGCCTGGGCTGCTGTCGGACAGCGCGGCCAGGCGGCGGGTCAATTCCTCGTCCATCGCGCGCAGCTTTTGCTGCCGCGCATGGCCTTCGTCGTCCATCGTGCGCATGTAATCCGCGGTGGCTTCGGCAAGCCGGGTGCGAATTTCAGGCTGGGTCACCAGCACGCCGATATATTCATCCAGGTCGCGAAGCGCCGTTTCCCGCGCTGCATCAACCTCTTCGCCGTCAAGCCTGCGATTGAACGAGAAGTGCATTCCGTCGGCTCTGAGCAATGTCGTCGCCCTATTATACACTTTCATTGGCTCCAATATGGCAAGCAACCCCTCGCAATCAAGCCCTTCTTGGCCTCCCGCGTTGTCAAGCATGACGCGGAGCAGTTCGGCGTCGCCGGAATCGGCGACCGCGAGCCGCGTCAGCGCCTCTTCATGGCGCCGGATCGCGGCGGGATAACGCAGCAATCCGGCGATCAAAGCTGCGGCATAATGGCCGCCAATGCCGATCTTGCCGATCGATCGTGCTTCATCGACCGGTGGTTGCAGCCGCGGGTCGGGACCGAAGCGGCGCCCCCCTCCGCCGAATCCGCCGCGTTGCGGCTGCGGCGCCCATGGCACGCGCGGGCCGCGCTCGGGCTGTTTGCGCGCAAACAGCATGTCCAATCGCTCGCGGAACGCCTCGCGATAATGATGGCGGACGTCGGCATCCTCGATGGCGTCGGCGTGGGCGAGCAAGCGGGTCTTGAGCGCGGCGCGTTCCTCGGGGGTGGCGAGCGGTCCGGCGGCAACTTCATGCGTCCACAATCGCTCGACCAGCGGCTGCGCCTCATCCAGCAATGCGGTAAAGCCCTCGGCACCGCGGGCGCGGACGATGTCGTCGGGGTCTTGGCCAGCGGGCAGCACCGCGAACGCGAGGCTGAAGCCCGGACGGAGGAGGGGGAGCGCGCGCATCGCGGCGCGCATCGCCGCCTTCTGTCCCGCGCTGTCGCCGTCGAAGCACAGCACCGGCACCGGCACCATCCGCCAGATCAGCCCGAGCTGCGCCTCGGTCAGCGCGGTACCGAGCGGCGCGACCGCGTCGGCGATCCCCGCCTCGGCCAGCGCGATAACGTCCATATAGCCTTCGACGACGATGATCCGGTTCGTCTGCCGCGACGCGGGCGAGGCCTTGTCGATATTGTAAAGGACACGCCCCTTGTCGAACAATGGCGTGTCGGGCGAGTTCAGATATTTGGGCTCGCCATCGCCCAATATGCGCCCGCCGAACGCGATCACCCGCCCGCGCGCATCGCGGATCGGGATCATCAGGCGGCCGCGGAACCGGTCGTAGGGTTCCTTGTCGTCGACCGCGATCAGCATCCCCGATTCCACCAGCATCGCAGTGGGGAATTTCTTGAGCGCTTCCTTCAGCGCGCTGCGGCTGTCGGGGGCGAGGCCGAAGCCGAAGGCGCGCCGCGTCGGGTCGGATATGCCGCGCTTGGCCAGATAATCGCGCGCCGGGGCGCCGTTGCTGCTGTCGAGCTGCTGGGTGAACCAGTCGGCAGCGCCTTGGACGACATCGCGCAGACTTGCCGCCTCCTCGGCCTTTTTCGCAGCGCGTGGGTCGGCGGCGGGCACCTCCATGCCGGCCTCGGCGGCAAGTTCCTTGACCGCGTCCATGAACGACAGCCCGCGCTGGTCGGTCATCCAGCGGATCGCGTCGCCGTGAGCTGAACAGCCGAAGCAGTGGTAGAAGCCCTTTTCGTCGTTGATCGTGAAGCTGGGCGTCTTTTCGTTATGGAAGGGGCAGCAGGCTTTGTACTCGCGGCCCGCGCGGGTGACCTTCACCGTCCGCCCGATGAGGGTCGAGAGGGTGACGCGCGCGCGCAGTTCGTCCAGCCATTGCGGGGTGAGGGTCAACTATCCCCCTCCCGATCCTTGGCGAATACCCCATTTCCGTTCGTGTCGAGCGAAGTCGAGACACCCATCGGCGTGGCGCTATCCCGCAAGGTGTCTCGACTTCGCTCGACTCGAACGGGATGGGAGGGGCGTTCTTTAGGCGGTTTCGCGCAATGGCTCACTTCGTTCCAATCACCTCTGATCAGTGCTTCCTTTTTCGCGCGCGACCATTTCTTGATCCGCATTTCGGCGTCCAATGCCTCGTATCGTGTAGCGAAATCCTGCGACCACATCAGGCGCACGGGCAGGCGCGACGAGGTGAAACCTTCGATTTGGCCCGATTGATGTTGGCCGATCCGATATTCAAGATTATCCGTATGCCCGGTGTAGTAGCGCCCATCGGCACAAAGCAGGATGTAGGTCCAGAACGCCATCCCACTCCTCTACCCGTTCGCGTCGAGCGAAGTCGAGACGCCTATCGCGCTGGTGCTATGCCGATGGGTGTCTCGACTTCGCTCGACACGAACGGGAAAGGGAGGTCGATCTTTTGGCGCGGTCAGCTCAAAGCCGCCTTCACCCACCCGCTCGCCTTGCTCATGTCCAGCTCGGACCCATGGCGTTCCTTCACCGCCGCCATCACCTTGCCCATATCCTTCAGGCTTTCCGCGCCCAGCTCCGCCGCAATCGCCTTGATCGCGGCCTGCGCCTCATCATCCGAAAGCTGCGCGGGCAGGAAATCTTCGATCACGACCACCTCGGCCGCCTCGATGTCGGCCAGTTCCTGCCGCCCACCCTGTTCGTACATCGCAATCGATTCGCGGCGCTGTTTGACCATTTTCTGCAAGACGTCGGTGACCAGCACATCGTCGTCGGCCGGCGCGGTGCCGGTGCGCAGTTCGATGTCCTTGTCCTTGATCTTGGCCAGCATCAGCCGGATGGTGCCGAGCCGCGCCTTGTCGCCGGCTTTCATCGCGGCGACCTGCGCAGCCTTGATGTCATCACGAATCATACGTGTCCCCATGCGCTGCAAATTTCGGAAAGGCCCTCTCTAGCGCCAAGATTCCAAATTCGATAGCTTGTGAATCACTTTTTTGCTGCCTACTTGATCGGCCGTTTAGCCCCCCGTCCGGAGCATGTTGAATGGCACCTGCCAACCCCTCTGCCGCGCCTGTTGCCCAGCCCGATGGCGCGACCGGCGTCCTCGTTCTTGCCGATGGCACCGTCCTGTGGGGCGTCGGTTATGGCGCGGCCGGTGCGGGGGTGGGCGAGATTTGTTTCAACACAGCGATGACCGGCTATCAGGAAATCCTGACCGACCCGAGCTATGCGGGCCAGATCATCACCTTCACCTTTCCGCACATCGGCAATGTCGGCGCGAACCCTGACGATATGGAGCGCGACAAACGCGCCGCGATCGGGTGCGTGACGCGCGAGCTGCCGACGCTGCCCAGCAATTTCCGCAGCGTCCAGACGCTCCCCGAATGGATGGCGGCGCAGGGGCTGATCGGGCTTGCCGGCATCGATACCCGCGCGCTGACCCGCCGCATCCGCGATGGCGGTGCGCCGACCGGGGTGGTGGCGCACAGCCCCGAGGGCAAATTCGACCTTGATAAGCTGCTGATGCTCGCGCAGGGCTGGCCGGGGCTGGAGGGCATGGACCTCGCCAAGACCGTGACGCGCGAGCGGCAGGGGGCTTGGGATGCCGGGGTTTGGGCCTTAGGAAAAGGCTACCAAACCCCGTTCGCATCGAGCGAAGTCGAGATGCCCATCGGTGGCGCGCCCACGCAGGGTGTCTCGACTTCGCTCGACACGAACGGAATTCAGGGTGCAGCTGGAAAACCCCACGTCGTCGCCATCGATTACGGCGCGAAGGACAATATCTTCCGCAACCTGGTGAAGGCCGGCGCGCGCGTCACCGTGGTGCCTGCGAAGACCAGCCTGGAGGAGATCGTCGCGCTGCGCCCCGCGGGGGTGTTCCTGTCGAACGGCCCCGGCGATCCGGCGGCGACGGGCGATTATGCGGTGCCGGTGATCAAGGGGCTGCTCGAACGCAATGTCCCGATCTTTGGCATCTGCCTCGGTCACCAGCTGCTAGCGCTCGCCGCAGGGGCGAAGACCGTGAAGATGCATCAGGGACATCGCGGCGCGAACCATCCGGTGCAGCGCGTCGGCGGCGACTTTGCCGACGGCATCGTCGAGATCACCAGCATGAACCACGGCTTCGCGGTCGATGCTTCGACCCTGCCGGGCGGCGTGGTCGAGACGCACAAGAGCCTGTTCGACGGATCGAACTGCGGCATCGCGATTACGGGAAAAAATGCGTTCAGCGTGCAATATCACCCCGAGGCGAGCCCGGGACCGCAGGACAGCTTCTATCTGTTCGAGAAGTTTGTGGGTGGTTTGGCAAAATCGTGATGACGGATATGACCATTGCGGGCGAGGCAGATCGTTGGATGCTGATGAGCCGTGAGTCTGTGGACGGATACCCGTTGATTGTCCGTGCGCGCACGAAAAATGACTTCATCGTCGATTTCGAAAAATTGAACGCTGTATCGGCGGTGATCTGCGACTTGAAACCGGGCTTCATACAGGAGAACGGTCTGCCGACATCGGCCGGCCTCAATGGTTTGCATGAGTTGGAAGACGACGCGATTGGAGCACTGTCGTCCTTGCAACCCCATTGTTTTCATACTGCGAGCGTGACTGGCGATGGGCGGCGCGTGCTTTACTTTGCTCACGCCAAAGGCGTTGAGGTAGCCGCACTTGTTTCGTGCATCGGCTCAGAAATTGCGGACATCGAAGTCACGTGCGATTTTGAACTCACGACTTACCGGGAATTTATCACGCCTACATCGCTCGATATCCAACTCGATGGGGATCAACAGGTGATCGGCGTTCTTGAAGAGAATGGCAATCAAGCCGACGTCCCAAGGAAAGTCGATTTCTGGTTTTACGGCGAACCGCTCAAACTCCAGCTTTTGGCAGTCAAGCTTGAGAAGCTCGGGTTTGAGGTCGATCATTGGCTGAATAACCCCGGTGGGGTTGTCCTGAGCCGTACGATGGGGACTGAAATCAGTACCTTCCACGAGCTCACACCGCAGCTGCTTGAATTCGCGGAGGAGAGTGGCGTCGAATATGACGGCTGGGAAACCTTCGCCGCGACGCCCGGCAACACTTCTCCCCATCGGGAACCGCCTGCGAAACCTCGCTCTTTTTTCGATAAACTATTTGGCGCGAAGAAAAACTGATCATGCCCAAAAGAACCGACATAAAATCCATCCTCGTCATCGGCGCCGGCCCGATCGTTATCGGTCAGGCGTGCGAGTTCGATTATTCGGGGACACAGGCGATCAAGGCGCTCAAGGAGGAGGGCTATCGCATCGTCCTCGTCAATTCCAACCCGGCGACGATCATGACCGATCCCGACCTGGCCGACGCCACTTATGTGGAGCCGATCACGCCCGAGATTGTCGCGAAGATCATCGCCAAGGAAACCGCGCTGCATCCGGGCGGCTGGGCGGTGCTGCCGACGATGGGTGGGCAGACCGCGCTCAACACCGCGCTGGCTTTGTTCAACGACGGCACGCTGACCAAATATGGCGTCGAGATGATCGGCGCCGATGCCGAGGCGATCGACAAGGCTGAGGACCGGATCAAGTTCCGCGACGCGATGACCAAGATCGGGCTCGAAAGCGCGCGCAGTGGCATCGCGCACACGCTCGACGAGGCGCTCGCCGTGCTCGAACGCACCGGCCTGCCGTCGATCATCCGCCCGTCGTTCACTTTGGGCGGCACCGGCGGCGGCATCGCATATAACCGCGAGGAGTTCGAACATATCGTCCGCGGCGGCCTGATCGCTTCGCCGACCACCGAAGTCCTGATCGAGGAATCGCTCCTCGGCTGGAAAGAATATGAGATGGAGGTGGTGCGCGACCGCAAGGACAATTGCATCATCATCTGTTCGATCGAAAATGTCGATCCGATGGGCGTCCACACCGGCGACAGCATCACCGTCGCCCCCGCGCTGACGCTGACCGACAAGGAATATCAGATCATGCGCAACGCGAGCATTGCTTGCCTGCGTGAGATCGGGGTCGAGACCGGCGGGTCGAACGTCCAGTTCGCGGTGAATCCGAAGGACGGCCGCCTGATCGTCATCGAGATGAACCCGCGCGTGTCGCGCTCGTCGGCGCTCGCGTCGAAGGCGACGGGCTTCCCGATCGCCAAGGTCGCGGCCAAGCTGGCGGTCGGCTACACGCTTGACGAGATCATGAACGACATCACCGGGGTCACCCCGGCGTCGTTCGAACCGACGATCGACTATGTCGTCACCAAGATCCCGCGCTTTGCCTTTGAGAAATTCAAGGGCGCCGAGGCGGTGCTGTCGACCGCGATGAAGTCGGTCGGCGAGGTCATGGCGATCGGCCGCAATATCCACGAGAGCATGCAAAAGGCGCTGCGCGGGCTGGAGACCGGCCTGTCGGGCTTCAACTTCGTCGATCGCCTGAAGGGCGCGACCCACGACCAGTTGCGGAGCGAGCTGGCCAAGGCGACCCCCGACCGGCTGCTCAACGCCGCGCAGGCGATCCGCGAAGGGCTGCCGCTCAGCGAGATCAACCGCATCGCGGGTTACGACATGTGGTTCCTCGAACGCATCGAGGAAATCGTCGAGGCCGAACAGCAGGTGTGCCGCGACGGCCTGCCGCGCGATGCCGAGGGGCTTCGCAAGCTCAAAGCCATGGGCTTTTCGGACAAGCGCCTCGCCTATCTCGCGCTGCAATCGGCGAACCTGCAACCTGGCACCCGCCGCGCGACGGCGAGCGGCCGTGGGCTGATCCACGAAGCGGTCAAGGCGATGACCGGGGGCGTCACCGAAATGGAGGTCCGCCAGCTCCGCCACAAGCTCGGCGTGCGCCCGGTGTTCAAGACGATCGACACCTGCGCTGCCGAATTCGCGGCCAAGACGCCCTATCTCTATTCGACCTACGAAGCCCCGACCTTTGGCGAACCCGAGTGCGAGGCGAACCCGAGCGATCGCAAAAAGATTGTCATCCTCGGCGGCGGACCGAACCGCATCGGGCAGGGGATCGAGTTCGACTATTGCTGCTGCCACGCCTGCTTCGCACTCGAAGAGGCGGGCTATGAAACGATCATGATCAACTGCAACCCGGAAACGGTCAGCACCGATTATGACACCTCCGACCGCCTCTATTTCGAGCCGCTGACCGCCGAGGATGTGCTGGAAATCCTGCATGTCGAACAGTCGAAGGGGACGCTGGTCGGCGTCATCGTCCAGTTCGGCGGCCAGACTCCGCTGAAGCTCGCGCAGGCGCTGTCCGATGCCGGCATCCCGATTCTCGGTACCTCGCCCGACGCGATCGACCTGGCCGAAGACCGCGAGCGCTTCGCGGCGCTGATCAACAAGCTTGGCCTGAAACAGCCCGAGAACGGCATTGCTCGCAGCCGCGAGGAAGCGATCGCGGTCGCGGCGCGCATCGGCTATCCGGTGCTGACGCGCCCTTCCTATGTCCTCGGCGGCCGCGCGATGGAAATCGTCGATGATCAGGCGCAGCTGGAAAATTACATCGAGACCGCGGTGCAGGTATCGGGCGATTCGCCGGTGCTGATCGACCGTTATCTGCGCGATGCGATCGAGGTCGATGTCGATGCCCTGTGCGACGGCACCGATGTCGTCGTCGCGGGGGTGCTTCAGCATATCGAGGAAGCCGGGGTCCATTCGGGCGACAGCGCCTGCTCGATCCCGCCGTACAGCCTGTCACCCGCGATCATTGCCGAGATCGAGCGCCAGACCGAATTGCTGGCGCGCGCGCTCGAAGTCCGCGGCCTCATGAACATTCAGTTCGCGGTCAAGGGCGACGACGTCTATCTGATCGAGGTCAACCCGCGCGCCAGCCGTACCGTGCCCTTCGTCGCCAAAGCCGTCGGTTCGCCGATCGCCAAGATCGCGGCGCGGGTGATGGCGGGCGAAAAGCTCGCCGACCTGCCCAAGATCAATCGCGACATCCAGCATGTCGCGGTGAAGGAAGCGGTGTTCCCCTTCGCGCGCTTCCCCGGCACCGATCCGGTGCTGTCGCCCGAAATGAAATCCACCGGCGAAGTCATGGGAATCGATCGCAATTTCAACCTCGCCTTTGCCAAGGCGCAGCTCGGCGCGGGCGACCGGCTGCCGACCGATGGCCGCGTGTTCGTATCGGTCAAGGACAGCGACAAACCGCGGATCGTCGAATCGGTGCGCCAGCTTCGCGCCTGGGGCTGGCGGGTGATCGCGACTGGCGGCACCGCCGACTATCTCGACGCGCAGGGTATAGCGGTCGAGCGGGTCAACAAGGTTGCCGAAGGCCGCCCGCACATCGTCGACCGGATCAAGGACGGCGATGTGCAGCTGATCTTCAACACCACCGAGGGCTGGCAATCGCTCCAGGATTCGCAGTCGATCCGCGCCTCGGCGCTGGCCGGCGACGTCGCTTATTATACGACAGCCGCGGGCAGTGACGCCGCGACCCATGCAATTGGGGCGCTGCGCTCGCACTCTCTTGAAGTAAAGCCGCTTCAAGACTATTATTGAAGGACCGCTCCACCCCCCGACATTGACGGACAAGCGGCGCAGCCGCCCGGCGAAGTTTCGCTGGCGGCGGGTTATTGACGAAGGACAACAGGATAATGGCAAGCGTTGAAAAGGTGCCGATGCTGGCAGAAGGCTATGAGAAGCTGAGCGCGCAGCTCACCGCCCTCAAAGCCGAGCGACCGCTGATCGTCGATGCGATCGAGGAAGCGCGCGCCCACGGCGACCTTTCGGAAAATGCCGAATATCATGCCGCGAAGGAACGTCAGGGCCAGGTCGAAGCGACGATCGGCGACCTGGAGGACAAGCTTTCGCGCGCGCAGGTGATTGACCCGACGATGCTGTCTGGCGACCGCATTGTGTTCGGCGCCACCGTCACGCTCGCCGATGAAGACGACAAGCCGGTCAAATATCAGATTGTTGGCCAAGCCGAGGCCGACGCGAAGGAAGGCAAGATCAGCTATAACTCGCCGCTGGGCCGCGCCCTGATCGGCCGCCGCGTCGATGACGAGGTTGAGGTGACGGTGCCCGCGGGCGACAAATATTATCTGGTGAAGAAAATCGAATTCATCTGATGGCTGACCGGCAATGAAGCCGCAGAACGCGCCCTTGGTGACGGCCTACGCGCTCGTCTGTGTCATTGTGTTCGTGCTGTTGTGGATCACCGGGTTCCAGATCGACGCAATCATCCGCGCCGGGTTCATTCCGGCGCGGTTCGGGTCCGAACTGATCGTCCCGCCGGGGACGATGGTGCCGTTCTTCCTCACCCCACTGACGTCGGCCTTCCTGCATGGTGGGGTGTTGCACATCGTGTTCAACATCGTCGTGCTGTTGTTCATCGGGCGCCAGCTGGAGGCGCCGCTGGGTGCCAAGGCGATGGCGGTGCTGTTGGTCGCGGGTGCCTATGCTGGCGCCTTTGCGCAGTTTCTGGCCGATCCGGCGTCGGCGGTGCCAATGATCGGCGCCAGCGGCGCGATCTCGGCGGTGATCGCCGTGTTCGCGCTGATCTTCAGCCGCTCGCAGGCGCCCGCAATCGGCCCGATTCCCGCGCATTGGGTGCGCGCGCTCTGGCTCGCCGCGGCGTGGATCGCGGTTCAGCTGCTCATCGGTTTCGCGGGCGGCGGCGGCTTTGGCGCCATCGCGATCTGGGCGCATGTCGGCGGGTTTCTGGCGGGATTGCTGCTGGCTAGGCCGTTGCTGCGCTGGCGGTTCGGGGCGCGCTAGGATCGACCTAAGAAATCCGTTCGTGTCGAGCGAAGTCGAGACACCCCGCGGCCTTGCGCTACCCCGATGGGTGTATCGACTTCGCTCGACACGAACGGATTAGAGGTTGCCCAACAACCCACCCGCCAGCAACATCGCCACCCGCACATCAATCCCGCACCCCTCGGCACGCTTCGCGGCCACAAAATCGGCAATCCCGGCCAGCGGCATGCGGTGAACGACAATATCCTCGCTATCGACCCCGCCGCCGTCGCCAACCTTGGTCAGCCCCGTCGCCACCAGCAGCGTAAAACTCTCGCTGACCATCCCCGGCGAGCTGTAGAATTCGCCGACCGTCTGCCAGCGGGTAGCCTGATACCCGGTCTCTTCCTCCAACTCACGCTGCGCGGCACTTTCGTAACCTTCCGCGCTTCCGTCGTCCCCGACCAGCCCCGCGGGCAGCTCCAGGCAATTCTTGCCCATCGGAACGCGATATTGCTCGACCAGAATGACATGCCGCCCATCCGCGGCATCGTCGATCGCCAAAATCACCGCCGCACGGATACCGCGCGAGCGCGACACATATTCCCACGTCCCCTGCTGCTTCACGGTGATGAAGCGGCCTTCCCAGCGGGTTTCGATGGGCGTGTCGGGCTTCGGACGGGTCATCTAACGCGCGCCTAAATCTCGATCAACCGGTCGGGCAGTTCGTTCGGATTTTCGCTGCCGCGCGGGAAATGCTGCGCCAGCACGGCGCCCATCTGCGTCACCGCCGCCGCCATGCCTGCCCCCGGTTCGCCCGCACGCACGCGTTCGATCAGCGCGTCCATCGCATCGCCCCAGACCTCAGGCGCGACTTTCGCCGCGATCGCCTCGTCGGCGACGATGTCGGCGCGATGTTCTTTCAAGCTGAGGTACAGCAGCACCCCGGTGCGGCCCAACGTCTTCGCCTCGGTCCCGACCTTGAACAGGTCGATCGCCCGGGCGCGGACGCGCTGGGCCTTGATCGCGCGCGGGGTCAGCGCCATGCGCAGCGGTTTCCACAGCAGGACCAGCCAAATCGCGATCCATTTGAGAACGCCGACGGCAATCACGGTGCCAAGCCATTGGTTCGCGGTGAGCTCATAGCCCCAGCCCCCGGTCAGCCGGTCGTAAAGCCCGCGGAAAAATTCGGGAAACAGCGTGATCACCGACATTGCGACAAACGCGACGACGCTTGCCCAGACGAGCGCGACATCATCATACTCGTTCGATTTCGCCGCGACGACGGTGACGATTTCACCGCTGGTGTGCGCCTCGGCCGCGGCTACCGCCACGGTAACGACATCATGGTCGGCGGCGCTGACATGGCTGACTTTTTTCAGCATGGTCGCTTCTCCCTACCAGCCGCCGGAGGCGCCGCCGCCCCCGAAGGAACCGCCACCACCCGAAAAGCCGCCGAAACCGCCGCCACCGCCGGCGCCCCAGCCACCGCCGCCCCACGACGATCCGCCGCTGCCGCCGCCCCAGTCGCCGCCGCCCCAGATGATGATCGGCGCATCCCACGGACGCCCCTTGCGCCGTTTTTTGCCACGCCGCCCGAGACGCGACAGCATCGGTAGGACAAAGAAAATCAGAATGATGAACCCGACGAAGAACAGTCCGGCCATATTGCCCTCGTCGGCGCGGTTGCGCTCGTTCGCGGCAGCCGCCGCAGCGCGCGCCTGCGCTTCCTCGGGCGGCAGCTGGATCTGCCGCGCGATCGCATTCACCCCGGCCTGGATGCCGCCCGGATAGTCGTTCGCCTTGAACAGCGGTGTGACGGTATCGCGGATGATCCGCCCCGACAGCGCGTCGGTCAGCACCGGTTCGAGCCCCAGCCCGACCGCAATGTGCATCCTCCGCTCGTTGGGCGCGATCAGAAAGACGACACCGTCGTCCTTCTCGGCATCGCCGATCGCCCACTCACGCCCCAGCCGATAGCCATAGTCGCCGACGTCGCGGCCTTCGAGATCGCTGACCGTGGCGACGACGAGCTGGTGGCCCGTCGTTTTTTCCAGTTCAAGGAGCTGCGCATTAAGCGCGGCTTCCTCAGCCGCCGGAATGATGTCGGCCTGATCGACCACGGGATTGCCCGCAAGCTTGGGGAAGGTCTGCGCGGTGGCGGGCAACGCCAGCAACAGCAGCCCCGAAAGGGCCGCTGTTGCCAGAGGTCGCAGCAGGGCGGTCAGCGTCACCCTTAAGTCCCGAAATCGACCTTCGGGGCCTGATTGGCGTTCGGGGTGATCGCCTTGTACGGCGTCATGGGCTTGGCGCCATGGACGATTTTGGCGCCGATGATGTCGGGGAAGGTGCGGATCGTCGTGTTATAATCCTGCACCGCGCCATTATAGTCCTGCACCGATACGTTGATTCGGTTCTCGGTGCCTTCGAGCTGGGTCATCAGGTCGGCGAAGCGCGCTTGGCTGGCGAGAGTCGGATAGGCTTCAACTGTGGCCATCAACCGACCGAGCGCGCCTGTTACCTGTCCCTGTGCCTGCTGGAATGCTTGCACCTTTTCAGGGCTGTTAAGGTCGTCTGTGCTGAGCTTGATTTGAGTGGCCGATGCCCGCGCCTGCATAACGCCTTCCAGCGTCGATTGCTCGATCTGCGACGCACCCTTGGCGGTTTCGACGAGGTTGGGGATCAGGTCGGCGCGGCGCTGATACGCGGCCTCGACATTGGCCCATTTCGCCTTGGCGGCTTCTTCCTTGGTGGGGACGCTGTTGATGCCGCATGCGGACAGGCTCATCGCGGCGACGGGCAGGATCAACCAGCGGGCGGTACGAGTGGTCATGGTCAAAAACTCCCTCCGGCGGCGTTTTGCCGCAACAACACACTACATAGGATGTCGCTTGCCTTTGTGCAATCGGCGCGGCACCGTTGGCGCTCAGGATCAACCAGCCAGGGAGCAGCAACATGCTGGGAGAGTTCAGGGAATTTATCGCGCGCGGCAATGTCATCGACCTTGCGGTCGGTGTCATCATCGGCGGCGCATTTGCCACGATCACCAAGTCGCTGACCGAGGATATCATCATGCCAGTCGTCGGCGCGCTCTTTGGCGGGGTCGATTTTTCGAACATGTTCATTCGCCTTGGCCCGGTTCCCGACGGCGTTACGGCAACCGACTATGCCGCGCTGAAGGAGGCGGGGGTGGCGATGTTCGGCTACGGCGCATTCATCACCGCGACGATCAATTTCCTGATCCTCGCCTTCATCATTTTCCTGCTCGTTCGCACGGTCAACCGCGTTGTTCGCAAGGCGCCTGACGCCCCTGCTGGGCCGACCGAGGTTGAAATCTTGGCCGAAATCCGCGACGAGCTGCGCAAGAAATAGTCCGTTTAGTCATCCCGGCGCAGGCCGGGATCTCACCGGTGCGTAACATATCGGCGGCGAGATCCCGGCCTGCGCCGGGATGACGATTGTGGTGGGGTGGGGCGCTGCCCTTTCCAAAGCCTTTCATGCACCCTATATGGGTCAGGTCGGTTTCGGCCGACTATGAGGATAAATGGTGTCGTGGAATAGACACAGCGGACCCGGGGGCAGTACCCGGCGGCTCCACCACAAACCCGCCTTCCGCCACGGAAAAGCGGGCTTCTGACGGGGCCGAACCAGGATCGACGTGTGTTCAAAGGCGATATTTTCTTCCGGGCTGAGTAACCCGTTCAAGGCTCAAAACCAATAGGTGCTAACGATAACGAAGCACTCGCTCTGGCTGCCTAACCGATAAGCCTCACGGCCTAAGGTTAGACAAATAGAACGCGGTTCGGACCGAACCGGGCAACAGAATCGGATACCAGCGGCTGGGGACGAGCCGGGCAACAGAATCGTCCCACCTTTCCCGTTCCTTTGATCGGCGTGCGCTAAATCCGCACCACTGTGTCCGTTCGTGTCGAGCGAAGTCGAGACACCCATCGACCTAACGCTACACCCATGGGTGTCTCGACTTCGCTCGACACGAACGGGACGATGGATCATTTTTCTGCGCACGATGCGTTAATGTGCCCCCGCACAGCTCCCATGATCGCCCAGCGCCTCGATCACCCGGCAGTCCGCCGCAACCCCGCCGCGGCAGCAGCCGACAATGCGCGTCAGTTCGTCGCGGAGCAGCGTCAACTGCGCGATCTTGTCCTCGACCTGCGCCAGATGGCGGCTTGCGATGCGGTCGGCCTCGCTGCAATCGCGCGCCGGATCGTCCGACAGGTCGAGCAGCGAGCGGATTTCCTCGATCGTAAAGCCCAGGTCGCGCGAATGGCGTACAAAGGTCAGCCGCGCGCGGTGCGGATCGCCATAGCTGCGATAGTTCGCGGCGGTGCGATGCGGCGCGGGCAACAGCCCGATGCGCTCATAATAGCGGATGGTTTCGATATTGGTCCCGGTCGCCCGCGACAGTTCGCCGATTTTCATCTCTTGACCCTGTAGTTGCTACAGGGTGCATAGTGGGTGCCGACTCGAAGATCAAAGGAGGCTGTGGCTTGTCCGATCATTGCTGTGCTGGTGCCAGCGGTACGACCGCCCTCAACGATCCGCGCTGGCGGCGTATCCTGTGGGCGGCGCTGCTGATCAACGCCGCGATGTTTGGGGTCGAAATCGTGGCCGGCGTTGCCTCGGATTCGCGCGCGCTGCAGGCCGACGCGCTCGATTTCCTGGGCGATGCCGCCAATTACGCGATCAGCCTGGGTGTCGCGGGCATGGCACTCGCATGGCGCGCCCGCGCGGCCATGATCAAGGCGGTGACCATGCTAGCCTTTGGCCTGTGGGTACTGGGGTCGGCAGTCTGGGGTTTCATCGACGGGTCGGCGCCGCACGCCGAAACCATGGGGTTGATTGGCGCGCTCGCGCTCGCCGCCAATGTCGTGGTGGCGCTGATGCTGTATCGCTATCGCACTGGCGACGCGAACATGCGTTCGGTTTGGATCTGCTCGCGCAACGACGCGATCGGCAATGTCGCGGTGATGGGCGCCGCGCTGGGCGTGTTCGGAACGGGGCAAAACTGGCCCGACCTTGCCGTCGCCACGATTATGGCGACGCTCGCCATCTGGGGCAGCATTGAGGTGTTCCGTCAGGCGCGCGGCGAACTGGCCAGTCCAGCGAGTGCGGCGGGCAACTGAACGATCCGATGTCCCGCTGCATTTGCCGACGCGACACGAAAAGAGCCCCGCCGATCATTCGGCGGGGCTCTTCCAGGCCGCACACAGTAGTCACTGGCGAGGACCCTCCTCCTGCCATTCTGGGTCGCGTAGAACGACAGGAATATCACAAGCTCACCCCAGCGACACATCGCGGATGACCGGAAGCAAACCCGGCGCGACACAATCGAAGGAATGGCCCCCCTTAGTCCTTGCAATCGATCCCCTATTTGGATCGACCAAAAGGATCATCCCCCTGTTGGGGGATCATCGACTTATGGTCATGACCCCAGGATAGGCGCGAGCAGGCGCATCAATCCGGCTTCGCTGTCGACGTTGCATTTCAGATAGATATGCTTGATCTGGCCGCGCAGCGTTTCGGCGGTCACCCCGCGCTCCTCCGCGATCTGGCGGCGCGGCTTGCCTTCGAACAATCGCACTGCAATGTCGGCCTCGGCCGGACTGAGGCGATAAATCGCGCTCAGAAAAGGTATCACGCCCGCGCGATCGCGCCGGGGGGCGTTGGCGATCAGAATGGCATGCGGCAATCGGCCGAGCGACCATTCGCGTTCGGGCAGACGAAACCCCTCGATCACCAGCGGCGGACGGTCCTCTGCCGTCGCGATCCGGGTTCGGACATGGTCGAGGCCGCGGTCGGTTGTCAGCGCCTGGACAGCTTGGCGCAGCGTGAAAGGCGCGCCCGCCGCGTCGATCGATCGGCCTGACTGCCGGATGTCGCCAGCGGCCAGCATCACTTCGGCACCCGCGCTGTGCGCGAGCAACTGGCCGCGGCCGTCGATGATGAAGGCGCTGACCCGGACGATGTCGAACGCGCCGACAAGCAGCTTGGCCTGTTCGCCCTCCAGCTTTTCTTGCAATCGTACGGCGCGTCGCGCGGCCGTGGCACCCTTGGCGAAAATCTTGCGCTGCGCAGCCGTCGTCCGGCCATCCTGGCGGCTGCGCAGCGTTGCGAGACCCACAACGCCAAAATTATCGATCACCAAATTGGTCTGGCAACCAAAGGGAATGCCAATCTCTTCGCACCAGTCGACATAGGCGGTCGAGGCAAGCTGCGGAATAACCCGGTCATAATGATCCTCGTGCAGCACGGGATCATAAAAGCCGCGTTCGATATGCCGGTTCGACGCGGCGACCCGAAAATTATGGCTGTCGGAGCCCCAGCCGCTGACCGCAAAATGTTCGATCATGCGGGGACCAAAATTGGTCACGATGTTGAACGGAATCTCGCGGGCGCCGCCGACCCCGATCAACTGGCCATGACCCGACCCGGTATGACTGGCAAGGGCGTCGAGCGCGCCAAGCCACATGTCAGGCTGCAACGCAGCCTGCATGAAAATATCGTCCCAATCCGGTTCCGTCCGCAGCCCCATCGCGTCCGCTGTTTTTCCGATCATATTTCTGTTTCGCGCTATGTCACCCAAATTTATGAAAAAAGCCAATAGATTAACTTTAAAAATGTTAAGTTTGACGACGCGATGGGCATCGATTGTCGCTGCGATAAAGTGGAGACCGTGCGCGGTGGGGGCGGCGGACCGATTTTTCCAGCCGGTATCCTACCGATCTGGGTCGGGCGGGCCGTCGTTACGCCTCCCGACATGGCGCTGACGCCATGTTTGAAATGCGACGAACCGAGCCAATCTGCTCCATTTCTGTACAAGAATTTAAGGACTTGGTATCAACTCGCGCCCCAAAAGACGCTGATGGTCCAAACAGGGGCAACTTCGGGGGCAATCCTCTTGCGCCGGCTGGCGCTAGCGTCGGTTTTTGTGGCCGGCGCTTGTCTAGTGCATGTTGGCGCCGAAGATCTCACCACCTTTGCGCTCATCGCCGTGGCCGTGGGGTGTGGCTGGGCGGGATCGGCGTGGCGGCATGACTGGAAGCTGTGGCGGTTGTCGCAACGGCTGGAGATTATTTCGGGCGAGGGCCAGAAAATCGCGATTGCCGACCGGCTGGCGGAAAATGCCAACGGTCTTGAGCAGGCGCTGGCGACGATCGAGCGCCGGTTGATCGAACGCCATGGGGTCAGCGGCTTGCCAACTCGCGAGCCGCTGCTCGAACAAATGGAGCAGGACGGCTCTGGTGTGCTTGGCACATTTGCGCTCGACGACTTTGAACGTCTGGCCGGGTTCGACCCCGATCTTGCCGAGCGGGTGCTTTTGGAAATCGTCGGGCGCATCGTTCGCATGATCCCCGCCGAACGCCTGATCGCCCATGTCGATCAAGCGCATTTTGCCATCTGGTATGGCAAAGACATCGACCCGTTGCTGGCGCGATCGGAGATTGACGCCATTGCCTATGCGCTTGGTGGCCGCGTACAGATCGGGCCACGCGAGATATTGCCCAGCATTGCAACGCGTTGTGCGGCGTTGGTGGACGGCGTCACCCCGCAGCTGCTGCTGACGCGAACGCTTGCCTCCTTCGCGCTGGACGATTTGGCTGAGACGCACGAGCTGAGCGATCAGGCCATTGCGCAAGTTCAGCATCGCTATGCAATGGAACAGGATTTGCGCGGCGCGATCGCCCGCAACGAATTCCAGCTATTCTTCCAGCCGCTGATCGATGCGAACTGGCAATGCGTGACGGGCGCGGAGGCGCTGATCCGCTGGAACCATCCCGAGCGGGGGAGTGTGCCACCGTCGCTGTTCATCCCGATCGTCGAGGCATCGGGCTTGGCCGAAGAGGTCGGACTATGGGTTCTCAACGCGGCTGCGCGCCAGGCGAGCGAATGGGAGGGGGGCACGGCGGGTCCGTTGAGGATCGCCATCAACGTGTCTGCCAGCCAGCTTCACGACGCCAAATTCGCAGAGGTGCTCAGCCGCACGCTGCACAATCATTCGCTCGACCCCGCATGTCTGGAAATCGAACTGACGGAGGGGGTTGCCAGCACCGACGATGCTGCCCTCGCCCGGCTGTTCGGCAAGATTCGCGCGCTGGGCGTGAAAATCGCCATCGATGATTTCGGCACCGGATATTCGAGCTTCAGCACGCTTCGCCAGCTGACCTTTGACAAGATCAAGATTGATCGCGAGTTCGTGACCGACGTTCATCGGCGACCGCAAAGTCAGGCGATCTGCCAGAGTATCATTGCCCTTGGCCGCGGTCTCGACATTCGGGTGCTCGCCGAGGGTGTGGAAACCACCGAGGAATATCGCTGGCTGGTCCAGCATGGCTGCCGCCATTTTCAGGGCTATTATTTTTCCCGGCCGCTGTCGGCGGACGATTTTCTGGCGTTCATCAACGACCGAGCCAGCCTGACCGCTTTGCTCCAGTCATCCATCCCCGTCCCCCAAATCGAGAGAATCACATCATGACGATTGCCGCCCAAAACGGCCCGCATCGGTATGTCCGGCGCACGATGGTTCTGGCCGCCGCGCTGGCTTTGGCTGGTTGCGCTAGCGGGCCAAAACCTGGCGCCGTCGCCGCTCCGGCCAGCAGCGCGCAAAATATCGACGCCATCGCGGAGCATCTGAACCAAGGTGACGTCTCCGCCGCGCGCAAGCTGATTAAATCGGGGCTGAAGCGCGATCCCAACAATCCTTCGCTTGCGCTATTGCGCGATTCGATTGCTCGCGATCCGGTCGAACTGCTTGGGCCGCAATCGTTCGACTATGTCGTCCAGCCCGGCGACACGCTCGCGGGCATCGCCCAGCGCTATCTCGGCAATCGGCTGATGACCTATCAACTGGCGCGGTACAACGGGATTGAAAAGCCTGCGGCGCTGATCGCAGGCCAGATGTTGCGTATTCCCGGCACAAAGCCTGCGCCGGCGCGCCGGCTGGAGAAGCCGTCGCCGCCGCCATCGGCACCTGCGGCGCCGCGCGCCCAGCCGCCCAAATCGGCGGTCGCGCCGCCCGCGGCGCGCAGTGACCCCGCCGCGGCGCGTCAATTGCGCACGCAGGGCCTCGCCGCGCTCAACAAAGGGTCCGCGACGCGCGCGGTGCAGTTGCTGCGGCGCGCTTCGGCGCTTGATCCCGGCAATGCGATGATCAAGGCCGACCTAGCGCGCGCCGAGCGGATCGAGGCAACCGTCCGGTCGCGACGCTAGTCATATTTCAACCTTCGCCCGCTAAGACGGGCGATCACGAGGGTCAGACCGATGAAGTCGCTTGGACGTTATACTATCGAGGGCCGCCTGGGCGAGGGCGCGATGGCCGACGTCTATCGTGCGATCGATCCCAGCATCGGACGCAACGTCGCGATCAAGGTTCTCAAGCCGGAATATGCGCGCAACCCCGGCCTCAATATCCGCTTCCTGCGCGAAGCCCGCGCCGCGGGGGCGCTCAGCCACCCCAACATTGCCACGATTTACGAAGTCGGCGAAGAAGCAGGCATCGCCTATATCGCGATGGAGCTGATCGAAGGTCAGCCGCTCGACACGTTGCTCCAGGCGAATGGCCGCTTGCCCTATGAACGGGTGTTGGTGCTCGGGCAGCAGCTCGCCGGGGCGCTCGCCTATGCGCACAAGATGGGCGTCGTGCACCGCGACATCAAACCGTCGAACATCCTGCTGTCGAACGACGGCCGCACGGCAAAGCTGGTCGATTTCGGGGTTGCGCGCATCGACGATCCCGATCCCGCGGGGAATGGCGACCAGCTTGCGCAAACCCAGTTCGGCCAAATGATCGGGACCCCGCGTTACATGAGCCCCGAACAGGCGCTGAGCCTGCCGGTCGATCACCGCTCGGACCTGTTTTCGCTCGGCATCGTGCTCTACGAAATGGTGACCGGAAAGGCTGCATTCCCGGGCATCGGCCTCGCGACGCTGGCGATCCAGATCGCGCAGGAGCGGGTGGAACCGATCGAGCGGTCGGCGGGTGATTGTCCGCCGGGGCTGCGCTTCATCATCGACAAGCTGTTGTCCAAAAAGCCCGAACAACGTTTTGCCGATGGCGAGGCGGTGCGCAAAGCCCTCATGCGCGAAATGAGCGCGCGCGAAGAGAACGCAGTGCCGCGCCGCGGCCTGTCGCTGCGTGTCAAACTGCCTTTATTGCTGGCGACGGTTACCTTCGCGGTGCTCGCGGTCTGCGGCGCGCTGATCAGTATACGCGAAGATCAGGCGTTCGAGCAAATGGCGGCCACATCGGGGCGGACGATCGCTTCCTTTGTCGCGAGCAACGCGGGGGTGGTGGCGGTCGATAACGCGGGATTGCCGCCTGACCAACAGGATTGGGGGGCGTTACAAGCCTTTGTCACCAGCGCTAGCGACGGCAGCGAGATTCGCGCCATGACGGTCGTCGATGCGAACAACGTGGTCCGCGCCGCCACCGACAGCCGTCAGGTCGGCGCGCGCTATGCGGCGCCGCAAGGTGAGGCACGCATCGGCGCGACCCAGGGCGCCGTGGTCAGCTATGTCGGCGCCGAACAAGGTGCCGGGATGCGGATTGTGCAGCCGATCCGCTATGCGGGGGCAAGCTATGGCAAGGTCGATGTCGTTGTCCGCACCGAAGCCCTAGCGGCCGCCGCCAACAACACGCGGTGGCTGCTGGTGATGTTGTCGCTTGTGGTCATGGTGACGGTCATGATCGTTGGCTATTTGAGCGGCGCTGCGGTCACGCGTCCGCTCGCACGCCTTCGCAAGGCGCTCGATGAGGCGGCGTCATCGCGGTTTGCGCTGCGCATCTCGCATCGGCGGGGCGATGAGTTTGGCGCGGCGTTCGACGCCTTCAATCGTGCCGCTGCGGTGGCGGAAGAAAATTTCGCGGTCGGTACAACCGACGATGACGCATCGATGCTCGCCACGCGAATTGCCGAACCCGCCGTCGCCGCAGCGCCTGCCCGCAAAGTCGCCTGAGGAAAGCGCGGCTCATGTATATGTTGCAACTTTTCGAACGTGGCGATGACATCCATCCGGTCGATGCCCGGCTGCTGCGCGAGGGTGTGCTGCGGGTTGGCCGCGACAAGAGTGCCGACTGGTCGATCCCCGACCCCGATTGCGCCCTCTCGCGGACTCACTGCGAATTTACGGTCGCACCCGAAGGACTAACCCTGCGGCCGCTCGGTGCCAATGGCGTGTTCAACGCGGCCACTGGCGAGCGTCTTGCCGACCAAGCGGAGATAGCCATCCCGCTGCCGTTTGCGATCCGCCTCGGCGACTTTCGCATTGTCGTGTCCGAGGCGCCGCACGCCGATATCGCCGGTCAGGAAACGCGCACGATGGTGCTGACGCCGCCGCTCGGCCATTCGATCGATGTCCCCAGCGATTGGACCGATACCGCGGTCGCAACCCAGCCCGGTGCGACCGCGGCGATCACCACCGGGTCGCTGCTCGACGCATTTTGCGAAGGCGCCGGACTGGACGCTTCGCTGTTGGCGCGCGAGGATCCCGTCGAAATCATGCGCCGCGTGGGCGGGGTCTATCGCCAGATGGTGCTGGGCGTGGGCGATCTGATGAGCGAGCGCGATCATGCCCGCTCGCATTATCAGATGACGCGGACGACGATCGGGAGCGCTGACAACAACCCCTTTAAATGGGCGCCGACCCAGCGACTGGCGATCGACCTGATCCTGGGCGGGTCGCACGGATTCCTCTCGGGTCCGGCGGCGCTGCAGTCGTCATTTCGCGACATCAAGCGGCACCTGGTTGCGACCTTTGCCGGCCTGCGCGGAAGTTTGCAGCAAGCGATCGCATGCTTTGACCCGGCGCGGCTCGACGGGGACACGCCCGGCCGGTCGCTGTTTCAGAACCGGGCGGTAGCGCAACTGAAGGAGCTGGAAAAGCGGCACGCCGATCTGCTTGAAGAGATTGAGGGCAAAAAATCGGGGGTGCTCGATCGGGCGTTCGTCCAGGCCTATGACATCGCCGACGCGGCCGCGATCGACGATCGCGAATGAATTTCCTGCGTATCTTTCGTCGCGGTGCGGCGCCGATCGCCACTGGCACGGCCGCGACTATTGCATCGGTAGCGCTCACTCACGTCGGCCACGTCCGCGCCGTCAATGAGGATCGCGTCCTCGATTTGCCCGAGGCCCGGCTCTGGGCGGTGGCTGACGGCATGGGCGGTCATCAATCGGGCGATGTCGCCGCGCAAATCGCCATCGATGCGCTAAGCGATCTGGCCAGTCGCCTCCCGCAACCATGCAGTGCCGACATCGTTACAGCGCTGCAATCGGCCAATATGATGATCCATGACCGCTACAGCGACGCCGACCGGCGCAGCGGCACGACCATTTTGGCGGCTCTGCGCACCAACGATCAGATCGAGATTTTCTGGGCCGGGGACAGCCGCGCCTACCGATTGCGATCGGGCAAGTGGCAATTGCTGACCCGCGATCACAGCGTCGTTCAGCAGATGGTCGATGCGGGCGCGCTTCCACCGTCCGCTGCGGCCAATCATCCCAAATCCAATGTGATCACCCGCGCCTTGGGGGTGCATCGGGAGGTTGTGATCGACCAGCTGGCGACGACGTTCGCAGCGGGGGATATCATCATGCTTTGTTCGGACGGCGTATCACGAAGTTTGCGGGAGGGGGTGAACGATGCCCCCTCGCTGTCGTTGCTCGCGCAATCGATACTCGATCAGGCGCTGACTCGCGACGGCAGCGATAACGCCAGCCTCGTTCTGATTCAGGGGTGATTTGTCCGCCGCCGGCAATGAGTTGTGCGACATTGTCGTGAATCTTCTAACCGTTGAATTGCAAATGGCAGGGTCGATCCGAACCCGCTATGCGGGTGGAATCATGTCCGAGGAACAGCAATGAATACTGAAAAATCCGACCAGGTGGAGACGTTGCTGGACACGCCCAACCTCGCCGATGCGCTGGAGAACGAGCGGTTCAAACAGTTTCTCGATCATGTGCCAGTCGCTGTGGCGGTTTCGGAACTTCATCCGTCGGAAGTTGTAACTTACGCAAACCGCGAATTCGAACGCCTGACCGGTCATTCGATTGCCGAGATCGAAGGAAAAAGCTGGCGGTCGCTGCCGGGCGTGGCCGCCCCTGCCGACGATGACCGGCTCTTGCGCGACGCCGTGCAGGCCGATGTCGATTATGTCGGCGAATTCCGGATCGAGCAGGAAGCGGGCGCCATTATCGTGGACGCCTGGTCGAACACGATCGAGGACGAGGACGGCACGCCCCTTTATCGGCTTGTTGCGCTGGCGCCCACCGGCAACGAACGGGCGGAGAACGAACAAACAACCGAGCTCGCAGCGAAAGACGCGCAGCTTCGCGAGCTTCAGCATCGCGTCAAAAACAATTTGCAGATGATCACGGCACTCATCCGGCTCGAAGCGCGCAACATCCCCGATGGCGATACGGGGGAGCGCTTTGATCGGTTGGCGGGCCGGATCGGCGCTTTGGCGGTGCTTTATGACACCTTGTCCCGGGAAAATGCCGACGACAGCATCGATCTGGGAATTTACCTGGGTCAGATCGCGACGTCGGTGATGGCGGCCCATGCAACCGACGGCGTGCGGCTCGACATGAAGCTCGACAGCTGGCCAGCATCGGTCAATGTCGCGATGCCGGCGGGCCTGGTGGTCAATGAGCTGCTGACGAACGCGCTCAAACACGCTTTTGTCGGACGCGACGGCGGTACCATCACCCTCCACAGCCTGATCGACGACGTCGGTTGTCACATTACCATATCCGACGATGGTGTCGGCCTGGCCGACGGCATCACATGGCCCAAGGCCGGCAAGCTTGGTGCCATCATTGTCCAGTCGCTGAAGCAGAATGCGTCGGCAAAGGTAGCCGTCACATCGGAGCCGGGCAACGGACTGAAAGTGGTCATTTCCTTTGCCAAAGCGGACGCTGCGCCCGCGGTTTAACCCGCCATCTGCCGGCGTTATACGTCGCTTCATGGCATGTTTCGGCTATGCTCCGCGGCGTTCGGCATCGTGGCGCGATCAAGCCTTGCATTTGGAGTTTGCGTCCGACATCCGCAGTGGGGGATCGGGCTTAGGTAGGCGGGATCATGATGACCGAGACGGTAGTCGCAGTTGATATTGGCGGTACCCATGCGCGTTTTGCGATGGCCGAGGTCGCGGGCGGGCGTGTGCTGTCGCTGGGCGAGGCGACGACGCTGCATACCGCCCATCACGCCAGTTTCCAGTCGGCGTGGGAGGCGTTTGCGCGGCAGGAGGGCGGCGTGCCGCGCAGCGTCGCGATTGCCGTGGCGGGACCGGTGCGCGGCGAGGTGATCCGTTTTACGAACAACCCTTGGCTGATCCGCCCGGCGTTGATCGGCGAAAAACTGCATGTCGATCGCTATGTCCTGGTTAATGATTTCGAGGCGGTCGGCCATGCCGTAGCGCAAGCCGATGCCAGCTATTTCGAGCGGCTGAGCGGTCCCGACGAACCATTACCAGCAACCGGTACGATCAGCATTATCGGCCCCGGTACTGGACTGGGGGTCGCGCACATCTGGCGGGATGGCCGCGATTATCGGGTGCAGGCGACCGAAGGCGGCCACGTCGACTTTGCGCCCTTGGACAGCATCGAGGATGCCATTCTCGCAAGGCTCCGCGAGCGCCACCGCCGCGTGTCGGTCGAACGTGTCGTATCCGGCCCCGGCATCGTCGACATTTATGAAACACTGGCAGCGCTCGAAGGACGAGCGGTCGCATCGCTCGACGACCGGACGATCTGGACCATGGCGATGAGCGGCGACGATAGCCTCGCTGCCGCTGCTGCCGATCGCTTCTGCCTGTCGCTGGGCAGCGTCGCCGGCGATCTGGCGCTGGCGCAAGGCGCCGGCGGTGTGGTCATTGCGGGCGGGCTGGGGCTGCGCATCCGTGATAGCCTCGTGCGCTCGGGTTTTCCCGAACGCTTCATTGCAAAAGGCCGGTTCGAAAACCTGATGGCGTCGTTGCCCGTCAAGCTGATCACCCATCCGCAACCCGGCCTGTTCGGCGCCGCCGCCGCCTTTGCGCGCGACTATCGCTGACGGTCCAAAATCGGATCAACAACGCGTGCGCGTCAGAATGCATGGTGCCGACTGTCAGACTCGAACTGACGACCTACCGCTTACAAGGCGGTTGCTCTACCAACTGAGCTAAGCCGGCGTGGGGCGCTCCTTGCGTCAAATTATCCCAAAGGTCCAGCCTTCGGTGCGTGCGAGGCTGTCGGTGAGCGGCGCGGGCGACCAGGGGGCCGCGGCATCGGCGGTGCGGCGCAGCCAAGCCGCGGTCAGAAGCGCGTCACTGGCATGATCGCTGATCGCGCCGGTCATCCCGACCGGCGGCGAGCCGAGCGTCATCAGCGCGCTGTCGAGCGCGGCGCCGTCGCGAATCTTGCTGCGCCCCGCCGCCACCCCGGCGGCACGCGCCGCGAGCCCGGTGTAGATTTCGACGAGCAGGGGACCGCGCGAGGGCACCGGATCGAGTGGCCACAACGGCAGCGCGGGATGCAGCCGGTGGAGCAGACGCATTCCCGCCAGACTCGCCTTGCCGACCTGCGCCGCGCCGATCAGGTTGAAATTGCTGACGCTCGCGGCCTGCTTGGTCGCGCGCTGATGATGCTCGACGATCCGCAGCCGACCCGTGCCGGGCGCGAACAGATCGCCGACATCGCTGCGCGTGTGGCGGAAATGCCGCCGTGCCTGGGGATGCGCCAAAAATCCGCCGATCTCGAAATGCGGGTCCGCGGCAGCCAGCCGCTCGACCAGCGCCCACAATGCGGGCAGGTCGGCGGGGCTCGCGTCCCATTCCGGAAAATAGGCGCCGCGGTCGGCAAAGGCGAATCCCGCCGAAAAATCGAACCCGATCAGCATATCGACTTGCGATGCCGCAACATCCTGTAACCACGTCAGGATTTCAGCGCGCGACCAGATATGGCCAGGCTGCACCAGTTCGGGCGCGCCGGTGCCGCTCGCCATCGCCAGCGCAATCCCGCGCTGCCGCGACCCGCGCGCGCCCGACCAGTCGAGGGCAGCAAAGTGGGTGAAGCGGCGCATCCACGGTGTCTAGCGCCCCCAATCGGCTTGCACAAAGGGCGATGGCGTCCCACATGCAGCCCATGCTGATCGAAACCGAATCAACGCCCAATCCCGCGACGCTCAAATTCCTGCCCGGCCAGGCGGTGATGGAGGCGGGAACCCGCGACTTTGCCAGCCCCGAAGAAGCCGAGGCGTCGCCGCTGGCGAGCGCGCTCTTCTCGCTCGGCGATGTGACGGGCGTATTCTTTGGCCGCGATTTCGTGTCGGTCACCGCGGCGCCCGGCGTCGGCTGGAGCGACCTCAAGCCCGACGTGCTCGGCATCCTGATGGATCATTTCCTTGCCGGCGTGCCACTGTTCAACGCCGCCAGTGCGGGCTTTGCGGTGCCGCCCGAAGATGAGACCGGCTTCTCCGACGATCCCGCCGATGCCGATATCATCGAGCAAATCAAGGAACTGATCGAAACGCGCGTCCGTCCCGCGGTCGCCAATGACGGCGGCGACATCGTCTATCGCGGTTTCGACAAGGGCAATGTGTATCTGAAAATGCAGGGCGCCTGCGCCGGTTGCCCGTCCTCGTCGGCGACGCTCAAGAACGGCATCGAATCGCTCTTGAAACATTATGTGCCCGAGGTAACGGCGGTTCACGCCGTCTGATCTTTCAAGTTTCAGGAGAATTCCTCGATGAGCGAACCGTTATCCGACAGCGCCCTCGACCAGCTGTTTCGTACCGCGCGCACTTACAATGGCTATCTTGATGCGCCCGTTTCAGAAACGCAGCTGCACGCGATCTGGGATCTGATGAAGTTCGGTCCGACCAGCGCGAATTGCCTGCCCGCGCGAATCATCTGGTGTACGTCGGACGCCGCAAAGCAAAAGCTTGCCGCGCTGGCCATGCCGGCCAATGCCGAAAAGATTTTGAAGGCGCCGGTTACCGCGATCATCGGCATGGACCTGAAATTTTACGAGAATTTGCCGGAACTTTTTCCGCACACCGATGCGCGGAGCTGGTTCGTGGGCAATGATGAATTGGCCAAGGCGACGGCGTTTCGCAATTCCAGCCTGCAGGGCGCTTATTTCATCCTCGCGGCGCGCGCGCTTGGCCTCGATACGGGGCCGATGTCGGGGTTCGATAACGATGCCGTCGATGCGGCCTTTTTTGGTGACCAGCCGAGCGTGAAGAGCAATTTCATCTCGACCCTTGGCTATGGCGATCCAGCGACGATTTTCGAACGCAGTCCGCGCCCCGACTTCGGTCGGTTCAATCGCATCGCCTGAGCCGAAACTCCCACGCTTCATGCGCCAGTTGGTAATCGATTCGGCGAGCGAGGCCTGTTCGGTAGCGTTGCTGGAGGGCGCTGACGTTGTGGATTACCGGCACGAGGTGATCGGTCGCGGCCATGCCGAGCGGCTGGTTCCCCTGATTGCTGAACTCATCAATGGCGGTAAAGCCGACGCGATCGTCGTCGGTTGCGGACCGGGCAGCTTTGCCGGGGTGCGGATCGGCGTTGCCGCGGCGCGTGGACTGGCGCTGGGCTGGCAGGTGCCGGTGCGGGGGTTTTCGACGCTCGCGCTCGTCGCGGCCAGCGCCGCCGAAGCGATAGCGGCAGCAGGCGGCGCGCTCGTCGTGATGGAGGGCGGGCATGGCCAATGGTTCGTCCAGCCTTTCGCCGCCGACCTCTCGCCGCGCGCGGAACTCCGTTCGCTGTTGCCTGATGAAGCGGCCGCGCTGACCGATGAACTGGTCGTCGGCAATCGCGCCGAACCGCTCGTTGCGCGGCGCGGTACCGGCCGCGCGCTGGCGATGCTGCCCGACGCGCGGGCATTTTGGCGTCTGCCGCCGGCGGCATTGCTCGACCAGCCCAGCCCGATTTATGGCCGCGCGCCCGACGCCAAGCCGATGGCGCCGGCATGACCCACGACATCCGCCTGACCACCGCGCGCGTCGCCGATCTCGCCGCGGTGATGCGCGTCATGGATGCCGCTTTTGAACCCGCCTATGGCGAGGCGTGGAGCGGGGCACAGCTGCTCACCCTGTTTGCCCTGCCTTCGGCGCGGGTGTGCATCGCGTGGGTTGGCGACCAGCCATGCGGCTTTTCGGCAGCGCGGATTGCCGGACCCGAAAGCGAGCTTTTACTGCTCGCGGTCGACCCGGCTTGGCGCGGACGCGGGATCGGCAAGTTGTTGATACAGGACTGGCAGGCTTGGGCCGCTGCGCAGGGTGCCAATGACTATTTTCTCGAAATGCGCGCCGACAACGATGCGATACATCTGTATTTACAGACCGGCTTTTCGGAAGTCGGGCGACGCGCTGCCTATTATCGCGGTCAGGATGGCAAGATGCGCGATGCTATTACGATGCGCCGCACGCCGCTAGTGGCCGGAAACAACTGATCGGTCGTTGCGCATTCGCTTGCAAAGTGGCAACATTGTAAGTGGCGTCGCAAGAATTCCAATGGTCGCCGTCCAGATTCTGGGTCAAAACAATAAGGAATAGTCTCATGTCCGACCAAGCCGATACCAACGAGATGCTCGTTACACTGACCGCAGACATTGTCGCCGCGCATGTCAGCAATAACAGCGTAGCGATTTCCGATCTTTCTTTGCTCATCAACAATGTTCATGCCGCTTTGACCGGGCTCGGCTCCGCGCCGGTCGTCGAGGAAAAGCTCGTTCCCGCGGTATCGATCCGCACGTCGGTCAAACCCGACTTCATCACTTGCCTGGAAGATGGCAAGAAGCTGAAGATGTTGCGCCGTCATTTGATGACGCATTATGGCATGACGCCCGACGATTACCGCACCAAATGGGGGCTGCCCGCCGACTATCCGATGGTCGCGCCCAATTATGCCGAACGGCGCCGCGCGCTGGCGAAAGAAATCGGGCTGGGCACCAAGGGGCGGGGCGGCGGACGCAAGCGCAAGGTCAAAGCCTGAGCCGCTGCTCCTGGGCGCCCGGACCGGCAGGGAAAGGGGGGTGCCCGGGGGGTGCCACCCTTGTCCTATCGCCAGGGTGACCCTATACAGTTGTTATAAGAAAGACGCGGCTGCATCTTGCAGGAAAGGCCAGCATGTCCGGTACCATCGATCTCGAAGCCCTGTGCCACGAAAAGGGGCTGCGCATTACCGAGCAGCGCCGCATCATCGCGCGCGTCATCTCGGATTCCGAGGATCATCCCGATGTCGAAACGCTCTATGAGCGCGCGTCCAAGATCGACAGCGGCATTTCGATCGCCACCGTTTACCGCACGGTGCGCCTGTTCGAAGAGGCAGGCATCCTCGATCGCCATGATTTCGGGGACGGGCGCTCGCGTTACGAAGCCGCGCCCGAGGCCCATCACGATCATCTGATCGACGTCGAAACGGGCAAGGTGATCGAATTTGTCGATCCCGAACTCGAAGCGTTGCAAAAGGTGATCGCCGAACGGCTGGGCTTCCGCCTCGTCGACCATCGCATGGAGCTTTATGGTGTCGCCCTCGATCGCAAGCGCGACTGATCGCGCCGCGATCACTTGGCGGACGGTCGCCCGCCTGACCCTGATGGTGCTGGCGCTCCTGTTTCTGATCGTGCCGCACCTCCTGTATCGCGCCGTCGGTCGGCCGTCGCCGATGGTCATGGCCTTCCTCAATGCCGCGGGATGGATCGCCGGGCTGCGGATCCGCACCACGGGCACCCGCCTCCGCCGCGACGTGCTGTTCGTTTCGAACCATGTCAGTTGGCTCGATATCCTTGCGCTTGGCGGCGCCGCGCGCTCGGCGTTCGTGTCAAAGGCGGAAGTGAAAACGACGCCTTTCGTCGGCTGGCTCGCCGATCAGAACAGCACCATCTATGTCCAGCGCGAGGCGAAGCGCGACATCCACAGCCAGGCGAACAGCCTGCGCGATGCGCTCGCGCGTGGACGCCCGGTGACGCTGTTTCCCGAGGGGACGACCGGACCCGGCGACGGTCTGCTGCCCTTCCGCGCCTCGCTGTTCCAGGCGATCATCCCGACCCCGCCCAAATTGCAGGTCCAGCCGGTGTTCCTCGATTATGGGCCGGAGGCGAACGACATCGCATGGCTCGACCCCGAATCGGGGCTCGATAACTTCAAACGCCTGCTCGCGCGCAAGCAGCCAATCCCGCTGACCATCCACTATCTCGACCCACTGCCCGACGCCGTCGAGCAGGATCGCAAGGCGATCAACGAGGCGGCACGCGCGGCCATTGCCGCCAAAATCGCGGCGGCTTCCGCCGCGCCGCGGCATCGCCTATAGCGCGCCGATGAAATCCGACTCCCCCACCACCGCCAAGACCTTTCACGTCAAATCCTTCGGTTGCCAGATGAACGTCTATGACGGCGATCGCATGGCCGAGATGCTGGCAGCCGAAGGCTATGTCGCCGCCGCCGACGGTGCCGACGCCGACCTGGTCGTGCTCAACACGTGCCACATCCGCGAAAAAGCCGCCGAGAAAGTCTATTCGGACATCGGCCGTTTGAAGCGCGCCGACGGCAGCCGCCCGACGATCGCGGTGGCAGGCTGCGTCGCGCAGGCCGAGGGTGCCGAAATCGCCCGCCGCGCCCCCACTGTCGACGTCGTTGTCGGCCCGCAGGCGTACCACCGGCTGCCCGACCTGCTCGCGCGCGCGGCGCGCGGCGAGAAAGCGGTCGACCTTGACATGCCCGCCGCCAGCAAGTTCGGCGCTTTGCCAAAACGCGGCGCGAGTCAGCGCCCGACCGCCTTCCTGACGGTGCAGGAGGGCTGCGACAAATTCTGTACCTATTGTGTTGTTCCCTACACCCGCGGCGCCGAGATCAGCCGACCGTTCGCCGACCTGATCGCCGAGGCCCGCGCCCTGATCGCGGGCGGCGCGCGCGAGATCACCTTGCTCGGCCAGAACGTCAACGCGTGGGACGGCGAGGATGACCGTGGCAGGGCGATCGGCCTCGACGGCCTGATCCGCGAGCTGGCGCGCGAGGATGGGCTCGAACGCATCCGCTATACAACGAGCCACCCCAATGACATGACCGACGGGCTGATCGCCGCACATGGCGAGGTCGACAAGCTGATGCCCTTCCTCCACCTGCCGGTGCAGGCGGGCAGCGACCGCATTCTCGCCGCGATGAACCGCAGCCACAGCAGCGAGAGTTATTTGCGCGTCATCGAACGCGTCCGCGCGGTGCGCCCCGACATCGCAATCTCGGGCGACTTCATCGTCGGCTTCCCCGGTGAGACCGAGGCGGATTTTCAGGCGACGCTCGATCTGATCCATCAGACGCGCTACGCAATGGCATACAGCTTCAAATACTCGCGCCGCCCTGGAACGCCCGCCGCGACGATGGACGATCAGATTTCCGAAGATGTGATGAACGATCGCCTCCAGCGCCTGCAGGCGCTGCTCAACGAGCAGCAACAGGCGTTTAACGAAGCGAGCGTCGGCAGCACGGCGCGGCTGCTCCTCGAACGCAAGGGCAAGCTCGACGGGCAGCTGATCGGCAAGACGCCGTGGCTGCAATCGGCGCATGTGATCGCTCCCGGCCTCGCGATCGGCGACATGATCGACGTGCGGATCGTATCGGCCGGGGCCAACAGCGTTGCCGCCGAGCCTTTGTTCGAAGCGGTCGCCTAGTGCGACTTGCGGAAGCTGTCTCCACGAAGCCACACTCCGTCGCCTTCTGTCGAATCCCTAAACTATCGGTGATGGACTCCCGCCAGTGCGGGAGTACACAGGATCATTCTTAGCCAAGGTGACTTGCCCATATGTCCAAACGCCCGCTGACTGCCTCGACCCCCGCCGAGCCCGGCGACCGCGTCCGACTGACCGCGGAATTTGAGCGAACGCAGCTGTTGGGCATTTTGTTCGGCGAGTTCGATCGCAACCTTGTCGGCATCGAGAACCGGCTTGGCGTCTACATCTCGGCGCGCGGCAACCGGGTCCAGATCGAGGGTGAGGCCGAAGCTGCGGCGCGTGCGCGCGACGTGCTCCTCGATCTCTACAACCGCATCGAACAGGGGCAGGAGGTTGACGCCGGGATGGTCGACGGCGTGATCGCCATGTCGGCGCAGCCGACGCTCGCGGGCATCATCCGTCACGACAAGGACGAAGCGCCGACGGTGATGATCCGGACGCGCAAAAAGACGATCGTGCCGCGCGCCCCGTCGCAGGTGCCCTATATGAAGGCGCTGGCGCGGGACGATGTGATCTTTGCGCTCGGTCCGGCGGGGACGGGCAAGACCTATCTCGCGGTCGCGCAGGCGGTGGCGCAGCTGATAACCGGTAGCGTCCAGCGCCTGATCCTGTCGCGCCCCGCGGTCGAGGCGGGCGAAAAGCTCGGGTTCCTGCCCGGCGACATGAAGGAAAAGGTCGATCCCTATCTGCGCCCGCTCTACGATGCGCTCCACGATTGCTTGCCCGCCGAACAGGTCGAGCGCCGCATCGCCAGCGGCGAAATCGAGATTGCTCCGCTCGCCTTCATGCGCGGTCGGACGCTCGCCGACGCCTTCATCATCCTTGATGAGGCGCAAAACACGACGATTCCGCAGATGAAGATGTTCCTCACCCGCTTCGGCATGAACAGCCGAATGGTCATCTGCGGCGACCCTAAGCAGGTCGATCTGCCGATTCCCGCCAGCTCGGGCCTTGCCGACGCGGTCAGCCGCCTGGAGGGCGTCGAGGGCATCAATGTCAGCTACTTCACCAGCGCCGATGTTGTGCGTCACCCGATCGTGGGGCGGATCGTCGATGCCTATGAAGGGCCGGGGGCTTAACTCCTAAAAATCCTCCCTGTGGCGAAGCCATGGGGAGGGGGACCACTTGCGCAGCGAGGGGTGGTGGGGCGCCGCGACTTTGCGCAACGCCCCTCTGTCAACGCTTCGCGCTGCCACCTCCCCATGGCTTCGCCACAGGGAGGACCGTTGCCGCCTCTCCGCCGCATCATCCTGCGTACAAAACCCAATATCCATACAATCATAGACGCAAACGAGTCGCAATAGCATAAAACTTGACCCCTTGATTTCGCGCGCCTAGAGCGTCGCTATTGCGACTCACTCGCAACCAATTAGGGGAAGCATTTTGATAAACGACCGTTCGCCGTCCGCCATCCGCCTAGTCACCGGCACCGCGCTGGGCCTCGCGCTCGTCGCGACCGCCACGCCGGTCTTTGCGCAGGACAATGACGGCGACTATTGGGCGGCGCGCAAGAGCCAGATCGTCGTCACCGCGACGCGCACGCCCGTGAAGGTCGAGGACATTCCGGTCACCGTCACCGTCAAAGACGCCGAACAGATCGCCGACGAGCTGGTCACCGACATCCGCGACCTCATCCGCTTCGAGCCCGGGGTCAGCGTCCAGCGCCAGCCCGCGCGCTTCGGCGCCGCGCTCGGTGCCACCGGCCGCGCGGGCAACGACAGCTTCAACATCCGCGGTATCGGCGGCAACCGCGTCCTCATCCAGGTCGATGGCGTCCGTGTCCCCGATGGCTTCAGCTTTGGCGCGCAGGCGTCGGGGCGCGGCGACTATGTGGACTTAGGTCTCATCAAGTCGGTCGAAATCCTGCGCGGTCCGTCGTCGGCGCTCTATGGCAGCGACGGCTTGGCGGGCGCGGTCAGTTTCATCACCGCCGATCCCGCGGACTTCCTTGAGGAAGGCAAGAGCGTTGGCGGCCTGCTCCGCGCCGCGTACAGCAGCGCCGACAAGGAGTTCAGCGAAACCGCGATCCTCGCGGGGCGCAGCGGCGACTGGTCGGCGATGGCGGCCTACACCCGCCGCGATTATCAGGAACTCGACAATCAGGGGACGGTCGGCGGCACCGGCGCCGTGCGGACACGGCCCAATCCGCAAGACGGCCGCTCCGACGCCGCCCTCGCGCGCCTCGTTTACGATCCCGCGAACGGCCACAAGCTGCGCTTGACCGGCGAATATCTCGACACGCACCTCTATACCAACGGCCTTTCAGGCCTCAGCGCCTCCGTCGACCGGCTCGAAGGCTTCGACAGCGGAACCCGCAAGCGCGTCTCGCTCGACTGGAGCTGGGAGGGCGAGGGGGCGATCGATTTCGCGCGCGTCGCGCTCTACTGGCAGGACGGCGAGGATCGCCAATATACCGAGGAGGATCGCACCACCCTCCCGGATCGCACCCGTCTCAACACTTTCGAGAACCGCGTATTCGGTGCGTCCGCCGATGCGCGCGCCGACTTTGCCACCGGCGCGATCACTCACCGCCTGGTTTTCGGCGGCGACATCAGCCAGACGCGCCAGCGCGGGCTGCGCGGCGGCACCGTGCCGCCGGCCGGCGAGACCTATCCAGCGCGCGCCTTCCCCACCACCGATTTCACCCGCGCTGGCCTGTTCGTCGGCGACGAAATCGCGATCGCCGATGGGCGCCTGCTGCTCTACCCGGCACTGCGCTTCGACTGGTATGATCTGTCGCCCGACAACGACCCGCTGCTGCCGACCTTCGCCGCGGCGAAACAGGATGGCTCGCGCCTGTCGCCGAAGTTCGGCGCGGTGTGGAAAATCACCGACCAGGTCAGGCTGTTCGCCAATTATGCGACGGGCTTCAAAGCGCCCGAGCCCGGACAGGTTAACCAGTTCTTCGAAAACCTGACCTCGCCCTTCTTTTCCTACCGCTCGATCCCCAATCCCGATCTCGGTCCCGAACGCAGTGAAAGCGTCGAGGGCGGCATCCGCTTTGCCAGCGACGCGGTCAGCCTGGATGTCACGGGCTTTTCGGCGCGCTACAAGGATTTCATCAGCCAGGAACAGATTGGCGGCGCGGGGACGATCGCCAATCCGATCCTCTTTCAATTCGTCAATCTCGACCGCGTCCGCGTCAAAGGGGCCGAGGCGCGGTTCGAGGGGCGAGCGTCCTCCGGCCTCTATGCGACGCTCGCCCTATCCTATGCCAAGGGCGATGTGATCGACCCCGCGGGCGCCCGTTCGCCGCTGTCCACGATCGATCCGCTCAAGCTGGTCGCCGGGGTCGGCTATCGCGAGGCGCAGGGGCGCTTTGGCGGCCAGATCATCATGACGCACAGCGCCCGCGTCAGCGCATCACGCACCACGGGCATTTGCACCCCTGACTGCTTCCGCCCCGATGCCTTTACGATCGTCGATGCGACGGCGTTCGCCCGCATCGTCGACGGGCTGACGCTGCGTGCCGGGGTCTTCAACATCCTCGACAAGACATATGCCTGGTGGAGCGACGTCCGCGGGCTCGCCTCCACCTCGACTGTCACTGACGCCTACACCCAGCCCGGCCGCAACGCGAGCGTATCGCTCAGCTTCCGTTTCTGATCCGCAACGAAGGACTGCATCCCATGAAAACCATCCGCAACCTCGCCGCCGCCGTGCTGTTCTCGGCCGCAATCCCCATCGCGGCTTCCGCACACCCGCCGATCGCTGCCGATGCCGCTGCGGCCAATTTCGAGCAGGACCGCGCCGACATCCTCGCGATGGCGGGCAATTACCGCGTCAGCTTTCACATGCAGGAATCGACGCGCTGGGATCCGAATTACGAAGTGCTCGAACCCAAACGCTCGGGCGGCAACGAGGTCGTCCGCGTGATCGAGGATACGGGGCGCAAGATCGTCCTCCAGCACCTGCTCGTCATCACGACCGACGACGACAAGAGCATGATCATCAAACATTGGCGGCAGGACTGGGAGTATGAGCCTGCCAAGGTGCTCGTTTATTCGGACCGCAACAGCTGGACATGGGAAGACGTCCCCGAACGCATGCGCACCGGCCGCTGGTCGCAGACGGTGTATCAGGTCGATGACAGTCCGCGTTATGGCGGCTGGGGCCAGTTCGAAACGCAGGGCGGTCTCCGCCGCTGGCGTTCGAACTGGACCTGGCGCCCGCTCGCGCGCCGCGATGCGGTGCGGAACCCCGTTTACGACCGTTATCTGTCGATCAACCGCCACCAGCCGAGCCCCGACGGCTGGGTCCATTGGCAGGACAACACCAAGATGGGAACGATGGACGGCAAACTGGTCCCCATCGTTCAGGAATATGTCCTCAACACCTATATCAAATATGACCAATATGACGTGAAGGCCGCCGACGATTATTGGGCCGCGACGAAGAATTATTGGGCCGCGGTGCGCGCCGAATGGGACCGCGTCGCCGCCACCAAAGGCGGTATCGCGATCAACGAGGAGGCGCAAACCGGTACCGTGATCAGCGGTCGCCTCCTCGAGATGGCTGACGAGGTGCAGGACCAGAAACTGACCACCGCCAAGGCTATTGCTGAGGCGAAAAAACTGATCGAGGCGAATACCCGAAAGCTGTGACGACCTTCACCATGTGAATCCCGGCACTGGGGGCGGTCCGTCAGGGCCGCCCCTATTTTGCATTACGCCTTTGCGCGTGCCCCATCCACGCTCCAGATCCCGGCCCCGCGCGTCGCGATGAACAGGAAGATGAAGCAGTAGAGCGCGATCGTCTCGCCGCCATTGGCGATCGGGAAGGGGCTTTGCATCCCGTGCGCGACCCAATAGCCGACCGCCGACATCCCGCTGGCGATAAACGCCGCGGGGCGGGTGAACAGCCCGATGGCGATCAGCGCGCCGGCGATCAGCTCGATCGCGCCTGCGGCTTGCAGCATCGGCGTCAACGGATAGGGAAAGGCGGCGGGGAAATTGATAAATTTCTGCACCCCATGCGCCATGAACAACAGACCCGCGACGATGCGCAGCAGCGCGTAGGCCTGTTCGCCGAAACCATCGAGAAACTTCATGATTGGACCCCTCCTCATCATTGTCGAGGCAACCAAGCTAACGGATTTTCACACCCGTGCGAAATTTTTTCGCGCGCCATGTCACACCTGCCGATCCTGTCTCGTCAAGTCGGTACAAACCAACCAAAGGAGACAGATTATGACCGTCGTAACCGACCCCTTCGCCGCCGCGCCGCAGCTGATGAAACAGTGGATGAGCGTCAGTCTGGCGGTGCAGGACAGCCTGGAGCCGAGCCTGATCGAGCTGGTCAAAATTCGCGCCTCGATCCTCAACGCCTGCGCCAATTGCATCAACATGCACACCGCCGAAGCGCGCGCCAAGGGCGAGACCGAGCAGCGTATCTATTTGCTCGCGGCGTGGCATGAGGCTCCCGTCTATACCGCGCGCGAACGCGCTGCGCTGGCGTGGACCGATGCCTTGACCCGTCTGTCCCAAGGCCACACACAACAGGCTGCGAAAGACGGACTCGAAGCGCATTTCACGGCGGAGGAACAGGTGAAGCTGACGCTGATGATCAACATCATCAATGGCTGGAACCGCCTCGCGGTCGGTTTCGACCTGTGGTTCGAACAGCCGGCGGCTAAGGCGGCCTGATGACCCGGACGGGTTCCCAAGATGCGGCAGACGCGGCGGACAGTTTCGACCCGATGCGCCCGCTGCTCACCCGCGTTGCATACCGCATGCTCGGCTCGGTCGCCGATGCCGAGGATGTGGTGCAGGATGCCTTCATCCGCTGGCTCGGCATCGACCGGAGCGAGGTGCGCGAGCCTGCGGCGTTCCTGCGCCACACCGTGACCCGGCTCTGCCTCGACCAGATCAAATCGGCGCGCCATCAACGCGAGACCTATGTCGGTCCCTGGCTCCCCGATCCGCTGGTCGAAGAGGAGGAAGCCGACGACGTCACCCTGCCGCTGATGCTCGCGCTCGAACGCTTGTCGCCGCTCGAACGCGCCGCCTTTCTGCTCCACGACGTGTTCGGCGTCGAATTCGACGAGGTGGCGAAGACGATCGACCGCGATCCCGCGGCAACGCGCCAGCTCGCCGCGCGCGCCCGCACCCACGTTCGCGACGCGCGCCCGCGCTACAAGCTCGAGAAGGAGCAGGGGCTCCAGATCGCCAACGCCTTTTTCGCCGCCTCGCGCAGCGGCGACATGGCCGCGCTTGGCGCCATGCTCGCCGCCGATGTCGGCCTATGGTCCGACGGCGGCGGCAAGCGTCCGGCGGTCACCGAGCCGGTGTTCGGTTACGACATCGTGCTCAAGCTGCACCGCAGCCTGGCGGTATTGTTCGGCAAATATGGCTCGACGCTGGTCCACGCCGGGACGATCAATGGCCTGCCGGGCTTCGTCACCCGCGAGGCTGACGGCAAGCTGCAAACCACCGCGCTGGAGATCGAGGACGGCAAGGTGGTCGGCATCTATGTGATGCGCAACCCCGACAAGCTGGCGCATGTGCATTGATGGCCGCTCCCCACCTCAAACCACCCCTCCCCGGAACCGGAAAAAACGCTGTCCTACATTCTCGCGCCGCGGTAGCGGATGGGCATGAGCTTCAACGCTGATCCTGCGAGGGCAAGCCCCGCCCTGAAAGCGCAAATTGCGAATGAACTTGCGCAGTTTTCCGCCATTTATCTTCCGCGAGGTCTTGCATGCTGAGCGTCGAAACCCACGCCGCGACGCCATGGCCCGACGCGCTCGATTGGGAGGCGCGCGCCGCGGAAGCCGTGGCCGCCGCCCTCGCGTTGACGCCCTATGCGGCGCTCACCAACGCAGCGCCGCTGGTCGAGGTTGCGGTACGGCTGACCGACGATGCTGAGGTTCAGACGCTCAACCGCGATTTCCGCGGCAAGGACAAACCCACGAACGTGTTGTCCTTTCCGCAAGTGCAGGACGATCTCCTCGAAGGTCTGGCGAACAGCGACGACGGCGAAATCCTGCTCGGCGACATCGTGCTGGCGCGCGAAACCTGCGCGCGCGAAGCCGAAGAGAAGGCAATTTCGATCGCCGACCATGCGACGCATCTGATCGTCCATGGCACGCTGCATCTGGTCGGCTATGATCATGGGGACGATGCGAGCGCCGGGGCAATGGAGGCATTGGAAGTGAAAGCACTTGCATCGCTGGGCATCGCCAATCCATATGCAGATCAGGACTAACAGAGGAACCACGACATATATGCCCGACGACCAGGGATCTTCGACCCGATCGGAAGAGGACAGTAGGTCCGGCCTGTGGGCCGGGCTCCGGACATTGCTGTTCGGCGGCGACAAGGAACCGTCGCTGCGCGAACAGATCGAAGAGGTTATCGACGAGGCCGAAGAAGAGGGGCACGACCGGCGCGGCAGCAATATCGTCGGCGATATGTCGCCGATCGAGCGCAAGATGCTGCGCAACCTGCTCCATTTCGGCGAACAGACGGTCGACGACGTCGCGGTACCGCGCGCCGACATCATCGCCATCCCCGAAAGCGCCAGCTTTGATGAAATCGTCGCGCAATTTGCCGAGGCGGGGCATAGCCGCCTGCCGGTGTACCGCGAAAACCTGGACGAAGTGGTCGGCATGATCCACGTCAAGGACGTGTTCGCGGTGCTCGCCGAGGGCCGCCCGCCGCCGCCGCTGCTCGACCTGCTCCGCCAGCCGCTCTATGTGCCGCAATCGATGGGGGTGCTCGACCTGCTCGCCGAAATGCGGGCGAAACGCACCCATCTGGCCATCGTGATTGATGAATACTCGGGGACCGAAGGCCTGCTGACGATTGAGGATCTGGTCGAGGAAATCGTCGGCGAGATCGAGGACGAGCATGACGACGAGCCGACCGCGCTGTTCATGGCTGGCGAAGACGGCTGCTGGAACGCCGATGCGCGCGCCGAGCTCGACGATGTCGGCGAAGCGATCGATCCGCGGCTCGCCGAGATCGACGAAGATGTCGATACGCTCGGCGGCCTGGCCGCAGTGCTTGCGGGCCATGTGCCGCAGGTCGGCGAAATCTTATTTCACCCGAGCGGTTGGCGGATCGAGGTAACCGAGGCCGACGAACGCCGCGTTCATCGCCTGCGCCTGCACCCGCCCGTCGTCGTCGATCTGGAAGCTTCGACCGAGCGCCGCGAGGAGTTCTGACGAATTGCCTTTGTCGGCGCGAGGGACTAGCTGGGTCCCGATGGACGTCTCCGACCTGCGCATCGCCCTGTTCAGCGGCAATTACAATATGACCGTCGATGGGGCGAACAAGGCGCTGAACCGCCTTGTCGGCTATCTGCTGGCGCAGGGCGCCGCGGTGCGGGTTTATTCGCCGACCGTCGCCAACCCCGATTTCGAACCGACAGGCGATCTGGTCAGCGTGCCCTCCTTCGCAATCCCTGGCCGCAGTGAATATCGCATCCCGGTCACCTTTTCATCGCGGGTGCGGCAGGACATCGCCGCTTTCGCACCGAATATCCTCCATATCTCCAGCCCGGATCGCGTGTCGCGTCAAGCGGCATCGTGGGCGCGGCGGCGGCGGTTGCCGGTCGCATGTTCGGTCCACACGCGCTTCGAAACCTATTTTCGCTATTACAACCTGTCGTTCCTCGAACCCGTGATGGTGGCGTGGCTGCGCAAATTGTACCGCAAGTGCGACGCGCTGATCGCGCCGTCGGAGAGCTTTGCGCAGGTGCTGCGCGACCAGCGGATGAATTACGACATCGGCATCTGGACGCGCGGCGTCGAGCAGGGCGTGTTTCATCCGGGCCGCCGCGACATGGCGTGGCGCCGTTCGCTCGACATCGCCGACGACGTTCCCGCCATCGCGTTTCTGGGACGGCTGGTGATGGAAAAGGGGCTCGATGTGTTCGCCGACGCGATCGATGTGCTGGCCCGGCGTGGGGTGCCGCACAAGGTGGTCGTCATCGGCGAGGGGCCGGCCGGTGACTGGTTCGAATCGCGGCTTCCGAACGCCAGATTTGTCGGTTTTCAGGGCGGCGAAGACCTCGCCCGCGCGCTCGCGTCGTGCGATATCTTTTTCAACCCGTCGGTCACCGAAACCTTTGGCAATGTGACGCTGGAGGCGATGGCGTGCGGACTTCCCGTGGTCGCGGCGCGCGCCACGGGAAGTGCCAGCATCGTCAAGCATGGCCGGACGGGGTATCTGGTCGCGCCGGGTTCGATCACCGGTTTTGCCGATCATCTTCAGCGCTATTGCCGCGACCTCCCGCTCCGCGCCGACCATGGCGCGGCGGCGGTGGCCGAAAGCGGCGCCTATCAATGGGACGCCATCAACCAGGCGGTCGCCGACACCTATCTGCGCCTGATTCGCCAGAAACAGCGGCGCGGGGGCTGAGCGTCCGATGGGCGGAGACTTGTTCGGCGGCGATCCCCCGGGACAACGCAACGTCGCTGCAACCGGCCCGGTGCCACTCGCCGAACGTCTCCGCCCGCGCACGCTGACCGACGTCGTCGGGCAGGAACATCTGACCGGACCCGAAGGCACGATCGGCCGCATGGTCGCGGCAGGGCAATTGTCGTCGATCATCCTGTGGGGACCGCCAGGCACCGGCAAGACGACGATCGCGCGGCTGCTTGCCGAAGCGGTAGGAATGCGCTTTTCGGCGCTGTCGGCGGTGTTCTCGGGCGTCGCCGACTTGCGGACGGCCTTTGCCGAGGCCGAAAAAATGGCCGCAGCGGGCAAGCGGACCTTGCTGTTCGTCGATGAGATTCACCGCTTCAATCGCGCGCAACAGGACGGCTTCCTGCCCTATGTCGAGCGCGGCACGGTGGTACTGGTCGGCGCGACGACCGAAAATCCTAGCTTTGCCTTGAACGCGGCGCTGCTGTCGCGGGCGCAGGTGCTGGTGCTCAACCGCCTCGGCGAGGATGCGCTGAAGCAGCTCGTCGCGCGTGCCGAGGGCGATATCGGACGCAGCTTACCGGTCACCGACGATGCCCGGGCCGCTTTGGTCACGAGCGCCGACGGCGACGGGCGCTTCTTGCTCAACCAAGTCGAGACGCTGTTCGCCGCGGCGATCCCTGATCCCCTCGATCCGGCAGCGCTCGCACAGTTCCTGCACCGCCGGATGCCGGTCTATGACAAGGACCGCGACGGTCACTACAATCTGATTTCGGCGCTGCACAAGGCGCTGCGCGGATCCGATCCGCAGGCGGCGCTCTATTATCTCGCGCGAATGGTCGTCGCGGGTGAGGAGCCGCTCTATGTGCTCCGTCGACTGGTGCGGTTCGCAAGCGAAGACGTCGGCCTCGCCGATCCACAGGCGCTGGTGCAATGCCTTGCCGCCAAGGACGCTTATCAGTTTCTTGGTTCGCCCGAGGGCGAACTGGCGATCGTCCAAGCATGCCTCTATCTTGCCACCGCCCCGAAATCGAACGCGGCCTATGCGGCGCAGAAGGGGGCTTTCGCATCGGCGCGCGACACGGGATCGCTCGCGCCGCCCGCCAATATCCTCAACGCGCCGACCAAGCTGATGAAAGACTTGGGTTACGGCGCGGGCTATGCCTATGACCATGATGCGCCCGATGGCTTTTCAGGGGCAGATTACTGGCCGGAAGGCATGAGCGCGCAAACTTATTATCAACCGACCGACCGCGGATTCGAAAAGCGGATCGCCGAACGCATGGCGTGGTGGGATGAGCAGCGCCAGACGCGGCCATCCTGACTGGATCGCCGGGCCATCATCAGCCAGCCCTATTCGAACGGGGGATAGCGTTCGAAGGTGGGCAGGCTGTCCAGATTTTCCATCCAGCCGATCCGCTCGGCGGTCTGGATCTGCACCTGCGCCGGGATCATCCCGGGATCGTCGAGGGTCGCCGACTGCACATCGATCTGCCCCGGAAAAATCGCTTCGCTGGTATAGAACAGCCCGGTCCCGCATTCGCCGCAAAAATGGCGCCGGCCATGTTCGGACGACGCATAGATTTTGGGCGTGCCGGTGATCTCGATCTCATCCTGACCAACCAGCGCCCATCCCACTATCGGCGCGCCCGCATGGCGGCGACAATCGCTGCAATGGCAGAGCGCGTGATGCTGTACCGCAGTGCTCATCGAATAACGGATCGCGCCGCAATGGCATTGCCCGGTCGCCCGAGAGCTCGAATCACGCATGGCCGTTCTCCTTGATTGACGATGAGAACATAACATAAACATATGCGATCGCGCAATTGCTTGGCGGGTCATTGTGCCGGTCGAAAACGATAATTGCCGTTGAAAATCGGCATACCCAGCGGCGTTGATGGCATGTTATCTGCATTGCAGCCGAAGTTAACGCCGAATTATCCATAATGTGGCAAGGCGTGGCGATGACGAATAGACAGCTTTTCGGCCTGACCGTCCAACGACCGATGGTTTTCGCTGCGATGGCCTTTGTTCTTGCCGCATTGCAGGGTGCCGACGCCAATCTAAGTCTCTTTTTTCTGCATCGCCAAGACCGCTGGTTGTTATTCGTAGGCGTATTGTTGCTAGCGCTTTGTGTTTGGCGTCTTCCCGCGCGCGAACAGGCTTTCGCAGGTGGCTGGCGGCTGGCGTTGACCATCGGCACCCCGATGGCGATCGTTGCCTTTGCCGGGCATTATTTCATCCTGTCCGGCTATGATCTGAGCCGCGATGAGCAGATGGCGACCTTTGATGCGCAGGTCTTTGCGCAGGGACAACTTGTTGCACCGTTAAGCGGTATCTGGCGCGACCATGCCGATGCACTCAATACGATGTTTATGTATCCCACCACCCAAACCGCGGGCTGGATATCCGCCTACTTGCCGTTGAACGCTCTGCTGCGAACCCTGTTTGGTTTTGTCGGCGACCCTGCCTTGTCTGGTCCCGTCATGCTGTTGCTGGGCGCTTTTGCGCTGTGGAAATGTGCAAGACGAATATGGCCCGCCGATCACGAAGCGGCAGTCGTGGGGCTTTTACTCTATCTTGGATCAGGGCAGATCCTGTTCAACGGCATGACGGCATATGCCATGCCGGCCCACCTTGCCTTGAACCTCTGTTGGCTTTGGCTTTTCTTGCGCCGAACGCTGTGCACCGATGTGGCAGCGCTGGCGGTCGGTTTTGTCGCGGTTGGGCTGCATCAACCCGTCATGCATCCGATGTTTGCTGCGCCAATTCTCTTCCTGCTGGTCATCGAGCGCGACTGGCGCCGTGCCGCCGTTTACCTCTTGGGCTATGCTGCGATTGGAGCGTTCTGGGCTTGGTGGCCCAACGCCATGTGGGCGCTAGTCGAAGCCGATGCGGTGGCGCCCAAAGAACAAGGGATCGACTATCTCAGTCGGCTCGTCCTTACAGTGACGCAGGGCGATGGTTTGCGCATCGCCAACATGGTCGCGAACATCCTCCGCTTTTTTGCCTGGCAGCATTTGCTGCTGCTGCCGCTCTTGCCGCTCGGGCTGATGATCGCGCGTAAGGATAGGCTGGCGGGTGCATTGACGGCAGGCATATTGCTGACAATCGCGGTGATGCTCGTCATCTTGCCGTATCAAGGGCATGGCTTCGGTTATCGCTACCTGCACGGCCTGATCGGCAATGCCATCCTGCTCGCGGTTTATGGCTGGACGGCGCTGGGTGACGCGCGGGCGCGTTGGCGGCCTCTACTCATGCGGACGACGGCGGCGGGGCTGGTCATCATCTTGCCGTTGCAAGCCTGGATGGCGCATTCCTTTTATGCGCCCTCGGCGCAGGTGTCGCAGCGTCTTTCGGCGATCGACGCCGACTATGTTGTGATCGGGGCAGGCGATGCGCCCTTTGCTGCGGATCTTGTTATCAACTCGCCTTTTCTTGTCGAACGCCCGATCAGGCTGCTGCGCGAAGCTATGACACCCGCCGCGCTGCGCGCCGTTTGCAAGCCAAAACCGCGGGTTGTCATGGCCGGATGGACTGAGCTGGCGCCGATCTTCCGCTATTATGGCCTGGAAATTCCTCCCGCTTCCACCACGGCTCGGACATTTGCCGGCGACCTGCGGCGCGCCGGTTGCCAAATCATCCCAAGCCGGTGACGCTTTGCTGCGCCGTCCAGCTTTTATGGGATGTTAACCACAAGTTTCTAGACTCGTCAGAGCGCCGATTTCTGGGGAGTTTTGGATGTATCAGCCTCTGGCCGAGGCGGCGACGCTCGATCGGGCGAAGCCACTGGGTGTGACCATTGTCATGCCGTGCCTCAATGAAACGATCAGCTTGCCCCATTGTATCGCGAACGCTCACGACGCGCTGCGGCTGATCGAGGACCGTTTTGGCTTGGCGGGCGAAATCGTCATCGCCGACAACGGGTCCACTGATGGCAGCCAGACGCTTGCCGAATCACTCGGCGCACGGGTGATCGCGGTGCCGCGGCGCGGCTACGGTGCGGCGCTTATCGGTGGCTGCCATGCGGCCTATGGCGACTACATCCTGATGGGTGATTGCGACGGTAGCTATAATTTTACTGAAGGCGTCGCGATGATTGGCAAGCTGATCGAAGGCCATGATCTTTGCATGGGCTCGCGCTTCGACGGCGGAATCGCGCCCGGCGCCATGCCCTGGAAGAACCGGCACATCGGGAATCCGGCTCTCACCGGCGTTCTCAATCTCTTCTTCCGCTCGGGCATCAATGATGCCCATTGCGGATTGCGCGCGATCAGCCGCGACGCGTTCGCGCAGTTGGGACTGTCCGGCGAAGGCATGGAATTTGCCAGCGAAATGGTCATCAAGGCTTCGCTCAAGAAGATGCGTGTCGCCCAGGTTCCCGCAACCCTGTCGGTCGATCTGCGCGACCGCGCGCCGCACCTGCGCCCCTGGCGCGACGGATGGCGCCATCTGCGCTACCTGTTGATGCTCAGCCCAACATGGGTGTTCGGGGTGCCCGGAGTGACTGCGGTGCTCCTTGCTGCCATCATATTTGGCGTCGCGGGGGCTTATGCGACCGGTCTGGTGGCTGGAACGCCCTTTTTCGGCGTCAGCTGGTGCGTCATCGCAGCGTTTCTGGCGACTTCCGGTCATTTCTGCCTGCTCATGGGGACGGCCATGCACCTTCATGGGGTACGAAGCGGCTATCGCCGTTTGCGTCCTTCAATTGCCCGTTTGGGGCAGATCCTGACATTAGAGACCATGCTGGTTGCGGGTCTTGCCCTGATCGTCGTTGCGTTGTTCACGCTGGGGCTCGTCGGGATGCAATGGAGCAAGGGCGGCTTCGAAGCATTGAATAATCCGCTGCCGCTGATCGGCGGCGCTGCGCTTGGCGCGATCGGCCTGCAGACGGCGTTCGGCGCTTTCGTGCTCGCGATTATCGCCGGAAATGACAATCGTCTGGCGCCAGCTACGGAAGCGGTCGGCGGATGAAGCGCCCGTTGCTCTCCGTCGTCATGCCAGTCCATGGCGGCGGACAATGGCTCGATGAGGCTCTGGCGAGCGTCCAGGCAGGCGATCGCGACGAAGTCGAAATCGTCATCCGCGATTCGAGCCCCGGCAGATCCTGCGAAGCGATCGTGAAGAAGCACGCTGGCAGATTGCGGATCGATTATGCTTATCTGCCTGAAATACCGAGTTGGACGCGAAAGACCAATCTGGCCGTCGAGGCGGCGAGCGCAGCGCATGTCTGCCATTTGCATCAGGACGATCTTTGGCTTGAGGGTCGGCTCGCGGTCGCACGCGAGATGATCGCGGCGGCGCCGGATGCAGCACTTTTCCTGACGCCCGCCGTCATTGTTGATGGAGGAGGAAAGCGGCTTGGTCGGTGGCGCCCGCCTTTTCATGTCGGCTTCATCGATTCCGCATACTATCGCGACGCGTTACTGGTCCAAAATTCGATAGCAATCCCCGCACCCATCTTTCGCCGTGATGCTTATCTCGCCGTCGGCGGCATGGACGAAAGCCTGTGGTATACGCCCGATTGGGATTTGTGGTTCAAGCTGGCGAAACAGGGGCCAGTTTATTATGACCCGCGCGCAGTTACTGCTTTTCGCATTCACAAAAACTCACTGACGATGACGGGCGATCGACGGGAGTTGGCCGAGCAGATGGACCTGATCCTCGAACGCAATTTGCGCGCCGACGGAAAAACCGAACGGATCAGCCGCACGTCTGCAAAAATCAACGCGCTACTTTCGGACGCTGCGCTTGGGCACCCCTATGCTATGATCAAGGCGCTCGCCATTTTCCTTTCGCTTGGCCCTGCCGAGGGCAGCCGCTACATTCGCTATTCACGTATTGTCGAGCGGGTCGTGCCGCGGATCAAACTGCGTTTTGCGGGGACGATGTAACGATGGCGCTTGGCTCGCTAGTCCGCAAAAGCTTTGGCCGTCACGAGCATCGCGTCGCCCAACTGTATCGCGGCGCCTTCATGGATCTTCGAGATTACGCGGGCAAGATCGGCGATTGGGCACCAAAGGCTCGCCGCATTCTGGAAGTCGGATGCGGCGAGGGTGCCGTTACGGAGATTCTTGCCGAGACCTATCCCGATGCCGATATTCTGGCGATCGACATCGCATCCAGTGCGGGGCGTCTCTATCGCGGCCGCCCCAACGGCGTCGAGTTTCGGCAGGCTCCGGTTCTCGATATTGCCGCCGAATATCCCGCGTCGTTCGACTTGATCACCTTGTCGGACGTAATGCATCATATTCCGTTGGAGTTTCACGCCGAAATTCTCGACGCCGTCCGCCGCTGCTTGGCGCCGGGGGGGCGGTTCGTGCTCAAGGATTGGGCGCGGACGCCTACCCCCATTCATTGGCTCTGTCATGCCGGCGACAGGTGGCTGACCGGCGACCGGGTGCACTATCTCACACCGCTGGAAGCGATGACGCTGGTGACATCGAGCGTTCCCGATTTCATGCTGGTCGCGCAGGGCCATATCGGTCCTTGGAGAAACAATTATTCGCTGACTTTTCAATGTTGAAGTCGCTGCTCGACAACAGGCCGACACGCTATCTTGTCGTGGGCGCGATCTGTGCAGTCGCCAATAATATCATCTTGATCGCCAGTGATGCGGCAGGTTTGCATTACTGGTTCGCAGTGCTTTTGACCTTCGTGCTGATGGTGCCGCCAAGTTATGTCGCCCACGCTTTGTGGGTGTTCGGGGTTCGGGCAACATGGCACGCTTTTGGCCGTTATGTTGCCGGAACACTGTCGAGCCTGGTGGTCGCGACGCTGGCTATCGGGTTACTTTGTGGCGTTCTGCTGCTACCTATGGTCGCCGCAGCGCCAATCGCTACGCTGACGATGGTGCTTTACAATTATCTGATGACGCGCTGGGCCGTGTATCGCGGTCACGTCCGCGCCATTCCCGCCTTCGCCGATCCTACAGCCTGATCCGCACGACGTAGCCAAAGCTGCGAAGTGGAAAGAGGCATTCATAGGCGCGGATGATGGTTTCGACCACTTTGACAGCAATTCGCTTGGGTCCGGTCGACTGCAACAACATTTCGGTTGCGTAAAAACGGTAGGGAATGATGTCCCAGTCGCGGCACCCGGCACGCTGGCACAGGGTGTTCAGCGTCTTGTATGTCGATGTCAAGAGATGGTCGCGATGCTGTGCCTCGCGGCCGATAGTGCCGAGCAGGGCGTTCGCGAACGAAGCACCGTTAGGGGTCGAGATCAGCATTTCGCGACCAGGATAAGACAGTTTTATCCTGGAGAGGAATTGAAGCGGATTCTCGATATGTTCGATGAACTCGCCGGCGACGATAATGTCGACAATGTCGGGCGCGACATCCGGGTTCGTGCCGTCACCCTTGATGATCTTGGAATTGGGCCCGGTTACCAATCCGTCTACCGGCAGATGTTCGGATAGGTCGATCCCGGTCACCTGCTTGGCGAGCGCGGCGATACGCTGGTGGAGCCATTCGTTCGTATTCTGCTTGTCGAGCGCGGTCTCGTCAAGGCAGCCGATATCGAGCACACGTTTGCCGCGGCAGCGTTCGGCGATGAAACTGACGCGCTCGACCGGGCGGCCTATGTGCAGGCGTTCGAGCGTTTGATAGGCAAGTTGCGGCACGGCTAGTGCTTGTCGCGCTGATAGACGTGAGGGTTGCGCCACAACGCGCCGCCCGTAGAATTTAATATGGTGGTACGGAGCGCATTGTCCGCCCGCATGGTAAAGTCCGCGAGTCCGCGACCATGTTCGGCGCGAAAGGTCGTGGCATGAGAATAGTTCGTCGCGCCGGGCGCCGCACGGGAAAAATAATAGTTGGAGACACAGCACCGGCGTCCGTCGTGCCTGACCTCGTTAACAGAATGCCATGACTGGTCGTCGGTCAACATGATGACAAGGCTGTTGAAAAGGCTTGGGATGGTACGCGGTTTTCCGCGCGGTCCGTTGTCCCAAAGCTGGAGCGAACCACCGAAATCTTCGCGCCATCCGGGCGTGACATAAAAGAGCAGGTTGAGAGCGCGGTAGCGTTTGCGATCCTTGTCGTGCGAATTGTCGAGATGCGGGCGCAGATAGGCGCCTTTCGACATTGCGCTGATTCCGCCGGCATAGAGATCGGCGTCGGGTTCGAGCGTGGTGAGTCCGGTGATGTGGCCGACCAGATCGACGACACGTGGATCCTGAAACGCATAGACGATCTCTTCGAGGAGCGGATCATGCTCGTCCATCTGCGCCACGACGTGCTTGTTTTCCTTTATCGAGCGTTTCAGAATCATACGCTCCGAGGCAGGAAAGGCACGATAGACCTGTTCGACCAAATCGGTGGGAAGGATGTTCTTCGCTTGGCACGCTGCAATTCGTCCCGCCGTCCCGAATTCTCGGCCAAGCCTCTCGACCTCTGGATTGAGCCGGGCGACGATCAGATCGGCGATTTCGGTGCGGTTCATCATCGTGGTCCTCTATGCCCGGTTGACCATGATATGGTTAAGGAATTGCTAAATCCGCCGCATCAGTCGCCAAGATCCACCCCATGCGTCTCGGCCCACGCCCGATACTGGCCGCGCGGGTTCGACGACGGTTGTGCCAAAATCGTCGGCATATCCGCGCGCAGCGCGCTGAGGTCCAGCGAGCGGATCATGGCTTTGACCGGACCGACCCCGGCGGGGGTGATCGACAGGCGTTCGATGCCGACGCCGAGCAGCGCCATGGCTTCCAAAGGCCGCCCGCCCATCTCGCCGCACACGCCCAGCGCGACCTTCGATCCCGATACCGTGCGCACCACGCGCGCCAGATAGCGCATGACGATCGGCGACAGCCAGTCGTAACGCTCGGCCAGACGCGGGTGGGCGCGGTCGGCGGCGAACAGGAACTGGGTGAGGTCGTTGGTCCCGATCGACAGGAAGTCGAGATGCGGCAGCATCAGGTCGAGCGTCTCGAGCAGCCCTGGCACTTCGAGCATGGCACCATAACGGATCGCGACCGGCAGTTTCTTGTTATGCTGCGCCAGCCAGGCTCGCTGCCCGACGAAAAGGCTGCGGGCGGCTTCATATTCCCAGGGTTCGGACACCATCGGGAACATGACGTTGAGGGTGCGGCCGGCGGCGGCCTCCATCAGCGCCCGCGCCTGAACCTTGAGCAGGCCTTCGCGTTCGAGTGCGAGGCGCAGGGCGCGCCAGCCCATCGCAGGATTTTCCTCGAGCGCGCTGTCGCCGACATTCATATAGGGCAGCGCCTTGTCGCCGCCGATGTCGACGGTGCGAAAGATCACCGGCCGGTCGCCCGCCGCGTCGAGGACGTCGCGATAGAGCCGTTGCTGGCGGTCGCGCGAGGGCAAGGTCGCCGAAACCAGGAACTGGAACTCGGTGCGGAACAGGCCGATACCGCGCGCACCGGTCAGGTCGAGCGCGGCGACATCTTCGCGCAGCCCCGCATTGATCATCAATTCGATGGGTATGCCATCCTTGGTGACCGCGGGCAGGTCGCGCAGCGCGGCCAGATTGGCGCGGCGCTTTTGCGATATCACCAGCTTGGCGTCGAACGCATCCTGCACCGCCTGCGTCGGGCGGACGTGCAGCGCGCCCGCCGCAGCATCGAGCAGCAACAAATCGCCTTCGCGGATCGAGGCGCGCACGTCGCTGACGCGGCCGATGACGGGAACGCCCATCGCGCGCGCGACGATGATGACGTGGGCGGTGAGCGAGCCTTCCTCCAGCACGACGCCTTTCAGGCGGCGGCGGTCATATTCGAGCAGTTCGGCGGGGCCGAGGTTGCGCGCGATCAGGATTGAATCCTGACGTAGCCCCATCTGCGCCGCGGTACCCATTTGCCCCGACACAATGCGGATCAGCCGGTTCGACAGATCCTCCAGGTCGTGCATGCGATCGCGCAGCAAAGCATCGTCGATCTGGCGCATTCGCATCCTGGTGCGTTGCTGTACGCGCTCGATCGCGGCTTCGGCGGTCAGGCCGCTGTCGATCGCTTCGTTGATCCGCCGTGACCAGCCTTCGTCATAGGCGAACATCTTGTACGTCTGAATGACCTCGTCATGTTCGCCGCCAACCCCAAAGTCGGCCTGGCTCGCCATGCGGTCGATCTGTTCGCGCATCTTGTCGAACGCGGCATAGACGCGGTGCCGTTCGGCTTCGGTATCTTCGGCGACGGTATGTTCGATGGTGATGCGCGGCTGGTGGAACACCGCGACTCCGGCGCCCATGCCGTCGACCAGCTTCTGGCCGGTCAGCCGCTGCGCCGACTGGTCTGCAGCGGCGGCGTCGGTGCGCGCGGCGGTGTCCACCAGGTCGGCGTTGGTGATCAGTTCGGACAGCACCATGGCGACCGTCTGCAACGTCTCGATTTCAATATCGGCGTAGCGGCGCGGGTCGGCGTGTTGGACGCAGAGGACGCCGACGGCGCGTTCGCGGCGGATGATCGGCACCCCGGCAAAGCTGTGGAACAATTCTTCGCCGGTTTCGGGACGGTACGAAAAGTCGGGGTGCGCCGCCGCCTCGTCGAGGTTGAGCGTTTCGATCTGGTCGGCGATCATGCCGACCAGCCCTTCGCCGAGCCCGAGGCGGGTGACGTGCACCGCCTCCTGCTTCAACCCGCGCGTCGCATAAAGTTCCAGCGCGCCGTCGCGCAGCAGGTAGATCGAACAGACCTCGCTATCGAGGCACTCGCCGATGATCCCGACGACCTGATTGAGCTTGCCCTGCGCGTTGGCGCGCGAAGCCATCACCTCGTGCAACCGGGTCAGGATGGTCCGCGCCGACTGTGCGGCCGACGAAGGGGGAGGCGGGGCGTTGGTCATTCGCCCCCTGCTAACAGATGGATGCGCCGAGCGCCATGACCCCCGCGCCCCGCCGAGGCCAATCTATTCTTCGCTGTCGCCAAGCTTGCGTCAGTTGGTCCCGACCGGCGCGGTCGGCCCCTGCGCTGCACCCGGCGGCGTGGCGGTCGTCGTGGTCGGCGCGAAGGGCGTAGCCGGTGCCGGGGCAGTCATGATCGCTGGTGGCGGGGCATATTTGGCGTCCCATGCGACGACATCATACTGATATTTGGCGTAGGCCTCGTAAAACTCATGGAAGGGTTCATCGAGCCGCGCCAGATGTGCGGGCGCCTGTTCGACGACCTGTGCGGTCGGCGTCGACGAGACCATCTGCGCGATTTCATTGGCGCGGGTGCAAAAGGCCCGCTGCGCCGGGGGCTGCGCGAAATAGTTGAACAGCTGGGTCGACAGTTTGTCACGGGCCGCGGTGCCGTTCGTCTTGGTTTCCTTGCCCAGCTGCGTGATCACATTTTTCTCGGTCGAGCGGATGACCTTGCCATGCGCCTTGATGATATTGTTGTATGCCGACACCAGCGTCGTTTCTTCCAGGCCGCGGCAACCGATGGCGGCGACGTTCAGCCCGATCTTGAGCTGCCAGAAGGCGCGGTCGCCGGTGACATTGCTGTTCGCGGTGACAAATTTGCCGTCGATCCCGCGACCCGGCAGGATCTGCGTCAGCGAGGCGTTACCCGGGGGCAGCGGGCGCGGCGGCACGACGATCACGACCGGCGGCGGCGGCGGTGGAGGGGGCGGCGGTGGCGGCGCTTTGGTACAAGCGGCCACGCTCGCCAGCAGTCCGGCCACGATGATCTTGCGCGACAAATTCATGAACTTCTCCCCAGCCGCCATATCATGCGGCATCAACCCCGAGCGTGCAATGCGGCGTCGGCCTGTTGCACCAAAGTTGCGATGATATCGGCAACGCTCTCTTCTTCGGATACCATACCGACAGATTGCCCTGCCATTAACGAACCATTTTCGACGTCGCCGTCGATCACCGCGCGGCGAAGCGCACCCGCCCAATAATGTTCGATTTCCAACTGCGCTTCCGTCATGTCGACCTCTCCCAGATCAAGTTTGTTTGCGACCTCGCGCTGCTTGGCGGTGAACGCCTCGGTCCCGGCATTTTTGAGCGCGCGCACGGGGATGACCGGCAGGCGCGGGTCGATCTGGACACTCGCGACGGCTTCGCGCGCTGAAGCGCGCATGAACGCCTTTTTGAAATTGGGATGTGCGATGCTTTCGGTGGCACAGACGAAACGGGTGCCGAGCTGGACGCCCGAGGCGCCCATCTCCAGATAGGCGGCAATCGCTTCGCCGCGACCGATGCCCCCGGCGACGAAGATCGGCACCTCGTCCGCAAGCGTCGGCAGGATTTCCTGCGCCAGCACACTAGTCGATACCGGGCCGATATGGCCGCCGGCTTCCATCCCCTCAATCACCAGCGCATCGACGCCCGACCGAACGAGCTTTTTGCCCATCGCCAGGGTCGGCGCAAAACAGATGACCTTGGCTCCCGATGCCTTGATCGCCTCCAGGCTGCCTTTGGGCGGCAGACCGCCCGCCAGCACGACATGTCCCACGTCATGTCTGGCGCAGATGTCGATCAGCTCGAACAATTGAGGATGCATCGTGATCAGATTGACGCCGAACGGCTTGGTCGCCAGCGCCTTGGTCGCGGCAATTTCGGCATCGAGCAAAGCGGGTGTCATCGCGCCGCATGCAATCACCCCAAAGCCGCCGGCGTTGCTGATCGCGCTGACCAGATGGCGTTCGGAAACCCAGCTCATCGCGCCGCACAGGATGGCGTAGTCGCTGCCGAGCAGTTCGGTCCCGCGCGCCATCAATTCGTTCATTTTGCTCATTGAGGCTGCCTTTGCCAGCAGTAGGACTCGCGCGCAATCCCTACCAGTATCGCCGCCATCGGCCCGTCGCAGATGCGAATCCATTTGGCGCGACAACCGAACCTTTCGGCGCAGAAAGCAAATCAAACATTGTCAACCGAAACACTTGGCATATGCTTGGGCGGCGAATCCACTAGGGAAAGGAATAATCATGAGCACTGCCCAGGAGACCGCGAAAGCCGGGTCCGAGCAGACGCCGCGCGCCGTGCAGACGGTGCTCGACGCGCTTGAAAAGCTAAAATTCGGCGCGATCCAGCTGACCGTCCATGAAGGGCGGCTGGTGCAGGTCGATGTGACCGAACGGCACCGCTACCCGGGCTGAACCCTACCGCTCCCAAAGCGGCCTCTCCCCTCATCCTGCCGCAGACTGGACCACCGGATGTGGCAATTTTCTTTGCAACAGGAAATTGTCATGACCGCAAAATACCCGTCCGTCCGCCGCCGCCGCGTGCAGGCATCATCGCTCACTTTATCACTCCTGCTCGTGCTGGGCGCCACGCCCGCCGCGGCGGAGGAAGCACCCGCCGCAACGGCGGTAGAGGGCGTTTCCGCGACCGCCGCCGCGCAAGTCGATGACGATGTCAGCCGCGGCGACATCATCATCGTCACTGCGCGCCGCCGCCAGGAAACCGCGCAGGAAGTGCCGGTCGCGATCTCCGTCATCAGGGGCGATTCGATCGAGGCCACGGGCAATTTCAACGTCGTGAAGTTGCAGCAGCTCGCGCCGACCTTGCAGGTTTACACCACCAATCCGCGCAACACGTCGGTCAACATCCGCGGCATCGGCGTGCCGTACGGCTTGACCAGCGACGGGTTCGAACAGGGCGTTGGGATCTATGTTGACGACGTCTATAATTCGCGCGTCGCCGCCGCGACCTTTGACTTCCTCGACGTCGATCAGGTCGAGGTGCTGCGCGGGCCACAGGGGACGCTCTATGGCAAGAACACCACTGCTGGAGCGATCAATATCACGACCAATCAGCCGACCTTCGATTTCGAAGGGCGCGCCGAGGTCAGCGTCGGCAATCTGAACTATCGACAGGCGAAAGCCGCGGTCTCGGGACCGCTGACCGACAAGATTGCGGCCCGGATCGCCGTCGCGGCGACGAGCAGGCGCGGTACCCTGTTCAACACGCGCACCGACCGCTGGATCAACGAGCAGGATAATCTGGGCCTGCGCGGCCAGCTGCTGTTTCAACCCAATGAGGATCTCAACATCACGCTGGCGGGTGACTATAGCAAGCAGGATCCCGAATGCTGCGGCACCGCCTTCGTACGCGTCGGCACAACACAGCGGGCGCTCAACCGCCAATATGATGCGATTATTGCACGGCTTCAGGCCGCCAATCCCAATTACAATTACATCGTGCCGAGCCGGAACGTCTATGATCGCCTGACCGACATTGATGCCAGCCTAAGCGCCGGCAATAAAATTGGCGGTGCGTCGCTGCGGGTGAAATGGGACATTGGTCCCGGCACTTTGACCTCGATCACCGCATGGCGCTTTTGGGATTGGCTGCCCGAGAACGATCGCGATTTCACCGGCGCTTCGGTCGTTTCTCGGTCGCAGAACCCGTCGCAGCAGGACCAGTACAGCCAGGAGTTCCGCTACAATTACGAAGGTGACACGATCGATTTTGTCGCCGGTCTCTTCGCTTTCCGGCAGCGGATCGATACACAGGGGACCGAGCAGCAAGGCATCGACGCGACGCGTTACAGCCTGGCGCCGTCGACCGATCCGAACAATGTCTACAACCGGCCCGAGGTGCTGAACGGCCTGACCGCGTCCAACACGCAGTTCCTGAAAGCGGATAGCGCCGCTTTCTACGGCCAGCTCAGCTACAAGCTGACCCCCGAACTGACCATCCAGCCGGGCATCCGCATCAACTATGACAAGAAAGAAGGCTTTTATCAGCGCGTGGTGACCACGGGTGCGGGGCAGGTGATTGCCAGTTGCGCGCCGGCGGCGACCGCGGGCAATGCGGTGCTGACCGCACAGTGCGGGGTCTATCAGCCGCAGCTGACCGAGCCGTCGGTCAGCGACTGGAATTTCAGCTATGATCTGAACGTGAACTACAAGCTCGCACCCGACGTGCTGGCCTACGCAACTTATGCCAAGAGCTTCAAGACGGTCGGCATCAACCAGAATGGCTTGCCGCTCGATACCAACAACCAGCCGGTGCTGAGCGCCAGCACCGTGAAGCCGGAATCGGTCAATCATTTCGAAATCGGGCTGAAGACGCAGTTCCTGAACCGGCTAGCGACCTTCAACCTCACCGCGTTCCGCACCGAGATCAAGAATTTCCAGGCGACGGTAAACGGCGGCCAGTTCGGTACCGTGCGCGGCTATCTGGCGAACGCCGAAAAAGTGGTGTCGCAAGGTATCGAGGCGGACTTCAAAATTCGCACCAGCGACCGGTTCACGGCCTATGCGAATGGCGCCTATACCGACGCCAAATATAAATCTTTCACCAACGCGCCGTGCCCGCCAGAACTCTCTGGCGGGACATTCCAACCGGCCAATGTGGCGCCCGATTATTCACAGCCGGGAGTGCCGGGCGCGCTCAGCCCGCGGGAGTGCGACATTTCCGGCTTCGACCTGCCTGGTGTCTCGAAATGGGCGTTTTCCTATGGCGCCGAAACAAACATTCCGGCCACCCTGCTGGCCCAGGATGGCCAGGTCTATCTGGGTATCGACGGCAATTACCGCTCACGCTGGAATTCGAACGCGTCGCCGTCGATCTATACCGATGTGAAAGGTTATGCGCTGACCAATTTCCGCGTCGGGTTCCGCGCCGACGGCTTTGATGTCTTTGGCTGGGTGCGCAACGCCTTCGACGTCAATTATATCGAAACGTTGCAAGTGGCGCCGGGCAATGTCGGGCTGATCGCGGGCCAACCGGGCGACCCGCGGACGTGGGGCGGGACGGTCAAGTTCAATTTCTGATCTGGCCCATTCGCCAGACAGGGAGAAGGGGGCGTTCCGCAAGGAGCGCCCCCTTTATCTGTGAGTTGATATTTAGCGCTGCTGCGGCTTTTCGTTATCCTGATCGGGACGCTGGCCGCCCTGCTGGCGATCCTGACCGCCATCCTGCTGCTGCTGCTGCTTGCGACGCTGTTCTTCCTCGCGCTGCTGCTGCTCATTGGAGTTTTGGTTAGCCACTTTCTCTCTCCATTTCGTCACGCCATTGCGCGGGTGACATCAAGCCAACCCGCTGCTCGGCCAGTATGTTGCGCCGCGCCGTGACCGTTTCGCCGGGGCGTGGCGGCGGCGCGACCAACGTCGTTTGATTGCGGCAACCTGCGCCGCTGTAATCGGTTCGTTCAATGACTGAATTCACCTTATTCGGTTATGTCGATGGACGGGGTCGGCCTATCCTTTCCATCCCAAGGCGAAAGGACGATCCAATCGACTCGCGACCGGCCCCTGTCGACGTGCTAGCGGTGACCATCCGGTCGCCCGCGCGTCATGCGCCAGTCATCGTACCACGCCACCCCAATTCAACGAGAACCCCAAAAGGAGAGACTGTATGAACGACCAGACCCCCATTGATGCCGCGGGTGGTTGCCCGGTTCACCAGCCCGGCGGCGTGCGTTCGCTGCTTGGCCGCACCAACAAGGATTGGTGGCCGGACATGCTGGCGACCGAGGTGCTCACCCCGAACGGCCCGTCGAACCCGATGGGCGACGACTTCGACTATTCGAAGGCGTTTGCTCTGCTCGACTATCAAGCGCTGAAATATGACCTGAAGGCGCTGATGACCGATAGCCAGCCGTGGTGGCCCGCCGACTATGGCCATTATGGTCCCTTCTTCATCCGCATGGCGTGGCACGCCGCAGGCACCTATCGCACCGCCGATGGGCGCGGCGGCGCCAACAGCGGACAGCAGCGTTTCGCGCCGCTCGACAGCTGGCCCGATAACGGCAACCTCGACAAGGCGCGCCGCCTGCTGTGGCCGATCAAGCAGAAATATGGCAACAAGATCAGCTGGGCCGACCTGTTCATCCTGACCGGCAATGTCGCGATCGAAAGCATGGGCGGGCCGGTGTTCGGCTTCGGTGGCGGCCGCGCCGATGTGTTCGAGCCCGAGCGCGATATTTATTGGGGCAGCGAAGACAAGTGGGTGAACGAGGGCGTTCAGACCCGCATCGATCCCGACAAGGGCATGGAGGCGCTCGAAGGTCCGCTCGCCGCGATCCAGATGGGTCTGATCTACGTCAACCCGGAAGGGCCGGGCGGCAATCCCGATCCGCTGCAATCGGCGCGCGACATGCGCGCGACTTTTGAGCGCATGGCGATGAATTCGGAAGAAACCGTCGCGTTGACCGCGGGCGGCCACACGTTCGGCAAGGCGCATGGCAATGGCGACGCTTCGCTGCTCGGCGCGGCGCCATCGGGCGGCGACCTGGCCGCGCAGGGCTTCGGCTGGGTCAGCAGCCACGACAGCGGCGGTATCGGCGAACATGCCGTGACCAGCGGAATCGAAGGATCGTGGGTCAACACCCCGACCGAGTGGAGCGAGAATTATTTCCGCCTGCTGCTCGACTATGACTATGAGCTCGTCCACTCGCCCGCGGGCGCGCAGCAGTGGCAGCCGATCAACCAGAAGCCGGAGGATATGGCCCCGGCGGCGTGGGATCCCAACATCAAGGTTCCGACCATGATGACCACCGCCGACATGGCGCTCAAGATGGATCCGGAGTTCCGCGTGATCAGCGAGAAGTTCCGCAATGACCATGAAGCGTTCAAGGATGCCTTTGCCCGCGCCTGGTTCAAGCTGTGCCACCGCGACATGGGGCCGAAGGTTCGTTACCTTGGTCCCGAAGTTCCCGCCGAAGACCTGATCTGGCAGGATCCGATCCCCGCGGGCACGATGCCGTCGGACGCCGAAGTGGCGGCGGTGAAGGAAAAGATCGCCGCGAGCGGCCTGACCGTCAGCCAGCTGATCAAGACCGCATGGGCCTCCGCCAGCACCTATCGCAAGTCGGACCACCGCGGCGGCGCCAATGGCGCGCGCGTCCGCTTGGCACCGCAAAAGGACTGGGAGGTCAACGAACCGGCGATGCTGGCGAAGGTGATCGAAACCCTTGACGGTCTGCGCGGCAACCTGTCGATCGCCGATGCCATCGTGCTCGGCGGCGTGGTCGGTCTGGAAAAGGCGATCAAGGATGCGGGTTTCAACGTGGCGGTGCCGTTCACCGGCGGCCGCGGCGATGCGACCGCGGAACAGACCGACGCCGAGAGCTTCGACGTGATGGAGCCCGAGGCCGATGCGTTCCGCAACTACCTTGGCAAGAAAAAGCTGGCGATCAAGACCGAGGAAATGATGCTCGACCGTGCGTCGCTGCTCGGCCTGTCGGTGCCCGAAATGACGGTGCTCGTCGGCGGGCTGCGCGTTCTCGGCGCCAATCATGGCGAACGCGGCCACGGCCACTTCACCAAGCGGTCGGGCCAGCTGACCAACGACTTCTTCGTCAACCTGCTCGACATGACCAATGTCTGGAAGGCTGTCGATGGGTCGGACGATCAGGAATATGTCGCCACCGACCGCAAGGGCGGCGGCGAAACCTGGCGCGCGACGCGGGCCGACCTGGTGTTCGGTTCCAATTCGGAGCTGCGTGCGGTCGCCGAGGTTTATGCGCAGTCCGACAATGAAGAAAAGTTCGTCAAGGACTTCGTCAAGGCGTGGACCAAGGTGATGAACGCCGACCGGTTCGACCTCGCCTGATCGGGACCAGCCGATCGGATGACGGGTCGCGACCCGCCCCCGGGGACATGGGCCTGGGGGCGGGTCTTTCTTTTGGCTTAAAGCCTCAAAAGCCCCGCATGGGAGCATTCAAAATGTGTCCTTTGTGGCTTTAAGCGGCGCGGCATCCTCGCGCATCGCGGCCCGCACGACATCCATGTCCGGGCCGCCGGTGACGTCGATCGCCCCGCCGCGCAGGATGCGAACGGTGGTGACGCCATTGAGCGCCCGGTCCATCGCATAGTCAAACTGTCGGATGCGACCCATGGAGAGCGCGCGGTCCCACGCCGCGACGAAACTGCCTGCGCCCGCGCGCTCGCGAAGGCGATAGGCGGAGCGGCGTCCCATACCGACGGCGCGCGATGCCTTGCCCACCGATCCCATCGCTTCGAGCGCGCGGATGAAATTGGCCTGCGTTTCGGGTGTCCAGCCATCGGCGCGGTGGCGCTGTTGAGGGACGGGCGCGAAGGCGAGGCAGGTGTCGGCGAGCAGCGCGGCGGGTGGGGCGGTTTGTTCCATCTGACAGTATGAAGCATGGTGAAATATTGTAGGAAAGCGTTTTTTTTTTGTGGGCTGCGGGCGGATGACGACTTTGGGTTGGAAAGCGGACACGTTGTCCTGCATGGTTCCGGTTCACGAAGCGGGGCAATCACCTTGAAGCGCAACTTCCAGTTCGACGGTTTTTCGGTTGTCCGTTGGGGTAACAGGTTCATCGACCTCCACAACGCTTATGACCTTGAAAGCTTTGGCACTGACCTAACGGGAAGCGAGGTCAAGCTGGGCTTCACCCGCAATGAACATGCACTTGAACCGGACAAGCTGCCGTCTAAGGTTACGCTTTCTTGCACAGGAAATGTGAGGGTCGCTTTCAACAACCTTGGCGAGATATCTACACCTCTGGACGATGAGGGCATAGAGATCGCTTACTTCGATGAGGGATGTGACTGGCTCTCGTTTCTGGACGAGGACATCGCGCGGTCGCAAGAGCCGATGGGCTTGCACGTCAGCTTCATCAATGGCCTCGCCATTCGCATCTTCTGCGACGAGACTACGCTCACTACTCAATGATGCGCTGGCGCCTGCTTTTGGTCGCTTTCCGACATTCGCTCCAAATCGGCGGCGAACGACGAGAATGGCGTGCGAACCGGACGTCCTGTGGTTTCGTCGTCCCGGACTTGATCCGGGATCCATGACGACCGCGCGGCTATGGATCCCGGATCAAGTCCGGGATGACGATCAGGACAAAATCCTCTTTGTCGCGCAGCGATGGGGAGGGGGACCGTTCGCGAAGCGAATGCTGGAGGGGCGGCGATGGTCGCGCCACTTGCCCCTCCGTCAGCGCTTCGCGCTGCCACCTCCCCATGGCTTCGCCACAGGGAGGATGACGTGCGCAACCGGTCGTTAGCCGCCGTGCCAGCGATTGTTCAGTCGGCATCCAGCCCGTAAGCGGTGTGCAGTACGCGCACCGCGAGTTCGGTCTCGTCCTCGTCGATCAGCACGCTGACCTTGATCTCGCTGGTCGAGATGGCCTGGATGTTGATCCCTCTATCCGCCAGCGCGCGGAACATCGTGCTCGCGACCCCCGCATGGCTTTTCATGCCGACCCCGACGACGCTGATCTTCGCTACCTTGTCGTCGCTGATGATGCGGTTGAAGCCGATCTTTTCCTTCGCGGCGTCGAGCAGGTCGATCGAGCGCAGCAAGTCGGTCTGTGGCACCGTGAAGGTCACGTCGGTCTCACCCTTGTCGCGGCCGACGTTCTGGATGATCATGTCGACGTTGATCCCCGCCGCGGCGAGCGGGCCAAAGATGTTGGCGACGCCGCCGGGTCGGTCGGGCACGCGGGTGACGATGACCTTGGCTTCATTCTTGTCGTGGGCGATGCCGGTGATCAGCTGCCGTTCCATCTGATGTTCCTCTATTTCCTCGTCGCTGACGATCATCGTGCCTTTTTTGGGGGCTTCGTCGCCCTCGACAAAGCTGGAGAGCACTTGCACGCGTACGCCCTCTTTCATCGCGAGCCCGACCGAGCGCGTCTGGAGCACCTTGGCGCCGACGCTCGCGAGTTCGAGCATTTCTTCGTATGTGACGTAATCGAGCTTGCGCGCGCGGGCGACGATGCGCGGGTCGGTGGTATAAACCCCGTCGACGTCGGTGTAGATGTCGCAGCGATCGGCCTTCAGCGCCGCGGCGACGGCAACCGCGCTGGTGTCCGATCCGCCGCGGCCGAGGGTCGATACACGGCCGTCGTCCATCAGGCCTTGGAAACCCGGGATCACTGCCACCTCGCCGCGCGCCATCGCGGCGGCGAGCGCGCCGGTGTCGATGTCGGCAATGCGCGCGCGTGCGTGCGCTTCCTCGGTGCGGATCGGGAGCTGCCAGCCCAGCCAACTGCGCGCTGGGGTACCCATCGCCTGCAAGGTGAGCGCGAGCAGGCCCGAGGTCACCTGTTCGCCCGCCGCGACGACAACGTCATATTCGGCGGGATCGTAACGCGGGTTCGCCTCGCGGCAGAAATTGACCAGCCGGTCGGTCTCGCCCGCCATCGCCGACACGACGACCGCGACTTCGTTGCCATTGGCGACTTCGCGCGCGACGAGCTTCGCCACGGTACGAATCCGCTCGGTGCCCGCCATCGACGTGCCCCCGAATTTCATCACGATCCGCGCCATGTCGCCCCGCTTTCAAGAAACTGGTTTCTGCCGCAACATTCGAACAATTCGGCGGCGCTCGGCTGTTAGGCAAGGGGGCGGGCGAAGGCAAGGGGAGCGGGCGCCGCAGTGGATAGAATTTCTTGCATGGGGCGAGGGGGAGTGCCACATCGCGACGCATGAGCAGCGCGACAATCAACCCGAATGAAGCCGCCCATTTCGGCGCGCTCGCCGCCGATTGGTGGGATCCGCATGGGTCGTCGGCGATGCTGCATAAGCTCAATCCGGTGCGGCTGGCCTATATCCGCGCGCAGATTGACGCGCATTGGCATGGCGATACGCGGGCGCGTTATCCGCTGGCGGGGCGGGGCGCGCTCGACGTCGGGTGCGGCGCCGGGCTGCTGGCCGAGCCGCTGGCGCGGATGGGCGCCAAGGTGACGGGGGTCGATGCGGCGCCGGAGAATATTGCGGCGGCGCGGGATCATGCGGCGGGGCAGGGGCTCAATATCCATTATTTCGCCGGGGAGCTCGCCGACCTCCCAATTCCGTTCGTGTCGAACGGGGGAGGGGTTTTCGACCTCGTCACCTCGATGGAGGTGGTCGAGCATGTGACCGATCCTGCGGCATTCATCGCGCAGCTCGCGGCGCGGCTGGCACCGGGCGGGCTGATGATCCTGTCGACGCCGAACCGCACGATACTGTCGAAGCTGCTGCTCGTCGAAGCCGCCGAACGCGTCGGCGCGGTGCCGCGTGGGACGCACGACTGGGACCAGTTTCTGAAGCCCGAGGAGTTGACGAAGTTGCTTGAAGATGCAGGGCTTGAGGTCGTCGACCGTACCGGGCTGTCGCCCTCGCCCGCGAAGGGTTTCAAGCTGGGTGGCAGCGAAGCGCTGAATTATCTGGTCGCGGCACGGTGGCCAGATAGCTAAGAGAAACCGTCGCCCCCGCGAAGGCGGGGGCCGCTGTCGGTTTACGCAGCGGTGCTGAATAAGGCTGCCAACGACCCCCGCCTTCGCGGGGGTTGACGCTTCGGAACGCTCTGCATTCCGTGGCGCGTCAAAAGTCGACATCCTCGTAGTATTTCGGCGGCGTCACGATCTCCATCCGCTCGGCTAGAAGCGGTCGAAAGCTCGGGCGGGATTTCAGGCCCGAATACCATCCTTTCGTTTGCTCATGCCCTGTCCAGTCAATGCCGCCCAGATAATCGGCGACCGAAATATGCGCGGCGGCGGTCAGGTCAGCGAGGCTCATCGTCGCGCCCGCCAGCCAGGTGCGGTGGTCGATCAGATAATCGACATAATCGAGATGGTTGTTCGCCGCCTTCATCGCCTCGCGCAGCGCGCCGCCGTCGGGGGGCTGGCGGTGGACGATGCGTTTCTGCATCCGTTCGAACAGCAGCGGGCCGGTGACCTCATAATAGAAATCATGGTCGAACCAGGCGGTCAGGCGGCGGATTTCGGCGCGGTTCGCCGCCGTGCCGTTGATCATCGCCTTGCCTTCGACGGTTTCCTCGAAATACTCGGCGATTGCCATGCTGTCGATCAGCACCTGGCCGCGCGCCTGATCGACCATGACGGGGGTGCGGCCCGCCGGATTCAAGTCGATGAATTCATCGCGCCGTTCCCACGGCGATTCGCGTACCAAATCATAACCGACGCCTTTTTCGCCCAGCAACAGGCGAACCTTGCGCGAAAAGGGACAGAGCGGGAATTGATAGAGTTGCCACATGGGTCCGGCATAGCGGCAGCGGGGCGCCGCGCGCAACGGCTATGGCGCGCGCGAGCAGGTGAGAATTGTGGATTATGCCTTAGCGGCGCGGTGCGGCGCGTTCGCGTTCCCATTGCGCGGCCATATCGCGCGCCATGTCCTTGAGCACCGGCGCATAAACGGCAAGCGCCGACGCGGCTTGTCCGGCCATGCGCGTCGTCGCACGGACGTCGGCTCCCATCCGGTCGGCGTAGTCGGGATCGCGGCCCGCAACCTCGCCGAGCGTCGCGTCGCGCGGGATATAGGCGGCGTCGGATTCGGGATCGACGCGCGCAATGGCGTCGGCGAGCGGGCCGACCGGCATCTGCATCAGCGCGCCGACGATCGCGGTGATCGTGTCGGCCATGCGGTCCTGCGCCACCGGATCGTTCAGGGTCGCGACGGTGTCGCGCAGTTCGGGGTCGGCGGCGGCCGGGAGCGGCGCGGCGAGCGCGAGCAGGGGGAGGGCGAGCAGGGCGAAACGGGTCATGGCTGTCATCCTTTCAGAGGACGCAAGGTTCGGTAAAGGCGGTGTGCTTAGCGGTGTAACGCTTTCGCTGGGCTGAACGTGCCAACGCATTGCGATGAAGTGCCGTCGGAACGGGATGAGCAATCCTCCCTGTGGCGAAGCCATGGGGAAGGGGACCGCCGCCGCAGGCGGTGGTGGAGGGGCAACACCGGTCGTGCCATGGCCCCCTCCGTTAGCGCTTCGCGCTGCGACCTCCCCATCGCTGCGCGACAGGGAGGATTATTCCGCCGCGACCACCTCAGCTTCGGCATCGCTGAGCGGATGCGCGAGACGGCTGAGCATTTCCTTCGGGCACACCTGCCAGAACTGGTCCTTCCAGCGATCCCAGTCGGCGAGGATTTCGCTCGACCATTTGCTGCCGGTGGCCTTGGCATGATCTTCGACCAGCTCTTTCACCACGCCTTCCCAATGGATGCTGTCGAACCGTTGCCAGACGATCGATTCGGCGTTGGCGTGGCGTTCGAACTGGCCGTCGGTGTCGAGGATGAAGGCCATGCCGCCGGTCATCCCGGCGCCGAAGTTGGAACCGACGGGGCCGAGGATCACGGCAACGCCGCCGGTCATATATTCGCAGCCGTTGGCGCCGCAGCCTTCGACAACGACCCGCGCGCCCGAATTGCGAACCGCGAAGCGCTCGCCCGCCTGGCCCGCCGCGAGCAGGGTGCCCGAGGTCGCACCGTAGAGGACGGTGTTGCCGATGATGCTGTTGTGCTGGCTGACCAGTGGGCTCGACACGGTGGGGCGCACGACGATGCGGCCGCCCGACAGGCCTTTGCCGACATAGTCGTTGGCATCGCCGAACACTTCCAATGTTATGCCGCTACACAGGAAGGCGCCGAGCGACTGGCCCGCGGTACCGCGCAGGCGGATCTGGACATGATTGTCCGCAAGCCCGTTCATGCCGAACTTTGCCGTCACTTCGGCCGACAGCCGGGTGCCGACGGCGCGGTGGGTGTTGCGGACGTTGTAGGTCAACTGCATCCGCTCACCGCGATCGAACAGCGGCTTCGCGTCGTTCAGTATCTGCGCGTCGAGGCTGTCGGGAACCGGATTGCGCAGCAGGCCGTGCGAGCGGCGCTGGTTGTCGGGGGCATCGACCTTCGCAAGGATCGGGTTGAGGTCGAGATCGTCAAGATGTTCGGCGCCGCGGCTGACCTGGCGCAGCAATTCGGTGCGGCCAATCACTTCGTCGAGGCTGCGGCAGCCGAGCTTGGCCAGAATTTCGCGGACTTCCTCGGCGATGAAGGTCATCAGGTTGATGACCTTTTCGGGCGATCCAGTGAATTTCGCGCGCAGTTTCTCGTCCTGCGTGCACACGCCGACCGGGCAGGTGTTGCTGTGGCACTGGCGCACCATGATGCAGCCCATCGCGACCAGGCTGAGCGTCCCGATGCCATATTCCTCCGCGCCCAAAATGGCCGCGACCACGATATCGCGCCCGGTCTTGAGCCCGCCGTCGGTGCGCAGGCGGATGCGGTGGCGTAGGCCGTTGAGCGTCAGCACCTGATTGACTTCGGACAGCCCCATTTCCCACGGTGTGCCGGCATATTTGACGCTGGTCTGCGGCGAGGCGCCGGTGCCGCCGGTGTTGCCTGCGACAAGGATGACGTCGGCGTGTGCCTTGGCGACGCCCGCGGCGACGGTGCCGATGCCCGCCGAACTGACGAGTTTGACGCACACGCGCGCACGCGGGTTGATCTGCTTCAAGTCGTAGATGAGCTGGGCGAGATCCTCGATCGAATAGATATCGTGGTGCGGCGGCGGGCTGATCAGCGTCACCCCTGGCGTCGCATGGCGTAGGCGGGCGATGAACTCGGTGACCTTGAAGCCGGGCAATTGGCCGCCTTCGCCGGGCTTGGCGCCCTGGGCGACCTTGATCTCGATCTCGTCGCAGGCGCCAAGATATTCGGCGGTGACGCCGAAGCGGCCGCTCGCGATCTGCTTGATGTTGCTGTTGGCGTTGTCGCCATTGGCATAGGGCTGATAGCGTTCGCTAGCTTCGCCGCCTTCGCCCGACACGGCCTTGGCGCCAATGCGGTTCATCGCGATCGCCAGCGTCTCATGCGCCTCGGGCGACAGTGCGCCGAGCGACATGCCCGGAGTGACGAAGCGTTTGCGGATTTCGGTGATCGCCTCGACGCTGTCGAGCGCGACGCCTTGCGCCGGATAGTTGAATTCCATCAAGTCGCGCAGATACACCGGCGGCAGGTCGGCCACCCCGCGCGAAAATTGCAGATAGGTCGAGTAACTGTCGGTCGCGACCGCGGTCTGGAGCAGGTGCATCAGCTGCGCCGAATAGGCGTGCGTTTCGCCGCCCGCGCGCTGGCGATAGAAGCCGCCGATGGGCAGGGTGGTGGCGCGCTTGTCGAACGCCGCCTCGTGTTTCTCGGTCGCGTTGATGAACAGCGATTGATAGCCTTCGCCCGAGATTTTGGCGGGCATACCGGGGAACAGGTCGTTGACGAGCGCGCGGCTCAGCCCGACCGCCTCGAAATTATAGCCGCCGCGATAGCTGGAGATCACCGCGATCCCCATTTTGGCGAGGATTTTGAGCAAGCCGTCGTCGATCGCCTTGCGAAACCGCTGGCGGCAATCGTCGAGCGAGAGCTCGCTGCCGAACAATCCGCGCGCGTGGCGATCGGCAATCGCGGCCTCGGACAGATAGGCGTGGACTGTGGTCGCGCCGACCCCGATGAGCACCGCAAAGGCGTGGGTGTCGAGCACCTCGGCCGAGCGCACGTTGATCGAGGCGTAGCTGCGCAGCCCCTTGCGCACGAGATGGGTGTGAACGGCGGCGGCGGCGAGCACCATCGCCATGCCGACCCGATCTTCGCCGATCGCCTGATCGGTCAGGAACAATTCGCTGCGCCCCGCGCGCACCGCATCCTCGGCCTCGCGGCGGACGCGCGCAATCGCCTCGCGCAAGCTCGCGGCGTCGCCGCCGACGGGGAAGGTGCAATCGATGTCGGCAACCGCATCGCCGAAATAGGCGCGCAGCCGATCCCAATCGTCACCCACCAGTACGGGGCTGTCGATTACAAGGACGTGATCGCTCTGGCCGCGTTCGTCGAGGATGTTGGCAAGGTTTGCGAAGCGCGTCTTGAGGCTCATCACATGCCGTTCGCGCAGACTGTCGATCGGCGGGTTGGTGACCTGACTGAAATTCTGGCGGAAAAATTGCGCGACGTGGCGCGGCTTGTCCGAAATGACCGCTAGCGGCGTGTCATCGCCCATCGAACCGACGGCTTCCTTGGCATCCTCGACCATTGGCGACAGGATCAGCTCCATATCCTCCATGGTCAGCCCCGCCGCGACCTGACGGCGCAGCAGTTCGCGACGCTCAAAGGTCGGCAGGCTGGACTTGCCGCCCTTGGGCAGATCCGCCATCGTGCGAAAGCCTTTGACGCGCGAGGCATAATCGGCGGCGCCCGCGATCCGGTCCTTGATCGCGCGATCTTCGTAAAGGACGCCTTCCTCCAGATCGACCGCGATCATCTGGCCGGGGCCAAGGCGGCCCTTCTTGCGGATGCTCGCCTCGGGCAGCAGCACCATGCCGCTTTCCGATCCGACGACGAGCAGGTTGTCGGCGGTCAGCGTGTAGCGCAGCGGACGGAGCGCGTTGCGGTCCATGCCCGCGATCGCCCAGCGGCCGTCGGTCATCGCGAGCGCGGCGGGGCCGTCCCACGGTTCCATGACGCTGGCGAGATAATTATACATCGCCTTGTGCGCGTCGGGCATCTCGGGCTCGTTGACCCACGCCTCGGGGACCAGGATCAGCTTCGCGGTCGGTGCATCGCGCCCGGCGCGGCACAGGGTTTCGAACACTGCATCGAGCGCCGCCGTGTCCGATGCGCCTGCGGGGATCACCGGCTTGATGTCTTCCGAATGCTCCCCGAACGCCAGACTGGCCATCTTGATCTCGTGGCTTTTCATCCAGTTCTTGTTGCCGCGGATCGTGTTGATTTCGCCATTGTGCGCAAGGCAACGGAACGGCTGCGCCAGCCACCATTGCGGGAAGGTGTTGGTCGAATAGCGCTGGTGGAAAATCGCGACGCGGCTTTCGAACAGCTTGCTGGTCAGGTCGGGATAAAAATCCGCCAGGCTCTCGGCGAGGAACAGCCCCTTGTAGATGATCGAACGGCACGACAGGCTGCACACGTAAAAGTCGGCGATCTGCGCCGCGATCACCTTTTTCTCGATCCGGCGGCGGACGAGGTAGAGCTGCTTTTCGAACTCGGCGAGCGATTGTTCGTCGGGCAGCGGCCCGGCGATCATGATCTGCTCGATTTCGGGGCGCGTGCGCTGCGCCTTGTCGCCGATCACCGACACATCGACCGGCACCTGGCGCCAGCCATAGATGGTGAAGCCCGCGTCGATGATTTCGGCCTCGACGATCGTGCGGCAATGTTCCTGCGCCTCCAGATCGGTGCGCGGCAGAAAGATCATGCCGACGGCGAGGCGGTTCGGGCGCACCTTATGTCCTGACGCGGCGATCGCATCGTCGAAGAAGCGCACCGGCAGGTCGACATGGATGCCCGCGCCGTCCCCCGTCTTGCCATCTGCATCGACCGCGCCGCGGTGCCAGACCGCCCGCAAGGCTTCGATCGCCGCCTCGACGACGCGGCGCGACGCCTTGCCGTCGGTCGCCGCGACCATGCCGACGCCGCACGCATCGGATTCCAGGTCGGGGCGATACATGCCGTGCTCGGCAAGCCGGGCGTGTTCGGGGGTGGGATAATGGGTCATCATTGTCGTCCTGACGGTCTATTTTGTTCGTCATCCCGGCCTTCGCCGGGATGACGGATATTCTTAGTCGGGTAGCCTCTTGCGCGCGTTGTTGGCGGCTGTTTCCTGCGCTTCTGCGGCGGCGATGGCGGCATTGCCGGATGCGGTCTCGAGATCCTCGACACGCTTCAGGTCGGCTTCGGACCAGTTGCTGCGGTCATAGGCCGGATCGTCACTGGCATAGTCGGTCGCCGCAGCAGCCGCTTCGGCTGCGGCAGCGGAAGCGTCCGCGGCCGCCTGCTCAGCCGCTCCCATGCCGCTGTCGTCGTAAGTCTCGCCCGAAGCTGCGGCGTCGACCTCAGCCTCGGTCGCGTCCATCGCATCGGTCTTCCACATATCGCGCTGGTCCGTCAGCACCTTCACATCAACCTTCATCAGCTTGGCGAGCGACGCGAGTTCCTTGTCGCTGAAGTCAGACAGCTGCTTTTCCTTCGGCAGCTCCTTCATGTCCTTTTCGATCTGCGGCCCGCGATCCATGAATTTGGTGATCAGCGGCGGCAGCGCCTTCATCACCGACACCATCACTTCGGGATCGGCCTGCAAAGCCATCCACTCATTGGCATAGACGCTGCCGGTCGGCGTCGCGAGAAAGCTGTTGAGATCGGTCAGCTGCGCTGCGCTGAATTTGCGGGCATAGGCTTTCGCCATGCCGGCCCGCATTGGCGCTTCTAGATCGGTCAGCGCTTCGCTGATCAGGGGCTTGATCACGCCGATGATCTGGTCTTCGCGTTCCTGGCGATAGGGATCGAAAATATCGGCGATCTGGGTTTTCGTCGCCGCGTCGAGCGCGCCGACCTTGTCGCTTTCGACCCCGGTCTTGATCGACAGCATCAGGTCCGACTGGCCGCCGATCTCGGCCATGATCGTCCTGAACATCTTGCCATAAAGGGCGTCGATCATCTTTTCCAGACTGCCGGCGGGGATCAGCGTATCCATCGTCCGCTGCGCCAGTGTCAGGCGGACTGGCTCGATCGGCGGCAGGCTGGCGGTGTCGAACATCTTTTCGACCATGGCGATCGCCGCATCCATTTCCTTCTGCATCTTTGCTTTGGATTCGGCGGCATAGGCTTTGCTGTCCAATTCCGCCTGCTCATCGGTCGCGACGACCTCGGCAACGGGCGCTTCCTGCGCCGTGGCGGCCAGCGGCGCCAGCGCGAACGTTCCGGCGAGCAGCATCGTCTTGAAGTTCGACATCATGAATTTCCTTCCCCTGTTGGTCATGCTGCCTTCTTTTCGCTTTTCGCTTTCGCCTTCAACCACTTTGCCATCTGGTCGCTGACATCGCGGCCATCGCGGATGCCCCACACGACCAGGCTGGCGCCGCGGACGATGTCGCCCGCGGCGAACACACCGGGCAGGCTGGTCATCATCGTCTGGTGATCGACGCGCAGCGTGCCCCAGCGCGTGACGCTGAGGTCGGGGGCGCCGAAGAGGTTTGGCAGCTCCTCGGGATCGAAGCCCAGCGCCTTGATCACCATTTCGGCGGGCAGGTCGAAGGTGCGGCCGGGGTCGACCTCAGGACTGCGGCGGCCGCTGGCGTCGGGGGCGCCAAGGCGCATCCCCGCGACCGCGACCTGCTTGACATGCTTGTCGGCGGTGAAGCTTTCGGGGGCGGACAACCACACGAATTCGACGCCTTCTTCCTCGGCGTTCGACACTTCGCGCAGCGATCCCGGCATATTTTCGCGGTCGCGGCGATAGAGGCATTTGACCGACTTGGCGCCCTGGCGCACCGCGGTGCGGACGCAATCCATCGCGGTGTCGCCGCCGCCGATGACGACGACATGCTTGCCCGCGGCGTTGAGGCCGCCGTCGTCGAACGCCGGAACCGCATCGCCGAAGCCCTTGCGATTCGACGCGACGAGATAGTCGAGCGCGGGGACGACGCCTTCTGCTTCATTGCCCGGGACATTGATCTCGCGCGCCTTGTAAACGCCGGTGGCGATCAGCAGCGCGTCATGCCTCTGGCGCAGTTGGTCGAGCGTCGCGTCGCCGCCGACCTCAAAGCCCAGATGGAAGTGGATGCCGCCTTCCGCGAGCCGGTCGATGCGCCGCATCACGACGTCCTTCTCCAGCTTGAAGCCAGGGATGCCGTAGGTGAGCAGCCCGCCCGCGCGGTCGTGGCGGTCGTAAACATGCACCTCATGCCCTGCCACGCGCAGATATTCGGCCGCGGTCAGCCCCGCAGGGCCAGCGCCGATGATGCCGACCGACTGGCCGGTTGCGGCGCCGGGGTGCAACGGTTCGACCCAGCCTTCGGCCCAGGCGGTGTCGGTGATATATTTTTCGACGCTGCCGATGGTGACCGCGCCATGGCCCGAAAATTCGATGACGCAATTGCCTTCGCACAGACGGTCCTGCGGACAGATGCGGCCGCAGATCTCGGGCATCGTGGAAGTAGCGTTGCTCAGCTCATAGGCCTCGCGCAGCCGCCCCTCGGCGGTCAGGCGCAGCCAGTCGGGAATATGGTTGTGGAGCGGGCAATGCACCGAGCAATAGGGGACGCCGCATTGCGAACAGCGCGCGGCCTGTTCATCGGCATCGGGCGCGGCATAGCGCTCGGCGATCTCGCGAAAATCCTGCGCGCGGTCTTCGGCCGAGCGCTTGTCCGGATAATGTTGTTCACGCTCGACAAACTGGAGCATGCGATCGGCAGCCATGCAATTTCCCCTTCGATGCGGGGCAGATGCATGGTCAGACAGCGTCTGTCACGGAAGAATTACCAGTTAGGTAAGTTTAACTGTCCTAAAATTGCACCCGCTCGCCGAACGCGGCGTCGTGCGCGCAATTATCTTTCACATATAATCCCATTCCGGCCCTATCTCAGGCCAAGCCAGATCAAGGCGACCGTGCCAAGAATGATTCGATACCAGGCAAAAGGCGCAAAGCCGAAGCGACCGACGATCGCGACCAGCGCCTTGACCACCGCTAGCGCGACGACAAAGGCGACGCCCAGCCCGATCGCAATCGCGGTCAGATCGTCGATCACCAGCACATCGCGATCTTTCCACAGCGCATAAACGGTCGCGCCCAACATCGTCGGGACGGCAAGGAAGAAGCTGAATTCGGCCGCGGTCTTGCGCTCGACCCCCATCAGCAGCGCGCCCATGATCGTCGCGCCCGACCGGCTGACCCCGGGGATCATGGCGATGCACTGGATGATACCGATGATGATCGCGGTCTTGAGCGGCATCCCTTCGACGCTCTCGACCTTCACCACCTTGACCATGCGTTCGATCACCAGGATCACGACGCCGCCGACAATCAGCGCGACCGCGACGGTCGTCGGCGACTGAAGCAGCGCACGGATCGCTTCGTAGGCTACCGCGCCGATCAGCATTGCGGGCAGGAAGCCGATCAGGATGTTGCGGGTGAAGGCGATCGACGACGGATCGGCGCGCAGCAACCCCATGCCGACATTCCAGAAGCGCTGGCGATAGGCGACAAGGACCGCAAGGATCGCACCGAGCTGGATCGAGATCTTGAACGCCGCCGACCCCTCGCCGGTAAAGCCGAGCAGTTCGGCGGCCAGGATCAGGTGGCCGGTCGACGACACCGGCAAAAACTCGGTCAGCCCTTCGATGATGCCGAGCAGGATGATGGTCGCGAGGTCGTGCATATATGGTCCTGAGGTTGTTCACCCCGGACGACCCAATGATCGGGTGGGGCAGGGCATCGCCCGGGTGGCGGGGTCAGGCGGGCTTTTGCACCGCAAAACGCCCATGGCGACGATATTGGACCAGCCAATCGTCGGCGACCGCGGCGAGCGACGTCGGTACGACGCCTAACTCGGCCAGTCCTGCGGCGCCATCGGCAACGACATTGTCTTTTTGCAGCATCAGCCACTGGTCCTTGGTGATCGGCGCGCCGGGCGCCCAACCGAGACCCGAGGCGAGCGCCCCGGCGACGACGTCGGGGACGTCGACGAACAGCGGTGAGCGGCCTGTCGCGCCAGCAATCCAGCGCTGCAATTCGCCCATCGTCAGCACTTGCGGCCCGCCCAGCTCGAAGGTCCGGCCTGCGGCCGTATCGCCCAGCGCAGCGACCACTGCATCGGCTACGTCGCCGACATAGACCGGCTGAAACTTCACGTTCGGCGCCACGACCGGGATGACCGGCGTCATGCGGATCATCGCCGCAAAGCGATTGATGAACTGATCCTCGCGACCAAAGACGATCGACGGACGCAGGATGGCGGCGGCGGGGAAGGCGGCGCGCGCCGCGGCCTCGCCATCGCCCTTGCTGCGGCCATAGGCCGACGCGCTGCCCTGATCGGCGCCGATCGCCGAGACATGGACGAGCGTTCCGACCCCAGCGGTTTTGGCAGCTGCAGCGACATGCCCGGCGCCATCGGCCTGCACCGCCTGCATATTGTCGAACGCGCCGACCAGGTTGATCACCGCGTCGCTGCCCTGGACCGCGCGTGCGATGCTGGCGGGATCGCGGACATCGGCGGCAACGAACTGCGTCTGCCCCAGCCCGCCGAGCGGTTTCAGAAAGGTCGCGGCGCGCGGGGTGCGCTGCGCGACGCGGACGCGCGCGCCGCGCGCGAGCAGGCGTTGTACGACATAGCGGCCGACGAAGCCGCCGCCGCCCAGCACGGTGATCAATTGCCCGTCGAGTTTCTGCATGGGATCCGCCTGTGATCGATTCTTCTGGAGTGGCGCGGTCTGCGCCCGGTGGCTTCCCATGCCGCGAAGCGGCGAAGGGGGCAAGGGGCGACAGCGGCCCGGCGGCGGGAAAACCGCCGCTTTGCGATAAAATGTGCGGCGACCGGCGCACCGCGGTTGACAAGCCGCCAGCCCCGCCGCTAAGCGCCCGCTCCTACCCCGTGCCCAGATGGCGGAATTGGTAGACGCACCAGCTTCAGGTGCTGGCGATCGCAAGGTCGTGGAGGTTCGAGTCCTCTTCTGGGCACCATTTACTTGTTCCCCAAAGCCCCCCAATGCTTGAAAAAGCGGCAGAAATCTGAAACTAATCATCCCTCTTTGCAGCGGGGTGCGTCATGGCGTTTCTGGATAATCCGTCGAAATTGGGGGCATGGTTGGGGGCATATCTGCCCAAATGCACCCAATTCACGAAAAGCGATGCCCCCAAATGTCGCTGAAGGTCGCAGAAATCAGCGCCTTTCGGGCGGGCGATACACCCTACAAAAAGGCCGATGCCAAGGGGCTGTATCTGGAGATATTCCCCAACGGCTCCAAATTGTGGCGTTGGAAGTACCGCGTCGCGGGCAAGGAAAAGCGGCTGGCGTTGGGGGCATGGCCGGACGTGACGCTCGCCAAGGCGCGCCAGCTTTGCGAGGCCGCCCGCGCGACACTTGCCGACGGCGCCGATCCGGGGCTGGAGCGCAAGCGGGCCAAGGCGACCGCGCGGATCAGCGCTGCCAATACCTTCGCGAGCGTTGCGGCTGAATATATTGAAGGCAAAATGGTGGGCGAGGGTCGTGCCGAAACGACACTGGCAAAGGCGCGCTGGTTTCTCGACCTGTTGCGTCCAGCGGTCGGCGAATTGCCGATCAGCGACGTTGATCCCCAAATGCTGCTCGCCCCGCTGAAAAGGCTGGAGGCACGCGGCAATAAAGAAACGGCAAAAAAGGTCCGGTCCTTTGCCAGCCGCGTGTTCCGCTATGGCGTGGCGACCGGGCGCTGCAAGGCCGATCCGGCCGCGCTGCTCCAAGGCGCGCTGGTCGCGCCCAAGGCGCGGCACTATGCCGCCATTCTGGAACCGGCGAAGCTGGGCGAGCTGCTACGCGCGGTCGATGCCTACACGGGCAATCCGACCACGCGGCTGGCGCTTCAAATCACACCGCATGTCTTTGTGCGGCCGGGGGAACTTCGCCATGCCGAATGGTCTGAATTCGATTTGGACGGGGCGATCTGGCGCATCCCAGCGGGCAAGATGAAAGCACGACGGGCACACAGCGTGCCGCTCTCGCTACAGGTGGTTGCCTTGCTGGGTGAGTTGCGCGCCCTGACGGGGGGAGACGGATATGTCTTTCCCGCGCTTTACAGCCCGCGTCGTCCAATGTCGGAAAATACCATCAATGTTGCTTTGCGCCGCATGGGGTTTGGCAAGGATGAAGCGACGGCCCACGGTTTCCGTGCGACCGCATCGACGTTGCTCAACGAAAGCGGCAAATGGCAGTCCGACGCCATCGAGCGCGCGTTGGCGCACGGCGACAGCGACGCGGTGCGAGGCACTTATTCGCGCGGGCAATATTGGGAAGAGCGCGTGCGCATGGCGACGTGGTGGAGCGATTATCTGGATCGGCTACGCGTAGGTGGCGAGGTGATTCCGTTTGGACACGTCGAGTCGAACAAACGGTGATTCACCTGCGACCATTTCTTGGAAACGCGCGAATCAAAATTTTTCGAGGTTTTCCATCCCTCTGGCTCATCTTCCGAACTAAAATGCTGATTTACAATCATATTATAGTAAAGTGGCTGCGTTGAGACGAATCAAATCATCGACGAACCGAGTCCCTAAAACGTCATTTAATACGTCACGGCGCTTCTGGGTGCTGCTATAGTAGCGCCATGTTAGATGTTGTCCGCATGGGGGCACCCCTGACTTGGAAAGGAGGATAAAATGACAGCACGGCAATTTTTGACTGTTCAGGAGTTTTGCGACCGCTTCGCGGTTTCGCGTTCGACCTATTATCGGCTGGTCGCCAGCGGCGACCTTGCGCCGGTGCATATCGGGCGTGCGGTTCGCGTTCGCGCGACCGACGCGAACAACTGGGCAGACTCGCTTGCGAACGACAACTGAGCCGGGGCTGAAAGCAAAAGCGCCGACGAAAGCCTAGACCTTCGCCGACGCGGTATCCAAATCTTGGCGGACTGGATAATCGCTTTCTACTCCGATTCACGGATTGTGATCAAATGGAATCGCACGGCGCGATAGGCATTTGGGATCAGTCGAACGGCAGGGCCGGGGCTATTGGTCCCGGCCCCATTTCCCCTGATCTGTGTTAGGGTGTCCCCTGTTGCCGCTGGGCGTGCCTTTGAAACTTGCGCAATTTTGTGCCCCGGTGTTCCGTAGCGGCTGCGCGGAAAGAGGGCATAGTCTAGCAGTATCAACGACTTGCTTAGCTGACTCCCCCGCTACCCTTTTATTAGGTGCATCGAATGACCCCGCGAGTTGTTGACGCGGCATCACGCCCGCGCCTGTTGAAGCGCGGCGGACGGCGCGATAGGGGCAGGGAGCGTGACCGGCTTACCGAACGCGAGTGCCGCGACCTGATCGCAGCGGCGCACAAGGCATTGGGAGCCGGGCGCCCCTTCAATCGCTTTGTTACGCTGGCATGGGTCAACGCCGGTATCGGGCAGGATGCGGTCGCGGTTCGACGCGTAACGGCGGCTTGGGTGAAGCTGGCGCGCGACTGGCTGGGCGCGCGGGGACATCGCCCGCTGGTTTGGGCTTGGGTAATGGAGGATGGCGCGAACCGCGGCGGGTTGCATGTCCACCTTTTGATGCACGTCCCGAACAATCTGGCGCCGCTGTTTTCTCCCATGCCGAGACGATGGGTAAAGCAGTTGACGCCGGGCGGGCGCTATGTGCCCGGCAGTCTTGATACAAAGAAATTCCGAACCGCCGATCCCAGCGGCAGCGATGCGGCGTGGGTGGGCTACGCGGGCGAATTGAACGCGCGGCTCCACTACATTTTGAAAGCCGCCCCAAGGGCGCTGGAGGGCAATCTAGGCATCGAAGGGTGGCGATGGCCGGACGCGCCCTGCTGGGGTCAACATTGCCGTGTCAGCGGAACGAGGATGCGCATCTGGCAGGGATGGCAGCGTGTTCGCTAAAATAGGGCGAAATAGACAGGGGAAGGGTCAAACCCTGTGGCACCGAGGCCAGACCCCGGCTCAATTCCGCCTTCAAAACGCTAACCCAATTTTTCGCCCGCGCACGCGAGGCCGCGTTTCCGCCAGTGTCCCGACATCCCATTGCCTATCGATTTAGGAAAATCTTGGCGGCGGCGGCCGGGGCGGATAGACCTGCGCGATGCATGATCCCAGCCTGTTCACGTCCGGTGCGCTTTTCACCCAGGATTACCTTTCCCAAGGCATTGTCGGGACGGCGAATTATCAGGCGGTCGATGTCGTCGGCTTGCGGTCGGAGCTGGTTCAAATCATTGCGGGCTTCCCGCACGCCGACACGCCGAACGAAGCGACGACCGAGGGGGATCTGGTTTGGCCGATTCTTCGCTTGCTGGGCTGGAGCGACTTTCTGACCCAACAGAATCTGTCAGCGGCCGGTCGCGTCGATGTTCCTGACGGGCTGCTGTTTATTGATAGCAACGCGAAAACAAGCGCCAACGCGCATCCCGAAGAGTGGCGGCGCTATGAATTCGGCGCGGCGGTGTTGGAAAGCAAACGCTGGGGCCGCGCGCTCGACCGCGCCGAAGGGCGCAAAGGCGCCGACCGCGATACGCCCTCAACCCAATTACTGCGCTACCTGCGCCGTATCGACGATTTGACCAACGGCCGCTTGCGCTGGGGTATCCTGACCAACGGCGGCAAATGGCGGCTCTATTTTTCAGGCGCGCGCTCGACCATCGACGATTATCTGGAACTGGACCTGTCGCGCATCCTGTCGCTCGATCCCGCTTTGCGCGATACTGATGTGACCGATGCCGACCGCGACCATTGGCTGGCGGTATTCGTCGCCATGTTCTCGCGCACCGCCTTCGAGCGCGCGAGCGACACGGCGCCCAGCTTTCACGATAGCGCGAGGCGCGATGCTGCCTTTTACGAAGAACGGGTGGCGAAAAGCCTGTCGGAAAAAGTATTCGGCACGCTCTATCCGTCGCTGGGCAAGGCAGTCGCGGCGGCAGCACCGGCCGACACCCCGCTGGACGACGTGCGACAGGCGACGCTGATCCTGCTCTATCGTCTGCTGTTCGTCCTCTATGCCGAAGATCGGGGGCTGTTGCCGGTAAAGGATCGGCGGTTCGATGACTACGCGCTTCGGATCGCTCGTATTGACGTGGGAGAGCGCAAAGACGCCGGGGACGCCTTTTCCGCAGTAGCGCGCAATTACTGGAACCGCTTCGCTGACCTTGCCACGATGATCGACAAGGGCGACCCGTCGGTGGGATTGCCACCCTATAACGGGGGGCTGTTCAACGCCGATGCCACGCCCCTGCTGGCGTCGATTGCGCTGCCCGACGCGGTTATGGCCGAAGCAATCGACATCTTGTCGTTCGAACAGGCGGGCGGTCGGCGGCGCTACATCAACTATCGCGACCTGTCGGTGCAACAGCTCGGGTCGATCTATGAGCGGTTGCTGGAATTCGAACTGACGCGCGATGCCGACGGCGTGGTCGATGTCCGGCCGAACATATTCGCGCGCAAGAATTCGGGCAGCTATTACACGCCTGACGAACTGGTCCTGTTGATACTGGACGAAACGCTGGCGCCGCTGATTGACGATGCGTTGGAGGGTTTCAAAGCCGCACTGGCAGCGCTCAAACCCAAGGACAGCGAAGATTATCGCATCGCGCAATTGCAGAAAGCCGACCCGGCGCGGGCGATTACGCGCTTGAAGGTCTGCGACCCGGCGATGGGGTCAGGACATTTCCTTGTTTCGCTGGTTGACCGGCTGACCAATCACGCGCTCGACGCTATCGAAGAGGCCCGCTCGCTCGCGCGCGACGTTGCCGAACTCGATTATGAAAGCCCGGTGTCCGAAGAAATTCGTAAGGTGCGCGCCACCATCCGGCATAATGCCGACGATGCGGGCTGGAGCGTTAGCGAAGAGCAACTGGACGATCCCCAGCTCGTGAAGCGCATGGTGCTGAAACGCTGTGTCTATGGCGCCGACAAGAATCCGATGGCGGTTGAACTGGCGAAGGTCGCGCTGTGGCTGCATACCTTTACCGTCGGCGCGCCGCTGAGCTTTATCGACCATCATCTGGCGGCGGGCGACAGCCTATTCGGGCTTTGGGTGCGCGATGCGCTCGACAAGGCCGGAAAGGGCGGCGGTCTGTTCCTTCACGAACCACTGAACAACGCACAGCGGCAGGCGGCGGTCATGCGCACCATCGAATCGCTGACCGATGCCGAGGTAGCCGAGGCGCATCGCAGCGCAGAAATGTGGCACGATGTCGAAGCACAGACGGGGCCGCTGGACGGCTTTGTCAGCTTCATGCACGCGCTCGAATGGCTCGACCTGAAGGACAAGAAAGACAAGGCGGTGGTCGCGCTATGGCTGGACGGCCGGTTCGGTGAACCGATCCCGATTGCTCGCGGCCGGGTTGCACCGGAAGGCGGCAAGGCCCGTGCCGAAGAGGTTGAACGCTTCACGGCGATCTGGCGCGAGGCGCGGGCGCTGATCGACGAAGAGCGTTTCCTGAATTGGCAAATCAGCTTTCCCGGCGTCTGGGACAATTGGGACAGCGTGGAGCGTGAAGGGGGTTTCGATGCCATTGTAGGCAATCCGCCGTGGGACCGGATCAAGCTGCAACAGGTGGAGTGGTTCGCGGCGCGGCGGCCGGACATTGCGAAGGCGCAGCGAGCATCCGACCGGTCGGGCATGATAAAGGCGTTGAAAGATGCTGGCGACCCGCTGTTCGACGATTACCAGAAGGCCGACAAGCGCGCCGCCGATACGATGCGGATTGCGCGCAAGGGCGGCCACTATCCGTTGTTGAGCCGAGGCGACATCAACCTTTACAGCCTATTTGTCGAGCGGGCGCACACCTTGGTCAAACGCGGCGGCATGGTCGGACTGTTGACCCCCAGCGGCATCGCGTCTGACCTGTCGGCATCGGAGTTTTTCCGCAAGGTCGCGACGGGCGGGAATTTGCGCGCGCTCTATGATTTTGAGAATCGGAAAGTGTTCTTTCCCGACGTCCACGCCAGTTTCAAATTCTGCGTGCTCGCCTTCAGCCCGCAGCGGTCGTTCGGGGCCGCCAAATGCGCCTTCTATTTGCATTCAGTCGATGAACTGAAAAATTCCGATCAGGCTTTCCCGATCACGGCGGCCGACTTTGCACGGGTCAATCCCAACACCGGCACCGCTCCGATTTTTCGCACCCGCCGCGACATGGCGTTGACGACCGCAATCTATGGCCGAGTGCCGGTGCTGGTCGATAAATCTGGCGACGCGCCAAAGGCAACATGGCCCGTCAAATATGCGACCATGTTCCATATGACGAACGACAGCCACCTATTCCGTACCCGCGCCGAACTGGAGGGGCAGGAAGGCGCATGGCCGGTAGGCGGAAATCGTTGGCAGTCGGCGACCGGGGAGTGGGTGCCTTTATATGAAGGCAAGATGATTCAAGCCTTTGACCATCGAGCTGCCAGCATTGTTGTCAATTTTGATAACCTCAATCGACCAGCTCAGCCTTTCGCTGCGACGCCGGATCAGTCATCAAATCCTGACTGGCTCGTCGATCCCCAATTTTGGGTTAAGCCCGACCGATCAGTTTACCCGGATTTAGGCTGGGTTCTGGGTTTTAAGGAGATAACGGCTCCGACCAATGTAAGGACGATGATCGCGGCGTTGTTGCCGAGCGTGGGATTTGGCAACAAGGTGCCCGTATTATTGCCGGACGGTGACCATCGCGATGAATGGCTATTAGCAGCCAACCTTAATTCGATCCCATTCGATTTTGCAACACGGCAAAAAGTGCAGGGGCAAACGCTAAATTTGTTTATCGTCGAACAATTGCCGGTAATCGCGCCGCGTGAATACGCACGTCCTTTCGGCGAGAAATTTGCTGCCAATATTGTCAAAGAGGCGGTGCTCGAATTGACCTATACCGCGCGCGACATGGCTCCGCTCGCGCGATATCTCGGTTACGTCGATGAAGCGGGCGAGGTGCTGCCGCCCTTTATCTGGGACGAAGAGCGGCGACTGCATTTGCGCGCCAAGCTCGATGCGCTCTATTTCATTCTCTACGGCATATTTAATCCGGCCGACGTGGCGCAAAGCCGCGACGATATTCGCTACATCTATTCGACGTTCCCGATTGTCGAACGGCAGGAAGTTGCCGCCTATGGCAGCTATCGCAGCCGCGACCTTGCGTTGGCCTATATCAACGCGCTGATCGCGGGACAACCTGACGCGGTGGTCGCGGGGTAATGGCGAAGCGCAAGCCCGACGTTCGGCAGGATGGCGCCCTATATTGGTTTTCGCTCCCCAAGGCGGCTGGACTGACCGGGTTGACCAAAAAGGAAATGATGCGCCGCGCCGATGCGCGCGAGCTGCGCACCGATCCGGCCGTGCCCGATGAATATTGGTTCGAGCGCGAAGAGATATGGGCGCTGAAAATGGCAAAAGAAGCCCGCTCGGAGGCATGGCAGGCGCGCAATCCCGACGGCGCGAAAAAGCGGATCAAGACGCCTGAACAGCAAGAAAAGGCATGGGAGAAAATGTCCGGCGCGCGGGCGCAAGGCTGGCGACCCGGCGGCGGCGGCGTGTCGTCGCATTATGAAAAAGTGCTGTTGAGCGAAATTGCCGAGGCGAACCGCAAGCGGAAAGACCAAGGGCCGAAATGACCGAATTCGAAATGCCGAGCTTGATTGCCGATATGGTGGCGGCCCGGAACAAGGTTCGCGAACATTATCGGGCGATGCTCGACCGGCAGGGGAGCGCGGTCGAACTAAAATTTACGCTCGATGGCAATCTGGTCGGTGACATCGGCGAAGCGCTTGCCGCGCAGCTATTCGGCATAAGGTTGGTCGAAACCAAATCGACCGAGGGCATCGACGGTTTTGCGCCCGACGGCCGAACGGTGCAGGTCAAGGCGACAGGAACGGGACGCGGTCCGGCCTTTCGCTGTGTCGAAACGCGGGCCGAGCATCTGCTATTTTTCGACCTGGACTTTGATCGCTGTCGCGGCGCAGTCGTTTACAACGGCCCAGAACACTATGTGGTTCGCCACCTGCCCGACGTATTCGCCAATCAACGCCAGCTGTCACGGCTGCAAATCCGCGCCGCCGATGCGATGGTGCGGCCGGACGAACGACTGGCGCGCATCGAAATTTAGAGATTCGGTGCGCGTCGATTGCTGCTATGATGGCAACATGGGTGGTTACGGATCAGGACGGCAAGGCGGGCGACCGATTGCGGACAATGCGCTGTTCGTCGAATTGTCGTGGATGCTGCGCACCGGGCGCGCGGCCGATGGCGCGATAAGAAGCGGCCAACTGAGCTGGCAGCGACGGGGAGAGACGGTCGCGTGGATTGGCTATCGGTGCGACATGACCGATCCCGACGCGGCGATGCTGACGCTGGATTATCGTCGTACACCCAACGGCGGCGAACCCGAAAGCGTGACGCAGCGGATCAGGCTGGTTTCGACGCAACCCCATTTTGGCGGACGGCGATGGTGGATGCTTTGCCCCTATCGCGGGGTGCGCGCCGACAAGCTGTATATGCCGAGCGGCGGCGACCGCTTCGCATCGCGGCAGGCATGGCGGCTGGGCTATCAGTCGCAACGCGAGACGGCGCGCGACCGGCCATTCTCGCAACTGTTCGCGCTGCAAAAGCGGCTGGGGTGCGAACGGGGCTGGGAACAGCCGATACGCCGCCCGAAGGGAATGTGGCACCGCACCTATGCGCGGCTCGAAGAGCGCTATTGGGAACTGGACGACCGCTGTGCTGTCGAGATGATCGGGTCGCTGTCGCGGTTTCGGGCATTGGGGTTGGCGCAGCCCTGATCAACGGTTCCCGGTTCACTACTTTAGTGAAAAATAGTGGGGTAGTGCGTCCGATTGGGGGCATATATGGGGGCAGAAAATTTTCCGACTGATATTTTATCTAAATATATCAATTGAATAGAGATGAAAATCGAGTCCTCTTCTGGCTCCATTTCCCGTCCGACGGGGTGCTGATCACGACGAAGCATCCATCAAGGTCTGATGCCTAGCGACACGCTCGATGTCCCGGGATGGTCAAGCCATCAAACTTTCATCCCGACGCATAGCGATCACCGATATTTTCCGGGGATTTGGTGACGGCCCGCATTCGATTCCTGGCCGGGCGTGTCCAAACCGGCGCCGCGATAATGGTCGCGGCCGTTCGTTGCCGAACGATGCTTGTTTTCCCCTCACCGCGCTGTTACAGGCGCGCCTCGTTGCCGCTTTAGCTCAGTTGGTAGAGCACATCATTCGTAATGATGGGGTCACAGGTTCGAGTCCTGTAAGCGGCACCATTCTCCCAAATTATTGCTGGTATTGGTTCGCGCATTGGCGCGGCGGTGATGTCGCGCGCTTTTGGTTTAGCAGCGGCGCGCACCATTTTCCGTGTGGTGCGATGTGCCACCCCTTGGCGTCGCAAGCGCGTCCGAGCAGTGCTTGGGACGCACTTGGTGGCGGGCAAAAGCGGTGGCATTTCACTTGGTTCGGTGGCCTACTTTATGTGACCTAGTACGTTTGTCATTCTAGTGGGGCCTCGCCGGCGCTTCTAGGGTCCGCCGCGGGCGCCTTTGCCATCTGGCGGGCTGCGCGGGGAACGGACTATCATGAATCTGGCGGTTTTGCGCACGGCGATGGCGCGTTGGATGGCAATTGCGGTGCTGATCGTGTTTGGCGCGATGTTGCCGCAGACGGCTGACGCGCAGCATACATCGACCGAGTGTCCGCCGCAAACTGCAACGGTGGCCTATGGCGGCACGGTGAGCATTGATGCAACAGACTGTCATGCCGGTTTCGGGCTTGGCACCGTTGCCTCGCCGCCAACGCATGGTACCGCTACGATTGGTCCTTTCGGGCCGCAACAGTTCATCAATTACCAGCATAATGGCAGCAGTGGAACGACTGACACGTTTCTCGTGCGCGACGGAAATGCGCCGCCGAACAATATCATTCAGGTGACGATCACGATCCTCCCGCCCACATCGTCGATTGCCATTTCGCCGGCGTCGCTGGCGCCGATGACCGCCGGGGCGCCCTTTTCGCAAACGCTGAGCTCGACCGGTGGAGTAGGGTCCTATACCTATTCACTCAGTTCCGGCAGCCTGCCGACGGGTTTGACGCTCAGTTCGGCGGGAGTGATTTCGGGCACGCCGACGCTCCGCGGCACCTACACATTTTCGGTGCGGTCGCAGGATTCGGTCGGCGATTTTGTGGTCAGAGGCTATACCGGCACGGTCGCCAATCCGACGCTCGTGATCAATCCGGCTTCGGCAACTGCGGCCCAAAATGCGCCTTTCTCATTGAACATTGGCGTCAACGGCGGCGTCGCGCCCTACAGCTTTTTGCATGAAGTCGTCGCCGGGCCTCTTCCAGCAGGCATGTCCTTGTCTTCGACCGGGGTGTTGAGCGGTACACCAACGACGATCGGCACCACCAATTTCCGGATGCGGGTCAGCGACTCCAGCACCGGTCCCGGCACATATTTCCAGCTTCAAGATTTCAGCTTTACCGTGGTGGCGCAGCCAGCGGTATCGATCGCAGTCTCGCCGTCTTCGGTGTCCGAAGATGGCGCGACCAATCTGATTTACACCGTCACGCGCAGTGTCGCGAGTTCCAGCCCGCTGACGGTAAACCTGGCAACGTCGGGCACGGCGATTGCCGGGACGGACTATAGCGGCAGCGTCGCTTCCGTCACTATTGCGGCCAACGCGACGACCGCGACCGTGGTCATCGACCCGACCGCGGATTCCCTGATCGAAGCCGACAAGACGGTGATTTTGAGCGTGGCGGCAGGCGCTGGCTATACCATTGGAGCTCCCGCTTCTGCGACCGGGACGATCCTGAACGACGATTTGTCAAGCGCGTCGATTACGGTTTCTCCGGCAAGCGTCGTCGAAAACGACGGGCCGAATCTGGTGTATACGGTCGCGCTGAGCGCGGCGGCCACGGCACCGCTCACGATCAATTATACGATCGGCGGCGACGCGATTAACGGCAACGACTATGCCCCGATCGGAACGTCGGTGGTCATCGCTGCCGGTGCAACCAGTCAGACGATCATTGTCAATCCCAACAACAATGGCACCATCGAACCCGACGAGACGGTGGTGATCACGCTGGCGCCGGGCGCAGGTTACACGGTCGGCGCCCCGGCAAGCGCGACGGGCACGATCCTGAACGATGATTTTCCCAGCATCTCGGTCACGGACGTGACGGTTGCCGAAGGCAACAGCGGGACGACGAATGCAGTCTTCACCGTGCAATTGTCCGCGCCCGCCACATCAGCCGGGGTGACCTTTGACATTGCGACATTCGCCAGCACCGCAACGGCGGGCGAGGATTTTGTCGCGAACAGTCAGACCGCCGTGGTGATCCCGGCGGGTGCGTCGTCGGCGACCTTTACCGTGCTCGTCAACGGCGATGTGCTGAACGAAGCCGACGAACGGTTCTTTGTCCGGATCGCCAATGTGACCGGCGCATTTGTCAACGGGTCGCAAGGGACGGGAACGATCACCAACGACGATCCCCTGCCGACGCTGTCGATCAGCAGCCCGTCGATCGTCGAGGGCAATCTGGGTAACCGGACGCTGAATTTCGTGCTGACGCTTGATGCGCCGAGCAGCCTGGGGGTGTCGGTCAATGTCGCGACGGCCAACGGCACCGCGACCGCAGGCAGCGATTATGTCGGCACGACCGGCGGAATTTTCTTTGCGTCTGGCGAAACCAGCAAGACGCTGCCGGTGACGATCAACAGCGACACGGCGCCCGAAGCCGACGAAAGCTTTACGGTCACCATGTCCGGCGTGACCAACGCGACCATTGGTGCGAACCCCGGCACCGGGACGATCCTCAACGACGATGTGCCGCTTGATATTCAGCCTGACACGCTGCCGAACGGGACCGTCGGCATCCTGTACAGTGCGATCCTGACCACCGATGGCGGCACGGCGCCCTATAGCTATGCGGTGACCGCCGGTACCATACCCGCGGGGCTGACCTTTGACCCGAACGGCACCCTGTCCGGAACGCCGATCGCGGCGGGCAATGCCAACTTCACGATTACGGCCACCGACAGCAGCGGCACGCCTGGACCCTATTCGGCCAGCCGCAACTATACGGTGACGATTGCGCCGCCGTTCATCGAACTGGTGCCGTTGACGCTGCCCAACGCGACCTTTGGCGTTCCCTATAGCCAGGCAATTACCGTCGACGGGTCGATCGGGCCATACAGCTTTGCGGTTACCTCGGGCAGTTTGCCGCCCGGGCTCACCCTCGCGTCCGACGGCACGCTGGCCGGGACGCCAACCCTGGGCGGGCCGCGCACATTTACGATCACGGCAACCGACGCGACGCCCGCGCCAGGACCGTATAGCGGCGCGCGCGCCTACACGCTTACCGTCGATGTTCCGGCGCTCGTCCTGCCGACCACGACCTTGCCCGATGGCGCCACTGACGTCGCCTATTCGGCGCAGATCAATCCGGCGACCGGCGGCGTGGCGCCCTACACCTATGTCGTGACGTCGGGCGAACTGCCCTATGGCCTGACGATGTCGGCGTCGGGGGCGATTACCGGCACGCCGACGACGGCCAATCTGTTCGGTTTCGTCGTCACAGCGACCGACAGCAACAGCGGCACCGGCCCCTCGGTCGTCCAGCAAAGCTATTCGATCAATATCGTCAACACGCCGCCCGTCGTCGGCGCCGTCACCGCGAGTGTGCCCTATGGTGCCGGACTGACCCCCATTCCGCTCAGCATCACTGGCACCGCCAATTCGGTCGCGGTGGTCACGCCCCCCACCAATGGCCGCGCCGTGGTCGATGGCATGACGATTAGCTATATCCCCGATACCGGCTTTGCCGGAGCCGACAGCTTCACCTATCTCGCCAGCAACAATGGCGCCAATTCGGCCCCGGCGACGGTGACGATCAGCGTTGCCAATCCGGCGATCACGGTCACTGCGGGCGGGCCGCTGACCGCGACGGTCGGCACGGCTTTCAGTCAAACATTCACCTTCAATGGCGGGACCCAGCCCTTCACCAACTATCAGGTCACCGGCCTGCCCGCCGGGATGCAGGCGGGGAGCAGCGGCGTTAACACCGTCGAGATCATCGGAACACCGACCAGCGCGGGCAGCTTTACGCTCACCGTCTCGGCGACCGACGCTTCGACGGGTGCCGGGCCTTTCAATGCCAGCCAAACCTTCACCCTTGTCGTCGCGGGACCGGCGTTCACGATGACGCCGGGGGCGGGGACACTGACCGCGCCCTATAATGCCGCATTCGCGCAGGCCTTTAGCGCCAGTGGGGGTGTCGGGCCGTTCACTTATGCGCTGACCGGTGCCTTGCCCGCCGGCCTGAATTTCAGCGGCAACACGCTCAGCGGCATTGCGACCGCTCCGGGCAGCTACCCGATCACCGTTACCGCGACGGACACCGGCTCGACCGGGGCCGGTTCGCCGTTCACCATCGCCCAGGCCTATACGATCAACGTCCCCGCACCGACGATCAGCATCGCGCCGGAAACGCTACCCAACGGCAGCGTCGGGGCGAGCTACAGCCAGACAGCCGTCGCGTCAGGCGGGGTCGCGGCTTATGGCTATACGGTGACCGCGGGCGCACTGCCGCCCGGCATGACCCTGTCGGGCAGCGGCGCTATCGTGGGTACCCCGACGGCGGGCGGCACCTATAATTTCACCCTCACCGCGACCGACGCCAATGCGCAGAGCGGTAGCCGCGCCTATAGTTTGACGATCGGCGCCGCGATCGTGTCGTTGCCGCCGACAACGCTGGCGGGCGGCCAGGTCGGTTTTGCCTATTCGGCGCCGCTGAACCCGGCGACCGGCGGCACTGCGCCCTACAGCTATGCGGTGACCGGCGGGGCCCTGCCCGGCGGAACGACGCTGTCGGCGGCCGGGGTGCTTTCGGGTACGCCAACGGCATCAGGTACCTTCAACTTCACGGTAACGGCGACCGACAGCAGCACGGGCAGCGGCCCCTATACCGCGACGCAAAACTATTCCCTGCAAATCGAGCAGTCCGCGCCGGTCGCCAATCCGGTGTCGGCGACGGTTGCCTATGGCAGCGCGGCGAACCCGATTGCGCTGACGATCACGGGTGGCACGGCTGCGAGTGTCGCGATTGCCGCGCCCCCGGCCAACGGCATTGCCGTCGCCAGCGGCACCAGCGTCACCTATACGCCGAATGCGGGTTTCGCGGGGAGCGACAGCTTCACTTACACCGCGACCAACCCGGGCGGGACGTCGGCTCCGGCGACGGTGACGATCACCGTCGGCAATCCCGCGATCACGATCGCGGCGGATGGTCCGCTCACTGCGACGGCGGGGATGGCGTACAGCCGGACCTTTACCTTCAGTGGCGGCGCGCAGCCCTTTGCTGGTTATCAGGTCACGAACCTGCCGATCGGGCTGGCGATCAGCGGCAGCAGCGCGAACAGCGTGACCGTGTCGGGAACGCCGGCCAGCGCGGGCAGCTTTGCGCTGGCCGTCTCCGGCACCGATGCCTCGACCGGCAGCGGGCCGTTCAACACGGTTCAGACCTTTACGCTTGTCGTCAACGCCCCGACCTTGGCGCTGACCCCCGCGACGGGCAGCTTTACCGCCACTTATGCGGCGGCGTTCAGCCAAGCGATTACCGCAACCGGCGGGGTCGGTCCCTACAGCTACAGCTTGACCGGCAATCTGCCGGCGGGCGTCACGCTCAATCCGTCGACCGGACTGCTTTCCGGGTCGCCGACGGCGTCGGGATCCTTCAACTTTGCGGTCACCGCCACCGACACGGGATCGACCGGAGCCGGGGCGCCGTTCACGGTGCAGGGCAATTACAGCCTGACCGTAGCGGCGCCCTCGGTCGCGGTGACGCCCACCAGCTTGCCGGTTGCCGCCGCAGGCACCGCCTACACGGCGACGCTGACCGCCACCGGCGGGGTGGCGCCTTACAGCTTTACCCTGGGCGGCGGCGCGCTGCCCGCAGGGCTGTCGCTGTCGGCGGGCGGAATCGTGTCGGGAACGCCGACGGCCGCGGGCAATTTTGCCTTCACCGTCAACGTCACCGACGCCAACGGCCAGGTGGGGTCCGCCAATGTGACGCTGGCGGTCGGCAACACCGCGATCACGATAACCCCGGCGACGCTGCCTCGCGGCACGCAGGGTGTCGCCTATAGTCAGAGGGTGACCGCGACGGGTGGCATTGCGCCCTACCGCTTTGCCGTCAGTTCGGGATCGCTCCCGCCGGGACTCACGATCGACGCGGCGACGGGGGTCATCGCCGGAACCCCGACCGGATCGGGCGACACCAGCTTTGCGATCACGGTCACCGACAGCACGGGCGGCACACCCTCGACCGCGACGATCACCTACACCCTACAGATCGTCGCGCGGCCCAATCCCGCCAACGATCCCGAAGTGCGCGGACTGATCCAGGCGCAGGTCAATTCGGCGCGGCGATTTGTCGATACCCAGGTCGGTAACTTCAATCGCCGGCTGGAGGGGCTGCGCCGTGGTGGCGGCGGCGGCGGGTTCAACAACTCGCTGCGGATCAACGCATCGGATCATTGCATCGATACCATCACCGCATGGACGAACCCGGTTTGTGCCAATGCGGGCGGCAATGCGGTCGGTGGGGCAAACCGCCAGTCGGGCGGTTTCGGCGCCAATACCCAAGCCGGCTCGCTGGCGGGCGGAATGCTGGGTGGCGGTGCGATCGGAGCGGCGGCGCCGCCCGCCGATGAGGCGCAGGCGGCGGCGGGGGGCGCAGGGTCCGGCAACGCCGCCATGCCGCTCACGATTTGGGCGGGTGGCACGATCCGCTGGGGCGATCGCGACGAAAAAACCGGGCGTCCGTCCGAACGGTTCGAATCCGAAGGGGTCACTTTTGGCGCTGATTATCGGTTCAACCCCTCTTTTGTCGCCGGCATCGGCGTCGGCCTGGGCCGCGAGACGACCGACATCGGTCGCAACGGATCGCAGAGCGAGGGCGAAGCCAAAACGCTGGCCATCTATGGCAGTCATCTGCTCGGCGGCGGTCTTTATGTGGACTGGTTGGCAGGCTATCAGTGGCTCGATTTCGATCTGCGCCGCTATGTCACCCTGTCGGGCATGATGGTCAATTCGTCGCGCAGCGGCCGCCAGTGGTTCGGTTCGGTGTCCGCGGGCGCCGACATCGAAAGCGGCGATTGGCGCTTCACCCCTTATGCGCGGATTGATGCGCAGCGCGGTACGCTCAACGGCTATACCGAAAACAGCGGGTCGGTGTTCGACCTCACCTATCTGGATCAGGATGTCGCGTTCACATCGATCGGGGCGGGCGCGAAAATCGATTATCGCATAGCGGTCGAAAACGGCTTTTTCCTGCCGCGCTTGCGCCTGGAATATCAGCGCGACGTCGAACGCGACGGTCAGGCCCTGGTCGCCTATTTCGATCAGATATCGGGGCCGTTCAACGCCGTTCCCCTGACCGGGTATGCGCGCAGTCGGTTGTTGATGGGCTTTGGCGTCGAGATGATGATCGGTGACCGAACCGCGGTCGATGTCGAATATACGCGTCGCCACAATAGCGGAGCGGGGGCCGATCAGGGCGTCTTGATCAACGTCAAACAGGCTTTTTGACGGTGCGCGGCGGCACAACCGCGTGTCTGCTGCGACGATGGCCTGGGCCTTGTGGCGGACGCGCGGAAAAATCTGTGCCACACCGCGCTCCGTCGGACGAAGCGCGGTACGTTATCGCGCTTTAGAACCTGCGGACTGTTCAGCTCGTCATGGCGCTTTGGCTTCGTGATGATAATTTGGCCGGCCGAGCGTTCGCTGTGACAGAAAAGTTTATCGCAAAGATGATCTTCCGCCGCCTGAAAAGCACCCCGATCGAAGAGCGGTCGGAGGAGATGCAGGCGTGGATCCGCATGTTCATCCTCATGCTCGTTTCCGCTTATGCGATCGGCGCGAGCATCATCACTTCGCCCGAACAGCGGATTCAGCCGTGGGCGATCGAAGTGCTCACCTATTTTGCATGTTACGCCCCAGTCGCTGCCGGGCAGCTATATCTGATCATTCGCTTTCCCGGCCATTATCCGGCGCGCCGGATTTTCGGGATGATCAATGATTTTGCGGGGCTGGGGTTCGCGCTCATCGCGGGGGGCGCCGCGATGCTGCCTACTTACGCGATCATCATGTGGGTCACCGTCGGCAACGGCCTGCGTTATGGGTCGCGCTACATGATCATCGCGGGTGTGATGGTGCAATTCACGCTAGCCGTGATCACGGCGCTGACGCCTTATTGGCGCGCCAATCCCATCCTGGTGTTTACCCTGTCGCTGACGACATTAATCGTACCGATCTACATCCAGACGCTGCTTCGTGATATCGAGCAAGCGCGCCGCGCCGCCGAGGAGGCGAACACCGCAAAATCACGTTTTCTGGCCCAGGCCAGCCATGACCTGCGCCAGCCGGTTCATGCGATCGGGTTATTCCTCAACAGTCTGACCCAAACCGGTCTGGCGCCCGAGCAGCGCACCATCGTCGATCGGATCGATCGATCGTTACAGGGGGTTGCCGAGCTGTTTCGCTCGCTGCTCGATATTTCCACGCTCGACAGCGGCGCGGTGACGCCGAAGCTTGAACCGGTGGCCATCGCCCAGCTGTTCCGTATGCTCGAACAACAGAATCAGGTCAGCGCGCAATGGGCCGGGGTCGATCTGCGCTTCGTTGCCTCGCGTCGCATCGTGTTGGCCGATCGGGCGCTTTTGCTGACCATGTTGCAAAATCTGGTGTCGAACGCGATCAAATATGCCCCGCGCGGTCCAGTTCTGGTCGGCTGTCGCCCGCGCGGCGACAATGTTTCGATTTGGGTCGTCGATCGCGGCCCAGGCATCGCGGCCGAGCATTTGCCGCGGCTGTATGACGAATTTTATCAGATCCGCAAATTGGGCAGCGCCGATATGCAGGGTGTCGGGCTGGGCCTGTCGATCGTCAAGCGACTGGGCGCGCTGATGGGTCTTGATGCCGAAATTCGCTCGACGCCGGGGCGGGGGACGGGCGTCGCCATTCACGGGTTGGCCGCGGCCGCTGCGTTGCCGTTGCGCACGGTTGGTCGCAACACCAGCTATGCCGTGCCGCTGCACGGCCTGCGCATCCTGCTTGTCGAAGATGACATCGATGTGCTTGATGCGACGGCCGACCTGCTGCGGACATGGGGCGCCGATGTTACCGCCTGGTCCACGGTGCCGCCGCACGCGCAGCCATGCGATCTGATCGTCACCGATTTCGACATCGGCGGCGGAAGGACCGGTGCTGACTGCATCGCACTCCACCGCGATCAACAGCCTCCGCCAATGGCGATTGTGATGACGGGGCATGATGAAATAGCGATCGAGGAAAGCATCGCCGACGCGCGCGTCCTTATCCTCAAAAAACCGGTGCAACCTGCCGAGCTACGGTCGGCAATCGCGGCGTTGCGCAGCCGCCGGGGGTAGTACGAAGCGGCTTTACCCTGCGGCTATTGAATGCCCAGCGCACCGGCCTTTTTCACGGCTTCCGATCGCGTATTGGCACCCAATATCCGCAGCAGCGCCGATACATGAATCCGCACCGTGAACGGCGATATGTCGAGTTGACGGCCGATTTCCTTGTTGGTCTTGCCCATTGCTAATTGAATTAGAACATCGCGCTGACGCGGGGTGAGTTCCTGAACGCGGGCCTGTGATGGGGGCGGCGGTGGAACAATCGAAGCCGTCTCGGGGACCAGGACCATCGTATCGCCGTTTCGTACCGCTTTGATGGCCGATAACATCGCATCGGACGGCATGGCCTTGCCAATGAATCCGTCGGCGCCTTGTTGCATGACGCGCCGGATCGTTTCGGGGTCATCTGACATGGAAATGATGATGATCGACGAGGTAGGAAACTGACCGCGAAGGGTGGCAATGGTGGTCGCGGGGTCCATGCCCGGAAACATCAGGTCCAGGATGAAAACGGCGGGCGCGGCGCCGACGCCGGCCAGCGCCATAATCTCATCGACATTGCCCGCTTCGACAACATCGGCGTGCGGAAACGCGCCGCCGACCAGGCGGCTCATTCCGTCGCGGAACACGGGGTGATCGTCGGCAACCAGAATTCGTTCGGCGGTTGGCATTTGCATGTCGCACTGAAACTCCACTGTCGCCAGATATCGCGGCGTCAGTCGTTACTTGGTCGCGCAATGCCACGGCCGATGCCAGCCCCATGAGGTACTGGTTCGCCGTTCCAGGAAGGGGCTCGCATCGCTGCGAGCCCCTTCGCCACCAAGCGACCCTTTGGCGGATGGGAATCTCTGGTGTCGTTTCGCCCGCAAAGGGCGCGAGGGGCGAGCGCCGACGGGCATGACCCCAAAAATTGACGGTTCAAATTGACGCTATCGGCAGTTGGCCGCAACCATCGCGATGGGCTAGCACGTCATGGGATTTCTAGGCGCGGCTGGCGATCCTGATCGTCCGCCATGATCAGCAACAAGAGGATGATCAGCGCGGCGCTATATTCGACGCCGCCTGTGCCATGTTCGCCGACGAACCAGCCAGAATGGCGGTGGATCAGGACAATGCCGCCCACCGCAATCGCCAGCAGCGCCGCCGCCGCGGGGCGGACAAAGCGGCCGACGATCATCAGGAAGCCCGCCACCAGCTCGGTCAGGGTGATAGCCCATACCAGCGCTTCGCCGGCAGGAAATCCTTGTCCTTCCATGAACTGGCCGAACTGAGGGATCGTGTCATTGGCGATCCGCACCACCGCATGCGCCATGAACAATCCCGCCGTTATGACGCGCGCGAACAAAATCGTCGGTCGGGTAAGGCGGCTGGATGACGGAAAGCGGGCGATTTTCATCCGCATGGCGCGAAACACCGTGTGCGCCGCGGCGCGGCAACCTGCGTAGCGCACGGTTGCGCTGTCGCGGGCCGAAGCGGGATCATCTCCAGCCGCTCCAGCACGCCGAGAGGATCGCCACCCAGGCATAAGAGATTGCCACACTCGAACCCAATCCCAGCGTCGCGGCCAGCCGCTGCGTCGCAACGCCGCCGAATGCAAAGGCATTCACGCCAAATGCTCGAAAAACATAGGCGAGGGGATTGAGCCAGCCCCCCAGGATCATTGCCCACACGGCCGACGGCGCAGGTTCGACGGCAAAGACGATGACAAGCCCACCCGCCAGCCCCTGCATCAACCCCAGCATCAACCAGTCAAGATGCGCGGCGCCAAATTGTTTGAAATTCATGCCCTGGAGCAGTTGGCGCCCCCATGGCTGCATCGGCACCAGCATCAAAAAACCGAGAAAGGTGGAAAAAAGCATCGAGGCGGCGCCCGAAAAGAGCAGCAGTTTGGCGATTTCGATCGTGTCCATCGGCTTCCCCTATCGTCCGTAAGGGAGAGGCTGCGGATAGTCCCGCAGCCACTGGGTGCGATCCGCCACGATGCGCAAGCGGCAATTCCCCTCGATCAGGAGGCCGCCGGAACCGCCCGCCATTCCCGAGCGGGCCACCTCGTCAGCGCAAACGTCCCAGCGGTTTTTCAGCCACGTCCGCTGCAACGCGCGCAGCCGCGATCGCGCCGTGTCACTTGGCAACCGGCGCAGCGCGCCGCGATACGCCATGTTCAGCGCCTGATCGAGCCGCCGATATTCGCCCCCGATGCAGTCCTGCATCGCCGCAGTGACGCCCCCGCTGTCGCGGATACATTCGCGAAACTCCGGCGATCGATCCAACGCCGCCGCGTCGGTTGCCCGAACGCCGACGATGCCAGGCATGACAAGCATGAATAGCCCGGCGGAGGCGAGCATCGATCGGCTGGCCGTCGCTTTGCGGTGAGAACATGGTGCCATCGCTCGCTCTCCCGTCCGGATGCGGTGCCGACCGAATGGTCACAGCCGGGCGGACGTCGTCTGGCGGGATAGGGCCGCGCGCCCTGCGGTGGCAGGGCGGCCGGCGTACCGGTGCATCGACGGGCTTTGTTTTGTGATGGTCGCAGGGGATGTTGATGTGATGGCAAGGTCCGATCAGCGACGCATGATATGGGCGCTCCCGCTGCTCGGCGCCGCTGTGTCTATCGGTCTGCCAGGCAGCCTGTCCAGCGCGCGCGAACCGGATGCCGCGGCGAAGCCGCCGGTGACGACGCCCGATCCGCCGCGCCGTCCGGCCATGACGCAGCTCATCTTTCGAGGCGCCGCGCCCAGTGACGTGCGCGCGATGTTGGATGCCGGGGGCGACCCGCTGTTGCCTGATCGCGACGGGGATACCGCGGTCCATTATGCGGCGATGGCGCGCGATCCGGCCTATCTGGATATATTGCTGGCGCGGGGAGCAAGCCCCGATACGCCCAATCGCAGCAATGGCCGCACACCGCTGATGTCGGCCATGCTCGCCGAGAATGACCGCCAGTTCAGCCGACTGTTGGCGGCGGGCGCCAGCGCCGCGCTGGCCGATGCGACTGGCAACACGCCGCTGCATGTTGCGGCGCAGATCAACGAACCGCGCTATGTGCTCGCGCTCCTGGACGCAGGCGCGCCAGCCACCGCGCGCAATGCGCAGGGACAGACGTTTCAGCGTTATCTGTTCATGACCCCCGACCGGTTGTTGAATACCGAAACATTGCAGGCGCGGCGGGAGGTCGTAACATGGCTGCGGCAACATGGCATCGCGCTGGAGACGCCAGTGCCCTAGAGGTTGGAAAGCCCCATGTACCGGTTCCTGCGGTCGATTGGGTTCGCGCATATGCTCCGCTAGGGTCGCGCTATCGATAATTTCCTTGGGATGGCGTCGATGCAGGGGCTGACATCTTTATATCTGGCGTCCGGTCGGACGCCGGGTTCGGTCGATCATCGTCGATGCGAAAAGCCGGTTGGCGCATGCCGCGCGGGCGCCGACGATCATCGCCCTGCGTCGTTCTTGCGGTGGTCAGGCCGCCAAGCTGGTGGGAAAGGTCGGCAGCACCGCCCCGGCGTTCAGCGACCGGCGCATTGCCCGGCGGCACGGATACCCCAGAATGCGCAAGATGTTCGACACATGGTTGCGCACCGTAAAATGCGACAGCCCAAGCTTGCGGCCAATTTCCTTGTTCGACAGGCCGCTCAGCAGATAGTCCAGAATCTCTCGCTGCCGGTGAGTCAGCGGCGCGGGCGCGGGAGAGGAGATGGGCTCGGCGAGGATATCGGTGACGTCGCGATCGACGTACAGCTGGGACAGGTTGATGATCTCCGAACCGGGGAGCACCGATTTAATTCGCGAAATGGCGTCCTCGCCGCGATACCGCGAAATCGTTACCAGGACGATGGTCCGGTCATCGCGAGCGCGGGGATCGACGTCCGACTGCAACGCGGGATATGATGACGGGTCGATATGTTTCATGGCGCGGCAATGCTATCGCATCGGCGACAAAGGATGAGGGGGGAAACCGGCAGTTGGCTTGCAGGCGACAATGAACGGGTGGAGTTTTCTACCAATGGCTTGTTGGTGATGACGAGCGTTTCAGAGGAACAGGCACAACAGGCCCGGTTGATCCGCGGCGGCGCCAATCCGCCCGCGCCACTGGGCGTGGCGACCCCGCAGGAACGCAAGGCGATTACCGCGACGACGGTCAAGCTGGCGGCTCTGTTCTGGCTGTGCGTGCTGCTTTCGGACAGCTTGTTGTGGGGCATTGCCGGGACCGATCCGATCGCGTCGGCATTCGGCAAGGTGGTGCTGAACAGCTTTGGAGCCGGGCTGACTTTGGTGGTCACCGCGCTGTTGTTCCGGCTGCGCGCCGTATCGATCTTCACCAAGGTCGTGATCGCCTTTACGTTCTCGATCCTGGCTGCAGCGATCTACAGCGTGATCGACATTGTCATCTATCTGTGGATGGCGCGGCCCGACAGCTGGGTGTTCGACAACGTCCAGTTCGGACACACGATGATTTCCAGCACCGCGATGTTTTTTGGCTGGTCGTGCCTTTATGTCGCATTGATCTACAGCTTTGATGTCCGCGACCGCGAGCGCAGTCTGGCGCTGGCGCGCGAGGAGGCGCTGTCGGCGCAGATGCGCGCGCTGCGCTATCAAATCAATCCGCATTTCCTGTTCAACACGCTCAATTCGGCGATGGGGCTGGTCGAGGAGGGGGCGACCGCACGGGCGCAGCGGATGATGGTGTCGCTGTCGGCGTTTCTCCGCCAGACGCTGGAACTCGATCCGATGAAGGACGTCACCTTGGCGGCCGAACTCGCCTTGCAGGAGGATTATCTGGAGATCGAGCGCGAGCGTTTCCCGGATCGGATGCGGTTCACCATTGATGTGGAGGAAGCCGCGCTTCAGGCGCTGGTCCCCAATTTGATCCTGCAACCGCTGGTCGAAAATGCTGTCCGCCATGGCGTCGAGCCCTGTACCGGGGAAGTCGGGATCCGGATCACCGCGTGGCGGGAAGGCGATCGTCTCGGCATTCGGGTCGAGAATGATCTCTGTTCGGTCGAAGAAAGCGCTGTGCGACCGGGCAGCCGGATCGGATTGCGCAATGTGGCCGAACGGCTGTCGGCGCGCTTTGGCGGCGACAGCGGATTTGAAACCAAATTGACCCCGGCGCTGTTCCGCGCCGAAATCCGCCTTCCCTGGGCGATCTGATGCAGCGGTTGTCGATTTTGGTGGTCGATGACGAGCCATTGGCCCGGCGCCGTGCGGTGCGGCTCGCGCAGCAATTGCCCTGGGTTGGCGAGGTCGGCCAGGCGGGCAATGTCGCGCAGGCCATCGACTGGTTGGCGGCTAACCCCTGCCACATCATCTTGCTCGACATCCGGATGCCGGGGGGCAGCGGGTTCGACCTGATCCGGCACTTGCCCGATCCTGCGCCCGCCGTCATTTTCGTCACCGCGTTCAATGACCAGGCGCTGCGCGCTTTTGAGGCGCGCGCGGTGGATTATGTGACCAAGCCGATCGAAACCGGACGGTTCCAGACCGCGATGGAGCGTGCGCGTGCGGTTGCCGAGCAGTCGAACAGCGCCGACCGCATCCGCGAGCTGGAAGAAGTAGTGGCCAATTTGCGTGCCACCGGCGATGCGTCGCGGCCGCATATGGCCGAACTATGGGTGCGGGCAGGCGGCGAATATATCCGCATCAAGCCCGAGAGTATCACCCATGTCGCGGCCGAACGCGATTATGTCCGCATCCACGCCGACGGCCAAAGCTATTTGTACAATGAAAATCTGGCGACCCTGGAACGTCAATTGCCGGTGCAGCAGTTTCTGCGCATCCACCGCAGCACGATGGTGCGGATCGACGCGGTCGAACGCGTGAAGGGCGGGCAGTTTCATTCGCTGATCGCGGTCCTGACCGACGGTACCGAACTCAGGGTCGGCCGCACCTATACCGCGGCCATTCGCGCCCGCCTCGCGCGCCGCGACTGACGGGTTCGGCAACCGGGTCGGCACGGTGCGCGCCTCAAGTTTTTCTTTGCCGACGGGCAGGGGGTGCTGCTTGTCTCACCCTGCATCCCGTGCAAGGGACGCGCGAACGAATTGCGGGAGAGGTATTGATGCACTTCGACGTGGTGATTGTCGGTGCCGGCCATGGCGGCGCGCAAGCCGCGATCATGCTGCGCACCCAAAAATTCACCGGCAGCATCGCGATCATCGGCGACGAACCCGAACTGCCCTATGAGCGGCCGCCGTTGTCGAAAGAGTATTTCGCGGGCGAAAAGGAATTCGAACGGATCCAACTGCGTCCCGCCAAATACTGGGACGAGCGCGAGGTGACAATGCTGCTGGGAACGCGGGTCGTGTCGGTCGATCCCGCGGCGCACCACGTCACCACGGACGGCGGCAAAATGATCGGTTACGGCAAGCTGGTCTGGGCGACCGGCGGCAGCCCGCGGATGCTGCCGATCCCGGGCGGCGACCTGCCGGGCGTTCAGGGCGTGCGGACCCGCGCCGATGCCGATGCGATGAAGGCGGCGTCCGAAACAGCGAACCAGATCGTTGTCATCGGCGGCGGCTATATCGGGCTGGAGGCCGCGGCGGTGCTGCGCAAGGCGGGCAAGACGGTCGTGCTGCTCGAAGCGCAGGACCGCGTGTTGGCGCGCGTCGCGGGGACCGAACTCTCGCGCTTCTACGAGCGCGAGCATCGCGAGCATGGCGTTGACCTGCGGCTCGGCGTCGCGGTCGAGGCGATCGAGGGGGAGGGCCATGTCACCGGGGTACGGCTGGCGGACGGCGAAGTCATCCCCGCCGATCTGGTCATCGTCGGCATCGGCATCGTTCCGGCGGTCGAGCCGCTGATCGCGGCGGGTGCGGCGGGCGGCAATGGCGTGCTGGTCGACCGTCTGTGCAAGACCAGCCTGCCCGACATTTATGCGATCGGCGACTGCGCCGCGCACGAGAATGACTTTGCCGAGGGCGTCGTGATCCGGCTGGAATCGGTGCAGAATGCCAATGATCAGGCCAATGTCGTTGCCAAGGGGATTTGCGGCGATGAAGCGCCCTATCATGCGATCCCCTGGTTCTGGTCGAACCAATATGACCTCAAGCTTCAGACCGCCGGATTGTCGACCGGCCACGACCGTGCGGTGATGCGCGGCGACCCGGCGACGCGCAGCTTCTCGGTCGTCTATCTGAAAGCGGGGCGGGTGATCGCAATCGACTGCGTCAATGCGACCAAGGATTATGTCCAGGGCCGGATGATCGTGACCGCCGGACTGCAGGCAACCGCCGAGCAGCTCGCCGATACGGAGACGCCGCTGAAAGCCTTGCTGCCCGCGCTCTAAGGCACAGGCGGCGGGCTACTGACCGTCGGCGGCTCGTCGCCGAGCGCCCGTTTCAACGATGCCTTGATGTTGCGGAGCAGGCGGCGGAGCGCGATGATCACGATCACCGCCGCGATGGCCATGACCACCGCGATCACGATCGCGAGCGGCGGATAGGCGATGGCCAGCGCCAGCAAGCCGCCGGTCGCAACATCCTCGCCAGTCGATACCACGGCATTGCTGAACGGTTCGGGACTGGCGTTGACGACCGCGCGCGTCGTCGCCTTGGCGCCGTGGCTGAGCAGCGCGCCGCCGCCGCCGAGCAGAAAAGCGATCACCTGCCAGGTCGGATCGGACGCATCGACAAGCGCGAGCGCGAGCAACGCGCCGCCCAGCGGGCGGATGACACTGTGGACCATGTCCCAGATCGAATCGACCCAGGCAATTTTGTCGGCCAGAAATTCGGCGAGGGTGCCGACCGCCGCAACGCCGAGCACCCATGGATTGGCCAGCACCTGCAAGGCGGCGAGATGTTCGGGCAGCGGCAGCCAGCCGAAATGCATCGCGGTCCCGGTGGCCAATATGGTGAGGTAAAGCCGCCATCCTGCGAGCAGGCTGAGGCTGCCGGCAACGCCCAAAATCTCGACGATTCCCAATATCCTGCTCCCTACACCGGTTCGCCTTCTTCTTGCACCTCCGATTGCCGTGTCGCAATGCCGGGATGACAAGGGCTCACGGCCCGGTTATCGCATCGATGATGAACAGCATCACGACCCCATCGGTCCCGTCGGAAAATTTGCCCGAAGGCGCGATTCCCGCCGCCACGCTGGTCATCATGCGCCCGTCGCCCAACGGCGGGCCGGACGAAATCCTGATGGTCAAGCGGTCGACGACGATGGCTTTTGCGGCGGGGGCGGTCGTGTTTCCCGGTGGACGGGTCGATCCCGACGATTATCTGGTGGCGCGCCAGCACGCGCCCGCGCTTGATGCGGCTGATGGCGCAGCGCGGGTGGCGGCGCTGCGCGAAACGCTTGAGGAAACGGGGCTCGCCGTCGGCTGGCCGGGGTTGGCCGATGCGGAGGTGGCGGATGCCCGCCGGGCGCTACTGGCCGGAACCTTGCTCTCCGACATGCTGGCGGCGCGCGGCGATCGAATCGCATTGGATTCCTTTGTGCCCTTCGCGCGCTGGTGTCCGAATTTCAAAGAGGCACGGACCTTTGATACGCGGTTTTATGCCGTCGCAGCGCCGCCGCACAGCCAGGAATTGACGGTCGAGGAGGCCGAGCACAGTCATATTTTCTGGGCGAGCGCGCGTGAAACGCTGGCGATGGCCGATCGGGGGGAGGTGTCGGTCATTTTCCCCACCCGCCGCAATCTGGAACGCCTTGCCCAAGTTCCCGATTTTACGGGTTTCGCCGACCATTCGGGTCAGTTTCCGGTGGAACTGATCACCCCTTGGATCGAAGACCGCGACGGCGAGGCGTTTTTGTGCATTCCGGGGCATTTGGGATACCCGGTGACGAGCGAATCCTTTGAGCGTGTTCGGCGTGGCTAGTGGCCTTTTTGCAACAATTTTCTCTCTATTTAGCAATTCGGTAAGATTTGGCGGGCTAGGGCAAATCGTCGTTGCATTTGCCGAACGCCGTGCCTAATAGGGCTGTGCAGAAGCAGATCGGGGATTTTCTCCGGTGTGATTCGACAAGACTAATCCAGTGGACGGAGAATATAATGAACCTGCTCAAAAAGGCTGCGATCTCTCTCGCAGCGACCTCGATGATTGCAGCCCCGGTTGCCGCATCGGCCGCTCCCGCAGCCCGTGCAGCTTCGGCCGTTGAAGGCCAGAGCGAGCTGGAAGGCTCGAGCTGGATCATCGCGATCATCGCACTCGCAGCCATCATCGGCGGCATCATCATCGCGTCGGACAACAACGACGACGCGCCGACCAGCCCGTAATTACGGCTGATCGCTAAAGTTACCAAAAGGCTCCGAGTTCGCTCGGGGCCTTTTGTGCGTCTGCGATATTGGCTCTCGTGCCGATCTGGACAAAAATGTCCTCAATTGGAATCGTGATTGCGAGCGAAGCGAAGCAATACAGCGTGTGACAAGCCGCTCTGGACTGCTTCGCTTCGCTCGCAATCACGCCTATAGCAACCTGAGCGCATCAGATTAGAGCGTGATATTCCGCGCCATGCGCGAGCGCGCGAGCGGGATCGCTGTCCGCGCCCGTTCCGTCGCCGCGGGGTCGATCGGCGCCAGCATCACCCGATACCCCGCCTCGTCCTGCGCCGACCCCGCGTCGCCCAGCACCGCTCCCCATGGATCGACGATCAGGCTGTGACCAAAGGTCAACCGGCCGTCCTGATGCCTGCCGCATTGGGCCGCAGCCAGCACATGACAACCGGTTTCAATCGCGCGGGCGCGCATCAGCACATGCCAGTGCGCCTCGCCCGTCGACACGGTGAAGGCGGCTGGAATGGCGATCAGCTCCGCTCCTTGATCGACCAGCGCCCGATAAAGTTCGGGAAAGCGCAAATCATAACAAACGCTGAGCCCCAATGGCCCAAGCGGCGTTTCGACGACGATAATCGTATCGCCGCCGACATAGGCGGCCGATTCCGTCCAGTTTTCCCCCGTTGGCAGGGTGACGTCGAACATATGGATCTTGTCATATCGCGCGCGGATACTCCCGTCGGCGGCGATCACATGGCTGCGGTTCACGCGCCGTGCGCCCTCGTCGGCCAGCAGCGGTATCGATCCCGAATGCAGCCAGATGCCATGTTTTTGCGCCAGCGCCTGCAAGGCTTCGGGCCAGGGGCTGTCGGCCTCGCGGACGATATGCGCCGCCGATCGCGCCCGATCGCGGTCGAGCAGCAGTGACATTTCGGGCAGAAACGCCATCGCCGCGCCGCCCGCCGCGGCCTCCGCCAATGCCCGGTCGATCGTCGCCAGATTGGCGACCGGATCGATACCGCTGGACATCTGGACCAGTGCGGCAATCGGGACGGCGCCCAGAGGATCGTTCGTCATCGTCATCCCGCAATCGCTAAGCTGAAGCGCTTTGCAGGACAAGCGCCGTGACAGTTCAGTGGCCAGCAAGGTTCGAACGCGATAAGATGGCCCAATGGCCAATTCTCCTGCGCGTCTGTCGCTTCGTTTCTCCCGATCGTTCCTGTGCGCCAGTGCCAGCGCGGCGCTGTTGTTGCTGCCCTTCGCCGTCAACGCGCAAAGCGGCCAATCGCCGAGCACGACTGCCAGTCAGGTCGCGACCGGCGATTGGCTCTATGCCGGCAGCGACATTCCGCGCGACGCCGCGTGGCAATTCGGCACGCTCCCCAACGGCGTGCGCTATGCCGTGCGCAACAATGGCGTGCCGCCGGGCCAGGTCTCGATTCGGGTGCGCATGGACGTCGGTTCGATGTTCGAGACCGAACAGGAGCGCGGCTATGCCCATTTGCTCGAACATCTGACCTTTCGCGGCTCCGAACATATCCCTGACGGGGAGGCCAAGCGCATCTGGCAGCGGTTCGGAGTCACTTTCGGCAGCGATTCGAACGCGCAGACGACCCCAACGCAGACGGTCTATCAACTCGACCTGCCCAACGTGACCCCGGCCAATCTTGATGAAAGCATGAAATTGCTGTCGGGGATGATCCGGGAACCGCGAATTTCGGAGCTGGCGGTCGCCGCCGAGCGTGGTGTGGTCATGTCTGAATTGCGCGAATCGGACGGGCCGCAAAAACGGATTGGCGATGCGACCAACGCGCATCTGTTCGCTGGCCAGCTGCTCGGCGACCGCTCGCCGATCGGCACGACGACATCGCTGAGCAAGGCGAGCGCCACGACGGTCGCCGCCTTTCACAAGCGCTGGTACCGACCCGAACGCGCGGTGGTGGTCATCGTCGGCGACGCCGACCCCGCCGAACTCGCGCGGCTCGTGGAAAAATACTATGGCGACTGGCGCGCCGAAGGGGCAAATCCCGCCGACCCCGATTTTGGCAAACCCGACCCCAAGGCATCCGCCGCGCTTCAAATCGTCGAGCCGAATCAGCCGCTCGCGCTGACGCTGGCGATGGTTCGCCCCTGGAAAAAGCGGATCGATACGGTTGAAAACACACGCCGACTCTATCTGGAATTCATCGCCCAGGCGCTGGTCAACCGGCGGCTGGAAAACCGGGCGCGCAGCGGCGGCAGTTATCTGGTCGCGACCGTCGAACAGCAATATGTCAGCCGCAGCGCCGACGTCACCTTGGCTTCGATCGTCCCCTTGAGCGACTGGAAGGCCGCCCTCGCCGACGTGCGCGGGGTGATCGCCGATGCGGTTAAAACGCCGCCGTCCCAGGCCGATATCGACCGCGAGGCGAACGAGATCGAAGCCTTTCTGCGCAAAGAATGGGAAAATGCCCGCAACGAACCGGGCGCACGGCTCGCCGACGATCTGGTCCGCGCGGTCGATATCCACGAAGTGGTGACCAGTCCGCAGGGACAGGTCGATATGTTCAAGGCGATCCGCGCCTCGGCAACCCCGCAGGTGATGCTGGACATCAGCAAGGCGATCTTTGCTGCACCCGTGACCCGCGTTGTGTTGACCACGCCGACCGCGGCGGGCGGCAACGCTGCCGTGCTGGCGGCGCTGAAAGCACCGGTGACCGCGCGCGATGACCGGCTGGCGACGGTGCAAGCCGATTTCAAGCAGCTCCCGGCGTTTGGCACGCCAGGGACGATTACCTCGACCAACAGCCTGCTCGGCCTGCGTGCCGAACGGATCGAATTCGCCAATGGCGTGACCGCGCTGGTGTCGAACAACAAGGTCGAACCGGGCAAGGTCCGCGTCAATGTACGCTTTGGCACCGGCAACCGCAGCGTCGCCGCCGACGCGCCGAACCTGTTGTGGACCGGTGATTATGCGCTGGTCGCCAGCGGCATCGGCCCGTGGGGCCAGAACGAGATCGACCAACTGACCAACGGGCGCCAGATCCAACTCAATTTCGCCATCGACGACGATGCGTTCGAATTGTCGGCGGAAAGCAAACCTGCGGACCTAGCCGACCAGATGCGGCTCATCGCGGGCAAGCTGGCGCAGCCGCGCTGGGACGCGGCGCCGATCGAGCGCCTGCGCGTCGGCTATCTCACCGGTTATGACCTCAACGACGCGACCCCCAATGCAGTGCTCGACCGCAACCTGCGCGGCTGGCTGACGGGCAATGACGCGCGCTGGGCGGCGCCCGACAAGGCGCAGATCGAAGCGCTGACCCCGGCCGCTTTCCGCGCTTTTTGGGAGCCGCGGCTGGCCAGCGGGCCGATCGAGGTACAGATTTTCGGCGATCTTGAAGCCGTCGACTATCGCGAGATCCTGGCAAACACGCTCGGCGCCTTGCCGCCGCGCAAGGTGCTGGCACCCGCCGGCGGCCAGCGCGTCAATTTTGCCAAAGCAGCGCCGGTTCCCGACATCGCTTATCACCGCGGCGAACAGGGCCAGGCAGCGGCGATGACCGCGTGGCCGACCAGCGGCGGCATGACCAACCCGCGCGAAGCGCGCGGTCTTGAAGTGCTCGCCGCGGTGTTCAACGACCGTCTGTTCGACCGGCTCCGCGCCGAACAGGGTGCCAGCTATGGCCCCGTGGTGGACAGCCATTGGCCGACCGGGTTCGACAGCGGCGGTTATCTGCTCGTCGGCAGCCTGCTCGCGCCGAAGGACATCGACCGTTTCTATGGCATCGCGCGCGACATCGCCGCCGATCTCGTCGCGAACCCGGTCAGCGCCGACGAGCTGACGCGCAACGCGGTACCGATCCGGGAACAGGTCGCGCGGGCATCAACCGGCAATGTCTATTGGATGTTCCTGCTGGAGGGCGCGACGCGCGACCCGCGGGTCACCGCCGCGGCCCTGTCGATGCAGGACGATATTGCCGCGGTCACCGCCGCCGATGTCCAGCGACTGGCGCAGCAATATCTGACGCCGCAGCGGCAATGGTCGCTGGCGATCCTGCCCAAGGGGATGACGCTGGCCGATGCATCGGCGCTGGGCGCGGCGACCGCGACTCCGGCAACGACGACGGCAGGCGGACGCTAAGCCGTTTCGCCGCCGGGTGCAGGGGCGCGCACCTTGCGGATGCGCGGTTCGCGGTCCAGTGCGCCTTTCGTCATGATGTCGCGCCGCATCTTGGCGCGCACGTCGTGGATCGAGGCGATCACCGGCCCCATTGCGACGCCCAGATCGATCAGCACGGCTTCGGCAAGTTGCAGCGAGCTTTCTAGCGTTTCGGGCACCGCGTCGGTCGCCCCTGCCTGATACAGTGCCGCAGCATGGTCGGCGTCGCGGGCGCGGCTGATGATCGGCAGGTCGGGAAATGTCTGGCGCAGCTGCTTGGTCATGCGCAGCTGCTGCACGGGATCGTCCATCGTCAGCACAATCGCATCGGCGCTTTCGATTCCCAGCTTGTCCAGGCTGCCCTGCCGCGCGACGTCGGCAAAGCGCACCTTAAAGCCGTCGCGGCGCGCCACCGCCACGCTATCGATATTGGCATCGACGGCGATATAGGAGCGGCCATGCTCGCGCAGCAGCTCGGCGACGGTGCGCCCGACGCGGCCAAACCCAACGATCACCGTCCGCGCCACGGCAGGCTCGTCCTCGGGCGTGTCGTCGCTGCGCATTTCGATCCGCCGCGCCATGTCATGCCCGACGCGCGCCAGCAGCGGCGTGATGGTCAGCCCGATCGCAGTGACCAGCTGCCAGAAACTGGCCGTTTCGGGATCGATAATGCCCGCCGTCAGTGCGGCGGTCAGCACGATCAACGTCGTTTCCGACGGGCTGGCCATCAACAGACCGACTTCAGCGGCGGTGCCGCGGCGTGCGCCGGAAAAGCGGAGCAGCGATGCGGTGACAATCGCCTTGACCAGCACAACGCCGACAACCGCGGCGATCAGCAGCGGCCATTGCGCTGCGATGCTTTGGAGGTTCAGTCCCATGCCGACACTGATCAGGAACACCCCTAGCGCGAGGCCCTTGAACGGCGCCGTGATCGCCTCCACCTCGCCATGATATTCGGTTTCGGCGATCATCAGGCCCGCGAGCAACGCCCCGACGATCGGCGACAGGCCGACCGTCGCGGTGGCAAGCGCGGCGACGATGACGACCAGCAGACTGGCGGCGAGGAACAGTTCGGGATCCTTGGCGCGCGCCGCCTGGGCAAAGATGCGCGGAAGCAGGAACCAACCGGCGACCGCGAGCACGGCGACGACCAGCGCGCCCTGCCATAAGGTGGTCAGCAGCAATTCGGTGTTGTCGCCCGCCGGATTGGGGGCGAGGGCGCCGAGAACGAAGATGATCGGGACGATCGCCAGATCTTCGAACAGAAGCATCGAAAAGGAGGCGCGGCCGACCGCCGACTTGGTTCCGACCATGGGCAGCACCAAGGCCGTCGAGGATAAGGCGAGGGCGATCCCCAGTCCGAACGCAGCGGGCGTCGACAGATCACCAAGCAACCACAGACCGCCGCCCAGGATGGCGCCGCCGAGCAGTAATTCGGCGGCGCCGACCCCGAACACCAATTTTCGTAACGACCAAAGACGGCGGAACGAGAGCTCGAGCCCGATCGAAAACAGCAACATGATGATGCCGAATTCGGCAAACAGCGCAATATCATCGGTCGATCCGATGGTGATATGCTTCAGCCACGGATAATCGCCGGCCAGCGACCCCAGCCCCGACGGCCCGACGAGCAGGCCGACCAGGATGAACCCGATCACCGGCGGCAGGCGAAAGCGCGCGAATGCGGGGATAACGATGCCCGCGGCGCCCAGCACCACCAGCGCGTTGCCGATGGCTGATGTTTCTGTTTCCGATACCATAGGGGCCGACCTTATGCAGGCCGGCCCCGATTGGCTAGGTGGTTATCTCAAGCAAATCGCTTATATCCCGCGTCATTGCGAGGAGCGAAGCGACGCGGCAATCCAGGGTAGCCTCAACAGACCTGGATTGCGTCGCTCCGCTAGCAATGACGAAAGCGGAGGCGTGGCGTTAGGCGCCCATCTTCGCTTCAAGATTCTCGACGATTGCCTCGAAGAACCCTTCGGTGGTCAGCCAATTCTGGTCGGGGCCGATCAGCAGCGCCAGATCCTTGGTCATCTTGCCGCTCTCGACCGTCGCAACGCACACCTTTTCCAGATCGTCGGCGAATTTGATCAGCGCCGCATTGTCGTCGAGCTTGCCGCGGTGCTTGAGCCCGCCCGTCCACGCAAAGATCGACGCGATCGGGTTGGTCGACGTCGCCTTGCCCTGCTGGTGCATGCGGTAGTGGCGGGTGACGGTGCCGTGCGCGGCTTCGGATTCGACCGTCTGGCCATCGGGCGTCATCAGCACGCTGGTCATCAGCCCGAGCGAGCCAAAGCCCTGCGCGACGGTGTCCGACTGGACGTCGCCGTCATAATTCTTGCAGGCCCAGACGAACTTGCCCGACCATTTCAGCGCCGATGCGACCATGTCGTCGATCAGGCGGTGTTCGTAAACGATGCCCGCTGCGTCGAAATCGGCCTTGAATTCGGCGTTGAACACTTCCTCGAAGATGTCCTTGAAGCGGCCGTCATAGGCTTTCAGGATCGTGTTCTTGGTCGACAGATACACCGGCCACTGGCGCGCGAGGCCGTAGTTCAGACTGGCGCGGGCGAAGTCGCGGATCGAATCGTCGAGGTTGTACATCGCCATCGCGACGCCCGACGAGGGGAACAGGAACACTTCTTCGTCGATGACCTTGCCGTCTTCGCCCTCGAACACCAGCCGCAGCTTGCCGGGGCCGGGAACGCGGAAGTCGGTCGCCTTATACTGGTCGCCGAACGCATGGCGGCCGACGACGATCGGGTCGGTCCAGCCGGGGACGAGTCTGGGCACGTTCTTCATCACGATCGGTTCGCGGAACACGACGCCGCCCAAGATGTTGCGGATCGTACCGTTCGGCGACTTCCACATTTTCTTGAGGCCGAATTCCTCGACCCGCTGTTCGTCGGGGGTGATCGTCGCGCACTTCACACCGACGCCATATTTGGCGATCGCGTTCGCGGCATCGACGGTAATCTTGTCGTCGGTCTGGTCGCGCATTTCGATGCTGAGATCGTAATAGTGCAGGTCGATGTCGAGATAGGGAAGGATCAGCCGCTCGCGGATCCATTGCCAGATGATCCGGGTCATTTCGTCGCCGTCGAGTTCGACGACCGGGTTGGCTACCTTGATCTTGCCCATGCGTTCAGCCTTTATCCTTGGGGAGTCGGAGTTGCAGCGGGCCTTAGGCAAAGCGGCGCGATTGATCAATGGGCGTGGTGGAACCGCGGGGGCGCCTTATCCATTGTCAGTGTCAGGCGCGCACCCTAGAAGAACGGCCATGTCCAACATCATCTCTTCCAACCGCCCCGGTGGCGGCATCAAATGGCAATGGCCATCGATCCATCCCGAGGGACGCAAGTTCCTGCTGATCGCCGCGATCATCACCCTGTGCTTCTGGCTGCTCGGCTGGGAAATCATCGGCTGGCTGATGTTCGGCATCACGCTGTGGATCGGCACCTTTTTCCGCGACCCCGTTCGCGTCACTCCTACCGGCAGTGATGTCGTCATTGCGCCAGCCGACGGGCTGGTGACCCAGATTGCCGAAGTGCCGCCGCCGCCCGAGATCGCGGGCGCCGACGGGCTGGGCGACGCGCCGATGCTGCGCGTGTCGATTTTCATGAGCGTGTTCGATGTCCATATCAACCGCACCCCGGTCGCCGGGACGCTGCGCAAGCTCGTCTATATCCCCGGCAAATTCCTCAACGCCGACCTCGACAAGGCGAGCGAAGAGAATGAGCGCCAGCATTTCGTCGTCGAACGCGCCGACGGGGTACGCATCGGCTTCACCCAGATCGCGGGCCTCGTCGCGCGGCGGATCATGCCGTTCGTGACGATGGGCAACGAGCTGACCACCGGCCAGCGCGTCGGGCTGATCCGCTTCGGCAGCCGCGTTGACGTCTATCTGCCCGCGGGTACCACCCCGCAAGTGTTGCTCGGTCAGCGGACGCTGGCGGGTGAAACCGTCGTCGCGCGGATCGGAAAGGCCGACATGATCGACGGCATCGGGCAATAGGGTGAGCGACGACAACCAGCTTCCGGCCGACGCTGCGGGCCGCCGCATCGGCGGCATCGGTCTGCGCGCCTTCGCCCCCAATGCGATTACCGTGCTGGCGCTGTGTTTCGGGTTGACCGGGGTGCGCTTTGCGATCGGCGGACAGTTTGAACTCGCCATCGCTGCGGTGATTTTTGCCGGGGTGCTCGACGGCATGGATGGCCGTATTGCCCGCCTGCTGCGCGCCCAGAGCAAATTCGGTGCCGAGCTCGATTCGCTGTCGGACGTGATCGCTTTTGGCGTCGCTCCGGCAATGATTCTGTTCTTGTGGTCGCTACAGGATGCCCCCAAATTCGGCTGGACCGCCGCGCTCGCGCTGGCCGTCTGCTGTGCGCTACGCCTGGCGCGCTTCAACTCGCGCATGGACGCCGATTTTCAGCCGCATAAATCAGCCGGTTTCAACACCGGCATTCCCGCACCCGCCGGGGCAGGCCTGGCGTTCGTGCCGGTCTATCTCTGGCTGACGACGAGCAATGAGCTGTTTCGCGAATGGTATCTTGTGATGCCCTGGGCGCTAGGTGTCGCGATGCTGATGATCTCGGCGATCCCGACCTACAGCTGGGCCTCGATCCGCCTGCGCCGGTCGTGGCGGTTGTTCGCGCTGGCGGGGGTCGGTTTGCTTGGCGCTGCGCTGGTGACCGCGCCGTGGCTGACGCTGCTCGCCGTCTGCGCCCTTTACGCGGCGACGTTGCCGTTCGGCCTCGCCAGCTATGCGAAGGTCAGGCGGCGCAGCTGAACTGCGGTTGGCTGCGCTGGGGGCGGGCAACGATGGCGCGCGCGATGTGACGACGCGGTGCCGACGGGCGGAGCTTGATCGCCGTGGCAGGTCCGGGCTGCGGTGCGGCGTCGCCCGCAAACGCACCTTCGCCGAGCAGCGCGGAGAGAATCGCGGTCTCGTTCGATTTCAGCATCGCCAGGATCACCGTGATGCCGAGTCCGGCGGCGAGGGCGAAGAGGAGTGCGGCTGCGACCTGAACCATGATCTGTCCTTCCGGGTTTTCGTTAACGAAACCTTTCCAACCGGAACGACGGTTTCGCTTGGCTTTTAGTTGCATGTTCATGATTTGTTCTCACGTGTTTTGCGACGAATGGAGTCAGATTGGCGCCAGATTGAATGATCGGGCGTGCCCGCGGTTCATCCCAAATATGCCGCGGGCGCTTGCTTTTGCCGATCAACGCGGCTAACGGCCCGCGCATTCCACATGGAAGGCGCACATAAACCGGTGCCGGGACCATCCGCTTGCGGAACCCGGTTCTTGCTTTCCAGAGGACCAACCGGAAGGAGAAAGACTATGGCGGCACCTGTCGTCACGATGCAGAATCTTATCGAGGCTGGCGCCCACTTCGGCCACCAGACCCACCGCTGGAACCCGCGCATGAAGCCGTATATTTTCGGTGCGCGTAACGGCATCCACATTCTCGACCTGTCGCAGACCGTGCCGCTTTTTGCGCGCGCGCTCGAATTCGTCGCCTCGTCGGCGGCATCGGGTGGCAAGGTGCTGTTCGTCGGGACCAAGCGCCAGGCGCAGGGTCCGATCGCCGATGCGGCGCGCGCTTCGGGTCAGCACTTCGTCAACCATCGCTGGCTGGGCGGCATGCTCACCAACTGGAAGACGATTTCGGGTTCGATCAAGCGGCTCAAGACCCTTGAGGAACAGCTTTCGGGCGACACCTCGGGCCTGACCAAAAAGGAAGTGCTCAACCGCACCCGCGAACGCGACAAGCTCGAAATGTCGCTCGGCGGTATCCGCGATATGGGCGGCATTCCCGACGTGATGTTCGTGATCGACGCGAACAAGGAAGAACTGGCGATCAAGGAAGCCAACGTCCTTGGCATCCCCGTCGTCGCGATCCTCGATTCGAACGTCTCGCCCGACGGCATTGCCTTCCCGGTTCCGGCCAATGATGACGCCGCGCGCGCCATCCGCCTGTACTGCGATGCGATCGCGCAGGCCGCGACGCGTGGCGGCCAGCAGGCTCGCGCCGATCGCGGTGAAGATCTGGGCGCCGCGGTGAACCCCGTCGCCGAACCGGTACTGGTTGAAGAAGCTGCCGCTCCGGTTGCTGAAGAAGCCCCGGCTGTCGAAGCTGCTCCGGTTACCGAAGACGAACAGGTTCCCGCCGAAGCCGCTGCCGAAACCGAACGTCAGAGCGACGCCTAAGCGCGCCTGAATGGCCGGGCGGTGTGCTGTGACAGCGCAGCCGCCGCCCTCGGTCATCGTTTTGACTTATCGCGCCGCCACGCGTGCGGCGCAGCGGTCCCGTTCACAGGACCGCTCCACTTTGGAAAGGATCACCCATGGCTGAAATTACGGCCGCTCTCGTCAAGGAACTGCGCGACCGCACCGGCGCCGGCATGATGGATTGCAAGAAGGCGCTCGCCGAAAATGGCGGCGACATCGAAGCGTCGATCGACTGGCTGCGCACCAAGGGGCTCGCCGCCGCCGCCAAAAAGGCCGGCCGCGTTGCCGCCGAAGGCCTGGTTGGCGTTGCCACCGACGGCACCCGCGGCGCGATGGTTGAAGTCAACAGCGAAACCGACTTCGTTGCCAAGAACGAACAGTTCCAGGGCTTCGTCCGCGACGTCACCAACGTGGCGCTCGCCGGCAACCTGACCGACATCGACGCGCTCGGCGCTGCCGCTTATCCGGCTGGCGGCACCGTCACCGAAGCACTGACTCAGAACATCGCCACGATCGGTGAAAACCAGTCGCTGCGCCGTTCGGCCATCATGTCGGTGAACTCGGGCGTCGTCACTGCCTATGTCCACAACGCTGCCGCGCCCGGCATGGGCAAGATCGGCGTGCTCGTCGCGCTCGAATCGACCGCTGGTGCCGATGTGCTCGAACCGCTCGGCAAGCAGCTGGCGATGCACGTCGCTGCCGCGAACCCGCTGGCGCTGAACGGCGACGATCTCGATCCCGACCTCGTCGCCCGCGAACGCGCGATCGCCGAGGAAAAGGCGGCCCAGTCGGGCAAGCCTGCCGACATTGTGGCGAAGATGGTCGACGGCGGTATCGCCAAGTTCCGCAAGGAAAATGCGCTGCTGTCACAGCTGTTCGTGATGGACGGCAAGACCCCGGTCGCCGAAGTCGTCGCCGCTGCCGGCAAGGATGTCGGCGCGACGATCACGCTCAAGGGTTTTACCCGCTTCCAGCTCGGCGAAGGCATTGAGAAGGAAGAAAGCGATTTCGCGGCGGAAGTCGCAGCGGTCGCTGGCGTCTAAACGAAGAATTGGGCTGCGGGTTTCGGTCGGCATTATACCCAGCTTTCGTCATGCCGGACGTGATCCGGCATCCACTCCGGCCTCGCCGCATGGACCTCGGATCACGTCCGGGGTGACGACCTGGGGAATGCAACCCGAACAACGCCGCAGTCCGCTTGGCAATGGCGCGTACTCTGACTAGGGTGCGCGCCATTCGCTTATCAAGTGGTTGAAAGAGGTTCCTCCCGACATGGCTCTACCCGGCATGAAACGCATCTTGCTGAAACTGTCGGGCGAGGCGCTGATGGGGTCGACCCCCTTCGGCATCGACCCTGAAACCGTCGCCAGCATGGCCGCCGAGGTCAAGGAAGCCAAAGACCGCGGCCTTGAAATCTGCCTTGTCATCGGCGGCGGCAACATCTTCCGCGGCATGGCGGGCGCTGCGAAGGGCATGGACCGGGCGCAGGCTGACTATATGGGCATGCTCGCCACCGTCATGAACGCGCTGGCGATGCAGAATGCGCTCGAACAGCTCGGCGTCCAGACCCGCGTCCAGTCGGCGATCGAGATGGACAAGGTGTGCGAACCCGTGATCCGCCGCCGCGCCGAACGCCACCTCGAAAAGGGCCGCGTCGTGATCTTCGCCGCGGGCGTCGGCGCCCCTTATTTCACCACCGACAGCGGCGCCGCGCTGCGCGCTGCCGAAATGAAGTGCGACGCGTTGCTCAAGGGGACCAGCGTCGATGGCGTGTATAACGCCGATCCCAAAAAGGATAAGTCGGCGGTGCGTTACGACACGCTGAGCTATGACCGCGTCCTCGCCGACAATCTGAAGGTGATGGACGCCAGCGCGGTGGCGCTGTGCCGCGACAACCATATCCCGATCGTCGTGTTCAACATTCGCGAAGCCGGTAATCTGGCGCGGGTGCTGGCGGGCGAGGGGGTTTCGACCGTCGTGGCCAACGCCCCCGGCAACGCCTGAACGCGCAAAGCATAGAAGAGGAAAAGACGATGGCGAAATATGACAAGGCCGATCTGGAACGCCGGATGCACGGCGCGGTCGAGGCGCTGAAAAGCGACCTGTCGGGCCTGCGCACCGGGCGTGCACACACCGCGCTCCTCGATCCGGTAACGGTCGAGGTCTATGGGTCGCACATGCCACTGAACCAGGTCGCCTCGGTCAGCGCGCCCGAAGCGCGGATGCTGACGGTGCAGGTGTGGGACAAATCGAACGTCGGCCCGGTCGACAAGGCGATTCGTTCGGCGGGGCTTGGCCTCAACCCGATCGTTGATGGGCAGATGCTGCGCTTGCCGATCCCCGAAATGACGCAGGAACGCCGCAAGGAACTCTCGAAGCTGGCCGGTCAATATGCCGAAAAGGCCCGCGTTGCAGTGCGCAACGTCCGCCGCGACGGCATGGACAATCTGAAGACTGACGAGAACAAGAAGGAAATCAGCGAGGACGAGCGCAAGCGCCACGAGACCGAGGTGCAAAAGCTGACCGACGCGACGATCGCCGAAATCGATGCCGCCGCGACCGCGAAGGAAAAGGAAATTCTGGGCTAGTGCTCTCCGGCGCTTACCTCTCTTCCGTTCGTGTCGAGCGAAGTCGAGACACGCTGCGTCCGTGCCCGACTTCCCGTGTCTCGACTTCGCTCGACACAAACGGGTTCTGAGGTCTTTTCGTGACAGCCCCCAACCACGGCGCGCGCCATGTCGCCATCATCATGGACGGCAACGGCCGCTGGGCGAAGAAGCGCCTGCTGCCGCGCTTCGCCGGTCACAAGGCGGGGGTCGAGGCGGTGCGCACGATCGTCCGCGCCGCGGGCGACTTGGGGCTGGAGGCGATGACGCTCTACGCTTTCTCGTCCGAAAACTGGAAACGGCCGGAGGACGAGGTCAACGACTTGATGGGGTTGATGAAGCGCTTTATCGTCTCTGACCTCGACGAGTTCGCCGCCAATGACGTGAAGTTGAAAGTGATCGGCAATTGGCGCGCGCTGGCGCCGGACGTCGTCGCGCTGATCGAAAATGCACTGGAGCGCACCTCGGGCAACAAGCGCACCACGCTCGCGGTCGCGCTCAACTATGGCGCGCAGGACGAGCTGGTCCGCGCTGCGCAGGCCGCCGCTGCGGCGGGCGAGATCAGCGAAGCCGCGATTGCGGCCCATCTCGACACCGCCGACATGCCGCCGCTCGACCTGCTCATCCGCACTTCGGGCGAGGTGCGGTTGTCGAATTTCCTGCTGTGGCAGTCGGCCTATGCTGAGCTGTATTTTACCGACATATTGTGGCCGGATTTCAAACCAGCCGACTTGCAGGCGGCGCTCGATCATTTCGCGCGCCGCGATCGTCGTTACGGGGGACTTTAGGGTATGACGACGACAACCGCGGGAAAGCGATCGGATTTCATGGTGCGCGCGGGATCGGCGATCATCCTGTTCGCGATCGCGGGCACCGCCTTGTGGTTCGGGGGGTTGGCGTTCGGTTTGCTGCTGCTGGTCGGCGGGGCGTTGATGCTGGTCGAATGGTTCGCGCTGGTACGGGCGATGACCCTGAGCAGCGGCGCCAAGCTGCTGTTGAACAGCATCGGGCCGGTGCTGGCGCTCGGCGCCATGGCGGGGCTGTGGTTCATCCGCGACCAGCTGGGCATGACGGCGGCGCTGTGGGTGTTCGGCATGGTCTGGGCGACCGATATCGGTGCGTATTTTGCGGGTCGCGCCTTTGGCGGTGCGCGTCTGGCGCCGACCATAAGTCCGTCGAAAACCTGGTCGGGGCTGATCGGCGGGATGATCGCGGCGCTGATCGCCAGTGCCACGATCGGCGACCGCGCCGGGATCATCGGCGTGCCACTCTGGATCGGTCTGTTCATGGGATTGCTCGCCCAGCTTGGCGATCTCGCGCAAAGCTGGATGAAGCGGCGCGCCGGGGTCAAGGATTCGGGCAAGCTGATCCCCGGCCACGGCGGGCTGTTCGACCGCGTCGACGGCATCTTGCCGGTGGCGTTGCTGCTGGGTGCGTTGGCCTATGTCGGACAGCTGAGCATCGGGACGGCGGGCTGAGATGACGCAGCGCCGCCTTTCGCTCTTTGGTGCCACCGGGTCGGTCGGGCAATCGACCCTCGACCTCGTGCGGCGCGATGGCGCGGCGTGGCGCGTCACGGTGCTCACCGCCAACAGCGATGTCGCCGAACTGGCAAAGCTGGCGAAGGAATTTCGCCCCGACGTGGCGGTCATCGCCGACGCCGCGCGGCTGGACGATCTCCAGGCCGCGTTGGCCGACACCGGCATCGAAGTCGCCGCCGGTGCCGAGGCGTTGGTTGAAGTCGCGCAGCGTCCGACCGACCTCGTCATGGCCGCGATCGTCGGCACCGCGGGTCTCGCGCCAACAATGGCCGCCTTGGCGGCCGGATACGACGTTGCGCTGGCCAATAAGGAAGCGTTGGTGTCGGCGGGCGAACTGATGACGGCGGTTGCCCGCACCTCGGGCGCCACGATCCTGCCTGTCGACAGCGAGCATAATGCGATCTTTCAGTGTCTGGCGGGCGGACGGATCGATCAGGTGCGCCGGATCATCCTGACCGCCAGCGGCGGCCCATTCCGCACGATGAGTGCCACCGATATGGCAAGCGTCACCCCCGCGCAGGCGGTCGCGCACCCGAACTGGTCGATGGGCGCCAAGATCAGCGTCGATTCGGCAACGATGATGAATAAGGGCCTCGAACTCATTGAGGCGCATCACCTTTTTCCCGTCGGGCTCGACCGCATCGAAATCCTTGTTCATCCGCAGTCGGTGATCCACAGCCTGGTGGAATATATCGACTGCTCAACCTTGGCGCAGCTCGGCTCGCCCGACATGCGCATCCCGATCGCCAGCGCGCTCGCCTGGCCGCAGCGGATGGCGACGCCGTGCGCGCCGCTCGACCTTGCCAGCATCGCGCGGCTCGACTTCGAGGCACCCGACGAGGTGCGCTTCCCCGCGACCGCACTGTGCCGCGCCGCGATCGCCGCGGGCGGCGCGCGTCCGGCGCAGCTCAATGCGGCGAACGAAGTCGCAGTCGCCGCTTTTCTGGCGGGCCGCATATCCTTCCCCGCAATCGTCGATACCGTGCGCCGGGTGATCGATGCCGCGGAACCTGCGGCGCCGTCATCGCTTCAGGACATATTCAGCGTCGATGCCGCATCCCGCGCGGCTGCCCAGCATTTTGTGGACCAGTTTGAACATGCTTGAGACCCCCGGTTTCGCTTTTACCATCCTCGCTTTTCTGCTGGTTCTCGGCCCGCTGGTCTTTGTCCACGAATATGGCCATTATATCGTCGGGCGCTGGTGCGGGGTAAAGTCCGACACCTTCTCGATCGGCTTTGGGCGGAAAATCGTCAGCTGGACCGACAAGCGTGGCACCGAATGGAAGATCGGCTGGCTGCCGTTGGGTGGCTATGTCCAGTTTGCGGGCGACCGCGACGCAGTGAGCCAGCCCGACGCCGAATGGCAGCAGCTGCCCGCCGAACAGAGATCGCACACCTTTCCCGCCCAGCCGGTGTGGAAGCGGTCGCTGATCGTGGCGGCGGGGCCGGTGACCAATTTCCTGTTCGCCATCCTCATTCTCGCCGGTTTTGCTTGGGTCGGCGGCACGCCGGTGACGCCGCCGGTCGCCGGCGGGATCGCGGCCGGGTCCGCCGCCGCCACCGCAGGGCTGCGCCCCGGCGACCGCATTGTCGAAATCGACGGCCGCCCGATCGCCGTGTTCGGCGATATTCCGATGGCGGTTGCGCACCGCCCGGGCGAAGCGATGCAGGTCCGCATCATGAGCGGTGGCAGCGAGCGGGTGATCGCGCTGACCCCGCGGCTGGTCAAAGAAAAAGATCCGTTCGGTAACGAATATGAACGCGCGATCATCGGTCTTGAGCCGCCGCCAGCCCAATTGCAGTCCGTATCGCTGCTCGAAGCCCCGGCCGTCGGCCTGCGCCAGACCTGGCAGATCATAAGGCAGACCGGCGAAGTGCTGGGGCAGTTTCTGACCGGGCGGCGGTCGATCAAGGACATGAACGGGCCGGTCAAGATTGCCGAAATTTCCGGGCAGGCGGCGACGCTGGGAATTGCCTCGCTGATATTCTTTACGGCGCTGATTTCCATCAATCTGGGGTTCATCAACCTCTTGCCATTGCCCATGCTCGATGGTGGTCATCTGCTTTTCTACGCCTATGAAGCGATCCGGCGCCGCCCCGCGCCGCCGCAGGTGCAGGAATGGGCGTTCCGATTCGGCTTTGCGGCGGTCGTCACGCTGATGCTGGTCGTGACTTTCAACGATTTGGGCTCATTGGGCCTGTGGGACGGGATCGCGCGCTTGATTGGCTAGCGAGTCTGGGGCAGGGAGTGCGCGCGAGCCCGCGGTCAGGCGGGTTTGTCGCTTTTGAGTTATTTTTTCGGGATGAACAGCGTGGCTTCACACAAATTCTCGGCGCGGACACAGCTGTCGGCCTTCCTTTTGGCAGGAACGATGCTCTCGGCGCCGGTGATGGCGCAGCAGGTTGCCCCGCCGACTGTGCCGGCGCCCGCAGGTGAAGCGGCCCCAACCGCGACCACCGTCCAGTCGATCACCGTGGTCGGCAACCAGCGGCTGGAGGCGCAGACGATCCTGTCGTACCTGCGTTTGCGCGTGGGTCAGACTTACGACCGGTCGATTCTCGATCAGGCCCTCAAGGATCTCGCTGCGACCGAGCTGTTCAAGGATTTCCAGATCACCGACAACAATGGTGCACTGACGATTGAGGTTACCGAAAACCCGGTGATCAACCGCGTCATTCTGGAGGGCAACAAGCGCCTGAAGGAAGACAAGATCCGCCCCGAGATCAAGCTCGCGCCGCGCCAGATCTTCACCCGCTCAAAAGTCCGCGCCGACGTGGCGCGCATCATCGAGCTGTACAAGCGTCAGGGCCGCTTCGCAGCGACCGTCGAGCCCAAGATGGTCTCGCTCGACCAGAACCGCGTCGATGTGGTGTTCGAAATCAACGAAGGGCCGAAGTCGAAGGTTCGCCAGATCAGCATCCTTGGTAACGAGAAGTTCAGCGACGGCGACCTGAAAGATGAAATGGCGACCAAGGAGTCGGGGCTGCTGACGATCCTGTCGTCGAACACCAGCTACGACCCCGATCGCCTGGCCTATGACCAGCAGAAGCTGCGCCTGTTCTACCTGCAGAACGGCTATGCCGATTTCCGCGTCATTTCGGCGGTGGCCGAGCTGACCAGCAACAAGCAGGACTTCATCATCACCTACGTCGTCGAGGAAGGCGAGCGCTATAAATTCGGCGACATCGACGTGAAGAGCGAACTGCGCGACTTCCAGCCCGAAATGCTGAAGACGCTGCTGCCGATGAAGAAGGACGATTGGTACGACGCCAAGCTGGTCGAGGATACGGTCGAAAGCCTGAGCGAGACTGCCGGCCTGTTCGGTTACGCTTTCGCCGACATCAACCCCGAATTCCGCCGCGACCCCGAAACGCGGACGATGCAGATCACCTTCAACGTCGCCGAAAGCCCGCGTACCTATGTCGAGCGCATCGACGTCAACGGCAACACGCTGACCCATGACAAGGTGGTGCGCCGCGAATTCCGCCTGAATGAAGGCGACGCGTTCAACAGCTTTGGCATCAAGCGCACCGAAAACCGCCTGAACAGCCTCGGCTATTTCCAGGAAAATCTGGAAATCGAGCGTAAGGAGGGCAGCGCCCCCGACCGCATCATTCTGGAAACCAATGTCCAGGAAAAGCCGACCGGCGAATTGTCGCTGTCGGCCGGTTTCTCGTCGATCGAGAATTTCTTGCTCCAGGCATCGATCCGCCAGCGCAACTTCCGCGGCCTCGGCCAGCAACTCCAGGCATCGGTCAATTATTCGAGCTATTCGAAATCGGTCGAGCTTGGGTTTACCGAGCCCTATCTGTTCGATCGCAATATCTCGGTCGGCGGCAGCGTCTATCGCCGCGATTTGAATTCGTTCAACTTCATCGACAACGACCGCCGGACGACGTTCGAGCAGGTGACGACCGGTTTCCAGCTCAACGCCGGGGTGCCGCTCACCGAATTCATGTCCTTCTTCGCGCGCTACAGCCTGAACTATGACGATGTCACGCTCGACCGTGGCACCTATTTCTTTGGCGATCAGTGCGACCCGTTCATCGCAGGGCGTTATCTTTGCGATGCGATCGGCAAACGCACGACCTCGCTTGTCGGCTACACGCTGGCCTATGACGATCGCGATAACCGCATCCGCCCGACCCGCGGCCAGTCGCTGTCGCTCAGCCAAGATTTTGCGGGCCTGGGCGGCAGCGTCAAATATGTAAAGACCCGGGTCAATGCGTCCAAACATTTCAACCTAGGCAGCCGTTTCATCCTCAACATCTCCGCGGAAGGCGGCTATATTTTCCCCTTTGGCAGCGCGCCGAACCCGGGCAGTGACAAGGTCCGCCTGACTGATCGCTTCTTCCTCGGCGAACCGCAGATGCGCGGCTTTGACATTCGCGGCGTGGGTCCGCGCGTGATCCGCTATTCGGTGGACAATACCGACCCCGCCAACCCGATCGTGGTCACGGAAACCGACGGCAATCGCGGTCAGATCGACGATGCGCTGGGTGGCCGCGCTTATTATCAGGGCCGGATCGAAGTCGATATCCCGCTGGGTACCGGCGCGAAAGAGCTGGGCTTGCGGCCGTCGGTGTTCCTCGACGTCGGTTCGGTGTTCAGCGTCCGCAGGCCCGAACTGACGACGTTGGCAACCTTTACCGATCCCTCCGATGGTCTGGCCAAGAATCTCTGCCGCAACTCGGCGACATCGGCGGTGACATTCGGGTCGAATATAAACCCAGTCTCGGGTGCGGTCGAAACCCAGTATCAATACTGTCCGACCGGTACGACGTCCAACCTTGCTCCGTTCGAGGAACGCTTCTTCGGCGATACCTGGATGCCACGCGTTTCGATCGGCGCCGGGGTCAACTGGAACTCGCCCTTCGGTCCTTTCCGGATCGACTTCGCTTACGCCCTTCGCAAAGAAGAGGGTGATGATACAAAACGCTTTTCATTCAACGTAGGAACTCAATTCTAATGAAGAACATTCTTATCGCCTCGGCGCTCGCCGTCGCCACGCTGTCGGTTTCGCCGATCATGGCCGTCCCGGCCGCCGCGCAGGCCAAGGCGGTTGCCGTCGCCGACGTCCGCGTCGCTGCCGCGCGCTCGAACGCTTTCACCGTTGCCTCGCAGCAGATCGAAACGACCTACAAGGCGCAGATCGACCAGCAGCAGTCGCGCGGCCAGACGCTGCAGGCCGAAATCAACGTCCTGATCGCCAAATATAACGAAGAGTCGCGCAAGACGCCGCAGAACCAAGCGGCGCTGCAGGCGGCCGGCCAAGCCGTGCAGAACAAGCGTCAGGCGGCGCAAACCGAACTCGGCCAAATTGGCCGTCCGGTCGAGCTCGCCATTGCTTATGTCGAAGACCAGATCAGCGTGCGCATGAACGAAGCGATTCGTGCCGCGATGACGGCGCGCAAGATCGACCTGCTGCTCAACCCCGATGCCGTGCTGGCGCGCGAAAACAATGTTGATATCACCGACGCCGTCATCGCCGAACTCAACCGCCTCCTCCCGACGGTGTCGACCGCGGTTCCCGCCGGTTATCAGCCGGGTCAGCTCGTTCAGCAGCGCAACCAGCAGCTGATGGACGCCGCTCGTGCCGGACAGCCGGGCGCAACGCCCGCCGCACCGGCGCCCACCGGCACCGCACCGACGACCCGCTAATATCGTGACCGACGGGGATAAAGCGGCAGGGGCGCTGGGACCGGTGGACATCCGCCGGATCCTGACGCTGCTGCCGCACCGTTATCCGATGCTGCTTGTCGATCGGGTTGTGTCGATTGTCCCCGATACCTCGATCCACGCGGTCAAGGCGGTGACGATGAACGAGCCCTTTTTCCAGGGGCATTTTCCTGGCCGACCGATCATGCCCGGCGTCTTGATCGTCGAGGCACTGGCGCAGGCCGCTGGCGTCCTAGCGATCGAATCGATGGGGCTCGCCGGGACCGGCAAGCTCGTCTACTTCATGGCGATCGACGGCGCGAAGTTCAGGAAGCCGGTCGAACCCGGCTGCCTGCTCGACCTGCATGCGACGATCATCCAGGCCAAGCGCAGCGTCTGCCGTTTCGAAGGCAAGGCGATGCTGGATGGGGTGCTCGCAGCCGAGTGCCAGTTCACCGCGATGATCGCCGACCCGCCGACAGATTGAGCCACCCCATATTCCGTTCGTGCTGAGCTTGTCGAAGCACCGTTCTTCCTTTTGACGTTGCCGACGAAAAGGACAGCCCTTCGACAAGCTCAGGGCGAACGGGGTTGGTGTTGCATTTTTTCAACTTGGCCACTAAAGGCCGCACCTTCGCGTCCCTGGACGCACAGACTCGCGCCCGCTGGTCGGTAACCAGCGGCACAGGAGCTTAAGACATGAAACAAGACATTCACCCCGCATACCACATGATCACGGTCAAGATGACCGATGGCACCGAATATCAGACGCGCTCGACCTGGGGCAAAGAGGGCGACACGATGACGCTCGAAATCGACCCCACCGCGCATCCGGCGTGGACCGGCGGCAATGGCCGTATGCTCGACGCGGCGGGTCAAGTTGCCAAGTTCAACAAGCGCTTTGGTGGTCTGACCCTCAAGCGCTAAGTCTAATTCGCCCTCCCCTTTAGGGGAGGGGCAGCGAGACTTGCGAACTTGTTCGCTAGTCGCAGCGGGGTGGGCATTCGGGTGTTGCGCAGATCGCGACCCCTACCCCAACTCCTCCCCTGAAGGGGAGGGGCTTTAGGTTAAAACCTTTGCAAGCGCGCTTTGCCACCCGGCAAGGCGCGTTTTGCGTTTGTCGGCGTCCAGCGCGCATGTGAAGCGCGTTGCCGTGCCGCGCATCGCCTTGGCCGCGCTCGCCAGATCGGGGTAGAGACCGGCGCCGGTCGCGGCGAGCATCGCGGCGCCCAACGCGGTGCTTTCCACAAAATCGGGCCGCTCGACGGTCAGGTCCAGCATGTCGGCCAGATCCTGCGCCATCCAGTCGTTTGCCGCCATCCCCCCATCGATGCGCAAGTCCGCCCAATCGACGCCATCCGCGGCAAAGGCCGATTTCAGGTCATGCGCCTGGTACGCCTGCGCCTCGAGCGCGGCGCGCGCGACATGCGCTTTGGTGCTCGCGAAACTCAGCCCCGAGATCGCGGCGAGCGCATCGGGCCGCCAGTGCGGCGCACCGAGCCCGGTAAGGGCAGGGACCAGATAGACCCCGCCATTGTCGGCGACCGAGCGCGCCAGCCCCTCGCTCTCGCCCGCATTGGCGAGCAGTCCGATCCCGTCGCGCAGCCATTTGATCAGGCTGCCCGCGACGAACACCGATCCTTCCAGCGCATAGGAACGGACATCACCCTCCTGCACCAGCACGGTCGCCAGCAGCCGGTTCTTTGATATCGGCCGCGTGGTCCCGCTCGCCGACAGGATGAAGGCGCCGGTGCCGAAGGTCGCCTTGGTTTGCCCGGGCGACAGGCACGCCTGGCCGATCGTCGCCGCCTGCTGATCGCCCGCCATGCCGCAGATCGGGATCGCGCCGCCGAACAGCTCAGGATCGGTCGCGCCGACGGTCGTGGTGCATCCGGTGATTTCAGGAAGCAGCCCCATCGGTACGCCCAGCAGATCGCACAGTCCCGCGTCCCAGCCGCCCGCGCCGTTGATATCCATCAGCAAGGTCCGCGACGCGTTGGTCGCATCGCTGACATGCACCCCGCGGGTCAGGCGATAGACCAGATAGGATTCGATCGTCCCGACCGCGAGCCGATCGCCCGCCTCGCGCAGCTGCGGCCAGTGTTTCAGTGCCCAGCCGATCTTGCTGCCCGAAAAATAGGGGTCGAGCAGCAAGCCGGTGATCGCCTGCACCGCTGCCTCATGCCCTGCGTCCTTCAGCGCCGCGCAGTCGGCGGCAGTGCGGCGGTCCTGCCACACGATCGCGGGCGCCAGCGGTTCGCCGGTCGATCGATCCCAGAACACGATCGTCTCGCGCTGGTTCGTAATGCCGATGGCGGCGACCTGGTCGGCCCCCCCGGCCTTGGTGATCATCGCGCGGGTGCAGGCGAGCGTGGCCTCCCAGATTTCTACCGCATCATGCTCAACGAGCCCGGGGCCGGGATAATGCTGCTGAAATTCGCGCTGCGCGCTGCCCAACGACGTCCCGTCGGCGGCAAAGAGCATCGTGCGGGTCGAGGTTGTCCCCTCGTCGATAACGATGATTTTTTCGGCCATGCTCCGCTCTCCCGCTTTACGCGCAACCTTGGCGCAGCACCGCGGACGACTCAAGCGCGTTGGTGCGGATCAGATCGTATCGAGCGGGATGCGCAGATAGCGACGTCCATCGGCTTCGATCGGCGGCAGTGCGCCGGCACGAATGTTGACCTGCAACGACGGCAGGATCAGCTGCGGCGCCGCCAAACCCTTGTCGCGCGCGCTGCGCATCGCGACGAAATCGGTTTCGCTGACCCCGTCATGGACATGGACGTTGGCGGCGCGCTGCTCGGCGACGGTCGATTCCCATTCGGGCTCGCTGCGATCCTGGGTCGGGTAATCGTGACAGGTAAAGACGCGCGTGTCCGTGGGCAGGGCAAAAATCTTGCGGATCGACCGATAGAGCGTCGCCGCGTCGCCGCCGGGAAAGTCGGCGCGCGCGGTACCATAGTCGGGCTGGAACAGCGTATCGCCGACAAAGGCGGCATCGCCGATCGTGTAGGTCACGCAGGCGGGGGTGTGGCCCGGCGTGTGGATCACGCCGATCGTGAGTTCGCCCAGCGGCAGCGTGTCGCCTTCGTCGACCAGCCGCGAAAAGGCGCCGCCGTCGGGCGTGACGTCGTCCGCGGCAAACAGCGGCGCAAAGATGCGCTGCACGTCGCCGATATGGCGGCCAATGACAATCGGTGCGCCAGTGCGTTCATGGATGTGATGCGCCGCGGTCAGATGGTCGGCGTGGGCGTGGGTTTCGAGCACATAGGCAAGATGCAGACCGCGCGCTTCGATTTCCGCGAGCAGCCGGTCGGCCCCGGCGGTCGAGGTGCGACCGTCGCGCTGGCTGAAATCGAGCACCGGATCGACGATCGCCGCTGTGCCGGTAGCCGGATCGGCAACGATATAGCTGATCGTATTGGTTGCGGCGTCGAAAAAGCCGGTGACGTCGGGGCGCGGGGATTCGGCGGTCATGGAAAATCTCCTTTGCACATATATTAGGGATTGCTAAATTAGAATCAACTAATATATTGACGCCATGTTCGATCTGACCCGCTTTGACCTCCGCCTGTTCGAAGAAAGCGCCGGGCGCGCTGCGACGCTCCTCCGCCTCCTTGCCAATGAAAAACGGCTGATGATCCTCTGCCAGCTAGCCGACGGCGAAATGGCTGTGGGCGATATTCAGTCGCACGTCAGCCTGTCGCAATCGGCGCTGTCACAGCATCTCGCGCTGCTCCGCACCGAAGGCATCGTCGCGACGCGGCGCGAGGGGCAGGCGGTGTTCTACCGGCTCGACGATCCCGCCGCGATGCGCGTGATCGAAACGCTCGCCGAACTTTTCTGTCCCCCTGACATGAGGAAATGACCATGACGGCCACCATCAACAGCCTCGCGCCGCACGAGGTCCGCGCCCGGCTCGACAGCGGCCGCGCGATCCTCGTCGATATTCGCGAGGCCGACGAATTTGCCCGCTCGCACATTGCGGGCGCCCAATCGCAGCCCTTGTCGGGGTGGGAACAGGCGCATCTTGGCATTGATCCGGCCGCCGACGTTATTTTCACCTGCCGTTCGGGCGCACGAACTGCGGGTGCGTGTGACCGACTGGCGGCGCGTATTTCTGGCGAGGCGTTCGTCCTCGACGGCGGTCTCGACGCCTGGAAAAAGGCGGGCTTGCCGGTGGCGACCGACGCATCAGCGCCGCTGGAAATCATGCGCCAGGTCCAGATTGCGGCGGGCGCGCTGATTCTGATCGGCGCCTTGCTCGGCACCTTTGTCGCGCCCCCCTGGTTCGGGCTGTCGGCGTTCGTCGGCGCCGGGCTGTTGTTTGCCGGGATCAGCGGCTTTTGCGGCATGGCGCGGCTGCTGATGCTGGCGCCGTGGAACCGCCGGATGGCGCATTGATGCGCGCGACATGGGCTTGGCTTCGCGAACTTGATCGTGGGTTATGGTCACCGCGCTGGATTGCGCACCGCGCCGAGACGATCTTTCGCATCGCGCTTAGCCTGATTTTCATCGTCGGCGGGATCGGCCATTTTGTCCAGCTGGACGAGATGCGGCAGCGCATCGATGAATCGCCATGGCGCGATCAGGTCATGGCCATTGGCGATCCGGCGATGCTGCTGTGGCTCAGCGGCGGGGTGTTCATCCTTTTCGGGCTGCTACTCGCATTGGGGCTTCTGCAACGTCTGTCGGCGCTCTTGTTGTTCGTCACGCTCGTGCCGATCACTGTGTCGGTCCACATTGCGCCCGGCCATGTCGGGCCACTGCTCAAAAATGTCGCGATCCTTGGCGCGTTGCTCTTCATTTATGCACAGCGCGGTCGCGTGCGTTGATCGAAACGCTGCTCCTCGCGGCGCTTGGCGGCGTTCTCATCGGGCTACTGCTGACGTTGTTCGGCGGCGGCGGATCGGTGCTCGCAACCCCCTGGCTGATCTATGTCGTCGGAGTAGTCGATACCCACGCCGCGATCGCGACCTCTGCTGCCGCGGTGGCGGTGAACGCCGCGACAGGACTGATCGCGCAGGCCAAGGCTGGGCGGGTCAAATGGCCGTGCGCCAGCGTGTTTGCCACCGCGGGGTTGATCGGTTCGGTGGCGGGCGCACGGCTGGCGATGCAAATCGACGGCGATTTTTTGATCCGCGCTTTCGGCGTCGCGATGATTGCCATCGCGCTGTCGATGCTCATCCCGCGCAAGAATGAGGGCGACCCGGCGGTCCGACTGACCCCGACGATGGTGTGGAAGCTGGCACCCGTCGGATTGGTCGCGGGTTTGGCGGCCGGTTTCTTCGGCATCGGCGGCGGCTTTCTGATCGCGCCGGGGCTGATGGCGGCGACCGGCATGACGCTCGCCAACGCTTCGGCGTCGTCGCTCGTTTCGGTGACATTGTTCGGCGGCGCGACCAGCGCCACTTACGCGCTTCATGGCCAGCTGCTCTGGCCGCTGTTCGGAGCGCTCGTCGCGGGTGGCGCGCTCGGCACATTGGCCGCAATGCCGCTGCTTCGCCGCATCGAGAAGAATGCGAAGTTGCTGCGCCATGGCTTCGCGCTGCTGGTGATCGCGGTCGGACTATTTATCATCTTTCGCTAAACGCTTGCCAAATCGCCATCTCTATGCCATATATTGTGCAGCGCAGCATGGCGGAACGATCCGCCGAAGCCACCGGCAGCGTGATTTTCCCGCCCAATCTCAGGCGCGGGACGAGCCGGAACCGCGCTATTGTCCCCAGAGGCACCCTTTCACGCGGGTCGTTTCGAACCCGCGGCCCGTGCGCCGTCCGTTCGATGCGAATGGACGCTGTGCGCGTCGCTCTTAGTGAGTATTTTATGACGACTTTTAACGACTTTGGCCTGCACGCCGACATCAATCGCGCGCTTGCCGCCAAGGATTATACCGTCCCGACCCCGATTCAGATGCAGGCGATCCCGCCGCTGATGAAGGGCCGCGACCTGTGCGGCATCGCGCAGACCGGGACCGGCAAGACCGCCGGTTTCTCGCTGCCCTCGATCCACCACCTGCTGACCTATCCGCACCGCCCGACCCCGCGCGGTTGCCGGATGCTCGTCCTCGCGCCGACGCGCGAGCTCGCCGCGCAGATCGCGCAGAGCTGCCGAGACTATGGCCGCTTTACCAAGCTGTCGGTCTCGACGGTGTTTGGCGGCGTGCCGATCAACAAGCAGATCCGCGACCTGTCGGGCGGCGTCGACATCCTCGTCGCCACCCCGGGCCGCCTGCTCGACCTGATCGACCAGCGCGCGCTGCGCCTCGACGATGTCGAAATCTTTGTCTTGGACGAAGCCGACCAGATGATGGACATGGGCTTCATCCATTCGCTGCGCCGCGTCGCCAAGCTGCTGCCGTCGCGTCGCCAGAACCTGTTCTTCTCGGCGACGATGCCCAAGGAAATTGCGGGTCTCGCCGAGCAGTTCCTCAACGATCCCGTCACCGTTTCGGTCACCCCGCAGGCGACCACGGTGGAGAAGATCCGCCAGTTCGCGACCTTCGTCGAACAGAAGGAAAAGCAGGCGCTGCTGCACTCGGTCGTCGCGACGCAGGATATCGACCGCGCGCTGATCTTCACCCGCACCAAACATGGCGCCGACCGCGTCGTGCGGCATCTGGCGGGCGCCGGGATCAAGGCGATGGCGATCCATGGCAACAAGAGCCAGTCGCAGCGCACCCATGCATTGCAGGCGTTCCGCTCGGGCGACATCAAGCTGCTCGTTGCGACCGACATTGCCGCGCGCGGTATCGACGTGTCGGGCGTGTCGCACGTCATCAACTTCGAAATCCCGAACGTGCCCGAACAATATGTCCACCGCATCGGCCGCACCGCGCGCGCGGGTGCCGAGGGCATGGCGATCAGCTTCATTGCCCCCGATGAGCGGCCCTATATGCGGGACATCGAGCGCGTCACGCGCAGCAAGTCCGAACCGATGCCGCTGCCCGAGAATTTCAACGAGCTGGTGCGCAACCTGCCCAAGCCCGTTGCAGGGCCGCGCGACACCGGCAGCCAGGGCCGCGACCCGAACCGTCAGCGTCAGGACGCGCGCCGCCAGCCGAGCGGCGGCCAGCCGCGCGGCGATCGCGGTCCGCGCCGCGATGCGCCTGCCGGTGAAGGTGCCGAAGGCCAGCGCAAGCGCCGCTTTCGCCCGCGTAACAAAAGCGTCGGCGCACACAAGGGCGCGGTGACCCGCGTCGGCTGATGCTAAAACCCTCGTCATTGCGAGGAGCGTAGCAACGAAGCAATCCAGGACACGACAAGCCGCTCTGGATTGCTTCGCTCCGCTCGCAATGACGAGCTGAAGCCATTGACGCCAAGCCCGCGCAGGCTACCCTTTGCGCCATAGCGAAAGCGAAGGGGCAGCGGGTGACGGACGCAGGGGCAACGACGCCCATCGACACGCGCCAAAGCGAACGCAAGGTCATCCTCGCGTCCTCGCTTGGCACCGTGTTCGAATGGTATGATTTCTACCTGTATGGTCTGCTTGCGACCGTCATCTCGGCGCAGTTTTTCTCGGGCGTCAACGAAACCACCGGCTTTATCTTCGCGCTCGCTGCCTTTGCCGCAGGCTTTGCCGTCAGGCCGTTTGGCGCTCTGGTGTTCGGTCGCATCGGCGATCTGGTCGGACGCAAGAATACGTTCCTCGTCACCATGGGCCTGATGGGCGCCTCGACCTTCCTTGTCGGCGTGCTGCCCAACTATGCGTCGATCGGCGTCGCCGCGCCGATCCTGCTGGTGGTTCTGCGGCTGCTGCAAGGGCTGGCGCTAGGCGGCGAATATGGCGGCGCCGCCACCTATGTCGCCGAACATGCGCCCGAGGGCAAGCGCGGGCTGTTCACGAGCTTCATCCAGACGACCGCGACGCTCGGCCTGTTCGCCGCGCTCGGCGTCGTCATCACCATCCGGACGCTGATTGGCGAGGCGGCGTTCGCCGACTGGGGCTGGCGCATCCCGTTCCTGATCTCGATCATCCTGCTCGGCGTGTCCCTGTGGATCCGGATGCAGCTCAATGAAAGCCCCGTGTTCCAGAAGATGAAGGAAGAGGGGACGACGTCGAAGGCGCCCTTGACCGAAGCCTTCGGCCGCTGGGGCAACCTCAAATGGGTGATCGTCGCACTGTTTGGCGCGGTCGCGGGGCAGGCGGTGGTTTGGTACACCGGCCAATTCTATGCGCTGTTCTTCCTCGAAAAGACGCTGAAGGTCGATGGCGCAACCGCGAACATTTTGATCGCCATCGCGCTGATTCTCGGCACACCATTCTTTATCTTCTTTGGGTGGCTCAGCGACAAGATCGGGCGCAAACCGATCATCCTCGCGGGCTGCGCGCTGGCGGCGTTGACGTATTTCCCGACTTTCCAGCTGCTAACCAGCGCTGCGAACCCGGCAATGGCGTCGGCGCAGCTCCGCGCCGCCGTGTCGGTCACCGCCGATCCCGGTGCCTGCGCCTTTCAGTTTGATCCGGTGGGTAAGAACAAGTTTGAAAATACCGGCTGTGACATCGCGAAATCGGCGCTGGCTAAGGCGGGTGTGACGTACATCAATCATGAACGTGACCGCATCACCGGATTGCCCGCGCATATCCGGATCGGCGACCGCGTCCTCATCGCGCCCGAACCTTGGCGTCTGGCTGAAAACGAGCGGGCAGCCGCCGCCGAGGTGTTCCGCAAGCAGTTGGCGGCCGCGACGGCAGAGGCCGGATATCCGGCAAAAGCCGACCCCGCGCGGATCAATAAACCGCTCGTCGTCGCGATACTCTTCTACCTCGTACTGCTGGTGACGATGGTCTACGGCCCGATCGCCGCGCTGCTCGTCGAGCTGTTCCCCAGCCGCATCCGCTACACCGCGATGTCGCTGCCCTATCATATCGGCAACGGCTGGTTCGGCGGTTTCCTGCCGACCACCGCCTTCGCGATGGTCGCCGCGACGGGCAATATCTATTACGGCCTGTGGTATCCGGTCGTCGTCGCGGTGATCACGCTGGTGATCGGCCTGTTCTTCCTGCCCGAAACCTTTCGCCGCAGGATCGATCAATAGCTCGGCATTGACGGGCTGCGCGCGCGCGTTAGGGTCGCCCCCAGCCTTGAGGGGGGCGTGATGACAAACCGGATCGACGACGACGATTTTGAACCGCTGCCGCCGCGGCGACCATTATTCCGGCGCAAGCGCGTCCTGATACCGATTGCCATGTTGATCGCCATTGTCATCGCGTTCCTTGCGCTGCGCACCCCCGACACCGACCGCGATGCGATGATCGCCAAATACAGCGGGCCGGCGGGCGCGTTCGTCGCCGGGCCAGCGGGGCAACGCATCCATTATCGCGACCAGGGCCAGCGCGGCGGCCCCGCGATCATCCTGCTCCACGGATCAAACAGCAGCGTGCATACCTGGGAACCGCTGGTCCAGCGACTGGGCGGCGACTACCGCGTCGTCACGCTCGACCTGCCAGGCCACGGGTTGACCGGCGGCACCCCTGACAAGGATTATGGCGCGAACGGCATGGCGGCCGCGGTCGATGTCGTCGCCGCCAAGCTTGGCCTCGATCGCTTCATCCTGGGCGGCAATTCGATGGGCGGGTGGGTCGCGTGGCGTTACGCGCTCGCACAGCCGGATCGCGTCGACGCCTTGCTGCTGATCAACGCCGCCGGGATGCCGCTTCGCAAGGGTGAGAAGACCCCCGAATCGAACGTCGGCTTTCGCATCCTAAAATATCCCGCCGGACGGAGGCTGGCGACGCAGATCACGCCGCGGGCGTTGGTCGAACAGTCGCTGCGCGGGTCGGTCGAGAAACAGGGTATCGTCGATGACGCGATGATCGATCGCTATTGGGAATTGCTGCGCTTCCCCGGCAATCGCGAAGCCACGGTGCTCCGCGCCCGACTCGACCGCGAACCCGCGATGGCCGACCGGGTCAATGAGATCACGGCGCCGACGCTGATCCTGTTCGGCGACAAGGACCGCATCATCAATCCCAGCGCGGCGCAGACCTTTCACGAACGGATTCCGGGATCGGACGTCGTGCTGCTCAAGAACATCGGCCATCTGCCGATGGAGGAAGCCCCCGACGCGACCGCCGCGGCGATTACCGACTTTCTTACGCGGCGGCTTTTTGCGTCGCCGCCGGCTGGTCCAGAAACGCGCTGATCCGCGCCGCCATGGCGGCGGCGTCGGTAAAGGGGAACAGGTGCGACCCCGGGACCACTTCCAACACCGCTCCGTCGATCAGACTGGCAAGCATCTGGCCATAGCAAGCAGGCATGACGCCATCCCGCTCGCCCATCAGGACCAGCGTGGGCAGGTTTTTCAGCCCCGGGAGATAGGCCGCGCTACTCCATCCCGCCATCGCCGCGGTCTGATAGGCGATGCCGAGCGGGGTCGCGGTCTGGATTTTCAGCCCGCTTGCCTGCATGTCGTCGTCGAACATGGCGGCCCAGCCGATGCCGGGCGCACCCATGACTGGCGTCGTTGCCATCAGCACAAGGCGGCGGACGCGCCCCGGAAACTGGATCGCGATCTGCTGCGCCAGCGCGCCACCCCAGCTGAATCCGGCAATATCGATGATCTTGTGGCCCAGCCGGTCGGCGATTTCCATCACGACCGCGGCAATGGTCGACGCGCCATAGGGCAGCAGTGCGTCGGGCGAACCGCCGACTCCCGGCATGTCGAGCGTCCACACCTCACGCCCGTGCATCTGCGCGAGCAGCGGCGCTGCGGCGGCGATGTCGGCGCCGATACCGTTCAGGAACAACAGCGGCGTACTGCCCGCGCCCGTCCGCCAGCGCGCGACGCGCAGCGTCAGGCCATAGACATGTTCGGTGCTGATGGCCGGTCGGCCGCTGATCCTGCTCATGGTTCCCGCCTTCGCATATCCCGGTGACGCGGGAAAGACTGCTCCGGTTTAGTTCGCCAGTTTGGCGTCGGCGGCCGCCTGCTCGTAACGGAGGCAGTCGAAAATCTTTGCGCCCGCCAGAAACACCGCGCCGCTGCATGCAACCAACAACAGCTTGCCGCCCATCCCGGGATATTCATGAAGGTAGGCGCTGCCGCGCGCCATCGCGCCGACCGCAAGCGCATAAATGATCAGGCACGCTTCAAAGCGGGTCTTGATGACGAACAGGCGTCCGATTTTTTTCCACATCGTGTTTTACCCAGCAAGAGCCATGCCACTGGCGCAAAAGCGGGATCCGATGCGCCGGGCTTATGGTAAACTGTAAGTTAATCCGACAAAAGAGGGAAGGGGCGTCGCGGGTGTCGCCAATCGGGACTTACCGTACCGCAGGAGCCATTCGCGCCCGCAGCCTTTGCAACTCGCGTTCCGAAACGCGCTCAAGCGATGCGGCAGGCTTGCCTTTGCGCAGCCGCTCGCGATCCTTCTCCGTCGGTTCGACCCGCCGCACGCGCACCGCGGCATGGCCCTGCGCTTTGATCCCCAGCTGTTCGGCAGCCCCGCGCGACAGATCGATAATCCGACCCTGCGCGAATGGGCCGCGGTCGTTGACCCGCACGATGATCCGCCGTCCGGTATCGAGCGCGGTTACCTCGACATAGGTGGGCAGGGGCAGCGTGGTGTGCGCGGCGGTGATCCAGCCGGGACGAAACTGTTCGCCATTGGCTGTACGGTTTCCCGACTCGCTGCCGTACCAACTGGCATAGCCGAGCGCGTCATAGGTCGGCGCGGCGGCGGGGACATAGGTCGCGCCGCGGATAGTGTAAGCGGGTCCGACACGCACGGCAGTGTCGGCAACTGGGCGATAATTGTTCCCGGCACAACCGGACAGCGACAATGCCATCACGGCTGCGGCAACGATCGAATTGGGCCGTATTGCCATGACTCCGGGCTCAGGCCGCGCGCGCGAACCAGATGACGTGTCGCGGGCCTTTGCCATTGCTGCGCGCGCGCACGCCGACCTCTTCGACCTGAAACCCCGCTGCGCTCAATTGGCGGGTGAAGCGGGCGTCGGGGGCGGCGGACCATATCGCCAGTATTCCGCCGGGCCGCAGCGCCGCCTTGGCTGTGGCAAGGCCCGCCGCCGAATAGAGACCCTCGTTGGCCTCGCGCGTCAGGCCATCGGGGCCATTGTCGACGTCGAGCAGGATTGCGTCATAGCGGTGCGTCGCCGCGCCGATCGCTTTCGATACGTCGCCGAGCACCAGTTCAACCCGCCGATCGTCGAGGCAACCCGCCGCCAGTTCCGCCATCGGACCGCGCGCCCACTCAATGATGCCCGGCACCAGCTCCGCCACGGTGATTTTTGCGTCCGGCCCCAGCGTCGCCAGCGCAGCACGCAGGGTGAAGCCCATGCCGTAACCGCCGATCAACAGGCTGGCTGCTCGCGCGCTGCGGAGCCGCTCGCACGTCATCGTCGCCAGCGCTTCTTCGGAGCCGCTCATCCGGCTGCTCATCAGTTCGTTGCGGTCGATCGCGATGATGAAATCGTCGCCGCGCCGATACAGCCGCAGTTCGTCGCCGCCGGGTACCTGTGCGGTGCCGAGCAATTCGCGCATTTTCATGCGTTAGGTCAGTTCGCTAAGGTCGAGCGCTTCGAGCAGCGCGGCGCGCGCGCGGCGGACATCGGAAGCCAGCGTTGCCGACGCGAGGTCGCCGGGCGCAATCGCTTCCGGCCAGTGCGTCGCCACCACTTCGGCAATCCGGTCGAGTTTTGCGTCGTCGGCGATGAAGCGCGGATCGACGGTCGCAGGATCGGCGACGACGCGCAGGCGCAGACAGGCCGGGCCGCCGCCATTCGCCATCGACTGGCGGACGTTGACCGGCAGCAGGCGGCGGATCGGGCCGTTGCCCGCGACATGCGCCTCTAGCCAGTTCCACACCGCGGGGGTGGCTTGCGCCTCGGTTGGCAGGACAAGACCCATGCCGCCGCCGTCCGGCAGGCTGACGAGCTGCGCGTTGAACAAATAGGATTTGATCGCGTCGGGCAGGGTCACCGCGCTCGCCGGCACCTCGACGATCTCGACCGCCGGAAAAGCGGTGCGGATTTCGGCGTGGGCCGCCTCGCGGTCTTCGAAGGCGGTTTCGTGGGTGAACAGCACATGCTCGTTCGCAACGGCGACGACATCGTTGTGAAAGGCGCCGCCTTGGATCGCGGTGTCCGACTGGCGGATGAAAAGGGTGCGGGCGGGGTCGAGCCGGTGATGGCGCGCGATCGCCTTGGACGCGTCGAGATGCTGGCGCGCCGGAAATCGGCCGCCGCCGACGCCATAGACGAAAATTTCGACACCTTGCCCGTCATGCCCGCTGCACAACCGCATATGGTTGGCCGCGCCTTCGTCGCCAAACGGGGCAGGGATAGGCGCGTGGACAGCAAAGGCGGGATCGGCAAAAGCAAGGCGAAGCTGGGCTAACGTCCCCGGCCATTCGTGACTGCGGTGCGGCATGGTGACGAGGTTCGCGACGGTCAGATGACATTTGCCGTCGCCGCTGTCGGGAGCCGGGGAGACGGTCGCGGCATTCGCGGCCCACATCGACGACGCCGACCACGCCTGCGCGCGCAAATGACCCTCGGCATCGTCCAGCGTCGTGCCAAGCGACGCCAGCCATGGCACATCGGGGCGGTCGAGCGGCATGAAAAAGCCTTGCGGCAGCCCGAGCGCCAGATTGTGGCGCATCTTGTCGATACCCTGCAACGCCGCCGCGCGCGGCTGCGACACGTCGCCCGCGTTCGATGCGGACGCGATATTGCCGCGGCTAAGCCCCGCATAATTATGGCTGGGGCCGATGATTCCGTCGAAATTGATTTCGGTAAGCATGATGTCCATTTTTCCCTGTTTCAACCCCTCCCCTTCAGGGGAGGGGCAGCGAGACTTGCCAGCTTGCTGGCTAGTCGCAGCGGGGTGGGCCTCAACGGTGGCGCTATGCCGATGGCCCTACCTCAACCCCTCCCCTGAAGGGGAGGAGCTTGTCTCAGCGCCCAATCCAGCTGATCTCGTCGCCCGGCTCCACGCCGAGTAGGTTCGCCGCGGTGCGGTCAAGCGTCGACCCGTCCCCGACCTTGCCGAAACAGCAGCGGAAATCGGCGAGCCGCCCGGTAGCGACCAGCGCGTCGTCGCCGGTGTCGGCGATCGCCGACACTTGGGCGTGCTTCGCCCCGGCAACGCTCGCGACCTGATCGGTGCGCGCGGTCATCGTCGGGCCGCCGTCGAAGATGTCGACATAATTCTCGAACGCGAAATTCTCGTTCTCCAGCATCCGCATCGCGGCGCGGCCGCTGGGGTGCGGGACGCCGATGACGCTGCGCGCATGCTCGCTGAGCATCGCGATATAGACGGGATGCTTGGGCATCAGGTCGGCGATGAACTGATTGCCGTGGACCGCGTTGAACTGGTCGGCTTCTTGAAAGCTCATCCCGAAAAACTTGCCCGCGACGCCGTCCCAGAAGGGCGAGCCGCCGGCCTCGTCGATCACCCCGCGCAACTCGGCGAGGATGCGGTCGCCAAAGCGCGCGCGGTGGCGCGCAATGAACAGATAGCGCGAGCGGGCGAGCAGCAACCCCAGCCCACCGGCGCGCGCCGCGGGATGAAGGAACAATCCGCCGACCTCGCTCGACCCGTTGAGGTCGTTGCTGAGCATCAGGATCTGCGCGTGAAAAGTGCGGCCGAGCTGCTCGCTGTGCTTGCTGTCGGTGCCGATGCGATAGGAGTAAAAGGGCCAGCGTTGGCCGACCTGCCCGAACACCTGGCACGTCCCGCGCACTTCGCCGCTGTCGAGATCTTCCAGCACGAGCAGATAGAGCTCGTCCGAGGGATATTCCTTGTCGCTGGCGAACGAGGCTTCGGTACGCTCCAGTTTCGCGCGCAACGCCTTTTTGTCGGGGGGCAGGTTGGTAAAGCCGCCGCCGGTCAGCTTCGCCATTTCGTAAATGCTCTGCAAATCGCCCGGCTTGGCTGCCCGGATCACATAATTCACACTGTCCCCCGTTCCGCTATACGTATCATGGTGAGCGCCGACAGCTGCGCGCGTTCGGCGAGGCTGTCGACGATCAGAAATTCGTCCGAAGAGTGGATAGCGCCGCCGCGCGGTCCCATGGTGTCGACGACCGGGATCCCGCACGCCGCGATATTGTTGCCGTCACAAACGCCGCCGGTGGCGTTCCAACGGATCGGTGGCAGACCGAGCGCGGCGCCGCAGTCGCGGACCAGCTCGAACAGGCGCGTTGCCGCGGCGTCGAGCGGTTTGGGCGGGCGGTTGAAGCCGCCGTGGAGGTGGCAGTGGACGTCATGGTCGCGCTGGATGTTGGCGATGGTGTCACGCAGCGCGGTTTCGGCGGCAATCATCGCTTCGGGGGTCGAAGGGCGGAGGTTGACGCGCAGGATGGCTTGGTCGGGGACGACATTGTTCGGGCCACCGCCGTCGATGCGGGCCGGATTGATCTTCAATTCCAGGGACTTGAGTGCATTCAGGCGCACCGCGAGATCGGCTGCGGCGACTAGGGCGTTGCGGCCTTCTTCGGGGTTGCGTCCGGCGTGCGCCGCCAGACCACGGACGGTCACCGAAAAATTGCCGCTGCCCGGCCTTGCCCCCGCCAAGGTGCCGTCGGGCAGGGCGGGTTCGTAGGTCAGGGCGGCCGTCTTGCCCTTCGCGAGTTCGGCGATCAGCGCGGCCGAGGCGTGGCTGCCGGTTTCCTCGTCGCTGTTGATCATCACGTCATAACCGACCCGCGCTGCGAACGGCGAGGCTTCGAGCGCGGTCAGCGCGGCGAGGATCACCGAAATGCCCGCTTTCATGTCGGCGGTACCGGGGCCGTTGAGGACGCCGGGTTCGAGCCATTTGAGCGTCTGGAACGGATGATCGGCGGCGAACACCGTGTCCATATGGCCGGTGAGCAGCAGCTGGACCGGAGCGTCGGGGCGCACCCGTAAATGGAGATGGTCGCCGCGCTGGATCGTGCTGACCCGGCCTGCGGCGTCGACGCTTTCGACCGGATCGGCGGCGACGAGCCGCACGTCGCCGGGCAGTGCGGCAAAGCTGTCGGCGAGCTGCCCCGCGACATTTTTCAGCCCCGGCAAGTTGCCGGTGCCGCTGTTGATCGCGGCCCAGCGTTCAACCTGCGCCAGCATCGGCGCATCCGCAGCGCGTTCGAGGGTGGCGGTTTCGGTGGCCGTGAGCGACGTCATCGCTCGGCTATAGCGGGCGGCGCAGCACTTGCCACCCCCGCCGGGGCGGAATCATCGATCCGGCATGACCCGGGGTTATGGTCCGGCGATCAGATCGCGAGGAGCAAAGTGTCGTCGCTTTGCGGCGGCGCGGCCTCGAACGAGGGCAGGGGTTCGAAACTCGCGTCGATCAGCGCCGGTTCGACCAGCCCGTCGAGCTTGAAATGGCCGAGCCGCCGTTCGTCGTCGGAGCGCCAGCTCTTGTCGAGGTTGAGCGCGCTGACGAACAGGTCGCCGCGGCGTTCGAACATCTGATGGGGCGCCAGCTTCATTTGCTGGCCATTATATTGCGCGGTCACGACGCGCTTGCGCGCAATCGCCTCCATTAGCGTCAACCGGGTTTCGTTCATGAGCTCACCTGGGGGAGGAGGGGAGAGGTTCCGTTGTGCATTGCAACATAATGCACATGCCGACGCCCCCGGCAAGTGTCGAATCGAAACCGATCGCATGAAATCCTATGCGTGAAATCGCCGCCATTGCCATATTGCGTCAATCGCGGCATAGGGCGGCGGCCCTTTCCTCCCCGGGTCCACTGGCGCAGTTGCGCCGACCAGAGGGTGCTACCATGACTGAATTTCTCGACCGCAGCGGCATGTCCGTCGATTCGCGCCTGGCCGATTTCATCGAGGCGCGCGCGTTGCCCGGTACCGGGCTCGATGCGGGTAAATTCTGGGCCGAATTTGCGGCCTTGCTCGGCAAATTTGCTCCCGAAAATGCCGCCTTGCTAACCAAGCGTGAGGATTTGCAGGCGCAGATCGATGCCTGGCACGAAGCGCGGGCGGGGCAGGCGCATGATGCGGAAGCTTATCAGGCTTTCCTGCGCGAAATCGGCTATCTCGTCCCCGAACCGGCGCCCTTTGCCGTGGGGACGCAGAATGTCGATCCCGAGATTGCGACGATGGCGGGGCCGCAGCTGGTTGTCCCCGCGCTTAATGCGCGCTTTGCGCTCAATGCCGCCAACGCGCGTTGGGGCAGCCTGTATGATGCGCTGTACGGCACCGATGCGCTCGACGCGCCGCCCGCTAAGCCGGGTGGTTATGACGCCGCCCGCGGCGCGGCGGTGATCGCGCGGGCCAAGGCGTTTCTGGACGAAGCGGTGCCGATGGCATCGGGCAGCTGGGCCGACTGGCAGGGCGGCCAGCTCACGCTCGCCGATCCGGCGCAATGGGTCGGCAGCAAGCCCGGCGGCATCCTGCTCCGCCACCATGGCCTGCACATCGAACTGGTGATCGATTCGGCGAGCGCGATTGGCAAGACCGATCCCGCGGGCATCGCCGACGTCGTGCTCGAAGCCGCGCTGACCACGATCATCGACCTGGAGGACAGCGTCGCGGCGGTCGACGGCGAGGACAAGACCCTCGGCTACACCAACTGGCTGGGGCTGATGCGCGGCGACCTGACCGAGAGTTTTGCCAAGGGCGGCGCCACGGTGACGCGCGCGATGGCGGCCGACCACGAATGGACCTCGCCGACGGGCGATCCCTTCGTCCTGCACGGCCGCAGCGTGATGTTCGTGCGCAACGTCGGGCATCTGATGACGACGCCGATGATCAAGCTGCCCGGTGGCAATGAGGCGCCTGAGGGGCTGTGCGATGCCGTCATCACCGCGCTGTGCGCGCTCCACGACCTGAAAGGCCTTGGCACGCTGACCAACAGCCGCGCGGGCAGCATCTATATCGTCAAGCCCAAGCAGCATGGGCCGGAAGAGTGCGGCTTCACCGATCGGCTGTTCGACGCGGTCGAGGATATGCTCGGCCTTGCGCGCCACACGATGAAGGTCGGGGTGATGGACGAGGAGCGCCGCACCAGCGCCAACCTCGCCGCGTGCATCCATGCGGTGAAGGACCGCATCGTGTTCATCAACACCGGCTTCCTCGATCGCACCGGCGACGAGATCCACACCAGCATGCGCGCGGGGCCGATGATCCCGAAGGGCGAGATGAAGGCGAGCGACTGGATCGCATCCTATGAGGATCGCAATGTCCGCATCGGGCTGGCCTGCGGGCTGTCGGGCAAGGCGCAGATCGGCAAGGGCATGTGGGCAATGCCCGACCTGATGCGCGCGATGCTGGAGGCGAAGATCGGTCATCCGAAATCGGGTGCCAACACCGCGTGGGTGCCGTCGCCGACGGCGGCGACGTTGCATACGCTGCATTATCATCAAGTCGATGTGTTCGCGCGGCAGCAGGAGATCGCGGGCGAGGCGGTGCCGTCGCTCGACCGGTTGCTGAACATTCCGGTCGCCACCGGGCGCAACTGGAGCGAGGCCGAAATCACCCGCGAGCTCGACAATAATTGTCAGGGCATTTTGGGCTATGTCGTGCGCTGGATCGATCAGGGGGTTGGCTGTTCGAAGGTGCCCGACATCGACGACGTCGGCCTGATGGAAGACCGCGCGACGTTGCGGATCGCGTCGCAGGCGCTAGCGAACTGGTTGCTGCACGGCGTGTGTTCGGCGGAACAGGTCGATGCGGCGCTGGCGCGCATGGCGTTGAAGGTGGACGGACAGAATGCGGGTGATCCGCTGTACGAGAAGCTGACCCCCGACGGGATTGCCTATCAGGCGGCGCGGGCGCTGATCTTTGATGGGGTGACCCAGCCATCGGGTTATACCGAGCCGTTGCTGCACAAGTTCCGGCAGGCGAAGAAGGCGGCTTAGAAGGCCGTTGGGAAAGCTGATCCTGCCTGTGGCGCAGCCATGGGGAGGGGGACCGTTCGCGAAGCGAATGGTGGAGGGGCAGCGATGGTAGCGCCAAAGCCCCTCCGTCAGCGCTTCGCGCTGCCACCTCCCCATGGCTGCGCCACAGGGAGGATATTCTCCTCCTCCTGCTCCTCGTCATCCCGGACTTGATCCGGGATCCATAACTGCGCCGTCGTCGTGGATCCCGGATCAAGTACGGGATGACGAAGCCGAGAGATGGCTGCTCCCACCCATAACCGACGTTTCCATACAATACGCCTTGCCTCCACCCGCTATAACGCGCCATCTTTGACGCGGGGCAGGCAGGGGGCAGGGTGATGACGGCACCGTTTAATTTCGGGCAGCTCAAATTTCTGAAGGCGCTGACCGAGGCGCTGTTTCATGGCGCGACCATGGCGATCACCGCCGATCAGGTGGTCGATAATATCTGTCAGCTGTTCGCCAAGGTCGGCGGGACCAAACTGGACGAAATCCGCCTGTCGCTGACCGCCACCGAGGTCGTGCTGGGCGGTCCGTTTTTTACCGAGGACGATGTCGCGGGGCGCGCCGCCAAGCTGAAGAGCCGCCTCCAGAACAGCCAGATCGACCTGTTTCAGGACATGGCGCGGCTGCGCGGCATTGTTTATGCCTGCTATTATGGGCATTGGCAGCCGGGGCTGTTGCCGGGCGATCAGGACGCCAATATCGCCAATCCGGTGCATCGGCAGATCGGCTTCACGCTACCCAAACACCGCGCTCGCGGGGCGGGCGAGATGCCGATCACCTCCGTCACGGGGCGCGAGATTGACCCGGCGCATATCCTCGATGCCGCGACGCTCGATGACGAATATGATGTCGTCGTGATCGGGTCGGGCGCGGGCGGGGCGGTCGCGGCGCATAATATCGCGGCGCAGGGCTATACGGTGCTGATCGTCGAGGCGGGGCCGTTTTTCCCGTCGCACAAGATTCATCACCACGAGCTCGACATGATCGCGAGCCTGTACAAGCATGGCGCGCTGCAGACGTCGACCAACCGCGATTTTGTGGTGTTTCAGGGGCGCTGTGTTGGCGGTTCATCGACGATCAACAACGGCATCTGTCTGCGCGTCAATGAAGCAGGACGCACACACCCCGACGCGCAGGATGTGCTGGCAAAATGGGCGCGCATCGGGGCGCCGATTGACGCCGCAGCCTTTCATGCGAGCTATGACGCGGTGCAGGCAAAGCTGGGCATCGCGAAAATCGAGCCGCGCAGTGGGCGGCACAATGGGCCGCATCTGATCGAGGGGTGGAAGGCTTATGCCGCGGCGTCGGGCAAGCCGCGCGATGCGCGGGCGATCACCGACTGGTTCACCAAGAATTTCGGGCCGCCGCATACGCCCAATGCCTGTGCCTATTGCGGTTACTGCAATTCGGGCTGTCCCTATGGCCGCCGCATGGGGGTGGCACAGACCTATCTGCCCGCGGCGTGCCGCGACTATGGCGCGCGCATCCTGCCCGATACCAAGGCGGAGCGGATCGTGTGGCAAACTGCCTATGACGGGCGGCGCGAGGCCGAGGCGGTGGTGCTGATCCTGCCCGGTGATGTGCGGAAAATGGTGCGCGCCCGCGTCGGCGTAGTGGTCGCGGGCGGCACGATCGCCTCGTCGAAGCTGCTCGATCGCAGCGACATCGACGGCACCGGTTATCAGGTGTCGCTCAACGTCGCTTCGCCGGTGGTCGCGCTGATGCCCGACGGGGTCGGCGGCGATGCGTGGGACGAGGACCAGATGTCGAGCTATGTCGATGTCGGCGACTATCTGCTCGAAAGCCATTTCCAGCCACCGATGTCGATGGCGTCGCTGATGCCCGGCTGGTTCGCCGACCATGCGAACCGGATGAAGAATTTCGGGCGCGTGCATTCGGCGGGCATCCTGTTCCCCGCCGACCGGCGTGGGCGAGTGGTGAACGACAAATTGCAGTTCCAGCTCGACGCGACCGACGATTTGCCGGTGCTGCGCGATGCGATGGCGACGCTGACCAAGGTGCATTTCGCGGCGGGGGCGATCGAATGTTATCCGGCGCTGGCGCGGGGGCAGGTGGTGACGCCCGACATGGATGTCGATGCGTTTTTCGCGAGCGCGATCCGTGAACAGGATGATGTGACGCTGTCGAGCAGCCACCCGCATGGCGGCAATGCGATCAATGAGGATCCTTCGCACGGGATCGTCGATCTCGACTGCCGGGTTCACGGGACGACCAATGTCCTGGTCACCGACGCCAGCGTGTTCCCCAGCTGCATCCGGGTGAATGCGCAATGGACGACGATGGCGATGGCAGAATATGCGACGGGGCGGGGCGATCCGTTTGGGTAGCAGGGGCTAATCCGCTCGTTCCCGTTCGTGTCGAGCGAAGTCGAGACACGTTGNNTCGACTTCGCTCGACACGAACGGCTATGGGACGGGGACCATGACCAACACCGTTGCCGCCCTCTATAAATTCGCGCCCTTCAACGATCCCTCCATGCTGCGCCAGCCGCTGATCGACCTGTGCGCCGCGCAGGGGGTTAAGGGGACGCTGCTGCTGGCGCGTGAGGGTATCAACGGGACGATCGCGGGCGGCGCCGATGGCATTGCCGCGGTGCTGGACCATATCCGCGCGCTGCCGGGTTGCGCCGACCTCGACATCAAATGTTCGACCGCGGCTGCGATGCCGTTTCAGCGGCTGAAAGTGCGACTGAAGAAGGAAATCGTGACGCTCAAGGTCGCGGGTCTCGATCCTGCGCGCGATGCGGCACCTTATGTCGATCCGGCCGACTGGAACGCGCTGGTCGATGATCCCGACACCGTACTGATCGACACGCGCAACGGGTTCGAGGTCGGTTACGGAAGTTTCGCGGGCGCGGTCGATCCGGCGACGAAAAGCTTTGGCGAGTTCCCCGAATGGTGGCGCGCCAATGCCGAGCGTTTTGCGGGCAAGCGGGTGGCGATGTTCTGTACCGGCGGCATCCGCTGCGAAAAATCGACCGCGTTTCTGCGGCATGAAGGCGTCGAAGATGTCGTGCATCTGAAGGGCGGCATCTTGGCGTATCTGGAGCAGGTGCCGACGGAGGAGAGCCGCTGGCACGGCAGCTGTTTCGTCTTCGACGAGCGCGTGAGCGTGGGGCATGGGCTGGTCGAGGTGGGCGAGAAGGCTTGACGAGTCAGGCGTTTAGCCGCGCCGCGCCATATTCGTACCAGCCGAACGGGCGCGGGGTTTTGGGAATATAGGCTGCGGCCTGCCGGTCGACGGCAAAGCCTGCCTGTTCGTAGGCGCCGGAAATCGGGCGCGTCAGGTGGCAATTGCCGCCGATGCGTTTCCACACCGGCTCGATCCGTCGCTGCCATTTCGCCACGCTTGCGTCGGGCGCCGCACCATGTTCGAGGAACAGCGCGGTGCCGCCGGGTTTGAGCACGCGGCGGATTTCGGCGAGCACCGCGGCCTGATCGGCGACCGAGCAGAGGGTGAAGGTGGTGACGACGGTGTCAAACTGCGCGTCAGCAAACGGCATCGCTTCGCCGACGCCGCCCTGAATGTCCGCGGCCATCTCGCGGGCCTGCGCTGCGGCGCGGCTCATCGCCAGCAATTCGGGCGAGGGGTCGAGCCCGGTGAAGCTGGTGACGCGGGCGGGGTCGTAAAATTCCATGTTGATGCCACCGCCGCAGCCGAGCTCGAGTACGTCGCCGCTGGCGTTGGGTACGACCTTGCTGCGCACCTTCATGATCTGCCCCTGCGAACAGGCGCATTTGATCAGCCGCGGCACCCCATGACGTTCCCACCAGCTTGCCATTTATCGGTCTCCCCCAGCGCCGCGTTCCGTTCGCGCGGCGACGATGGCAAGGACGTTGTCCTGAATATCGCCCAATATGCGCTCGCCCCACCATCCCGCATAGCCGTTGAACGGAGTGGCCAGTTGATAGCGTGTCCACAGCCGGATTTTTGTCCTGCCGTCGGCGAGCGGTATCAGGCGATAGCCGCCGGTGTCGATCCAGAGATGGCGGCCGTGCGGTTCGATATGTCGATCGGTGCGTTCGTGAATCGCTGGGTCGGGAAACGCAAAACGCCATTGCAGGCGCTTGTTCGTCTGCCAGTCGGTGACAATTTCCTGAAACCGGATGCCGTCCTGCCAATAGGCGTCGCGGACTGCGCCGCGACCCTCGCCCGACAAACGGGCTGCCAGCGGCCGCGGCAGGCGGAGCAGATCCTGGCTGGCGTTCCAGCGGCCTTCATCGGGCGCGATCGCCGGAATGGCGAGCAGACGCGGCCACACCACCGACGGCGGCGCATCGACGATGATTTCGCGAACCACGGTGCGCGTCTCGCGCGGCGGCGCGATCTGCTGATCGATCAGCAAAGCCAGGAAGGGGATCAACAGCAGGGCATGGGCACGGAAGGTCGCCGGATCGACGCGCTTGCGCGAGCGGCGATAGAGGTAAACCGGCCACAAGCCGATATAGCCGAAGGCAATCCACACGGGCAGGGCCATTACTAGACAAACGACGCCTTCGCGAAGGAAGACGGCACCAATGAGCGTCGCGGCAAAGGCCAGCCACAGCGGGATGGCCAAAAAGGTACCGCGCGACCAGTCGCGGCCCATGCTGCCGACCCAGGCGATGAAGGCGGTCAGCGCCGCGGGCAGCACGACAATCAGCGCATAGCCGATCGTCGCGCCCGATCCCGCCGCGGCCAGAAAATAGACCCCAAGGGCCGCAGCAAGGGCGACGATGAGGGCTGTGACCAGCTTCCAGTTATCGCGGCGCCGCGGCGCTGGGGCCGTTTCGGCTGGTGGGTGGTTCGTCGTCACGCGGGCTCCCTCTTGGCGTGCAGCCTGTCCCTTGCTAGCGCGGTTGGCAACACCCATCTGTGCGGGTCCGCACAGCGTTTTGAAAGATCGACATGCCCGCTACCCACCACACCAAGATGCTCATCCTCGGCTCCGGCCCCGCCGGCCTGTCGGCCGCCATTTATGCCGCGCGCGCCGGCATGATGCCGATCGTGGTGCAGGGCTTGCAACCCGGCGGCCAGCTGACGATCACCACCGATGTCGAAAACTACCCCGGTTTTGCCGAGGTGGTGCAGGGGCCGTGGCTGATGGAGCAGATGACCGCGCAGGCGACGCATGTCGGCACGTCGATGATCTGGGATACCATTGTCGACGTTGACCTGTCGCAGCGCCCGTTCAAGATCACCGGTGACGGCGGCGATGTCTATATGGCCGAAACTCTGGTCATTGCGACCGGTGCGCAGGCGAAATGGCTGGGCGTGGCGGGCGAGCAGGAACTGGGGGGCAAGGGCGTTTCGGCCTGTGCTACCTGTGATGGGTTCTTCTATCGCGGCAAAAAGGTCGTGGTGATCGGCGGCGGTAACACCGCGGTCGAGGAAGCGCTGTACCTGACCAACCACAGCGACGATGTGACGCTGATCCACCGCCGCGACCATTTGCGCGCCGAAAAAATCTTGCAGGACCGGCTGCACGCCAATCCGAAGATCAAGGTCTTGTGGAACAAGAAGGTCGAGCGCTTCGTCGCCGGTGAGGGAGTTTCGGGGCTGGTCGGGGTCGATCTGATCGACACCGTCACTGGTGAGGCGAGCCACGAGCCGACCGATGGCGGGTTCGTCGCGATCGGCCACAGCCCGTCGACCGAGCTGTTCAAGGGCAAGCTGCCGCTGGATAGCGACGGGTATCTGGAAGTTACGCCGGGGACGTCTTTGACGTCGATTCCGGGGGTGTTCGCGGCGGGCGATGTGACCGACAAGGTGTATCGCCAGGCGGTGACCGCGGCGGGTATGGGCTGTATGGCGGCACTGGACGCCGAGCGGTTTTTGGCCGAGGCGGAATATAAGGCGTTGGTGGAGGCCTGACAGGACGGAATTTGAAGGGATTCGCGCAGAGGCGCAGAGATCGCAGAGATCGCAGAGTATTTTGGTTCACGCGGAGACGCGGAGGCGCGGAGAAAAATGAGGAGCGGCAAAGCCGCTCAATCTGTGCCGCGAGACTGCGCTTCGGGTAACGGCCGCAGCCCGCCCCAAAAAGCTGTTCGGCACCTCCGCGTCTCCGCGTCTCCGCGTCTCCGCGTGAACAATGCCTTTCTCTGCGATCTCTGCGCCTCTGCGCGAAATTTTATAGCGCGTTTAGAGCGCGGCGTATTCGTTCCGCCAACCACTCGGCATCGTCCCCAGCAAAGCTGTGCGACGTACTGTCCAGCCGTTCGACCGGCACCGCGCCGGGAGTGCAATTCTCGACAAACGCCTGCGCCGTGCGGTCGCCGGTGGCGAGCAGGATCGTGGCGGGGCAGGGTAGGCTGGCGAGCGCGGCGTTGAGGCGCGCGGGCAGGCTGTCGGGGGCGGCGGGCGCGGCGCGGCGGCGCAGCGCGGACAGGCCGCGGGCCAGCTTTTTGACGTCGATCTCGCCCTTGAGCAGCCGGAGCAGGCTTTTGGGGTCAGTCAGCCGCGAAAGGTAGCGCGCGCGGATCGCGGCGGCGGGGGGCAGCGCGGGTTCGTCGGTTTCTTCGCTGTCGTCGCTTTCATAAGTCCACGGATTAGCAAGGAGCAGCGCGTCGAGTGCGAGCGGCTGGTGGAGCAGCAGCGCGCTGGCGGCGTCGCAATTGCCGAAGGCGATGATGCGGGTGAGGTGCGTTGCGGCGCGGCGGAAGGCGGCGATTGCGGCGGCGATGTCGGGGGCGCTGCTGGTGTAGCCGGTATTTTCGCCTTCGCTGTCGCCGATGCCGCGGCGGTCGAAGCGGAACACCGGGTGACCGGCCTCGGCGATGCGCTGCGCCAGCGTCGCCATACCGCGGTGCGCGCCGCTGCGGATTTCATTGCCGCCCGAGACGATGAGCAGGCCGGTGGTGCCGGGCGCTTCGTCGAGCGTCGCGGCGAGGGTGGCGCCCTCGCAGGGGAAGGTCAGTTGATGCCGCATGTCGTGCTCCATGCGGCGATGTCGGCGGCGATTGCCTTGGCCATCGCGGTGTCCTCGCCGGGTTCGGCGCGCAGCCATAGCGGGGTGCCGGCGATGTCGTCGGCGCCGCTGCCGAGGGCGACGGTGCGGAGGGGGGTGACGGGTTGGGCTTCGGCGGTGGCGAGCTGTGCGATCATGGTTGGGGAGAGGCGGTTTCCGGCGAGGAGCAGCGGTGCGGTAGCGGCTTCGGCTTGCAGGCTGTCGAGCGACGAGGTTACCCCGGCTTCGCGGTCGGCGGCGACGCGGGCGCGCATCAGGGTGCGGACTAGCGACGCGCCGCCGACGGGGGCGAGGCGCCACCAGGCGGCGGCTTTTGCTTGGTGATCGATCAGGGCGCCACCGCGCAGCGAGGCGATGATCAGCGGGCCGCCGATGGCTGTCGATGTTTCGGCGAGGGCGCTTTGCCAGCTGGCGAGATCGACCTGTTCGAGCGGAACGAGGCTTTCGTTCTGGCCGGGGAGGTCGGGGAGCAGGGTGGTGAAACCTTCGGCCGCCAGCGCGCGCATCGCGAGCACGAGGGTGCGGTGGGTGCGGTTGGCTTCTTCGAACAGTGGCGGGACGAACAGGATCGTGCCGCGCGGGGGGCCGGTGGGGGTGATGCGGAGGACATGCTCGGGGGTGGAGATCGCCATTCGCATGCTCCCTGTCGTCATCCCGGCCTTCGCGGGGATGACGATAGAAGGGGGACGGATGCAAACCGATACCTCTCAATCGGTCACTTTGCGCAGCGAAAACGCCAGCAAATTGCCGTAGGTTTCAAAGATCTCGCCATCGATCTCGTCATCGTCGATGAGGATACCGAGGCGGTCTTCCATCTCGGTCAGCACCGTCGCCACTGCCATCGAGTCGAACTCGGGCAGCGCGCCGAACAGGCCGCTGTCTTCGGTCAGCGCCGCGGCGCGTTCTTCGCCGAGGCCGAGCACGTCGGCGAGCAGGGCGCGGAGAGTGGCGTCGACGGTATCGGGTTCGGTCAATTTTCTTTCCTCAGCAGGGAGCGGGCGAAGGCCTTGAATGCCGGTCCCCATGCCGCGGGGCGCGACGGATTGAAAGCCTTGATCCGCCACAGCGGGTCGTGGCGGTTCATCCAGTCGCGCTTGTAGGCGTCGTTGCCGGTGCCGAAATCAACGCGCTTCACCTTGTCGATGTCGATGACATGGCGGAACAGCGCGGCGGAGAGCAGGGTGCCGGGGGAGGCTTTCAGGCTGTCCTCGACATGCGCGAGCTTGTGGATGAAGGCGGTGCCGTCCTCGACAGTCCAGAACTGCGCGGCGACGGGGATGCCGTCGATGCGCGCGATGCCCATCCGCAAGTTGCCCCGGGCGCCTTCGGTCTCGGCAAAGGCGCACAGGAGGGCGGGGTGGCCTTCGTCGGGTTTCCAGCTCGCGGCGTAGATCTGTTCGTAGGCGGCCCAGCTGCCATCATCGAATTCGGTGAGCAGCTGGATATCGACGATGCCCTTTTTCGCTTTGCGCTGGACGGTATTGCGCAGCGCGCCGGGGCGGCTGGCCCACCAGGCGTCATGATCCATGTCGCCGAGGTCGAGCCAGTGGCGGTCGCCAGAGGGGGTGGCTTTGACCCACCAGCCCGCGGCGCGGAGCGCGGCAATGAGGTCGTCGGGATCGCTGACGGGGTACAGCGTCAGGTGCGCGGCGGAGCGGCGGAGATTGTGGAACAGCGCGCGCAAGGCGGGGCCGCGGTCGCCGTCGCCGGTGTAGAGCGGGCGGATCGCGAAGCTGTACCAGTTGGTGAGGCCTGCCACGTCTCCCGGCGTTTCGATGCGCAGCGGCAGCCATGCGGTGACGGCGCCCGCGCGGCCCTGCGCGTCGACCCGGCCTTGTCCGGCAAAGCCATAAGATTCGAGCAGGTCGAACCACGCTGCGCGGTCGAAGGGCGAGGCGAGGCCGGTGGCGTGCGCGGTCGCGGGCAACCGCTGATCATTAGCGTGATGTTCACCGTTCCCTTGCATGGTGTCGCCCTCTATCACTTCACTCCTAACAGCCGATGACCAAAGCCGAAAACCCATCTTCCCGGCCGATCGACCATCTCGCCCTGCGCGGCGCGCCGGAGGCGGCTGCGCTGCTGATCGGCGATCGGATCCTGACCTTTGCCGAATTGGATGCGGGGGTCGGGCGGCTGGCGGCGTGGCTGCGGGAGCAGGCGGGCGCGCCGGGCGAACGGGTCGCGAGCTGGAGCGCGAAGACGCGGGCCGCGTGCCTGATGCCGCTGGCGGCCGCGCGCGCGGGACTGATCCATGTACCGGTCAATCCACTGCTCAAGGGGCCGCAAGTCGCGCATATTCTGGCCGATAGCGGCGCGAAGCTGCTCATCACCAACGGCGCGCGGGCGGAGATGCTGGGCGACGGGCGGCCCGATGATTGCGTGGTTCAGGATTTGACGGTCGCCGAGGCGGTGATCGATTCGGACGGGGAGGGAGTGCCGCCTTCGTCAACTAATTCTGACGATCTGGCGGCGATCCTTTACACCAGCGGATCGACCGGGCGGCCCAAGGGCGTGATGCTAAGCCACGCCAATCTGTGGCTGGGGGCGGAGAGTGTCGCGTCCTATCTGAAACTGGCGCCAGACGACCGCGTGCTCGCGGTGCTGCCGCTGAGTTTTGATTATGGGCAGAACCAGCTGTTTTCGAGCTGGTATGCGGGGGCGGCGGTCGCACCGCTCGATTATCTGACCCCGCGTGACGTCGTGAAGGCGGTGGCGCGGCACCGGGCGACGACGCTGGCGGGCGTGCCGCCCTTGTGGGTGCAATTGGTCGAGAGCGATTGGCCTGCCGACGCGGCCGCGCATTTGCAGCGACTGACCAACAGCGGCGGGGCGCTGACGCCGTCGCTGATCGACGCGATGGCCGCGACCTTCCCGAACGCCGATATCTACCCGATGTACGGGCTGACCGAGGCGTTTCGATCGACCTATCTCGAGCCGAAATATGTGGCCGATCATCCGACCTCGATGGGGCGCGCGATCCCGCATGCCGAGATTTTGGTGTGCCGCCCTGACGGCACGATCGCCCCCGACGAGGAGCCGGGCGAGCTGGTGCACTGCGGGCCGCTGGTCGCGCAGGGCTATTGGCAGGATGCCGAGCGAACCGCCGAGCGGTTCAAACCGGCGCCGCGGGTATCGGTATATGGCGGCATGGCGGTGTGGTCGGGCGACACGGTGCGCCGCGACGCCAATGGTCTCCTCTATTTCGTCGGGCGCGACGATGCGATGATCAAGACCGCGGGCAATCGGGTGAGCCCGACCGAGGTCGAGGATGTCGCGGTGGCGTCGGGGTTGATCTACGAGGCCGTCGCGTTCGGGGTGCCCGATACACGGCTGGGGGCGGCGATCATACTGATCGTGCGCGGCAAGGGCGGGGTCGCCGACGAAGCGGGGCTGAGCGCCTATCTGCGCCAGAACCTGCCCAATTTCATGCAGCCGCAGGTGATCGAATGGCGCGATGCGCTGCCGCGCAATCCCAATGGCAAGCTCGATCGGGTGGCGATTGCCGCCGATTGGGCGCATGGGTATCAAGATGTTTAAATTCTCCGTTCGCATCGAGCGAAGTCGAGATGCCCATCGACGACGCGCTGCCCAGAAGGGTGTCTCGACTTCGCTCGACACGAACGGGTTTTGGGGGCCCAGTTTGACTCCAGAACCGAGGGTGGCGGCATGAAGCCGCATGGTCCGATCCCGCCCGGTTACGCCGCCGACGAAGACGGCATGCTGCTGATCGGCGGCGACCGCGCCGATACGCTGGCCGATATGGCGGGCGATACGCCTTTATTTGTCTATGACAGCGCGATACTGAGTGCGCGCGTCGCCGAATGGCGCGCCGCGATGCCTGCCGCGGTACAGCTCCATTTTGCGATGAAGGCGAACCCCTATGCGCCGCTGCTCGCCTTCATGGCGCGGCTGGTCGATGGGTTCGACGTCGCGTCGGGCGGCGAGCTGAAGACTGCGATCGACAGCGGCATGGCGGCGGCGCACATCAGCTTTGCCGGACCCGGCAAGCGCGACCGCGAGCTGGAGGCGGCGATTGTCGCAGGGGCGACGCTCAACCTGGAATCGGCGGGCGAGGGAGAGCGAGCGCTGTCGATCGCGACGCGGCTGGGCGTGACGCCGCGGCTGGCGGTGCGGGTCAATCCCGACTTCGACCTCAAAGGATCGGGGATGAAGATGGGGGGCGGCGCCAAGCCGTTCGGGGTCGATGCTGCCGAGGTTCCGGCGCTGGTCCGGCACCTGATCGCGGCGGGCGCCGATTGGCAGGGTTTCCATATTTTCGCGGGATCGCAGGCACTTGATGCCGCGGCGATCGCCGATACGCAGAAGCAGACGGTCGCGCTCGCAGCGCGGCTGGCGGAGGAGATCGGGGCGACGCCGCCGCTGGTCAATCTGGGGGGCGGCATGGGCGTACCCTATTTTCCGGGTGACAACGCGGTCGATGCGGCGGCGGTCGGGTGGGCGCTGGGCGAGACGCTGGCCGGGCGGCCCGCGGTGCTCGCGGACAGCCGGTTTGCAATGGAGCTGGGGCGCTGGCTGGTGGCCGAAGCGGGGGTGTATCTGGCCCGCGTCGTCGACCGCAAGACCAGCCATGGCGAGACGTTTCTGGTCACCGACGGCGGGCTGCACCACCAGCTGGCGGCGAGCGGCAATTTCGGGACGGTGATCCGCCGCAACTATCCGATCGCGGTCGCGAACGCCTTTAGTCGCGAGCCGACCGAGACCGTATCGGTCGTCGGCTGCCTGTGCACGCCGCTCGACCGATTGGGTGACCAGGTAGGGCTGCCGCGCGCCGACGTCGGCGACCTGATCGCGATCTTTCAGGCAGGGGCTTATGGGGCCAGCGCGAGCCCGGCAGCGTTTCTGGGGCAGGGTCCGGCGCGCGAAATGCTCATCTGATCGGTCAAAACTTGTGCCTTAACGGGACAGTTCTTCCGATGTGCTAGTCGCACTTATCGCAACACTAACTCTATGTTCACCCTTTTCGCGCAAGGGTGGATGCTGACGCAATGACGATTGTCGCGGGGATTTGGACCGCGACGGCGGCCCGCGGCACGAAAGGTTGATTGATTATGGCTTCGTTCCCCTCGCTTCGCGTCGCCCGCGCCGCGCTCGTTTCCGGTATCGCGGCGACGGCGCTCTCCGGCTGCGCAAGCGGCGGCAGCAGCGCGCCGCAGCTGCCCAGCGCGAATTTCGTGCAGAATCAAGAGGGTCCGGGCGAGGAATATATCATCGGCCCGCTCGACGAGCTGCAGATCTTTGTCTGGCGCAACCCCGAACTCGGCGGCAAGGTGCAGGTGCGCCCCGACGGCCGCATCACCACCCCGCTGATCACCGACATGCCCGCGGTCGGCAAGACCCCGACGATGTTGCAGCAGGACATCAAGCTCCAGCTGAGCCAATATATCACCGACCCGATCGTCAGCGTGATCGTCACCACGTTCAACAGCACCTTTTCGCAGCAGGTGCGCGTCGTCGGCGCGACCGAAAAACCCGCCTCGATTCCGTTCCGCGCCAACATGACCGTGCTCGATGCAATGATTGCAGTCGGCGGCCTCGGCGAATATGCCGCTGGAAACAAGGCACGACTCGTCCGTTTCGACAAGGGCAGCGGCAAGCAGCAGGAGTTTGGGCTGCGGCTGAACGACCTGATCAAGCGCGGCGATATCAAGGCCAATGTGCGGTTGCAGCCCGGCGATGTCATCATCATCCCCGAAAGCATGTTCTGACCCAGACCGCCCGCACCAACCGACCCATCTCCCAAGGATTGATCGCAACCGATGAACAGCCTTTACGACGAATTCCGGGTGGCGCTGCACAGCGTCTGGACGCGCCGGTGGCTCGTGCTGGCGGTGGCGTGGGGTATCTGCATCCTCGGCTGGCTGGCAATCGCGTCGATCCCCAATCGTTATGATTCCCGCGCCCGGCTGCTCGTCGACATCAACGAAATCCTGCCCGACGATCCGCAGGGCGGTACGTTCGGCGGCCGCCAGCGGATCGACCAGATCCGCGAAACGCTGACCAGCGCGCGCAACCTGGAAAAGGTCGCGGCTACCACGGGCTTGCTGCCCGCAGGTGCGGGCGAGCGCGAGAAAGCCAGCGCGGTTGCGATGCTGCAAAAGAATATCAAGGTGATCCCGCAGCAAGACAATATCTTTGAAATCACTTCGAGCATCGGGGTCGGCAGCCTGTCCGACGCCGACAACGCCAAGCTGGCATCGGGTGTACTCGACAGCCTGATCACGGTGTTTCGCGACGATCAGCTGCGCGGCGGGCGGATGAACGCGCGCGAGGGACTGAAATTCCTCGATGCACAGATTGCCGATCGCGAAAAGGCGCTGCGCGAAGTCGAAGCGCGGCGGGCGGCGTTCGAGGCACAGAATATCGGGCTGATCCCCGGCGGTGCCGGATCACCCGCACAGCGTGTCGAAGCGGCACGCGCTGAACTCGGCCAGATCGATTCGCAGCTGGTGGCCGCGCAGGCGCAGCTGGCAGCGGCGAACGGCCAGCTTGCCTCGACCCCCGCGACGATCAACGTCCCCGGGATGGGTAGCGTCGGCGGCGGCGTCGCGCGGCAGCAGCTGGCGGGCGCCCAGAACGAACTGTCGTCGATGCGTTCGCGCGGGCTGACCGATGCGCATCCCGACGTCATTGCGCTCAAAAGCCAGATCGCCTCGCTGAAAGCCATGGCCGACCGCGAAGGTGCGGGCGCCGGTGGCGGCGGCAATTCGCAGAACCCGGCCTATGCCTCGCTCGCGGCGATGCGCGCCGAGCGGCAGGCGACGGTGAGCGCGCTCAACGCGCGCAAGGCGCAGCTGAGCGGCGACATCGCGCGGATAACCTCGCAGCAGATCCAGAACCCCGGCATTGCCGCCGAATATGACCGGATCAACGGCGAATATACCGCGTTCAAGGCGCAATATGACAAGCTGCTGGGTCAGCGCGAGCAGGTGCGGCTGCGCGGCGATGTGCAGACCGAAACCGATGCGATCAAGATCGAGCTGCTCGATCCGCCGACGAAGCCGACGAGCCCAGCGGCGCCCAATCGGCCTTTGTTCCTGACCATCGTTCTGCTCGCCGGGATCGGCGGCGGCGTCGGCGCGGCGTTCGGGCTGGGTCAGGTCCGCGCGAGCTATGCCACCGCGGCGAAGCTGGAACGCGCCAGCGGACTGCCGGTGATCGGGTCGATTACCGAAGTGGTGACCCCCGAACGTCATGTCGAACGGCGCAAGAAGCTGGTGTGGCTGGCGAGCGGTAGCGGCGCGCTGGTCGGGCTCTATGCCTTGCTGCTGGTCGCCGAATTCATCCAGCGCGGCATGGTTGCGTGACGGGGGACGATGACATGAACGACCAACGCAAAGTCAAGCGCCCGCCCTCGCTCCTCGAACGCGCCGCCGACATGTTCGGCCTCGATCCCGCTGCCAATGCGCCGACGATCGACGTGTCGAGCCTGCCGCCCGAAGCGCCCAAAAAGGCGAAGACGGTCAAGGCGGAACCCGTCGCCGACGTGCTGCCGCCCGAAAGCCTCGACCCTGTCGTCGAGGCCGCACCGACGGTTGAAACGGCGCCAACGCCTAAGCCTTCGCCGCGCAAAGAGATTGCCAAGGCGGCCCCTGCGATCGTGCCGACGCGGCAGGGGACGATCGACCGCGCGCGGCTCGCGTCGCGGGGGATGATTGTGCCGGGTACCCCGGTCACCGGCATTTCCGAAGAATATCGCATCGTGAAGCGCGAGCTGATCCGCAATTTCGGTGGCGTCGGCAATCGCCCGATCCTGCCGCGCGGCCACCGCGTGCTGATCGCTTCGGCCAATCCGGGGGAGGGCAAGACCTTCTCCGCGGTCAATTTGGCGCTCAGCCTGGCGGTCGAGGCCGACCATGACGTGCTGTTGATCGACGCCGACATTGCCAAGCCCAGCGTGCTCGAAGCGCTGGGGCTGGAGGATGGTCCGGGGCTGATGGACGCGCTTGCCGATGCGCATCTGCCGCTGGGCGACTGCCTTATCCAGACCGACATTCCGGGGCTGAAGGTCATGCCCGCTGGTACCGGGCATATGCACGACACCGAACTGCTCGCCTCGGCGCGAACCGATGCGTTGCTGGCGCAGCTCGAACAGGGCGTCCCCGGGCGCATCCTGATCATCGATTCGCCGCCGGTGCTGGCGGCATCGCCCGCCGCGGTGCTCGCGGGGCATGTCGGCCAGACGATCATGGTCGTGCGCGCCGACGAAACTTTGGAATCTGCGCTGCGCGACGCGATCGGCCTGATGGGCGCGTGTCCGCATATCCAGCTGCTGCTCAACGGGGTGAAATTTTCGCCGGGTGGCCGCCGCTTCGGCACCTATTACGGACAAGGAGGCGCGTGATGCGCACCACCACCCTGCGCCACGCTGGTGCGCTGGCGGCACTGCTGCTGGCGGGAACCGCGACAGGCGCGCACGCGCAATTTTCGGGCGACCCCGGATCCGGCGCGAGCGATGCGCCGACGAGCGCCCCGGCGGCCGAACCGGGCCGCGCGGCGAAGCGCGCCGAAGGCCGCCGCAACCAGCGGCAGGTCGATGTCAGCCCCTATCTGGAGGTCGGGCAGGTGCTGACCGCCGATTTGAAGAATGGCGGCGACGTCCTGACCTATACCAATGTTGCGGTCGGGGTGGATGCTGCGATCGTGACGACGCGCGCCGAACTGGCGGCGACGCTGCGCTATGAGCATCGTTTTGGCTGGAACGGCGGGCTGGGCGATTCCGATACGATCAGCGGGCTGGCTCGCGGCCGGATTGAAGTCGCGCGCGGATTGAACCTGGAGGGCGGCGCGCTCGCCACCCGCACCCGCGCCGACGGGCAGGGCGCCGATAGCGGATTGTTCATCGGCAACGCCAGCAATGTCGCCAATCTTTATTCGGTGTACGCAGGGCCGACTTTTGCGCGCCGGATCGGCGGGCTCGATGTCGGGGCTGGCTATCGCTTCGGCTATACCAAGGTCGATGTCGATGAGCCCGCGATCCTGGCACCGGGCAGCCAGCCGCAGGATATTTTCGACAGCTCGACCAACCATGTCGCGTGGGCCAGCGTCGGCGCGCGGCCGGGCGACCTGCCGTTCGGCTGGCAGCTGTCGGGCGGCTATGAGCGCGAGGACGCAAGCCAGCTCGACCAGCGGTTCGAGGGCAAATATGCCCGCGCCGACGTGACGATGCCGATCGGGCCGACCGTCGCGATATTGGGCGGCGTGGGTTACGAAGACATCGAGATTGGCCAGCGGGATCCGGTGCTCGACGTAAATGGCGTGCCCGTGCGCGATGCGAACGGCCGTTTCGTCACCGACAAATCGACCCCGCGCCAGCTGTCGTTCGATACCGACGGGCTGATCTGGGACGCCGGGGTGATGTGGCAGCCGAGCCGCCGCACGTCGGCGACCGCGCGCGTCGGGCGCCGTTACGGCGATACCATCTACACCGGCAGCTTTTCCTATCGCGCCGACCATGCGACGACGATCCAGGTCGGCGTCTATGACGGGCTGTCGAGCCTGGGCCGTGGGCTGTCGGGGGGGCTGGCGGCGCTGCCGACCCAGTTCGACCCGACGCGCAACCCAATCGGCGGGACGATCAATCCGTGCGTGTTTGGGCAGGAGGGTGGCGGATGCCTGAACAACCAGCTCGGCAACGCGACCTCGGCGCAATATCGCAGCCGCGGCGTGCAGGCGACGATTGGGTCGCGCTATGCCGGGTGGAGCTATGGCGTCGGCATAGGATATGACCAGCGCAAGTTGCTGGCGCCGCTGCTGTCGCCGATCGCGAACCTGAACGGGATCAAGGACGAGAATTATTATCTCTTCCTGTCGGCAGGACGCCAGCTCGACGTCGATTCGGACATCAGCCTGACCGGTTATCTCAACTATTTCGACAACGGCGCGCCGGGGGCGAGCGATGTGCAGTCGGCAGGTCTGTCGGCGGCCTATGCGCGGCGGTTCTGGCGCGGGCTGACCGGGACCGCGGCGGCGAGCCTCAACGCCTTTGATCAGGACGGCTTCAACAGCCAGCTTATTGGTTCAGCTTTGGTGGGACTGCGTTACAACTTCTGACCAGGCAAACGGGAATTTTGACGATGTACGATCAGTTCTATGGTTTCACCGGGCGTCCGTTCCAGCTGACGCCAGACCCGCACTTCTATTTCGAAAGCGGCACCCACCGCAAGGCGATGTCCTACCTCGGCTACGGACTCGCGCAGGGTGAGGGCTTTATCGTCATCACCGGCGACGTCGGCGCGGGCAAGACGACGCTGGTCGGCCATCTGATGAACACCATCGACCCCAATCGCCTGACCGCGGTCAAGCTGGTGTCGACGCAGGTCGAGGGCGACGATCTGCTCCGCCTGGTCGCCGAACAGTTCGGGATCGAGTGGGAAGGCGAAAGCAAGGCCGAACTGCTGCGGTCGATGGAGCAATATCTGCGCGAACAGGCGCGCGCGGGGAAACGCACGTTGCTGATCGTCGACGAGGGGCAGAATCTTGCCGTCTCGGCGCTTGAAGAATTGCGGATGCTGTCGAACTTCCAGCTCGGTGGCCATTCGCTGCTCCAGATTTTCCTGCTCGGCCAGCCGGAATTTCGCCAGACCCTGTTCCATTCGCCGACGCTGGAGCAGCTGCGCCAGCGGGTGATCGCGACGCATCATCTTGATCCGATGGAGCCCGAGGAGGTCGAGCCTTATATCCTCCACCGCCTGGGCAAGGTCGGCTGGACGGGCAACCCGAGCTTCAGCCCCGACGCGTTCGAGGAAATTTTCGATTATAGCGAAGGCGTGCCGCGCAAGCTGAACGTGCTGGTCAGCCGCTTGCTGCTGTATGGCGCGGTCGAGCAGATGACGCGGATCACGGCGCAAAATGTGCGCTCGGTCGTCGCCGAGATCGAGGCCGACCGCGGGATCGATGCATCGACGCTGGCGCCATTGCCGGTCGAGGAAGTCGTGGCGGCGGCTGCCGCTGCGGTGGCGCCGACGCCGGCGCCCTTCGCCGCCCCGACGGCAGCCAACGAAACCACGCTCGACTGGCCGCAGCGCGCCGCTGATGGACGCCCGCCGTTTGCGGAGCCTGTCTCAACATCTCCCGAGGCCGAGGTGCTGGAGCTGACTCCCGAACCGGCCCCGGCGATCGATCCTGAACAATTGGCGGCGCTCGAAGCGCAGATCGCTTCGCTGGAGGCTCGGCTGGTCGAACAGGATGCCGCGCTGCGCCGCGTGCTCGACCTACTGATCGAATGGGTCGAGCGCGATCCAGAGAATGCCCCCAACCCGGCGACGTCGCGGACTTGGGCGGCCTGACAGCCGCCGCGAAATCGGCTATCCGGTCGATGAAGGTGAGAAATGATGCAGAACGGCCTGTCGGTCGATGTCGAGGACTGGTTCCAGGTCGGCGCCTTTGAGCGCACGATAGACCGCGCCGACTGGCCGACGCTTGAGTGCCGGGTCGAGGCGAATTGCGACGCGGTTTTGCAGATTTTTGCCGATGCCGGCGCCAAGGGGACGTTCTTCACGCTGGGCTGGGTTGCCGAACGCTATCCGGCGCTGATCAAGCGCATTGTTGCCGCGGGGCATGAGCTGGCGAGCCATGGCTATGACCACAAGCGCGTGTTCAACATGACCGCCGACGAATTTGCCGCTGACCTCCAAAAGACGCAGGCGATCCTTGAGGATCTGGGCGGGGTCGCCGTGCGCGGCTATCGCGCGCCGAGCTTCTCGGTCGATACGCGCACCCCTTGGGCGCATGCGGTGCTCGCCGAGCAGGGCTATGCTTATTCGTCGAGCGTCGCGCCCGTGCTCCACGACCATTATGGTTGGCCGCAAAGCCCGCGCCATGCTTGGCGGCCGCTGCCCGACAGCGATATGGTCGAATGGCCGGTGACGACGGCGCGCTTTGCCGGGCGCACCCTCGCAGCAGGCGGCGGCGGCTTCATGCGGATGCTGCCTTATGGCTTTACGCGCTGGGCGATTGCGCGGATGAACGCCGAGGGGCATCCGGCGATCCTCTATTTCCATCCGTGGGAAATCGACCCGGGCCAGCCGCGCGTCGCCGATGCGCCGATCAAATCGAAGATCCGTCATTACAGTGGCTTGTCGGCCATGGCTGGCAAGCTGAAGAAACTGCTCGCTGATTTTGAATGGACGCGCGCCGACGCGCTGCTCCCGGCGCAGCAGGACCGCGCGCAGCCGTGGCGCGCGGCGGCGTGAATGCGCCGATCCGTCCGGTGAAGGATGGCTTTTCCGGCGCGCCGCTGTCCGACGCGGCGGCGTGGGACGCCTATGTCGCAGCGTATCCGGACGCGACGCCCTTTCACAGCCGCGCCTGGTGTGAGGCGATTACGCGGGCGACCGGGCATCAATGCCATTTGGTGACTGCGCGCGATGCGGAGGGGGCGCTGACCGGCCTGTTGCCGCTGCACCATGTCCGCTCGCCGCTGTTCGGACAAGCACTGGTCGGCAGCGGTTTTGCTGTCGATGGCGGTATGCTGGCCGATGATCCCGCGGTGGCGGCGACGTTGGCCGAGGGGGCGGCAGCGATGGCGCAATCGCTGGGCGTTCCCTCGGTTGAACTGCGCGGCGGGCCGCAGCCCGAAGGCGAAGGGTGGCACCGCGAAGACGGAGTATACGCGGGGTTCGCGCGCGACCTCGCCAGCGACGACGACGCCGAACTGCTCGCGATCCCGCGCAAGCAGCGCGCCGAGGTGCGCAAAGTGCTGGAGAGCGGCTTGACCGTGACCACCGGCCGCGATGCGGCGGAGCGGCGCGACCATTATCATATCTACGCGACCAGCGTCCGCAATCTCGGGACGCCGGTGTTCCCCAAGGCGCTGTTCGATGCGGTGCTCGATGCGTTCGGCGACGATGCCGATATTTTGACCGTGCGGCAGGATGGGCGCCCCGTCGCGAGCGTTGTCAGCCTGTATTGGCGCGGCACGGTGATGCCCTATTGGGGCGGTGGGATTGCGGATGCAAGGCGGCTGCGCGCCAACGAGCAGATGTATTTCGCGCTGATGCGCCATGCGCGGACCAAGGGTTGCACGCGGTTCGATTTCGGGCGGTCGAAGGTTGGGACCGGGCCGTATAGCTACAAGAAGAACTGGGGGTTCGAGCCGCAGCCGCTGGTCTATGCGCGCTGGCTGGCGCCGGGCGAGACGCCGCGCGACACCAATCCGAACAGCGCCAAATATCGGTTGCAGGTCGATCTGTGGAAGAAAATGCCGCTGTGGGCGGCGAACCGGATTGGGCCGCTGATCGCGCGCGGATTGGGGTGATCGCGGTGCTTTCGGACACATCGTCATTGCGAGCGAAGCGAAGCAATCCAGAGTGGCGTAAACCGCTCTGGATTGCTTCGCTTTGCTCGCAATGACGGGAAGCGATGATGCCCCAAATCCTGTTTCTTGTGCATCGCGCGCCGTGGCCCCCCGACCGCGGCGACCGGATCCGTAGCTGGCATGTGTTCGAAGCGCTGGCGAAGCTGGCGCCAGTGCATGTTGCGGCGCTCGCCGACAATGAACAGGATGCAGCAATAGCGCGCGAAAAGATGGCACCGCTTTGCAAGAGTTTGGCGATCGAAGTACGCAATGTGTCGCGCCCGGTGGCACTGGCGCAAGCGGTACTGCGCGGCGAGCCGGTGTCGAACCGGTTGTTCAAAAATGCCGCGCTCGCGCGCCATGTTGATACGTTGGTTCGCGGCGGGCCCATCACCCACATCGTCGGCTTCTCGGGCCAGATGGCGCAATATCTGCCGACCGATTTCGGGGGCCCGGTGTTGATGGATTTCGTCGATGTCGATTCGGCCAAATTCGCGACTTATGCCGAGCAGGACCAGCGCCAGCCATTGCACTGGGTGCATCAGCGCGAGGCGCGGGTGCTGGGTGCCTATGAGGCCGCGGTGGCGCGGAGCGTCGATGCGAGCCTGCTCGTCAGCGACGCCGAGGCGGCGCTGTTTCGCGCGCGCAGTGGGCTGGGATCCGACAAGGTGCGTGCGGTCGAGAATGGCATCGACACCGACCGGTTCGATCCGGCGTTGACATTCGACAAGGTCGATGGCGGTGAGGGGCCGCTGGCGGTGTTCACGGGTCAGATGGACTATCGCCCCAACATCGACGCAGTGCGCTGGTTCGCCGCCGACATCCTGCCGCTGATCCGTCAGCAGCACCCGGCGGCGCGGTTCGCGATCGTCGGGCGGGCGCCGACCGAGGAGGTGCGTGCGCTCGCGAAGCTGCCGGGCGTGATCGTGACCGGCAAGGTGCCGGATGTACGACCCTGGCTTGCCGCTGCGGATGCGGTGGTTGCGCCGCTGCTACTGGCGCGCGGGGTGCAGAATAAATTGCTCGAGGCGATGGCGATGGCTCGGCCGGTGGTGGCGAGCGCCGCTGCGGCGACCGGCATCGATGCGACCCCCGGCGATCATCTGCTGGTGGCCGACGGCACCGCGGCGATGGCCGATGCGGTCGGCGCGCTGTTCGATGACCGTGCTGCCGCCGCGGCGATGGGACAGGCAGCGCGCGCGCGGATGATTGCGCGCTATGGCTGGGATGCGCGACTGGCGCCGCTCGGCGAGCTGCTGGGGCTGCCCGCATGACGTTGTGGCAACGCCATCTGGGCGCGCTCGCACTGCTCACGGCGGCGGTCCTCGTGATCTTCTGGCGCGATGCAGCCGATATGGCGGGCATCTGGTGGCACAGCTCGACCTTTACCCATTGCCTGCTGATGGTGCCGATGATCGGCTGGCTGGTGTCGCAGCGGATCGACCTGCTGCGCCCGCTGACCCCCGTATTCTGGTGGCCCGCGCTCGTCTGGATGGCGGGGGCGGGGCTGGTGTGGCTGGTCGGTGAGGCGGCGGGGGTCGGGCTGTTTCGGCAACTCGGGCTGGTGCTGATGCTGCAAGGCGCGGTCGGCGCGGCGCTGGGCGAGAAGCTGGTGCGCGGGCTATTGTTCCCGCTGGGCTATGCGCTGCTGCTGGTGCCGTTCGGCGAGGAACTGGTGCCGCTTCTCCAGACCTTTACCGCGCATATCAGCGTCATCCTACTCCACCTGTCGGGCATTTCTGCCGAGATGGAGGGGGTGTTCATCACCACCCCGGCCGGATTCTTCGAGGTCGCCGAGGAGTGTTCGGGGGTCAATTTCCTGATCGCGATGCTCGCTTATGCGGTGTTCGCGGCGCATCTGTGTTTCAAAAGCTGGACGCGGCGGATCGTCTTCATCGTGCTCGCCTTGGCTGCAACGATCCTCGCCAACGCGCTGCGCGCCTATGGCACGATGGTTGCCGCCGAAATCTGGGGCATCGAGGCGGCGGGCGGGATCGACCATATTTTCTATGGCTGGATCTTTTTCGGGCTGGTGATTGCGATCGTGATGCTGGTCGCGTGGCGCTGGTTCGACCGGCCCGCGAACGATGTTGCGGTCGATGTGAGCGGGCTGGATGGCCCATCGCGCTTTGCCGGGTCGGCCAAGGCAGTGTTGCCCATAGCGATTGCGATCCCGTTGGCCTTTGCTGGCTGGGCGTGGCTGGTCGGCGGGCGCAGTGCGCCGCTGCCCGCGACGATGACGGTCGAGGCTCCGCGCGGCTGGAGCGAAACGCGCGCGGAGGGCATGGCGTGGACGCCGCGCTTCGACGGCGCCGATCAGCGGCTGCTACGGCATTTTGTCGATGCCGCGGATCGCCGGGTGACCGTCGCGATCGGCGGCTATGAACGTCAGGCCGAGGGGCGCGAGGTCGTCGCGTTCGGGCAGGGGGCGGTCGATCCCGACAGCAAATGGGCGTGGAGCGCGGCGTTGCCCGCGGTCGAGGGCGCGCGAACCGAACGCCTGTTTCATCCCGGCCCCGTGCTGCGCGATGCGGCGACGTGGTTTGTCGTCGATGGCGCAGTGACCGGCGATCCGCGCCGCGCGAAGCTCGCAGGTCTGAAAACGCGACTACTCGGCGGAGACCCGCGCGCGCTGTCTCTGATCGTGTCGAGCGAAGAGCGCCAAGGCGGGCGCGACGCGATAGAGGATTTCGTTTCCGCGTCGGGCGGAGCCAAGGCAATGGCTGACCGCGCGCTGAAAACCCGCTAGGCCCATCAGCATATGTGTGGGATCGCGGGCATCTATCATCTCGAGACGGCTAAGCCCGTCGATCCGGCGCGGCTGCGCGCGATGCTGTCGCCGATGCAGCACCGCGGCCCCGACGGAGCGGGCGAGTGGACCGCAGCGGGGGTCGGGCTGGGCCATTTGCGCCTGTCGATCATCGACATCGAAGGCAGCCCGCAGCCGATGGCGAGCGACGACGAAGCGGTGACGCTCACCTACAATGGCGAAATCTATAATTTCCGCGAGTTGCGCACCGAACTGGAGGATCGCGGGCATCGGTTCCGCACCAGCGGCGATACCGAGGTGATCATTGCGGCGTGGCGGCAATGGGGGCCGGATTGCCTGTCGCGGCTGAACGGCATGTTCGCCTTTGCGATCCACGATCATCAGCGCGGCTGCCTGTTCCTGGCGCGCGACCGGTTGGGGGTCAAGCCGCTGCATTATGCGCGGCTGTCGGACGGATCGGTGGCGTTTGCGTCCGAGCTGAAGGGACTGCTGCGCAATCCCTTGCTGCGGCAGGAAGCCAATCTGACCGCGATCGAGGATTTTCTCGCTTTTGGTTATGTCCCCGACGACAATTGCATCGTCGCGGGGGTCGAGAAGCTCGCCGCGGGCTACTTCTTGTTGCTCGAACGCGGCAAGCCGGTGCCGGCGCCGACGCGCTGGTGGGCGCCCGATTTTTCGAAACGCATCCGCGCAAGTGAGGGCGAGGCGGCCGAACATCTGGTCCATCTGATGCGCGCCGCAGTGACCGACCGGATGGTTGCCGACGTGCCGCTCGGCGCCTTTCTGTCGGGCGGGGTCGATAGCAGCGCGGTGGTTGCCTTGATGGCCGAGGCGAGCGCCAAGGCGGTCAAGACCTGCACCATCGGCTTCGATCAGGCGGCGCTCGACGAGACGGCCTACGCCCAGCAGATCGCCGAGCGGTTCGCGACCGATCATCGCACCCGCACCGTTTCGTCGGGCGACTTTGGGCTGGTCGACACGATCGCCGATCATTTCGACGAACCTTTCGCCGATGCCAGCGCGCTGCCGACATACCGCGTGTGCGAACTGGCGCGTGAAGAGGTGACGGTGGCCTTGTCGGGCGACGGCGCCGACGAAGCGTTTGCGGGGTATCGGCGGCTGGTGTTCCAGCATCAGGAGGAACGGCTGCGCGGGCTGATCCCCGGATTTATGCGCCGCGGGGTGTTGGGGCCGTTGGCGAAGGTCTGGCCGCAGATGGACTGGGCGCCGCGCCCGCTGCGCGCCCGCGCGACGCTCGCCAGCCTGTCGAAAAGCGGGGCCGAGGGCTATGCCGAGGCGGTCGGGGTGACCGGCGTGGCGCAACGGTCGCGGCTGTTCAATGACGCGGCGCATCATGCGTTGGGCAACCATGTTGCCGAGGCACGCTATTGGAAGGCGATGGCCGAAGCCCCGGCGCGCGAGCCGCTCGACCGTGCGCAATATGCCGACCTGATGATCTGGCTGCCCGGCGACATCCTGACCAAGACCGACCGGATGAGCATGGCGGTGAGCCTGGAGGCGCGCGAGCCGCTGCTCGACTACCGCCTAATCGAATTTGCCGCGAGCCTGCCCGCTTCGATGCGCGTCAAGGGATCGACCGGCAAGGCGATCATGAAGCAGGCCATGGAACGCTACCTACCGCACGACATCCTGTATCGACCAAAGATGGGGTTCGTGACGCCGGTGTCGCAATGGTTCCGTGGGGCGCTGGTCGAGCAGGCGCGGGGGCTGGCGACGTCGTCGACGCTGGCGCGATCGGGCTGGTTCGACATGGCCGAAATCGAACGGATCGTGGCGGCTCACCAGTCAGGGCGGCGGGACCATGGGCGGCTGATCTGGCAGTTTTTCATGTTGGAGAAGTCGCTGGCGAAATTATTCGGGATATAGCGCTTATTCTCCCCTCCCGCTTGCGGGAGGGGTCGGGGGATGGCCTGTGTCTTGTGTGGCAATCTTTGACGAGCCCTCCCTACAAACCCTCCCGCGAGCGGTAGGGGCTTACGAAATCGCCACCCCATTTTAACGCTTCCCTGCTAAACTCCCGCCGATGACGGTGCACCCCGCCTTTCCCGCCGACGCCGCGCCCGCCGACCCGCTGACGGTACGCGTCGTCGATCCGCTGGCGCTGTCACCCGAGCTGTCGGCGGCGTGGGACCGGCTGGCGGCGGAGGCGAGCGAGCCCAATCCGTTTGCCGAACGCTGGTGCCTGCAATCGGCGTTGCACCTGCTCGACCCCGATCGCACCGCGCGGCTGGTTATGGTGCGCGACGGCAGCGACGGGCCGGTGATCGGGATGATGCCGATCGCACTGGCCCGCCGCTATGGCCGTCTGCCGCTGCGCCATGTCACGGGCTGGGCGCACCCCAATCATTTTCTGGGGCTACCGCTGGTGCGCGCGGGGTTCGAGCCGCTGTTCTGGTCGATCCTGCTCGGCTGGTGCGACGCGGCGCCATGGGCGCGGACGTTGCTGCATGTGCCGCGGCTGACCGAGGACGGTCCGCTGTACCGCGCACTGGTCGACGTCGCACGGGTGCGCGGCGGTGAGGCCGAGGTCGTCCACCGCGAGGAACGCGCGCTGCTCGACAGCGACCTGTCGCCTGCGGAGTATTGGGATGCCGCGGTGCGTGCCAAGAAACGCAAGGAACTCAGGCGGCAGGCGAACCGGCTTGCGGAGGAGGGTGCGGTGCGCTTTCGGCGCTGGCAGGCGGGCGAGGCGATCGAGCCGTGGATCGATGCGTTTCTCGATCTGGAGGCGCGCGGCTGGAAAGGCCGCGCCGGATCGGCGCTCGCCAGCCATAGCGACACCCAGGCGTGGTTTCGCGCGATCCTGACCGCCGCGGCCGAAGCGGGGCGGCTCGATATGCGCGCGCTGGACTTGGATGAGCGGCCGCTGGCGATGCTGATCAACTTCCGGGCGCCGCCGGGGGGCTTTTCGTTCAAGACCGCGTTCGACGAGGATTATGCGCGCTTTTCGCCCGGGGTGCTGTTGCAACAGGCGAACCTCGATCTGCTTGAGGACCCCTTGATCGCGTGGGTCGATAGCTGTGCGGCGCCCGGGCATCCGATGATCGACAGCGTCTGGCGCGAGCGCCGCGCTCTGGTGTGGGTCAACGCTGCCTTGTCGGCGCCCGCCGACCGGCTGCGCTTTGCGATGCTGACCAGGATCGAACGGCTCTGGCGGCGCTGGAAGGGTGCCGCGGGGACCGAAAATGAAGTAGAAAGCTCGTCATGACTGCGCATCAGCCGATCACCAAGCCCGTTTTTCCACCCGAAACGCTCGCGACGATGACGGCGCTTTATCCGCTTCAGGCGGGATTGCTGCACCATCACCTCCCAGACCATCCCCTCTTGTCGCTTGAAGCGCTGGCGCAGCTTGGCGAAGGCCTGCCTGCGAGCGCGGTCGAATATAATTTGGGCAATGTGCCGATCGGGATCCGTCCCGAGGACATTCCGTCAAATGGCCTGTCGATCGGCGAGACGATCCGCACCATCGACGGCAATGGCAGCTGGGCGGTGCTCAAGAATATCGAGACTCTTCCGGCCTATCGGACACTGCTGATGGACCTGCTTGGCGAGCTCCAATCGGTCGTCGAGCCGCGGACTGGAGAGATGCTGACGCCGCAGGGATTTATCTTCATCTCCTCGCCCGGATCGATCACCCCATTTCATTTCGATCCCGAGCACAACATCCTGCTGCAGTTGCGCGGGACCAAGGTGATGCATGTCTGGCCCGCGGGCGACGAGCGGTTCGCCGACCGGCGCGAGCATGAGCGCTATCACGGCGGAGGCCATCGCAACCTGCCGTGGCAGGACGATTTCCACGCCGATGCCCAGCAGGTGCCGCTAGGTCCCGGCGACGCGGTGCTCATGCCGGTGATGGCGCCGCATTTTGTCGCCAACGGCGATGCGCCATCGATCTCGCTGTCGATCACCTGGCGCAGCGAATGGAGCTACCGCGAAGCCGAAGCGCACGCCGCCAACGCCACATTGCGTCGCATCGGGCTGGACCCGGGGATGCCACCGCGCTGGCCGAGCTATGCGTGGGCCAGGTCGATCGGATGGCGGGTGGCGCGAAAGCTGCGGCTCGTCGCGTGACAGACCGCTTTTCATCGCCGCATTTTGCGGCTATGGGCGCGCATCCTTATTTTGTGAGATCCTAGAGGACTGATGGCGAAAGAAGAACTTCTGGAGATGCGCGGCCAAGTGGTCGAACTGCTGCCCAACGCGATGTTTCGCGTCAAACTGGAAAATGGCCACGAGATTCTGGGCCACACCGCGGGCAAGATGCGCAAGAACCGCATTCGCGTGCTGGTCGGCGACGAAGTGCTCGCCGAACTTACCCCCTATGACCTGACCAAGGGTCGGATCACCTATCGCTTCAAGTGAGTAGCGCGGCGAACCTTCCCGCGCTCGTTCTGGCTTCGACATCGCCGCGGCGGCTTGAGCTGCTCGCGCGCATCGGTGTGACCCCGGCGCGCATCGCGTCCCCTGACATCGACGAAACGCCGCTGAAGGCCGAATTGCCGCGCGACTATGTGGCGCGGCTTGCAAAGGGCAAGGCGCTGGCGGTCGCGCGTGCATCGGACGAGGTGGTGCTGGCGGGCGACACCACGGTCGCGGTCGGACGGCGCATTCTGGAGAAACCAACCGACGAGGCCGATTTACGCCGGATGCTCGGTCTGTTGTCGGGACGGCGGCATCATGTCTTTTCGGGCATCTGCGTCGTCGGCACCGACGGCAAGGCCCGGGTACGCGTCGCGGATACGGTCGTGGCGTTCAAGGTGCTGAGCGCTGCCGAGATCGACTGGTATGTCGAAAGCGGCGAGGGCATGGGCAAGGCAGGCGGCTATGCGATCCAGGGCCGCGCCGAAACCTTCGTCCGCTTCCTGTCGGGCAGCCATTCGAACGTCGTTGGGCTGCCCTTGTTCGAAACGCGCACCCTGCTGAACAGTGCGGGCATCCCCCTTGGCTGAATGGCTTTACGAAGCCGGGATCGGCGAGGCGCGGGCGGCGCTGGTCGATGGCGACGAGATTCTTGAGGCGCGGATCGAACGTGAAGGCGCGGGGCCGCGCGTCGGGGCGATTGTCGCGGCGCGGCTGGTCGAGGCCGGGAAAGCGCCAATGGTCGCGCTCGACTGGCCCAGCGCTCCGTCGGCATCGCTGACCGGGCTGCCGCCCGCGACCTCGATCGGTGCGGCATTGACGGTCGAGATTACCCGTATGGCATTGCGCGAGCGCAGCCGCGACAAACCGGCGCGGGCGCGAATGGCGGAGGCGGACGCGGTGATCGGCGACGGCCCCGACCTGCGCGCCCGCATCGCCGCGAGCGGCATACCGGTTACCGAGCTGCGCGCGACCGATCCCGATCGGCTGGAACAGGCCGGCTGGTCCGAACTGATCGATCATGTTCGCACCGGCCATTGGCCGTTCGATGGCGGCGCGCTGTGGGTCGATGCCACGCCCGCAATGGTGCTGATCGACATCGATGGCGAGGGCGACGCGCTGACGCTAGCCAAGGCAGGCGCGCGGGCAGTGGCGGAGGTTATCCGCTGCTGCGACATCGGCGGGTCGATCGGCATCGATTTTCCTTCGCTGCCCGACCGGGCCGGACGTCAGGCGATCGACGCGGCGATCGACGCGGCGCTGCCCCAGCCCTATGAACGCACCGCGGTCAACGGTTTCGGGCTGATGCAGATCATCCGCCGCCGCGACCGCCCGTCGCTGATCGAACAAGTCGTGCTCGATCCCGTCGTCACCGACGCGGCCCTTTTGCTGCGGCAGGCCGAGCGCGCGGTGGGGACGGGGGTGCTGACCTTGACCGCGCGGCCCGCGGTGATCGACCATGTTGCGGCGCATCCGGCGTGGACCCAGCTGCTGCAAAATCGCACGGGGCGTCCGGTCCAGCTGACCGCCGACGCCGCCAGCAAAGGAACCGGACATGCCCAGTAAACCGCCGCGCTGCCCGCTCTGCGGTAAACCGCGCGAACCCGAATTCAAACCCTTTTGCAGCCGCGGCTGCCGCGACCGCGACCTGCTCAACTGGTTCGGCGAAGGCTATGCCGTCCCCGCCGCGCAGGCACCCGACGGCACCGCCGACGATGATCGTTTCGACGAAGGTTGAGGCCGGAAAAGGGGCATCACAAAGCCACTGGACAGGACCCAAAGCCCTGCCTATAGCCGCCGCTCGCCAGCGCGACCGTCGGGTCGCAGCGGCCCTGCCCGGGTAGCTCAGTTGGTAGAGCATGCGATTGAAAATCGCAGTGTCGGCGGTTCGAACCCGTCCCCGGGCACCATTTCTCTGCTAAGCCCAGCGACGAGTGGCCGAGCCTTTGGCCCGGTATGGCGGGAAGGAAAGTCGTGGGTCGCATCATCCTGTTCAACAAACCCTATGGCGTGTTGTCGCAGTTTACCGATCGCGGCGCGCCCGAGGCCCGCGCGACGCTGTCCGACTATATCGATGTCCCGCAGGTCTATCCCGCAGGACGGCTCGACCGCGACAGCGAAGGGTTGCTGATCCTGACCGATGATGGCGCCTTGCAAGCGCGCATTGCGTCGCCGCGGCACAAGACGTCCAAGACCTATCTGGTGCAGGTCGAGGGCGAGCCCGATGTGGCCAGCCTTGATCGGCTGCGGGCGGGGGTCGTGCTCAACGATGGTCCGACCCGGCCGGCAGATGCGCGGCGGATCGAACCGCCGCGCCTGTGGCCGCGCGATCCGCCGGTGCGCTTTCGCAAAAGTGTCCCCGACAGCTGGCTGGAGATCATCATCACCGAGGGCCGCAACCGTCAGGTGCGACGGATGACAGCGGCGGTTGGCTATCCGACGCTGCGGCTTGTGCGGATACGCATCGGTGTGTGGGAACTGGGCGACTTGGCACCTGGTGCGTGGCGCGAGGTGGGGTAGGGCGTTCGAGATATCTCTCGTCGTTGCGTTCGCAATTTATGTTGCAGTGCAAACTGTTGCTTTTCAGTCACAAATCGCGAGAAAATCGGTGTAGTGCAGCGGCGCCGCGTTGACGCGGCGCGCGGGGTTATTACAGCGATCGGTTCCGGTGGGGCATCTCCCGCTTTGGCGAAAGGCCGCGCTTGCACCGGTTTGGAGAGAGAGACATCATGACTTTGCGCAACCTTTTGCTGGGCGCCACGATGCTGTGCGCCAGCGCCACCCCCGTCATCGCTTTTGCCCAGGACGCCGCCCCGGCTGACGACAGCGCGGTCGCGGTTGACGACACCGACTATGGCAATGACATCATCGTCACTGCGTCGAAGCGGTCGCAGACGTTGCAGGACACCCCGGTCGCGGTTTCGGTAACTTCGGCCGCGCAGCTGGAGGAATCGCAGATCCGCGATCTTATCGACCTGCAGACCGCCGTCCCCAGCCTGCGCGTGTCGCAGCTTCAGTCGAGCGCCAACACCAATTTCATCATCCGCGGTTTCGGCAACGGCGCCAACAACGCCGGGATCGAACCGTCGGTCGGCGTGTTCATCGACGGTGTCTATCGCTCGCGCTCGGCCGCCCAGATCGGCGACCTTCCCAATGTCGAGCGCATCGAAGTGCTGCGCGGTCCGCAGTCGACCCTGTTCGGCAAGAACGCATCGGCGGGCGTGATCAGTATCGTGACGCAAAAGCCGCAGTATGAATTCGGCGGCTCGGCCGAAGTCACCTATGGCAATTTCAACGCCATAACAGTCAAGGGCGACGTGACCGGCCCGATCAGCGAGACCGTCGCTTTCTCGATCGGCGGCAGCTACAACCGCCGCGACGGTTATGCGCAGGATCTGAATCTCGACACCGACGTAAACGATCGCAACCGTTGGGGGGTGCGTGGCCAGTTGCTTTTCGAACCGACCGACGCGCTGTCGATCCGCCTGATCGGCGATTATGACAAGATCGACGAAAATTGCTGCATCGCGGGTAACGTCATCGCCGGCCCGACGATCGGGATCACCAACGCCCTGGTCGGCGGCCCCAGCGTCGATGCCAACAACCCATTCTCGTTCGACGTCTACAACAATTTCCTGTCGACGAACGAGATCGAAAATTACGGCGGTTCGGGGCAGATCGACTATGATCTGGGCAACCTCGCTCTGACCTCGATCACCGCGTACCGCAAGGTCAAGGCGCTCACCAACCAGGATTCGGACTTCACCAGTGCCGACCTGATCGGGGAGAACAGCCAGGATCTGGGGATCGATACCTTCACCCAGGAACTGCGCATCACGTCCGACTTTGACGGCCCGCTCAACTTCCTGCTCGGTGGTTATTATTTCAACGAGAAGATCAAGCAGAAGAACGATATCCGCTTCGGCACTGATTTCCGCGATTATGGCAATGCGCTGATCCAGGCGGCCAGCGGTGGCGCGCTGAGCGTACCGTTGCTTGAGGGAACCTTTGGCGCGCTGGAAGGCGCTCCCGCGCGTTATGTCGGTACCTTCTTCCGTGCCGGTGATGGTCTTGACGAGGCGTACCGCCTGAAGGACGAAGCCTTTTCGATCTTTGGCACCGTCGATTTCGAGGTGACCGACCGGCTGACGCTGTCGCTGGGCGGCAACTACACCAAGGATCGCAAGAATTTTTCGACCAATGTGATCAGCACCGACACCTTCTCGGGCATCAACCTGGATGCGCCGCAATTTGCACCGTTCCGCAACCAGCTGATCCTGGGCGGCGCATTGCAGCAGGCGGGAGTCAATCCGAACAATCCGGCAGCAGTCGCAGCATTCGCTACCAATCCCGCCACGGCGCCGATTTTCCAGCAGTTCGTGGCTTTTGCGGCCGCCAACCAGAACAACCCGGCGGCGAACCCGCTCGGTGGGCTGCGAGCGTTCCAATTCCTGCCGCCGTTCCTGAACGTCCCCAATTCGGTTGAGGATGGCAAGACCCGCGACAGCGATTTCTCGTACAGCGTCCGCGCGGCTTATGAAGTGACCGACACGGTCAATGTCTATGCGACCTATGCGACTGGCTTTAAGGCAAGCTCGGTCAACCTGTCGCGCGACAGTCGTCCGTTGGCGTCGGATCTTGCGGCGATCACCGCCGCTGGACTTCGCACGCCGAACCTTGCAACGGGATCGCGATTTGCGGCTCCCGAAGAATCGACGGTTTACGAGTTCGGCCTGAAGGGCCAGTGGGACGTCGCGGCGGTCAACATCGCGGTGTTCAAACAGTCGATCAAGGGCTTCCAGTCGAACGTCTTTACCGGCACCGGCTTTGCGCTGGCCAACGCCGGCAAGCAGTCGACCTTTGGTATCGAGTTCGATGGTTCGGTGCGGCCGGTCGAGGGACTCAATCTGACGCTGGCAGCGACCTATCTCGACGCCAAATATGACAGCTTTATCAACTCGGCCTTCGGCGACATCTCGGGTACCACGCCCGCGGGTATTCCCGCGCTTTCGATGTCGATGGGCGCCACCTACACGCATGAATTTGCCGGTGGCACCAAGGCGATCGCGCACGTCGATTATGCCTATGAAAGCCCGGTCCAGATCGTAGAAGGCCTGAGCGGTTTCCCGGCGGGCGTCGTCGAGGGTCTGCAGCGCGAGGTGAACTCGCTCAACGCATCGTTCACGATCCGCCTGACCAACGGGCTCGACGTCGGCGTGTGGGGTCGCAACCTGACCAACGCGCAGTATCTGACGACGATCTTCCCGGCGGTGGCGCAGGCGGGCAGCGTGTCGGGCTATCCCAGCCAGCCGCGCACCTATGGCGGCACCGTTCGGTTCAAATTCTGATCGGGTAAGGGTCGGGGCGGCGATGCCCCGGCCCTCCCGATCGGCGGATAAAAGAAACCCCGGCCTCTCGATGGAGAGGCCGGGGCTTTTTGTTGGCGTTGCCGCCGGGTCGGTTAGAACTTCACACCCGCCGCGATGCCGTAGCGGCGTGGTTCGAGGGTGAAGATGTTGGTGTAGTTCCCCGACGACTGGTCGGTGATGTACAGGCCAGTGACGCTGTTGGCGTCAAAGATGTTCTGGATGAAGCCTTTGACATACCATTTGTCGTCGGCGCCGTTCAACTGCAGCTGGGCATTGACCTGAGCATAGCCTTTGATCCGGTTGACGTTGCCGTTGAAGATGCTGCCATAGCTTTCGCCGGTGTAGGCAAGGTCAACGCGCGGGACGAGCGTCATGTCGCCGTTGCTCAGCCGGGCGGTATATTGGACGCCCGCGCTGAACTTGTAGTTCGGTGCCTGCGGCAATTCGTTGCCCTTGATATTGACGGGCACGCCGGCGGAAAAGTAATCGACCCCGCCGAGCGTGACAGGGTTGACGGACAGTCCCGCGACAGGAGCGGGTAGATTGGCAAATGCGCCTGCGGCAGCCGCTTCCAAGACCGAGCAGATGCTGAACGCACCTGTCGAAGCGATGCCGCCATCGGCTGGAAAGGTCGTCGTTGGCTGTAGTCCAGCGCCGCCTTGAACCCCTGGAACGATCCCCAGGTTGATGAGCGTCTGAACACCATTCACGAAGCTGTTGACGCCAGCTGCGTTGCCCGAGCGTGATGCAACGGCGCAGTTGGCGGCATTGGTGATGTCCTTGATGATCACCGCATCGGCGCGGCCACCGCCAAAGTCACGCGGGTTGCTGGTGAACTTGTCTTCGCTGACCTTGCTGTGCAGGTAGCTGAAGCCCAGGTTGACGACGACATCGGGATCCGGCCGCACGATGGCTTCGGCTTCGAAGCCATAGATGTTGGCGCTGACATTGTCGTTGACCGCGGTGCGGGCGACAATCTTGCTCAGCTGCAGATCCTTATATTTGTAGTAAAAGGCCGTCAGGTTCAGTTGGAGCGCGCCGTTACCGAAGCTGTTCTTCGAGCCGATTTCGAACGCGTCGATCTGTTCGGGCAGGAAGCTTTCGGGCACCGCAAAGATCGGCTGCAGCGGCGGGTTGATGCCGCCCGATTTGTAGCCGCGCGAGTAGGATGCATAGATCAGATTGTCGTCGGTGATCTTGAAATCGAGCACCGCGCGTCCGGTCAGCTTGTTGAATTTGACCGATCGCGCCTGGATGATCTGATTGCCCGGCGTGCCGGGGTCGGCGTCGAACGATCCGACGAACGGCGAATCGAACACGGTGCCGGTCGTGCCGCCGTGCGGCGCCAGGAAGCTGGCCAGCGTCGAGCGCGCCGTCACCGCCTTTTTGTCGTTGTTGTATCGCAGACCGGCGGTCAGTTTCAGCCGGTCGTTGAACTCGAAATAGGCTTCGCCGAACAGACCGTAAGAGGTGATCTTGAGGTCGTCGGTGTTGTTGCGGAAGAATGGCGTCGCGAGGAACGACGGAGGCAGTGGGCCACCGGCGGCCGGCGGATTGGTCGCCGCAGTGAACGCCCCCAACACCCCGGTCAGATAATCGATCGGGAAGGCGTTCACATAATAGCTGTTCTCGGTCAGGTGATAATCGGCATAGATGCCGCCCACCAGGAAGTTGAACGGGCCGTCGAGGTCGCTCGACAAAATGCCTTCGACCGACCAGCTGCTGTTATACTGGTTCGACCGGTCGAACTGCAGCGACTGGTCGCTACAGATCTTGTTGCCGCCGTAGGAGCCATAGCCCGTTTCTTCCGCGAGCGAGGTGCAGAGCTGCCCCGTCGGACCATTGGGAATGATCGCCGCGGCGACCGGCGCGAAATAGGGTGTAAAGCCGGCACCGAGCCCGCCGTTTGCCGCTGCCTGCAACGTCGCCAGACCGCCCGCATAGAGCGCGCGGTTGCCGACGTTGCTGTTATAATCCTGCGATGCGTCCAGCTTGACCTTTTGATACTGGCCCGACACCTGCAGCGAAACGGGGCCGAAATTATGTTCGATCTGGCCCTGAATCGTCAGTTCGCTGGTGAAATAGCTGGGCGTATAGGCGGTGTTCACCGTCCGCGGATCTTCGGGTACCGTCGTGTTGGCATAGACGTCGGGGCCATAAAGGCTGCCGAGCGCAAATGCGGTCGGAATCCCGCGGATCGCCAGAAATTCGCGCGAGGTCAGCGCTGCAGTAAAGGTCGCGTTGCCGTTGAACGGTGAATTGTCGAGGCGCGTGTTCAAGCAGCCCAGGATACCGGTCGGATCGCGCTGACACTGTTGTTTCTGGATGCGCGTGCGCTGATCCTTTTCGCGAAAGTATGACGCGAGAATGTCGATCGTCGTGTCGTCGCTGGGCTCCCAGCGCAGCGAACCGCGGACCGAATAGAGATCGCGGTCGTCGATGCGGGTGTCGAGGAACGTGTTCTTGGTATAGCCGTCGCGGTTCAGGTAGATGCCCGCAACGCGGAATGCCATGGTGTCGCCGAGCGGGATGTTGACCATCGCCTTGCCCTTCATGGAATCATAATTTCCATATTCGGCTTCGGCGGCGGCTTCGAAGGTACCAAGCTTGGGCTTGGCAGTGATGACGTTGACCACACCAGAGGTCGCGTTGCGACCGAACAGCGTGCCCTGCGGTCCGCGCAGCACTTCGATACGTTCCAGATCGTAGAATTCGGTTTCGAATAGACGGGTCGAAAACAGCGGGTCGCCGTTCAGGTGGATTGCGGTCGCGCTGTCGCACGTGGTGCCGACGCACAGATCGCCGATGCCGCGGATGGTAAAGCTGGCGCCGGTAAAGTTGGTTTTTGTAAAGGTCACGTTGGGCAGCGTCAGCTGCAGATCCGACGGGGTCTTGATCTGCTGCGCTTCGAGCGCTTCGGTCGAAAAGGCGCTGACAGCGATCGGTACGTCCTGCAGACGTTCCGACTGGCGCTGCGCCGTGACGACGATTTCGCCGCCGAAAGCGTCGCGTTCCACTTCTTCTGCCGGATCCTGCGCCCATGCCGGTGTCGCCACCGCCATCGCAAGAATCGACGTCCCGATCAGTGCCTTGAACTTCATTTATAACCTCCCTTTTTCGATCCCGCGTGCTGCGGGGCCGCCCAAACTTAAGTTGTGGTAAGGGGAGGGGATAAGACCAGACATGGCAAAGGCTGTCCGACCAGCACGGCCGAAAGCCTATAGGTATCCCTTTTGCCAGCTGTGCTGGTCATCGTCCTCTCCCACCGGCGTCGGGGAAAAACGCCGGCCTCTCCGGATCACGACCCGCTTAGGCGGGTTCTGTAATGCAACCTAAAGGTGCGCTTAGTTGACGCGAGCGTCAAGCCACTTGTTCGATCCGGAAAGTGACATGAAATAGGGCAGTTGCAAAAATGCAAAATGCCAAGTTTCCGCAACGTAAACTTGCGTACCAGTCATTATTGTTGTTGCCCTGCCCTTGTTAATCGAGGCATTCGCACCGAAATGTGCGGCAAGAATGCAACAGTGAAAGTGGGGCGATGAGCGACAGCAGATTTGAATTGGGCGCCGATGGCAAGGTGGTCGTTCCCGACCATGTCGCGGACGCGGTGCGGACGCTGATCGAGTGGGCCGGCGACGATCCGGCGCGCGAAGGGTTGCTCGATACACCCAAGCGCGTCGCGCGCGCATGGAAGGAGTATTGCAGCGGTTATGCCGACGATCCGGCGATCCATCTGGCGCGTACCTTTGAAGAGGTTGGCGGCTATGACGAGCTGGTGCTGCTGAAAGACATTCCGTTCCAGTCACATTGCGAACATCATATGGCGCCGATCACCGGCAAGGCGTCGATCGCCTATATGCCGCGCGACCGCGTCGTTGGCATTTCCAAGCTGGCGCGTGTGCTCAACGGCTATGCGCGGCGATTGCAGGTGCAGGAACGGCTGACCGCCGAAGTCGCGCGCTGCATCTGGGACAATCTGCACCCGCATGGCGTTGCCGTGGTCATCGACGCGCAGCATGGCTGCATGACCGGGCGCGGCGTGCGCACCCCGGGGGTGGGGATGGTGACGAGCCGCCTGCTCGGCTGTTTTCTGGATGACCAGCGTAGCCGCAAGGAAGTGCTGAGCTTGATGGGGTATTGAGGGACGGGGCTGTTCGACGAGCGGGCGGTTATAACATGATCGTCATCCCGGCGAAGGCCGGGATCTCGCCGGTGTCTCAAATCGGGAGGGTGAGATCCCGGCCTTCGCCGGGATGACGAAATCAATAAATATCCGCCTGCTATTCTGAAGTTTGCATCGCCGCTCTTGTAGGTAACGAAAAAGGCTCCGGAACGCTGGGTTCCGGAGCCTTTTCTATGTCTTGCAACGAAGCGGAAGGAGATTAGGCCTTGTCGCCCTCTTCGTCCGCAGCGTCGTCGCTGGTTTCGGCAGCGCGTTCCGACGGCGGCGTGGCGTCGTCGAATTCGTCTTCGCTGTCGGGCTCGAGCGCCGTGGCGACGGCTTCGGCCTGTTCTTCTTCGAACATTGCGGCGATGACGTCGATGCCTTGCTTCTGCATCTCGGCTTCATCGGGCGAGCGGGCGACGTTGACGCCGACCGACACGATGACTTCGGGGTGCAGCTTGACCTTGACGTCGACCAGGCCGAGCGCCTTGATCGGACGTTCGAGCGCAACCATCGACTTGCCGATGTCGGTGATGCCGTCCTCGGCCAGCGCGTCGACGATGTCGCGGACCGAAACCGAACCATAAAGCTGGCCGGTGTTCGACGCCTGGCGGATCAGGACGATCTGCTTGCCGTCGATATCCTTGGCGCGGCCTTCGGCTTCGCTGCGACGTTCGGCGTTATCGGCCTCGATCTTGCCGCGGTTCGCTTCGAACAGCTTGCGGTTGGTGTCGTTCGCGCGCAGTGCCTTGTTGTTGGGCAACAAATAGTTGCGGGCAAAGCCGTTCTTGACGTTGACGACATCGCCGATGCCGCCGAGTTTCTCGATACGTTCGAGCAGAATGATTTCCATCAGACCAGCCCTCCTTACTTCACAATGTAGGGGAGCAGGCCGATGTGGCGCGAGCGTTTGATCGCTTTTGCCAGCTCACGCTGCTTTTTTGCGGACACCGCGGTAATCCGCGACGGGACGATCTTGCCACGCTCCGACAGGTAACCCTGGAGCAGGCGAACGTCCTTGTAATCGATGACCGGTGCGTCCTTCGCAGTGAAGGGGCAGGTCTTGCGGCGGCGGAAAAAGGGTCGTGCCATGATCGTTATCCTTATTCTTCGCCGTCGCGGTCACGACCGCCACGTTCGCCGCGGCCGCCACGACGTTCTTGCTTGCGCATCATGACCGACGGGCCTTTTTCAAGTTCGTCGACCTTGATCGTCATCCAGCGGATGATGTCTTCGCTGATCGCCGCCTGACGCTCGATCTCGGCAATCGCTTCGCCCGACACTTCAGCCGACAACATCACATAATGACCCTTGCGGTTCTTCTGGATCTTGTAGGCGAGCTGCTTCAGGCCCCAGGTTTCGGTCTTGTGGACCTCACCCTTATATTCGGTGACGATATTGGTGACGGTTTCCGCCAGCGCGTCGACCTGAGCCTGGCTCAGGTCCTGACGCGCGATAAAAACATGCTCGTAGAACGGCATGATGCGCTTCCTTCGATTTGGCCGATCGCTGACCTGCGCCAATCGCAGGCCCCTCCGGCTGTCGTCTCGCTTTGCGAATCGGTGCAAAGCAAACGGGGCGACGGCATAGAGCCTCGCCCCGAATGAGGGCGCCTATACAGAATTGCGCGGGGGAATCAAGCGCGCGAAGCCAGCTTCGCCAGCAATTCATGCCCGAATTCGGTCAGGGTGTCGTCGCGCGCGCCGAGGATGAGGATGCGGTCGCCTGCTTTTGCTTTGTCGAGGATCGCTGCACCGCAATGCGCACGCGTGGTCAGATGCACCGCATCGCCGCCGCCCGCGACGATATCGGCGACCAGTGCCTCGCTGCCGATGCTGCGGTCGACGGTGCCGCCGAAATAGACGGGATCGCAGACATAGAGCTTGTCGCCGTCGCGCATCCCCTTGGCAAAGCTCGCTCCAAGTTCCTTGCCCATCTGGCGTAGCGGGCCATAACCGTGCGGCTGGAAGAACAGCAGCGCGCGGCCCGGTAGCTCGGCGACCGCGGCGAGGGTTGCGGCAACTTTGTCGGGGTTGTGCGCAAAATCGTCGATGACGGTGACGCCGTTCGCTTGACCCAACACCTCATAGCGGCGCGCGAGACCAGCGAAATCGGCGAGGGCGGCGACCGACTGCGCGACCGAAACATTGACCGCGCGCGCCGCGGCAATCGCCGCAAGGGCGTTCATCGCATTGTGGCGCCCGGGCATCCGCAGGCGCACCGCGTGCCGATCGCCGGCGAAGCTGACGGTGAAGCGGCAGCCATCGGGCAAGGCTTCGAAATCGCTGCCGCGGATCGCTGCGGCATCGCTGAATCCGAAGCGCATGACGTTGTGACCCGCGAGCAGCGGCGCGGATTCGGGATCGTCGGCGTTGATCACCGCGATGCGGGCTGTCGCAGCGAAGTCGCCGAATAGCGCGTTCAACTCGGCAAGGCTTTTGTGGTCGAGGCTGATATTGGTGACGACCGCGACGTCGGGCCGGTAGAGCGCGATGGAGCCGTCGCTCTCGTCGACCTCGCTGACGAAGGTTTCCGCATCGCCAATCAGCGCGCTGGCAAAGGGCAGATCGTCGTTCGCGAAATTGCGCATCACCGCGCCGTTCATCACCGTAGGGTTCCGGCCCGCTCTCGCGAGGATCCAGCCGATCATTCCGGTGACGGTCGACTTGCCGCTGGTGCCGCCAACCCCGATTGGCTGGGTCGCGGCGTTGAACAGCGCGGCGTTGAGGTCGGCGCGGGTCATGCGGGAAAGGCCGAGCGCGTTGGCGGCGGCAATGTCGGGAACGCTATCCTCAATCGCGGCCGAGGCGATGAGAATCTGGCCCGCCTTCGGCCCGCTGCCGTCCTGAGGGTAGAAGGCGATCCCGTGGCGTTCGAGCCATGCGAATTTCTCAGGCGAGCGCCCTTGATCGCGGCTGCGATCCGACCCTGAAACGCTCGCCCCGCGCGCCGCGACGATCATCGCCAGCGGCAACATGCCCGACCCGCCGATGCCGCAGAAGAAATAGGATTTGTTTTCCGCCATCGCGGCGCGATATGGACTTGCTGCAATGTTTGCAACCGGCGCTCGCCGCAAATCCCGTTCGTGTCGAGCGAAGTCGAGACACCCATCGAGATGGCGCAAGGCCGCGGGGCATCTCGACTTCGCTCGATTCGAACGGAAATTGGGGTTGGCTGAATAATGCGTATCGGAATTGTCGCCCCCTCAACTCCCATTTTGCCCGACGATGCCGAGGCCGTGCGCGCGCTCGCCAGCCTGGGCTATCCCGACGTCGAGCTGATCTTCGACCCGCAATGTTTTGCCACCCACGGTCATTTCGCGGGCGAGGACGGGCATCGCTTCGCGGCATTGGTCGAGATGGCCAACCGCCCGGACATCGACGCGATCTGGTTCGCGCGCGGCGGTTATGGCGCGTGTCGGATCGCCGAGGATGCGGTGGCGGCGATGACCGACGTCGCGCGTGGCAAGGCGTTCCTTGGCTATTCGGATCAGGGCAATATACTCGGGGCGCTGTATCGTGACGGGTTCGACCATGTCGCGCACGGCCCGATGGTCGCCGATATCCGCCGCGAGGGCGGCGATGCGGCGGTGCTGCGCGCGCTCGATTGGCTGGTCGCGCGCGATCCGGGCGCTTGCGAGGACGGATTGCAGCATGGCGCGCGCCACGCGGCGTTCAACCTGATGACGCTGTCGATGCTGCTCGGCACCCCGCTCGAACCTGACTTGGCGGGGCATGTGCTGCTGGTCGAGGAGGTCAGCGAATATCTCTATGCCTTCGACCGAGCGTTTTTCCATGTCGCCAGTTATCTGGGGCCGCGCGGACTGGCGGGGCTGCGGCTTGGCCGGGTCAGCGATATCCGCGAAAACGAACGACCGTTCGGTATCGAAGCCGAGGCCATTGTGCAGGGCTGGTGCGCGCGGTGCGACATTCCCTATCTCGGCCGCGCCGATATTGGCCATGATGCGGACAACAAGGTCGTCCCCTTCGGCTTGCATCGGGCCGGGTGAGGGAATAGGCGCGGCCCAACTCAAAAATCACGCTAGGGGACGCAATATGCGCGCATTCATTTTTCCGGGTCAGGGCAGCCAGGCGGTCGGCATGGGCAAGGCGCTGTCCGACGCATCGCCGGTTGCGCGCGAGGTGTTTCAGGAGGTCGACGACGCGCTGGGACAGAAGCTGTTCCGGCTGATGATCGAAGGGCTGGCGGACGATCTGATGCTCACCGAAAATGCCCAGCCCGCGATCATGGCGAACGCGATCGCGACGCTGCGCGTGCTGGAGAAGGAAGGTGGCGTGACGCTGGCGGCGAAGGCCGATTATGTCGCGGGTCACAGCCTGGGCGAGTATTCGGCGCTCTGCGCGGCGGGCGCCTTTGACCTTGCGACCACGGCGCGCCTGCTCAAGACGCGCGGTCAGGCGATGCAGGCGGCGGTGCCGGTTGGCGTCGGAGCGATGGCGGCCTTGATCGGCGCCGATATCGAGTCGGCGCAGAAGCTAGCCGATGCCGCGGCCGAGGGTGAAATCTGCACCGTCGCGAACGATAATGACCCGACGCAGGTCGTGATCTCGGGCCACAAGGGCGCGATCGAACGCGCGGTGGCGCTGGTGAAAGATTATGGCATCAAGCGCGGACTGCTGCTTCCCGTCTCCGCGCCCTTCCACTGCCCGCTGATGCAGCCCGCCGCCGATGCGATGGCCGAGGCGCTGGGCGCGAATCCGCCGTCTGCGCCGCTGGTCCCGGTGGTCGCCAACGTCACTGCCAGCCCGGTGAGCGACGCCGACACAATCCGCGACCTGCTGGTGCAACAAGTCACCGGCCGCGTCCGCTGGCGCGAAAGCGTCGGCGCGATGGAGGGCGTCGGGGTGACGCAGTTCGTCGAATACGGCGGCAAAGTGCTATCGCCGATGGTCAAGCGCAGCGCATCGGGGGAGGTCGAAACGGTCAGCGTGATTTCGATGGACGACATCGAGGCTTTGCTCAAAATCCTTTAAACAATTCGCGTTGAGAAGGCAGAGATCGCAGAGAAAATTTGTTCACGCGGAGACGCGGAGGGGGACTGTGCAGGATATCGATGTCGTGAGCGGCGATGTGCTGAATCTGTCCCTCCGCGTGCATCGGGATTTGGGTCCCGGGCTGCTGGAAAGCGTCCACGAAACGATACTGGCGGGCAAGCTGATCCAGATGGGCTATAAGGTCGATCGGCAAAAGCCGATCGATATTCAGTTCGAAGATATGCGCTTCGAAGCGGCGTTCCGTATCGACCTTCTTGTTGACGACCGGCTGCTCGTCGAAATCAAGTCTGTGGAGCGTCTCAATGCGGCGCATGGCAAACAGCTCTTGACCTATCTGCGCCTCACCGGCCAAGCGGTCGGCCTGTTAGTCAACTTCGGCGGCGCCACGCTCAAGGAGGGCGTCCGGCGCATCGTCAACGACCATAAACCCTCCGCGTCTCCGCGTCTCCGCGTGAACCAATAAAGGAAGCAACTCAGATGTTCGATCTCACCGGCATGACGGCCCTTGTTACCGGCGCCTCGGGCGGTATCGGCTCCGCGATTGCGCAGGCGCTGGCGGGGCAGGGGGCGCGGCTGGCGGTTTCGGGGTCCAATGCCGATAAGCTGAATGCCTTTCGCGACGCGCTGGGCGGCGATCATGTCGCGTTGCCTTGCAATCTGGGCGATGCGGCGGCGGTCGATGCGCTCGTCCCGGCGGCGGTCGAAGCACTCGGCAAGCTCGATATTCTGGTCAACAACGCCGGGGTGACGCGCGATAACCTCATCATGCGGATGAAGGACGAGGAGTGGATGGATGTCATCCGCATCAATCTGGAGGCCAATTTCCGCCTCGCCCGGGCTGCCGCCAAGCCGATGATGAAGGCGAGGTTCGGGCGCATCATTTCGATCACCAGCGTCGTCGGCGCCACCGGCAATCCCGGGCAGGCCAATTATGCGGCGTCGAAGGCGGGGGTCACCGGCATGACCAAGGCGCTGGCGCAGGAACTGGCGAGCCGCGGGGTGACCGCGAACTGCGTCGCACCGGGGTTTATCGCGACCGCAATGACCGACGACCTCCCCGACGCGCAGAAAGAAGCGCTCAACCAACGCATTCCGGCGGGACGGATGGGCGAGGGGGGCGATATCGCCGCGGCGGTCGTCTATCTGGCGTCGAAGGAGGCCGGTTATGTCACCGGTCAGACGTTGCATGTGAACGGCGGCATGGCCATGCTGTCCTGATGGATCGCGCGGTCACAGTGAAGGGAATATCGGGATGATGAAGGGTTTGATCGCGAGCGCCGCGCTGGCGATGGTGGCGCTGCCCGCTGGGGCCGCGGCGCAGGAAGGCGAGAAGTTCGATTGCGCCGTGTCGGCGGTTGCCGCGGACGCCAAAGCGTCCATCGGTGCAGCGATGGCGGGCGGAGGCGACGACGCCTTACGCGAAGCGCTGTTCAAGCAGCTGGCGACGATAACCGAGGACTGCGTTACAAAGCATGGCATCGCCGAAGCGCAGAAGTCCGACTATCTGGAATACAGCCTTGCGCGCATTTCGCGCGAATGGCTGATTGGTGACATCGCCAAGTTCAATCTCTCGTCGGCAATCGTCGACAAGGCGCTCGATTTTGGACCTGCGGGCGCCAACCCCGATTTATCGAGCGATATGTCCGAAGATCAGATCATGAAGATCGTCCAAGCCTATATCGCCAGCGGCGTCGATATCGAGAAAGTCGATAGTACGGCGTGGGAAAAGGTCGGTGCCTATGCCGCGGCGACCTCGATTTACTGGAACAAGCGCAAGCAATTGCCGTTTTAAGAATCGGTTGGGAAGATAGCTCCCGCCGCTCTCGTCATTGCGAGCGGAGCGAAGCAATTCAGGGCGGCTTATGCCTATTCTGGATTGCCGCGTCGCTTCGCTCCTCGCAATGACGAGGCGATTTTAGGTTTGGTGCTCAGAAACTCGCGCGCGCGGTGATCCGGATGTCGCGGCCGACCAGCGGGACAAAGTCCTTTGTAAAGCTGGCGTGGCGCCGCGCTTCGACGTCGAAGATATTGTTCGCCGCCAGCGACAGCGTCAGGTTCTTCGTGTCGGGCAGCGGCCGCCAACTGATCGACGCGTTCACCAAGGTAAAGCCCTTGGTGGCAGTTTCAAACGGCGCGATGCGGGTCTGGTCGTCGGTCCATTCGACCTCGGCGCGGGCATCGATGCGTTCGCCCTGTGCTTCAAGCCCACCCAGCACCCGCATCGCTGGGATGCGGGGAACATTGTCGCCGCCCTTGATTTTGGCGCGCGTCATGTCGGCAACGACGTCGCCGACGATATTGAAGCCGCCGATCTGAGCCAGTCGGGCGCTCGCCTCGGCCTCAAAGCCCCACACACGGGCGTCGCGTTGGAAATACTGGAAGACGGGCAAGTCATCCTCTTCTTCACCGGTTTCTTCGGAATAGATGAAATTGTCGAACCAGTTGGAATAGCCGGTGAGGCTCAAGCTAAAGGCGTCGGTCTTGACCCTGAACGAGGCTTCGGCGCCCCGGCTGGCTTCGCGTTTCAAATCGACATTGCCGACTTCGAACGATTGCGTCGCGATGTGCGGGCCGTTCGAAAACAGTTCTTCGGCCGACGGCGCGCGGACGGCGCGGGCGACCGACAGGCCGATCTTCGCGCTCTCCCCGATCTCGTAATTGGCGCCAAGCGCGCCCGAGAAAGAGTTGAAATTGCGCGAGATGCCCAGCGTGGGGGCGCGGACATCGGTCTTTTCGTACCGCGCGGCGGCTTCGATACCAAGCGACCCCAGCGTCCATTCCTGCAAGGTGAACAGCGCAAACTGGTCGGTCAGGTTGCGCGGCACAAAGGCTTCGGCACCGATCGCGTTAAAATCGCGGTGGCTGTACTGGATGCCGCTGGCACCGCGCCAGCCCCCACGGTCGTTCTGCGCCAGTTCAAGCCGGCCTTCGATACCCTGGTTGGTAAAGACGGTCCCGACCTCGTCGCCTTCGAATTCGGTATGTTCGTAATCGGCGAACCCGGCCCGGATGCGCAGCTTGTCGAAAAAGCCGTCACCCAATTCGACTTCGCCGCGAAGGTCGGCGCGCCATTGCTTCAGCCCGATGGTGACGGGCGCTTCGCCCTCTTCTTCGCCTTCTTCACCTTCCTCCTCACCTTCTTCGTGATGATGTTCGGTGCCGGGGCGGCTGGGAACGCCGTAATTGCTGTCATAATAGCTGACGGAAATGCCAAGCTGGCCGCCGTCGTTGATCAAGGACAGGCCGCCAGCCGCGGTCCATGTCTCACTGGCGGTATTGGCAACTTTGCCGCGCGATCCCGCCTGTTCGGTCAGTTCGGCGGCTTCGCCGTCATTGCCTTCCTCGGTTTCTTCGGCGGCAAGGTCGAGCAGCTCGGCGCGAAGGCCAGGGGCATAGACAAAGCCACCCGATCGAACGTCGCCGGTCTTGCGCCAGCTGCCGTCGACATGCGCGACGATGTTGGGGGTTAGGGCGACGTCGAGCGATGCGCCGCCATTGCGATCGTTTGCGGCGGTGCCGTACCCGCCGATCGCGTCGATATGAATGTGATCGGTCGGCACCTTGCGCGGGATGCGGCGGTCGAACAGGTTGACCGCGCCGCCGATCGCCTGGCTGCCGAACAGCAGGACCGCGGGGCCGCGCAGAATTTCGATCCGCTCGACGGTCAGCGGGTCGATCGTCACCGCGTGGTCGGCCGAGGTGTTCGACACGTCGATCGATCCGATGCCGTCGGTCAGGACGCGGACGCGTTCGCCCGAAAAGCCGCGCAGCACGGGGCGCGAGGCGCCGGGGGTAAAGCTGGTGGCCGATACACCCGCCTGGCGGGTCAGCGTATCGCCGATCTGGCCGCGAATGTCGCGCGCCAGCTCGTCACCCTCAAGCACCGAGACATTGCCAAGAATATCGAGGCTGCGGACGTAAGGCGCGGTGACGATGATCGGATCGCCGGTGTGCAGGTCGTCGCCGCCATTCGACGTCGAACGATCTTGCGCTATCGCCGGGGTGGAGAGAATGGCGGCAAGCGTGAAACCGGCGGAGGAAAGCAGACGCATCGGAGAAAAATCCTGATCGTTGGAGAGGGAATATCGCGGGGTCAGTAATGTTATACTGTCACAAACGCAAGCATTGACCGTGCATTTTTTGGCTGTTTGTCGGCAGCACGGCGTCGTTGGTCGACAAAGTGCGATCTCACTGATGCCAAGCGATGCTGTCTTGCGGCCACCCCGGCACGCCCCTAAATCAACTGCATGACTATTGCTGCAAACAGCCTCGACCTGATCGGCAACACCCCGCTGGTGTTGCTGAAGGGGCCGAGCGAAGCCACCGGCTGCGAAATCTGGGGCAAGTGCGAATATGCCAACCCCGGAGGATCGGTGAAGGATCGCGCCGCGCTTTACATCGTGCGCGATGCAGAGGCGAACGGCACCCTGCGCCCCGGCGGCACGATCGTCGAGGGGACGGCGGGCAACACTGGCATCGGGCTGGCGCTGGTCGGCAACGCGCTGGGCTATCGGACGATCATCGTCATGCCTGACAACCAAAGCGCCGAGAAAATGGCGACGATCCGCGCGCTGGGGGCCGAGCTGGTGCTGGTGCCGCCGGCGCCCTTCGCCAACCCCGGCCATTTCGTCCACACCTCGCGCCGCATCGCCGAGGAAACCGACAATGCGGTCTGGGCCAACCAGTTCGACAATATCGCCAACCGCAAATCGCATGTGATGGGCACCGCCGAGGAAATCTGGGAGCAGATGGACGGGCGGATTGACGGCTTTACCTGCGCTGCGGGGACTGGCGGCACAATCGCCGGGACCGGGCTGGGGCTGAAAGCGCATAATCCCGACATCGTCATTGCGCTGACCGATCCGCACGGCGCCGGGCTGTATAATTATTACCAATGCGGCGAATTGAAAGCCGAAGGCAGCAGCGTCGCCGAGGGGATCGGCCAGAACCGCATCACCGCCAACCTCGACGGCGCGCCGATCGACACCCAGTTCCGCATTTCGGATGCCGAAGGCTTGCAGGTGGTGCGTCAGCTGCTCGACGAGGAGGGGCTGTGCCTGGGTCTGTCGTCGGGGATCAACGTCGCGGGCGCCATGGCGCTGGCGCGGCAATTGGGACCGGGCAAGCGCATCGCAACCATCCTGTGCGACAGCGGGTTTCGGTATCTGTCGACACTCTACAATCCCGAATGGTTGGCGAGCAAAGGCCTGGCGGAGACGCGCGAGGGAGTTGTGGCATGACCGACATGCGGATCGACAAGAATGCGCCGCCCAAGGTGGTGGTGCCGACGCCGGTCAACGACACGATGCGCCGGTTGCAGATCGGCATCGCCGGGGTGCTGACGGTGCTGCTACTTGTCGGCATGGCGGGGCTGATCGGCGACCGCGCGCGTGAAAATGTCGAGAGCGACGCAGCGACTGCTACTGAGGTCAAGATGCCCGGTGACGAAGCCAAGACGGGCGGCGCCCCGCTCGAAGAGCTGGGGGTGCAGCCGGTTTCCCCCTCGTCGAAAGATGAAAATGCCGAGACACCGGTGAAGGTGCCGCAGGCGGCGCCCTCGGCCGCGACCGTTCCCGACCTTGAGCCCGACCCTGAATTGCAGCGCGCGCGCAAATCGGCACCGTGACGATATTGTCGCGGCGCCCGGTGGTGCGCGCTGTTTCGATTGCAGTCTTGACATTGCTGCTGGCGTGGATCGGCGGCGGGCAAGCATGGCTCGGCCGGATCGATCCCGCCCTGGCAGCGCCCATTATCGCGCTGCCGATGCTGCTTCTGGCGCTCTGGCATCGCGGTGAGGGGGCTGCGCTGCGATGGCGCACGGTGATTGCTGTGCTGGTGTGTCTGGCGGTGGCCCAAGCGCTGATTGGGGTCGTGCTCGCAGGATCCATGGCGAGCTTTCAATTGGGACTTACGTTGCTGACCGGCGCGGCGGCCGCTTATGTCGCCGACCGGTTGGTGCAATGGCGTCCGCGAAGGACGTTCCTCGCTTGGCTTGCCGCGCTCGCGCTCGTGATCGGCTGGTTTGCGGCAAGTCATATGCTGCTCGCATCGCTGTATCGGCCCGCGACGGCATCGGCTGGGGCTCCGGCGACGACGATGCTGACCGGCCTGCCGTTGCGCTGGTCGGGCAGTGGCGACATCGCCGCGATCATTGCCGATAAGGCAGGCGATGATCCGGCTTTGGTCCGGCTGGAGGCGATGGGGCAGGTGTCTCTGGTCGATAGTTTGATCGATGCGGTGCCGCCGCCGGGCGGCGCGCTGTTGATCGCGCACCCGCGCGCGCTGGCGCCACAGGAACTGGTGGCGATCGACGCCTTTGTCCGCGGTGGCGGCAAGGCGGTGGTGCTGGCCGATGCGCTGTCGGGCTGGCCTGCGCCGCATCCGCTCGGCGATCCGCGCAATCCCCCGGTCACCAGCCTGCTCACCCCGCTGCTCGACCATTGGGGGGTAAGGCTTGGCGCTGCACCAACCGACGACATGGATGTGTCGGCGGTCGATGTCGACGGTGTGCGGCTGCGCCTGTCGAGCGCTGGGGCATTCGAGCGTCTGCCGCCGACATGTCGCAGCTTCGCCGATCGCCGCGTTGCGCAATGCCGGATCGGTGCGGGCGAGGCGTGGCTGGTGGGTGATGCCGACCTGCTGTTTGCCCCGCTCTGGTCGCCGCTGGTACCCGGCGCCGACCATCTGCGGCAGGCCGATACGATCGAATGGCTGTCCGCACGGTTGTGGCCGGGCGCCGGAGTCGCGGTGTTGCAACCGCTTTGGATCCGCTCTCGCGCCGATTAAGGCGCCCTTTTCCACCCCATTTTGCCCCGTTGAAGCTGCGCCTTGCCGCTGTGTCGGTCTCTATAGATCCTGTTTGGGCGCCTATTTGCGCCTTTTGCGACGAATAGGGGGTAGATTCCCTATTATTCCCTAAATTTCCCCTTTTCACCCTACTCTATACTTGATAGGCAGAGATCGGAGAGGGGCAATCTCCGCCGAGACCGAACCAACTGGAATCATGCGATTCTGGGGCCAGGGAAGTATTGCCCGCAGGCGCATACGGGGGGGCAGAGCGATGGCGATTGTGACGCCCGGCCAATATGCGGGAACCAGCTTCGCCGCGATCGATGGCAAGGGACGCATCGCCGTCCCCTCTCAGTTCCGCAACAATGTGCCCCTTACTGCGGACGGCCAGCGCGTACTTTGGGTTGGCTTCCACGAAAAGCTGCCCTGCCTCGTTGCCTATGGCCACGATCAATATGATCGCCTGAACGGCGAGATCGAGCGCGACCGCGACACCGCGCGCTCGCGCAATCTCGATTTTGACGAGGATTTCGAATTCAAGAAGCGGTTCAGCTACACCGACGCCTATGCGCTCGACGACAGCGGCCGCTTCCTGCCCGGCTTCACCCATCGCGACCGCGTTGGCGACAGTGGCGCGACCGCCTTTGTCGGGTCGGGCCGCCGCTTTGAAATCTGGTGGCTGCCGACGCTCGCCGAATGCGCCGACGCCGATCCGGTGTTGCAGCGGCTCGCTGCGGCATGGGATGCGACCAAAGGGAAGGGGCGCAAATGAGCGATCTTTCCCGCGATCCCCGCCACGATCCCGTTCTCCGCGACGAAGTGATCGCTGCGCTCGCCATCGCCCCGGGTGAGCGCCATGTCGATGCGACCTTTGGCGCCGGTGGCTACACCCGCGCGATGCTCGCGGCGGGCGCCGATGTCGTCGCCTGCGACCGCGATCCCGATGCAATTGCCGACGGACAGGTGCTGGTCGAGGAATCCGATGGCAAGCTGACGCTGATCCACGGCCGGTTCGGCGAAATCGACCGGCTCTTGGCCGAGCGCGGGATCGATGCCGTCGATGGCATCACCTTCGATATCGGCGTGTCGTCGATGCAACTCGACCAGGGCGAGCGCGGCTTTTCGTTTCAGAAGGACGGCCCGCTCGACATGCGCATGGCGCAGGACGGCGAAACCGCCGCCGAGTGGCTGAACCGCGCCGACGAGACCGAGATCGCCGATGTGCTGTTTCATTATGGCGATGAGCGTCAGTCGCGCCGCGTTGCCCGCGCCATCGTTGCTGCGCGTCCGCTCAGCCGTACCGCCGAGCTGGCGACAGTGATCCGCAAGGCGCTGCGCCATCCGCCCGGAGCGCCCAAGGATCCCTCGACCAAGAGCTTTCAGGCGATCCGCATCCACATCAATGCCGAACTCGACGAGTTGGTCGCCGGCTTGGCCGCTGCGGAGCGCATCCTGCGTCCCGGCGGCCGGTTGGCGGTGGTCAGCTTTCACAGCACCGAAGACCGGATCGTGAAGAATTTTCTGCGCGAACGGAGCGGCAGCGATGCCGCCGGTTCGCGCCACCGGCCCGCGCCGATCCCTCTGGCGCGGCCCGCAACTTTCGAGCCCCCGGCCCGCAAGGTGCGGCCGAGCAAGGCCGAGGAGGCGCGCAACCCGCGCGCCCGATCAGCCACGCTGCGCAGCGCGGTGCGGACGGCAGCGCCGGCCTGGCCGGGGCAATCCACGATGAAGGAGGCGATCTCATGCTGATGGCGGCGCGCAAACTTCAGGGCATCGGGCTGGTCCTGCTCGTGCTCATATGTGCGATGATGCTCTACCCCGTGTCGCTGAAGGTTGCGGCGACGCGCAGCGAACTGACACGCATCGAAAAAGAGATCGAGCGCAGCCGCGACAATATCCGCTACCTCGAGTCCGAACTCGCGGTGCGCGCTTCGATGCGTCAGCTTGAGCAGTGGAACGTCGACACGTTCGGCTATTCGGCCCCCGCCGCCGATCAGTATCTTGCCAACGAGCGTCAGCTCGCCTCGCTTGATGGTCTGCCGCGCGCGCGCGGCGCGAATGAGGTCGCGCCGGTGCTGATGGCGATGGTATCGCCGGTCGCCGTTCCCGCAGTGCCTAAGGAAAGCCCGGTTGCTGCGAAACCCGCGGCCGCTAAGCCGGTCGTGCTGGCGCAGGCCGAAACCGGAATTCGCAGCGACGCCGCGCCGCGGATGACGCCGACCCGCCGCCGTGAACAGCTCAAGATGATCGAGGACCAGTTGCTCGCCGAATCGACGCTCGCCGATCTGAAGCGCGCCGCTGCCGCCGAAGCCGCGGGAGGGAAGTCCGGCCGATGAACACGCTGGTCGTCCGTCCGACCCGGGTGCGTACCGCTGGGGTGCGGCAGCAAATCTTGCTGACCGCGCAGCAGCGTCTGATGATCCTGATGCTGCTGTTCATGGCGGCATTTTTGCTCGTGTCGGTGCGGCTGCTCTATTTCGCATTATTCGATACCGGGTCGCGCAATGGGACGGCGTCGACGGCTTTCATTCCCGCGCGCGCCGACATCGTCGATCGCAACGGTGTCCCGCTGGCGCGGACGATCGACGGTTATGCGATCCGCGTCGTGCCGGCCAAGCTTTTGAACAATCGCCAATATCTGGCCGATGAGCTGCACAAGATTTTCCCCGACATGTCGCGCGCCGAATTGCTCGCCAAGATCAGCGGGCCCCGCCCGACCTATATCCGCCGCCGCGCGCTGCCCGATCAGGTCGCAGCGGTAAATGCGATCGGTGACGTCGGGTTCGATTTTCCGCGCGAAAAGGAACGGCTGTATCCGCAGCTCAGCCTCGCCGCGCATGTGCTGGGCTTCACCGACGCGGCGGGACGTGGTGTCACGGGCGCCGAGGGCGCATTCGACGGCCGCCTGATCGACAAGGCGACGCGCGGCGAGCCGCTGGCGCTGTCGATCGACGCGCGGGTGCAAGGCGTCCTCGAAAGCGAGCTGGGTTCGGCGGTCGCCAATCTCGAAGCGATCGGCGGCGCGGGGATCATCCTCGATGTCCACACCGGCGAAATCGCGGCGATGACGTCGCTGCCGACCTATAATCCGAACAAGCTGGTCCCCGAAAACATGGCGGCGCGGCGCAACGCGGTAACACATAATCTGTATGAGTTGGGCTCGACCTTCAAGCCGCTGACGGTGGCGGCAGCGATCGACGCCGGCACCGTCACCAGCATGGCACGCCGCTATGACGCAACGGCGCCGCTCGCGATCGCGGGTTTTCGCATCCGCGACAGCCATCCATCGAACCGCTGGCTCAACGTCCCCGAAACGCTGATCCACAGCTCGAACATCACGACCGCACGCATTTCCGACGAACTGGGTCGCGAAAATATGGAGGCGATGTTCCGCAAGCTCGATTTCGATACACGGCCAAAGATCGACCTGAAGGAACGCGCCTTTCCGCTGTGGCCGAAGGATTGGGGTCGACTGACGACGATGACCACCGGCTATGGCCATGGCATCGCGGTGACCCCGCTGCACCTTGCCAGCGCCTATGCCGCGCTGGTCAACGGCGGCATCTATCGTCCCGCGACGATCACCAAGCTCGGCGACCAAGCGCCGCCCAAGGGCCGCCGCGTGTTCAAGGCGGCAACCAGCGCGCGGATGCGCCAGTTGCTGCGCCTGATCGTATCCGACGGCACGGGCAAAAAGGCCGAAGCGCCCGGTTTTCGCGTCGGCGGCAAGACGGGCAGCGCCGAAAAGCCCGGCGCGGGCGGCTATCGCCGCAGCTCGGTCGTCGCGACCTTTGCCGCGGCGTTCCCGATGGACAATCCGCGCTATGTCGTGCTGGTGATGATCGACGAACCGAAGGGCAATGCTTATAGCTCGGGTCAGCGCACCGCAGGCTGGACCGCAGCGCCGGTGGTCAGCAAGGTCGTGATGCGTGCCGGGCCGATGCTCGGCGTATTCCCCGACGAAAGCCGCGACGTCGATGTCTCCGAACTCACCCCGCTGCTGTGGAGAAACGGGGACGGTGAATAATGCGCCTCTCCGCGCTGCTCGAACAATCACATGACGGGGTTCCCGATCCGGTCGTGACCGGGTTGGCGATCGACCATCGCAAAGTCGCGCCGGGGACCATATTCGGCGCCTTCATCGGCGAAAAATTCAACGGCGAGGACTTCATTCCGGCGGCGATCGAGGCCGGGGCGGTGGCGATCGTCGCGCGGCCCGAAGCGCCGGTCGATGGCGCGGTGCATGTTGCCGAAGCCAATCCGCGCCGCGCCTTTGCGCATGTTGCGGCGCGCTTCTTTCATCGTTTTCCGGCGACCTGCGTCGCGGTGACCGGCACCAACGGCAAGACCTCGACCGTCGAAATGACGCGCCAGCTGTGGCGGATGGCGGGGTTTCACGCGGCGTCGATCGGCACGCTGGGCATCACGACGTCGAACGACAGCGCCTCGACCGGGCTGACGACGCCCGATATCGTGACCTTCCTCAGCACTATGTCGGGGCTGGCAACCGAAGGCGTCAGCCATGCGGTGTTCGAGGCGTCCAGCCACGGCCTCGACCAATATCGCACCGAAGGATTGCCGGTGAAGGCCGCGGCGTTCACCAACCTCAGCCACGATCATCTCGACTATCATGGTACGATGGACGCCTATCTCGCGGCCAAGCTGCGGCTGTTCAGCGAAGTGGTCGAGCCGGATGGTACGGCGGTGGTTTGGAACGACGACGCCTATTCGGCCGCTGTGGCCGATGCGGTGCGCGCGCGCGGCATCCGGCTGATGACGGTCGGGGCGCGGGGCGACGACCTGCGGCTTGTTTCGCGCGAACCGACCCAGCTTGGCCAGACGCTTGTCATCACAGCGGGCGATGTGACCCACAAGGTCGACCTGCCCCTGATCGGCGCCTATCAGGTCGCCAATGCGCTGGTGTCGGCGGGCCTGGTCATCGCGACGGGCGGCGATGTGGCGCAAACGCTCGCCAATCTGGCGCGGCTCCAGCCGGTGCGCGGGCGGCTCGAACGTGCGGCGATCACCAAGGCCGGGGCGCCGGTCTATGTCGATTATGCGCATACCCCCGACGCCATCGAGGCGGCGCTCGACGCGCTGCGCCCCCATGCGACCGGGCGGCTGATCCTGGTGTTCGGCGCCGGCGGCGACCGCGATCAGGCGAAGCGACCGGAGATGGGAAAGGTCGCGGCGGCCAAGGCTGAGGTGCTGATCATCACCGACGATAATCCGCGCGGTGAGGATCCGTCGCTAATCCGCGCCGCGATTGCGGCGGGCGCGCCGAGCGCGCAAGTCATCGGCGACCGCCGCGCCGCGATCGCCGCTGCGATTGCCGAAGCGCGCGCCGACGACATCGTCTGCATCGCGGGCAAGGGGCATGAGCATGGGCAGATAGTCGGCTCCGGCGCCGACATGCGGGTCATTCCCTTCGACGACGTGGCCGTCGCGCGCGAGTGCGCGGCATGACCCCGCTGTGGACCGCGCGCGCCATCGCCGCCGCGACGGGCGGGGAAGCGAGCCATGATTTTACCGCGCATGGTGTCGCGTTCGATTCGCGCGAGGTGGCCACGGGTGACCTGTTCGTCGCGATGCGCGGCGAGGCGACCGACGGACACAAGTTTATCGACAAGGCGATTGCCGCCGGGGCGGCGGGGATCATCTGCGAGACCGCGATCGACCATCCGCATGTCCGCGTCGCCGACAGCGCCGTGGCGCTGAACGCGCTCGGCACCGCGTCGCGCGCGCGTAGCCATGGCCGGATCATCGGGGTGACCGGCTCGGCGGGTAAAACAGGAACCAAGGAAGCACTGTTCGCGGCGCTCGACCGCTTCCGCCCCGGCAAAGCGCACCGCTCAGTCAAAAGCTACAACAACCATGTCGGCGTCCCGCTCAGCCTGGCGCGCATGCCCTCGACCGCCGATTTCGGGGTGTTCGAGATGGGGATGAACCATGCGGGCGAGCTCGCCGAACTGACCCGCATGGTCCGTCCGCACGTCGCCATCGTGACGACCATCGCCCCGGCGCATATGGAGTTTTTCGGCAGCGAAGAGGCGATTGCCGAAGCGAAAGGCGAGATTTTTGAAGGACTCGAACCCGGCGGCACCGCGATCGTCCCCTTCGACAGCCCCCATTATGCCCGGCTCCGCGCCAAGGCCGAGCAGCACGCCGCCCATGTGATCAGCTTTGGGTTGGGTGCCGACGCCGATGTTCGCGCGGTCGACTGGCTGTCCGACGGCAAGGGCGGTTCGCTTGTGACCGCGCAGGTGCAGGATGCGCTGCTGTGCTTCACCATCGCGCAGGCCGGGGCGCACTGGGTGTCCAATTCGCTTGCCGTGCTGGCGGCGGTCAAGGCGGTCGGTGGCGACCTGCCCGCAGCGGGGCTGGCCTTTGCCGAAATGGCGGGGCTCGCCGGACGCGGCGCGCGTCACCGCCTACCGTTTGGCGACGGGCATATCCTGCTGATCGACGAAAGCTATAACGCCAACCCCGCCTCGATGGCGGCGACGATCGGCCAGCTCGGCAGCGAATCGGGCGAGCGCCGGATCGCGATTCTGGGCGCGATGAAGGAACTGGGGCCGGACAGCGAGGCCTATCACGCCGGTCTCGCGGCTCCGCTCGTCGCAGCCCGGGTGCAATTCGCCCTGCTCGTCGGCGACGAGATGGCGCCGCTGGCAAAGGCGCTTGAGGGGCAGATCGATTTCGCGCATGTGGCCGACCATTCGGCCGCCCGCGCGCGGCTGGGCGACTTGATCCGGCCCGAGGACACGGTGCTGATCAAAGGGTCGAACAGCGTCGGCCTGTCGCATCTGGTGGCGGCGCTGACCAACGGGGAATTTTGATGCTTTACTGGCTGGCGGAATGGCTGGGCTTTCCGGGGGTTCTCAACCTCATTCGCTATCTCAGCTTCCGCTCGGGCGCCGCGGTTGCGACGGCGCTGATCATCGGGCTGTGGATCGGGCCGCGCTTCATCCTGATGCTGCGGATGCGGCAAGGGAAGGGGCAGCCGATCCGCGAAGACGGGCCGCAAAGCCACCTCGCCAAAAAGGGTACGCCGACGATGGGCGGGCTGATGATCCTCATCTCGCTGATGATCTCCGCCCTGTTGTGGATGGACCTGTCGAACCGCTTTGTATGGGCGTGCATTTTTGTGACCGGAGGGTTCGCCGCCGTCGGCTTTCTCGACGATCTCGACAAGGTCACCAAGGCCAGCCACCGCGGGATTCCGGGGCGCGTCCGCCTGCTGATCGAGTTTCTGATCGCCGGGGTCGCGGTGTTCCTGATCGTGTCGCGTACCGGCACCGACCTCTATCTGCCCTTTTTCAGCGGCGTCGTGCTCGAACTCGGGCCGCTCTATTATGTCTTTGCGATGGTGCTGATCGTCGGCTTTGGCAATGCGGTGAACCTGACCGACGGGCTTGACGGGCTCGCCACCTTCCCGGTCATCATCGCCAGCCTGACCTTTCTCGTCATCGTCTATCTGACGGGCAATGTGAAATTCGCTGAATATTTGGGCATCCCGCATGTCGCGGGGGCGGGTGAGCTCGCCATCTTCGCCGCCGCGATCATCGGTGCTTGCCTTGCTTTTCTATGGTTCAATGCGCCGCCCGCTGCAGTGTTCATGGGCGATACCGGCAGCCTCGCGCTCGGCGGGGCGCTGGCGACGATTGCGGTCACGGCACAGCACGAGCTGGTGCTGGTGCTGGTCGGCGGGCTGTTCGTGGTCGAGGCGCTGTCCGTGATCATCCAGGTGTTCTGGTACAAGCGCACCGGCAAGCGGGTGTTCCGCATGGCGCCGATCCACCATCATTTTGAACAATTGGGCTGGCCCGAATCGACCGTCGTCATCCGTTTCTGGATCGTGTCGATCGTCCTCGCGCTCGCGGGGCTCGCGACCTTGAAACTGCGGTGATCACCTCGCGCGCCTTTGCCGGTCGCCGCTATGCGGTGCTGGGACTGGCGCGCTCGGGGCTGGCGACGGTCGAGGCGCTGGTCGCCAGCGGCGCCGGGGTCACCGCGTGGGATGACCGCGAAGAAGCCCGCGACGATGCGATGGCGCTGGGCGCCGACATCGGCAATCCGCTCGACATCGACCTGATCGGTTTTGCCGGGGTGGTCGTCTCGCCCGGTGTGCCGCTTAACCGTCACCCAATCGCAGCGCATGCGCGCGAGGCGCATGTGCCGGTGATCGGCGACGTCGAGCTGTTCGCCGAAGCGCGCGGCGACCTGCCGCCGCACAGAGTCGTCGGGATCACCGGCACCAATGGCAAGTCGACCGTCACCGCGCTGATCCACCATATGCTGGAAAGCGCGGGGGTGCCGTCGCTGATGGGCGGCAATATCGGCCTGCCGATCCTGTCGCGCGATCCGCTTCCCGACGGCGGGGTCTATGTCCTGGAACTGTCGAGCTACCAGATCGACCTGTCGCATAGTCTGGCGTGCGACGTCGCGGTGCTGACCAACCTGAGCCCCGATCATCTCGACCGCTATGACGGCTTTACCGGCTATGCCGCGTCGAAGGCACGCCTGTTCGGCTTGCAGCATCGCGATCAGGTCGCGATCGTTGCGGTTGATGACGATCCGTCGAAGATGATCGCGAGCCGGATCAACCATCGGCTGCACCGCGTGTCAGGCAAGGACATCGACCCGGTCGATCAGGCGCGCTGGCCAGCACTGCAAGGCCCGCACAATGCGCAGAACGCCGTCTGCGCGATCGCGGTGTGTCGCGTGCTGGGGCTTAACGACGAAGCGATCGAACGCGGTCTCGCGACATTCAAGTCGCTGCCGCACCGCATGGAATTGGTCGGCGAAGTCGCTGGCGTCCGCTGGTATAACGACAGCAAGGCGACCAACGCGGCTTCCGCTGCACCGGCGCTGGCGGCGTTTCCGCCGGCGCCGGACCAGCGTTTGCACTGGATTGCCGGGGGGCAGGCCAAGGGTGACGGGCTGGCAGCGTGTCGTCCCTGGTTTGGGCATGTGCGCCAAGCCTATCTGATTGGCCAGGCGATGGAGGGTTTCGCCGCCGAGATCGGCGATGCAATTCCGGTCGAACGGTCGGACGACATGGCGACGGCCGTCGCCCAAGCGGCGGCGGCAGCGCGACCAGGCGACATCGTCTTGCTTTCGCCCGCCTGCGCCTCGTTCGACCAGTTCAAGGATTATGAACAGCGCGGCGATGTTTTTCGCGGACTTGTGCAGGCGCTTGGGGCATGAGCGGGGGAATGGACAATATGGACGCCACGACCGAACGGCCGGTGATCGCGACGACGCGCCCCGCCAAGCGCCGCGGCCCGCGCCTCAGCCGCGCCGACCGCACCCCGCTGGGCCTGTGGTTCTGGGAAATCGACCGCGTCCTGCTGCTGCTCGTTTCGATGCTCGTTGCGATTGGGTTGGTTGCGGTCGCTGCGGCCTCGCCCGTTGCGGCACAGAAATTGTCCACCAGCACCGCCTCGCTTGATCCGCTTTATTATTTCTATCGCCAGCTGATGTGGGTGATCGTCGGGGTGCCGGTAATGCTGGCGGTGTCGATGCTGCCCAAGGCGCAGGCGCGGCGCTTTGCGATTTATGGCACGATCATCTTTCTGTTCCTGCTGTTCCTGGTGCCCCTGTTCGGCACCACAGTGAACGGCGCGCAGCGGTGGATCGGCAGCGGTATGTTCCGGCTGCAACCATCGGAATTTCTGAAGCCCTTCTTCGCGGTGTCGCTGGCGTGGATATTGTCGCTGCGGCTGCACGATCAGAGCCTGCCGGTGGTTCCGCTCAGCTTTGTGCTGACCGGGGTCATCGCGGTGTTGCTGATGGGCCAGCCCGATCTGGGCCAGACGGTCATCTTTGCCGCGACCTGGCTGGTGCTCGTGCTGGTCGCCGGGCTGTCGATGCGGATCATGGGGATGCTCGCGGCGACCGGTGTCGTCGGCATCATCCTCGCCTATTTCTTTTACCCCGTGGCGCAGCAGCGCATCAATATCTGGCTGTTCGCCGAGGGTGACAGCTTTCAGGTCGACAAGGCGCATGCGACGCTGACCGCGGGCGGGCTGATCGGCACCGGGCCGGGGGCGGGGCTGGCCAAATTTCAGCTGCCCGAAGCACACACCGACTATATCTTCTCGGTCATCGGTGAGGAATTCGGGATGATCGCGTGCATCGCGATCGCGATCCTCTATCTCGCGATCATCGTGCGCGTGCTGGTGCGCCTGCTCGACGAAGAGGATAGTTTCCTGATCCTCGCGGTCGCAGCGCTGATCGCGCAGTTTGGCGGGCAGGCGGTGATCAATATGGCGGTGAACACGCAGATCTTCCCGTCGAAGGGGATGACCTTGCCGTTCATCAGCTATGGCGGTTCGTCGTTCATCGCGCTGTCGATCGGCATGGGTTTGCTCTTGTCGCTGACCCGGCGAAACCCCTATGCGGCGCGGGTGTCGATGACCCGCAACTGGAACAAGAAATGACTGCAACCCGCCACTATCTGCTCGCCGCCGGTGGGACGGGGGGCCATATGCTGCCCGCCTATGCCCTCGCGGGCGAGCTGATTTCGCGCGGCCACCGCGTGGCGCTGGTCAGCGACGACCGTGGCCTGCGCATCCCCGGCGCACCGCACGAAATGGAGACGCATGTGCTGCCTGCGGGCCGGGTCTCGGGCGGGCCGGTCGGTTGGGTCAAGGCGGCGCTGGCGATCTTCAAGGGGCGCCGCATGGCGATCGACCTGATCCGCGACTTCGATCCCGCCGTCGTCGTCGGCTTTGGCGGCTATCCGTCGCTGCCCAGCCTGCTCGCCGCGGGCGCGACGAAACGGCCGCGCGTGCTGCACGAACAAAATGCCGTGCTCGGCCGGGTCAACCGGATGATGGCGCCGCGGGTCGATGCGGTCGCGGTCGCCTATCATAACATCCAGCGCTACCCGGCAGGGCACGAGTTGAAGAAGCATATCACCGGCAATCCGGTGCGCGACGAGATCATCGCGATCCGCGAGGAAGGTTTTCCGCCGCTGACCGAGGACGGCATTTTCCGCCTGCTCGTGGTCGGCGGCAGTCTGGGCGCGACGGTGCTCAGCGATGTCGTCCCCGCCGCGATCGCGATGCTGCCCCGCGCGCTACTCGACCGGTTGCAGGTGGTGCAGCAGTGCCGCGACGCCGATCTGGACGAAGTGCGCCGGAAATATGCCGACATGGGAGTTGCCGCCGAATGCGCGACCTATATCGCCGATTTCCCCGAGCGGCTGCGCTGGGCGCATCTGGTGATCGCGCGCGCCGGGGCGTCGACCGTGGCCGAGCTGGCCTGCGCCGGGCGGCCAGCGATCTTCGTGCCCTATCCGCACGCGATGGACAATCACCAGACCTATAATGTCGTGGATATGGTGCAGGCGGGCGGGGCGCGCTCGATCCCGCAGCCGCAATTCACCGCCAGCGAACTCGCCAAGCAGATCCAGCGCATGGCGCTCGAACCCGGCGCGCTGGAAAACGCCGCCGCGCGCGCCGCAAGCTGCGGCCTGCCCGACGCGACGCGCGACCTCGCCGACCTCGTCGAATCGCTCGCCGCGCCGCCGATGATGGACGTCATCCGCGTCGGGGCGCCGTCGGGCCAGCGTGCCGCCGCAACCGGCATGGCGTCGGCGCGCATGGGAGGCGAATGATGCGCGGCGTTGCGACCGACATCGGCCCCATCCACTTCATCGGCATCGGCGGCATCGGCATGTCCGGGATCGCCGAGGTGATGCACAATCTGGGCTATCAGGTGCAGGGCAGCGATATCGCCGATGGCTATGTCATTGAAGGCCTGCGCAAACGCGGGATCAAGGTCGCGATCGGCCATGATGCCGCGAACGTCGACGGCGTGGCAGTGGTCGTCACCTCGACCGCGGTCAAGCGTGGCAATCCGGAGGTCGAGGCCGCGCTCGCGCAGCGCATTCCGCTCGTCCGCCGCGCCGAAATGCTCGCCGAACTGATGCGGCTGAAATCGACCGTCGCCATTGCTGGCACCCACGGCAAGACGACGACGACCAGCCTGGTCGCGGCGTTGCTTGATGCGGGCGGGATCGATCCGACGGTGATCAACGGCGGTATCATCAACAATTATGGGTCGAACGCGCGGCTCGGTGCCAGCGACTGGATGGTGGTCGAGGCCGATGAGAGCGACGGCAGCTTCCTGCGCCTCGACGGCACGATCGCGGTCGTCACCAACATCGATCCCGAACATCTCGACCATTATGGCAGCTTCGACGCGATCAAGGACGCCTTCGTCGAGTTTATCGAGAACGTCCCGTTCTATGGCGCCGCGATGCTTTGCCTCGACCATCCCGAGGTGCAGGCGATCATCCCGCGCATCCGCGACCGGCGGATCGTGACCTATGGCTTCTCCGCCCAAGCCGACGTGCGCGGCACCAATGTGGTGCCCGGCCCCGACGGCAATCGCTTCGACGTCGTTGTGCGCGACCGCGACGGCAATAGCCGGACGATCGAGGGCATCCATCTGCCGATGTCGGGGCGCCACAATGTCCAGAACTCGCTCGCCGCGATTGCCGTGGCGCTGCACATGGGCGTGTCGGACGACAAGATCGTGTCGGGCTTCAACGGTTTCGCCGGGGTCAAGCGGCGTTTCACCAAGGTCGGCGAGATCGCGGTCGAGGGCGGGGTGGTTACGGTGATCGACGACTACGCCCACCACCCGGTCGAAATCCGCGCGGTGCTGTCGGCGGCGCGCGAAGGTGTCGGGGCAGGGCGCGTCGTCGGCGTCGTCCAGCCGCACCGCTTCACGCGCTTGCGCGACCATATGGACGATTTCCAGCAGGCGTTTAACGACGCCGATATCGTGCTGGCGCTGCCCGTCTATGCCGCGGGCGAGACGCCGATCGACGGCGTGTCGTCGGACGAGCTGGTCGCGGGGTTACGCGACCGCGGGCATCGGCAGGCGAGTGTTGTTGCGGACGCTGGGGCGTTGGCCTCAGCCATTGCGGCCAGCATTGAGGCGGGCGATCTGGGCGCGGGCGATATGGTCATTTGCCTTGGCGCGGGCGATATCACCAAGATGGCGGCGGGTCTGGCGAGCGCAGTGGAGGGGGCGGGATGAAAAACTTCTCCGTTCCCATCCCACCTCCGTTCGTGTCGAGCGAAGTCGAGACACGCCAGCGCCGCGCCAGACGTCCCTCGACTTCGCTCGGGACGAACGGGGAAGGGGTGCCGTTGTGAGCGACCTCGCCACCCTCCCCGCCGTGCGCGGCAAACTCACCCCGCAAGCACCCCTCGCACCGCTCGTCTGGTTCAAATCGGGCGGCCCCGCCGAGTGGCTGTTCGAACCGAAAGATGCCGACGACCTCGCCGATTTCCTGCGCGATCTTGATCCCGCTGTCCCCGTGATGGCGCTCGGCCTCGGCTCGAACCTGATCGTCCGCGATGGCGGCTTTCCCGGTGTCGTCATCCGGCTAGGCAAGGCTTTCGCGAAAGTCGAAGCGATCGACGCGACGACGCTGCGCTGCGGCGGGGGCGCCTCCGGCATTCTCGTCTCCTCGACCGCGCGCGATGCGGGCATTGCCGGCATGGAATTCCTCCGCTCGATCCCCGGCACCGTCGGTGGCTTCGTGCGCATGAACGGCGGCGCCTATGGCGGTGAGGTTAAAGATATCCTGATCGACGCCGACGTCGTGCTTCGCTCGGGCGAGCGCAAGACGCTGCCGCTCGCCGACCTTGGCTACACCTATCGCCACAGCGAACTGCCTGAGGGCGCGGTGGTGATCGGCGCGACCTTCCGCGGTCGACCCGGCGAACCCGCGGCGATCCAGGCCGAAATGGACCGCATCTCGGCCAGCCGCGAAGCGTCGCAGCCGCTGCGCTCGAAAACCGGCGGCTCGACCTTCAAAAATCCGGAGGCCCACAAGGCGTGGCAGCTCGTCGACGAGGCCGGCTGCCGCGGCTTCGCGGTCGGCGGCGCGCAGGTCAGCGAAAAGCACACCAATTTTCTGATCAACACCGGTGAGGCGACGAGCGCCGACATCGAAGCCCTCGGTGAGGAAGTCCGCCGACGGGTCAAGGACAAGAGCGGCGTGGATTTGCAATGGGAAATACAGCGCGTGGGAGTGGCGAAGTGAGCCGGGGTCCATGGCATGTCGCCGTCCTGATGGGTGGCTGGTCGGCTGAACGCGAAGTGTCGCTGATGAGCGGCAATGGCGTCGCCGACGCGCTGGAATCGCGCGGCCACAAGGTTACGCGCATCGACATGGACCGCGACGTCGCGCAGCGGCTCGCCGAGGCCAAGCCCGATGTCGTTTTCAACGCGCTCCACGGCGTTCCCGGCGAGGACGGGACGGTGCAGGGTATGCTCGACCTGATGGGGCTGAAATATACCCATAGCGGCCTCGTCACTTCGGTGATCGCGATCGACAAGGAATTGACGAAGCAGGCGCTGGTGCCGCATGGTATTCCGATGCCGACGGGGACCATGGTCGACAGCGAAAGCCTCTATTCCATCGACCCCTTGCCGCGCCCCTATGTGCTGAAGCCCGTCAACGAGGGCTCGTCGGTTGGGGTCGCCATCGTCAAGGACGACAGCAATTACGGCAACCCGATCGCGCGCGAAGCCGTCGGTCCGTGGCAGGAGTTCGACCGCCTGCTTGCCGAACCCTTCATCAAGGGGCGCGAGCTGACCGTTGCGGTGCTGGGCGATCAAGCGCTCGCGGTGACCGAGCTGCGCGTCAAGTCGGGCTTTTACGATTATGACGCCAAATATACCGACGGCCTCACCGAACATGTGTGCCCCGCCGATGTCCCGGAGGAAGTCGCGCAGCGGATGAAAGATCTGGCGCTGCAATCGCACCGCCTGCTCGGCTGCAAGGGCGCCTCGCGCTCCGATTTCCGCTGGGACGACGAGCATGGTTTGGCGGGCATCTATCTGCTCGAAGTTAACACCCAGCCGGGAATGACGCCGCTCAGTCTGGTACCCGAACAGGGGCGGGCTGTGGGCATGGACTATGCCGAACTGGTCGAACGCATCGTGGGGGAAGCGTTATGAGTAACACGCGGATCAAGCGCGGCAGCTCGCCGCCGCGGCGCCCGGCGCGGACGCCGAAGAAGCGGCGCAAGGTGCAGACCTCACGGCTCAACGCGATCATCAACGCGCTGCCGATCAGCCCGCAGCGGTTGCAGAAGGTCGCCAACTGGACAATCGGGCTTAGCCTGTTCGCCGTCGCGGGTCTGGCCGCGCACGCGACCGGGGTGACGGCGAAGATCCATGAGGAATATGCGCAGGCGGTCGGCCGCGCCGGATTTCAGGTCAAAAAGGTCGAAGTCGTCGGCGCCGACCGCATCGACCGGCTGAAGGTTTACGACATCGCCCTCGCGCAAAAGGACCGCTCGATGGCGGCGGTCGACCTCGACGGGGTGCGCGGCGATCTGATGCGTTATGGCTGGATCAAGGACGCGCGCGTCTCGCGGCGGCTGCCCGATACGCTCGTCGTCGACATCGTCGAGCGCACCCCGGCGGCGATCTGGCAGCATAACAACCGCCTGTCGCTGATCGACGAAAAGGGCGTGGTGCTCGAACCGGTCACGGTCGCAACGATGCCCGACCTGCCGCTGGTGATCGGCCCCAAGGCGAACCAGCGCTCGCAGGATCTCGACCGCTTACTGGCCGAGGCAAGCAGCCTCAAGGAATTGCTTGCGGGCGCGACCTGGGTCGGCAATCGCCGCTGGGATCTGCGCTTTCGTAGCGGCGAGACGCTGTCGTTGCCGGAGGGCGAGGCCGAGGCGAAAGCCGCGCTCGCCAAATTTGCGCATCTGGATGGCGCTAACCGCTTGCTCGGGCGCGGCATATTGCGTTTCGACATGCGCGATCCGAGCCGCTTCGTGCTACGTCTGCCACACGAGGGGCAGGTGGCGCCCGCGAAGCTCGACGACGCGCGCGCTGCGGTCGATGCCGTCGCGACCGCAGCGTCGAACGAAGGATAAAGCATGGCCCCGCCGCGCATCGAAAAGATCATCACCGCGCTCGATGTCGGGTCGTGGAAGGTCTGTGCGCTGATCGCGGGGCAGACCGCCGATGGCCAGCTCCACGTGCTTGGCACCGGCCAGCGCGAAAGCCGCGGCGTCCAGCGCGGCTATGTCGCCGACATGGAGCAGACCGAGCATATCGTGCGCGAGGCGATCGAACAGGCCGAGCGGATCGCGGGGCTCAACATCGATGACGTCTGGGTCAGCTTTTCGGCCGGCGGGTTGCTCAGCGACGTGGCACCGATCGAAAGCGAACTCGGCGGCCACAGGATCGAGAAAGAAGATATCGACGACCTGCTTGCCGCAGGACGCGCCGGGATCGATCCCGAGGGACGGATGATCCTCCACGCCCAGCCCGCGCTTTATACGCTCGACGGGCTGACCGGGGTCAAGAACCCGATCGGGCTGCACGCCGACCGCCTCGGCGTCGACATTCATATCATCATGGCCGACGGCGCGCCGGTGCGGAACCTGGAGGCGGCGGTGCGGCAGGCGCATCTGGACGTCAACGCGGTTGTCGCGTCGCCGATCGCCGCAGGACTCGCTTGTCTGTCGGACGAGGAACGCGACCTGGGCGTGGCGCTGGTCGAGCTCGGCGCCGCGGTGACGACAGTGTCGCTCTATGCCGGAGGGATGCTCGTCGAAATGGCGTCGCTGCCCTTTGGTGCCAGCGACATCACCGATGACATTGCCTCGGCCTTTGGCATCCGGCGCAGTCAGGCGCAGCGGCTCCAGAGCTTTTACGGCTCGGCCTCGGCCAGCCCGCGCGATAACAACGAAATTATCGAGCTGGAACCCGGAGCGCCGACGAGCGGCGATGCTCCGCGGATCACCCGCGCGCAGTTGGTGACGGTGATCCGCCAACGTCTCGACGCGATGATGGGAGAGATCGGCAGGACGCTCAAAGATCTGCATTTCGTTGGCCCAATCGGGCGCCAAGTGGTACTCGTCGGCGGCGGCGCCGATCTGAAAGGCATTGCCGATTACACCCAGAGCGCACTCGGCCGCGCCGCGCGGGTTGGAAGGCCGCGCGGCCTGCATGGCCTGCCCGATGCGCACAGCGGCCCTGCTTTCGCGACGCTGGCCGGTTTGGTTCTCTATGCCGCGTCGGACCCGGTCGATCTGCGCGATCTGCCGATGATGTCGCAGGACGTCTATCGTCCGGCAAGTACATCGATCCTGCACCGCCTGATGGCGGCGCTGAAAAGCAGCTTTTAGCGGTGAGACGCGAAAAAAGGTTAATTTTTTGGATGATTCCCGCGTCACAATAGTGCAATGCGGTGCAAGAAATCCAGGCGGGAGGACCACCGCCTGGTAGGGTCGCATGGTGAGGGAAGCGGCACAGGTTCGCCGCTGCAGGGAGACTGATTGATGAGCATCAACATTGGCCCGCCACAGGTCGACGAACTGAAGCCGCGGATCGCGGTTATCGGTGTCGGCGGCGCGGGCGGCAATGCCATCGCAAATATGATTGCCTCGCGGGTCGAGGGGGTCGATTTCATCGTCGCGAATACCGACGCGCAGGCGTTGAACGCATCACCCGCCGAGCGGCGCATCCAACTGGGGACGCAGATCACCCAAGGGCTGGGCGCGGGTTCGCGGCCCGAGGTTGGCCGTGCGGCCGCTGAGGAAAGCATCGCACAGGTCGAAGAGGCGCTGAACGGCGCCCATATGTGCTTCATCGCCGCCGGAATGGGCGGCGGCACCGGCACCGGGGCGGCACCCGTGATCGCCAAGGCAGCACGCGACCGCGGCATCCTGACCGTCGGCGTCGTGACCAAGCCCTTCACCTTCGAAGGTCAGCGCCGGATGCGGTCGGCGGACTCGGGCATTGCCGAGCTGCAGGATCATGTCGACACGCTGATCGTCATTCCGAACCAGAATCTGTTTCTGGTCGCCAACCCGAACACGACCTTCAAAGAAGCCTTCACCATGGCGGATGAAGTGTTGCAGCAGGGTGTGCGCGGTATCACCGACCTGATGGTCATGCCTGGCCTGATCAACCTCGATTTTGCCGACGTGCGCAGCGTGATGCGCGAAATGGGCAAGGCGATGATGGGGACCGGCGAAGCCGAAGGCGACGGCCGTGCGCTCGAAGCCGCGCAGAAAGCGATTGCCAACCCGCTGCTTGATGGCGTCTCGATGGCGGGCGCCAAGGGTGTTATCATCTCGATCACCGGCGGCGAAGACATGCGCCTGATGGAAGTCGACGAAGCCGCGAACCATATTCGCGAGCTGGTCGATCCCGATGCGAACATCATCTGGGGCAGTGCGTTCAACGACAGCCTGGATGGCAAGATCCGCGTGTCGGTGGTCGCCACCGGTATCGACAGCACGGGCGAAATGGCGGCGCAGGCTGCACCCGCGACGCGCAGCTTCTCCTTTGCTCCCGCGCGCACGGCAACCCCCGCGCCGGTGGCTGAGGAGGCGTTTGCGCCGGTCGTCGAAGAAGAGCCGGTCGCTGAAGCCCTGGCTGATGGAGCCAATGATCCGGCACCGGGCTTTTCGCTGAGCGACACGGTCGACGTCGAAGCGCCCGCGGCCGAAGAAGAGCCAATGGAATTGTCGCAGGTCGCGGCGACCTATGACGACACCGCGGAAGAGCTGGTGCTCGACGCGCCCGAAGAGCCGGCGACTGATTACCGCACGGCACCGCCCCCGGCATCGGGCGGCGAGGCAGGGGCTGGCGAGGAGTCGCCCGCCCGCTCGATAGGCGGCGGCACGCTGTTCGAACGCATGTCGCGCCTGTCGCGTGGGGCCACGGCGCCGGAGGGCGATGCCGCTGACAAGCAAGACGGGGTGGATATCCCGCGCTTCCTGGGGCGTCAGAACAACCAGTAACGGGGCCATAAACGGCTGCTCGCAGGGCAAGGCAGGCCGGAGATCGGGATGAATTGCCCATGCGGCAAGCGAAAATAACGGCGAGGCCGACACGCGTTCGGCTTTGCGCCGGCGCGTTCGGTGCGTTGTTGCTGGGGTTCATGGCGCCACCTGCCGCCGCGCAGGTGACGCCGCCCGATGCCGCGACCAAGGCCGCGATGGAAAAGCGGACAGCGGCCCGGACTTTGCTGTCGTCTGCGCTCGCCCGCATCGCGTCGAACAACAGCGATCCCCGGGCGCTCCTCGATGCCGGTCGCGCTTCGATTGAGCTGGACGATCATCGCGCCGCGCTCGGCTTTCTGGTGCGCGCCGAGCAGGCCAGCCCGCGCGACGGCGCGATCAAGGCCGCACTCGGTTCGGCAATGGTCCATATGGAGAACCCGACCCGGGCGCTCGACTATTTCGGCGAGGCACAACTTCTCGGGGCGCCTGAGCGACTGTTCCTGTCCGACCGGGCGCTGGCGCGCGATTTGCTGGGGCAGCAGGATGCGGCGCAGCGTGACTATCAGCTGGCGCTCTCGATCGTCCCCAGTGACGAATTGACGCGGCGTTATGCGCTGTCGCTGGGGATCGCCGGCGAGGCGGATCGTGCGATCCAGATGCTGACCCCGCAGCTGCGCGCGCAGGATCGCGGCGCCTGGCGATTGCGCGCGATGATCCTGGCAATGAACGGTCGTGACGGTGAAGCAAGCGAGATCGTTAACGCCACGATGCCGCCCGCGATGGCGCAGAATATCCTGCCCTATCTGACCCAGATGGACCGGCTCAATCCGGCGCAGCAGGCCGCGGCGGCGCATTTCGGGCGTTTCCCGACCGGGCGGCTCGGGCCGAAGCGCCAGCCGGTTCAGGTCGCCGCAGCGACGCCGCCGCCCGCGGCCACAACGGGCCGGCGTCCGACGGGTAGCCAACGTCCGCCGGCGGCCTCGGTGGCTGCGAAACCAACACCTGCACCCACGCCTGCGCCGCGGCCGGTGGGTCCGGCCTACGCGCAGCCGCGCGAAGCGGCCGCGACCCCGCCCGCAGCGACGCCGCGGCGGGAAACCGTTGCGGCACCAGCGGTGCGGCCTTCATCGCAGCGACCGACGCCGGAGAACCCCTTTCCGGCGGCGGGGGGACCGGCGCCGACCGTGGTCCGGTCGGGTCCGACCGCCGACAACCCCTTTCCGTCGGCGGCGGCGGGGGGTGACGCCGGTTCCAAGCCGCCGGTCTTGCAGTCCCCTTTCCGTGAGACGATTCGGCCGCTCCCGGCCGCCCGGACCGATGCGAATGACGCAGGCGCCGCCGTCGTTCGCGAACCGCCGACGGCGACGGCAGCCGCGGTGGATACGCCATCATCCGCGCCGCCCGTCGGACCGGGCTTTTCGCTGGCCGCCGTCGGGCGCGCGGCCGATCCGGTGGCGTCCGTCGCCACACCGGCGCCAGCCAGCGCAGCGCCAGCCAGTGCAGCGCCGGTGCCGCCGCCGCCGGGACCGACCCCGGCGCCCACCGCAGCGGCGCCTTTGCTTCCGCTGGCATCGCTCGCCGATATCGTCGGCTCAATCGAGATTCCGCCCGAGGAGCTGAACGCGTCGGCCAATGCGGTCGATGCGGCGACGCTCGCGAAACTGGTCGAGGACAAGCGCCGCGCCGAAGCAGCCGAAAAGGCCAAGCGCGAAAAGGACGAGGCGGCGGCGAAAGCCAAGGCCGAAGCCGATGCCAAAGCCAAGGCCGAGGCTGCCGAGAAAAAGGCGCATCCGGCACGGATCTGGGTGCAGATCGCGACCGGTGCCAATGCGCGCGCGCTGGCGCTCGATTTCGGGAAATTGGCGAAAAAGCACCCCGCGCTGTTCAAGGGCAAGACCGGCGGCACTGCAGAATGGGGCCGCACGCGGCGCCTGTTGCTTGGCCCGTTTAAGGACCGCAAGGCGGCGCAGGATTGGCTGGCGGATTATAAGAAGGCGGGCGGCGACGGCTTCCCGTTCAACAGCGAGGCGGGCGAAACCGTCGATCCCGTCAAGTGAGCGTCGCCGCCTGCGCCAGTCGTCCCGACGACAGCCGCGGGCGGCGTTTCGACGAAGTCGGCCGCGTCGTTCGCGGGCCGCGCGACGATTTCCAGCGCGACCGCGACCGCATCATCCACTCGATCGCCTTTCGCCGCCTGCGTCACAAGACGCAGGTGTTCGTCGCCCCCGACGGTGATCATTACCGCGTCCGCCTGACCCACAGTATCGAGGTCGCCCAGATCGGGCGCGGTATCGCGCGCGCGCTCGGATTGAACGAGGATCTGACCGAGGCCTTGTGCCTGGCGCACGATATCGGCCATCCGCCCTTTGGTCATGCGGGCGAGGATGCGCTGAAAGCTGCGATGGCGGCGCATGGCGGCTTCGATCACAATGGCCACACACTGCGCACGCTGGCGGCGCTGGAATGTCCCTATCCGCTGTTCGACGGGCTCAACCTGACGTGGGAAACGCTCGAAGGGCTCGCCAAGCATAATGGCCCGGTGACCAACCCGGGCTGGGCGCTGGCGGCGATCGACGATGATTTCCGCCTCGACCTTGGCAGTCATGCCAGTCTGGAAGCGCAGGTAGCGGCGGTGGCCGACGACATCGCTTATGATAATCACGACATCGACGACGGGCTGCGCGCCGGGTTGCTCGACCTCGATCAGTTGATGGAACAGCCGTTTGTCGCCGCCAATTTCGGCGCCGTCGAGGACCGTTTCCCCGGTGCGCCGCGTGACCGCTTGCTGCGCGAACTGGTCCGCGACCAGATCGGGGTGATGGTCAATGATGTGATCGCCGCGACCACGGCCAATGTCGCGGCGGCCGGTGTGGCAAGTGTCGCCGAGGTCCGCGCCGCGGGCCGCTCGCTCGGCGGCTTTTCCCCCGGACTCGCTGCCGAGGAGCGCGAACTGAAACGTTTCATGTACGCCAATCTTTATCACCACCCCGAACAGGTCGCCGCCGCAGCAGCAGCGAACCAAGTCGTCGGGCGGCTGTTCGCTGCCTATGCCGACGATCCGCGGCTGATGGGCGAGGATTGGTCGGCGAGGCTGCCCGGCGAAGAATGCGCGACAGTGCGCCACATCGGCGACTATATTGCCGGGATGACCGATCGTTTTGCCATCGACCGCTATGCCGAGATTTTCGGACGTGCCGACGTGCCGGAGGCGTTGGCGCATGTCTAACGCACTGATCGTCGGCGCGACGGGGCTGGTTGGCAGCGCCGTGATCGACGCGTTTGGCGACCGCAGTGTCACAATCGTTACGCGGCGGCCGGTCGAGGGGCTGCTGCCGCACCATGCCGAACGCGTGGCGCCGCCCGACAACTGGCCCGACATCATCGCCGCCGAAAAGCCCGCGGTATTGATCTGTTGCCTTGGCACCACGATCCGGCAGGCGGGCTCGCAAGCGGCGTTTCGCGCCGTCGACCATGACCTGATCCTCGCCGCGGCGCGTGGCGCCCGGCAAGGCGGCACGGCGCATATGATCGTCGTCAGCTCGGTCGGAGCTTCAGCGAAAGCGGGCAATTTCTATCTGCGCACCAAGGGTGAGACCGAGGATGGGCTGCGCGCCTTGGGGTTTGAGCGGCTCGACCTGATCCGCCCCGGCCTGCTGCTCGGCGACCGACCCGGGCCGCCACGGCTGGGCGAGGGGCTGGCGACGATCGCGGCGCCGCTCGCCGATGCTTTGCTGCACGGGTCGTTCCGCCGCTACCGCTCGATTCACGGTGCCACGGTTGCCGCCGCCATCGTCAATCTCGCGGGGCAGGGCGGTTCTGGTGTGTATATCCACGAAAACGACGCCATCCGCGCGCTCGCCGATTGACTCCGTTTAAGGGCAGCGCCAAGGCTCGGGCGTCTGTCGCGTTCCGCAAGGGATTCGACCGGCCGCGCGGGAGAGCGTGAGGGCAGGGCAACCGGCGCCTCACCACCGAAGGAGCAACCGCCCCGGAAACTCTCAGGTCAGCAGGACCGCGCAGGCTGGAACGGACACTCTGGAAAGCGTTCCGGCTGGTTGCTGGAACCACCGAAGGGGTAACCCCGGACTTTGTTGCCGGGGGAAAACTCTCAGGTTCCCGTGACAGAGGGGGCATGGCGAAAGGCGCGGCACCCCGCCGCGCATCCGCCGTGCAACCGCGGGAGACTGACATGACCGAAACCGAACAGCTGGACGAAGACGGCGCGATCGAAGCCGCGACCGAAGTGCTGCCGCTCGACGCCTGGCATCGCGCCAAAGGCGGCCGGATGGTCGAATTCGCCGGTTACTGGATGCCGATTCAATATGAAGGCATCATGGCCGAACATCTGTGGGTGCGTGAACACGCCGGGCTGTTCGACGTGAGCCATATGGGGCAAATGCTGCTGTCGCACGAGGGCGGCGACATGGCAGCGCTCGATGCCGCGGTCGAGACCCTGCTGCCGATCGACCTATCGACACTCCAAATGGGCATGCAGCGCTACTCGCTGCTGTTGGCCGAAGATGGCGGCGTTCTCGACGACCTGATGGTCTCTCGCTGGCCTGACTATCTCTATCTGGTCGTCAATGGCGCGACCAAATGGGACGATATCGGCCATCTGCGTGAGTTTCTGCCCGACGACATTGTCATCAATCATCTCGACGATCAGGCGCTGCTGGCGCTGCAGGGTCCGGGCGCGGCGGCGGCGCTGGGCCGCCATGTGACCGGAGAATGGCCGCTGTCGGCGCTGGTTTTTATGCGCCTTGGTGCGTTTCAGATCGGCGGCGTGCCGGCGACGATCAGCCGGTCGGGCTACACCGGGGAAGACGGGTTCGAAATTTCGATACCTGCCGAGGCCGCGGCAGCCGTTGCCGATCTGCTGTGCGCCGAGCCTGAGGTCAAGCCGATCGGCCTTGGGGCGCGCGATTCGTTGCGGCTGGAGGCGGGGTTGCCGCTCTATGGCCATGATCTCGACCCGGCGATCGATCCGGTCGAAGGCGACCTGGCGTTCGCGATCAGCAAGCGCCGCCGCGAGGAAGGCGGCTTCCCCGGTGCGGCACGCATTTTGGGCCATCTGGCCGACGGCAGCCCGCGCAAGCGCGTCGGCCTGCTTGTCGATGGAAAAATGCCGGTGCGCGAGGGTGCCAAGCTGTTCGACGGCAACACGGAAATCGGTGTTGTGACCTCGGGCGGCTTCGCCCCCAGCGTCGGCGCGCCGATCGCTATGGGCTATGTGCCGCGCGACCATGCCGAACCCGGCACCGCGCTCGCCGCTGAAGTGCGCGGCAAGCGGGTGGCCTGCACCGTCGCCGCCATGCCCTTTGTTCCACATAATTATGTTCGTAAAACAGGAGCTTGACCGATGCCGCGTTACTATACCGAAGAACATGAGTGGATCGATGTCGACGGCGACGTCGCGACGGTCGGCATCACCGATTTCGCGCAGGGCCAGCTTGGCGACATCGTGTTCGTCGAAGTTCCCGACACCGGCGCCGAGCTGAGCCAAGGCGGCGACGCCGCGGTGGTCGAATCGGTGAAGGCAGCGAGCGACGTCTATGCCCCCGTCGACGGCACCGTGACCGAAGGCAACAGCCAGCTCGAGGAGGATCCGGCGCTCGTCAATTCGGACCCCGAAGGCGAGGGCTGGTTCTTCCGCCTGGCGCTGAGCGACAAAAGCCAGCTCGACGGGTTGATGGATGCGAAGGCGTACAAAGCCTTTTGCGACGCGCTGTAGTCAGTTGCCCTCCCGCAAGCGGGAGGGCGGAGAAATGCCATCGCCACCGAACCCGCGCTGACCAATTGCCGCCTGATGGTGGCGACGCCCATCTATGAGGGCGCGCAGGGTACCTATGTCCGCGCCGCGCTCGCGCTTGCTCTCCGGGCGCAGGCGGCGGGCATTTCGGTGCGGTTCGAGTTCATCCTGTATCAGCCGTCGATCACCCGCGCGCGCAACATCCTGACCGCGATGTTCCTTGCCAGCGATTGCACCCATCTGCTGTTCATCGATGCCGACATCGATTTTTCGGCGGACGACGTGTTCGCGCTCGTCCGCGCGATGGAGGCGAAGCCCGAATGCGGGGTACTGGGCGGCGCCTATCCGCGGCGGATGATCAACTGGGGCAATGTGGCGCGCGCGGTCGAGCAGGGGCTGGCGAAGGAAAACCCCGCCGATCTGGCCCGCTTCACCGGCGATTTTGCGCTGCATTTCCTGAATCCCGAGCAGAATTTCAAGATGACCGACCTGGTCGAACTGACCCGGCTCGGCACCGCGATGATGCTGATCCGCCGCGCGGTGCTTGAAGGCATGGCGAAGGCGATGCCCGAGCTGGTGTTCCGGCCCGACCCTGCCGAGCGGCAGGCGCACGGCGTCGGTGACATCGTCCCCGCCTTTTTTTGCCCCTATATCGAGCCCGAAAGCCAGGCTCTGCTGTCCGACGATTATGCCTTTTGCCGCCGCGTGCGCGACGCAGGCTTTCGCATCTGGCTCGCGCCGTGGATCCGCACAACCCATGCCGGCCCGGCGATCTTCTCCGGCACGCTTGCCGATACCGTCCAGCTTTTTGCCAAAAAACCAGCTTCTTCTGCGGAGTAGTTCATGCGTTACCTCCCCCTTACGACCGATGACCGCAGCGCGATGCTCGCCACCATTGGCGCGACGTCGATCGACGATCTGTTTGCCGATGTTCCCGTCAATGCGCGGCTCGACGGGCCGATTGCGGACTTGCCGCTGCACGCCAGCGAGCTGGCGGTCGAGCGCCATATGGCCGCGCTGGCACGCCGGAACCGCGCCGCGGGCGACGGGCCGTTTTTCCTTGGCGCCGGCGCCTATCGCCACCATGTCCCCGCCAGCGTCGATCACTTGATCCAGCGCGGCGAGTTCCTGACCGCCTACACCCCGTACCAGCCCGAAATCGCGCAGGGTACGCTGCAGATGCTGTTCGAATTCCAGTCGCAGGTCGCGCGCCTGCTCGGCACCGACGTCGCCAATGCGTCGATGTACGACGGCTCGACCGCGTGCTGGGAAGCGATCGTGATGGCGCGGCGGATCACCAAGCGCGGCAAGGCGTTGCTCTCGACCGGGCTGCACCCGCATTACCGCAGCGTCGCGCGGACGATGGCGAAATATACCGGCGATGTGCTGGTCGATGGCGACCCCAGCCTGGAGGCGGGGACCGACTGGGCGGCGCTGGCGGACAGCATCGACAAGGACACGAGCTGCGTTGTCGTCCAATATCCCGACATCCTCGGCCGCATCGATGATATGACCGCATTGGCCTCGGCGTGTCAGGCGGCGGGGGCGCTGCTGATCGCGGTGGTCACCGAACCCGTCGCGCTCGGCCTGATCAAGGCGCCGGGCGAAATGGGTGCCGACATCGTGGTCGGTGAGGGGCAGTCGATCGGTGTCGGGTTGCAATTCGGCGGGCCTTATGTCGGCCTGTTCGCCTGCAAGACCAAATATGTTCGCCAGATGCCGGGCCGCCTGTGCGGTGAGACGGTTGACGCGAATGGCAAGCGCGGCTTTGTGTTGACGCTGTCGACGCGCGAGCAGCATATCCGCCGCGAAAAGGCGACGAGCAATATCTGCACCAATTCAGGACTTTGCGCGCTGGCCTTCAGCATTCATATGACCTTGCTCGGCGAAGCAGGGCTGCGCCAGCTCGCGGCGATCAACCATGGCCGCGCCAAGATGGCTGCGACCGAACTGGCCAAAATCCCGGGCGTGTCGGTGCTGAACAACAGCTATTTCAACGAATTCACCCTGCTGCTGCCGACCGAAGCACGCCCGGTGATTCACAAGCTGGCGGAACGCGATATCCTCGGCGGCGTGTCGCTCGGTCGTCTCTACCCCGCCAACGCAAACTTGGCGAACGGCCTCGTCGTCGCCGTCACCGAAACCGTCACCGAGGCGGATATTTCCGCCTTCGCTGCCGCTCTGAGGGAGGTGCTGGCATGACCGCGCTCAATCCTGGCGGCTGGCGCCCCGAAATGACCGCCGCGGGCGGTGCCGACGACACCACCACCTTCACCGGCAACCGCGCGCTGATGCTCGAGGAAGCGCTGATCTTCGAGATTGGTTCGACCGCGACCACCGGCGTCGATTTCGACGAAGCCGCACCCGCCGCGGACCTCGGCGCGCTGGCGCGCACCGCGCCGATCGGCCTGCCGGGGCTCAGCGAAGCCGAAACGGTGCGCCATTACACGCGCCTGTCGCGGCAGAATTACGCGATCGACCTCGGCCTGTTCCCGCTCGGCAGCTGCACAATGAAGCACAACCCGCGCCTCAACGAAAAGGTGGCGCGCATGCCTGGCTTTGCCGACGCGCATCCGTTGCAGCCGCAGGAAACGGTGCAGGGCGCCTATGCTGTCATCCACGAGCTCGCCGAATGGCTGATCACCCTGACCGGCATGGACAGCGTCGCGATGTCGCCGAAGGCGGGCGCGCATGGCGAGCTGTGCGGTATTTTGTGCATCAAGGCGGCACTCGAAGCGCGCGGCGAAGACCGGCGGGTGATCCTGGTCCCCGAAAGCGCGCACGGCACCAACCCGGCGACCGCGGCGTTTGCAGGCTTCACGGTCGAGGATATTCCGGCAACCGAGGCAGGCCGCGTCAACCTTGAAGCGCTCAAGGCTCGCCTTGGCCCCGACGTCGCGGGGGTGATGATCACCAACCCTAACACCTGCGGCCTGTTCGAGCGCGACATGAAGGCGATTTCGGACGCGGTCCATGCCGCGGGCGGCTATGTCTATTGCGACGGCGCCAATTTCAACGCGATCGTCGGCCGGGTGCGCCCCGGCGATCTGGGCGTCGACGCGATGCACATCAACCTGCACAAGACCTTCTCGACCCCGCACGGCGGCGGCGGCCCAGGGTCGGGGCCGGTGGTGTTGTCGGAAGCGCTGGCACCTTTCGCGCCCTTGCCGTTCGTGACCAAGCATGCCGAGGGTTTCCGCCTGATCGAAGAGGAAAGCGCAGGCGAGGATCATCCGCAAACTTTTGGCCGCATGACCGCTTTCCACGGCCAGATGGGCATGTTCACCCGCGCGCTGACCTATATCCTCAGCCACGGCGCCGATGGTCTCAAGCAGGTCGCCGAGGATGCGGTGCTCAACGCCAATTATGTCCTGCGCAGCCTGGAGGATGTCCTCGACGCGCCGTTCGCGGCATCGGGGCCGTGCATGCACGAGGCGCTGTTCAGCGACAAAGGCCTTGCCGAGGGTTTCTCGACCCTCGACATCGCCAAGGGTCTGATCGACGAAGGCTATCATCCGATGACGGTCTATTTCCCGCTCGTCGTCCACGGCGCCATGCTCGTCGAGCCGACTGAGACCGAGAGCAAGGCGGCGCTCGACCAGTTCATCGGCGCGCTGCGCAGTGTGGCGATGCGTGCCAAGAATGGCGACCCGGCGCTGAAAACCGCTCCGCATTTCGCGCCGCGCGCGCGGCTCGACGAAACCGCCGCGGCGCGCAAGCCGATCCTGGCGTGGAACGAGCCCGCCGCCGCACCCGGCACCCCGTCGCTGAGCGAGATCGGCGGCAGTTGAGCGAAGGCGGCGACAGCGGTGTGAAACGCACCGCCACCGGCTGCCTGGCCGGCGGGGCGTTGTTCGCGGTCGTCTTCGTCGCCGTCTGGCTCGCCGCAATCACGCTCTACGGGCTGGTCGTCGAGCAATGGGAGCTGATCGACGTGCGCCGCGAGTTCAGCTACGACTGGGCGTTTCTCTACGGTCCGCTGATCGCGCTCGGGCTGGGCCTCGCCGCGGCCTTCGCGGCAACGCGGCGACTGCCCGCGGCGCGGGTGACGCTGTTGATTGTGACGACCGGCTTGGTAACGCTGTTCGCCGGTATCTTTCTGTTCGGGCTTGGCGGGCTGCTCTAGCACTGGCAAGAAGCAGCCGAAGGGGGGGGTGATGACTAGCGGACAGGGACGGCTCGATGCCTTTACTGACGCGGCCTTTGCCTTTGCGGTGACGCTAATGGTCGCTGGTACGGGCGGCATGGCCCCAGACTATCGGCAGCTCGAAGCGGCGATCGCCGGGGCGCCGAGCTTCGCAATCGCCTTCGCGATTATCGCGATGTTCTGGCTGGCGCATGTCCGCGCGCGACGGATGGTCGGCGAGGGCGACTGGCGGTTTCTGCTGCTCACTCTCGCGCTGGTCTTCACCGTTTTGCTCTATGTCCACCCGCTGCGCGCGATGGCTTCGAGCTTTGCAGCCTTCATTGCGGGGCGGGCGGGCGATTATGATGGCCGCCTGGGGCAGATGTTCGCGCTCTATGGCGCCGGTTTCATCCTGATGTCGCTGCTGACCGCCGGTCTTTTTGCAGTTGCCCGCCGCAATCCGCTGATAGACGCGCAGGGACATCGCGAAGCCTTTGGCCAGGTGATCATCTGGCTGATTTTGGGGGCAACGGGTCTGCTGTCGACGATCATGACCTTTTTTCGTTCGACGGTTCCGCTGGCGCCGATGGTGTATGCGACGCTGCCGATCAGCATCGGCATTTTTGCGTCGCGCTATCGCTGGACCGAACCCATCGTGGCGACGGCCGAAAAGGAGCAAGCATGACCTGGGACACAATCTTTCTGCTCGCCAATTATTGGGCCTTCGCCAGCTGGATTGCGCTCGCCCTCCTGCCGCGTGGTCCGAAAGTTCTGGCGGTGATCCTCTACGCCGGGGTGTTCCTGCTCTGCCTCGCCTACACCGTGATGATTGTCGGGTTCCTGACCGGCGGGATCGATCCCGGCGGTCCCGGCGGCGGTGATTTCACGACGCTGGCGGGGGTGATGAAGCTGTTCGACAGCCCTGGCGGCGCGACCCTCGGGTGGGTTCACTATCTGGCGTTCGACTTGTTCACCGGCATGTGGATCGCGCGTGACGCCGATCAAAAGGGCTTCAGCCGCGTCGTGCAATTCCCGTTCCTGTTCCTGACGCTGATGGTCGGCCCGGTCGGGCTGCTCGCATGGCTGATCGTGCGCGAGCGCCGCGCCCGGGCGCAGGCCAAGGCCTGATGGCATCGTCACCGCCGTGGATGCCCAGCGACGGCGGCAGCGACGCCAAGCGCCACGCCCCGGCGACGCTGCGCAACCGCGATGCGATCGCGGCGGTGCTCGCCGATTGGCTGCCCGCGGNNCCTGGATTAACAAGAAAACCATTTGCCCCATCTTCAATCAATTCTAATGTTCCGCCCACATTGCCACCTATAATAGGGAGTCCCGGTGCTGGAAGTCGCCAGCGGATCGGGTGAGCATATCGTCCATTTCGCCGCGACCTTTCCGGCGCTCGACTGGCAACCGAGCGACCCCGATCCCGCGGGACTGGTGTCGATCGCCGCATGGAGCGCCGAGGCCGGACTGGCCAATATCGCGCCGCCGCTCGCGCTCGATGCCGCGGCTGACGACTGGCCGATCGACCGGGCCGATGCGATCCTGTGCATCAACATGGTGCATATCAGTCCGTGGGCCGCGACGCTGGGGTTGCTGGCGGGCGCGGCGCGGTTGCTGCCCGGCGGGGCTCCGCTGATCCTCTACGGCCCCTATATCGAACCCGACGTGCCGACCGCTGATAGCAATTTGGCCTTCGATGCCAGCCTGCGGATGCGCGATCCGACGTGGGGACTCCGCCAGATCGATGACGTCAAGGCCGCAGCCGTCGCCGCGGGCCTGACCTTCGCCGAACGCCGCGCGATGCCCGCGAACAACCTGATGCTGCTGCTGCGCCGCACCTGACGTTGCTGACAGGGTTGTCGATACGCGCTTTACCTGCCGCCCACAGCCGCTAGCCTTTCCCCAATTGCACGCAAAAGATGCGATTCGAGGAGAGAGATTTCATGCCGCGCGACGTTTCGGAGCTTTTCACATTCGACGAATTCCTGACCCATTGGGCCAGCGAGCGCGCCGACCGCGTCGCGCTGCGCGAGGAAGACCGTGTTTACACCTATGCGCAGCTCGACGAAGCGACCGCGAAAGTCGCGTCGGCACTGTTCGCCGCGGGGCTGCAAAAGGGCGACCGGATCGCGTGGATCGGCAAGAACAGCGATCTTTATTTCATCCTCTTCTACGGCGCCGCGCGCGCCGGGATCGTGATGGCGCCGATCGGCTGGCGGCTGTCGCCGACCGAATGGGCGTTCATCGTCAACGATACGCAGGCAAAGATGGTGTTTGCGGGGCCGGGTTTCGAAAATCTGGACGAGCAGCTGGCGGGCAAGCTCGACCACGCCCCGACCATCGTCAGTGCTGCCGAAGCGCGGGCGATGATCAATGGCGCCGCGCGAACCCCCTTCGTCCCGTCGGGCACCGATGATGCGGTGCTCCAGCTTTACACCTCGGGCACCACCGGCAATCCCAAGGGCGCAGTGCTGTCGAACCGCAACCTGTTCGCGCTGCGCAAACATTCGAACGACCTCGACCTGCCGTACACCAAATGGGACGATGACGAGGCGGTGCTGGTGGCGATGCCGTGTGCGCATATCGGCGGCACCGGGCTGGGCATTATGGCGCTCGCCGCCGGGCTGCCCGGCATCATCCTTGCCGAATTCAATCCCGATGGGGTGTTCGATGCGGTCGAGCAGCATGGCGTGACGCGTTTCTTCATGGTCCCCGCGGCGTTACAATTTCTGCTCATGCACCCGCGCTGCGCGACGGTCGATTACAGCCGCCTGAAATATATCCTCTACGGCGCCGCGCCGATCCCGCTCGAATTGCTGCGCCAGTGCATCCAGATGTTCGGCGCGCAGTTTATTCAGGCCTATGGCATGACCGAAACCACCGGCACCATATCGATGCTGCCGCCCGAAGATCATGATCCCGCGGGCAATGCGCGAATGCGCTCGGCGGGCAAGCCGTTGCCGGGGGTCGAGATCAAGATCCTTGGTCCCGATGGCGAGGAAGTCCCGGTCGGTGATGTCGGAGAGGTCGTCACAAGGTCGTCGAACAACATGCTGGGATATTGGAACCTGCCCGACGCGACGGCCAAGACGGTCAGCGCCGACGGCTGGATCCGCACCGGCGACGCGGGCTATCTGGACGAGGACGGCTATCTGTTCATCCACGACCGGATGAAGGACATGATCATTTCGGGCGGCGAGAATATCTATCCCGCCGAGGTCGAAAGCGCGATTTTCGGTCACCCCGCGGTGCAGGAGGTCGCGGTGTTCGGCATCCCCGACGACAAATGGGGCGAGAGCGTGAAAGCCGTGTGCGTCGCCAAGCCGGGCATGACCGTCGAGGAGGCCGACATCATCGCCTGGGCGCGCGAACGCATCGCGCCGTTCAAATGCCCGCGCAGCGTCGATGTGATTGATGCTTTGCCAAGGAATGCGTCGGGCAAGATTTTGCGCAAGGATTTGCGGGCGCCTTACTGGGCTGGGTATGCGCGGATGGTGAATTGAGAGCGGTTAGCGACTGAAACTAGCCGTCGCCCCCGCGAAGGCGGGGGCCGCTGTCGGTTTGCGCGGCAGCGGAGGGACAGGCTGCTTGCCGCCCCCGCCTTCGCGGGGGCGACGACCATTTTTGCAGAGTCGCCTCAGCAGCTAGCTATTCTGCCTCTCCCGCGCCCGAACAAACCCCTCACGCGCCATGCATCGCGCCAGCCACGCCTTCGTCGCCTCGCCCAGCACATCGTCCGCCCCCAGCGTCGTCGCTAGAAACGCTGCATATCCGATCGTAATATCGGCGATCGTGAACCGCCCCGCGACCAGCCACTCGCGCCCGTCGCTCAGCGCTGCCTCGATGCTCTTGGCACGCCCGCCGAAGAAGGCTTTGTAATCGTCCACCGCCTGCGCCAGCCGCCGTTCGGGCACCTCGACGCGGGTGTAGCGGATCATGATCGCGAGCGGGAAGGTCAGCGTCGCGTCACTGCGGTGCAGCCAGTTGCGATAGTCCCAATAATCCGCCTCGTCGCGGCGCACTTCCAGCGACGTGCCTTCGGCGATGCGTTCGCAAATCGCGGCGGACTCGGTCATCAGCCGCCTGTCCTCGACCCAGCCGGGGATCGTCATCAGCGGGTTCACCGCGCGGTATTCGGGTTCGAAGGCGCGGGGCGGGAATTTCAGCAGCCGCAAATCGACGTCGACCCCGGCCTCCTCGACCGCCCACAGGCAGCGAAGCGAACGGGCGTCGGGACAGTGGTAGAGAATGGGACGCGTCATGCGGCAACCTCCTTCGGTCGGTTGATGTGGCGGCGGTGCTCGCGCCAGGCGATGAACAGGCCGGATGCGACAATCAGTGGCGCGCCGACCCACGTCGTCTCTGCGGGCAGCGTACCGAAAAACCACCAGCCGGCGACGATAGCCCACAGCAGGCTGGAATAATCCATCGGGATCACGACCGAAACGGGGGCAAGGCGCAGCGCGCCGGTCAGCGACATCTGGACGATGGCCCCAAGAAAGCCGAGCGCGAGCAGCAGCAGCCATTCGGTGCCACTGTGCGGAGTGATGACAAAGGGCAGGGCGATGCCCAGCGGGACCATCGACAACAGGCTGAACCAGAACACGATCGTCGCTGCATTTTCGGTGCGGCCAAGGTCGCGCACCGCAATGGTGATCAGCGCGGTCATGATGGCGCCCGCCAGCGCCACAAGCGTGCCGACGCCATGCGCGCCGTCGAAACCGCCCGCAAAGCTTGCGAACGGATCTAGCACGACCAGCACGCCGACAAAGCCGATGATCACCGCGCTCCACCGCTGCCATCCCGTCGCTTCGCCGAGCAGCAGCGCGGCAAAGATCACCGCAAAGATCGGCACCGACAGGCTGATCGTCGTTGCTTCGGCCATCGGCAGCAGGATCATTGCGCCAAAATTGCACGCCATGCCGGTCAGCCCCATCAGCATCCGCCGCGTATGCGCGCCGAGGCGGTTGGTGCGAAGCGAGGCGAAGCCGCCGGTCGCCTTCACCCACAGGAGCAGGAAGGGCAGCACCAGCGCCTGCCGCCAGAACAGGCTTTCGACGATATGGATGCCCGCGCGGTCGACATATTTGACGACCACGAACATCAGCGACAGGCTGGCCATCGCCAGCAGCCGGAGCGCGATGCCGCCAAGATAGTTTTGAGGCGCAGCGGTCGAGGGGGCGGCGGAGGTCATGCAAAAATGCGCATATCAGGCGGGTCCGCACGCGCAAGCCGTGATCCCCCTTGCTCCCGTCTGGCAATCCGGCTAGTGGCGCACTCCGGCCTAGGGGTATAGCTCAGTTGGTAGAGCATCGGTCTCCAAAACCGAGGGTCGTAGGTTCGAGTCCTACTGCCCCTGCCAGGCCGGCCCAGAACGTCCCATGACGTCCCACCTTAAAGCAGCGAAAAATTGGCTTTAAGGCGTTGGATTAAGCGATCCCAAATCGTCGCAGAGGGTCTCACGCAGAACTTTCAGATTGAGCCCAGTTCGAGCAATTTGTTGGTACGATTGTTCGCATCCGGCCGAAGTCTGTCGACGCTTACCAACAATTCCCCCAATGTCCTGAATTCGAATCGTTAAATTTAGAATGGCTTAGCGAGAGCGGTTGTCGGGCACCGTCCAAATCCGCGGCGCAGGTTCGAGTCCTCAGCGGTAACTTGAAGGCGCGAAAGGCGGCTTTGCGCCTCAACGCTGCCGTCCCGGCTCCCGTATAGATGTCCCGAAAGCGGCTGTTCGTTCAGCTTTGCGATGCCGGCAACTTGTTACCCCAGTTGCGGTTTTTCAGGTGACCTTAGGGTAATCCCGAACGCGGCAGCACTTCCACCAAGCTTGTTGCAAGCTCGCGGGCAGCCTGCGCGATTGCTTGACGATCCGTCTCGTCGCCAACTTCGTAGGTATAGGCTGGAATGCCATGGGTGGCGTGGAACCAGTTCTTTGCGGTTCCGGTGCCCGGGTTGGCGTTACGACGCTCGATGGCAAACGGGTAACCGGCGATCAGATGTTCCTTGCCGCCAAGCCAGCGCGCCATGAACCGCTCCTGATCCGCGCTCGCTTCGTCGCCTTGCACGTAGAACAGGTTGCGCGAGGTGGAGTGGAAATCGACCATCACGACAGGTCGAATTTGGCTTGGCAACCGATCGAGCCACTGTGCGACGGAGCGGGTCTCGGGCTGGGCAAAGGATCCCCAGTCGCGATTGATATCCTCGCCGCCCAGATTGGCTCGCCAATGTCCGCGTGCGACGCCATCGGGATTGAGCAACGGAACGGCAAGAACCTGCATATCCTGCGCGTCGAATTTTCCGGCGTCGGCAAGCGCGACCAGCGTTTCGAGGAAATGTTCCATCGCGATCGCACCGCTGACTTCGGGCGGATGCTGCCGCCCGAGCAGGATCACCAGCTTCGGCGCCGTCGGCTCGCCGATCCGGAGCGCTTCGATGGGCCGCCCGCCGTGGGAACGGCCCAGCGTTTCTCGTGTCACTGCGGCACTGCGATCAAGCCGCGCCATCAGCGAAGCATATTCCTTTGTCCCGATCAGTTCCTGACCGCTGACGACAGCCTCACCCGGTGGCAGGGAAAGGGTCGCGGTCCTGCCGTCGTCGTGCAGCGAAGCGTCCAGCACCTTCATATGGATCGCGCTTTGCCATTTGGGGCGGTAGCGATGCTTCGCCGCAAGATAGCGAAGATGGACGACAACATTCTCGGATCCATTCGCCTGGTAGCGAAATGCGTACCACGGGCTGGGATTGATCGGCGGGGCGTGCTCGGGCGACACCAGCACCGAGAACTCGCGTTCGCCCTCGATCGTGCAGTGCGAGGGCGGTGCCCCTTCGAAATCGAAACTGATGCTCGCGGTTTCGGTGGAGCAGCCCGACAAAGCGGCCCCGGTCCCGGTGTCGAGGGGAGGTAACTGCGCGCACGCTCCGAGCGCAAGGAGCGCCCCCCCACACGACAACCGGACCCGATGCATTCTCACAGCGTCAGAACTTCTTCCTGATTTCAATGGCGAACTGGCGACCGCGCGGACTATGCAGATCGCTGTAGAAGCCATAGGTCTCGTCGGCGAGCGGCGGGTCGGTATCGAACAGGTTGTTGATCGCGAACCGCAGCCGCGTTCCGTCGAGCGGAGTGTCGTTGTTGATCGTATAGGCGACCGATACGTTCATCGTGAAGACGTCATCGACGGGGAAGAAGTTGGCGTTGGGATCATCCGATACAATAAGGACATCGCGAACGACACTCGTGTCGTAGAACTTGCCGACATAGCTGCCGAACAGGCCCACAGCGACCGGACCTTTTTCCCAGTTGATCGAGCCACTGGCGCGCCATTTGGGCCGACCGTCCACCTCAAGAAGTTCGCCAAGCCCACCGACGGTGACGTCGAGCGGCAGCGTACCGGCCGCGATTGCATCGACGATTTCCTGTCCATCGGCGCCTGCGCTCTGCACGAAGCTGTCGAGCCGTGCGGCGTTGAGCCGGATCCGGAAGTCACCGGCCCCAAAGTCGGGCACGCGATAGACAAGCCCGAAGTCCCAACCCTTCGACACACGGCTGTCCAGGTTGACATAGGGGTCGATCACACGTTCGATCCTGCCCGCCGGGGCCAGGCCGGTTCCGGCGAACAGGGCAATGTCGTCTGCTGTCGGCGCTTGGCGGATCACGTTGGGGTTGGTGCTCCCTGCCAAACGGCGCAGCAGGTCGAGCGCAATGGCGTTGTCATCGCCGAACGTGCCGACGAGGCCGGTCTGCTTGACCCGCCAATAGTCTGCCGTGACCGTCAGGCCGGGGATGAACCCAGGCTCTAGCACGATGCCAAGATTGATGCTTTCGCTGTCTTCCGGCCGCAGGTTGCGGGCGCCCGAGCGGAAGCTGATCACGCCCGCGCCGGGGCAGGCGGCGAGGCTGGCGATGATGCCCTTCTCGACCTGCGCCTGACAGACTACGAAGTCGTCGCGCGTGTTCGACCGCGTGGTGCCGTCGTCGTTCACCTGCACGAGGTTCGGGGCGCGGAAACCCTGCGACCAGGCGCCGCGGAACGTGACGCCCGGGATTGTCGTCCACGATGCCGCGATCCGCGGCACCTTGGCGGTTGCGCTGATGTCGGCGAAGCGCTCGATCCGGCCCGCAAGCTGGACGTTGAACGCCTCGACCAGCGGAATGTCCATTTCAGGGCTGACCAGGGGAACGAACAGCTCGGTAAACGCCGAATAGACGTTGCGGACGCCGTCAGAATCCGGAGATTCGCTGGTGCCGGCGACATCGCTGCCGTTGAACACGCCGGTGACGCTGTCCGTGAAGGTGATGGTCCCGTCGAGCCGCGGATCACGGTCGTCGTAGAAGGTCTCACGCCGCCACTCCACGCCGGCGGCAATGCCGACATTGCCGCCCGGAAGGGTGAACAGATCGTCGCGGCTGATCTTGAAGTCGGCGAGCGCCAGACTGGTGCCGCCCTTGCGGAACACGTCGATCCGGAACGGCTCGATCGATGCGGCCGGATTGGGCGTGCAATCGCCGAGGCCAGGATCGTCAAGGCAACCGCCGTTGAACGGGTTATAGGCGTCGGGGGTGGTCAGGTTGATCTGGCGCTGCATGGCGGTGAGCGAAACCCGGTTGCGCTCCAGGTCGATCGTATCGGCCTCGGAATAGACGAAGCCGGTATCGAAGTCCCACGCGCCGAAATTGCCGCGCAATCCGGCGACGAGCCGGTAACTTTCCTTCTCGACATCGATGATCCGGTTGCCGACATCGACGAAGCGATACCGTTCCATGATCAGGTCGGCGCCTTCGGCCGCAATCGTGGTGCCCGGCAAACGCTGCGGGTTTGGTTGTCCGTTTCGCGTGGTGGGGCCGAATGGATTGTAATAGGCGTTGCGCGAGATGCCGACAGGGACGGCGCTGAGGATTGCCGACGGGTCGAAGTTCCGCACGCTTTCCGACCGGTAATAGCTGCCCTCGAAATAGGCCTCGATATCGTCGGTCAACTCGTAGCTGAGCAACGCTAACGCATTATAGCGATCTTTTTTGCTGATCAGGCTGTTGCCGAATATCGTGTTGTAACGAACGGCAGCGACCGGCGTTTCGCCGTTGCGGGCGCAGATGCCGCCGCCGAACTGGAGGCGACAACCGGCGAAGGTGCTCGGTTGAAGGTAGAAGTCGTCGTCGGCGATCGGCGTGCGGTTGGAAGGCGCCTGGATATCGAACTGCCCGAACGGGCCGAATGTATTGCGGTTGTTGAACGAAGCATCGCCCTCGAAATCGGTCCCTTCGACCAATGGCAGGCGGTTGTCGTCCCGCGCGTAATCCCGCCCAGTGACGGGAAGGCCGTTTTCGTGGAAGTAGCTGCCGTACACGGTAACATTGCCGCGGCCGCCACCAAAGTCGAACCCGTAGCCACCGGTCAACGTATAGCTGTACAGGCTCGTCCCATCGGACATGCGGTAGTCGCCTTCGATGAAGCCGCCCTTCATGCCGCCCCTGAGGACCGTATTGACCACGCCCGCCACGGCATCGGCACCATAAAGGGCCGATGCGCCATCGCGCAGGACCTCGATCCGCCTGACGCTCCCGGGCGCGATCTCATTGGTGTCGGGCGAGACGACCGGCACAAGCAGTTCGGTCTGGAAGCCGGGGTGCAGGTTCATGCGGCGGCCATTGATCAGCAAGAGCGTGTTGCCGGTGCCCAGATCGCGCAGGTTGATCGAGCCGACATCGCCGCGCACATTGTTCTGGGTCGTCGCGTTCTGCTCGTTGAAGGCGACCGTCCCTGCCTGCGGGATGGCGCGGAACATCTCGTCGCCCGACGATGCGCCGCTGTTCTCGATCGACTGTTCGTCGATCACGGTCACGGGCAACACGTCGTTGATCTGCGCGCCCTGGATTTGCGTGCCGGTCACGACAATCTCCGGCTCTGCGACAGGGGCTGAAGCGGTCACGTCCGCGGCACCCGGCTGCGACCCGGTCGCCGCCTGGTCCTGAGCCGAGGCGATAGAGGTAGCGAGCAGGCTCGTGCCGCCTAGAAGCGCCAGTCTGACAATGGTTGCGGTGATGCGCATGTTGGTGATCCTCCCGATCATTTGTTCTGGACAATTTGCGTATCGAGCCAGGCGGTGAACAGCGTCGGCCATTGGCTCAGGGTCTGGTCAGGCGTGCCGAGGCCCCATCCGTGGCCTCCGGCTGAAAAGATGTGCATCTCGACACGCGCGCCCACCCGGTTGAGCGCCTCGAACAATGCGATGTTGTGGCCGGGGGGCGTCGTCTGGTCGTCGGCCGAGGAGAATAGGATCATCGGCGGCGCGTCCTTGGACGCATGCGTATCGAGCGACCACAGTTCCTGTGCGGCGAGGCTCGGTTCGCGACCGACGATTTCGCGCCTGGTGCGGGTCTTGTCGTAGGGCTTGCGCAGCGTGACCACCGGGAACAGCAACACGGCAAAGTCGGGTCGCGCGGACGCTGTTTCGAACCTGTCGTTTCCCGTGTAGAACGCCTGGTCCGGTTTCAGCGCGGTATAGCCAGCCAGATGCCCGCCAGCCGAGAACCCCAATATGCCGATGCGGTCGGGGCGGATGCCGAATTCGTCGGCACGATGGCGAATGATCTTCATCGCGCGCTGCGCATCCATGAACGCGGCGGCGGCTTCCCAGCCATCGCCCGGAAGGCGATGGATCAGCTCGAAGACCGTGTAGCCGTTGCGCTGCAGCCATTGCGCCGCCGGTGTGCTTTCCTTCCAAAGCTGGATGCGAAAATATCCGCCCCCGCCGATCACCAGCACCGCCCGGCCATTGGGGTGGCTGGGGCGATAGACCCGCAGGCGCGGGTTGGAGACATTGGACACCGCGCCAAAGCCGGCGCCCTTGTCCCCAATCAGTTCCGGTCCGCTAACGTCGCCTTTGCCCGGCGGCTTGCCCGGCCACAGCGGGATTTCATCGAAATTCTGCGCCTTCAGCGCAGCGCTGCCCAGCAAGGTCGATGCGGCGAGCAGCGTAGCAGCGCCCGAGATCAGCGTGCGACGGGCAATCATGGCGTCTCTCCGATCGCGGCTGCCATGCCTTCGCTATAGGGCCCGGTGCGTTCGTGATGTTCGATGTCGGGTTCCGGAAGCGGCATCGGGCTGCCCGCCATCGCGGCGGCGAGGCGCTGCGTGTCGAGCGCATTTTCCCACTTTGCGACCACAATCGTGGCCACCGCATTGCCGATAAAATTGGTGAGCGCGCGGCATTCGCTCATGAACCGGTCGATGCCCAGGATCAGTGCCATCCCGGCGACCGGAACCGAGGGGACGACCGACAGCGTTGCCGCGAGGATGACGAAGCCCGCCCCGGTGACGCCTGCCGCGCCTTTCGAGCTGACCATCGCGACCAGAACCAGGGTCAATTGCTCGCCCAAAGACAGATCGATGCCTACCGCCTGCGCAATGAACAGTGCGGCCAGCGTCATGTAGATGTTGGTGCCATCCAGGTTGAAGGAATAGCCGGTCGGCACCACCAGTCCGACCACCGTCTTGCGACAGCCGGCAATCTCCATTTTCTCCATCAGGCTGGGCAGCGCGGCCTCGGACGAGGAGGTGCCGAGAACGAGCAGAAGCTCTTCGCGCAGATATTTGATGAGACCAATGATGGTGAAGCCTGCCAGCCTTGCGACGAGACCGAGCACCACGAGCACGAACAGCAGCGAGGTGAGGTAGAAGGTCGCGATCAGCGCAGCGAGGCTGGCCAGCGAACCGATTCCGAATTCGCCGATGGTGAAGGCTATCGCCCCGAATGCGCCGATCGGGGCGAACTTCATCAGCATGTGGACGAGCTTGAAGATGACCTTGTTAAAGGACCCCATCACGTCGAGCACGAGGTCGCTGTGCGGTCGCGTCGTGGCGATTGCGACACCGGTCAGGATCGCGACCAGCAGCACCTGGAGAATCGATCCGCTGGTCAGCGCGCTGAACAGCGTTGTGGGAATCATGCCGAGCAGGAAGGCCGAAATGGTCTGTTTTTCGGCCGTTTCCGCATATGCCGCAACGGCCGCAGTATCGAGCGACGCGGGATCGATGTTCAGGCCCGCACCCGGCTGCACCACGTTGGCGACGACCAGCCCGATGACCAGTGCGAGGGTGGAGAAGAACAGGAAATAGACGAACGCCTTGCCGGCGACACTGCCGACCGCTGTCATGTCTTTCATTCCGGCGATGCCGGTCGCAACCGTCAGGAAGATCACCGGGGCGATGATCATCTTGACCAGCGCGATGAAGCCATCGCCGAGCGGCTTCAGCGAGGCGCCGAAGGCTGGAAACAGATGTCCCACCAGCGCTCCGAGCGCGATCGCGCTCAACACCTGGACATAGAGATGCCGGTAGAATGGCAATTTGCGAGCGGACACGCTCGTGTCGCCAGTGGCCGCTGCCAACCCCATCGCTGATCCTCTCCCACGGCAGTTTTGCCTTACGGGCACTATAAATCGCGATCGAAAGGCGTGAAACGCCGAAGGACGAAATTCAATTATGATTTATATTCAATGCGTTAATCAAAATAGTCAGTCAGATTCGTGCGGCTTTCCGCACATTCAGGTTGCACATTATGCGGAAAACCGCACAATGCCGAGATGGCTGGCTGGACAGACATTATGGTTCGTGATCGCCGTCGCCTGATTCTGCCAGCGGTGGTCGCCATCGTCCTACTGGTCGGATTAGTTCTGTCCGTCGACCGGGTAATGTACGCGCGCGCCCTCGCCCAGGAGAAGGAGGTTGCGCGCGATGATGCAGCGATTCTCGCCGCCGGTCTCAGAAGCGAACTCGACAAGGTCAGCCTGCTGCCGATCACGCTGGCAGGAGACTTGCAAGTGCGCGAGCTGCTCGAGGGCGATGCGAGCCAGACCAGGCATCTCGATACCCGGCTGGAGAACCTGGCCCGCCAATCGGGTGCCGCGGCCATTTATGTTATGGACAAGGACGGTCTCACCCTTGCGGCAAGCAACTGGAAACAGCCAGCCAGTTTTGTCGGGTCGAACTACGCCTTCCGCCGTTATTTCTGGCAGGCTCTAGACGCAGGAACCTCGACCGAGTTTGCGCTTGGCACAGTCAGCCGCAAGCCAGGGCTGTATATCGCGCACAGGGCAGGTTCGACGACCAGCCCGTTAGGCGTCGTCGCCGTCAAGATCGAATTCGACGCACTCGAGGCAAGCTGGCGCAAGACAACCGACGGCGTCTACGTCACCGATGCGACCGGCGTTGTGCTTTTGGCAACAGACGCAGGGTGGCGGTTCCGGCTGACCGGAGAAGGCGTCGCCCGCGCGCGCGACGCCGTGCAGGACGAGCAACGCTTCGGCTTGGCCCGACTCGAGCCGCTGGCGATCATGCGGACTCGCGGCGCGGGTGAGCGTGCGACCATCGAAGCGCCGCTGTTCGACACCTTGCAGCCGATCTCGCCCGATGGATGGATCCTGCACCTGCTAGTCGACCCGGGGCCGCGCGCAGCAGCCGCAGTCGCTAGCGGCCGGCTGGCCGTGGCGCTGGCACTGGCCAGCACGATCGCGCTCGCGTTCGCCTTGGCCTTCGTGCGGCGGCGACGTCAGGCCTTGCAGGAGGAGATGGTCGCTCAGCGCACGCGCACGCTGCGCGACCAGCTGTCTCAGGCAAACCGCCTCGCGACGCTGGGTCAGATCTCAGCGGGAGTCGGCCACGAGATCGGGCAACCCGTTGCGGCTATGCGGGTGTTTGCAGAGAACGGCGAGAAGCTCATTGCGCGCGGACGTGCCGAAGAGGCGTCGGCAAATTTCCGCGAGATTGTCGGCCTCGCGGATCGGCTTGGCCTGATTACGGGGGAGCTGCGGCGATTCAGCCGCCGCCAACCCGGCCCCCGACGCCTGGTCCGGATCGGCGAGATCGTCGATGGGGCACTCCTTCTGCTCCGCGATCGGATCGTGTCGATGGACGTGGCGCTGCAGATGCCGTCGGCGGATGACCTCGATATAGCCGTTGCCGTCGAGCATGTGCGTCTGGAACAGGTGCTGGTCAATCTGCTCCAGAACGCACTGGACGCCGTCGGCGAAGCTGGCGCGGTTACTATCGAGGTCATCCGCAACGAAAACGATATCCGCGTGCGCGTGAGCGATAGCGGCCCCGGTATCGGTGCCGACGAGGTCGCCCAGATATTTCAGCCCTTTGCCACCACGAAGCCGGACGGTCTCGGGCTCGGTTTGGTCATTTCGCGCGACATCATGCGCGATCTGGGCGGCGACCTCGTTTTCGAACCCGACGCCAGCCGGACCTGTTTCACCATGATCATTCCCCGAACAAAATGATCGACGATGGCATATCGGTCGTCTTCGTCGAGGATGACGAAAGTCTGCGGGCAGGCACGGTCCAGGCATTGCAGCTGGAGGGATTCGCCGTGGCGGCGTTTCCGGCCGCGACGGCCGCCTTGCGCGAGATCAATGCCGACTTCGATGGCGTGGTGGTCAGCGACGTTCGCCTGCCTGTCCTCGACGGGATCGAGTTCTTTGCCCGGATTCGCCAAATCGACCCCGATATCCCCGTGATCTTCACCACCGCGCACGGCGACGTGTCGATGGCCGTCAACTCCATGAAGGATGGCGCGGCAGACTTTTTCACCAAACCCTACGCGATCGAGCGGCTCGCCCGGTCGGTGCGCCAGGCAGCCGACCGGCGCAAGCTGTTGCTGGAGAACCGCCGACTTCGCTCGCAACTCGAAGGCAGCGCACGCACAGGCTGGATGGGATCGTCCGCCGTCGCAAGCCGCACCGAGCGGATCGTGCGCGAAGTGGCGCAGACCGATGCCGACCTGCTGATCAGCGGTGCGACGGGCACCGGCAAGAGCCATGTCGCACGCAGGGTGCATGATCTCAGCCCGCGCCGGAATCGTCCGTTCGTCGTCCTCGATCCAGGCGTGTTCGCCAACGAGGAAGCCAACGTCCTGGTCTATGGCCGCGATCCGTCGGTCGCGCTGTCGAGGTCGGGGATGATCGAGCGGGCAAGTGGCGGGACGCTGGTCATCGAAGCCGTGGAAACGATCACCGCACGCGACCGGCCGCGTCTGGTCAGCCTTGTGGATCACCGGAATTTTATTGCCCTTGGTGCCGACCGCCCCAAGAACGTCGATATCCGGATAATCGGGACCACAACGATACGCCGTCCGGAAGACGATGACGGTCTAGCCCGCGACCGCGGGTTGGAAGACCGGCTGAGCGGCATAACCGTCACTTTGCCCCGGCTCGTTGAGAGGCGTGACGACATACCAGAACTGTTCCGCATGTTCGTGGCAGATTTCGAACGCAGTCTCGAACGAACGGCAGATGATCTCACCGAGATCGAGTGGCACCATCTCGTCAGCCACGACTGGCCCGGCAATCTGCGCGAATTGCGAACATTTGCGCAGAATTTCGTGCTCGGACTTACGCGCCTCGCTCAACCCGCATCGCGGGGTGCGATGGGAGCAAGTCTGCATTCTCTAGTCGCAAACTTCGAGCGAACGCTTCTGGAAGATGCGATGCGCCGTACTGGCGGAAGCGTCGCCGAAGTTCAGCAAAATCTGAATATTCCCCGCAAAACCTTGTACGATAAACTTGCCAAGTACGGGCTTCAGGCGCGTAATTTTCGATCATGAACGAACGATCTGGCGGCGATGAGCGGGGCCGCCATCGAGAGCGCAACGAAAGCGCCGCTTATTGGCGAACGGAGGCGCGCGCCGCGCTCTGCAACATCGATAAACACCGTCAGTGACCTGAACCCTCCCCACCTTCTACCATACAGCGTCCGCCTTGCGCCTCATTTCAGTCGTGCGAACTGGCAGTCCAACTCGCGGCGTTCCCACGATCCGGGGCGTCCCAGATGCATTACGCATTGCCGTGCGCCTATTGCCAAGAACTCAAACGAGAACGACGGTCTGGTTCCCGTTGCCGATGATCCGATGTTCGGCGTGCCAACGGACGGCGCGGGACAGGACCGATGCCTCGACCTCGCGGCCGATGGCGACCATTTCGTTTGCGGTCGTCGCGTGGCTGACACGGCGCACGTCCTGTTCAATGATCGGCCCTTCATCAAGATCGGCGGTGACATAGTGCGCGGTGGCGCCGATCAGCTTGACGCCGCGGGCCTTTGCCTGATGATAAGGTTTCGCGCCCTTGAAGCTCGGCAGGAAGCTGTGGTGAATGTTGATGCAGCGGCCATCGAGACTCGCGGCAAACTCGTCTGACAGGATCTGCATATAGCGGGCCAGTACGGTCAGCGCGGCGCCGCTTTCGTTGATGATTTCCAGGAAACGGCGCTCTTGTGCCGCCTTGTCGGTGCGACCGACGGGAAGGTGGTGATACGGGATGCCGTGCCATTCGACATATTTACGCTCCTGATCGTGATTGGAAACAACCCCGACGACGCGGATCGGCAGGGCGCCAATTTCGACTTTGTGGAGCAAGTCGACAAGGCAGTGGTTGAATTTCGAGACCGCAATCAGGACCGGCATTGGCTGTGCGATGTCATGGACCTCCCAATCGAGGCCCAGCGTTTCGATGGCGGGCGCGAGATGACGCGGCAGGTCCGCGATCGCCGCGCGGATGCTCGCCAATTCGGTCCGCACAAAAAAGATAGTGCTGTCGGGGTCGCCGTATATGGCGGCTTCGCGAATGTCCCAGCCGTTTGCGGCGAGCAAGGATGAAACGCTGGCAAGGATACCAGGCTGATCGGGGCAGCGGAAGCGGAGGACGCAGCGCGCGGGTTTCGTTTCGGTCATGGCAGGGGTCCGGTCGGTTCGGCATCACCCGAGGCATACGCTCTGGCCGATCAGGTGCAGGAGGTAGGGGGTGTAGCTTTGATCGGCGAGCAGCAGATACGTCGGCGCGTCATCGGTGCAGGCGACGAGCACCCCGATGTCGCCGAAGCGAGTGCGTAGCGCCGCTCCGACGGGGGTGCTGGCGGGGCGGAGGTCGAGGGCGGTGAATGCAGCAAGGCAGGCGGTACCCGCCGCGCCTTCGAGCCGCAGCGCAACCAGCCCGTGGGTGACGTCGAGTGTCAGTATGGTCTCCCCGCGAAGCGCCGCATCGGTTCGTTCGAGCGCCGCCGCGAGGCCGTCTGCGGTGCCGATTAGCAGCCACTCGTCGGGCGCGATCGCGGCCAGCATAATGCCGCCGGCTTCGGCGTAACGGTTGGCCGTGGGCATGCGGACGCGGAGTGCTGCGGCCAGTCGATCCGCCGCGTCGGGGGCGTCATAGACCTGGACCTTCGCCACGGCCAGATCGGGGTCGTGGCGGCACCATGCGGGCATCAGCGAGGCGTCAGACATCGAGCCGGGTTCCTTGCGGATCATAGCGGCAGGCGCGGGTGATGCGTGCTTCGCGCCATGCGCCCAGATCCCAGACACGCACATTTTCCCCGATCCGCTTTTCACCCCGCTCAATCATCGCGAGAGCCAGCGGCGCGCCCAGCGTCGGCGACCATGTGCTCGACGTGACCCAGCCCTCACCAGGCTGCGGCTGCGTCGTCCCGGCGGGGAGGATATGCGCTCCAATCGCGAGCGGAGCCGCATTGCCGTCGGTCGCCTCCAGTCCGACAAAGCTGCGTCGGTCGCCGCGTAAACCGTCCGGACGATGCGCCGACCGGCGTCCGACGAAATCCTGCGTCTTTTTCGCCATGATCGCGCCAAGGCCGATGTCCTGCGGCAGCGTGGTGCCGTCGGTATCCGCCCCGATGTGCAGGAAACCTTTTTCGATCCGCAACGTCATCAGCGCCTCGACGCCGAACGGGACAATGCCGTGCGAAGATCCCGCCGCGATCAGCGTCTCCCACAATGCCCCGGCACAGCGCCACGGCACAGCAATCTCGTAGGAAAGCTCTCCAGTAAAACTGACGCGCGCGACGCGGGCCGGGATGCCGCCAATATAGCCGCGCTGCGCGGTCATATGGGCAAAGGCGTCGGCCGAAAAATCGATATCGGAAGCCAGCGTGTCGAGCACGCTGCGCGTCTGCGGACCGACGACGTTGGCGACCGCCCAACAGGTCGTGACATCCTCCACCAGCACGCGCATCGTCGTCCATTCGCATTGCAGCCATTCGCGGAATGCCTCGGTGATGATGGCGGCGTGGCCGCTGGTGGTTCCGACAAGGAAATGGTCGTCGGTCAACCGTGTCACGACACCATCGTCGAACACCGTGCCATTCTCGCTGAGCATAATTGCATAGCGGCAGCGACCGGGTTTCAACGTGCTGATCCGGTTCACGTACATAAGATCGAGGAAGGCCGCGGCGTCGGGGCCTTTCACTTCGATTTTGCCGAGCGGTGAGGCTTCGAAAATGCCTACCTCGGTTCGCACGGCCAACACTTCGCGGCGGACGGCATCGGCTTCGCTTTCGCCGGGCCGCAAATAGGCCGCGGGACGCATCCAGCCGCCATATTCTTCGAACGACGCATTCCTGCCGACATGCCAATCATGGAGCGCGAGCTGACGGCGGGGGCGAAGACCGTCGCCAATCCGGTGACCGGCTAACAGGCCGAACGGGATTGGGTCGTAGGGCGGACGGAACTTCGTGGTGCCGATCGCCTCGATCGATTTGGCCAGCAATGTGCTGAGGATGCCGATACCGTTGACGTTCGAAGTCTTGCCCTGATCGGACGCCATGCCAAGCGTGGTGTAGCGCTTCAGATGCTCGACCGACCGGAAATTCTCACGCGCGGCGAGCGCGATATCGCCGGCGGTTACATCGTTCTGGAAATCGACCCACGCCTCGGCGTCGGGGACATCGGATTCCGATATCGACCACAGCGCAGCTTGGGGCGGCCCGGGACGTCGCGTCACGGCCTGTTCGGGTGCCGCGGCGAGGGTGCTGTAACGCGCAAAGTCGCCTGCCGCCCCGCCGATGATGCGGTGGCCGCTACTCTCTGCTTCGGGAATGAAGCTGCTCAGGCCGGGATCGAACTTCAACCGCCCGGCGCCCTGTGAATGAAGATGCACGGCCGGGTTCCATCCACCCGACATCAGCAGCAGATCGCACGGCAATGTCTGAGTAGCACCGTGGATGCGTCCCGCGGAGGACACGCACCCGATCCGCACCGCCCGCACTGTCTGCCGACCGATCGCCTCGGTGGGTGCCATGCTGGCGTGGACCATGATGCCTAGCGCTTCCGCGCGTTCGACGAGCGCCGGGGACGGGGACGGTCGGGTGTCGATGATCGCTACGATCGTTGCTCCCGCCTCGGCCAGATCGAATGCGGCATACCAGGCGCTGTCGTTGGTGGTCGCCACAACGATCTCGCGCCCTGCGACAACGGCATGGCGATGCAGATAGGCCCGCGCCGCCCCTGCCAGCATGATGCCCGGACGGTCGTTGCCGCGGAACACCAGCGGTCGTTCGATGGCACCCGTGGCCAGAATCAGCGCGTCGGCGCGGACCCGCCAGAACCGCTGCCGCGGACCGGAGCGTTCATGGATCGGCATATGGTCGGTCAGGCGCTCGCACAAGGAGACCATGCCATGGTCGAAATGGCCAGTCGCCAGCGTGCGCGTCATCAACGTCACATTGGGCATGGCGGTGAACGTGCGCAGCATGTCCTTGATCCAGACGGCTGCGGGCTTGCCCTCTACGCTATCGCTGGTCCCGGCCAAGCGGCCGCCCCAATGCCGACCGCCCGTCACCAGCATCACCGACTTCCCGGACATCGCCGCGTGCTGCGCGGCCGCGAGCCCCGCGATGCCGCCGCCGACAATCAGCACATCGATATGCGCCGAGGTCTGTTCGTAACAATCCGGATCGGGCAGCTTGGGTGACGCGCCCAGACCGGCGGCCTTGCGGATCAACGGTTCGAACAGCCGCCAGGTTGGCCACATGAAGGTCTTGTAATAGAATGCCGCCGGGATGAAGCGTTTGAAGATGCTGTTGGCCGCGAGCAGGTCGAAGCGAAGGCTGGGCCATGCGTTGACGGGGGCGGCATCCAGACCATCGTAGAGCTCAACATAAGGCGCCTTGAGATTTGGCGTGGTACCTGCGCCGCGTTCGAGTTGAACGATAAAATTGGGTTCGTCGAGGCCGGCGGCGATTAGGCCGCGCGGGCGGTGATATTTGAAGCTGCGCCCGATCATGCGGACGCCGGACGCCAGCAATGCAGACGCGAGCGTGTCTCCGGCGAAGCCGGTATAGCTGCGACCCTCCCACCGAAAATTAATCGGGCGGCTGCGGTCGATGTCGCCGCTGCGTTCCAGCCGATAACCGCTCATGCGCCCGGCCCCAGCACGGGGCGCGGATCGGTGATCCCGTAGATGGCGAGGATGCGATGCGACACCGTGTCGCGCGCGATGTTGAACCACAGGCCGCAGCCGAAACGATGATGCCAACGCTCGAAGCTGAGCCCCTTCACATTGTCGCGGTAGAACAAATAGTCCGCCCACGCCGCGTCGTCGGTGGCGGCAGGATCAGCAGGGCGCACGATCGGGCTTTCGCCACCGCAGCGATATTCGCTTTCGGCACGCGGGCCGCACCAGGGACATTCGATCAGCAGCATGAAAACCTCAATGGGCGATGCCGGATGCGGCGGCTTCGTCGATCAGCGCGCCGGTCCGGAAACGGTCGAGTGAGAAGGCGGCGGCCAGCGGATGCGCCTCGCCCGTCGCCATATGGTGGGCAAGGCAGAAGCCGCCACCGGGAATCGCCTTGAAGCCGCCGGTGCCCCAACCGCAATTGAGATAGAGGCCTTTCACCGGGCTTTCGCCGAGGATCGGCGTCGAGTCTGCGACCACGTCGACGATGCCTGCCCACTGCCGCAACAGGCGAACGCGCGAGAATTGCGGGAACAAGTCGATCAGACCCGCGGCGGTATGTTCAAGCACAGGCAGGCTGCCGCGCTGCGCGTAGGAGGGGAACAGGTCGAGGCCGCTACCGATCACTAGTTCGCCCTTGTCCGACTGGCTGAGATAAGTGCCGGTGGACGGCGCCAGGACGACGGTGTCGAAAACGGGTTTGAGCGGTTCGGACACGAACGCCTGGAGCGCGTAAGATATGATAGGCAGGCGAAAGCCCGCGCGTTCGGCCATCACGCTGCTGTGTCCGGCGACGGCCATGCCGACGCATTCGGCCGCGATATCGCCCTGCGTCGTTTGCACGCCGACGATACGGCCGCCGCGGATGTCGAACCCGGTGACGTCGCAATTCTGGATGATGTCGACGCCCAAGCTGTCCGCGGCGCGCGCGTAGCCCCAGGCGACGGCATCGTGGCGGGCGGTGCCGCCGCGCGGCTGGAGCAGGCCCGCGAGGATTGGAAAGCGCGGCGAGGGGTTGAGGCCCGGAATCCGCCGCTGGACCTCATCGGCCTCATGATATTCGGCATCGACGCCGTTGAGCCGCATGGCGTTTACCGAACGGCGCAGCATTTCGACGCCATGCCGGTCGTGCGCAAAGCTCCACATCCCACGCTGTGAGAACATGATGTTGTAGTTGAGTTCGCGCGACAGCCCTTCGTAGAGCGTCAGCGAAAAATCATAGAAGCGCGAGCTTTCGGGATAGAAATAGTTCGAGCGGATGACGGTCGTGTTCCGGCCGGTATTGCCGCCGCCGATCCATCCACGCTCCAGCACCGCAATGTCGCGGATGCCGTGTCTGCTGGCAAGATAATATGCTGTGGCCAGCCCGTGTCCGCCGCCGCCGATGATGATCGCCTGATAGCGTTTCCTGGGTGTCGCGTCCCGCCAGGCGGGACCCCATGTTCGCTGACCTGCAAAACCGGCGCGCACGAGCGACCACGCAGAATATCGTGTCACCGGCGCTGCTCCCCCGTTTGTTACAAACTATCCGAAGAGCATAAATACATTACTGTATTTATGCAATGGGCCAGTCGCAGAATTTGCGATCAGGCGGGGGCAGGGGGTGTGACGGCCAGACGCCGCGCGACAAGCGGCATGCATAAAGGAATGGTGAGAACGCAGCTGAGAAAGCCGAGGATACCGAGCATCGAATAGGAACCAAGGTCCGTGACGATGCCGCCGATCGGGGCGCCAATCGCGAACGCAAAACGCTCGCAGCCCCCGCCCAATGTCCCGGCGCGGCCCGAGGGGTCGATCGACGCGGCGACCCCCAGGAACACTGAATATTGGTACATGTAGAAGATCCAGTAGGTCAGGACGCCGAGCGCGAACATCACCGTGCCTGTTGCAAAGCCGAGCATCAGGCAGGATATGCCGGTGCCGACCAGCCCGATCACCATCGACAGGATGCGCGGCGACCGGCCGCCAAACCATGCTGCGACGCCAGTCCCCAATATGCCGCAAAGCGCGCTCAGCGACAGGATCGTCGCGGTCGTTTCGGGCGCAATCGCCAACCCCTTGGCGATCCGTTCGGCAAAACTCCACAGCGCGCCGGTCCCCAGCGAATATCCTGCCCACATCAGCATGAGCGCCAGCACCGCCGGCTGACGAAGCAGACTGCCGGCATCCATCGTGGGCAGGCTGGCGCGCGCCTTGAAAGCGAGCATCACTGGCATGGTGACAAGGATCGCGATCGCAACGGCCAGAAAGGCGCCCATCTTGCCGAGGTAGATGCTCGCCATCGGCATGATGAACATCAGGGCGACGACATAGGCGACCGCGCCGCCATTGCCGATGGCATAAACGCGGTCGGGATTGGCCGCGGTTGAACCGCCGGTAATCGTCGCTGCGAAGACCAAGCCATAGCCGGTTCCGGCCAGCGCAGCGAACAGAAGCAGCAGCGTGAAGGATCCCGGCACCATGTACATCAGCACATGCGCGCCGATCGTCAAAACCGCGCCTGCCATCGCAACGGTCACCGATCGGGCGCGGTGGATGAACGGGGCGAGCAGGATCATCGACAGGGCGAGGGCGCCGATCTGGAAGAACCCGAAAAGTCCGGCTTCACGCCCATTCAGGCCCATGTCCATAAGCGCGCCGACCTGGAACGGCATCGTCGAAGTGCCGATGTGCGCGATGCCATTGCCGATCACGACCGCTGCGATCAATGTAAGGCTATCCGTCCTGCGTGCCATCAACTTTTCCCTTCAGACCGCGCGCTGGCGTAGCCGCTCCATGGGTCGGCTGCGCTAGGAATACATCTATGTATTGACATGTCCAGCCCCTCGCAACAAGCCATCGACGGCAATTTCGGTAGGCGGGCAAATGATTGACCGCACCCATATTTATCTGGCAATGAGGCGCTATGACCGAGAAAAAATCGACACCGGCAAAAACCGGCGCGGGGACGGGGAAAACAGGGCGCACCTGGCGTCGAACGCCGCCGCCCGAGCATACGCCCTCGACGCAGGAATGGGTCGACACGGCGCGGCAGACGCTCATCGAGGAAGGTATCGTCGGCGTCAAGATCGATCGACTTGCCAAAATCGCCGGGGTCACACGGGGCGGATTCTACTGGCGGTTCAAGAACCACACCGAACTTCTCGACAAGCTGCTCGAAGACTGGCGCACGTGCAACACGCAGCCGATGCTCGACGTGCTCGCTACGCCGGGGACCGTGAACGAACGGCTGTCTCGACTGGCCAATCTTTATATTTCAGAGCAGGGCTTCAGTCCGGCCTATGACCGAGCGGTGCGCGCATGGGCCAATCTGGCCGCGGACGTCGAAGCCGTGGTGCAGGAGGTCGACGCGATCCGCATCGAAGCCATTCGGAAAGTCTTCGTCGAGGGCGGCTATGACGAAGATGATTCGATGATCCGGGCTCGTATCGTGTATTTTCATCAGGTCGGATATTATGCGACCGGGCTTCAGGAATCGCACGAACAGCGGCAGGCACTCGTCCGCAGCTATATGAGAGTCCTGACAGGGCGTGATTGAGTCCGAGCGCAGCGCTGACCTTTCCCATTTAACGGATTTCTTTGTCCGAGGCGATCTATCGTCCCTTAATCACCGGCGATGCGTGGGGACCGACCGGCGCCGCGCATCAACATCTTGGCCTTGACAGTCCCAAACATAACATCGATACAAAATACACATCTGTATTGTAAGATTCAGATAGGACAAGCGGGAAGGCGCCGACCTTGGTCTCCTCGCGTATTGGTTCTGCGTTTCGTGTTGAGGGCTGGTGGATATGACCGAGTTGCGCACTTTTTACCCGCCGGTCGAGCCTTATGAGACCGGTCTGCTCGACGTCGGCGACGGTCACCATGTCTATTATGAGCGCGTGGGCACCCCCGGCGGCAAACCAGCGGTGTTCCTGCATGGCGGCCCGGGCGGCGGTATCGCGCCATCGCATCGTCGCCTGTTCGACCCGCAACGCTATGACGTCCTGCTGTTCGATCAGCGTGGTTGCGGCCAGTCGACCCCGCATGCCAGCATCGACGCCAATACGACATGGCATTTAGTGGCCGACATTGAGCGATTGCGGCAGCTCGTCGGGGTCGAAAAATGGCTGATTTTTGGTGGATCGTGGGGATCGACGCTCGGCCTTGCCTATGCCGAAATGTATCCGCAGCGCGTCAGCGAACTGATCCTGCGCGGCATCTTCACCGTGACGCGAGCAGAGATCGACTGGTTCTATCGGATGGGTGTATCGGAGGTTTTTCCGGACAAATGGGCGATGCTTCAGGCCCCGATTCCCGAAGCAGAGCGCGGCGATATTGTCGCAGCTTATCGTCGCCGACTGACCGGCACTGACCCGATTGTGCAGGTCGAAGCGGCAAAGGCCTGGACGCGCTGGGAATGCGAGACGTCGACGTTGCTGCCCGATGCTGCGCTTGCGGCGCTGTGGCGTGATGACCGTTATGCGCTGGCGTTTGCGCGGCTGGAAAATCATTATTTCACGCATGACGCCTGGCTGGAAGACGGACAATTGCTGCGCGACGCGCATCAGCTGCGGGGAATTCCCGGCGTGATCGTCCAAGGCCGCTATGACCTGCCGTGTCCGGCCAAATACGCTTTTGCGCTGCACAAGGTCTGGCCCGAGGCCGACTTTCATCTCATCGACGACGCCGGTCACGCCTATTCGGAACCCGGCATTCTCGATCAGCTGATTCGGGCGACCGATCGCTTCGCTGAACAGGCGCCGCCCGTTCGGATGGATATCTAAAGGCGTGGCCGTCGCATCAGTTCTCCCGCTCGCGGCGCGCAACCCCGTCGACCAAAGCTTTTGGGGCCATCCCAAAGGACTAGCCTATCTGGCCTTCACCGAGGCATGGGAGCGCTTTTCCTTCTACGGCATGTCGGCACTGCTGCTGCTCTATATGATCCAGCATTTGCTGGCGCCGGGCGTGTCGGACAGTGTTGTTGGTTTTGCTGGCGTTCGAACCGCGATTGAGACACTGACTGGACCGCTATCGAACCAGGCTTTCGCCAGCCAGATGTTCAGTCTCTATACCGGCCTCGTTTATTTCACGCCAATTTTCGGCGGATTGCTGGCTGATCGTTTCCTCGGACAACGACGCACGGTGGTGCTCGGCGCATTGCTGATGACGGCCGGCCATATTCTGATGGCGTATGAAGCGAGTTTCCTGATCGCGCTGGCGCTGCTCATCGCGGGAACCGGATGCCTCAAAGGCAATATCTCGGTTCAGGTCGGCCAGCTTTATCAGCCCGAGGACGGCGACCGGCGGACGCGTGCCTTTGCGATCTTCTCTGCCGCTATCAATGTGGGTGCGCTGCTTGGCCCGCTGCTGTGCGGCATTCTGGCGCAGGTGTATGGCTGGCATGTTGGCTTCGGAACGGCCGGCGCGCTGATGCTCATCGCGCTGGCCACCTATCTCGGTGGCTGGAAACATCTGCCGCCCGATCGCAAGCGGCAACGCGATTCATCTGAAGCGCGCTCGCTGTCGGCCGGCGATTGGCGGAATGTCGCGGCGCTGTTGTTCCTCGCCGCGATCAGCATCCTGCCTTGCGCCGCCTATTTTCAGGAAATGAACGCGGGCTTGTTGTTTATCGACGCTTCGGTCGATCGCCAGCTGTTTGGCTGGACGGTTCCCACGGCGTCATTCAACGCGCTCGACGGTTTGTTCTGCATTCTCGCGGTGCCGACCTTGATTGCGCTGTGGCGCTGGCAGTCACGGAGTGGCGGCGCAACGGGTGAAATGACCAAAATCACGATTGGCTACCTGATCATTGCCGGTGCAAATTTGATGATGATCCTGCCCGCCGGCTGGGCAGACCGGGGCGAGGTGGTGGGGGCGATCTGGCCGGTCCTGCTCTACGCTTTTAATGCGCTGGGCTTCACCTTCTATTGGCCGACGCTGCTGGCCCTATTCTCGCGCGCCGCCCCGACGCCGGTCAATTCGACGATGATGGGGGCGGTCTTCCTGTCGGTGTTTCTGGGCAATCTGCTGGTTGGCAGCCTTGCCACACTGTGGGAATCGATAAGCCATGCTGGGTTCTTTGCGCTGCACGCGGCGTTCGCCTTTGCCGCTTTTGTTATCATGCTGTTTGTTGCACCGGCTTTGAGCCGACAGCTTCTCGCTGACCAGCCAGCCTGATTTTCTTGTCTGCCCTTTCGCCGTCCGGATTCGCTGCGCGCAATCCGGCGCGGTCTCTTGCCGCAGATGCTGGCAGCGCCTGGCGGAAACGCGCGCGAAAAACCAGCCAAAAACGCGAAAAAGACCGTGACAGTTTGTTGACAATACATTGATGTATTGTACAACGGTCTGGGTTCGGGTTTGAGGGGATTCGAAAGAGGCGAGCTGTTCGCCGGAACTTCGATCTCCACAACATCTCGCTCGGATGCGCGCGGGTTCAGGAGGAAGTTTTCGGGCCATGCTTTGCCAATTGTCTTGTGGGTCTTCGCGCCGCGGGCGTCGACATTTGCATTGCCCTGTTCCGCACGGCACTAGCCGCCGCGCTTTGAACCATCGCATTGTTACAAAAGAATAATATTTGATCCAGTCCAGTTAGAGGAGGGTTATGTGTCACTGAGGGGGATAACGGCAACATTGGTTGCGAGCGCATCGACGCTCATGTTCAGCGCAGGCGCGGCGGCACAAGAACCGGGCGTCGAGGCGAGCAATGCGGATGAAATCGTCGTCACGGCGCGCTTTCGCGAGGAATCGATCCAGGACATCGGCGGCAGCATTGCCGCGCTCGATGGTGCCGAGCTTCAGCGCTCGGGCATTGTCGATTTCGAAGATCTGGCGAACCGCGTGGCGGGCGTCGAATTGCTCGATCGCGGCCCCAACACGAATGAAATCAACATTCGCGGCGTGACCAACAGTACCCAGGTTTCGGGCAACGCGCTGCAGCCGCTTGTCTCGATCCTCGTCGATGATATTTCGGTGGCGTCGTCATCGGCGTCGCAGCGCGACTTCAACTTTTTCGACTTCGACCGAGTGGAAGTCCTGCGCGGCCCGCAGCCCACCTATTTCGGCGAAGGCGCGATGGGCGGCGTGATCCGCTATTTCTCCGCCGACCCCGATCTCGACAGCGGCAAAACCTTTGAAGGAACGTCGAGTGGCGGCGTCAGCACAACCAACAACGGCGGCGTCAATTATCGCGTTGAAAATGCCACGAGCCTGATCCTTGTTCCCGAAAAACTGGGCATTCGGATCGTTGGTTTCTATCGCAAGGACGATGGCTACATCGACAACCTTGGCCTCAACAAAAACAATATGAACGATTTTGAATCGTTCGGTGGCCGCGCGATCATCGTGGCACGCCCGACGGAAAATCTGACTCTGCGTCTCGCGGCGCATGTGGGACGCGACGATATCGGCGAGCTCAATTTTATCGAACCGACGACAATCGGCGACAGCGTCGGCACCGAAGACCTCATCGCGCCGTCGTTGAGCCTGATCGACGGTCTGAACCAGGATGACTTCGAACTCTACAGCGGCAAGATTTCGTACAATTCGGGACCGATCACGATCGAATCCATCACCGGCCTTTACAAGCGTCGGCGCGAAGCGGAGACGTTCAGTTCGGCCTACACCTATGGGTTCGAGGGGTTCTTCAACGCATTCCCGCCGTTCGACACCGCGAGCAACCTGCTGTCGTCCGATCTCACCGCGATTGCGCAAACCCGCGGCAAAGAACGGAGCGTGTCGCAGGAGTTCCGCTTCGTTTCGGACTATGATTCGCCGCTGAATGTCACCGCGGGCGCCTTTTTCCAGGACACGAAGGCGACCTCGACCGCGCTGGTCACGGGTGACGGCTATGCCAATATCACCGACACGGGCTCGACCGAAATAGAGCGCAGCACGACGCGCGTCGATACGCGCCAGTTCTCTGGTTTCGTGGAGCTGAGCTATGATGTTTCGGATCGGCTGCGGCTTTTCGCAGGCGCCCGCTACGTCAACGAAAAGGTGACATCGACGCTGGTCGAATCCTTTGTCATCGGCATTTTCTCGCCGATCTTCACCGACCCCAGCGACATTTTTGCGCCAATCTATTTCCCGGTGCCGAACGATGTCGAGGCGCTGACCGCTCCGGGCGGCCCGGGGACGAGTTTCGATTTCAAGCTCAACACCTTCCTGCCGCGTGTGGCGTTCGAATATGACATCACCCGTGACGTAATGCTGTACGGTACGCTGGCGCGCGGCGTGCGCAACGGCGGGCTGAACAGCCCGTTCTCGGCGCTCGGGTTCGGCCCCGTCGGCTCGCCTGAGTTTGAGGACGCGCTGACCTATGGGTCGGATGACATCGTCACGGGCGAAATCGGCATCAAGTCGCGCTGGATGGACGGCGACCTGACGTTCAATATTGCGGGCTTCTATTCGGATTTCGACAATCCACAGATCGGGATCAGCAATCCCGGTGCACTGACCGCCAATGGCCCGCAGCTGCGCATCTATGGGTTGGAAGTCGAAAGCGTTTACAAGGCCAGCAGCAATGTGTCGCTGTTCTTCAGCGGCAATCTGACCGAGGCCGAATATACCAAGGGGATGTCGGTGTTTGCCGTTGCTGGCGCGCCTGCCGACTATCAGGATCTCGCCAAGGGCAACCGTCCGCCCAACGTCCCGAGCCTGTCCTTCTCCACCGGGGCGGATCTTCGCTACCCGCTGGACAGCGACGACCTCGAACTCACCGGTCAGATTGCGTTTCAGTATATCGGCGAGCGCGAAACCTTTCCGCAGAACTTCGCGACCGGCAAATTGGGCAGCATGGAAATGCTCAACCTGCGCGTCGGGCTGGAACGGGAGTGGTGGTCGCTTACCGCCTACATGACCAATGTCCTGAACGATCTGGAATTGCAGGCGACGACCATTCCGACCAGCTCGGCACGGTTGGTCAACGGCGTGCTCGACGGACCGCTTTCCTCGGCGTTCATCAATCGCCCGCGGACAACCGGCCTCACATTGACTGTTCGTTATTAATGATGTCCCAAGTGGCGGCGGTTCGTTCTTCAAACGGATCGCCGCCACCACCTCCAAGCCCAGGAATTTCGATGATCGAGGCCTATATTCGGCGAGCATTGGTCGCAATGTTGTTGGCTCTGGGTGCAACATGGGCGACCGTCATGCCGGTCGGCGCAACCGAACAGGATGCAGCGCTGACGCGCGCCGACGTCGAACGAGCCTCACTCTTCTATCCGGCCAACGTGCGCAAACTCGTGCGCAACGCCGCCCCGGTTCCCAACTGGATCGCGGGCGGCGATCGTTTCTGGTATCGGCACGAAATTGAAGGCGGTTTTCGTTTCGTGACCGTTGATGCGGCGACCGGCCGCGCCGAGCCGTCGTTTAACCATCAGGCGATGGCGGCGACGTTGTCGCGCGAATTGGGCCAAGCGGTCTTACCCAATCAACTGCCGTTCGCGTCGATCACCTATTTGCAGGACATGCGGGGCGTTTCCTTCACCAGCGCGGGCAGATTGTTCGAATGCAACCGTGCAGGCACGAGCTGTAAGGGGCGACCCGAGTCCGCCTCCGATCCAGCCATTGTCGTTTCGCCCGGCGGAAAGCGCGCCCTGTTCGCGCGCGACAGCAATCTGTGGCTTCGCGATACGGCGACAGGGGACGAACGTCCGCTAACCACCGACGGCACCGCACAATTCCCCTATCAATATACCGCATTCAAGACGACTTATGTCGAAGAACGGCGCGGACAGGCCAAGCCGACCTATGCGGGTGCGACCTGGTCGCCCGATGGCCGCTATGTGCTGGCGATCCGCACCGACCGCCGCGGCGTGACGACCGCGCCCTATGTGGTCGAATATCTCGCGCCGGATTCGCCGCGCCCGATCGCGCATCAGATACCGATGCCGACCCCCGCCGACGCGCCGGAAACGCCTTATGCTCTCGTTCTGATCGACCTGCAGGACGGCGGCGTTGTCCCGGTCGACGGTGGTGCGCTCGGCTTCAACGACTATGCGCCTTATTGGGCGATCGTCGGCGAACCCGGTTGGGACATGAAGGATGGCGAGCTGTATCTGGCGACGTCGACCCGCGATTCGCGCGCGCTCGGGCTTGTCGCGGTCGACCTGGACGACGGCAGCAGTCGAACGGTGCTGGAAGAACGCGCCGATCAGTTTCTCAACCTCAACCCCTTCGACTATCACGTCCCCAACGTGCGCCTGCTGACGGCGCGCGGCGAAATCCTGTGGTGGTCGCAGCGCAGCGGCTGGGGGCATCTCTATCGTTACGACGCCCGAACAGGGGCGTTGAAGAATGCCGTTACGACGGGCGAATGGGCGGTGTTCGACATCGTCCGCGTCGATGAGGCGGCAGGATTGGTCTATTTCACGGCGGGCGGAAAAGAGGCGGAGCGCAATCCCTATTACCGCCATCTGTACCGCGTCGCCCTCGACGGCGGTAAGCCGACGCTACTGACGCCCGAAGACGCCGATCATTCCTATACGAACTTCCCGGCGCGCGGTCTCAACGGGCATTGGGATACACCGGTCGAACGGTTCTCGCCCAGCGGTCGCTATTTCGTCGATACGCATTCGACGATCGCGAGACCGCCAACGACGGTTGTGCGTGGAGCCGACGGGACGTTGATCGCCAAGATTGTAGATGCCGATGTGAGCGCGTTGCTGGCGACCGGCTGGACCTCGCCCGAGCGGCTCGTTGCGAAAAGCGTCGACGGCAAGCACGACATCTATGGCGTCCTCATAAAGCCGACGAATTTCGACGCAGCCAAACGTTACCCCGTGATCGAGCAAATCTATGCCGGGCCGCAGGTATCATTCGCGCCACAGGGCTTCACCGACGCGCTGGGCGCGCGGGCGGCCTATATGCAGGCGCTGGCCGAACTGGGCTTTGTCATCGTCGTTCAGGACGGGCGCGGGACGCCCCGGCGGTCGCGCGACTTCCACATCGGCCCGATGCAGGACGAGGATTCGATCGCACTTGCCGATCATGTCGCAGGGATCCGGGCCGCAGCAAGCAGCCGTCCCTATATGGATCTTGATCGGGTCGGGATTACCGGCATTTCGTTCGGCGGTTATGCGTCGGCGCGGGCGATGTTCCTCTTTCCGGAATTCTACAAGGTCGGGGTCTCGATTGCCGGGCCGCACGATTATCGCACGATGATTTCGTCGATTTCGGTCGAACGCTTTTTCGGTGTGCCGGGAGTGAAGGGCGCCGATGGCGACACCTATGCGCGGGTCGACAATCTGCATCTCGCCAACCGTCTAAAGGGCAAGCTGATGCTCGTAGCGGGCGACATCGATCAGAATGTGCCGTTCAACCAGACCGTCGCGCTTTCGGACGCGCTGATCAAGGCGGGCAAGGAATTCGACCTGGTGCTGGTTCCCAACGCCGCGCACGATGTCGGCTATCATCCTTATGTGGCGCAGCGGCTGGCGGGATATTTTCTGCGTCATTTGAAACAGCAGGAGCCGCCTGTACCGTTCGCGCAGACGCTGAAATAGACTTGGGCTTGGTGGAGATTGATTGATGACGACTGACATGAACCGCCGCGGCCTGATGAAACTTGCTGGCGGCAGCGTCTTTGCGGTCGCGGCGGGCGCGGGGGCGACATCGTCTGCCGCAACGGGTGCGCAGCCCGCCACGACGCCGCCTGTCACCACGCCGGTCGTTGTGGACGGGTGCAGCCCGTCGGCACCGACCGCCGAATATCTGGCGCTGCTGCGGAAGGGCGGGGTCGATAGCTGGAGCGTCAGCATGTTGCCGACACTGCTTCAGATGTCGGCGCTGCTCGAGTTCGTCGATGATCATTCGAAAGACGTGGGCATTGCGAAAAGCGCCGCCGACATTCGGCGCCTGAAGCAGGAAGGCAAGATTTCGCTCACCATCGGCTGGCAGGAAGCCGACCTGTTCGCGATGAAGGGCGAAAGCGATTGGTGGTCGAAACCGCCCAAAACCACGATGCGGCTGTTCTACGAAACCGGCCTGCGGGTAGTCGGCCTTGTCTATAACCTCACCAACGCCTTTGCCGGGGGTTGCCTTGACCCCAAGGTCGGTTTGACGAAAGCAGGGCGCGCGGTCGTTGGCGAGATGCAGAACCTTGGCATCTTGGTCGATGTCGGCGGGCATATGGGCGAACAATCCAGCCTCGACGTAATCGCGATGGCGGAGCGGCCGATCGTGTGTACCCATTCGAACGTCGCGGCGCTCAACCCCAATCCGCGCAACACCTCCGACCGGGTGATCGAGGGCATCGCCAGGACTGGCGGCCTGTTCGGCGTCAGCGCGATCGACCCGTTCATGAGCTGGAGCGGCAAGGATGTCGGCAAGCGCCAGCAGCCGCTGAAGCGCGCCAATGTGCAGCGCTATGTCGATGAACTCGATTATCTGAAGAAACTCGTCGGTGTCGATCATATCGGCATCGGCGGCGATTTTACGGTCGGTTCGACATCGTCGATCTACCCCGACGAGTCCTTCGCCTTTCCGCCCGAAATGACCTATGTTCAGGATCCGATCCAATATGCGAACGGCTTTGAAGATATTTCGAAATTGCCTGCCGTTCGCGCTGAAATGGTGCGGCGTGGCTGGCGTAAGGACGAAATCGACAAGGTGATGGGCGAGAACTGGATGCGCGTTTATGCGGCGAGCCTCGGCGGCTAGCAGCGTGCGACCCGCTGACGACCGTTTCACCTGACACAATCATGGCTCGCACGCGCGCGGTCGATAGGCTCGACATCAAGATCATGGCAGCGCTCGAACGCGACGGACGGATGACAAAGGCGGAGCTGTCGGACGTCGTCGGCCTGTCGGTGACCCCCTGCTCCGCACGCATCGCGAAGCTTGAGGCGGCTGGGTTCATCAAAGGCTATCACGCGGATATCGATCTTGAGCGGATCGGCGATCTTTCCCAATTCACCGTCGTCGTGAGCATCCAGCAATGGACGCCCGAACGCGCACGGCAGTTCGAGGCGCTTGTCCCGGGTATTGCTCAGATAATCGAGTGCGACGCAGTATTCGGCTCAGTCGATTTTGTGATGCGCGTCTATGCCACCGATCCCGATCATTGCCGCGAAGTTATGGAGCCGCTGCTCTCGATCGGGCTCGACACCGTCGTATTTCCGGTCTCGCGGACGGTGCGGGCGCCCTACGACGTATCGATGACAGCGCTAGTCGCCAAAGAAATATGACCCGTCGTCGCGCACCACCGCCAGCCTGTCTCGCTGGATCTCTCAGTATCGCAAGAAACGCGGGGGACAAGGGAAAGCTGCTGTTGTGGCCGTCCAATTCAGCCGCAATTCCTGTGCGGTTTATTCTAGCTGCTGTGAGGCAAGAGCGTGTGCCAAGCCGGGCTTCGCGGACGCTCAATTCCAAACTTTCTTGTTGAGGGCGATATGATCGAGATGCGCAAACCCTATCTCCTGTTCGTCGGGGACATTGCCAAAAATCTCCAAGCCAAAACCGCCTTCGGTATTCGCGATTGGGCGCGCGACGCCTGTATCGGCCAGTTTCGTCTCAACGAGAATGCGGTCGATCTCGGTCTGCCCAATCTTGCGCCCGAAGCGGCTGCGATGCAGGGTGCCGGGTCGCTCGTGATCGGCGTCGCGCCGATCGGCGGCCAGATTCCTCCGGCCTGGCATTCGGCGTTGCTTGCCGCCGCGCGCGCCGGCCTCGACATTGTCAGCGGCATGCACACATTGCTCGCCGATGTTCCGCACCTCGCCGAAACGGCGCGAACATCGGGTGCGCGCCTTGTCGATGTCCGTGTGCCGCCGCGGGATATTCCGGTCGCCACGGGCCGAAAGCGCACGGGCAGGCGCTTGCTCACCGTTGGTACCGATTGCGCGCTCGGCAAAAAATACACGGCGCTCGCGCTGACGGCGGCGCTACGAAGCGCCGGTGCTGACGTCGATTTCCGGCCAACAGGCCAGACCGGAATTATCATTGCGGGTTCAGGCATTCCGATGGATGCAGTCGTTACCGATTTCATCGCGGGCGCGGCTGAAATGCTTTCGCCCGATGCGCAGGAAACTCATTGGGACGTCATCGAGGGGCAGGGGGCGATTTATCATCCCGCCTTTGCCGGGGTTACTCTCGGCCTGATCCACGGCTCGCAACCAGATGTTCTGGTCCTTTGCCACGAGCCCGGCCGCGACCATTTCCACTCCTTCCCTGATTTTCCTACGCGTTCGATGGGGGAGGTTGCCGGTGCGTGCCTCGACGCCGCGCGCGTGACCAATCCCTTGGCGCGGCTGGGAGCAGTAAGCCTGAATACGTCGCGACTGGACGATGCGGCGTGCGCGCAGGCGCTCGACCGCGCCAGCGCAGCGCTTGGCGTACCTGCCTTTGACCCGATGCGGACGTCGATGGAGGCTGCGGTCACGTCGATATTGGGTTCTTCCCGTGGATGACCGTTTTTTCCGCAGGGGGGGCTCCGTACCGACGCGTTTGCCTGCACGCCGCTCGCAGGCAACTGGCCCATTCAACCTGACCAATTTTGAAGGACCATATTGATGTCCGGCATTTCCCTCGACATTGCCGTCGAGACTTTTCCCTTCGCGGCTCCCTTTCGAATTTCGGGCTATGTTTTCGACCGTCAGGACGTCGTCGTCGTGACCTTGACCGATGGCGACCATGTCGGACGTGGTGAGGCGCCGGGCGTCTATTATCTGGGCGAAGATCCGGCCCGCATGACGGCACAGATCGAAGCGCAGCGCGCGCTGATCGAGAGTGGGGTAAGCCGCGAGATGCTGCGCGGCGCGATGCCCGCAGGCGGTGCGCGCAACGCGGTTGATGCCGCGATGTGGGATCTGGAGGCCAAGCGCACAGGGCAGGCGGTCTGGCAAATAGCCGGCCTCGCCGCGCCGAAACCGCTCGCGACCACCTTTACCCTGAGCGCCGACGATCCGGCAGCCATGGCACGCAGAGCGACCGATTTTGGCGACGTTCCGCACATCAAGATCAAACTGACTGGAGAACTGCCGCTCGACATTAAGCGGGTTCGCGCGATCCGCGCGGCGCGGCCTGACGCGTGGCTGGGCGTCGACGGCAATCAGGGATTTGCCAGAAGAGACCTCGCTCCGCTGATCAGGGTGCTGGTCGAGGAAAGGGTGTCGCTGCTCGAACAACCTTCGCGCCGTGGCCGCGAAGCCGATCTTGACGGGCTCAAATGCCCGATGCCAATCGCGGCTGACGAGAGCGTGCTGACCGTCGATGAGATCCCGAGTTTGGTTGGACGGTTTGGTGTCGTCAACATCAAGCTCGACAAATGCGGAGGGCTCACCGAGGCGCTCTTGATGGCCAAAGCGGCGCGATTGCATGGTCTTGGCGTGATGGTCGGTAATATGGTGGGATCGAGCCTGGCCATGGCGCCCGCGTTTGTGCTCGGGCAGCTTTGCGATATTGTCGATCTCGACGGGCCGATTTTCCTGGCGCGTGATCGCACGCCGTCCGTCGCCTATGCGCGTGGCCAGGCAACGTGTCCGCCTGAGCTTTGGGGTTGGCCCGCATGAGGTTGAGCGCGCTTCCTTCGAACGCCCGATGCACGCGCTGGGCAAAGGCGCTTTGCGGCGCGCTCAGCGCCCCCCTGTTGTTCGCCGCCGCACCGGCGCCCGATTACGACATCGTCATTAAGGGTGGCCGCGTCCTCGACGGTGCTGGCAACCCGTGGGTTTATGCGGATGTCGGCATCAAGGACGGCCGGATAGCCAAGATCGGGCATATTGCTGCGACGGGCGCAAAGGACATCGACGCAACTGGGAAATATGTATCCCCCGGCTTCATCGATATGATGGATCAGTCGGGCAGCGTGCTTCTGAAACAGGGCGCGGCCGAAAACAAGCTGCGCATGGGCGTGACGACAATCATCGGCGGCGAAGGCGGGACGCCCGTTTCGGCGCGCGAGATATCGCAATATTTCGACGACCTCGCGGCGCGCGGCATCGCAGTCAATTTTGGCACCTATTATAGCGCGACGCAGGCGCGCGTTCAGGTGATGGGCGACGCGGCCGGTACACCGACGCCAGCCCAGCTCGAGCAGATGCGCGTGTTGGTCGATACGGCAATGAAGGCGGGGGTGTTCGGGGTCAGCACCGCGTTGATGTACCCGCCCGATTCCTTTCAATCGACCGAAGACCTGATTGCGCTAGCCAAGATTGCGGCGCGCTGCGGCGGCTTTTACGCGACGCATATGCGCGACGAAAGCGCCCGTTTGTTGTACAGCATCGACGAGGCGATCCGCATCGGCGAGGAAAGCGGCGCCAAGGTCGAGATTTTCCACCTCAAGGCCGCCTATGCCCCCGGCTGGGGTAAGTTGATGCCCGAGGCGATCGCGCGCATCGCGGCAGCGCGCGGACGTGGGATCGATGTTGCGGCCGATCTCTACCCCTACACCGCCGCGGGCACGGGGTTAGAGGGCACCGTGCCGGGGCACGTCTTTGCCCAAGGGTTTGATGCCGGCGTTGCGAAGCTGCGCGACCCCGCGCTGCGAGCGCAGCTTAAGCAAGACGCGGCTGCGGGATCGGTACCCGGATGGTCGAGCATGGTCGAAGCCGCGGGCGGCTGGCAGAACATTGTCTTGGCGAATTCATACCATGACGACAACGTGCGGTTTCATGGCCAGAATTTCGTCGAGATCGGCGCCGCGCTACACAAGGATCCGGCGGATGCGGCGTGGGACATCATGCTCGACGCGCTCCCCAACCGCGCGTTCGCCCTCTATTTCGTTATGGATGAAGGCGATATCGAAGCCGCTATTCGGCAGCCTTGGGTCAGCATCGGCAGCGACGCGGCGGCGACCGAGGCATTGGGCGAGCTCGATGGCATGGGGCTGCCGCATCCCCGGTCCTACGGTACCTTTGCGCGCGTGCTGGCTGAATATGTGCGCAACCGCGGTATTTTGTCGCTGGAGGATGCCGTGCGCAAGATGACGTCCTGGCCCGCGCGGCGCTTGGGACTGGCTGACCGGGGTGTCTTGCGAGAGGGGTTGCGCGCTGACGTGATCGTCTTTGATGCAAAGAAAATCCAGGATCATGCAAACTGGACGGCGCCGACACGGCCCGCATCCGGCATTGAACATGTGATCGTGAACGGCGTACTGACGCTGGACGAGGGCCAGCACACCGGTGCGCGTTCGGGAATGGTGTTGCGGCATGGGTGCGCTGGGTGATCGGAAAGAGCTCCCCCCCATCGCTCGACCGGCTCGACCTTGAAATTCTCGCGGTGCTCAGCGCGGATGGTCGGACCAGCAAGATCAAGCTGGCCGAGGCGATTGGCCTGTCGCCCACCCCCTGCGCGATGCGCATCGAGCGGTTGGAGGCAGCCGGGTTCATCCGCGGCTATCACGCTGATCTGGACCTGGAACGGCTCGGCAATCTCAGCCAGTTCATCGTCATGGTCTGCGTTAAGGATATTACTCCGGAAAAGTCAGGGCAGTTTGAAGCTATCGTGAGCAGGAGCATGAACATTGTCGTGTGCGACGCGGTGTCCGGGGTGGTCGATTATGTGATGCGGATATTGGCGCGGAACGTGCGGCATTACCACGAGATCATGGCGCCTTTCCTGGCAATGGAGATCGACTATACGACCTATCCGATCTCGAAAAATGTCAGAGACCGCGCCGACTTCGACCTTGAGCGGGTGCTCGTGTCGGACTTTTGAGCCGAATGGCAGATGCTGGGTGCGAAAGGCCCGATCAGCTGAGCCCAGATGGTGCTCATATCATTTCTAATGAATAGAACGGCAGCTACTGCCTATCCGGGTCGGAAAGCCGCCTGACAGTAAGCGGCCACTCCGTGACGGTCTTTCAGCTATTCTCTCACTGCCGTTAAGGTGACGGCATTGGGAAGCGCGCCCGTCAGGAGTTTGAGCGTACATCTCGGCGCTCACTTTCACCCTCCGAAAATCTTATTCAATGTGCCCGTGCAGGTCGTCGCACGAGCAAGTTGCGCGCTATTCAGAAGAGGTTTTGAACGGCTTGCCGCAAATGACTTCGGGTCATCGAAAATAGCGGAATCGTCCCAACCAGTCCCACTAAAGCCCGCGAATACCGCAGCAGAAGTGCTGGTACATTGCGATTTTTGCAACTCTGATACGTTATTTGTCAAATACTTAGTTCTGGAATTTGAGACCTACTGCCCCTGCCAGGCCGGCGTACGACGAGGCCCCACAGGCTCCGAAGATGCATTCTCAAGATCAACTATTCGATCGGTTTTCGCGGGAGCATATCTCGTGACGCCGCACTCGGCCGCCTTGCAGCCCTTCCCCGATTTTGACATCTTGCTTGTACCGGTCGCCGTGGATCAGAATTGGCAGCGTACGCACCAGCATTGTCATCAAATCCCTCTGGCTGAGGGACAGGCCATGCGATCGCGGCTACCGGCCATAGACTTTCAAGAAAATGTCCACCGCTGCTTCCACGCGTTGCTTGGTGACGCTTTCGCTTGGCGGCGCTCCAAACCGGCGTTCGACATCTCCAAACCCCTTGCACATCGACGCAAACTGCTCTGCGGCAAGACCTGGATCGGGCACTTGCAGTGCGCCGGTCTGGGCGATCCCGGTCAGGAACGCGGCGAGCGTTGCCTTCATCCGCCGCGGCCCAGCATTGAGGAATGCCAAGCCAATCTCTGGATTGCGCTCGGTTTCGGCGGCGATGCGGCGTTCGAACTGCACCATCTCGGGCCGGGATAAAAAGGCCACCATCGCATCACCGATTTGCAGCAAGCGATCACGCAGCGATTCCGATCCTTCGCCGTCGATCGTAAAATGACCCCGCACCCGTTCGCATTCGCGTTCGATGGCGGCGGTGAACAGGCCGGGCTTATCGCCGAAGTGATTATAGATCGTCACCTTTGACACGCCCGCGGCCAACGCAATCTGCTCGATCGCCGCCGCGCCATAGCCATGTTCGAAAAAGGCGTCGCGCGCCGCCACCAAAATAGCCTCGCGTTTGGCGAGATCAGCCGGTCGGCCAAGATTCTTTTTTCGCGCGATTGACAAACTATACGCTTCCGTTCACTTATACGGCACCGTTCAATAATGTTTGAAAACAGCAACGGTTGCAAGGCGCGACGAAAAAAGGGCTCTCCCCCGATGGTCTGGATCGCAATTCGAATGCTGACGGGCGATGCGACCAAATTTTATGGTCTGTTGTTCGGTATTGCCTTTTCGACCCTGCTGATCACGCAGCAGCTGACGATCTTCGTCAATCTGATCGAACGCGGCGCCAGTGGCGTCTACAATGTTCCGTCGGCAGATGTCTGGGTCATGGATCCGGTCAGCCGCACGACGGACGTCCATCTGCCGATGCCGTCCACCGCGCTCGATCGGGTGCGATCGGTGGCGGGCGTGGAATGGGCGGTGCCGCATCTGCGCGCCGCGGCTTCGGTACGAACCAAGGAAGGCGACCTTGAAGGCGTGTCGGTCATCGGGGTGGACGATGCGACCCTGATCGGTTTGCCGCGCCGGATGGCCCTGGGTGCCGCCGATGTGCTGGAACGCCCCGATGCGGTGGTGATCGACGATGTCGGGACGGTGCGCTTTTTCCCGGTGGGCTACAATCCTGTCGGCGAGCGGCTCGAACTGAATGATCAGCGCGCGGTCATCATGGGAGTCGCCGATGCCATTCCCAGCTTCACCAGCCAGGTCACGCTCTACACCCGGTACAGCCGCGCGCTCAATTTTGTGCCCGGCACCCGCAACCGGTTGAGCTTCGTGCTGGTCGGCGCGGCGCCGGGGGTGGAGGCCAAGGCGTTGGCGACGCGGATTACCAAGGATACCGGCCTGCGCGCGCGCACCCGCGATGAATTCGCGCGCGACGGCGTCGATTTCATTATCGAAAACACCGGCATCCCGCTGAATTTCGGGATCACCGTACTGCTGGGCTTTGTCGTCGGGGTGGCGATCGTCGGTCTGACCTTCAGCCTGTTCATCCGCGACAACATCAAACAGTTCGGCGCATTGAAGGCGATTGGCGTCAACAATGCCAAGATACGGCGCATGGTTGCGGCGCAGGCCGGGATGGTCGGCCTGATCGGTTATGGCCTTGGCGTGCTCGGCACCGTGGGCTTTATCTGGGGTTTTTCAGGCAATCCGACCTTCAAGGGCTTTTACATCCCGTGGCAGGTGCCGCTGATCAGTCTGGTTGCCGTCACCCTGATCCTTGCACTGACCGGATGGATTGCGCTGCGCCGGGTACTCAAGACCGAACCGGCGGCGGTGTTCCGGTGAGCAGTGCCGCCGAAGCCGAAGCCAAGGCCGTTGCCGCCGTTGCCGCGATCTCGACGCGCGGCGTGGCGCGCGACTTTACTGCGGGGCAACAGACGATCCGGGTGCTGCACGGCATCGACCTCGACGTCCGCGCTGGCGAGCTCACCTATCTGGTTGGTGAATCGGGATCGGGCAAAACCACGCTGATTTCGATCATGTGCGGCATTTTGTGGCCGACCGAGGGCGAGGTTCGCCTGTTCGGCACCGATATCTATCACCTCAGCGACAGCGATCTGGTCGATTTTCGCCTCCGCAATGTCGGCTTTATCTTCCAGCAATATAATCTGATCCCGGCGATCGACGCCGCATCGAATGCCGCGGTGCCGCTGATTGCGCAGGGGATGGACCGCATGGAGGCGCGCGACCGGGCGATCGAATTGCTTGCCGCGCTCAACATTGCAGATCAGGCCGATAAGCTGCCGAACCAACTGTCGGGGGGACAGCAACAGCGCGTCGCGATCGCGCGTGCATTGGTCCACCAGCCGCGCCTGATCGTCTGCGACGAACCGACGGCGGCGCTCGACGCGCGATCCGGGCGCCGGGTGATGGACCTGCTGCGCGAAGTCGCGCTCGCCGACGACCGGTCGGTGATCATCGTCACCCACGATAACCGCATCTTCGATCTCGCCGACCGCATCCTCGTGCTTGAGGACGGCCGGATCACCCATGATGGCCGCGATATGCCGAAGGACCATTGACGCCATGACCCGACGCTTTTCCAACCTCAATGTTTCACGTCAGATCCTCCCCGCGCTCGCCTTGCTCGGGCTGGTGATCGCGGTGATCTTTATCGCGACGGGCCTGCCCGACAGGCAACTCGAGCCCCCGCAGCAGACGCCGCCGCGGGCTACCGGCGCATTGGCCAACAGCGCGCGCGTGGCCGGCGCGGGGGTTGTCGAACCATCGAGCGAGATCGTCGATGTCGGCACCGCATTGTCGGGTCTGGTCATGGCCCTGAATGTCGAGCCCGGTGCCTATGTCGCAAAAGGCGACCTGCTGTTCACGGTCGACGACCGCGCGGTGCGCGCGCGGTTGCGCGAGGCCGAGGCGGCGATACGCGAAGCTCGCGCCGCCATCGGCGAGGCAGAGACCGCGCGGGTCACCGCGCAGCGCCAACTCGCGCTCTACCGCCAGGTCGACGATGCCGAGGCGATCAGCCGTACCGAAGTCGTCCGGGCCGAGGGTGACGCGGCAGCGGCGGCGAGCCGTCTGGCGCTGGCGCGGGCGCGTCTCGATGCAGCGACGGCGGCGGCGGGAAGCGCGCGCGTTGAGTTATCGCGGTTGGCGGTTCGGGCGCCGATCGCGGGCGAAGTTCTAGCGGTCAACATCCGGCCGGGCGAATATGTGCAGGCGGGCGGGCCGCAGGGTGGCAACGCCGAACCCTATATTCGGATGGGCGAAACGCGGCCTCTGCACGTCCGGATCGATATCGACGAGGATCAGGCCGCGGACGTGGCGCTGGGGTCGAACGCGATCGTGTCGCCGCGCGGTGCAGCCGAGCGGCAGGTTGCGGCGCGCTTTGTTCGCGCCGAACCGCTGGTGGTTCCCAAGCGCTCGCTGACCAACAGCGCCGCCGAGCGTGTCGATGTCCGGGTCATGCAGGTCATTTATGCACTACCGGCCGGCAACGACCTGTTCCGCGTCGGGCAACAGGTCGATGCGTTCATTCCCGCAAAAGCACCGGCCGGAGCGAAGCGATGAGACGGGCGGCGGCCATTTTTGTTGCCGCGACGCTGCTGACGGGGTGCGCTGGCGGGTCGCCGCCGCGGATCGACACGCCGCCACCGGTGCTTCCCGCCACCTTTTCCTATGTGCCCGACGCAGGGCAGGCTGGATCGCTAGCAGCCTTGCTACCGAACGGCGATCCTGCTTTTGCGGCCTTGCGCACCGCCGCCATGGTCGACGCGCCATCGCTTGGCGAGGCGGCGGCGCGGATCGAGCAATCGCGGGCGGGCGCCCGCCGCGCCCGCGCCGAACGCGCCCCGCAATTCGACGCAACCGCGTCGGTCGAAACCAGCCGCAGCAACCCAGGCAGTCTTGGTGCCAGCCTGCCGCCGGGGATTTCGATCGACCCCGATCAAACCGCTTATGGTGCCTCGCTGAGCGCGCGGTGGGATCCCGACCTCTTTGGCCGACTGCGGTCGGAACAGCGCGCCGCCGACTTGCGGCTCGACGCCGCGACCGCCGACGCTGACGCCGTCCGCATCGCGCTGATCGCCGATCTGGCTGCGCTCGTCATCGATTGGCGCAGCCTTGACACCCGTGCTGCCTCGCTGGAGAGCGACCTTGCATCGGCAGAGCGCCTGGTTGGCTTGGCAGGGGCGAGAGCCCAGGCCGGCCTTGCGCCCGGCGCCGATCGCGTCCGCGCCGAAAGTGTGACGAGCGCGTCGCGAAGCCGTCTGGCGGCGCTTGCCACCGAACGGAGCACCATCATCGGGCGCCTCGTGACGCTGACGGCCCGCGACGCCGAGTGGATCGAGGCGCAGTTGGCGATGCGCGGCAGTCCGCAAGCGTTGCCGGCAGCCCCGGCGGCGCTGCCGTCGGACCTGCTGATCCGTCGGCCCGATGTTGTCGCGGCCGCCACGCGCCTGGCCGCGAGCGATGCCGATCTGGCGGCAACGGCGGCGCAGCGGTTTCCGCGGATCACCCTGTCGGGCAGTCTTGGCCTGTTGGCGTTCAGCCCCGGGCAGTTGTTCGACAGTGATTCGATTATCGGCTCGCTGGCCGCCGCGATCGCCGGACCCCTGTTCGACTTTGGCCGCATTTCGGCCGAGATTGACGGCGCGGCGGCGGATAAACAGCTCGCCTTTCAACAATATCGCTCGGCAGTGTTCGACGCGCTGGGTGATGCCGAATCGGCCTATCGGCTGATCGCCGCCGCTGACGCCCGGGCCACTGCCGCGACCCAGGAAGCCGCTTTGCTCGCCCGAAGCGATGCGTTGACGGCAAGCCGCTTTCGCGCCGGGCTGGTCGATCTGGCGAGCGTGCTTGAGATCCGGCGGCAGGCCGATGGTGCCGGCGAACGCGCGGCGGCGGCGATGGGCGAGGCGCGGCGCGCCCGACTGCTGCTATGGCTGGCCTTGGGCGGATAATCGGTTAAGTTCAGGTGGTTTTTGTGGCGCGGACCATGGTATCCTTGCTATGGACCAATTCACCAAGAGGCCACGTCCTCGCCTGCGTCGCGCAGGCTCGCAAGTCCGGGACGGCCCGGCAGCCTTGAAAAGGAGGCTGTCATGGCCTGGATTTATCTCGCCATTGCCGGTGTTCTCGAAATCGTCTGGGCTTTTTCGATGAAACAGTCGGACGGGTTTTCGAGACTGGGACCGTCGCTTGTCACGATCGCCGCCATGATCGCCAGTTTTGGTTTGCTGGCGCTGGCCATGAAATCGCTGCCGCTCGGCACCGCTTATACGATCTGGACGGGCATCGGTGCGGTCGGTGCCTTCCTTGTCGGCGTCGCGGTGCTGGGCGAACAGGCCAGCGCGATGCGGATCGTTGCGGCCCTCCTGATCGTCAGCGGTCTGGTGCTGATGAAACTGTCGTCACCGGTCTGACCGTCCGAGGGTGGTGATCGTCGGCCACGCGCCGCCGGTTTCAACCCGCGCATCGATGCCATAAACGCGGCGCAGCCGCGCGGGCGTCAGTACCGCGGCGGGCGCCCCGTCGGCGACGATCTGGCCTTCGTCGATCAGCAGCAGCCGGTCGCAATAGCGCGCCGCAAGCGTCAGGTCGTGAAGCACCGCGATCACCAACGCGCCGCTGGCGGCCTCGGCGCGTAGCAGCTCCATGACGTCGATCTGGTGGCCGGGGTCAAGACTGGCGAGCGGTTCATCGGCAATCAGCGCGGGCGCCTCGACCGCCAGGGCGCGCGCAAACAAGACGCGCGCCCGTTCGCCGCCTGACAATTCGGTTGCGATGCGGTCGCGCAGATCGAACACGTCCGCACGCATCATGGCCCGCTCGATTGCGGCGGTGTCGGCGGCGCTGATCCGCGACATCGGCGCGAGGTGCGGTAGACGGCCCAGGCCGACCAGCCGCTCGACGGTCAGTGGCCAGTGCAGCAACTGCCCCTGCGGCAAATAGGCGATCCGTCGGGCTAGATCCGCGCGCGGTATCGCGGCGGCGTCGGCGCCATCGACCAGAATTCGTCCCGTCGCCGGAACGAGAGCGAGCATTGCCCGCGCCAGGGTCGACTTGCCCGCGCCATTGGGGCCGACGATGGCGGTCAGCGACCCCGGCTCCAGTGTGGCGCAAACGTCGCGGACGACGGCGCGGCGGCCGAGTGTGACGCCGACATCCTCCAGTGTGATGCTTACCATAACCGCCGCTCGCGCATTAGATGGATCAGGAAAATCGGCACGCCAAGGAAGGCGGTGACCACCCCCAGTTTCAGCTCGTTGGTTGAAGGAATGATCCGCACGCCAAGGTCGGCCAGGGTGAGCAGCGCCGCGCCGCCGATCGCCGACGGCAGCAGGATCGCCGATGGGCTGCGATCGGTCAGCGGACGGATCAGGTGCGGGACGATCAGGCCGACAAAGCCGATGGCGCCCGACACCGCCACCGCGCCGCCAACTCCGATCGCGGTACCAAGCAGCAGGCGTCGCCGCGTCCGTTTGAGATCGGCCCCCAGGGCCTGCGCCGCATCCTCGCCCAACGTCAGCGCATCGAGCGCGCGGCCGTTCCAAAGCAGCATCGCGGTCCCGATCGCGATGCAGGGCAGGGCGATCCAGACATGGTCGAACGAGCGGTTCTCCAGACTGCCAAGCAGCCAGGTCATGATCTCCATGGCCGCGAAGGGATTGGGCGACAGGTTGAGCGCGAGGCTGATCCCGGCGCCCGCCAGCGTCGCGACCGCAAGCCCCGCCAGGATGAGGGTGAGCGGGCTTTCCGCGTCGCCTGCCAAGAGGAACAGCAGGCCGAGCGACAGGAGCGCGCAGCCAATGGCAAGCCCGGGCAACACCGCGGGATGAAGCTGGGCGAGGCCGAAATAAATGGCCGCCACCGCGCCCAGTGCTGCCGCGTTCGATGTTCCGAGCACGGACGGTTCGGCTAGCGGGTTACGCAAATAGCCCTGTAGCGCGGCTCCAGCGAGGCCGAGCATCGCGCCCACCGCCAAGGCGAGCAGTGCGCGCGGCAGGCGAAGGTCGAACAATATGATGGACGCGATGCGGTCGCCATCGCCGCTGGCGGCAGCGACGAGCCGGTCGAGCGACAGATCGACCGCGCCGAACAACAGCGAAGCCAGCCCCGCGATGACCGCCAATGCCGTCAGCGCGCCGATCAGCAGCGGACGGGGAAGCGAATGACTCATCGAACAACCCCGTCATGCCGGGCGATCTGCGCGGCGATGCTGCGCGCGGCCCTGGTGTAGGCAGGGCTGCCACACACGGTCCACGCTTCGTGCACAACGATCCGCGGGATGTCGGACAGGGCGGGATGGTGAAGCATTTCGCTGCCCTGATCATCGACGACATTGGTGGCGCGTTCGACAATCAGGAAATCGGGGCGAGCGGCAACCATTTCTTCAAGGCTCAATTGCGACAACGGCGGCTTGCCCAAGGTTTTCGCCAGGTTGGTCAGCCCAACGCGAGTCATCATGTCGTCAACGAGCGTTCCGGTACCCGTCATATAACCGCGCCGCTGATAATAAGCAGCGACGCGGCCGCGGCCGAGCCGCGGCAAGGTCGCAAGATCCCGTTTCATCCCGGCGATGAGTGCCGCTCCGCGCACGGGATGGCCAACAGCGGCGGCGGTCTCGTCGATGGTGCGATAGATTTGGTCGAGCCGATTGGCCGTTTCCAGATCGAGCAGCGGATAGCGCTGGGGGGCAACTGCCGCCAGAATGGCGCTGCCGCTGGCCGGCATCCCGACGACCAGATCAGGATTGATCGCCAATATCTGTTCGGCCGAGTTGCGTAGCACCGGTAGCCCCTGTGCCGCCGCCGCCTGGTCGGACATCCCGGGATCGGTCGCGTTGCGTGTCAGACCGGCGATCTGCTGGCGGTCGGCCAGCGCCAGGACGAGCTGGTCGGTGCACAGGTTCATCGACACGATACGCTGGGGCATCGCCGGTGTCGCCGACATCGCCCGTGTCGATGGCAGAGGGCGGGTGGCGGTCGCGGACAGGGTGCCCGCGACGACGACCGATGCGGCCGCGATCACGGCCAGGCGGCGCACCGACGCGATCAACGCGCCGCTGCCCTTGCTGTCGCGTTCTGACCCGTGTGTGTTTCGGTCATGCGTCGCCTCCCGCCCGAACGGCGCTGCCGATTTCCGGCAGCGCCGCGTCATCAAAACCGCGCCCGAACGCCGCCATAGGCGGCGCGGCCATAGGTGCCATAGTTGAATGCCGTCGCATAATCGGCGTCGAACAGATTATCGACGCGGCCATACACTTCGATCCGCTCGGTGATGGCAAAGGATGCGCGAACCCCGGCGATGGCATAACCGTCGAGCCGCACCGTGTTGAGCGCATTGTCGAAACTGTCGCTCACCATCGTGACGGTCGCGCCGGTCGAAAGCCCGAACGACCAGTCATAGTCGGCCGACAAGCTGACCGCATGGTCGGCACGGCGGGGCAGGCGCTTGCCATCGAAGGCGGGACGTCCCGACCGGTCGCGCGCGTCGATATAGCTGTACGACGCGGTGACGTTCAGCGCATCGACGGGTCGCAGCGCCAGCGATGCCTCTACCCCCTTGGCGCGCGTGCGGTCGATATTGCCATAGGTAAAGGTCGCATTGTCGTAATTGATCTGGTTGACGGTGTTGCGCAGAAACGCCGTGACCGAGATCAACGCCCGCCCGTCGGCCAGACTTTGGTCGATGCCGATGTCATAGCTCTTCGATTCTTCGGGACGCAGCGCCGCATTGCCGCTGAAGCTGTCGTAAAGCTGGTAGAGCGAAGGCGCCTTGAACCCTTCGCCATAGCTCAGACGGACATTGGTCGCGCCATCATTGGGCGAATAATTGGCGTTGGCGCCAAGGGTTGTGGCGCCGCCGAACTGGCTGTGGTCGTCGTGGCGGACGCCGCCGGTCAGTGACAGGCCGGCGAACGGCTGGACGATGCCCAGCGCATAGACGCTGTCGATATTGGCCTTCTGGCTGTCGGTCGAACCGAAACCGAAGAAGTCGTAATCGGGGCGTTCATGCTCGTAACCGAACACCAGCTTGGCGGTGTCGGCGGGCGCCACGACGCCCTGATATTCGAAACGCAGGTTCGTACCCTTGTAGCCATAATCGGGGGCGGTCCCGCGCACGAAGAAATAATCGCGCTCGTTGCGCATCCACGTCACCGCCGCGCGGCTGGTAAAGCGGCCGTCGAACAGGTCGAGGTTGAGGCCGGCATAGCCGACATATTGGTCGAGCTTGGCGACGTCGCCGCTGTCGGCCGGTGCGCCGAAGAAGCTGTCATAATCAAGGTCGGCGTTGATGTAGTAGCCGCGCAGGTCGAGGCTGAGCGCATCGCTGAACGCAATTTTCAGCCGCGCGTTGCCCGCGAAATTCTTGTAGCCGTCGCGCTCGGTCCCGACCGCCGCCGACGAAATGCCGTCGGTGCGGAAATAGGCGCCGCCGATGCCCCCCGATACCGCCCCGGCGGTTCCCGACACGTCGGCCTTGGCGTTGAGCGTGTCGCTATAGCCATATTCCGCAGACGCATTGGCGGAGAAACCCTGGGCGGGGGTCGCGGTCATCAGGTTGACCACACCACCGATCGCCTGGCTGCCATGCACTACGGAGTTGGAACCGCGCAGCACTTCGATCCGGCTGATGTTGCCGGTCAGCAGATGGCCGAAATCATAACCGTCGCCGATGCCGCTGGGATCGTTGACCTTGACCCCATCGATCAGGACCAAAGTCTGCGTCGTTTCCGCGCCGCGGATCGAGATGCCCGCAACCGATCCGGTGCTGCCGGTGCGGTTGAAGCGGATACCGGGGGTCGTGGCGAGCAGGTCGACGACATCGGTCGTTTGCCGCGTTTCGATCGTGTCGGCATCGATCACGGTGATCGCCTGACCGACTTCGTCGCGCGATTGCTCGATGCCCGATGCGGTGACGACGATGTCGTCGGAACTGTAGGTTTCCTGCGCGGCGACCGGCGTCGCGGCGACAAGCGCGAAAAGAGAAATGCTCGAAAATTTCAACATGGGAGACTCCCGCACGCCGGCAACGAAGGCGGAGCCAGCCGAAACGCGCACGCGATCGACCGATGACGGCGTCGCAAGCGGCGTAAAGCCTGCGCCCCCGGCACCGAAGCGGCTCCACCGCTTGGTCGTCGCTCGACGGAATTCTCCGTGCCATGGCCTTTCCCTGGACCCAGGCATTGAGCGACCCTCGCCGGCAGGTCTCCTGGCTCGCGGGTCAAGGCTCGATGCACGCCTTCCCAGGTTGCCCCAGTGGCTGTCCGGGCCTTTGGCCCAAACGGTGCATCTCGCTCGCCGCTTACAGTTGCAGGGACAGCCTCGGCTTCGGGGGTTCAGCAAGAACCCCGTTACCGCGTTCCCATTTTAAGCCCTTTCGGGCACCGGCGCGATCATGTGCAGGGCAAGCCCTGCACGCGCCGCCCATAGCGGAATGTGGGGCGGGTGCAATGGGGATTTGTTGAAGGGGGGCAGGTCTGGGCCTTCTGGCGATCCGGTACTTCTCGCCGTCATCCCGGCGAAAGCCGGGATCTCGACCTATCGTAATGACGCGCCGGTGAGATCCCGGCCTTCGCCGGGATGACGAACGTCAGGTCAGCTTTTCAACCGCTCGACCACCATCGCCGCGCCAACCCCCATCGCGCCGGTCAGCACGACCAGCCCGTAGCGGCCCCCGCACGCATCAAGCGCGTCGAGCAGGGTCGAGGTCAGGATCGCGCCGCTGGCGCCCATCGGATGTCCCTTCGCCAGATGCCCACCGCTGACATTGACTCGTGCGCCATCGACATCGCGGTCGCGCAGGAATTTCGCGATCGTTACAGCGAACGCTTCCATGAACTCGATCCGGTCCATGTCGCCGAGCGTCAGCCCGGTGCGCGCCAGCGCCTTGTCCATCGCGGCAAAACCCGCGGTGAGCGATGCGACGGGATCGCCGCCGCTTTCGGCAAAAGCGACCGCGCGCGCGCGGGGAGGGGGACCGAGCCCGGCGCTGCCAATCAGCGCCATCCCTGCGCCGTCACAGATCGGCGGGGCGTGGGCGATGGCGTGCAGCGGCGCGAATGTCGCGCCTTCGAGCGCGCCTGCATATTGCTGCTGCAATTCTCCAAACGCCGGCGGCGCGGCGGCGAGCGATTCTGCGGTCGTTTGCGGGCGGATACACTCTTCGCCGCTGAGCGGCCCGGTGGCGATACGCGACTTTTGAAGCGCGGCGTCGGTGTCGGTGGCGGACGCCTTTTGCTGGGAGGCGAGGGCGACCGCGTCGAGATCGGCGCGCGTGATCCCCTCGGCGTTGGCGAGCCGGTCGGCGGCGAGAACGGGCGGTACAAAGCGTGCGCGCGGCGGCAGTTCATCATTCTTATAAAAGGCTGCACGGTCGCTCAGAAAGGGTGTGCCGCTCATCGACTCGACGCCGCCCGCAAGGATGCAATTGGCTTCGCCGCTGGCAACCTTGGCGACCGCCTGACCGATCGCCGACAGGCCGGAGGCGCAATAGTTGTTGATGCTGTGCGTCGCCGTCGTGTCGGGCAGTTCCGCATGGAGTTTCGCCAGCATCGCCATATGCCCGCCCTGCGCGCCACTTTGTGTGACGCAGCCGAGCAGCAGCGCATCGGGAACATAATCGCCGCATCGCGCCGTGAGCGCTGCCGCTTGCTGGCGCACCAATTCCTGCGGGGTCAGTCCGGCAAGCCCCCCGTCGGGCCGGGCCTTGCCGCGCGGCGTGCGCACGGCGTCGTACAGATAAACGTCGGCCAAATCAGGTGCCGACGACGAAGCTGACCGCGGTCGTCGCGCTGCCGCCGACGTTGAAGGTTGCGAAGTTGCGGGCCCCTTCAACTTGATAATCGCCTGCGTTTCCCGTGACTTGGCGCCAGCTGTCGAGCAGCATTCGGACCCCGGTTGCACCTACGGGATGCCCCAGCCCGATCAGCCCGCCCGATGGATTGACCGGCAATTTCCCGCCGAGCGCGATCGTCCCGTCCTCGACCGCGCGCCAGCTTTCGCCGGGTTTGGTGATGCCGAAATGGTCGATCGCCATATATTCGGTGATCGAAAAGCAATCATGCACCTCGACCCCGTCGCACGCATAGATGTCGGGCATCTTGGCGCGGCGCAGCGCATCCATCATCGCCTTCCGAACACTAGGAAAAACAAAGTCTTGACCACGACTGTTCGCAACCTTTGTCGAGTAAAGCAGGGGTGCGGTGGCATGACCCCAGCCCTTGATGCGCGGAATGTTGTCGATCGAAATCCCGCGACGCTGCGCGTAACTTTCGGCAACTTCGCGCGAGGCGAGGAAGATGGCGGCGGCGCCGTCGGTAACCTGTCCGCAATCGGACTTACGCAGGCTCCCCTCGATCAGCGGATTGACCTCGTCATTCTCGCCCAGATGATCGTCGGTCACCGCCCAGCCGCGCGTCTGCGAGTTCGGGTTCTTCTTCGCATTGGCAAAATTATTCGCCGAAATGCCGCGCAGATGCGCGCGGTCAAGCCCGAAGCGTTCCTCATATTCCTCGGCAACGCGTGCGAACATCCACGGCCAGAGGTAGCGCGCCTCCTGCGCCTCGCGGCCCGCCCAGGCGGCGGCGCCGAGATATTCGGCGGCGCGCTGGCCGGGGACGTTGCGCATCAACTCGATGCCCAGCACCAGCGCGAGGCCGTAACGCTCGGCCTCGATCTCGGCGGCGGCGGCAAGGATCGCGATGCTGCCCGAGGCGCAGGCGGCCTCGTGACGCGAGGCGGGGATACCCGCGAGGTCGGGGTGGACATGACCGAAGAAGCCGCCGAGCTGGCCTTGTCCGGCGAACAATTCGCCGACGAAATTGCCGACATGCGCGGTTTCGACCTCTTTGGGTTCAATGCCCGTCGCAGCGAACGCTGCTTCGGCAACATCACGAAACAGCTCGAACAAGCCGCCGCCCTCGCGCTCCATGTTGCGCGCAAAATCGCTCTGCGCGCCGCCGAGGATGAAGACGTCTTTCGCCATGTCAGGCTTCCTTTTCGAGAGTGGCGAGCGCCATTTCGCGCACCTCGCTGCGCATCACCTTGTTGGTGACGTTGCGCGGCAAGGCGTCGAAGCGGAACAGGCGTTCGGGTAGCTTGAACACCGCGAGATCCTTTTCGCGGAGATAGTCGGTGACGTCGGGCAAGCTGACGTCATCATTGCCGCGCGGGACATAGGCGAGGCCGATGCGCTCGCCCATCGTCGGGTCGGGCAGCGAAAAGACGCACGCTTCTGCCAACAACGGGTGGCCGCCGAGCAGCTGGTCGATTTCCTCGGGCGAAATGTTGACGCCGCCGCGGATGATCAAATCCTTGCACCGTCCGACGAAGCGATAGAAGTCGCCACCCTCGGCGATTTCGAACAGATCGCCGGTGCGGAACCAGCCGTCGTCGGTGAAGGCCTCGGCGGTGCGGTCGGGGGCGTTGTGATAGCCCTCGAACAGGCTAGGGCCGCGGATCTGCAGTTCGCCCGATATGCCGTCAGCCTCGATCGGGTCGCCGCCGCCCGGCGATACGAGGCGGCTTTCGATATTCGCGGCGCGGCCCTCACCATAGGGCGGTTGATATTGGCCGCGGCGTGGGAACAGGCTCGCGCGCTTGTCGGGGTCGGGCATGTCGCCCTCGCCGGTGATGAAACTCATCCCTTCGTTCGACCCGAAGACGTTGACGATGATGATGCCGAGCTTTTCCTGAAACCCGCGCACCATTGCGGGCGCAAGCGGCGCCGAGCCCGAGGCGATGACGCGCAGGCTCGATAGGTCGACCGAGGCGAGCAGAGCCTCATTCTGCAGCAGCATGTTGAGCACCGCGGGCGGCGCGATCGTCAGGCTCGGTCGCTCGGTCGCGATCTGTTTCAAATAGATGCCGGGGTCGAAGGGGTGGTGCAGCACCATCGTCCCCGCGCTGGTCAACCAGCACATGGTGATGCCCCCAATGCTCGCCATATTGATGAGCGGGAAGGGGTTGAGCAGCACGTCGCCGGCACCGACCTTCATAGCCTCATACCCCGCGGCGGCGACGGCGATCCAGTGATTGTGGCTGCGCGGCACGCCTTTGGGCACGCCGGTAGTGCCGGAGGTCCAGCAGATGGTGAAAATGTCGTCGGCATCGACCGGATTCGCGGCAACATGGGCCGCGAGGGCGTCGGCGTTTCCTGCTGCAATCGAGAGGTCGAGCGCATCAGCGGGCGCATCGGGGCCAAAGGTCATCAGCCGAATGCCGTCCAGCAATGGCGCCGCGACGCCGACATGGTCGCATCCCTTGACCTGCGTGGCGCAGACAAACGCTTTCGGTCCAACGACGCCAAACATGCCTTTCAACTCGTGGCTGCGATATTGTACCGCCGCCGGGCTGACGATCGCGCCGATCTTGGCCGCGGCGAAATAAAGAGCGACAAATTCGCTGATGTTGGGAAGCTGGACGAGCAGCACATCGTCCTTACCAATCCCGGCGGTGACAAGCGCGCCCGCGAGCCGGTCGATCTCCGCCGCCAGCTCGGCGTAGGTCAGCCGCTGCGGCTCACCGAAAGCGAAGTCGACCCGGTTCGGCGCATCGACGAGCGCGAGCCGTGCGGGATGCGCCGTCGCATTGGCCGCGAACAGGTCGGCGAAACTCTGGTCGCCCCACCAGCCGCTTTCCCGATGTTGCCGCCTTTTTTCCTCTCCCGCGACGATCATCTCAGGCGGCCAGCACGCTGTTGTCGCCCATCCCGATATCGTCGCCGCTCGCCCACACGCTGTGCGTTCCCGAACAGATGCGTTCGGGCAGGATGATCCGGCACACCGGCCCCGCCGCGATATTCTTGGCGTCGATCAGCACACATTCCGACTTGTCGGTTTCGAGGTCGGCGATGAACGAGACGAGATAGCCGTCGTCCTCGTCCTTGGCGTTGATCCGCGGCGCAAACGGCGCCTCGCTGCCAAAACGGCCGGGGCCGAATTCATATTCCTCGCTCGTCCGTGCATTGAGGTCATGTTTCACCAACCCGCGAAACAGGAACCAGCCCGGCTCGGGGATCGCGCTGTAGGCATAGCGATAGGGCTTGCCGGCATAGCGGTGATTGAACATCCCGAACTCAAGATCGCGGTCGTCGAGCCGCTCTTCCACCGTCTCGCCCGTAACCAGGTTGAAGCGCCAGCGATGGAGCCGTGGCTTGAGCAGCCCCTGATCGAGATACGCCATCATCCGCTCCAGCCCCTCAGGTGCGTTCGGATAGGATTTGGGCATCGGCTCTTCCTGATAATAGCCGTCGAGGATGATCTCGTCGCCTTCCTCCCACGCGTTCAGCCAGTGGAGCGTGTAGGTCGGCTCGGCGGTAAACCAGCGAATATCCTCGGGCTGGCCGTGGCGTGGAATGATCGCGAAGCGCGTCTTCTCGTCGGGATGGAACTGCACGACGTGCAGCCGCTTTTCGAGCAATTCCTCGTTCCAATAGAGCGGCATGTCGTTGAGGATCGTGTAATTCTCGGTGAACGCCATATCGTGCGGCAGGCGCGGTCCGGGCAGCGGCACCGGGATATAATGCTTCAGCTTATTGTCCGGCCCGACGACGCCGTAGTGCATGTAAGGCGCGTGCTTCGAGTAATTGAAAAACATCAATTCTCCGGTCGCGAGGTCGACCTTGCAATGCGCCGAAATGCCGTCGAGCGGCACCCAGCTTTCAGTGCCGAACTGCTCCAGTGTGAAGGGGTCGAGCCGGTACGCCTCGCCGCACTGGTAAAAGGTTGAGATGATCTTGCCCGCATGGATTGCGACGTCGGTCGATGACGAATCTTTCAGCCATTCCTGCGCGCCCCATCCGTGGCGCGTCGACTTGTGCGGCGGTTCCATCAGCCCGGCCCACAGCGAACGGCCGGCTTCCTTCTCGGCTGCAAATCCCTTGGTGCGCACGAAGCGGCTGCGATAGCTCGCGCGGCCGTCCTTGAACGAAATCGAATGGACAAAGCCGTCGCCATCGAAGGGATGATAGCGTCCGATCGGCTCATGGATCTGGTTCTCGCCGGTGCGGACATAAACGCCGTCGATGTCGGTCGGGATGTTGCCGATCACCTCGGCATCGCCATTGGCGAAGATCGCATTCCATTCGTTGTACGTCGGCCGCCAGGCACCCTGCATATAGGGATGGTCGTTCGGCTGGATCGTCGTTTCGATCGTCTCGACAAGCTGGGCGGTCATGCGAGGGCTCCTTCGGCGGGGGTAAAGCGCGGCCTTGCGGCAGCGGCATCATATTCGGAAACAAGGCGGTCGACGATAGCGGCGACAGGTTCGACGCCGCGCACCGCCCCGACGCCCTGTCCGGCGGACCAGACATTCTTCCACGCTTTTGCCTCGTCTTGCGCGTCGGAGAAGTTGGGTCGTTTGTCCTCGGGCATGTTGGCGGGGTCGTATCCGGCGGCAATCAGGCTGGGTTTCAGCCAATTGGCGGTGACGCCGGTAATGCCCTTCGACGGCACGATGTCCTCGGCGCCTGCGGCAACGACCATATCCTTATAGCCCGCCACCGCCATGCTCTCGGCGCAGGCGATCAGCGATGTGCCGAGATAGGCGACGTCGGCGCCCAATATCTCCGCCGCGCGCACCGCATGACCCGTCGAGATCGCACCGCCGAGCACCAGCGGACCATCCCAGAATTGTCGCACCTCTTCGACAAAAGCGAAACCCGCCGTCGCCCCGGTATGCCCGCCCGCGCCCGCCGCAACGAGCACGAGGCCATCGACCCCGGCCGCAGCCGCCTTGCGCGCAAAGCCGACCGAATTGACGTCGGCGAAGACCAGCCCGCCGTAGCTGTGGATTTCCTCGACCACCCGCGCGGGGCTGCCGAGCGCGGTGATCACCAGCGGCACCTTGTGGCGGACGACGCAGGCTAGGTCGTCGGGCAGGCGGCTGTTCGATGGATGGACAACGAGGTTGACCGCCCACGCGGCGGCATCGGGATCATTCGACAGTGCCGCGTCGATACGGCTCACCCAATCCTCCAGATCGGCCGAGGTTCGCGCATTGGGGGCGGGAAAGCTGCCAATCATCCCGGCGCGCGATGCCGCGATCACCATCTCCGGCCCCGAGACAAGGAACATCGGTGCGGCAATCGCGGGCAGGCGCAGATTGCGCGTCAGCGCTGGCGGCAGGCCGTGTCCCGGCAAGGTCATTCCTCTCTCAAATTATCTGACTTGCATAACGATACTTAAAGCCGTTATGAGTCGCAAGGCAAGAAAAACATCGCGGGCGGCGGTCGCCAAGACGATGATGCGTGGGAGGATCCTTATGAAGAGCTATTTTGTTGCGCTGCTCGCTGCATCGGCGCTGGCGAGCCCCGGTATGGCTTTTGCGCAGGACGCGGCCCCGGCCGACGATCAGGGCGGGCTCGAGGAAATCATCGTCACCGCACAAAAGCGCGCCGAAGGCCTGTCGGACGTTCCGATTTCGATCTCGGCGATCAGCGGCAAGCAGGTCGAAAATTATGGCCAGACCAACCTAGAACAAATCTCCTCGTCCGTCCCGAACCTGAAAATCACCCAGACCGCAATTGCCAACCGCATTGCGATCCGCGGCATTGCGTCGGGCGACAATAAGGGGTTTGAGCAGTCGGTCGCGATGTTCGTCGATGGCGTCTATTATGGCCGCGACCAGCTCTCGCGCCTGCCGCTCGTCGACATGGAGCGCGTCGAAGTGCTGCGCGGGCCGCAGCCGACGCTGTTCGGCAAAAATGCGATCGCCGGTGCGGTTAATATCACGACGCGCAGCCCCACCGACGAGTTCGAAGGCTCCATCAGCGGCCTCTATGAATTCAACCACAAGGAATTGCAGCTCACCGGTGTGCTGTCGGGGCCGCTGAGCGAGGGCTTCGAGGCGCGCGTCGTTGGCTATTATCGCAAGATGGACGGCTATTTCTACAACGCGAAGCTCGACCGCGACGAGCCGAACGTCGACGAGAAATATTTCCGCGGCAAGCTCGAGTTCGATCGCGGCGGGCCGTTTGCTGCCGAGCTCAAGCTCGAATATGCCGACTTCGAAATGAAGGGCCAGCCGCGCGACGTGTTCGGCGCGGTCGGCAGTTACAACACGGTCTTTCAGGGGCCGTTCTTCGTCAGCACCAACCCCGATTATGTCCGCGAAGACAATGGCTATCAAAGCCGCAACAAGGTGTTCGGCGCCACGCTCAACGCCGATCTGGAGATCGGTGAGCATACGCTGACTTCTGTTTCGGCGCTCCTCGACTACAAGACGCGCGAGATCGTCGATGTCGATTTTTCAGGGATCAGCTTCCTCGACGGCACCAATTTGCAGGAAGATTATCGCCAGTTTTCGCAGGAATTGCGGCTGGCATCGCCCGGCGGCGAAGCGTTCAATTATATCGCGGGCGTTTATTATCAGAACGCCAAGCTCGACGTCGATGATCAGGTGCTGTTCAACTCGACCTTCCTCGCGCTGGGGCCGCCGTTCAATGCGATCGGCGACACGCGCAACGACCGCGTCTATTCGCAGAAGTCCGACCTGATTTCGGTGTTCGCGCAGGGCGAGCTGGCGCTGAGCGACCGCTTCCGGATCACCGCGGGCGCACGTTTCAACCATGAAAAGAAAAGCGGCAGCCGCGATCTGGCGATCGTGCGCGGCCCGCTCAACACGTTCAACCCGCTGGTGGTGGCCGCAACCTTCCGCGCGCTCAATATCGAAGCGCACAGCATATTGGGCAAGCTCAGCGAAGACAGCTTCAACCCAATGGTAAACGTCCAGTTCGACGCCACCGACGATCTGATGCTCTATGCATCATTCGCGCGCGGGACCAAGGCAGGCGGTTTCGACATTCGATCGAATTCGTTGCCGGGGTCGACCACGGTCGCAAAGCCGGGCGCCTTTGAATTCGAAGATGAAAGCGCCGACAACTTCGAGGCCGGGCTGAAATACAAGGGCCGCAATGTCGCGTTCAACCTGTCGCTTTATCGTACCACCTACAAGGATCTGCAGGTCAACATCTTCGACGGCACGCTCAACTTCAACGTCGCCAACGCCGCGGGCGCCCGCACGCAGGGGGTCGAGGCCGACTTCCGCGCCGCGATAGCCGACGGACTGACGCTTAGCGGGGCGGTCGCCTATCTGGATTTCAAATTCACCAACTTCACCTCGGGCCAATGCTATTATCTGCAGACGCCGGGGCCGGGTGGGTTTTGCGACTATACCGGGCTGCGCAACGCGCTGTCGCCGAAATGGTCGGGCAACCTCAACCTCGATTATACGACCCCGATCAGCAGCGACATGAAGGTGGCGTTCAACATCAACGCCGACTTCTCGTCCTCCTACATCGCGTCGGCGAACCTCGATCCTCGCACATTCCAGGATGGCTATGTCAAGCTGGGCGCACGTTTGGCGCTGGGCCAGATCGACAATCGCTGGGAAGTGGCGCTGATCGGGCGCAACCTGACCAACCAGCGCATTTTGCAAACCGCCAGTTCGATGCCGCTGGCGACAACAATTACGCGCAATGCCGGTAATGCGTATAACGGGATCGTCGATCGGCCGCGGACGATTGCGGTGCAATTGACCGGGCGCTTTTAGCGACCTCTCCCCAGGGAAGAGGGGGCGCGGGTACCGCTCCCTCTCCCGACCCTGCCTTGTCGATGTCGGGTCGCTGGGGTAGGGGGTGGCGGAGCAAGGATTGGCTTGGGCTTGAAACACGATCGCACCATCAGGGCCTGTTCGATCTGGCGCGCGCTCGACGTCGTCGGCGACGTGCCGGTGCTGCTGTTGATGGAACAGGCCTTGCTGGGCATCCACAGCTTCGACGAATTTGTCGCGCGCACCGGCCTTGCCCGCTCGGTGGTCAACGGACGCCTCAAGAAACTGGTCGAGGAAGATTGCCTCGCCAAGGTGCCGCGCAAGGGCGGCCGCGGTTTTCATTATATGCTCACCCAAAAGGGGCGCGATCAGTTTCCGAACGGCCTGATGATGCTGCGCTGGCAGCATAAGTGGGAGGCCGACAGCCGCGATTTTCAGGTCCATTTGCACCATGCGACCTGCGGCCATGCGACCGAGCCGGTGCCGACTTGCGGCTATTGTCACGCCGAAATCGACCCGCGCGACGTGGACTGGCGCGAGGGGCCGGGGCTGGCGCAGGTCGTGCCGGATTATGAGCGCCGTCGCTTCAACGGTGATATTGGCGCGCGTCGCCCGGGCGGACGGCCGCTGGTCGATACGATGATTGAGCTGTTCGGCGACCGCTGGGCGACGCTGGTCGTGCGCGCGATGTTCACGCGGATAAACCGCTTCGACGAGATCCAGCGCGACACTTTGATGGCGACGAACATTCTGACGGGACGACTGGAGCGGCTGATCCGGCAGGGCATCATTCGGGCGGTTCCCTATTCCGACCGCGGCGACCGGTTCGAATATCGGCTGACCGCCAAGGGGCGCGACCTGTATCCGGTGCTGCTCGCGTTGCTGCAATGGGGCGATCGCTGGTTTTCGGACGACCGCGGGCCGCCGGTGCTGCTCACCCATCGCCCATGCGGTCATGACCTTAACATGGTCGTGGCGTGCAGCCATTGCGGTGACGAGCTGCAGCTGGACAACAGCCGCTTTACCGTCGAGCCGACGGAAACAGCCGCCGCGAAATAATCATGTGCCGCCCACTGGCGCGCGTCGGGCCGACTGGTTACATGGGCCGCCACCAAACGAATCGCGCGTGCCGCCCCAAACTGCGGGTCAGGCGCCGCCCGCACCAGAAAGTGGCCCGATGGAAATCACGACCGGTCTGACCTTTGACGATGTGCTGTTGGTGCCTGGCCCGTCGGATATTTTGCCGTCGGATGCGGTCCTTTCGACCCAGCTGACCAGCGAGATCGGCCTCAATATCCCGATCCTGTCCTCGGCGATGGACACGGTGACCGAGGCGGACATGGCGATCCTGATGGCGCAGATCGGCGGCATCGGCGTCCTTCACCGCAATCTGACGATCGAGGAACAGGTCGCGGCGGTGCGGCAGGTCAAGCGTTTCGAAAGCGGCATGATCGTCAATCCGATCACCATCACCCCCGACGCTCCATTGTCCTATGCCACGGCGCTGATGGATCAGCACCGGATATCGGGCATTCCCGTAGTCGAACCCGGCGGCAAGCTGGTCGGCATCCTGACCAATCGCGACGTGCGCTTTGCCGACAATCCGGGGCAGCCAGTGCGCGAGCTGATGACCGCCGACAATCTGGCCACCGTACGCCCCGGCGTAGGGCAGGACGAAGCCCGCAAATTGCTGCACCAGCGCCGGATCGAAAAGCTGCTCGTCGTCGATGACGATTATCGCTGCATCGGCCTGATCACTGTCAAGGATATGGAAAAGGCGGTCAATTTCCCTGACGCAACCAAGGACAGCGCTGGCCGCCTGCGCGTTGCTGCGGCGACCAACACCGGCGACTCCGGGGTCGAACGCGCCGAAGCGCTGCTCGACGCCGAATGCGACCTGATCGTCGTGGATACCGCGCATGGCCATAGCAAGGGCGTTGGTGAGACCGTCGCGCGGATCAAGAAATTGTCGAACCGCGTGCAGGTCCTCGCGGGCAATGTCGCAACCGGCGATGCGACCAAGGCATTGATCGACGCCGGCGCCGACGGCGTGAAGGTTGGCATTGGCCCCGGATCGATCTGTACGACGCGCATCGTTGCCGGCGTCGGTGTACCGCAGCTCACAGCGATCCTCGATAGCGTCGAAGCCGCGTCGAAACTGGGCGTGCCGGTGATCGCCGACGGCGGCCTGCGCACGTCGGGCGACATTGCCAAAGCGCTGGCGGCGGGTGCGTCGAGCGTCATGGTCGGCTCGATGCTCGCCGGCACGGCTGAGGCGCCGGGCGAAACATTCCTCTATCAGGGCCGCACCTACAAGAGCTATCGCGGCATGGGCAGCGTCGGCGCGATGGCGCGCGGGTCGGCCGATCGCTATTTCCAGCAGGATATCAAGGACCAGATGAAACTGGTTCCCGAAGGCATCGAGGGCCAGGTGCCGTTCAAGGGTCCCGCCAAAGACGTGATCCACCAGATGGTTGGCGGCGTGAAGGCGGCGATGGGCTATACCGGCAGCCGCACCCTGACCGATTTCCGCGAACGCGCCAAATTTGTCCGGATCACCAATGCCGGTCTGCGCGAAAGCCATGTCCACGACGTGTCGATCACGCGTGAGGCACCGAATTATCCGGCTGGTTGAATTATTCGCTTCGTCATTGCGAGCGGAGCGAAGCAATCCAGAGTCACGTAATCCGCTCTGGATTGCTTCGCTCCGCTCGCAATGACAAGGTAAAGACAGATTATGACCCCCGCTGCCCGCGTTCAGACCGCCATCGAGATCCTCGACGTCATTGCGGCCTCGGCGCGCGATGGCGGCGCCCCCGCCGACGCGATCTTTGCCGAAGCGATGCGCGCCCGTCGTTATGCCGGATCGAAGGACCGCCGCGCGATCCGCAGTCTCGTCTATGATGCGATCCGCGCCGTGCGATCGGTGCCCGCGTCGGGCCGCGCCGCCATGCTCGCGCTCGCCGGTACCGACCCGGAACTCGCTGCGCTGTTCGACGGCGCCTCCTACGGCCCCACCGCGATCGGCGTTGACGAAGCGCGGGCCGAGACCGGGCTTGCCACCCCCGCCTTGATCAAATTGTTCGATCCGCTTGTCACCAAGGCGGAGCACGCTGCGATGCTCGCCCGCGCCCCGCTCGACCTGCGCGCCAACCGCCTGCGCTCCAGCCGTGACGAACTGGCGATGATTTTCCCCGAAGGCGAAGCGATCAACGGCCTCACCGACGGCTGGCGTCTCCCAGGCGAAACCGCCGCGGTTCAGAACCCGGCCTATGCCGAGGGGCAATTCGAGGTTCAGGACGCCGCGAGCCAATATGCCGCCGCCGCGCTCGGCGCCGAAGCCGGGCAGCTTGTCATCGATCTATGCGCTGGCGCGGGCGGCAAGACGCTCGCCATCGCTTCGGCGACCAACGACGAAGCCGCAATCCTGGCGTGCGACACCAACCGCGCGCGGCTTCAGCAACTGGCGCCGCGCGCGCATCGCGCCGGGGCAACCGCTATCGAAACGCTGCTGCTCAACCCCGGGCAAGAGCGTGCGATGCTCGCCGACCGGATGGGCAAGGCCGACCGTGTCATCGTCGATGCCCCCTGTTCGGGCAGCGGCACCTGGCGGCGCAGCCCCGAATTGCGCTGGCGCTCGACCCCGGCGCGGCTCGACCGCCATGTCGCCGATCAGGTGAAGCTGATGGACATCGGCGCGGCGCTGGTGGCGCCGGGCGGCAAACTCCTCTATGCGGTGTGCTCGATCATCGCTCGCGAGGGGCGCGCACAGGTGGATGGTTTTCTGACCCGTCATCGCGGCTGGACCGCCGACACCGGCTATCTGCCTGAAGGTGTTGGGCGTGCTGCGGGCCACGGTTTTCTGCTCACCCCAAAGCACGACGGATGCGATGGATTTTTTCTCGCACGACTGACGGCGCCATGTTAGCATCCTTGCAATGAAGCGATGGGAGAATGCGATGCGCGTCGGTTTTCTGGCTCTATCGGCCGGTCTGATCTTGGCCAGCCTGCCCACGGCATCCGATGCCCAGCGCGCCGATAACGACATTTTTCCGCGCTCGATCGCGCTCCAGCAGCAAGGCCAGGCGGCGCAGGAAGCCGGCGATCTGGACCAAGCGGTCGATTTCTATGAATCGGCTCTGGCGGCCGACCCGCGCAACCGCTCGGCGATCATCGCACTGGCGCAGGTCGCCCGCGCGCAGGGTCTGCCCGGCAAGGCGATCGGCCTGTACCGAGAAGCCTTGGTACTGGAACCCAACGACATCGTCGCGCTGACCGGGCAGGGTGAAGCGCTGGCCGACAAGGGCGCGCTGGAACTGGCGCGCGAAAAGCTGACTGAAGCGCAGCGCGTCTGCGCCGACAAATGCCCACAAGTTGCAGCGCTCGAAAAGACGATCTCGGCAAGCGCATCGAAGCGCGTGGTGGCGGCTGAAGCGCTGGTACCGAAGCCGGTGGTCGCTACGGTTGGTTCCGCGAACAAGAATTAGGCTGCGGCCAAAGGCTGCTTTGGGGCGTTAGCGGACGCCCGACATCGCGGTATGCGTGACGATCCAAAGTTCAGGAAAGTTCAGCCCTGTGCGCGCCGCAGTCTGGACTCTCGCTGGGCTGGGTGCGCTGCACGCGAGCCGCAAAACGCTGACAAGTGGCCGCTTGTCGCCAAATGAAGTAAGCAAATCGACGCTGGCACAGCCGGATAATGTAGGAAAGACCTATTTGTCGGCGATTTCGGTTTCGGGTTGAGGAGTTGCCATAAACTCCTCTCCCCTTGAGGGAGAGGATAGCGCAGCTTGCTCCGTCAGGAGCTAGCGAAGCTTGGTGAGGGGGCGGACGCTAGCACGCGCGCACCCCCTCTCAACTGCGGCTAGGCAGCAAAGCTGCCAAGCCTTCGTATCTCTCCCACAAGGGGAGAGAGGAAATGAAGTACGTCCACTTTCGGTCGTTTGCCGCCGCTAATTTCCCAACGCCCGCGCCAGTGCCACCCATTCGGCGACGGTGACGGTTTCTGCGCGGCGCGTCGGGTCGATGCCGAGGGCTTCGGCGGCGGCAACGGCCCCGTCCAAGCCCTTCAGGCTCTGGCGCAGCATCTTGCGCCGCTGGCCGAACCCCTTTTCGGTCAGTTTCGACAGCAGTTTCGGATTGACGCCGTCCGGCTGCTGGGCAGGCACGACATGGACGATTGCCGACATCACCTTGGGCGGCGGGGTGAAGGCCGAGCGGTGGACTTTCATCGCGATCCTCGCGGTCGCGCGCCACTGTGCCAGCACGGCGAGCCGCCCATAGGCGTTGCTGCCGACCGGCGCGACGATGCGTTCGGCCACTTCCTGCTGGAACATGAGGGTCAGCGACAGCCAGCGCGGCGGCCATGCTGCGGGCTCCAGCCAGCGCGTGAACAACGCGGTGCCGACATTATAGGGCAGGTTGGCGACGATATGATAAGGCGCGCCGCCGGTCAGCGCATCGACGTCGACCGCCATCGCATCGTCGGCGATCACCGTCAGCTGGCCCGGAAACGCGCCGCTCAATTCTGCCAGCAACGGCAGGCAGCGATCGTCGCGCTCGACCGCGATCACCTTTGCCCCGGCGCGCAGCAGCGCGCGGGTCAGCCCGCCGGGACCGGGACCGACCTCGAACACCGTCGCGCCGTCGAGATCGCCGGGGATCGCGGCGATGCGATCGAGCAGTTGTTCGTCGAACAGGAAATTCTGGCCCAGCGCCTTGCTCGCCTGCAATCCATGCGTGCGCACGGTTTCGCGTAGCGGCGGCAGGTGGGGCGCGGGGCGGGCGCTCACTTGGCTGGCGTGCAGTTGCGCTCGCGCGCGATCGCCAGCTGGGCGGCCATGGCGATCGCAGCGATGGTCGGGCCGGGGTCTGCAACGCCGCGACCCGCGATGTTGAACGCTGTGCCATGGTCGGGTGAGGTGCGGATGATCGGCAGGCCAAGGGTTAGATTGACCCCGTCATGGAAATGCAGCGCTTTGAACGGCGTCAGCGCCTGATCGTGATAGGCGCAGAGCAAGGCGTCATAGCGGGCGCGAACGGTGGGCGCGAACAGGCTGTCGGCGGCGAGTGGACCATCGACGATGATGCCGTCCTCGGCGAGCTGGGCGACCGCGGGGACCATGATCCGCTCCTCTTCGCTGCCAAGCTGGCCGCTTTCACCGGCATGGGGATTGAGGCCCGCGAGCGCGATGCGCGGGTTTTCGATACCGAAATCGCGTTTCAACCCGCGCGCCACGATGCGCGCCTTGGCGACGATTAGCTCGACCGTCAGCCGATCGGACACTTCCATCAGCGGAATATGGACGGTCAGCGGAACGACGCGGAGCGACGGCCCCGCCAGCATCATCACGGCATTGGTCGCCGTCACGCCGCAGCGTTCGGCGATAAATTCAGTCTGGCCGGGATGGGTATAACCGATGCCGTGGAGCGCAAATTTCGACACCGACCCGGTGACCAATGCCGAACTCGCCTGATTGCGCGTCAGCCCGATCCCGGTTTCGAGGGCATGGAGCGCGCAGGTGGCGCCCGCGGCGGTGGGTGTGCCGGGGGTCAGCGGCCCGCTGTCCTCCAGATGCCAGACCGGCAAGGCGTCGTCGAAGGCCCGCTGGACCTCGTCCATGTCGCCGACCCGAGCGATCGGCCCGTCCCAAACCGCGGCGATCGTCGCGGCGTCGCCGATTGCGACAAAGGGGGGCAAGTTGTTTTCATGCCGCGCCGCCCACGCGTGTGCGGTGACTTCGGGTCCGACACCGGCCGGGTCACCCAGCGTGACCGCTATCGGTTGTCGAAGATTGGCAAAAGACATTAGCTATATTCGATCACGGCATCCCGGCGCAGGTCGCGCAGATAACGCTGAGCCCGCTTGTTGACCTTTTCTTCGAGCAGGCGCGCCTCAATTTGTTCAAGGTTCGGCGCCGTCGCCGTCTGCGGCATGTCGCGACCGCACAGGACAAGGACGCTGATGCCCTCGTTCACCGCGCCAAAGGGCTGGGTGGTTTGACCGATCTGCAAATTGATCAGCGTATTCTGCAAGGGTGCAGGCAGGACCCGCATTTCGACATTGTCGCGCGAAACCACATTGGCGCCAAGCTGCGCCGCGACCGCATCGGCCGCGCCGCAACCGGCAATGTTGCGCGTCGCTTCGGAGAACTGACCGGCCATCTCCGATGCCCGGGCCTGCGTCGTTCCGGCCGGGAAATCGAGCGATATTTGCTTGAGGCTGAGGATCGCATCGCGCGGATCGGCGGTCAGCACCTGGCGCCGGTCGATCATCAGCATGATCGATACGCCGCCCGGAACCTGAATGGGGCCGACCAACTGGCCGGGCTGCATCTGGACCGCCGCTTCGGCCATCGATGTCGGCAGCTGGCCGGGTTTCACCCAGCCCAGATCGCCGCCAACCACCGCGGTCGATGCTTCTGAAAACTGACGCGCATAAGCGGCAAAGCTGCCGCCCGCCTGGAGCGCCTGAATGATTTTCTGGGCGTTTTCGGTGACCGCTGCGACATTTTCGGGTGGCGCCGACAGATAGATTTCACCCAGATGAAATTCGTCCTGCCCCTTGGAATCATTCATCCGCTGGACCACCGATTCCACTTCGTCGGTGGACACGTTCGTCGTCGATTGAATGTTGCGCGACAGCAGCCGATCCCAAGCGAATTCGCCGCGGATCTGCTGCTTCACCGCCGCCGCGGACGATCCCTTGCTGGCGAGATAGGTCGAAAATTGTTCGGGCGTCTGGCGGAACCGCGTCGCGAGGCGCGCGAACTGGTCGTTCACGACATTTTCGTCGATCGTGATGTCAGCCGCCTTGGCCTCCTGAATTTGCAGCTTTTCGTCGATCAGGTTGCTGAACACCTGCTGGCGCAGGCGCTGCAATTCTTCGGGCGGCAGCGCGACGTCATTGTTCGCGATCCGGATCAGCGCCATGCGCTGCTCGATGTCGGTCGCGGTGATGATTTCGCCGTTCACCGTTGCCGATGGGCGATAGACATTTGGATTGGCATCGCCGAAAATCTGAACATTGCCGGGGATGTTAAGGCTGGTCGTCGGCACTTCGTCGTCGCCGACGGTCTGTGCCAGCACCGGCGTCATACCGGCGGCGGCCACGGCGATCAGGCCGATCATGGTCGAAAATTTGGTCATCTTTACCCTATTCGAGAAAGTCCGCACGCTCCGTATCAGCGGATACGCCCGATGGTCCAGCGCAATCCGCCATCCGGACTTGTTTGAAGCGTGCCGATAGCGCGATCACGCTGAACCTAGTCTGAGCGATTCGTTCAGAACCCCAGATTGCGGAACGCGACACGGAAGGAGAAACTGTTGCCGCGCCGCGCATCTCCGGTGTCGGCATAGTCGCGGCGCCACGTCAGCGCGATCGACAGGCAATCATCGTCATAGGCCAGGCCGAGGCGATGGCGAATCGGCTCGAATCCGTCGGCGGTGCTGAGCGGATCATCGCTCCGCTCGGTCAGATCGACAATCGCCGAACCAAAAACCGACCAATATTGCGCCACCTTCACCCGCCCGCCGACGCGCGCTTCTTCGCGGTCCTGCAGCTCCTCTCCGAGCAACAGGATGTCACGGTTAAGCCGCGAATAGCCCAGCACGGCATAGGTTGAACGGCTACCAATCGTCGCGTCGAATTCGTTGCGACGGATCGCGAAGTTGTCTTTGTCGAGCCGGTAGCGGTGGGTGAGGCGCAGGAAATCGCGATAGGCAATTGTCGTTCGCCCGACGATGTCCGACGTGCGGCTGGTCAATCCGGTGCCGTCGGGGAACAGCGCGGGCTTGTCCGACAGACGATAGCTTTGGCCGACGCTGCTGCTGATATTGAAACCGGGGCGGCTGTAATTCCATTCGACGCCATAGGTGATGCGAGCCCCATCCTCGAACCGATCGTACCCGTTGAAGCGGTTGATCGCGAACAGGTTGCTGTCTTCCAGGTCAAAGGCACGCGAATCCTCGTTCGGGATGTCGAGGTTCTTGAGCGGCGGCGTGGCGACAAGCTGGACGCGCGGGGTCAGCGTCTGGGTGCCGCCGGCAAATTCGCCAACGAACGGCCAGCGCATATCGGCGGCGACCGCGGCAATGCCGCGTGCCTGCCAACCCGACTTGCCGCGATACCCCGGGATTGCGGTGAGCAGATTTTCGTCGCTGTGATAGACGTCGCCGCGCACCAGCGCGGTCAGCGTAACCTCTTGCCCTAACCGGGTAAGCCCGTGCAGATCCCAGCGCGCGCCGGCAAAGGCGCGCTGCGTATCCTGTCCCGCGGTGCGACCGATCGCCAGCGTGTTGAGCTGTAGCTCGACCTGACCACCGAGCAACGGATCGGCGAAGCGCTGGCGATAATCGATGATCGGCAGGGCGATCGGCTGCTGCCCCTGTTCGTCGTTGCGGCGCAGCGTCTGCGTTGCCCAACCCGCGATCGACAGGTAGCTATTGCCGCCGATCCGCTCCAACTCGAAGGTCGAGCGCAGGCGGTCGTCGCGGCTGATGTCATAGCGGCGCATGAACGTCCGGTCGGTCGCGATGCGACCCGAATAGGTCAGGCTCCAGCGCGGGTCGAACTGGAACTTGCCCGCGCTTTCCAGATAGCCGCGAAAGCGTTTGCGGCTGTCGGGGTCTTCGCCGGTCAATGGTACCAGCGAACCATAGGTCGCATAGCCATTGATCCGGAACGAACCGATGTCGGTCAGGGCGCGGAACTCGCCCTCCAGCATCGGCGCAGCGCCGGTGTAGAGATGCGGGGTGATCGTGATGTCGCGGTCGGGCGCGAGGCGCAGATAATAGGGGAGGGCGATTTCGAAGCCGTTGCTGCGATCGAGCCGGATTTCGGGCACCAGTATGCCGCTGCCCGCTTCGCTGTTTGCTGGATGACTAAGCCCGGGCAGCGGGATCAACGGCAGGCCGAAAATCTCGACCCGCGCGCCCTTATAGCGGATCTTGTTCTGCGCCCGGTCATAAGTGACGCGAACGGCGCGGATCTGCCAGCTCGGGTTTTTGGGACAGCCGTCGGCATCCTCGACCGGGCAGGCGGTGTAGGCGGCATTTTCCAGCTCGATATTGCCATTCTCGAACCGCGTTCCCTTGATCGCGGCCATTCTCGAACCATTGTCGAGCACGACGAGCAGGTTTTCGACCACACCGTCGCGCAGGCTGTCGGTCAGCTCGATGCGGTCGCCGTAGGCGGTGTCGCCTTCGGGGTTTTTGATCGCGACATTGCCTTCGGCGAAAACCTGGCCGGATTTTCGGTTCCACGTCACCTTGTCGGCGCGCATCGAAATCGCTTCGCGGTTCATCGCGACATTGCCCTCGGCCACGACGACTTCGGTTTCGCTGTCGTAATTGAGGTTGTCGGCGGCGAAGCCGACCTGATCCTCGGCGGCGATCGCAGGTGCGTCGGTCGTGACCGGTGCAATATCAGGCGTTTGCAGGTCGGGCTCGCCCGAGACGTCCTGGGCTGGCGGTGATTCGGCGGCCTGCTGCGCCGCGACGGGGCTCGCGAGCAGGGCGATACTGCTCGCGGTGACCAGCCACAGCGGCTGCGCACGGCGCGTCTGTCGGAACAAAGCCCAGCTCATTTAATCACTTTGTCCCACTTATCGATCGCGTCCGCCCGGGTTGGACCGGCTGCTTTGTTTTTGCAACTCGCAAGCGAAACCCCTATCGGTCCCGCACGCTGCAATCAATCATCGCATGAGAGAGTTACCGAATGGACATTCACTTTGTCGCGCAAATCGATGCGTCTGCCGACGTCGTCGCGTTTCCGGTCCGCAAGGGCGAACTGAACGCCTTTGTCCAGGCGCTGGGCGAACCGCATGGAGCGCTGCTGAGCGGTGCTGCCGCGCAGGCGCGCTTTGAAGGCGCGGCGGGCGGGATTGCCGAAACCGCGGCGGTCGATGGCGGCCGCGTTCTGCGTTTGCTGCTCGTCGGAATCGGCGAAGGAACAGTGCATGACCTCGAACGCGCGGGCGGCGCGCTGATCGGACGGCTGCAAACCAGCGGCGCGTCTGCGGTCCATGTCGATTTCGCGAGCGCGGGCGCGGTCGAGGAAGAGGATGTGCTGGCGTTCGCAATGGGGGCAAAGCTGCGCAACTGGCGCATCGACACCTATCGCACCCGGCTCGCCGATAACGCCAAGCCCACCCTCAAGACGCTGACCATCGCGTCGCCGCACCGCGACCTGTCGGCACGCTGGGCCGCGAATGAAGCGATTGCGGATGGCGTCGCGCTGACCCAGACGCTCGTCGCCGAGCCGCCGAACATCCTCTATCCCGAAAGCTTCGTCGAGCGCTGCCAGCATCTCGCCGACCTCGGCGTCGAAATTGAAGTGCTCGACGAGCGCCAGATGAAAGCACTCGGCATGGGCGCGCTGCTCGGCGTCGCGCAGGGCTCGACGCGGCCGCCGCGGCTGCTGGCCATGCGCTGGAACGGCGGAAAGGACGGCGACAAGCCGGTGGTGTTCATCGGCAAGGGTGTGACCTTCGACACCGGCGGGATCAGCATCAAGCCTGCCGCGGGCATGGACATGATGAAGTGGGACATGGGCGGCGCGGGCGCCGTTGCGGGCGCGATGAAAGCGATCGCCGGGCGCAAAGCCAAGGCGAATGTCGTCGGCATCGTCGGCCTCGTCGAAAATATGCCCGACGGGAATGCGATGCGACCCGGCGACATTGTCACCACCATGTCGGGCCAGACGGTCGAAGTGCTCAACACCGATGCCGAGGGACGGCTGGTGCTGTGCGACGCGATTACGTGGGCGCAGAAAATGTATTCGCCTAAGGTCATTGTCGATCTCGCGACGCTGACCGGCGCGATGGTGATCTCGCTCGGGCATGAATATGCCGGCATTTTCGCCAATGACGAAAGCCTCGCGGCCCAGCTGATCGCGGCGGGTGAGACGAGCAACAACAAGCTTTGGCGTTTCCCGCTCTCGGCGGCTTATGACAAGCTGATCGACAGTCCGATCGCCGACATGAAAAATATCGGTCCGCGCGAAGGAGGCTCGATCACCGCGGCGCAGTTCCTGAAACGCTATGTCGACGAGGGCGTCGCCTGGGCGCATCTCGACATCGCGGGCGTGGCATGGGCCGACAAGGACGGCCCGGTCTATGCCAAGGGCGCGACCGGCTATGGCGTACGCCTGCTGGACCGCTACATCGCCGAAAATCACGAGGGTTAAGGGCAGGGGAGCATGGCGCGCGTCGACTTTTACCGGCTGACCCGCGACCCCGTCGAACGGGTGCTCCCCGCCATCGCGACGCGCATCCTGGGCGCGGGCGGCCGCCTGCTGATCGTCGCCGCCCCGGCGATGCAGCGGCAGGCGATCGACGAAGCGCTGTGGACGATGACCCCAGCCAGTTTTCTGCCCCATGGCGCCGCGGGCTCGCCCGATGAGGAGATCGAGCCGATCCTCATTTCGGGAACGCTCGATCCCGCACCCCCCAACCGCGCCCGGCTCGTCGCGCTCGCCGACGGCGAATGGCGCGACGAAGCCTTGGGATTCGAGCGTAGCTTCCTGCTCTTCGACAACAGTCGCATCGACGACGCGCGTGCGACTTGGCGCAAGCTGAGCGCCGCCGAAGACGTCGAAACCCATTTCTGGAAACAGGACGATCGCGGCCGCTGGTCGGAGGGGCCGTGATGTGACTGCCGTCACCGCAGCTAGGCTATTGCGGTGGTATTGACCATGATGACCAGCAACAGGAGCCGATCATGACCAAAATTTCGTTCATCGCCTTGGCGGCCAGCGCGCTGCTGCTGTCCGCCTGCGGTTCCAAATCGGAATCCGAAGTCGCCAGCGGAACCTACACCGACCCCGAAACCGGCAAGACCGCCGACTATAAAGTCACCGCCAGCGACGATGGCGAGATGAGCAATGTTACCATCAAGACCGAAGACGGCGAGATGCAGTTTGGCGGCGGCGCTGCCAACGCCAAGTTGCCTGCGGGTTTCACCGCCTATCCCGGGTCAAAGCTGACCGGCGGTTTCGCCGCCAGCGGCACCGACGGCACCGGCGGCATGGCCAGTTTCGAAGTCAACGCGAAGGCCGCCGACGTCATCGCCCATTTCCGCAAACAGGCCGAGGCCGCGGGCATGAAGGTGACGAGCGAAATCAAGTCCGGCGATACCGCGATCATTGGCGTCGAAAAACCCGGCGATACCAAAACGGGCGTTCAGATCACGGCGACGCAGCAGGGCGCGCAGGTCATCGGGACGATCACCTACGGCAGTGGCGGCTGACCGGCCGCCGCGCTAGCCCACGCTCCCGCCTTGCGGTGCAGCAAAAGCGCGGCTAGAGGCGCGCGCATCGCAAACCATAACAAAGCAGGAGCTTCCCCCATGGCGGTCACTCGCACCTTTTCGATCATCAAGCCCGACGCCACGCGCCGCAACATCACCGGCGCCGTCACCAAGATGCTGGAAGACGCCGGTCTGCGCGTCGTCGCCTCGAAGCGCATCCACATGAGCCGCGAACAGGCCGAAGGCTTTTACGCCGTCCACAAGGAACGCCCCTTCTTCGGCGAACTCGTCGATTTCATGATCAGCGGCCCGGTCGTTGTCCAGGTGCTGGAAGGCGAAGACGCCATGCAGCGCAACCGCGACATCATGGGTGCCACCAATCCCAAGGACGCAGCGCCCGGCACGATTCGCAAGGAACTGGCCGAGAGCATCGAAGCGAACACGGTGCACGGCTCGGACAGCGACGAGAATGCCGCGATCGAAATCGCCTATTTCTTCAAGCCCGAAGAAATCGTCGGCTAAGCACCCGGCACCGTGCGTCAAGCGAAAGGCCCGTGGATTGCTCCGCGGGCCTTCTTCGTAACTATCGCCCGATCTGGTTCAGCGTCGCGCGCCGACAATTGTCGCCGCTAATCGCGAAATCGACCAGCCGCAGACCAGGTTTCGAGCCTCCCGGCGCCATGAACAGCGTCAGCGCGCAATGTTCAAAATCGCCAACCTGATATTCGACGTAACCGGTTGCCAGCTGCTGCACGATCAGCTGCCGTGTGTCGTAGCTTGATTCATAATCGAACGCCTGCGTTCCGCCGACCTGGCGAACTGCGGCGGGCCGACCCCAGAATTCGATGACCTCGGCCTCGGTCCAGCCTGCCATGCTGCCGAAGATGGCTTGCTGCACCCGCGTCTTGCCTTGGAAATTCGGACGGATGCGCGCCATGAAATCGCGTTCGCCGGTCTGGTCGGCCAGCGCCGCCTCGCCCATCGCAACATAACCGTCGAGCTGGCTTTTCAGATTGGCCATCATTTCGTCGACCTTTTGCTTCATCGCGCGCACTTCGGCCTCCGATTGCGGCCGGAGCGGTGGTGGGGTGGCGTCGGTCCAGAAGGTCGACCAGGTCAACTCTTCAATCGGCGCCGTCATTACGAAATTGCCGATAGGCAACAGCCCGAGCTCGATCATCGGATCGTAGGATTTGTCGCGGGCCGCCTTTGCCGTCGCCGCAACGATCGCCTGGCGATCGCAAGCAATGGTGTTGACGCGGCTCAGCCATCCGTCCGGGGGCACGTCGAACCAGCCGGTTCCCTGGCTTGAAAACGCCGTTCGATGGTCGCGGAAAATCGAATCGACCGTCGCGATTCGCATCTGGCGCCGCGCGCAATCGGCGGCGACGCGATAATTGTTGTAGCGTGGTTTTGCCGCCGATTCGAACACCTGCATCACCTCGACAAAGGCCACTTCGGTATTTTCGAACGGCGGCGGCGGCAGATCGTCCCGCCGTGGCGGCTTTCCAGGAACGGGAACACCGGTCAGCGAGGCATCATTGTGCAACGTGACATCGCTGTAGTCGGCATAATAGATCGCACGATCACCCTTCGATTCGACGCTGTCGATCATCGCCCATTCAGCCGCCTGTACGGGCGCGCCGTGCAGCGCCGCGAACATCATGATGGGGACAAATGCTATGCGCATGGACGGGGAGGCTCTGCCGTTGAAAAGAGACTGAGCCTAGATCGTCGTGAGGCGTGCTCAATCACCGATACGCACTGGTACTCCGACCAAGAGACCAGCTCAGGATCGTGGCGCTAGAAGTCGTCAGCCGCGCCCATCAACCCCGCCAGCTTCTTCGGCGCCACCGCCAGCCAGCTCTTGCGCAGCCATTCGCCGATTGCGTCCCAGTCGGTATCGCCCAGGTCGAGGCGGATGCCGACCCAGCCGTCGCCGAAATAGGCGGGGCGGTAATAGCGATCTTCGTCTAGTTCGATCAGCGCCGCCTGTTCGTCGGCGCCGCTGATCTTGACCAGCAGCGCGATCTTGCCGTCGCCATGATGATCCTGGGTGAAATAGGCGAATTTCTTGCCCTTCACGATCCCGAAGCACGGCATGCCGTGCGAGGTGACCTCGTCGGCTTCGGGCAGTGCCATTGCCAGCTCGCGCACCCGGCCGATCAGATAATCAGGCGAGCGTTCGCGCGTCACAAAGGCGGCGAGGGTGGGCGGATAGAGTTGATGTTCGGCGATCCGCACCCGCGCCGCCAGTGTCTCGACCGTGTCGCCGGGCAGGATCGCGACGGGCGTTTGGGCCAGCACCGGGCCGTCGTCGACGCCGGGGGTGACGATATGGACGCTGCACCCGCCGAACTTGTCACCCGCGTCGATCGCCCGCTGGTGGGTGTCGAGCCCCTTGTACAGCGGCAGCAGGCTGGGGTGGATGTTGAGCATCTTGCCCGTCCAGCGCGCGACGAAATCGTCGCTCAGGATCCGCATATATCCTGCCAGTGCGACAAATTCGGCTTTGACTGCACGGAGTTCGGCGTCAACCAGCGCGTCGAACGCGTCGCGGTTCATGCCTTTGTGCGAGAGGCTCCATGTTGCGATGCCTTCGGCCGCGGCGATGGCCAAGCCCGGTGCGTCGGGGTTGTTGCTGGCGACGAGGACCAGTTCATAAGGGCAGTCGGCGGCTTTCGCGGCGTAGAGAAGCGCCGCCATGTTGGTACCCGCGCCCGAGATCAGAACCGCGACTTTGGCTTTGGTCACGGCGCGACCCCTTCAATCCGTTCGTGCTGAGCTTGTCGAAGCACTGTTCTTCTCTTTCAACCTCAAAAGGAAGGACGGCCCTTCGACAAGCTCAGGGCGAACGGTTCTAGAAATCACCCGTGGTGCGTGGCGCTCCACGGGCCCATCGCGCTCCACGTCTCTGCGCTGCCGGTCACGGTGCAGCCTTTGGCGCCCTCAGCGATATGGCCGATGCGGAACACGGTTTCGCCCGCGGCTTCAAGCGCCGCGGTGACATCCGCCGCGTCGTCCGCCGCAACCACCACTGCCATGCCAATCCCGCAATTGAACGTCCGCGCCATTTCCTCGGGCTCGATATTTCCCTGTGCCTGCAGGAACGCCATCAACCGCGGCTGTTCCCACGCATCGGCATCGACATTCGCGTGCAGGGTTTTCGGCAAGATGCGCGGGATATTTTCGAGCAGCCCGCCGCCGGTGATATGCGCCAGCGCGTGGATCTTGCCGGTCTTCACCAGCGGGAGCAGGCTTTTTACATAGATGCGCGTCGGCGCCATCAGCGCATCGATCAATAAGACGGTCTGGTCGAACAGGGCAGGGCGATCGAGTTTCCACCCTTTGTCGGTGGCGAGCCGCCGCACGAGCGAAAAGCCGTTCGAATGGACGCCCGAGGACGCGAGGCCGAGGATCACATCGCCCGCGGCAACCTTGTCGGCGGTCAGCACCTGATCGCGCTCGACCGCGCCGACGCAGAAACCCGCGAGGTCGTAATCGCCCTCGCTGTACATCCCCGGCATTTCCGCGGTTTCGCCGCCGATCAGCGCGCAACCGGCCTGTTTGCAACCCTCGGCAATGCTCGCGACGACTTGTGTCGCGACGTCGTTGTCGAGTTTGGCGGTGGCGTAATAATCGAGGAAGAACAGCGGCTCGGCGCCCTGCACGATCAGGTCGTTCGCACACATCGCGACCAGGTCGATCCCGACCCCGTCATGACGCCCCGATTCGATCGCGAGTTTCAGCTTTGTGCCGACGCCGTCATTCGCGGCGACGAGCAGGGGATCATTGAATCCCGCCGCTTTCAAGTCGAAAAAACCGCCGAAACCGCCGAGGTCGGCGTCGGCGCCGGGGCGGCGCGTCGCACGGGCGAGCGGGGCGATGGCACGGACCAGCGCATTGCCGGTCTCGATCGATACGCCGGCCTGCGCATAAGTGTAGGAGCCGGGTTGGTTGTGCTTGGAATCCATGGCCAGCGCGACTAACGACTCTGGCCACGAAATGCCATGATTTCCTTGTCCGGCGTCGAGCTTTTGGGCAGAGCATAGAGAAGATATGATTTCGGCTGCCTTTCCCCGCTTCGCCCCGAGCTTTTCTCTCCGCTCCTTGGCGTCCCGCGACCGGCGCTGGCTCATGCTGTTCGGCTTATTCTTCGCGATCCTCCTCGTCGGCGTCGTTGATGGACAGATAACCCGCGGCAATCGCGGCATCACCCCGATCAACAGCAGCGGCGATTTTCTCGCCAGCGGCATCCTGGTCGATGTCACCGGCGACAATGCCGACGACGCGCGCACCAAAGGCTGGCGCGAGGCGCAGCGCAAAGGCTGGACCCAGCTCTATCGCAAGCTCAACGGCAGCGATGGTCCTGCGCTCGGCGATTCGGTGCTCGACGGCATCGTCACCGCGATCGTCGTCGAGGAAGAACAGATCGGCCCGCGTCGCTATGTCGCGCGCCTCGGCGTCCAGTTCGACCGCGTCCGCGCCGGACAGATATTGGGCGTCAGCGGCCGGACGCTCCGCTCGCCGCCGCTGCTCGTCATTCCCGTCTATTCGATCGACGGCATTCCGCAGGTGTTCGAACAGCGCAGCGCCTGGCAGCGCGCCTGGGCCGAATATAACACGGGGCAGAGCGCGATCGACTATGTCCGTACCGCGGGTACCGGTGCGGACACCTTGCTGCTGAATACCGGGCAGACCGGGCGCCGCGGACGCGTGTGGTGGCGTGTCATCCTCGACCAATATGGCGCCGCCGACGTGCTGACCCCGATCGCGCGGGTCGAATATGCCTATCCTGGCGGGCCGATCAGGGGGCATTTCACGGCGCGCTTCGGCCCCGACAGCAAGCTGATCTCCAGCTTCACGATGACCGGACCCAGCCCCGCGGCGCTGCCCGACATGATGGAAAAAGCGGTCGCGCGGATGGATCGCATCTATATCGACGCGCTGGCGGCGGGCGTGCTGAAAACCGATACGTATCTGGTTCTGGAAAAGCCGGTCGAACGTGAAGACCTGCCCGAAGATATCGCAGCCACCGACGAGGATGCGCTGCCCAGCGAAACCGACAGCAGCGTGCCGACCACTGCCTCGGCGGGGGTGCAGAGCTTCACCGTCCAGTATAGCTCGCCCGACGTCGAATCGGTCACTGCGACCGAACGCGCCGTTGGCGGCATCGCGGGCGTCCAGTCGGCATCGACCACCAGCCTCGCGCTAGGCGGCACATCGGTCATGCGGGTAACTTTCCGCGGCGACCTTACGGCGCTCAGCGCGGCGCTCGCGGCGCGCGGGTACAAGGTGCAGGAGGGCGGCAGTACGCTGCGGATCAGCCGCTGATGGCACGCTCCACCAGCCAGATCGCTTTGCCGCTCGACTGGAGCGCCGGAGGCAGTAATGACGCTCCACTTATTATTGGGACCAGCAACGCCGATGCGATCCGTTATTTGCGTCATGTGGCGACCTGGCCAGTGCGAACCGCGGTGCTCACCGGGCCGTCCGGCTCGGGGCGCAGTCTGATCGGGCGGCTGTTTGCTGCCGAAACCGGCGGCCGCGTGATCGACGGGCATGACAGCCTGTCCGAAGAAGAGATTTTCCATGCCTGGAACGCGGCGCAGTCGTCGAACATCCCGCTGCTGATCATCGCCGACGCGCCGCCGTCCGAATGGGGCATTGCGCTGCCCGACCTCGCATCGCGGTTGCGCGCGGTGCCGGTGCTGACGATCGCCGAGCCCGACGATTGCCTTGCCCGCGACCTGATCGAGGCGCTGTTCGCGCAGCGCGGGATCGCGCTGGCGCCCGAGGTCGCCGCCTATATCGTGCCGCGGATGGAGCGCAGCTATGCGATGCTCCACCGCATCGTCGCGGCGCTCGACGCCGCCTCGCTCGAACAGGGGCGGCGCGTCGGCATCCGTCTTACGCGTGAAACATTACTGTCACAGGGGCTGATCGATCCCGATCTGCTTGAACGACAGGACCATGACGCATGACGCTATCCGGACAGCCCCTTCGCGCCGATAACCAGGCGACGTCCAGGCTCCCGTCCTTCGGTCCCGAACGCTTTTTCAACCGGGAACTGAGCTGGCTGGCGTTCAACCGACGGGTAATGGAAGAGGCGCGCAACACCGCGCACCCGCTGCTCGAACGGCTGCGCTTCCTATCGATTTCGGGCAGCAACCTCGACGAATTTTTCATGGTTCGCGTCGCGGGCTTGAAGGGCCAGCAGTTGCAGGGGATCGACGACCCCTCCGCCGACGGCCGCTCGCCCAGCCAGCAGCTGGCTGAGATTGAGGCCGAGGTGAACCGGCTGGTCGATCAGCAACAGAGCGAGTGGCAGCGTCTCCACAAATTGCTCGCCGAACAGGGCATCGTCGTCCACGGCACCGGGTCAGATCGAGAGCCGCTGCGCGCGGCGCTGCGGCAGTATTTCATCGACCAGATTTTCCCCATCCTGACTCCGCAGGTGCTCGACCCGGCGCATCCCTTCCCCTTCATCCCCAATCGCGGGCTGGGGATCATCTTCGACCTGCAACGCAAGGCGACGGGCGAAACGGTGCGCGAACTGGTGCTGATCCCGGCGGCACTGCCGCGTTTTGTCGCGGTGCCGGGGCAGGCACAGGCCTTTGTACCGATCGAATATCTGATCGAGATTTTCGGCGATCTGCTGTTTCCTGGCTTCACTATCCGCTCGCTCGGCGTGTTTCGCATCATTCGCGATAGCGATATCGAGTTGGAGGAAGAGGCCGAAGATCTGGTGCGCCTGTTTCGCACCGCGATCCGCCGCCGCCGCCGCGGCCGCGTCATCCTGCTCGAACTCGAAGCCGATATGCCCGGTGAGATTGCCGAGGTACTCAACGCCGATATTCAGGGGCATGAGGCAATCGTTGCCAAGATCGGCGGCTTCGTCGGGCTGGCCGCGTTGTCGGCGCTGGTCGATGTCGATCGCCCCGACCTGAAATTCCCCGCCTATTCGGCGCGCTTTCCCGAACGCATTCGCGAACATGGCGGCGACTGTTTCGCGGCGATCCGTAGCAAGGACATTCTTGTCCATCACCCTTACGAAAGTTTTGAGGTCGTCCTCGCTTTCCTGCGCCAGGCCGCAGCCGATCCCGATGTCGTCGCGATCAAGCAGACGCTCTATCGCGCCGGTGACCAGTCGCCCGTCATCCGCGCGCTGATCGAGGCGGCCGAGGCGGGCAAGTCGGTGACCGCGGTAGTCGAGCTGAAGGCCCGCTTTGACGAGGAGCAGAATCTGCTCTGGGCGAACCAGCTCGAACGCGCCGGAGTCCAGGTCGTGTACGGCTTTATCGAGTGGAAGACCCACGCCAAGATTTCGATGGTCGTGCGGCGCGAAGGGCAGGGGTATCGCACCTATTGCCACTTCGGGACCGGCAATTACCATCCGGTGACCGCGCGCATCTATACCGATCTCAGTTTTTTCACTGCGGATCCGCGCGCCGGACGCGATGCGGCGCAGCTGTTCAACTATATCACCGGTTATGTCGAGCCCGAGCGGCTTGACATGATCACCATGTCGCCGCTCAACATGCGCGCGCATCTGTGCGACCTGATCGACGCCGAAATCATGGCGGCCAAAGCGGGGCAGCCTTCGGGCGTGTGGGCGAAAATGAACAGCCTGGTCGATCCCGACATCATCGACAAATTGTACGAGGCGAGCGTTGCCGGCGTGCCGGTCGAGCTGATCGTCCGCGGCATCTGCTGCCTGCGCCCGGGGGTGCCCGGTCTGTCGGAAACGATCCGCGTCAAATCGGTCGTCGGGCGGTTTCTGGAGCACAGCCGCGTGTGGGCCTTCGCCAACGGCGCCTCGCTGCCGCATCAGCGTGCCAAGCTGTACATCAGCAGCGCCGACTGGATGCCGCGCAACTTCGATCGCCGCGTCGAATATATGATCCCGATCGAAAATCCGACCGTGCACGACCAGATATTGGATCAGGTGCTGGTGGCGAATCTGATCGACAATGAACAGAGCTGGGTGCTGCAATCCGACGGGACCTATATCCGGACAAGTCCCGGCGATAAACCTTTCAATTTACACCATTATTTCATGAACAACCCGTCGCTGTCGGGTCGCGGGACGGCGCTGCACAAGCGCCAGGATGTCCCGACCCTCGCCTTCGACATGCGCGATGATTGACGCTTTGGGCTTGCTGCGAACTTCAAAACAGGCGGTCCATCGCTCTGCCGTCATCGACATCGGATCGAACTCGGTCCGCCTCGTCGTCTATGAAGGACCGGCGCGCGCGCCCGCGGTGATCTTCAACGAAAAGGTCGCAGCCGGATTGGGCCGCGGGCTTGCGATCGATGGCCGGATCGCCAGCGAGGACGCGATGCGCGGGCTGATGGCGCTGCGGCGCTACGCGCTGCTTGCCAAACATATGGAGGTCAAAAACCTGCAATGCGTCGCCACGGCGGCGGTGCGCGACGCGGAAAACGGCCCCGAGTTTATCGCCGCAGCAGCGGAAGCTGGTTTGAAAATCCGCCTTTTGTCAGGCGAAGAAGAGGCGGAAGCTGCCGGGTACGGTGTGCTGTCGGCGATCCCCGATGCCCATGGCATCGCGGTCGACCTCGGCGGCGGCAGCCTGGAACTGGCGGAGGTGGCAAACGGTCAGGTCGGACGCCGCGCGTCCTTCCCGCTCGGCGTGCTGCGCCTGCCCGCGCTCCGCAAGGAAGGGCAACAAACCTTCGAGCGTGCCGTCCGCAAGATGCTGCGCACGGCCGGTTGGCCCAACGGAATAAAGGGGCTGCCGCTTTATCTGGTCGGCGGATCGTGGCGTGCGCTGTCCCGCCTTGATCTGGAACTGACGCAGGATCCGCTCGCGGTGCTCGATCAGCACAGCCTGCCGCGCGCGGCGCTGCGGCGGCTCGTCCGCGCCACCAACCGGCTGACCTTTGAAGAATTGCGCGCGATCCCCGGCATGGCATCGAACCGCGCTGCTGCCTTGCCCGATGCGGCGGCGCTGCTAGCGGCGCTCGTCAACATCCTTGATGTCCCAGAAATGACCGTGTCGTCGTCGGGGCTACGTGAAGGCCTGCTCTATCAGGCGCTCGATGCGGAAACACGCGCGCAGGATCCGCTGATTGTCGCTGCCGAATTCGAGGGGCGTCGCCTCGCGCGCTTCGCGCCGCACGGCCGCGCGATCACGGAATGGATCACGCCATTGTTTACGGGTGAGGCGCCTGCGGACAGCCGCGTCCGGCTTGCCGCCAGCCTGCTCAGCGACGTCGCCTGGTCGGCCAATCCCGATTTCCGCGCCGAACGCGGCACCGAGATCGGATTGCACGGCAACTGGCGCGGTATCGATATTCCAGGACGCATCCTGCTCGCGCGCGCGCTTCACGCCGGCTTCGGCGGTGCCGACAGCGATTTCCCGGACATGGGGCCGCTGGTCAGCGGCGAGCGGCTGGCGCGGGCGCGCCAATGGGGGCTGGCAATCCGGCTGGCGCAGCGGCTAACCGGCGGGGTCGAGGCGCCGCTGAAGGCCAGCCATATTGCGCTGATTGACGGCAAGCTGCGGCTCAGTCTGGATCATGGGTGGCATCACCTGGCGGGCGAGTCGGTCGAGCGCCGTCTGCGCTCGCTGGCGCAGGCGTTGGATACGAAGCCCGAGATGGTGCTGCTTTAGGTTTACGTCGCCATCCCGGCCTTCGCCGGGATGACGATATATGGGCATGGAACTCAGTCGGCGCTGGCCGTCGCCGCGTCGATCTCGCTCATCACCAGCTTTCCGTGTTTGACGGCAAAGCCCATCCGGCCTTCGACCAGATTGAGCGCGGCAAAGCCGAACACATCGTAGCGCCAGCCCTGCAACATCGCGATACCCTCACGGCCGCCCGCTGCCAGTGCTTCCAGCTCATCGCTGCGCGCGATTAGGCGCGACGCGACGTTAAGCTCGCGGGCGCGGATTTTCAGGAGGAGTTTCAAGAGGTCGGCGACCAGCGCGCCTTCCTTGCCCAGCCCCGGGCCGCGCGGCGCGCGGTCGGGCATGTCGTCCTTGTCCAGCGGTTTGGCATTGGCAATTGCGTCCATCAATCGCCCGCCGATGTCGTTGCTGCGCCAGGTCGCCGACAGCCCGCGCACGCGGCCCAGCCCGTCCTGATCCTTGGGCGGATGCGCAGCGATGTCGGCGAGTGTCTCATCCTTCACAATGCGCCCGCGCGGCAGGTTCTTCGACCGCGCCTCGCGCTCGCGCCACGCGGCCAGCGCCTTCAAGCGGCCCAGCACATCGGGCTTTCGCGACGGGATCTTGATCCGGTGCCAAGCATCTTCTGGATCAAGGTTGTAGTTTGACGGATCGGCCAGCTTTTCCATTTCCTCGTCCAGCCAGTGACCGCGCCCGGTCTTCACCAGCTTGTCGAGCATCATCGGGAAAATCTTAGCCAAATGGGTCACGTCGCCGACCGCATAATCGATCTGGCGCTTGTCGAGCGGACGGCGGCTCCAGTCGGTAAAGCGGGCGCCCTTGTCGAGTTGCAGACCGATCCACGCCTCGACCAGGTTCGAATAACCGACCTGTTCGGCCTGGCCGATCGCCATCTGGCCGATCTGGGTGTCAAAAATCGGATGCGGGGTCTTGCCGGTCAGGTTGAAGATGATTTCGACATCCTGCCCGCCGGCGTGAAAGACTTTCAGCATATCCTCATTGTCGACCAGCAGGTCGAGCAGCGGCTTCAGGTCCATGCCCGGTGCCAGCGGATCGATCGCCGCGGCATGCTCGCGGTCGGCGACCTGGATCAGGCACAGTTCTGGCCAGAAGGTGTTTTCGCGCATGAATTCGGTATCGACCGCGATGAAATCGCTGTTCCGAATGAGGTCGCAGAAAGCGGCGAGCGCGGCGTTGGTTTCGATCAACGGATGGACTTGCATAGCGCGCCTATACAGCTAGTTGAAAGGAACGGGCAGGAAAAATTGCCCGCGCTCTTCGGGTCGCGGAACCGGAATACCGGTCAGGGGAAAGCGAAGGGGTTTGGGGCATGATGTGGATCGGTTGGGCGCTCGCCGCGCTCGGGTTTCTGCTGCTTTTCGGCCAGTATCTGGCGGGGCAGGCGGATATTTTCGTCTCGATCGCCAATCCGCGGCCGCTTGACGAAGAGTCGATGGTGGTGACGCAAAAGGGGTGGGGCTTCGCGGCGGAGGCCGCGCAGCCCTTTGTCACCCCCGAATCTGATCACGGCCTCTGCGACGTGCGGGTCTTTGCAACAAGGCGCCAGATGCTGATTGCGATCGCGACGGTCGGCTTTCTGCGCCCCGTCACTGTCGCCTGGCGCGCGCACGCCGGCGTCCTGCCGCTGGGAGACGCCTGATGCAGCTGGTACAACTGGGCGACGAAGGACGCTGGACCAATTATCATGGCACCGGCACCTGCGAGGCGGCGACGCGCTTTGCGCTGCGCAGCGGCGATGCGCCGCGCGGCCGCGACGAAATCGCGATTGCCGCGAAGTTGGTGCATAACTGGCTGGTCGAGGCGGCAGCGGCCGGGCGCCGCGTCCGTCCGCTCGGCGCGGGCTGGTCGCCGTCGAACATCAATATCGCCTCGCAATGCTGGCTGCTCCATACCCGCCGGTTTAACCGTTGTTTCCGCATCAGCGCTGCCGACGTCCGCCCCGGCGTCGATGCGGGCGCACTGATGCTGGTCGAGGCGGGGGCGCTGGTCGACGAAGTGTCGGACAAGCTGGAAGCGCAGGGCCGCTCGCTGTGGACCAGCGGCGCGGGTAATGGCCAGACCTTCGCCGGCGCCGCGGCGACGGGCACCCACGGTTCGATGATCGCCAGCGGCGGGATTCAGGATCATATCCGCGCGGTGCAGATCGTGACGCCCGCCGGTGTCCACTGGATCGAACCCGCGTCTGGGCTGATGAGCGATGCCTTTATCGGCGCCACGGGCTCCGTCTTGCTCCGCGACGAGGAGGTGTTTGCCGCGGCGCAGTTGCCAGTCGGCGCGCTTGGTGTCGTTACGGCGCTGGTTGTCGACAGCGTACCGAAATTCCTCGTCCGTCCGATCCAGAATCTCCGCAAGGTCGATCGCGCTGCGCTCGGCTGGCTGGCGGCGGGGGATTTCCGGCGCTTTTCGGCGGCTTATGCGCTCGATCAGGACCCCGATTTCGTCCAGATGATCGTGAACCCGTATAAGCCGTTCAAGCGCCCCGCGATGCTGCGCTTTTTGTACCGCGAGCCATGGCGCGACGACTATCCACGCGCGACGCCGGGGCAGCTGGGCGCGGGTTATGACGCGCTCAGCCTGCTCGGACGGTTGCTCGACGATTACCCGTGGGCGCGGGGCGCGCTGCTGCAATTTGCGATGAAACAGGGGTATGCGAACGGCCCCGATGTCGATGCGCCGCCGGTTTATGGTAGCTGGGGGGAGGGGCTCGACACGCACCGCCCGCTGGCCGATCTGTTCAACGCGTCGGTGACGATCGACCGCGCTGATCTGGCGCGCGCGTTCGAGCTGATCTGCGCCGTTTATGCGCGCCACGGCGGCTCGACCGTCGTCACCGTGCGCTTCATGGCGCGCGCCGAAGGGCTGCTGGCGCCCGCGCGTTTCCCGCACAATGCGGTGATCGATTTCGATGGTCCGCGCAGTGCGCGCACCGCCGACGCCTATGCGCGCGTCGTCGAACGGCTCGATGCCGAGGGGATTGCCTTCACGCGGCACTGGGCCAAAAGCTGCCGCCTCGACGCGGCGCGTGTCGCTGTCGATTATGGCGAGGATTTCCGCCGCTGGCGCGCCGCGCGCGACCGGCTGCTGCCCGATCCGGCGCACCGGGCGCTTTTCGGCAGCGCGGTGCTCGACGGGCTGGGGCTGACGCGTTGATTTGGCCTTCATCCTTGACAAATGGACCGCCGCGCTGCCTTAGGCGCGGCCATATCGGCGCATGTTTTCCTGCGCTCCCAGACATTGAAAGACGATCAAATGCACGCCTATCGCACCCATAACTGCGGCCAGCTTCGCGCCGAACAGGTCGGCCAGTCGGTCCGCGTTTCGGGCTGGGTGCATCGCAAGCGCGACCACGGCGGGCTATTGTTCGTCGATTTGCGCGATCATTATGGTCTGACCCAGATTGTCGCCGATAGCAGCGACGCGGCGTTCGCGATCCTTGACGGGCTACGCGCCGAAAGCGTCGTCACGATCACCGGCGACGTCGTTGCGCGCTCGGCCGAAACTGTGAACGCAAATCTGCCGACGGGCGAAATCGAAGTGCGCGCGCGCGACGTCACCGTTCAGTCGGCGGCAATCGAACTGCCGATGCCGGTCGCGGGCGAACAGGATTATCCCGAGGATATTCGCCTGAAGTATCGCTTCCTCGACCTGCGCCGCGACCGCTTGCACGCCAACATCATGCTGCGCTCGAACGTGATCGCGTCCTTGCGCCGCCGTATGGTCGATCAGGGTTTCACCGAATTCCAGACTCCGATCCTGACCGCTTCGTCGCCCGAGGGCGCGCGCGACTATCTGGTGCCCAGCCGCGTCCACCCCGGCAAATTCTATGCGCTGCCGCAAGCGCCGCAGATGTTCAAACAGCTGCTGATGGTCGCGGGTTTCGACCGCTATTTCCAGATTGCGCCCTGTTTCCGCGACGAGGATGCGCGGGCCGACCGTTCGCCCGGCGAATTCTACCAGCTCGATTTCGAAATGAGCTTCGTGACGCAGGACGACGTGTTCAACGCGATCGAGCCTGTGCTGGCGGGCGTGTTCGAGGAATTTGCCAACGGCAAGTCGGTGACCCCGGCAGGCAGCTTCCCGCGCATTCCGTATCGCGAGTCGATGCTGAAGTACGGCAACGACAAGCCGGACCTCCGCAACCCGCTGATCATCACCGATGTGTCGTCGCACTTCATCGGTTCGGGCTTCGGCCGCTTCGCCGACATCGTTGCGGCGGGCGACGTCGTGCGCGCGATCCCGGCACCGGCGACTGCCGAAAAGAGCCGCAAATTCTTCGACGACATGAACAGCTGGGCGCAGGGCGAGGGCTTTGCCGGGCTCGGCTATGCGACGCGCAAGGGCGGCGAATGGGGCGGCCCGATCGCCAAGAATCATGGTCCGGAAAAGATGGACGCGCTCGCCGCCGAGCTCGGCATCGGTCCCGACGACGGGCTGTTCTTCGCCGCAGGCAAGGAAGCAACCGCCGCGAAGCTCGCGGGCTTTGCGCGCACCCGCGTCGCCGAACAGCTCGATCTGATCGACCCAAACAAGTTCGAAATGTGCTGGATCGTCGACTTCCCGATGTTCGAGGCCGACGAGGACACCGGCAAGATCGATTTCAGCCATAATCCCTTCTCGATGCCGCAGGGCGAACTCGAAGCGCTCGAAACCAAAGACCCGCTCGACATCCTCGCGTGGCAATATGACATCGTCTGCAATGGGGTCGAACTGTCGTCGGGCGCGATCCGCAACCATCGTCCCGACATCATGTACAAGGCGTTCGAGATTGCCGGGTATAGCCAGGCCGATGTCGATGCGAATTTCAGCGGCATGATCAATGCCTTCAAATTCGGCGCGCCGCCGCATGGCGGTTCGGCTCCCGGTGTCGACCGCATCGTGATGCTGCTCGCCGACGAACCGAACATCCGCGAAGTAGTGGTCTTTCCGATGAACCAGAAGGCCGAGGATCTGATGATGAACGCCCCGGCGCCGGTCAGCGACAAGCAGCTCAAGGAACTCGGCATCCGCATTGTGGACGGCCCGAAAGGCTGAGCGTGAACGAAGCGCCGCGCGAGCACCGGCTGGCGACGCTGGCGGGAGAGATTTGCTGGTTCGAATGGGGCCAGCCGTCGGATCGCCCGTCGTTGCTGCTGCTTCACGCCACCGGCTTTCACGCGCGATTGTGGGATCAGGTCGTCGCGGCCTTGCCGCCCGGCACCCACGTCATCGCGCCCGATCAACTCGGCCATGGCCGCAGCGCCAAGCCCGCGTCGCTGTCCGACTGGGCGACAACCGCCGACGCCCTGCTGCCGCTGGTCGACAGCTTCGCAGACAGGCCGCTTGTCGGTTGCGGGCACAGCATGGGCGGCTACGTCCTGACCCGGCTCGCCGCCGAGCGGCCCAATGGCTTTGCGCACATCTTCCTGATCGATCCCGTCATCATGCCGCCGGAGTTTTACATCGGTGCGGCCGATGGACCTGTACCCGATCCGGGCGAACATCCCGTGGCGCGGCGGCGTAGCCGCTGGGACGGCTGGGAAGCGATGAATGCTCATTTTTCGTCGCGCCCGCCCTATGCCCATTGGCAGCCCACGGTGCTTGCGGACTATTGCCGTTTTGGCCTGCTCCCCGCGGCGGGCGGTGAAGCATGGGAGCTGGCCTGTCCGCCAGCGATTGAAGCCTCGGTCTATCAAAACGCGCTCCGCACCAATCCGCACGACTGGTTGCCCCGCATCACTCCACCCGTCAGCGTCATCCGCGCCAGGACCGGCGAACGCGCGGGCAATCTGGATTTCTCGGTCAGCCCGACCTGGCCTGGCCTTGGCGCCGCGCTACACGCGGTGCGCGACGAGCAATGGGCTGACCAGAGCCATTTCATCCCGATGGAAGTGCCGCGGCGGCTTGCCGACCTGATCGCCACGGAATTTTGACCCTAGTGCTTTCCGCGGCTTTGACAGCTTTCGGCGGCTGCGATAGCCGGGCGTGAGGTTGACGATGGGGGCCATGATGATCGACGGACGATGGGTTATTGGCGCCGCTCTTTTGGCGCTCGCGGCCCCCGCGACCGCAGAAACCCTGCCGATCCAAGCCGCCGATCCCGCAGCGATCGATGTCACCGACCTGCTCCGGATTTCGGTCGAGCGGTTCGAGGGGGAGGATGGCACGGCGTTTGCGCAGGCGCTCGAAGCTGAACTGGCCGATGCGAGCTTTCGCGGCGGTCCTTTTTACCGGGTCGTTGCGCCCGAGTCGGGGGCACCGACCGATGCGCTGGTCTCCGGCACGGTGCGCAGCAGCGTCGAAGAAGTGCCGGTGATCGAAAAGCGAAAACGCTGCACCGAATATGACGCCACCGACAAAAAGAAATGCATCAAGGAAATCGACGTCGACATTCGCTGCCGCCGCCGCACCGCGTCCGTGGCAACGACAGTGCGGCTGGTTGTGATGGAGGACGGTTCGATCCGCTATACCCGGCCACTGAATGCCCGCGATCAGCTTACCTATTGCCCTGACCGCAGCGCACCGCAATCGGTGGAGGATTATTTCCTCTCCACGATCCGCAGCCAAGCGCGCGCGGTTCGTCGCGACCTTGCCCCACGCGATTATGCGATTGACGTCCGGGTCGATGAAAGCACCAAAGGGCTGACGAAACCCGCGCAGGCCGCATTCAAGACCGCGGTTCGGCTGACCAAGACCGATCCAAATGGCGCTTGCCGCGCGTGGACCGCGCTGACCCGCGACGTCGAACCGACCGCGGCGCTGGCGTTCAATCTTGGCCTTTGCGATGAAATGGAGGGAGATCTCGACGCGGCCGCGGGATGGTATGGTGCAGCGCAGCGCCTTGGTTCGCGCGGCAGCGCTGTCCCCGAGGCGCTCGCCCGTGTCGATCGCAATCGCAGCGCCCTAGGCGCCTGGATCGCCCGAAAGGCTATCATGGGGGACGACCAGCGATGATCGCGGCTTGTGTCCCAGAAACTGACAACCTCGGCGCTTGGTAGGACGGCGCAGATTGCGCTAGAGAATGCGCATGAGCATCTCCCTTACCGATCACGAAGCCGGCGCCAAATATGACGGCAACTATGACGATGCCATGGAAGCGCTGCAGGAGCGGCTCGAACGTGTGCAGGCGGCGCACATCACCCATGGCCAGCGCAGCGTCATCATGTTCGAGGGCTGGGACGCGGCGGGCAAGGGCGGGATCATCAAACGGATGACCGCACTGCTCGACCCGCGTTATTTCGATGTCTGGCCGATCAGCGCCCCGACCGACGAGGAAAAGGCGCGTCATTTCCTCTGGCGCTTCTGGAAGCGGCTGCCCGGCAACCGCGAAATCGCGATCTTTGACCGCAGCTGGTACGGCCGCGTCCTGGTCGAACGCGTCGAGGGATTTGCGAGCGAGGCCGAATGGCGCAAGGGTTATGACGAGATCAACGAATTCGAGGCCCAGCTAACGGGAAACCGCACGAATCTGGTCAAGATCTTTGTCCATCTGACGCAGGAAGAACAGGACAAACGCTTCGCCGACCGCCTCGACGATCCGTGGAAACGCTGGAAAACCGGGGCCGAAGATTATCGCAACCGCGCCAAGCGCAAGGATTATCTGGCTGCGATGGACGAAATGTTCGCGCAAACGAACACGCGCTGGGCGCCGTGGAAGGTGATCGACGGCAACAACAAGAAAGCGGCGCGCATCGCGGCGCTGACCCATATTGCGGAGGCGCTGGAGGCGGTCGTGCCGATGACGCCACCCGATCTGGACCCCGCGGTAGTGAAGCTGGCGGGCAAGGCGTTCGGCTACAAGCCCAAAGCCTAGGTTTTTCCCGGCCTACGGGTAGCCATTGCGGCCCCCGCTCGCTACATGGGGGCGATGAGCCGCGTAAAAAGATCCGATGATTGGGGTTTTCCCCGCTGGCGCCCCTATGGCTCAGGAAACGAGGCGCAAAAGGTTCGGCTGTGCGATCGACATGGCTGTGCCAACCCGGGCAATTGCCCCGCGCCCAAGTCGCCGAACAGTCCCGAACGCTGGTATTTCTGCGAAACCCATGCGGCCGAATACAATCGCGGCTGGGACTATTTCGAAGGCTTGAGCGCCGAGGATGCGGCGGCGCGCGCCGCCGACGAAACGCGCGATGCCGGGGCTTATGCGAAGGCGCAGCATTATGCCTGGGGCGGGTCGGGCGACGGCAGTCGGAGCGCCGATGAAATGCGCGCGCTGGAGATCCTCGATCTGGAGCCCGACGCCGATTTCGAGGCGACGAAAAAGGCTTGGCGTGCGCTCGCGAAAGAAACGCATCCCGACGTCAAGCCCGGCGATGCCGCAGCCGCCAAGCGCTTTGCCGCGGGGCAGGCAGCGTTTGAGGTGCTGAAACAAGCCGAAGATCGGAAGAGCTGGAAACCGGCTTAAGCGGCTGCGAGATACTGCCGAGGTACCGGTTCGCGGGCGCCGTTGACGCGCCGCCGTCTCGCGCGCTTAGCACACGTCGGATCAATTGCGATCGGGCGAAGGGGCGGACATGCGGATACTCGGCGGAATACTTGGCAGTGCGGCGTTGACGACGGCGGCGGTCGCCGAGCCCATGGCCTATCAAAGCGGGATGATCCGCGTTGATGGCGTCGTCGGGGTCGGCCTCACGATTCCGATCGGCGGACAGCAAAAAAAGGCGCCGCCGCGCATCGAATTGCGCCTGACGCGCGATGTCGTCAATTTCGATGGCACCCGCCAATCGTCCAGCAGCAGCATCCGCCCGCACGAAACGCGTATCGGCTTTTCGCTGGAGCGCGAAAGACGGTTGTTGGTCAACGGCCAGCCGATCGACAGAGCGCAGCGGAACAATGTCTCGACCGTCGGCTGGATCGCGATCGGGGTTGGGGTGGTTGTTATCGGCGGCCTGGTACTGGCGGCCGATGCACTGCGCGATGCTAGCGAATAGCGCCGTCTAGTTATAGACGCACCCATCCAGCCCATCGCGCCGCACCTGGCCGATGCGCGCGCGGATCGAGTTGCCATAGCGGCGGGTAAAGCCCGACGGGCTCACCGCCTCGCGCTTCTTGGGCAGCGGCAGGATCGCGGCGATGCGTGCGGCCTCCGCCGGGGTCAGCTTGCCTGCACCATGCTTGAAATAGCGCTGTGCTCCCGCTTCCACGCCATAGGTGCCGATGCCGGTCTCGGCGACGTTCAGATAGACCTCCATGATCCGCCGCTTGCCCCAGATCGTCTCGATCAGGAAGGTGAACCACACTTCGGGTACCTTGCGGACATAGCGGGTCCAGCCCGAGCCTTGCCACAGAAAGACGTTCTTTGCGGTCTGTTGGCTGACCGTCGATCCGCCGCGCATCCGTTTGCCCTTGGCGTTGCGCTCGATCGCCTGTTCGATCGCTTCGGTGTCGAAGCCGTTATGGGTACAGAATTTGCCGTCCTCCGCCGCAATCACCGCGCGCACCATATTGCGGTCGATGGCGGACAGGCTCGTCCAATCCTTGGTGATCCCGTTGCTGTCGGCCAGCATTGTGAACGTCACCGGCGGCGGGAGGACCGCATAGATCAGCACCCACAGCACCGAAATCAGAGCAAACCATAGCAACCATTTGAACGGCCGCAGATACCAGGGTAGCTTGCGGCGCTTCACGCGTTTTTTGGCAGCAGTCGTCATGCCGTTTTATTAGCCGCTTGCCGTTCATCGGCAAGCGGCTGATTGACGTTACGCCGTTTCAAGGCCGCCGGCTGTCTGGAAAAAATCCTCAGGCGTTGATCAGGCGCCGATCACCGGCCAGTTTCAGCATCGCCTTTTGCAGCTTTTCAAACGCGCGCACCTCAATCTGGCGCACGCGTTCGCGGCTGACGTCATACACCTGGCTCAGGTCTTCCAGCGTCTTGGGATCGTCGGTCAGGCGGCGCTCGGTCAGGATGTGGCGTTCGCGCTCGTTGAGCGTTTCCAGCGCTTCGCTGAGCAGCGAATGGCGCACGTCACGTTCCTGCGCCTCGGCCACGCGCTCGTCCTGCAGTGGACCTTCGTCACCGAGCAGATCCTGCCACTGGCTGTCGCCATCCTCGCCCATCGGGACGTTCAGCGAGGTATCGCCGCCCATCGCCATGCGGCGGTTCATGCTGATCACTTCTTCCTCGGTGACACCCAGGTCGGTCGCGATCTTGGTCAGATGTTCGGGCGACAGGTCGCCATCCTCGAACGCCTCCAGATTATTCTTCATCCGGCGCAGGTTGAAGAACAGCTTCTTCTGTGCCGCGGTGGTGCCCATTTTGACCAGGCTCCACGAACGCAGGATGAATTCCTGGATCGAGGCGCGGATCCACCACATCGCGTAGGTCGCGAGGCGGAAGCCGCGTTCGGGATCGAATTTCTTCACCCCCTGCATCAGGCCGATATTGCCCTCGCTGATCAGCTCGCTGACCGGCAGGCCATAGCCGCGATAGCCCATCGCGATCTTCGCCACGAGGCGCAGGTGCGAGGTGACGAGTTGCGCCGCGGCTTCATTGTCGCCATGCTCCTGAAACCGCTTTGCGAGCATATATTCCTGCTCGGGGGTCAGCAGGGGGAATTTGCGGATTTCCGACAAATAGCGGTTCAGGCTGGCTTCGCCGCCCAGCGCTGGCACGGTGGCCGGAACATTGCTTTTAGCCATTGGAGAGCGTATTCCCTTTGGTATCTGGAGTCAGAATATGCCGCCGTTGCTCCGGGCGGTCGAGATAGATTTTCATTCGAAACCTAAACGCGCAGTTCCTCGATCAGTTCCCGCATGTCCGGGGGGATTTCGCTGTCGAGCGCGATGTTGTTACCGGTCACCGGATGAATAAAGCCCAAATGGGCTGCATGCAATGCCTGCCGCACGAAATTGCGAGCCTTCAGCACCTCGGACAGCGGCTTTCGGGCGCGTCCATAGACCGGGTCGCCGGCCAGAGGATGGCCGATATGGGCCATATGGACTCGCACCTGGTGCGTGCGTCCGGTCTCCAGCCGGCATTCGATCAGGCTGGCGTGGCGCAACGGTTCGATGGTGCGATAATGGGTGATCGCGTGTTTGCCGCGGTCGGCGGCGACCACCGCCATCTTCTTGCGATTGGTGTTCGACCGACCGAGCGCCGCGTCGACGGTGCCGCTGGCGGGCATCGGGCGCCCGGTGGCGAGGGCCAGATAGCGGCGATCGATGCTGTGCGCGGCGAACTGCCTGGCCAGCCCTTCGTGGGCGCGGTCATGCTTCGCGGCGACGATCAGCCCGCTGGTGTCCTTGTCGATGCGGTGGACGATGCCCGGGCGGGCAACGCCGCCAATGCCGGAGAGTTGGCCCGCACAGTGGTGGAGCAGCGCGTTGACCATGGTGCCGTCAAAATTACCCGCGGCGGGGTGGACCACCATGCCCGCTGGCTTATCGACGACGATCAGATGCTCGTCCTCATAAGCAATGATCAGACCCAGATCCTGAGCGATATTGTCGGTCGGCGTAGCGGCAGGAACGCGAACCTCCAGCGTCGCGGGGAGCGCGGCCTTTGCCGAAGGATCGCGCAAGATCGTACCGCGAACATCGCTGACCCGGCCACCCTTGATCAGGCTCTTGACCCGCTCACGCGACAAGTCGGGCAGCGCTTCGGCCAATGCGCGGTCCAGCCGCAGTCCGGCCGCGCTTTCATCCAGCGCCACGGTCAAAATATCGTCATCCCCCTGCATCGATAGCGATGTGGAAATTGACGGCGGAATTTCAAGGTGCGCTCCCTCGGTTCCGTTCGTGTCGAGCGAAGTCGAGACACCCCCCGACGGCGCGCGCGAACGATGGGCATCTCGACTTCGCTCGATGCGAACGAGGTTAGGGATGCTACTTGCCTCTGGGTTGGTGCCTGTCCTAGGAGGCATCCGCGAACCGGAAATGTCTGGCTTGCGGGGAGTTAACCAATCCATGTCCGACGACCGCGTCGATTTCGCCTCCATGCTGGCCTCGCGCCTGTGCCACGATCTGCTCAGCCCGGTGGGCGCGTTCGCCAATGGGCTCGAACTGCTTGCCGACGAAAAAGACCCGGCGATGCGCGAACGCTGTTTCGAACTGCTCGAACAAAGCGCGCGGACGTCGGCGAACAAGTTGAAATTCTTTCGTTTAGCGTTCGGGTCGGCCGGTGGCTTTGGCGAGCTGGTCCCGGCGGATGAGGCAAAATCAGCGATCCAAGGGATCATCGGTGATCGTGCAATCGACCTCAATTGGATGATCGGCAGCGATCCATTGCCCAAGCCGGCGGTGAAGATCATCCTCAACCTGTCGCTGCTGCTCGTCGATGCGCTGGTGCGCGGCGGACGGCTCGACATAGGTTGCGAAAAGCAGGGCGACGCCACTGAAATCGCGCTGCATGTCGAGGCCGAACGCATCTTTCTCGACGCCGATGTTGAAACCATCCTCCGCGATGGCGAAGGCGCCACCGCGATGACCTCGCGAACTGCGCCCGCGGTGCTGGTGCAGGCGGTCGCGGCGCAGAACGGCGGTACGGTGATGCTCGCGCGCGAAACGCCAACGTCGCTGCTGGTCGGCGCTGTCCTGCGCGGGCGCGGGTAAAGCCTCCCTTAACCATTCTCGGCCATGGTGCAGCCTCAGTTTCTGGGGCGCACCGGTACCGTGATAGACGATCTGCTGAACGACTTTTTGGCCGAAACGGCGGAAATCCTCGCCGATGCGGGTGGGGCGCTGGTGGCGTGGGAGGCCGATCCTGCCGATCGTGCCCAGCTCGATGCGATTTTTCGCCTTGTCCATACGATCAAGGGTAGCTCGGGCTTCCTCGCTCTGCCGCGCGTCACCGCGCTATCGCATGCGGCGGAGGACGCACTGGACCAGGTGCGTCGTGGCAACCGCCCTGCCAATGCTTCGCTCGTCACGGGGGTGCTTGGCATCATCGACCGGCTGAACATTGTCTGCGCCGCATTGGGTAAAAATGGCGTCGAACCGGCGGGTGACGACAGTGACGTGATCGCGGTGCTGGCCGAACAGGATTTGCAGTCCGAGAGCGGATATGAGGTCGCCGGGGTGCCGCTCCGCCGCGACGATGATTTTCAGTCCGAACTGCAGAGCTGGCGCTCGATCCGCGTTCCGCTGCCCCTGCTCGACAGCGTGATGACCGGGGTCACCGACATCGTCCTCGCGCGCAATGAATTTGCCCGGATGCTCCGCGATTCGGGCGCCAGCCCGACGGTAATCGCATCGTTCGATCGTCTGTCGGACTCGATTGCCGGGATGCGCCAGTCGGTCAGCCAGATGCGGATGCAGCGGATCGACAAGCTGTTCGCCCCGCTGCCGCGCATCGTCCGCGATCTGGCGCAGGACATGGGCAAGAAGATCGCGTTCCAGACTAGCGGTGGTGAGGTCGAGCTCGACCGCGAAATGATGGAAAATATCCGTGACCCGCTGATCCACATTGTCCGCAACGCGATCGACCATGGCATCGAAGCGCTCGAAGAGCGGGTTGCGGCGGGCAAGGATATCACCGCGACCATTTCGGTGTCGGCGCGCCAGTCGGGCAACCAGATCGAAATCGAAGTACGCGACGACGGCCGCGGCCTGTCGCCCGATATGCTGGTTGCCAAGGCGATTGCTTCGCGCGCGATCACCGCCGCCGAAGCGCGCACATTGTCGCCCAAGGAAAAACTTGCGCTTGTCTTCCGCCCCGGTTTTTCGACCGCGGCGAAGGTTACCGAGGTGTCGGGGCGCGGCGTCGGCATGGACATCGTCAAAGCCAATGTCGAAAAGATCGGCGGCGTGGTCGAACTGCGTAATGATGAGGGCCGCGGGCTGACAATCCTGCTCCGGGTGCCGATGACGCTGACGATCATTTCGGGGCTGATGGTGCGTGCGGCGGGGCAGTATTTCGCCGTCCCGCGCGGCGCGGTGCGCGAAATCCTGCTGGAAAATGGCGATGCGGTGCGGATCGATCGCGTCGGTGGCGGCGAACTGGCGACGGTTCGCGGCGAACAATATCCGTTGCTGCGTCTCGAATCGGTGCTCGGACGCGAAGCGAGCGACGACGACGATGTTGATGACCGTGCGCTGGTGATCGTGCGGCCGGGGCAGGGACAAAGCTATGCGCTGAGCGTCGCGGCGATCCACGATCATGAGGAGCTGGTGATCAAGCCGGCGGCGCCGATGATCATGGCGACGGGGCTTTATGCCGGCACGACGCTACCCGACAATGGCCGCCCGGTCCTGCTGCTCGACGTGCAGGGGCTGGTGTCCGCCGCGGCGATCGACGCGACCGAAACGGGCCGCAACCATGATCAGATGGCCGCCGCCGAAGCGCAGGCAAACGCCGCGCGCAACGCCGCGCAGCTGCTGCTGTTCCGCGATACCAATGGCCGGGTCCGCGGGGTGCGGCTGTCGGTCATCGAGCGGGTCGAAGAAGTCCCCGCATCGGCGCTGTTCGAAAGCGCAGGCCGCATTCAGGCGCAGATCGGCGACGAGATTTTCCCCGTCCATACCGCGAACCTGCCCGAAGCCGAGGGGTCGCTGAAACTGCTGCGGCTGTTCGACGGTCAATCAGTGCTCTGCTATCCGATCGCCGAAGTCATCGACATCGTCCGCTTGCCCGATGCGGTACAGCCGTCGGCCGCGCCGGGGCTGATCGCGGGCGTCGTGCTGGTCAGCGGTGAACCCGTCGAACTGATCGATCCCTTTTGGCTGATGGCGCAATATGCGATACGGGATGGCGAGGCCGCGCCGAACCAGCCGCTTTGCCGTCTCGCCGACGACCATGATGGCTGGGGCGGCAATTTTCTCGCACCGATCCTGCGCAGCGCCGGTTACCGCGTGGTGTCGGACGAGGATGCGGTAGATGAGTCGCCCGATGTCTTGCTCTGCCTGACCGAAGATGGCGCGTCCTGCGCGCATATCGGCGACGAAATTCCGGTCATCCGCCTGCGCAGCGCGATTGCCGCGGCGGGGCCGGACGACGAAACTGTCTATCGTTACGATCGTCAGGCGCTGCTCGATGCGTTGGCGCGCCGCGTCGGAGGAGGCCGCGCATGATGGAAAAACTCTATCTGATCGCGCGCATCGCCGACACCCGCGTCGCGCTGCGCAGCCGTGCGATCAATTCGGTCGTGACCGTCGGCATTCCGGTCGAAGTCCCCGGCGCGCCGCCGCATGTCGCGGGGCTGTTCGCGCTGCGCAGCCGGGTGTTCACGCTGATCGATCCGCATGTTGTCATCGGCCTGCCGCCGGTGCCGGTGGCGGCGGGGCAGCGGGTGATCGTCGTTGATGTCGCCGACCATGGCTATTCGCTGCTCGCCGACGCGATTGAGGATGTCTGTTTTATCGAAGCGCCCGAAACGCGGGTTGCCGGAAAATTGCTGCCCGGCTGGGCGCGGGTTGCCGATGGCATGATCGAACATCAGGGCGCGTCGCTGCTGGTGGTCGATCCGTCGCATTTCGTCACCTTGCCGGTGATGAAAGCCGCCTGAGTTAACGGGCTAGACACTCCTTGAAACTAGCATGACGTGAAATCTGGGTGTTGCGGAGGAATGAATGTCGAAATCTTGTCTGGTCGTCGATGACAGCAAAGTCATTCGTAAGGTCGCGCGCCATATTCTTGAAAGCATGGCCTTTGCCGTCGAAGAGGCGGCTGACGGGCAGGAGGCGCTGACCTTTTGCCGCGCCAATCGCCCCGACGTCATCCTGCTCGACTGGAACATGCCGGTGATGAGCGGGATGGAGTTTCTGGGCGCCTTCAATGACCTGGATTATGGGCATGAGGAACGGCCGCGCGTTGTATTCTGCACCACCGAAAACAGCATCGACCATATCCGTGCCGCGATTGAGGCCGGCGCCGACGAATATGTCATGAAGCCGTTCGACCGTGAAACGCTGGAAGGAAAATTGCAGCTCGTCGGCGTCGCATAAGGCGATGGCGATGGCGCGTCCATTACCCTTGACTTCCGATCCCGAACCGTCGGCGCGGACGGTGCGGGTCATGCTGGTCGACGACAGTCTGGTCGTCCGCAGCATCCTGGAGCGCATCGTCGATCAACGCCCCGGACTTGAAATCTGCGCTTCCGTCGCTTCGGCGCATGACGCGCTGGCCTTTCTGGCCCGCGAACCGGTCGATGTCGTGGTGCTCGACATTGAAATGCCGGGGATGAGCGGCATCGATGCACTGCCGCATATCCTGACGCGCGCCGCCAAGGCGCGGGTGCTGATCCTCTCGTCCAACTGCGTCGAGGGCGGTCCGGCGGCGATCGAAGCGCTCGCGCTCGGCGCCAGCGATACGCTCGCCAAGCCCGGCCGCGGCAGTTTTTCGGGCCGCTTTGCCGAGGTGCTCACCGACCGCATCCTGACGCTGGGCAACCAGCAGGATTTCCCGGCCCCGGTCCCCGTCGCCGAACGCCGCGTTGCTGCGCCGGTCGCGCTGGTTATCGACAGCAATCAGCCGATCGAATGTATTGCCGTTGCCGCATCGACCGGCGGGATACCGGCGTTCACCAATTTCCTCGCCAATCTTGATCCGCGCATCACCGCGCCGATCCTGCTGACCCAGCATCTGCCGGATGCCTTCATGGAATTTTACGCCAAGCAGATCGCAACGATGACCGACCGCCGTGTCAGCGTTGCACAGGCGGGAATGACGATCGAACGCGGCCATATCTATCTCGCGCCAGGCGACGCCCATCTGATCGTCGTCAAGAACGGGCGCCGCCATGAAATCGCGCTCGACCGCCGCATGGTAGACAATGGCTGCTGCCCCTCGGCCGATCCGATGCTCGATTCGGTCGCCGACGTTTACGGCAAAAGCGGCGTCGCAGTGATCCTGAGCGGTATGGGCCGCGACGGCGTCATCGGCGCCGCGCGCCTGAAAGAGGCGGGCGGGACGATTTTTGCGCAGGCGCCCGAAAGCTGCGTCATTTGGGGGATGCCTGGCGCCGTCGCCAAAGCAGGGATTGCTGCCGCGACGCTCAATCCCGACGCGATCGCGCTGATGCTCGGCAGCTTCCTGCCGGGCCGCCACAAGCCATGATGGGCGGCAGCGCCAGCGAATCGGCCTATCGTGTCCTGATGGGGGTGCTCGAATCGCGAACCGGGCAGACGCTATCGCCCAGCCGCATCTGGCGCATCGAAATGTCTCTGAAACCGGTGATGCAGCGCCACAATATCGCGGATCTTGACGCGCTGGTCGCGGCGCTCGTCACCTCGAACAGCCGTCAATTGCTTGACGATACCGTCGACGCGATGCTCAACAATGAAACTTATTTCTATCGCGAATACAGCCTGTTCGATGACATAGCTGCAACGGTGCTTGATAAGCTTCGCGAGATCAACAAGCTGCGACGCCGACTGACGATCTGGCATTGCGGCGTCTCGACCGGGCAAGAGGCTTACTCGCTGGCGATGCTGATCGCCGAACAGGGCGAAAAATGGGCGGGGTGGCAGGTTGATATCGTTGGCACCGATGTCAGCTATCATGCGATCAGCCGCGCCCGGGTTGGTCTCTACAGCCAGTTCGAGATTCAGCGCGGGCTGCCGGTCCAGCGGATGGTGCGCTGGTTCGATCAGACCGAGGGCGGCTGGCTGGTCAAGGCCGATATCCGCCGCCGGATCGATTTTTCGGTGCAGAACATGCTCACCGACCGGCCACCGCTCGCCAGCCCAGCGGACCTGATCTTCTGCCGCAACCTGCTGCTCTATTTCTCGGCGCCGATGCGGCAAAAGGCGTTCGCAAAACTGCGGACAATGGCGGCGCCCCAAAGCTTCCTCGTTCTTGGGGCGGGCGAGACTGTGCTTGGGCAAACCGACCAGTTCGTTGCGAGTCCGCGGCTGCGGGGCTTGTACGAACCCGCCGACCAGCAAGTGCGCCGCGCGGCGGCCGCCTGACCTTGCAATTTGCGCCGCGCTGGCGCAGGTGGATCAGCATCCCGCACCGGGATGAACCAACATGGGCCGCGAACCGCATGAGCGATTTTATCGAACGCTGGTCTCCCAATTTCGACGAGCGCGCGCTACCCATCTCGATGATCGTGCTGCATTACACTGGTATGACGAGCGGCGCGGCGGCCATCGACTGGCTCGCAAATCCGGAAGCCAAAGTGTCGGCACATTATGTCGTCAGCGAGGACGGCCAGATCACTCACATGGTGCCCGAAGAAAAGCGCGCCTGGCACGCCGGCAAATCGCACTGGCGCGGCGTCAGCGACATTAATTCGGCGAGCATCGGGATCGAGATCGTCAATCCGGGCCATGAATTCGGCTACGTCCCGTTTCCCGATCCGCAGGTCGCTTCGGTTGTCCGCCTCGTCCATCTGATCAAGGATCGCTACGCGATCACCCGCGGCAATGTCGTCGGCCATTCGGACATCGCGCCGACGCGCAAGCAGGATCCAGGCGAATTGTTCCCGTGGGAAGAACTGGCCCGCCGCCGTCTCGCACTGCCGCGCCCGCGCAAGAAGCTGACGGATCCGCTATGGACTGATGCGGGGTTCCTCCTGGCGCTCGAACGCTTTGGCTATGACGTGACCGACGGTTTTGCCGCGACGGTTGCCTTCCAACGCCGTTTCCGCCCCGAACTGATCGATGGCACGATCGACGGCGAGTGCCGGGCGATCCTTCTTGGGCTACTGCTGCCGCAGCCCGAGGGGAACTGAGGACCGGTATCGCCCACGCGTTCGCGCCGACAGGAGGCACGCCGTCTTGTCGGTATCGGTTTAGCGCACAACCAGCAGATAGCCGGCGATGACCGCGGCGACCAGAACAGCGCGCAGGATCAATCCGTTACGCAGCGAATGACCTTCAAGATGGGATTGCAGGTCCGATGGGATTGGCATCGGCTGCGTTGCCGAAACGTCCGCGCCGCCCGTGTTGCCGACCGGAACCCAGCCCGCCATGTGGAAGGGACCGGCACCGATCAGCCGGACCAACTGGCCGCGCGCTTCGCTGCGATCCCCTTGCTTGCGCGCGAGCAGCAACATCCGGAAATGCGTCTGGACATGCGTCCAGTAGCGACGCTGGCCCAAGATATGCGCGCGTTCCAAATGATGTTTGGCGAGCGCCATATCGCTCGTCGCCTCGGCGGCGCGCGCTGCCGCCATTTCGTTCGCGAACGCGGATTTCAGGGCGGACTTCATAAAGGGCGTCTCCGGGATTTAGGGACGAAAATATCATAGATGTTGCGGCCCGAACGAGCGCCGAAGGGAACTAGTATATTGTTTGTGAGCGGCAGGTTGCGACCAGTTGCGGACATATGCCCATACTTCCTCTATCCCCTTGAGGGAGAGATACGGAGGCTTGGCAGCTTGCTGCCTAGCCGCAGTTGAGAGGGGTTTTCGCCCGCTGGCGGCTCACCCCCTCACCAAGCTTCGCTAGCTCCTGACGGAGCAAGCTGCGCTATCCTCTCCCTCAAGGGGAGAGGATATTTTGGCAGCTAGCCACCCCAAACCACCCCACCCCGCAATCGCTCGCCATGCGCTGCCATTCGCGCTATACTCGAACCGCCAGAGGGTTGGGCGATCGCCGCCGGTGGGGTATCCTATCGGGGGAGGAAAGTCCGGGCTCCACGGAAATCGCGGTGCCGGATAACGTCCGGCGGGCTGGCCCTCGGGCCGGTTCAGGGAAAGTGCCACAGAGAACAAACCGCCATGGCTTCGGCCCGGCGAAAGGTGAAAGGGTGCGGTAAGAGCGCACCGCGCGGCTGGTAACAGGCGCGGCACGGCAAACCCCACCGGGAGCAAGGTCGAATAGGGATGGTACGGAGCAATCCAGGGCTGATTCCGGCCCAGCCGTCCGGGTTGACTGCTTGAGCGTTCGGGTAACCGTTCGCCTAGAGGAATGATCGCCCATCCCCGGCAACGGGGTGGACAGAACCCGGCTTATAGACCCTCTGGCAACATTCTCTCCCCAACACCGCGCGGGAACGCCCGTGCGCTGCCCGCGTTCTATGCCGGACCAGTTGAAAAGGGATACGCATCATGAAAGTCGTCGATGAGCATGTCGAAGTGACGGAGACCGAAGCCAGCGGCGGGGTCAAGGGTCACAATGTCCGCTATGTGCTGGCCTTTTCGCTGATCGCGGTGGTAATCGTGATGTCGGCGATCTGGATCATCCCGGCGCTGCTCCAGCCCTGATTGCGATCATTCAGCCTTGGCAACGCGGACGAGTTCTGCTTCCGGATCGGGTGTTCCCTCCATGTAGATGGTGCGTGCCGGTTCGCTGAACCGGCACGTATGGAGCCTTTCATAGCCACGGTCGCCCGTGGTCGGGACGGTGAGCTTGGTGGTGTTGATATCGCCGGTCGCGACATTCCAGCTCATTTCGCGGCCTTCATGCGCAAAGGTGCGGCTGTACATCGTGGCATCCAGGCCGATCAGCCGCATCCGGGGCCGCTCCGCCGTGCGGACAGCGCGATACCGGTAGGTAGCCGATAAGGCCGTGCTGCCGCCGGTCAAATCGCGGATCGTCAGGACGCCTTTTGCGATTTTCAGTTCCGCGGGACCGATCGGAAGCGGTTCGAGCTTCAATTCGCCGCCAATCTCGTGCCCGATATCGACGTCGCTGCGATAGCTGAGCATGACGCGCAGCGTTCGCGCGTCAGGGCTCGTGACGATATAAACGGTGTCGGTATCGCCGTCGCTGTTAAGGTCGCCGTCGGCGCGCGTCTCGATTTCTTCGCCCTGTTCGAGCCACCCGTTCAGCATTTCGTCGGTCACAGGCGGCGTCGCAGTGCGATCTTCGGTGGCGTGCGCCGTACCGGTCAGCAAGAGCGCCGCCATGAAGATCGCGTTTCGCATCGCCCCAAAACCCTCCATCTGGTCGAGATTATCGTCTGTTAGCTGTCGGTCCAGCCCGCGTCAGTGATGGGGCGCACCATGAAGCGCCTAGCGATACTCGATTGCGATGACTTCCCATTCCTTCGGCCCCGACGGCAGTTGGACCACCCGCACATCGCCGACCGCGGCGCCGCGCAGCGCGCGGGCGAGCGGGCTGTTCCAGCCGATCCGGCCGAAGCCCGCTTCGGCTTCATCATCCCCGACGAGCGTGACGGTGCGCCGTGCATCGTCGTCGTCGGCGAGCTCGGCGGTGGCGCCGAACCAGATGCGGCTTTTGTCAGGCTGCTCCGCTGGATCGACCACGCGGGCTGCCTTCATCCGGCGCGCCAGGAACGACAAGCGCCGATCGATCTCACGCAGCCGTTTGCGGCCATAGATATAGTCGCCATTCTCGCTGCGGTCGCCATTGCCCGCGGCCCAACTGATCACCTCGACGAGCTTCGGCCGCTCATCCCCGAGCAGCGAATCATATTCGGTGCGCAGCGCGGCAAAGCCTGCGGGGCTGATGATATTGGCTTTGTCCGGCGTCACGGATTTAGGCTCTATCTCGTCATCCCGGCGCAGGCCGGGATCTCGCCGTTACGATCCGACGCGAGGTTGAGATCCCGGCCTTCGCCGGGATGACGATGGTAGCACATGCGGCCTTACCCCGGCGTACGTTTGCCGAGGTAGAAGCTGAGCGGCGCCTGCGGCAACGTCTTGCCCGGTTGCAGCGTGTCGTAAACCACCGCATTTTCGAGCACGCGCTGGACATAATTCTTCGTCTCGAAGATCGGGATCGCCTCGATCCAGTCGAGGATGTCGATCGACCCGGTGCGCGGATCGCCATTGGCGCGCAGCCACTTGTTCACATTGCCCGGCCCGGCGTTGTAAGCCGCCGTCGCCAGCGGATAGCTGCCGCCATAATAGCGCAGCATCTGCTGAAAATAGGTCGATCCCAGCATCATGTTATAGTTGGTGTCGCTGGTCAGCAGGTCGCGATTATACGACAGCCCGAGTTTGCCCGCGACCTCGTTCGCTGTGCCGGGCATCAGCTGCATCATGCCGCGCGCCCCGGCATGACTGATCGCTTGCCGGTCGAACTGGCTTTCCTGGCGGGTGATCGCGTGGATGAAGGTCCAGTTGCCTTCATGTCCCGCAGGCACGCGCACGGTAGGGAAACCGGCGACCTCGACCGCGTCGAGGCTGTTCGCCTGCGCGCTGCGGCCGATCATGACGCCCAGGTCGGGGCGGCCGATCTGCGATGCCAATTGTCCTGCGAGGATATGGTCGGCGGGCGACGTCGCCTTTTGCGACAGCGCGCGCAGGAACAGGGTCTGCTCACGCCACGCGCCGATTTCGCCGAGGGCGCGCGCCGCGCGGACGAGCCGGTCGTCGTTGAAGTTGCGCTTCTCTTCATCGCTGACCCGGATTGTCGGGTTGGGGGTCGGCTTGGGCTGCGGACGGCCCAGCCGTTCGAGCGCAAGCTGGCCATAGAATTGGTCATAATGCTGGGCGGCGTCGGCGAAATGCGCATTGGCGGTGCCGCGGTCGCCCGCCGCCAGCGCCGCGCGTCCGGCCCAATAAAAGCCCTTGGTACGCGTCTGCGCCGATCGCGCCGCCTCGCCATAAGCGCGGTACAGACGCACCGCCTCGGCAGGGCGGCGCAGATCCTTGTAAGCCAGCTGGCCCGCGAGCCACGCGAGCGACGTGTAATCGTCTCGGATGCTGAGCGGGGTTTCGCGGATCACCGTTCCCGGCGGGAACGCATCGTCGATCTGCCGCGCGATATTATAGGCGGTCAGCTTGTCGCCGCCGCTGTCGGCCTGCCGCGCGTTGGTCAGCAGCGTTTCGATCCATTCCTCGGGATCGGTCGGCGCCTTGGCGAGCGAGCGTGGCGCCGCCAGCAACGCGCGCGCTTCGCCGACGCGTCCTGTCTGGCGCAGCCAGGTCGCCTTGTCGGTGATATAGCCGGCATCGCTGCGGATCAGCGACGGATTGGCGCTTTCGACCGCCGAGGCCTGAAACGCGGCGTCGACTGCGCTGCTGCGCATCGCGAGGCGCGCGGCAAAGACGCTGCGCCGTTCGGGTGAGGTATAGGCAAGCTGGCGGCTCGCTGCGCCGGTCGCGCCCGACCACAGCAGCCGGTCCATCCGGGCGTCGTGATCGGCGGGCGTGATCGCGCCCGGGAACAGGCCAAGCACGCGGCTGGTCTCGGCATCGTCCAACGGCCCGCTGACCCACGCGCGGCGCACCGCGGCATTGGCCTCGTCCCGGCGGCCCGATGCGTTGAGCGCCAGCGCGTGGCGCAAATGGCCGCTGGCGGTCTGCGGCGGATAGGCCTGAAAATAGGCGAGGGTGCGCGGCGGATCGAAGCTGTCGATCGCGATCGCCTTTTCGGCGCGCGTGCGCATCTTGTCGGCGTCGGGCCAGCCCTTGTTGGTCATCAGGAAGCGCGACAGCTGATCGAACGAGGCGCCGGTGTTGGCGGTCAGGCGGCGCCATTCCATCACCGCATCGCCGACCGAATTGGTAGAGGGCGGTGGTCCCGAAGTCGAAGCCAGCCCCATCTGGGCGCGATACCACGCCATCTGCTCAGGGGTGAGTTCGCTGGCGGTGGCCGCCGTCGGAATGAGGAGGGCCATGGCGAGCGCCAGGCGCGAAATACGGGGCAGCGTGTTCATGCCGTGCATGTTAGTGCCAAACTCCTTGCGGGGCGCTGAATAGGCGTCCATTAGCGGCGCGCCGTCGGGACTCTACCGGCTGGGCCGTGTTTTTGTAAAGGAGCGGGGCATGTTTTCGGGGTCTATTCCCGCTTTGGTGACGCCATTTCGTGATGGGGCGTTCGACGCGCCCGCCTTCGCGCGCCTTATTGATTGGCAGATCAAAGAAGGGACCAGCGCGCTGGTCCCGTGCGGTACGACCGGCGAAAGCCCGACGCTGGGGTTCGACGAACATTACCAGGTGATCGACAGCTGCATCCAGGCCGCAGCGGGCCGGGTGCCGGTGATCGCCGGGTGCGGGTCGAACGACACCGCCACGGCGGTTCGCCATATGAGCTATGCGCAAGCGGCGGGCGCAGCAGCGGCGCTGATCGTTGCCCCCTATTACAATCGTCCGAGCCAAGCCGGGATGATCGCGCATTTCAAGGCGCTCGCCGACGCCAGCGACCTGCCGATCGTTGTTTATAACGTCCCTGGCCGGACGGTTGCCGACATCAGCGCCGAAACGCTGTGCAAGCTCGCCGAAATCCCCTCGGTCGTCGCGATCAAGGATGCGAGCGGCGATCTGGCGCGGGTGACGGTCCATCGCGCGGGTGCCGGAACCGATTTCTGCCAGCTGAGCGGCAACGACGATCTGTGGCTGCCGCATGCGGTGATGGGCGGCGTCGGCTGCATTTCGGTGACCGCCAATGTCGCGCCGCGGCTCTGCGCCGATTTTGCTGCGGCCTGTGCTGCGGCCGACTGGGCGCGGGCGCTGGTGTTGCACGACCGCCTGTTCGATCTGCATCAGGCGATGTTCTCCGACACCTCGCCCGGGCCGGTCAAATATGCGCTGTCGCGCGTCCACGACTGGTTTTCGCCCGAAGTGCGCCTACCTATTATCCCGGCGGACGCAGCCTCGCGCGCCACCGTCGATGCCGCGCTGTCCGCGGCAGGAGTGATTTAGGTTTCATTATGGCCCGTCCGCAGTCCGCCGCCGAATTCGACAAGAAAAAGGTCGTCGCCGAAAACCGGCGCGCGCGGTTCGACTTTGCCATCGAACAGGTGTTCGAGGCAGGCATCGCGCTCCAGGGCACCGAGGTCAAATCGCTGCGTTTTGGCGAAGGCACAATCGCCGAGAGTTATGCCGAGGTGAAGGGCAATGAGGTGTGGCTGATCAACAGCAACATCCCCGAATTCAGTCACGGCAACCGCCACAATCACGAACCCAAGCGCCCCCGCAAGCTGCTTTTGAGCGGCCGCGAGATCAACAAGATGTACGCCGGCGTCGCGCGGCAGGGCATGACGCTTGTCCCGCTGTCGGTTTATTTCAACAGCCGCGGCCGCGCGAAGGTCGAGCTTGCGCTCGCCAAGGGCAAGAAGGCGCATGACAAGCGGGAGTCGATCAAGGAACGCGACTGGAAGCGCGACAAGCAGCGACTGATGAAAGAGCGCGGGTGAGCGGCGGCAAGCCCAAGGACAAGGCGGCGGTGATGAACTGGATCCGCCGCAATTCGCCGACGCGCGACGAACTGCTCGCGAGCCGTTTCGTCAAGCCGTTTGCCCATAGGGTCGCGCACAGCCATTTGTGGCGCTTCACCCGCACCTCGGTGCCGCGCGGGACCGCGCTGGGCCTGTTCGTCGGCATTTTTTTTCTGATCCCGGGTATCCAGATTTTGGGGGTCGCGCTGCTCGCGCTGCCGGTGCGCGCCAATATCCCGATCGGCGCCGCGATGACGTTCCTGTCGAACCCGGTGACCACGCCGTTCATCATTCTGGCGTCGGTGTGGCTGGGCGATTGGCTGTTCGGGCTGCAAGCCAATAGCGCAACCTTTGCGGCGATGATCGAACATGGCGCGTCGGCGGGCGAGTGGGCGCGCTGGGTGTTTTCGGACGCGGCGCCTGCGATGATGGCGGGGCTACTGGTCATTTCGGTCGTATCGGCAGCGGTCGGCTATGTGGTTGCCTCGATTATCTGGGACAATTGGATTCGCCTGCGCTGGCGGCGCAAATTGCAGCGGGCGCGCGACCAACGACATGAGGCATCGACGAGCGACACCCCCGCCGGTTGAACCGCCCGCGCGCCGCCGTATAGCTATCCCATCGCAATATCGGGCGGCGCCAACGCGCTGCGCGTGGTTGCTTCGTTTTGAGAACTGGGGCCTATCATGAATCTTTTGCATGTTTCTTCGCGCCTGCTGGCGACCGCCGCGCTGGGCGCCGTATTGATGACCGCCGCTTCGGCTGTTGCCAAGGAAAAGGCGGCGCCCGCGCCTGCTGCGGAACCGGCGGCCAAGCCCGAGCTTGGGACCTTCGGCTTCGACACCGCGGGCATGGATACAAGCGTTGCGCCGGGCGACGATTTCTATGCCTATGCTAATGGCACCTGGGCCAAGAACACCCCGATCCCCGACGACAAGTCGAACTATGGCATGTTCACCGCGCTTGGCGACCTGTCGCAGCAGCGCACCCGCGAAATCCTGGACGCCGCGAAGACCGATCCGAACAGTATGATCGGCCGCAATTATGCCGCCTATCTGGATGTTACCGCCGTTGAAGCCAAGGGACTCGCACCGATCCAGCCGTGGCTCGCGAAGATCCGGGCGGTCGATAAGCCCGGCCTCGCCGCGCTGCTCGCCGAAGCTGACCGCAACGGCGTCCAGCATTTCTTCGGCGGCTACGTCGGCCAGGACGACAAGAACCCCGAAACCTATATCTACACGATTTTTCAGGGCGGCATCGGTATGCCCGACCGTGATTTCTACCTGAAGGACAATGAGCGGAACGGCAAGTTGCAGGCCGCTTATCTGAAGCATCTGGAGAATGTCCTGACGCTGGCGGGCGAAACCAACGCTGCGGCGCGCGCCAAGGCGATCTATGATTTCGAAAAGCAGATCGCGACCGTTCATTGGGACAAGAACGACAGCAGCGACGCGACCAAAGTCTATAACAAGATGACGATCGCCGAGCTGGCGGCCGCAGCGCCCGGGTTCGACTGGGCGACCTTCATCCGCGGTCTGGGCGTCAACGAAGATTCGCTGCTGGTGTCGCAGCCGAGCGCGTTTACCGGCGAAGCCAAGCTGCTCGCCGACGCGCCGATCGCGGTGATCCGCGACGCGCTGCTGGTGCGCAGTCTCAACGGCTTTTCGGGCGTGCTGCCCGAGAAGTTCGCGCAGGAAAGCTTCTCTTTCTATGGTACCGCCCTGTCGGGCACGCCGCAGATGCAGGAACGCTGGAAGCGCGCGGTCGATTTCACCACCGGCAATCTGGGCGAAGCCGTCGGTCAGGACTATGTCGCGAAATATTTCCCGCCCGAAACCAAGGCGGCGATGGACGAACTGGTCCAGAACGTCCTTGCCGCGATGGGCCGCCGTATCGACGGGCTGGCCTGGATGCAGCCTGCGACGAAGGTCAAGGCGAAGCAGAAGCTCGCCAATTTCACCACCAAGATCGGCTATCCCGACCGGTGGAAGGATTATAGCAAGCTGGAGATCAAGGCCGACGACCTGTTCGGCAACGCGCTGCGGTCGAACCAGTTCGTACATGACGACAATATCAGCCGCCTCGGCGGGCCGATCCGCCGCTGGGAATGGGGTATGACCCCGATGACGGTCAACGCCTATGCCAATTTCGGCATGAACGAGATCGTCTTTCCCGCCGCGATCCTGCAGCCGCCCTTTTTCGATCCGCACGCCGACCCGGCGATCAACTATGGCGGTATCGGCGCGGTGATCGGTCACGAGATCAGCCATCATTTCGACGACCAGGGCGCCAAATATGACGAAACCGGCAAGCTCGCCGACTGGTGGACCCCCGCCGACGTCGCCGCGTTCGAGGCCGCAGGCAAGGCGCTGATCGCGCAATATGACGCCTATGAAGTGCTGCCGGGCGAAAAGCTCGACGGTACCTTTACGCTGGGCGAAAATATCGGCGATCTGGCGGGGCTGACCGTTGCCTATGACGCGTACAAGGCGTCGCTGGGCGGCAAGGAAGCCCCGGTGCTGGGCGGGCTGACCGGCGACCAGCGCTTCTTCCTGGGCTGGGCGCAGGTGTGGCGCCGCAACTACCGCGACCAGAATCTGTCGCAGCGGATCACCACCGATCCGCATTCGCCGTCGATCCAGCGGACTTGGGTCTCGCGCAACCTTGACCCGTGGTATAAGGCGTACCAGATCAAGGAAGGCCAGAAGCTGTATCTGGCGCCCAAGGACCGTGTTCGCATCTGGTGATGCTCCGATAAGAAAGTCTGTCATTGACCGCGACGAGCCTGCCTTCCGCTGATTCCGATATCGGCAGGGGGGCGGGTGACGTCGGCCCGCTCGCGGTACCGAACGGGCTGTCGCGTGTCGACATGGGCCTTCTCGGCGGGCTGGCGCTCCTTTCGGTGGCGCTGCTGTTCTGGGCCACACGCGACACGGTGCTCGCCGCCGGTTTCGCCGCCGGACTTGCGCTGGCGGTCGGTGGGGTGGTGCTGGCGCGCCGCTTGTTCCCCGCCGCCGTCGCGAGCGATGCAGCGGCGCCTGATTGGACAATGCTGCGCCAAGCGGTCAATCACGATGACGTTGCGATTGCGGTCACCGACCGCGCTGGCCGGATGGTGTGCGCGAATGATTTGTTCGGCACCTGGATGGGTGGTTTCGTTACCCCGCCCGGTCTGCCGCTTGAGGCACGCGGTGCCGATGTGCTGAAGAATGCCGGGCGCATGGCGTGGCGCGATGGTGAGGGGCGTGCCGACGGGCTCGCGATCGGGCCGCTGCAATTGCGCGCCCATGTGACGCGCACCGGGCAGGCCGAAGACTATCTTGTCTGGCGTTTTTCTGCGGTCGAGAGGCTGGATCTGGCGTCGGAAATTACCCGACACCTCGATGGCCCCGCGGGGCGTACCCTCAGCCATGCCGGGGTGATGGCGGCGCTGGTCAATGCCGAGGGGCGGCTGCGCGTCGCCAATCAGGCGTTCCTGCTCCGCGCGCTGGGCGAGGATGATGCCGGCCATTACGCTGGCCGCGATGTTGCGCCGATGCTGCGGATCGACGACGGCGGCGCGCTCTATTTCGCGCGCGAGGGCGATCGCGCCACCCCGGTGCGGATGCTGCAAATCCCGCTCGCTCCGGCCGACACCAATGGCCCCGTGCTGCTCGCGCTGCTCGACGAGGAAATGGGTCCGGCCGACCGTGGCACCGCACAGACCTATGTCGAAACCTTGCTGTCGCTTTTGCCCTTCGGCTTGGCGATGGTCGATCGCGACGGGCGCTTTCTCTATATGAACCGCGCCTTTGTGCGCGCAGCGAACCTGGGCGAGGGCAAAATGCCCCGCTATCCCGGCGACATTGTGGTCGGCGAGGATAAGGGACCGCTCGCCGACATGATCCGCCGCCACAGCAGCGGCCAGCAGGTCGGCGGCGACCTGTCGATCCGGCTGGCGGGGCAGAGCGGCGATCCGGTGTCGATGCGCGTCGTCGGGGTCCGTGGACTGGGCGAGGCGGCGGTGCTGCTCAGCCTCAAGGATTCGAGCGAGGAATCGCGGCTGAAACGCCAAGTCGCGCAGGCGTCGAAAATGCAGGCCGTGGGCCAGCTGGCCGGCGGGGTCGCGCATGATTTCAACAATATCCTGACCGCTGTTCTGGGCGCCTGCGACCTGATGCTGATGCGTCACACGCCGGGCGACAGCGACTATGACGATATCCAGCAGATCCGCAGCAACGCCAACCGCGCCGCCAGCCTGACGCGGCAACTGCTCGCCTTTTCGCGGCAACAGACGCTGCGGCCGCAGATCCTGCAACTGCCCGACGTGATTTCAGAGGTGTCGCACCTGCTCAAGCGGCTGATCGGCGAGACGGTCCAGCTGGCGGTCCATCATGGCCGCGGGCTGGGCGCGGTGCGCGCCGATCCGGGGCAGCTGGAGCAGGTGATCATCAACCTGGCGGTCAACGCGCGCGACGCAATGCCGGGCGGCGGGACGCTGACGATCGAAACCTATCCGGTATCGGCGGCGGATGTGCGCCAGATGGGCAATGAATTCATGCCGCCCGCCGATTATTGCGCGCTGAAGGTCAGCGATACCGGCACCGGCATTTCCGCCGATGTGCTGCCCAAGATTTTCGAGCCTTTCTTTACCACCAAGGATGTGGGCAAGGGGACCGGGCTGGGGCTGTCGACCGTTTACGGCATCATCAAGCAATCGGCGGGTTATATCTTTGCCGACAGCCAGCCGGGGCAGGGGACCAGCTTTTTCATCTATCTCCCCGTTCATCGCGCGGGCACCGACACGCCGGTGGTCGCGCCGCCGCCCGTCAAGCCCAAGAAAAGCCAATGGGGCACCGGCACCATCCTGCTCGTCGAGGACGAGGATATGGTGCGTGCGGTGGCCGAACGCGCGCTGACCCGCGCGGGCTATACCGTTGTCACCGCGTCACAGGGTGAGGAGGGGCTCGAACGATTTGCCCAGATGGCGGAAGTCGACCTGATCATCAGCGACGTGGTGATGCCGACGATGGACGGCCCCGCGATGGTCCGCGCGCTGCGCGCCAAGCGCCCCGACCTGCCGGTGCTGTTCATGTCGGGTTACGCCGAGGAGCAGCTCCGCCAGTCGATCAACATTGAAGATGTGGCGTTCCTGCCCAAACCTTTCTCGGTCGCGCAATTGGCCGAGGCAACTTCTGCAGCGCTGGACGAAGCCGCACATCGGGTGAAGAATGGCTGATAATTTGCGTATCCTGCTCGTCGAGGACGATGTGTTGATCGGCATGATGCTTGTCGACATGTTCGACGCGCTCGGCTTGCCAGAACCAGCGCAGGCGGCGAGCAGGGACGAGGCGCTGGCGATCATCGCGAGCGAATCATTGGGCGGCGCACTCGTCGATATCAACCTGGGCGACGAAAAGGGCTGGCCGGTTGCGGACGCGCTGGCCGAACGGGGAATTCCCTTTGCCTTCACCTCGGGCGGCGGGGACATTCTGCCGCCTGCGCACGCGCACCGCCGGCTGGTCGCCAAACCCTTTCGGATCAGCGATATCGAGGCCGCACTGGCTGAGTTTGGAGGCTGAACTTTGTCGTCACCCCTGCCGCGGCGACCGGGAAGAAATCTTTTTGTTCCACTCTTGTTCTATAAGAACAAATGCCGTACATAGGTTCAGCGTTGCGATGCTACTGTCGTCGCTCTAGAGCTGGAAGGGTACGGTAATGGCCGGACAATTGTCACTCGTCGAATCGGGGAAATCAGTGAACAACACGGACAGGCAGAAGGCGCTCGACGCCGCGCTCGCGCAGATCGATCGCGCCTTTGGCAAGGGCTCGGTGATGAAATTGGGCTCGAAGGAAGCGATGCAGGTCGAAGCGATTTCGACCGGTTCGCTCGGCCTCGACATCGCGCTCGGCGTCGGCGGCCTGCCGCGCGGCCGCGTCATCGAAATCTATGGCCCCGAAAGCTCGGGCAAGACCACGCTCGCGCTGCACTGCCTGGCCGAAGCGCAAAAGGGCGGCGGCACCGTCGCTTTCGTCGATGCCGAACATGCGCTCGACCCGGTCTATGCCCGCAAGCTCGGCGTCAATATCGACGAACTGATCGTGTCGCAGCCCGACACCGGCGAGCAGGCGCTGGAAATCGTCGATACGCTGGTGCGCTCGAATGCCATTGACGTGCTTGTCGTCGACTCGGTCGCGGCGCTCGTGCCGCGCGCCGAAATCGAAGGCGAGATGGGCGACAGCCATGTCGGCCTGCAAGCGCGTTTGATGTCGCAGTCGCTGCGCAAGCTGACCGGTTCGATCAGCCGCTCGCGCTGCATGGTGATCTTCATTAACCAGCTGCGCATGAAAATCGGCGTGATGTACGGCAACCCCGAAACCACGACCGGCGGCAATGCGCTGAAATTCTACGCGTCGGTCCGCCTCGACATCCGCCGCACTGGCCAGATCAAGAATGGCGACGAAATTGTCGGCAACACGACCAAGGTCAAGGTGGTGAAGAACAAGGTCGCACCGCCGTTCAAACAGGTCGAATTCGACATCATGTACGGGCAGGGTATTTCGAAGATCGGCGAGATCCTCGACATCGGCGTCAAGGCCGGCTTGGTCGAAAAATCGGGCGCCTGGTTCAGCTATGATTCGATCCGCATCGGCCAGGGCCGCGAAAATGCGAAGAATTTCCTCAAGGAAAATCCCGAGCTGATGGAACGGCTCGAGGCCGCGATCCGCAGCCGCACCGACGCGGTGGCCGAAGAAATGATGGTCGGTTCCGACGACGACGGCGACGACATCAACTGATCCCGATCCGATCGGTTCGCATTGGCGGGCCGATCGGGAAACGGCGGCGGGTCTTCGCCCCTTGCGCCTGCACTCCCCTCTCCCCGCAGGTGGACCCGCCGGCCGTTGACCTTTTCAGGCGTGGTTGCCTTTGGCGGTATTGCCGAAGATGTCTGCTTTGAGTGTGGTTAGCTGTCGTTCCGTCGTAGCAATCTCACCAAAAGCCACACAGCTAAGCTCACCCCCACTCCAGCCAAAATAGATGGCAAGAAAGCGTTGATCAGAATGGAGGGTCGCTGGCCGTCTCCGTAATTCCCGAGCGTGTTAATGAGCAAGAGTAAGAGGAATAGAGCAGTGCCGACCAAGCCTCCGGCGATACAGGCCCACATCCCTTCGGGCGTCGGTCCGCCTCTGTAGCTATTGTCGGGCATGCCTGAAGAATGTCAGCAAAAACGAATGACCGCAATCGGTCGTTAGCTGACGCCTTTCCATCTCCGTTCTTGTCGAGCGAAGTCGAGACACCTATCGGCCATGTTCGACGCCGAGGGGCATCTCGACTTCGCTCGATGCGAACGGGGATAGTCGGGGTGGCCGTCGACCGCACCTCATTCACGTCGGCGCCGTTATCCTGTCTCACCATCGCGATCCCTTTCGCGGTGCCTTGCGTGACCCTCGCCAACAGCTACAAGCGAGCCATGCCTGCGATCCGCCTCTTTGGCCTGCCCACCGATATCAACAGCAGCTTCGAGCGCGGCGCGGCTGCCGGGCCTGCGGCGATCCGCGCAGCGCTGTTCAGTGATCGTGGCAATATGGCGAGCGAGCTTGGCCCGGAGATCGGAGCCGACGTCGCATTCACCGATGACGGCGACCTGCCGCTGACTGAAAACACCGCGCACGACGATGCCGCGATCCGGCGGCATGTCGTGATGCTGCAAGAGGATGGCGAGGTGCCGCTGGCGCTGGGGGGCGACCATGCGGTGACCTTTCCGCTCGTCGCGGCCGCGGCGACCTGCTTCGGGCCGGTGAATATCCTCCATTTCGACGCGCACCCCGATCTCTACGATGATTTTGCGGGCAACCCGCGCAGTCATGCCTCGCCCTTCGCGCGCATCTGCGAGGCGGGTCACGCGGCACGGTTGGTGCAGGTCGGCATCCGGACGCTCAACGGTCATTGCCGCGAACAGGCGGCGCGCTTCGGGGTCGAGGTCATTCCGATGGCCAATTTCACCCCCGATCGCGTCCCCGTCCTCGACGGCCCACTCTATATCTCGATCGACCTCGACGGCATCGATCCGGCGGCGGCGCCCGGCGTCGCGCATCCCGAGCCGGGGGGGCTGACGGTGCGCGAAGTGCTGGCGGTGCTGCACAAACAGACCGCGCCAATCGTCGGCGCCGACATTGTCGAACATCACCCCGGCCGCGACGTCGGCGACGTCACCGCGATCCTCGGCGCCAAGCTGGTCCGCGAGCTGGCCGCGCTGATCGACCGAAACGGCATTTACAAGACCTGACCCCCTGAGGAGAGCATCATGACCCTGATCGTCCACCATCTGAACAACAGCCGCTCGCAGCGCATCCTGTGGCTGCTCGAGGAAATTGGCGCGCCTTATGAGATCAAATTTTACGATCGCGACGCGACAACCAATCTGGCGCCGCCTGAACTGATCGCGGTCCATCCGCTCGGCAAGTCGCCGGTGATTTCTGATGGCGAGCGGGTGATCATCGAATCGGGTGCGATCACCGAATATCTGTGCGAGCGGCATGGCGGCGGCCATCTGGTGCCCGAGCGCGGCACCGACGATCATGTCAGCCACCTCGAATGGCTGCATTTTGCCGAAGGATCGGCGATGACCCCGATCCTGCTGCGCATCTATACGTCGCGGCTGGGCGAGGTCGCGGCGCCGCTCGAACCGCGGATCAACCAGCAGCTCGACGCCCATTTCGCCTATATGGAGAGCCGCGTCGGCGACAACGGTCACTTCATTGGTGACAGCCTGTCGGCGGCGGACATCATGCTGAGCTTCCCCGCCGAGATCGCGATCATGCAGGGCATGGCGCCGCGCTACCCCAAGCTCGCCGCCTTTGTGAACGCCTGCCACGCGCGCCCCGCCTGGCAGCGCGCGCGCGAAAAGGGCGGCGCCTATTATGGCTATTGATCGAAGGCGCTGGCTGCCGTTCGCTGCGCTGGGGCTGATCGCCAGTTCGGCGGCGGCGCAGGTGCCGCCGCTCGGTCCCGAGGTCGAGCGGATTGCGACGGGCGCCGACGGTGCGGCCTTTACCGTCGCGGCGGCCGATGAAAGCGCCGCGATGGGCCGCTTCGCCGCCTACACGATGGCGCTCGCGAAGCGTGATTATGCCAGCGCCTATACGATGCTGCGGTTGTCGTTTCAGGCGGCAAACCCGCGGCTGGAATGGGAAATGAACCTGCGCAAGCGGCCGACCTTGTGGGCTGATGGCACGCTTCGCGTGCTGCGTGTCAGCTGGTACGCTGACCCTGCAGGGCAGCCGCCGGGGCTTTACGCCGCGTTTGATTTCCGCGGTGATCGCCAGGATGGCACGATGGATTGCGGCTATGTCGCGGTCCACCGCACCGCGCCCGGAGCCGACTGGACCGTCGTGCGCACCGACACCTCCGAAGTGCCTGCCGCGCTGATCGAGGAGGGGGTGCCGAAGGCCGATGTGCTGCGCCAATTGCCCTGCTATCTGGGCAAGGGGATCGCGACCGCTTTCTGATCGATTGCGGCGTTGATCGTCATCGACACGAAGCGGCTTGTCGCATGACGGCAAAGTCCCTAATTCGCGCGCATGACATCGACCAACGACATTCGCCGCTCGTTCCTCGACTATTTCGGGGGCGCCGGGCACCATATCGAGCCGTCGGCGCCGCTGGTGCCGTACAACGACCCGACGTTGATGTTCGTCAACGCCGGGATGGTGCCGTTCAAGAATGTCTTCACCGGGCTGGAAAAGCGACCGTACAGCACCGCGGTGTCGGCGCAGAAATGCGTCCGTGCGGGCGGCAAGCATAACGACCTCGACAATGTCGGCTTCACCGCGCGCCACCATACCTTCTTTGAAATGCTGGGCAATTTCTCGTTCGGCGATTATTTCAAGGAACAGGCGATCCACCATGCGTGGACGCTGATCACCAAGACCTGGGGGCTGGCGCCCGAGCGGTTGACGGTCACCGTCTATCACACCGATGACGAGGCGTTCGACCTGTGGAAGAAAATCGCCGGGCTGCCCGAAGAGCGGATCATCCGCATCGCGACCAACGACAATTTCTGGTCGATGGGCGACACCGGCCCGTGCGGGCCGTGCAGCGAAATCTTTTACGACCATGGTGACCATATCTGGGGCGGCCCGCCGGGTTCGCCCGAGGAAGACGGCGACCGCTTCGTCGAAATCTGGAACCTGGTGTTCATGCAGTATGACCAGCGGGCGCCGGGCGACCGCGTCGACCTGCCGCGGCCGAGCATCGATACCGGCATGGGGCTGGAGCGCGTTGCGGCGGTGTTGCAGGGCGTCCACGACAATTATGACACCGACACGTTCAAGGCGCTGATCGCGGCATCGGTCGACCTGACCGGCTTTCCGGCCGAGGGCGCGACGCAGGCCAGCCACCGGGTGATCGCGGACCATTTGCGCGCCTCGAGCTTCCTGGTTGCCGACGGCGTGCTGCCGTCGAACGAGGGCCGCGGTTATGTGCTGCGCCGGATCATGCGGCGCGCGATGCGCCATGCGCATCTGCTCGGCGCCAAGGATCCGCTGATGTACCGGCTGCTGCCGTCGCTGACCGCCGAGATGGGCGCCGCCTACCCCGAGCTGATCCGCGCCCAGCCGCTGATCGCCGAGACGCTGGAGCGCGAAGAAACCAAGTTCCGCCAGACGCTCGACAAGGGGCTGCGGCTGCTCGACGAGGCGACGGTCGGGATGGGCGCGGGGGCGACCTTGCCTGGCGAGGTGGCGTTCAAGCTCTACGACACCTATGGCTTCCCCTATGACCTGACCGAAGATGCGCTGCGCACGCAGGACATTGCGGTCGATCGTGCGGGTTTCGATGCGGCGATGGCGCAGCAGAAGGCGGCGGCGCGCGCGGCGTGGAAGGGTAGCGGGCAAAAGGCGTCGGAGGAAATCTGGTTCGACCTGGCCGAAACCAATGGGAGCACCGAGTTCACGGGATATGGCGCGACGGTGGGCGAGGGTCAGGTGATCGCGCTGGTCAAGGATGGCGTTCAGGTCGATGTCGCGCAGGCGGGCGACGAGCTGGTCGTGCTGACCAACCAGACGCCCTTTTACGGCGAAAGCGGCGGCCAGATGGGTGACAGCGGCACGATCGCGACGCTGGGCGGTGCAAAGGCGTCGGTCAGCGACACCGGCAAGCCGCTGGGGCGGCTGCACGCGCATCAGGCGAAGCTGGAGGCGGGGACGCTGAAGGTCGGCGATACGGTGCAACTGACCGTCGATGCCGAACGCCGCGACCGCATCCGCGCCAATCACAGCGCGACGCATCTGCTGCATGCGGCGCTCCGCAATCGGCTGGGCGGGCATGTGACGCAGAAGGGCAGCCTGGTCGCCGAGGATCGCTTCCGCTTCGACTTCTCGCATCCCAAGGCGCTGACGCCCGAAGAGATTGCCGATGTCGAGGCGGATGTGAATGCGCAGATCCGCGGTAACGAGGCGGTGACGACACGGCTGATGACCCCCGACGATGCCGTCGCGGCGGGCGCGCTGGCGCTGTTCGGCGAGAAATATGGCGACGAAGTGCGCGTGCTGAGCATGGGCAAGGCGACCGACAATCATTATTCGGTCGAGCTGTGCGGCGGGACGCATGTGCGGGCGCTGGGCGACATTGCGTTGCTCAAGATCATCAGCGAGTCGGCGGTGTCGTCGGGTGTGCGGCGTATCGAAGCGCTGACCGGCGAAGCCGCGCGAACATGGTTGAACGGGCGCGACGAGGCACTGAAGGCGGCGGCGGCGGCGCTCAAGACCTCGCCCGACGAGGTTCCTGCGCGGGTTGCGCAGCTGGCCGAGGCGCTGAAGAAGGCCGAGCGCGAGCTCGCTGATGCAAAGAAGGCGCTCGCGATCCGCGGCGGTGGCGGCGCGACTGGGCCTGCTGTTGAAAAGATTGGCGACACGGCGTTCATCGCGCAGGTCGTCGACGGGCTCGATCCCAAGGAATTGCGCGGCACCGTCGACGGGCTGAAGAAGCAGGTCGGCCGCGGCGTCGCGATGCTCGTTGCGGTCAACGACGGACGCGCTTCGGTCGCGGTCGGGGTGACCGAGGGTGTGGCCCATAATGCCGTCGATCTCGTCAAGCTCGCGGTTGCGGCGCTCGGCGGACAGGGCGGCGGCGGGCGGCCGGACATGGCGCAAGGCGGCGGTCCCGACGGCGGCGCGGCGGATGCGGCGGTGGCCGCGGTCAAAGCCGCGCTCGCTTGAAACCGACCAAGAAGACGCGGCGCACCGATCATGCCGAACGGCTGATCACGGCGCCGCTGGTCGATGTCTTTTCGGCCTTCACCAGCGAGGCCAAGCTCGCGCAATGGTTGCCGCCAGAAGGGGCGACGGGCGAATTTGAGCATGTCGACCTGCGGCCAGGCGGCGGCTTTCTGATGCGGCTGACCTTCGACGATGCCGATGTCGAGACCAAGAGCGACGATGATGGCGATATCGTCGAGGTCTATATTCCGACGCTCGACGACGGTCGCCTGATCGTGTGGGAGGTCGAGTTCGTGTCCGACGACCCGCGCTTTTCCGGGACGATGGCGATGCACTGGTATTTGTCGCGGCAGGGCGGCGGGACGCTGGTGACGATCGACGCGCATCATGTGCCGCCGGGGATTTCGGCGAAGGACCATGTGGCGGGGTTGAATTCATCGCTGGCGAATTTGGCTGCCGTGGTGGAAAGCTAGCGCCGTCCTTCAAGGCGTGTGTCCCCGCGAAGGCGGGGACCCATCTCCTGCCGGTTCAAAATAGCGCCGACCGGAGATGGGCCCCTGCCTTCGCAGGGGCACGGCGGCTTTTTGCGCGGTGCTTGTTCAACTCTCCACCCCCTTCGCTTTCCCCCATGCCCGCGCCGCCGTGTACCCCAGATACCCCGTGCCAAAGAGCGCGTAGAGCGGCTCTGGAATGCCCGCGAGATAGGCGTTCATCCCTTCTGCGATGCCCTTCGCCATGTCGGGCCGCGCCGCGGCGATCAGGCCCATCGGGATGGCCCACAGCAGCAGCGCATACATGACATAGAGGAAGCTCGGCCGCGCGCGGCTGGTCCACGGGTCGGCGCTGTTCGCCTCGGCGACGATCGCGGTCATGCGGGTGCGGATCGCTTCCATTTCCTGGCTGCCTTCCAGCTTGAGCAGTTCCAGCTTGGCGCGGTCGCGTGCTTCGGGGTCAGGAATAATCTTGTCAATCAGCTTGGCGATCGGGCCGATCAGGCCTTCGATAATGCTCATTTCGATGCTCCTATATGTTCAAAGTTCAGGGAAGTTCAGCCCAACGGCGCGTTGCGCAGCATCAGTGCGGGCCGATCCGGTTCGCCAGCCAGCCGTAGAGAAAGGCTTCCTGGCTGGGGCGGCGTTCGGCGAGCGCGATGTAGCGCTCGCCCTGCAGCGCCTCCATCGCGCGCAGCAGCACGGTCTCGCCGCCGGCGCCGCGGGCGCGCAAAAAGGCGTCGAGCGCCGACAAGGTGCGCGGCCCGATCTCGCGATCGACCGCGATGTCGGGATAGTCGCGCGCGGCGCGGTTGAGCGCATTGAGCGCGCGCTGAAGGAAGCCGATTGCGACGGCGGTGCCCATGTTGACGCCGGTGTCGAACAATTCGGCGGCGATCTGGGGCGCGCGGAGTGCCACCCGGTCGAAGCCGGGACGCAGCCAATAGATGCGGCGATAGATGGCCGCAGCGGTTGCGCGTGGCAAGTCGCGCATCGCGCCGTCATACCCCTGCGCGCGCGCCACCGCCTCGGTAATGCCCCAGCAGGTCGGGCCGCCGCGGTCGGCGGGATGGTTTACATATCGCCCTTCGCGGTCGATGACGGCATCGATCAACGCGTCGGGGTCGAGAGGCCGGGGGTCGGATTTTGGCATGATTCGCTCCTGTGGTTTGATATGCTGACAGAACGAACCATATTGGAACATTGTAGGAAAGGCTTTTCTTCATGCGGGCATTGCAGGTGCGCGAATTGCTGTCCGATCATGCCGGGGCCGGGGTGTCGGATATTCCGGTGCCGCAGCCGGGACCGGGCGAGGTGCGGGTGCGGGTCCGCGCGGCGGCGGTGAATTTCCCTGACCTGTTGATGACGCGCGGTGCATATCAGTTGAAACCCGACCTGCCGTTCGTGTCGGGGCTGGAGTTTGCGGGCGAAGTCGATGCGCTGGGCGAGGGGGTCGGCGATTGGCAGCTTGGCGACGCGGTGGTCGGCGGCAACCGGTTTGGGGCGATGGCCGAGCAGTGCGTGGTGCCCGCGGCGGCGCTGCGCGTGAAACCCGAGCAGCTGACGTGGGAGGAAGCCGCGGCCTATCCGGTCGCGTATCTGACCGCTTATGTCGCGCTGGTCCGCTGCGCGCGGATTGAGGCGGGCGAGTGGCTGCTGGTGCATGGCGCGGCGGGGGGCGTCGGGCTGGCGGCGGTTGATCTGGGCAAAGCGATGGGCGCGCGGGTAATCGCGGCGGCGAGCAGCGCCGCCAAGCGGGAGACGATCGTCCGGCTTTATGCGCCCGACGCGGTGATCGATGGCGGGCCGGGGTTTCGCGAGCGGGTGAAGGCGTTGACCGGCGGGGCGGGGGCAGATGTGATCTTCGATCCGGTTGGCGGCGATATATTCGACGAATCGACGCGCTGCATCGCATTTGGCGGGCGCTTGCTGGTGATCGGCTTTGCGTCGGGGCGCATTCCGGAAGTCTCGGTGAACATGCCGTTGATCAAGGGATTTTCGGTCGTGGGGGTGCGCGCGGGCGAATATGGCCGCCGCTTTCCGGATCGCGGGGCGGAAAATGTCGCGGCGATCGACGCGCTGGCCGCGGCGGGGACGATCCGCCCGCACGTCCATGCCGCGCTGGACCTCGCCGACTGGCGCACCGCCTTTGCGATGCTGGAGCGGCGCGAGGTGGTCGGCAAGGTTGTGCTGAAACCGTGACGAACCGAAACGGCTTGCCATAGTTTTGCGACGTCCAAGCTGTCATGTCGGCGCCGGGGCATTCCGGCGACGTTGCCGACCATGACCAAAAGGATTGAATATGCAGAAATTGACGATGACGGCCGCGGCGATCGCCCTGGCCATCCCGGCGCTGGCCACCGCGCAGCCCAGGCCCGACGACGGCCGCCTGTTCGCGATGCTCGACACCAATGGCGACGGGAAGCTCGACAAGGCTGAGATCACCAAAATGGCCGAAATGCGTGCGCAGCGTCAGGGCGATCCGACGATGGCCTCGCCGGAAAAAGTCGATGCCTTTATCAAGCATGTCGATGCCAACGGCGACGGCGTGATCGACAAGGCGGAAATCGCCGCGATGCGCGACGCCCGCGCGTCGGCGCCGCCGGCGGAGGCGCCTGCGGGCGCGGATTGAGCGTGCGTGCGGGCGGCGGCTGGGGCCGCTGCCCGCTGGGAACGGCCTGCGGTTTATGCGGCGCTGCCCGGAAGAAGCTTTCATTGCGAGCAACCGATCAGGGCTGCGCCATTTGGCGATGCCTGACAGCAGCCGTTCGGTCGGGGCATATTGCAACCGCTTTGCGCCTTCGACTCCCCGTTCACGCGAAGACGCAACGGCCCATGAAAGTCGCGCTGCTGGAGGTTCCGGCCAAACGGATCGCGTGTAGCGATAATTGGTAGTCTAGATTCAGACCATGGCGCGAATACCCCGCCGAGGGTTATGGTTTCAGATACTGGCTGGGTGGAACGCCGAAGGCGCGCCGAAACATCGCCGCGAAGCCGCTGGGGCTGTCGTAACCGACCTCATAAGTGACCTGAGTGATCGACGCTCCGGTGGCAAGGAGCGAGAGCGCCTCCATCAACCGCACTTGCTGGCGCCACACTGCGAGCCCCATGCCGGTTTCCTGCTTGAAGCTGCGTGTGAAGGTGCGTCGCCCCATCGCGGCCAGGTTGGCCCAGTCGTCGATATCGCGCGGGTCCGACGGGTCGCCGAGGATAGCGTTGCAGACGCGCAGCAAGCGCGGGTCGGACGGCATCGACACCTGGTAGGGCGCATTGGGCATCCGTTCGATCTCGTCGAGCAACAGTCCGATCAGGCGCCCTTCGCGGCCTGCGATGTCGTAAAGTGGCGGAAAATCGACGACTTCGAGGATCAGCGATTTTAGGAGGTTCGATACTTCAAATACGCGGCATATCCGCGCTTCCTCCCCCGGCGCGCTTGGCAGGTACAGGGTGCGGAGCGACACCGGGCCGCGGCATGCGACTTCGTGGCGCATACCCGCGGGCAGCCAGACCGCGCGTTGCGGCGGGATGACAAAGCTGGTTTCGGGGGTGCGCACCGACATGACTCCGGCCGAGGCGTAGAGAATCTGGACATGGTCGTGGCTGTGCATCGGATCGACGAAGCCGGCGGGATATTCATCCTGCAGCGCGATGACCGGGCGATCGAACGAAAGAACGTCGACGCTGTGTTTCATGGCCCATTCTCCACAAATATCAGCTGAACCGATCCTATAGGCCGCATCGGCGACTGGCCAGCGGCAATCGGGCTAATGGCCTGCGTCATGTGGTGTTTGGCCCGAACGGTCGATAGGAAAACGGCGTCAAAAGCTATCAGGATGGAAAGAAGCGCTCCGGGGAAGGAATATCGAGGATGTCGAACGGCTTGAATGCCATGCAGGACGACTTGGTCGACCCCGATATCCGGCGTTTCGTCGTGGCGATCAACGCCGCCTACGTCACCCACGCCGCGCCGCCCGGATCGGAGATGTCAACGCGTCGCGCGGTCGCCGAGCGGGTCCGAAAGCCGTGGCGCGAGGGCGGCCCGATGATGGCCGAAAGCGTCGATATGGACATGAACGGCATCCGCCTGCGGCTGCACCGCCCGGTGGCGGACGCGGTGCTGCCGGTGATGCTGTATATTCACGGTGGCGGCTGGACCCTGTTCAGCATCGACACCCATGACCGGATAATGCGTGAATATGCGGCACGCGCGGGCATCGCGGTGGTCGGCATCGATTACAGCCTGTCACCCGAGCACAAGTTTCCGGTGGCGCTGAACGAATGTTCGGCGGCGCTCGACTGGATCGCGGCGAACGCGGCGCGGCTGGGTCTCGACGCCGAGCGAGTGTTGATCGGCGGCGATTCGGCGGGCGCCAACCTGTCGGTCGCGACCTGTTTGCTGCGCCGTGACGCGGGCCGGTCGCTGCCCGCCGCGATGATCCTCAACTACGGCGCCTTTGCGCCCGAACATACGCCGAGCTATGCCCGTTTCGGACAGGGCGACTATTCGCTTGAGGCGGATGAGATGGATATATTCTGGGACAATTATGTTGCCGACCCGGCGCAGCTTGCCAATCCGCTCGTTGCGCCGCTGCGCGCTGATCTCACCGCCCTCCCGCCCGCCTTCCTCGCAATCGCCGAGTGCGACATCCTGGCCGATTGCAACCACAGCTTCGCCGCGCGGCTGACCGAGGCGGGCGTTGCTGTGAAAAGCCAGGTCTATGCGGGGGCGACGCACAGTTTTCTCGAAGCCATGTCGATTGCGCCGCTCGCGTCGCGCGCGCTCGACGATCAGGCGGCGTGGATCGGCAGGACGATCGGGCATGTCGCACCCGTTTGATCCGCGCGATCCCGCCGACAGCGCGCGGCTGATCGCCGATCATCCGCTCGGCTGGCTGGTATCACACCAGTTTAACGCCAGCCCGTTGCCGCTGCTCGCGGAGACCGGCGAAGATGGCAGCGTCGCCGCGCTGTTCGGTCACTGCGCGCGCGGTAACCCGCTGGTCGCCGATTTTCGCGCCGATCCGCTCGGCTTGATCCTCTTCAACGGTCCCGCGGCCTATGTTTCACCGTCGCTGGTCTCAAAGCCCGACTGGGCGCCGACCTGGAATTATGCGGTGCTGCGCTACCGGGTCGAGGTCGAATTTGTCGGCGACGAAACCAAAGACGCAATCGAACACCTCGTTTCGGCGATGGAAGGCAGTAGCTGGTCGACCGATCGCCTCGGGGCGCGCTATGCGCCGATGCTGAAACAGATCATCGCCTTTCGCGCCCATGTCCGCAGCGCCGAACCCGTTTTCAAGCTCGGCCAGGATGAAAGCGCGCAGGGCTTCGCCGAAATCGTCGCGCGCCACCCCGACCCGGCGCTCGCGGCATGGATGGAAGGACAGGCAAAAAAGTGAAGCTATTCTTCGACGACCGCCAAGCGAAGCATGCCCCCGAACGCGAGCTCCACAATGGCGAGTTCGTCCCATACGCCGAAAATATCGAGCGGCCGCGTGCCATCGTCGCGGCTTTGCCCGACTGGCAGCCGGTGCGAGATTTCGGCATGGCGCCGCTGCTCGCGGTGCATGACGCCGACTATCTGGCCTTCCTCGAACGCGCGTGGGACGGCTGGCAAGCGGCCGGGCGCAAGGGCGATGCGATCGGCTACAGCTTTCCGGTGGTGCGGCGACGGCCGCTGAAATTCGGCCGGATCGACGCCGACATCGGCGCCTACAGTTTCGATGCCTCGACGCCGATTGCCGCCGGAACCTGGGAATCCGCCTATTGGTCGGCACAGTGCGCGCTGACCGCGCTCGATCAGTTGAAGGCAGGCGACCGCCACGCGTTTGCATTGTGCCGCCCGCCCGGCCACCATGCGGGCCGCGATTATATGGGCGGCTATTGCTACCTCAACAACGCCGCGATCGCTGCGCGCCGGGCGGATGCGCTGGGGCTTGGGCCGGTCGCGATCCTCGATGTCGATTATCACCATGGCAACGGCACGCAGGACATTTTCTACGAGGACGGCGGTGTCTTCTTCGCTTCGATCCACGCCGACCCGGTGACCGATTATCCCTTTTACTGGGGCCATGCCGACGAGCGCGGCGAAGGGCCGGGCGAAGGAACGACGCTCAATCTGCCGCTGCCGCGCGGCACAAACGGCGCTGCCTATCGTCCGGCGCTTGACACGGCGCTTGGCGCGATTGCCGATTGGGGCGCTAGATGCCTGATCGTTTCATTCGGGGCCGATACCCACAGCAACGACCCGATTTCCAGCTTCAAACTGGAACGCCCCGATTATGTCGAGATGGCGGCAGCGATCGCGGCGCTCGATCTGCCGACATTGGTCGTGATGGAGGGCGGCTATGCCGTCGGCGACTTAGGGCTGAACGTCGCGGCGTTTCTATCGGGGTTCTGAGTATATCCTCCCTGTGGCGAAGCCATGGGGAGGGGGACNNGCGCCAAAGCCCCTCCGTCAGCCCGTTGGGCTGCCACCTCCCCATCGCTTCGCGACAGGGAGGAAATCAACTTCAATCGAGGCTTAATCTCAAGCTCGCCCCGATCGTGCGCGGGCGGGTGACCGATCCTGCGAACGAGAAGGGGGCGTTGAGGATGCCGTACTGGTTGAACAGATTCTTGGCGAACAATCCCAGTTCGATCCGATCCGCAACGGTGAAGGCTGCGTTGAGATCGACGATGTGAAAATCGCCTTTCTCAAGCGTCGCGCCAAAGGCCACCGGTGCCGCCGAAAGATAGCGGTGCGCGATGCCGACGCGCGGCTTCATCGGTGAATCGGGGAAATTGAGGTCGATGCTGTTGGCCAGGATCCAGTCCGACGCCCCCGGCAACCGCGTCCCCTTCGCATAGCCGCCGCCGGGCGCAAAGCTGTCGGGAAGCAGCTGCGACAAGCGCGCGTCGTTATACGAGATATTCGACGCAAAGCTCAGATTGCGCGTCGGGCGAAGCGTCAGGCTGATCTCGACCCCATCGACGTCGGCGCCGCCGCCATTGACGGTATAGGCGTTGAAATCGCCGGGGGTGAAAAGGCGCGCCTGCACATTGTCCCAATCGATATGATAGGCGGTGACATCGACGGTTAGGGTCTTGTCGATCAGGTCGAAGCGCGTCCCGATTTCGAAATTCTTCGTCGTGTCGCTTTCGAAGCGGAGCGGCAGGCCCGGCGTCGCCGCGGAATAGACGTTGATGCCGCCGATACGGAAACCTTCGGAATAGAGGCCATAGACCATGACATCGTCATTGGGCTTCCAGGTCAGCGACACCTTGGGAATGAAATCCGAATCCTTGCTCGCCGCAGGCGCATAATCAAAGGGCGCGATCAGGTTCGCATTGGGCAGATATTGCAGCCGCGGGCGCGAACGATATTCGAACAGACGGCCGCCGAGCGTCAGCGTCAGCGTATCGACGATGTCGAACGACGCCTCGCCAAAGACCGCTTTTTCGGTGACGCGGTTGCTGCTGACGGTGCGTGTGGCCAGATCGCCCGGCGCCAGCGTGTCGCCCGACTGGCCGCCGAACATTCCGGGATTGGCATCGATATAATCGCCGATTCCCTCGATGAAGGTGCCGTCGGTGTTGCTGGAGCGCAGCCGCGTATAGTTGGCGCCAAGCAGCCAGCGAAACCGGCCGCCATCGGGCGAGGCCAGCCGCAGTTCGGCATAGTCGGTTTTCGACTTGCCCCGGCTGCTCGCGAGTTCGGGCGTATTGGTGCGCGGATCGTTGCCGCCAAAGATCGAATTGTCGAAGGCCAGATTGGCGTTCTTTTCGGTATAGCTGCCGACCGCAGTGAGGGTGGCAAAGCCCAGATCCTGTTCAAGCCGCAGGCTGTGCAGCATGAAATCGGTGTCCTGAAACTCGGCGACGTTAGTTGCGCGGTCAAAGGTTTTGGGCGGGCCGAACAATACATAGGTCTGATCGTCGAGATCATATTCCTGGTACATGCTGAGCGCCGAGAGGCGCGTGCTGTCGGTCGGGGTGAAGACGATCGAACCGCGCAGACCGCGGACGCGTAAATCATTGCTGCCGTTTTCGCCGAGCAATGTGTTGTCGAGATAGCCGGCATCGACGCGCTGGAGCGCGACGAGGCGAACCGCCAGCTTGTCGGTCACGATCGGCAGGTTGACCATCGCCTTGGCGGCATAGCTGACCTCACCGGCACCCTTGGTCGTGGCCAGCTGGCCTTCGGCGCCGATATCGAAGCCGCCGGGGTCGGCCTCGTTGACGACATAGTTGATCGCGCCGCCCAGCGACGACGAACCGAACAAGGTGCCCTGCGGCCCGCGCAGCACCTCGACGCGGCTGACGTCAAAGCTGTCGACGTCGGGGATGACAAGCGGGAAGCCCGGCTCGATCAGTGGGATTTCGTTGAGATAATAACCGGTCGTCGCCTGGTTGGCCTCGTGATAGGTGGTCGACGCGATGCCGCGGATGACGACTTCGGACACGCCCGGCTGGTAATCATTGAACACGACGCCGGGGACGCGGGTGATGTAGTCGGAAAGGCTCTGAGCGTTGAGTTTCTGCAACGTCGCTTCGCTGACCGCCGCGACCGAACCCGCTACGTCGCGGACCGACTGTTCGCGCTTGGCCGCGGTGACGACGATTTCGCTGTCATCGGTCGCCGCTGTTGCCGCGCCCTGCGCCATGGCGCCTGAGCCCTGCGTGAGAGCCAGCACCGAAATGCTGCAGATTACGACGCGCTTTATGGCTGCTATGGACATGCTTGCCTCCCTGATCGCGATTGCGATGCAATTCCGAAGGTCAAACTATCAGGTTCCAATCGCGTGTCGGCGAGGGTCGGGCCAGAATCGCACCGTATCGGGCCACTGATCGGCAGCACCCGTGCGCGGTGCCGTCGGCGATTTGCCCGATCGCTGGATTGGCGGGCCTGATCGGCGCAGTACGCCATTTGGCGCGGCATAGACTGGTGCCAACATATTGGACAGGAGGACCGCGATGAACGCGCTGGGCAGCAAAGCACGACGACAGTTTCTGGGCGGTGCGGCCGCGGCGACGCTGCTGATTGCCGGTCGGCCGGGGTGGGCGAGGGCCGGCCAAGCCAGGCCGCGCTGGTCTGCGGCTGCGCCGCCGCAGTCGCCGCGGATTTCCCACGTCATCGAGCAACTCGGCCGCAAGCGTGACGATGTCTATTCGTGGATGAAATTCATCCCCGCTGACGGCGAACGCCATCGCGGCAACCTGCCCGAACCGGTCGCGAAGATGCTGGCCCAGGAAAATGCCTATGCCGAAACGATGCTGAAACCGGTGCGCGCCGCACAGGATGCGCTGGTGGAGGCGATGCTCGCGCGGTCGGCGGGTTCGGTACAAGCTCCCGCGCTGGAGCGTGACGGCTGGGCCTATTCCTCCGCGATACCCGCAGGGTCCGTGCATCCGATATACAGCCGCAGCAAGGGCGGTAGCGCAGTCGAAACGCTCGTCGACGAAAGCGCCCGCGCCGCAGGGCAGCCCTATTTCCGCAGTACCGGCCATCAGCCGAGCCCCGACCACCGCTATTTCGCCTGGGCGGAGGATGTCATCGGCAACGACCGCCACCGCATCGTCATCCGCGACAATGACAGCGGCGACGTGCGCACGCTCGTCGACAAGGATGCCTATGGCTACGGCGGGCTCGTCTTTGCCCCTTCGTCGCAATGGCTGTTCTGGATATGGCGCGACGCGCGCAACCGGCCGACGCGGCTCTATCGGACGTCGATCGACGGCAAGACCACCGCGCTCGTCTATGAGGAAAAAGACCCCGCAATTTTCATGGGGGTCAAGCGCACCGCCGCCGACGGTTTTGTCGCGCTGACGCTGTCCGGCCCCGAAACCGCCGAAGTGCGCCTGATCCCCGCCGCAGATGAAATGGGCGAGCCAAGGGTAGTGTGGCCGCGCAAGAGCGGCGTGCGCTACGAAATCGACGAGTGGGACGGCGCGCTGGTGGCGACGACCGATGCCGATGATGCGTTCGACATGCAGCTGCTGCGGCTTGATCCGGACGATTTCCGCACCCTTGCCACGCTCGTGCCGCACCGCGCCGGAACGCCGATCTTGCAAGTGCAGCCGTTCAAGGCCGCACTGGTGCGACTGGAGCGCGCCGACGGTTTGCACCGGCTGGTCATCCAGCGCGCCGACGGCAACGAACAAAGCATAGCTTTCGACGATCCGGCCTATGCAATCGAACTGCCCGGTGAGCAGGCTTATGCCGCCCGATCGGTGATGATCGTCCATGAATCGCCTAAATCACCGCGACGCTGGATCGCGGTCGATCTGGCGAGCGGTGAGCAGACCGTCGTCCAGCAGCAGCGGGTCGCCAACTTCGATCCCGACGATTATGAGGTCGAGCGGTTGATGGCCCCCGCGCCCGACGGCGAAATGGTACCGATCACCCTGTTGTCACGGCGCGGCACGGCGAAGGACGGCACGGCGCCCCTGCTGCAATATGGTTACGGCGCCTATGGCGTGAACAGCGACCCGCTATTCTCGATCCCGGCGCTCGCGCTGGTCGATCAGGGCTGGCGCTATGCGATTGCGCATGTTCGCGGCGGGTCGGAAAAAGGGCGGCGCTGGTTCCTTGGCGGGCGCAAGTTCTCCAAGCGCAACAGTTTCACCGATTTCATCGCCTGTGCCGAGCATCTGTGCCGCGAAGGCTATTCGGCAAAAGGCAAGGTCGTCGCCTACGGCCTGTCGGCGGGTGGGCTGCTCGTCGGCGCGAGCATGAACATTGCTCCGACTTTGTGGGGCGGGGTGATCGCGAAGGTTCCGTTCGTCGACATGCTCAACACGATGAGCGACGCGAGCCACCCACTGGTGCCGCTGTTCCGTCCCGACTGGGGCGATCCGTTGGCCGAACCACGCGCCTACGACTATATCGCGTCGATCTCGCCTTATGAGAATGTCCGCGCAGCGTCCTATCCGCCGCTGCTGTGTACCGCTGGGCTCAAGGACGACCGCGTCGCTTATTGGGAACCCGCGAAACTGGTTGCCGAGGTGCGGCACCGCTCGACCAGCGGCAATCCCGCGATGCTGCTGACCGATATGGACAGCGGGCATCAGGGCAGCGCCGACTTGAAAAGCGAATATGGCGAATATGCGCTGTTCTGGGCCTTTGCTATGCGCTGCGTCGGCTGAGTTCGCCCGCCGCTGTTCGCTGCCTGAGCGGCTCCCGTGCAACGATACGCGGCCGGTGAGGTGGCGATAATGCGTCGCAATTCGGCCCATTGGATGCAATCTGCGGCCCAAAGGCGCGCGAGTGCGCATCGCCGAGGTGCCAAAATCACGCGCAACATGGGTCGTCGCAAACGGCGTTTGTCGACAGCTACAACGGAATGGAGTTCCCCCATCCATCTCCGCACCGGCGATCATCGCCGCTGGACGACGATCCTGACGTGTTTTGGTCGTTTAACCATTGGGGGATTATCATGCTGCCTCGTTTTCGTCGTTCCGTTTCGGGCGTTGCCCTGTCTGCCGCCGTGCTGGCCTGCGCCTCCGTCCAGCCCGCGCTGGCGCAGACGAGCGAGCCGGTTGGCGAAGCTGACGACAGCATCATCGTCACCGCGCAGCGCGCCAACCAGACGCAGGTTGCGCGCGGCGGCAACGTCGGCGTGCTCGGCAATAAAGCCGCCGAGGATGTGCCGTTTGTCGTCAAAAGCTTCAACAGCGCGCTCATCTTGAACCAGCAGCCGCAAAGCCTGGGGCAGGTGCTGGAAAATGATCCGTCGATCCGGACGTCGAACGCCTTTGGCACCGCGGCCGAGGTCTTCGTCATGCGCGGCTTTGTCCTGTTCTCCGACGATGTCGGCTTCAACGGCCTGTACGGGCTGACCCCGCGCCAGCTGGTCGCGCCCGAGCTTTACGAAACAGTGCAGGTACTCAACGGCGCCAACGCCTTCCTGAACGGCGCGGCGCCGGGCGGGTCGGGGGTCGGCGGCAGCGTCAATGTCATCCCGAAGCGGGCGGGCGACCGCGACCTCAACCGCGTGACGCTGAACTATACCGGCGACGAACATTTTGGCGGCAGTTTCGATTTTGCCCGCCGCAGCGCCGACGGCGCGCTGGGTGTGCGCGTCAATGGCGCCGCGCGGAGTGGCGAGCTGAGTGTCGATGGCGAATTCCGCAGCGCTTATGTGCTCGGCACCAGCCTCGACTGGCAGGGCGAGCGGGCGCGGCTGTTCCTCGACCTGGCGTTCCAGCGCATGCATGTGCGCGGTTTGCGCCACAAGGTTGGGGTATCGACGGTGATCCCGCGCGTTCCCGGCGCCAAGACCAACTATGCCCAGCAATGGCAATATGGCACCCAGCGCGACCTGTTCGGGACGATCCGCGGCGAATTCGACCTGGCCGACAATGTCATGCTCTACGCCAGTTTCGGCGCGCGCGACGGAACGGAAAAAAGTGTCGCGATCAATGCGGTCGATGTGACGAACGCGGTTACCGGCGCCGCGACTGGTTCCAATGCCCAGTTCACCCCGCGCACCGACAACAATGAAGCGGGGGATATCGGCCTGCGCGGCAAGTTCGAATTTGCCGGGATGAGCCATGAAATCAACGTCGGCGGATCGAAGGTCTGGCAGGTCAGCCGCAATGCGTATCAGCGCTATTTTCCGTTCGCGACCAACATCTATGATCCCGTCCCGGTGCCGCAGCCGGGGCCTAACACGGTGGTCGGCGGCGATCTGAACGATCCGTTCCCGGTGCTGCGCAACCGCTTCACCAGCTTTTTCGTCTCGGACACGATCGGCCTGCTCGACGACCGCATCCTGTTCACCGCGGGCCTGCGGCGCCAGACGATCAAGGTCACGCGCTATTCCTATTTCGTCGAGGGACAGGTCACCGCAGCCTATGACAAGTCGGCGACGACCCCGGTGTTTGGGCTGGTCGTAAAGCCGGTCGCCGGCCTGTCGCTCTATGCCAACCGCATCGAAGGGCTGTTGCAGGGTCCGGCAGCGCCCAATCTGGGCAACGTCATCAACGCCAACGAAATTTTCCCGCCGGCAAAATCGGTGCAATATGAGCTGGGCGCCAAGCTCGGACTCGGACGGTTCAACGCCTCGCTGGCGCTCTATCAGATCGAACAGCCGAGCGCGTTCGTGCGCCCGATCACCCCGACCCCAACGAGCGGCCCGACCGACATCTTCGCGCTCGACGGCGAACAGCGCAATCGCGGGCTGGAAATCGCCATTGACGGCGAACCGGTGAAGGGATTGCGGATCATCGCCGGTTTGTCGGTGAACGACGCCATTCTTGCCAACACCGCGGGCGGGGTCAACGAAGGTAATAAAGCACCGGGCGTGCCCGATTACACGATCAACGCCAATGTCGAATGGGATCTGCCCTTTGCGCCCGCGCTGACGCTGACCGGGCGCGTCGTGCACACCGGGCGCCAGATGGTCAACGCGACCAACACGCTCGAACTGCCCACATGGACGCGCTTCGACCTGGGCGCACGTTATGTGCTGCAAGTCGGCGACAATCCCGTCACCCTGCGCGCCAACGTCGATAACGTTGCCAACAAGCGCTATTGGGCCTCGGGCTTCAACAGCTTTGGGACCGCGTTGTTGCAGGGGCTGCCGCGGACATTCAAACTGTCGGCAACGATCGATTTCTGAAGCTGGCGCCGCACTGATTTTGGGCTGATCGGCAGGGCGTAAACACAGCATGCGGTGACATACGTCGCGCTGTGTTTCCGCGTTGCCCCAAGGCCGTTCGGAATCAGCCTTGTCCTATTCCCGGGCTTTGACTTGTCGTTTGCTATTGCGAGGCGACCGCCCTATGGGCGTGGTGATAATACTTCGCATTAACATTCGAGTCATCCGGCATGCAGCGATCGACGATCAAGACCTGGTTCCTGATCCACAAATGGACGAGCATCGTCTGCACGGCCTTCCTGTTGATGCTGTGCGTCACCGGCCTACCGCTAATCTTTCACCACGAGATTGATGAGCTGACCGAGGACGCGCCGCAGTTCGGCCTTCCGGGGGTCGGTTCGTCGAGCGAAGCGCCGGGGCTGAGGCCGCTCGACGAAATGCTCGCCAAGGCGCTTGCTGCGCGTCCAGGCGAAGTGCCGGTGTTTATGGCGTTCGACAACGACCAGCCGTCGATGACGATCACCACCGCGCCGCGCCCGGACTCGCCCGCCGAGGATATGACGATCCAGCTGTTCGACCGCTCGACCGGCGCCAAGACCGGCGCCGTCGACGAGAGCGGGGTGATGCACTTCATTCTTCAGCTCCACACCGACATGTTTCTCGGCCTGCCGGGCATGTTGTTCCTTGGGCTGATGGGACTGTTCTTTGTTATCGCGATCGTCTCGGGCGTCGTTTTGTACGCGCCTTTCATGCGCAAGTTGGATTTCGGAACCGTGCGCACCGCGCGCAGCCGCCGCGTCAAATGGCTCGACTATCATAATCTGTTGGGCATTGTTGCGCTCGCGTGGATGACGGTCGTCGGCGCGACGGGGGTGATCAACGCGCTCGCCACTCCGATCTTCCAATATTGGCAGCGCACCGAGCTTGCCGACATGACGCAGACTTATGCGGGGAAGGGCGCGGTGCCGCCCGCGCGCTACGGTTCGATCGACAAGGCGATGGCCGCCGCCCGGGCCGAAATCCCCGGCAACAACCCGCAATTCATTGCCTTCCCCGGCGGCGCGTTCAGCAGCAAGCACCATTATGCCGTATTCTTTCAGGGCGACACGCCGCTGACCGAACGGCTGCTGACTTCGGCGCTGATCGATGCCGAAACCGGAGCGTTCACCGACGCGCGGCCGATGCCCTGGTATGTGAAGGCGCTGGCGCTGTCGCAGCCGCTGCACTTTGGCGATTATGGCGGGCTGCCGCTCAAAATCCTGTGGGCGATCCTGACCCTCTTCACGATCATCGTGCTGGGTTCGGGCCTCTACCTCTGGCTCGGCAAGCGCCGCGCCGGAACCGATGCGCTGGTGCGCGAGGTCGAAAGCGGCGGCCGGATCGTTCCTGCCGAATGAACCAGCGCCGCGGCCTTCGCGCGATTTTCGCTATTCCGCTGCTGCTCGCGCTCGCCAGCATCGCCGGGCTCGTCATCGCACTGACGGGTGACGGACTGCGCGATGCCGCATCATGGGCCGCGCTCGCCATTCCGGTTTTTGCTGTCGGCTGGGCAATGCGCGCCCGCCGCAGCTGATATATTCAACCAATTGATTCCAAAGGACCCGCTCGTGACCCAGTTTTCGATCCGCAGCCTGCTCGGGCTGACCAGCGCAGCAACCATTTTCGCCGTCGCCGCCCCGGCAATGGCGCAGGATGGCAACGCCAGCGACATCGTCGTCACTGCCCAGCGGATGAACCAGACCGAGGTGACCCGCGGCGGCAGTGGCGGGGTGCTGGGCAACAAGCCCGCTGCCGACCTGCCATTCACGATCAAAAGTTATAATGAGGCGCTGATCCTGAACCAGCAGCCGCAGACGCTTGGCCAGCTGCTCGAAAACGACCCGTCGGTGCGCACTGGCTTTGCGTTCGGCAATGCGGCCGAATTGTTCGTGATCCGCGGTTTCGCGCTGGCGGGCGACGATGTCGGGCTCGACGGGCTCTACGGCATCGCGCCGCGCCAGCTGATTGCCCCTGAACTCTATGATTCGGTGCAGGTGATTAACGGGTCGAGCGCCTTCATCAACGGCGCGGCGCCGGGCGGCTCGGGCCTTGGCGGCAGCGTCAACCTGCTCCCCAAGCGTGCCCGTGCCGACCTGACGCGCGCGACGGTCAACTACACCTCCGACGAACATATCGGTGGCAGTTTCGACGTGGCTCGGCGCTTTGGCGGTGGCGACCAATGGGGCGTGCGTGTCAACGGCGTTGCGCGCACCGGCGATGTGTCGATCGATGGCGAGTTCCGCAGCGCCTACACGTTGGGCGGCGCGCTCGACTACAATAATGGTCCGCTGCGCCTGTCGCTCGATCTCGCTTATCAGCGCGTCAAGGTGCGCGGCTTGCGGCACAAGGTCGCGCTCGGTTTCGGCGTCAACGCCATCCCTGCGGTGCCGGACGCCGATGCCAATTATGCCCAGCCCTGGACCTATACCGAAATGCGCGACGTCTTTGGCCTTGTGAAGGCCGAATATGACGTCGCCGACAATGCGATGATCTATGCCAGCTTTGGCGCGCGCGACGGCATGGAGGACGGCATCTATGGCGGCATCACCGTCAACAACCCGGTCACCGGCGCGGCGACCGGCAACGCGCTGTACGTCCCGCGCACCGACAATAATGAAGCCGCGCAGGCGGGCTTGCGCGTCAAGCTCGGCACCGCGATCACGCACGAGATCAACTTCGGCGGTTCGATGAACTGGCAGGTCAACCGCAACGCTTATGACTTCCTCTATGGTCCCGGCTTTGCGGGCTATGCGACGAACCTGTATAACGCCGTCGAAGTGCCGATCCCGGCTTCGGCGCTGGTCGGCGGCGACCTCGACGATCCGCTCCCGGTCAGCCGCACCCGACTGCTCAGCGCCTTTACATCCGACACGATTGGCCTCTGGAACGACCGCATTCTCCTCACCGTTGGCCTGCGCGTCCAGTCGATCCGCCAGAAAAGCTACAGCTATTTCGGCGGCGCGCTTACCGATACCTATGACGAGGACGCGATCACCCCGGTCCTCGGCCTCGTCGTCAAGCCCGCCGATGGCCTCGCTTTCTATGCCAACCGCATGGAAGGTTTCGAAAAGCCGGACGCTGCTCCGGCAACCGTCGGCGCCTTTCCGGTCACCAATGCGGGCGACGTGTTCGCGCCGGTAAAGACCAAACAATATGAATTCGGCGCCAAATACAGCTTCGGCCGTTTCAACGCGTCGTTGGCGGCGTTCCAGATCGACCGGCCGCGCCCGGGCGTGGCCGTCGATCCCGCCAATCCGGGGCAAGTGGTCTATGGCCTGAACGGCGAACAGCGGAACAAGGGGATCGAACTCAGCTTCGACGGCGAACTCGCGCCGGGGCTGCGGCTGATCGCGGGGGGATCGATCATCGATGCCAAGCTGCGCCGGACCCTCGACGGGGTCAACGACGGCAATGATGCGCCGGGTGTCCCCGAATATCTCGTCAACGCCAATGTCGAATGGGACCTGCCCTTCGTGCCCGCCCTCACCTTGACCGGACGCGTCGTTCACACGGGCGAACAAGCGGCGAACCAGGCGAACACGCTGACCCTGCCGTCATGGACGCGCTTCGATCTTGGCGCCCGCTATGTCGCGGTCGTCGGCGACAAGCCGCTGACGCTTCGTTTCGGTGTCGATAATGTGGCGAACAAGCGATACTGGGCATCGGCGTTCGAGATTTTCAGCCCCGACCTGCTGCAGGGCGCCCCGCGAACCTATAAGGCGTCGGCGTCGATCGAGTTCTAGGGTTCAGAACCCTCGTCCGTGAAGAGCGAGAACCTCACGCTACGCAACGTCCGGTGCAGATTGGTTTCGTTCAAGGGCCGCCCAGCCGTAACGGGCCAACTACGGTCGTCGAGCCGCTATATTCTCTTATCGTTCAACACCGATCACCATAGCGGGCGTGATTGCTATGTGATTGCTGCGAGCCCGCAATCTGTTGCTGATTGGCTCGATATCGCATCTAAGCGATTGATTTAATTGGTCGGGACGAGAGGATTCGAACCTCCGACCCCCACACCCCCAGTGTGATGCGCTACCAGGCTGCGCTACGTCCCGACCGGCCCGAATGGGCAGGCGTGGCCCCTAGCGCGGGTCGGCGGAGGATGCAAGGCTCTCCTGCGCGAAGCGGTGGTGCGGGGCAGAGGACGGGATTGCGGCCCCGGCGCCCTTGACCTTGCCGCCATCCTCCCCATTTCGGCGGCGCCTGAAAAAGGGGGGCGGCGCAGCGACCGGTTGCGCGTCGGCCCCCTGCATGATAGGCGCCGCGCCATTATATGCGCGCCGGTTCCGCTGCGGAACGGGCTGCGTTTTCAAACGGAAAGTTTTCATCGATGTCGACGCAATTGCTTCTGACCCAGGCGGCCGGATCGGGCAGCGGGGCTGCCGGTTTCCTGATGCTGGTCCCGTATCTGCTGATCTTTGTCGTGTTCTGGTTCTTCCTGATCCGCCCGCAGCAGGTGCGCGCCAAGGAGCATCGCGCCAAGATCGCCGCGGTCAAGCCGCGCGATCAGGTGGTGACGGGCGGCGGCATCGTCGGCAAGGTCACGCGCGTCGACGATGATTTTGCTGATGTCGAAATCGCGCAGGGCGTCAAGATCAAGGTCGTCAAGGCGACCCTGGCCGACGTGATGCAGCCCGGCGCCAAGCCCGCCAACGACTGACGCGGCGGGGGCGCTGATTGCGTCGCTGCTCTTGCTATCGGACCATTAGACCATGCTCGATTTCCCGCGCTGGAAAACCATCAGCATCAGCATCATCCTGCTGCTGGGCATCCTCTTTTCCATCCCCAGCTTCCTGCCCGAAAAGACGCGCGACAGCCTGCCGGCGTTTATGCAGGCCAAGGTCAATCTGGGGCTCGACCTGGCGGGCGGCAGCCATTTGCTGCTCGAGGCTGACATCGACGATCTGCGCAAGACGCAGCTCGCGAATATGGAAAAGACCGTCCGCGCCGCGATGAACGGCGAGCGTGGTCCCGACGATGACATCGCGATCGGCGAACTGACGACCGAGGGCGGCAAGATCAGCTTTCTGATCCGCGACCAGGCGCAGCTCGACGATGCGCGCGACCGGTTGTTCAGCCAGACCCAGGGCGCGGCGATGACCGGCCAGCGCGACTGGAATATCGACATCGTCGATACCACGCGCATCGTGATGACCCCGACCACCGCCGGCCAGACACAGGCGGTCGCCGACGCGATGGATTCGGCGCGCGACATCATCGACAAACGCGTCAACGATCTGGGTACGCGCGAACCGACGATCATCCGCGAAGGCAACGACCGTGTCGTCGTGCAGGTACCGGGGTTGCAGGATCCCGCGGCGCTTAAGGAACTGATCGGCAAGACCGCGCGGCTGGAATTCCGCATGGTCGACCCCAACGCCGACCCCGCCGAAGCCGCCGCGGGCCGCGTCCCGGTGGGCAGCGAGATCGTTCCCTATGCCGAGGGCGAGGGCAGCGGCGCGACGTTCGAAGTGCTGCGCCGCCAAGTGATGATCAGCGGCGAGCAGCTGATCAACGCCAAGCAAAGTTTCGATCCGCAGTCGAACGAACCGGTCGTGTCGATCAGTTTCGATTCGGGCGGATCGAGCACCTTTGCCAAGGTGACCGCGCAGAATGTCGGCAAACGCTTTGCGATGGTGCTGGACGGCAAGGTGCTGTCGGCGCCGTCGATCAACGAACCGATCCTGGGGGGAAGCGCGCAGATTTCGGGCAGCTTTTCGGTGGCAAGCGCCAACGCGCTGGCGATCTCGCTGCGCTCGGGCGCCTTGCCGGTGAAGATGGCGGTGGTCGAAGAACGCACGGTGACCCCCGAACTGGGCGCCGATTCGATCCGCAAGGGCGTGATCGCGGGGATCATCGCCACCGTCGCGGTGCTGGTACTGATGATGGTGGTCTATGGCCGCTTCGGCATCTATGCGAATATCGCGTTGTTCTTTAACGTGTTCCTGATCATCGCGATCATGGCCGCGTTCAACGCGACGCTGACCTTGCCGGGGATTGCGGGCTTCGTGCTGACGATCGGCGCGGCGGTCGACGCCAACGTGCTGATCAACGAGCGAATACGCGAGGAATTGAAACGCGGGCGCAAGGTATATCAGGCGATCGACCTTGGCTATTCCGAAGCCAGTCGCGCGATTTTCGACGCCAACGTCACCAACGTCATCGCCGCGGTGCTGATGTTCTGGTTCGGCTCGGGCCCGATCAAGGGCTTTGCGGTGGTGCTGACCATCGGCATCGTCACGAGCGTTTTCACCGCCGTCACCGTCACCCGCATGTTCGTGGCCCATTGGCTGCGCACGGCGCGTCCGACGTCGATCAACATTTAAGGGAGCGAAGAGATGCGCTTGCTCAAACTCGTCCCCGACGACACCAACATCGACTTTCTGCGGTGGCGGAAAGTCGCGTCCTTCATGAGCTTTTTCCTGGTGGCTGTGTCGATCGCGCTGGTCGCGGTCAAGGGACTGAACCTGGGTGTGGATTTCGTCGGCGGCCAGTCGGTTCGCGTGGAATTCACGCAGGAAATGCCGCCGATCGACGATATTCGCGAAAAGGTCGGCCAGATCGGACTGGGCGAAGCGACGATCCAGCAGTTCGGATCGGACAAGGCGGTGTCGATCCGTACCGCGTTGCCCGAAGGTGACAAGGCCGCGGCCGAGCGCGCCGGGCAACAGCTGGTGGCAGGGATCGAAAAGGCGTTTCCCACCGCCAAGACCGGCTCGGTCGAAACCGTGTCGGGCAAGGTGTCGGGCGAATTGATCCGCACCGGCGCGATCAGCCTGGGCCTCGCGATCATCGGCATTTCGATCTATATCTGGATCCGGTTCGAATGGCAGTTCGGGGTCGGGGCGCTGGGACGTCTGTTCCACGAGGTGTCGCTGACGTTCGGGCTGTTCGCAGTCACGCAGATGCAATTCGACCTGAACAGCGTCGCGGCGTTGCTGACGATTGTCGGCTATTCGCTGAACGACACGATCGTGGTGTATGACCGCATCCGCGAAAACCTGAAAAAATACCGCAAGATGGATATCGTTCCGCTGCTGAATCTCAGCATCAACGAAACGCTGTCGCGCACCGTCATGACCACCGTGGCGATGGTCCTCGCGCTGGGCGTGCTGTTGCTTTTCGGCCCCGACGTGATTTTCGGCTTTACTGCGGCCATGCTGTTCGGCGTGTTCATTGGCGGATATTCGTCGGTGCTGATGTCAACGCCGGTGCTGGTGTGGCTGAAAGTAGGCCCCCACAGCTTTGTGCCGCGCACCAGCGCGGGCATGGACGGCGGCGAGCGGGTTGAGCGCAAGGACGACGGCGCGGTCGTTTAACGACCGGCGCAGCGGCGGAGATGATCGGCCAGTTCGCGGCCGTTGCGGTCCCAGTCGAAGCGGCCGCCTAGGCTGGCGGCGACGTCTGACGGGGCAGGCGGGTTGGTCAGGATGGCCTGTACTGCGGCAGCAATGGCGTCGGGCGTGCGTTCGACAATGCACCCCGCGATGGGCGCGGTCACCAGTTCGGCAGCGCCGCCCGCGTCGCTGATGACGATCGGGGTGCCGCACGCGAGCGCCTCGACCCACGCATTGGCGAGGCCTTCGCTGACCGAGGGCATGACGACGACATCGGCAGCACGATAGTGCATCGGCAGGTCGGCATTGGCGACCGGACCCATGACATGGACGCGTTCGGCAACGCCGAGCCGCTGGGCCAGAGCGCGGTAGCGGCCTTCGGCCTCGCCCGTACCCGCCAGCCGGTAATGGACGCCGGGCAGCGCGGGGAGCGCCTCGATCACGAGCGCCTGACCCTTGCGCGGGATGAGCGCGCCGACGGTCAGGATCATCGGGGCGTCGCCTATGCCGAGCGCGGCGCGGGCGGCATTGCGATCGCCGGGCGAAAAGCGGGCGGTGTCGATACCGGTGTAGTGGGTGGTGACCTTGGCGGGATCGATGCCGATCGCAGCCATGTCGCGGCGCATCGCGTCCGACACCGCGAGCAGGCCTGCGGCCTTGTCGGCTGCCTCGATCAGCTGCGCTGCGGTTGCAGGGTCATGGCCGAAATGACTGATGTCGGCGCCGCGCGCCTTGGCGGCGAAGGGCAGGCCGAGCGCGGCGGCGACACGCATCGCTGCGGGGCCGTCGGGATAGAAAAATTGCGCGTCGACGACGTCGAAGGTCTGGCTGCGCACCGCCGACAGGACGGCGCGCGCGACCATCGCGGGGTTGAAGCGCGCGCCGACGCGGGGAATCAGCGGGAAGCGCGGGCGGTGGACAGTGAGGCCGTTCCAGCGCTCAGTTCGCGGCAGGGCGCGGAGCTTGCGATAGCGGGGGTGGAGCGAGAGCGGAAAGGGCGGCAGGCCGACGGGCGCGACGATGGTGAGTTCGATCTCCGGCTGCGCCGCGAGCGCGCGGAGGCTGCGTTCCACGAATAGGCCGAAGTTGGGACGGGCGGCGTCGGGGAACAGCGTGGCGATGCTGAGGACGCGGAGGGGGGTCATGCCTGCCCTCTCATTCGTTTGTGCTGAGCTTGTCGAAGCACCGCTTTTCCTCGACGTCGGTGAAAGAAAGGACGGCCCTTCGACAAGCTCAGGGCGAACGGCAGGGCTAGAGCGTACGAATCAGCCGCACTGCGACCGCAGCCCATGGCGGATTGCTGACGACCTGTTGCCGGGCGCCGCTGCCGAGCGGTAGCAGGTGCAGTTTTTCACCATCGACGTTGAGCAGCCGCGCGAAGAAGAAGCGGCCGGCGGGGCGCGGGACGAGCAGGTCGCGGTTGAGCGCGCTGGTCCAGTCGCCCTCGATCCGGCGGCACCAGATTTCGTCGCCGGCGCGATAATCGCCGATCGACGAGGTCACGCGGACCGCGATCATATCCTCGCTCGGCCGTGCGGTGAGCGCCTGTTCGACCCGCGTCGGCGCGTGCGCGCCATCGGCGCCCAGATGCGCGGTGATCGTCAGCTGGGTATCCTGCGGCAGTTGCACCAGCTCGGCGGCATCGACCCCGAGCGCCGCTGCGATACGGTTCATCCAGCCGAGCGACAGGTTGCGCGTGCCCGTTTCGAGGCGGCCGATCGTCTGTGCGGTGGTCGGCGGATCGCAGCGCGCGCCGACTTCTTCAAGCGTCAGTCCCTTTGCGCGGCGCACCGCGCGGATGCTGTTGATCATCGCAAAACCTTCAAATAACCAAATCGGTTTCTTCTTTCCTACAAAATAATCCAGTGTCAAGAGCTGTCTTCGAATCGAGGAGATTGCCATGACCGCACGCCAGCTTGCCACCCGCCCGCATCCCGACGACCGGATCGATCCGGCCAAACGTGGCCCGCAGACAATGCGGCAGGTGACGGTGAATATCGCCGAGAGCCCGATCGCGTGGCTGGCCGCGCGCGGCCATTTGACGTCGGCGCAACTGGACGCGGGCGAACGGCTGCGCGCCGATTATGAGCGCGCCGGGTTGGCGGCGCGGGTGACGATGCGCTGGGACGCAGCGCCGCCCGCGAAGAGCCGCGGCGGCGCGCGGGCGGCGGATGCGTCGCTGGCGCGGATCGACGCGCACCGGCGCTTTCATGCAGCGCTCGATGCGGCGGGGCCGGGGCTGGCCGACATCTGCTGGCGGGTGATTTGTGCGGGGGAGGGGATTGCCGGGGCGGAGAAGGGGCTGGGGTGGCCGGCGCGGTCGGGCAAGCTGGTGCTGGGGCTGGCACTGGACCGGCTGGCGCGGTTTTATGGGGTGGGGTAGCTAGGGTTGGACGGCCAGCGTCGACCGGACGCTGGCGTCAGGCTATGATGAGATTCGCGCAGAGGCGCAGAGAACGCGGAGATTTTTACAGTTTCTCTCTGCGTTCTCTGCGCCTCTGCGCGAAAAATTTGGAAGGCGACATCCGACCAGTTGCAGACATTGGGCATCTGTTCGACAAACCGAACTATCCGATGTCACTTGGGCACGATTGAGATGAGGGAACCATGGAGCTATTCGGGACGCCTGACACGAGCGGACGCTTTCGTGCCGACGACGGCGTGGGTCGTCTCTCCGAAGCGACGCTATACCTCAGTGTGTCCGAGATGCTGAAGCTGTCCGAATTTCTAGCGAAGTGCGCTCGGGAGACGCAGGAGTTCGACCTCTGGGATCATGAGCATTTTGCCGACTTTATAAGCGGCAGTGACCCGTCATTCGATGGTCCTGATATAATCGTGCACTTAGCCGAGAGGGAATGAACTTCCCGAAACGACCCGCTGCGGAGCTAAGCGATCCTCCCCCAACGGGGGAGGGGAACCACCCGAAGGTGGTGGAGGGGCACGGACGGTTTACGCAGCGCTAGCTGGAAAGGCTGTACTTCTGGCGATGTCGCCGTGAAGGGACAACCTCACCGGCAAGGCAACACGCCGGTGCCCCTCCACCAGCTTCGCTGGTCCCCCTCCCCGTTCCGGGGAGGATCGGCTTCGTCCACCTCCCACCCCAAAGCGGACGCGCGGCGGGGTTAGCCCAGCGCCTCGACCTCTTCGGCGAGTTCCAGCCAGCGATCTTCCGCCGCCATCTTCTCGGCGCGCAGCGCTTCGAGCTTCGCGGTCAGGGCGGTGAATCGCGCATGGTCACGGGTGAACAGGGTGCCGTCCGACAATTCGGTTTCCGCCGCGGCCATCTCCGCCTCGATCGCCTCGATCCGCCCTGGCAGCAGGTCATAGTCGCGCTGGTCCTTGTAGCTGAGCTTCTTGCGCGCGGTCGTCGGGAGCGGGGCGGTGGCGGTTGATGCTTTGGTTTTGACGCTGTTGGGCTTGACCCGCTTTGCTTCCCAATCGGCATAGCCGCCGGCGACGATGTCGACCTTGCCGGTGCCGTCGAGGCCGAGCGTCACGGTGACGGTGCGGTCGAGGAAGTCGCGGTCATGGCTGACCAGCAGCACGGTCCCGGCGTAATCGGCGATGACTTCCTGTAAGAGGTCGAGCGTTTCGAGGTCGAGGTCGTTGGTCGGCTCGTCGAGCACGAGCAAATTCGATTCGCGAGCGAATTCGCGTGCGAGCAGCAGGCGCGAGCGTTCGCCGCCCGAGAGCGCGCCGACGCTGGCCTCCATCACGCCGGGATCGAACAGGAATTCCTTGAGATAGCCTTGGATATGCTTCTTGACCCCGCGCACCTCGACCCAGTCGCCGCCGTCGGCAAGGATGTCGCGGACGGTCTTGTCGGGCGACATCAGGCTGCGCTGCTGGTCGATGATGATGCCGTCGAGGGTCGGGGCAAGGGTGATTTTGCCCTGATCGGGTTGGATTTCGCCGGTCAGCAGTTTGAGCAGGGTGGATTTGCCCGCACCATTGGCGCCGACGATGCCGATGCGGTCGCCGCGCTGGACGCGGAAATCAAAGTTTTTGATGATCGGCCGGAGTTGCCCCCTGTCTCCATTCGCATCGAGCGAAGTCGAGATGCCTTGAGGTAGTGCACTGCCGCTGGGTGTCTCGACTTCGCTCGACACGAACGGGGTGGTGGGGAAGCTGATGGAAACATTTTCGGCGACGATCACCGATTTCGAGCGGACGTCGTCGTTGGCGAGGCCGAGCTTGGCGACGCCAGGGCCGCCGATCATCGCGGCGCGGGTGGCGCGCATTTCCTTGAGCTTTTCGAGGCGGCCCTGATTGCGCTTGCGTCGCGCGGTGACGCCGCGTTCCAGCCAGTGCGCCTCGAGCCGTAGCTTCGAATCGAGCCGCTGCGCCGCGCGCGATTCCTCGGCGGCGACGGCGTCGCTCCATTCCTCGAAGCCGCCGAAGCCGATCTCCTTGCGGCGGATGCTGCCGCGGTCGAGCCATAAGGTCTGGCGGGGCAGGCGGGGGAGGAAAGTGCGGTCG
>NZ_DKIH01000005.1 GCF_002454115.1 Sphingopyxis sp. UBA6723 | reverse complement strand
TGGCCCCCGCGCCGCCCGCCGCCGCTCCGCCAACCGCAGGTCTGCCCACCGCCGCGCCGCCGCCGCGCGCCCCCGATGCGCCGCCTTCACCGTGCCCCCTGCCGCCATCGCCAGCGCCCGCCGCGCCGCCCTGCGGGGTGAAGCGCGCCGCGTAAAAAATCGTCGTGCCCTTCTCGCCCTTGCGCACCGCGCCGCCCGCGCCGAGCGCCTGCCGGAAGGTCAGCCATCCCTGCGCCGCAAAACCGCGCCGCGCCGCCTCGGCCCACAGAATGAGGATATTGATCCCCGAATAGCTGCGGTGGGTGTCGGCATTTTTCGGCAATCCCGGCGCAAAGCCAGCCGCGTCCCATGGTTGCACCCATGGAATCCGGCCCGCTTCGAGCTCCTCGACGATACGGCTTGTCACCTCGTCATAAAGCGAGGCGCGCGGTGCGGCCTCGGCGCGCCGCGCCTTCGCGGGCGCACGCCTGTGCGCCGCCGCGCGGCCCGAAGGCCGCGTGCGCTCCGGCGGTGCGGCCTCAAGCGAAGGGTTAGGGCTGGTGAACATCGGGGCGTCTCCTCCTGACCAAAAACCGCCGCGGCCGGCCCCGGACAGCGGGGCGGGCGGCGAATCCGCGGACAAGGGGACCGCCCACAAGGCCGGTCCGCACCCGCAGGGCCGCAACGCAGTGGAGGAGCCGCGCCTGGCGCGGCTTGCGGGGCGGCCGGGCGGGCCCACGGCCGTGCGCCGCCCGCACCGATGTCCGAGGTGCCGGCCCACCAAAGCGCCGCCGCGCGGGAATCCGCGCGGCGTCATCAGCAAGGCGCAGCCGCCTTGTCGTTTGTGTTGTCATCGCCGACACGGCTCGGCGCAATCCGACGCCCAGGCTTGTCAATTTGCGTGCGCCGGTGGCCAGGCCCGAAGGGCGAGAAGAACGGCGCCCTTGGCGCGCCGCAGGCGCGGCGGCGTGCGCACGGATGCGCTGGGTCGGCCAACGCCGCGCGATGGCCGGAACGGCGCAAAGCGCCGTTTACCCGGCGCAGACGGGCGCCGCCGCCGCGCCAAGATCAGCGCGCCAAGAGCGCCTGCGCGGCTGAGCATTATACGCGCGACCTCTGGCGGCGCCGGTCGCCGCCAGTGTGCGCTCGATTCAGGCCGCGCTCCTCAGTGCGGCCCCAGGAGATCATTCAGCGCTCCGACACCTTCGCTGCGATAAGAATGGCTCATTGCCATGCCGACCAGTACCGACCTTGTGTCCCATCTCCCGGGGAACCAACTCGCCATTTATGCGATCGGCGCGGCGTTCATTCTCGTTATCCTGTTCAAGCTGCCATATGTCGGTCGCGCTTTTCGCGCCCTTTTGTCGTTCGCGCTGCTCGCCTTCGGGATTTTCCTGATCCTCCAGCACGCACCGTTCGATCCCAATCTATCGCGGCTCAACGCGAGCCTCGGGTTCGACCGCCAGGAGGTCGTCGGCGACGAGGTCCGGATCCCCATGGGACGCGACGGGCATTTCTGGGCCAAGGTCGATCTGAACGGTACAGAAACGCGCATGCTCGTCGACAGCGGCGCGACAGTGACGGCGTTGTCGGAACGAACGGCCGCCAAAGCGGGCGTCAACGCCGATACGACGCTGGTTCCCATTTTGATGAAGACCGCCAACGGCACCGTGCGCGCCGATACCGGCACGCTCGAACGTCTGAGCATCGGCGAGATTGAGGCCCGCAGGCTCAAAGTGGTGATTTCGCCCGGCCTCGGCGACACCGACATATTGGGCATGAACTTCCTGTCGCAGCTCGAAACCTGGCGCGTCGAGGGACGCACGCTGATTCTCGTGCCGAAAGCCGGAACCGCGACCGACTGACCCGTTCAACGGAAAAACGGGCGATCGGTCGTTGCCGCCGCGATCTTGCCCGAAGAAGAAGGCCACCCGAGGGCGAACGACGTCGGTAATCCCCAACGAACCGGGAGACCGAAGCAACGCGTTGGTCATGCGCGGCCATTGCCGCGCCCTTGCGATCTTTACATGTTCTTCCTATGTTCCAACCGTGACGATCATGTCTTCTCTGCCAGATGGCCAACACCGCCGCGGCGGCGCGAAAGCGCCGCCGGGCCGCACGCACCGGTTAATGCGCACGGACTTGCTGGCGAAGCCGCCACGACAGGCATTTTTCGGTCGGCCGCAGCAGGCACAAGTCTGGCGCCCCGCATGACGCGCCGGGCCGCAACCACGACGCCGCGCCCTGCCCTTCAGGCAGACCTGTTCGGTTCGTCCCTGCTTCCGGGTCTCGCCTGGTGCGGCGATGTCATCACGCCCGCCGAAGAGGCCGAGCTGATCTCGTGCATCGAAGCGGCGGAGCTCACGCCGTTCCAGTTCCAGCAATGGGAAGGCAAGCGACTGACGCGCTCGTTCGGCTGGACATATGATTTTCAGACCGGATGTTTCGCGCGCGGCGAGCCGATGCCGCGCTGGCTGGAAGATATCCGCCGCCGCGCCGCCCGATTTGCGGCAATCGCTCCTGCCGCGCTCGAACAGGCGCTCGTCATTCAATATGGCATCGGCGCGGGGATTGGCTGGCACAAGGACCGTTCGGTCTTCGATCATGTGATCGGGGTGTCGCTCGGCGCCCCGGCGACGATGCGGTTTCGCCGAAGGCGGGCAAAGGGGTTCGATCGGGCAACCGCCGATCTTGCCCGGCGCTCCATCTATCATATGCATGGCGAAGCCCGCGACGAGTGGGAACATAGCATCGCCCCTATGACGACGCCGCGCTGGTCGATCACCTTCCGAAGTCTGCGCGGTCGCTGAGCAGAACTGCGGCGCCAGAGCGATACCGGTTTCGCCGGGCCTGACATATGCCGCGCGACACGATGAGTCCCCGCCAAATCCTGATAAGTAAAGCCGTCCCGGCCAGTCTTGATCGGAATGCGCGAAGCGACGTGCCGGAATGCGCGAAGCTGCCGACGGCTGCCGATCGACAAACGTAAGGACAAACTCGCTAAGCCGCGCTGCTTGGCGAGCACAAATCTGCCAACCGCGATCATTTGACAGGAAAGACGCCCAATAAATAGGCGGGCCAAACGAACGCGCAGGTGAGCGAAGCTTTGCCCACCTGCGCGCAATTTTCCGGCTTCACGTCCTGTGATGAAAGCCTGTTCGCGTCTGCATTCGCGTCCGCAAAGGTCAGAACGGATAGTTCATGCCATAATGGCCATAGACCGATTGCCCATATGTGCGATCGAACGCGGGTTCGGCGTCGGCGGCGTAGCGCGGCGCCTGCTCGAGCAGCGTCTTGTCGAGGTCGACGACATATCCGCCATGCTCGGTTTCGTAAGTCAGCATGTCCCACGGCAGCGGATAATAGTCGCTGCCGAGGCCGAACAGGCCGCCGAACTGGAGCACGGCATATTCGGCCTTGCCGGAGCGCTTATCGACCATGAAATTATAGATCGAGCCCAGCTTTTCACCCCCCCGGTTGTACACGGTCGTGCCTTCGACCTTGTTCGAACCGATGAGGCGATTGGTTTCTTCAGTGGCGATGTCAGTCATGGTAAGTCCTTTCACGCTTTGATGTGAAAGATACGCTTCGCGTCGGCGATATATCCGGTGCGACCGAAAAATTATCGCACCGGTTTTCAAAGCGCCAGCAGATCGCGCGAGAACTCGGGAATGCTGTTCGACGACCCTGAATTGCCGCAGACAGCGGATATTGCCGAGCCGCGGGGTGGTGCTGCGAAGCCAAGGAGAGCATCAAAATATCGGGACCGTCGTCCCGGCTGCGCTCCTCTATTTGCCTATTACAGATGGGGATGGAGCAGCTCTCCACTTTGGTTGCTCTTTCCCAATTTCCATATCGCGAAACAGCCGCCGTCCCGTAACGCGATTGACGATGTCGCCATTTCGGATAGGATTACAATAACTTTGGCGACTCCAGCGACCCGGAGAAGCCGGGGCAGCATGGAAATGCCGAAAAGGCCGTGTCGGGGGGTGCGGCCTTTTTGCTTACCAACGAGATTCTCCCGGGCAATCCGACCGAACCAACGACGGCTCGACCCGCCTAGACGACCATGGCCGTTGCAGGAAAGTCGCGCGGGCCGGCCATGGCACCGACGTCCGGCAAGCATTCTGCATCCGACGGAAGACAATCGCGATCGAAGGATGCCATCCGTGCGAGGCGGACAAAGTCGATGATCCGCAGCCGACGCCGGCGCAGCTCGATCAGCCCCGCCTCGCGAAGATCCCGCAGGGTTCGACAAGCATGCACGGCCGTCATCCCCGTAAAGTCCGCCACATCCTGTTGAGACAGCGGGAAATCGCAATTGTGATCGCGCGCCTGGCCCCGCCGTTCCAGACGGAGATAAAGCTCGCACAGAAAATATGCGATCTTCTCACTTGCCGATTTGCATCCGAGCGTGACGAGCCATTCAGCCTGCGCCCGCATCTCGGCAAGTGCATCGCGAGCCACTGTCAGCGATACAGCAGGATCAATCCGCATTCGACTGTCGAGCCGGTGGCGATCGAGCCGAGCGGCGCGAACGGGCGTCAGGGCTATTATCGACTGATCGGCGGACTCGGTGACAAGCCAGGCAAGGTCGCAAAGATCGCCGGGCGCGTAAAAGCGCGAAATATGGCGCCGCCCGTCACGAAGCAGTTTGAAGCGCGCGGCCCACCCGTCCTCAATCAACCAGATCGCGTGCGGCGTTTCCCGCTTGCGGACCAGGAACTCGCGACCGCGAAAATGACGATGTGGAGCGTCGCTCCGCAGGGACTGCAAAATCTGATCGGCGGACGCGCTCGCCATGGGGTTCTCCTGAGCCCCCGCTCGGTTTCCATGTTGCACAGGCGACGCGGGCTCTCCTTAACCCATGTTGGCAAAGCCGCGATCCGCCGCCGGTGCGGGTCCATTCGTCCCGCCCAGTCACATTTTCGATGTTCTTCACTTCGATGTCGCCACGTCTTACCCTGTGGCGAAGCCGTCCGCTTTCCTCCTTTTTCACGAGGGGCGGCCGCTCGAAACGTCAGCGAGCAAGACTTAACCTGCGTCAATCCGCTGCAACGATCGCGGCGGTCGCGCTTTGCATTTCGAACCCACCCAGGGAGGCGGTTGTCACGACAAAAAGGGCGGCGCTCTCGCCGTCCCGCCGCGAACGACATAGGGCATGCGGTGCACGACCGATTTCATCGGCGCTGTGCGTCTCGCGCGCCGACAGGAGACGGGTCCATGCTGCAATTTCTCGGCCGCTTGCTCATGAGTGCCGGCACGCAACCGCAACGCGTTCGCTATCTGACCAAGGCAGAAGCTGATCCCGTCTGGCGCGAGGGGCGTCTTCTCGCGGTCGACCCGCAGGGCGCAACCTTCGAGACGCAGCTGGTCGATGGTCTTGTCGTCGAGTGTTTGCCCTGGGGTTCGATCGGCGCCGTTCAACTGCGCCTGCGGGATGAGGCTTGCTCCAGCCGCGCGGAGGGTGCCGCGCCGACAGCGCACTCCCGACTTGCGAGCCCCTTTGCTGACCCAGGTTAACAAGTTTGCGGCGATCCTTGCCGCGTCCGGCGCAACCTCGGCCACTATTGCCGGTTGTTCCGGTAAGATGGCAGCGAGGAGACATGACATGCCCCGCGGCGACAAATCGCGCTACACCGGGAAACAGAAGCGTCAGGCTGAGCATATCGAAGACGGCTATGAGAAACGCGGCGTGGGCAAATCGGAGGCCGAACGTCGCGCGTGGGCGACCGTGAACAAGGAATCGGGCGGCGGCAACAAGTCCGGTTCGGGTCGCGGCAAGACCGGCGATCATGCTGCGGCGACCAAGGGCGGCCGCAAGGGCGGATCGAGTCAAAGCGCCGAGCAGCGCTCGGCCGCCGCAAAGAAGGGCTGGGAAACCCGCCGCCGCGGCGCAAACGGTTAGGCACGCTTCGGCGCCGCCCCCCGCATGGCCCGGCGCGAGCCGTGCTCCGTCGGCGGCGATTTTGCGATAAAAATGTGGTGGCCTTATGCGGGGAGAGGCAGCGCGATAGGAAATATCTTGATGCCAGAGCAATCATCCTCAGAGCAATCATCCTCGATGCCGCCTCGGCCCGAGATGCCGCCCCGGCCCGAGCAATCGCACAAGGCGCAGCTCGACATGTTCGTGCGCAAATTGACGGCGCACAGTCCCCTGCCGCTCTCGGATCAGGAAGCGCTGCTCGCGCTTCCCTACCAATATCGCCAGCTTGCTCCCAATACGACGATTTTGCGCGAAGGCGATCGCCCGCAAGTGTGCCCGATCCTCTTGTCGGGCTTCGCTTATCGCTACAAGCTGGCTGCCGATGGTGGTCGGCAGATCGTCGGGTTACGCATCCCTGGCGATCCGCTCGATTTCCAGTCGCTGTATCTGCGCACCGTCGACCATAATTTGCAGACGTTGACCCAGGCCGATGTCGCGCTGGTCCCGCTCGCTGAGCTCGAACAGCTTGCCGATACGCGCCGTTCGATCGCCCGCGCCATATTGGTCGATATTCTGGTGGAAGCGTCGATCGGGCGCGAATGGCAGCTCAATATCGGCCGCCGTCATGCGCTCCCGCGTCTGGCGCATTTTCTCTGCGAGCTTGCCTACCGCGTCCAGTTTTCAGAGCCTCAGGCGGACGCCCAGCTTGACGTCCCGCTGACCCAGGAACAGCTGGCCGATATTCTCGGTCTGACGCCCGTGCACGTCAACCGCACGCTCAAGACGCTGGAGCAGGAAGGCGCCGTCACGCGCAGTGGTCGCCGTTTGTGGGCGAGCGACATAAACGCCCTTGCAAGGCTGTGCGACTTTTCGCCGCTCTATCTGCACCGGGACAATGCTGCCTAGCCATTTGATGACTGGAGACCGTGCCCATGCCACGATTTTATTTCCACACCTGCGACGGATCATGCGACGTCGACGATGTCGGCATCGAGCTGCGCGACGCGGCGTCGGCACGCCGCGAGGCGATCCGCTATGGGGGCAGTTTGCTCAATGACGATCCGAATATCATCGAGGGCAATGGGACATTGCGGGTCGAGGTGGTCGACGAGGACGGCGCGCTGTGTTCGGCGGTCCTGATCCAGGCTGTCGATACGCACCAGACCCGCAGCGGCCAGCGCCCAAAAGGAACCGGTCAGCGGGTGGTCGAGATCCGCTGATAAAGCGCTATATATTCGTCCACCATTCGCTGCGCGCCGAACCGGATCGCTGCTGTCGCTGACACCGCGGCGCGATCGAGCGTCGGCACATGTTCCAAAGCTGCCACCGCGTCAGACGGACCATCGACGAGAAATCCGGTGCGGCCATGGTCGATGATTTCGGACATCGATCCGCGGCGGGTGGCAATGACCGGCGTCCCGCACGCCATGGCCTCGGCCACCGAAAGGCCGAACGGTTCGTCAAAGTGGATGAGGTGCAGCAGCGCATAGGCCTGGCCTAAGGCCCGGGCGCGTTCGGCGCCGCCGACCGCGCCGTGGAAAACGACATCACGCCCGTCAATATAAGGCATCACGTCTAGGCGATGATATTCCTCGTCCTGAACAATGCCGTAGATGTGCAGGCGGCGCCGCGCCGCGCGCGCGACAGCAATCGCGTCATGAGTGCCTTTGTCGGGATGGATGCGGCCGAAAAAGACCAGATCCTCGCTGCCGACCGGATCGAGCGGAAAATCGCCAAGCGCGATCCCATGGTGGATGGTGGCGGCATAACGCAGATCGGGATGCCGGTCGGCATGGCTGATCGCGACATAATGAACCCGGTCTTCGAATGCCTTGTACATCGGCAAAATCCGCTCGGATGAAAAGCCGTGGATGGTGGTCACGATCGGTGTGTCGATCAGGCGCGAAAAGGCATGCGCAGGAAAATCGGCCTGATTGTGGATGATATCGAAGGCGTCGGCGCGCTCGAAGAGATGCGCGAGATGGCGATATTCCCAGACCTTGGCGTCGATCGAAGGGTCGTCGCCGTAGGGCGCCGGTACGATCGCTTCGAGTTTTGCGGCGGTAAGGCTGTCCGCGGTCGCAAAGAGGGTGACGTCGATGCCGCGGGCGACCAGCGCTTCGGTCAGCAGGCTCGTTACCAGTTCCCACGGCCCATAGGTCCGCGGCGGGGTCCGCCATGCGATCGGCGCCAGCATCGCAACGCGCATGTCAGGCTGCCCCAAGACGCAGGACCATGCCCTCGTCGGCGGCAAGCGTTCCGTCGAGCGTGCGCAAGGCGCGGGTCGAGGCAAGAACATCGACGATTTCCGACTTTGCCGGTACGGAAAAGGGTTGCGGTTCGCTGCCCAGGTTCAGTGCGACGAGCAGATGCTCGTCACCATGGCGCCGCTCGTAGCGGAGCACGTCTCCCTCGCACGCGAGCACCTCGATCGCGCCGATGCTGAGAGCGCGATGTCTGCGGCGCAGCGCCAGCAGCCGGCGGTAAAGCGCCAGCATCGAGGCGGGATTCTGGTCTTCGCACGCGACATTATGGGTGCGCCAGCTGCCATGAAGCGGAAGCCAGGGTTCGGCCGCGCTGAACCCGGCATAAGGACGCTCGTCCCACGCCATCGGCGTGCGGGCGCCGTCGCGCCCGAGACCGAGCCCCGGTTGGCGCAGCTCCTGTGGATCGCGGATCCGATCGGGCGGGATCGCAACGCGGCCGATCCCGAGTTCGTCACCCTGATAGATGGTCGGTGTTCCGCGCAAGGTCAGGAGCAGCATCGCGGCAACCCTGGCCTGCGCCTCACCGACCCGGCCCGCAAGCCGCGGCGCATCATGACTTCCCAGCACCCAGTTGGGCCATCCGCCGGAGGGCAGCGCGGCCTCATAGGCTTTGATCAGCGAGGCAAGTATCGACGCATTCCACGGCGCATCGAAAAGCTGGAAGTTGAAAGGAAGATGGACGCCTGGCGCGTCCGGACTGCCATAATATGCCATCAGTTCATCGACCGGCAGGCAAATTTCGCCCACCAGAAGCCGATCGCCATAGCCGTCGGCAAGCGCGCGGAAAGCGGCGGCGAGTTCGTGAATCTCGGGTTGATTGGTGGAATGCCGCTGCAAAACACGAAATTTCTCGCCCATGCCGGGGACATAGTCGGGATTGGCCGGATTGTCCGGCAAGTCTTCGGCCTTGATGCAGTGCCACAGGACATCGATCCGAAACCCGTCGACGCCGCGCTCGAACCAGAAGCGCAAGACGTCGGTCATCGCGGCGCGCACGGCAGGATTGCGCCAGTTCAGGTCCGCCTGCTCTTCGAGAAAGCTGTGGAGATAATATTGGTCGGTCGTCGCGTCATAAGCCCAGGCGGACCCGCCCATGTCGCTCGTCCAGTTGTTCGGCGGGCCACCCTGCGGAGCGCCATCGCGCCAGATATACCAGTCACGCTTCGCGCTCTCTTGAGACGCACGGCTCTCGGCAAACCAGGCATGGGCGGTCGAGCTGTGATTGGGGACAAAATCGAGCAGCAGCTTCATGCCGCGGGCATGAACGCCTTCAACCACCCGATCAAAGGCGGCCATGTTGCCGAACAGTGGGTCGATGCCGCAATAATCCGAGACGTCATAGCCGAAATCGGCCATCGGGGAGGGAAAGATCGGCGAGATCCAAATTGCGTCGATGCCTAGAGCGGCGAGATAGTCCAGTCGGCGCAACATCCCTGCCAGATCGCCGATCCCGTCGCCATCGCCGTCCTGAAAGGAGCGGGGATAGATCTGATAAATGACGGCGCTTTCCCACCACGGTCGGGACGACGGGACGTCGGTTTGAAGGGCCGTGCCCGCTGTGGCATGATCCGAGCGCACACCAATGTCCCGCGCGCGGGTCGCCCAAGACCGGCGTCCCGTCAAAGAACCCAGCTCAAGGTCGACAGGCGTGGATCGCGCTCTTTTCGGCAAACGGGTTTGCCGTCCTGAAGCAACACCGCACGCTCGCCGATCGGCAATTCGTCGGCGATCCGGAAAGCGGCAGGAAAGCCGGACGCTTCGAACGCGAGGCGCTCTTCGTGACCCGACACTGCATCGTGATAGATCAGAAGAAACTGCATCGGGTTCCTGCATGTCCTTGTGGCGCGAGTGGAGCCCCCGGCCTGGACCTGCCCAAAGGGAGGTCCAAGCCGGGGTTCTCCTCGCCTGCAGAGAGGAGGGCTCGGCGCAGGCGATCACTATCAAATGGGAGCGTTTGGCATGTACCCTTCCGCCTATTGAGGCGGCGGCGGCGTCTCGCTCGTCTTGTTGGTTTCCGATGCGCCGTCCGCCATCGGTCCGGCGCTGCTCTCCGCGGAGGGTGCCGCCGTGTCGCCGTCACTGCCTGTCATGGTGTCAGGGTTCGGGTCGGTCATCGTCCCGACTTCCGTTCCGGCGGCAGGTTCCGACATGTCGTGCGGCGCGGCAACCGTACCGTCGCCGCCGGGAACGGCTTCGGTCTCGCTCTGGCTGGTTCCGTCGCCGGGCGAATTGCAGGCCGCCAGCAGCATCAGCGCCGGTAATGTGATCAGAAAGGAACGCGTCATGACATTCTCCTGTGCGGATATATGACTGACGACGACGGACGCCCCGGTTGGTTCCGCGGCGCCCAAGGTTCGGAGAGAAACTTGACCTACTATAGGAAATCCGGCGCGCTCGTCGCGCACCGTCATGGGATGTCTTCGAGCTTGCCGCTCCCGCGTGATGCCGGATGGCCTGCACAAGTACGCGTTCAGCGCAATCGCGCGGCTGGCACATGTTGGGTCAGCAGCCGATGATGGCGCCCGCCTGTCCGGTTCATCGCTCCGACATCTCGCAACGCGTACAGGGGAAGCAGGGGCTGGCTCGAAGGAGCAGACATGGCGCTCTATTATTTTCATTTTTCGGACGGCGTCACGATGAGCCGCGACGACTGCGGCGTGGAATGCGCGAGTGCCGAGGAAGCATATTTGCAAGCGTTCAGCACCGTGCAGGAAATGTGGTCGGAACTGCTTACGCAGCGCAAAAATCCGTCCGACTGCGGCTTTGAAATTACCGACGACGCGGGTCGCCTGTTGTTTCAGCTGCCCTTTTCCGAAGCCATTGAATCCTGTCGCGGCGCGGCGGGCTGACCGGTCGATTCAGGCCGCAAGGCGCTCGCGAAGCCATGCGCGGGCACAGAGTAACAGGGTATGCGGGCGAGCTTCGCCTCGCTGCGCTGCGCGCGATGGCGAAGCGTATCGCGGCGACGTCGATGGCCACGGCGCCTGCGCCTTTCATCTTCGATGATCGCTGCGCTACGGCCATCCCCCAAATTGGACAGACCTGATTGGCCGGATCGGACTCCTTGGGCACGGCTCGCAACAAGAACGCGCCCGGCGTTCCTGGCCGAGTGCCGCTGGGCGCGAGCTTGTCGAAACGGCGCGCGAGTGAAAGCTGCGACACAAGGCTGGGCCAGGATGCCAAACCGACCCCGCCGTGGGCAGGTTATTTTCGCACCACCAACGGATCTGCGTCTATCGGCAGCCCCGCCCTGCCCACACGCGCCGGAATTTCGAAGGCGGTTACGGCTGACGAGCTTCCGGTGAGAGACGCTGATCGGGATCGAGCTTCCACAAATTGGTCGCCACTTTCGTCATTCTCGCGATCAAGCGCTCGCCTTCCCAAAGTTCGGCGCGCACTCCGTCCGCTTCGCGCTGCGCGACTTGCAGTGCGAAATCCGGGCATGCCGCCGTAAAGGCGACCCGGCGAGGTTCGCCTCCGTCATCATCGAGAACAAGTTGGTACGTCGGCATAGCGCCTCCCTTTTATAGCGACCTCCTTTTGCCGCCAGACATCGACTTCGCGCGGCACGGCTCTGGAAGGGCGCAGTCGCACCGCTCTGGGAGGTCGCGACTCCCGATCAGCCTAGCGAGGTTCGAACCGGTCGCACCAACATAGGTTATACAGTGTCCGGCGCAGCAGCGATGCTCCGGGCGGGCATCGGGACAGCCGCGTCGTCTGAGCTCAGCGAGGACCACATGGTTGGCGCTGAAAAACGCCGAAGCTGCGCGGCGTTGCTCCGGAAGAATTGCTATCATGGATCAAGTTTTGCTGCCCGAAGCCGCGCGCCGCGAGGAGCGGCGGAACTTCACCGTCCCGCTCACGTTGCCGGGGCAGTGTGAAGGCCTGACGGGAGACGATCGATGACGAAAAAATTCTGGATGCTCGGCACCGCTTTGCTGGCGCTCGCCGGATGCAGCGAGACTGCCGAGGAGAGCGCGCCGCCGACCAATAGTCCGACAGCAGCGGCCCCGGCCTCGGTGGGGACGCCTGGGACGCCTGGGGTGCCGATGGCAGCGCCCGCGACGGCGGCCCAAAGCGCGGCCTATGTGGCCAAAGCCGGTGCGGGCGATCTGTGGGAAATCGAGTCTTCAAAAGCGCTGCTGGCAAAATCGGACAATTCCGAAGTCAGGAAGTTTGCGCAAATGATGATCGATCAGCATGGCCAGTCGACCGCCAAGATCAAGGCAGCGGCGGCNNAGCCGCCGCAAAAGTCGATGTCGCCGCGCCGCAGCTCGATCCGGCGCAGCAGACAATGCTCGAAGAAATCAAGCAGGCCGATGCGGGCGCTATCGACGCTATTTACCTGCGGCATCAGCGCACCGCCCATGATGCGGCGCTCGCGCTCCACCGCGCCTATAGCGAACACGGCGATGCCGAGAGCCTCAAGACCGCGGCACGCGAAATCGTCACCGTCGTCGAAATGCACCGATCCCACCTCGACAAGCTGGGAAGCCAAGCCTAATTTCTGGCAATGTCGAACCCGGCGGGTCTTGTAGGCCCGTCGGCAGTGCCAGATCGGCGAAGCCGATCCTTCACTCGGGAGAACCCCTCCCGGTCCAAGCAGCAGCGGCGCGGCCTTCATCGGCAAACGCTACCTGACGCTCCAACAAAGAACGTCTTCAAGATTGGCTCCGCTTTGCGAAAACAAGGGATGTCAGATCGGTGCTCCGACGACCAGGTGCTCCGGCTCGCGCCCGTCATGGCGCTCCTGCACAAATTGAAGGGACTGGGTTCGCAAGGTTGATCTAGTTTATCGCGCGAGCGGGCAAATCACGTATCGTCGGTGGCGAAGTGCCCGTCGGGCGCGAGTCTCGGGAGAATTCTTATGTTCAAAGTCAGTGAACAGAGTGTTTGGTCCTGCGCGGCGGAAGCGAGGCGTCAATGGGGCGCACGCGCCGAAACGCTCGTAGCGCAGCAAAAATCATGGTCGGAAGAGCGCGGCGCCGAACAGGAGACCCTGTTCTGGAGCGCCGTGGTCGAGCGCCTGCCGCGGTTGATCGTCTCGACACCGAACGAGCGCTGACGATCGGGCACGCAGGCGCCGCTGATCCTGCACGCCCCGGAAGCTCAATCAGCCGCCGCTGCAAAAGCGACCATCAGGTCGATCAGGCGCGCGCGTGCCGTCTCGCCTGATTGTCCACAACCGGCTACCGCATCGAGCTCGGCGCGAACAAATTCGGCCGGCCCGCAATAGGCCAGGGTCCAGGGTCCAAACCGGCGGCCCCGGGCGGGCGATTCAAGCAAAATTCGCAGATTTGCGTGACGCGCATCGACCTGTAGCTTGGCCAGTAACCGCTGGACTGCGGCCGCCGGGCCTTCAAGAAATTGCACGAAATTGTCTTCGGTGAACATCAGGGCGCCGGTGATCTGCGCTGCTGCATTGTTCCGCCGCGAAGTTTCGACAAGGGTCTGCAACTGGTCCAGCGCAGACGGTCGATCCAGCCGACTGTCGCTCATATAGAGAATATGGATCAGATCGGGTTCCGGCTCGGTCACAGCGCTGGAACGATTTCGGTGCGCAGTTGGTTTCATTCGCACTGGAGGTAGCGCGTGTCGAACAGGGCGTCCCTGCAACGGCTCTGGAGTTCGCTTCAAGCCAATCAGCATCTGTCGCAAGCAGATCGGCAAGTGTTGCTGAGCCTACCGTTCACGTGTCGCACGCTCGCGGCAGGCGATGCCATCGGACGCGCAAGCGATCGCAGCCGGTTTTGCGCCATTCTTGTCTCGGGATTCGCCTATTGCAGCAAAATTCTTTCTGATGGAGCGCGGCAGATCGTTTCGGTTCATGTTCCGGGCGACTTTTTCGGCCTGAACAACCTGTTCCAGCCGCACAACGGCCAAGAAACACGGATGTTGACCCCCGGCGAGGTTGCCGGCATCGCCGCGCATGCGCTCGAGACCGCAATCCGAGCAAACCCTAATCTCCAAGGCGCGCTGTGGCGACAAACGGCAGTCGAAGCGGCGATGTTCAGCGAATGGTTGACCAACATCGGTCGCCGTGACGCACAAGGACGCATCGCGCATCTGCTGTGCGAGTTCGCGGTGCGACTGCGCGCTGCGCAAGCCCCGGAAAGCACGCGATTCGAGCTGCCGATGACACAGGCGCAGCTCGCCGACACAGCCGGGCTGACGGCGGTTCACGTCAACAGGGTCTTGCAGTCTTTGCGACAAGCCGGCCTCGTGGCGCTGGACAAGCGCAAGATTACGATCAACGATTGGGAGGGCCTGGCGTCGATGGCCGATTTCGATCCGGCATATCTCCAAAGCGAAAGAGCGACCTAGCCGTCTCGGCTCAGTCGGCTGATCGAAGGCCGCAGGCGGCCCCCTGCGCCGGGTACCCGATCCATCCCGGCGGTGCGCGCGTCGATCAGTGCCCCCTCACCGGTTCGGATCCCACGCGTGCCGGCGCCGCGCCACCTCTCGATACTTCCCGTGTCCGTCCGGCCGCCAATGGCTGTGAGACGCCTGTCAGGCACGTGAGGCTCGCCCCAAAGGAGGCCCATGTTCGCTACAAGCTCAGGTTCGGGCCATCCGCAGCATTGCGGAAAATTCGCCACAGCTCCTGCGCCGCGACGGTCGTCAATACCGTTGGGGCGATTGCTGGCTTGAGCATCAGAATTGCGGCAGCGATTGCGCGGCCGCCCCCCAGGATTTCAGATCGGCATGTCCGGCACGGTCGATCAGCTCGGCAGCGTCCTTGATCGACCATGCCCCCGCACCCTCGACATCGGCAAGCGCGTCCCAGCCGATCGGTACCGCTACCGGCGCGCCTTCGCGGGCGCGCGCCGAATAGGGCAGGATCGCGGTGCTGCCGCGCTGATTGCGCAGCCAGTCGATGAATATCTTGCCCTTGCGCTTCGCCTTGCTCATCGTCGCGATAAAACGATCGGGTTCTGCCATGCTCAGTGCTTCGGCAAAACGCTTGGAAAAATCCTTGTGCGCCTCCCAGCTGTGCGCCGGTTCAAGGGGCACAACGACATGGACGCCCTTGCCGCCCGACAACATCGCGAAACTCACCAGCCCCAGGTCGGCCAGATGACGGCGAATATCGAGCGCGGCTTTTTTGACGTCAGCAAAATCCAGCCCCTCATCGGGGTCGAGATCAAAGACCATGCGGTCGGGTTTCTCCAGCGCATCGACATGGCTGCCCCAACCGTGGAATTCGATCGTGCCCATCTGGACGCAGGCGAGCAATCCGTCGGCGTCTTCGACGTAGAGATAATCCTCGTGGCCGCCGTCCTTCTCGCGGATCGGCACCTGATGGACATGATCTCCGAACGAGCCTGAGTCATGCTTCTGGAAAAAGCATTTCTTGCCCCTTCCCTGCGGACAGCGCACGAGGCTGATCGGGCGGCGCGCAGCGTGCGCCAGCATGATCGGCGCAATCGCAGCATAATAATCGGCAAGATCGCCCTTTGTCGCTTTGGCTTCGGGAAAGATGACGCGGTCGCGGTTCGTGATCTCGACATCGCTTGTCGGCCGGGGGGCAGCTTGCTGGGTTTCCGGGGTCACGTCTTTGGCCTCCTTGTCGCTGCGCAGCCCGAGGAAGCTCGCATGGCGAACCGATCCGCTCGCAGTAAACTCAGCGAACGCGATTTCGGCGACGAGTTCGGGCTTGAGCCAATGCGCCTTGCGCGCGGTGGCGGCTTCAACCTCGAGCGGTGCGCTCTTGCGCGCGAGCCGGGCAAATTTCCCGGCAAGGTCGGCCATGGTGTCGGCGTCGAAACCCGTGCCGACATTGCCCTTATAGACAAGTTTGCCGTCTTCGTGCTGCGCCAGCAGCAGCGAAGCGAACGGCCGTGCCCTCGTGGTCGAGGGATTCCAGCCGACGAGAACAAATTCCTGCCGCCGGGTGCATTTGACCTTCACCCAGTTTTTCGAGCGGCGTCCGGCATAGGCAGCCTCGGCGCGTTTCGAGATAATGCCTTCCTGCCCCGCCTGGCACATCGCATCATAAAGCTTCTCGCCCGCGCCGATGATATGGTCGGCGACCGCAATCGGCGGGGACGCGTGGCGCAAGAGGGCATCCAGGCGTTCCTTGCGCGCGAGATTGCCGAGTTTGACAAGGGATTGGCCATCCAGTTCGAGCAGGTCGAAGGCGAAGAAATGTAGTGCCGTCCCCTCGTCCTGCGCGCCATGGCCGCGTTTGAGCACGGCTTGTAGCGACGAAAAGTCGGGATTTCCGTCCTTGCCATAGGCTATGATCTCGCCGTCGATCAGGCACGCCGACAGCTCGAGCGCGGCGATATGGCGGACGAGCGGCGCGAACTTGTCGCTCCAGTCGAGACCGCTGCGCGTATAGACCCGCACCTCGCTGCCAGCGGCGGCAATTTCAGCGCGGTAGCCGTCATATTTGATCTCATGAATCCAGCCATTGCCGACGGGCACCGCATCGACGAGCGTTGCGAGCTGGAGGGGGCGGAACTTGGGAAGTTTGCCCTTGGCGGCGGGTTTCGCGATCTTTTTGTTGTGCGTTGCCGCCGCTGCCATCGTCTTGGCCAGCGCCGCGCCCTTCGTGCCCTTCAGCGACCGTTCGCCGCCGTCTTCGGCCGCAATCTCGGCCATCGTGCGGCCGGTCAAAATGCTGGTCAGTTCGCGCCCCACGAGATCGTCGGTGCCGCCGGAAAAGGCATCGTCGACCTTGCGCAGCAACCAGTTCTCGCGCTTTTCGCCGGGGCGCGGCTTCATGCGAACGAGCAGCCACTCGCCCTTCATCCGTGTTCCGTCGAGCGTGAAGTGCAGATGGCCGTCATCGAGATCCTTGGCGCTCTTTCCCGCGATCGGCGCCCAGGTGCCGCGATCCCACAGCATCACGGTGCCGCCGCCATATTCGCCCTTGGGAATGCCGCCCTCGAAATCGGCGTAACTCATCGGATGATCTTCGGTACGGACGGCAAGACGCTTGTCGGCGGGATCGGCGCTCGGGCCTTTCGTTACCGCCCAGCTTTTGAGCACGCCGTCGATTTCGAGCCTGAAATCGAAATGGAGCCGCGTCGCGTCATGTTTCTGCACAATGAAGCGGTTGCCCTTTTTCCCGTCGATCGTGCCCGCCGGCTCGCGGGTCAGGGCGAAGTCGCGTTTGGCGTTATATTGCGCGAGCGGATCGGGACGCTTCGCCATCTTAGGCCCGCTTGCGCGCATTGGCTGCGGTTGCCCGAGCCAGGTTCGCGGGATCAGCAGCCCTGCCGGGCAGTTGCAATGCACCAACGCTCGACGATTCACGCCTGCCCATCACATCCGTAGCGTTCGATGTGCGGCGAAAAGGACGGGCGTAGTCCGCTGCGCTTCGACGGCTTCGCTCATAAGCGCCAAGGCGGCAGCCACGGCATGATCGAGCACGACGCCGCGCCCGATGTCGCCAAAATGACATTCTTGCACAACGCGCCGACCGGCGCGCGCTGCACAGGCCAGGTACACCAGTCCCACTTCCTCGCCCGCCTGTTGCGGCCCGCAGAAGCCGGTGAGCGCGATGGAAAAATCGGCGTGACTTTGAGCAAGCGCGCCCGACGCCATGGCTTCGGCGACGTCGGGGTTGACGGCATCGCAGCGCCTGGCATCGGATCGGTCGACGCCGAGCAATTCGTATTTCGCTTCCATCGAATAGACGATAAAGCCCCGCTCGAGATGCGAACCGAGCGCGCTGTCCCGCGCCATCAATGCGGCCAGTTGTCCGCCGGTACAGCTCTCGGCCGTGGCCCAGCGCAGCCGGGTTCCCGCCAGGACATTTGCCAACCGAGCCGATAATCGTTCGATTTCCCGCTGCGCCGACATGGAGCTACATCGTTGTCGTCTGCGCGGGGGGGAGCCCGACAGTCTCGGCCTCCTTTTTCAGCTCTTCCTTGCGGGCCAGCATCTGCTCGCCAAGCGCCTCGAGATCGACGTCAGCCGCGCGCGCCTGCTGAAACATATTGCCCTGTTGCTTTTCTTCTTCCTGCACATGATGCTCGATTTCTTCCTTGAGCACCGAAAGCTTGGCATCGAAAAATTCGTCCTCAGGGCTCGACGCGGCAATCTCGTTGATAAGGATTTTTGCACCGTCATGCTCGACATAGGCTTCCTTCAACAGGTCGTCGTCGATCTTGCCTTCGAGGGCCGGATAAAAGATCTCTTCTTCGATCTGGGCGTGGATTTTGAGCTCCGTGCAGATCTCGCCAGCGAGATCGCCTTTGGTCTTGCTGTCACGCGCCTTTTCGAACGCGGCAAACAGCTTTTCAACCGTACGATGATCTGCGGTCAGAATATGCGTTGCATCGGTATCCGTCGGTTTCATTGCAGTCTCCCTCTGCCCTGCCCGCATGCCAGGAATAACGGAGATATTTGCCAAAAGTTGCGTACCGACCGACGGACGCTGGAAAGATTTCTCCCGGACAGATAGCCGATGCGCCGCACGATAAGACACGGCAGAAGTGACGGTGCGACGATCCGGCGAGGCGAGACGATGGAATAAGAGGACCATGGGGGGGGCCGCTTCCGTGATGGCGCATCGCGCCGTTCCTCACGGCCTTCCGCCATGGATGACGGGCCGAGCCTCTTAACGGCTTCCAGCCTTTATCCGAACCTCGCCAGCCATTGTACCGGCACGCGGTCAATCCATCGCGGCAAGCAGCGCGTCGATACGGGTGGTCGCAAATCCGATCGCACTGTCCGATATGCCGTAGGGAATGAAGAGACTGTCATCGACCCGCACTGCGCCGCAGGTGTAAACGACATTCGGCACATAGCCCTCGCGGTCGCTTTCGGCCGCCGACAGGATCGGACAAGAGGTGCGCGCGAGCACCCGTGAGGGATCGTCGCGATCGAGAAGCGCGGCACCCAGGCTGTATTTGCGCATCGCGCCAACGCCGTGGGTCAAAAGGATCCAGCCCGCATCGCATTCGATCGGACTGCCGCAATTGCCCATCTGGACGAACTCCCAGGGAAATTGCGGACGCATGAGCACGACCCCCTCGTCATCCCAGTGGCTCAATTCGTCCGACGCCAGGATCGTGATATTCTTGCCATCCTGCCGGGCGATCATGCGGAACCGGCCGTCGATGCAGCGCGGGAAAAGCGCCATCCCCTTGTGCCGCGCCGCATGTCCCGACAGCGGCTGGAGACAGAAGCTCCTGAAATCGTCGGTCCGCATCAGTTCCGACCGAATTTCGCGGCCCGAATAGGCGGTATAAGTGCCGATATATTCGCTCTTGCCATCGTCGTGAACAAATTGGACGAGCCGCAAGTCCTCGAGGCCATTGCGCTGCGCTTCGGTGATCGGAAACAAGACGCTGTTCGAAATCGCGCTATCGGCCTGGCGGTGAACGAACACCGGTGCATCCGGTTCGGTATTGTGCCGGTCGTCGGCGACTGCCGCCATCGCGGGACCGGACTGCGGCCAGAGCCGGAATTCGGAATCCGGACCGATAATGCCTTCGCGAAATGCCACCGACGATATGTGCCCCTCGCCGACCGCGCGCATCGACATGACAAAGCGAAGCTGGCCGTCCTCGACCCCGCTCTGATCGGGATGCGGCACAATGCTCGGGTTCATCAACGCGGCGGCAGCATAGCTATATTCGTGGCAGAAATAGGCGCCGATCAGGCGGCGTTTTATCGGCGAGACGGCAGCGTCATCGAGCTTCAGATCCTCGGCGATCTCACGGTAGCGCTCATCGAAAATCTGGCCGATCTGCCAATGCCGCTCCGAAAAATCCTTCCAGATCAAGCCAAGTTCGAGTTCGGCCTGATCCTCGTCCAGCGCAAGGACATCGGTCACCAGCTGCGCCGCCCGGGGCGGTTCGGAGACATTCGACTGCCATGCGAGATGAAACGGGCGAAGCACAACGCGGCCGGGATCAGCGGTCAGCTTTTCATCGAGGATATGCAGCGGCGACTGCTCGGGTCGGCAAATCAGCATGGACGATGGCGACCTTTCTCACGTCTCCCTTCGCCACGATAGGCGGCGCTCGGTGCGCGGGACAAGGACAAATCTAACGCCATACGCGTGATGGCGTTCCCTTCCGCACGACACGGTCCGCGGGACATGCGGCGAATGTCAGGGCGCGATCAGCGCCATCCCACTCCGGCGACGAGAAAGCGGGACCCTTCGTTTGCGGTGATCGCGGCGGCGCGAGCCCCCCAGAAACATTCACCGGCCTCGACGCCGATTCCGTCGATTTCGACGCTGCCCGCGATCGGCACGAGCAACAGCGGTCCTTCGACCGCCGCTATCGGGCGAAGGTCCTTTCCTTCGATATAGGCAACCGAGAAGCATGCCCCCGAAAGCAGCACGGCGCTTTGCCGAGCAACCGCTATTTGCATCGACAGCGGCATGGGAACAGCATGGGCTACCGCCGATCCATCGCCCAGGTGCAGTTCGCGGGGGCGGCCATAATCATAAAGCCGATAGGTGACGTCGCTTTTCTGCTGGATTTCGATCAGCGAAATTCCGCCGCCGATCGCATGCACCGTCCCGGGCGGTATGTGAAAGAACATGCCCGGGGTCACGGCATGCCATTCCATCAGATCCTCGATCGCGCCCGACAAGGCAGCGGCACGAAGTTCGGCGGCGCTGAGCGGACGGACCGTGCCGATCCCGAGGGTCGCACCAGGTTCGGCATCGAGAATGAACCAGCATTCTTCCTTGCCTGTCGCTTCGCCCCGCGCGCGCGCTTGAGCGTCGTCGGGGTGCACCTGGATCGAAAGGCGTTCGCTGGTGAAAAGATATTTGGCGAGCAGCGGGCAGTCGGCGGGCGGGTCGAACCAGATTTCGCCGATGCGCTTGTTCGACGCCGCTGCGAAAGGCGCCGGCAAACTGGCCACGCCCCACGGTTTCTCGACGGTGATTGTCGGTAGTTTCGCTGGTGTCACGCTGGATCCCATTGCTCGTTCAATCGCTGCTGCCCGAGCCGGGCTCGGCCTGTTTGCGGTGCATCGCGGCGGTCGCCGCTTCACTGAGCACGCCTGCGGCCAGTACCTGCGCCTTGTTCTTCAGCCCATGCACCACGGCATGTTCGCCGGCCTTCATCGCTTCCCAGCCGGTGACGGCGACGTCGGCGGGATCGTCTTTTTTGGCCTGTCCAACCTTGGTATCGAGCATGCCCGCGCGCGCGAAAAAATTGGTGTCGGTGGCGCCAGGCTTCAGGCAGGTTATCGTCACGCCCGTATCCTGAAGCTCGTTGCCGATCGCAGCGGCAAAACTGTCGATGAAAGCCTTGGTGCCGTTATAGACCGCCTGGAAGGAACCGGCGAGATGACCGGCGATCGAGCCGGTAATCAACACCCTGCCCTCGCCGCGCGCGACCATCTGTTTCAGCACCGGCTGCAGCAGCAACAAGGTGCCGGTAATATTGGTGTCGATCACGTGCCGCCATTGCTCGGCGTCCTGATCGAGGAAGCCACGCCCCAGACCATGACCGGCGTTAGCGACGAGGACATCGACGGCACGACCGGACGCGCAAGCGAGCAGTTTCTCGACCCCGGCCGCGGTCGCGAGGTCTGCGACGACACACTGAATCTCGATTCCTTCCGCACGCAGCCCTGCCGCTGCCTCGACACAAGGTTCGTCGGCGGCGAGGATGAGGTCATAACCGTCCGCGGCAGCGAGCGTCGAAATCTCGCGGCCGATGCCGCTCGAGGCACCGGTGATTATGGCAAGCTTACGCATCGACATGTTCGACCTCCCGGCGCGTCTGCACGGTTCCCTTGGCAAGCCCCGGCTTGAGAATGATCTTGGTGTAGTCGTTCTGCTCGCCGTGCCAGTGGCGGTACATGTCGGCGGCATCTTCGAGCGAGGCGTGGTGCGACACGAGCGAGGTCATGTCGAACTTGCCGTCCTGGATCATCGTCAGGAGCTGGCCGCTATATTTCTGGACCGGGGTCTGGCCGCTTTTGACCGTCAGCCCCTTTTCCATGAGTTGCCCCAGCGGGAATTTGTCGGCGAAGCCGCCATAGACGCCGGGAATCGAGATTCGTCCACCTTTGCGGCAGGCCAGGATCGCCTGGCGTAAGGCATGCGGGCGTTCGGTTACCGAGTAGAACTGCGCCTTGACCTGGTCGAGGACGTTGTCGGGCGTGAAGCCGTGGCTCTCCATGCCGACGCAGTCGATGCACGCGTCGGGTCCCAGCCCGCCGGTCATCTCGTCGAGCGCCTCGCGAACCTCCACCTGCGTATAATCGAGGATTTCGGCGCCCAGCTGCCGCGCGAGCGCCAGCCGCGCCGGGAAATGATCAATTGCGATCACCCGACCGGCTCCCAGCAGCAGCGCCGACTGGATCGTGAACAGACCGACCGGGCCGCAGCCCCAGATCGCAACCGTGTCACCGGGTTCGATGTCGGCATTGACCGCCGCGTGCCACCCGGTGGGCAGAATATCGGACAGAAACAGCACGTCGTCGTCGGGCAGATCGTCGGGGATGATCACCGGACCGACATCGGAATAGGGTATGCGGACATATTCGGCCTGCCCCCCGGCATAACCCCCGGTGAGATGGGCATAGCCAAAGGCGCCGCCCATCGCATGACCCATCAACAGTTCGGAGGCATCGCGCGTTTCGGAGGGATTGCTGTTATCGCAGGCGCTGTACTGCTGCTTCTCGCAGAAGAAGCATTGCCCGCAGCTGATCGTGAACGGAACCACGACGCGCTGGCCTTTTTTCAGGGTGGACCGGGCGCCGACGTCGATGACTTCGCCCATAAATTCATGACCGACGATGTCGCCTGCGCGCATGCCGGGAATATAGCCGTCGTAGAGATGAAGATCGGAGCCGCAGATTGCGGTCGAGGTAATGCGGAGGATCGCATCGCGCGGATTGACGATTTCGGGATCGGGAACCGTCTCGACGCTGATCTTGTGGCGCCCTTGCCAGGTGACTGCTCGCATGTTTCTGTCCTCAGATATGGGGTTCGACGGGGGATTCCGACGCGCGCGCCGACGGTGAGGCATTGCTGGTGACCTCGCCGGTTTCCATCAGCTGCTTGAACCGGTGCAGGTCGCGCCGGGCTTGCACCTCAGGCTCGCGCTGGAGCAGCTTTGCGCCGAGACGCCCGATCCTCCCGCCAGGGGGATCATAAGCGAGAATGAGTGTGACATATGTCCCACGGCCGGCGGGAGCATCGACAAACCGCACTTCGCCGCTGTTGGCGATTTCGCTTTCGGGCTCGCTCTGCCAGCTGATCGACCGGTCTTCGATGCTTTCGGTGATGCTGTTAACGAGGTGGACCTCGCGGCCCAGCGGCGCCTTGATGGTCCAGCGCGCAGTGCCGCCGCCCAGCGCTTCGACCGCCACGACATTTTCCATAAATTCGGGAAAGCGCTCGACCTGCCAGGCGGCAAAAAGCGCATCGCGCGGCTTGTTGATCAGCACCGACTTGCCGAACATCGCCCGCGCGGCCGGTTTGTCGAGCGTCCAGTGCGGCGCATCGGTGGCGATCTTGTCGTCCTGCTCCGTGCGCCGACGGCGCCGCCAGACCGCGAGGCCGAGCCCGGCGGCGGCAAGACCGGCACCCACGGCCGCCAAACTAAGGTGATCGGGGGCCGCGCGGCCCGTGAGGCGATCGGCAACGCGATCGGTAAAACCAGACATGTGCATCTCCCCGCTCCGGCATGCGCCGGGCGTTTGCAGTGAAAGCAGCCAGGGCAAGCCGGCGGCTTCAGACGGTGATCAGGGTTTCGATGCAGCTGCGCAGCTGATGGACAAGGGACGCATGCAGCATTCAAAAGTTCCAGCGCCGCCGCCCCGCTGGCAGGGCTTTCGACGTTTTGGCGACAATTCGGCTTCGTCAGGCAGCCGTCATCCCGCGGCGATCGCGGGATTTTCCGGGAACTGCAAAAATCGACTTAACCTGGATCAAATCGGGCGTTCATTTTGATGGTGCACTGCAACCCGGCGGACGCCGCGGCGTTGGGTCTCATATACGCAACGCGTCATCAACGCGCTTAAACAATCTGCTCGCAAGACCGACAATCTCGGCTCGACCCGCGTGTCCGCACGCGCGGTCAGGCGCGCGCCAGTGCAAGGTTCCAGGTGAAGAGGACGATATGAAACACGATAGCGAAAACCGCTTCTTCCGCGACATCTCCCCCGACGACATGTCGGTATCGCTTACATTGCCCGCGCAGGCCGACGAGGCGCAAGCCGACAAGCGCGGGCACCGCATTGCCCTCATTGGCTGCTTTCGTCCGCGGCAGTGCGGCATCGCGACCTTTACCGCCGACATCTATGACCATATGTGGGCCGAACGACCCGACCTTGCAATCGACGTCTATGCCATGCGCAGCCGCACCGACCCACCCCTCGACCCGGTGACGCTGTGCGCGATCGACGAGCAGGACGCTGCCAGCTATCTGGCCGCAGCGGAAGCAATCAACGCGAGCGACGTCAGCGCCGTCTGGCTCCAGCATGAGTTCGGCATCTTTGGCGGACCCGCGGGCGAAATGATCCTCGCGCTCATCGACCGCATCGCGGCGCCGCTCATCGTGACCCTCCACACCGTGCTGGCGGAGCCCAGCCCGGAGCAGCGCCGCGTGATGGACCGGCTCGTCGCGCGGGGCAGCAAGCTCGTGGTCATGAGCGAATTCGGCCGCGCGACCTTGCGCGACGTTTATGGGGCCGGCCCCGAGCAGATCGTGCATATCGAACATGGCACGCCCGATCGTCCCTTCATCGACATTGCCCCACTGCGCAAGACACTCGGCATCGCCGATCGACCCGTGCTGTCGACCTTCGGACTGATCGGACCGGGCAAGGGCCTGGAAGCCGCAATCCGCGCGCTACCGACCATTGCCGCGCAATATCCCGACATCCTGTATCGCATCGTCGGCGCGACGCATCCCACACTCATCGCGGCCGAAGGCGAGGCCTATCGGGAGGGACTGGAACAGCTGGCCGAGAGCCTCGGCGTGGCCAATAATATAGCCTGGGACAATCGCTTTCTGGATACCGAGGAGTTGCTCGACCAGATCGAACTCTGCGATATCTATCTCGCGCCCTATCCCAACCTGAATCAGATTACCTCGGGGACGCTCGCTTATGCGGTCGCGCTCGGCCGGGCAGTTGTCTCGACCCCCTTCGTGCATGCCCGCGAACTGCTTGCCGAGGATGTCGGCATCTTGCTGGCTGGCACCGACAGCGAAGCGATAGCCGAAGCGGTGCTGCTGCTGCTGGCTGTCCCCGACGAACGGCGCGCGCTGCAACGCCGTGCCTATCAACGCGGGCGCCGCACCGCATGGAATGTCATTGCGCGCGCCTGCGCCGCTCTGGTCGACGCTGTTGCGGTGGAGGGGAACCCGGTGCGGACACGCCGCGCGCCGTCGCTTTCCGGGGTGTGGTCGATTTGCGACGACGTCGGCATGCTGCAGCATTCGGTCCATCTCGTACCCGACCGCGCGCATGGCTATTGCATCGACGACAACGCCCGGGCGCTGATGCTGGTGCACAGTCTTCCTGCGCGCGCGCAGGAAGACGCCGCGCCTTACGCCCGTGCCTTTGCGAGTTTCCTCCAGCATGGCTGGAATGAAGAGCGCGGCGTGTTTCGCAATTTCATGAGCTACGATCGCCGCTGGCTGGAAGAGGCGGGGTCGGAAGACAGCAACGGCCGCACGCTCTGGGCTTTGGGTCATGCGGCTGCGCACGCGGTATCGCCTGCCATGCGCGACTGGGCCGTGGCCCTTTTCGATCGCTCGCTAAAGATGGCCGACCGGTTCAAGAGCCCGCGCGCGATCGCGTTCGCGTTGATGGGAGCCGACGCCCGGCTCGAATTTTCCGAAAATGCCGCGGCGCGCGCCTTCGTCGAGCGCGGCGGCGCCTTCCTCGGCGCGCTTTGGAAATCGGCGCGGCGTCCAGGATGGGACTGGTTCGAGGCCGGCGTCGCCTATGACAACGCCCGGCTCGCCGAGGCGCTGATCTGCGCGGGTCGCCGCCTGCCGTCGCTCCCCCTCGAAGCAGCCGGTCTCGCCGCGCTCGACTGGCTGGCGACATTCCAGACGGCCCCCGCCGGCCATTTCCGACCGGTCGGATCCGACAGTTTCGCTCGGTCCGGCGAGAGCCTGCCGTTCGACCAGCAACCGCTTGAGGCCTGGGCGACGATCGCAGCCTGCGGCACCGCATATAAGGTCACACGCAGCAGGATCTGGCGCGACCATGCCGAGACCGCTTATGCCTGGTTCCTCGGCGCGAACGACCGCGGAATTGCGCTGGGCGATCTGGCTTCCGGTCGCTGCCTCGACGGCTTGAACCCGCAGGGAGCCAACCGCAACAGCGGCGCGGAGTCGGTCCTCGCCTTTCATCTGGCGCACCACCGGATGGCCCAAATTTTCTGGGCTGAGCCGGCGGCGCACACCGCCGCCAAGCCCGTCTCGGCGCCCGTTCGCATCGCCGAACTCAGCGCCTAGGCCCAACCGATGCCCGACTTCATTCAGCCCGTCCTCCTGTGCGGCGGGGCGGGAACGCGCCTGTGGCCGGCGTCACGCGGCCTGCGCGCAAAACAGTTTCTGCCGCTGACCGGCACGCAAAGCCTGTTTGCGCAGACGGTCTCACGCGTTGTCGGCGCAGGCTATGCCGAACCGCTCATCATCTGCGGACCGGGCCATGTCGACATCGCGCGCGAGCAGGCTGGCGACCGAACCCTGCGCCTGCTCGTCGAACCGGAGCCGCGCAATACTGCGGCGGCCGTCGCGCTCGCCGTCGCGACTTGCGCCCCCGAGCAATTGCTCCTCGTCATGCCCAGCGATCATATCATTGCCGATATCGCCGCCTTTCATGACGCGATCGAACAAGGCTCCAGGTTAGCGCGCGACGCATGGCTAGTGACATTCGGGGTCACACCCGACCGACCCGACACCGGCTTTGGCTACATTGCGAGTGGCGTCGCCCTAGGTGACGCCGGGTACGCGGTTGCACGGTTCGTCGAAAAGCCGCCGCTTGCGGAAGCCGAAGCGATGCTCGCCGCAGGCGGGTTCAATTGGAACGCCGGAATTTTCCTATTCCGCGCCGACGCGATGCGCGCGGCGATGGCCAGGCACTGCCCCGCGATCCTTGCGGCTGCCGAACGGGGGGTAGCGAACGCGACGACCGACGGCGACGCGCAATTCGTCCACGCTCCTTCTTTCAAAACCGCGCCTTCCCTATCGATTGATTGCGCGGTGATGGAAAAGCATGATCGGGTCGCGGTGGTGCCTGTTTCGATCGGCTGGTCCGACCTCGGCACCTGGCACGCCGTGCACGCCGCCTCGAACCGCGACGACGCGGGGAACAGCGCGAGCGGCAGCAGCTTCCTTCACGATAGTCGCGGTTGCCTGGTGCGGGCCGACGACCGCCGCGTCTCGCTCATCGGCATGCAAGACGTCGCGGTGATAGTCGACGGCGACGACATTCTCGTCATGCCGCTGGCGCACGCACGCATTGCGGCGCAGGCTCACGAGTGACAGGCCACACCGGTCGCGGCGGCAACCCGGCGCGGCACGAGCAGATGGCCGGTCGGCGTTGAAGCCATAAGCCAATCAGCCTTGCGCCGATGCATGCGCGCGCGCTTCGCCACCCTTCGCGTTGTCGCCCTCCGGATCAGCAAGAGATTCGTCTCGTTGCGCGGTTGATGCGGCCGCCACGCTCGCGGGCCAGTCGCCCCGCGCCAGTGTCGGACGGCGTGCATAGACGGCCTTTGTCTCAAGGATCATCAAACCATCGGGGTGACATTGGATGTCGGCAATGGGAACCGAGCGCAGTTCCTCGTCGACGCCGGCAATGCCGCCGGTTGCGACGACAATATAGCTGAGCTGTCCCGACCGGCATTCGATCATCGCTTCGACCGACCGGCCAAGGCTCTCACCGCCGATGTCGCTGACGGCCATGCCCGACAACCCCGTCGCCGAGAACAGCGTCGGCGTTCCGGGGTGCCGGCTCGACCGAGAGGCGGCCTTGGCGCCATCCTCATAGCCGCGCTGCCGCCCGAGCCAGCGCCAGATTCCCACCAGATTGACGCAGGTCAGAAAGACATTGGTCGCGACGAGATTTGTCTGACCGGACTGCAGCCCGACCAGCGACCAACAGATCGAGCCCAGCGTGAAGACAATGAAACCCCAGCCGGTGACGCGCGCGCCGAGATTGGCAGCGGTCATCATGGCGGCCATCATTGTCGCAGCGGGAGCGACAAAGCCAATGATCGGGTCCAGTTCAAACACCTTTCGGTTTCATAGGAGGTAAGCCCGCGTTCGCTCCGGCGAGCGACTGCCGAACGGACTCCGGCGGCACTGCGACGCGCCGGCGGAGCCCAGCGTCACGCCAGCGAGGGGGCGCCGACGTAACGCTCATATTCTTCGGCATAGCGCCGGGTCAGCAGGACTTCGTCGGCAACCGACGCGCTGTCCTTGAGCTCGAGAAACCAGTCGCCTTCTTCCTGGTACATGTGATGCTTCACCGCACCCTCGATATGGTCGAGTTTCTCGATAAATTCCTGGCTCATGGGGTCGAGTTTTTCGAGCAATGCCATCTGGACTTTCACGAGCGCCTGCTCATCATAGCCCATGCCGGCGTGCCCCTTCGCAGCCACGTTTGCCATCGCGGGATAGATGACCGCCTCTTCGGCGATCGCATGGCCGGTCAAGACCAGTGCGAGCTGCTTCAACTGAGCGGTGCGGCTCGCGGCGTCGGACGCGGCCCTGACGTCGGCAAGAGCATCTTCGATGTCCATATGATGCTGCAGGATCTGGTCGAGCCAGTCGCCGGGCAGCGCAGCCCGGGTCGCCCTGGTGCGCGCTTCGAGCCGCGCTTCGTCGCTTTCGGGAGGGGTCACGGCGGCAATCATTCGGTCGATGATCGACATGGAAATATCTCCTGATCGTGGGTCTCCAGATGTCGGAGACTGCAAGAGAAAACCCGCCCTGCCCGCACCATGTTCCCGCTACGGCCCGCAAATCAACCTGGGTTAATGCGATTGTTACCGCGGGATCGAACAGCAGCCGGGCGCCAGGCGCCCAAGGGATCAATCATCGTTTGACCCGGGCTTTTGCGACCGGGCGATTGCTGCGGCGTCGATCAGGCTCTGACCCGTTCGCGCCGCGGCGTCGGCGGTCATCGTCGTGGCGAGGCCATCCTGACCATCGAGCACCACGACGCCTTGTTCGGCGGTGGCGATGCCGGGTTCGGTTTCGGGTTGGAGTTCGGCGGAGGGAGATTTCATGACTTAGGCCTTGTGAAGGAGGGCAGACGGTCGGCTGGATCATCAATATAGAGATAGGCGGGATTGAACTGGCCGCGGATGGTGAGTCGCTCAAGGTCGAGGATTTCGACGAGCGAGGAGCGAAAGGTGCAAAGACCCTCCTCGCGTAGCTGACGCACCACCCGGTTAACATGGACGGTGGTGAGCCCGCAGACTTCGGCCAGATCGGACTGGGTGAGACCGAGCGCGAAGCGGCGCCCTTCGCTCAGCCCGGCCGACATCAGCCGCGCGTTGGTCTCGCACAGGAAGTGCGCGACCCGTGCAATGGCGTCGAGCCGACCGAGGCGAAACAGCCAGGCACGATGGATGGCGGCGTCGAGCAGGGTCGAGAACCAGAGCTTGCGGGTGAGCTCGGGCATCGCGTCGGCGATGATATCGAGCTCGCTATGCGGGATGATCGCGGCTGTCGCCCCGGTGATCGTGGCGACATCATGGTCGAGCGTTTGCAGCGGATAGGCGTGCAGGTCGAGGAAATCGCCAGGGACGTGGATCGCAACCAGCTGGCGAAGGCCCGCCCGATCGTCGAGATAACGGCACATGAAGCCGTCGATCAGCAAGGTGCTTTCGGTCAGCCGCTCGCCCGCGCGAGCGACAAGGCGGCGCGCTTTATAGGTGCGCACTTCGCTGATGCCGGATTCGAGGCGCGCGCGTTCCGCCGTGCTCAGCGTGGCGCCGCGTTTGTGTCTCAAGAAGCGTTCGGTGAACATGGCTGACGATCCTCGCTTGGGGTTCGGACGCATCAGTAGCGACTCTGTGCGCTGATCCAACGAGCAGTGGCCTCCGCCGTTGCATCGCCGCGCCTCCCCATCGTGATGATGCAGGTTAATTTTGGCTCCGGCGCGGCAACCCGCATGGCCATTGACGGTTGAACCGGTGCGGCCTTTCCGCGGCGCGCGCTGATGGCGCGATCGCGGACCAGAGGCAAAATGTCCCATCTTCGAACGGCGAGAAGCATCATGGCCAAGAGCAACAAACCCTCCAAATCCCCGCCGCCCAAATCCCCGGCGGATATTGCCGGCGCCGATATCGGCGGCGAAAGTCCGTCCAAGGCACCGGCGATTCCGGGTGATGCGCCGATCAGCTTCAGTTTCGACGAACCATTGGGGAACGGGGGCGAGACCCATCAAATCGCCCAAGGCGACGTCGCGGTGCTGACGACCCAGCAGGGAGCGCCGGTTGCCGACGACCAGAATAGTCTGAAACAGGGGGCGCGCGGCCCGACGCTGATGGAAGATTTTCATTTTCGCGAAAAAATCTTCCATTTCGATCATGAACGCATTCCCGAGCGCGTCGTCCATGCCCGCGGCTATGGCGCGCACGGCTATTTCGAGCTCATCGACAGTCTCGCCGACGTCAGCCGCGCCGATATTTTCCAGCGCGTCGGCGAACGCACCCCCGCCTTTGTGCGCTTCTCGACGGTCGCGGGTTCGAAGGGCAGCTTTGATCTGGCGCGCGATGTCCGCGGTTTCGCAGTCAAGCTCTATACGCAAGAGGGCAATTGGGATCTGGTCGGCAATAATATTCCCGTCTTCTTCATCCAGGATGCGATCAAATTTCCCGACCTCGTCCATTCGGTAAAGCCCGAGCCCGATCGCGCCTTCCCGCAGGCGGCGTCGGCGCATGACAATTTCTGGGATTTCATCAGCCTGATGCCCGAAAGTTTCCACATGATCATGTGGACGATGTCCGACCGCGCAATTCCGCGCTCGTACCGCACGATGGAGGGGTTCGGGGTCCACACCTTCCGCCTCCTCGATGCGAAGGGCAAGTCAACCTTCGTCAAGTTCCACTGGAAGCCCAAGCAGGGGCTGCAATCGGTGGTCTGGAACGAGGCGGTCAAGATCAATGGCGCCGATCCCGACTTTCACCGCCGCGACCTGTGGGACGCGATCAACAGCGGCGACTTCCCCGAATGGGAGCTGGGCGTCCAGTTGTTCGACGATGATTTCGCCGACAGCTTCGATTTCGACGTGCTCGATGCGACGAAGCTGATCCCCGAGGAGCTGGTTCCGATCCGCGTCGTCGGGCGACTTGTCCTCGACCGCGTCGTCGACAATTTCTTCGCCGAAACCGAACAGGTCGCCTTCTGCACCCAGAATGTCCCGCCCGGCATCGATTTCTCGAACGATCCGCTGCTGCAAGGCCGCAATTTTTCCTATCTCGACACGCAGATCAAACGCCTCGGCGGGCCGAACTTCACCCACATCCCGATCAATGCACCCAAATGTCCGATGGCGCATTTCCAGCAGGACGGTCATATGGCGATGCGCAACCCGCAAGGCCGTGTGAACTACGAGCCCAACAGCTGGGGGCCGACGCAAGGCGGACCGCGCGAAGATCCGGTCCGCGGCTTCCAAAGCTTTGCCGAAGACGCCGACGGACCCAAGCAGCGCACGCGTTCGGAGAGTTTCGCCGATCATTACAGCCAGGCGCGGCAGTTTTTCGTCAGTCAGACGCCGATCGAGCAGAAGCATATCGGCGATGCGCTGGTGTTCGAATTGTCGAAGGTCGAACGCCCCGACATTCGCTCGCGCACCGTATCGCATCTGCGCAACATCGATGCGACGCTCGCGGCCACGGTCGCCGACGGCCTCGGCATGGATCTCCCCGATCCGGCGATCGCGGCGCGCAAGCCGCTCACCGACCTGCCGCCTTCCGACGCGCTCAGCATAATCAAAAATGGTCCCGACAATTTCCGGGGCCGCAAGCTTGGCATCTTGATGAGCGACGGCGCCAATCCGACGATCTTTACGGCGCTGGTCAAGGCGCTCGACGCCGAAGGCGCGGTCTATGAGGTCGTCGCGCCCAAGATCGGCGGGGTGACGCTCGCCGACGGCACCAAGGTGGCGGCCCGGCACAAGATCGACGGCGGCCCGTCGGTGCTCTTCGACGCGGTCGCGATGATCGTCTCGGAGGAAGGCGCCGCCGAACTTGCGGCCGACGCGGCTGCCAAGGATTTCGCCAGCGATGCCTTCGCACACTGCAAATTCATCGGCATGACGGCCGAGGCAGCGGCGATCTTCGCTGCCGCAGGCCTCGCCGATGATCTCGACGAGGCCTGCATTCCGCTTGCCAAGGCCGGCGATGCGGCGCCCTTTGTCGAGGCCTGCCGCGCGCTTCGCCACTGGCCGCGCGAGCTGAAGGTGGACCTCGACGCAAAACCGGCACCACCAGCGAATTAGCGGCGGCGCGGCGCCCGTCGGCAAGGTCGTTGCCGATCGGCGTCGCCATGGCCTTTCGCATGGCCGATGTGGTCAAGGTCGAGCACGACGTCCCCCGCCGCTTAGAGGCGGGGGACGATGGTGCGTTGATGCGCGCCAGTCAGCAAGCAGCCCTCGTCGGCCGTGTCCCAACCTTGACCGACAGTTTGGCGCGCATGTCGGACCCGAGCGCGCGGCACAGATTTTCGACGAGGAGCGCGCGACCCGCAATGGGTCAGGCGCGACGCCAAGCCAGACACGCCTTACCCAGCGGTTCTCCCATTGCACCCCTTGCTCAGCCCATCTCGGCAATCGCCTTTGCAACGGCGTTTTCCAGCTCCTTTTGCCCGAACGGCTTGCCGAGACGCTGAAGCGCCGGTCCCACATCGCTCGGCGTTTCGCCATATCCGGTCGCCAGAATGATCGGCAGATGCGGACGTTCAGCGCGGGCGGCTGCGATCAATTCGCTCCCCGTCATGCCGGGCATGGCCTGGTCGGTGATCAGGATGTCGATATCACGATGCGCACCCAAGAGGGCAAGCGCTTCGGCGCCCGAACTCGCCTCGAGGACCCGATGGCCGAGATCCTCAAGCAACGCCGCCGTGTTCATCAAGATGATCGCGTCGTCGTCGACGACGAGAATTCGCTGGCCTTGGGCTGCCGTGCCGCCCTGCGCGTCGGATCCATGTAACGACAGCGGCGCCTGCGCGCGGCTGATCGGCAGCCAGATATGCGCGCGTGTTCCGATGTTGATTTCGCTTTCCATTTCGAGGGCGCCGCCGATTTGCTGCGCGAACCCATGGACCATCGAAAGGCCGAGCCCCGTTCCCTTGCCCACCCCTTTCGTGGTGAAGAAAGGATCGGCGGCCCGCGCCAGCGTTTGGGCGTCCATGCCTACGCCCTCGTCGGCCACCGTCAGCCGGATGTAGCGACCGGGCGCGAGCCCGCCGACCTGGCCGCGCCGGACGTCGCGCTCTTGCGCATCGATGGAAATGGTACCGCCGCTTGGCATTGCGTCGCGCGCGTTGACGGCCAGATTGAGCAGCGCCATCTCGAGCTGATTGATATCCGCCGATACGGCCGGAAGATCGGCAGGAAAGCGCGTCTCGATGCGCAAGTGAGGCCCGAGCGATCGTTGCAGCAGCTCCATCATCCCGCCGACCAGTTCCGGCAGCATGATATGCTCGGTCGCAAGCTCCTGGCGGCGCGCAAAAGCCAACATTCGCTGAGTCAACGCCGCCCCCCGCTCGGTCGCCTGCAGGCAATTGTCGAGCAGCCGCGTGGTCTGCGGATCGAACGAAGGTCGCTTGCGGAGCAGTTCGAGTCCGCTCTGAATGACCATCAGCAAATTGTTGAAATCATGCGCCACTCCGCCAGTGAGCTGGCCGATTGCTTCCATTTTCTGAGACTGGAACAGCGCTTCGCGCGCGCGCTCCAGTTCCAGCTGCGCTTCCTCGCGCTCGCTGATGTCGCGGGTTATCTTGGCAAAGCCGATCAGCTTCCCCGCGTCATCGCGGATTGCGTCGATCACGACGCCGGCGCGAAAGCGCGAGCCGTCCTTGCGGAGCCGCCAGCCATCGGCAGCGAACCGGCCATCGCGGCGTGCCATATCTAGCGCACGCGCAGGTTCTCCCGCTTCCCTTTCCGCTTGCTCGTAAAAAACGGAAAAGTGGCGGCCGATGATCTCCTCGGGCGTATAGCCCTTGATCCGCTCGGCACCGGCATTCCAACTGGTCACAATACCGTTCGTGTCGAGCATGAAGATCGCATAATCGGTGACCCCCTGGACAAGGAGACGAAACTGAACCTGGCTGCGTTCGAGCGCTGCCGATCGCTCGGCCACGCGCATCTCGAGCGTTTCGTTGAGATCGCGCAGGCGCGCGGCAGTCTGGCGCAGCTCGGCCTCGGTGCCGGCTCGCTCGACATGCGCCCAGCTCCGATCGGTCACCTCGCGCATCAAAGCCAGCTCATTGTCACTCCAGGCGTGGGGTTGCCGATGATGGATTGCCATCATGGCCTTGAGCCGCCCTTCCTTGACCAGCGGCATGCAAATGGTCGCACGGACTCCGATCGCCTGAAAGGTCGCCGCCGCGTCGGGCGCGACCTCGACCGCGTTGTCGCTGATGATAAGCGGCTGTCCGGCGGTCAGACGGGCTACGGCGAGTTCGCCGAAGGCAGCGAGACTGTAGTGCCCCTTAATCGATGGCGATCCTTCCGCGGTCCAGTCGCCGCGGATCGTGAATCCGTCGCCGTCTGCGTCCATGTCGGCATAGGCGCAAATCGACACGCCGAGATATTCGCCGACCATGCGGGTGGTGGCCGCGAGGATTTCGTCGGCGTCCGCGGTTGCGGCTGTCTGGACCGTCAGCCCGTCGAGGAAACGCAGGCGCGCCTCGCTTTCGCTAAGCGCAGCGGCCGCCTTCACCGCTTCGGTGGTTTCGACCACCACCGCGAGAACGCCTGCGGGTGTGCCATCGTCACCAAAAACAGGGGAATAATCGAGGTTCATCCAGACATCCTCAAGACCGCGCGACCGGTCGAGCTGGAGCAGATGGTCCTTATAGGCGAGCGTTCCGCCCGCGAGACCAACCTCCATCACATGTGCGTTGAAGTCGGCGACCTCGGGCCAGGCCTCGCGCACCGGCAGGCCGAGGATGCGTGGGTGATTGGCGCCGGCAAATTGCGAATAGGCGTCATTGTACATCATCGTGCCCTGTTTGCCCCAGAGCATCACGATCGGGACGGGCGAGTGAATGATGAAGGCGACCATCGCCCTGAGGCTTTGCGGCCATCCGGTGATCGGACCGAGCGACGTCGACTCCCAGTCATAGACTGCGATGCGCTGGCCCATTTCTCCGTCGTGGCGAAGAAAATCGATGTTATCGCTGCGCTTTGCCAAGGCGTTCCACACGCGTTCCGGTCCCCTTCAAATACAGCTTCCAGAACGACACAACCCCGGCGACGGTTCCCGCCATCCAACGAGGAAGCAAAGGACCCCAATCGCACTACCGCGGCGCCCCTGTAACGCCCGCCGATCCGCCGAACGGGCGACAGCGCTGCGGCGACTCGCGCGTCAGGCGATCTCAGCTATCAGCGCGTCTTCAGATAGGCGCGGACAGCGTCGACCGAATTGCCGACCGCATCCACGGCTTCGCGCAATTCTGCTTCGCTGACCCCGAGGCTCTGCGTCCAGTTACGAATTTCATAGTCTTCGCCGAGGCTGATCCGATCGCGATCGGGCGAGCCGATATTGGTCTTGTCGTCGGCCATGCTGCGCTCCTTGCTTGCTCGTTGCTGACGCGAATTTCAACGCGCGTCCGGGCCGCGGGTTGCCCCCCCCCCCCGCGCCGGGAACGAAGCGGCTTCATCCGAGTAGTCAGAAACATGCCATCCGCGAATGCATCGACCCCGGCCAAGCCTGCCGTCATCGGCGCAGCCTTTGCCCGGGCGTCGGCATCGCGAGCGGACGCCGTTTCCCGTCGGGGCCGTGCCGACCAGACGCGTGCGGCCCGGTGAAGATCGCAACCTTCAATGTGAACGGCATCGGCCGGCGTCTCCCGAACTTGCTGAAATGGCTCGGGCTTGCCGAACCCGACATTGTGGTTCTGCAGGAATTGAAGGCGCCGCAAGCGGCCTTCCCGCACGCGGAGATCGAAGCCGCGGGCTATCAGGCGATCTGGCACGGCCAAAGCCGCTGGAACGGCGTCGCACTCCTGAGCCGTGTCGGCGAGATTCACGAGACGCGCCGCGGGCTGCCGGGCGATCCAGACGATGCACAGAGCCGCTACATCGAAGCCGCGGTCGGCGGCGTGCTTATCGCCGGGCTCTATCTGCCGAACGGCAATCCCCGGCCCGGGCCGAAGTTCGATTACAAGCTCGCATGGATGGCGCGCCTTGACGCGCACCTGCGCACCCTTGTCGACCTGAAGGCACCGGTCGTCGTGCTCGGCGACTTCAACGTCATTCCGACCGACCGCGATGTCTACAAGCCCGAACGCTGGACCAAGGATGCGCTGTTCGCCCCCGAGGCCAGAGCTGCTTATCAGCAGATCCTCGACCAGGGCTGGACCGACGCGATCCGCCATCTGCACCCGGAGGCGACGATCTACAGCTTCTGGCCTTATTGGCGCAGGAGCTTCGAGCGCAACGCCGGCATCCGCATCGACCATGTCCTGTTGAACAAACCGGCAAAGACATTGCTCCAGAGCGCCGAGGTCGATCTTCAGCCGCGCGGCTGGGAGAAGAGCAGCGATCACACACCGGTCTGGGTCGAGCTTGCCGATCGTAACAAATCCAAGCCTCTGAAATAAAAGCTTCGCCCCGGACTGCCGCACAATGGCAGGATGCGGCCAAGTCGTCGTCCGGGGCAAGGCGAAGGCACCTTTGGCGGTTAGCGACCGCCTCCGCGTGACCCGGCTGTCGCTCTCCGTGGACGGCTAAGCCGAGGCGCGCGGCTTGTGCTGCGATGCGAGACGATGGTCGGCGCACGCGCTCCCGCTCATTTCTGGCAAGCGATGATCGCTGCGACCACGGCTAGCGTCTCTTGCGGATCGCGCACCCGGACGGTGTCGAGGCCGAGAAGCTTTGCCGGATAATCGTTGCCGCCGGGGAAAATCGCATCGCCGACGAACATCATCGCGTCGAGCGGGATGCCGCTCGCGTCGCGGAGCTTCTTGAGACCATAACCCTTGTCGACGCCTTCGCGCGTGATGTCGATCGAAGTGGCGCCGCCCATGTTGATCGACAGGCCCGGCAAGCGCTGGCGCAGATCGGCCTGAATGATCCGGCGCTTGGCAAAATCGGGATCCCAGACTTCCTTGGCGTGGATCGGAGCCTGCTGACCAAGCGCTGAAAAGGTGATCTGGCTGCCCCGATCCTCGATCCGCTCCCCCCAGACCTGTTCGGGTACAAAACCCGTCGCGATCAGCGCCGCGTCGAACGCCGCGAGGATCTCGCGCCTTTGCCCAGCCTCGAAGAGTTCGGCATAAACCGGCGTCCAAGCGTCCGTCGCATAAGTGTAAAGCTTGGTTCCCGTCGTCGGCATCAGCCAGAGCCGCGAGCGGTCGGCCCGCGCGGGCAGGCGGCTCGCGACCTGCTTGTCGAATTGCGGCCAATCGCCGCCCGAAATAACGGCGACCTGGGCGACGGCCATGAGATCGGCAAGCGCCTCGCCCATCTCGGGTTCGAGCGGCTGTTTGCTCTCGGCCAGCGTCCCATCGAGATCGAAGGCGACAAGCTGTTTCATCAGGACGGCACTCCCTTGGGTTCATCGTCGCCCCGGGCGGGTCCCCGAGACAACATCGAATCGATCGAGGCCGCCAATGGTTCCGCGCCCCCGCAATCCAGCGGCCAAGGCGGTGCCGGGAACGATGCAGCGGCCCGCGGCTTGATAGGGGCAATGGCGCAAGCGCCAAACAATCGAGCAGGAGGACGGAACGCGTGGGCTTTGCTATCGACCGGCTCGTTTTTGGCCCCGACGACGTCGATCTGGCGCGCTCGCCGCTCGCAGGCCATTTCTCGGCAGAAACTTATGTTCTGGGGGCTTTCAACCCAGGCCTGACGCGGTTGGCCAACGGCAATCTCTTGATGCTGGTTCGCATTGCGGAAGCGCTGCGCAGCCCCATCTTCGACGGCCATGTCCACTGCATTCGCTGGGCCGAGGGGCGATATGTCCTCGATGCGTGGCCACTCGATTTATGCGACACCGCGGACCCGCGCAAATTCATGGTGCGCGGCGGCGCCTGGCGGGTGATGGCGCTGACTTCACTGTCGTGGCTGTTGCCGGTCGAGCTCACCCCCGACGGCCTCGCGCTGGTCACGGTTCATTACGACCGCGCGATTGCGCCGCAAGGCGACTTTCAATGTTACGGCGTCGAGGATGCGCGGATCAGCCGGGTCGAAGACCGCTTGCTGATGACCAGCTGCTCGGTCAGCCCCGAACGCCATTCGACAACGCTCTACAGCTCGGACAACGGGCTCGACTGGCGGTTCGAAGATATTGTCCTCGACCATCAGAACAAGGATATGCTGATCTTCGAAGGTCTGATCGATGGACATTATTGGGCCCAGACGCGCCCGCTCGGCGATCTATATTTCGCCTATCCGCCAGGTTCGGCGTGGCGCGCGGGGCCCTCGATCAACCTGGCAAGCTCGCCCGACGCGCTGCACTGGAAACCGCACCGTGCGCCCGGCATCCGCCCGCACGCCGATACAATCGCGACCGCGCGGATCGGCGGCGGCACCCCGCCCATTCTGACCGAGCATGGCTGGCTGACGCTCTGGCACGGGGTCGAGCCCAAGGAGATCGTCGGCGTGTACCGCACCTATTGGTCGCTGCTGGACCGGCACGATCCCGCACGCATCGTGCGCAGCGATCACGCGCCCTTGCTCGAGGCCGACCCCGAACTCACACGCCCGCTCGAGGACAAGCTTTACGTGCGCGACGTCGTGTTCACGACCGGCATCGCCGATGCGGGCGAGCATTATGTCGTCGCTTCGGGCGAAGCCGATCTCGCGTGCCGCATCACCCATATCCCCAAATCGGTCTTCGGCCTCTGAGCCGCGCCGCGCGATCGCATTAACATCGATCAAGCGCTGGGAACCAAGGTCGGCGCCGCGGTTTTTCCAACCGAAGATGTTCGGCGAAAGCGACGGTCAGCAGGAAGCAGCAGGATCATGGCAGCGAGCGCGCTCGAGGGTAGCCCCGCAACGGTAACCCCTTATCTCCTTACCCTATGCGACCAGCTTGCGGCCATGCGCGGTAAAGCGCTGGCAGTTTTTGCTATTGGCGACCTCGCTGCCGAAGCGCGCACCCTCGGCGATGCGCTATGGCTGATCGTCCGCCGCCCCGGGAGCGGCGGCATTGCGCTCCGCGCCGCAGCCTGGGCGGGCGAAAGTATTGCCAAGGCCTTGCAGCCCGAGCCCGGCGAAATCGACCGTATCCGGATCACCAGCGGCCTTGGCGTGCATATCGTGTCACTGCGCGCGGGCGCGCGGACCCTGCCCTATTTTCGGGTCACCACCCGGTTCACGCCGAGCGCGCCAACCCGGCTGCCATTTGTGCCGCGTGATCTCTACCCGCTCGATCGCCACGACGAGCCGCTGGGGGCTAGCGGCCGCGTCCACGCCGTGCAGCGCGGACTGAATGCGGGACTGCTTTATTTCGAGCTCGATGAGCCTGCGGCCGGCAGTTTTTTCTATTTCCAGAATCTGACCGCGCTCAATGATTATTGCCGCGCGACAGATACGAAGCCCGAGGATGTTGTCGGCGGCGAGTGGCCCTCGCTCGGCCTGCTGCTTCCGGTCCCGCCGCCAGGCGAGGACGACATCGAGCCGCTCGCGTCCGGCAAGGAGATCATCCTGTCCGATGCGATCCTCCTCTGCCGCCCTGACGGGCCGAGCGACGAGCGCGACCGGGCGCGCCACTTTCTCCAGCTGCTCGGCGGCGCCTATCAACTGCTCGATTTGCCGCCCACCGAGTTTCGCGACTGGACGCTGCGCGCCAGACAGACGCTGCGCGATCTCGACGAAGCGCCCGAGGCGACGATCCGCCACTATGGACATCGCTACATCCACCCCTATACCGCCGCCGAATATCCCGACATCATGGTGCAGATGTCGATCGTCCAGGCGATCCATGACTGGGGGAAATGGGACGGCACGCCGCACCCGCTCGAAGCCGAGTTCAAGGCGGGTCTCGGCAAATTCTGGGATCCCAAGCTGAAGACGCTGCGGCGCTATCTCCCCAATGTCGGCGACGACAAGGATGCCGATGCCGTCGACAGCTGGTATCTTTATCATCCACTGCTCAACCTTGGGCGGCTCGCGCAGGACGGCGATGCGCAGGCCCGCAGCCTGTTCCTGAAGTCGATGGATTATGCGATCAAGGCGGCGCGGCACTTCGAATATAAATGGCCGATCCAGTATAAGGTCACCGACTTTTCGGTGATCACCGAGACCGCGGGGGCCGACGGGCGCGGGCAGACCGATGTCGGCGGCGTCTATGCCTGGGTGATGTTGCAGGCGTTCGAGCTTACCGACGACAAGCGTTTTCTCGACGAGGCACGCGCCGCGATCGACGCCGCGATCGGGCTTGGCTTCGGGATCAACTATCAGGCCAATCTCACCGCATGGGGTGCCGCGGCGTGCATGCGTTTGTGGCGGATCACCAATCGCGACGTCTATCGCGACCAGAGTTATGTCTATCTCGCGAGCTTCTTCCACAACAGCGAGATCTGGGAAAGCGCGCTGGGCCATGCGGTCCACTATCGCAATTTCCTGGCGGTCACCTGCCTGCAAGATGCGCCCTATATGGCGATCTACGAATGTTTCGACAGCTTTTCCGCCTTTGAACATTATCTGGACGACAGCGGCCCCGATCTCGAACCTGCGGCGCGGATGCTGATTTCGGAATATTGCAAATATGCGCTTGATCGCGCCTGGTTCTACTATCCCGACGCGCTGCCACCGGAGGCGATCGCCAGCGAGCAGCGCGAAAACAACGGCCATATCGACCGCCGCCTCGCCTTCCCGCTCGAGGATCTTTACCCGGACGGTCAAGCGGCGGGCCAGGTGGGCCAGGAGATTTACGGCGCCGGCGCCGCCTTCGTGTTCGCGACGCGCGCCTTCCACCGGATCGAGGATGCGCCCTTCCTCCTCTACTGCGACCATTTTGTGCGCGCCATCGAGCGCACCGACACGGCGGCGGTCTCGCTCACCCTCGATGGCGGCGAGACCTGCACCGCGCGGCTGAGCTTCGTGCGCGCCAAACGCCGCACGCTCCCGAACACCCATGTCGCCACGGTCGATGGCGACGTGCTGCGTCCGAACGCCGCGAGCGCGGACCGCATCGATTATTTTGTGCCCGCCAATGGTCGCCTCGTCCTCCGCTGGGAGGCGTAAAGGCGCGGCGGCGCCCGGCGCGCGAGACGAGTTTTCGATCAATAAAGGAGAAGATCATGGCACGAACAGCCCCGCCACCCGCCCATGCCGGGACGTCAGGATTCAGCAGGCTGTTCGGCGTCGCCGTGCTCGGCGCGCTTCTATGGTTCACGCGCAAGCAAACGCCCGAACCCGCAAGAGACGACCAGCACGCCGCGGCGTTCGCCGACCACGAAACCGATCCCGACAATTTCGACCAGACTCGCTCGGCGGGACCCGAGGGCATGCGTTCGGAGCCACGGCGGACGTGGGACCGCGTCGACCAGGCCGCCGACGAGTCGTTCCCTGCCAGCGACCCGCCGGCCTACTGAGCGCAGCCATGGGAATGGACATTGTCTCCCGCCCGCCGGTACCCGGCAACGCATCGACCGCGCCGCCAACGGTGCGGCTGACCTACACGCTGCGTTACGATGACGATGCGTTCGGGTTACCAAAGCGGATCGAATTCGAAGCCGCCAGCCCGGCGACGGCGCTCGAGATCGCGCAAGGCGAAGCCAGGGGCCGCGAAGCATTATTGCTTGTCGAAGGTCTGCCGCTCTGCCGCCTCGCAAAGGCCGCCGACGCCGATCCTCCCTACTGGATCATAGCGCCTCAAAACGCTGCGCCGCGGTCGGCATGAGCGACGCGCGCAATCCGACGATGCGATCAATTTTCTTGCTTCGCTTTTGCGTCCCGATCCTCTTCGGCGCGCCGCAAGCGGGTCGCTTCCTCGGTGCGCCGGGTTTCGGCGCGCGAGCGGTGATTGTGCAGCATCGCCCAGCCCAGCACCAGCACGAACAGGATCGGTCCGACGATCGTGATCAGGGTCCATTCCATGAATTTTCTTCCTTCCAACAGGCTTTTTCGGTCAACGAGCGACGCGGTCAAAAGCTGCCTGCGGCGTGCAAGCGGAAAAAATTCCGTTCGTTCGCCCGGCGGCGGAACCGTGCCGGTCGGCAGGCGTCGTTCAACCATGGGGGCGGCCGCTGCGGCGGGCTTGTCCCGTTCGAGAACCGGTCGCCCGAGATGATGGCAGGAGCGGATCGATCATGATCGACGAAAATGACGCGCACACGGAAATGCCCGAGCTCAAGGGCCGCCGCGCGATCGTCACCGGCGGGACAACAGGGATCGGCCGCGCCATCGCGACATTGCTCGCCGGTCATGGCGTGAAACTCTTTATCTGTGGGCGGACACCCGAGCATCTGGATGATGCGTTGCAGCGGATCCGCGAGGTGGGCGAAGGCGACGGGATCAATGTCGACCTCTCGATCGGGGAGGACGTCGATCGCTTTTTCGCGGCAGCGGACACTTACCTTGGCGGTTTCGATATCGCGATCATTAATGCGGCGGTACCGGCCGCCGCGCTCGCCGACGCGGGCGAGAGCGAGATGCGCTACCAGCTCGATACCGATTTCAACGCGTATCTCGTCTGTGCGCAGGAAGCAGCGCGGCGGATGCAGGGCGGGAGCGACATCATCTTCATCGGCTCGATGTCAGCGGTTTCGCAAAAGCCCGGCAGCTCGATCTATGTCGCGGCAAAGGCAGGCATTCAGGGCTTTGTTCCGGCGTTTCGCAAGGAGTTGGCCGAAGAGGATATCAAGGTCGGATTGATCGAACCCGGCTTCACCGGCGCGGACTTCCAATATCCCGAATTCCCGCCTGAGAAGCAGAAAGCGCTGATCGGCGAGCACAAGATGCTGCGCGCCGAAGATATCGCGGTTGCGGCGCATTTCATGCTGACCCAGCCGCGGCGTACCGCAGTTTCGCTGATCCGCGTCGAGACGCGGCGCGAGCATCCCTGACCCCCAGACCCAAGGAGACGACCATGGCAACGAATATTCTGACCGGAAACAAGAGCCCCGTCATTCTGCTCGGCGCCGCCGCGGCAGGCTTCGTTGTCGGGCTCGCGGCGAACTTCGGCCGCAAGGCGGTGGTCCAGGGGATCACCGCCGCGCAGGGTGAGTGGGACGAAGGTCTCAAGGCCGAACACCGGCTGACGCTTCGTCTTTTCGATGCCATCGAGAAGACCGACGCGTCGCAGACCTGGAAGCGCGGCATGTTGCTGACCCAGCTCAAGCATGCGCTCGCCAAACATGCGTTTGAGGAAGAAAATGTCGTTTATCCTGCGATGCGGGACCATGGCCAGGTCGAGGATGCCGATCAGCTCATCCACGACCATGGCTATGTGAAGCAATATCTCCACGACCTTGGCGCGATGCCGAACGACGATCCTCAATGGATCGCCAAGGTCCGCAAATTTCGCAGCGAAATCGAAGCGCATATTGCCGAGGAGGAAGACGCGCTGTTCCCGCGCCTGCGCGCCGCGCTCGGCAAGGAAGGCAATGCCCTTGTCACCGCCGAGATGAACAAGGCCGGCTTCGCCGCCGCCTGATCCCCGATCAAAGAAGGACAGATGCCATGAGCGACAGCAACCCGCACCGCCCGCATGACGACGCCCGCCCCGATTCCGGGCCGCGTGCCCCTACGCCCGGCTCGCTGCCGCAGCAGAAAGTCGAAGACCGCGAGAATGTCGGCACCGCGGTCCCCGAGGATTATCCCAAGACCGAACGCGAGGACGGCGACGTCACGGCTGCCCGGAACCGCGGGAAAAGGGCGAACAAGCAAGGCAGCGGTCCGGTGACCGGCAGCGGCGCAGGTGCCGGCGGCGGTGGCAACCCCGAAGATTATGACGACGACGCGCAGGGCGGTGGCGGCCATATGCCGCGGCCGACCGACCATGGACCTAAGACAGGCGCCGATGCCCCCGTGGGCGGCAGCCGTTAGTTTGGCCGCTGCGGCGCAAGCATCTCTCAGCGATACGCTGTCTGCTTGCCTCCCTGCGTCGGCCTATGGTCCCGCAATGACGGCGAGCCCGACCACCGCTTGCATGCAGCTGTCCATGCGCAAACAATCCTCTCGCTGCTGGGCGCATTATGGCCTTCATTGCGCGGCAGCAACGACAAGAGGATAGCGGCGTTGTATCGCCATGGACAGTTCTGCTGCAACGCCCAGCGCGCCAGATGGCATAGACGAGCCCCTTGAACGGTCGCGCTTTTGGGACCGACACGCGAGCCCCGTCTCGTTTATCGTTTTCGGCGGCCTGCTTGTCGCGGCGGTGGCAGGCGTGTTTGGCGGACAGCCAAGCTCCCGCATCGAGGCAGACTTCGGAGCCGCAACAATGGGTGTGCAGATTCCCACAGTCATCCGCAACGGCGAATTCCTGGAAACGTCGATCGACATTCGCGCCAATATGGCGATCGCAGATGCAACCCTGGCGATCGAAACCGGTCTTTGGCGCGACATTACGATCAATACGATGATTCCCGCAGCGACCGAGGAGACCTTCAAGGAGGGCGAATATCGGTTTGCCTACGGGCCGCTCGCGGAAGGTGAAACCCTGCGGGTCAAGATCGATGGGCAAATCAATCCGCCGCTTTTTGGCGGCAATGCGGGCTACATTACGCTCTATGACGGCGAACGGCTGATCGGGCGGCGGCATTTCCGGATCAAGGTTCACCCCTGATGGATATCGTGCTGCGCGCGACCGCGATGTTCGTGCTTCTCTATGTGCTGATCCGCCTCTTGGGAAAGCGCGAACTTGGCCAAATGACGCCGTTCGAGCTTGTCCTGCTTGTGGTGATGGGCGACTTGATTCAACAAGGGGTGACGCACAACGACTTCAGCCTCACGGGCGGAATGCTCGCGATCGGCACCTTTGCCTTTTGGGCGCTGACGCTGAGCTGGCTGACATATCTCTTTCCGAAGCTGAAAAACATGCTGGACGGTGAGCCCCGCGTGGTCGTCAGACATGGAACGATCATCGAGGCGAACCTTCGCCGCGACCGACTCACGCGGGACGAAATTTTGTCCGAAATGCGCCTCGCCGGCATCGCCCGTCTGGCCGACGTCGAATGGGCGATCCTCGAACCGCAGGGCAAGATCAGCTTCATCGCTCGCGGCAGCGCACCGACACCGCAGCAGGATGACGAAGACGCGCTGTGAACCGCGACGCCGGCGCCCGGATCGGCGGTCAGTGCGGCGGCACGCCTTCGCCAACCAGCAATGCTTCGATGTCCGCCAAGGGACGGTCGGTCATCTCCTTGACATGTTCGCCGAGAATTCGCCGCGTCACCTCCTTATGCCAGAGCGGGCGCAACTCTCCCATCGTTCTGGCCGGCGCCACAACCACGAGCGCATCAAAACTTCCGGCCAACGCCATGGAATTGATCCGTTTCGCAAGGTCCTGAGCAAAACGGTCTTCTTCCTGTTGATGGAAGTCCGGCTCGCCCATCGTCCCGCCAGACAGTCCGGTGCCACCGGGTGCCGGCGACTGACCCGAAGGGGCAGTTTTAATGTCGCTGTTTTTTCGGTCTTCGCGCTCCTCGTGCGATGCGGTGCGCAAATCGATATGCTGCCCATTTCCCTGGTTGCGCAGGAATAGCGCTTTGCGGCCATCGGCGACCAGGACAAGGGTGTCGTGCGGGAGATTCATTATCCAGCTCCTTCCGTTCAAAGCAACGCACCGGGCCTCGCTGAAGTTTCCGTAATTGCTTTTTGGCCGGGACGACTTCGCCCGTGCGGCAGCGCCAGCCGCGCAATGCGGTGCAGACGGGAAGTCCCTGGAAACGCGCGCTCCAACGCGCGAGCGCCTTTCCAATGGGTCATCGATTTGTGCCGCCTGCCCGTGAATGCGGCAGCACCACGCGCATTTTATTTGATCCGACAAGTTGCGGACGGCAACAGGTCCCATGACCCTCACAGTCATGCGGAAGTCTGTCGCGTGCGGCGCTGTTAAACCCCGCGCATGAGCCCGGGCGCGAGCGCTGCGAGTTCGCGCGGCAGGTAGCCGATTGGCCCCATCGTCTCGGACAAGCGGCGTCCCGCTTCCCCGTGAAGCCAGATGCCCCAGGCGGCAGCACGGAGCGGAGAAAGTCCCTGCGCACCGAGACCTGCGATCAGACCGGCGAGCACGTCGCCCGAGCCGCTCACCGCGAGACCCAGCCCGCCGCCGGCATAGGCAAGGCAGGTCCCCTCCCCCAGCACATGGCTCGTCGCACCCTTGACCATGACCGCGGCGCCATAGCGTTCGGCGGCTTGGACAAGCGCGCCGAGCGGATCGCGGGTCACACTGTCCGTGTCCACGCCGAGCATGGCCGCGAGTTCGCCCGCATGCGGGGTCAGCACGGTATGCGCGCTGCGAGCCGAGATAAATTCGGCATGTTCGCTTGCTGCACGCAGTGCGGCGGCGTCGAGAAGCAGGAACATATCGTCAGGCAGCGCGGGCAAAAGCGCGGCAAGCAGCTGGCAAACGATATCTTCGTCGATCATCGCCGGACCAAATACGATGGCATCATGGCCGGCAATTTCCGCAAGCAGCAAATCGGCGCTTTCGGGCGCGATTTCGCCGGTGGCGGTTTCGGGCAGCGCAACGATAGCGCAGGCCGGACAGGCAACGCCGACAGCGATCGCCGCCGATGCGATCGTCGCGATCGTTACCTTGCCGGCACCGGCGCGGAATGCCGCCTCGGCGGTGAGCAGCATGCCGCCGGGTACCCTGCGGCAGCCGCCAATAACCAGCACCCGCCCGCGGCCGTTCTTGTCGATATTATCATGGTGGTCGGGGAGCGGGTGCGCCTTGAGCCAGGCGGTATCGAGCGCGATCGGGTCAGCCACGCGCGGCAACCATCGCATCGGGTTCGCGCGTCACCGGAACTTCATCCTGCATCGGCGCCGTCACATTATAGCGGGCGAGCGCGAGGTGACCATCGCCACCGGGCTGAGGATGAAAGCGATATTCGGTAATCGCGCAGTTGGCGACATCGCCCTCCTTGTCGATCGCGAGAATCTCGGCTTCTCCAAGATTTTCAATAATGGTCCGCAGGCAAAGCACGACCACCTGGTGCGCCACGATCATTACCCGGCGTCCGCCATAGTGCAGCGACACCGTGTCGAGGAGCGAGCGCAGCCGCAAAATGACATCGCACCAGCTCTCGCCCCCCGGTGGGCGGTGATAGAATTTACCGAGCAGGCTGCGATACTCGGCCTGGTCGGGATGGGCTGCCTCGATTCCGAACCGGGTCAGACCATCGAGAATACCGAATTCCTTTTCGCGGAGCCGCTCGTCGATGCAGATTGCGACATCCGACGCGCATCCCCCGGCATGACGAAAGATCTCGGCCGTTTGCACCGCGCGGACATAAGGCGAGGCAAGCAGGATCTCGGGCCGCCCATCTTCCTTGCCGGCAGCAAACCATTCTCCGAGGGCGCGCGATTGCTCCTTCCCAAGCCGCGACAGCGGCACGTCGACATCGCGGTGGTCCAGTTCGATGCGCTCGGCGCCGGCGGCATCGGCAGCATCACGCGCGACATTACCCGCGCTCTGCCCGTGGCGCACGACCCAAAGGGAAGACGGCCAGCGCGGCGTCATGAGATTGTTTCTCGCATGACCATCCAACGCAGCAGGGTCCGGCGGGTTGCGAATGGCATTGCCGGACCGGTTATTCGGCGGAAAAGCAACTCCCGGCATCTTCTAAGTCAGCGCTTGCGCGCAGGTCACTGGGAGCGAATTGTCGTTACCAGCCCGGGCGCAAGTCGGCGAGCGGCGGTTACCCGGTTCGGACTGAACCGATCAGGACGTTTTGCCGCTGTCGATTTCGTTCAGCAGCTTCGGCAGCACCGATGGCCCCGGCAATTTGATATCGTGAAGTTGTTTCAGGCGCGCCGCAACGGCGGACCAGAAAGACGCTTCATCGAACTGCTCCGCCGCCGTCAGTTCGTGGATCCGACGAGCGAGTTCGGCTTCCGCCCGATCGCCGTGTTGGCGCTCGGCCGCGCGCACCTCGGCCCAGATGTCTTTTTCAGAAAATGATCTCACGTGGAGCGACCCCTGTGATTCGGCGATGCCGGCGACATATTTAGCATGTTTCTGTCGTCATTGCAGCCTGAGGCCACGACCTGTCCGGCATCCATTTGAAGTGACTTCACTACGCAAAGTGCGGCTGATCGCAGAAAGCAACGCGCTTAGGCTCCGCATCGGCATGCAATATGCACCGTCTGCGGCAATGTCGATTTTCGAAACAAAGATAGCTTCGCCACGCCCTTTCGGAACGATCGGCTTCGGGCTAGCGTATTGAAATGAATCGGGAAGCTGATGAAGCCGTCGCGCGCTGGCTGGTCGGCCGACGCTCAGAACAAGGACCAAATGGTGGGCGAACGCAACATACTTCTGGTCGAAGACGAGTTTCTCATTCGCTTCCTGATCAGCGAGTCCTTGCGAGACGAAGGTTATGCCGTCCTCGAGGCAACCGACGGTGAAGAGGGTCTCGCCGTTTTGCTGTCCGGACAGCCGGTCGATCTTATGATTACCGACGTGCGCATGCCCGGCGGGATCGACGGGATGGAACTCACGCGGCGGTCCAAGGCACTCGCGCCCGCGCGTCCGGTGATTGTCTGTTCGGGCCACCTGATGTCGAGTGAAGCGGCACCCGCAGACATATTTCTTGCAAAGCCTTATCTGGCGGATGCGCTGGTCAAGGAAGTGACCAAGTTGATGGGAACCGCATGGAAAACCGACACGCAGACGCGCAGTGCCTGATCGTCGCGGACGGTGACGTCCTGATCCGCAATGCGCTGGCGGAATATCTACGCCACTGCGGCTACAAGGTGATCGAAGCAGCAAATTCAGACGAAGTGCTGACCGCGCTGCGGCGCGGCACCGCCAGCGCCGATGCCGTGCTTGCCGACGCCGAACTCGCAGGTTCGATCAATGCGTTCGAGCTCCGCATTCGGCTTCGCGAAGAATTTCCCGCGATCACGACCGTTCTTGCCGGTAGCGTCGACGCTGCCGCCAAAGCAGCCAGCCAACTTTGCGACGACGGGCCGCATCTGCGGCGTCCCTATGAGCCGGAAAAGGTCGTAGCGCACATCAAACGCCTGTTAGCGGCGGTCAAACGGCAAGCACCCTGATGGGGCGCGATCGAAATGGACGCGGGCGGGTCCGCGCCGCCGCCACGACCCTGACACGACTGCCAGCGGCCGAGGGGCCGTCCCCTTTGGCGTTGCAGTGCCGGGAGGGGGGGCTCTTTCGATCAGGCTGTGCAATTAGCACGACCGGCAAAGCGAATGATCTCGGTTAAAATCACCCAGCTCTTCTGCAACCAAAATCAAGTTTCGGCATTTTCGAACCATTCGCTGACAGTGGCTTGGAAAGGAATGGCCAGTGCGGACAATCGAAATTTGGCCTGACGAAATCGAAGGTGGCGATACCGAGCGCGATGGCGCAAGCTATGCCACGATGCGCTTCATCGACCACGACGCCGAGACAGCCGTCGTCGTCTTTCTGCAACAGGAAGCCGAGCGCGGTATGATTGCAGATCTTTATGGCTGGGCGCAAAGCCGCGGGATGACTGGCAGATCCAACTGAAAAGGATGCACGCCGCGACGCGGCAGCGCCTTCCACGCCTTTTTGCCTTGCCGTCAGCAGCAGCTGCGCTTGCGCATGGCCTGTGCCGATAGCCGCCACTGATCGCCGCTCTTTCGACCAATAATGCGCCCGCCAAAATTCATGGCAACCCATGTTAATCGTCTGCAACTCGCCAGCGGCATGACGGTTTTTCCGTGCATGCTTCAACCGACCGACGACAGCAAACATCCTCTCGCACGCCGCTTCGAAGCGTTTGTGCGCGACCCGGCCTTTCCCTGCGTTGGCGCCAAGTCCGCGCTGGCAAAAGGCCAGATGCGGATCGTGGTCGGCCGCGATATGCGATCGGCGTGGGACGATCTGCGCATCTATCCCAACCTGCTCGACCTGGCCTGGAGCTATGCCAGTGAGCCGGCCCTTTTCCAGTCGCTTGCCGTGATATTTGAAGACGATAGCGGCCTCAACGAAACAGAATTCGAGCGCTGCCTGTGGGAGCGGCTGGAGTCGCTCACGCATAAAGACGCGTGGCATGGCCAGCCCGCCGATCCACGCGTCAGCGCCGATCCAACCGACCCCCATTTTTCGCTGAGCTTCGGCGGCGAAGCCTTCTTCGTGGTCGGCCTCCATCCGCGTGCGAGCCGTCCGGCGCGGCGTTTCGAACGACCTGCCTTGATCTTCAATTTGCACGATCAGTTTGAGCAGCTTCGTACCGGCGGCGTCTATGACAAACTGCGCAGGACAATCATTGCGCGCGACATTGAACTGGCTGGCCATGCCAATCCGATGCTCGCGCGCCACGGGACGATCTCCGAAGCCCGGCAATATTCGGGCCGGGCGGTGGATGCCGATTGGGTTTGTCCCTTCGCGGGCCGCGGCGAGCCCGAAATATCCAGCAACCCGCTGGCGGGACCCGGCAGCTAGGTCGCGGCGCTGCCAAGCAAAGGCGCCAAGACCTTGGAGCTGCCGACGCAAGTCTTCAATGGCGCCCGCGTCCAACGCCATAGCGCAAAACGCGCGGGAGCTTTTGGGATCAAGGCGCGTTGGTGGCGGGAGGATCGCATGATGGCCAATGGTTGGGCGCGCGACGGCGCCGTGCAGGAACAAATCGACGACACCGTGTCCGACGCGGTCCAGGCGGCGCGTGCCAGGCTGCCGTCCGGCGACGGCACCGCTTGGTGCGAGGATTGCGGCGAACACATCCCGCAAGCGCGGCAAACCGCGCTGCCAGGAACCCGCACGTGCGTCCGCTGCCAATCGCACCGCGACGCGGCTGTGCGGTCGGCGGGCTTCAATCGGCGCGGCAGCAAGGACAGCCAGTTGCGGTGAACGTCCCGGGGGGCAATCGCGGCAAATTCTGTTGAACAAGTTGTGCGCCAGAGCGTTGCCGTAAGGCAATGAGCCTCTTGGACACCTTTCTGACCCACACGGAACTCGAACTGATCTTCGTGCGCCGACTCATGGCCGATCTCGAGGCAGGAACGCTGGCGCCGACGCCGGGCATGACGCGCGAGCATGCGATGGCGATGCCCGCCGAAACTGCCGCCGAGCGTGCGGCCGCTATTGACCGCCTCGCGCCGCTTGCCAAGCCGGATGCTTCCGACCAGCAGGATTAAGTGCTCTCGTCGCTTTGAGCGCGCCATGGGCGGGTTATAACGGCCAGGACGCCGTGTTCTGGCCAGCACATATCGGAATCCAAAAATCGCCGCGGCGGCGCCAGGGCATCATCGGCAATAACCGGCTCCAAAGGTCGGTCGCAGCGCGAACTGTTTCTCGACCGGCATACGCATCTTCGCTGCGTCGGCCACAGTCAACATCAAGCGATTGCGCATGGAACAAGTCGCCCCCCGCTCGGTTTTCCTTTCGGACGGAAACTTCAGGAATAATCAAATGAAAGATGTCGCAGCGGTCCCCGGCATCGACCTCGACCGCTACCTTGGCACATGGTTCGAAATTTGCCGCCTGCCGCTGAAATGGGAAGATGCGGAAGCGAGCGCTATCACCGCGACGTACAGCAAGGCGGGAGACGGCGGGATCAGGGTCGAAAATCGCTGCCTCGACAAGCATGGCACCCCCGAGCGTTCGATCGGCGTCGCCGTTCCGCAAGAAGAAAACAATGCCAAACTCAAGGTCAGCTTTCTTCCGGCCTATCTGCGATGGATTCCGTTTACCGCGGGCGACTATTGGGTGCTCGCGATCGCACCCGATTATTCGATAGCGCTGGTCGGGACCCCCGACCGCAAGCATTTGTGGCTGATTTCCCGCACGGCAGCCTTGCCGAGCGACGTCGCTGACAATTATCTCGCCCTCGCAAAATCGCAGGGCTTCAATCTTGACCCCCTCATCACCCTGCGGCAATCGGGACATATGGTTGCGGATGCCGTCTTCGCGGACTGATCGCACGTCCGCATAATCGCACGCGATCAGCCGGGATAGGGAGACTGGCGCAACAAACGCGCGAGATGCGACGCGTTGGCTGCCACCATGCCGGCTGTCCGGGTGACCGAGCGCGGTCGATGCTCGAGATCTTTGAAATCAATGGCACGCATCGCCTCGCCGACCCAGTAGCACGCTGCTACCGCGGGAATCGTCCATCCAACATCGTTCAGCGCCTGGAAAATCTGCGACGAAACATGATGCGCGCCATCCTCATTGCCGACGATCGCGGCGACGGCAACTTTAGAATAGCTCGGCATGCGCCCTGCTGCATCGGTTTCGTCGAGAAATGCGTCCATCCGCTCGAGCACAAGCTTGGCTACGCTTGATGGCTGTCCCATCCAGATTGGCGTGCCAAAGATCAGGATGTCGGCCGCAAGTATCTGCTCACGGATCGCCGGCCAGTCGTCGCCCGCGCCTTCATTGGAGGAGACGCCCCATTTTACCTGATGGGCAGCGATACGGATCGGTGCGGCGACCTCGACGTCGTGGGCCTGGAAATGCTCTGCAAGCACGTCCAGCATCGCGTCGGTGGAGGATGCGCGGCCCTTGGCGGATAAAGAACAATTGATGGCGGCAGCGGTCAAGCGCGATGACATCGGCGGCCCTTTCTCTGATCATTGTTTTCCTGGCGCAAGATGAATGCCTCGCTGCCGTCGATGTTCCCGGGCGGTTGATCGAGTGCCACGCATCGCGCGCGGCAACAGGGCGGCGCGACCCGGCATGCCCTGGAACTTTTTGCCAGTGACCGGCGTTATCGCTCTATCCATGCAAGATGATTTGGCGGTGATTTCCACGGCTCTGGCGCCTTCGCGCGGGAGCGGCGGGATCGTGTCTTTGAAGGGATGACAATATGTTCAAATGGGCCATCATATTCGCAGTGATCGCGCTCGTGGCGGCGCTGCTCGGCTTCGGCGGCGTCGCCGGCCTCTCTGCTGACTTTGCGAAGATTTTGCTTGTCATTGCGGTCGTTCTGGTCGTGGTCGGCTTTGTGTTCGGTCGCGGCGGGCGGCGAACTTTACCCTGACGTTACTGGCTCGCGAGCCCGTCATTGCTCGCGCAACCGCTTCGGTGTCGGCAGCGCCGACACCTTTTCGGGGTTCATAGTCGAGCTCTGGCAGCCCCCCGGCGAGACCAAAAGCGTCGCCGAGAATTGCTTGGAAAGAAATCACATGCGCTCACTTCTCGTCATTGCCCTGTCGACCGCCTGCTTGTCGGCCTGCGCCGATAAGAATGAGGCTGCCGAAGACCGTCTCGAGAAGGCGGCCGAAACCAGCGCGAGGGTGGCGGGACCGCTCCCCGCCGCACTGGGGCTGAGTGAGGCCCAGCTTCTCGACGCCGAACTCCTCGATGCGAAGGGCATGGAGCTCGGCGACGTTGCGCAGATCCTGCGCGGGCCCGACGGCAAGGTCGATCGCCTGCTCGTTGAAATCGAAGACAGCAATCCCGACCGCTACGTCCATGTGCCGATTACGGGATTGAAAACCCGCGTAGCTGGCGACGATACGGATCTGGCAACCACGATGACCAAGGCTGATCTGGCAGCGCTTCCCGAGGTGAAACTTCCCACGCCGTAATGCGATCCCCAGCCGCCAGCGGAATCACGCCAGGGGGACCGCTGTCGATGATTGGATCCACTGACGGCGGTGAGAGGATTATAGAGCTGTCTTCAGTATCGACGCGCGCACAACGGCGGCACGCGGCCCGCCGCAGCCCCGATAAATGACGCTGCATGACTCCCGAATGAGCGGAAACCGACGATGTCTGGGAGCGGCACGGCCGTGCGGTTCGCTCATAAAGAGTGGTCTCGGCGAGCGCGTTAAACGACGTTCGAGCCGGCGTGTCAGATGCCGTTTTAGCGGAACCGAATATGCACAACAGTTAAGATGCGGCGGTTGCGCAAAGCTAGTGGAAGCACCCAGTTCCTGTCGCTCCCTTGGAGACCGCAGCAGGATGTCGCGATACTCCGCAACGACCGTGGAAAGTCACCGACAATGACCGACGCCAGTTCCGCTTCGATCCACCATCCCGTTACGCCCGACGGGCGATATTTTGTCGTGCGCGGCAGGCTTTGGCGCATGTCGGACCCGAATTTAAGCGAGGGGGAGCGAGCGCGCCTGGTCGGCGCTCTGATGAACGCTCGCCGCGCTGTCGGTGCGGCGAAGATGACGGGCGATACGCTGGCCGAGCGCAACGCGAGAGCGACGGTTGATAAGACAAAGCGCGCCCTTGGCGAACGAGGACCGGTCTGGTGGGACGACGGCGCGCCCGACTATAATCGGCAGATGGCGAGCAGCACACCTTATGCGCCCTGGTTCAAAGGCCAGCCGTGAAGGCGGCCAGCGACGACATTTTGCGATCGTGGCGGAGAACTCGCCCGCGATCAAAGCGCCCGCGCGCAAAGCAGTGCCGAATGGCGCGAGCCGCACCGGGATAAAATCTACGAAGCCGAACAGGCTTTACCGATCGGAAACAAGAGCGCCCTGCACCCGCGTTCGCGACCCGCCGAGATAGCCCAGCAAAGCGCCGCAGTGACAAACGCTGGGGCATTTCCGGTATGCGTTTCTCTGCGTCGGCCTTTGGCATTTGGTCCGTGAACTTGCCTTCGGCAAAGCGCCATGTCGCCGCGCGCGTCATCGGTCCGCTCGGCGCGGTCGACGTCGCCGGTGATCCGCGCGCCGCTGTGCCGTTCCACAGACTATCTTCAAGTCGCTGAATCGAGATGGGACTAATCGAGCGCGGGGGCGTTAAGCTCATATGGGCCATCGGCATATTGCTGACCGACCTTGAAGCGCCGACCGCTGGCGCGAATTCGGACGCGAGGAGAGCAAGAGTGCCCAATAATTTGCCCGTTGTCGTCCTCGTCGTCGAAGACGATCCGCTCGTACTGCTATCAACGGCCGATACGATCGAATCCGCAGGCTATCATGCGCTCCAAGCTGGCAATGCCGACGAAGCCATGGCGCTGCTCGAGATGTGCCCAGACATTCGGATCATTTTTACCGACATCGAGATGCCCGGATCGATGGACGGGGTAAAATTGGCGGCCTGCGTTCGCGAGCGCTGGCCGCCCGTCGCAATCATCGTCACATCGGGCCGCATACCCGCAAGCGATATCGTCTTGCCGATCGGGAGCCTGTTTCTTCCCAAACCCTATCGCCCGCAAGAATTGATCGCTTGTCTCAGTAGCTTGGCCTGACGAGTTGCTGGCGCCGCGCAGCGGGGCGCACTCCGGAGCGCCGCGGGCTTGGTGCTTGCCAGAAATACGCTCTTCCCTATGACGGTGGCCGCGCCGCCAACTGGCGTCGAGTGATCGGGATATGGGTTCCGTATGAAACTGGGCAAGCCAGCACCTTTGGGGCGCGACGCGCGCGCCAATCGTGCCATCATCGTCCTCCTTGGTGTCGGCTTTGCGGCACTTCTCGTCGCGGCGGCGGCGGTGTTCTGGGCTCAGCGCGACAATGAAGCGAGCGCCGCGCTCGTATCGCATACGCTCGCGGTCGAGGTGCGCCTCGGGGGGTTTGCAAGTTCCAACGAGCGGCTGGAAACCGCGCGCCGCGGCCTGCTTTTGACCGGCAATCCCGCCTTTGCGACGATCATGGGCGAGGCTGAGGTCGGCGCGCGCAAGAACCTGGCGGCTTTGATGGATCTCACCCGCGACAATCCGCGGCAGCAGCAGCGCACGGCGAGATTGCGCGCTTTGCTCGATGCCTACGGCATCTATCACCGCCGTTCGGTGCAGCTTACCGGCGCGGCGCGGCAGGAAATGATCGCGAATTTCATGAGCGATACCGGCGTCGGGTACGTTCGCGAGGCGCGCCGCGTCGTCGACACAATGTTGGACGAAGAACTGCGCCTGCTGCGGAGCCGGGAGGCGCGACAGCAGCAGACGCAGTTTCTCTTTACCGCCACGCTCGCCGGCACCGGCCTATTGATCCTGATCGTCGCCGCCGCGACGCTCTTCCTCGTGCGTCGCAATCTGGCCGATTTGCGGGATTCGCGGGAAGAGCTTAACAATCTGAACGCGGGTCTCGAACAGCTTGTCGATGCCCGCACCGCCGAACTCCAGCGCGCGAACAGCGAGATCCAGCGGTTTGCCTACATCGTCTCGCACGACCTGCGATCCCCCCTCGTCAATGTCATGGGATTCACGGCCGAGCTTGAAGCGGCGCGCAAAGCGATTGCAGGTTATATCGAGCGGAGCGACGCCGAGGGCTGGGCCGCGCCCGACAGCGGCACCCGCCTCGCGATCGATGAGGATCTGCCCGAGGCGATCGGTTTCATCCGCAGCTCGACGCAGAAAATGGATCGGCTGATCAATGCGATCCTGCAATTGTCGCGGCAGGGCCGCCGCACACTCGCCCCCGAACCCCTCGATCTCACCGCGATCGCAGGCGGGATCAGCGACAGCCTGCATCACCGTGTCGAGGAAACCGGTACCACGCTCACCATCGAGCCCCTCCCCCCGGTCATCAACGACCGCGTCGCGGTCGAACAGATTCTGTCGAACCTGATCGAAAATGCGTTGAAATATCTGAAGCCGGGCGTGGCGGGTCAAATCGGGGTTACCGGCCGCACCGAATATGGCCGCGTCATCGTCGAGGTCAGCGACAATGGCCGTGGGATCGACCCCCGGGATCATGAGCGGATATTCGATCTGTTTCGGCGCTCGGGGGCGCAGGATCAACCCGGCGAAGGCATCGGCCTTGCGCATGCGCGGGCGCTCGCTTATCGCCTCGGCGGATTCATTGAAGTGGCATCGGCATTGGGGGAAGGATCGACCTTTCGACTGATCCTGCCGAGCGAATGGCAAGGCGGTAATGGCGATGACTGAACACCAACCGGTCAATATTGTGATGATCGAGGATGACGAGGGTCATGCGCGCCTGATCGAAAAAAATATCCGGCGCGCCGGGATTTCGAACACGATCCATCACTTTACCGATGGCGGCAGCGCGCTCGCCTTTCTCTACGATGCCGACGAGGGTCCGGTCCGCAACGGACCGGCGCTGATCCTTCTCGACCTCAACTTGCCCGACATGAGCGGCACCGACATTCTCGCCAAGATCAAAGCCGACGACAGCGCGCTGCGACGCACTCCGGTCGTGGTGCTGACGACCACCGACGACAAGGTCGAAATCCAGCGCTGTTACGACCTCGGCTGCAATGTCTATATCACCAAGCCGGTAAATTATGAGAGCTTCGCGGATGCGATCCGTCAGCTCGGGCTGTTCCTCTCGGTGATCCAGGTTCCCGATCCGGACCCGATCTGACGTGGCGCCAGTGCGCATATTATACATCGACGATGACGAAGGGATCCGACGCCTCGTCGCGCGCGGGCTCACTCGCAAGGGTTATGAGGTGAGCCTGGCTTCGAGTGGCAGTGAAGGGCTGGCGCTGGTTGCCTGCGACAATTTCGACCTCGTTGCAGTCGATCATTACATGCCAGGAATGGACGGGCTCCAGACGCTCGAGGCGCTGCGCGCGCTGCCTGCCTGCCCGCCGGTCGTGTATGTGACCGGATCGGAGGAAAGCCGCATCGCCGTGGCAGCGCTCAAATCGGGGGCCGACGATTATGTCGTGAAGTCGGTGGGCGAGGATTTTTTCAACCTCCTTGCGAGCAGCTTCGACCAGGTCCTTGAGCGCGCGCAGCTTCGGCATGACCGCGAGCGGGCAGAGGCCGATCTCAGGGTGAGCAACGCCCGCCTCGAAGCTCTCCTCAAGGAGGTGAACCACCGCGTCGCCAACAATCTCCAGATGGTGATGTCGTTCATCGCGCTACAGTCGCGCGCGCTCAGTGACGCTGGCGCGCGCGAAGCGCTCCAGCAAACGCAGCAGCGCATCGCGACGATCGCGCATGTGAACCGACGGCTCTACACAAGCGACGATGTGGAATATGTTGCGATCGACGAGTATCTTGAAGGACTTGCTGCCGATCTTGCCACCACTTGGTCAACGGGCGACGCTATCCGCAGCGTTCGCGCCGAAGCGCCGCGGCTGAAAATCTCGACGGACAAGGCCGTCGCGCTGGGGATGATCGTCAACGAGTGGGTCAGCAATGCCTGCAAATACGCCTATGATGGCAGCACCGGCGAAGTCCGCATCTTGCTTTCGATCCACGAGATGACGCTCGAGCTCGCGGTCGAGGATGATGGCGTGGGTTGGCCCCAAGGCGGCGCGGTGCGCGGCACCGGATTGGGAACCCGTCTTATCTCTGCGCTCGCACGCCCGCACCATGCGGACATTCGCTACGAGAAAATGCACCCCGAGCGCCACGCGCCCGGAACGCGAGCGGTTGCGAAACTGCCTTTGGCACGCACCGACCTCGCCCCCATGCAGGCATGCACCAACGGGGCATGATGCTGCCAGCGCAGGGCGTTGTTCCCAATGTCCGGCCATGGTGGCGCGGGCAAAAGTTACGGCGCGGCGATGCGTGCCTGCCAATTCAGGCATGGCCGGGCGCCGGATAGGCCCAGGTGGCCCAGCCACGCGGCGCAAAGGGCTTCCATTGGCCTTCGGTTTGGGCCAGCCGATCGGCCACCGCGAAGATCACGCTGGGATTGACCCCAAGGCCGCAATGGCTGCCAAAGACTTCAATATTCTCCCGCTGCGCGCCAGGCGTCTCGCGGCAGACCTGCCACGCACAAACGCCGTCGGATCGGCTGTATAGCGCCGACGAGGGTATGGGACACGGCGCCGCCAGTTCCGCAAGCAAGGCACGGTTGGCGCGATCGTTCCGCGCCGTGCCGCTGACGATCTCGAAAATTTCGCCGGCATTGGTCGCCCTGCCCTTATCCATGATAGGCGACCCCAGCGTGATCACCTGACGAACCTGGGCTGGCAAGCGCCGGGCGAGCAGACGCGCATAGAGCCCGCCAAGGCTCCAGCCGACCAGACTCACCTTGCGCCCGGTTTCTTCAGCCAGCACCTCCACTCGCGCCTGAAGGCGTTCGCCGCGCGAACCTATCGCGCGCGGTCCGCGGTTGCGCCCGAGACCCCAGCCACGAGCGTCAAAGCCGAGCCTGGTAAGGATAGCGCGAAGCGCAGCGGTCGACCGGTCTCCGGCAAGCAGGCCGGGTAGAACCAGCACGGGGTGTCCGTCGCCGCGTGCCGCACTGCGCAGAAGGCCCGGGATGCTCGCAGCGAGCAGGCCGAATTCCGACACGGCCCGCGGCAGCTCGGCCGCGGCGATCCAGGGCGATGGCGGAAGGGGCGTTGCCGCACCTGCGGCGTTCATTCTTGCATGGGTCATGGCCCGACAAAGCGCCGACGAGGGGCATTGTTGCCCCAAATTGATCGAGGTTAATCCGAATTTCCGGATCGTGAAAACCATATTGCCGACCGCAGTTCCCGAAGATCCGCGCGATATCGCGGCGCGCACGTCAGAGTGGAACGTCCGTCGTCATCGCGAATTGAACGAGGAGCATCAAAGGAGAAGATCATGGCTGTACGACCCTATTGGAAGGGCCAGATCAGGCTGGCGCTGGTCTCGATTCCAGTCGAAATCTATAGCGCCACGAAAAGCGGCGCCACCATCGCGTTCAACCAGATCCACGAACCATCGGGCAAGCGCATCAAATATGAAAAGGTCGTTCCCGGCATCGGCCCGGTCGATGTCGACGAAATCGTCAAGGGCTATGAATATGCCAAGGGCGAATATGTCATTCTGGACGAAGACGAGATTGAGGGGGTCAAGCTGGAAAGCAAGAAGACGCTCGAGCTCACCCAGTTCGTCGAGGCGCATGACATCGACGCCATCTATTTCGAAAAGCCCTATTATGTCGTGCCTGCCGACGAGCTTGCCGAAGAGGCATTCATCGTCCTTCGCGAGGCGCTGCGTCGCAGCCGAAAGGTCGGGTTGGGGCAACTCGCGATGCGCGGCCGTGAATATGTCGTCAGCATCAAGCCGTGCGGGCGCGGTCTCGTCATGGAAACGCTGCGCTACGCCGATGAGGTGAACAAGGCTGCAAGCTATTTTCGTGATATCGCAGAAGGCGACCCCGATGAAGATTTGCTCGATCTCGCGACCACCTTGATCGACAAGAAGACCGGCAAATTCGATGCCAGCGATTTCCACGATCGTTATGTCGAGGCGCTGCGCGACCTCATCGAACGCAAGAAGAAGGGCAAGACGCTCAACATCGAGAGCGAGGGCGGCAGCAGCGAGACCCAAGGCTCCAACGTCATCGATTTGATGGCAGCACTCAAGAAATCGGTTGGCGGTCGAGGCGCTACCAAATCGAGCGCCGGCACCAAGAAAAGCGCGGTCAAGACCCCAGCCAAAAAGGCCGCAAAAACGCCCGCTCGCAAGCGCGCGTGATCGGGTTGGTCGATGCGGCGCGGCGGGACATTGTCAGGCGTTCGGTCCGAAGCCCCGGCGCTCGGGATCGCGGCGAAATCTGAAGCGATTCCTGACCCGCTCGTGGAAAAATGCTCCTGCAGACCCGGCCCGGCAAAAGGCCTCGAACAGCGTCTCGGGTACGCCGTCGTAAATATATTTGCCGCTATCATAAAACGCGATGGAAAGGGTCCGGGCGGCGGCATCATAGGCAATTCGATCGATTGTCGAAGATTGGCTGAACCGATGCACGCGCATGCAGTTCAAGCGCTTGGATCGCATGATCGTTCCTGTCGCCAATGCCGCCTACTCCCGGTTCGCGCCGCCTTGCCCGAAGCGGCGCAGGCGTTGCGCGCTTCGGGACGCTGAGCGGTGATAACCACCGCAACGGTTGATCAGTTACGCGCGATGGCCGAACATCGCGGGCTGAAGCTTTTGCGATCGCGCAAACGCAAACCGGGGGTCGGAGATTTCGGCAAATTCGGCCTTACCGATGCAAAGGGCGAGGCCTTGCTCGGGATCGGCAAGGAAGGGCTTACCGCCACTGCGCAGGAGGTCGAAGACTATCTTCGCGGTCGCGCGCTTGGCACCTGGAAACTCTCCGCCGAGACCACCTCCCCTGCCCCACCGGCAAAGAAGAAAAAGCCCATTATAGCGAGCGAGGGACCGTCAGTAGTGCGGCGCCGGGTCCGAACGCCAGCGCGGGCTGGGGCCACCAAGACGAAAGCGCGGCTGCGCGCCGAAAACCCTGCCAAGCCCCCTAGGCCGCCCGTCAAGCCGGTGCTACGTATCGTTGCCGACGAAGACGCCAAGATCGGACCTGCTCCCGACTGGCAAATTCGCCCCGCAACGGTCGCCGATGCCGCGGCGCTTGCAGGGCTGCTGCGCCACATCTCTGGCGCCCGGATCGAACGCGGCGACATCGCCGCCAATATCGCATCGCTCAAACGGACACAGGGCGGGCTTGTCGTCGCCGATCGCGACGGCGTCATCGGTTGCTGCGCCTGGACGATTGTGCCCACGATCCACCGCGGCCTGCTGGGACGGCTCACGCTGCTTTTGGTCGACAAGCCGCACCGGCGCAGCGGGGTCGCGACGGCGATGATGGAGACCGCGCTGGAAGCGCTCGCAAGAGCGGGATGCGGCGCAGTCGAGGCGATGAGCGACATCATGATCGACAACGCCCATAACTTCTTCCGAACACGAGGTTATGACCAAAAAAGCTATCGGTTCGTGCGCTCGCTTGCGGACTGATATCGGAACGCCGCTTCGGTGACAGCCGATCGCGCAGGATCATTGCCGTCGCGCCTGGCCCGAAAGGCCAATCAGCAATCCTGATGCGCGGCTATGGCGGCGAGACAGGTCGGCGCGCGCGACCCTGACCCTGCTGACACCTGCCAATCGCCGCGCCGCGGCTCGACTCCGCAAGACTGCTATCGACGGATATTTCCGAGCATCTGTTCGAGTTCACCAAATCGACGGGTCAGATATGTCCGCTCATCTGCACCGTATCCGCCGTTCGTATAAGCAGCGTCGAGCCTTGCCAGATCACCGAGCTGCGCCCGAATCTGGACCGCGTCATTTCGGTTGATGCCGCCATTGCGTTCCAACGCCGCCAATCGTGTTTCCAACTGACCCCAGCGACCGCTGTTCCCATCATTGCCATAAGCGCCACCGAGGCGATCGATGATGGCATTGTAGCGCGCCCAAAGATCGGCCTGCTCGCGTGCATCGAACCCGCCGCGCTGATACCGCGCCTCAAGTTGAGCCAAAGAGCGCCAATCGCTGCGCAGCCGCGTGGCTTCTGCCTGCGTAATGCTTCGGTTCCGCAGTCCGCTCGTTAGCCGCTGTTCGAAATCGGCGTTGCGGGTCGACAACATCTGCCACCGTCCCTCGTCTGCATAGCCGCCTTGACCGGTGTTCTGGCCAGCAATCCGCTGCGTCAATGCCCGATATCGCATCCGCAAATCGCTGCGCTGCTGCTGGGACATATTGCCGTTGGCCGAATATTGCGCTTCCAGGCGCACGATCTCATTATACTCACGGCGCATCTGCTCTGCTTCGCTGCGGCTGAGCGAGCCGTCGCGCACAGCGGTATCGATGCGCTGTTCCAACGTCGCGCGGCGCTGGGCAAAAGGTCGGCGACCTTGGTTCCAGTCCGATTCCAAGGTCTGTTCGCTGGCCTGTTCGCTGTTGCCAAACACGGACCCGAGCAACTGCTCGAGAATATTCGGCTGCGGTTGGGTCTGTTGCTGTGCCAAAGCGGTGCCAGAGAAAAGCAAAGTGCTTGTCGCAGCGATCAGGAGGCATTTGATGTTCATGGCGGGGACCTTCATTCGAGGAGCGATCGGTTCACGAGCGGATCGGCGATCTCGTGAACGACGCCGACGCTTCATATTGCTATGGAACGCGCTGGAGATGCGCCGGTTGCCCGCGTCCCAAGAAAGACCGTGACATCGCTTGTTCGCGCTGCGTCATGGAGGCAGCGGTCTGATTGCGGGCGCACAAAGGCTTCTGCCGCATCGGCCTGTTCCGGATCGCCTGCCATCATCGGCCACCTCTTGTGTCTGCGGACATTAAGGCAAGATCTTGGCCGCATTACTGCCGCCACTGCCCTTGACCGCGCCGACGGACGCACTGGCGTCCGACCGGCGAGTTGGACATTCACGATTGCGGCATGAGATCGGGCGGAGGCTAGCGCGCCTGACGCGCGCCATCCTTCCAGACGAAGGCGTTCAAGCATTATCCTGCCATATTGGACAAGTTTCAAATGAAACCATCTTGCGCCGTGCGTTGGTGTGGCTATGCTGAGGACGCATCGGGCCAAGAGGCGCGCGGTGCCGGGCTTGAGAACCCGCTTGAACAACGAACTTCCATAGCCATCCTGCCGGGTGGCCGCTGCGTATGTCCAAGCCCCCGGGCCAAAGGCGGCGGCGCATATTCAAGTATGTTCTCGACACCCGGCTGGCACGGCGCCGAATGGCGCGCCCGGCGACCGCGCGGTCATCATGCGCGACATTTCCGACCGCAGGCGCTGGAGGATGAGCTGCGATCGATGGCGATGCGCGACGGGCTCACCGGCCTCGCCAACCGCCGCGCGTTCGACGAAGCGCTGGAAAGCCAGTGGCAGCGCACATCGGCCGCAAAGTCCCAAATATCGCTGCTGCTGATCGACATCGATCATTTCAAAGAGTTCAATGACGCCCACGGCCACCAAGTCGGCGACGACTGCCTGCGCAGCGTCGGAGCAGCGTTGCAATCCTCGCTCACTGGTTCGGGCGGACTGCTCGCCCGGTATGGCGGCGATGAGCTGGCGATTGTGCTCGGCGATGCTGACAGCCGCAGCGCCGCACTGACGTCCGAGAGCGCCCGGGCGGCCGTCGAAGCCTTGGAAATTCCGCACGGCGCAACGACAAGTGGCGTGGTCACGATAAGCATAGGGGCGGCGACCGCATTCGCCCGCGACGGCGGATCGGTAGCGATGCCGCACGCGCTTCTGGCATCCGCCGACCGGGCTCTATACATGGCGAAGGAAGCAGGCCGAAACTGTTGCCGCACGACATTGATCTTCGCCAAAACTGCGACATGATAAGATGGTATCAATGGGTGTCGACCGCTGCTCTTTCGACGCTCCTGCGCCGGCTGCTAGTTCAGGATAGTCACGCGGAGTCTGCATATCAAAATTCACATGTTGCAGGATGGTCTCAGTGCCACGGATGATCAAAAAGTCCGACTTTCCGTCCAAGATCTGCGCGAGCTGCGGCCGACCATTCTCATGGCGAAAAAAATGGGCGCGGGACTGGGATAAGGTGAAATTTTGTTCGGATCGCTGCCGGTCAGCCAAGAACGTGAATTTCTGACGAGGATTGCGTTCTAGGGACGGGTATTTGCACCCGCTCCCGCGCCGATCAAAAAGGGGAGGTAGCTAACCGAACCGTGCTTTCCTGTCATTTAGGGAGCAGACCGCTCTCCACCGTCGAAAAATGCAGCCCCGCGCAATGCCCAGGCCACAAGCTTGGTATTGTCATTACTTTCAGCAGCTTCGAGTAGCGCGCCAGCGAGGACGTCCAATGGCAGATCACCCGCACCGGTAGCCACCACGACATCGCCCACCAGCTTGTTTTTCCGCATGGTCAGTTCCGGCAGCTTTCTCGGTCCGAACCGGGCAATCGTCACGACGTTATCTTCTCGGTCCACAACAATCGCCCTTCTCATCAACACGGGGTGGCTCGTGTGAAGCAGTGTCCAGCGTCCCCCCCGCTCTTGAAGCAATTGAATGAGTTAATCGTTGTTCCCCGCCAATACCGTAAAAACACCGGGGTCTGCGTTGGCGACAGGGCCAATCTCAATCGCCGAAACCTTCCCATTGTTCAGATCTCAGCCATCGCTGTAGGGTCTCGGATGTGAGCGCGAACTCCTGCAGCGCGCCTCAGCCAGCCAAGGATGCTGGCTGAGGCGGGCGCAATTATCGGTTCATCGTGTGGATGCGGACAACCGCTTGGGTCCGGGCGTCGATCTGGTAGATCTGGCGTCCGTCCGAACGATAATAGGACTGGTTGGTGTCGCGATAACGGTCGCGATACTCATAGGGTACGCCGTAAAGGTCCGACGGGGCGCGCTGGCCGACTTGCAGGGTCGCCTCGTTGCGGCCCAGCACATTGTCGATCAAGCCGCCAATGCCGCCGCGCTGTGGCGGCTGGCGGTCATCATCGTCCCGGTCGTTATCATTCCAGCGGCCATCGGTGCCATAGCCCCGCCCGTCATAGCGATCGTCATAGCGATCATCGTCGCGATCGTTCTGGCGGTCCCAATTATCATAGCGCCCGTTCGCGCCGCCATCGGCGCGGCGGACATCCTGGCGCAGTTCGCGCAGCCGCCTTTGCAGGTCCTGCCGCTCCTGGTTGGTCAGGCCGCCGCGGCTGTACTGTCGCTCCAGCTGCGTCAAGGAACGCAGGTCGGCGCGCAGCGAGACGGCCTCCTGACGGCTGATCGCGCCTGATTGCACGCCCGCCTGGATCCGCACGCGCATCTGTTCGATCCGCGGTGCCATGTTTGCACCGGCGCGGTCGTCATCGCGGTCGTTGTTGCCGCGGTTCTGGTAGCCGTCGCTCGGATATTGTGCGGCGGCGGGGCTTGCGATGGCCGCGGCGGATACCGCCAGGCTCACGAGTAGCGTCTTCATCGGCTTTCTCCTGTCAGCCCCCCGGCGTTCCGCCCCAAAGCGCTTCGCCCGGTGTCGCGTTGCTGAATGGCGGCCTCACGCGATGTTCACGCACGAACCGGAAAAAATGAGAGGGTGGCGAGAGTTTGCCCGGCGAGGCAGCCTTCGCCCGCCCCGCACGTAGTGACCGCACACTCCTCGCGCGAAAGACCATGCATGACCGAGATTATCGCGCCGCGAAGCGGCACGGCCTTCCCCCTGCTCCGCGGCGAAACGCTGCGCGTGATCGATCCCGAGGGCGGACAGGTCAGCGACATGCTGGCCTTCATGCGCGGCGACGTTCGCGAGGTTGTGTCGAACGGGCGGACGTTCGACTACGAGGAAACGATCCGGCTGACGACCGGCAACCGGCTGTGGTCGAACCGGTCCAATCCCATGCTCGAGATTGTCGAGGACCATGTCGGGACGCATGATTTCCTGCTGACCCCGTGCAGTGAAGCGACCTTTCGCCATTTCTACAAGGACAAGCCCGTCCATCGCGGCTGTTTCGGCAATCTGGCCGAGGCGCTGGCACCCTATGGCATCGCCGAGGACGATATTCCCGTCGCGTTTAACATCTTCATGCACGTTCCGGTCGATAATGCGGGCAAGGTCAAGGTGCTGCCGCCGCCGACCGCGCCCGGCGATTTCATTCGGTTCCGCGCGCTCGACGACCTGATCATCGGGCTCACCGCCTGTTCGGCCTATGACAGTTGCGGCGGGACGTTCAAACCGATCCATTATGAAATCGAACGCTAGCCGAAGTTTGCGTTGAACCGCGGATGGCGCGCATCCTTTAGCCGACGCAATCGTTGAACAAGCCTCAACCGAGAGGACCAGCGCTTGAAAATTCCAATCTATCTAGCCGGGGCGCTGCTGCTCGCCGGCTGCAATGCCTCACCCGACAAAAATACGGACGAAACGCGCGCGGCGGCACCGGCGAATACCGATGGCGATAGTCTGATATTCGCGGATGCCGAACCGGGCGCGATTGCCTTCGACGAAACCCCCATCCTGCGCGCGCAGGTCATCCTCGACCATCTCGGTTTTTCGCCCGGCGTCATCGATGGCAAGGAAGGCGCGTCCTATGCCGCAGCGTTGCGCGGTTTTCAGCAGGCCAATGACATTGCCGACACGGGCAAGCTCGACACCGTGACGGAGCAGGCGTTGCAGCGGTGGCGGCAGGTTCCCGCGACGCGGGTTGTCATCATTCCGGCAGGCTTTGCCAAAGGGCCGTTCGTCCCGGCCTTTCTGAAAGACGCGGCCGAACAGGCCAAATTGCCCGCGCTCGGCTATCGCAATTTGACCGAGGCGCTGGCCGAGCGCTTTCACACCACGCCCGAAACCCTCGTCGCGCTGAACAGCGCATCGACGCTGGTGGGAGCGGACCGCCCGTTCCGCGTCCCCAACATCGCCGATATCGACCAATCGACGCTAGGCGAGGATTCGCGCGGCTGGAACGGAACGCTCGAACGCCTCGGCGTTGCGCCCAAACAACCGGCCGCGGCCAAGGTCGTCGTCGACAAATCCGAAGGCGTGCTGAAGGTGTTCGACGCCAGCGACAAGCTGATCGCGCAATTCCCCGCCACGATGGGAAGCAGCCGCGATCCGCTGCCGATCGGAACGTGGAGAATCCAGGGCGTGAGCCGCAATCCCGATTTTCATTACAACCCTAAATTATTCTGGGACGTGAGCGACAGCAAAGAGGCGGCGCTGCTACAGCCCGGACCGAACAGCCCCGTCGGGGTGGCATGGATCGACATCAATAAGCCGCATTATGGCATCCATGGCACCAGCGAGCCACACACCATCGGCCGCGCCGAAAGCCATGGCTGCGTTCGGCTGACCAACTGGGATGCGGCGCGACTGGCGCAGATGGTGAAACCCGGCACGCCTGCGATTTTCCAGAACTGACGGTCAGAGGTCTGTCAGCGTCGCGATGCCCCTCACCCCTTTGCTGCCGGTCGCTTCGCCCCCAAACGCCGCACATTGGTCGCGACCTGGCGGTGGACCGGCGCGAGGCTCGCCGCGCCGATCCTGGCGGTCGCCTCGATTGATTGCAGCATCAGCGTGGCGCTGCGTTCGCCAAGGTCGGCGATCTCGGCCGGCGTCGGTAGTCGGCCTCGCATCGCCATGGTGCCAAGGTGCTGGAAATGCTTCATCCACGCCGTCTGACTGTCCCACCAGATCGTCGCCGCAGCTGATCCTGCGCGTGACAGCGTGTCGATCTTTTCGGGGATCATCCGGCCAAGCTCGGCATGATCCGCCGTCCACGGCGATTGCATCGCCTCACCAATAATCGCGCCGCGCGCCGCGACGACCTTGTTGGCGCCGCCAAAAGTTTCGGCAGCGCGGACACTCGTAGTGCGCATCGATGCGCCCGCCGCGAGCATCCGGTTCCATTGGGCAAAGGCGTCAAACATTAGCCGTCGCCTGCTGGCGTTCGGCGGTTGCGGCGGCGTCGATCAGGCTTTGCCCGGTTTCCGCGGCAGCCTCGGGCGTCATCGTCGTTGCCACCCCGTCCGGCCCGTCGAGGAACACGAGCCCGCCTTCGGCAGTCGCGATACCCGGCTGAGTTTCGGGTTGGAGCTCGTCGGTCGGATCTCTCATCATTTTGGCCTTTGCACGGAGGGGAGCTGGCTATCGTCGTCGATATACAGGTAGGCGGGGTCGAATTGCGCGCGCTTGGCGAGTCCGGCGGGGTCGAGGATTTCGACCAGCGACGAGCGGAACAGGCAAAGCTGCTCCTCGCGCAACTGCCGCATCACGCGGTTCACATGGACGGTTGTCAGCCCGCAGATTTCGGCGAGGTCGGCCTGCGTCAGCGCGAGCGCGAAACGGCGGCCGTCGCTAAGGCCCGCCGAAAAAAGCCGCGCGTTGGTTTCGCACAGAAAATGCGCGACGCGCCCCGTGGCATCGAGGCGGCCGAGCCGAAACAGCCACGCGCGGTGGATCGCCGCGTCGAGCAGGGTCGCAAACCACAGCTTGCGGATCAGCTGCGGCATTTCCTCTGCGATCGCCTCGATCTCGGCGTGCGGGACGGTCGCGACCGTCGCGGTCGTCAGCGTCGCGACATCATGGTCGAGCACCTTGAGCGGAAAGGCGTGGAGATCGAGAAAGTCGCCGGGAAAATGGATCGCCACAAGCTGACGCAGCCCGTTCCGGTCGTCGAGATAGCGCGACATGATGCCTTCGAGCAGCAAGGTGCTGTTGGTGAGCGGTTCGCCGGCGCGCGCGACGATATTGCGCGGGCCAAAGGTCTTGACCTCACTGATGGCGGCCTCGATCCGTGCGCGCTCGTCCGCCTCGAGGCTCGCACCGCGTTTGTCTCTCAAAAAGCGTTCGGTAAACATGTCGTACGATCCCTGCGACCAGGTTCGCGATGGATCAGCGATCACCCGGTGCCACGGTCCTAACGAGCGACATCGCCTGCTGTTGCATGGCAGGCGCGGTTAAACGCATGATGCAGGTTAGTTTCCGTCAGCGGCGAAGCGGCGCTTTTTCCGCCAGATCGTTGCGAATGGTCGTTGCCGCCACGCCGCCCCCGCCCATCGCATGGCTGATCTGGTCGAGCCCGAGCACGACGTCGCCAGCAGCATAGAGGCCGGGGACGTTAGTGCGCTGGTGCGTATCGACCTTCAGGCAACCCGCTTCGGACATCACGGCGCCCAATGGTGCGGCCAGCTCGGAACAGACGTCGGAACCCAAAGCCGGATAGAGGCTATCGAAAGACAGCCGGTCGCCATTGACCCGCAGCACGATGGCGTCGTCCGCCAACGCGATGGCCCGGCAGCTGCCAACCACCTTGATACCGGCGTCACGCAATCGCCCATAATGAGCATCGTCCAGTTCGTGGCCACCTTCGGGTGCGACCAGCGTGATGTCGGCGGTGTAGCTGCGCAGAAACAGGGCCTCATCGCAGCCCCGATCGCCGGTGCCGAGCACCGCGATCCGGCGGTCGGTGACCTCATATCCATCGCAGATCGGACAATAGCGCAGCCGGCCGTCATTTAACGCCTGTTGATGCGCAGCGTCGTCCAGCATCGCGGGACGCCGGTTGACCACGCCCGTCGCGAGCAGGACAGACCGCGCAGCAATGGCGGACCCTTCCATTGTCGCAACGAAATCGTCGCCGTTGCGCACGATGCTGTCGACCCGGCCTTCACGCAAATCAGCACGATAAAGGCGCGCCTGCTCGCGCATTCGCATCAGCAGGTCGTTTCCCGATATCCCGTCGGGAAATCCGGCGTGATTGCGAGTCAGCGGGATCAGGCTGGCGCGGCTCTGCCCCGCATCCACAACCGCTACCGACAAGTGAAATCGCGCCAGATAGATGGCCGCGGTCAACCCCGCCGGCCCGCCGCCGATGACCAGGCAATCCAGCGACGATGGCGCGGCGTGCGGCACTTCTATTGTCCAGCCACCGCGAAACGCGTCGGCGACGGCGATCGCGAGCAGGCACCGGACACGGTTTCGGTCACGTTGAGGCTACGCAAATCTGGAAACATTGCTTGCCCCTTCCCTTCCGGCGCAAAGGCACCGCTTCGACCGGCGAATGGACAAGCCCAATCGGCCCCAACAACGCGGCCCGAATATTGCCGCGCTTCCGACACGCTGCCGTGCCGCGCCAGCATTGGGTTGACGTTACCCGCCAGCGCCACATCGCGCGCAATGATTGTACTGCGCATCTTGTCATACACGCCGCTGGCCCGCAACTGGACGAACTGGTCGTGCAGGTTGAAGATCAGCGCCGGACGCTCGAAGCGTCTTGCCGGTCGGCTGGCCTGCGGATGCAGGCCGACGACAAAAAACGCCTCGCCGCCAAAGCTCAACGAAAAATGCGGGTCGCCAGGATCGGCGCTGACGCGCGGGTCGGCGCGCTGTCCGTGAAAATCATCTTTGTCGGTCAGCGATTCCAGCCGCGCCCAGAGGCATCGCTCAAATGCCTCTTCGTCCAGCGCATTATCGGTTTCGAACAGCACCGCGAGCGAGTGGAACAGCGTCGGCTCGCGCGCATAGCTGGACGCCAGATCGAGCAGATTGGGATAGATGCGCAGATCGTCCCACGCCGAACACATATCGCGGCCGACGACAATCCGCATCTGTTCTTTCGCAAGCGCCGACTTGGCACCGACGCAAGGAAACGCCGGATCGCGAATGAACGCCTGAAAGCGCTGGGCCAGCGGGTGGCTGGAGTCATCGACGGGGTAAAGCATGGGCGAGTAACCGTTGGCAGAGTGTCCGGTTGCGACAGATTAACCTGGATTGCATCGATTTGTCCGAGCCGGTCGGTTGCCTGCCGACCAATCGGTCCAAGTTGATCGAGGTTAACGCGAATAGCGCCGCGACCCGGCAACTTTCGCAACGCGGCCCCGTTGATCGTCCGAAAAGGAACGATCTCATGACCAACACGACACCCTCGACGGCTACCAAAGGCAAAAGCGGATATTTCGGCAAGTTTGTCGGCGCCGCCGTGCTCAGCGGCCTCTTCTGGTTCACCCGCGACCGCAAGTCCGGCGCATCGACCCAGGATTCGCATTCGGCTGCTTTCGCCGATCGCGAAACCGACCCCGAGAATTTCGACCAGACGCGCTCGGCCGGTCCCGCCGGAATGCGCGATGCGCCCCGCCGCGACTGGGACCGCGTCGATGAAGCGGCGGACGAATCCTTTCCCGCCAGCGATCCGCCCGCTTACTGACGTCTCGGCGCCCGCACTCCTGTGCGCGGCGAAGGCGCGCTCCGTGACAATTGATCGTATGAAGCGTCTGTAACGCTTCAGCGGTCGCTTCCCACAAGGCGGCCTGCGCCTCATCCCCCTCGACCGCGGCCTGTGCTGCATTGGCGCGCGCATAGGCCTCGGCCGCCTCTCCATGCTCGTCCTCTGCGGCAAGGACGGTCTGCCATATCAGTGCTTTGTCGATCGTCATTGGCAGCCCCTTGCGATGCCGTATCTTAACGCAAACGCCCCTTCCCCGGCGCGAATTCGTCTTGATCCATGTTAGGCCGCGGAGATGCTGGCGCGCCAATGATGCCGGGATGGACTGCCTCCCTGCCACGCTTTGCAACCGCCGCATCCAGCGCGCGTTGCAAATTTGTGACAACGCCATCACCATTCCGCCGCGCCGCATTCCGTATTCGCTGTCTTACCCGCTCCATCATCAGGACGAGATAATTGGAACTGCTCGACCCCGACCTGTTCTGGCCGATCATCGGCGCGATTGTGGCCAGCGCCCTAATCGGCGCCGAACGCGAATATCGGGCCAGTCCCGCCGGGCTGCGCACGCATATTCTGGTGGGACTGTCCTGCTGTCTGTTGATGCTTTCGGCGGTGCATCAGATGGCGTGGCTCAACGACGCCCCGGTCGAGGTGGTCCGCATCGATCCGGTGCGCATGGCGCACGGCATTCTGACCGGCATTGGCTTTCTGTGCGGCGGGGTGATCTTTCGCGAAGGGTTCAACGTCCGCGGGCTCACCACCGCCGCTTCGCTGTGGATGACCGCGACGCTGGGCATATTGTTCGGTATCGGCTTTTACGAGCTGGCAATCTTTGCGGCGACCGCGACGGTGCTGGTGCTGGCCGCCGTCACGATCACCGACCGGCGCGCTCCGCAGCAACGCATCGTGCATCTAAAGGTCCGCTATCGCCGGTCAAAGGCCGTTGCGCTGGGCGACTTCGCCACGCTGCTCGCCGACCACAAGCTCCGATCCATCACCATCGACCAGTCGATGAACGACGATGTCGTGGAATATGGCGCCATCGCCCACGGCTACAGCGAAGGCCGCGCCGAGCAACTGGCCGCGAGCCTGTCAGTTGATCCCAATGTCACCGGCTTTGAAATCCGCCCCCAACAGGCCTGAATGGACGATCAACCCTTCTTTGCATTGAGTAGCTATCATGTCGGTATGGCGCTGATCGGCGCCGGGATTATCGCGGCCTTTTGGCTGCCCCGCTTTCTGTCGGGGCGCGAACCGGCGGCCTCGGCACTGCTCATCCTGTTCGGGATCGCGATCTACCTGATATTGCCCGATGTCGCTAAAGGGCTCGATCCCAGGGACGCTCCGAAATTCTGGGAGCTGGCCAGCGAGCTTGCGGTCATCGTCGCGCTGTTCGGAACGGGTATCCGCATCGACGACCTGTCGAACTATCGCCGTTGGCGCCCGACAATCCGGCTGCTGGCAATTGCGATGCCACTGACGATCGCCGCGGTGGCGTTCATGGGTCTGGCCTTTGCCGGCATGACGCTGGCGGGCGCAATCCTGCTCGGCGCGGTGCTCGCACCGACCGACCCCGTGCTCGCCGGCGAAGTCCAGGTCGGGCCGCCCACCGAAGGCGAGGAACAGCCGGTACGCTTTGCGCTGACCACCGAGGCCGGGCTGAACGACGGACTGGCTTTCCCGTTCGTCTATCTCGGCCTGCTCGTCGGCACCACCGGCTTTTCCGCCGCGATGCTGGGCGAGTGGCTGCTGGTTGACGTCGTCTATCGCATCCTGGTCGGCTGCATCGGCGGCGCGGTGGTCGGATGGCTGCTCGCGCGCATCCTGTTCGTCATCCCGCAGGGCAATGTCCTTGCCGACACCGCCTCGGGCGTGCTGGCGATCGCGGGGGTGCTGCTCTGCTATGGTGCGACCGAACTGGTCGAAGGCTATGGCTTCATCGCCTGCTTTGTCGCCGGGATCGTGCTGCGCCGGTTCGAGGCGAGCCATGAATTCCACGGCAAGCTCCACAGCTTCAACGAAGCGATCGAGCTCGCGCTCACCGCGCTGCTGCTGATACTGATCGGCGGCACCTTTCCGCTGCTGTTCGGTGAGCTCGACTGGGCCCATGCGGGCATTGCTATCGGCCTGCTGTTTATCGTGCGCCCGCTCGCCGGGTGGCTCAGCATGGTCGACGCTGACCTGCCCTCGCAGGACCGGCTGGTCGTCGCCTTCTATGGTGTGCGCGGGATCGGGTCGATCTACTATCTCGCCTATGCGACCAGCCATCTCGAGCTGGTCAACGAAGGGCAATTATGGGCAACGATCGCGCTGACTATCCTGTTGTCGACCGTCGTTCATGGCTTCACCGCAGGGCCGGTCGTCCATCACATCATTCTTCGCCAGCGCTGCGTTAGCGGCTAAAGCCTAATCGCCGCCATTGGCCGATTGCTGACTGACTGCTTTTGGCGACCAAACAAAGAGAGCGGACGTTCCGCGACACGTCAGAGCGCTCGCTCTCAGGCGCTTCAGATGTTCACGTTAGACTTCGATTCCTTCCGCCAACGTCAGCGCATCTTCCACATCAACGCCGAGGTATCGAACAGTGTTCTCGATTTTGGTGTGGCCAAGCAGAATTTGCACCGCCCGCAGATTGCCCGTCGCCTTGCAAATGATTGATGCCTTTGCTCTGCGTAACGAATATGGACCGTAGTCCTCGCTTCGGAGGCCAACTGCCTTGATCCATTCATCTACAAGGCGCGAATACTGCCGCGTGCTCATGTGAGCAGAATGGTCGACGCGACTGGGTAAGTATAATGGTCGATCGGTCCACCGCGCCGCTCGCGCCAAGCGAGTAGGCTCCCGCGAGCATCCGACGCGATTTCGAATTTTGACCTACCTATAGTCGTTCTCCTTTGGCCAAAATGGGCAAAAGGGAAAACGCTCATGTAAAGCCGGTGGCCGATGGGTAACGGTCAGCGAATGGAGGCTGGATGGAGAAAATTGTCGCCGCCAAGCGACAAGGCTAGAACGCAACTTTGCGCTGCAAATTGCGAGTTGTCTGGTTCTTGTGTCCCCCTTGGCTGATCGCCGCAATTATAGCTTTCCGCGGACCCGATCGAATTGCGCTGCGACATGACGGGCATAGGGGCGACCACAATCGCGGATGATCAGATTATCGGCCTCCCAGCCGATCAGACCCCGATCTTCGAGAGCAGCCATCGCGATATGCGTAGCCTCACACATCGGCGCGTGGATGCGCGCCCGACCGCTGCAAAGCAGGTCACGAATGATTGCGCCGCGATCGCGTTCGTTCGCGTCAATCGACACCCCGCGCGTCGCGGTCAGCCGACCTTCGGCGATCAGGTCGCGGTAATGCCCCGCGCGCTTTTCATTCTGGACAATCAGATCCGGAAACTTGCTGATCGCGCTGGCGCCAAAGCCGAGCAGAATGGGCGCGTCGTCGTCGGTAAAGCCCTGGAAATTGCGGTTCACCCGCCCTTCGCTTGCGGCGATGGCCAGCGGATCGGCGGGCAGCGCAAAATGATCGAAGCCGATGGGGATATAGCCTGCTGCGGTCAGACGATCGAAGCCCAGCTCGGCCTGTTCGAAGCGGAGTTTGTGATCGGGCAGATTGCTGGCGTCGATCCGTCGCTGGCGGGGGATCATCGCGGGTAGATGCGCATAGCCGAACAGCGCAACGCGGCTCGGCGCGAGGCGGATCGTTTCGTCGAGGGTGGCGTCGAGGTCAGCCAGGCTCTGCCCGGGCAGGCCGTACATCAGGTCGAAATTGATCGCGTCGATGCCGCGCAGGCGTAGGCTGGCCATCGCATTTTCGATATCGGCGAGCGGCTGAACGCGCCCGATCGCCTGCTGGATCTGCGGCGCAAAGGTCTGCACGCCCAGACTGACACGTTTGACGGAGGACGCAGCTAGGACGCGCGCCCAATCGACGGAAAAGCCGCGCGGGTCGATCTCGATCGAAATGTCGGGGTCGCTGACGTCGAAGACGGTCAGGATGCGGTCGAGCAGGCGCACAAAATCGACCGGCGCGATGGCGTTGGGACTGCCGCCGCCGAACGCGATGCGCTGCACGCGCGCGCGGCCCCCGATGCGCTTGGCGACCATGGCTATTTCGGAGCGCAGCGCCGTCAGATAGTCGCTCAGGCGCTGGGTGCGGTTCGCGGCGCCGGTGTTGCAGCCGCAATACCAGCAAATCTGGTCGCAAAACGGGATATGGATGTACAGCGAGACAGGGGTCGCGGATTCTATCCGTTCGAGCGCCGCGGCATAATCGTCGGCACCGACATCATCGCCGAATTCGAGCGCAGTCGGATAGCTGGTATAGCGCGGCACCGGCGTTGCCAGCAGGTCGGGATAATAGCTCCACATGGTGACGGATTAGGCGGGGGCTGGCGCGGTCGCATTGACCCAGATCAACGCAGCGATTAGCAACAGCTTTTCCTGACGCCCAAAGATTTGCTGCGCCGCTCGGTCATCGCGTGACAGGCCTTGGCACAAGCGTTCTCACCCCTCCCGTCGGGCGCGTCCGGTACGAGCAGCATGTGGCGACCGCCGCCGCAATCGGGGACAATCAGGACGCGGGCATCAACGGCCAGCGGCGCCAGCGCAAGAGCGGTAGCCGCGGCCAGAGAAGCGAACGCCCGGCCGATCATGGCGCCGTCTCCTCTTCATCCTCGACAAAGATGCGTAGCGCCGCGCCGTCGAGATCGTCGAACTGCCCGCGGCGCAGCGACCAGAAAAAGGCCGCCAGCCCAAGCAGACCGAGCCCGAGCGCGATCGGGATCAGGACCGCGAGACCGTTCACCGGATCGCCCTCTTCAGCCGCATGGCGTTGCCGACGACCAGCAGCGACGATCCCGACATCGCCAGCGCCGCGACGAGCGGGGTGACATAACCAAGGAACGCCAGCGGCACCGCGACGACGTTGTAACCGATCGCCAGCGCGAAATTCTGCCGGACGATCGCCTGCGTCCGCCGCGCCATCCGCAACGTCGCGACGATCGGCATCAACCGGTCACCAAGGAAGATGCAGTCCGAGGCGTTTTTGCCAACGTCGCTCGCCGATCCCGGCGCCATCGAAGCGTGGCCGGCGGCCAACGCCGGACCGTCGTTGAGCCCGTCGCCGATCATCAGCACCTTGTGCGTGACGCTCTGGCGCGCGAGCGCGGCGAGCTTGTCTTGCGGGCTCATTCCGGTTTGCGCGGTCATCGCCAGTTCGCGGGCAACGGGAGCTACCGCCGCAGCGCGATCGCCGCTCAGGATCGACACGTCGATACCGTCGCTGCGCAGCGCGTCGATGGCAGCGCGCGCGTCGGGGCGCAGGCGATCGGCGAAGCGGATTGTGGCGACGAGCGCGCCGTCGATCGATAGCTGGGTCGCCAGCGCGTCGCCCTTGATGGGGTCGCTCGGGCGACCGAGGGTCACGACATGATCGCCCCATTTGGCCTCGACGCCGAATCCCGGCGTTTCGCGGATAGAATGGACATCGGCGCGCGCGACGTCGAGCGCCTGCAATCCGCGCGTCAACGCCTCGCTCAGCGGGTGGCGACTGGCCTGCGCCAGCGCCAACGCCAGCGACTGGACATGAGCGTCGAGGCGTTCGAGATCGCGGACCTCGGGGCGGCCGAGGGTCAGCGTCCCGGTCTTGTCGATCATCGCCTGGTCGACCTCGGCCAGCCGTTCGAGCGCCGATCCATCCTTGACCAGCACCCCTGCGCGCATCAGTTCGCCCGCAGCGACAATCTGCGCCGCCGGCACCGCCAGCCCAAGCGCGCACGGGCAAGTGATGATCAGCACCGCCACCGCGATCAGCAGGCTGTGGTGCCAACCCGCGCCAACCACCATCCAGCCGACAAACGCCAGCAAAGCGAGCGCATGAACCGCGGGGGCGTAGAGCCGCGCGGCGCGGTCGGCGATGCGGACGTAGCGCGACTTGCCCTGCGCCGCCTCGCCCATCAGGCGCGCAATATCTGCCAGCGCGGTGTCGGCGCCCACCGCCGAAACTTTGACCTCGACCGGCGCATCGAGATTGAGCGTCCCGGCATGGACGCGGGCGTCGGGGTGGACCAACTGCGGCGCGCTCTCGCCAGTGAGCAGCGACAGGTCGAGACGGCTGGATCCGCGGACAACGGCGCCATCTGCCGCTAGCCGCTCACCCGCTGCGACGAGCATCACCATGCCGGGCTCCAGCGCGGTCGCGTCGATCCACCGCGTCTTGCCATTGGCGCCGAGCACCATCGCGCCGGTGCCCATATTGCGCAGCAAAGCGGTGATGCCGCCACGGGCGCGATCGCGCATCACGCTGTCGAGCCAGCGACCGCACAGCAGAAAGAACAACAGCATCACCGCGCCGTCGAAATAGGCGTGCGGGCCGTGCGTCGCGGTTTCATAGAGACTGAGCGCGCTTGCGAGCAGCACCCCGATACTGATCGGCACATCCATATTGGTCTGGCGGTGACGCAGCGCGCGCCACGCCGAGCGGAAGAATGGCCGACCGGCATAAGCGATCGTTGGCAGCGCGATCATCGCCGACAGCCAGTGGAAGAGGTCACGCGTCGCGCCCGACGCGCCCGACCAGACCGAGACCGACAGCAGCATGATGTTCATCATCGCAAAGCCGGCGACCGCAACCGCGCGCAGCAATTCGCGGCTGCCCGCCGCTGCCGGGTCGGCGTCGCCTAGCGCGTCGCCGATCGGATGCGCCTCGAATCCCAAAGTCGTGAACGCGCCGATCAGATCGGGCATCTCGGCATCGGAGACGCACGCCAGATGGACGCGCTTTTCGGTGAAGTTCACCCGCGCCGACGCGATGCGGCGATCACGCACCAGCCCCTGCTCCAGCTTGGCGATGCACCCCGCGCAGCGAATGTCGGGAACGGCGAAATCCCGTTCGATTAGGGCGGCTGCGGTCATTGCAGATCGATCCGATAGCGCGCCTCGTCCGAGCCGTTGGCGACGCTGATGTCGAGCCGCTGGCGCCCTACCGCCAGCGGCTCGACCGAGCGCCACGCGCCATCCTCCACCCCTTCGAACCGGAGGATGGAGGGGGCGGTGCGCCCGAGCGGATGGCTGGCGGTTGCGACGACGCGCAGGGCGGTCAGCGGTCGGCCATCCTTGCGAATTTCGACGCGAACATGGCGGTCGGCATCAAGCGAAACCTTCTGCGTCCAGCCCAACCGGTCCTGCGCCTCCGCACGCGCCAGCCAGACATTGTAGTGCTGGCTCGCGACATAGCTGTTTTCGACCACCTTGCCGCCAAAGGTCGACATGGCGAGGCGCGCCATGGTGAAATTGACCGTGATGACGACGGCAAAGAAGGTGACGAGGATCGCGGTCATGTGCCAGCCGGTGAAGACCTTGCGGATCGGTTTGTCGCTCATTGTCCTGCCTCCGGCCGGTCGAACTGGATGACGTCGCTGTCGCCGCGCGGGTCGCCATCGAGGCCGCGGGTCGCGATGGTAAAATCCTGCCGCGCCGGTCCGTCACCCGGTGCCGCGACGAACAATCGGACGCGCGTAACGCTGTCGGGCGCGAGCGCTATTTCGATGCGTTGCTTGGCGGTCTCACGCAATCCTGCTTCGGTCCACAGCGCGGCGCCCGCCAGCCCGTCCACCGTCACCGCGACGCGGCGCGGGCGCGTTTCCATGTTGCGCAGCTTCAGCGTGTAATTATTGCGGATATGGCCGTCGGACAGTTGGACATAGAGCGGGCTGCGCTCGTGCTGAACCGCAAGGTCGAGCCGCGTGCGCTGGCCCAGCGAAAACAGCATCGCGGCGCCGATCGCGCTCCATATACCGAAATAGATCAGCGTGCGCGGGCGCAGCAGCGTTTTCATGACCGGCTTGCCGATGCCGCCCGCCTTTTCGACCGCGGCATCGTCGAGCGTGCAATAATCGATCAGCCCGCGCGGGCGCCCGATCTGGCCCATCACATCATCGCATGCGTCAATGCACAGCGCGCAGGTGATGCAGCCAATCTGCGGCCCTTCGCGAATGTCGATGCCGGTCGGGCATACCGCAACGCACTGGTTGCAATCGACACAATCGCCGAACGCGTCGGGATGCGCCTGCGCCTTTTTGACGCTACCGCGCGGTTCGCCGCGCCAGTCCTTATACGTCACCAGCAGCGATTTTTCGTCCATCATCGCGGTCTGGATGCGCGGCCAGGGACACATATAGATGCACACCTGCTCGCGCATGAAGCCGCCGAGGATGAAGGTCGTCGCGGTCAGCACGGCGACCGTACCGTAGGCGATCGGCGCCGCCTGCCCGCTCCAAAAATCGACGGTCAGCGACGGCGCATCGGCGAAATACATGATCCACGCGCCGCCGGTCCAAAAAGCGATGGCAAGATAGATCGCGTATTTGAAGCTGCGCTTGCCGAGCTTCTCTGCCGTCCACGGACCGTTCGCCAAGCGGATCTGCGCGTTGCGGTCGCCATCGACCAGCCGGTCGACATGCTGGAACAGATCGGTCCACACCGTCTGGGGACAGGCATAGCCGCACCAGGCGCGGCCCACCGCGCTGGTAACGAGGAACAGCCCGATACCCGCCATGATGAGCAGGCCTGCGACATAGTAAAATTCGTGCGGCCAGATTTCGATCTGGAACATGTAGAAGCGACGGTTCGCGAGATCGACGAGCACCGCCTGGTCGGGAGCATAGGGGCCGCGGTCCCAGCGGATCCACGGCGTGCCATAATAGATCGCCAGCGTGATCCCCATGATCGCCCATTTGAAGCGACGAAAGGGACCATCGACCTTTTTGGGGTAAACGCCTTTTCGCGCCGCATAGAGCGGCGCGTTCTCGCCGGTCAGGTCGTCAGGGCTGGCCATCGGCTCCCTGTCCTTCGGATATTGGCGCCAGCGCGGGCGCCGATGCTTTCTCGCCCCCGCCGAGCGAATAGACATAGGTCGCGAGCATCTTGACCGTCACCGGGTCGAGCCGGTGGCCCCAGCGCGGCATCACGCCGTTGCGCGGCTGCGCGATCGTCGCGATCAGGCTGTCGCGATCGCCGCCATAGAGCCAGACCGCGTCGGTCAGCTTCGGCGCGCCCACGGTGCGATCCCCGGCGCCCGACGCACCGTGACAGACGGCGCAGTTCGCCTGGAACAGCGCATTCCCGCGCATTGATTCCGCGCTCGGCTTGTCCTGCTTGCTGATGACACGAACATGGCTGACGACGTCGGCGATCTGCGCCGCGTCAAGAATGCCGTCGCGTCCAAACGCCGGCATCTGGCTGACGCGCGTCGCCTTGTGGTCGGGGTTCCGGATCCCGTGCGCGATCGTATATTCGATGCTCGCCAGATCGCCGCCCCACAGCCAGTCATCGTCGGTCAGGCTGGGATAAAGCTTCTTGACCCCCGCGCCGCCGGCGCCGTGGCACTGGACGCAATGAACGCGGAACGCCGCGGCGCCGCCCTGCACCGCCGCCTGCATCAGTTCGGGTTTGGCGGGTAGGTCGGTCAGCGCCGTCGCGGCAATGGCATTGGTGATCGGCGCGCGGCGCACCGCATGCGCCTGCATCTCGCGCTCCAGATCGCTGCGACTGCTCCACCCCAGCACGCCTTGCGTGGCGCTGTTGAGCATCGGCCAGGCGGGGTAGAGAACGACATAGCCAGCCGCCCAGACGATCGAGGCGTAGAAGGTCCACAGCCACCAGCGCGGCAGCGGTGTGTTGAGCTCTTCGATGCCATCCCATTCATGGCCGACGGTGCTCGTACCGGTGGCTTCGTCGATGCGATGCACACCGACAGCGGTCGGGGAAGTGTGAGGATCAGCCATGGTCGTCGTCCTTGAAGATCATCGTTGCGGCCTCTTCATTGTGGCGACGCGCACCCTTGCGGAACGGCCAAGCGACAAGGCCAAGAAACAGGATGGTCATCGCGAGCAGACCCCAGCTGTCGGCGAAATGACGCAGGTCGTTGTAGGTCACCGTGCCTTCTCCTGCGTCACCGCGGGCGCGGCGCCCTGCTCCTGCGGGGCGGCCTTTTCGACATCGACGAGCGTGCCGAGCATCTGGAGATAGGCGATCAGCGCATCCATTTCGGACAGGCGATCGGGGTTACCGTCGAAATCGCGCACCTGCGCCTTGGGATAGCGTTTTTGCAGATCGACGCCCGCGGCCGGATCGACCTGCGCCTGCATATCTTCATTCGCCGCGGCGATCGCTTCTTTGCTGTACGGCACCCCAACGCGCGACAGCGCCGTCAGATCGTTGCGCATGTCGCCGGTGTACAGATCACGCTCGGCCAAAAAGGCATAGGGCGGCATGATCGATTCCGGCACCACGCTGCGCGGGTCGATCAGATGCGCCTTGTGCCATTCGTCCGAATAACGTCCGCCGACGCGCGCAAGGTCGGGTCCGGTGCGCTTCGACCCCCATTGGAACGGGTGATCGTACATGCTCTCGGCGGCCAGGCTGTAATGGCCATAGCGTTCGACTTCGTCGCGGAACGGGCGGATCATCTGGCTGTGACAGGTGTAGCAGCCCTCGCGCATATAGATGTTGCGACCCGCCAGCTCGAGCGGGGTGTAGGGGCGCATGCCGTCGACCTTCTCGATCGTGTTGTCGATCCAGAACAGCGGCGCGATCTCGACGATGCCGCCGATGGTGACGGCGACGAGCGCGAAGAGGCCGAGCAGGCTGACGTTGCGCTCGAGCTTCTTGTGACTGAAGGGCTTTTCGGTGGGTTGGGTGGCCATCGTGCGGCTCCTTAAGCGGCGCGAACGAGCGCGAGCGGGCGGTCCGCGGCGGCGTTATGCGGGGTTTCGGTCATCGGTTTTTCGGCGCGCACCTTGCCGCGGAGCGTCGCCCAGACATTGACGATCATGATCAAGAAACCGGCGAGATACATCGCCCCGCCCGCGGCGCGGATCAGGTACATCGGGTGCATCGCCGCGACACTCTCGGCAAAGCTGTAAACGAGGTAACCATCGGCGCCATATTCGCGCCACATCAGCCCCTGCATGATGCCCGCCACCCACATCGACGCGGCGTAGAAAACGATCCCGACGGTCGCGAGCCAGAAGTGCCAGTTGACCATGCGCAGGCTGTAGAGGCGCGGACGGCCCCACAGGCGCGGCACCAGATAATAGACGCAGGCAAAGGTGATCATGCCGTTCCACCCGAGTGCCCCCGAATGGACATGGCCGATCGTCCAGTCGGTGTAATGCGACATCGAATTGACCCATTTGATCGACATCATCGGGCCTTCGAAGGTGCTCATCCCGTAAAAGGCGAGCGCCATCACCATCATGCGGATGATCGGGTCCGTGCGGATCTTGTCCCACGCGCCGTTGAGCGTCATCAGGCCGTTGATCATCCCGCCCCAGCTCGGCATCCACAGCATGATCGAAAACACCATGCCGAGCGTCTGCGCCCAGTCGGGCAGCGCGGTGTAATGCAGATGGTGCGGCCCCGCCCAGATGTAGAGAAAGATCAGCGACCAGAAGTGGATGATCGACAGGCGGTAACTGTACACCGGCCGCTCGGCCTGCTTCGGCACGAAATAATACATCATCGCGAGGAAGCCCGCGGTCAGGAAGAAACCGACCGCATTATGCCCGTACCACCATTGCGTCAGCGCATCCTGCACCCCGGCAAAGGCGGCGTAGCTTTTGGAACCCAAGATGCTGGCGGGCATCGACAGGTTGTTGACGATATGGAGCATCGCGATGGTGATGATGAAGCTGAGATAGAACCAGTTTGCGACATAGATGTGCGGTTCGCGGCGCTTGACGATCGTGCCGACAAAGACCGCCAGATAGGCGACCCAGACAATCGTCAGCCACAGGTCGACATACCATTCGGGCTCGGCATACTCCTTCGCCTCGGTCACGCCCATCAGGTAGCCGGTTGCAGCGAGGACGATGAACAGCTGGTAGCCCCAGAAGACAAAGCGCGCGAGCTTGGGAAAGGCGAGCCGGGCGCGGCAGGTGCGCTGCACGACGTAAAAGCTCGTCGCGATCAGCGCGTTCCCACCGAAAGCAAAGATCACCGCCGACGTATGCAGCGGTCGGATGCGGCCAAAGGTCGTATATTCGAGGTTGAAGTTGAGCGCCGGGAAAGCGAGCTGGAGCGCGATGAACAGCCCCGCCGCCATCCCGGCGATCCCCCAGAACAGGGTAGCAATGACGCCCCAACGGATCGGGTCATCGTCATAAGCGCCTTCGCTGGCGGGCATTTTCAGCACGCCGCGTGTCATCGCGCCATAATCGGCGCGCGAGACGGTCGTCCACATCACGGTCAGCGCGGCGACGGCAACGATGCCCATATGCACTGCGAAGGGCGCATCGACTGCCAGCGCCGCCATCACCAGCGCGAGCAGTGCCAGCGCCAGCCAGCCGCCCGCTTTGATTACCAGACCGTCCATATGCTTGTCCCCGCTTGGTGCGGTCTTCGGACCGCGCTTCGCTTCGCTCATGGACGCGCGGGTCCGCCGAAACATTGATCGGGATCAACGAATTGCTTGCGCTTCATCAATGCGGCGCAGCGGCCGACGGCGCAGGGACGGCTCCATCAACAACAGGAGCCAGGACTCATGAAGACCCAATATCTCTCCCTCGCCGCGCTGGCCGTCGCGCTGGCGGTCCCCGGGCAAGCCGCGGCGAAAAGCGGTGACGTCCAGTTCAAGCTGCTCGCGACCTATGTCGCGCCCGACGGCAAGATCAGCGACGTGAAGCTGGACCTGATCGGGCTGCCTGCGGGCACGCAGACCAAGGCCGACGACAATATCGTGCCGACGGTCGCGATCGAATATTTCTTAGCCGACAATATCTCGGTCGAGACGATCGCTGGTGTCACCCAGCATGATGTCGTCGGTCGCGGCGGTCTGGCGGGTGCAGGGCTGGTGTCGAATGCGAACATCGTCCCCGCGACGCTGACGCTCAAATATCATTTCGGCAAAGACGGCGGCGTGCGCCCCTATGTCGGCGCCGGTCCCAGCTATTTCATCTTCATCGACGAAAAGCCCGGAGCGACGGCGGTCGCGCTCGGCGCGAACCGGCAAAAGATGGGCGATTCACTGGGCATGGCGTTTCAGGCCGGGGTCGACGTCCCGGTGAATGCCAAGGGACTGTCGGTGACGTTCGACGCCAAGCGCCATATCATGCGCTCGACCGCGAGCTGGTTCGCCGGCCCAACCGAAGTATTGCGCACCCGGCACAAGCTTGATCCGTGGGTCGTCAGCGCCGGGCTCGCTTTCCGCTTCTGACGTGGCGGGTCAGCCCGCCATCGCCTCCATCGCCGCGAGGTCGATGATCACGATCTCGCGGCGAGACGGCAGGTCGAGCACGCCTTCGCCGCGCATTCTGGTGAGCTGGCGGCTAGTCGTTTCGATCGTCAGCCCCAGGATATCGGCGATCTGCTGACGCCCGAAGGGAAGCTCAAAGCCGCCCTTGGACATTGTCGCGTCGCATCCCTGCCCCGACAAGCGTTCGGACATTTCGAGCAGGAAGGACGCGACTTTTTCCGACGCGGACTTGCGCCCAAGCAGCATCATCCAGTGGCGTGCGCGGTCGAGCTCGTCGAGCGTGCGGCGCAATAGCTTCTGCTGAAGGTCGGGATGCGAGCTGGCGAATTCGTCGAAATTGTTGCGGTTGAAAATGCACACTTCCGCGTCGGTCATCGCGGTGACGGTGTAGGGGCTTTCCTTGCCGAACGGCCTACCGATGAAGTCGGAGGGGAACACAACCCCGACGATCTGTTCGCGGCCATCGGCGGTCGACACCACCAGCTTCAACACTCCGGTCAGGACATTGGCCACCACGGGCGCGCCGTCGCCTTCCCACAGCAAGGTCTGCCCCTGCCGAACCTTTTGCTTGCGCCCCATCTTGCCCAGCGCCAGAATTTCCGTCGCGTCGAGGCTGGCGCAAATCGCGCGGTTGCGGACGACACAGGTGGAACAATCGGTCATGCCGCCGCCGTACAGCAGCCCGCTGGCTTTGGGAAGCGAAGCGACCCGCGTCGGGTCAGTGCATGAGCAGAAGCGGGGCCGGCGCCGATTCCAGTAAATAGCGCGTCACGCCGCCGAAAAACGTCTCGCGCAACCGAGTATGCCCAAAGGCGCCCATCACGATCAGACCGGCGCCGATATCACGAGCGGTCCGCTCAAGCGCTTCTTCGATCGTTTCGACGCTGCGCTCGACATGGCGCAGTTCGGCGTGGATCGCGTGGCGCGAGAGGTAGCGCAGCGCGTCGTCGGCGGCCACCTGCCCCTCATCCTGACCAACCGTGACCATGATAACCTGCGCTGCGTCGCGCATCAGCGGCACCGCTGCGCGCAGCGCGTGCGCCGCTTGCGGGCTGCCATTCCACGCCACCATCACCGGGGCGTCGAGATTGATCGGGCCGCAGGGTTCGGGAATGGCGAGCACCGGCGCAGGTACCGCCATCGCCAGATCACCCGCCATCATCGGTGGAGTAAAGCTGCGGCGCCGATCGGCAGTGCCGAGCGAAACGATGACGAGATCGGCCAGCGTTGCGGCAAGCGTCAACGTCGCCAGCACGTCGCCGTCGGCCAACGTGACATTCCAAAGCACATCTTCACGCTCGAGATCGGCCCGCAACCGTCGATCAAGCGCCGCGTCCGCCGCCTGCGCTTTCGCTAACTGCTCGCTCGCCAGATACATGCCGCCGAAGGGATCCGTGGCAATGAACTGCTGAAACGGCGAACTGATCACGAAATCCAAATGCGACCGATGCCGCCGCCCGATCGCCAGACCGCTCTCCAATCGCGTGGGCATTCCGGGACCATCGTCGGCGTGAATCAAGATATTGCGCACGTCAATTCTCCTGCTGTGACAGGCATATGAAGCCGCAATGCACGCCGCGTCATTGATCGCGGTCAAAGTTTGGCCGTTAGCGGTCAGGCCGCTTTTGGCTATCGAAGGTGCGATTGCGGACGTTAAGTACTAATAGCCGGGCCTTTCAAGGTGCAGCCTGAATTGCATCCATAAGTCCTGGAGTGTTTTGGTCCCATGTGTGGCGAGGACCGATCGTCAAACCGCCGTCGACGATCATCGACGTCCCATTCATGAAACTGCCTTGCTCGCTGCATAGGAACGCGACGGCCTCGGCAACATCGCCCGGCAATCCGGCTCGTGCAACCGGCTGAACTTGACTCGACATCTGCGCAATGGCTACCTTGGATTGATCGAACTGCTCCTTCGGCATATCGAGGACGGACGCAAAAATGTTGGTGTTGATGAAGCCCGGTTGCACTGCATTCACGCGAATTCCGTATCGGGCCAAATCGGTCGCGGCACATCTGGTGAGCTGCAAAACACCAGCTTTAGCGACAGCGTAAGTGGTCGGCGAATAGCCGGGACCGATTGCGGCGACGCTGGATGTATTGACGATTGCCGCGCCCGGTCGATGCTTCATATGCGGGGCGGCATGACGGATACCCATGGCAACCGATCGAAGCAACAAAGCCATGGTATGATCCCAACCATCGACGTCGATTTCATCGACAGCTTCGAGCGCGCCGCCCGCACCCGCATTGTTGAAAAGATAGTCGATCCCGCCGCAAGCGGCGGCGGCCTGCTCCATCAGCGCCTTGATCTGGTCCGGATCACAAACGTCGCAGCCAACGGCTGTAATCGTCTCGGCCTCGGTCGCCAAAGCCTCAGCCCCTTGCGCATCAATGTCAGCGGCAAAGACCGTCGCACCTTCGTTCGCGAACAACAGTGCGGTGGCCCGGCCGATGCCCGAAGCGGCGCCGGTGACGACAACGCATTTGCTTTCAAATCGCATGAGCCTCTCCTGTTCGGTCACTTTACCAGGGATAGAAGGACGGCATGTCCGAGGCCCGGCCCGCAAAGACCGGATCGCGTTTTTCTAAAAACGCGGCCACGCCTTCCTTTCCGTCGGCGATGCTGGTGTAGAACATCGCCAGAGAGTCGATCTGGTGCGCGTCCATCGGATGGGGTTGTGCGGCATTGCGCCACATCATCTGCCGGGTCAGCGCCACCGCAACGGGCGAACGGTTCTCGACGAATTTTCGCGCCAATGCTCGCGCTTCATCGAGAAGTTTTTCGGGCGGGTGGATCGACCGTAGAAGTCCCCCGCGCAATCCTTCCATGGCATCGAAAACCTCCCCCGACAGGGTCCATTCAAGCGCCTGCTGCGGACCGACGAGCCGCGGCAGGAACCAGCTGGAGCACGCCTCGGGCACGATACCCAGTTTGCCGAAAACAAATCCGATGCGTGCCTTGTCCGAAGCCATCCGCACGTCCATGCCGAGCGTCATCGTCGCCCCGACGCCCACCGCCGCACCGTTGATCGCGGCGATGACCGGCTTCTTGCAGGCAAATATCGCGAGGCTGACCCGGCCGCCTTCGTCGCGGATTCCGTCGCGTTGTTTCGGCGCACCAAATTCACGGCGGGCATAGTCGAGATCGGGATATTGGCTTTCATCAAGACCAAACACGTTGCCCAAAATGCTCAGGTCCATTCCCGCGCAGAACGCCCGTCCTTCGCCGGTCACGATCACCGCGCCAACGGCATCGTCTTCACTCGCCCGGGTGAATGCTGCGACCAGATCGTCGGCCATTGTGAGGGTAAAGGCATTCAATTGATCGGGACGATTGAGCTGCAATGTCAGAATCCGGTCTTCCAGATTCCATGCCAAAGTCTCGAACATCATCGATCCAGCCCCACGCTCAGACGGTTGGCAATCCAGTGCCCCGCCTCGGTGATCGCTGCGTTGCCGGCGACAGGAATGGCTTGCTGGAAGAGCGGCCATGCATGGACCATTTCGGGCCAGACACGCAGCGTCACATCGCCTCCTGCCAGGGCGAAGCGATGGGCCAGGCGGGTGGAATCGCAGAGCAGCACTTCGTCGCTGCCAGCTTGCACGAACATCGGCGGGAGCCCCGCAAGCTCTGCAAAAAGCGGCGATATCAGCGGATTCGCAGGCGGCGCGCTTCCGCAATAGCTATCTGCCAGCCCTTGCAACACGTCGCGCGAGACCATCGGATCGCGCGAGGCGCAGATGTCATAGGATTCGCCGCTTTGGGTCAGATCGAGCCAAGGGCTAAGCAGATAAATACCCGTCGGCAGCGCCAAGCCCCGCTGGCGCAATTTCAGGACCAACGCGAGGGTCAGATTGCCGCCTGCGGATTCCCCGCCGACCACGATGTCGTCTGGCGAGAACCCCTCGCCCACCACAAACTGCCACGCGTTCGTCGCATCGTCCAATGCCGCAGGATAGGGATTTTCCGGCGCCAGCGCATAATCCATATTATAGGCCACCACCCCCGCCGCGCTCGCGATCCGCGAGACGAGATGCCGGTGGCTGAGCGCCGACCCGAATGCATAACCACCACCGTGGTGGTAAAGCAGTGCCTTTCCGGTGTCGGCGCCCGCCGGGACGATGCGCTCGCCACGGACATTGCCATGGTCGATCCGCTCGATCACGCAATCTTCCGCAGGCGGCACCGCGCCATGCTCGGCATCGAAAGCGGCCCGCTGCTGCTCGACCGTCGGGATTGGCCCCGCGGCGAGTTCACTCAACTGCTCAAGCCAGCGACGCTTGAATGCGGCGATTTCGGACTCCGGGCGACCGAACGCTTTGCTTTTTGGATCAATCGACATGGCGAAGCTCGAACCCCGCAAACTTACCGTCGGCTCGCCAGGCTTCCAATATCTCGAAAAACTCGGCCGATCCGCCCTGATAGAAGGCCTGCAAGCCTGTCTCGGCCTCGGGCTGGCCGTCGTTGTTATAATAGCCGGGGGTGCATTCGGCGTCATATTTGCGCCGTGCGCCGGCGACCGCGCGCAGCCGCGTCTGCCACTCTTGCTCGGCTTCCGGGGTCGGATCGAAGCTTCGCACGCCATTCTCGCGGCAATAGCTCACCATATAGGCGAAATGCCGCGCGAGGTCGCCGAGCCCGTGGGTGACGTTGGAGGTGAGGCCGCCCTGCGTCGCGGTCTGGACCATCAGATTGGGGAAGCCGGCATTGAAATGCCCGTAGAGCGTCGTCATGCCGCTGCTCCATTTCTCGGTGAGGCTCACGCCATCCCGGCCATAAAGCTCGAAGCCGTTGCGCTTTGCCATGTTGGGCGTCTGGAAATCGAAGCCGCTGGCATAGATCAGGCAATCGACCTCATACGCCTTGCCGCCGGCCCAGACCATGTTCCCATCGATACGCTCGACCCCCTGACCATCGGTATCGACCAGGGTGACGTTGGCGCAGTTGAAGGTAGCGAGATACTCGTCGTGGAAGCAGGGCCGCTTGCACATGACATTGAACCAGGGCTTGAGCGCCTCAGCTGTCGCCGGATCCTGAACGATCGCATCAACGCGGGCGCGGACATCGTTCATGAACGCGATATCGGCGGCGCGGCGGCGTTCGTCGGCATCGTTAACTCCGGTCAGCTCGACACCGATACGGCCTAGCACCTCAGTCCAGCCATCCTGAACCAGATCGACCTCCGGTGCCCGGCCATTGACGATATAGTCGAAGTTCATCATCCGCTCGCGCTGCCACCCCGCATCGAGCGACGCTGCCCAGCCCATGTCAGTCGTCCGGTTGTCGCGGACAGGCACGGCGGCAGGAGTGCGCTGGAAGACATAGAGATGACCCGCGCTCGCCCCGAGATGCGGGATGCACTGAACCGCGGTGGCGCCCGTCCCGATAATACCGACGCGTTTGTCGGCCAACCCGGTGAGGCCACCGGTCGCATCGCCGCCGGTATAGGCATAATCCCATCGGCTCGTATGAAAGCTGTGCCCCGTGAAGCTTTCGATGCCGGGGATTGCTGGAAGGCGCACGCTCTGGAGTACGCCGGTGGCGACCATGACGAAGCGTGCGCCGATTCTGTCACCCTCGCTCGTTGTGATGAGCCAGCGGCCCGCCGTCTCATCCCACGTCAGCGCTTCGACGAGCGTCTGCAGCAGCGCTTTGTCATAAAGCCCAAAGCGCTCCGCGATCGCGCGTGCATAGGCGAAGATCTCCGGCCCGCGCGCATATTTGAGCGAAGGGACGTAGCCCATGTCCTCGAGCATCGGCATGTAGATATAGGATTCGATATCGCACGAAGCGCCCGGGTAGCGGTTCCAGTACCAGACGCCGCCGAAGTCGCTGGCCTTGTCGATGACGATGAAGTCCGTGATGCCGCGCTTGGTCAGTTCCGCTGCCGTTTGCAGGCCGCCGAACCCCGCGCCGATGATCGCGACCTCAACGTCGCGAATGACGGGCGCGCGCTCAGACGCATGGTCGGCATAGGGATCATCGAGATAGCGGGCGAGTTCTCCTTCGGGAGCCACATATTGCCCGACCCCTGCCGCCGCGAGTCGCTTGTCGCGCTCGGTCCGGTAGCGATCCAGGAGATCGCCCTCACTAGCCACCGTCGATGCGGCCAAATCCGGGTCACTTACCAAGGATTCTGCGCTTTCGGTCATTTCTCGCTCCCATCAGGAAAGCGCCCTATCGGCGCTTCATGTTTTTACATATGAGTGCAGTGATACCCCTATATGAATAATCGAGTCAAGCAGGCACGCTTTCGGGACCATCGCGGCGCGATGTCAAAGGATCGGATCAATCGGGGAATTGGGTTAGATCGGGAGGAGACCCACGCGGTATAGCTCGGCGAGTTCGAGCGGCGCAGCGGTACGCTCCGCCTCACTAAGCGTATCGAACCACTTCGGCAGCCATTCAAAACCGCCCGGATTGGCTGCAACGAGGGCGCGGGCATCGAGCGACCGCACCGTTTGCTCGGCCTGACCCTCCGCATGAATGTCGAGGAAGGTATCCATCAGAAAGTTGGTCGACTGGTCGATTTCCTCGCGCACCGAGACCGGAAGGGCTTCGATGCCGGTCAACGGCGACAGTGGGGCGCTGCCTTCCATCAGGCTGGCTTGCGCGAATGCATAATTGGCTGCCATGATCGCAGCGATCCGGGGGCCATCATAATCGCGCGCCGCGCGCATAACCGCCTCGTAATGGCGAAAGGAGCGTCGATAGCATTCAGCGACCAGGGTCTCCTTGTCGCCCAGATTATGATAGATCACCTTCTTGGTCACCCCGACGCGCGTGGCAATTTCGTCGAGCGAGGTTGCATCGACCCCCTTCAGGTTGAAGAGCCACGAGGCCGCGCCCAGCAGCGCCTCCTGCTTCGCCGCAGCCACGGCCTGGCCGTCGAACAGATTCACGTCGGGGACGTGGCCGAGAGCAATATCGATCGGACGAAATTCAACATTCGAGCGGCGATCGGTCGCAACACCCTCGCGAAGGATGGCTTTCAGCGCCTCGACCAGATCGCGGTGGGAGAGGCTCTCGTTGCTCCGCCACTGGCGCGCGATCGGAACCCATAACACGAGTCCCAAAATGGCGGGGGCGATGATGCTGGCGCGGCATTCGCGCAGTTCCCCGCGAGCCGCACCGGCCGCGAGCAGAGCCGCGATGCCGGCTTTGACGGCCTGGAAACGGCCACTGATGACCGCACGCCGTTCGGGTGCAAGATAGGCGAGATCGCTGATCGCAGCGAGCTCGGGCGCATCATCTGTCAGGAGCGAATCGACAAAGCGCAGCAGCTTGGCCATGGCATCGCCGCCAGCCGCCTCCGCCGCGGCAAGTTCCTTCGCCATCGCCTCGCACGTCCGCTGGTAGCTTTGGAATACGAGATCTTCCTGATCTTCGAAATAATAATAGAGGGCGGCGCGCGATACCCCGAGGCGGGATGCGACCACCGGAAGCGAAGCGTTTGAAACACCGTGACTGTTCAGCGTCCGCGCCGCTTCCTCCATGACGCGCTCGCGCTTCGAACCCTTGGATATACGGACCTTGGCAGTTTGGCTGGACATGCTTCTCTTCACCATAAGCAGGCTTTTACGTCAATCGCTCGGGTGGCACCCATTTGTAAAATCTATTGACTCATATTTTGCGTTGTGATGTAGTTATGCCCTCAAATGTAAAAAGTCGGGGATGCATCATCATCCGACACTTCGGGTGAGGAGAATTCGACCATGCTAAGTTTCCGCAATCGCCTTCTGTGCGCCGCCGCTGCGATCGCGCTCCCCTTCCCCGTCCTCGCGCAGGAGGCGGATACCGGTGCCCAAGACGTCAACGCGGGCGATATCGTCGTCACGGCGCAGAAGCGCTCGCAGTCCATCCAGCAAGTCCCCGTCGCCATTTCGGCGCTGAACTCGGAGATGCTCGAAGAGCGCGGCATTTCGACCGCCTCAGGTTTGCAGTTCAGCGTGCCAAGCACCCAGATTGGCAATTTGCTCGGTCAGACATCGGTGACGATCCGCGGTGTCGGTCTCAACCAGGGCGCGCCTGGCGTCGCGATCCATGTCGACGGCGTCTATCAGCCGCGGCCTTCGATGGGGGACCTGCTCCAGATCGACCTCGAGCGGGTCGAAGTGTTGCGCGGGCCCCAGGGAACGCTCTACGGCCGCAACGCCAATGGCGGCGCGGTCAATTTCATCACCAAGGCACCGACCGACGAATATGAAGGCTATCTGCTCGCAAGCTACGCTAACTATGACGAGGCGCGCGTGCAGGGAATGGTCAATATCCCGCTGGGCGAGAATATCCGGGGCCGTGTTGTGCTCGACTGGAACCGGCGCGGCGACGGTTTTGTAAAGAATATCGTCACCGGCGGGCAGGATCTCGATCGCGGGCGCACCTTCTCGGGCCGTGTGCGCTTCGACATGGACATCACGCCCAACTTCGAGCTGAGCCTCGCCACAACCTTTCTCGACGGCAGCGGCCCGACGCAATATTTCGTGCTGAGTAACCCGCCGACGGCACCGGTGGTGTCGGTCAATCCCGCGCTTGCATCCGCCTCCTATTCATTCGAGCCGTGGCGCACATCCGCCAATGATCCGGTCAACACCGAACGACGGCTGTCGATGAGTTCGGCGACCGCGACCTGGTCGCTTGGCGACGTCACGCTGAAATCGATCAGCGCCTACACGACGCTTCGCGACGACTCGCTGGCCGATGACGACGGGATCAACGTCTCGATCTTCCCGGCACGACGCTTCTATGACTCGAAGAGCTTTTCGCAGGAACTGAATATCGGCGCGAGCTTCAATGCCGCCGATGTCGTCGCGGGCCTGTATTATCTCAAGGATAGCTACAAGCACATCCTCGACTACGACCTGCTCGAAGGCGTGGCGCCGCTGTCTCCATTCGGCCTGCCGCCTGGAAGCGATCTCGTGTTCGACGTTCGCGATTATGACACGAGCGTCAAGGCGGCCTTTGCCGACGTCACGGTCCGGCCGATCGGCGATCTCAGCCTGATCGCCGGCATCCGCTACTCCGAGGAAAAGCAGACACAGGTCCAGCGCAACACGATCTCAATCGGCACGTTTGCGACGATCGAGACCTGCCCGCTGACGACCAACGAGGCAAAATTCACCTCGACGACGCCGCGCATCGGCGCGCGCTATGAATTTTCGCCATCGGCCAACGCCTATGCGACCTTCTCAAAAGGCTACAAGGCGGGCGGCTTTAACCTCAATGCGTGCAGCAACCAGTTCAATCCCGAAAAGCTTGATTCCTATGAAGTCGGGCTGAAGACCCGGCTTCTCGACCGCACGCTGACGCTCAACCTCTCGGCCTTCTATTACGATTATACCGATCTCCAGATCAGCCAGGTCGTCGGGCTTGCCCGCTTCATCACCAACGCGGCTGCGGCAACGATCAAGGGCGCAGAGCTCGAAGCCGACTGGCAGCCGGATGAGCATTGGTCGATCAACGCCAATGCGACCTATCTCGATGCGACCTACAAGCGCTTCTCTAACACCGACGGCCTCGATCCTGCCGCCGGTGTGCAGCTGCTCGACGGCAACCGGCTCAACGAAGCGCCTAAATTCTCGGGCAACCTTGGCGTCGCCTACCGCGCCGCCGAGAGCGCTCATGGCCGCTTCACGATCCGAACCGACCTCAGCTATCGCAGCCGATATTATCTCCGCGAGTTTAACGGCCCGCTCGATACCCAGGAAGCCTTCGCGCTGATCAATGCCGGGCTCATCTGGGACAGCCCCGACGAGCAATTCCGCGTTCGGCTGTTCGTTAACAACCTGACGAACAAGGCCTATGTTGCGCGAATGGACTCGTCCGACAATTTTGGCGCGCGCTTCATCTCATGGAACGCGCCGCGCCAATATGGTGTCGAACTTCGCACCAACTTCTGATGCCTGTCGCCTCTGCCGGGGGAGCGGTGAAGCTCCCCCGCAGCCAAGTGGATGATCTCGTACAAATGACGACAACAGCCTTCGACTGGGCCGATCCGTTCGGTTTTGATGCCCAGCTTTCAAGCGAAGAGCGCATGATGCGCGAAGTGGCGCAGGACTATGCCCATGATCGGTTGCTGCCTCGGGTGGTTGATGCCTTCGTCAACGAAACGACCGACGTCGAAGTCTTTCGCGAACTCGGGTCACTTGGCTTACTGGGCCCCACCGTGCCGGTCGAATATGGCGGAGCGGGAGCTTCCTATGTCGGATATGGGCTGATCGCGCGCGAGATCGAGCGGATCGATTCCGGCTACCGCTCGATGTTTTCGGTTCAGTCGAGCCTGGTGATGCACCCGATCCTTGCCTACGGCACGGAAGCACAGAAGCGGCGCTATCTCCCGAAACTTGCGGCCGGTGAATGGATCGGCTGTTTCGGCCTCAACGAACCCGATGCGGGATCGAACCCGTCGCAGATGCGATCTCGGGCCGATCGGGTCGATGGCGGTTACATCCTCAATGGCAGCAAGACATGGATCAGCAATGCGCCGATAGCCGATGTCTTCATTGTCTGGGCAAAGTGTAGCGAGACGAATGTCATTCGTGGCTTCGTCCTCGATCGCGGCGCCAAGGGCCTGTCGGCGACGAAGATCGACGGGAAGCTCAGCCTTCGGACTTCGATTACCGGCAGTATCCATCTCGACGGCGTGGAGGTGAGCGACGATGCGCTGCTTTCTGGCGTGACCGGCCTCGCAGGGCCGTTCGGCTGCCTCAACCGTGCCCGGTTCGGAATTGCCTGGGGCGCGGTCGGCGCAGCCGAAGCCTGCTATGCCGCCGCGCGCCAATATGGCCTCGAACGCGAGCAGTTCGGCCGGCCACTCGCCGCGACGCAGCTGTTCCAGAAGAAGCTCGCCGACATGGCGACACAGATCGCCTTCAATCTAGAAGCCTGCCTGCGCGTCGGCCGGAACATCGACGCGGACCGCATGGTGCCCGAGCAGATTTCGATGATCAAGCGGGCCAATGTCGGACATGCCCTCGATATCGCGCGGGCGGCGCGTGACATGCACGGCGGCAACGGCATCGCCGGAGAATATCATGTGATGCGCCATCTGATGAACCTTGAGACTGTTAATACTTACGAGGGAACGCATGACGTTCACGCGCTCATTCTCGGGCGTGCAATCACTGGAATATCGGCATTTTAGATTGTGTTTTTGGCCGGTAGCGGACTGGCAGCCTTCCGACGACGTCGCGACAAAGCCACCATTGAAGTGTTGCAAACTTTTGCACTCCTAACCGTCAGCCAGCCGGGGGTCGAATTGGGAATCCGTAACACCCAGAATTAAGGCCACTGACCCCGGACCGCCAATTGTTTGGCCAGCCAAGCGTTTCGACGCCCACCAGTCATGCTCACTCGAGACGTCAAACGCCAGCGACTAGACATTTGGCGAGCGCGTCTTATGTATGGCATATTGTATGGTCATATGCAGGGGTTCTATATGGCACACGACCTTGAGACCCGCGAAAAATGGGTTTGGATCTACAGATCCGGGCTTCATGGCCTCTGCCCGCACTGCGGACAGGGCAAGATGTTCAAGCGCTGGCTAAAAGTCGAGCATCGCTGTTCCAGCTGCGGCTTAGACTATGATTTTGCGACGCCCGACGACGGGCCGGCATTTTTTTCGTTATGCTTCATCGCTTTTCCGCTCATCTTTCTGGTGGTGTGGTTCGAGGTGGCTTTCAGCCCGCCTTGGTGGATGCACGCGCTTGTCTCGGTGCCGCTGATGATTATCCCTTGCGTGCTTGCGCTGCATCCCATCAAGGGGTGGTTGGTCGCATCGCAATATGTGAACAAGGCGCAGGAAGCGGGCACCGGCGCGCTATGGGCCAAACTCAATGCGCGCGCGAAGGAGGACGACCAGGCGTGATCAAGCAGGATTGGCTCCCTGATCTAGATGGGGCTGGCGGACCCAAATATCTGGCGATCGCCGAGGCATTGTCCTCAGCGATCGAAGCGGGCGAACTGCGCGGCGGTGACCGCCTCCCCCCGCAGCGCAATCTCGCCGCCCGTCTCGGCCTCGATCTTACTACCGTCACCAAAGCTTATGATCAGGCGCGAAGTCGAGGCCTGATCATAGCGCGTGGACGTGCCGGAAGCTTTGTTCTGCCGCAGGGCATGATTGCCGCTGGGCCACCTCCGCGTGATACGGGCATGAACATGCCGCCCGAACTCGAGAGCGGGTCGCTGCTCATTGCGTGGGAACGCACGACCAGTACCCTGCTAAGCTCCCCCGGAGCGGGCGGTCGGCTCCACTACGCTCCCGCGGGCGGATGCGAGACCGACCGGATCGCAGGAGCACGGATCTTTGAACGAATGAGCTTGGCGAGCCACCCAGACGAGGTGGTCGTGACCGCGGGTTCGCAAAATGCCCTGCACGCCATCATCAGCGCGGCGCTGGAGTCCGGCGACGCCGTCGCCTGCGGACCTTATGTCTATCCGGGGTTCCTTGCACTCGCTCGAAAGGCTGGGCTGAAGCTCGCACCCATGGCCCGCGTCGATGCGGCGGAACTGGAAGCCCTTTGCCGGACCAGGAAGATTGCTGCGCTCTATCTCGTACCGACGAACGACAATCCGACGACGACGACACTGCGTAAAAGCGAGCGCGCGGCGCTCGCCGAGGTGGTGCGCAAGCACGGCATCCAGATCATCGAAGACGATGCTTATGGCATGCTTGACGCGCATCCGCTGGCGCCTCTGTCCAGCTTTGTCCCGGAACTCGCCTGGTATGTCGCAACCAGTTCCAAGATTATTTCGCCCGCGCTGCGTGTCGCCCATGTCCGAGCGCCTTCGCTGCGTCAGGCGATGGCTCTGGCTGGCCAGATACATGACAGCAATGTGATGCCCCCGCCGCTTAACGCGGCGATTTTGACCTGCTGGGTCGAAGATGGCCGCTATGACCGGCTGATCGCCGAAACGCGCGCCGAAGCCATACGGCGCCAAGCGATCGCGGCGGAAATTCTGCCGCCAGCAAGCTATGCCGCCCATCCCAGCGGCTATCATCTTTGGGTAACTCTCGGCGCCGACGGTAACGCGGCCCAGATCAGCAGCGCGCTCGCTGGCGCGGGCATGGCCGCCATACCGGCGGACCGCTTTTTGCCCGGCGGAACAAGCGTAGTGCATGCGTTGCGCGTATCGCTTGGCGGCGCGGTCGATGTATCGGGCGTGCGGCGCGGGCTGACCATGCTCTCCATGTATCTGTCCACTGCCGGACCGGCGTCGCTGGTAATCTGATCCCGGTGCCGCACCGAAATTCGCCAGATGCCGCCCGGCCGCTTCTCAGGGGGAAAATGATCAGCCGATCGAGTGTGCGTGAGCCCGTTCCCATCCCGTTACCCGCGAACCCGATGTCATAATGTGGAGGGCCGAAACGGGTCACCGCCTTTTGTCGATTTCGGGTTTTGATCGAAAAATAAGGTTTGAAGCGCATTTTCGGCTTTTTGAAACTACAAACATCGCCGTGCAATTCGGCTCGAACTGGAAAGGTCGACTTTTGGATGATCAAACTGTTCTGGAAGCGGCCCGCGCGGCCGCCGCTCAATATCTTCGAGCGCAGGGCTACGTCCGTGAAGCCGACATGGCAGCTGGCGGAGAAGGCGATGATTTCCGAGAAGTGCGTATGGCTATCGCGATGTGGCAGATGATGAACCCCGCATCAATGACTGCTCCTCCCATTAAGCGACACGGACGCCGAATAGTCGGAGAGGAATGCTAGAGTACTTAAACTTCTGGCCGTTTGCTGACTGACAGCTTTCGGTGTCCATCAAACCGGCAGCAGGCCAGGGTGCGGACCACGGTCGAAGCGATAAGGCTACTGACGCTTGCTTCGCCGTCAGCGCCCTTAATGGACGTCAGGCGTCACGCGCCCGGCGGCACTCGGGGTTTCAACGCTTGAGTTTAGAATTGGGTGGAGAGCGGCTACTGGCCAATTCCAGTCCGTCCGGTTTGAAATCGCAAGAGCCGCAATGCCGACGTCGACCTGCAGAACCGGATCAATTTCTCCAGCCCTTGTCGCGAGCGGCGCGCTCGGCTGCAAAGTCGAAGGGATCCCCCGCCATCATAACAGCGGCAGCTGCCAAGAGTTCTCCAGAGGATGCCTGGCGGTATTCCGGGTTTGCCCGCCCGCCGATCGCGCGCTCAAGCGCCCAACGGCCGCTATCGCGGCAGCCGATGCCGGACACGTCGCGGGCCTCGAAGCTGCGGCATACACGTCCTTGTCTATCGCGGAAGCTCAGCCCGATGCGGATTTCGGCATTCGCCAACTGGTCCGATGCAAGTTGGGTGTCGAGTGCGTCGGCGAGCGCGCCCGAGGCAACCAAGGTGCCATTCACAGAAGCGATATCCGCCGCAGGTACCCACGGCCTGAGGCCGATCGTCAGTCCGAACACCAGCGATGCGGCGATCGCACCCCAATGAACGGGCGCAAAAAGCCTATGTTTCGCATTGCGGCGATCAGCCATGCTGATATCGATACCGCCTTCGACCAGTAGCGCACGCAGCCGCTCGGGCACTGCCTCGTCGACGACCGGAGCAAAATGCGCGGACAGCTTCGCGGTCAACGCCCGGTAGCGCGCGATTTCAGCGGCAAGTGCGGCATCGCTCTCGGCCTCCCGTTCGATACGGCGCGCGGTCAGATCGTCCAGTTCGCCATCGACGAATGCCGCGATCGTGTCAGGATCAAAACTCATGCCGCCTCTCCCAGATAGTGCATCAACGTCTCTCTGCCCCGCGCGAGGCGCGAGGTGACAGTGCCGATCGGCAGCTCCAAAATGTCGGCGGCTTCGCGATAGGCATAACCTTCGACCAGCACAAGCATGACGACCTCGCGCTGCTCGTCGGGAAGCCGTGCCATCGCGGCGTCGACATCGCCGCGCAGCGCCCCGGCCTCGACCTCGGCCGCGCCGTCACCCGCGACTTGCGTGACCGCGTCGTCGATCGGGGCATGAACGCCGCGCCGGCCCGCGGCGCGGCGCTCGTCGATCCAGAGATTGCGGGTGATACGGTACATCCAGCTGTCCAGTCTCGTTCCTTGTTGCCATTGGTCGCGCGATTTCAGCGCGCGCTCGATCGCGGCCTGGCACAAATCATCGGCGTCGCTTGCATCGCGCGCTAGCCCGCGCGCGAACCGGCGCAGGCGCGGCAATAATTCGACCAGTTCCTCTTCGAAGCGCATATTCGCCTTTTCGTCAGGTTCGAGGAATAAACGACACCACCCTATCGTTTCTTCCCTGCCATGCTAAATTTTTCAGGCCGGAAGGGGTGTCGGCATCGGTTGGCCCCCGTCTGCGCAAGGAGAAGCGATGCGACATTGGACCGCCCTGATGCTGATCTTCGCCCTGCTGATGCCGGGATCGGTGCCGCGCGGCGTGGCGCAGGTAGCGCTGCCTTCCGTTCCGCTTCCCGATACCACGCGGATGCTTCCGCCCTTGCCAAATCTCAGGACAGAGCCGCTGGCGCGCGTCGGCGATACGCTCGCGGACATACGGCTCGACCGGATCACGAACCTGCTGCGCGACCAGCGCGACCGGATGGAGCCCGACCGCAACGGCGAGCCCGCGGTGCGCGGTATATTAGTCGCGACCGGCGTCGACGATGCGATGATCGCGCGCGCGGCGGAAAAAGGCTTCCGCCTGCTGGACCGCGAACGGATCGAGGGCCTCGGCCTCGACATCGTCCGCTTCACGGTTCCGGATGGCCGCAGCCTTGCCCGCGCGCAAAAACAGCTTGCCAAACTGCTCCCCGATGCCGACGTCGATGCCGATCACCTTTATTTCGCGAGCGGTTCCGGCGGGCTGCTCCCCACCGCCACGCTCGCGGCGGCTTCCCCACCCGGCAAAGCGTCGCTTGGGCTGATCGACGGCGGCGTTGCCGCGCATCCATCTCTGGCGGGGCGCGTCGCGCAGCACGGCTTCGCCGCCGGAGCGCCCGCCGCAAGCCGGCACGGTACAGCGGTCGCCTCGCTGCTCGTCGGGAACGGAACGGTGCGCGGTTCGGCGCCCGGGCAGCGGCTGCTCGCGGCCGACGTCTATGGCACTGATCCTGCGGGCGGCAATGCGAGCGCCATCGCGCGCGCACTCGGCTGGCTCGCGCAAAACGGCGTTGCGGTGACGACGATCAGCCTCGTCGGGCCCGACAACAAGCTGCTGGCGCTGGCGGTTTCGCGGGCGCAGCAGCGCGGCATGCTCATTGTCGCGGCGGTCGGCAACGACGGCCCGGCCGCGCCGCCCGCTTATCCCGCCTCCTACCAAGGCGTTTTCGCGGTGACCGGGGTCGATGCGCGGAATCGCGCGCTTCCGGAGGCGGGGCGCGCACGCCATATCGATTTTGCCGCGCCCGGCGATGCGGTGCTGGCGGCCACCGGCCCGGCCTCGGCCGACAGGCTGCGCGGCACCTCCTTTGCGGCGCCGCTGGTCGCGGGTCGGCTCGCACTTCGCTACCCCGCACCGGCCGTTGATCGCATCGGTCCTGCCGTCGCCGCGCTTGTCATGGAGGCGCACGACCTTGGCAAGCGGGGCCGCGACGAGATCTATGGCCACGGCCTGATTTGCGGCGATTGCGGCGGCCGCTGACCCGCCCGATATTTTTTCGGAAGAAATTCGAACGTGCCATCGTTCTTCAAGGCAGGCCCCCCCGGGCCGCACGACGAAGGAGAAACACAATGGCAAATGGACTTTTGACCTCGGCGCTCGCGATCGTCGCATCGGCCATGGCGTTATCGGCGCCGGCCTCAGCGCAGCTGCTTGGCGGCAGCGGCGGGCTTGGCGGCGACCTCGGCGGAACCCTGAGTAGCACGCTCGGCAACCCGACCGACCGGATCGGCGGCACGCTCGGTACCGCGGGTGACATCACCGGATCGGGCCGCGGCGACGCCCGCGTCGATCGCCGCTCGGGCCGCGTCCAGGGCAAGGGCAACGCCGACGCGAACGGTAACGGCTCGGCCAATGGCAACGCCGACCTGCTCGGCAGCACGATCGGCGGCAGCGCTGCCGGATCGGGCAGCGCGTCGGGCGGTGGCAGCCTCGACGCGCAAGCGGTCGGCACCGATTTTGTGGGCCAGACTGCGCGCGGCGTTGTCGGCACCGCCCGGGACACCGCTTCGACCGCAACCGGCACCGCGCGCGGTGCGGTCGGGACTGTCCGCGACCGGGCCGGCGGAGCGCTGTCAAACGTCTCAGGCAGTGCCAGTGGCGCCGGCTCGGCCGCGGGCAGCTTCCAGGGTAGCCTTGGCCAGCTCGCCGCAGCGGGCAGCGGCGCGGCCGGTGGCAACGGCATGTTTGCCGTCGCGCCCGGCATGCCCGTCACCGACCCACGCGGCAAAGTGATAGGTTATGTGCAGGAGCTGCGTCAAACCGGGCGCGGTGTGGTCGAAGCCGTGACCGTCGAGGTCGGTAACCGCACTGCGACGCTGCCCGCCGCCAGCTTTGCCGGTTCGGGCGACGTGCTGGTGAGCGGGATGACGAAGGGCCAGCTCAAGAAGACTGCCGAGCAGCAGCAAGCAGCGAGTAATTGACCAAGGGGCGATCGGCGGCGACCCCAATTGATGCCGATCGTTAACTGGGCGGGCCGCCACGTGGCCCGCCCCATTTTCGTTCGCGGATAACTTCATCTGGCCGGTTTCTGACCAGCCGCATTCGGGTGTGAATCCAAGATAGCCGACGTTCGCTATTTTTGATCAAGCGCCAAAATGTCGCGTGCGGCCCTAGCCTCATCGCTCACGATCTCAAATATGAACGCTGGCGAACAGGGTGACTGAAGAACCGTCATTAGGTCAGGATTTTGATGAAATATTTTTGGCATCGTAGCGTTGGTGCAGTAGCTCCTGCTATTACTCCAGAGAGCAAATTGTGTGAAACGGAGTATCTCGTTGAGGCTGATGTTGTTGGGGGGATAGGCGCCCAATGCCGGTGGAAATCCAAGTTTATTCCCGTCTGTGGAAGCTACGGTCCGCGGAGAGTCGTTCTTGAAATCAGTAGCATAAGTGCCTTGGAAGGCGGAAACCTCGCCTTAGGGTCACGGCAAAATGTTTATACTATCCGCCGCCAGGCGTTTGTCGATGCGGACGGTGTTAGATCATGCACTACTTGCAGCTCGGATCAAATCATGAATTGCTGATCAACAGAGCATTGCCTAAGGCTTCATGATCTACTCCACCGCACGTCGCCGGGAATTTCCTGCCAAGCGTCTCCAACTCATCGGCGTTGGCGATGATACGCGCCTTCAATCGTTCGGCGAGCGAATAGCGCACCGGCTGCCCGCCGGTGATTTTGGTCCAAGTGTTCCAGCTGATACCAATGTTGGTCATGATATCTGACTGCCCGCCGACGAGAGGAGCAATGTCGGGAACTAGCGCCGGGTTTACGATACACATGCGCTGCGTTACCTGCTTCACCTGCGAGACTCCTCGATTGATGGATGTTGGAAGGGCATATTCAACGCTCCGCCGCGTCGATCTCGAGCGCGAAAAGGCTTGCGTTGCCACCTGCGGACGTTGTGTCGATCGATACCGATCTCTCGGTGACAAACCGTAGCAGATAGTGAGGGCCACCGGCTTTGAATCCCGTCCCTGACAACCCTTCACCGCCGAACGGCTGGACGCCCACGACCGCACCGATCATTGATCGATTTATATAAAGATTACCCACCCGCGCGCCCGCGCGTACCGTTTTGAGCGCGGTGTCGAGGCGGCTGTGCAGTCCCATGGTAAGGCCATAGCCACTGCGCCCGATCCGCTCGACCAGTGCGTCAAGTTCGCCCGCCTTCCATCGCACGACATGCAGGACAGGCCCGAAAATCTCGGCCTGCAAATGCTCTGGCTGATCGATCTGAATGATTGCGGGACCAACGTAGTGGCCGCTGAGGTCGGATGGCACGGTAAGCTTGACGACAAGACGGTCCTTGTGTGCGTCGATGTGCGCGGCAATGCGTTGCTTGGCGTCGGCATCGATCACTGGACCGACATCTGTAGAAACCGCACCCGGGTCGCCGATCTTCAGCTCATTCATCGCACCTACGAGCAAGTTTATAACCGCGTCGGCGATGTCATCTTGGAGGCATAACAGGCGCAATGCCGAACATCGCTGGCCCGCGCTTTGAAAAGCAGAAGTGATGACGTCAGCGACCACCTGTTCGGGCAAAGCCGTGGAATCTACGATCATCGTGTTGAGTCCGCCGGTTTCGGCGATCAGCGGCACAAGCGGGCGCATTTCATCGTCGAGCAAGCTGCGCGCGATTTGCCGGGCAGCCTTAGTCGATCCCGTGAAGGCGACCCCCCCCACGCGCGCGTCACCGACCAGCGCCCGACCCACATCGGGGCCTCCGGGAAGAAGGTGAAACACATCGACGGGGATGCCCGCTTCGTGGAGCATGCGGGCGGCGGCATAGGCAGTCAGCGGCGTTTGCGGTGCGGGCTTGGCGACCACGGCATTGCCCGTGACCAGCGCCGCGGCAACTTGTCCGATGAAGATGGCTAGCGGAAAATTCCACGGGCTGATGCAGGCGAAGACACCGCGAGCCGCAAGCGTCATTTCGTTGCGCTCTCCCGTCGGACCGGGCAGGATATCAACCACCAAATGACGCCGCGCCTCATTGGCATAATAGCGGCAAAAATCGACGGCTTCGCGAACCTCGCCAATCGCGTCGGCGATCGATTTGCCCGCCTCGCGAACGATCAGCGCATAGAGTGTCTCGCGCCGAGCCTCCATCAGATCGGCCATCCGCGTTAAGCACGCAGCACGATCATCGACGGACAGCCTGGCCCAAGCGGGAGCGGCAGCAACCGCGCGTGACAGGGCCGCATCGACATCCTGAGCGCTCGCCTCGACGACATGACCAACCACGGCACCGGTCGATGGATCGCAGACGGCCGCCGCCGTGCCTTCTCTATCGACACCGCCGATAAGCGGCGCAGCACGCGACATATCGGCCGCCACCGATCGCACCGTATTTTCCGCAAAGTCGATCAACGCTCGGTCATTCAAGTCGAAGCCCTCCGAATTTTGGCGCTCAGCGCCAAAAAGTTGCCGTGGCAGGAGAATATAGGGGTGCGGTGCGCCGCCTGTCCGAGAAACGAGCGTGACAGGATCGGCCATCAATTCACGATCATCTCGATTTTCATCGCCAAACTGATGGACGAAGCTGGTGTTGGCGCCGTTCTCCAGCAAGCGCCGGACGAGATATGGCAAAAGATCGCGATATCCGCCGACGGGCGCATAGACACGAACATCAAGTTCACTTCCACGCAGCGCTTCGCGATAGAGCGGTTCGCCCATCCCGTGCAGGCGCTGGAATTCTACGTCACGACGATCGCCCACCCATTCGAGCAGCGTTGCGAGCGTCACCGCGTTATGTGTCGCAAAAGCGGGGGCGATATTTGCCGACGAAAGCATCTGGCGAGCGCAGACCAGATAGCAAACGTCGGTAGCCTCTTTGCGTGTGAAAACGGGAAAATCAGATAGCCCCTCTTCTTGCGCATGTTTGATTTCGCTGTCCCAGTAGGCGCCTTTGACGAGGCGCACTGCGATTTTACGTGCAGTGCGCGCACCCAGTGCGTCGGCCCATTGGACAACGGCAGGTGCGCGTTTCTGATAGGCCTGAATGGCCATACCCAAGCCATCCCACCCGGCCAGACTCGGCGCATCAGCGATGGCCGCAATAACTTCAAGCGACAGTTCGAGCCGGTCGGCCTCTTCAGCGTCGATGGTGAGGCCGATCCCGCCTGCTTTCGCTTGCTCGGCGAGCGCCAGCACCGTTGCTGTCAGTTCTGCCATGACCCGGCCGCGCTTCGCCGGTTCATAGCGGGGGTGGAGCGCCGACAATTTGATCGAAACCGAATGGCGGTCGAGGTGCGGCGCGTCGCTATCAACACCTGTAACCGCAGCGATCGCGCCTTGATAGGCTCGGAAATAGCGATCAGCGTCGGCGGCAGTTCGCGCGGATTCACCCAGCATATCAAACGAACAGATATAGCCGCCGCGCGCCGCTCGGCGCATCGCCTCCGCAACGCTACGCCCGAGCACGAACTGGCTGCCCATCATCTGCATGCCAGCAGCGACTGCGCGTCGCACGACGGGGTCCGCCAGTCGCCCGACGAACGTGCGGAGCGCGCCGCCCCCTGGCGCTTTCAGTGCCTTGGCCAGCATCAGTCCACGCGTCGCGCCGTTCACCAGCGCCAAGCGCGAGCGCCCCTTATGAACGCCCCAGTCACCGATGGCGAATTTGTCGACAATCAACTGGCTCGCTGTTCGCTGATCGGGGATGCGCAAGAAGGCTTCGGCGAGCGATAACAGCGCGCCGCCTTCGTCGCTTCCGAGCGGATACTCCTGCATAAATTCTTCGACCAATCCGCCACGAGCGGCGTGAAGCTGGGGCAACAGTGCCAGAAGACGGGCCGTGATAGCCTCATTCTCCGCGTCAGTCCGGTGCGCCAGCGGCAAAAGCGCCGCGAGCACCTCTTCTTCCTTCATGCGATGCAGCAGTGACCTTTTGGTCTGATCATTTTGGTACTGGAACAATTTCATCTCAGTTCGTGTATAGTTCGAGAAATATGGGATTTTTCGTGCTTTTCACTGGACTTCATCGAAATCTGTGAAATGATCGCCCGCGACATCGCGAAGAAACCGGAGGATAGTCGATGCTAAGTGACGCTGATCACCGCATTCTCAAGATTATTCAGCTGGAAGGGCGGATCACCAATCAGGAACTGGCGACCCGCTGCGGCCTGTCGCCGTCGGCATGTTTTGACCGGCTGAAACGCCTGCGCGAACAAGGATATATTCTGGGATTTCACGCACTGCTCGATCCGACCAAGCTCGATCGCGCATTGCTGATCTTTATCGAAGTGCTGATGGACCGCACGACGGGCGACGTGTTTCGCGAATTTGCCGACGCTGTGACCGTGATGCCGGAAATTCTGGAATGCCATATGGTCGGGGGCGGATTCGACTATCTTATCAAAGTGCGGGTCCGCGACATGGCCGCCTACCGATCTTTTCTGGTCGACACGCTGGTCCATATGCCCGGTGTCCGCGAGACCCGTACCTACGCCGTGCTCGACGAGGTCAAGAATACGACGAATCTGCATCTTTAAGGGGGGTGCCAATGCGTACCCGCGACAGGGTCCACGCATGGGCGGCGCAAACACGGCCATTGACTATTGCCCCGCCAGACGGCTTTTGCGCGCACCATAGGCCAGATAGACAGCTACGCCGATCATGTTCCAGATCAGGAAGCGCCACTGTGTCGATTCCGGAAGGCTGACGAACAAATAAATACAGCCCAGGATCGCGACAGTTCCGACCACCCAGGGCATCGGCGCGCGAAACTGTCGCGGCAGGTCGGGTCGACGAACCCTCAGCACGATCAGGCAAAGGCCGACCGCGACAAAGGCAGCCAGTGTTCCTGCATTCGCCAGTTCGGCGATTTCAGCCAGCGGGAAAAAGCCTGCGATGGCTGACACGACGATGGCGGTGCCGATTGTCACGGCAACCGGGGTTCCCTTTGCATTCACCCGGCCCAGTCCTGCAGGCAACATGCGGTCGCGCGCCATGACAAAGAAGATGCGGCTCTGTCCGAACATGAACGCCAGAATCACCGTCGGCAACGCCACGACGGCCACCGCGCCGATGAAGGTCGCGACCCCTGGATGACCGACCGAGCGCAGTACATGGGCGAGTGGCTCGCCCGACTGCGAAAACTCCGTAAAAGGCAATGCCCCGACTGCTGCCGCGGCGACGCCCATATACACGAGAGTGCAAACGACCATCGAACCAACGATCCCAATCTTGAGATCGCGGGCGGGATTTTTTGTTTCCTCAGCCGCGGTCGACACGGCGTCAAAGCCATAGAAGGCAAAGAAGATGATAGCCGCAGCCGCCATAACCCCGCGCGACTGCCCGTCCACCTCATGCGACGCAAAGCCATACGGCATAAAAGGTTCAAAATTCCCGGTTTCGAAGGCTGGGAGCGCAAGCACGACAAAGGCGGCGAGTGCGCCCAGTTTCAGCACCACGAGGATGATGTTAAGAGTGGCGCTTTCGCGCGTTCCGACGAGCAACATACCCGTCACGGCCGCGACAATCGCGATCGCCGGCAGATTGACGATCCCGCCAGCATGGGGACCCGCCGCCAGCGCACGCGGCATATCGAACCCCGCAGCTTGGAGAAAGCCCACGGCATATCCCGACCATCCAACCGCCACTGCCGCGCATACCACTGAATATTCGAGTACCAGGCTCCACCCGATGACCCAAGCTGTGCCCTCGCCGAGTACGGCATAACTGTATGTATAGGCACTGCCCGACACCGGCATCAGCGTGGCGAGTTCGGCATAAGCGAGCGCGGCGCAAACGCAGACGAGGCCCGCAACGATGAAAGCGATAATGACCGCTGGCCCCGCGCGTTCCGCCCCCACACCGATCAGGGTATAGATTCCGGTGCCAACAATCGCTCCGACACCCAGCGCGATAAGATGCGGCCAGCTGAGCGTTCGGTGCAAACGCTGCCCTTCGTCCATCGCGCCAAGCGTATCGATTGATTTTCGTCGCGTGAGAAAAGACATAGAGATCCCCTGCCCCGCCGCCGATGCGACCGGGTTAATGTTCCGGGACGCGCTGGTCCCCTGCACGGTCGTGCACAGAGGACCAGAGCGGCCCGGGCGGAATGGAAGTTATTGGCCGAGTCTGGTCTTTTCGGCCTCGACCATTGCAGCGACGTCGGCCAGCAATTGCTTCGCGTCGTAGACGATGCCGTCCTTGACGGTGAATTTCACGCCGCCCACCTTTTCTTGCTTATTGGTATCCGAATTCAGCCGCATGAAGCCGGTGCCATAAAGCGTCTTGAGGTTCTGCAACGGGTTTTCGGGAACGATCACCAAATCGGCTAACATGCCGGCGCGCACTGCACCAATCGGCGGCGTTTCACCCCGCGGTTCGTACAGAGTCTTGGCGCCCATCATCGTCGCAGCGCGAATAACCTCAAGCGGCGAGAAGCCGGATTCGCGGAGCAATTCCAGTTCTTCGACATAGGCAAAGCCATAGACTTTGTAGATGAAACCCGAGTCCGTTCCGACGACGACGCGGCCGCCCATGTTTTTGTAATCATTCATCAAGCGCATGTAGAGCGAGTAGAACTTCTTCCATGCAAACTCGTTCTCGGTCGTCCAGTCATAAAAATAGGACCCGTGGTTGTCTCGGGTCGACTGAAAATAGTTCCAAAGCTGCGGCGTCGTATAACTCGCCTGCCAATCCGCGTTACGGGCGCGCATCAGATCGCGCGACGCCGCATAGATGTTGAACGTCGGGTCAAAAGTGACGTGGTTCGCCTTTTGCGCCTCCAGATAATCGGTCCATTGTGCGGAATCAGGACCATAAACCTGGTTCCAGATTTCTGCGACCTCGCCAAACCGATTTTGCTCGTTGTTATAATCGTAATGGGATGGAAAATCCTGGATTGCCCGGTCTTTGAGCAGAGATTCCATATGTCCATAATAATGGGTGATCGTATTCAAACCGGCATCGCCGGCTTGCCGCCCATTAAAATTGGCAACTCCGATCTGGCTGAGATGCGCGGTGGTGCCCAAGCCCAATTTCTTGGCTTCGTCCACTGCCGCGGTAAAGACGTCAGGAGTCTCATTTTCGCGATTGAAGAATTTGATGCCGTCGATGTTGTTCTTTGCCGCCCAGCGCACCCATTCACGCGCTTTGAGCGGCGTGTCGACCACGCCGCCCGACCAGCCCGCGCCCAATGTTTGATAGTTGAAAATACGCGGTGCGGCGATTTCATTACGCGCCGAACGATTCTTTTCGTTGCTGGACACCGACGGCGCGGCCAGCGGAACGCCGCGTACAGTCGTCACCCCATGCGCAAGCCACAATTTGTAAGCATAACTGGCGTCGGGTGCCTTGTCGGCTCCGGGCAAATGGACGTGCATGTCGGTAAAGCCCGGCAGGACATACAAGCCCGTCGCGTCGATTTCGTAATCGGCGTCGGTGGGGGTGCGATCGGCGGGCGAAGGAAGCCCAGGCCAGCCTGCCTGCTTGATCGCAGCGATGCGATTGCCCTCGATAACGATATCATAACGGCCACGCGGCGGCCCTCCGGTGCCGTCAATGATCGTCGCGTTGCGGATGACCATTTTTCGGAACGGCCCGATTCCTTCGCCAGCCTTGCGTGCAGGTGCGCCTGCACTGATTGGGAAAACCTCTGCGACCGGTGCTGGTTTGTTTTTGTCGCCTGCTTGATGTGCTGTAGTCGGCGCCGCAAAAAGGATGGCGGCAAGCGCGATGGTGGTGGCTCTCAACTTCATAGGTCCCGGCTTCCCAGTTCGTTATCATTTCGAAAAATGTGCTGGGCCTCCCGAAGAAAGTCCCATTTATCTCGGCACCCCTTTTGGATAAGGCGGCGCCGTGGTGGCGCCGCCTTTCTCTCATCAGGGCAAGGGAACGCCATCTTCGGGCATTCCCATCCGCCGCTTTTCCGACTTCACCATGTCGGCAACATCCGCGAGCAGTTTTTTGGCATCGTATACGATACCATCCTTGATCGTGTAGCTGACCCCGCCGACGCGCTCGAGCTTCTGTGTCTGCTCATTGAGCCGCAGCGCACCCGTGCCGTAGAGCGTTTTGAAATTCTGCATGGGGTTCTCTTTCACCAAGACCATATCGGCGAGCTTACCCACGCGCACTGTCCCGATCGGCGGGGCGACGATGCCCTTCGGTTCATAAAGCGTTAGTGCGCCGTTCAAGGTTGCCGCCTGGATGACTTGCGAGGGATTGAATCCCGCTTCCTGCAGCAGTTCCATTTCCTCGATTAGTCCAAACCCATATGTTTTGAAGATGAAGCCCGAGTCCGATCCCGTCGTGACCCGACCGCCAATATTCTTGTAGTCGTTAACCAACGCCATGAATTTTTTATAGAAATTGCGCCAGCGCACTTCTTTTTCAGTCGTCCAGTCGAAAAAGTAGGAGCCATGATTTTCACGCGAGGATTGGAAAAAGTTCCACAGCTGTGGCATCGTATAGCGCGCATGCCAGTCGGCATTGCGCGCGTGCATTAGATCGCGCGACGCCGCGTAAATGGTCATCGTCGGGTCGAAGGTGACGCCATTTTCCTTTTGGCTTTGCAGATAGGCCTTCCACTCGTCGGAGCCGGGCTCAAAGCTTTCACGATACAAATTCGCAACGTCGGCAAAACGATGCTGCTCGTCCATGAAATTATAGTCAGGGTTCCAGTCCTGAACCGGGCCATTCTTCAACAGAGATTCAAAATGACCATAGAAATGAGTTACCGACCCCAGCCCGGCGACGCCGGCATGCTTGGCATCCATGCGCGCAACGCCGATCTGCGACAGGTGGGCCACCGTTCCGATATTCTGCTTGGCGGCTTCGTCATAGATCGCTTCCAGCACTTCGGGGGGCTGGTTCGCGTCGGCTCCCAATTTGATCCCATCGATTCCTGCCTTTGCCGCCCAGCGGACCCATTCGCGCGCTTTGGTCGGCGTGTTGGTCAATCCCCCAGTCCAGCCGTCCCCCTGACCCGGTCGATGATATGCAAAGATACGCGGCGCCACGATCTCGTTGCGCGCCGACCGTCCTCGCTCGCTCAGCGAAGTTTCAAACGGCGCCAAATCGACCCCGCGAACGCTCGTGATACCATGAGCCAACCACAGCTTGTAGGAATAACTAAGATCTGGGGCTTTATCGTCGCTCGACCCGTGGACGTGCATGTCGATGAAACCGGGAAGCATGAACATGCCCGCGGCATCCAATTCATAATCGGCATCACGCGGTGCACGGCCGTCGACCATCGCAAGGCCTGGCGTGCCAGCCGCTTCGATCGACGTAATCATGTTGTTCTCAACGACGACATCGACCGGCCCGCGCGGCGGGGCCCCGCTGCCGTCGATCAAGGTGACACCGCGGATGACCATTTTGCGAAAAGGACCTACGCCTTCGCCTTGCTGGCGCGCAGGCGCAGGAACGGCGCCTGCGCGCGGCTTGACCGCCTGCGCCGCCGGTTCGGCGGTTTGCGCGAATGTCGGCGCAGCGGCAATGGTGGCAAACAGGCTAGCTGTGCCGATCAGTAGTGCCCGCGGCGCAATATGCTTGAACTTCGTCATCATTAGACCTCTCCGTATAAACCTGATGAAAGCCCTGTGCTCTCAGGGTTGGGAGCGCGGCGGAACACTGCGACCGCCGCGCCCGCTGTCTTCAACGAAACCGCTTGGTAAGGTTAAGACCGATCGTCCGCGGCGGCGCGCCATGGGTGATCGTCAGCCCGCCTGTGTTCGAGCTGCTGGATTTGGTCGTAATTGCCAGCGCGTCGAACAGATTGTTCACATATAGATGCGCGCTCCAGTCATTGTCGGGCGCCTGAACGCCCAAGCGTGCATTGACCAGTCCATATTCATCGACCTTGCGGCGAAAGGCATCGGTCGCTGCAAGAGTGGAATAGGAAGAACCGACATAACTTCCGTCGAGCCGCACCAGACCTTCCAGGCTGTCGCTGAGCGTCCAGATATACTCGGCGGATGCGCTGACATTCCATTTGGGAACGAAGGGAAGCCGATCACCTTTGCGGCCAGCGGCGATCACAACCGCGCTGACTTGGTCTTCGGTAAGTTTCGCATCGGTGTAGCCAACGTTGGCGGTCATCGACAGTCCCTGGACGGGGGTCGCATTTATTTCGGCTTCAACACCGCGGATGCGCGACGCACCGACGTTCGAGATCAGGCCGAACACCGATCCAGTCCCGGCGGTCCGAGCCGACACCTGCATATTTGTCCAGTCGATCTGGTATCCCGTGAGATTGAAGTAGATGCCCGAAATCGGCTGACTTTTCATCCCGATTTCATAATTCCAGAGGCTGTCGGAAGTATACGCGGCAAAGGCGGCCGGCAAACCGATTGCTTGGTTGACGCCGCCGGGGCGGAAACCCTGCGCCGCTTGCGCGTAGATCATCAGGTCCCGGCTAAATTCATACGATAGGTTGAACTTGTAGACGAAACCGTTTTCGGTGGTTTGAGCCTCGGTATAAGGACTGGGAACCGAGGCATAATGAATCTGGCCTTGCTCCACCACGCCCCCAACAACCTTATCATATTCGTACCAGCGCGACCCGACCGTAGCCGTCAGCCGGTCGAAAAACTGGTATGAAAGCTCGGCAAATAACGCCTTTTGTTTCAAGCGATCGTTGATTGTGCGGTCGTAATAGATGTTTTGCGGAACAAAGGGATAGAGTTCGCCGGTGCGTGGATCGGCCGAAAGCAGAGTCGAGCGAACAGTCGATTTGCGATCTTCTAGGAAGCCGCCAAACGTCCAGTTGAATGGGCCACTGCCGGTGGAGCTGAAACGCAACTCGTTCGTCCAGTTTTTCACGCTTTGCGGCTGGTACAGACTGGAAAACAGAATGGTGTTCGTCAGTTCCAAATAGGAACCGAGTTCTGGCGCCGAGCAGGTGGCAGTGGTATTGCGCAACAAATAACGCGCGCAACCTGCAGCGTTCGCGCGGCCGTTGAACGTATCGCTGACGTCGCCGACCACGATACGGTCACGATCGAAATAGGTCGACACCGCCGTCATGGATACGGGTCCAAAATCATAGTTCAGCGTGGCGCTGTAAATCCGGCTTTCGTCGTAGTTACCGGATTCGGCGCGGGCGTTCGTCACTTGCTCTTCGCCGGTTTCAAAAAACCAACGCGAACTGTTGGTGGAAACCTTGGTGAAATAAGCACCAAGGTCGAGGGTCAGCCGTTCGGTCGGTGTGAAGCGGAGCAGTGCGCGTCCGCTGTAGCTGTAACCATCGTTGATATTCTTGAGACCATAATAGCTGTTATCAATATAGCCGCCGAACTGCTGATAACTGCCGACAACGCGGAGCGCCAATTTGTCGTCGACGATCGGCAGGTTGATCATGCCATCTACCGACGCACCGGGGCTGCCGCCTTTTATCGAGGAAATATTGAACGCAGCGGCGCCTTCGATCAAGTCAGTTTTGGGCTTTTCATAAATGATGCGGACGGTTCCGCCCATCGAGCCAGAACCGTAAAGCGTGCCTTGAGGGCCGCGCAGGACCTCCGCACGCTGAACATCGAACACGCGAAAATCGGGTGTGCTGCTTGCGGCATCGCTGCTTGTGCCGACCGAGCCGGACACGGGCGATTCGTCGTAATATACGCCGACCGTGGGTTCGCCCGAACCCACGACGCCGCGAAGGATGACGCGGCGGTTCCCCGGTCCATTGTCAACGATCCGCAGGCTGGGTGTATTGGACGTCAATTCGGTGAAGCTGGTCGTGCCGGCTCGTTCGAGCGACTCACCCGTAACGGCAGAAATAGCCAACGGCGTATCCTGCAGTCGCGTGTCGCGCTTCAGCGCCGTTACGACAATCTCGCCGCCGGTAGCCTCGACATACTCTTGAGCTTGCTCCGCCTCCTGAGCCGCCGCGGGGGAGACAACTGCCGCACACATCGCCGAAGCTAACAAGGTGGCACGCGTCTGGCGATCTTTTCCACGTAGCGATATTCCACTAAATGCCATTTGAAAGTCCCCTTATTTCCACAATCGATCCGATTCTTGGAATTTTATGATGCTAACATCGCTCCGACCGAAGGTGCTCGGTATTTTCACCGATAAAACACAGAAAATTCTTCAAACTGTCAAATTTCCGGACATTCTACGCCCTGGGCCAATTTCCTCCGTGATTTTGTCGCATACGTCCGCTCGTGACCCGTACATCGGCAGTTCGCCAATCGAATCGAATTTCTATTGCTGGAAAACTACCCGCAAATAGGAAACTTATTTCCGATCGGCCAGATCGAATAGCAAGGCGTTGCGCGCAAACGCCGAGAGGAATTCTCAGCCTTGGCCGTAGGGCTTGGCAGGTGTTATTGCTTAAGAAAGCGAATGGCTTAGATTGTGAGAGATGTTGATTCGTGTCGCAACCGCAGAAGACCATTCAGCGATTTGGTCGATCATTGGGCCCGTTATTCGCGCCGGTGAGACTTATACACTCGACCGGGACATGAGCGATAAAGACGCAATCGCTTATTGGTGCGGGGGTGACAAGGAATCCTTTGTCGCCGTTACCGACGGCCAAATTCTGGGCACATATTACCTGCGGCCAAATCAGCATGGTGGGGGACGTCATGTATGTAATTGTGGCTATATGACGGCCAGCGCTGCGGCCGGCCGGGGAATCGCCCGTCGAATGTGCGAGCATTCACTGAACCACGCGCGGCAGCGGGATTTTCGCGCAATGCAGTTTAACTTCGTCGTATCGACGAACGAACGAGCCATAGGATTGTGGAAGTCCTTAGGATTTACGACGGTCGGCAGACTGCCGCGTGCTTTCGAGCACCCTGTTCACGGGGAAGTTGATGCACTAATTATGCACATAGAACTTTAGCGATCACAATGCTCGAAAGCCTGCGCTTTTCTAAAGGAAAGCTTCTTTTTCGTTCGCAGACGGAGTCGCCTAACGCCGCCACCCGCTCTACCGCCCAGCTTTTGGTTACGCGGAAACCGCCATAACAGCGTATTAGTTCTCAAGCGCTGTTAAGTCGTCTCAAGGTAGCGGGAAAACCACGTCCCCAGATTGGCCTAAGGTCGGAGCGTATCTCGCCCCTTTCGGAAACCGAAAAATGATCGGCAATGTGAAACGTCCGGCGCCGCCCCCGAACCGGTATTCCCACATTGGCCTGCGGCGGCTTTCGAGTGCCGATTTCACCGGCGGCCACCGCTCAAATCAGTCGCGCTGTTCTCCTCCGCCTCCGACGCTGAGAACGTCCGATTTCGGGGAGCGGTTTCGACGGCAGCTACGGCTTAGATGAGGCGCAAAACAGGCCACAGCGGCTCGCCTGACTGTAGGCGTTCTTGTGACGTCGCGCATTGTAGCGCCATGTGGTCCGTTGTGGCATACTGGACCAGCCGCTTGAAACGGATGCATCTAAGTACCTGTTAATGCTACCAAATATACCACAACGGATCGACTCTTAATCAGCGGGTCCTAGGTTCGAGCCCTAGTGCGTCCACCATATTCCAAAGACTTAGTTGGGCAATTTCGCGCTCGCTGCTCCAGTTTGGTTTCCATGGCCTCGTCTGGGGCACCGAATGATGAGCAGGATCGCGATCCATCCCCAAGGCGAAAGCGGGCCGGCCGGCGCCCGCCCAAATGGGCCGACTTGGTTCGTGATTCCCTTGCCGCAGCACAAGGCCGAACGCGAGCAGCTGATCGCCAGCCGCTTTGTGAAGGCGGTTGACCGTTGGGTCGCCAGAGAAAGTGAGCCGACGCTCGCCCCCTTTGACCAACCGAAGCAAACCGAGGAAAACGATCTCGCCTTCATAGTGGAGACCTCGGCCGGAAAATGCAGATGGAGTTGGCAGAGTTCGCGCCGCTTTCCGATTTGCGGCCGCGATTTGCGGATGTCCGACGGTCGCTCCATCCGCGGGAGAAGGCTAAACACGCCAAAGCTCTGATTGTTAGGAAGTCGGCCCACAAAAGTGGTACGCGGCGCTTAGTGGTAATCTACAGCATGGAGCACGGCTTTTGGCCGGACCCGAACACCGTCGAGCGAATGCGCCGGGCATTTCAAGAACGTCCACCCCGCATTGATCGCGTCCATTGGATCAGCATCCATAGCCTCACCGAAGCATCAATCTCGGAGATCTATCCTGGCAAGCCGCATCACCTCGTTGCCAATGCCCATCTTGATGCCGGCCGGATTTTCATCCCTTATCCAATCGAACGCCGCGTCGTAACTGTGCGACATCTAAGCGCTTGCACTCCACAATTCCAGCTAGGTGACAAAGATGTAACCGGTTGCATTGCCCTATGGGTGCAGTTAGACCGGCCCAGAATAAAATCAGGGAAGAGGACAAAAATATGGGCCAACCCGCGCAGGACTATGCAGCACCCAGCGGTCGATCGACCGCCGCCGCGGCCTTTGCGGCGGTCACGGTCCTATTTTTTGCTTGGGGTTTCATCACGTCGATGATCGACCCGCTGGTCGCGGCGGTAAAGGGTATTTTCACCCTGAGTGATGCCGAAGCCCAGCTGTCGGCCTTTGCCTTTTTCATCGCCTATGGCGTCATGTCCTTTCCCGCGGCGGCGCTGATTGCCCGCTTTCATTCGATTCCCTCGATCCTGACTGCGCTGGTGACGATGGTCGCGGGCTGCCTGGTCATGCTGGCGGCAGCCAATCTGGCGATCTATCCGCTCGTCTTGGTGGGCCTGTTCATGCTGGCAAGCGGGATCACGATTTTGCAGGTCGCCGCCAATCCGCTCGCGGCGGCGCTCGGCAATCCCAAATGGAGCCATTTCCGACTGACCCTCAGCCAGACTTTCAACAGTTTTGGTACCTTCCTTGGCCCGTTGATCGGCGCGCACCTGTTTCTCGAAGGCGTCGAGGTCAAGGATGGCGCGACCATTTCCGACAGCGTCCGCGATCAGGCCTTGGCCGGGATCGACGCCGCCTATTTCTGGATCTGCGGCCTGATTGTCGCGCTCATCCTCTTCTTCTGGGTCAGCCGCCGGATCGTCAGCGCCGCGGTTCCCCCCGCACCCACGCGCGAGCGCGCCAACATGGGCGAATTGATCCGCGAGGCCTTTTCATCGCGATGGGGCGTGTTTGGAGCGCTCGCGATCTTCCTTTATGTCGGCGCCGAAGTCGCAATCGGCACGCAAATGGCGCTGTTCCTCAACAGCGACGCCGTCTGGGGGCAGTCGGAGGCGCCCTTTGGCGTTCCGTTGCTGGGCTTTGCGATGGGCAGCGACGGCATTCCTGGCGTCTCGCTGCAAGAGGCCGGCAAGGCGGTCGCCTTTTACTGGGGCGGCGCGATGGTCGGCCGCGCAATCGGTTCGGTGTTGCTCGCGCTCGCGCCAGCTGCGCGTTTGCTCGCCGCCTTTACTGCGGCGGCGTGCGTGCTTTGTCTCTATATCGTCTTTGTCGGCGGCGTGAACGCGGGCTTCGTCGCGCTGTCGATCGGGCTGGTCAATTCCATCATGTTCCCGGTCATTTTCACATTAACCCTTGAACGGTCGAGTGCGCGGGCCGAGGCGACTTCGGGGTTGCTTTGCACGGCGATCATCGGCGGGGCGATCATTCCCGTGCTCGTTGGCAGTCTGTCCGACGCGATGGGCTATGCGGCCGCCTTTGCCCTGCCCGCGCTATGCTATGCCCTTCTCAGCATTTTCGCCTTCGCGGCCGGTCGCGCGCCGGTCAAGGCGGCGGCGTCGGTCGTTTCGGTACACTAATGCGCGGCCTTGCCCGTCTCGGCGGCGTTATGCTCGCTGTCCTTGCAGCTTCACCTGCGGCGGCACGCGACGACGTGACGCACGAAGTCTGTTCGCCCGATACGCGCACCTGCTTTGCGCTGACGACGGTGGGCGAGATACCGACGTATCGCGTCACGCGCGACGGCAAGCCGATCATCGCGCCATCGCGGCTGGGTTTCATGCTGCGCGGGCATGGCAAGTTCGAACATGCAACAGCGCTCGGCAAAGCGAGCTATTCCGAGACCGACAAGCGCTGGGAACAGCCGTGGGGCGAGAATCGCTGGGTCCGCGACCATTACCGGGAAATGCGGGTTCCGATTACCGAACTGATCGGGGGCAAGCGCCGGATTGACCTGATCGCCCGGGTGTTCGACACCGGGGTCGGCTTTCGCTTTGCCTTCCCCGACCAGGCCCAGCTCCGCGACGTCCAGATCGATGAAGAGCTCACCGAGTTCAACATCGCGGGTACGGCCGAAGCATGGTGGATTCCGGCGGGCGAGTGGAACCGTTACGAATATCTCTATAACCATACCCCCGCGAACCAGGTCGGCACTGCGCATTCGCCGATCACCTTTCGCCGCGACGATGGCCTGCATATCGCGATCCACGAGGCGGCGCTGGTCGATTATGCCAGCTTCTGGCTGCAGCGGATCGACGGTCAGCGTTTTCGCACCCGCCTTTCCCCATCGTCCCAGCCAGCAAAGGTGCGCCGCGCCGCGCCGTTCGAAACGCCGTGGCGGACAATCCTGATCGCCGACGACGCGCCGCGTCTTTATGCCGCGTCGGACATGATCCTCAGCCTTAACGAACCCAACAAGCTGGGCGACGTCAGCTGGGTGAAACCGCTCAAATATATCGGCATCTGGTGGGCCATGCACCTTGACCAGGCCAGTTGGCACAGCGGACCGAAACATGGCGCGACGACCGAAAACACCCTGAAATATATCGACTTCGCGGCCAAGCATGGCTTCGACGCGGTGCTGGTCGAGGGGTGGAATATCGGCTGGGACGGCAACTGGATCGGCGATCACGGGCGCAACTTCAACTTTGCTGCGGCCTATCCCGATTTCGACATGGACCGGGTCGCCGCCCATGCGCGCAAAAAGGGCGTCGCCATCATGGGGCACCACGAAACGGCCGGAAATTCCGGTCGTTATGCCGCCCAGATGGATGCTGCGTTCGATTATTATGCGCGCTACGGCATACCCTCGGTCAAGACGGGCTATGTCGCCGACGCCGGCGGTGTGCTGCACCAGGACAATGACGGCGAGGAGATCTGGGATTGGCACGACGGCCAGTATCAGGTTCGCCATCATCAGGCGGTCGCCGAAGCTGCGGCGAAACGCCGCATGTCGGTGAACGTGCACGAGCCGGTCAAGGATACCGGACTGCGACGAACCTGGCCCAATATGGTCAGCCGCGAGGGCGCGCGGGGGATGGAATATCAGGCGTGGGGCGACCCGCCCAACCCGCCAGAGCATGAAGCCAATCTGGCCTTTACCCGGATGCTGTCGGGCCCAATGGATTACACGCCCGGGATTGTCAGCCTGACCGGCAAGGGCGGGCGACGAATTCCATCGACGCTCGCGAAGCAGCTCGCCAACTATGTGGTGATCTATAGCCCGGTCCAGATGGCCGCCGACCTCCCCGAACATTACGAAGCACGGCCGGCGGCGTTCGATTTCATCAAGCGCGTCCCCGCGGACTGGGAGGTAACGCGCGTGCTTGGCGGCGCAATCGGCGATTATGCCGTCTTTGCGCGGCAGCGACGTGGCGGCGGCGACTGGTATGTCGGCGGCGTGACGGACGAAACGGCCCGCGGCGTAACGGTCGATTTCGCTTTCCTGCCCGCAGGCAAGCGTTATTCAGCGACGATCTGGCGCGACGGTCCCCAAGGCGGCATCGACGGCGATCCGTTTGCGATGACCATCGAGACCAAGGCGGTGACCGCAGCGACGAAATGGCCGATCCGCATGGCGGCAGGCGGCGGTTTCGCCATTGCGATAAGTCCGGCGCGCTAGGTCGCGCGGCACAGGGAGAACTCATGGCCGGACTGTCGATCGAGAACGCACGCAAGAGTTTCGGCGAAACTCAGGTGCTGCACGGCGTATCGATCGACGTGGCCGACGGCGAGTTCGCGGTGATCGTTGGCCCGTCCGGCTGCGGCAAATCGACGCTGTTGCGGGCGGTAGCGGGTCTGGAAGCATTGACCGAGGGGCGCATCGTCATTGGCGGCCGGGACGTCACCGACCTGCCACCGTCGGCGCGCGGTATCGCGATGGTCTTTCAAAGCTATGCGCTTTACCCGCACCTGACCGTCTACGAAAATATGGCGTTCGCGCTGCGCATCGCAAAGGTCGATAAGAGCGCGATTGATGTTGCGGTGCGCGGCGCGGCCGCGATCCTGAACATCGAGGGCTTGCTCGAACGCAAGCCTGCGGCGCTTTCGGGCGGCCAACGTCAGCGCGTCGCGATTGGCCGCGCGATTGTCCGCCAGCCGCAGATTTTCCTGTTCGACGAACCGCTCTCCAATCTGGACGCCGACCTTCGCGTCCGGATGCGCTACGAGTTCGCGGCGCTGCACAAGACATTGGGCACCACCACGCTGTACGTCACCCACGACCAGGTGGAAGCGATGACGCTCGCCGACCGCATCATCGTGCTGCGTGACGGGATCATCGAACAGGTCGGCACCCCACGTGAAATTTATGCGCAACCCGCAAACATCTTTGTCGCCCAATTTCTGGGAACGCCGCGCATGAACATCATTCCGGCGGTGCTCACAGACCACCGGCAGGCCCGGTTGGACAATGGCCGGGAGATCAAGCTGCCAGCAATGGCGGACACGCTGGCACCAGGTGCCAGGGTGTCGGTCGGCATCCGGCCGGAAGACGTCCGGATTGGCGCAGCACCCGATGCGCTGCCGTTTACAATCCGCTTTGTCGAACGGCTTGGCGGGTTGGCAACCGTGCATCTGCAAGCCGATGGCGAGCCGATCGCCTGCCAGTTGCGCGATGACATCCACCTCATCGAAGGTCAAACGGTGGCGGTTCAATTGCCGTCCGACCGCCTGCACCTGTTCGACGCCCACGGCGCCGCGCTAGCCCGCGAAGCGCGCAAATGACCTTGCATTTTGCAACTGTAACCGGTTACTCTCATGCCGTTTCCGCGCCCGGCTGTCCGAATATCAAAGGCGTCGCACCGCCAACCCGGCGCCATCGGAACTTGAGGGGGCGAACAGCATGGCAACGTTAAGGGACGTCGCCCGCGAGGCGGGGGTTTCTGTCGCCACGGCATCGCGCGCCATCAACGACCACAGCAATGTGACCGGCCCGACGAAGGACGCCGTGCTCGCGGCAGTCAAGAAGCTCAATTTCGTTCCGCACAGCGGCGCGCGCAGCCTGACCCGGCGCAAGACCGACACCGTCGGGGTCATCCTGCCCGACCTGTTTGGCGAGTTTTTCTCCGAGATCATCCGCGGCATCGACCTGGTGGCGCATGAATCGGGGATGCATCTGCTGCTTGGCAACATGCACGGCAGCCCCCATGAAACCGCGGCCGCGATCGCCGCGATGCGCGGCCGCGTCGACGGACTGCTGGTCATGCCGCCCGATGTGAAGCCCGAACTGCTGTCGGGCTATCTCGACCCCGCGCTTCCGACTGTCCTGCTCAACTATGATGCTGACTCGCTCGACCTCCCCTTCGTCGCGGTCGATAATTATCGCGGCGCCTATGCAATGACCGAGGCGCTGTTGGCGCGTGGCGCGAAACAAGTCGTGCATATCGCCGGTCCCAGGCATAATCGCGACGCGCGCGACCGCCAGCGTGGTTTTGTCGATGCGATGACCAAGATCGCGAAGATAAAGAGCCCCGCCATTCTTCCCGGCGACTTTTCCGAGGAAAGCGGCGCGCAGGCGGGGCGCCTGCTGGTGCAGGGTCGACTTCCGGCCGACGCAGTCTTTGCTGCCAATGACCAGATGGCGGTCGGACTGATCGCCGAACTGGCGGCATCAGGCTTGTCGGTCCCCGGCGACATCATGGTCGCGGGCTTCGATGACATCCCCCTCGCCCGCCACCTCAATCCGTCGCTCTCGACGATGCAGGTGAATATCGACCGCCTTGGTTCGACGGCGATGATGATGTTGCTGCGCATCCTGCGCGGCGAGTCATTGGCCGCGGCGAGCGGAACCATCCTCACCCCGACGCTGGTAGCCCGCGGTACCACCGGCGGTGCATTGGGCAGTACGACTGTAGACAAAGCGCCGGTGCGCGGCGCGCGCGCATGATCGGTGGCGGCGCCCGATGCAGGTGACGCGGCGCCGAATGACGGGCGCGCTTGCGGCGCTGCCCCTGCTGCCGATGCTCGGCGGATGCGGCGCTCGCAGTGCCGACGGGCTGACGATCTGGGCAATGGGCAATGAAGCTGCAAATTTGCCCGCACTGTTGAAAAGTCTCGAACTTCCTGCCGGGTTGCCGAAAGTGACGGTGCAGCCACTGCCCTGGACGGCGGCGCATGAGAAACTGCTTACGGGTTTTGCCGGAAACGCGCTGCCCGCGATCGGCCAGGTCGGCAACAGCTGGATCGCCGAAATGGCGGCGATTGGGGCGATCGCGCCCGTCCCGGCATCGGCAGAGCGCTTGCTGGACGACCAGTTCGCCGCCGTCGCCGACACGAACCGCATCGCCGGCCGGACCTGGGCGATCCCCTGGTATGTCGACACGCGGCTGCAATTCTACCGCAAGGACATGTTCGCGCGCGTCGGCTACGCCGCACCGCCGCTCGACTGGGATGGGTGGAAGGCTGCTCTGCACAAGGTCAAGGCGGTCGCGGGCGACGGCAATTATGCCGTGCTGCTGCCGGTCAACGAATTCGAACAATTGCTCACCATCGCACTGTCGGCCGGGGCGCGACTGCTGCGCGACGAGGGCGGCCGCGGGGCTTTCACCGATCCCGAATTCAAGGCGGCGCTCGCCTTCTACAAATCGCTGTTCGACGAACAGCTTGCGCCGCTTGCCTCGGCAACACAGATTTCGAATATCTGGAACGAGTTTGCCCGCGGTTTTTTCAGCATCTTTACTTCGGGTCCGTGGACGATCGGCGACATGAAAAGCCGGCTGCCCGCGGCCATGCACGGCCAATGGGGCACTGCGCCAAACCCCGGCCCCACCGGCATCGGGTCGGCGGCGCCGGGCGGGTCGAGCCTGGTCGTTTTTTCCAGCACCGAAAATCCGGAGGCGGCTTGGGATCTTATCTCCCGCCTGCTCGCACCCTCGGCGCAACTCAATTTTCAGCGGCTGACCGGAAATTTGCCCGCGCGGCGTTCGGTGTGGCGCGAGGCAGGGCTGGTCAGCGACCCTGTCGTCGCGCCATTCGCCACGCAGCTCGATCGCGCGACGGCGCTGCCAAAAATACCGGAATGGGAACGTGTCGTCACCGAAATGCAGGTCGTCGCCGAACGCATGGTGCGCGGACAATATAGCGTCGATGAAGCGGCCGCGGAGATCGACCGCCGCGCCAATCGCCTTCTCGAAAAGCGGCGCTGGATGCTGGACAAGGGACTCGCCCTATGAGCGCCGCGCTTCGCGTGCGCGAGGCCCGCGCGGGCTGGGCGATGTCGTCGCCCGCGCTCGCCGCGATCACCCTGTTCTTTGTGTTTCCGGCGATCGCGTCGCTTTTTCTCAGCTTCACCGACTTCGACATCTATGCGCTCGCCAACCTCGACAATCTGCGCTTCGTCGGCTTCCAGAATTATGCGCGTTTGGTCGACAATCCGCTGTTCTGGAAGGCGATGACGAACACCTTGCTGTTCGTGGTGGTCGGGACACCCTTTATCGTCGCACTGTCGCTGTTTGCGGCGATGCTGGTCAATTCGCGCTGGCTGATGTGGCGCCCTGTCTGGCGCGTCGCGCTTTTTGCGCCCTATGTGACGACGCTCGTCGCGACCGCAGTCGTCTGGCGCTACCTGCTTCACACCCGCTATGGCCTGGTCAATTACCTGCTGTCGCTGGTCGGGGTTCCGCCAATCGACTGGCTCGGCAGCCCGACCGCATCGCTGCCCGCGATCCTGATCTTCGTCGGATGGAAGACCTTTGGCTACAACATGATCATCTTCCTCGCTGCGCTGCAGACCGTGCCGCGTGAGCTGGACGAGGCAGCGCGCATCGACGGCGCGGGCTGGTGGACACGCCTGCGCCACGTCACCCTGCCCGCACTTGCGCCAACGGCGCTGCTGGTATCGGTGTTAACCGTCGCGGGCATGTTCCAGCTATTCGCCGAGCCCTATGTGATGACGCAGGGCGGTCCGGCCCAATCGACCACGACCGTCCTCTATTTCATGTATGAGGAAGGGTTCAAATGGTGGAATCTGGGGTCGGGTGCGGCGGTCGCGTTCCTGTTGTTCCTGTGCATCCTCGCAGTGACGCTGGTGCAACTGCGACTGGCCAAGCGCGGGGGGGCGATATGAGCGCGCGCCGCTGGACGGTCACCTTGCTGGCGGCGCTGGTCGCGCTGCTCACGACCGCACCCTTGCTGTGGATGCTATCGGTGAGCTTCATGGCGCCGGGCGAAGCGGCGCAGTTCCCGCCGCCGCTGTTGCCGGCCGATCCCAGCCTGGAAAATTACCGCACGCTGTTCGGCAGCTTTGGCATCGGGCGCTTCCTCGCCAATAGCATCCTCGTCTCGACGCTCGCGACGGTCCTCGCGCTCATGTTCACGATCCCGGCGGGTTACGCCTTTGCCAAGCTGCGCTTCACCGGCCGCGATGCGATCTTCCGCCTGCTCGTGGCCGCGCTCGTCGTGCCTGGCCAGATCGGAATGCTGCCGTTGTTCCTGGAACTCAAAGCGATGGGTCTGGTGAACAGCTACGCCGGTGCGCTGGTGCCTTGGCTCGCGGGCATCTTCGGCATCTTCCTCGTCCGGCAGTATTGCCTGTCGATCCCCGACGAAATGCTCGAAGCGGCACGCATCGACGGGGCGAGCGAAGGACAGATATTGCGGCGTATCGTACTGCCGATCCTGACCCCGATCATCGTCACGCTGGCGCTATTCGTCTTTTTGGGCAGCTGGAACGACTTCATGTGGCCGCTTATCATCCTCGCCGACCAACAGCTTTACACGCTACCCGTCGCACTTGCCGCGATGAGCCGCGAGCATGTGCAGGACAATGAGCTGATGATGGCGGGGGCGGTCGTCACGACGCTGCCCGTGCTGATCCTCTTTCTCGCGCTCCAGCGCTTCTATCTGAGCGGCCTGCTGACCGGGAGCGTCAAAGGATGATATTTTCAACCAAGGACAATCGCATGAGATATTGGACCGCAGCGTTGCTGGGCCTCGCCCTTGCCGCCGCCCCCGCCACTGCAAGGACCAAAATGCCCCCGATGGTCGAAGGACAGACGCCCCAGCAAGCGATCGAGCCCGGCAATTATCCGTATCAGCTGTTCCTGCCCAAGGGCTATCTGACCGACAAGGACAAGGCGTATCCGCTGCTGGTCTTCCTCCACGGTTCGGGGGAGCGCGGCGACGATGTCGCCAAGGTCAAGGTCCACGGCCCGCCGAAGATCGCCGACCGCGATCCGGCTTTCCCGTTTCTCACTGTCTCACCGCTGCTCGGCGCCGATCAGGATTGGGAGATCGACAGGCTCGACAGGCTGGTCGACCATATCTCCAAGACGTATCGCATCGATCAGGCACGGATCTATCTCACCGGACTCAGCCGCGGCGGCCATGCCAGCTGGCGCTGGGCGATTGCCCAGCCACGGCGCTTTGCCGCAGTAGCCCCCGTCGCCGGCCGTGGTGATCCGGGCGGCGCGTGTCGGCTCATGGACCTGCCCGTCTGGACCTTTCACGGCGACCGCGACGATGTCGTGACGCCGGAAGGGAGCTTCAACATGGCGCGCGCCATCCGCGCGTGCGGCGGCCGCAAGGTTCGCCTGACCATCTATCCCGATCTCGGCCATAACGCCTGGGATCCGGCCTATGACGATCCAGCGCTTTACGCCTGGCTGCTCGAACATCGCCTTCCCACTCCCGTGCCTACCAAGGACAAGAAATGACGCAGACTGTTTTCCCCGACAATTTCCTGTGGGGCGCCGCCACCGCTGCCTATCAGATCGAGGGTTCGCCGCTCGCCGACGGGGCGGGCGCCAGCATTTGGCAGCGGTTCAGCCACGATCCGCGGTTGATGGCGGTCAAGGGCGACACGGGCGATATCGCCTGCGACCATTATAACCGCATGCCTGCCGACGTCGCGCTGATGAAGGAGCTCGGGCTCAAAGCCTATCGCTTCAGCGTCAACTGGGGCCGCATATTGCCCGAGGGGATCGGGCGAGTGAACGAACCCGGCCTCGATTTTTACGAGCGGCTGGTCGACGAATTGCTGAAGCACGACATCGAGCCGCTGCTGACGCTCCATCACTGGGACCTGCCCGCGGCGCTCGACGACAGGGGCGGCTGGCTGAACCGCGACAGCGCCGACTGGTTCGCCGAATATGGATCGGTGATGTATCGCCGCCTCGATGGCCGCGTGAAGAAATGGGTGACGCTGAACGAACCATGGGTGATCACCGACGGCGGGTACCTTCACGGCGCCCTCGCACCCGGTCACCGCAACCTGTTTGAAACCCCGATCGCCAGCCACAATCTGATGCGCGCGCACGGCCGCGCAGTGCAGGCCTATCGCAGCCAGGGCGCGCACGAAATCGGCCTGGTTGTGAACATCGAACCCAAATATCCAGCCAGCGACAGCGCCGAGGATGTCGCCGCAACGGCGCGCGCGCACGCCTATATGAATCGCCAATATCTCGACCCGGCGCTGAAGGGCAGCTATCCCGCCGAACTCGCCGACATATTTGGCGAGGCATGGCCCGACTGGTCGGCAGACGATCTCAAGGACATCTGCCAGCCGGTGGATTTCATCGGCATCAATTATTACACGCGAAATGTCGTCAAAGCCGATCCGAACCAGTGGCCGCTCGGCGCGTCGCCGGTAAAGCAGGTCGCGACGCATACGACGACCGACTGGGAGGTCTATCCCCCTGCCCTCACCGATACGCTGGTCTGGTTCCGTGACACTTATGGCGACATCCCGGTCTATATCACCGAAAATGGCGCCGCGTTTTACGATCCCCCTACCGCGGGGCCGGATGGCATCGACGACCCGCTGCGCTGCGATTATCTGCGCACACATATTGCAGCGATCGGTGACGCCATTGCAAAAGGCGTCGACGTGCGCGGCTATATGGCCTGGTCGCTGCTCGACAATCTCGAATGGTCACTTGGTTTTTCGAAACGCTTCGGCATCGTCCATGTCGATTATGGGACACAGGTCCGCACGCCGAAGCGCAGTGCACGTTTCTACAGCAGTGTGATCGCGGCGAACGGCGGCAATCTCGGATGAGATTCCTGTTAGTCCTGCTGGCGACGTTGCTCGCGCTGCCTGTGGCGGCGAAGGAACGCGCCGACCGCTACAGCGCGATGACGTACAATATCCGGCTCGACATCGCGTCCGACGGCGACAATGGGTGGCCGCACCGGCGCGGCGCGCTGACCGGTCTGGTCGCCTATTACGCGCCCGATCTGGCGGGCTTGCAAGAGGTGTTGCTCCACCAGAAACGGGAGATTGAGTCCGATTTGCCGGGCTATACGTTTGTCGGCGCGGCGCGCGACGACGGGAAGGACAAGGGCGAATTTTCACCGCTCGGTTTCCGCCGCGACCGCTTCGCGCTCGTCGCATCGGGTACCTTCTGGCTATCGCCCACACCCGACATGCCAAGCAAGGGCTGGGACGCCGCCCTGCCGCGCATCGCGAGCTGGGCGCGCCTCAAGGACAAGGGTTCGCGCCGGACGCTGCTCGCCGTCAATACGCATTTCGACCATGTCGGGACCGCGGCGCGCGTTGAAAGCGCGCGGCAGCTCCGCCGCTGGATCGGCGCGAACCGCAAGCGCGGTGAAGCGGTGGTGCTTATGGGCGACTTCAACACTATGGCCGACGGCCCTGCTTATGCGGCGATTATCGAGACCGGCGTGGACGCGCTCCATGACACGCTGACAATCAGCCGTACCCCGCATTTCGGGCCGCTCGGCACTTTTACCGGCTTCAAGATAGACGAACTCGCAGTCAGCCCGATCGACCATATTTTCGTGAGCGACGGCGTGGCGGTGCTTCGTCACGCTACGCTGACGCAGCATACGGGCGGCAAGCTGCCGTCCGATCATTATCCGGTGCTGGCCGACCTGTGCGTCGGGAAAGCGTGCTAACGCCCTGTCCAAATTTGTCATCCCGGCGAAGGCCGGGATCTCGCCGGCGCGACCAGAACGAGAGGGTGAGGTCCCGGCCTTCGCCGGGATGACGGCAGGGTCTATTCGGCGGCTGCGGTATCGAGCCAGCCGCCGGTAAAGCCGATCCGTTTCAGCCCGCGGACGATATGTGGGTTCCGTCGCATCACATTCCAGACAAAGCCGCTGCGATGATTTTCCATCATCGCCAGGATCGGCCCCTGGTCGATACCCAGATAGTCATTGGCAACCCAGCCATGGACCGGATCGACGGTGCCGCTGCGCGATGCCGCATCGCTGAAGGTGAAGCTGGTGTTGAAGGCATCCTTGAACCCGTAAAGGGTATAGAGCCGCTCGCCATATTGGCTGCGCATCGCCATCAGCGCCGGGATCGTCACCTCGGGCGCAAAGGGGATCGAACCACCGGCTGCGGTGGGGACGATTGTCCCGTCATCGACGACCCGGATCGCGCTGACCCCGCGCGCCATGTAGGTGTTAAAGTTTCGCGGCTTCCCGTTCACGACGAGCTTGCCTTCGGAAAAAATCGGCCCATCCGACGCGGTCCAACCCCAGATGTCAGCGCTATAACCCGTCCACTTGTTCGGATTATCGGCTCCATAGGCACGCTGCGCCAGCGTCGCGCGGCGGCTGTTCTCGAAATAATCGATGCCCTTGCCGCGCATGAACGCATCCTTGATGCTGCGGAAATCGATCCAGACATGGCTGTACTGGTGGCCGAACAGCGGCTCGAACTGCAGATGCTGCTGCCCGTAATAGGTGCCCCAGTCCTTTTCGAGGTGGGCCGCCCAGCCCTTGTCCCACGCGTCCTTGCCGACGGGGTGCGTCGGTGATCCGAGCGCCAGCACATAGACCAGCATGCCCTCGTTATATCCGACCCAGTCGTGCGTTTCGAACCCCTTCTCGGGCTTCCACCCCATCGTGATCCCGTGTGAACCGGCCAGGTTGCGCGCCTCGGTTCCGGTGCGGTTCCGCTGGACAAAGGTCCAGTCGACGCGGGTATAGATCTTTTCCGCCAGATCGCGGATTTCGGCCTCGACCGGGTCATCGCGGTCGTAATAGCTTTGCGCAAACAGCGCGCCGCCCAGAAACAGGCTGGTATCGACGGTCGACAGCTCGTTGGTCTTGTACCGCGTACCGTCGTCATTCTTCAGGAAATGATAGAAAAAGCCCTTGTAGCCGGTGTTCCCGGCAGCCTCCGGCCCTTGCGGCGCGGCCCAGTAAAAGCGCAAACAGTCGCGGGTGCGCAGCGCCGCCTCGGCGCGCGTCACATAGCCGCGCTCCGCGCCGATGCCATAAGCAGTCAGCGCAAAGCCCGTGGCCGCGATCGAGGAAAAGGGGTTGCTGGGCCAGCGATCGGGCGCCAGGCAGCGCCGGGTGTCGGTGGTGTCCCAGAAATAGCGGAAGGTCCGCTCGGTCAATTCTTCCGAAAACGCCGCTTCGCTGATCGGCGCCAGCGCCGGTGGAGCGGCCGCACCCGCGGCGATCGGCGCGGGGGTGGCGGTGCAGGCGGCGGTCAGCGCCACCAGGGGCAACGCAAGCGCCCCGATCCGGAACGACATTCGATACTCCAAAAAATCAGGCGCCCAGCCCACGGGAGGGGGTGCGGGCCAAGCGCCTGGTTCAGCCGGTCAGAAAGAGAAACCGGCCGATAGCTTAATCGTTCGCGGCTGGCCATCAATGGCCAGATCGTTCGGATTACGAAGGCCTGTAATTGCGTTGAAGCCGCTAAAGTTGCGATCGTTGAACAGGTTGATGATGTCCACGCGCAGCCGCACCCTCGTTTCATCGGTCAGGAATTTGAGCGGGATATTCTTGGTAATCGACAAGTCCATCTGGCGGTAACCCCACAGATCGCCATTACCTTTGGTCTTCGTCGAGATGACTTCGCGGCTGAGCGGCTGTCCCGGCGTGCTGACCAGCGCAGCCAGATATTTTGGCGATGCCATCTGGAACTTGCCCGACAACGTGATCCCGTAAGGAATATCGACCGACCCCGCCATTACGAAGCGGTGCTTGCGCACGCCCGTCGAGGTGATGAAATTATAGTCGTCGATGCTCGGGAAATCGAGGCTGAAGGTTTCGCCGAACTGCCGGTTTTCCTCGGCATCGGTGAAGGTGTAGGTCGCGTCGAGGCTCCACGGCGAAAACTCGGTGTAGCGTTTGGTCAGCTTGAAATATGCCGTGTTGGCGCGCGTCTCGAGTCCATTGTCCCCGATGATGATGCTGCCGAACGGCGACGGTGCGAAACCAAACGGGGAATCCGCATTGCCCGTCGGTGGGAAGAAGGCGCCATTGGGACGGCGGTTGCCCAGTAGATAGACGAAGCCGTCCTTGCTTTCGACATAAGAGTAGCCAAGCTCCAGATCGAGCAGGTCGAACCGGCCGCGAACGCCCAGGCTGAACTGGTCCGAATACGGCACATTCAGGTCATTCTTGATAAAGCGCAGTTCCCGGCCCGCGCCAGCGGGCAGTCCGGCCACCAGCGCAGCGCGACCTTCCGGCGTAAGATAAACCGGGTTCCAAGGAATGCAGGTTGCGCTCGGCGCACAGACGTTGAGCGTGTCTCCCGGGTTGTTAAAGTTGAAGGTACGCGTCGCGAACAGGCCTTGCGTCAATTCCTGCTGGATATTGTCGAACTGCGTCCGATCATACGACCGGCCGTAGCCGCCAAAGATCGAGAAGCGCTTTTCGTCGTCGAGCGCGTAGGTAAAGCCCAGGCGCGGCTGCCACGCTCCCTTGAACGCCTTACGCTCGCTTCCGGTCGAAATATAATCGTCGATGTCATAGTCCGCATTGACGAGGTTCGCATACGGCGGGGTGACGGCGCCATTCGGCCCGACATAGGATGCCCGGCCCGCAACGAATTCGGCAATCGCCGGGTCATGCTTGTAGTTAAGAAACGCCGGCGTTCGCTCATAGTCCCAGCGCAGGCCGATGTTCAGGGTCAGACGGTCATCATATTCCCAATCGTCCTGCACATAAACGCCGAACTGAAAATTCTTCGACCGGATGTTGGGATCACCGCCGGCGACCGGGGCGCTGAACACCATGCGATAGGGGATGTCGTCGTTGAATGTCCCGCCATTGGGGTTGTAGTTCACATTATAAGTGAACACCGGGTTCACGCCGTTCTGCGTGTTGGTGTTGAGCTCGACCCACTTTCCCTTCACCCCGACCTTGAAGGTATGGCCTTCCAGGCCGGTATAGGTGAAGTCGTTCGACACCTGCCAGCCGGTCTGGCCTTTGTCCTGGAAGTTGCTGCCCGCGCCGATGCGCAGAATGTCGCCGCGGCGGGTGGTGACGGCCGGCGGCGGGTTTGGAACGGTGGCGTTGAACACCGACACATTGCCGAAATTGACCGGGCGCGGCCCCCAGGTGACATCTTCATAGGCGACCTTGAAATCATTGACCCACGTGTCTGCCGTATGTTCCCAGCGCGCCAGACCACGCCATTCTTCGACCTTGGCGATGGTTCGCGTTTCAAACGCGGCGATCCCGCTGTTGAACTGCTCGCCGCTCTCGTCGCGATATTTGACCGAGAATTCGAACAGGTCGTTGTCGGTCGGGGTAAAGTTCAGTTTCCCGAAATACAGATCCTCGTTGAACGTCTCATTCGCCGATCCGAAAACACCCTGATATTCGCTCGGGAAATAGCTGACCGGCAGTTGCAGGCCCGGCGTGATGTCGCGCGGGTTGACCCGGCGCTTGCCTTCATAGGTAACGAAAAAGTGCAGCATGTCCTTGATGATCGGGCCGCCAAGCGCGCCGCCGAACTGCAGATCCTTGGTGCGGATTTTCGGGATGTAGGTCGGAAAATTCTCGCTCGGGCGGCGATCACGCAAATCCTGATTGGTGAAGTCGATAAAGCCTTCGCCATGGAATTCGTTGGTGCCCGACTTGGTGACCGCGGTGACCGCGACCGAACTCACCTGGTCAAATTCCGCCTTATAGTTCGAACTGATGACGCGATATTCGCCGATCGCAAGCTGCGGAAAAGGGTTGCCCTGCGTCGAATCCTGGCCGGTGATGCCGTTTTTCAGGACATAGTCCTTTTGCCCGATGCCATCGATGAAGATATTGACCGAATTGCTGCCTTGCGCGCCGCCCTGCAGGCGCGACTGATCGGTGCCGTTGGTGATGAACTGCACTCCCGGCGCCAGATCGGCAAAGGCGAGAAAGTTGCGATTATTTTGCGGCAGAACTTCGATCAGGCGCTGCGAGATGTTGGTGCCGACCTCGCCGCCCTCCATCGACCGGATACGGCTGCCGGTGACGATAATCGCGTCATCGCCACCTTCCGCGATGTCGGGCTGGGAAAAGTCGAAGTCGAGCACGGCCGACTGCCCGACCGACAAAGTAAATTCATCGGTGTTGCGCACGCCGCCCGGGGTCGTGATTTCAAGGCGATAGGTACCAGCCGGAAGCGACGCGATATTGTAGCTGCCGCTCTGGCCGACCGCGACGCTGCGCGTCAGGCCCGTATCGACATTGATCGCGGAGACCTGACTGACGCCGCCTTCGGCCTTCACCGTGCCGCGTAGCGATGCGTTTGATACCTGGGCATAAGCCGGCGTGGCAACCGCCACCGCGAGCGCGGCGCCCGCGCTGCTCCAGGCCAGCGCAGCGGCAACCGCTCTGGCGCGCGACCGGCGCGCGGAATTGTTCGAGATTTCATGCTGAAACTTCACGGCATCCTCCCTTTTTGTGCCCCGACATCTCCCGCCTTCGTCTCATTCGCTGGCCGACCTTGCCTCCGGTGCAGCGACGAATCGCGGGAAATCGCGTCGTTGTTTTTTTGATTTGTAACCGGTTTCACGATCACTGTATAGGGGGGAAGCGACACAGAGAAGCACGATCGAAGCAAGCCGGTTTCGTGCCGAATTTCGGCGGATCCGTGTGAGAATCTATAAGTATAACGACTGGGAAGGACGAATCATGCCGCCGATTTCGCGCAACCTCACTGGCCTGACTCTGGCGACGCTGCTGCTGGCCGGTCAGCTGGCGCCTGCGCCGCTGATGGCAAAGCCGACAACGGGCGCGAGTACCAGCGCAAAGGCGCCGGTCGATGCGGCGGGCTGGATGCGCCCCGATCCCAAGATGGACCGCTTCATCGCCGATCTGATGGCCAAGATGACGCTCGACGAAAAAATCGGCCAGCTGACGCTCCTTACCAGCAATTGGGAATCGACCGGCCCGACGATGCGCGACAGCTATAAGGAAGACATTCGCGCCGGCCGCGTCGGCGCGATCTTCAATGCCTATACCGCCAAATATACGCGCGAATTGCAGGCGCTTGCGGTGGAAGGCACACGGCTCAAGATTCCGTTGCTCTTTGGCTATGACGTGATTCACGGCCACCGGACCATCTTTCCGATCTCGCTGGGAGAAGCCGCGAGTTGGGATCTTCAGGCCATTGAAAAGGCAGCCCGAATCTCGGCCATCGAGGCGGCCGCCGAGGGTATCCACTGGACCTTTTCGCCGATGGTCGACATCGCGCGAGACCCGCGCTGGGGCCGCGTTTCGGAGGGGGCCGGCGAAGATGTCTATCTCGGCAGCCTGATCGCCAAGGCCCGCGTGCGCGGCTATCAGGGCAGCGACCTGTCGCGCCCTGACACGATCCTGGCCACCGCCAAGCATTTCGCCGCTTATGGCGCGGCGCAGGCCGGGCGCGACTATCATACCGTCGATATCTCGGAGCGCACCCTGCGCGACATTTATCTGCCACCTTTCCAGGCCGCCGCGGATGCCGGTGCGGCGACCTTCATGACCTCGTTCAACGAAGTCGACGGTGTCCCCGCGTCGGGCAGCCGCTACCTGCTGACCGACATTCTGCGCGAAAAATGGGGCTTCAAGGGATTTGTCGTAACCGATTACACCTCGATCAACGAAATGGTCCCGCACGGTTATTCGAAAGACCTGAAACAGGCGGGCGAGCAGGCGATGGCCGCCGGGGTCGATATGGATATGCAGGGCGCGGTCTATATGGAAAATCTCGCCAAATCGGTCGCCGAGGGCAAAGTCGACACGGCGCGGATCGACGCTGCGGTGAAAGCGATCCTGGAAATGAAATATCGCCTCGGCCTGTTCGCCGATCCCTATCGCTACGCCGATGAGAAGCGCGAAAAGGCAACAATCTACAAGCCCGAGTTCCTCGATGCCGCACGCGATGTGGCGCGCAAGTCCATCGTGCTGCTCAAGAACAAGGACAATGTCCTCCCCCTCGCCGCCACTGCAAAGTCCATCGCGGTGATCGGTCCGCTCGGGAACAGCAAGGAAGACATGATTGGCAGCTGGTCCGCCGCTGGCGACCGCCAAACGCGCCCGATCACGTTGCTCGAAGGCTTGCAGACGCGCGCACCGGAGGGAACGACGGTCGCGTACGCGAAGGGTGGGAGCTATGCCTTTGACGACGCAGGCAAACAGGACGGTTTTGCCGAGGCGCTGGCACTGGCGTCGAAATCGGACGTTATCATTGCCGCGATGGGCGAACGTTGGGATATGACCGGCGAAGCGGCGAGCCGCACCTCGCTCGACCTGCCCGGGAACCAGCAGGCGCTGCTCGAAGAGCTGAAGAAAACCGGCAAACCGATCATCCTCGTGCTGATGAGCGGACGGCCAAACAGCATCGAATGGGCGGACGCGAATGTCGATGCGATCCTGGAGGCCTGGTACCCCGGCACAATGGGTGGCCATGCGATCGCCGATGTCTTGTATGGCGACTATAATCCGTCTGCCAAACTGCCCGTCACCTTTCCGCGCAATGTGGGCCAGGTTCCGATCCATTACGACATGAAAAACACGGGACGTCCGATCGAGCTGGGCGCGCCCGGCGCGAAATATGTCTCGCGCTACCTCAATACCCCGAACACGCCGCTCTATCCCTTCGGTTTTGGTCTCAGCTATACCAGCTTCACCTATTCGCCGGTGGCGCTCGACAAGACCCAAATCCGTCCCGGCGAACCCTTGACCGCCAGCGTGACAGTAACCAACAGCGGCGCCCGCGACGGGGAGGAAGTCGTACAGCTATATGTCCGCGACCTCGTCGGGTCGGTGACCCGGCCGGTCAAGGAGTTGAAGGGGTTCGAGAAGATCAGCCTGAAAAAAGGCGAGAAGCGCACCGTCCGCTTTACGCTGACCGATGCCGACCTCGCCTTCACCCGACAGGACTTGAGCTGGGGCAGTGAGCCCGGACAATATAGGCTTTGGGTGGGGCCGTCTTCCGCGACTGGATCGGAAGCGAGCTTCACATTGATCGAATAGCAGGCGATGATTCTCCATCGGCCTTCATTTAGCAGTAGCCCCGCGCGCGGCGCACCGGTTGTGCTCTCTTGCGCCCGCTTTTCCTCAAGCCGCCATCCGCGCCCACCGTTCGCCGCTGCAATCGGCAGCAAAGCCGCTCATAATCTGCCACTATGATCAAATGCGGCCGCCGCCGCTCAGGCCTGCCGCCAACAAGGCAGCGTGAACAAGCGCGCGTCGCCACGGCAACCAAGGCGCCCCCGGACGGAAGGATTGGAGCGGGTAGCGGGAATCGAACCCGCCTAGCTAGCTTGGAAGGCTAGAGCATTACCACTATGCTATACCCGCTCACCAAGGTCGGCGGCGATTGCCATTTTGCCCCATCGCCGTCAAGCCCGCGTTGCGCGCGCCATTGAGAACATCGTGGCAACATGCTAGGCTGCGCGCGTGGAAGACGTCGCAGACCTCGCCCCTGACACGCCGACGGACGCTCTCGTTCGCAAGATCATCCATGTCGATATGGATGCCTTTTATGCGTCGGTCGAACAGCGCGACGATCCTTCGCTGCGCGGCAAGCCCGTCGCGGTCGGTGGGTCGTCGCGGCGCGGGGTCGTCGCCGCGGCCAGCTATGAAGCGCGCAAGTTCGGGGTGCGTTCGGCCATGCCCAGCATCACCGCCAAGCGCCAATGTCCCGAGCTGATTTTTGTGCCGCCGCGCTTCGACGCCTATCGCGAGGTCTCGCACCAGATCCGCGCAATTTTCCACGATTATGCCGACGAGGTCGAGCCGCTGTCGCTCGACGAAGCCTATCTCGACGTCAGCGCCGACAAGGCCGGACTGGGTAGCGCGACCGCGACCGCCAAGCTGATCCGCCGCCGCATCCGCGAGGAAACCGGCCTGACCGCCTCAGCCGGGGTGTCGTACAACAAGTTCATCGCCAAGCTCGCGTCGGACCAGAACAAGCCCGACGGGCTCACCGTCATTCCGCCCGGCAAGGGCGCTGATTTTGTCCAGACATTGTCGATCCGCCGTTTCCACGGCATCGGCCCGGTGACGTCGGCCAAGATGGAGGGGCTCGGCGTGTTTTCGGGCGCCGATCTCGCGGGCAAAGACCCGCTGTGGCTTGCCGAGAACTTTGGCAACAGCGCCGAATGGTTGTTCAACCTCGCGCGCGGCATCGATCATCGCCGCGTCAAATCACACCGGCCGCTCAAATCGCTGGGCGGCGAGCGCACCTTTTTTAAAGACCTGATCACCGACACCGAAATCCGCGAGGCGCTCGCACATGTCTGCGCCGTGGTGTGGGACAGGGCGGCGAAAAAAGGCGCGCGCGGGCGGACGGTGACGCTGAAGCTGCGCTACGCCGATTTCCGCACGATCACGCGGGCGAAATCGGTGCCTTCTCCGATCACCGACGGCGCGTCGCTACTGGCAGCGGGCGAAGCGATCTTGGCACCGCTGCTCCCGACCGAACAGGGCATCCGCTTGCTTGGGCTGACGCTCAGCAAATTCGAAGGCGAAGAGGACGACGACGAAGCCGACGCCGCGGCGCCCGCCGATCTGCTCAGCCTTATTTAGCCGCCGCGGGCGCATGGCGCCTGATCGCGGCCTGCATCCTGGGCGATAGCGTCGGCAAGGCACAGCGGATGAGTGGTTCGTCCGACACCTGGATCTCCTCGCGAAACGGCGCACCAACGCGATAGAGCGCGCCGTCGGTGCCGGTCGCCTTGACCCGAAAATAGCCTGCACCATCATAGCCGTCGAACTGCATCTGGGTGAAACCGCCCTCCACCACCCGCGTCTGCGTGATCGGGCGCAATTCGGCGGCGGGGCCAAGATTACCGGTCGGCCCATAGAAATAGAGCGAGCCCCACCGCGTCCCGTCAAAGACATAACCATAGCGCACCGTCGCGCATTTCTGGTTATCGTTGGTCCATAACCCCTTCGCGATCGGCAATTTTATGGCCGACTGCGCCATCGCAGGAACACAGCTGGCGATCGCCGCCAGCGTCAGCATTGCTATCCGCATCGTCATCCTCCCGTCAGCCCGAAGCGGCGTCATGGTGGCGGACCTGGCGCGCGCGATCAACCCTGCATGGGCAGGCTATTCGGCCAACGCCCCCAACCGCCGCTCTTTCGTCGCGGTAAAGCGGATGTCGGGATTGCGCTGGGTGATGTAGCCGACTTCCCAGCCGTCCTTGGCCATGAAAACCGGCGCCCCGTCGCGGTCGGTGGCGCTGGCGCCGCGATGTTCCGACTGGAACGCTTTCAGCTTCGCGGGATCATCGCTGGCGATCCAGCGCGCGGTTTCCCACGGCGACTGCTCCAGCTTTGCCTCCACCTTATATTCGGCGTCGAGGCGGCTGATCAGCACTTCGAGCTGCAATTGCCCGACGACCCCGACGATCATGTTCGCGCCGATTTCGGGATAGAAAACCTGGATGATCCCCTCCTCGGCCATGTCGTCGAGCGCCTTGCGCAGTTTCTTGGTCTGGGTCGGATCGACGAGCGCGACGCGGCGCAGCAATTCGGGGGCGAAATTGGGCAGGCCGGTGATCGTAATGTCGGTGCGTTCGGACAGCGTGTCGCCAACGCGCAGCGTACCATGGTTCGGAATGCCGATGATGTCGCCCGGAAACGCTTCCTCGGCCATTTCGCGGTCTTGGGCCAGGAACAGCATCGGGCGGCTGATCGCGATCGCCTTGCCGGTACCCCCTTGCATCAAGCGCATCCCGCGCTCGAACTTGCCCGAACACAGGCGCATGAACGCGATGCGGTCGCGGTGCGCCGGGTTCATGTTCGCCTGGACCTTGAACACAAAGCCGGTGACCGCATCGTCGGTCGGCTGCACCGGCGCGGGCTCGGCGGGTTGCGGCTGCGGCCCCGGCGCGTGCTGCGCCAGGGCGGCGAGCAGGTCGGTGATCCCGAATTCCTTCAACGCCGAGCCGAAATAGACCGGCGTCAGGTCGCCATTGCGATAGGCGGCAGCGTCGAAATCCGCGTAGCAGGCCGACGCCAGCTCGGTCTCTTCCTTCAGGTGCGCGAGCGCATCGGCGCTGATTTCGGCCGCCAGCGCCGGATCGTCGAGCCCCGCCACCTTGGCGCGGTGGCCTTCATACATCCGCGACGCATCGCCGCCCGGTTTCATGATCGCCGGATCGACCAGATCGTAAATCCCCTCGAACTGCCCGCCCATGCCCGCGGGCCAGTTCATCGGGCAGACGTCAAGCGCGAGCCGATCGGCGACCTCGTCGAGCAATTCGAACGGCGGCAAGCCCTCACGATCGACCTTGTTGATGAAGGTAATGATCGGAACCGAACGCAACCGGCACACCTCGAACAGCTTCAGCGTTTGCGGTTCGATGCCCTTTGCGGCGTCGATCACCATCACCGCGCTGTCGACCGCGGTCAGGGTGCGATAGGTGTCTTCGCTGAAATCCTCGTGTCCCGGGGTGTCGAGCAGGTTGAAGACCAGCCCCGCATGTTCGAACGTCATCACCGACGAGGTCACCGAAATCCCGCGCTGCTGCTCGATCTTCATCCAGTCGGACCGCGCGCGCCGCGCCTGTCCGCGTGCCTTGACCTCGCCCGCGATATGAATTGCGCCGCCGGCGACGAGCAATTTCTCGGTCAGCGTGGTCTTGCCCGCGTCGGGATGCGAGATGATGGCAAAGGTGCGGCGGTCGGGATGCGTCTGGGACATGGCGCGGGCGGTTAGCAGGTGGCGCCAGATGTGGAAAGGGTTGGCATCGCGCCTCGCGCGCGATTGTCGCATCCGCCGGATTGGGCCGCCGCCGGCCAAGCGACGGCCCATTTGGTTTGCCCGCCTGCCTCCCAATTGACCTCGCCGATGAACCGGCGCAGCATCGCGCCATGACCCTCACCATCACCCCCAGCGGCCAGTCCTGCGGCGCCCGCGTCACCGGCATCGACCTGACCCAGCCGCTCGCTCCCGACACCGTCGCTGAAATCCGCGCCGCATGGCTCGCTCATCATGTCCTCGCCTTCCCCGATCAGACGATGCGCGACAACGATCTGGAGCGTTTCACCCGCTATTTCGGCGGTTTCGGCGACGATCCCTTCATCAAGCCGATCCCCGGCCGCCAGCATGTCATCGCCGTCAAGCGCCGCGCCGACGAAACCTCGCCCTTGTTCGCCGAAAACTGGCACAGCGACTGGAGTTTTCAGGCGCGCCCGCCCGCCGGAACCTGCCTGTTCGGGATCACCATCCCGCCCGTCGGCGGCAACACCGAATTTGCCAACCAGCACGCCGCGCTGGATGCGATGCCCGATGCGCTACGCGCGAAAATCGAGAACAAGCAGGCGATCCACAGCGCGCGCGGCGGCTATGCGCCGTCGGGGATGTATGGCGCGAATGACAAAGATCGCAGCATGGACATCCGCTCGGGCGACGAGGCGCTGGCGACGCAGCTCCACCCCTTCATCCGCCGCCACCCCGAAACCGGCCGCGAAGGGCTGTTCGGCTGCGCCGGTTACATCATGGGCATCGAAGGCATGGACGATGCCGAGGCGCTGCCGATCCTCTATGAACTGCTGCAATGGCAGGGTCGCGACGAATTTCGCTACAGCCATGTCTGGGAACCCGACATGCTGGTCCTGTGGGACAACCGCTCGCTCCTCCACCGCGCCACCGGCGGCTACGACGGCCACGACCGCCTGCTCCACCGCACGACGATCGCGGCGTGGGAGGGGTAGGGTTGATGGGTGAAGCGGCTGTTTGAGGGAGCGAGCGACCATTCCCCTTTTCGTCACCCCGGACTTGATCCGGGGTCCCGCTTGAGGGCGAAGCCGGTCGCCGCGTCAAAAAGCGGGATCCCGGATCAAGTCCGGGATGACGAGGAGAAGAATATCCTCCCTGTGGCGAAGCGATGGGGAGGTGGCAGCGCGAAGCGCTGACGGAGGGGCTTTAGCGCACCGTCAGCGCCCCACCACCACCGCCTGCGGCGGCGGTCCCCCTCCCCATGGCTTCGCCACAGGGAGGATCGATGTGACGCGAATTTGCATGGGCGATGCGGCCCTTTCCCTACTCGGCGTGATGGCGCGTGTGGCGGGATGGTCGCCCGACATTTTCTGGAACGCGACGCCCGCCGATGTGCGGGCGGTCTTGGCGGGGTGGGTCGATGCGGGCGGTGATGCCGGTTTTGACGGCACCGCGCTGGCAGCATTGATGGAGCAATTTCCCGATGGATGAGATTGACGAGATGGTGGTGGCTGTGCGCGCCGACACCGGGGCGTTCCGGCGCGACATTGCGGCGCTGCGCGGTGAGTTGGAGGGGGCGCTGGGGTCGGGTGCCGATGCGGCGGGGCGACGGATCGAAGATGCGCTGTCGCGCGCCATTGTCAGCGGCAAACTGGGGTTCGAGGATCTGAAGCGGCTGGCGCTGTCGGTGATGGCGGAGATTGCGCGTGCGGCAATTGCGAACGGCATCGGCGCTGCGCTGGGCGGCGGCGGCCAAGGCGGCGGGGCCGGGGGGTTGCTGTCGTTGGGGACGTCGATCGCGATGGCGCTGTTCGGGGCGCCGGGACGCGCGACGGGTGGGCCGGTGAGCGCCGGGCGCGCCTATCGGGTCGGCGAACGCGGGCCGGAGCTATTCGTGCCGACGTCGAGCGGGCGGGTCGAGGCGGCAGGCGCGGGCGTGCGCAACATTGCGATCACGGTGAATGTGCGGGGTGAGGTGGGGAGCGAGCCGCAGCGGCTGGCGCAGACCGGGCGGCAGCTGGCGCGCGCGGTGCGGCGGGCGGTGGCTGCGGGTGAGGATTAGGGCGTTCCTCACCGAATCCGCAGGGGATGAGATCGAATTTCGCGCGCGACCGAAGCCAGGTTTGTTCCCCCGCGAAAGCGGGGGCCCATCACCGACCCTCTCGATGACCGGCAACCATTGGTGGAGTGCCGATCGCTCCGGTGATGGACCCCCGCCTTCGCGGGGGAACGGCAGAGGGATGTTTGAGGCGCGGACGTAGCAAACCGGAAAGGCGGTTGTGATGGGCTGGGCATTGGTGGCGGCGGGCGAGCCGCATCATCGCAAGGGGTGGGTCAAGCGGTTCGATCCACGGTATTGGACGGTCGATTTTGCGCGGCCGATGATGGCGAGCGTGACCAATCCGGCGGCGCGGGCGCTGCGTGTCGAGGCGGTGTTTTATCGCAAGCAGGATCTGGCGGGGCTGATCTGGGAGGCGGAGGATCGCTGGGATCACCCGCTGCTGGCGTATGAGACGAAGCGCGATTTTCGGCGCACGCAGCTGAAATTCCGCTGGCGGTCGGGCGGGATGAAGCCGCTCGATGCGCTGCACGGGCCGACGCTGACGATCGAGGGGCGCGATGCGAGCGGCGCGGCGCGGGCCTGGTATGTACGGCTGTGGAATTATGCGGTCGGCAGCGCCGAGGATGCGCTCGTCACGCTCGATTTCGATGCACTCGACGGCGGGTATCTGTTGCCCGGCGAGGCCGATCCGGTGTGGGCGGGCGACGTGGACCGGATGTTCATCTCGCTGGTGCCGCCGACCTATGATGGCGGCGACGGGGTGCTGGCGGCGCCGGTCGAGGGCTGGGCCGAGATGAGCGACATTGTTTGTTCGGGGTCGGGATCGGTGCTCGCGATCGGCGATGCGATGCTGCCCGAAACGGCGCTCGGCATGACCAACGGCTATGATGATTGCTATCATCTGACCCCGGCGCGGGTGGTGCGGCAGATCGTGCAGCTGGGATACCGCGGCGACGTCGTCCATTATGTCGGGATGAGCCATTATATGCGGCTCGAAGCCTTAGGGGGCGGATTCTACGTCAGTCTGGCGGGCGGGGTGCTCAACCGGCCGACCGCCGAATGGCACCGGGCGCTGGCGGCGGCGTGCGCGGCGGCGGGGTTGGGGCTGATCTGGTCGCTGTCGTACGAATTGTTCGACGCCTACTGCTGGAACGACTGGAAGCAGCGGGGCGCCGACGGCGCCCCGGCATTGACCGGCTGGGTGCCGCCGTCGACCCTGCTGTCGCCCGCCAATGCGGCGGCGATGGGATATTTGCAGCTGGTGGCGCGGGCGTTCGTCGCGATCGGGCGCGATGCCGGGCTGGCGCCGAAATTCCAGGTTGGCGAGCCGTGGTGGTGGGTCAATCCGGGCGGGAAGATTTGCGGTTATGATAGCGCGACGAATGCGGCGCTGGGATCAGCGAGCGTGGCGATTGCCGATGTGCGCGGGGCGCTGGATGCGGCGCAGCGGGCGATGCTCGATGCGCTAGGGGCGCTGCTCGCAGCTTCGACAGCGGCGCTGGTCGCGGCGGCGCGGCACGAGGCGGGGGCGGCGGGGCTTACGTCGTACCTGTTGGTGTTCCTGCCGACGGTGCTCGATCCGGCGGCGCCCGAATTGCGGCGCGCGAATGTCCCGCTGGGGTGGGCCAAGCCCGCGTTCGACGTGTTGCAGCTGGAGGATTATGATTGGGTGACCGCGGGACGCGGCGCCGAGACGGCGCCGGCCCGCACGGCGATGGTGCAGCGGCTGGGCTATCCGGTTCACGAACAACATTATTTTTCGGGCTTTGTGCTCAACGTGGAGGACCGCGGGCAGTGGCGGGCGATTGCCGATGCGGCCGACGCATCGCGGCGGGCGGGGGCGGCGCGGACATTCGTGTGGGCGCTGCCGCAGGTCGCGCGCGACGGCTTTGTGGCGTTTGACGGGGAGGATGATGTGCAGGCTTTTGATGCGGTGGACTTCCCCTTGGCGATCGGGCGCGAGGCGATGGTCGCGACCGAATATTCGACCCAGATCGTCAGCTCACCGTCGGGGCATGAGCAGCGGTCGAGCGAGTGGGCCGAGGCGCGTATGCGCTTTGACGCGGGGCCGGGGATCCGATCCGAGGCCGATGTGCGGGTGCTGGCCGATTTCTTTCGGGCGCGGCGCGGGGCGGCGCGGGGGTTCCGCTTTCGCGATCCGTTCGATGCGAGTTCGGCAGCGGACGGCGGATTGCCAAGTGCGGGTGATCAGATGCTGGGGGTCGGCGACGGGGTGCAGCGGCAGTTCGCACTGATGAAGCGTTATGGTGTGGGAGACGCGGAGCAGGTGCGCGCGATCCGGCTGCCGGTTGACGGCAGCGTGCGGGTGTCGGTCGACGGGCTGGAGACGGCGGCGTTTGTCGTGACGGGTGAAGGCGAGGTGCTGCTCGATGCCGCGCCCGCGGCGGGGGTGGCGGTGCGCGCAGGGTTTCTGTTCGACGTGCCGGTGCGGTTTGCCGAGGACCGGCTGGAGGCGAGCTGCGCGACCTTTTTGGCGGGTGAGATAATGAGCGTGCCTCTGGTCGAGGTGCGGGCGCCATGGTGAGTTCGGGGGTGATGCTGACGGAAGCGCCCGACTGGCTGCGCGCGGAGGTGGTGACGCTCGCGTGGTGCTGGCGGCTGGCGCGGCGCGACGGGGTGGTGATCGGGCTGACCTCGCACGACCGCGACCTGCTGGTCGGCGGGCTGCTCTATCGCGCGGCGCCGGGGATGAAACCGTCGGCGCTGGAGACGAGCGACAGCCTGGACGCGGCGACGATGGACCTGGAAGGCGCGATCGCGAGCGATGCGATTGCGGCGCGCGACCTGGATGCGGGACGCTGGGACGGTGCGGAGCTGGAATTGTTCGTCACCGACTGGACCGCGCCCGAGACGGCACCGGTAACGGTGGCGCGCGGATCGCTGGGGGCTATCGAGCGGCGCGGGGCGGCGTTTGCGGCGGAGTTGCAGGGGGTGACGCGGGTGCTCGACCGGCCGGTGTGCCCGGCGACGTCGCCGTCGTGCCGCGCGATGCTGGGCGATCGGGCGTGCCGGGTTGACCTGGCGCCGCTGACTCATGTCCGGCGCGTGGTCGCGGTAGATGGTCGCTCGGTGACGCTCGATCATGCGGTCGCGGGGGTGGCGTTCGGCGAGCTGTTGTGGATCGAGGGGGCGAATTGCGGGCTGGTGAGCCCGGTGATCGCGGCCGAGGGCGCGGTTTTGCAACTGGCCGAGGGGCCGGTGTTTGCGGTGCCGGACGGGGCCCGGGTGCGGCTGACCGAAGGATGCGACAAGCAGCTCGCGACGTGCCGCGACCGATTTGCCAATGCGATCAACTTTCGCGGGGAGGCGCATCTGCCGGGCAATGATTTGCTCACGCGTTATCCCGGTGGATGAGCGGCGCGGACGGGATTTGGGCGCGCGCGCCTTTGTCCGCGCGCGGCGGCTGGTCGGCGCGCGGTTCCGGCCGCAGGGCTATGACCCGGCGACGGGGCTCGACTGTGTCGGGCTGGTGTGGGCGGCCTATGCGGCGGCGGGGCGGCGGCTGATCCGGCCAAGCGATTATCCGCTGCGGGGGTGGTCGCGGGCGCGGATCGCCGAAGCGCTGGTGCGCGCGGGTTTCGTTGCCGTCGATGGCCCGCGGCAAAGCGGCGATGTGGCGCTGATCGCGTTGGCGGCGGGGCAATTTCATTTGGGATTGATGGGCCAAACGACCCTCGTTCACGCGCACGCGGGGCTGCGGCGGGTGGTCGAGACGCCGGTCGATCCGGCACTGTCGGACGTCGTGTTTTGGCGGCTCGGGCTGGATTGAGGAATTTTCGCGCAGAGACGCAGAGAGCGCAGAGAAAAGAAATTGTTCACGCGGAGACGCGGAGGAAGAAGACTTATGGGCGGCTTTGCCGCCTTTGTTGTTTCTTCGCGTCTCCGCGTCTCCGCGTCTCCGCGTCTCCGCGTTAACCGATTTCAGCGCCTCTGATATGGGGATAGGACATGGCAACGTTGGTGCTGACGGTGGTCGGCGGCTTTATCGGCGGCCCGGTTGGCGCGGCGATCGGTGCGAGCCTGGGGCAGCAGGTCGATGCCGCGATCTTCAAGCCGAAAGGGCGCGAGGGGCCGCAGCTGGCCGATCTGAAGGTGCAGGCATCGACCTATGGCCAGCAGATCCCACAATTGTTCGGGACGATGCGCGTCGCAGGCAGCGTGATCTGGTCAACCGACCTGATCGAACGGCGCACCAAGAGCGGCGGCGGCAAGGGGCGGCCGTCGGTCACCGAATATAGCTATGCGGTGTCGCTGGCGGTGGCCCTGTCGTCGCGCCCGATCCGCGCGATCCGGCGGATCTGGGCCGACGGCAATTTGCTGCGCGGGTCGAGCGGGACGTTTCAGGAGCGTTGCACCTTTCGCTGGCATGACGGCGGTGAGGATCAGGCGGTCGATCCGTTGATCGCGTCGGCGGTCGGGCCGGGTTCGGTGAGCGCGTTTCGCGGGCTGGCCTATGTCGTGTTGGAGGAGCTGGAGCTTGGGGGCGTTCGGCAACCGCATTCCGTCGCTGACCTTCGAGGTGGAGGCCGATGCGGGGAGCGTCAATGCGGGGGTGATCGGGAACGCGTTGCTTGGCGAGGCGGGACGCTGTGTGGGGGAATGGCCGGTGGCGGGCTATGCCGCATCGGGCGACCGGGCGCGCGATGCGCTCGCCCCGTTGTTCGACGTCGATGGCGTGCGGGCGGTGAACGGCCCCGATGGCTGGCGACTGGCACCCGCGACGCTGGCGGGGGCGCCGCTGGCACTGAGCCACTTTCGCGAGGCGCGGCGGGGGGAGTCGGCGCGCGATGCAATCGAGCGGCAGCGCGCGCCGCTGGCGTCGCTGCCGGGGGCAATTCGACTGCGCCACTATGAGCCCGAGCGCGACTATCAACTGGGCCAGCAGAGCAGCGCGGTGGCGGGCGGCGGGGTACGCGAAGACCGGATCGACCTGCCCGCGGTGCTGCCGGCGACGGTGGCGCGGGCGCTGGCGCAGCGGCTGGCCGCTGCCGCGGCAGACGGGCGCGAGACATTGATCTGGCAGGCCGATCTGGCGGCGCTGGCGCTGCCGGTCGGCCGGATCGTGGTGCTGGCCGACGGCAGCAAGTGGCGGCTGGCGGGGCGGCAGGCGCGGGCCAGTGGCATCATGCTGGAACTGAAGCGGCACCAGCCCGTCCCCGCCGCCGCGCTGCCCGCCGAGCCGGGGGTGTCAGTGCGACCGCCCGACTGGCCCGATGCGGTGGGCACCGTTCATCTGTTTGACTTACCGAATTTGGGGAGCCCGGGAGCGGCGGCGCGGATATTGATCGCCGCCGCGGGCAGCAATGACGGTTGGCGCGGTGCCGATTGCTGGTTCGTTCCCGCGGTCGATGGCGAACCGATTGCGCTTGGCACCGTGCGCCCCGCGGCGGCGTTGGGGCAGTTGGCCGAACCGCTGGCGGCGGGCAGCGACACTCTGGTCGACCGCGTCCATTCGGTGCTGGTCACGCTGGTCAATCCATCGATGACATTGGAAACCGTCGATGAGGTCGCATTGTTGGGCGGCGCCAACCGGGCGATGGTCGGAAACGAAATGTTGCAGTTCGGCACGGCCGAGGTCGTCGGCTCGGCAACGTGGCGGTTGTCGCATCTGCTGCGTGGGCGGGCGGGGACCGGGAGCGCAACGGGGCAAGCGGCGGGGATGCCGTTCGTGATGCTCGACGATAGTGCGCCGATGCTGTTACCCGAGGCGCTGGCGGTTGCAGCGGAAAGCGGCGCGGCGCGAGTGCAATGGGCCCCGCGCGGCGGATCGGCGATGACCGACGTGACGGTGCCGACCGCGCGGCAAGCGTTGCGGCCGCTGGCGCCGGTGCATGGGCGCATCGTTCCCGACGGGGCGGGCGGTGTCCTGATATCGTGGCGGCGTCGGAGCCGGGCCGATGCCGGCTGGCGCGACCATGTCGATCTGCCGCTGGGGGAGGGGCAAGAGGCGTGGCGCATTGTTCTGTCGCCCCCGGTTCCGGGCATCGCGGCATGGGAAAGCGCAGCGCCGATGCTGTCGATCGACGCCGGTGTAATGGCGGCGTTGCCGCCCGGGACCGCGCTGGCGATTCGCCAGGTCGGCGATTTCGACCTGTCACGACCGCTCGTCTTGCCACTGATATGAAAGGAGAATGCGATGACCGATATGCTGATAACGGCGCGCCATGCGCTGCCGTTGCTCGCGGTGGCGCAGGCGCAGAAAGAGTTGACGCATAACGAAGCGCTGACCCTGATCGACGCGCTGGTGCATAGCGCGGTCGAGGCTGGCCCGATAAACGATCCCCCGTCCGACCCCGCACCGGGGCAATGCTGGCTGGTCGGCGACAATGCAACGGGCGGCTGGCACGACCATGCAAAAGCGATCGCGCTATGGACCGTCGGCGGATGGCGATTCGCCGCGCCGCGTGCTGGCATGATTGTGACTCGATTGACCGATAGGGCGCGGTTGCGATTCGACGATGGCGCCTGGGTCGAGCCGAGGCCGATTGCAGTGCCATCCGGAGGCTCGACAATCGATGCCGAAGCGCGTAGCGCGCTGGCGAAGTTGATCCTGCACCTTGCGGCGCAGGGCCTTCTGATTTCAGGCTGAATTTCCGCTCGCGGATTTAAAAAGTGCGACTTTTTGGCAACAGATTAGCGATTTGTTCACTTGCACGGAACCAAAGCGGCGAGTAGGACGTCTGCCGAGACGTATATCTCAATTTGAAAGGGGAATTACTATGAGGAAGCTTGCCTTAGCTGTGGCGTTAGCCTCCACTGCCCTGGCGTCGCCTGCTTTGGCGCGCGACGACTCTTGGTATGTTGGCGTGGGCGCCGGCGTTATGATCGTTGAAGATCTGGATCTCGATATCGGCGCGACGCAAAACGCCGGTTCGCTCGATCATCGTTATGGCGCTGATTTCGAGGGCACCGTTGGTTACGATTTCGGCGGTTTCCGTGCCGAAGTCGAAGTTGGTTTTCGTGAAGCCGACATCAAGTCGGGCCGCTTTGGTGTCCCAGGGATCCCGCAGACGGCTAGTGGTGTTGGTCCGCTCGCAACCGGTTCTTTCGATCTGAACGGCGACAGCAATGCGCTGAGCTTCATGGTCAACGGCATGCTCGACTTCGGTGACGATGACGGCCTCCAGGGCTTTATCGGCGGTGGTGCCGGTGTGGCCCGCGTGTCGGTCGAACCCGTGTACGGCGGCGCGTTCCTTGATGATTCGGACACGGGCTTTGCCTGGCAGGCAATTGCCGGTATCCGCGCGCCGCTCAGCGACACCATCGACGTTGGCGTGAAGTACCGCTTCTTCAACGTCGATAATGTCGATCTGGTTGACCAGGTTGGCCGCGATGTGTCGACGCGTTTCCGTTCGCACTCGGTCCTGGGCACGCTGACCTTCAACTTCGGTGGTGCACCGGAGCCGGTTGTGGCCCCGCCGCCGCCGCCG
>NZ_DKIH01000007.1:79713-130327 GCF_002454115.1 Sphingopyxis sp. UBA6723 | reverse complement strand
GCGGCCGGCGCGGCGAGCAGCGCCGTCGGTCGCACCGCGCTCGGAGCCTCGCGCGCGTCCGGCAGCGCTTCGGCATCCTATGCCCGGGGTGCGGCCGGGAAGAGCGGGATGCGGGCGTTCGGTGCGGGGCTCGCCAATGTGGCGCGTGACACGGCGCGCGGCGCGGGTTCGCCGCTCCGCGCCGCGGCTGACCGCCTGCGTCAAAGCTATGCCGCGGGGCAGGCGGGCAAGTCCGCGGCCGGCGCTGCCACCGCCAGCGACGGCGCGGCGTCGCCCCCGACCTGGGCGGCCGCCATGAAGCGACGGCAGGCCGTCACCTCGGGCGCCACCATCGCCTCGCAGACCCTCAAGGCCGGCGACAGCCATGGCGCCGGCTCCGCTCCCGACATCAGCCAGAAGGATTGAACCCATGTTTCGACGCCCGTCCCAACATTATGGCAAGTCCCCGGTCCCGGTTACGCCCTACCAGCGCGCGGCGCAGGTCTGGGACGACCGCATCGGCTCGGCCCGCACCCAGGCGAAAAGCTGGCGTCTCGCCTTCTTCGGCTGCCTTGCGCTTTCGGGCGGACTCGCCTCGGCGCTCGTCTGGCAGTCGCTCCGCGGCACGATCACCCCCTGGGTCGTCGAGGTCGACAAGCTCGGCGAGGCCAGGTCGGTGGCGCCGGCCGATGCCGACTTTTCGCCGACCGACCCGCAAATCGCGTTCCACCTTGCGCGCTTCATCGAGCATGTCCGCTCGATCCCGGCCGATCCGGTGGTGCTCCGCAAGGACTGGCTCAGCGCCTATGACTTCACCACGCCCAAGGGCGCGCAGGCGCTGAGCGATCACGCCCGCGCGAATGATCCCTTTGCCGAAGTCGGCAAGATGCAGGTCGCCGTCGACGTGTCGAGTGTGATCCGCGCATCGCGCGACAGCTTCCGCATCGCCTGGACCGAGCGCCGCTATCAGGATGGCAGCCTGGTCGAGACGTCGCGCTGGTCGGCGATCCTGACCACGTCGATCCAGCCGCCCCGCACCCCCGACGCCCTGCGCCGGAACCCGCTCGGCGTTTTTGTCACCGCTATTTCTTGGTCGAAGGAGCTCAGCCAATGATCCGCCTTACCCTTCTTCTCGGCGCCGCCGCGCTCGCGCTGCCGGCGCAGTCGGCACCCGCCGATCCGCGCACCCAGGTCGGCCGCGCAAACGACGCGGCGCGCGTCCAGCCCGAGCGCGCGACCTTCCTCAACGCCATCCAGAAATATGCCTGGGCCGATGGCGCGCTGTTCCAGGTCTACACCGCCCCCGGACAGGTCACCGACATCGCATTGCAGGAAGGCGAGGAGCTTGTCGGTCCGGGGCCTGTCGCGGCCGGCGACACCGTGCGCTGGGTCATCGGCGATACGGTGAGCGGGACGGGCGCGTCGCGGCGCGTCCATATTTTGGTGAAGCCCACGCGCCCCGACATCATGACGAATCTGGTCATCAACACCAGCCGTCGGACCTATCACATCGAGCTGCGCGCGACCCCCGCCACCTATATGGCGGCGGTCTCCTGGTCCTATCCGCAGGACGAGCTGATCGCGCTTCGCGCCGCCGAGAGTGAACAGGCGCGGCTCGCTCCGGTTGCAGGCGGGATCGATTTCGCGGCGTTGAGCTTTGCCTATCGCATCTCCGGCGCGAAGGTCCCCTGGCGGCCGGTGCGCGTTTTCGACGATGGGCGCCAGCTCTTCGTCGAGTTCGGCGCTGCGATCGCAACCGCAGACATGCCCCCGCTGTTCGCGATCGGCGAGAAGGGCGCGGCGGAGCTGCTCAACTACCGGGTCGACGGCCGTTACATGATCGTCGACAGCCTTTTCGATCGCGCCGAACTCCGGCTGGGGAGCGGGCGCGGCGCCAAGGCCGTGCGGATCGAACGCGAAACGCCGCGCCCGCGAGGCCGGTCGTGACGGCGCCCGAACAGCCGGGCACAGAAGCTGTGCCCGCCGAGGCCGAGGTTGCGCCGATCGCCCCTGCGAGCCCCGATGCGTTCCGCTTGGCGGGTGAGACGCCGCGGGTCATGCGTCTGTCGCGGAAAACGCTGGCGGTTATCGGCGGGGCCGGCGGCATCGCGATCGCGGCATCGCTCATGTGGGCGCTGCGCACCCCGGCCCCGGCCGAGCGGCAGGAACTCTATGAAGCGAGCAACAATGCGAGGCCCGATGCGGTCACCGGAGCGCCCGCCGATTATGGCGCCGTGCCGAAGCTCGGTCCGCCGCTCCCCGGCGACCTCGGCCGGCCGATCGTTGCGGCGCAGGGCAGCGGCGAAGCCATCCCCGTCCCGCCGATCGGCGCGGAAGGGGGCAATCCTCCCGATCCGCGCGTGGCGGCCGCCGAACAGGCGCGGCAGCGGGCACTGCAGGAGCGCGAGAGCGCCCAGACGAGCCGGCTCTTTCTGGGGGGCGGAACCGCAAGTTCCGCAGCAACAGATATTGTGCCCGCCGAGGCGGCCGCACCCGAACAGGCGGCGGAGCCTCGCACGGCCAATGAGGGGCGGCGTCAGTTTCTGGCGTCGGGTTCGAAAAGGCCCCTCGAAAGTGGCGAGCGCCTGATCGCCCCGAGTTCCGCGCTGGTCGTCCAGGCCGGGACTGTCATTCCGGCAGCGCTCATCACGGGCATACGCTCGGACCTGCCGGGCCAGATCAGCGCGCAGGTGACGCAGAACATCTATGACAGTCCGACCGGGCGTATCCTGCTCATCCCGCAAGGGTCGCGGTTGATCGGCGAATATGACAGCGAGATCGCGGCGGGACAGAGCCGGGTGCTCCTCGCATGGGATCGCCTCATCTTGCCCGGCGGACGATCGATCCGCCTCGAACGGCAGCCCGGCGCCGACGCCGCAGGCATGTCGGGGCTGGAGGATCGGGTGAACAATCATTGGGGCCGGATGGTTCGCGCCGCGCTCGTCTCGACCCTGCTCGGGGTCGGGAGCGAGCTCAGCGTCGGCGGCGACGACGAACTCGCCCGGGCGCTCCGCTACGGGATGCAGGACAGCACGAGCCAGGCCGGGCGCCGCATCGTCGAGCGCGAACTGGCGGTGCGTCCGACGCTCACCATCCGACCGGGTTTCGCGCTCCGTGTGATCGTCACCCGCGACCTCATTCTCGAGCCGCAGGCGGATTGGCGATGAGTCGGCTGCGACTTGGGCCGATCGTTGAGGAGAAGCCGGTCAAGGCTACTGTTGAACTCACGGGCAAGCTTGCGCGCGATCTCGCCGACTATGCTGCGGCACATGCGAAGGAAAATGGCCTATCGGAGCCGTTGTCGATCGAACGGCTCATACCGCCGATGCTGGAACGGTTCGTCGCGACCGATCGCGGTTTTGCGAGGGCGCGGCATTAGGCGGCTGAAAGTCTCTTGTAAGCTGGGCCCTTATCGCCGTGGGAGATATTCTCGCGCTATCTTGAGCCTCTCAACGTCAGCGGTGATGGCGGTCCGGAAATGCGATGACTTGACCTTCACCTCGCAGGGAAGCGTCACGATCGGACGATGCGAGCTTCAGCGTAACAACCTCAGCCGCATCGCGATCGAACCATCCTGGCGACAGGCCGCAAAGCAGTTCGACATCGGTCGCCGAGATTGTGAACTCGGTCGCCAGCAGGTCAGCCTTGCTGCGAACGCCGTTGTCGACGATCAGGTTGAGGCTGTCACGCAGCGCTCGTGGTTGCTGGACTGGCCAGTGCTGGTCGAGCGGTTCGCCTTTTGACCAGCCTTTTGCCGAGTAAAGTTTGTAAAGCTGCCGCGACAAGTCCTCGGGAATGATGTCGAGATCCGAAAGGCGCTTGATCTGCGCCTTGATCGATACCCGCCACCTTTCCTTGAGGCTGGCCAACACAGCAAGCGAGCAGCGCCGGACCTCATGGGGATAGCTTGTCGAAGGCATGAGAAAGGCGCTGCCGAGCCGAAAGGCCTGCCGCTCGATTACGCGGAGATTAGCCTCGAACTCCTCTTCTGGCACCGCTCTATGGAGGATGGCGTGCGCTAGCTCGTGAGCTGCGTCCATCTGCCTGCGAGGGAAGGACATCTTGTCGGTCGCAAGAAGTACATGCGGCCGGCCGTCGATAGGGGACCAACTGCAAAGACCATCAAGCTTGGTCGTATTCATCGGTATCGTCGCAACGACGATGCCGATGCGCTCCATCAAAGTGACCATGTCGCCGCTCGGTCCTTCGCCGAGGTTCCAGTGCTTGCGAAGGTCGAGGGCGATCTGTTCGATGTCAGCATCGCGAAGCTGGGTATAGTCGGCACCCGCCAATACGTCGGGAATGTCGACTTCCGGCAGGTCGACATAATGGCTGATGATAAAGCTGGCCTCGTGCAGCCACTGCATCTGGGCCTTCTGATACGCGAGGTCGCGTACAAGGGTGCTCGACAGCGAACGCAAGAAGGTCGGTCGGTCGCTCTCATACGTTTCGCGCAGGAAATATTCCGGACGGACCTGCATCTCGCCGGCGAGCTGAAGAAGCGCGGCCGGGTCTGGGGTCTGGTCTGAATCCTCATCTTCCCATCGCGACACGGTGCTGGCGCTCGAATTGAGGCGCCGCGCCAACGCAGCGCGAGACGGGATACGCCGCGCATGACGAATCTCGGTCAGCCGTGCCGGGATGAACCCTGGAGTACCAATTCTCATGGCCGGAGTCCTTGCGGCTTCGCACCCTTTGAGGGGTGCGAAGCGGAGAAAAATCAGCGTTTGTCGGTGCGACCGACTTATTCGTTCGAGCCGTCCTCGGCGTCGCTATCCGGACGATTCTCCGGAGGCAAGAACAGCTTGCGAGTCTTGCGGAGTTTGACCTCGGCACCGCGATCGTCGGAACCATCGGGGCCATCCGGAGCATCGCTGTCTTCGCCGTAGCCGCGCAAGAAGTCTTCGAGCGACTCGTAAAAGATGAAGTCCTTGTAGTCGGCGCCGATGACGCCGACCGCTATTTCCTCAATCATGCCGGCTTTGTTGCGGTCGCGAGCGGTGAGAAAGAGAACGAAGATATCATTCGCGCGCAAGCTCTTCGGATCGTCGAACATGCTCGGCTGAAGATGCCAGTTCAACGTGACGCCGGCGGCACGCGACATGTTCTTCGCGGGCATCTTGCGCCGTTCGGGCATCGCCGCAAAACCGAGGATGACCCCGACCTTCGGACCCTGAAAGCGGGCGAAGGGCTGATATACGCGCAAATCGGTGCCGGGCATGATGCCATCTTCGACGAGGTGGCCGCCATGAAGCTGGACGACCTCTTCATAGCCCTGCTCCTGCAGGCGGAAGCGGATCTGACCTTCGACCTCGCGGCTGCGCTTGGCGTTCAGCGGGATGTTCGTCTTCACGACATCGTGCGCTTTGAACGCCTCAGCGCGGTGACGGTCTTCGAGGTCGATCCACAGTTCCTTCGGAACGGTGTCGAGAATGGTGCGGCGAATATCCATGGAGCAGTGTCCCCGTTTAGCAACAAGGGATTTCTGTCACGAATCTGTGCGTATTGCAAGATGCTTTTGTAAATATCGTGCGCCTACCCGCATCTGACAGCGAAACGGAGCGCAATGGGGCGCAATTCGTGATCCGCTCATCCTCATGTCTGCCCAAAAGGAAACTGTCTGGAACTGCTAGAGGCGATCGTTTTCTGCATGACGCGGACGTATGACCACCAGACCGTTTTCCTCCGGTTGCCGGCTGTAACGCCGGGCGAGCGCGCGACGCCGCCCTGATCAGGCGGCGAATTTCATCTGCGCCGCCTTCCGCACGCCAGTCTCGAGATGTTTCGCGATCTCGTCCGAGGTCCGGCTTACCGCCAGCTTCACGGCTTCGTCGATATGTACATAGTCCTGCGTCACGCTTTGCGACGCGTGGCCGAGCATCGCGCGGATCGTGAGCTCGGAGAAGCCGAGTTCGCCAGCCATGCTCCCGAAGGTGTGGCGCAGCGTATGCGGCGTTACACCCTTGATGCCGGCCGAGCGGCATAGCCGGGCGAGGCAGTCGCTGACGGCGGTAAAAGGGCCTTCGCCATTCGACGCGGGAAAGACGTAGGGGCAGCCGGCAATTTCGGTTTGAGCGACGACGATCTTGATCGCCTCGGGGCCGATCGCCCGATATTGCGCGTCGCTCTTCGTGTCGGGGAACGCGACGTAACCGCCCATGGGGTTGACCCACTGCCGCTGCAGCGCCTGCGCCTCTTCGCGCCGATAGCCGGTCAGAAGGAGCGTCCTCACGATAGCGAGCGCAACGGGGTTCTCGGAACCCAGTTCGGCCCGGCCGATTGCGCGCCCAAGCAGCTCGATCTCGGCGATGCTGAGACGCCGGGTCTTTTTCTTTGTCGCGAGCTTCTTCGCGCCCTTCGTGGGATGTTCCGCAATCAGTCCCTTATGCTTTGCATGGCCGAGAATGGCCTGAAGGGTGCCGAGGCTCCTCCCGGCAACGCCGGCGCCGCCGGTCGGGCGGCCGCCGCGCCCGCCCGAAGGAGGCTTTCGTGTCTGACCGGTGGCGATGTCATTCTGCATGGCCTCGACGTCGGCGATCGTCAGCTTTCGCACGAGGCGTTTGCCCATCAGCGGGATGATGTGCGTCCGGATGCGGCTCTCGTCCATGTTGAGCGAGGTGTTCTTGATCGGGCGGTTCTTCCGTCCAAGAATGCGGCCGGCCCGCGCTTCGACGAGATACCATTCGCACATCTCGGCGACATTAAGATCTTTCCGGACCCGGCGTGACTCCTCTGCGGGATCTTCGCCAGAGGCGACCTTGCCCAACTGAATCTTCGCCAGCTCGCGGGCTTGTTCAACCGTCATGACGCCGAAGCGCCCGATCTTCACTCGCCGAACCCGGCCTTCCTCATTCATATACTGGATGACGAAGGTTTTCGTCCCGGTTGCGCCGACACGGACACCGAAACCCTTGATCTCGGTATCCCAAAGAAATGCCTGGCCTGTCGCTGGTGCAGCCAGCGCATCGACCGTCCGCTTATTGAGCTTTGCAAGCGCCACAAGTTCCTCCATCATATTACGCGAGGGTGGCAGATTCGAAAAGTAATAAGGACGTAATAGAAATTCACCGCTTCGCAGGGTAGGTCGAGGATAGAATATCGCAGGTTGAAGTCAACAAAAGCTTGCTTTTTAGTGCCTTGGCGTAGAAAAAGAAGTTCTGGCGTAGTTGTCGTAATTTCTTGCCAAGGTTGGGGTCGAGGGTTCGAATCCCTTCGCCCGCTCCAGATTTGCCAAAAAATCTCATCATGTTCGGCTCCGTCGGGGAGCCGATTGCGCAGCTTAACGTGTGACGACGTCGCGCGACATCGGCGCCAGCTTGGCAAGAAAGCGGTTCTGCGCGGCGAAGGCGACGTTTTCCTCGCGCATCGCGGTTTGCAGATTTTCGACCAGCGCGTTCATGTCGCGCATCCGCACGCCCATGTCCTTGTGCGAGGTGGCCATGTCGCGGCCGCTGTAGTCGCAGCCCGCGTTCAATATGTAGCAGAATTGCTCGAACAGCGTGCGTTTCAGCCGCACCATGTCGTGCGCCTTGAAAATCTCGGCAATGCGCGGGTCGGCTTCGGACAGTTCGACGGTGCGGTTCGCGATGCGTCGGATGCCTTCCTGACCGCCGAAAGCGGTTGCCATCGCGCCGCCTGAAAAGGGCGCGGCGCCGGCGTTGGCGTTGCTCTGGACATAGGGATCGACGGGCATTTCGCCGGTCACCGGGTCGCGCACTTTTTCTTCGACCCCGAACTCCTTGTCCCAATCGGTGGGCGGTTCGGCGGCGGGTTGCATCAGCAGGGCGGCGGCGAGCAGGAACATGGTGCGGATTCCCTAAAAGGCGATCTGGGCGGACAGGAAACCGCCGCGCTGGTTGTCGAAGGTGGCGATCGACCCGAGATCGACATAGGCGGCGGTGACGGTCAGATTGCGGGTCAGCGCATAGGCGGCGAACAGGTCCCACCAGTCATCCTCGCGCGCGATCGCCAGATTGTCGGGCTTCGTGCGATATTCGGCGCCGATCACCGCGCGGCGCGACAGTTGATAGGCGACTGATCCTTCGAACTGGAGCTTGTGATTGTCGTCGCCCGCGGCGCCGAAACCAAGCAGCCCGGCCTGATTTGCCTTGGTCAGTCGCGCCGTCGCATTGACCAGCACGCTGTGGCTGAGCAACAGCTTGGTCGCGCTCAGCGTGACGTCGGTGCCACTGCCATGCGCGGCGCCGACCGCGCGTGCGACGGGGGCGTCGCGATTGCGCTTATGCTCGACGCCCAGGCTGATCTGCGGGAGCAGCGGCTCGCCGTACACGACGTCGCCCGCAAGGCGGAGTTTGGCAGCGAAAATATCCTGGTTCAACGTGTAACCGCGGCCGAGCCCGAGCGCGGTGCCGACGTCGCGGGTGTCGAAATTCTGCCGCGCATAGCTGAGCTCGATGCGGTTCGCGATGCCGACGGCAAAGCCATGGCTCTGCCAACCATAATCGGGCAGTTCGATCAGCGTGACATGCCCTGACAGGCCGATACCGCGGTCGGTTTCGCGCCCGGCGATCGTCGACCAGGTGGCAAGGCCGCCGCCGCTGGTTCCCTCGATGGTGGCGACGCCATTGGTGAGCAGCAGTTTGCCGCCGTCGACGAGCGACATGTCTTGCGCCGCGGCGGGAGCCGAGACACCAAAAAGCGCAAGCGAAAGCGGTGCCAGCGAGCGAAAGAGCGATTGGTCCATAGGAACGCAATCGCATCAGAGGGCAAAAATTTCGTTAACTATGATTCTGATAATTTGAGAGAATGTTAAGCTCTGCCGCCTAACCGGGCGGCGTGAAGGGACCACTTCTCCTATCGATGGCGTTTGCGCTGAGCGTGCCGCTGGCCGCGGCATGGGCGGCTGCGCCTGCTGTTGTGCAAGTGCAGGTGGTTGACGAGCGCGGCCTGCCGGTGCGCGATGCGGTGGTCGAACTGACCCCCAATGGCGGCTGGCGCGGCGGCGCGATCCGCTTTGCGTGGAAGCCGGCGATGGCGCAAAAAAGCGTTGCTTTTGTTCCCGGGACGCTGATCGTGGCGCGCGGCAGCAGTGTCGCCTTTCCCAATCTCGATAATGTGCGCCACAGCGTTTACAGTTTCTCGAAAGCGGCGCGGTTCGAAATCGACCTCTACGGCCGCGACCAGACACGCTCGCAGGCGTTTCCGATTGCCGGCACCGTCGCGCTTGGCTGCAACATCCACGATCAGATGCGCGGCTATATTCGCGTCGTTGAGACGCCCTTCGCGGCCAAGACCGACCAGAATGGCATCGTTCGCCTGTCTGGCATGGCGGCGGGCGGGTACCAACTGACCGTCTGGCATGCCCGGGCGCGCACCCCGGGGGGCGAGCTGAAACGCGCGCTCGCGGTCGGCGCTGGACCCACCAGTCAGAAAATCGCCCTGAAGCTGCGATGATCAAGCTCTCCGCCATTCCCCAGCGTTTGCGCTTTCGCTCGCTCAAGATGCGCATCGCGGTGGCCTATGCGGCGCTGTCGACCGTTATCCTTGCCGCCATCCTGCTGCTGGCCGGCGATGGCATTGCGCGTTTTGGCGAAGACAGCGCATCACGCGACCTCGCTGCCAATGCGCGTGTTTTCGACGAAATCATCGACCTACGCGCCCAGCAGATGCGCGGCTCGGCCGACGTGTTGTCGCGCGACTTCGGTTTCCGCGAAGCCGTTGCCACAGGTGATCAGGCGACGATCGAAAGCGCGCTCGTCAGCCTGCGCGAACGCTCACGCAGCGACGCCGCGTTCGTCGTCGGGCTCGACGGAACGATGACTGGATCGGCGACCGCGGCGTTGCCCACCGCTGACGATCTTTGGGACGCGCTCGACGGCGGGCAGGACCATGGCATCATCCGGATCGGCGACAAACTCGCGCTTGCCGCGGCGTCGCCGATCGAGGTGCCCGACACGATTGGCTGGCTCGTGCTGGCGCAGCCGCTCGACTCCGCCGAAATGCGCGGCCTCGCCAAACTCGCCGCGGTCGATATCGACGCGCGGGTCCTTCCGGCGTCGCAGCTGACCGCCGCGCTTGCCGCAGCGCCATCGGGGCAGGTCGTCGAAAGCGGCGATCGCGACCGCATGCTCCACCATGTCAGCGCGCTGCCCAGCCTCCAGGCGGGCATCCGGCCGCGGCTGGTGCTAGACCACTCGCTGAGCAAAGCACTCGGCCAGTATTCAGGGCTGCAATGGCTCCTCGTCGCGCTCGCCGCAGCGGGGCTCTCCCTCGTCATCGTGCTCAGCTGGCGGATCGCGCGCACGATCACCCGCCCGCTGAGCGCACTCGACGAAGCAACGCGGCGGCTGGGCGAAGGCAAGGATGCCGCGGTTATCGTGACCTCGGACGACGAAATTGGCCGCTTGGGGGCCAGCTTTAATACGATGGTCGCCGCGATTGCGGAGCGCGAGCGTCAGATCACCCACGTCGCGCTGCACGACGGGCTGACCAACCTGCCCAATCGCAAATTGTTCGTTGAACAGCTTGACCAGGCGCTCGCCCGCCGCCGCGATGCGGCGCGGCTGATGGTTGTCTATGTTGACCTTGATGATTTCAAGGTCGTCAACGACACCCTCGGTCATCCGGCGGGCGACGCGTTGCTGCGCAATGTTGCCAAACATCTGCAGGCCGAACTTGGCGATGCAATCGTCGCGCGGCTTGGCGGCGACGAGTTTGCAATCCTGCTCAGCGACCTGCCCGCGACCGAAAATCTCGCCGCGCTGGCCGACAAATTGCAAAGCTGTTTTGATCGCCAGATCCTGATCGATGGCCAACACGCCGATGCGTCGGCGAGCATGGGCATCGCGGTCGCGCCCGATGACGGGATCGACGGCATCACCCTGATGAAGAATGCCGATCTTGCACTCTATCGCGCCAAGCGCGACGGGAAGGCGACCTATCATTTCTTTGAACAGTCGCTCGACGAACAGGCCCGGCACCGGCGGCAGATGGAGCTCGACCTGCGACTTGCGATCCGCGACGGCGGGTTCGAACTTTATTATCAGCCGCTCTACAGCATGCACGAGGAACGGCTGATGGCGTTCGAGGCGCTCATTCGCTGGCCGCATAGCGACAAGGGGATGATCAGCCCCGTCGAATTCATCCCGCTCGCCGAAGAAACCGGACTGATCATCCCGATCGGCGAATGGGTGATCCGCGAGGCGTGCCGTCAGGCGGCGACCTGGCCCGGCGACCTGTCGGTTGCGGTTAATATCTCGCCCAAGCAGTTTCTGACCCCCGGCCTTGCCAACATCGTCCTGTCGGCGCTCGCGACGTCGGGGTTACCCGCGAACCGGCTTGAGCTCGAAATCACCGAAAGCATCTTCATCGCCAATGTCGAAAAGACGCTGGAAACACTCCACAGTCTGCGCGCGCTAGGCGTCCGCATCGCGCTCGACGATTTCGGGACCGGCTATTCGTCGCTCAGCTATCTGCGCTCATTCCCGTTCGACAAGCTCAAGATCGATCAGAGCTTTGTGCGCGATCTGACGCTGGGCGGCAACGCCAATGCCGTGATCCGCGCGATCACCACGCTCGCCGATGCGCTCGGCATGGAAACGCTGGCGGAGGGCGTCGAGGACGAGGCGCAGGCGGCGATCCTGCGGCAGGAAGGCTGCCACCAGATTCAAGGCTATTTGCTGAGCCAGCCGATCGACGTGGCCGCCGTCCACCGGTTTATTGCCTTGATGGTAGCTGAATCCGATCCCGAACGCCTGAGCGCCTAGAGCGCGCCGCCGAGCGCGCCATATTTCGCTTCGAAACCCGCCTTGTCACCGCGCGCCAGAAAGCCCGCTTGATCGACGATGTTGTCGCGCGTTATGCGGCCCTGAAAGGCGCCGAGTTGTGGGTCGATGGCGGCGACGTCCGCGTCGGTCCAATCAGCGATCTGCTGGAAGCTGGTGACACCCAGGCCGTTCAGCAGCCCGACCATCTTTGGCCCGACACCTTTCAGCAGTTGCAAATTGTCCGCCGCGCCGATGGGGCGCGCAGGTGCTGTGACGGACTCGGGTTCGGGTGCAGGTTCGGGCGCTGCCGTCGGCGCGACGGGTTCGATGACCACGGGTTCGATCGGCGCCGGAGCGATTGGGTCAGCGGCTGGCGCAGGTTGCGGAGCGGGCGCGGGTGGTGCGGGTGCAGTAACCGGGGCGGCGGGCACCGGCGCCGGTGCCGGTTCGATCGGCTTGAACCGCGCGGGTTCGGCGGCGATGATCTGTGGTTTCACCGGTTCGAGCGGCTTGGCGGGCTTCGTGGGTTCCGCGGCAGGTGGCGCGATGTCGTCAGCCTTGCCGCGTCCGAACAGCCACCACAGCAACACGACCGTGACGACCAGGCCGACGACCGCGATGATCCAATTTTCCTGAAGCCAAAGCATGATCTTCTCCGCTGATGATTTCGGTCAGCCTATGCGGCGGGGTTCGCGGCGTCCAGCCTTCGCCGGGATGACAGGCAAGCGATTAGCCCGCTTCGCGCGTGACTTCGCGCCAGCCAATATCGCGGCGGCAGAATCCGGTGGCGAAATCGAGCTTGTCGACCGCGGCATAGGCGCGCGCCTGCGCCTCGGTCACGGTGCGACCGGTGGCTGTAACATTGAGCACGCGGCCGCCCGCAGCGACGATTGTGTCGCCGTCGCGCGCTGTTCCGGCGTGAAAAACACGTACCCCGCCGCTTTCCGCATCGGCGATGCCATGAATCGCGCCGCCTTTTTCGGGGGTGGCGGGATAACCGTTCGCCGCCATGACGACGGTGAGCGCATAGTCGCTGGCAAAGGAAGGCGGCGTGGCGGTCGCCAGCGCGCCGGTTGCGGCAGCGTGGAGCAGGGCGGCAAGGTCGCCTGTGTAGCGCATCATCAGCACTTGGCATTCGGGATCGCCGAAGCGCGCATTATATTCGATCAGCTTCGGCCCCGTATCGGTGAGCATCAGTCCGGCAAACAACACCCCGACATAGGGTGTGCCTTCGGCAGCGAGCGCGGCGACCGTTGGTCGGATGATGCGGTCCATCACCTGCGCTTCAAGGTCGGGGGTGAGGATCGGCGCGGGGCTGTAGGCGCCCATGCCGCCGGTGTTGGGTCCAACATCGCCATCGCCGACGCGCTTGTGGTCCTGCGCGCTGCCGAACGCGACCACGTCGGTGCCGTCGGACAGCGCGAAGAAGCTCGCTTCCTCCCCGGTCATAAATTCTTCGATGACCACTTCGGCGCCTGCGCTGCCGAAGGCGCCGTCGAACATGTCGGCAATCGCGGCTTCGGCGGCGTCGCGGGTTTCTGCGATGACAACGCCTTTGCCTGCGGCGAGACCATCGGCCTTGATAACGACGGGAACAGTGAAGCCGTCGAGCGCGGCAAGCGCCGCGGCGGCGCTGGCGCAGCGGACATAGGCGGCGGTCGGGATATTGGCCCGTTGGCACAAATCCTTGGTGAAACCCTTTGATCCTTCGAGCTGGGCCGCGGCGGCGCCTGGGCCGAAGACCGCGATGCCCAATGCGCGCAGCCGATCGGCGAGCCCCGCGACGAGCGGCGCTTCGGGGCCGACGACAACAAAATCGATTCCATGCGCGGTGCAGGCGGCGATCAGGCCATCAAAATCGTCGGCGGCAATCGCCAGGCATTCGGCAAACGCCTCGATCCCGGGATTGCCAGGCGCGGCATAGAGCTTGCGGCAAGACGGCGATTGCGCCAACTGCCAGCTCAGCGCATGTTCGCGGCCCCCCGAGCCGACCAGCAGGATATTCATGGCAGTCCCTTTTCCCGATCCGGCGTCCGAAACCGACCCCGCGGCGCGGCTGTTAGCCGAGGCGGCGCCCGGCGACAATGTCCCGCCGCTATCGGTCAGCCAATTGTCGGCGGCGATCAAGCGGACGGTCGAGGACGGCTTTGCCCGCGTTCGCGTCCGCGGCGAATTGTCAGGAGCGAAGCGCGCCGCGTCGGGGCATTTCTATGCGGCGCTGAAGGACGATAATGCGCTGATCGACATGGTCATGTGGAAGGGGCAGGCGGCGCGGCTGGCGTTCCGGCCCGAGGACGGGATCGAGGTGATCGCGACCGGCAAGCTCACCACCTATCCAGGGCGCTCCAAATATCAGCTCGTCGTCGACACGCTCGAGGTCGCGGGCGAGGGCGCGCTGATGCTCCTGTTCGAAAAGCTCAAGGCACGGCTGGGCGCCGAGGGGCTGTTCGATGCGGCGCGCAAACAGGATATTCCGCGGCTGCCGCGCGTCATCGGGGTGGTCACCTCGCCGACCGGGGCGGTGATCCGCGACATCTTGCATCGGCTGGCGGACCGGTTTCCGATGCATGTCATCGTCTGGCCGGTGCTGGTGCAGGGCGACGGCGCTGCGGCGCAGGTCGCGGCTGCCATTCGCGGCTTCGACGCGCTGACGCCAAGCAGCCCGGTCCCGCGGCCGGACTTGGTCATCGTCGCGCGTGGCGGCGGGTCGATCGAGGATCTGTGGGCGTTCAACGAAGAGGTGGTGGTGCGCGCGCTCGCCGACTGCCGGATCCCGACGATCAGCGCCGTCGGCCACGAAACCGACACGACGCTGGCCGACTATGCCGCCGACCGCCGTGCGCCGACCCCGACCGCGGCGGCCGAAATGGCGGTGCCGGTGCGCGCCGAGTTGCAGGAATTGCTGGCGACGTGGAATGGCCGGATGATCGGCGCCGCGAACCGGCAGCAGGGGCTATGGAGCGAACGGCTCACCGCATTGGCGCGTCATCTGCCGCGGCGCGAGGCGCTCTATGCGCCGCAGCGTCAGCGGCTCGACGACAGCGGCGACCGGCTCGATCGGAGTCAACGCCAGCGGCTGGCAGTGATCACCGAGCGGCTGGCAACGCGCGGCGCTTCGCTGCGTCCGGCGTTGCTCGCGCGGCGCTGGGACCGCGATCGCGCGCAGCTCGAAGGGCTGGGGCGGCTGCTCGACAGCCTCGATCCGCGCGCCTTGCTGTCGCGCGGTTATGCGATGGTGCGCGATGCGGGTGGGGCGATCGTCACCACCGCCGCCAAGGCGCGCGCGGCCAGCGAGCTGCGGCTGCAATTTGCCGATGGCGAGGTTGCGGTGCAGCCCGTCGGGGACGGCGCATCGCCGTCACGGCCAGCCCGAAAGCCCTCGCAGGAACCAGCCAAAAGAGGGCAGGGCGAGCTGTTCTGACGCGCCGGGGGTGGTCCCGCCGCCCCCCGCTGCTATAGTAGCGGCAGCCACACACCCTCATATGGACCCAGAATCATGTTAATCGCCAGCCGCAACCGCCTTGCCCGACTGCACTATGGACCGAATGGCTTTCGCGTCCTGGAACCGGGCGACCATGTGCTGTGCGCAGTAACGGGCGCGCCGATCGGGCTTGATGAACTGCGCTATTGGTCGGTGGCGCGGCAGCAGCCCTATGCCACCGCCGCCATTTCGGTGCAGGCCGAACTGGACGCCCCGCGCAGGGCATGACTCTGGTGGGGTATTTGCCGCGCTCGATTGCCGCGTTGCCGCTGCTGCTGTTTGCCGCTGGCTGTGTGCCGCCCGATGCCGTGCGCGACGTCGCGGCCGCGCCGCCCGCCGCCAAGGCGTCGCCAAGGCCGGTATCTTCGACGGTGCCGCCTCCCGCCGCGATACTGGAACCCTTCGTCTTTCGCGGTTCACGTCGAAGCGCCGAGCAGGGCGGGGTGCTGCTGGGAGTGGCACCCAGCCATACCCGCGCGCTGACCCTCGACGGCCAGCCGGTGCCGGTCGCCGCCGACGGCAGTTTCCTGATCGCGTTCGACCGCGATGCGGGACCGCGCGCGCGCCTTGTCGCAACGGTTCGTGACGGGCGGCAGGTCGTCGAAGAGATTATGGTGACGCCCGGGACGTGGCGCATCGAACAGGTCAACGCGCCGTATCGCGGCAGCGCGGCAAGCGATGCCGATTTCGCCCGCCGCCGCCCCGCCGAACTGGCGCAGATTGCAAGCGCGCGCACCTTGCAGGTCCAGTCCGATGGCTGGAAACAGCGCTTTCGCTGGCCGGTTACCGGGCGTCTATCGGGCTTTTTCGGGTCGCAGCGCGTCTATCAGGGAAAACCCGGCGCCTATCACAGCGGCACCGACATCGCGGCGCCCGCGGGAACGCCGTTTGTCGCCCCCGCGGACGGCGTGGTGGTACTCGCTGCGACCACCCCTTTCACATTGGAAGGCCGCCTGTTGATCGTTGATCATGGCATGGGGCTGAGCAGCGCCTTCCTCCATTGCCAGCGGCTCGACGTAAAGGTCGGCGATGCTGTTGTGCAGGGACAGGCGCTGGGAACGGTCGGGCGAACCGGTCGGGCGACGGGGCCACACCTGCACTGGGGCCTGAAGTGGCGCGATGCCCGCCTCGATCCCAGTAAAATTGCGGGGCCCATCGGCGGATAGAAAAGACAAAATTCAACGCGAGCTGGTTTCCAGCGAAACAATATGTCGCTGATCTTGCGCTTCGACATATTGTAGGTCGCCAAATGTCACGGCTGTTGCAAATACGTCACAATGCGTTTCGAAACGGCGGATAAGGTGGGAAATTTCCTTTACTCGACAAGAGGGAAGGATCATTCCGCACGCTATCGGGGTGTTTGTGCGTCGGCGGAATGCCGCCGCATCAGGGGCTCGGGTAGTTCAATCCACCAGTAGCAAGGGACTGCACTGTGAAGAAAACCCAATTTTCCAAGCTGAAGCTAGGCGCTGCGCCGCTCGTACTGAGCGTCGCCCTGGCTTCGGCTCCTGCCCATGCGCAGGATGCCGGCGCCAGTGATGGCGGTGAAGCCACGATCATCGTGACCGGTTCGCGTATCGCGCGTCCGAACCTCGATTCGAACAGCCCGGTGGCCGTGGTCAGCGGCGATGCGACGGTCGAAAACGCCGACGTCACGCTCGACACCTTCCTCAACACGCTGCCGCAGGTCAATCCGGCTGGCACGACAACGTCGAACAACCCCGGCAACGGCGGTCAGTCGAACATCAACCTCCGCGGTCTCGGCTCGAACCGCAACCTCGTCCTGATCAACGGCCGCCGCCCGATGGTGTCGGCTTCTGACCAGACGGTCGATTTGAACACCATTCCGCAGGGCTTGATCGAGCGTATCGAAATCGTGACCGGCGGCGCTGGCGCGGCTTATGGTGCGGACGCGGTCGCGGGCGTGGTCAACCTGATCCTCAAGGACGATTTCGAAGGTATCGACCTGCGGGCGAGCTATTCGAACTCGATTCCCGAAACCGATGCCCGTGAATATCAGATCAGCGGCATCATCGGCGGCAATTTTGCCGATGGTCGCGGTAACATCGCGCTTTCGGCTGAGTATTCCAAGCGTCAAGGGTTGATCAAGGCGCAGCGCGACTTCGCATCGCAGGCGACCTCGACCACCGGCTCGTTCCCGACCGGTACTTACGTCAACAGCGCGACCAACCCGATCAGCCAGGCGGCAGTGAATACCCTGTTCGCCAGCTATGGCGTCGCTGCGGGCCAGATCCCCAGCACCGGGCAGCTCGGTTTCAACTCGGACGGTTCGCTGTTCGGTCGTGGCAGCTTTAACAGCCCGGTCGATGTCGCGAACTTCCGCTACGATCTCGATTCGCCGGCGAATCCGAACCTCAACTTCTTCCCGGACTTCTACAGCTACAACTTCGACATCGTGAACATTCTCGTCCTGCCGCTGGAACGCAAATCGGCGTTCGTGACGGCGAATTACGAGATTAATCCGGCGTTCGACGTGTTCGTCCAGGGCGGCTACACCAACTATAACTCTGCAACGGCATTGGCCCCGACTCCGGTCAGCACGGGCATTGTGGGCGTCGGCAGCAATGCCTCGGTCCTCAATGCACGCTCGCCGCTGGTCAACCTGCTTCAGGATAGCGGAGCAGGTGCGGGCGTTACGGCTGGTCGTATCACTGGGTTCGTCGTTCCTGTCACCAACCCGTTCGTTTCGGCTGATTTGCGTTCGCTGCTGAACACTCGTACCGGCAATGATCCCAACCTTGCGGGTTCGGGCGCGGATGAAGGCATCCGCATCGGTTACCGTTTCCTCGGCACCGGCCTGCGCGAACAGCAGCTTGAAAACGAAGTCCTGCAAGGCCTGGTCGGTCTGCGCGGCGAGTTCGCTCCCGGCTGGCGCTACGAAGCTTATTACAGCTGGGGCGAAACCACGATCGACCAGCGTGCGACGGGCAACGTCAATGTCCAGCGCGTTCAGGAACTGCTCGAAGCGCCCGACGGCGGTGTCAGCCTGTGCGACGGCGGCTTTAATCCCTTCGGCATCCAGCCCTTCTCGCAAGACTGCGTTGACTATGTTGACGAAGTTGGCGTGACCAAGACGGTCTTCACGCAGAAGGTCGCCCAGGCCTATGTTTCGGGTGAATTGGCTGATTTGCCGGGTGGTCCGCTTGGCGTCGTGTTCGGTGTCGAGCAGCGCAAATTCCGCTACGAATTCGACCCGGGTTCGCTGTTCGGTCCGATCGCCGGTTTCAATACCAGCACCCCCGATCTTGGCACCAACAAGTTCCTCGACTTCTTCGGTGAACTTCGTGCGCCGATCATGGACACGCTGGAATTGTCGCTGACCGCGCGCCATTCGAAGAGTGACTTCAACGATATCGCCAATGGTATCGATGGTGCGCCGTCGAAGGACTGGAGCTATGGCGGTACGATCACGTGGAGCCCGATTGACGAAGTTCGTCTGCGCGCCAGCTATCAGCGCTCGGTTCGTGCACCGAACTTCAACGAATTGTTCTCGGGTGGCGGCAGCTTCCCGCAGATCTTCGATCCGTGCTCGATCAACAGCAACTTCCGCCAGAGCGGTGGTACGGCTGCTGCGGATCTTTGCCGCAACACCCCGCTGGGTGGTGGCGTAAGTGATGGCAACATCAACACCTTCGTTCCCTCGCCGGGCGCGCAGGCATTCATCACCACGACCGGCAACGCCAATCTGAAGCCAGAAAAATCGGACGCCTTCACCGTTGGTGCGGTGTTCCAGGCCGCTGGTTTCACGGGGTCGATCGATTATTACAATATCAAGATCAAGGACACGATCCTCAATCCCGACGTCAACGAAATCATCGCGTCCTGCTATGGCTACAACGACGTCAATCCCAACCTGGATCCGACCAATCCCTTCTGTCAGGGTATCGGTCGTTCGGGTGATGCGATGACCGGCATCTATCTGCCGGCTTCGCTGGGCGGCGACGCCAATGGGTACTTCCAGTTCGTCAATGCCGGTTCGGTGAAGACGTCGGGTGTCGATGTTCAGCTTGGCTATCGTCTGCCGACGCCGTTCATTAACGAAGACAGCGGGCTGAATTTCAACCTGCTGGTCAACTATCTGATCGACTTCAAGAACGTTGGCCTTGGCGGCGTGAAGACCGATTATGCGGGTACGGCATCCTACTTCGGTGCCGGTCTCGGGACCAGCTTCCCGCGCTGGAAGGCGACGCTCAACACCAAGCTCAACATCACGCGTGAGCTGAGCTTCGACACCCGCGTCCGCTTCATCGACTCGATGGAAAACCGTGCGGCACGTCAGTATGTCGGTGAAGAGTTCACCGGCCCGGGCAGCACCTTCTATTTCGACTTCGCGATGCAGGCTGAAGTCGATGCGATGACCTTCCGCATCGGTCTGAACAACGCGTTCGACCGCAAGCCGGAAACCTACTCGCCGAACGTGCAGTCGGGCACCGACCCGTCGCTGTACGACGTGATCGGACGCCGTGCTTATGTGTCGGCACGTCTGAAGTTCTAAGCTTCGGCACTGGACTTAAAGAGAGGGCGGGACTGGTGTCCCGCCCTCTTTTTTTATAGACGGAATCCATGACCCTAACTGATCGAGTGCGCGCCGCTTACGCCGCATATGCAAAAGGCGATTTTGCGACGGCCCAGATGCAAGGTGAAGCGGCGTTGCGCGCCCAGCCTGCGAACGCGTCCGTCCTGCAACTCCTTGGCGTGCTATCCTGCCAGACAGGTAATCTGCGTGTCGGTGTCGATTTCCTGCGCCGCGCCATCGCCAATGGCGGCGATACGAGTGACAATCGGATCAACCTTGCGCGCGCGCTGCTCGATCTGGGCGACATGGACGATGCGGCACGTGTCTGCGCCGAAGGGGAGCTGACCCAATCGACCGAGCTTCAGGCGATGCAGGCACAAATCCTCAAAGCACAGGGCCGCACGACCGAAGCGAGCTGGACCTATGAAAGGCTCGTGTCCGAAAATCCCGACGATTTCATCGCCTGGAACAATCTTGGTAACGCGCGGCACGAATCGGGGGATCTGGAAGGCGCATTGCAGGCGTTTGATCGGGCGCGTCAGATCGATCCGAAATCGTCGCTGGTGCATACCAATATGGGGCGCGTCATGGTGTCGAAAGATCGCTATGAGGAGGCCTGCCTCCTTTTTGAAAAGGCGGTGCTGTTGTCGCCAAAGGATCCTGCGTTGCTGCTGGAACTTGGCCGCACGCTGACCAGCATCAACCATATCGAAGGCGGCCTTCGCGCGCTTGGCGAAGCTGCGCGGCTGGATCCTTCCGACCCAAAAATTTTTCTGGCGATAGCCGTGGCATTCATGGATCTGGAAAACAACGCGCAGGCCGAAAAGGCATTGCGCTTTGCCATAAAGGCCGATCCGCGCTTCATTCCCGGCTATCTCAACCTTGGCATATTGCTCGAAAAAGCCAACCGTACCGACGAACTCCGCGCCCTGATCCAGGCTGCCGAGGCCGCGGGCCTGGCGGGCGATGAAATCGACTATCTTCGCGCGCTCTTGCTTAGCCGCGACGGCGACCGCGCCGCGGCGCTCGACCTTGTGCGTGACGTTCATTCGCCGGCGATCAATCCATCGATCAAGGCGCAGTTTGCGGGGCAACTGGCCGACCGTCTTGGACTGACCGACGACGCGATCCGCTTTTACGAGGATATGAATGCGGCGCAGGCGCAAAGCCCGATGGGCGTCGGCGTTGATCGCAGCGCCTATCAACGGGCGATTGCGACGCTGGATGGGCAGACGACGGCAGCATGGTTTGCCGATTGGCAGGCGCCGCCCCTTGCCACCGACCGACCTGCCCCGGCTTTTCTTGTCGGATTTCCGCGTTCGGGCACGACGCTGCTCGACACGATCCTGATGGGGCATAGCAATACCCATGTGCTCGAAGAACTGCCGATCATCGAAAATCTCGCCAAATCACTTGGCGAGTTGGATATGATCCGAACTCTTGATGGTGCGGCGGTTGCGAATCTGCGCCAGCAGTATTTTGCCGAACTCGACAAAAGATCGCCGCCGCCGCCGGGCGCTCTGGTTATCGACAAAAACCCGTTGTCGATGATCCGTATGCCGCTGGTCCATCGCCTTTTTCCCGACGCAAAGATCATTCTTGCGATGCGGCATCCCTGCGACGTCGTTCTCAGTTGTTACATCCAGAACTTCAAACCGACCGAGGCGATGGCCAGCTTCCTCGATCTGGCCAACGCCAGCCGCACCTACGACCGTATCTTCGCCTATTGGGAAAATTGCCGAACAATCTTTCCGCTCGACGTCCACATGCTGCGTTATGAAGCCATGGTTTCCGACGTTGCGGCGGCGACCAAGCCGCTGATCGACTTTCTTGGCCTGCAATGGCAGGATTCGCTGCTCGACCACCAAAAGACGGCGGTTGAGCGAGGTTTCATCCGGACCCCAAGCTATGCGCAGGTCATGGAGCCGATTTACGCCTCGGCTAGCGGTCGGTGGAAACGGTATGCGGCGCAAATGCGCGAGGTGCTGCCCATACTCGAACCTTGGGTAAAACGTTATGGCTACACCCTCTAATCGGCGGCGCGCAACCATCCGGTGACCGACAACCGCGGTTCGGCCGCGAAGGGAGTAACATAGCTGACGCTATGTAGTTGTGGTACGCGAAACAGGCGCAAAGCGCCTATTTGCGGCGCAAATGCCTCTTCTATATTGCCGTCGGCGCCGTGGAACATCAGCAATCCGCCCCACTCTGGCCGCCACGCCGGAGTCAGCGAAAACACATAGGCGGCCCGCCGGTTCTTGCCGGCGACCGCATCGTCGTGACGGGTCAGAAAATGGCCGTGATCATATCGTGTGGCTTGCCCGTCCGCGAAGGCGATATCGTCGATCTGCATCATCTTGCCTAACGCTTCACGGATCGGCGCCGCCGACAAAAACGCGACGAAGCGGGACAACGGGTCATCGCCGCGCTCGGCGGCGGCATCGGGCACGCGGATTGCTTCGTAGCGATATTGAAACCCGGTTCGCCCCGCTGCAACAACGCGGCGCTCCAGTTCGCCTCGTTGCTCGTCGCTAAGCTCGTCAAAGCCCGCACGCGACAGTTCATAAACCTTGTTGCCGGCATTCAGGACCAGATGCCAGTCGGTTCGCGCGCGCAGATGGGCCGCGAGCGCCGCCGCCTGACCGGGCGCCAGAAGGTCGGCCACCTCGACCCGGCCACGAGCCGCAAACGCTGCTGCCAGCCGGTCCCAATCCAGATTGTCCGCGAGGTGGTAGTCGGCGTCCATGGACGGCAAGATATCCTCTACGATTTTACCGGGCCGCGGTCCAAATTGACACTGGCAGGGCCGAGGGAATATGCAAGTTTGGCAAAAATTCAATGCCGCGGAGGTTTCATCATGCGCCAAAGTTCATCGCTCGCCTTGCTGGCTTCGGCCGCGCTGCTGATGGGGGCGCCAGCGGGGGCCTATATGTCGGAGCCTTCCAGCGACGCGACCGATGCCAAGGAACGGCTGGTCTGCAAGCGAGCGAAGCGGACGGGAACGCGTTTCGAGTCGAAGATTTGCAAGACTGCGGCAGCGTGGAAGGCCTTGACGGAACAGCATGAGCGTGATGCAGCGGAAATGATCAACCGACCAGTCATCAGTATCGAAAAAGGCAACTGACGCGATGAAATTGGGGACGCCGCTGGTTAAGCTCCCGCGGCAATATTGTCCGCAGACGCTGGCGGCGGAGGTCGCCGCGTTGCCGCTCGCTGCGTGGCTGCCGCATCCAGGCAAGTTGCCCGGCAACAGCGCTGTCCCCCTGATCACCCCCGCCGGCGAAGTATCTGACGGGTTCAGCGGTCCAATGGCACCGACCGACGCGCTGCGCCAATGCCCCTATATCATGGAAATCCTTGCCGACCTGGGTGCAGTTTGGGGACGCAGCCGGTTGATGGGTCTCGCGCCGGGCGCGGTCGTTCCCGAGCATGTCGATGTCGGCTATTACTGGCGCACACACATCCGCATTCATATCCCGATCGTCACCAATCCGAAGGTCGCTTTCAGTTGCGACGCAGAAACGGTGTATATGGCCCCGGGCGAATGCTGGCTGTTCGACAGCTTTTGTATCCACAATGTACGCAACGATGGCGACGCCAAGCGGGTGCACTTGGTGCTCGACACGGTCGGCGGCGAAAAATTGTGGGCGATGATCGCCGATGCGAAGCGTTTCGGCCGCGATGGCCAACCCGCCCAGACCGTTGCGCCAGGGTCCGTCGGCGAGCGACCGTTGGCCTATGAACAGGTCAATCTGCCGACGATTATGTCGGTATGGGAAATTCGCTGCCATATCGATTATCTGTTGCAGCAATGCGCCGCGACACCGGCGCGCGATGCGATCGCCGCGCGGCTGGAGCAATTCGCAAACGCGTGGGGCGCGCTTTGGGCTCAATATGGCACTGATGTCGCAGGGCTGACCGCCTACCGTCATCTGATTGAACAGGTCCAGCGTGATTTGCAGCGGCTGGAGGCGCAACGCCTGCTGTTGGAAGGTAATGACGTGCCTCTGGACCGGGCGCTCGCCGAGCTGATTTTCATGGTCGCCGCGCCCGGCAGTTCGCCCGCCCGCGCGACGACCTGACGTCGATGATCGTTTCGCATCAGCACCGTTTCATTTTTGTCGCGATCCCGAAGACCGGGACGCATTCGGTTCGCCAAGGCTTGCGCGATCATCTGGGCGAGCGGGACATGGAGCAGGCGCGGCTGTTCGTTGAAAAGCAATTTCCGATCCCCGAAATCGCGCGGATGGGTCACGGACATATCAGTTTTGCCGAAATTCGACCGTTTCTGGGCGAAGAGACTTTCAATGATTATTTCAAATTCGCCTTCGTCCGTAATCCATTTGACCGTTTCGTCTCCTACTGCGCTTTCGCAACGAGCCGCGAAGGCAGTTTTGCGCGCGACCCAAAACGGGTCATGCGCCATTTTCTGTTTACGGCGCCCCCGCTTCAGCACGTCATTTTTCGGCCGCAGCACCTTTTTCTGACAGATATGGACGGGCGTCTGCTCGCCGACCGGTTGGGTAAGGTCGAGACGATGCAGGCAGACTATGACGGAATATGTGCGCAAATCGGCATCGCAACGTCGCCGCTCGATCACGCCAATCGGTCGCGTCGCGGTGATTATCGGGACTATTACGATCAGGAACTGATCGACGGCGTCGCCAAAATCTATGCCCGCGATCTCGAACTATTCGGCTATGATTACTGACCTAATTCGTCGAGGCAGAACCATGTATCCCAATCCCCGCAAAACAACGAGCATCCGGCGGCTGGGTGTGGTCGATATCGCGGCTTTGAAGGCGGCGGTATCAGCCATTCCGGAAAGTTTGTGGCAGGCTGAAAACGCCGATAAGCCCAACCGCTTCGAAGCGCTGGACGCGACAGCGCATATCGTTTTCCGTTTTGTCGCCAACATGCGCGATTGGCGGAGTGGCTATGCCCGTCCGTTGTGGGACGAATGGCAGTCGTTGCTTGCGCCAGTGCTGGCCGCAGCGACCGCGGACTATGGCTATACGAACGGCGTATTTCCTCGCGTCATGCTGGCGCGAATGCCCGCAGGCGGGGTGATCCAACCACATCGCGATGCCAATCCCGCCGCCAAATGGCCCCACAAGATTCACGTGCCAATCCAGACAAACGATCAGGTCGTGTTTCACATCGACGGCCAAAGCTATCATCTGCCTGAGGGTGAGGCGGCCGAGGTCAATAATATGGGGGTCCATGCCGTGGAAAATCGCGGTAGTACCCCGCGCATCCATCTGATCTTCGAATATTACGACGCTGATCAGCCGGAGCCGGAATGGCTTGCGGCGCTGGCAGCGCAGCAGCTTGTTTGAGCTGTAAGGGCGGCGCCACGGCCGCCCTTTAAAATCAAGCAGCGGCGAGCTTCAGCGCGCCATCGCCTTCGTCGACCCGGATCGTCGATCCGTCCTTCACTTCGCCTTTCAGGATCAGATCGGCAAGCGGATCCTGCAGATATTTCTGCACCGCGCGCTTCAACGGGCGCGCGCCATAGACGGGATCATAACCGACGCGGCCAAGCCACGCGCGTGCGGCATCGGTCAGGTCCAGCGTGACCTTGCGGTCGGTGAGCAATTTCTGAACCCGCGCGACCTGAATATCGACGATGCCGCCCATATGCTGCTGCGCGAGGCGGTTGAAGAGCACGATTTCGTCCAGCCGGTTGAGGAATTCGGGCCGGAAATGCGCGCGCACGACTTCCATCACCGCGGGTTCGGCCTGTTCGACCGGCGCGTCGTCGGGCAGCGCGGCGATCGCCTGACTACCGAGGTTCGAGGTCAGGATGATCAAAGTGTTGGTGAAGTCGACCGTGCGCCCCTGCCCATCGGTCAGCCGCCCGTCGTCGAGCACTTGGAGCAGCAGGTTGAAGACGTCGGGATGTGCCTTTTCGACCTCGTCGAACAACACGACCTGATAGGGGCGACGGCGCACCGCTTCGGTGAGCGTGCCGCCCTCTTCATAACCGACATAGCCCGGGGGCGCGCCGACGAGCCGGGCGACGCTATGCTTTTCCATGAATTCGGACATGTCGATGCGGACCATCGCATTGTCGTCGTCGAACAGGAAACGCGCGAGCGCCTTGGTCAACTCGGTCTTGCCGACCCCGGTGGGGCCGAGAAAGAGGAAGCTGCCGAGCGGGCGGTTGGGGTCTTGCAGCCCGGCGCGCGAGCGGCGCACCGCGGTTGCGACGGCATGGACGGCATGATCCTGTCCGATCACCTGCTTGGCGATGGTGTTTTCCATCGCGAGCAGTTTTTCGCGTTCGCCTGCGAGCATTCGGTCGACGGGGATGCCGGTCCATTTGCTGACCACCGCGGCGATGTCGTCGGCGGTGACTTCCTCGCGCAGCATGGCGTTGCTTGAAACGGCTTGCGCCTCTTCGAGCTGCTTTTCGAGCGCGGGGATTGTGCCATAGCTGAGCTCGCCCGCTTTCGCGAGGTCGCCGGCGCGCTGCGCTTGTTCGAGCGCGGAGCGCGCGGCGTCGAGCTCTTCTTTGATCTTCGCCTCGGCGTGGATCTTTTCCTTTTCGGCCTGCCACTTTTGCGTCAGTTCGGCCGACTGCTGTTCGAGGTTTGCGAGCTCGGCGCGGAGAGCGGCGAGCCGGTCCTTCGAGGCCTCGTCGCTCTCCTTCGAGAGTGCTGCTTCCTCGATCTTCATCTGGATGATCCGGCGGTCGAGCGTCTCGATCTCTTCAGGCTTCGATTCGACCTCCATGCGGATACGGCTCGCCGCCTCGTCCATCAGATCGATCGCCTTGTCGGGCAGGAAACGGTCCGAGATGTAGCGGTTCGACAAGGTCGCCGCGGCGACAATTGCGCCGTCGGTGATGCGGACGCCGTGGTGGAGCTCATATTTTTCCTTGAGCCCGCGCAGGATCGAGATCGAATCCTCTACGGTCGGCTCGCCGACGAACACCGGCTGGAAGCGCCGCTGGAGCGCGGGGTCTTTTTCGACATGTTTGCGATATTCGTCGAGAGTCGTCGCGCCGATGCAATGGAGCTCGCCGCGCGCGAGCGCGGGCTTGAGCAGATTCGACGCATCCATCGCGCCCTCGCCCTTGCCCGCGCCGACCAGCGTGTGCATCTCGTCGATGAACAGGATGATCTCGCCCTCGGCGGCCTTCACATCGTCAAGCACGCCCTTCAGCCGCTCCTCGAACTCGCCGCGATATTTGGCCCCGGCGATCAGCGACCCCATATCGAGCGACAGCAGGCGGCGGTCTTTCAGGCTGTCGGGGACGTCGCCATTGACGATGCGCAGCGCCAACCCTTCGGCGATCGCGGTCTTGCCGACGCCGGGTTCGCCGATCAGCACCGGGTTGTTCTTGGTCCGGCGCGCGAGGATCTGGATGGTGCGGCGGATTTCTTCGTCGCGACCGATCACCGGGTCGAGCTTGCCCTCGCGCGCGACTTCGGTGAGGTCGCGGGCGAATTTCTTGAGTGCTTCGTAACGGTCTTCGGAGGTTGCGGTATCGGCGGCGCGGCCGCCGCGCAGGTCGTTGATCGCGGCATTGAGTGCGTCGGCCTTGAGTCCCGCGTCGGCAAACGCCTTGCCGACGGGGGTCGCGGACGACAGCACCATCGCCAGTAACAGCCGCTCGACGGTGACATAGCCGTCGCCCGCCTTGGTCGCGACCTGTTCGGCTTGGTCGAGCAGGCGCACCGCGTCATTATCGAGGCCCGGGGTTTGCTGCGCGCCCGAACCCGACACCGCGGGAACCTTTACCAGCAGGTCGTCGATGCCCGCGACGGCGCGCGCGGCATCGCCGCCGCTCTTGGCGATCAGCCCCGCGGCCATGCCTTCGCTGTCTTCGAGCAATGCCTTGGCGATATGCTCGGGCGAAATCCGCTGATGGTTCATGCGGATGGCGATCGTCTGCGCGGCTTGCAGGAAGCCCTTGGCGCGGTCGGTAAATTTTTCGAGGTTCATGGGAAATAAGCCCCTTTCTTGTCTCGCAAGATAGTGTTGCTATTTGGCAACACAAGGGGTTGTTACCAGAACCCGTTCGCATCGAGCGACATCGAGATGCTCATCGGCCGTGTACGACTTCGCGGTCTCGACGTCGCTCGACACGAACGGGATTGGAGATCGCTATTCCCCGCTGCGCGCCAGTTGATCGAGCAAACGCACGCCAAAGCCCGTCATCCCCTTCGGGACCAGCGACGAAGCCTTGTCGGCCTGGTTCACCCCGGCGATGTCCAGGTGCGCCCAGGGGGTCGTTTCATCGACGAAATAGCCGATGACATGCGCTCCGATGCTGGCGCCCGGGCCCTGGCTGGGCGCGATGTTGCGGATATCGGCGATGTCCGACTTGATCTTTTCGGCGTAATTTTTGTGGAGCGGCATCCGCCATAATTCCTCGCCGCTGACCTTGCCGGCGGCGAGCAGGTTGGCGGCCAGCGTCTCGTCGCGCGCGAACAGTCCGGCATATTGATCGTCGAGCGCGCCGACGATCGACCCGGTCAGCGTCGCGATATTGACGATCGCGCGCGGCTTGTACGCCTGCGCGACATATTCATTGGCGTCGGCGAGGACGAGGCGGCCTTCGGCGTCGCTGTTGAGCATTTCGATCGTCTTGCCCGACATCGTGCGGGTGATATCGCCGGGGCGCTGGGCATTGCCGTCGGGCATATTCTCGGCGAGCGCCGCGACCCCGACGACGTGCGCTGAGGCGCGCGATTTGGCGAGCGAGAGGACGGCGCCCATGACCGACGCGGCGCCCGACATGTCGCCTTTCATGTCCCACATGCCCGCGCCGGGTTTCAGCGAAATGCCGCCCGAATCGAAGGTGATGCCCTTGCCGACAAAGGCCATCGGCGCCGCGGCGGCGTTCGCGCCGCGATAGCGCACCAGCATCAGCCGCGATCCGCGCGGGCTGCCCTGACCGACCCCGACGAGCGTGCCCATCCCGAGCTTGCGCATCGCGGCTTCGTCGAGCACTTCGATGCTGACCCCGGCGGTGCCCGAAAAGGCCTCGCGCACCCGCGCGACGAAGCTTTCGGGATAGATGACGTTCGCGGGTTCGTTGGCGAGATCGCGCGACAGCCGGACACCGTCGACAAGCGGTTTCCAGCGCCCGTTGAACATCGCTTCGGCGGCCGCCGGGTTGGCGCCGACAACGGTAACGGCGCCAGTCGGCGGTGCCTTTTTGTCGGCAGTCTTGTACCGGTCGAAGCGATACTGGCCGAGCGCGAAGCCATAAGCGACGTCGGCGGCCGACGCATCGCCGAACGCCCCGGCGATCGTCACCGGCTGCGCTTCGCTTTTCAGCTCCTGCGCCGCTTTGCCGCCCGCTTCGGCGAGGGCGAGTGAGGTCGGGGTGCCGCCGGTACCGACGAGCAGGATGCGCGAATACATCCCGATCCCGCGCAGCGACAGCGTCGATTCGGGTTTGCCCTCGAATGTCGCCGCCGCGACCGCGGCGGTGATCGCCTGACGTTCCGCAGCACTGAGCGCGATGCCATCAAGCGGCGGCAGCGTCGTGTCGCTCATCATGATGACAAGCGCGCCGCCCGCCGGGGCGCTGGCGGCGAAGCCGATCGCGCGTTCGGCGCTGTTGGTGGCGGTCGCCGGAACGACGCCCGATCCCGTCACCATCTGGGCAAAGGCGGGCGGAACGACCGCGAACGACAGGCACGCGGCAAGAAGCAGGCTTTTGTGATTCATGGAAATTCCCCGTTTGAAGTTATGGCACCCTGCATAGCCAAGTGGCGTCCGATCGCAAATTCGGCTCGACGAACGACAGTCGCTTGCCATCGGACGACATGACGGCCAGACAGGCGCGGATCGGGCGCATGAAGAGGACCAGAGATGCTGCGACGGATTTTGCTGGGGTTTCTGCTGTTGCTCGTCGTCACCGCCGCCTCGTTGGCGCTGTGGGAGCCACTGACCGCCGAAGCGCCTGCCGCACCGACGTTCAAGCCGCAGGATGTCCGCATCGCGCGCGACAAGTTCGGGGTGCCGCATATCTTTGGCAAAACCGACGCAGACGTCGCCTATGGCGTCGCCTACGCGCACGCCGAGGATGATTTTGCGACTTTGCAGGAAGTACTGGCGATGACGCGCGGGCGCGCCGGAGCGATGTTGGGGCAGGATGGCGCCAAGGTCGATTATGCTGCGGCGTTGCTCGATGTGCGCGCAACTACGGCGCGCGACTGGCCGCGGCTGCCCAAGGATGTGCAGGCGCTGTTCACGGCTTATGCTGCGGGACTCAACCATTATGCCGACAAGCATCCCGGCGAAGTGCGTCTGTCGGGACTGTTCCCGGTGACCGGCGAGGATGTCGTTGCGGGCTTCGTGCTGCGCTCGCCGTTTTTCTTCGGGCTCGATTCGGTGCTGGGGTCGCTGGTCGAAGGCAAGCCGCTGAACCGCGAGGGCGGTCCGGCGCTGGACGCAACGGGCAAGATCGTCCCGCGCGCGGACACGCCGGTGGGCAGCGACCCGGCTTCGAACGGATCGAACGCGATGGCGGTGGCGCCTGCGCGTTCCACCGACGGCGCGACCCGGCTGGTTTCGAACTCGCACCAGCCGTGGACCGGCGGCGTCGCCTGGTACGAACTGGTGGTCCATAGCGAGGAAGGCTGGGATTTCGCGGGCGCGAATTTCCCCGGCTCCCCCTATCCCTTCCTCGGCCACAACAAATATCTGGGCTGGACCAACACGGTCAATCGCCCTGACCTGATCGATGTGTACAAGCTGGTGCTGAATGAGAACGGCGATCAATATCGCTACGACGGCGCGTGGCGACCACTTGAAGAAAAGCGCGTCTGGCTCAAAGTGAAATTCGGCCCGTTCGCATTGCCGGTCCCGCGCACCATCTATCGCTCGGTCCATGGTCCGGTGGTCAAGAATGCGAAGGGTGCCTTTGCCATCCGCTATGCCGGGATCGACCAGTCGGCGATGGTCACCCAATATTACCGGCTGAACAAGGCAAAGGATTTTGCCGAATGGCGCGCTGCGATGGCGGGGCAGGGCGTGCCCGCGACCAATTTCATCTACGCGGATGTCAAGGGCAATATCGCCCTGTTCTATAACGCGATGTTCCCCGACCGGCCCGATGGGTTCAACTGGCGCGGGGTGTTGCCGGGCGATACATCGGCGGCGCTCTGGACGCAGACGCTGCCGTTCGACCGTGCCCCGGCGCTGGTCAATCCGCGCTCGGGCTATGTGATGAACGCCAACAACACGCCGTGGGTCGCGGCGGGGCCGGGTGACGAACTCGACGCCGCGGCTTTCTCGCCGCTGCTCGGTGTCGAGGATGACATGACCAACCGCGCGACACGGCTGATCGAGCTGTTCGAAGCATCGGGCCAGATCGACGAGGCGCGGTTGAAGGCGATCAAATATGATACCGCTTATGCCAAGACGGGTTATGCCAAGGCGTGGATGGATCGCTTGCTGGCGCTGAACGTCAAGGACGATCCGGCGCTGGTCGATGCGCAGAACCTGCTCCGCCGCTGGGACTGGAACCTCGACGGCACGGGGAAAGGCGATGCGCTGGCGCTCATGGTGCTGCGCCCCGCGAACGGCAGTCATTATCAGCGCCGCGCCGGTCCCGATCCGCGCACCGTGCTGGCCGAAACAGTGACGCATTTGCAGACGCATTTTGGCGGGCTCGATCCCAAACTCGGGACCGTGCTGCGGCTGCGTCACGGCGAAGGCGCGTCGCGGATCGACCTGCCGCTCGATGGTGGCAACGATACGGTGCGCGCCTCGACCTTGTGGGACGCCGAACCCGATGGGCGGTTGAAGGTGCGCCACGGCGACAGCTTCATCATGTTCATGACGTGGGACAAGCAGGGCCGGGTGCGATCGGAATCGATCCAGCCCTTCGGATCGGCGACGACGCGGCCGGAAAGCCCGCACTATAACGATCAGGCGCCGCTGTTCGTGCGCCACCAGCTGAAACCGGTGTTGTTCGATCCCGCGGCGCTGAAAGCCAGCGGGGCGCGCTTCTATCGGCCTTGAAAGCGGCGAAAGCCTGTCCTAGACCGTTGATACAGTGCCGTCCGGCACCCGGTCGCAAGCAGGCCGTCTCGCGTCTGCCGCAATTATCCTAGAGGATGCCCATGCCCCGTTTCCATCGTTTCGCCCTCGCCCTAGCGGTGACCACGTCGCTTGTTGCTGCAGGTCCCGCGCTCGCCAAGGCCAAAGCCGCCGATCCGGCCCCGATCGCCGATTTGGTCAAAGCGGTCGACATTCCTTACGAGGCTTTCACACTCGACAATGGCCTGCGCGTGATCGTCCACGAAGACCGCAAGGCGCCCGTCGTCGCGGTGTCGGTGTGGTACCGCGTCGGGTCGAAGCATGAGCCCAAGGGCAAGACCGGCTTTGCGCATCTGTTCGAGCATCTGATGTTCAACGGCTCGGAAAACGCCCCCGGCGATTTCTTCGAGCCGCTGCAACAGGTCGGCGCGACCGACAGCAACGGCACGACCAACGTCGACCGCACCAACTATTTCGAAACCGTCCCGACCGGCGCGCTCGACCGTGCGCTCTTCCTCGAAAGCGACCGCATGGGGCATCTGCTTGGCGCGGTGACGCAGGAAAAGCTCGATAACCAGCGCGGCGTCGTCCAGAATGAGAAGCGCCAGGGCGACAACAACCCCTATGGCCTGCTGCGTTACGAGATTTTCGAGAATCTGTTTCCGAAGGGTCATCCCTATCACCACAGCACCATCGGTTCGATGGCCGACCTCAATTCGGCGAGCCTCGACGATGTGAAGAAATGGTTCACCGACAATTACGGCCCGAACAATGCGGTGCTCGTGCTGGCGGGCGACGTCGATGTCGCGACCGCCAAGGCCAAGGTGCAAAATTGGTTCGGGGACATTCCGCGCGGACCTGAAATCACCGCACCTCAAACCAGCGTGCCAACCTTGCCCGCGCCGCTCGCGAAAGAGGTCAAGGACCTGATCCCGACCCCGCGCATCTATCGCATGTGGGCGATCCCCGGGCTTAACGATGCCGAAGCCGTGCCGCTGCAAATGGCAACTGCCGTACTCGGCGGCCTGTCGTCGTCGCGGCTCGACAATGCGATGGTCCGCACCGACCCGGTCGCGGTGAGCGTCGCCGCTTTTGCCCAGTCTTTTGAAGATGCCGGCATCCTGATCGTCCAGGCCGATGTGAAGCCGGGAACCGATGTTGCGGCGGTCGGCAAGAAGCTCGACGACGAAATCGCGAAATTCCTTGCAACTGGCCCGACGACTGACGAGCTGCAACGCGCCGCGGCAAGCTATCTCGGTGGCACCATCGCGGGGCTCGAATCGGTCGGCGGTTTTGGCGGCAAGGCGGTAACGCTGGCCGAGGGGGCGCTCTATTCGAACGATCCGGCCTATTATAAGGTCGAACTCGACCGGATGGCGAAATCCACGCCCGAACAAGTCGCCGCCGTAGCGCGCAAATGGATGTCGCGCCCAGCCTTTTCGCTCACCTACACCCCCGGCGAGCGCACCGAAGGCGGCGAGAACCGCGGCGGCGCCGTGACGGCGGGCAAGGTGACCGAGGCGGTTGCCCCCGACCGTTACTGGAACCCGGCACTCGGCGACATCGGTCCTGACACCGGCATCGGCGCGGCGGCATCGATCGCCGACCGCTCGCAATTGCCTGCGGTTGCCGACCTGACCGCGCTCGACTTCCCGGCGATCGAGCGCACCAAGCTCAAAAATGGCGTCGAGGTTGTCTTCGCGCGCCGCACGACGGTGCCGACGGTCAATGTCGCGGTCAGCTTTGACGCGGGCTACGCCGCCGATCCGCACAGCGCGCTTGGCACCCAGTCGCTGATGCTCAGCCTGATGGATGAGGGCACCACCAACCTCAACTCGATCGCCTTTGCCGAGGCAAAGGAACGGCTTGGCGCGCAGATCGATGCGACCGCCAATGCCGACGAAACGGTGTTCAGCCTGTTTGCCTTGAAGCCCAATCTGGGCGCTTCGCTATCGCTGCTCGCCGACTATATCCGCAACCCGGCGTTCGATGCCAAGGAACTGGAGCGGGTTCGGGCGCAGCAGCTCAACCGGCTCAAGGCCGAACTCAACAATCCCAACGCGATCGCAGCCCGCCTGATGGCGCCGATGCTCTATGGCGCCGATCATCCCTATGGCATTCCGCCGTCGGGGCTGGGCGATGCCAAGGCGGTCGAAACAGCGACGCGTGACCAGTTGGCAGCATTCCATAGCGCGTGGATCCGCCCCGACAATGCGCGGATCTTTGTCGTCGGCGACACGACGCTGGCCGAGGTGAAGAAGCAGCTCGATTCGACGCTGGGGGCTTGGAAGGCGCCGAAAACCGCCAAGCCGGTCAAGAATTTCGATATCGCCATTCCGGCGCCGCAGCCGCGGATTGTGCTGTTCGACCGCCCCAAATCGCCCCAATCGGTGATCGTCGCGGGCAAAGTACTCGACGCCAAGGGCGGCGACGAACTGGAGGTGCTGCGCTCAGCCAACGACATTTTTGGAGGCAATTTCCTGTCGCGCTTCAACACCAATTTACGCGAAACCAAAGGCTGGTCCTATGGCGTGCGCAGCCGGATTTCGGGTGAGACCGACCGGCTGAGCTGGGTGGCGGTGGCGCCGGTGCAGGCCGACCGTACCGGCGATTCGATCAAGGAGTTGCAGAAAGACCTCAAAAGCTTCCTCGCCGACAAGGGTGTAACCAAGGAAGAGCTGGAGCGCACCATCAACGGCAGCGTCCGCGAATTGCCCGGCAGCTTTGAAACGTCGGCCGATGTGCTGGCCGGACTGCGGCAGATCGTCAAATTCGGCCGCCCGGACAATTATTACGAAACGCTGCCCGCCACCTATGAAGCAATGACGACGGCCGAAATCGACGCTGCGGCGCGCAAGGCGCTCAGCACCGACGATCTGGTCTATGTGGTTGTCGGCGATGCGGCGGTGGTCAAACCACAGCTTGACGGATTGGGTTTGCCGGTGGAAACAGCGACACCGATTAACTAACATTGATATCAGTAAGGAGAGCTTCGATGTCTGTAGATGGCAGCTATGATTGCGTTACCAAATCGCCGATGGGCGATCAGAAGTCGGTGTTCACGGTCAAGAGCGATGGTGACAGCTTCACCGGTTCGAACGCCGGCGCAATGGGTGCGCTCGACGTCCAGAACGGCAAGGTCGATGGCAACAAGCTGACCTGGACCATGGACATGAAGGTACCGATGCCGATGACGCTCGAATGCGAAGCGACGATCGACGGCGACGCGCTGACCGGTACGATCAAGGCTGGTGCGTTCGGATCGATGGCGATGACCGGCACCCGCCAGGGCTAAGCGGCTCGACCGACATGCATTGAGGGCCGTTCCGCGAGGAGCGGCCCTTTTGCGTTGCATAGCAATGCTCGTTGCCTTGGGGGGTGGTCAAAGCACCGGCTTGGGACCATAGGCTGCTGCGATGCACAACCCGGCCCCACCCCCCAAGCGAACCCTGCCGGGCGAACGCGAAATGGTGGTCATGATGGCGATGGTGATGGCGCTCAACGCGCTCGCCATCGACGCGATGTTGCCCGCGCTGCCGGCGATCGGCAAAGGGCTCGGCGTCCTTGTCGCCAACGACCGGCAATATGTCATTTCGCTCTATCTGCTTGGGATCGGCTTCGGCTCGCTGATCTATGGCCCGCTCGCGGACCGCTTCGGGCGCAAGGGCGTGCTCGTCCCAGCGCTGTTCGCCTATGTCGCGTTTTCGATCGGATGCGGGCTGGCGACGAGCTTTCCGATGCTACTCGCGCTGCGCTTTGGCCATGGGTTGGTTAGCGCGGCGCTGGGCGTAATTGTCGTCGCGGTGATCCGCGACCTGTTCGCGGGCGATGCGATGGCGAAGCGGCTGTCGCTGATTTTCCTCGTCTTCATGATCGTGCCGATCATCGCGCCCACGATCGGTGCCGGGGTCGCGGCCCTGGCGGGTTGGCGCGCGATCTTCATCGTCCTCGCGGTCATGGGCCTCGTCATGATCGCTTGGCTCCGCCGCTTGCCCGAAACGCTCGAGCCCGCTGACGTCCGCCCGCTCGACTGGCGGACGATGGTCAGCGGCTGGGCCACCGTGACACGGCATCGCCGCGCCGCGGGTTATATGATCGCATCGGGCATGATGCAGGGCGCGCTCTATGGCTATCTCAACAGCAGCGAACAGATCATCGACGAGGTGTTCAACGCGCAGAGTTGGTTTCCGCTGATCTTTGCTTGCGTCGCGGTGGGCATTGCGATCGCCAATTTCTCGAACGCTGCGATCGTCGAGCGGTTTGGCGCGCGGCGAGTGTCCCAGACTGCGGTGTTCGCCTTCATGGCCAGCTCAATCGCGCAGATTATCGCGGCGCTGAGCGGCGCCGAGACGCTGTGGATGTTCACCGCCCTGATGATGGTCAATGTCGGGCTGATCGGTTTTATCGGCAGCAATTTCGGTTCGATCGCGATGGAAGATTTCGGCCACATGGCCGGGGTCGCTTCTTCGTATCAGAGCTTTGCCAAGACCCTGCTGGCGGCGGTGGTCGGTGCGCTGATCGGGCAGCAATATGACGGCACGACCCTGCCGCTCGCTTACGCCTTTTTGATCAGCGCGGTCGTCGGGCTGGTGCTTGTATTCTGGGCCGAGCGCGGCATGCTGTTCACGCGGCCGGGAACGGCGCCCAAAACGCCGTTCTGACAAACGAAAGGGCCGCCCCGGTCATGCCGGGGCGGCCCGTTTCATTGGCGCCGACGCCTGACGATCAGTTGATCGGCGCGTGCGGCTCCAGATCGTCCTCATGCACTTCGACAATGCCGCGACCGAGGTGGCTGCGGCTGCGGCTATAGAGGAAATAGAAAACGAGGCCGACGGCGCCCCATACCGGAAGCACGATCATCGCTTCGAACGGCAGGTTGAGGAACAGGAAGATTGTTCCTGCAATCGTGAGCGGCCCGATCAGCCACAAAGCAGGGGTTTTGAATGCGCGCGGTGTATCGGGCGCAGTCTTGCGCAGGATCATCACCGCAACGGCGACCATCATGAACGCATAAAGCGTCCCGGCATTGGCGATGTCGGCGAGCTTGCCGACCGGCAGGAAAGCGGCCGCAAAGGCGACGGCGACGCCGGTGATCGCGGTGATCACATGCGGGGTTTTCCACTTCGGATGTACCTTGCTCCAGGATTCTGGGAGCAGGCCATCGCGGCTCATCACGAACGCGACGCGGGTCTGACCGAACAGCAGGATCAGGATGACCGAAGGCAGCGCGACGAAGGCGGCGATGCCGAGCATGTTGCCGACCCCCGACCAGCCAATCTGGCGCAGCACATGGGCGAGCGCTTCGTTCGAGCAGACCAGCGGCAGTTCGTTCGCGGCATAGGTCGCGCACTGGCGCGCCAGCTCTTCCGACCCGGCGGGGAAGGGGATGCCGTTCGGCCCCATAATCGGCTGACCGCCGACGGTGCCGACGGCACCGGCCGCGACGAGGATGTAGAAAACGGTGCAGAACAGCAGCGAACCGATCAGGCCGATCGGGACGTTACGCTGCGGGTTCTTGGTTTCTTCGGCGGCGGTTGAAACGGCGTCGAAACCGACATAGGCGAAGAAGATCGTCGCTGCAGCGCCGACCGCACCGATACCTGAGCCAAAGCCGCCGAAAATCCCGGCGGGCAGGAACGGATTGAACTGTTCGGTCGAAAACTGGTCACTTGGCAGGGTCAACGCGATAAACGCAGTGAGAGCGGAGACCTTGATCGCGACCAGCACAGCGTTGACGCGCGCGCTTTCGGTGGTGCCGATCATCAACAGCCAAGTCATGAGCAACGCAATGGCAACGGCCGGTAGGTTGATGAATCCGCCTTCGACTCCGCCCAGCGCGAGCGGCGCACCGGACAGGAACGCCGGGAACTGGAAGCCGAAAAACTCCATCAGCAATCCGTTGAGATAACCCGACCAGCCGACCGACACGGCGGACGCCGCCACCGCATATTCAAGGACGAGCGCCCAGCCGACAGTCCAGGCTAGAATTTCGCCCATCGTCGCATATGTGTAGGTATAAGCAGAGCCGGCGACGGGGATCATTGCGGCAATTTCGGCGTAACAGAGTGCCGCGACGATGCAGATCAAGCCAGCGATGGCAAAGGCCAGCATCAGGCCCGGCCCGGCCTTTTGCGCGCCGGCGGCGGTCAGCACAAAAATGCCGGTTCCGATGACGCAGCCGATCCCGAACAGTGTGAGCTGAAAAGCGCCCAAGGTTCGGTGCAACGATTTCTTTTGGGCTGTCGCTAAAATGGCATCTAACGGTTTTACCCGGTCAAGTAGCATAAATTGTCCCCTTGTGGCGGCTGGTTGCCGTCCGTCTCCAAGCTGCGCAGACTAGCCGCTCCGTGCGGCAGCGCAACTTAATTTCCCGACCGGGGCCACGGCTTACCGCACCGTAAAGCGGACCCGATCGATCATGCGCCCGCCGGGATCGACCAGCGCGAGCATATGGCTGCCCGGGCGCGGCAGGATCTGCTGGCCGGCATCGGCGTCGCCCAATGGTTTTTTGTCGAGGATCAGGCGGTATCCGGCGACCGATCCGCTGACCGTCACCGCGAGCCGCTGGCGGTCGATCGGGATGTCGGGGTCGAGCGCATAGACGCTGCCGCTGACCGGGCTGGTGATGCGGGGGCGGCGTGCGGCTTGCGGCGCGGCGGCCATTTCGGTTTGCGCGGTGCCGCGGAGGAAGTATTCGCGGCGTGGCGGTTCGCGGGTGCCGGGGAGCGCGATCTGGCGCGCTTCGATGCCCGCCGGCATCGCCGGGGGCTTGCCGGGGCTGCCGGCGTGGAGCGCGAGCATCACGTCGCGCCAGACGGGCGCGGCGCCCGAGGTGCCCGAGACGGCGCGCATCGAATCGCCCTCCAGATTGCCGACCCACACCGCCACGGTGAAGCGGTCGGACCAGCCGATGCACCAATTGTCGCGCATGCCTTTCGAGGTGCCGGTCTTGGCGGCGGCCCAGAAGGGGAGGCGGAGCGCGCTGTCGGCGCCGAAGGCGTCGGTGCGAGCGGCGGCGTCGGCGAGGATGTCGCCGACGATGAAGGCGGCGGCGGGGTTGACGATCTGGCGCGGTGGAAGCTGGCGAAGGTGCTGCGCAGCGTCGAAACTGACCGGTGACCACTTTCCGGAATTTGCAAATGTTCTGAAGGCGTTGGCTTGTTCGACGAGCGAAACTTCGGCCGAGCCAAGCGCCAGACTGAACCCGTAATATTCGCCGTCCTCGACGAGGCCGTGGTAGCCGAGCGCCCAGAGGCGGTCGCGGAATTGCTGGACGTCGTCGATGACGAGGGCGCGGACGGCAGGGACGTTGAGCGAAGAGGCGAGTGCGTGGCGGACACTGACCGGGCCTTTGAAGCTGCGGTCGTAGTTTTTGGGCACGTAGAGCCCTGAGGCGGTGTCGAGCTGGACCGGGCTATCGTCGAGGATCGACGCGGCGGTGAGCCAGCCATGTTCAATGACCTGCGCATAGAGGTGCGGTTTGAGCGTTGAGCCGGCCTGCCGCCGGGCATTGGCACCATCGACCGACGCGGCGGTCGATTTGAGGCCGACGCCGCCGACATAGGCGAGGACTTCGCCGGTCGCATTGTCGAGCACGACGACCGCGCCGTCGCGAACGCGGTCGGAGCCGAGCCCGGCGAGCTGGCGGCGGAGCGCGACGATCGCCGCGGTCTGGATGCGGCGGTCGATGGTGGTGGTGACGCGCTTGCCGGGCTGGTCGAGCAGGCGGACGGCGAGATGCGGGGCGAGCGCAGGGTCGAGCTGTGCGGCGCGGTCGCCTGAAACGAGCGTCGCGGCCGCGGCGCGGATCGCGGTGCAGTCGCGGGTTTGGGCGACGCGGCAGGCGCGGCGGCCGAGCGCCTCGGCGCCCGCGGTGGGATTGGGGAGCAGGCCGGCGAACAAGGCGGCGTCGGTGCGGGTCAAGTCGGTGGGGCGCTTGCCGAACAGCGCGCGCGACCCGGCGCCGATGCCCTGCGCTTCGCCGCGCAAGGGCAAGAGGTTGAAATAGGCCTCCAGCATTTCGGCATGCGACCATTGCGCGGCGAGTGCTTGTGCGGCGCGCATCTGGCGGAGCTTGGTGCGCCAGTCGCGCTGGCCGGGTTGGGCGAGGCTCGGGTCGAGGAAGGCAGCGAGCTGCATGGGAAGGGTCGAGGCGCCGCGCGAGCGGTCGGCGGTGCCACCGACCTTGAGCCGCGCGCGGACGGCACTGGCGACTGCGAGCCAGTCGACGCCGCCGTGCGACCAGAAACGCTGGTCTTCGCTTCGCACCACCGCATCGCGGACCGCGGGGCTGATGTCCTTCAGCGGCACCCACGCGAGGCGGCGGCGTTCGAAATTGACGCGTTCGCTGTCGAGCAACTGGCCGTCGCGGTCGTAGAGCCAGGCTTCGCTGGGCTGCCAGTCGGCGCGGACGGCGGCGTAGGTGGGCATGGGGGGCGGACGGGTGAGGAGATGCGCGGCGGTGGTGAGGATGAGCAGGGCGAGGGCGAGCCAGGCGACGGCGTGGGGCCAGCGGCGTTTGCGGGGTAAATTCATTGTCTAAATTAGCGCGTGCTCCCGCGAAGGCGGGAGCCCATCTCCTGCCGGTGCGAGTTTGAACCGATCGGTGATGGGCCCCAGCCTTCGCAGGGGCACAGGGACTGGGATAAGGTGCCAACCTTACCCGTTCGCATCGAGCGAAGTCGAGATGCCCATCGGTCATGCATGCCTTCGGGGTGTCTCGACTTCGCTCGACACGAACGGTGACAGGGAGGGTGCGTGATCGTCACTCTCCCACGCTCGCCACCGTCAGCGTGCCGTTCGGCCACTGGCCGCGGATCGCGGGCGAATACATCGCCTCGACCCGCGTCGGGGGGAGCGAGAAGCGGCCCGAGCCGTTCAAACGCACGACATATTCGACCGCGTGGGTGCCCGCGGGCATCCAGCCGAAATAGCCGCGCCAGCTGTCGCGGCCGCGCTCGACATAGCTCGGCTGTGCGCCCGATCCGCTCGCCTGATCGGCAAGCATTTCGGACTGGCCGCCGAGGTTGCCGACGATCGTCGCGCCGGGGGCTACGGGATCGTTGATCACGACCCAGGTCCGGCCCGCGGCCGCGACGACCTCGATCCGGATCTTGATCACGTCGCCGCGGGTCAGGCGATCCTTGTTCGCCGCCTTGACGATGCTGACCGAGCGTTTGATCCGGTACCCCGCGTTGAGCGGTTCCTTGAGCGGCACCGCGGCCTTGACGCTGACCGTCGCCCATGGCGCGCCGGTGCCGTCATGCTTCAGGCTCATCGTTGCCGCGTTCAGCGCGACGCGGAGTGGCGAGACGGGCTCGGCAGGCAGCGGCCAGCTTTGCGAGGCGCTGGCGCCCGCGAGGCTGATGTTGGTGACCCCGGTGATCGCGCTCGCCGGATAGAGTTCGGCGAAGCGGCGGACGGTGACCGCGCCCCACGCATTGGCGGGGGTGGTGTCCCAATGGCCCTTGCGCTGGCGCTGGGCGACGCCGACCATCAGCTTGCCCGCGTCATCCTCCCAGCCCTTGCGGCCGAGTGTGGCTTCGAGCGCCTTGATCGCCATTTCGTCGCCGCTGGTCATCATCCACCACGGTGCCTTGGCATCGTCGACGAGATCGAGACGTGTGCCTTCATAGACGAGGCGCTTGCGCAGCTCGGCTTCGGCGGCGGTGCGCAGCGCGGGCGCGCCGCGGACCCCCGGCGTGCGTTCGATTGCCACCAGCCAGTCGGCGAGCGTGCCGGTCGCCATATCGATCGGGGCGACATCGTTCGCGGCGACCAGCTGCGCACTCGACGCATTGTTGCGCGCGAGCGCCGCGAGCGCCGCGATGCGAACCGGGCGGATGTCATAGGGGCCGTACCACTTGCGGGTCAGCCGTCCCTCGACCACCGCCTGCAACGCCTTGATCATCCGCGCCTTGGGCGCTTCGGGGATCGCAAAGCCGTTCGCGGCGGTGATGCTGAGCACATAGGCGGTCAGCTCGATCGAGCCTTCCATCCGCTCGTTCGGCCAGTAGCGGAGCAGGCCGTCGCTATCGAGATAGGTCGGGAGCGCCCCGGCGAGTGCCTGCCAGCGCCCGAGATCGCCGAGTGCGATGGCGCGCGACGTTTCCTGTTCAAAGCAGGTGTAGGGATAGGCGCTCATATAATCGCGCACCCCGGCGAGCGGCGGCGCGAGCGTTCCTGCCAGCGCGACGTCGACATAACCGCCGGGCAGCGCGCCCGCGGGGATGCCGATCGGCAGGGTGGTGCCGGGGCCGACGCGGAACAGGCTGGCCGCCCAGGTTTCGACCGGCACCGCGGGTTCGACCTGCTGCGCAAAGACCAGCCGGTCGCGCTGCTTGCCGCCCTTGGCCACCGCCTCGACCGTCCATTCGATCGAACCGGTCTGTTCGGGCGCAGTCATCGACCAGCTGATCGGCACCGCGCCGCCCGCCGGAATGGTGACGGTCAGCGGCGGCGCGGTCGCGACGGCGGGCGACAAGGTCGGGGTCGCGGTGACCTCCATCGGCTGATCGGTGCCGTTACGCAGCGTGAAGCGTGCGTCATAGGTGTCGCCAGTGCGCACCAGTTCGGGCATCCCGGCAAAGATGCCGAGATCCTGCACGGTGCGGACGCTGGTTTCGCCGGTGCCGAAAAATTGCGATCCGTCGGTCGCGATAGCGACGAGCTGGAAGCCCGAAAGATTGTCCGACAGCGGCACGTCGATCGTGGCGCGGCCCTTGGCATCGAGCGGGACATTGCCCTTCCACAGCAGGACCGGGCGGAAATCCTCACGCGTCAGCCCCGACAGGTCGCCGCCGCCGCCACCGCCGGGTTCGAGCGCCTTGCGGCCATAGTGACGCTTGCCGACGACCTGCATCTGCGCGGTCGAGGTGAGGACGTCGAGGGTGCGCTCGCCCATCATCGCGTCGATCAATTCCCAGCTTTCATTGGGGGCGAGCTGAAGCAAGGCTTCGTCGACCGCAGCAAAGGCGACGTCGGCGTTTTTGGGCGCCTTACCGCCCGGGGTCTTGACCTCAATGCTGACCTTCGCGGTTTCGCGGACTGCATATTTCGCCTTGTCGGCCTTGACCTTGACGCCGAGTTGGTGGCCTTCCCAGCCAACCTTGATCCGCGCGATGCCCATGCGGTAGGCGGGCTTGGCGAGGTCGACCAGCGCCGTCGGCGGGGCGCCTTCGCTATTTTCGATCTTGAAACCGACCGCGCGCTTCATCTTGCGGAACCAGCTTTCATCTCCGGTCACGCGGCCGCGTACCGCCATCACCGAGACATAGACGTCGGGGGCATAGGTCGCGGGCAGCTTGACCTTGACGACGGGGTTGGTGCCTTTCAGCGGCACGACAAAGCTGGACAGCACGCCTTCGCGTTCGACGGTGACGAGCGCGGTCGCTTCGCGGAACGGCATGCGGACCTGGAAGCTGGCGGTGTCGCCCGCGGCGTAGCGCGGCTTTTCGGCGATGACGTCCATGCGGTCGCCATTGTCGCCGCCGAACCACCATTCATTGTCGCCCGCGAGCCAGACCGAGCGGATGGCGCGTGCTTCGTTGCCGTCGGCGTCGAGCGTTGTTGCCACTACGGTGACTTCGCCCGACACGCCCGGCGCCATCGCGCAGCTGGCGCGGCCGAGCTTGTCGGTCGTTGCGGTGCAGCTGGCGGTCAGCTTCGTCGTCCGCATCTGGTTGTCATAGGCGTAGAAGCCGCCGATCAGGCGGCGCCGCGCGGTGATGATCTCGCGGTTGTAGAGCGCGACCGCGACACGCTGGCCTGCAATTGGCTTGCCGTCGAGGTCGAGCGCGATGAAATTGAGCTTGAGGTCGTTGTCGCGCATCAGCCAGCCGTCGGTCTTGAGCCCGAGGCGAACGGCGGAGGGATAGAGGGTGATGCGGCGGCTGGTGGTCAAGGTTTCGCCATTGGCGTCCTCATAATCCATTTCGGCGGCCATCACCGTCGGTTCGGTGATCGGCTGATCGACCGCGACGCTGGTCGTGGCAGCGCCATTGGCGTCGAGCCTGAGCGGCACCGAGCGCGCGAGCGGCAGGTCGGCGGCGGGTTCGTCGCCGCTGTCGTCGAGCTGGATCACGCCTTCCTTGACCGGCTGGCCGTCGAAATCCCAGTCCTTGTAATCCTGCGGCGGCGACCAGCTGGAGCGGAAGTTGGTGCGCAGTTCGACCGGGATATTGGGCGCGGGGCCGCCCGAGAGATAGCCGACGAACAGCGACAGCGGCACCGCAGTCGGGCGCACCGGCGAGGTTTTCGGTCCGGTGACGGTCGCCTTCATCGTCGGCAGGCGATATTCGTCGACCTTGACCGACTGGCCCGACCAGATCGTCTTGTCCTCGCCATCCTTGTCCTTGGTGACGAACACCAGTTCATAATCGCCCATTGGCGCCGAGGCCGGGACGTTCCACACGCTGTCGCCGCTGCCAGCGGTGCTCACCGCGAACGGCATTTCGAATTCGGTGTCCGAGCCGCGGTGGACGAGGCGCAGTTTCCCCGCGAGCGGCTGCGGCGTCATGAAGCCGGTACCGACGGGGCGGCGCAGGATATGCTTCATATGGACGGTCTCGCCCGCTTTCACGAGCGAACGATCGAAGACGGTGTGGAGAATATCCTCGCGCTCCGACCAGCCATAGGGGAGGTCGAAGTCATAGGGGCGGATGCCGCGACCCCAGTCGGTGAGGGTGAAGCTGAAATCATCGCCCGCGCGCGCCGAGACCATCAGCGCATGGCCCTCGCTCTTGGTCGGATCGGGGGTTTCTTCGCAGCTCGAATAGGTCTCAGGCTGGGGCAGCCCGCCCGCAAAGGCGAGGCGTCCCGCCTTGTCGGCGGTGCCGCGCGCGAGCAGGCGGCCGGTGCAGCTGTCCGAGACGCGGATGTCGGCGCCCGCGACGGGGAGGCCGGTGTCGAGCGCGGTGACCCAGGCGAGCGAGCCTTCGCGACCCCATTTGAAATGCACCGCCATGTTGGTGACGAGCGCGGCGGTCGCGACATAGCGCGTGGCCTTGCGCCCGAGCAGCGCCGCGCCGAGTTCGGGGCTGGCGATTTCGACGACGTGGAAACCCTTTTCGGTGAGCGGGATGCCGACGACCTCGAACGCCTTGCCGCCGCCGGGCGGGGTCAGTTGCAGGTTGCGGCGCTCGCCGCCCGCGGGGGCATCGGCGAACACCGATTTGGTGCCGGTGTAATTGACCCGGATATCCTTGCCGGTGCGGTCCTTTTCCTCGCGATAGTCGGTGTCGTCGGCGTCATCGACGCGCTTCAGCCAGCGCGCGATTGCCGCATCGTCATCGCCGACTTTCAGCGCGGTGGCGGGCATTTTGAGGTTCGATTGGACCATCGTCCCTTCGACGCCGCGCACGGTGACGGGCAGGACGCCGCCCTCGCTGGCTTCGAGGATGCCGAATTCGGCGGCGAATTTGACCAAAGGCGGGGCGCGGTCGATGTGGAATTTCAGCGGGAAATTCGACTGGTTCTGCAGCTTGCGGCCGCTCTGGTCGGTGACATCGGCGGGCAGGATCAGCGTCGCGTCGACATTCTGCGGCAGCGGGCCGGCGAAGCGGACGCTGGTCAGATACGCATCATTTTTGTCGTCGTCATCGACCTTGGGGGTCAGGCGCTTGCCGTCGGCGGTGGTCAGCGTCGCGGCGAGCGCGGTGTCGCGGGCGACGGGCGAAGCGAAGCTGAGCGTCACATCCTTGACCGGGTTGCAGCCCGCCTGCGGATTGACGCGGCTGCAAGACATTTTGGCGGTGAAGGCGGGGCGGACGTCGAAATCGAAGCGCTGGTCGCGTGCCGCAGTGCGGCCGGGGACGCCGGCTTGCGAAATGCGCGCGTCCCAGACCACCGCCATCTCGCGCCCCGGGGGCAGCGGGCGGCGGCATTTGACCGGGACAACGCGGTCGAGCGCCGCCTCGCGGTCGGCGCCCGCGGCGGGCAGGCGCAGCGGCAGTCCGGCGTCATAGGTGAACGACTGGCGCGACCAGTTGGCGTCGCCGAGCCCGGTCAGGATTTCGGTCGCGGTGGTGCGCGGCAGGACGTCGAGCGGAATCTTCTCGCCGATGCCGTCGACCGCGCAATAGCCATAGCGCCCGACCGAGGCACGGTCGGCGGCGACATTGGTGGCGACGAGGAAGATCTGCTCCTCCTCGATCCCGTCATAGATGCCGCCCGCGAGGATCGCGCGCGCCGAGGGGCCGCCGGTGTCGAGCGCGAAGCGTTCGTTGCCGGCGACGGTGATGCCGCGCGCGGTCTTCAGCCCATTGCGGAGCTCGACGTGGCAGCGCAGCCCGCCGGGGAGCGGCTTGTCGAATTCGAGCACCCAGGTGCGGGTGTCGACCCAGCGACCGGTGGCGGGCAATTTGCAGTCGTTGGTCGCGGGCGCGGCGGCGCGGGGGTCGCCGAGCGGGACCATGTCTTCCGAAAAGCGCAGGGTGAAGCGGGTGATCGTGCCGTCGCCGGTCCCCGAACTGCCCGGAGTAGCGAGGGTGACCTGCGGCACGGTGTCGGCGGTCGCGGTGGCGGCCATTGCGAGCGAAAGCGGGAGGATCAGCGCCAGTTTTGCCTTGCCGGCAAGGCGTTCTGCCAGCGCGTGCCAACCCATTTTCATCCCGCCGTCTCCCCGCATAAACCCGCGCCGCTATCCTGCTGGAAACAGGGGCTGCTGTCCACCCGTCGCCGCGTACCGGGAACGCTTAGCCGCGGTTCGGGAAATGGCTGTGACGACGGTCATAGACAAACCTGATCGTCGCCCCCGCGAAGGCGGGGGCCGTAGTCGGCTTTGCGCTACGCCTCCAGCGACCCCCGCCTTCGCGGGGGCGACGGACGTCTATATGGCGAGCATCGGGCCGAGCTTTTGCCCGGCGAAGATATGGACGTGGAGGTGCGGGACTTCCTGATGGCTGTCGAGCCCGGTGTTGGCGAGCAGGCGGTAGCCGGGGGCGACGAGCCCCGCGTCGCGCGCGACCTGACCGACGGCGCGGACGAAGCCGGCGATTTCGGCGTCGCTGGCGCGCGCCGAGAAATCGTCCCAGCTGACATAGGCCCCCTTGGGGATCACGAGGATGTGGAGCGGCGCCTGCGGGTTGATGTCGTGGAAGGCGAGCGCGAATTCGTCGTCATACACGGTCTTCGACGGCAGTTCGCCGCGCAGGATGCGCGCGAAGATATTATTGTCGTCATAGGGCTGGGTGGCGTCGATCGGCATGGTGGCTCCTAGGGCTGGCGGCTGGCTTTTTCGGTGTGGCCCGAGGTGCCGTGGCGGCGGCCGAGTTCGGCGGCGATGGCGTCCCAGGCGATGCCGCGTTCGGCGAGCAGGATCGAGAGATGGAAGACAAGGTCGCTCGCTTCGCCGATCAGCGCGGGGTCATCCTCGCTGACCGCGGCGATCACTGCCTCGACGGCTTCCTCGCCCAGTTTCTGCGCGATCTTGCCGCGGCCCTTGGCGGCGAGGCTGGCGACGTAGGAGGCTTCGGCCTCGCCCGCGGCGAGCCGGTCGTGGATGACGGCCTCGAGCCGCCCCAGCGCTTCACCCATTGCCTTGCTCATCCGCGCGCTCCCTTTGCGAGCGTGACTAGCGGCGCCGGCGCGCGGCGACAAGCTGTGGCGCGAAGGACGCACGATCCGAATTTTATCCGCCGGTAACCATATCGAAACGCGGTTTGCCGTATCTTTTCCGCGCCGGGGGGCAGGTTCAACGCTAGTAGTTCGGAAAAAATATCATGAAATCAGGCACCCGCCCCCAGGTGTTTCTGGCCGCAACGGCCTCGGTGATCGCGTTGATCGCGACTCCGACCGCCGCACAGACCGGCGACGACGACATCGTCATCACCGGATCGCGGATCGCCAAGAGCGAATTTACCAGCGCCGACCCGATCCAGATCATCGACCCCGACAACGCGAAACTGCAGGGGCAGGTCCAGCTGGCCGACATATTGCAATCGACCCCCGCGGCGCAGGGATCGATCCAGATTACCTCGGCAATTTCCAATCGTTTTGTCGCCAATGGCGGCAATGATGTGCAGAGCGTGTCGCTGCGCGGGCTGGGCGCCGAGCGGACGCTGGTGCTGATCAACGGGCGGCGCGCCGGGCCGGCGGGGATCCGCGGGTCGGTCGCGCCCTTCGACCTCAACGTCCTGCCGCTGTCGGTGGTTCGCCAGGTCGAGGTGCTGAAGACCGGTGCCTCGTCGATCTATGGGTCGGATGCGGTCGCGGGGGTGGTCAATATATTGACCCGCAACGACCTTAACGGCTTCGAAGGCGGCGGCTTTTCGTCGATCACCGAGCATGGCGGCGGCGAAAGCTACGGCGTCGATGCGAGCTTCGGCAAGACATTCGACCGCGGGCATTTTTTCGCAACCGTCGACTATTTCCGCCAGCAGAACCTGACCCGCCGCGACCGCGGTTTCCTGTTCTGCTCCGAAGAATATCTGAGGCGCGAGGCCGATGGCAGCCGCGCCGACATCGTCGATTTTCGTACCGGGCGGCCGGCGTGCAGCAGTACCGTGGGCAATGCGATTGTGTTCGGCGATTTTTCGGGGGTCGATCCGGACGGTTTTCCGACCTTTGGCCCCGGGCTGATCGCGCCGAACGGGCAGGCGGTCTTTGCCGGACAATATGGCGCCGAATTTGCGGGGGTCGGCATCCCGATCGACGCCTATAATCCGATCGGGGTGTTCGGCCCCGCTGATTTCTTCGGGGTCAATTTTGACGGCCCATCGGCTGGTGCGCTCAACCAGTTCGAGCCGGTCGAGCAGGATTCGGACGTGTTTTCGGGGGTAAGCCGGATCAGCGCCTTTGCCGACGCGGCCTATGACGTGACCGATGGCATCACGCTGTACGGTGAAGCGCTTTTCAACAACCGCAAGTCGCGCAACAATGGCTTTCAGGTGCTGACGCTGGAGCAGTTTACCGGCGCGTCGATGCTGCCCTTTTTCCTCTGCAATCCGGCGGCGAACAATTGCGACCCGTTCGACATGGGCGATCCGCTCAACGGCGAATTCGGCGGCAACCTCATCCTGCGCCCGCGGGTGCTGGTGAAATCGGAGAGCCGCGCTGACGTCGATTATTACCGCGGGGTGCTGGGGCTGCGCGGCACATTCGGCGGCGGGTGGAAATGGGATATTCACGGCCAGCACAGCCGGTCGGATGCCAGCTATACGCAAGACGTGATCTATCAGGATGCACTCGCGTCGCAGACGTTGCGCACCCGCTCGTGCGTTGGCACCACGACCGCGATCCGCGGCGCGGAGTGCATCGACATCGACTTCACCGACCCGCGCGTACTGCGCGGCGATTTTACACCCGCGGAGCGCGCCTTTCTGACGGGGCGCGAAACCGGGCGCACCTTGTTCAAGCAAAGCTCGGCCGAGGCGCTGTTGACGGGCAAATTGTTCACCCTGCCCGCCGGACCCGTCGGCGCGGCGTTCGGGGCGAATATCCGCCGCGACGAGATCAACGACACGCCGGGCGAAGCGACGCGGGCGGGCAATGTCGCCAATTTCACCACCTCAGGGATCACCGCCGGACGCACCGTGTCGAAGGAATTGTTCGGCGAAGTCGAAGTGCCGCTGCTCGCCGATGTGCCGCTGATCGAGCGGCTGACCTTGTCGGGCGCGGCGCGCTACACCCATGTCGATGCGACGCGCCGCGACGGGGTGCAGGACAGCTTCAGCGACGCAACGTGGAAGGTCGGCGCCGACTGGGCGGTGACCGACTGGCTGCGCTTTCGCGGCACCTGGGGCACCTCATTCCGCGCCCCGGCGCTGTTCGAGCTGTTCCTCGAGAATCAGACGGGTTTCCTGGAGCAACAGGCGATCGACCCGTGCATCCAGACCGCAGCGCGGCTCGCAGCGGGGGCAATCAGCCAGCGCGTGGCCGACAATTGCGCCGCCGATGGCATCGGCCCGAATTTCACGGGCGGGATCGGCCCCGCGACGATCGTCTCGGGTGGCGGCATTGGCCAGCTCAAGCCCGAAACCTCGACCGCCAAAACCGTGTCGGTGATCCTGACCCCCGACCTGTCGGGGGTATTGTGGGGCGGGCTCAAGACTAGCCTGGCGGTCGATTATTTCGACATCAAGGTGAAGGACGAGATTACCTTGCTCGGCGCCGGAAACATTTTGAACGGCTGTTATGATTCGGACGCCTTCCCCGACGAGCCGCTGTGCGCGTTGTTTACCCGCGCGGCGACCGGTCCCGACACCCAGAGCGTCGCGGGGGTCACCGACCGCTATGTCAATATCAGCCGCCAGCGCAATCGCGGCGTCGACCTGTCGCTGGCCGTCGATCAGGATCTCGGCAAGCTGGGCACGCTGGCGTTTCGGGCGCAGATGACCTGGCAGATCGAGGACAAGGTCGCGCTTTTCCCCGGCACCACGGTCAACGACAATGGCAAGATCGGCAATCCGAAATGGGTCGGCGATTTCAATCTGGGCTGGATGAAGGGTGGCTGGACCTTGTTCTACGGGCTCGATGTGACGGGCGCCGCGTCGAACGAAGCGGATCTGCTGCGCGCGCAGGGCGGCGATCCGTGCCGTACCTCCAGCTTTCGCCCCGGCGGGCGCTTCTGCCCCGATGTCAGCGTCCCCGCGACCTTCTATCACTCGCTGTCGCTGAGCCGCGATGTGGCCGAGCGGTTCCGGATTACGCTGGGGGTCGCGAACCTGTTTGATACGCCGCCGCCGCGGATGTCGACGGTGGTGACGGCGACGCCGCCGGTGATCGGGCAAGCGCCCGCGTTCGGGACGCAATATGACTATCTGGGGCGGCGGGTGTTTTTGAGCGTGCGGGGGAAGATGTAGGGGGTTGGGATGTCGGTCTTCGGGTGGGAAGTGGACGTTGTCTGATCCTCCCCGGAACGGGGAGGTGGCAGCCCGCAGGGCT
>NZ_DKIH01000007.1:12226-79680 GCF_002454115.1 Sphingopyxis sp. UBA6723 | reverse complement strand
CCCCCTCCCCGTTCCGGGGAGGAACTTTCTGTCCGCTATCGGTAGCTAGTGGTCGGACGGGAGGACTGGACAAGTCCGCGCCCCTCTGTTCAAGCGCCGACATGGCCGAGGTCAAACTGCATCCCGACTGGCTCGCGGCGATAGGCGGTGAGTTTGCGCAGCCTTATATGGCGGCGCTGAAAGCGTTTCTTGCCAGCGAGCGTGACAAGGGCAAGACCATCTATCCGCGCCCGCGCGACTGGTTTGCGGCGCTTGATGCGACCCCGCCGCAGGATGTGCGTGTCGTCATATTGGGGCAGGACCCCTATCATGGGCCGGGGCAGGCGCATGGGCTGTGCTTTTCGGTCCAGCCGGGGGTGCGGGTGCCGCCGAGCCTGGTCAACATCTATAAGGAAATGCAGAGCGACCTTGGCATTCCCCGCGCGTTGCACGGGCACCTCGGGCATTGGGCAAGCCAGGGCGTGCTGTTGCTCAACAATTGCCTGACGGTCGAGGCCGGGCAGGCGGCGTCGCACCAGGGCAAGGGGTGGGAAAAGTTCACCGACGCCGTCGTCGCGGCGGTCGCCGCCGATCTGGCGCCGAAGGTCTTCATCCTGTGGGGTAGCCATGCGCAGAAAAAAGCCGCGAATGTTGGGGGACTGGGCGCGGGTAGTCCGCATCTGATCCTGCGCGCGCCGCACCCGTCGCCGCTGTCGGCGCATAATGGATTTTTCGGGTCGCGGCCGTTCAGTCAGACGAATGATTTCCTGGCGGCGCAGGGGCGCGGGGCCATCGACTGGGCGCTGCCTGACAATCCGGACGCTGCCACCGCATGAACCTGCTGAGCGATCCGCTGACGCTCGCCGTGCTGGCGCTGGCGGTGATCCTGCTCGGGCTCGCCAAGGGCGGGCTGTCGGGGGTCGGCGCGCTGGCGACGCCGATCGTCGCGCTGGTGCTGCCGCCGACGCTCGCCGCCGCGCTGCTGCTGCCGATCCTGATCGTGCAGGACGTCGTCAGCGTATGGTCGTTTCGCAAGACATGGGACGGGTGGATCATCGGCTGGATGCTCCCCGGCGCCGCGGTCGGCATCGGCGCGGGCTATTTTTTCGCCGAGCAGGTCGACGAGGCGAAGCTGATGGCGGCGCTCGGCGCGATCACGCTGGCGTTCGGGGTGTACCGGCTGTGGGTCGAGCGCGGCGGGCGGGTGGTCGCCGCGTCGACGTCACCGGGCTGGGTCGGCAGTCTGTTCGGGGTCGCCACCGGCTTCACCAGCCAGATTGCGCATGCCGGCGGGCCGCCGTTCCAGATGTGGGTGACGCCGCGCCGCCTGCCGCATCTGGTGTTCGTCGGCACCAGTTCGGTGCTGTTCGCGGCGATCAACTGGATCAAGGTGCCCGCCTACATCGCGCTCGGCGCCTTTCCGCACGAGGTGCTGGTGGCCGCGGCGCTGCTGATGCCGCTGGCGATCCTTTCGACCTTGCTGACCGTGCGCTGGCTGAAACGGATCGACGGCGCCCGCTTCTATGTCCTCATCTATCTGCTGATGGTCGTGCTCGGCGCCAAGCTGATGTGGGACGGGCTGGCGGGATAACAGGCGACTTGCGGCGCCAAACGGCGTAGGCTGCGCCGCGACGGGCACAGGCGTCCGCCCCCTTTCAAGGTATTGACCATGGCCAAAGGCCAGAAGAAGACGAGCCGTGAAGTCCGCAAGCCCAAGGCCGAAAAGCCCAAAAAGCCGAACGCCAGCAATCCGTCGACCAAGGTCGGCGTGGTCGCGGGCCTCGACAATATGAAGAAATAAGCGCGCGGGGCAGGCAGGAGGCGAGCATGGTTCAGGCACGATGGAACGGTGCGGTGATCGCCGCGAGCGACGCTACGGTGGTCGTCGAGGGCAATCATTATTTCCCGCGCGCCGCGGTCGATGCGGCGCTGCTGTCGGATAGTGCGACGACGAGCTTTTGTCCGTGGAAGGGCACCGCGCGCTACCACCATGTCACCGTCGATGGCCAAGTGAACAAAGACGCCGCCTGGTACTATCCCGACCCCAAGGATGCCGCGACCGAAATCAAGGACCGCATCGCCTTCTGGAAAGGCGTCGTGGTCGGCTGACTGCGTTTGCTCTGTCGATGGCCATCCAGATCCTTGTCGATGCCGACGCCTGTCCGGTGAAGGACGAGATTTACCGCGTCGCTTGGCGGCACGAGGTCGCGGTGAAGGTGGTGAGCAACAGCCGGCTCCGCGTACCCGAACACCCGCTGATCGAGCGGGTGGTGGTGTCGGACGGTTTCGACGCCGCCGACGACTGGATCGCCGAAGCGGCAGATGCGGCGAGCGTCGTGGTCACCGCCGACATCCTGCTCGCCGACCGGGCGCTGAAGGCGGGGGCGAGCGTGCTTGGTCCCAATGGCAAGCCGTTCACGCTGGCGTCGATCGGCCCGGCGATTGCAACGCGCGCGATCATGGCCGATCTGCGCGCCGGGGGCGACCAGATCGGCGGCCCGCCGCCGTTCACCAAGACCGACCGCTCGCAGTTTTTGCAGGCGCTCGACAGCGCGCTGGTGCGGCTGAAGCGCGGATAGCCGTTTTTACGGAGGTTGACCGCGCCGACGCGTCGCCGCATCCTGATGCTATGGCGCGACTCTATACCAGCTTCGCCGAATTCTGGCCCTTTTACCTGCGCGAGCATAGCAAGGCTTCGACGCGGGCGTTGCATTATGTCGGGACCAGCCTGGTCGTGCTGATCGCGATCGGGGCGGTGGTGAGCGGTCGGTGGGGGTGGCTGATCGCGTTGCCGCTGGCGGGCTATGCCTTTGCGTGGGCGGCGCATTTCGGGGTCGAAAAGAACCGGCCCGCGACCTTTACTTATCCGCTGTGGAGCCTGGCCGCCGATTTCAAGATGTGGGGGCTGTGGCTGACCGGACGGCTCGGCACCGAACTCGACAAGGCGGGGGTCGCGCGCTGACGCGTTTTCGTCATTTCCGCGGTGCATGTTAGGCTGTCCGTTCCGAGTCCCGTCCGCCCCCTTGTCCAAGGAGACATTGCATGACCGTCAATCACGCTTCCGCCCGTTACGAAGGTTTTGGCAAGGAGGGCAAGGGGTCGATCACGACCAAATCGGGGGTGCTCGACAAGCAGGTCTATGGGTTCGGCACGCGCTTCGAAGGGCAGCCGGGGACGAACCCCGAGGAGTTGATCGCCGCGGCGCACGCGGCCTGTTTCACCATGGCGCTATCGTTCGGGCTGGCGCGCGCGGGCTATAGCGGCGAGACGCTGGAGACGAGCGCAGCGGTGACGCTCGATCAGGTCGAGGGCGGGTTCGAGATCAGCCAGTCGGCTTTGACGCTGGTCGCCAAAGTGCCGGGGATCGACGCCGACGAGTTTGCGAAAATCGCCAAGGAGGCCGAAATGACCTGCCCGGTGTCGAAGCTGCTCGATTGCGAGATCACATTGGAGCACCGCCTGGAAAATTAGGCGGCGGCGAAGAACATCAGATAGACGAGCCGCCCGTCGGCGGGGGTCGTGCCGAAACCCGCGGCGCTGTTGTGGAACATCCACGGGCTGAACAGGATCAGCCGGTTACACCGCATCGGGGCGGTAAAGCTTTTTTCCCAGCGCGCCGGGGTGGCGGTGTCGCGGTTCACCACCGCTTCGACCAGCTGGTTGATGTCGTTATATCCGGCGGCGACGATGCCCTCGCGCGTCGGCCATGCCAAAGGCGCCGGGGCAGACCGCGGTTTCGAAGCGCGCGATCTGGCCGCGTGGGGACGCCGGGGTCAGCGCGCCGACGAAGGATTCGATCTGCTGTTCGATATCGCGCTGGCCGATGACGACGATCGGCGCATCGTCCTGCGCCGCGGCGGGTGCGGCGAGCAGGGTTAGGGCGAACAAGGCGAAACGCATGGACTGGCTCCCGAAGGGTTGTGACGGTCGAAGCGCCGGAGCCCTGTTGCGGGGACGGGCCGCGGCAGGATGCTCCGACTGCACCGACCATGACCGCCGCGCGCACCCCTGTCGCGCTGGCTTCGACAAGGCGCAGATATGCGCCGACCGGCGGGCGGGCGACCACGACCCGGCAAAAAGCATTTGATCTCAACTGCGCTTGAGCTTTCATACCCATCGGCAGTCGATTCGTGAACGGAGTCCTTGCCGATGTTGCACTATCCCGCTGCCCCCTCTTCCGCTGCCCCCTCTTCCGCTGCCCCCTCTTCCGCTGCCCCCTCTTCCGCTGCCGACGATGGCGATCCCGCGCCGTCGGAGCGGGCGCCGCTGCTGACGCGCTATCTGGCGCGGATCGGTTACACCGGGCCGGTGACGCCGACGCTGGATGTGCTGGCGGCACTGCAGGCGGCGCATATCGCCACCATCCCGTTCGAGGCGATCGACGCGCTGACCGGTGTCGGGATCGACATCGGCGCTGAGGCAGTCGCGGCGAAGCTGATCGACCGGCGGCGCGGCGGTTATTGTTTCGAGCAGAATGGCCTGTTCCTGAGGATATTGCAGGCGATCGGGTTCGAGGCCGAAGCGATGCTGGGCCGGGTGCGCTGGATGCTGCCGGATGATGCCCCCGCGACCCCGCGCACCCACCAGGTGGTGCTGGTGACGCTGGACGGGCGGCCGTGGCTCGCCGATGTCGGGTTCGGCGCCGCGGTGCCGCCGCAGCCGCTGGCGTTAGACAGCGAGGCGCCGCAGCCGACGCAGCACGAAGATTACCGCGTGTCGCGCCGCGATTTTGGGTGGGAAGTCGAGGCAGAGATCGGCGATGCGTGGCAGACGCTGTACCGGCTGGACGCCGCCGCAGCGCCGCCGATCGATTGCGTCGTCGGCAATTGGTACACCTCGACGCACCCGGAGTCGCATTTCACCCGCCAACTGGTCGCGGCGCGGACGACCGCCGAGGCGCGCTATGGGTTGCGCGACAACCGGTTGACGGTGCGGCTGGCCGATGGGCGGATCGACCGGCGCTATCTGACCGCCGATGAAATCGAGCGGACGCTGGCCGAGATTTTCCTGCTGCCGGTCGAGCGCAGCTGGCGCCCCGTCATCGAGCGCGCCGCCACCGCCGAGATCGCGGCGTAGCGGCGCGCGTGGTTCGGCTTAGCGGCAGCGCACGTCGTTGTTGTTGCCGCTGCGTTCGATCGCCCGGCCCGCCACCGCGCCGCCGATCGCGCCGAGGATGGTGCCCAGCGTTTCCGAGCCGCCCGGGGCGATGACGTTGCCTGCGACGCCGCCAGCGATCCCGCCAACGATCAGCCCCGTCGACCCGTCATTGCGGCGGCAATAAAATTTGCCGTCGCGGCCGCGATAGACGCGGTCGTTGCTCGACAGGCGGCGCTCGCGATACCGGCGGTCGGTGCGGTAATAATTGTCGGCATAATAGCCGCCGTGGCGCGGGTCGGGGCGGTTGTAATCATAATTGCCGTACTGGCTGTAATAATTCTGGTCGTAATAGCCGTAGCCGCCATCGTCATAACCGGTCCCGGCGCCGACCCCGCCATAAAGGCCGTTAGAGGCGCAGCCCGCAACCAGCGCGGTCGCCGCGGCGAGGGGCAGGATCATCAGCTTTTTCATCGACATCACTCCATAAGTCGCGTGCCGGGCCAGACGGGCGTGGGCATGCTCTGTTTTTGCCCCACGCATGAAGTAAAGTCTTGAAAGCGGCGGGAGTTCCGTCGGAGATCAGGCGAACGCGATGTGCCGGAGGCGGGGGGGTTGGCAATGCGGCGGTTTCGGGCATGATGCCGTCCCCATGTGCAACCATTATCAGAATCATCCCGAGGCGATTCCGACGTGGCGCGAATATATCGGCGCGCAGCCGTACGACGCGCCCTTTTCGGAGACGCGGATCGACGTGTGGCCGCGGCGGATGGGCGAGGTGGTGCGGACGGTGGATGGCGCGCGCGTCGCGGGCGAGATGGCGTGGGGGGTGCCGCTGACGCTGCCCGGCAAGCGGCCGGGGACGACGGTGACCAAATATGTCACCAACGTCCGCAACCTGGCCAGCCCGTTCTGGGCCAATATGCTGAAACGCCCGGCGCAGCGGTGCCTGGTGCCGTTCAGCCGCTTTGCCGAACCCAAGCTGGGGCCCGACGGCAAGGGGACGAAGGACGAGCATTGGTTCCGCGTCGCGGACCGCGCGGTCGCGGCGTTCGCGGGGCTGTGGCGCCCGACCGCGGTCGGCGATGCCTATGCGTTCCTGACCTGCGCCCCCAACCCGCTGGTCGCGCCGCTGCATCCCAAGGCGATGCCGGTGATTTTGGCCGAGGATGATTATGCGACATGGCTGGACGGCGATGCCGAAGCGGCGGCGGCGCTGGCGGTGCCGTTTCCGTCGCAGCTGATGGTGGTGGAGTAGGGGCGGGTTACCCGATGATAACCAACGCTGCCTTATCTTGCGGCCCATGCCGAACGAGATATTGGCCCTGATCGACAAACCGATACTGCTGGCGATCGTGCTGGCGGTCGGCGCGACGATTGGGGTGGGGGCCGAGCGGATCGTTTAGGGGTGGAAGCGCGCCGAACGGCGGGAGCGGTGGCAGAAGCGCGGCGGCAAGCGGGCGTGGGGCGGCGGTAAGGCGAAGGTCGTGCCGGCGGCACCGCCGCCCAAGCCCGCCAGTCCGGTGGCGACCGCCGCCGAGCAATTGCGCGTCGTGATGGAGGCGCCGTTTACTGCGCGGCCGTTGTTCAATCAGGGTGAGCGGCGCTTGCTGACCGTGCTCGACAAGGCACTGGCCGAGGAAAGCCCCGGCTGGCGCGCGATGGGGCAGGTGTCGCTGGGCGAGATTCTGGCGAGCCCGAACGAGGCGGCGTTCTTTGCGGTCAATTCCAAGCGCGTCGACCTGCTGATCGTCGACGCCGACTGCCGCCCGCTCCATGCGGTCGAGATGCAGGGGACGGGGCATCATCTGAGCGACACCACTGCCGCGCGCGACGCGGTAAAACGCGAGGCGCTGCGCCGCGCGGGCATCGGCTATGTCGAGGTGGTCAGCGGCGACACGCCCGCCGAGGTGCGGGCGATGGTGAGGAAGCTGGTGGGGCGGGGGAGTTTGGGATTTTAGTTAGCTGTCACGGAAATCCATCTGAAGGTAACGTCATATTGCTTCTGCTTCTACCTTGGTTCTATTGAACCTTACGTAATGGGAGCAAAGAGACTTTGGAAAAGCTGGATATCACTACGAGCCGAACGGGAGACCGTAAGTTCGCGATGGGGCGTGTTAACGTGTTCCTCGGCGCAAACGGAACAGGCAAGTCCACACTGCTTGCAGAAATTCGTGGGCGGATTTCGCAAATTCTTCCTGACCACTCGATGTTAAACATTGAGGGCGGGAGGGCGATGGATATGGTAGACACGCTAGAGCTTACAGCCGCAAATTTTAAGCAGTATCGGACCTTCGACCACGCAATTGGACAGTACAAAAATAAAAGGTCCGGTACTCTTCGTAGCCGACTCTTTGACGCTCTCAAGAGTCTCGAACTCATGGCGGAGAGATCGAAAATCCAGCACTCGGATGACGTTCACAGTTGGCAGGTAGAAGAAGAAAGCAAACCTGAGGGCGAGCGCTCACCAATGCCTCGGCGCCTTCAAGATCCAATGACGAAGGTGTTCGAAACCTTTTCGGATATTTTCCCAACCATTGAACTGAAATATGTTCCACAATCGCGCCATCTTCGTTGCAAAAAGAAAGGTAATGAATACGGCCCAACAAGTTTGTCAGATGGAGAAAAACAGGTATTTTCTATTCTTGCCGACATAGTCGAACTTGCTGACCAAAAAAGTGTCCTTTTTATTGATGAACCTGAGTTAAATCTTAATCCTGCACTCGCAAACCGGCTTTGGTCCTCTGTGGAAAGTTTGCTTCCTGAGGCTATATTCTTCTATGCGACCCACAGTGTGAGCTTTGCGAATCGGGATAGCGTTGAAGTCCTCATAGTTCTAAGTGACGACAACGATAATATTCAGCAAATTGGAGAAATATCTTCCTTATCTGATGCCGATAGGCAAGAGTTACTTGGGAATATTACGCAGATTTTGTCGAACAAAAAATCTCTCATTGTAGAGGGAGAGCCTAGTTCATTTGACACAATATTTTATAGCTGGCTATTGAACGACAGAGACCTAACGCCGTCCCCTGTTGGTGGCTGTGAAGATGTGATCGCGATCGCCTCTCGATCTGGGAAATGGAAAGAAATTTCTCAAAATATGAGCTTAGTAGGAGTGGTAGATCGGGATTATCGATCGAATGAAAAACTTAACAGTATATCTAATTCAAATGTAATAGTTCTTGATTATCATGAAGCAGAGAGCTTTTTTTGTCATCCGAGCGTAGCAGTTTTGGTAGCTTCTTCTCTAGGGACAGCAAGTCCTATTCCAGATGAGAATGTTATCGTTGATTTTATCCTAGAGTTCGCGAGAGAAAACCAACTCAAAGTTGCGGCAAGGCGAGCGGCTTCGCGTTTCGACTACCGGATAGGGGCATCTATTCCTAATCGGACATTGGCGAATTTGGGCAACAAGGAGCAGGTCAAAACTCTACTGAAATCTGATATCTTAAGTCAGACCAAGCGAGCGCAGGAAGAAACAACAGATGCCAAGATCGGGGAAGCAGTTGATCGTGAATACGAGGCAATTGGTAATGCTGTTGATAAATCTGATATCGATGAGCTTCTCCGACTTCTGCCTGGTAAAGAACTTCTCGCAAAAATTGCGCCAAAATGCGGCTGCGTCGATGCCAACGCAGTGGCTCGGGCGGCGCGGCATCACCTAAATGCGTCAGCCTTTCCTACGCTTACGGCCCTCCAAGCTGCGATCGTTATGAGGCTAGAACTAGGTCAGCCGCCCGCTAAGGATGTTGGGAATTGCGGTGATAGGTTCAACGGCCTTTAATCTCAATGATCAGCTTACGTCGGGCGCGTGACCATATTCGGCGTAAAGTTCAAGCAGCCGCTCCGGGCTGATGCCGTCTAGCTGCGCAATCGTCAGGTCGTGTGCATCGTCGTCTAGGCTGATCGCCGGTCGTTGTCGGCCCAACTGCGGATAGACCCAGCAGCCTTGATTGAGCGTTTCGGGAAAACCCTTGAGGTTGTTCGCGAACCAGCCCCACCATGGCCCCATATCGCTGTATTTGCCGTCGTCGAAACCGTCGATATAGCGGTCGAAATTTTCGCGCGAGAGGGTCGACCAGACGCCGTAGCCGAATTTTTCGGGTAACCCGTGGACGGGGATATCGAAGACGCAGCGGACGAAGAAATGCTGACCGTCGATCACGCAGAAATCTTCGGACAGGAAATCGCCGTCGAGCCGTAGCGCGCTGTTGGGTTCGAGCTGTTCGGCGTCGCCCCAATGATCGGGGGCCAGCGCGCCGATGTCGAACATGCCTTCATGCTCGACATCGCAGCTCGCGCATTTCCAGTGGGCTGATTGCAGAAGCTGAAGCGCGGACGGCTTTCGCCCTCCGAACAGCTTTCCGAACAAGCCCCCTCCGCTCATCAGTCGTGTTCGCGCCCGCCCGAACCCAGATAAAGCTCACGCCCCGATTCCTCATAGACCTCGCTCATCTGCGCCATGCCTTTTTCGGCCTCCTCGACGGCGATGAAGCCTTCGGCATCTTGATTTTGCAAGCGGGCAAACTCGCGCACCTCCTGACTGATCTTCATCGAGCAGAACTTCGGACCGCACATGCTGCAGAAATGCGCGGTCTTGGCGCCTTCGGCTGGCAAGGTCTGGTCGTGGTACTGCTCCGCCGTGTCGGGATCGAGGCTCAGGTTGAACTGGTCGCGCCAGCGGAATTCGAAGCGGGCTTTGCTCAGCGCGTCGTCGCGGACTTGCGCGGCGGGGTGGCCCTTGGCAAGGTCGGCGGCGTGGGCGGCGAGTTTGTAGGTGACGACGCCGACCTTCACATCGTCACGGTCGGGCAGGCCCAGATGCTCCTTCGGCGTGACGTAGCAAAGCATCGCGGTGCCGTACCAGCCGATCTGCGCGGCGCCGATGCCGCTGGTGATATGGTCGTAACCCGGCGCGATGTCGGTCGTGAGCGGCCCCAAGGTATAGAAGGGCGCCTCGCCGCACGCCTCCAGCTGCTTTTCCATATTCTCCTTGATCTTGTGCATCGGGACGTGGCCCGGCCCCTCGATCATCACCTGAACATCCTGCGCCCAGGCGCGCTTGGTGAGCTCGCCCAGCGTGTAGAGCTCGGCGAACTGCGCCTCGTCGTTCGCGTCATAGATGCTGCCGGGGCGCAGGCCATCGCCAAGGCTGTAGGCGACGTCATAGGCCTTCATGATCTCGGTAATCTCGTCGAAGCGTTCGTAGAGGAAGCTTTCCTTGTGATGCGCGAGGCACCATTTCGCCATGATGCTGCCGCCGCGCGACACGATGCCGGTCATGCGCTTGGCCGCGAGGGGGACGTAGGGCAAACGAACACCCGCATGGATGGTGAAATAGTCGACGCCCTGTTCGGCCTGTTCGATCAGCGTGTCGGCAAAGATTTCCCAGGTCAGGTCCTCGGCGACGCCGCCGACTTTCTCCAGCGCCTGATAGATGGGGACGGTGCCGATCGGGACGGGCGAGTTGCGGATGATCCATTCGCGCGTGTCGTGGATGTTGCGCCCGGTCGACAGGTCCATGACGGTGTCGGCGCCCCAGCGGATCGACCAGACCATCTTGTCGACCTCGGCCGCGACGTCGCTGGCGACCGCGCTGTTGCCGATATTGGCGTTGATCTTGACGAGGAAGTTGCGGCCGATCGCCATCGGCTCGCTTTCGGGATGGTTGATGTTGCTGGGGATGATCGCGCGGCCGCGGGCAACCTCGTCGCGGACGAATTCGGGGGTGACGTAATCGGGGATGCTGGCGCCGAAGCTTTCGCCGTCGCGTTTGTATTCGGACAGGCGGGCGCGGCCGAGATTTTCGCGCTCGGCAACATATTCCATCTCGGGCGTGATGATGCCGCGGCGGGCGTAGTGCATCTGGCTGACGTTCTGGCCGGGTTTGGCGCGCAGCACCTTGCGGCGCACGTTGGGGAAGGCGGGGACGCCGCCGCTGCGGTCGGGGCCGAGCTGGCCATTATCCTCGGGCTTCACCTCGCGCTGGGTGACCTCTTGGACGTCGCCGCGGCCGCGGATCCACTCAGCGCGGATTTCGGGGAGGCCGGCGTTGATGTCGATCGTCGCGTTCGCGTCGGTGTAGGGGCCGCTGGTGTCATAGACGCGGACGGGCGGCTCGCCCGACGAGGGTTCGAGCAGGATCTCGCGCATCGCGACGCGGATGCCGCTGCCGGTCTGGGTCGCGACGTGAATCTTGCGGCTGCCGCGGATCGGGCCGGTGGTGACGCCGATGGGCTGGGCTTGCGTCTTGTCGAGGCGGCTGTCGATGTCGGCCATGTCTGTTCGCTCCAAAGGTTCGGAGCGAGAATGGGGATTCCGGGCTTGGAATACCGACCCTCCCTCCGCCGGTATTATCCGGATCAGGTTCAACGGGTCGCGGTGTATTCCGCTCTCAACCGGCGATCACGCGCGCGGCTCCCCGGGGATGGCGCGATGATAGGGGCAATGGTCGCGGCTGTCTATGCCGTCCGGCGGCGAAGCGCGCGCCACGCGATCAGCAGCGCGGCGCTGACCCCGATGGCGGTGTAGATCGCCGGTGAGGGGTCGGCGGCGGTGCTCGCCGACCCGCCCCACGCGACGATGAAGGCAAAGGGGACGACGCCGACGCCATAGCCCAGCAGAAAGCGGGTAAAGCGCATCCGCGCGACCCCGGCGAGGGTGCAGCTGAGTTCGGGGAGGATCGGCAGCGCCTGGCAAGTGAACAGCACGAGCAGGTCGTTGCGGGCAAAAGCGGCCTCGATCCCCGCGAGACGACTGTCGTCGCCGAACAGCCGGGCGAGGATCGGGCGGCCGAAACGGAAACCAAGGCCATAGCCGAGCGTGCCGAGCAGCATCAGCCCCGTGGCCGCTGCGGCGCCGCCGACGATGGGGCCGAGAATATAACCCGCGAGCAGGATCGTCGCCATCGTCGGCACCGCGATCAGCAGGTCGACGACGAGCAGCACGATGACGAGCAGGACGAACCAGCCGGGGTGGATCGCATGGGCATCGGCCAGAAAGGCGCGCACGCCCTCCTCGGTAACCAGCCCGGTGCCCTGGATGATGACGAAGGTCGAGGCGAAGATCAGCGCGAGGATCAGCGCGACGCGGAGCAGGTCTTTCATGTGCGTTTCAGCATCGCAGCGGGAATAGCGGGGGCGATGCGGCCGAGCAAGGGCAGCAGCCGCGCCTTGCCGACATAGATGTCGTTCTGGCCGCGCTTGATGCCGGCGATGATCGCCGCCGCGGCGGCCTCGGCGCTCAGCTTGCCGCTGCCGCGCCCGGCGGTCATCGGCGTGTCGACCAGCGGCAGGATCGCCTCGATCACCCGCACCCGCGTGCCTTCGACCTGATAGCGCAGCGACCGGGTCAGGCTGTGCAGCGCCGCCTTGCTGGCGCAATAGAGCGCGGTCGTGGTCTTGGGATGGAAGGCGAGGCCCGACGAGATGTTGACGATCGCGGTCGGCTCCACGCGCGCGCGCAGGACGGGCAGCAGCGCTCGGGCGATGATCGCAGGGGCGAGCAGATTGATCGCCACCTCGCCCTGCAGCGCCGCGGCGTCGAGCGTCGGATCGTCGAGCCGCACGGCAAGCTGAATAGCAGCGTTGTTGATGACCAGCGCGATGTCGGGATGGTCGGCGGCGATGCGCGCGAAGCACGCCTCGGTCGCCTGCGGATCGGCGAGATCGCAGGCATAAGCGGTGAGGCCGGGTGCGGGCGCACCCTCGGCGGCGCGGCGCGATACCGCGATGATGCGTTGCCCGGCGGCGAGCAGCTGTGCGGCAAGGGCGGCGCCGATGCCCGAGGTGGTGCCGGTGATGAGGACGGTGCCCGGTTGCGACAACAGCTGCGACATTCTAACTCCATGGCATGGGATGGTCGTGGTGCTGTGCCACGTCCAGCGGTACGAGGCATTGACTTGGGTTCATCGACACAGCTTTTCGATCCTGCCGCGCTGGCCGACCGGTTGCGGACGCGCGCTCGCGCCGATGGCGTGTGGCATGGGCGCGACCAGGATGCGGGGACCATGTTGTTTGCAGCCGCGGACCCGTCGACGCAGCTGTGGGTGCTGGAAAGCGGGCTGGTCAAGCTCCATTATCTGACCGCGGCGGGCGAGGATTGGGTGAAAAGCTTCATCGCCGACCGCGGGCTGTTCACGGCCAGCGGCGACCTGGGGGTGGACGGCGTCGCCCGCTTTGGTGCGACCTGTCTGGAACCCTGCCGCGTTGCGGCAATACCACTGACGTGGCTCGATCGCAGCTTGACCACCGACCGCGACCTGCAGGGCGATTTCGCTCGCTTTGCGGCGTGGTTACAAGCGCGGAAACAGCGGCGCGAAGAGGCGCTGCTGTGCCGCAGCGCCGAGCAGCGCTATCGCGATTTCTGCGCCGCCGACGGCGGGTTGGCGGCGCGGCTGCACCAGGCCGACATCGCCCGCTATATCGGAATCACGCCGGTGGCGCTCAGCCGCATCCGGCGGCGGTTGGGACTGACCGGCACGACCGCCTGATCCCTGACCTGCGGCCTCGCTGTGCCGTGCGGGCTGGATCAGGCATGATCCAGCACATCGGCGCCGTTTGCGGCGAGCCGGGTGCGTTTGTCATAATCGCCGAGCACCGCCTTGGTCAGGCCGAAATCGGTGATCGCCAGGATCACCAGCTCTTCGGTTTGCGACAGGTTTTTCGACTGGTGAAACACCCAGCGCGGGACGAAGGCGAGCCCGCCGGCGTTCAGCGTCAGCGTGGCCTCGCCGATACGGACCTCGGCACTGCCGCTGATGATGTAGAACAAGGATTCATGCGCATGTTTGTGGAGCTCGTTGTTGCGGCCCGCGGCAATCCGCACGACGCGCGCGTCGAACGCCTGGGTGCCGGGAAAATCGAAGACATCGACGGCAAAATCGATGCCGAGCTTGTCGTTGCGGTTGCGATAGATTTCGCGGTGGCTGTTGCCCGGGTCGGCACGAAACGCGCTGACCGGCGCGTCGGCGGCGAGCGGGCGGCGCGCTTCGATATTGGTGACGAGGGCGAGCAAGTCGGGGTTCATGCGAGTGTGTTCCAGTTGGCGCGGGGGGCCGCGGGGCGACGCATCGCACCGTGGCCCCGCGCGGTGACCGTCAAAAGGCCATCGCCATGGCGGGACGTTCGGCGCGCGCCAGAGCGCGTTCGTAGAGCCAGTCCCAGAAGGACGAGCGGAGCGACAGCGCCTTGATCATTCCGCGGCGCAGATCGCCCTTGCCGGTCGGGGTGGCGGCAAAGGCCAGCGAGATTTCCTCGAGCGCTTCCTGATGATGGTCGTCGACCGCGGTGTGGAGCGGGAAAAACACCGTGTCGCGCGGGTGCAGGTCGGTGCGGGCGAGAGCCTTGACGAAGGGGACGTAGATCGTGCTGACGATATTTTCGGTGCCAAGACCGAGCGCGCCCAAGGCTTCGGCCGCCGAGCCATGGGTCAGCGTGGTCAGGAAGGATTCGCGCCAGCACACCAGTTCGATCGCGTCATCCTCTGGCACATAGGGGGCGGTGATGCCGGTCGCTTCGCGAAAGCGGCGGAACAGTTGCGGATGCGGAATGCCTTCGATCCATTCGCGCTCGACCCCGACCGCGGCCAGTTCGGCATATTCCTCATCATCGTAAATGCCCGATTCCTCGGTCAGATTCTGGAGCAGGCTGTGACGATGGGCGGGGGTTTCCAGCTTGGAAATCACGGTGGTCAGATAGCGCGGGAAATGCAGCGAATAGCCGTAATAATGTTCGGCAAAGTCACGCAAAGCCCAATCGGGATCGGGCAGGTCATCGGCGGCCAGCGCGGTCAGATATGGATGATTTACAGCCCGATGGCCCAGAGATTCTTCGATTAGATCCTTTATTGAAACAGTCACACGGCCTCCTCGGTAATTTTTTTGGGGGGAATTTTATCTAATTCACGATGTTTTTATTATTTTGATCCGGAGAATGTTTTCTATATGCGCGACTGTCAGCCGATGAAAACCGCTCCAGAGACCCGGGTCATTATATTCGCGTCGGGGTCACCCACGGCCTTTGCACGGGCGGACCCGGGGTGGCCGCCGCTCCGATGGGGGGAGCAGCGCGCTGGACGCAGCGGCAATCGCCTTGGACTCTGCGCCCTGGGCGGGAGTGTCGGCCATGTGCCGCTGCGCTGTGGGTATCCGGAGCGAGAATCGCTTATTCAGGGTGCTGCGCCGACCCTCTCGCCGCTGCAAGAAGAAGGACGGTGCTACGACAGGCCCAGCACGAGCGGGTTTGGCGATGGTGCGGATTCAACGCACGATGCTTTAGCGTTTGCGCTTGCCTTTCGGTTCAGGGACGATGGCGTTCCGATAGATGCCGATGACCTCCACCGCGCAGGGGCGGCCCAGCAGTTCGGTGCGGCCCAGTTCGCGCGCCTGCTGGGCGTAGAAGTTGCATGTCGGGAGGTTCAGCGTTTCCTCCGGCGAATTGCCGTAGCCGATGGTGTAGACATTGTCCGGACTGCGCAGGATCGAGAAATAGGTCGACTGATCGGCGCTCCATCCCATGCACGACCCGATGTTGAACTGCGGCCCGTTCACGCGCAGGCATTCGGTCTGATAGGCCTCGACCGCCGCGGCATAAGTGGGGTGCCCCGCCGTGAGGATGTAGTGCGACTCCTTGGTGCGCCAATTCTTATATTCGCGAAAGGCCAGCCATAAAGGCTGCCAGCCCTTGGGCGGGCGCGTGAGCGGTGCGAGGACGCGGCGCCAGGCCTCGACGGGTTGGCTGGGGGCCGCGGCGTCGTCGCCCCCGCCGTTGCGGCTGCCGGGAACACAGACGGGAATATAGACACCCGAATTCTCAGTGCCCGCCTGCTGCTGGCCCGATGGCATCATGCCCGCGGGACAGCCGCCCTCGGCCGCGGCGGGAGCGGCCCAGGCGGCGGCGAGCACCGCGGCGGCGGCAGTCAGTACGCGACGGAGGGAGCGGGTCATCAGCGGTTCCCGGCAAGAAAATCATGCACGACGAGGCCGGCGGTGCGGCTGTCGTAGGCGGCCTGCAACGCGCAGGGTTGCTTCTGCTGCTTGCACAGCGCCTGCGCCGCCTGCGCCGCGCGCTTGGCGCTGGTTTCGGGCGTCGCGCTGTGGCCCGTGCCGATCGCGTAAGTCTGGATAAACCCATTGCCCGCATAGGCGAGGAGGCCGCACGATACGCCCGTGGCCTTGGTGCACGCGGCCAGCGCCTCGCGCTCGGCATCGGCGAGGTGGTGGTGGCCGCGCGCGATATAGAGGCGGTTGTCATAGCCCTCTGTGCCCTTCACCCACGCGACCGCGGCATAGCGCTTGCGCGCGGCGGCGAGGTTGGGTCGGTGCTCGCGCTTGCCCGACGCAAAGGTGCCGACGACCTCGCACGGCAGCGGTTGCTTCGCGCTGCAGTCGGCTAGTACCTGCTTGCGGGTGCGACCGCCGTCGCCCGCCCAGGCGCTCAAGAGCTCGCCGTAACGGTTGCGGACTATTGCCATCGCCGAATTGTTCCACTCGCCGATGGTGGTGCAGCCGCCGCCCATGTCGCGGCTGCAGGCGGCGAGCGCGGCGCTGGGCGCGGCGTTCGGCCCGTTGTAATTGCCCGACAACCACACGTCGCCAGCGTCGGGGTGCCAGGCGATGGCCGCATAGGTCTGCATGACGGGGCGCGGCGCGGGGGTCGGCGCGCCCGCGCTCGGATTGGGCGCGCAGAGCGGGGTGCCGTCGGGTGCATAGCCGACGATCATGTCGCCGGGGCCGGGACCGCCGGGACAGCGTTGCTGTGCCGCGGCGGTGCCGGGGAGAATAAAGGCTGCCGCAACCAGGGCGGCGGGCAGGCCGAACGCCGCAAGACCGGAAAATGCGTTCATCGGGATTTTGCCGCGGCGTCAAAATCATGGACCGTGACACCCGGGGTGCCGCTGTCATAAGCGGTCTGGATCGCGCACCGCGCCTTGCGATTTTTGCAGTCGGTCTCGGCGGCCTGCTGCGCCCGTTTGACGGTGCGCTCGGCAACCACCGACGTATCGGTTCGCTCGGGGTAACCGAGCTGAAAGGTCAGCAGGGTGCCATTGGCGACGGCTACGGCAATCTCGCAGTTACGGCCGGTGGCATTGGTGCAGGCCGCCGTCGCCGCCGCCTTTGCCTCCGCCATCGTTCGATGCGCGGAGGCGATATAGAGACGGCCGTTATAGCCCTCGCCGCGGACCCAGGCGCCGGCCGCATAACTTTTGCGCGCGGTGGCAAGGTTGGGCGTATGGCGGCGCTTGCTGGAGCTGAAACTGCCCACCACTTCGCACGGCAGCATCTGGATCGCTTTGCAATCGGCGAGCATCTTTTTGCGCATGGTGCCGCCTTGGCCGTTCCATCCGGCATAGCGGTTGCCCTGAGCGTCGCGGATGATCGACATCGACGAATTGTGCCATTCGCCGATCGAGATGCAGCCGCCGCCCATCGCTTGATTGCACGCGGTGAGCGCTTCCTGTTCGGCGGCGTTCGGCCCGGTCCAGTTGCCGAACATCCACACATCATCGACATCGGGATGGAGGGCGATCGCGCCATAGCTGTAGCTCGGCGCCGAAGCTCCGCCGCCGCCGCCGCCCGCCGCCGGGGCGCAGATCGGTACCGCGGCGACGCCGTGGCTGCCCCCCGACACGCCGACCTGGACCTCGCCGGGGCCGGGGCCGCCGGGGCAGGGATAATTTTGCGCCGCCGCCGGACGCGGCATCCATAGCAGGGCGGCGGCCAGCAATAGCGCGGCGCCGAAACCAAAACGCGAAAGCATAAGATCATCCTTTGAGGAAAAATTCCTGCGCATGAGGCATCAGCGTCCGCATCCCCTCGATATGCGAGCGGAGCGAGGCGAGCGAGATGCGGCGGTCGGCGGCGTAGAGCGTCGAATCGATGCACATCAGCCCCGGGGCCTGGCGCGAGGCGCGGCCGTACATATTGGTGCTGTTCCAACGCTCGGCGAGATCGGCAGACCCTTTGGGCGCCGCGATGCACGAGCGGAATTGCAGCAACCGGCAGCCGCTTGTTTCGCACTGCGCCAGAAACAGCGAATAGGTGGTGTCGGCGGCGTCGATCCGGACGGGATCGCCGCCGCCGCCATCGACCAGCCGGACCTGATGGCCGAGTTCGCCAAGCGCACTGACGATGGTGGCCGGTTTCATGGCGAGCAGCGTGCGCGCCTCGACCGCGTCCTGGGCGCGGGCCGGGGGTGTCGCGGCCCCCACCGCGGTCAGCAACAGGGCGAGACCGGCGATCGCGCCGCCTGTGAGCAAGGTCATTTTCATAGCTGATTTTTATCAGGCACATGAATAGCCAACCAATGATGTGATGTACTGGTGCACCATCTTCGCTTTGGGCGAGATGCGGCTGGTATAGGAAAGAAGCGTGGGGCCGGCGCCCCCTGATGAGGAACCGAAGCCGATGACGAGATGGTGCGTGACGCGACATGGCAGGATGGCGGTGGCCGCATTGCTGCTGGCCGGGGTGGCGGCCTGTGGCAGCGAACCCAGCGATGCGGCAGCCAGCGCCGCCGCGGTCGATCCGGCGGCCAAGCCCGCCGCTGCGCGCGCGCCCAACACCGCCGGTACCGACGGCGCCGACGATCGCCCGGTGCGCCAGATGACCGAAAGCGACCGGCTGCGGCTCGAGATGGCGGACGGTGCGTGCCGGAGCAATGATTTCAAAGGCTTTTTCCAGGCGTTCACCGGATCGTGGGCGGTGCGCGAAAAATATACCGCGGCCAAGGTCGGCTTTGGCGAGACCGGCAAGGCGCGCAAGATCGACAAGCGTCGCTATCTCGATCAGAATCATTATCCGCTGGCGACGATCGATTATTTCTTCGTGACCGCCGAAACCGCGATGAAATTCGACATGAACGGCGGCGATGCAAAGGATCTGCGCTACGTCCAGATCGAGTTCAACCAGTCGGGCGACAACCGCGTCCGGATCGACTGGCTGCCGGGAATTTTCGAAATGAACCTGACCCCGCCGCCCGAAGATCTGCAGGAGGGCTTGGGCGATCTGGTGCAGGAAACCGGGTCGGGTGGGTATCTGCTGTTTTTCCCGACCGAAAGCTGTTGGGAACTGGTCGACGACATCGCCAACCCGCCGCTGGAGATATGATGAACTTCGAAACGCTTTTGCGCCGGTTGCTCGCTGTGCGCCCGGCGCTGCTCATCATCACCGCGCTGCTCGCGCTCGCCGGAATCGCCTTGCCCGCCGCGGCACAATATCCCTGTCCGTCCCCCGGCCCGAACGATCAGGTGGTCGGCGAAGTCGACCTTGGGCCGGGGCTCGGCAAGGGGTTGATGTGCGTGCCCCGCAACAATGGTCCGGCGGCGCCGCCCGCGGCGCCGCGCATCGTCAATCAACATGCTGCGATTGCGTGGCACCCCGATGTCGAAGAGGTGTGGATGGAGGGGAATTTCGACGGCCCGCGCGGCGCCCAGGAAAAGGCGCTGGCGGCGTGTCAGCGGGCGATGGGATCGGGGTGCGCGTCGATTGGCGAATGGGCCAATTCCACAACCGCGATCGCGCGCGACTGGAACGGGTTTCTGCACAGCGGTTGGGGTACGAACGGTGCGGCAGCCAAGGCTGCGGCGCTGGCCAATTGCGGCCGCGAGCAGCCGCTGCCGTGCGAAATCGTCGGCACCTATGGCGCCGGCAAACAGCGGGCGACGCCCGATCTGGCGAAGGCGCGCAAATTGTACGGCGCGGCCGCCTGGGTCGAGGACAAGCGCGCGCCCAAGACGGCGTCGGTGCGCGCATGGATCGCGACCGGACACCCGACCCTGGCGGCAGCGACCGGCGCGGCGGTGGCGGCGTGCGAGCGCGCCAACCCCGGCCTGACCTGCGCCTATTGGGGCGTCACCGGCAACGGCGTGATCCAAACCTACACCGACAGGGGCTATCCGAACGGTCTGCCCGAACGCAACGCCAAGCGCGCGGCGGAAGCGGCGCGGAAACTCTGCGCCAAAGGCGGCGGCGCCTGTATCCTGCAAACCGTTTATGACACCCGTCGGCCGGGGCTGGTGGTGCATGATTTCAACGCTGCGAAAGCGCAATAGCCACGACGCGGCCGCAGGCTTGCTGTCACAATCACACGCATAATTGTCATCGCCGTGTCGCCGAGCCGACGCGGTAATGACGCCGACGCGGGGCAGAGAGCGAGCGACGTTCGTCGTTTCGTTTTCCGATAAAACCTAAATCAAAAAGGTCTGTCCCATGGCTCGCTCCGTCCGTGCGTTATCCCTGTTGCTGCTCGCCGCCACCGCCACGCCCGCACTCGCGCAGGCCGATGCCCTACCCGCCGACGATACGGCGGGCGCCCCATCGTCGGGCGGCGACGATATCGTCGTCACCGCGCAGAAGATCGAGCAGCGCGCGATCGACGTGCCGATCACTATTTCGGCGACCAGCGGCGCGCAGCTGCGCAATCTGGGGGTCGGCGACCTCGACGAACTGTCCAACTATATCCCCGGGCTCAACATCCAGGAACAGAGCGCCAATAATCCGGGCATCGTCATCCGCGGCATCACGTCGGACAGCGGGTCGGCGCAGCAGGCGGCGCGGGTGACGCTCTATTATAACGGCACCGACATCTCGCGCTCGCGCGGGTCGTATCAGGCGATTTATGACGTCGATCGGATCGAGGTGATCAAGGGGCCGCAGGCGACGTTGTTCGGCACCGCGTCGGCGGTCGGCGCGATCAGCATCATATCGGCCCGGCCCAAGCCCGGCTTTTCGGGCGAAGTGAACGCCAGCTACGGCAATTATGATGCGACGACGCTGGGCGGTTTCGTCAATCTGGGGTCGGACAAGATTGCCGGGCGCGTGGCATTCGAATGGAAGAAACGCGATGGTTATGTGCGCAATCTGGCCGCTGGGCAGGAGGATCTGTACGCGCAGGACCAGCTGGGGGTCCGCGGCTCGCTGCGTGTGACGCCGACCGAAAATTTCACCGCTGACCTGATCCTGACCTATGACCGCCAGCGGCACAGCGGCACGCCGTTCATTTCGGGCACCTATCCGACCGCGTCCGGACCGGCGAACCCGTTCGGCGATGCGGCGCTCGGCGGCTCGCCGGTATCGCAGGCCGCGTTGGGTGCGGCCAAGCTCGGCCTGACCCGCGACGTTTATGACGCCAATCTGACCATGGCCTGGGAGGTTGCCGACGACTGGACGATCACGATGGTCAACAGCTATCGCGATTTCGACAGCCTGGAGATTTTTGACGCCGATGGCAGCGCCGCCTGGTATCTGGAATTCGCCGAGGACGCGACGGGGTGGCAATATAATCACGAGACCCGTTTTGCGTACAACAGCGACAGGTTTCGCGGGTCGTTCGGGTGGAACGGCTTTATTGAGGACGGGTCGCAGGTCGTTCCCTTTTCGAGCGAAGAGGGCATTTTCCTGCAATGCGCGGCGCGGTTGATCCCGAACCTGCCGTGCATTGCCCCCGACGGCAGCGTCGCGGCAGCAGCAGCGACGGGGATCCTGACCGGCGGCGCCGCCACTGCGATCCCGTACAGCTCGACCTTCGGCAATATCGGCAAGAACCAGAGCTATTCGGTGTTCGCCGACGCGACCTGGATCCCGACCGAGGCGCTGGAAGTGACCGCAGGGGTGCGCGCGCTGATCGAAAAGCGCCGCTCGGGCTTTTTCGCCGTGGTGCCGCGCCCGCGGCTCAACCCCGCCGCCGCCTCGCTGATCCCCGGACAGGTCGATACCGGCGGGCAGACATTCTATAGCGAGGATAGTTTCCAGGCCTTTCTGCCGCGCTTCAACATTCTGTATCGCTTTGCCGACGGGTTCAACGCCTTTGCCACCGTGTCAAAAGGGCGCCGTTCGCCGACCGTCAATCTGGGCGCGCGCAGCACTGCGACGGGACCGGTCGCCAACGTCAGCGCCATCGCCGAAGAGAATGTCTGGAATTACGAGGTCGGACTGAAAGCCGCGCGCGGCGGCTTTTCCGGCTCGCTCGGCGTCTATTACCAGACCTATGACAATTTCCAGGTATCGGTGATCCAGCCGAACGGGACCACGATCACCCAGAGCGCCGGCACCGCGAGCAATCTGGGCGTGGAGGCCGAGGCGAGCTTTGCGGTGACCGACTGGCTGCGGCTGTTCGGCAACGTCGCCTGGATCGACGGCGGCATCGACAACAAGGCGGCGAACGGCGTGTTCGCGGGCGATCGTTTCCGCCTGCAACCCGAATGGCAGGCGGCGGCAGGGTTTACGGTCAATGCCGATCTGGGCGGCGGGATGCGGTTGTTCGCGACCCCGACGGTGACCTATCGCAGCAAGATATTTTTCGAGGTGCCGAACAATCCGCTGATTGCCCAAGATGCGGTAACGTTGGTCAATGCCCGCGCCGGTGTGAGCTTTGCCGATGAGCGATTCGAGATTACTGGTTTCATCCGCAACGCGACCGACGAGGATTATCTGCTCGACGCAGGCAACACCGGCGGCGCCTTCGGCATCCCGACCTTCATCCCCGCCGAACCGCGGATGTACGGCGTGCAGGTGATCGGGCGCTTTTAAGCGCGGCAGCGCTGCGCTATCCTGATCCTGCCATGGCGGGGCGCGCCGTGGCGGGTCAGGGGGCGCGCGATGACATATTGGATGACCGCGGGGCTGAGCATGTTGCTGGCCGCAGCCAGCCCGGCGGCGCCCGTCGATGATCTGGCATGGCTGGCGGGGCAGTGGACGAGCGAGACGGGCGATCGCTGGACCGAGGAAAGCTGGACGCCGCCGCGCGGCGGGGTGATGCTGGGCCATAGCCGCGCCGGGCTCGGCGATGTTATGCGCGAGTTTGAGTTTTTACGGATCGCAGCGGGCGCCGACGGGACGCTCGCCTATATCGCGCAGCCGCATGGGGGGGCGTCCGTGGCGTTCCGGTTGGTGCGCCATGATACGACGAGCGCGACGTTCGAAAATGCTGCGCATGACTATCCGCAGCGTATCCATTATGTCCGCGACGGCGACACGCTGACCGCGACGATTTCGCGGATCGACGGGTCAAAGCCGATGCGCTGGACCTTTCGCAGGCGCTGAGCGTCACGGTCAACGACCGCGACCGGCTCTACTTTCCAAGATGGAAAATCATCACTTGCCGAAACGGAAAGTGTGACCTATGACTTTCCATATTGGAAAGCATGGAGGCAAGTGATGGACCCGATCGAAGCCCAGGCGGCACTTGACAGTATGAACGCGGCGCAGCGCGAGTTCGCGGCGAGCGGCCCGAAATATCCCCTGTGGCGGCATATCGCTTTTGCTTCGGTGATGGGTGCCATCGTGCTCAGCCAAGGGTTTGGACCGCCGCTTCAAATCGTGCTGTTCGTTTTTGCCATGGCGGCGGTGGCATGGCTCGTCGTCGATGACCGGCGACGTTACGGGGTTTTCGTCAGCGGATATCGCAAGGGACGCACGCTGCCGCTGACGTTGCTGATGGTGGCGCTGCTCCTTGGCGCGATGGGGGCTGAAATCCATGCGCGGGTCAACGATCTGTCGCTGGTGGTAAAACTGGCGATTGCGGGCGGCGCTTTCGTTGTTGCGCTGGCCGCCAGTCTCGTTTGGACGCGCATCTATGACCGCGAATTGCAGAACGGGGCGGCGTGAGGATGGATGGCATCGACATGCTGCTCCACGCGCCGGCGCGGCTTCAGATTACCGCGCTGCTCGCCAAGGTGACCGAGATGGAATTCGCGAAGCTGCGCGAGCTGTTGAAGGTCAGTGACTCGGTGCTGTCAAAGCATCTCGCGGCGTTGTCCGACGCCGGCTATGTCGCGCTGCGCAAGGCGGCCGAGGGGGGGCGGCAGCGCACCTGGGCGTCGCTGACGCGGGCCGGGACACGCGCGCTCGATCGCCATGTTGCGGCGCTGCGCGCGATTGTCGCTCATCTGCCCGCTGCGGCCGAATAGGGGAAACCGCGCGTGTCCAAGACGGGACGGTTGTTCGCGATCATCGACGGTCTGCGCCGCCGCCGCCGACCGGTGACGGCCGAGGTGCTGGCTGACGAACAAGGCGTGTCGGTGCGCACGTTGTATCGCGACATTCAGGCGCTGATCGCGCTCGGCGCGCCGATCGAGGGCGAGGCGGGGGTCGGTTATGTGCTGCGCCCGGGATTTTTCCTGCCGCCGCTGATGTTCACCGCCGACGAGCTGGAGGCGCTGGTGCTCGGCGCGCGCTGGGTCGAGGGGCGGCAGGACGGCAGCCTGTCGCGCGCCGCGGGGCTGGCGCTGGCCAAGATTGCCGCGGCGAGCCCTGATGAGCTCAAGCAGCGGATCGACGAGGCGGGGCTATGGCCGGTGAACAGCCAGTGGCGCGAGACCGATGCGCCGCTGCTGGCAACAGTGCGCGCGGCGATGCGCGCGGAAAAGACGCTGCATATCGGCTATGCCGACCAGAGCGGCGCGGTGACCGAGCGCGCGATCTGGCCCGCGGCGCTCGCTTATTATGAGGAGAAGCAGATCATCGCCGCCTGGTGCCTGCTGCGCCGGGATTTCCGCAGTTTCCGCATCGACCGGGTGACGTCGGCGCGGATCGGCGAGGAAGGTTTTGGGCGGCGGCGCGCGGTGCTGATGGCCGACTGGTGGCGGCAAAGCGGCCACGCCGCCCCCTCCTGACAGGATCTGTCAGGGGCGCGGGCTATTCGCTTCGGGGTGAGAGGCGCTGACCGCGGCGCCGCCAAGCGAAGGATAGAACATGCTCAAGACCCATCATGGTTCGTGTCACTGCGGCGCGGTCAAATTTGAAGCCGACATCGACCTGAAAGCCGGGACGGGCAAGTGCAACTGCTCGATCTGTACCAAGAAGCGCGGCTGGAATGCGCAGGTCAAACCCGATGCTTTTCGCCTGCTGACCGACCCCGCGGCGCTGTCCGACTATCAGTTCGGATCGAACAGCGCGCACCATGTCTTTTGCAAGACCTGCGGTGTGGCGCCGTTCGGTCATGGCACTGTCGAGGAGATCGGCGGTGCCTATTATTCGGTCGCGATTGCGTGTCTGGACGATCTGACGCCCGCCGAAAAGGCGGCGTTGCCGGTGCAATATATGGACGGCGCGGGCAACAACTGGTGGAACGCGCCGGAGGTGACGGGGCATATGTGAGCGGGGAATGGGTTTCAGGGTAACTCCTCCCTGTCGCGAAGCGATGGGGAGGGGGACCGCTCGCGAAGCGAGGGGTGGAGGGGCAGCGACGGTAGTGTCATCGCCCCTCCGACAGCGCTTCGCGCTGCCATCTCCCCATGGCTTCGCCACAGGGAGGATCAACGACCACAACTGCCGGAAACCCGCCCTCAACCCGTCCGGCGCGCCAGATACACGCCCGCGACCATCAGCGTGATGCCCGCGAGGCGCTTGGCGTCGACCGGAAAGCGCATCGACCCGAACAGCGCGAAATGGTCGATCACCGCGGCGCTGATCAGCTGGCCGACGAGGACGAAGAAGATCGCGTTGCCGACCCCGAATTTGGGCGCGATGAAGGTCACAGAAATGACGTAGAAAGCGACGAATAGCCCGCCGAAGTAGAAGTGAAACGGGATGTCGGACGAAAAGCGGATCTGGCCGACCGACCCGGTCGCGATCGCGCCGGTGGTGGCGATCAGGAAGGCGAGGCCGAACAGGATCATCGACGCCGCCATCGGGCTGCCGAGACGCCCGCCGAGGCCGCCGTTGAGCGCGGCAAGGATCGGGATGCCGATCCCGGTCAGCAGCATGATGATCGCGAACGTCGGGGCGTTGCTGCTGGTCATTGCGGCGGCGCTTTCGCGGCCTGCGCGGCGCGAAATTCAGTGACGGGCAGGCCGCCGATGCCCCAATTGTCGAGGTCAACCTCGTCGATCGTCACCACCGTGGTCGCGGGGTTTTTGCCGAGGATTCGTTGGAGCAATTCGGTGACGCCGCCGATCAGTTCGGCCTTTTGCGCGGGCGTCGCGCCTTCACGGGTAATCTTGATGTTCACAGTGGGCATCGGTCGGCTCCTCAGCTGGCGATATGCGCGGGCCAGCCCGGCATCGCGGGAAAGCCGGGCAGTGCGGCGATCCGATCGGTCCATTCGCCGATTGCCGGCCAGTCGGCAAGGTCGATGTCGGCCTCGCCCGCGAGCGCCAGATAGGGGCTGGCGGCAAGATCGGCGATGGTCAGCCGGTCACCGACGAGCCAGCGATGGTCGGACAGATGCGATTCGATCACCGGCAGGAAGCGCGCGGTCGCCGCTTGCGCCTGCGCCTCGGCGATGACCGCGCCGAACTGGCGCGCGAGCCGGAGCGCGGCGGGGCCGTTGGCGATTTCGTTGGCGGCGTGCGACAGCCACAGCGCAATCTCGCTGCGTTCCTGGGGCGTGCGGCCGTCCCAGTCGCCGGGGCGGTGGCGCGCCGCGAGATAGGTCAGGATCGCCTGGCTATCGCGCAGCGTGCGGTCGGTTTCGACATAGACGGGGATCTGGCGCATCGGGGTGATCGCGGCAAAGGCGTCGGATTGGCGCGCGGCGGCGTCGGTCAGCCGCTCGTCCCACGGCAGGTCGAGGAAGGCGAGTGCCATGCGGACCTTGTGGGTATTGCCCGACCGCGGGGTCCCATAAAGCTGGATCATCGTCATTCTCCGGAAAGCTGGGCGCGAAGCGCGACGTTTTCGGCGCGCAATTGATTGAGTTCGGCGGCCATCGGCTGGATCGCGGCGGAAATTTCGGCCTCGGTAAAGCGCGGGGTGATGTGCTGCGAACAATTCCATTCCCAGCCGATGACGTCGATCAGGAAGGCGCGTTCGGGGACGGCGCGATAGCCGGTGGGCATCAGCGAGGTGACGAGGGCGGGATCGTCGGCCAACTCGACGCTGTGCGCGTGGCCAACGAGTTTCAGCCGGTCCTTGTTCGGATAATCCATCAGGAACAGCGAGACGCGGTCGTTGCCGGCCAAGTTCGCGGCGCTGATATATTGTTTGTTGCCGCGATAGTCGGCGAAGCCGATGCGGTTGCCGTCGATATGGCGCAGGAAGCCCGCGGGGCCACCGCGGTGCTGCATATAGGGCCAGCCGTCGCCGTTGACGCTGGCCATATAAAAGCTGTCGCGCAGCGCGATGTAATCCAGCTCCTTGGCGGTTAGCGCGTCGGGGGTGCCGTCGGCGCCCGCGTCCATCTTCAGATAGGCGGCGCGCGAGCCGTGGCGTTCCTGCAGGGCTTTGACCGCGTCGTTGAACAGGGTGTGACGGTAGTTGCGCGCCATGATGCCGATCCTTCGCAAAGGGAGCGAACGAAGGCCGAGAGGGGGACATACCTTCGTTCGCGGGACCTCATTTAGATCGTTGCGCTCAATGTGATAACGAGCGAAGATTGAAGTAGTATGTTCCGATAAGTGGAATAATCGATGGACCGGTTGCTGACTCTAGAGATGTTCGTCGCGGTGGCGAGTGAGGGCGGGTTCGCTGCGGCGGCGCGCAAGCTGAACAGCTCGCCGCCCGCGGTGACGCGCGGGATCGCGGCGCTCGAGGGGCGTCTGGGGACGCTGTTGTTCCATCGTTCGACGCGCGCGGTGGCGCTGACCGACGAAGGCGCTGCGTTTCTGGAGCAGGCGCGGCGTATTCTCGATGACCTTGCCGGGGCCGAGCGGGAGCTGCGCGGGGCTGCCGCCGAGCCGCGCGGCCAGCTCTATGTCACCGCGCCGGTGATGTTCGGGCGATTGCATGTGCTGCCCGTCGTCGGCGCGCTGATGGCTGAGCATCGCGAGCTGATGGTGCGGATGATGCTGATCGACCGCAATGTGCGAATTGTCGAGGAGGGCATCGACGTCGCGGTGCGGATCGGGCCGCTTGCCGATTCGGCGCTGAAGGCGGTGCGGATCGGCTGGGTACGTCAGATGCTGGTGGCCAGCCCCGCCTATCTGGCGCGGCGCGGCGCGCCGCAGGTCATGGCCGACCTGGCGCAGCACGACCTGATCGGGATGATGGGGCCGCGCGCGGCGGGGGAATGGCAGCTGGCGAGCGGCAAGTGGCGGCTCGACCCGCGACCGCGGCTGGTGCTCAATACCGTCGACGGCGCATTGGCGGCGGCCGAGGCGGGGTTGGGCATCGCCAATCTGCTGAGTTACCAGCTGGCCGACGCGTTCGCCGCCGGGCGGTTGATCGCGCTATTGACCAACGAACGGCCGCCCGCATTGCCGGTTCATCTGCTGTTCGAACCGGCGCGCGCGCGATTGCCTGCCGTGCGTCTGTTTGTCGAGGCGATGACCGCGCGGGGGCGGGCGGCGGGGCTGGGGTAGGCGCGCTTGGCTACTGGCGGCGAACGACGGTCCAGCCATCGCCGAGCGTTTGGCTTGCCCCCGGAGGGTTTTGGCGGCATCGTGCTGGTCATGCTCCCGCATCGTCCAGCCGCTTTGTTGCCGCGCACGTGAACCGCACGCCGCGCCTGATCGGTTATGCGCTGATGGTGATAGCCGCAGCGCTGGCGCTGGCAGAGCGGCGCGGGGTGATCGACAGCCTTGGGCCGTTTCCGGTTGCCGTGGCCGCGTTGCTGGTCGGGATGATCGGGGTGATGCTGGTATTCACCGATCTGATGGTGCGCGGGCTGTACGCGCAGATCGGCGCGGCGAAACATGATGAGCGAGAGGAGGGCTAGCCCCTTTTCATTCGACAGTATCGGCGGTTACCATTATGACCGTGCGATGACCGATCGTCCGTCAACGCCGCTGCTCGACACGGTGGATGTCCCCGCCGACCTCCGCAAGCTGAAGCCCGAAGACCTCCGCCAGTTCGCCGACGAGCTGCGCGCCGAGATGATTTCCGCCGTCGGGACGACCGGCGGGCATCTGGGATCGGGGTTGGGGGTCGTCGAGCTGACCACCGCGCTCCATTATGTGTTCGACACGCCGCGCGACAAGATCGTGTGGGACGTCGGGCATCAATGCTATCCGCACAAGATCATCACCGGGCGCCGCGATCGCATTCGTACCTTGCGCACCGGCGGCGGCCTGTCGGGGTTCACCAAGCGCAGCGAGAGCGAATATGACCCGTTCGGGGCGGCGCACAGCTCGACCTCGATCAGCGCCGCCTTGGGCTTTGCGATCGCCAACAAGCTGAAGGACCAGCCGGGCCGCGCGATCGCGGTGATCGGCGACGGTTCGATGTCGGCGGGCATGGCCTATGAGGCGATGAACAACGCCCAGCAGGCGGGCAACCGGCTGATCGTCATCCTCAACGACAATGACATGTCGATCGCGCCGCCGGTCGGCGGGCTGTCGGCGTATCTCGCCAAGCTGGTGTCGTCGCGGCCGTTCCTGGAGCTGCGCGAAATCGCCCGGCGCTTTGCGCGCAAATTGCCCGAACCGCTGCACAAGGCGGCGAAAAAGACCGACGAATATGCGCGCGGCATGGCGATGGGCGGGACATTGTTCGAAGAGCTGGGCTTTTATTATGTCGGGCCGATCGACGGGCACAATCTGGACCATCTGATCCCGATCCTGGAAAATGTCCGCGACAGCGATCATGGCCCGGTGCTGATCCATGCCGTCACGGTGAAGGGCAAGGGCTATGGCCCCGCCGAGGCCGCCGCCGACAAATATCATGGCGTCCAGAAATTCGACGTCATCACCGGCGTACAGGCGAAGGCGCCGCCGGGTCCGCCCGCGTACCAGAATGTCTTCGGCGAAACGCTGGCGAAGCTGGCCGACAGCGATCCGCGCATCGTCGCGATCACCGCGGCGATGCCGTCGGGGACCGGGGTGGACAAATTCGCCAATGCGCATCCGACGCGCAGCTTTGACGTCGGCATCGCCGAACAACATGCGGTCACGTTCGCGGCGGGGCTGGCGGCGCAGGGGATGCGGCCGTTCTGCGCGATTTACTCGACCTTCCTCCAGCGCGCTTACGATCAGGTCGTCCATGATGTGGCGATCCAGAACCTGCCGGTGCGTTTCGCGATCGACCGCGCCGGGCTGGTCGGCGCCGACGGATCGACCCATGCTGGCTCGTTCGACGTCACCTATCTGGCGACGCTGCCCAATATGGTGGTGATGGCGGCGGCCGATGAGGCCGAGCTGGTCCATATGACCTACACCGCCGCGGAATATGATGATGGCCCGATCGCCTTCCGTTATCCGCGCGGCAATGGCACCGGCGTCGCGTTGCCCGAGGTTCCGGTGAAGCTGGAGATCGGCAAGGGTCGCGTCGTGCGCAGCGGCAAGACGGTGGCGATCTTCTCGCTCGGCACGCGATTGGCCGAGGCGTTGAAAGCCGCTGACACGCTGGAAGCACGCGGGCTGTCGACGAGCGTCATCGATTTGCGTTTCGCCAAGCCGCTCGACGAAGAACTGATCCGCAAGACGCTGGCGAGCCACGAAGTGTGCGTGACGGTCGAGGAAGGCAGCGTCGGCGGGCTCGGCGCGCATGTGCTGACGCTGGCGAGCGACGAGGGGCTGATCGACGCGGGGCTGAAACTGCGCACGCTGCGCCTGCCCGATGTGTTCCAGGATCAGGACAAGCCCGAACTGCAATATGATGCCGCGGGGCTGAACGCGCCGCAGATCGTCGATTGCGTCCTGAAAGCGCTGCGCCACAACAGCGCGGGGGTCGAGGAAGCGGGCGCGCGGGCTTAGTCTGGATCGCTGGCAGCGGGGGCAGGCGCCAATGGATTTCCTGAAACTCATCCAGTCGCTCGACGAGCTGCTCTATGAGATCATGTCGTGGCTGATCTTTTATCCGGTCACTCTATGGCGCGCGCTGACACAGCCGCTGAAGATGATGGATTATGCCGACACCGAACTCGGCGATCCGGCGGCGCGGCAATATAGCGATACGCTGTCGCCGCCCTTGTTCCTGCTGCTGACCATCGCGCTGACGCATGCCGCCGAACTGTCGCTGGTCGGACAGGATCAGCTGGTCACCAGCAAAACCGGGCTGAGCGCCTTTGTCAGCGACGATAGCAGCCTGATCCTCGTTCGCGTCGCGTTTTTCAGCATCTTTCCGCTGATCATGGCGGCGCGGATGGTACGCGCGCGGCATGTGAAGCTCGACCGCGGACCGCTGAAGCCGCCCTTTTACAGCCAATGTTATGTCACCGCGCCCTTCGCGATGATGGTCAGCGCCGCGTCGATCCTGATGCGGATGGGGCAGATCGAGTGGGAGCTGGCCGGTTTCGCGCTGCTCGTCTTTGCGCTGCTGTGGTTCGGCACGTTGCAGATCTTGTGGTTCGCGCACCATTTGCGCACCGGCTATTGGCGCGCCGCGGGCCATGCGTCGCGCGCGATGGCCGAGGCGCTGGTGTTGTTTACGGTCGTGTCGCAGATTTTTCGTTAGCCGCCATGAAAAAGGCCCGGACATGCCGGGCCTTTCCAGTCGGTGATGTTCGCCGGGTTCAGCCCGTCGGAATCGCCGCCTGCGCGTCGCGGCCGTCGCCTTCGGGGGCGGCCAGGATGTCGCGAACGACCAGGCCCTTGTCGACGACCTGGGTGTCGGGGCTGCCGACCTGGCTGCGGATGCCGGGGTCGGCGCGGGCGCCGTCGGCGCTGCTGATCACCGCGGCTTCATTGGGGCTGCGGGCCGAGGGGCCGCCGAACAGCGCGCGCAGCGTCTGTTCCGCGGTCGATTCGCCGCCAGGGCGCGCAGTGCCGGGGGCCGGCGGGGCGAGCGAGAAATCGGGCGGCACGACGAGCGGTGCCTGACGCGACACCGCAAATTCATCGGGCCGGTCGCGGCTGAACAGATTGTTCGACCCGCAGGCCGACAGGGTTGTGGCCAGAATCGAGGCGGCCAGGATGGCGGTGGTCCGGTTCACTGTAATAACTCCTATGCGCCCCGTTTACGTCGCGGACGACTTGGCGTCCGTGTCGGAGGCCTTTTCGCCGAAGAGCAGCGCGCGCGCAACCAGCAAAAGCACCCCCAGCGTGATGCACGCATCGGCGACGTTAAAGATCATGAAGGGGCGGAAATCGCCGAAATGCAGATCGGCGAAATCGACGACATAGCCGTAGCGCACCCGATCGACGATATTGCCGAGCGCGCCGCCCAGGATCATCGCGAGCGCAATCACGTCGCCCTTTGCCTGTTCGCGCGTCATCCAGATGCCGACCGCGCCCGCGACCAGCGCGGTGACCGCGACCAGCGTCCAGCGCGTCGTGTCGGTGCAATTGGCGAACATCGACAGCGAAATGCCGCAGTTTTCGGCCCAGGTCAGGTTGAAGATATCGACGATCTCGATCACCCGCTTTGCTTCGAGCGACAGCGGGGTGATGATCACCCATTTGGTCACCTGATCGAGCAGGAAGGCGAAAGCGGCGATCAACAGGCCGAAACGCAGGTGCGGCGAACGAGAGCTTGTCATGCGGGGTTCAATACTGTTTCGCAGCGATTGCACAAGTTGCCGTCCTCGGTAACTTCGGGGAGGTGGCGCCAGCAGCGGCCGCATTTGTGGTCGGTGGTGGGGGTTACCGACGACCCGATAGCTGTACCGACCATCGGCTGCACGTTATTCAGAACCTGAACCGACGCTACGATGAACAATTCAGCGAGATCTTCTGGTGAGAATAAGGCCAGCGTTTCAGCGTGTTTCTCGAGCATGGCTTCGATCATCAATTCCGCTTCTAGGCTCGATCTGATCTGCTTCGCCGTCCGTGATTCCTCAAGGCTTGCAAAAGCTAGCCGTCGAATCATTCGAAGTTCAGTCCAGCGTTCAACCAACTCGTCATTCCCGCGCACGCGGGAACCCAGGGTGGGGTCAGCTGACGCAGGCTCTGGGTCCCCGCTTTCGCGGGGATGACGAAGGTTGGGGAGCGTCGGAAGGTTGGGCCATTCGAGGAGGTGGACCGAACCTGCTTCGGGATAGCGCGTCCCCCACACCTCTTCGCTCGTGAACACCAGCACTGGCGCGGCGTAGCGCACCAGCGCGTGGAACAGCGTGTCGAGCACGGTGCGGTACGCGCGGCGTTTGTCGGTGCCGAGCGGGGCGGCGGGGCCGATGTCGCAGTAGAGGCTGTCCTTGCGGATATCGAAATAGAAGGCCGACAGGTCTTCGTTGCAGAAATCGGCGAGCAGGCGCGTGTAGCTGTTGAAGTCGAAATCATCGACCGCGTGCGCCAGCTTGGCGTCGAGGTCGGCGAGCAGCGAGAGCATATAGCGCTCGAGCTCGGGCATCGCCGCGACGTCGTCGATCTTCTCCGCGTCGGTGAAGCCTTCCAGCGCGCCGAGCAGATAGCGGAAGGTGTTGCGCAGCTTGCGATACTGGTCGGCGACGCCGGTGAGAATTTCCTTGCCGATGCGGTGGTCTTCGGTGAAGTCGACCGACAGCGCCCACAGGCGCAGGATGTCGGCGCCATAGTCACGCATCAGGTCGATCGGGCTGATCGTGTTGCCGAGCGACTTCGACATTTTGAAGCCCTTGGAATCCATCGTGAAGCCGTGGGTCAGCACCGCCTTGTACGGCGCCTGTCCGCGCGTGCCGCAGCTTTCGAGCAAGGACGACTGGAACCAGCCGCGATGCTGGTCGCTGCCTTCCAGATAGAGATCGGCGCTGTGGGTGCCGCCGTCGTGGCGGACGAGCGCCGGCCACCTACCGCTCTCGAGCACGAAGGCGTGGGTGCAGCCCGAATCGAACCAGACGTCGAGGATGTCGACGATGCGTTCGTAATCGGCGGCATCATATTGATCGCCCAGATATTCCTGCGCGCGCGCGTCGCTCCATGCGTCGACGCCGCCGGCCTTCACCGCCGCGACGATGCGGTCGTTGACTACGGGATCGTTGAGGTACTGGCCGGTCTTGCGGTCGACGAAGAGCGTGATCGGCACGCCCCAGGCGCGCTGGCGCGACAGCACCCAGTCAGGGCGGTCCTTGACCATCGACCCGATGCGGTTGCGGCCCTTTTCGGGGACGAAGCGGGTGCGGTCGATCGCGTGCATCGCGGCCTGCCGCAGCGTTGGCGCGGCGCAGAGATCCTCCTCGGCGGGGTTGATCGCGCCGCCTTCGGATTCCCAGCGCTGCTCGCGCGGCGCCTTCGGCTCGATATGTGTCATCACCTTGTCCATCGGCACGAACCATTGCGGGGTGCAGCGATAGATGACCTTCGCCTTCGAGCGCCAGCTGTGCGGATAGCTGTGCTTGTAGTCGGCCGAGGCCGCGAGCAGCCCGCCGCTTTCGCGGAGATCGGTGCAGATCGGGCCGTCGGGGGCGTTGAACTTGGGGTTGATCACCGAGCCCTGACCGGCGAGCCAGCCCCAGTCCGCGCGATATTTGCCGTCGCCCTCGACCGCGAACACGGGGTCGAGCCCGTTCGCCTTGCACAGGTCGAAATCGTCCTCGCCATGGTCGGGCGCCATATGGACGAGGCCGGTGCCGCTGTCGGTGGTGACGAAATCGCCCGCGAGGAAGGGGCGCGGGCGCGCGAAGAAGCCGCCGAGCGCGTGCATCGGGTGGCGGGCGATGGTGCCGGCGAGGTCTGAGCCTTTGATTTCCTTGATGCCAAACAAGGCAAGCAAATCTGGCGTGTCGCTGGCGATATCCGACCAATCAGCCTGATCGGCGATCCGTTTAAGGCGGCCCACGAACGATTCAAAAAGCGGAGCGGCAACCAAGAGTTTAGCACCGATGGGGATACCCAGTTCGCCCATCCGTCCGTCAGCGATCGAACTTTCTTCGGCGCCGCCATTGGGTTCCGCGAAAAGCGTGAACAGAATGTAGTCCACGTCTGGACCATAGGCGATCGCCTGATTGACCGGGATCGTCCACGGCGTGGTCGTCCAGATGACAGCGTAAGCGCCCTTCAACTCTTCGATCGGCGAGTCCGTGATCTCGAACGCCACATCGATCTGCGTCGAGACGATATCCTCATATTCGATCTCGGCCTCGGCGAGCGCGGTCTTTTCGACCGGCGACCACATCACCGGCTTGGCGCCGCGATAGAGCATGTCGTTGGCGGCGAATTTGAGCAGTTCGCGGACGATGGTGGCTTCGGCCTCATAATCCATCGTGAGGTACGGATGGTCCCAGTCGCCGCCGATGCCGAGGCGCTTCAGCTGTTCGCGCTGGGTGTCGACCCAATGCTGCGCATAGGCGCGGCATTCGGCGCGGAATTCCTCGACCGGAACCTCGTCCTTGTTGAGCTTCTTCTTGCGATACTGCTCCTCGACCTTCCACTCGATCGGCAGGCCGTGGCAGTCCCAGCCGGGGACGTAAGGCGCATCCTTGCCCTTCAGCGTCTGGGTACGGACGACCATGTCCTTCAGGATATGGTTGAGCGCGTGGCCGATGTGCATGTCGCCATTGGCGTAGGGCGGGCCGTCGTGAAGGATGAACTGGTCGCGGCCGGCGCGCGCGGCGCGGATCTGCCCCTCGAGATTGCCCTCGATCCATTTGGCCAGAATCAGCGGCTCCTTCTGCGGCAGGCCGGCCTTCATCGGAAAGTCGGTCTTGGGCAGGAAGACGGTGTCGCGGTAATCGCGCTGTTCGGCGGGTGCGGGCGTGTCAGTCATGGTGCGCGGCGCTTAGCGCAGTTTCGCGTGGGCGCAAAGCTTATGGGTCCACGCAGTAATGGGTTCACGCGGAGGCGCGGAGACGCGGAGGAAAAGAGAGAGGAGATTCGCGCAGAGATTGCAGCGAGCGCAGAGGAAGGGAGACAAAGACGGCAAAGCCGCCGATCATTCTTCTCCGCGCCTCCGCGTCTCCGCGTGAACCCGTATCCTCTGCGCTGTCCGCGCGAATTATTTTAGATGGCGGCGAGCAGCGCCTTTGCCGCATCGCAATCCCTGGCGATCTGCGCCATCAGCGCGTCCATGCTGTCGTACTTCGCCTCGGGCCGGATGAAGGCGTGGAAGGCGACGTCGATCTCCTGCCCGTACAGATCCTCGGCGAGGTCGAAGAAATGCGGTTCGAGCAATTCCTTTGGGGGCACGAAGCTCGGGCGGATGCCCAGGTTGGCGGCGCCTTTCAGCTCGCGACCGTCGCGCAGCTTTCCGGTGACCGCATAGATGCCGTACCGCGGGCGCAGGTAAGTGCCCATGTCGATATTGGCGGTCGGAAAGCCCAGCAAACGCCCGTTCTTGTCGCCATGCTCGACGCGCCCGCGCACGGTGAAGGGGCGGGTGAGCAGGCGCGCGGCGGTGGCGCAGTCGCCTGCCTGCAACGCCTCGCGGATGCGGCTCGACGAGATCACCGCATCGTCCTCGACCGGGGCGACCATTTCGGTGAAGAAGCCAAGGCGGCGGGCGTGGTCGGCCAGCGTCACGACATCGCCGCCGCGGCCCTTGCCGAACACAAAGTCGCTGCCGGTGACGACCCCGGCGGCGCCGTAGCGATCGAGGAGCATTTCGGTGATGAAATCCTCCGCCGTCGTCCCCGCGAGCGCGGCGTCGAAGGGCAGGACGAGCATTGCGTCGGCACCCGCGGCGGCGAACAGTTCCTGCCGCTGGTCGAGCGTCGTGAGGCGGAAGGCTGGGACGTCGGGCTTGAAAAAGCGCACCGGATGCGGGTCGAAAGTCGCGACGATCGCGGGGCGGCGTTCGTCGCGCGCATGGCGCACCGCGCGACCGACGACTGCCTGATGCCCGGCGTGGAAGCCGTCGAAATTGCCGAGCGCGATGACTCCGCCGCGCAAGGGCGCTTCGATGCGGGCGTGGCCGTCGAGGCGGATCATGGCGCGGGCGGCGTCAGCCGAACCAGTCCCGCCCTGAGCACGCGGACTGCATTGCCGCCCATCGCGGCGCGGATTTCGTCGTCGCTGAAGCCCGCGTCGATCAGCGCCTGCGTCACCTGCGCCAGTTTCGACGTATCGAAGCGCACCGTGGTGGCGCCGTCATAATCGCTGCCAAGCGCGACATGCTGGATGCCGACAAGGTCGCGGACATGCTTCATCGCCTTCGCGATGCTCGCGGGCGAGGTGTCGCAGATCGCGGCGTCCCAATAGCCGATGCCGACAAGGCCGCCGGTCGCCGCGACGCCGCGGATTTGCGCGTCGGACAGGTTGCGGTTGACCTTGCACGTCGCCTGTACGCCGCCATGGCTGGAGACGACAGGGCGGCGCGCCATTTTCAGGATGTCGGCGACGCAGGCGTTCGAGCAATGCGCCATGTCGACGATCATGCCCTTCGCTTCCATCGCGGTGACGACCTGTCGTCCGAACTGCGTTAGCCCGCCCTTTTTCAGGCCGTGCATCGATCCGGCGAGATCATTGTCGAAGAAATGGGTGAGCCCCGCCATGCGGAAGCCCGCGGCGTAGAGTTTGTCGAGGTTCGCGAGTTGGCCTTCGAGCGGATGCAGGCCTTCGATGCTGAGCAGCGCGCCGGTGGTTAGCGGCTTGCCCTTGCGCTCTGTAAGCAGCGCGTCGAGATCGGCGGCAGTCGCGACCGCGCGCAGCTTGCCGTCCGACGCAGCGACGGCGCGGTGCAGCTTTTCGGCGTGCCACAGCGAGCGTTCGAGCAGCGAATTCCACGTCCGCACCGGCTGGAGCTGCGCGATCACCAAACTGGTGATATTGTCGGTGTCGCCGCTGTTGGCGTCGTAATTCTGTCCCTTGGGCGACTTGGTCGTGCTCGCGAGGATTTGCAGCGCGACATTGCCGTCCTCGAGCCGCGGCAGGTCCATATGGCCGCGTGTCGCGCGGTCGAGGATGTCGCGTTTCCAGAGCAAGGTGTCGCTGTGCAGGTCGACGATGGTCAGCGTTTTGTGGAGCGCCTTGGCGCGTTCGCTGACCGCTGGAAGCGGCTTGCCATCGATCTGGTTGGTGCCGCGCTCGATGATGCCGGGAGCCAGCGCGAAGAAGGCGAGCGCGGCGAGGGCGATGACGAGAAGAAGGGCGATCAGCCAGCGGCGCATGGGGCTAAATCCTTGTCAGCGTGACGAAGCTGTAGGCGGGGCGTCCGGCGTCGTCGGCGGGATGATCTTCGCGCGCAACTTCGCGCCACCCCGTGTCGGGATAGGCGATCACTGCGTCGCCTTTCGGCTCAAGGGCGACTTCGGTCAGCTCGATGCGGTCGGCGAGGGGCAGGAACAGCGCGTAGATTTCGGCACCGCCAATCACCATCACATGCGGGGCATTCGCCAGTTTCAGCGCTTCCTCGATGCTTGCGACGGGTTCGGCGCCTTCGTCCTGCCAGACGGGGTCGCGGGTGAGGACGATGTGGCGGCGGCCTTCGAGCACCGCGGGCAGGCTGTCGAAGGTCTTGCGCCCCATGATCATCGGGCGCCCCATCGTCAGCTGTTTGAAACGGCGGAGATCCGCGGGCAGGTGCCAGGGCATCTTGCCATTTGCGCCGATGACGCCATTGGCGGCGCGCGCGAGGATCAGGGTGATTTCGGGATGGTTCATGCGGGGGCGGTTCCGACCCAGGTCGCGTGGCCGAGCTTGCGGCCGGCGCGCACTTCGGTCTTGCCATAATGATGGACGTGGCACGCGCCGTCGGCGAGGAGCGCAGGCACCGTGGCGATATCGGCGCCGATCAGGTTGCGCATCGTGACGGGGAGCGCGGTGGTCGCGGTGCTGCCGAGCGGCAGCCCGGCGACGGCGCGGATGTGGTTTTCGAACTGGCTGGTCACCGCCCCCTCGATCGTCCAGTGGCCGCTGTTGTGGACGCGCGGTGCCATCTCGTTGAAAATCGGGCCATCGTCGGTGGCGAAAAATTCGCCGGTGAGGACGCCGACATAGTCGAGATCGTCGGCGATGCGCGCCATCAGCGCGCGGGCTTCGTCCTGCTGGTCGCGGATGATCGGTGGCGGCGGCAGCGTCGAGGTGGCGAGGATGCCGTCCTTGTGGACATTGACGCTGCTGTCCCAGAAGCGCGTCTCGCCGTCGATGCCGCGCACCAGAATGACCGAAAATTCGTGCGCGAAGGTGACGAAGCCTTCGAGGATCGCCGCATGACGGTCGATCGCGTCCCATGCACTGTCGGCGTCGGCGGCGGCGATGAGTCGCGCCTGCCCCTTTCCATCATAACCCATGCGCAGCGTTTTCAGGATCGCGGGGGCGCCGATTTCGACAAGCGCGGAGTCGAGCGCGGCGCGGTCGGGAACGGCCGCGAAGGGCGCGGGGCGGCCGCCGTGTCCCGCAACAAACCGCTTTTCGACCAGCCGGTCCTGCGCGATCTCCAGCGCCTGTGCACCCGGGCGCACCGCGACATGCCCCGACAGGAAGCGCACCGTGTCGACCGGGACATTTTCGAACTCGATCGTCACCGCGTCGCACGCCGCGGCAAACGCGGCGAGGCGCGGTTCGTCGTCCCACGCCGCCTGGACATGATGCGCCGCGACCTGCGCCGCTACACTCTCCCGCTCGGGGGCGTAGCTGTGGACCTTGAAACCGAGCTGCGCCGCGGCGACGCCAAGCATGCGGCCGAGCTGGCCGCCGCCGAGAATGCCGATCGTCGAACCCGGTGCCAGCAAAGCGATCAGCCCTCGCGTACCGGGTGCGGGGCGACGCTATTGGTCTGTTCGGTGCGCCACGCGTCGAGTTTTTGCGCCAGATCGGTGTCGTGGTTTGCCAGCAGCGCGGCGGCGAACAGGCCCGCGTTGGTCGCGCCCGCTTTGCCGATTGCAAAGGTCGCCACCGGAATGCCGCCGGGCATCTGGACGATCGAATAGAGGCTGTCGACGCCGCTGAGCGCGGCCGACTGCACCGGCACGCCGAGTACCGGCACGCGCGTCATCGATGCGACCATGCCGGGCAGATGCGCGGCGCCGCCCGCCCCGGCGATGATCGCTTGCAGCCCGCGCTCGGCCGCACTTTTGGCATAAGCGACCAAGCGGTCTGGGGTGCGGTGCGCCGACACGATCTGTACTTCGTGGGGAATACTGAATTGTTCGAGGATCTGGACCGCATGGGCCATCGTCGGCCAGTCCGACTGGCTGCCCATGATAACACCGACCTGCGGCGCGCTGTCGCCCATCACCCAACCCTCCACAAAGCGGCCGCGGTTCACCGGGTGAATCGCCGCCGCACCCTCCCCTAGCGACTGCACCGCGCGCGGGCAACGTCGCCCGTGGTCCGATCGGGACGCAACAAGATTTCGTTCGGGGCCGCCGTCCGCGGCAGCGATCGGCACAAAGCTGATCTACCCCGTTTTGGCACTCCCAACGGGTAATTGAGGTTCACTACCTTGGCGTTTACCGATTGGTATCAAGTCGCGGCTAGGGTCGCCCCGCAATATCCGTCGGCACCGGGCCGATGATAAGGGTTCGCTTGCGGGGACGTTGAATGGATAGCGTAGGGGGGGCACGGATCGCAGTCGACCAGTTCGGCTCCGTCGCCGTTGACTCCATCGAAGACCAGCTGCGGGACATCCGCCGGGAACGCGACGCGCTGCGCCGCGAGAACCGCGTCTTGAAGATCGCGGTTGCCGAGCTCGAACGCGTATCCGAACGCGACACGCTGACCCCGCTGTTCAACCGCCGCTATTTCCTGACCGCCATCCACCACCGGATGGCGCGGTTCGAGCGTCATGCCGAACGGGCGGCGGTCGTATTCGTCGACGTCAACCAGCTGAAATTGATCAACGACAGTTTTGGCCATGCCGCGGGCGACTTCGCCTTGATGGAAATCGCCAAGCGGCTTGCCGAATCGATCCGCGCGACTGACGTGGCGGCGCGCATCGGCGGCGACGAGTTCGGGCTGATCCTCGATCAGTCGAGCGAAGAAGGCGCGCGCGCCCAGATCGCGCGGCTCGGCGATGTGCTGACGGCGGCACCAGCGGACTATGACGGACACCAGATCGCGCTGTCGGCCTGTTTCGGGATTGCGATGCTCCAGTCGGGCATGACCGAATCGGACATTTTGGCCGCCGCGGATCGTGATATGTACCGTAACAAACAGGGGCAGGGCTCAGCCCCCGGGCACCGCTGATATCGGCGCTAATCGCCTGTTAACCAAAAGAGCGCATCGTCTCCACAGGACAGGGGGTGAGTGATGCGTACCCAAGCCGACCCATATCATGACATTCAGGACCGGATCACCGGCCAGATCGGCGCGCTGGCCGAAGCGCTGCCGCATTGTGCGCTGACGCAAATCGTCCAGAGCATCGACGACATCCGCTGTCTGGCGCGCGACAATGGTTTTGCCGCGGTCGAGACGCTGGCGAGCCGGCTCGAATCGGCGGTCGCGGGTGGTGGCTATCGCGCTGCGATCCTGACCTATCTCGATGCGATGAGCGACGCTGCGAGCGTACCGCGCGGGCCGCTGCCCGCCGCCACCCACGAAGCGTGGCTGGCATCGGTTGCGATGCGGCTTGGTCATTGACGGGTCTCGGCTGACAATTCAGACGGGTTTCCATGGATGCAATCATGCTTGCACTGGTCGCGGTGCTGCTCGCCAATGCCGACGGGCGCAGCGGGATATTGCTGTCGCGGCTGCTGAGCGCGCGGCCGGATCGGCGGGTCGTCGTCGGCATCGCCTTTGGCGCCTTCCTCCTCAATGCGATCATCGCCGCAACCGCAGGGGCGGTCGCCAACCGGATGATCGGGCAGGGCGTCGCGGCGCTGCTCGTGGCGCTGGCGATGCTGTCGGCGGCCGGGGCATTGTTGTGGCGCGGGCGGCCCTCGCTCTTCGATGACAAGATATTGACCGCGACGCCGACGATGCTCGCGGGACGGATGCTGATCGCGCAGTTCGGCGACCGCAGCCATTTCCTGATCGGCGCGCTCGCCGCGACCAGCGGGGCGGGACAATGGGCCGCCGCGGGCGCGCTAGTCGGCTGGACACTGGCGCTACTGCCGTTTCTGGCATTCGGAGCGGAACTTGCCGAACGGCGCGCGGCGCATGTGCTGCGCTGGGCCAGCGCAGCGATTTTGACGATGTGGGGCATCGTCACCGCCTTGGGGGCGTTCGGATTGATCGCATAGATCTTTCGAATTTGCGCATCATCATCGCTTTTGTCGATGACAGCGACCGACAGCTTTCACGCGCAAAGATTGTCGCGACGCGCTATATGGGGACCAAATAGAAAGGATATTTCCCATGTCCCAGAAAAACCAGCCCGCCGTCGCCGATGCACTCAACGCGCTGCTCGCCGACAGTTTCACGCTCTATTTGAAGACCAAAAACTATCACTGGCATGTCCAGGGGCCGCGCTTTCGCGAGCTGCACCTGCTGTTCGACGAACAGGCAACGCAGATTTTCGCGACCACCGACCTGATTGCGGAACGGGTGCGCAAAAATGGCGCGCGGACGCTGCAATCGATCGGTGACGTCGGTCGGCGCGCGTCGATCCGCGACGACGATACGGCCGGGACGGATGCCGAGGCGATGATCCGAGCGCTGGCCGACGATAACAAGACTTTGCTAGGCCAACTGAAAGAGGTGAAGGCCGCCGCCGAGGCCGATGGCGACATCGCGACGAGCGGGCTGGTCGATAGCTGGGCCGATGAAACGCAGCAGCGAATCTGGTTTCTGGAAGCGACGCTGGGATATTGAGGCGACCGAAATCGCTCCCGCCCTAGCGGGGGCCCCGAGCCGCCTTATTCCATGAAGGCGGTGTAAACCGACAGTGGCCGCGGGGGCGAGGGTGTGTCAATCGCGACCTTCATCCTTGCCATGCAAACAAAGAGCGCGGTCCGATGGCCGCCCTTTATGTTTTCCGATCATTCCGCCTGATCAGCGCTGTTTCTTCGCCGTGGTCGCGGTGAAATCGGGATCCTTTTTCGCCACCCAGTCGACAAATTTGCGCACATTGGGGTTGGCCAGCAGGCCATCGACATCCATTCCGTGGCGTTGCAGTTCCGAATTGGTGAAGTTGGCGATCAAAGTTTGCTGGCAAATGGGGTGCATCGGCACGACGTCGCGCCCGCCCCGGCTTTTGGGGATGGGATGATGCCAGACAATCGTCTTGCCCGTGGGCCTACCGCACAGCCAGCACGGCGGCACCGCGATCGCCGGAGCGTCTTCTTCGCGATGCCGGTCGCCATAAGGATCATGCTTCGAATGTTTGCGGGCCATGCTGCTACCTGAATTGTCGAAGATTGGCGCGCGCCGATCGCCAAACAAAAAGGGCGGCCCGAAAGCCGCCCTTTTCGTGTGTTCGGTTGATCCTGCTGATCAGTCCTGATGCGGCTGGATGTTTACCGCGGCGAATTTGCCGCGGTCGTCGACCTCGATGTCGAACGCGACGCGGTCGCCTTCGTCGAGGCCGGTCATCCCGGCGCGCTGCACCGCGCTGATGTGGACAAAAGCGTCGGCCTGTCCGTCGTCACGCGCGATAAAGCCGAAGCCCTTGGTCGTGTTGAAAAATTTGACCGTGCCCGAGGTGCGTTCGCCGGTCAGCTGGCGCCGACCGCGCGCACCGCCGGGGGCTGCGCCGGGAGCGCCCCGATCGTCGCGGCGCGGGCCGCTGTCTTCGATCGGCATCGGTTCGCCCTCGATCTTCAGATCGATGGCTGACACCTTGCCATTGCGTTCGACGAGAGTGAAGCCGAGCGGCTGGCCCGAAGCGAGCCCGACCAGCCCCGCCTGTTCGACCGCGCTGATGTGAACGAACACATCTTCGCCGCCATCGTCGCGCGCGACAAAGCCAAAGCCTTTCGCCGCGTTGAAGAATTTCACCGTGCCATTGCCTTCGCCAACGACCTGCGCCGGCATCCCGCCGCCACGTCCGCCGCCGAAGCCGCCACCGCCGCCGCGATCACCGCCGCCAAAGCCGCCGCGATCACCACCGCCGAAGCCGCCGCCGGGACGATCACCGCCACCAAAGCCGCCACCGGGGCGGTCGCCGAAACCGCCACCGCGGTTACCGCCGCCATAGCTGTCGCCGCCATAAGGTGCAGGTTCGAAGCTGTCGAAATTGCCGAAATCATCGCGCTTGCCGCGCCCCCGCTGGCCGCGGCGATCCTTGTTGAAACTCATTGTCTAATAGTCGCTTTCGGTTCGTCCATACCCCATTCGATCGGCGCCTTGCGTCGGACGGGGACGCACTTCACCACGGGCACAGACTCGCCCCATGCCGCTAACGACGAAATATATAGCTTAAACAGATGTCATCTGCGAACGGAAAATTCAAAAGCGCGACGCGGTCTGTCGCAGACTTTTTCTCGCGGTTATCCCGCGCTGGCCGTGGCGGCAAAAACCAGTCATTGAGCGGCAAGGCCGCTTCGCCTAAGGCGAGCGGATGACCGTATATTTCCACGAAGAAGATCTGCCGGCGGGCGCGCTGGGTCCGGGCGCCGTCGCCGTCGATACCGAAACCATGGGGCTGAACCCGCTGCGCGACCGATTGTGCCTGGTGCAGATCAGCGACGGGTCGGGCGACGAGCATCTGGTGCGTTTTGCACCCGGCAGCAGCTACGACGCGCCGGTACTCAAGGCCATATTGACCGATCCTAACCGGTTGAAATTGTTTCATTTCGCGCGGTTCGACATCGCGGCGCTGCAACAGGCGCTGGGCGTCGTCACCGCGCCCGTCTATTGCACCAAGATCGCCTCGAAACTGATCCGCACTTACACCGACCGTCACGGGCTGAAGGAACTGGTGCGCGAATTGCTGGGGCAGGAAGTGTCGAAACAGCAGCAGTCGAGCGATTGGGGCGCCGCCGAGCTCAGCGAAGCTCAGCGCGATTATGCAGCCAGCGACGTGCGCTTTCTGCATGCGATGAAGGACATTCTCGATATGCGGCTGGCGCGCGAGGGGCGCAGCGAACTGGCCCAGGCCTGCTTCGATTTCCTGCCGACGCGCGCCGCGCTCGACCTGGCCGGATGGCCCGAGGTCGATATTTTCGCGCACACCTAAAGGCCGATTCGCATGTCCGAACGCGCCGATCTTGACCGCACGATGCGCCGCCTGTGGGCGACGAGCGGGTCGAGCCACGACCGGGTGGTGCGCATCTTGCGCTTTGGCCTGCCGCTTGTGATCGGGATCGTTGCCGCGGTGCTGGTCTTTTCGCCCTTCACCCAGCGTTCGGAAATCAGCTTCCTGCTCGCCAAGGACAAGGTCGATATGGCGAGCGAGCGGATGAAGGTGACCCGCGCCGAATATCGCGGGCAGGATGCCAAGGGCCAGCCCTTTGCCCTGCTCGCGGGCAGCGCGGTGCAGAAAAGCTCGGCCGAACCGATTGTGCGGATGACCGACCTGTCGGGGGCGATCCGCCTTGACGATGGTCCGGCGACGATCGTGGCGAGGGATAGCGCCTATAATATGGAGACCGAAAAGGTAGCGGTGCCGGGATTGGTGCAGGTCAGGGGTGCGAACGGATATCGCATCGATGCCCGTAATGTTTCCATCGATCTCAAGACGCGAACGTTGACCGGACAGGGCGGGGTCGATGGGGCGTTGAACATCGGCACGTTTTCGGCCAACCGCTTATCGGCCGATCTCGACCAGCGGATCGTTCGGCTGGAAGGAAATGCGCGGTTGCGGATCAATCAGGGAGTGATCAAATGAACCGGCTATCATTGATGAAAAGCGTGGTTTTGGCCGGTGCAGGCTTTTCGCTCACCAGCTTGGCTCTGTTGTCGACCGGTACCGGCGGCGACGTCGCGCAGGCGCAAGCGCTTGCCAATCACAACAGCAACGCGCCCGTCACGTTCGGAGCCGATCGCTTTGAGGTACAGGATCGTGCTGATCGCGCCATTTTTTCCGGCAACGTCCGGGTGGATCAGGCGGGTTTGACGCTGACCGCAGCACGATTGACGGCGGCATACACCCGCAGCGGCGGTACCGACGTTAACCGGATCGACGCGACCGGTGGCGTCGTGGTGACCAAGGGGGACGAGCGCGCGTCGGGCAATGTCGCCATTTATGACCTCGACCGGCGCCTGATCACGATGGTCGGCAATGTCGAACTGCGCCAGCGCGGCAATAATCTGCGCGGCGGGCGGTTGGTGATCGACCTCAACAGCGGCCGCGCGACGGTCGATGGGCGGGGCGCAGCGCGCGGTCCCGACGGCAATCCGATTTCGGGCGGCACTGGCGGGCGTGTCACCGGCACCTTCACGGTACCGGAAAGAAAGCAGTAACCAGCGCTTTATACCGTTCTGCAACCATGTGCCTTCACCATGGGCGCAGGGACCAGAACCAGTGCGGTGCCGGGGGGCGACACCGCGTAGCGAAAGCACGCCCCCATGCGCTTCTCCCCCCTCGTTCCGCCACGTCGCCCTTTGTTTGGCCGTCGCCAGGAGCCACCCGCGGCAATCATCCCGACCCCGACGTCTGAAGAACGGCGGCTGATCGAGCGCATCATGCGGCATGTGAACCCGGGTGAGCGGCGTTAGAAAAGAATATCTCACGCAAAGGCGCAAAGGCGCGAAGAAAAAAGAGATATTCTCACACAAAGACACAAAGACGGCGGCGCGCGACACGGGCGCCGCCTTAGGGCCGCGCGAAGCGCATTCTGATTGTCGCCTGCGGCGACGGGCGGACGCCAGCCGAGCCAGTGCAACCCCTTTGTATCTTTGTGTAAGTCCCCTTTTTCGTACTTCTTTGCGCCTTCGCGCCTTTGCCTGAGATCAAATCGGCGCCGCGCATGAGGGCATAAGCCGCCCCGTCATCGTTAAGCCCGCTTGGCGTTCCACCGCCGCCCCCCTACATGGTGCGCGCATGCCGCCCGATACGCTCACTTCCGCCGACGCGGCCAAGGAACCCCCCGTTCTCGATACGCTGAGGCGTTTCCTGCCCTATCTGTGGCCCGCGGGGCACAGGGGGCACAAGGTTCGGATCGTCGGCGCCGGGCTGATCGTGGTGGCGTCGAAGGGCGTTCAGCTGTCGATGGGTTTCCTTTATGGCGCCGCGATCGACGCGATGGTGCCAGGGATGGAGGAAGGCGTCGCGCTCGCGATCGGCCTCGTCCTCGCTTATGCCGGAGCGCGCTTTGCCGGGGTGTTGTTCGATAACCTCCGCAACGTCGTGTTCGAACGCGTCGGGCAGGATGCGACGCGCGAGCTGGCGATCGCGACCTTCAGCCACCTTCATGCGCTGAGCCTGCGCTTCCACCTCGCGCGGCGCACCGGCGAGGTGACCAAGGTGATCGAGCGCGGGACCAAGAGCATCGACACGATGCTCTATTTCCTGCTGTTCAACATCGCGCCGACGATCATCGAATTGCTCGCCGTGCTGATCATCTTCTGGACCAAGTTCAGCTTCGGCCTCGCCAGCGCGACCGCGCTGATGGTCGTCGTCTATATCATCTTCACCCGCAAGGTGACCGACTGGCGCAACGCGCTGCGCACCCAGATGAACGACCTCGACACGCTGACCATCGGGCGCAGTGTGGACAGCCTGCTCAATTACGAGACGGTGAAGTATTTCGGCGCCGAGGCGCGCGAGGAAGCGCGCTATCGCGACGTCGCCGATCGTTATGCACGCGCGGCGGTCAAGAGCGAGAACAGCCTGGCGTGGCTCAACATCGGGCAGAGCCTGATTACCAACGCCGCACTGGCGGGGGCGATGGCTTACACCGTGTGGGGCTGGTCGACGGGCGAATATAAGGTCGGCGACGTGGTGCTGGTGAACACGCTGCTGGCGCAGCTGTTCCGCCCGCTCGACATGCTCGGCATGGTGTACCGCGTCATCCGCCAGGGGCTGATCGACATGGAGGCGATGTTCCGCCTGATCGACACCCCGCCCGAGATCAGCGATGCCCCCGATGCGCCGCCACTGATAGTGAATGGCGGCGCCGTGGCGTTCGATAATGTCGTCTTCGGTTACGAGCCCGACCGGACGATCCTGAACGGGGTGAGCTTTGCCGTGGGCGCGGGCGAGACGCTGGCGATCGTCGGGCCGTCAGGGGCGGGCAAGTCGACGATCGCGCGACTGCTGTTCCGTTTCTACGACCCGCAGGGCGGCCGGATCACGATCGATGATCAGGATATTGCCGCGGTGACGCAGGCCAGCCTGCGCGGCGCGATCGGCATCGTCCCGCAGGACACGGTGCTGTTCAACGACAGCATCGGCTACAATATCGCCTATGGCCGCGAAGGCGCAGGCGCTGCCGAGGTTGCGGCGGCGGCCGAGGGTGCGGCGATCGACGGCTTCATCGCGATCCTGCCGCAGGGCTATGACACCGAAGTCGGCGAGCGCGGGCTGAAGCTGTCGGGCGGCGAAAAACAGCGCGTCGCGATTGCGCGCACCTTGCTCAAAAACCCGCCGGTGCTGATTTTGGACGAAGCGACCAGCGCACTCGACAGCCGCACCGAGGCGGCGATTCAGGACACGCTGGAGCGGATTGCCGAAAGGCGGACAACGCTGGTGATCGCGCACCGGCTGTCGACGGTGACGGGTGCCGACCGGATCATCGTACTCGATCATGGCCGGGTGGCCGAGACGGGGACGCACGACCAACTGCTCGCGATGCGCGGGCTCTACGCCGATATGTGGGCGCGGCAGCAAGCGGAGAAGGAAGAGGGGACGGTTTAGGGCCGACCCTGTCCGTCATTGCGAAGAGCATCGCGACGAAGCAATCTCCAGCTATCGGGGCCAGCGAAGGTCGATAGCTGGAGATTGCTTCGCTTCGCTCGCAATGACGGAGTTGGCGTCATTGCCACTCGATCATTTCGAACATTATCGAAATATCTGTTGACGCCTCCTTCTAATTTCCATATTTCGACAATCATCGAATCACGGAGGTGGCGATGGAGTCGGACACGGTTGTTCGCGCGCTGGGCGCGCTGGCGCAGGAGCATCGGCTGGCGTTGTTCCGGTTGCTGGTGCAGGCCGGGCCGGAGGGGCTTGCCGCGGGCGCGATTGCCGAGGCGCTGGGGGTACCCGCGTCGTCGCTCAGCTTTCACCTCGCGCAGTTGACCAACGCCGGACTGATCGCGCAGCGCCGCGACGGGCGGTCGCTGATCTATTCTGCCGACTATGGCGCAATGACCGCGCTGCTCGGCTTTCTGATGGAAAATTGTTGCGGCGGTGCGATTTGCGCCCCCGCTGCCCCCTGTGACACCAACGACAAGAATGAAAGGACTGCCGCATGAGCCGTTTTCACATGCACGTCGGGGTCAGCGACCTCGACAAGTCGATCGCCTTTTACTCGGGGCTGTTTGGCACTGCGCCGAGCGTGACCAAGCCCGATTATGCCAAATGGATGCTCGACGATCCGCGGATCAATTTCGCGATTTCGGTGCGCGAGGGTGCGCAGCGCGGGATCGAGCATGTCGGCTTGCAGGTCGAGGATGAAGCCGAACTGGCGGCGGTTTACGGGCGGCTGAAAGACGCCGGGGCGCCGGTGCTGGAGGAAGGCGCGACGACCTGTTGCTACGCCAAATCCGAAAAGAGCTGGATCGCCGATCCCGATGGCGTGGTGTGGGAAGCGTTTCTGACCAACGGCGAATCGACGGTCTATGGCGACAGCCCCGATTTTGCGCCGCTGGCGTCGGACAATGCCGCCGAGGGCGCGTGCTGCGTTCCCGCGATGCCGCAAGCGGCCCCGGTCAAGGTCGGCTGCTGCTGACATGACCGGCACCGGGGGGCTGAACATTTTGGTGCTGTGCACCGGCAATTCGGCGCGCAGCATTTTGGGTGAGGCACTGATCGCGCGCGAGGGCGCGGGCCGGGTGTGCGCGTTCAGCGCGGGCAGCCAGCCGAAAGGCGTGCCGCACCCCGGCGCGCTCCGCCTGCTGGCGCGCGAAGGCTATGACATTTCGGCCTTCCGCTCGAAAAGCTGGGATGAATTTGCCGCGCCCGATGCGCCGCGCATCGACATTGCGATCACCGTGTGCGGCAATGCGGCGGGCGAGGCGTGCCCGCTGTTCATCGGCGCGCCGGTGCGCGCGCATTGGGGGCTACCCGATCCCGCCGATGTCGCAGGCGACGACGCGGCGGTCGATGCCGCCTTTGCCGAAACATACCGCCTGCTCGACATGCGCGTGCGTGCAATGCTGACGCTGCCGCTCGAAACCATGACCCCGGCAGAACGGCGCGACGCGCTGAACGCCATCGGCGCGATGGAAGGGGCCGCCTGACATGCAACGCAGCCGCCTCGGCTTTCTCGACCGCTTTCTGACGCTGTGGATTTTCCTCGCGATGGCGCTGGGCGTCGCGTTGGGGACTCTGTTTCCATCGCTGCCAGCGCGGATCGACGCGATGAGCGTCGGGACCACCAACCTGCCGATCGCGATCGGGCTGATCCTGATGATGTACCCGCCATTGGCGCGGGTGCGCTACGCCGCGCTGCCACAGGTGTTCGAGGATCGGCGCGTGCTGATGCTGTCGCTGGTCCAGAACTGGCTGATCGGGCCGGTGCTGATGTTCGTGCTCGCGGTGATCTTCCTGCGCGACGAGCCCGCCTATATGACGGGGGTCATCCTGATCGGCCTCGCGCGCTGCATCGCGATGGTGCTGGTGTGGAACCAGCTGGCAAAGGGTGACAATCAATATGTCGCAGCGCTGGTCGCGTTCAATTCGCTGTTCCAGATCCTGTTTTTCAGCGCCTATGCGTGGTTTTTCCTGACCTTCCTGCCGCCGTTGCTGGGGCTGGAGGGGCAGCTGATCGCGATCGACACCTGGATGATTGCCGAGGCGGTGCTGATCTATCTGGGCATTCCGTTCCTCGCCGGGTTCCTGACCCGCACCCTGCTGGTGCGCGCGAAAGGCGAGGATTGGTACGAGACGCGTTTCCTGCCGCGTATCGCGCCGATCACGCTGGTCGCGCTGTTGTTCACTATTGCGGCGATGTTCAGCCTGAAGGGCGGCGAGATCCTGACCCTGCCAGTTGACGCGCTGCGCATCGCGGTGCCGCTGACGATCTATTTCGTCCTGCAATTCGTAATCAGCTTCGCGATGGGGAAATGGATCGCCGCCGACTATCCGCGCACCACCGCGGTCGCCTTTACCGCGGCGGGCAATAATTTCGAGCTGGCGATTGCGGTTGCGATCGCGGCGTTCGGGCTGGCATCGCCGGTCGCCTTTGCCGCGGTGATCGGCCCGCTGGTCGAAGTGCCGGTGCTGATCCTGCTCGTCAATCTGGCCTTCTGGTTCGGGCGGCGTTGGTTCCCGGCCAGCGTGCCGCGCGAAAACTGAGGCTTTTCGCTACCAAATCGATTGGGTTGGGTTGACCCGCCGCGCCCCCGCCCCCTAGGCATAATCTCATGCCGCATGACACCACCCTGATCGGCACCATCGTTGCCGGGCTTGGCGTCGCGTTTCTGATGGGGGCGCTCGCGCACCGGCTGCGGATTTCGCCGATTGCGGGCTATCTGCTCGCGGGGGTGCTGGTCGGACCGTTTACGCCGGGCTTTGTCGCCGACACCGGGCTGGCGATGCAGCTGGCCGAGATTGGCGTCATCCTGCTGATGTTCGGGGTGGGGCTGCATTTTTCGCTGAAAGACCTGCTGTCGGTGCGCAAGATCGCGGTGCCGGGGGCGATCGCGCAGATTGCGGTGGCGTGGGCGCTGGGGATCATGCTCGGGCTGTGGCTCGGCTGGTCGATCGAGGGCAGCGCCGTGTTCGGCCTCGCCCTGTCGGTCGCGAGTACGGTCGTGCTGCTACGTGCCTTGCAGGCGCGCGATATGGTCGAGACCGAAAAGGGGCGAATCGCGGTCGGCTGGCTGATCGTCGAGGATCTGGTGATGGTGCTCGCGCTCGTGCTGCTGCCCGCGATGTTCGGCGATCGCGGCGATGAGGGTGGCAGTGCGGGGCTGGTCCAGTCGGCGGCGATCGTCCTGGTCAAGGTCGTCGGTTTTGTCGCCTTCATGTTCGTGATCGCGCGGCGGGTGTTGCCGTGGGTGTTGCACTGGGTCGCGCACACCGGGTCGCGCGAGCTGTTCCGGCTCGCGGTGCTGGCGATCGCGCTGGGGGTGGCGTTCGGCGCGGCGGTGATTTTCGATGTGTCGTTCGCGCTCGGGGCGTTCTTCGCCGGGATGATCCTCGGCGAAACGCAGCTCAGCCGCCGCGCCGCCGAAGAGACTTTGCCGCTGCGCGATGCGTTTGCGGTGCTGTTTTTCGTGTCGGTGGGCATGTTGTTCGACCCCAATGTGCTGGTCGAACAACCGGGACCGGTGCTGGCGACGGTGGCGATCATCGTCGTCGGCAAATCGCTCGCCGCCTTTGCGCTGGTTCGCGCCTTCGGCCACACGTCGCAAACTGCGCTGACGGTGTCGGTCAGCCTGGCGCAAATCGGCGAATTTTCGTTCATCCTTGCGGGGCTGGGGGTCGGGCTGGGGGTGTTGCCCGAAACCGGGCGTGACCTGATTTTGGCGGGGGCGCTGCTGTCGATCCTGGTCAACCCGATCCTGTTCACGCTGGCGGTACGGCGCATCCGTGCCGACGCGGCGCCCGAACCGGTCGATATGGCGAGCGAGGAATCCGCTGCGTTGTGCAACGCGGGCGTGGTGCTGATCGGCTATGGCCGCGTCGGTAGCCATATCGGGACGCTGATCTGCGGACGCGGCGAGGGGCTGACGGTGATCGAGGATCAGAAGGATATGGCCGCCGCGGCGCGTGCGACGGGTGCGACGGTGATCGTCGGCGATGCGACCAAGGAAAGCGTTCTGCGTCAAGCCGGACTGGAAGAGGCATCGACGCTGCTGATCGCGATTTCCGAGGGGGTCGAGGCGGGAGCAATCGTGCGGCGGGCGCGGGCGATCAATCCCAAGCTGGTGATTGTGGCGCGCGCGCATTCGGACGAAGAAGTCGACGATCTGGTGCGGCGCGGCGCCGACCATGTCGTGATGGCCGAACGCGAGACGGCATCGCGGATGGCGGAGCGGGCGATGCTGACGATAGCCCCCTAAACCTTTGCCATCGTGGCAAAGATTGCGGTCACTCCGTCACGTTCCGCCGCTGCGGCTGCCAGGAAAGGAAGGCGGCGTTTAACTAGAGCCCCTCGACGAATACCCCATTTACCCATCGGCCTGCGATAAACTCGGCTCCAGCTCCGCGCTTTACCGCAGGTCCGTTAGGGACGCCGTCGACCAGCCGAGCGTAATAGACAGCGCCATCCGGTTCATGCAGCATCCCAAAACCATTGGGATAATCCTGTGCAAAGCTGCCGCGGAACTCCCGACCATTGGCCCATCGCATCGTCCCATGGCCGCTGAGCCGGTTTGCAACGAAGGTGCCGGTGTAGTCAGCGAAAGCCCAACTGGTATGCGCGGGGCTGCGGACATAGCGGCCGAAACCTTCGTAAATCGGCGTCGTCCCTGAAAGCGACATGCTGCCCTCGTAGCGGTCGCCATTATAACCGGGCCGCTTGTCGGCGAGCGCCCCGAAAAATTTGGTCGGATTGGACGTTTCGCCAAAATATTCCCAGAAACCATTGTTCTGATACTCGAATTGCGCGGCACGCGCGGGCAATTGCGCCTGATTTGCAGCGTCGATGGCACGATTGATCGCTGATTGCCCGTCTTTCGTCTGCGCATCGGCGGTGTTGGCGGCGCTGATTGCCGCCGCCATCAAGGCTTCCTGTTCTGGGGTTAGCGGCGCCGCCCCCAATTTCGGCAAGTCCAGCCGCAATTTTTCAAGGCTGCCGCTGAGCTCCGAGGCATGCAGCGAGGTTTGTTGGCGAACAATGCTGTTTTTCATCAAGGGATTGCTGGCGAGAAAAGCCCATTGGGTTGCCACTTGATCCGAAGCTACCAGGTTGAGCTGTGAATCGGCAATAAGGTTGCGAAGGGCTGCACTTGCCGCCAGAAACTTGGCTTGATCGGAAGATTGCAGGTCCAGATATTGTCCGTCCTTGAGGTTCAACCGGACAAAATCGCGCAGCGATTTGCCTTCGATGATCCCGGGGCGGTTGCGAATGGGATTTGTTGCCAGATCATCAAACCCACCCGCGGTATAAACAAGCGGAATTGTTTCATCTGGCGGCACATCGACGAGTATCGAGCGAAGCCGGATGGCTCCCACAAACAACTGACCTACCTGTTTCTCGCGATCCAGCACGCCAGCAAAATCGATCCGCCGATAGGCGGCGGTGGTCGCCGTCGCGTCAAAGTCGAGCTGGATCGGATTGCTTCCCTTCGCATCGACGTTGAAATTCTGTGTGATCGCATTTTCCACGGCCTTGATTGCGTCGAGCGCCTCATCCGATATCGCTGCCGTTGGGCTAATAAATCCTTCGCCGGTCAAAAGGCGGCTGGCCGCTGCTATCAAGGAAGAGATATTTGACGACTGGGTTTTCTTGAAGACATATTCCGTTTTCACGGTGATGTTCGATTGGCTATTGGCATTGAACACCGGCCCCACATATCCATTGATCGATGAAGTGGATTGGTCGATTTTCAGGCCATTTTGGTCCGAATATGTAAATTTCGCGAGTTCAATCACATATTCCGGAATAGGATTCAGGCCCAGTCTATTAACGGAAACCCTGGCGACCAGATGTCCTTCGACAGATTTCGGGAAAAGAAACGTCTTTATTCGTTTCGCCAATGACTTTTTCTGGTTCTTGTTCAGATTTTCTGCAAATTGCGCCGAGTTAAATGCCGGAAGATCAAAGCGAATAAAAAGCCGCCCGTAATAGTCGCTCGATCCATATTCGAAGCAATCATTGTAATGTCGCTGGCCAAATGAACTAAGGCCCGGAATTTCTTTGCAGTTTTTCAGAAATTCTGGCAGCGGAGGTGGCGTATTGTCGCTCACTTCCTGCGCTTGTGACGCTGTGGCGAAAAATGTGGCCGCTCCGATCAAGCAGAGAAGGTTGAGAAATTCTTTCATTAGGATCCCCCCCGGAAACAGGCTTCAATCTAGACTTGGTCTGAGCGGAAATCCAACGGGACTTAACGCCAATTCGGTGCCATCTGCGCGTCGATGTCCGACGGCGACGGCCCTATTGCGGGAGACAATTTCTGCGGTGCGGTTGCATCGGTCTGTGGCCCCGCTACATGCCTTGCGGATGTCCGCCGACGCGCTGCTCCCCCTCCTGAAATCCACCTTCGGTTTCGACCATTTCCGCGGTCGGCAGTCGGACGTCGTCGACCGCGTCATGGCGCGCGAGCGGACGCTGGCAGTGATGCCGACCGGGGCAGGCAAGTCGCTGACGTACCAGCTGCCGGCGGTGGCGCTTGATGGCTGCGTCGTCGTCGTGTCGCCGCTGATCGCGCTGATGCACGACCAGCTCCGCGGCGCGCGCGCGGCAGGGATTCGCGCTGCGAGCCTGACCAGCGTCGACGCCGATGGCGCCGAGACGCGGCAGCGGTACCGCGACGGCGACCTCGACCTGCTCTATGTCGCGCCTGAGCGCGCGACGGGGGAGGGGTTTCGCGCGCTGCTCGAGGCCAGGACCCCGGCACTGTTCGCGATCGACGAGGCGCATTGCGTGTCCGAATGGGGGCATGATTTCCGCCCCGACTACCGCCTGCTGCGCCCGTTGCTCGATGCCTTTCCGGCGGTGCCGCGGCTGGCGCTGACCGCGACCGCCGACAAGCATACCCGCGAAGATATTCTCTTTCAGCTCGGGATTCCCGACGACGGGTTGATCCTCGCGGGCTTCGACCGGCCGAACATTCGCTATGCGATCCGCCCGCGCGTCACCGCGGCGCGCCAGCTGGTCGAATTCATCGCCGCCAATCCGGGGCCGGGGATCGTCTATTGCCCGACGCGCAGCGGCACCGAGCGGCTGGCCGAGCAATTGGCGAAGGCGACGGGGCGGCCGGTTGCCGCCTATCACGCGGGGCTCGATGCCGAGGTGCGGTCGCGCGTCCAGCATGATTTTGTCGCGTCGGAGGATGGCATCGTCACCGCAACGGTCGCGTTCGGCATGGGGATCGACAAGCCCGACGTGCGCTTTGTCGCGCATGCCGCGCTGCCCAAATCGATCGAAAGCTATTATCAGGAAACGGGGCGCGCCGGGCGCGACGGCGACCCCGCCGAGGCGATGATGCTGTGGGGTGCCGACGATTTCGCCAAGGCGCGCATGCGGCTCAGCGAGCTGCCTGAGGCGCGGGTGCCGGGCGAGCGGGTGCGGCTGAACGCGCTCGCGGCGCTGGTCGAGACGGTCGAGTGCCGCCGCGCGCTGTTGCTGCGCCATTTCGGCGAAGACCCGCCCGCCCGCTGCGGCAATTGCGACAATTGCCTCGATCCCGCCGCCCAAGTCGATGCGACGGTGCTGGCGCAAAAGCTGCTCTCGGCAGTCTATCGCACCGGGCAAAGCTATGGCGCCGGGCATATCGAGGCGGTGCTGACCGGGCGCAGCGACGAGCGGATCGTGGGGCGCGGTCATGACAAATTGTCGGTATTCGGGATCGTCGCGGGCGAGGAGGCGCGGCTGATCAAGCCGCTCGTCCGCACGTTGGTGGCGCGCGAGGCGCTGGAGACCACCGAGCATGGTGGGCTGATGCTCGGCCCCAGCGCGCGCGCGATGATGAAGGGCGAGGCGCCGGTGCTGATCGCCGAGCCGCCGGTCAAGCGCACGCGGCGTGAGGCGCGCGGCGGCGCGGGTGCGGGCGTCGCCAACCCGATCGGCGATCCGTTGTTCGACGCGCTGCGTAGCGTCCGGCGCGAGCTGGCCGCCGAAGCCAATGTGCCGCCCTATGTGATCTTTCACGACGCGGTGCTACGCGCGATGGCGACCGAAAAGCCGGCGACGCTGGATGCGATGGGGACGATTCCTGGTGTTGGCGCCAAAAAGCTGGAGGCGTGGGGCGATGCTTTTCTGGCGGTGATCCGGCAGTATTGACGTTGTGCGTTTCGGCCGGAAGTTGACCTATGTAACGTCGTCATCCCGGACTTGATCCGGGATCCATCCACCCTCTCAGGAGCGGGTGGAGCAAGGCCTCATGGACCCCGGATCAAGTCCGGGGTGACGAAGATATGGGAGCGGCGATCCACCCCAAACCAACATCCTTAGGCAGCTGTCGCACCTTCCCGCTTGTCAGCGAAAGCCGCTGTCCTATACATCGCGGCCATGAGCGATTTTCGTACCCTGTCCGCCGACTTCAGTGTCGCCCCGCAGATTTCCTTTGAGGATGTGGTCGAGGCGAAAGCCGCCGGCTTTGCGATGATCGTCAACAATCGCCCCGATGGCGAAGAGCCCGACGCGCCGCAGGGCGACGATATCGCGGGGGCTGCTGCCGCCGAGGGGCTGGCCTATGCCGCCATCCCGATCGGCCATGCCGGGTTCAGCCATCCGCAGCTCGACGCGCTCGACGCGGTGCTGGCGGGGGCCACCGGGCCGGTGCTGGCCTATTGCCGCTCGGGGACGCGCTCGACGCATTTGTGGGCGCTGACCCGCGCGCGCGCAGGCGACGATGTCGATGCGATATGCGAGGCGGCGGCGAACGCGGGTTATGACTTGTCGGGACTGCGCCCGATGCTCGATGCGCTGGCGGGCGAGCGGTGACCCTCGCCGAACTGGCCCAGCTCGGCGGATCGGTGATCGCGGTGCTGTTTGTCGTGTGGCTGGTCAAGCGGATGGGGCTGGGTGCCGATCCGCGGATCGAGGATGACGCGCATGCGATCCGCCTTGCCGAAGAGGCCGAGGCGGGGTTTCGCGGGATCGAGGTTGCGCGCGACCGCGCGGGTTTCGCTGCGATCGTCCGCAATGCCGACGGACGCCAGATGCTGGTGCGCGCGCATGGCAATCATTTCGCGGCGCGGCCGATCGACGCCAGCGTGATGGGGCGGCTCGACAAGGATTTCCTGACCCTGACGATGCCCGAAAAGACGTTCGGTGCGGTGACGCTGCATCTGGGCAAGGATGCCGGCATGTGGGCGTCGCGGATGCGGGAGATCGGGCGTGCCTGACCTTCCCGATCCGGTCACTTACGCGGTCCCCGCCTTCATCCTCCTGCTGATCGCCGAAATGGTGATTTCGCTCCGCCGTGACAAAAGCCGGTACGAGGCGCGCGACACGCTGACCTCGCTGATGCTCGGCACCGGCAGCCAGGTCGCGGGGGCGCTGGTCGGCGCGGGGGTGATCGCAGCGTCGGTGTGGGTGTATCAATTCCGGCTGTTCGACATCGGCATCGAGTTTTCCGGCTGGTGGTGGGCGTGGATCCTTTGTTTCTTCCTCGACGACCTCGCTTATTACGCCTTTCACCGCAGCGCCCACCGCGTGCGCTGGTTCTGGGCGAGCCATGTCATCCACCACAGCAGCCAGCATTATAACCTGTCGACCGCGCTGCGGCAGACGTGGACCGGCTTTTTCAGCCTGACCTTTCTGTTCCGGCTGCCGCTGTTCCTGATCGGCTTTCCGCCCGCGATGGTCTTTTTCTGCGCCGGGCTGAACCTGATCTATCAGTTCTGGATCCATACCGAGGCGATCAAGCGGCTGCCCAAATGGTTCGAGGCGGTAATGAACACCCCGTCGCACCACCGCGTTCACCATGGGGTGAACCCGCGCTACCTCGACGCCAATTATGCCGGGGTGTTCATCATCTGGGACAAGATGTTCGGCAGCTTCGTTCCCGAGCGCGATGATGAGCCGGTGCGTTACGGCATCGTCAAGCAGCTCGGCAGCTTCAACATATTGTGGGCCGCGGTGCATGAATGGGTCGGGATTGCGAAGGATGTCTGGCACGCGCCGTGGAAGCACAAGCTGAGCTATATCTGGCGCGAGCCCGGCTGGAGCCACGACGGCAGCCGCGCGACGAGTGCGATGATCAAGGAGCGCTGGGCGGCGGGACGTGACGACACGCATGGATAAACTTTGGAAATGGGATCGGATCGCCCTTGGATTGGGCGTTTTTGCGCTTCTCTGTGGCGCCGATGCATTCTTCCAGGAAAGTTTTGGGAACCTATGGTTACTGCAATGGGTCGCGACGCTCGCAAGTGTTATGGCCGGATTGGCCGGTTGGCGTAGCGGATCCAAAAGCTTCATTGTCCTCGGTGCCGGGTGCGCCGTGCTCAGTTGGTTCTCCTACGTGGGCCTTTTTGCTTCCTGCTTTTCAGGGGACTGCCTTTAACTGCCCGTTTGCACCGAGCGAAGTCGAGATGCCCGTCGCACGTGCTGGGCCTCACGGTGTCTCGACTTCGCTCGACACGAACGGAGAGGGGTTGCCACGCCGCTTAATGACATTCATGTAAGTCGCAATTGACCACCGAACCGGTGGCGAGGGGAGCGGCGCGCATGAGTCTTGGGGATCAGTTCGACATCATCGTCATCGGCGGCGGCAGCGCGGGGAGCGCCGCGGCGGGGCGGCTCGCCGCGGACGGGACGCGCAGCGTGTGCCTGGTCGAAGCGGGCGGGACCAATGACGATGTGCGGGTCAAGACGCCGGGGTTCATGCCCTTCATCCCCGAAAAGTCGAACTATCGCTATGACACGTTGCCGCAAAAGGGGCTGAACGGGCGCACCGGGTACCAGCCGCGCGGGCGCGGGCTGGGCGGGTCGAGCGCGATCAATGCGATGGTCTATATCCGCGGCCACGCGTTCGACTACGATCAATGGGCGGCGCTCGGAGCCACTGGGTGGAGCTATGCCGACGTGCTGCCCTATTTCAAACGCAGCGAAGGCAATGAGCGCGGCGGCGATGAGTTTCACGGCGGCGACGGCCCGCTGAATGTCATGGACCAGCGCTGGCCGAATGTGACGAGCAAGCGCTTCATCGAAAGCGCGGCGGCGCTGCAACTCCCGCGTACCGGCGATTTCAACGGGCCGAACAATGAAGGCTTCGGGCTGTATCAGGTGACCCAGAAAGCGGGCGAACGCTGGTCGGCGGCGCGCGCCTATGTCGAGCCGCTGCGCGGGCGCGCGAACCTCGACATCCGCACGAAGGCTTTGGTTGAGAAGATTTTGGTCGAGGACGGGCGCGCCACCGGGGTGGTGATCCGGCGCGGGTCGCAGCGCGAAACGCTGCGCGCGCGCGGCGGGGTGGTGCTGTCGGCGGGGGCGTTCGGGTCGCCACAGATCCTGCAGCTATCGGGCATCGGTCCCGCCGCGCATCTCGCCGACAAGGGCATCACCATCGTGGCTGATCGCGCCGCGGTCGGCGACAATCTGCAGGACCATATCGATTATGTGTCGAGCTGGGAGACCCGCTCGACCGATCCGCTCGGCAACAGCCTGGGCGGCACCTGGCGGATGGTGAAGGCGATTTTCGAACATCGCACCAAGCGCACCGGCATCATGACGACCTGCTTCGCCGAGGCGGGGGGATTCTGGAAATCGCACCCCGATCTGCCCGCGCCCGACATCCAATATCATTTTGTCCCCGCGATGCTGGAGGATCATGGCCGGACCAAGGTCAAGGGCCACGGCTTTTCGTGCCACGCCTGCGTGCTGCGCCCCGAAAGCCGCGGCACGGTGCGGCTGGCGTCGTCTGACGCCGCGGCGGCACCCGCAATCGATCCGGGGTTCCTGAGCGACGATCGCGACATCGCGACGCTGCGCGCCGGGGTGCGGATGATGCACCGCATCGTCGCGGCGCCGCCGCTGGCCGACTATGCGGGGAGCGACCGGCATCCCGTCGATCTGGACGATGACGCCGCGCTCGACGCATTGATCCGCAGCCGCGCTGACACCGTCTATCACCCGGTCGGCACATGCCGGATGGGCAGCGATCCCGATGCGGTGGTCGATCCGACGCTGAAGCTGAACGGCATCGACGGGCTGTGGGTCGCCGATGCGAGCATCATGCCGCGGCTGGTGTCAGGCAACACCAATGCGCCAAGCATCATGATTGGTGAGCGCGCCGCCGATTTTGTGAAGGCGGCGCTTTCGGCGGCCTGATTCAGGATTTCGTAGAAGATACCCGCTATGGCCGGTGTGAACGGGCGAGCGGGAGTTTGGGGATGATTTCACGGTATTGTACCAAGGCGGCGGCACTTGTCGTGGCGACCGGTCTCGCGCTTTCAGGCTGTACCGAGGCGCGCGATCCGGCGAGCGAGGAGCCCGCGACCCTCTTGCCCGGCCAATATAAGGTGTCGATCGGCGGCGACATGCAGGGCGGAATGCCCTTTGCCAGCAAGGTCGCCAGGGACGAGCAGGACGGCTTTTGCCTCGCGGCCGGCTATGGTGAGGATGTTCCCGAGATGCTGGTACGCCAGCATATGGGCATGACCGAGGGCTGTTCGCTCGACGCCGCACCGCGGCAGGGCAATGCGTTCAGCGGCAAGCTGAGCTGCCCCACCGATCCCGAACGCGCGGCGGGCGGCAGCTTTGACATCACCTATAGCGGCGCTGTTTCCCCCGATCGCGTGGACATCAGCGGCCAGATCAAGCTCGAACTCCCCGATTCGGTGCTGGCATCGATGAAGCCTGAAGAGGCCGAGCAGATGAAGCAGGCGCAGGCCACGATGAACAAACTGACGATCAGTTTGATCGCCGAGCGCACTGGCGCATGTAGCTAGTCAGTTACCTGTCGCGATTAGCGGCACGCCCCCGCGAGCACCTGTCCGCGTTCGGTCAGACCGTAGCGGCTCGTCGGCGGCCGCATATCGATCACCTCGCGTCGCACCAGCCCGCGCTCGCCGAGCGTCGTCAGTCCCTGCGACAGCGCGCGCGGAGTGGCGGGCGCGAGCAGCCGTGACAGCGCGTTGAAGCGGTCGTGGCCCGCGCCGATCCCCGCCACCAACGGCAGAGTCCAGCGCGTGGCGGCGCCGGGCGGCAGCCCGATCGCCACCTGCGCTTCGTTGATCGTCGCGGCGCGCGCGGCGGCGGCGGCGCCAACTTCGGTCAGGACATATTCGGGGCGCAGCGGGTGGCCGTGGCCGGGGTTGCGCTGGACCCAGCCGATCGTCGCTGCCGCGTCCAGCGTGCGTGTCAGGCTGTCGCGCGATAGCCCCAGCCGGTGAATGAGTTCGACGAACCGCGCGCCGCGATGCGCCGCCAGATCGGCGAGCAACGGCACCAGCCAGCGATGGCTGCCGAGCTGGATGAGCAGCGGATCGGGCGTGCTTGACGGCATTTGCAAGTAACTATACAAACCGGACCAATGGCGCAAGGGCGTTGGCAAAGAGAGGCTGTGAGATGGCATTGGAAATCGGATCCGAACTCACCTGTTCGATGGGGGTCACCGACATGACCGCGGCGATCGGCTGGTACGAGCGCGTGATGCACTGCAAATTGCTCTACCGCGCCGACGACATCGGCTGGTGCGAACTCGCGACCCCGATGGCGGGGGTCCATATCGGCCTCAGCCAGGTCGAGAGCGTGGTGCAGGGCGGCGGCGCGACCAATGTGTTCGAGGTCGCCGACATCGACGCGGCCAAGGCGCATCTCGACGCCGAGGGGGTGCGGCAGGACGGCGATATCCAACATATTCCGGGCATGGTGAAGCTGATCACTTTTTACGATCTCGACGGCAACGCGTTCATGTTTTCGCGATCGGACATGACGGGATGAAGGCACAATCTGTGGGGCAGCGCCGGCGTTGAAATTGGCCGCTCGACCTATAGGCTGGAAGCGCCCGATCGGCTGATCGTGACCGATTCGGGGCTGAAGGATGACGGCAGCTGGCGCGTCTTTGCGACGCTGCGTTTTCAACGAACCCGCTGAAATCATACAGTTTCTGGCGCATCTAGCCGCTCGCACAAAAAAAGAGGGCCGGGACTTGCGTCCCGGCCCAGCCTTTCAGGCTCTCCCCTCCTGAAACTGTTGACGCAATGAATGCCATATTAATGTCATGTTGGGAAGGCCTAAATTTGCGGCAAGCCTGCCTATTTATTGTGCAGTGCAACGTGCAGCAAAAAGGCGCCGATTCGTCACCAAACCGACCCCTCGTTTGAATTCAGAACGTCTGGCGCGCGGGGTCCTGCCGCAAAAAAATGGCCGGGACGATTGTCCCGGCCAGTGGTTCGCAGGAGGAACCTGGTGAGGATCCCGCCGCCGTCTTTTGAAAGGAGAGAGACGTGCGGCGACGGGTATCCTGTCTCGTGGATCAGTAGTTGTAGGCGCGCTCGCCATGCTCGCCGAGGTCGAGGCCTTCGCGTTCGACCTCTGCCGAGACGCGGCCGCCGGTGACGGCCTTGGCGATATAGAAGGCGATGGCCGAACCGACCGCGGACCAGAGGACGGCGACGCCGACCGATTTGATCTGGATCCACAGCTGGCTGCCAAGGACATAATCGTCGCCAGCCGGACCACCGAGCGCGGGCAGCATGGTGACCGCGGTCAGGATCGACCCGATCAGACCGCCGACGCCGTGGATACCAAACACGTCGAGCGAGTCGTCAAAGCCAAGCTTCGCCTTCAGCTTCATCACGACGATGCAGCAGACGACGCCCGCGACCGCACCGAGCAGGATCGCACCGAACGGACCAGAGTTGCCCGCCGCCGGGGTCACCGCGACCAGACCGGCGATTGCCCCCGAACAGGCACCGAGCAGCGACCCCTTATGACCGAGCGCGCGTTCGGTGAGCATCCAGAACAGGATCCCGGCAGCGGTGGCGGTAAAGGTGTTGATCAGCGCGAGGCCGGCCGAGCCATTGGCTTCGAGCGCCGAACCGGCGTTGAAACCGAACCAGCCCACCCACAGCAGACCGGTACCGATCAGGGTCATGGTCAGCGAATGCGGTGCCATGACGTCCTTTTGGTATCCGGCGCGCTTGCCGATGATGAAGCAACCCACCAGCGCTGCGACACCTGCGTTGATGTGGACCACGGTGCCACCGGCAAAGTCGAGCGCGCCCCAGCCGAAGATCAGCCCGGTGGCTTCGTCGGTGCCGCCCAGGTACCAGACCATATGTGCGATCGGATAATAGACGATGGTCAGCCAGACGATCGCAAAGACCATCACCGCCGAGAATTTCATCCGCTCGACAAGCCCGCCGAGTACCAGCGCGACGGTGATCGCCGAGAAGGTCATCTGGAAGGCAATAAACACGAATTCGGGGATCACGACGCCGTCGGTAAAGGTCGCGACGGTCGAATCCGCCGTGACCCCAGCCAGGAACAACTTGCCTGCCGAGATGAACTGGTTGGCGTCACCGCCAAAGGCGAGGCTGTAACCGAACATCACCCACATGATCATCGCCAGCGCGGCGACCGCGATGATCTGGGTCAGGACCGACAGCATATTCTTGGTGCGGACGAGTCCGCCATAGAAGAGCGCGAGGCCAGGGACGATCATCGCCATGACCAATACGGTCGCGGTCATCATCCATGCGGTGTCGCCCTTGTCGGGCGTCGGCGCGGCGGCTTCGGCGACGGCAGGTGCCGCTTCCTGCGCCCAGGCGGGCAGCGCGGCGAACAGCGACAGGCCCACGGCCCCGGCGCCCGCCGCAAATTTATTTGCGAACGTCATATTTTCCCCCTTCGTCATCACAGTGCCGCCTCGCCGGTTTCGCCGGTGCGGATGCGCACCGCCTGCCCCACGTCGAGAACGAAAATCTTGCCGTCGCCGATCGAACCGGTGCCGGCGCTTTGCTGGAGCGTTTCGACCACCCGCGGTGCGAGCGCGTCGTCGCAGACGAGCTCGATCTTCACCTTCGGCACCATGTTGGTGGCGTATTCGGCGCCGCGATAGATTTCGGTCTGCCCCTTTTGCCGGCCGAACCCCTTGACCTCGGTCACGGTCATGCCGGCGATACCCAAGCCGGTGAGCGCTTCGCGCACCTCGTCGAGCTTGAATGGTTTAATGATTGCCAGGATCAGCTTCATGATGCCCCCTTTTGCCCAATAGCATCATGCTGCACTGCAACAGCCGTGCCAGATTGCGCGGGGGTTGGAAAAGTTAACATTTTGTGACGGTCTGGAGCGAGTCCAGCAAATTTTCGGTCGTTTGCTAGGCAAAGGAAGCGAAAAATTGCCTAAAAAATAGGCAAAGCAGTAATCGTCGCGCCCGCGAACGTGGGGATATCACCCTGTCTAACAGCGCAAGGGCGTCATCCCGGCCTTCGCCGGGATGACGGGTCAATGAGCAGCTGGCTTAAAAACCGACCCGCTTCGCCCGCTCGACGCATTCGACGATGATCCGCTTGGCTTCGTCGACATCGCCCCAGCCGTTGAGCTTCGCCCATTTGCCGGGCTCAAGGTCTTTGTAGTGGGTGAAGAAATGCTCGATCTGTTGCAGCACGATCGGCGGCATGTCGGTGTAACTCGCGACGTCGGCATAATAAGGGAAGGTCTTGTTGACCGGGACGCACAGAAGTTTCTCGTCTCCGCCGGCGTCGTCCTCCATCATCAGCACACCGATCGGGCGGCACTTGACCACTGCGCCCGCGACGATTGGCGAGCGCGCGACGACGAGCGCGTCGAGCGGATCGCCATCCTCGCCCAAGGTGTGCGGAACAAAGCCGTAATTGGCGGGATAGCGCATCGGGGTGTGGAGGAAGCGGTCGACGAACAACGCCCCCGACGCCTTGTCGAACTCGTACTTTACCGGCTCGCCGCCGATCGGCACTTCGATCAGGACATTCAGGCTGTCGGGCGGGCTGTCGCCGGCGGGGATCAGGTCGATGCGCATGGGAGAGTGGAGTCCTTTTGTTTATGAGTCGGGTGTTTTTATGAGTCGGGCGCCCCTTAGCCGTTCGTGTCGAGCGAAGTCGAGACACCCATCGTGGATGAGCGGATTAGGGGCATCTCGACTTCGCTCGATGCGAACGGAATTCCAAGGCGCCTAGAGTGTGCGCTTCGGCGCCAGCAACCGATCGAACCAATCCGGCCCACTGCCGACCTTTTCGACATGCGGCCAGCGCAGTCCGCCGTGATAGGCTAGGTCGATCTGGCGGTACCGCCCACCGCGCTCGACGAGCAGCCGCACCGGCGTCTTGCCGTCGGTTGCGGCGCGGATCGCGGCCTCCAGCCGGTCTTTGCTATAGCTCATGCCATCAACCGCGACGATTTTTGTGCCGTTGACGATGTCCGCCTCGAACGCCGGACTGTCCCACAGGATCGCGCTCGCGACACCATCCTTGTCGATCGTCAGCCCCAGCGAATGGGTCAGGTCAACATTCTTCGCCTGTGCCATGCGGTCGCGGTCGAACACATTGGGGACATCGCGCCACACCAGCCGGTATCCCGCGCGCTCGATGCCGCGAACCGGCGCCCCTTGCCCCGGCGTCTGCAACCGCTGGCGCAGGAAACGCGCCCAGTCATAGGGATGCACCGTATTGAGCGCCGCCACGACATCGTCGAAATCATAGCTGTCCTGCCCCCAATCGCCCTCGCGCCCGCCGAAAAAGGCGCGCGCGAAATCGTCGAGGCTTTTGGCATCGTTCGTTGCTTGGCGGATCAACAGGTCGGCTTCGAGCCAGGTCAGCGATCCTTCGTTGTAATAATCTTCGCCGCGCGACCAGCTGGCAAAGGGTTTGGGTTTGCGCGCGCCGATGACCGGGTCGAGCGTCGTATCCTCGACCGATCGCCATTCGCGCCCCGGCTGCGCGCTGTAAAAGCCGGCATGGGTCGCCCATTCGGCGAGGATCATCTCCTTCGACTGCATCCCCGACCGGCCCGCGAGAACAAGATCCCAATAGCTGGTTTGGCCTTCGTAAACCCACAGCAGATTGCCCTGCATCGGCGTGCGGTAATCGGGGGTCCATAATTTGTCGGGGCGGCGATATTTACCGTTCCAGCTGTGGACCAGCTCGTGGGGGAGCAGCCCGCGCTCGCTGTCATTCTCGTCCCATGCGGTGAAATAGTCGCGCGCGCGACTGTTTTCGCTGCTGCGATGATGTTCCAGCCCGATCCCGCCGAGTTCGTCGGTCAGCGCGAGCAGAAATTCATAACGGTCGAAGGGGCGCGAGCCGAACAGCGCGACCGCTTCGGAGACCAGCGCGGCGTGGCGCGCGATATGGTCCGGGCGCGCGTCGAGATATTTGGCTTCGTCGGCGACGACGTTCAGCGCGACATTCTGCCCCAGATCCCATTTGCGGAAATGGCGGCCCGCGAACATCGGGCTGTCGACCAGCACCTCATAATTGGTCGGGGCATAGCTGTAGCGGTTGCCGCTGATTTTCAGCCCGTCGAGCGCCGCGGCGCCGGTCCATCCGTCGGGCAGCGTCACCTCCAGCTGCACCGGGATTTGCCGCGTGAAATAGCCCGCCGGGTACAGGCTGACCTGTTCCCATTGCAGGTTCATCATCGCGGGGGTGACGACGACGCGCCCCTCGCTGGTGCGCGTCGGCGACAGGAAATCGAAGGCGACGTCGATGCTCTTGACCCCGGCCGGGACATCGACGTCGAACGCATAGACATCGGTCGGCTGGCGCGTCCAGCTCAGCGGCTTGCCGCCCGCGGTGGGTTTGAATCCGGCCATTTCGGCGATTGCGCCGCGCGGGGCGTGCTTGCCGGGTAGCCATTCGGGATAGAGCAGGGTCAGCTTGCCGGGCTTGGCGACCGGGATCGTCTGGCGGACGCGAAAGATGCCGCGCGCGACGTCGGTGGCATCGACCTTGAGCTGCATCGTGCCGGGATAGGGTTTGTCGGCGGGCAGCGGGATGGTCAGCGGCTGGACGACCGGCTGCGGTCGGCTGTTGCCATTTTGGGCAGAAACGGCGGGAATGGCGGCGATCACGGCGGCGGCGACGAGCAGTTGTTTTTTCATGGGTGGATTGTGCCGGGAAATGGGCGTGAGGTCCAGAGTGACGCCCCTCTCCCCTTGCGGGGGTGCGGGGTTGGATTGCCCCCGGCAATCCAAGTCCAGTCTGGGGGACTGGACGACCCCGCGCCGGTTGCGCAGACTTGCCAGCTTGC
>NZ_DKIH01000007.1:10244-12173 GCF_002454115.1 Sphingopyxis sp. UBA6723 | reverse complement strand
CCTTCTCCCGCAAGGGGAGAAGGTTTGACGGCGGCACTTTGCCTTTCGTCCAAAACCCATTAGACGCCGCGCCCATGAGCAAGGATAAATCCGCCAAAATCCCGACGCCGCAGGCCGTGCGCGGCACCCAGGACATGCTGGGCGATTTCGCCGACCGTTTTGCGCATGTCGTCGATACCTTCGAACGGGTGCGCCGCCTCTATGGCTACAAGCGGATCGAGGTGCCGGTGATCGAGCCGACCGCGGTGTTTGCGCGCTCGCTGGGCGAAACGACCGACGTCGTGTCGAAGGAAATGTATTCGTTCGACGACCGCGGCGGCGAATCGATCACGCTGCGCCCCGAATTCACCGCGGGCATCGCGCGCGCCTATATCACCAACGGCTGGCAGCAATATGCGCCGCTGAAGGTCGCGACACATGGGCCTTTGTTCCGCTACGAGCGCCCGCAAAAGGGGCGCTATCGCCAGTTTCATCAGCTCGACGCCGAAGTGCTCGGCAGCGACAGCCCGCTGGCGGATGCGGAATTGCTGGTGTTCGCCGATCAGCTGCTGAAGGAGCTGGGGATCGCCGAGGGCGTGACCTTGACGCTCAACACGCTGGGCGATGCGGCGAGCCGCGATGCCTGGCGCGCGGCGCTGGTCGAGCATTTCGAGGCGCATCGCGGCGATCTGTCCGAGGACAGCCTCGCGCGGCTCGACAAGAATCCGCTGCGCATTTTGGACAGCAAGGATCCTAAAGACCGCCTGATCGCCGACAGCGCGCCCGACATCGACGCGTTTCTCACCGGCGAGGCGCAGGATTTCTTCGGCGCGGTGACATCGGGTTTGGACGCGGCGGGCGTTGCGTGGGAACGCAATGCGCGGCTGGTGCGCGGTCTCGACTATTACCGCCACACCGCGTTCGAATTCGTCACCGACCGGCTGGGCGCGCAGGGCACCGTGCTCGGCGGCGGTCGCTATGACGGGCTGATCGAAGCGCTCGGCGGCCCGCCGACGGCGGCGGTCGGCTGGGCGGCGGGGATTGAGCGGCTGGCGATGTTGCTGGCCGACGAGGTCATCGACAATCGATTGGACGCCGTGATCGCGGTTGAGGACGATGGGCAGCTGGCTGCCGCGATGAAAGCGGTCTCTGCGCTGCGCAACAACGGTTTCGCAACCGAGATCGTGGCCAGCGGCTCGCCGCGCAAGCGCTTCGACAAGGCTGCAAAAATTCCGGCGCATGCATTGATTTCGATCGGGATGCGCGACGGCGCTGCGCATATCAACGTGCGCGGCGAAAGCGATCGTGCAAAGGCGGTCGAAACTTGCCTGCAATCGTCACCCCGGACTTGATCCGGNNATCCCGGATTAAGTCCGGGATGACGAAGAATTGAAACGACAGTGAGTAGATGACCCAGGTTTCCGAACGCCAGATCGACGCCATCATCGAACGCCACGCCGCTCTGCAAGCGCGCATGGCGACCGGCGATATGGCGCCCGCTGACTTTGTCGCGGCGTCGAAGGAATTTGCCGAGCTTGAGCCCGTCGCGACCGCGGCGCGCGAAGTTGTGCGGCTGCGCGGCGAACTGACGTCACTCAACGAAATGCTAGCCGATCCCGAGATGAAGGCGATGGCGGCCGAGGAAATCGCGGCGGTCGAGGCGGCGCTGCCCGCCGCGGAGCATGACCTCGCGCTCCAGCTGCTGCCCAAGGATGTCGCCGATGCGCGCGCCGCGATGCTCGAAATTCGCGCCGGGACCGGCGGCGACGAGGCGGCGCTGTTCGCGGGCGACCTGCTGCGCATGTACAGCCGCTTTGCCGACGGGCAGGGGTGGAAGGTCGAGATCATCTCGGCGAACGAGGCCGAAATGGGCGGCTACAAGGAAGTCGTCGCGTCGGTCAGCGGGCAGGGGGTGTTCGCGCGGCTGAAGTTCGAAAGCGGCGTCCACCG
>NZ_DKIH01000007.1:10035-10216 GCF_002454115.1 Sphingopyxis sp. UBA6723 | reverse complement strand
CCCGAGGCCGAGGAGGTCGACGTCGCGATCAACGACAGCGACCTGAAAATCGACATCTATCGCGCGTCGGGGGCTGGCGGCCAGCATGTCAACACCACCGATTCGGCGATCCGCATCACCCATATTCCGTCGGGGCTTGTCGTGATTCAGCAGGACCAGCGCAGCCAGCACAAGAACCGCG
>NZ_DKIH01000007.1:9764-9917 GCF_002454115.1 Sphingopyxis sp. UBA6723 | reverse complement strand
GACCGACCACCGGATCAACCTGACGCTCCACCGCCTGCCCGAAATTATCGAGGGCGCGATGGACGAGCTGATCGACGCGCTGATCGCCGAGGATCAGGCGCAGCGGCTGGCGGGGCTGGGTGATGGATAAAAAGCCCCTCCCCTTCAGGGGAG
>NZ_DKIH01000007.1:207-9715 GCF_002454115.1 Sphingopyxis sp. UBA6723 | reverse complement strand
CCCCTGAAGGGGAGGGGGGAGTCTCGGACAATATCCGCACCGCGACCAACCTGCTCACCGGGATCAGCGACACGCCGCGGCTCGATGCCGAACTGCTGATGGCGCATGCGCTGGGGGTCGAGCGGCAGGATGTGTTGCTCGATCCGGCGCGGTATGACGTGCCCGAACTTTACGCGCATCTGATCGCCCGCCGCATGGCGCATGAGCCGATCGCCTATATTGTCGGTTATCGCGATTTCTGGACGCTGCGGATCGCGGTGGGGCCCGGGGTGCTGATCCCGCGCCCCGACAGCGAAACACTGGTCGAAGCATGCCTCGACCTCGCCCGCGAACGCGGCGCGGGGTGGCCGTCGCGGGTGCTCGATCTGGGCACAGGACCGGGGACTTTGCTGCTCGCCGTGCTCGGCGAGTTTCCGGCGGCCACGGGGCTGGGTGTCGATATATCCGAACAGGCGCTGGCCTATGCGCGCGACAATGCCGAGGAGCTGGGCATGGCCAGTCGCACTGTCTTTCAGTCGGGCGACTGGACCGCGGGCATCGACGGCCGCTTCGACCTGATCCTTTGCAACCCGCCCTATATTGGCGACGACGAACAGCTGATGCCCGACGTCGCCGATCACGAGCCCGCGGGCGCGCTGTTTGCCGGTGCCGACGGGCTCGACGATTACCGCCGCATCATCCCCCAACTCCCGCGCCTGCTGGTCCCCCGGGGCGTCGCGATCCTTGAAATCGGCGCCACCCAGCATATCTCGATCCGGCAACTCGCTGAAGCGGCGGGATTCGCCGTCGCTTGCCGCCAGGATCTGGGTGGCCGCGACCGGGCGCTTTTGCTGACGCGCGCCTGACCGGCCCGCGCAAATATCGCTTGGTTTTCGCCGCAAAGCGGGTTAGGGGCCAGTCACAGACCCGGCTGGGGTACCTTTGGCGATGCACAAGCATCGATACTGGTCCGGCGGATCTGCTTCCCACTTACGATGTTCGTACCGGGCCTTGGTCCAGACGAGCGGTAAAGGGCAAGAACCGCGCATGGCGCGCGGGCACGACGCGTCAACAGCGCGATCGGCCAAAAGGGGTTGGCTTAGCTTATTTAGCTTTTCGACAGGATGTCTCAGTTGAACATGAACAACCGCCAAAGCGGTCGCCGTCGCGGCCGCAACAATAACAACAGCAACAACAATAGCCGCCCGCAATCGGGTGGCCGCGGCGGGGTCGATCAGGCCAATCGCATCGACAGCCGGGCGCGCGGCAATGGCGCCCAGATGATCGAGAAATACCGCAATCTGGCACGCGATGCGCAGCTGGCCGGGGACCGGGTCCAGACCGAATATTACCTCCAGTTCGCCGATCATTATTTCCGCGTCGTGAGCGATTTCCGCATCCGTCAGGAAGAAAAGAACGCGCAGAACGGTCAGGATCGCGGCCAGGACCGCCAGCGCGAAATTCGCGGCGTCGAAGATTTCGACGGCCATGACGACAGCGATCTGGATCTGGACGCCGACCGCGACGACAATGCCGACAGCGATCGCGGTGAACGCAATGATCGCGGCGACCGCAACGACCGCAACGACCGTAATGAACGCAGCGATCGGAATGACCGCGCTGACCGCAACGATCGTCCCGAGCGCAGCCAGCGCGAAGCGCGCGGCAATCGCGACACGCGCAGCGACCGTGACGACGATAATCGCGGCAACCGCCCGCCGCAGGAGCGCCCGCGCCGCGACCGCGACGATGTCCGCAGCGACGGTCGCAACAATGATGGCGACGACGCCGAAATCAACGTCGTCGAAACCGTCGCCGAGGAAGCCCCCGCACCGCGCACCAACCGCCGTAGCCCGCGCCGTCCGCGCACGGTCGAAGCCGACAGCAACGACGATGGCGGCAATGCCGGCATCGACACCGCGGTGCTGCCCCCGGCCATCGGCCGCCCCGAACGCAGCGTTGAAGCCGACGTCGACACCGACGGCGGCGACGAAGCGCCCGCCGCCAAGCCGCGCCGCACCCGCCGCACCTTGGCGACGCGCAGCACCGGCGTCGAAGCCGCCGAGTAACAGTACATCTTCGCGCTGGTCATTGACCGGCGCATGACATAGCCTCCCCGTAGTCACATCTGCGGGGAGGCTTTTTTATGCGCGCTTTGGCAAGGACTTGCGGGGCAGTGGTCGTCGCTGCTGTATTGGTGGGCCTCCCAGCTGCCGCGCAGGACGGAATGCCGGGCAACGCGCAGGGCGACGTCGCGGTCACCATCTATAACAATGGCCAGTCGCTGGTGCAGGACGAGCGCCAGCTCAGCGTCGCCGCAGGCCGCAACCGCATCGAATTTCCCGACGTATCGGCGCGTATCCGCCCCGAAACGGTGACGCTGTCGGGTCCGGGCATCGCCATCGTAGAACAGAATTTCGATTTCGACCTGCTCACCCCCGACAAGTTGATGGACAAGGCGGTCGGCCAGTCGATCACGCTGGTCCGCACCAATCCCGCGACCGGCGCCGAACGGACCGAGCGCGCCAAGGTGCTGGCCGCAAACGGCGGTATCGTGCTCCAGATCGGCGAACGGATCGNNGGTGCTGCGCGACGACGGCCTGCCGGTGCGCGCGGTGTTCGACCGCCTGCCGCCCAATTTGCGTGCGCGCCCGACCTTGTCGGTGACGGTCGATGCCGCCAGCGCCGGGATCGTTCCGACGCGGCTGTCGTACCTGACGCCCAATCTGGGTTGGACCGCCGATTATGTCGCGCTATTCGATGCCGCAAAGGGCGCGATGGACATTCAGGGCTGGGTGACGCTGACCAACAGCACAGGGACGACCTTTGCCAATGCGCGCACCTTGCTCGTGGCGGGCAATCCGGGCGGCGGCGGCGGCTTCCGCCGCATTACCGGCGCGATGGATGCGGCGGGGACCGAAAGCAACGACCGTGAGCGGCTCGGCGACTATTATCTTTATCCGCTCGCCGCCCGCACGACGATCGCCAATGCCCAGCAGAAACAGGTGAGCTTCCTCGATGTCAAAGGCGCGCCCGCACAATCGACCTATGAATATGTCAATCGCTGGCTGGGCAGCAGCACCGAAGCGGTGAGCACCGCCAGCGTGCTGCGTTTCTCGACCTCACGCCAAGGCGGATTGGGCGATCAGCTGCCCGCCGGGACGATCCGCGTATATATGCGCGACGCGCGCGGCGACCCGCAGTTCATCGGCGAAAACAGTATCGGCCACACCCCGGTGGGATCGGCGATGTCGCTGCGCACCGGCGACGCCTTTGACGTGAAGGTCCAGCCAACAGTGGTGTCGCGCACCCGCAAGGGCGATTCGCGCTGGGTGACCAAGATGAAATATACGATCACCAACGCGCGCCCGGCCCCGGTGACGGTGCTGCTGGCGCAGGACGGGCTCTATGGCGATGTGCGGATCAGCGACGAAAGCCTGAAGGGCGAGCGTATTTCCGCCGATCGCGTTGAATGGCAGGTGCCGGTGCCCGCCAATGGCAAGACCGACGTGACGGTCACTTTCGATACGCGTTACTGAGGCACACACGATGCGGGGCGCGCTCCTGCTGGCATGGATCGCGGCGCTGCTGGCGCCGGGGACGGCGCTTGCGCAGGCCGAACCGGGGACCGTCGTGTCGGCGAAAATCGACGATGCCGCGGTCACCGTCTATCGCGCGCCGAATCGCGGTCGCGGACCGATCAACCCGAATTGGCCGCAGGGTTTCGCCTTCATCACCGAAACGCGCACCTTTACCTTGCCCGCCGGGACATCGGTGGTGCGGTTCGAAGGCGTCGCCGAGGGGCTGCTTCCCGAAACAGCAGTGGTCAGCGGTCTGCCCGACGGGGTTATCGAAAAGAATCGCGACGCGCGGCTGCTGTCGCCCGCGGGGCTGGTCGATGCCTATCTGAAGCGCAGCGTGACCTTGCGCCGCACCAACCGCGCCACTGGCAAGGTCGTCGAGCAGGAAGCGGTGATACAGGCTGGTCCGAACGGCGGCGTGATCGTGCAAAATGCGGCGGGCGGATATGAGGCGCTTGCCTGTTCGGGTCTTCCCGAACGCATGCTCTATCCGCGCGTGCCAAAGGATCTCTCGGCCAAGCCGACGCTGTCAGTGCTGGTCGAGAGCCGGGCGGCGCGGACGGTGACGGTGCAACTGCTCTATCTCGCTGAGGGCTTCGACTGGGCGGCCAATTATGTTGCCGACCGCGGATCCGACGGCAAGACGCTGGGGCTGACCGNNNNGCTGGATCACGGTTGCGAATGGCGGCGTCACCAGCTTTCCTGGCGCGCAGCTTAACGTCATCGCGGGGCGGTTGAACAAGGTGTACAGCCCGCCGCTGCCGCGCAGCAGCCCGGGACCGTTGATTCTGAAATGCTGGCCGATGGATATCNNCCCGCTGTGGGAATTGCCGCCGATCGTCGAGATCGAAAGCCTTGATGAATATGCGGCGGAGGATGTGGTCGTTACCGGCAGTCGCATCAATCGGCGCGAGATGCTGATGTACGCCTCGGTGGCCGCTCCCGCCCCGCCGCCACCCCCGCCACCGCCAGCCGAGGATCTGGGCGATCTCAAATTCTACCGCGTCCCGTTCCGCGTCGATGTGACGGCGAAGGGACAGAAGCAGGTCGCGTTGCTGGCCAAAGACAAAGTGGCGGTCGAGCAGCTCTATGCCGCAACGCTTTACCAGAACAGCCAGCCGCAACCGCTGATGATGCGGCTGCGCGTTCAGAACCGCGAAGCCGATGGGCTGGGGCTCGCGCTGCCCGCTGGGACCGCGGCGGTGTTCGAGAGCGTTGGCGGTCAGCGCCTGCTCGTCGGCGAGGCGGCAATCGGCGACAAGGCCAAGGATGAGCGGGTCGATTATGACATAGGGCAAAGTCCGGCCGTACAGTTTCGCGCGGTGGTCAGGGACCGCGATAACAAAGGCGAATATCAGACGTGGGAAGTGGCACTCACCAACGCGCGGCCGTTCGACGCCGAGGTCGAGATGCTGATCCCCTTCGCGATCGACCCGCCGCCCGAGGGGTGGGAAAGGCGCGGCAGCAGCTGGGTCTGGCGGGTGCGCGTGCCTGCCAATGACAGCCTGACGCAAAGCTTTCGTCAGAAACTGAAAGGCGATTGATTCGTCGCCCGCGCCGGGGTCAGACTGGCGGCAACGCCCGCGGCCGGTGATTTTCATCGAGCGCGACAAAGGTGAACAGCCCGCCGGTGACCTTGACCTCTTCCTGTCCGCGCCCGCGAGTCGCGATCACCTCGATGCGGATGCCCATCGACGTGCGCCCGCGCCGTTCGAGATGGGCATAGACCGAGATGATGTCGCGCAAGAGGATCGGTGCAATGAACTCCATCGCCTCGATGGCGACGGTTGCGGTCGGGCCTTGCGCGATGCGCGCGGCGACGATGCCGCCGGCGATGTCCATCTGGCTGAGCACCCAGCCGCCAAAGATGTGGCCGTTGCTATTGATATCGGCAGGAGCGGGGACAACGCGCAGGATCGGGTCGCGGCGGGCGTCGGACGGATTGCTATCGGTCATGGTTCATATCCGGATCATTCTCGAACGGGTCTTCGATGGCTTCGTCATGCCCGCTGCCGCTCGACAGAAAGACGAGCCCCATCAGCGCCGCGCCGAGCATCACCGACAGGCCGACTCCGGCGGCGGTGGCGATGATCATATGGATGCTCAGCGCCTCGCCCATGCTGAAACGCAGCCAGCCGAGCGCGCCAACGACCGCAATCAGCGACACCAGCACCATGCCGCGCATCAAGCGGCGATAGCGCGCCCAGGCGATTTTCGCGGTGGCGTCCTTGTCGAGCGGGGAGGGTTTGACCATCGCGCCTCCATGAACCAAGCGGGGACCAAGGCCAAGCGCGAATGGAATGCGGCCAGATGTTTCGGCTTTGCCGCGAATCATGATAGGCTTGATATCCAGAGAATCGACATGGGGAGCGGCAAGGCATGACGATCGGAGCGATCCTTCACGGGCGCACAGGCCCGGTAATTTCGGCGCGCAAGGAAGACACGGTGCGCGCGGTGCTCGACCTGCTCGCCCAGCACCGGATCGGTGCGGTGCCGGTGATGGAGGGCGACGCGATCGTCGGCATCTTTTCCGAACGCGATCTGGTCCGCCTGATGTCCTCCTATGGTCCCGAGGCGCTGGACCGCAAACTCGACGAGGTGATGACCAAATCGCCGGTCACCTGCGAACCGTCGACCGCGGTCATGGGCGCGCTGTCGCAGATGACGCAGCGTCGCATTCGCCATTTGCCGGTGGTCGAAGGCGGACGGCTGGTGGGATTCGTTTCGATCGGCGATCTGGTCAAATATCGCATCGACCGCATCGAGGCCGAGGCCGCGGCGATGCGCGACTATATCGCGTCCTGAGCCGCCGCATCGACGGCCGGAGGCTGGCGGCGGACGACCAGGCGCATGACCTCGGCGATCGCGTCGCGTTCGAGCAGCCAGAGCAGGCTGCCGTATAGTCCTATCCCCAAAGCGACGAGGGCGACCAGCCGAAGCGGCGCGGCGATTCCGAGCGGCGCCATCATCTGCGCCGCGACGCCGACCCCGATTGCCATCGCCAACGCCGGAGTGAGGCCCGGCAACATCGCGCGCGCAACCTCCCAAACCGACACCCCGATCAGCGGCGCCGACCGGTATGCGGTGATGAGAAGCAAGAGCGGCGCGGCGACCAGCCATGCCCACGCCATGCCGATCAATCCCCATTGCGCGCCGATCAGAAAAGCCGTGGGAAAGATGATCGCGCCGCTCAGCGCGTTGCCCATCGCCAGCGACGGTTTGCCGAGCGCATTGGCCAGCGGCGCGAACAGGATCTGCACCGTCATCAGCATCAGCGCGAGCGCGATGATCTGGATATACGGCACCATGCCAAGCCATTTCGCCCCGAACACCGTTTCGACCATCGGCGCGGCGGTCACCGCCAGCCCGCAATAAAAGGGCGCGGCGACCAGCGTCAGCAGCCGCACGGTTTTCAGGAAACTCCAGCGCACCGCGTCGGGGTCGTGCTTGATCCGCGCATAGGCGGGAAACGCGACCTCGTTCAGCGGCGGCACGAACTTGGCCATGAAGATCTGCGCGAGGAACAGCGCTTCGGCGTAAAGGCCCAGCGCGTGCGGGTCGAACCGGCTGCCCGCGATCAGGATGTCGGACTGACTTTGCACAAGCCAGAACAGCTGGCTGAACAAGATGGCCGACCCGAAACCGATGATCTGGCCGCAGCCCCTGAAATTGAAACTGGGCCACACCAGCAGCCGCGCGACGATCGTCAGCCCGATCGCGCGCGTCCAGAACAAAGCGATCGGCGCATAGACCAAAGTCCACACGCCATAACCCGCCAGCGCGCACGCCAGCGCGGTGCCCGCCCCCGCCAGTGCGGCGAACAGATTGACCACCGCCTGCCGCCGAAAATCGAGCGCGCGGCTCATGATCACTTCGGGCAGCGCGATAAACGGGGTGGCGAGGAATATCAGCGCTTGGACCCTCAGCAGATCGGCCACGATCGGCTGGCCATAATAGGCCGCGGCGATGGGGGCGCCAAAAAACTGGATCGCTGCAAGCATCGCGTTGAGCAAGAGCAGCAGGCCGAACGCCTGGCGGAGCCGGAACGGATCGACCGTATCGGACTGGACCAGCGCGCTGGCGAAGCCCCAGCCATTGAGGAAAGCGAGAAACGCCAGCACCACCTGCGTCATTGCAAACAGCCCGTAATCGGCCGGATCGAGCAGCCGAATCACCATCAGCGTCGAAGACCAGGTGATGATCTGCGCCAATATCTGGCTCCCCGACCGCCAGATCACCGCCGAGCGGACGCGATCGCCGAATTTCGCCGTATCGACCTTGCCATCCTGACCGTCAAAATCGCTCAAACGCGCTGTACCTGTCCCTGTGCGGCGCCGCGTGCCGGGCGGCGACGGCTCGATCCCTGGTGGCGATGTTGGCGCCAAGCCAACATCGGTGGCGCCAGCCACGGACAGACATTCCATAGAAGGAAGGCCGCGGACCACAATGGGTTGTTCAGATATTGGCGCCGGGCGCGTAATGTCGCCAGTCCGATCCGGACATCGCCGGCAATGACCGCTGCAAAGGCTTCTTCGACATCGAGTCGTTCCAGCTGGCCGCGCCGCACCGCTTCGGCAACCGCTGCGTCGTGGCTGCCCGGCATTGCGGCGATGACCTTGTCATAGACGCGGATATTGCCGCGGATATTCCGCAGCAGGCTGACCGAAGCCGACCGCGGACGGACGCGATAGTCAGCCAGCACCGAATCGACATAGCGGACATGCCCGCCGTCCATCAGCAGTCGAACCCACAGGTCGAAATCCTCCGAATTCGTCATAAGTGTGTCAAAGCCACCGATGCGCTCGAACGCCGCGCGGCGAAAGGTGGCGCCGATATAGATCATGAAGCGCCGGTCTAGCACATCGGCCAGGCTGGCGGTCGCGCTGCGGTTCTGATCGTCGCCGACCACCAGCTCTTCTTTCGCCACCGCGCCAAACACGCGCGCATTGCACGCGGCGATCGTCGCTCCCGGATCCGCGTTCATCGCTGCGACCATCGCCGTCAGATATTCGGGCCGATACAGATCGTCACCGTCGAGCAGCGCGATCAGCGGTGCGCGGCTTTCCGCGATCGCATGATTGCGGGCGGCCGACACGCCGCGATTCGGCGTCGTCAGAAACCGGATGCGCCCATCGGCCAGATACGGATGCACCGCGCCCGCGACATCATCAGGCGCGCCATCGTCAATCACGATCGCTTCCCAATCGCTGAAATCCTGGGCGAGCAACGAATCGAGCGCCTCGCCCAACAGGTGCGCGACCCCATAGGCGGGAACGATTACGGAAATCTGGGGCAAGGGCTGGTCACGATAGCGGGTCATTGCGGGCGTCCTAGCATGGATCCGCTAATCTTTGGTGAGTCGAACATGCCAACGCCTCGATTTTGCGGCGCTTTTCGCCGTCGAGCAGCTCGACTCGATGCCGCAATTCGCCAAATAGCAACGGAACGATCCCATGCCCCGGCGCGGCGCTGGCAACCGAAGTCGCCGCAATACTCCAGCATTTCCGCGGATTTTTCGGCCCAGTGAAACAAAATTGCAAAAAGGTTGTTGACGCGAATCGATGACCGGCTTAGAGGCCTGTTCACCGGACGGGGCGCGGCGGCAAACGCCACGCTCCAGCCGGTCGCCAACAGATACGGACAGATGTCCCCCGATAGCAATAGCGGGGAACGACAACTGTCCGCCATTTCTTGTCGGTGGCTCTTTGAAATTGTGATTGTCGATGAAGGGACATGTGGGCGGCGGCCCTGGGTCTGGCAGCTTTAGGGTGTCAGTAACTCAGGATAAAAAGCCAAGCCTGACCTACATGTCTAACACGTTTCCATTACGTGGGAGCGGCTCTTCGTTTGTCTGTGGTTCGCTACAGGTTGATGCAAGGGACCGTTCCAAATTTGTGTAGGCCAGGCTCCTTAAAATGAGCGGGTTTGCGAGGGAATTCCACCTTGGC
>NZ_DKIH01000007.1:0-121 GCF_002454115.1 Sphingopyxis sp. UBA6723 | reverse complement strand
CGTAACGCGTGGGAATCTGCCCTTGGGTACGGAATAACTCAGAGAAATTTGTGCTAATACCGTATAATGACTTCGGTCCAAAGATTTATCGCCCAAGGATGAGCCCGCGTAAGATTAGCTA
>NZ_DKIH01000003.1:100153-193035 GCF_002454115.1 Sphingopyxis sp. UBA6723 | reverse complement strand
TGGCTTCGCCACAGGGAGGATCAGCTTCGCCCCTCCCTCGCCAGCGTACTCACCACCCCCCACGCAATCAACGCCTGCCCGCCAAAATAGAGCGGCCACACCAGCCACAAGGTCAAATCCTTGCTCAGCGTCCCGCCCTCCCCCGCAAAAATGAACAGATCGCTCGCCAGAAACGCCATTGCGCCGACGCCGGTGCGATAGCGCGGAAAGCGGCTGATCCACGCCGTCGCCGCCATGATTGCGACCCCACCAGTATACGCAATCGCCGCTCCCATCAGCGCCGCTTCGGCGCCGCGCGTCAGTCCCCACGCGATGATCAACGCCAGCGGCACCAGCAGCCATGCCAGCGCCCGTTGCGACGACGTCAGACTGGGCCGCCGGTTGCGCAGATACAATATGATCGCGATCAGATGCCCGGTCGCGAACGCCGCCGCCCCCGCCAGCATCCCGACCGCATCGAGCAACCAGTCGCCCAGCGCCCCAAACGCCAGCACCGCCGCGATCAGTTTGCCGTCGGTGCTGCGCGCATTCGCCGCCGCCCACACCGCGAGCAACCCGACTCCCGACGCCTTCCAAGCCCAGATCGCCGGCCCGTCGAGCCGCATATACACCGCCGCGAAATAGCTGATCCCGCCGGCCAGCGCCGCCCACCACAGCCACCGTGCGCGATCCCAGTCTCTGGCCCAACCCTGCTCACTCATGCCCGCCCCTTTGCATCTTGCCCGCAACCCGCCTACTGCGCGGCGCATTGGTCGCAAGTCAACGGATAGGGTAAATGGCGCAATACGACGTGCACATCATCGGCGGCGGCCTCGCTGGGTCCGAAGCCGCCTGGCAACTCGCCGCGGCAGGTTTCCGCGTCCGCCTCTCCGAAATGCGCGGCGGCGGCGACATGACCCCGGCGCATCAGGGCGACGCGCTGGCGGAGATGGTCTGTTCCAACAGCTTTCGCAGCGACGACGGGGACAGCAATGCGGTCGGCCTGCTCCACCGCGAGATGCGGACGCTCGACTCGATCATCATGCGCGAAGCCGACGCGACCAAGGTACCCGCGGGGTCGGCGCTCGCCGTCGATCGCGACCTCTTTTCGGGCGGCGTCACCCGCGCGCTCGAAGCGCACCCCAATATCACCATCGTCCGCGAACGTGTCGACACGCTGCCCGGCGAAGGCCTGACCATCGTCGCCACCGGCCCGCTCACCGCCGCCAGCCTCGCCGACAGCATCGGCGCCGCGACCGGCAAGGACGCCCTCGCCTTTTTCGATGCCATCGCGCCGATCGTTTACCGAGACAGCATCGACATGGACATCGCGTGGATGGCCAGCCGCTGGGACAAGATCGGGCCGATCGGCGACGGCAAGGATTATATCAACTGCCCAATGGACAAGGACCAGTATCACGCCTTCGTCCAGGGGCTGGTCGACGGCGACAAGACCGAGTTCAAGGAATGGGAGACGAACACCCCCTATTTCGAAGGCTGCATGCCGATCGAGGTGATGGCCGAACGCGGACCCGAAACCCTCCGTTTCGGCCCGATGAAGGGCGTCGGCCTCGACAATCCGCGCACCGGGCGCTGGCCTTACGCAGTTGTCCAGCTGCGCCAGGACAATGCACTCGGCACCTTGTGGAACATGGTCGGCTTCCAGACCAAGCTGAAGCACGCGGCGCAGGTCGAGCTGTTCCGCACCATTCCCGGCCTCGAAAAGGCCGAGTTCGCACGCCTCGGCGGCCTCCACCGCAACAGCTTCATCCGCTCGCCCGAATTGCTCGACGCGCAGCTCCGCCTCAAATCCGCACCGCATATCCGTTTTGCCGGACAGATCACCGGCTGCGAGGGCTATGTCGAAAGCGCCGCCATCGGCCTGATCGCCGCGCGCTTTGCCGCTGCCGAGCTCGCGGGCCGCACCCTGCCGCCGCCGCCGGGCGAGACCGCGCTTGGTGCGCTGCTCGGCCATATCACCGGCGGCGCGGATGCCGCGAGCTACCAGCCGATGAACGTCAATTTCGGGTTGTTTCCGCCATTGGCCGAGGATGTGCGGAAGAAGGATCGCAAGCTAGGATATACGGCGCGAGCGGGTGCTGCGCTGGCCGAGTGGATGAAGGTGGCGGAGGGCGTGGCGGCATAGCGTCGCCCCCGCGAAGGCGGGGGCCGCTATCGGCGTAGCGCAAGGTTGCCAGCGGCCCCCGCCTTCGCGGGGGCGACGATTTTAACAATTACACTTCGCCTTCACCGCCCGCTTCGGCGCCGTCGTCGCAAACTCTGCGCGCGTCAGATCACCCGACTTGTCGCTATCGGCCCCCGCAAACCGCTCGCCCGTCGCCACCGCCCATTCCTCGAACGTCAGCAGATTATTGCCATCCTTGTCGAGCTTGCGAAATGCCGCCGTCCGTGACGACATCATCTCGACGCGGCTGATCCGGTCATTGCGATCGCGGTCGAAGCGATTAAACCGCCGCTCCTCGCGCGACGCCTCTTTCGCGGCGGGCAGAGCAGGCGGCGCCGGTCCGCGCTTCGGCGCATTCGCCCCCGCCACCGGAATCGCGGCCAACGCCGGCGGCGGCTCGGGCAGCACCTCCTCTTCGGCAATCTGCGTATAGCCCGCCCATAGAAACAGGCCGCCGGTCAGCAGCAGCGCACTCGCCACGCCGCCGATCAGAAAACGGGAAATCGCCATCCGTCCCTCCGCCTCGTCCGATCCCATTGGCTATCACAGCAGCGCAGAAATCAGCAACAATCGGCGCCACTATGGCGGCAAATAATTATCGGTAAAACCATTCAAAACGACCCGGTTCATGGCTATATTCGATCAATGTCCAATTACCTCCCCACGCTGAAGCAGATGCAATATCTGGTCGCGCTGCACGAACATGGCCATTTCGGCCGCGCCGCCGATGCCTGCAACGTGACGCAATCGACGCTATCCGCGGGCATCCGCGAGATTGAGACGTTGCTGGGCCAAACCCTCGTCGAGCGCACCCGCCGCGTCGTCCGCTTCACCGGGCTCGGCAACGCCATCGTCGAAAAGGCGCACCGGGTCCTGCGCGAGGCCGAGGAGCTCGCCGACATGGCCGCCGCCGCTGCGGCGCCGCTGGTCGGCGACCTTCGGATGAGCGTCATTCCAACGATCGCCCCCTTCCTGCTTCCCGGCATGCTGCGTCTGCTGCGCAAGGAACGCCCGGCGCTCAAGCTGTTCCTGCGCGAAGAACCCAGCGCGCAGGCGTGCGAATCGCTCCACCATGGCACCGTCGACTGCGTGCTCCTCGCGCTCCCCTACGCATGCGGCGATGTCGAGAGCGAGGAGCTGTTCGACGACGCGCTGTTCGTCGCCTTCCCCGGCGACCAGTCCGAAGACCTGCCCGCGATGGTCAGCGCCGACCAGATCGACCCGGCGCAGATGCTGATGCTGGAGGACGGCCATTGTCTGAAGGACCACGCCCTCGCCGCATGCAACCGTCCCGAACTGCGCGCCGGGGCGCGGATGATGGGGACGTCGCTGCATACGTTGGTCCAGATGGTCGACAATGGCCTCGGCATCACGATGCTGCCGCAGATGGCGATCGAGGCCGGCATCCTCGACCACACCGACATCGACACCCGCCCGCTCGACTCGGATCACGACTGGCGCACGATCGCGCTGGTGTGGCGCAAGGGCAGCCCGCGGGCGGACGAGTTCAAGATGCTGGCGGATATTTTCCGGAAACACCGGGCGAGTTAAGCGCGAACCCCACTTCCCGTTCGTGTCGAGCGAAGTCGAGACACGCAAAGGCACGCTCGAACCGCGCGTCTCTCGACTTCGCTCGAGACGAACGGAATTTAGCTCACCCCCACCGCTCCGCCCGTACCGCATCCCCGGCCCGCGCCTCGACCCACGCCACGCGCCCATCGCCAAACGTCTCACGCTTCCACAACATCACATCGGTCTTCAGCCGGTCGATCAGAAACTCGCACGCCGCCAGCGCCTCGCTGCGATGCGGACTGCTTGCCAGCACCAGCACGATCGTGTCGCCCGGCGCCATCGCCCCGACCCGGTGGATCAACGTCAGCGCCGCCAGTTGCCAGCGGTCGGCGGCAGCATGCGCCAGATCGCTCAGCCCCGCTTCGGTCATCACCGGGTGATGCTCCAGGAACAGTTCGGTCAGCCCACCATCACCGCGTACCCGCCCGACAAAGCTGGCGCTGGCGCCATGGCCCCCAGCATCGTGCCGGCCGAACTCGGCGCCGACATCGATCGCCGCAGCCTGCACTGCGACGCGGATCATCCGCCGGTCACTGGCGGGAACAGCGCCACCTCGCGCGCGCCGATCAGCGGCGCCCCCGGCCCCATCATCACGCCATCGATCGCGGCGCGAATCCGCTGCGGCTCGGCAAAGGCCGACGCCCCCCGCGCGTCGCGCGCCGCCAGCCACGCCAGCAACGCAGTCAGATCGTTAACATCGGCGGGCAGCTCGACGACCTCCTCAGCCGCCCCCATCCGCTCGCGTACCCAGGCAAAATATGCGATATTCAGCGCCATGCGCGCTCAATCCATATGCTTCAGGCCGACGCGCAGATAATCCCAGCCGGTGATCAGCGTCAGCACCGCGGCGCCCCACAGCGACGCCAGCCCGACCAGCTTGACCCACTCCAGCGCAGGCAGTGCCCCGGCCAGGATCAGTGCACCGAAGGCGACGAGCTGAAAGGTCGTCTTCCATTTCGCCAGCTGTGTTACCGGCATCGACACCTGTAACGTCGCCAGAAATTCGCGCAGCCCCGACACGATGATCTCGCGCAGCAGGATCATCAGCGCCGCGATGACATGATAGCCGGTGATGTCGCGGGTAAAGACGAGCAGCAGGATGACCGCCGCAATCATGATCTTGTCGGCGATCGGATCGAGGAAAGCCCCCAGTCGCGACACGATGCCGCGCGAGCGTGCCACATAACCGTCAAAATAATCGGTAATGCCCATCAGGCAGTACAGACCGAACGCCAGCGCATAATCGATCGGCTTGGGCTGGTGCGAACCCTCGACCACTCCCGGCCACAGCAGGAACAGCAAAATGGGCACCGCCAAAATGCGCGACAATGTCAGGATGTTCGGAAGACTGAGCATGATCCCTGATTCCAGCGCCCGTGTTTCGTCCGGCCCAAAATGGGCTTTGACCGCGTCCGCCCTAACCGATAAGCCCCACGCGCGACAACCATATTGCCGTGATGCATCGGCGCCGTCGCAATGTCAGGCTGCAAAAGTGGATTTTCAATGACCGGTTCCTTTGCGCTGATGAAGCAACGCCGGTTTCTGCCCCTGTTCGCTACCCAGTTCCTCAACGCCTTCAACGACAATTTCTACAAGATGGCGATGGTGATCCTGGTCACCTTCACGATCTATAAGGATCCGGAGACGGAGGCCTGGTTCAACGCGCTGGCGGGGGGCCTGTTCATCCTGCCCTTTTTCCTGTTTTCGGCGCTGGCCGGGCAACTCGCCGACAGCACCGACAAGACGCGGATGATCCGCCTGATCAAGACCGCCGAAATTTTCATCATGATCGTCGGCGCCATCGGCATCTGGCTGCATCTGGTACCGGTCATGCTGCTGGCGCTGTTCGCGATGGGGATGCACTCGGCCTTCTTCGGCCCGATCAAATACGCGATCCTGCCCCAGCATCTGGAGGAGGACGAGGTGCTCGCGGGGACTGGCTGGGTCGAGGCCGGAACCTATATCGCGATCCTGATGGGGACGATCGTCGGCGGTCTGACGCCGCCGCATATCGCGATTCCCGGCATCATCGCGGTTGCCTTGATCGGGCGACTGACCGCGACCTTCGTTCCCGCCGCGCCGCCGGAAACCGAGGCAGAGGGGATGAAGATCGACTATCATGTCTTTCGCTCGTCCTGGCGGCTGGTCAATTCGACGATGCACATCCCGCGGCTGTTCCTGGCGATCGTGTCGATCAGCTTTTTCTGGGCGATAGGCGCCATTCTGGCCGCCCAATTCCCTCCGCTGGTCAAGAACGCGCTGGGCGCCGACAACACCGTCGCGACCCTGTTCACGGCCATTTTCTCGGTCGGGGTCGCGATCGGTTCGATCATCGTCAACCGGTTGCTGAAGGGTCATGTATCGGCCCGCTATTCGCCCGGGTCGGTGCTGGTCATGAGCCTGTTCGTGCTCGACCTGTGGTGGAATGTGAAAGGGTGGAGCCACCATAGCGCCGCCTTGATGGACTGGCGCGAATTCCTGTCCCTGACAGCAGGCGATCGCATCATTTTCGACCTACTCGGCATCGCAATTGCAGGCGGCATGTTCGTTGTGCCGCTCTACGCTTTCCTTACCACCACGGTCGCCAAGTCGCAGACTGCGCGGACGGTTGCCGCGAACAATATCGTCAATTCCGGTTTCATGGTCGCGGCGGTGCTGTTGCTGAGCGTCCTGATCGGCATGGGGCTGACAATCGACGACACGCTGCTGATGGTGGCGGCAATGTGCCTCGTGTCGGCGGTGCTGGCGTGGAAGCTGCACAAGGCGTGCGATTAGGCTGACGGACGGCCGGTTTGGGGTAGGCAGCGGACTTAGGGCCGCAGGAAATTCGCGCAGAGAGCGCAGAGGATCCTGATATTGTTCACGCGGAGGCGCGGAGCCGCGGAGAGGAAAGAAGGAGCGGTACAGCCGCTCATCATGAAAGGCCTGGATCGCTTGGCTAGCCAGCGGCAGAACCGTCCGCGACGACTTCAACTCCGCGTCTCCGCGCCTCCGCGTGAGTCCCTTGATCTTCTCTGCGTACTCTGTGGCCTCTGCGGCCTCTGCGCGAAACTTCTTCCAACGCCCACTTTCCAGCAACGGTAATTGCTGGTCGCTACCAGCCGTCAGATCAAGAACATCATCGTCGCGGTGAAAAACACCGCGAAACTCTGCAAAAACAGCCGCAGATCGCTGCCCGCAAAAATGGACACTGGTTCGCGGTGGGCCGCCAGCGCCTGCCGCAACTCGCCCTGCCAATCGGCAGGTGCGCTCAGCCGCGCGATCGTCAGCTGGCGGGCGCTATGCGCCTGAATCCGGCGGCGAATGTCGATGTGATCCGAGTCCATGCCCGGCAAGCTAAGCAGGTGTTAACGATTTGGTAAGGTTAAAAGATCGTTAACGGGCACAGCGTGTCAAAGCGGCACAGCGGCTAATCCTTTGGGATAGGTCGCACCCGAACCGCCTGTGCATCGCGCGCGCCGACCTGAAACGGCTTGCAGCGCTGCGGCCGCATCCGCGGCCCCAGGCACAGCCGCACTTCCTTCAGCCATCCCTGCCGGTCGGTCGTCACCGCGATCATCGGTGCGGTCACGCCCCGGTTGGCTGCAGCAAAGGCGCGGCGGACGCTGCCCGCCGTTTGCGGTTTCGCCGCCAGCGCCGCCATGTCGGGAAAACGCACCGCGCGGAACAGCATCGCGGCGGAGCGGAAATAGGCGGCGGGATTCGGGCTCATACAGGTGCCATGCTTCGCCCACTCATGCTGGAGCAGCTGAACCGATGGCGTCATGCACAGATGCTCGCGCAGCACCGGCTGCGGCACGATTCTCGCCGGGCGGCACCATTGCGGATAGTCGCGGCTGTCGGTTTCGGGCCACAGCCCGTGGAGCACCCAGCCAAAGCGGCCATTTTCGCCCGCGCACTGGAACCGGTCGCGCGCGTCGCGGGGATTGCGGACATTGGCGCAATGCTGCGGCGACCAGCTCATGGCCAGCAGATAGCCGGTGGTCGGCGTCTTGCGCACCGGTTCGCCGCGCTTCGGCTGGTCGAGCCGCGGGACCGGGATGCGATCGGGGAGCTTGCAGGCGAGCGCCTGGGCTTGGGCTGCGGTAGGCGCGAGGAGCAGCGCCAGTGCGGCCAAGCTAGGCCAGCGCAAAATCAAGCCCGACATCCGCCGCGGGCGCCGACTGCGTCAACCGCCCGACCGACACATAGGTCACCCCCGTCGCGCCGATCGCGCCGATCGTGTCGAGCCGCACTCCGCCCGACGCCTCGGTCGGCACCTTGCCACCGACGATCGCGACACATGTCCGCAGCTCGTCCAGCGTCATATTGTCGAGCAACAGGTGCGTCGCTCCGGCATTCAGCGCGGGCTCGACCTGCGCCACCCGGTCGACCTCGACGATGATGCTCGCAATCCCCGCCGCGACCGCGCGGCGCACGGCTTCCTCTACCGACCCGGCGACCGCGACATGATTGTCCTTGATCATCGCCGCGTCCCACAGGCCCATGCGGTGGTTGGTCGCGCCGCCCATCCGCGTCGCATATTTCTCCAGCACCCGCAGCCCCGGGATTGTCTTGCGTGTGTCGAGCAGCGTCGCGCCGGTTCCTGCCAGCGCGTCGACATATTGACGCGTCATCGTCGCGATCCCCGACAGATGCTGTACGGTGTTGAGCGCCGAGCGTTCGGCAGTCAGCATCGCGCGGGCATTGCCCGACAGCCGCATCACATCGCTGCCCGCGGCCACTTCGGCCCCTTCGGCAACCAGGATTTCGATCTCCATGGCAGGATCGAGCGTGCGAAAGAAAGCTTCGGCGATCGGCAACCCCGTGACGATGATCGCATCGCGGCTGTCCATCACCCCCCCGAACCGAGCATCAGCGGGAATCACCGCCATCGACGTAATGTCACCCCCCGCCCCCAGATCCTCGGCCAAAGTGGCGCGAACAAAAGCATCAAGGTCGAAATCGGGCAGGGAAAATTGGGTCATGTCCCTGCGATAATGGGCGGCCGCAGCAAATCAACTTGACGTTTACGTAAACTAACGCTGACATGCACGCCACGTGGCACTTTAGTCCACATCCGGAGAGGCCCAATGCAATCACCCATCTGCGCGATGCTCGCCATCGAGTTCCCCCTCCTCGCCTTCTCGCACTGCCGCGACGTCGTCGTCGCGGTGTCGAAAGCGGGCGGCATGGGCGTCTTCGGCGCCGCCTCGCTCCCGCCCGAACGGCTTGAGGAGGAACTCGCGTGGATCGACGCGCATATCGGCGGCAAGCCTTATGGCGTCGACCTGATCGTCCCCAACAGCTTCGCGGGCAAGGGCGAGGCCCGAAGCGCACTGCCCTCGATCCCTGACGAGCACAAAGCCTTTGTCGCCGGACTGCTTCAGAAGCACGGGGTCGACGACGGCAATCTCGCGCTCCCCGCCGTCGGCGGCGGTCTCGGCGAAAACATGACCGACGATGGCGCCGCCAAGCTGCTCGAAGTCGCTTTCCGTCACCCGATCAAGCTGATCGCCAACGCGCTCGGCGTACCGCCGCCGCTAATGCTCGAACTCGGCAAGCGCCACAACGTCCCGGTTGCCGCGCTCGTCGGCACGCGCGATCACGCGCTCGCACAGGTCCGTGCCGGGGTCGATATACTGGTCGTCGCAGGCGGCGAAGCGGGCGGCCACTGCGGTGAAGTCGCGACGATGGTGCTGGTTCCAGAGGTCGCCGCGGCAGTCGAAGCCGTTGGCGCGACCACACCGATCTTGGCCGCGGGCGGCATCGTCACCGGGCGCCAGATGGCCGCGGCGATGGCGATGGGCGCGCATGGCGCCTGGACCGGATCGGTATGGCTGACCACTGCCGAAGCCGAAACCAATCCGGTCGTGAAGGAAAAAATGCTGCTCGCCAGTTCGCGCGACACGGTGCGCTCGAAAAGCCGGACGGGCAAACCCTCACGCCAGCTCCGCTCACCCTGGACCGATGCCTGGGAGGCTGAAGGCGCGCCCAAACCGCTACCAATGCCGCTGCAATCGCTGGTCAGCGAACCCGCGCTGCGCAAGGTCGATAAATTGTCCGAGGGCGGCCACGAGGGCGCGAAGGCGCTCGCGACCTATTGGGTCGGCCAAGGCGTCGGGCTGATGAACGAGGCGATGGGCGCCGGGCAGGTCGTGCAGGAGTTCAAGGAAGACTGGATCGCCGCGTGCGAGCGGCTGAACGGGTTTATCGGCGAATAGCAAAAAAATCCCCGCCGAAGCGGGGATTTTCAGATCAGCTAACCGTCGCTTTGACGATCTTGCCGGGCTCGCGCGGCGGCTCGCCCTTGGGCAGCGCGTCGACATTTTCCATGCCTTCGATCACCTCGCCCCAGGCGGTGTACTGGTTGTCAAGGAAGCGCGCGTCGTCGAAACAGATGAAGAACTGGCTGTTCGCGCTGTTCGGGTTCTGCGCGCGCGCCATCGAGCACACGCCGCGGACGTGCGGCTGCGCGTTGAATTCGGCGGGCAGGTCGGGCAGCGGGCTACCGCCCATGCCGGTGCCGGTCGGATCGCCGCCCTGCGCCATGAAGCCCGGGATGACGCGGTGGAACACGACGCCGTCGTAGAACCCTTCGCTCGCCAGCTGGGTAATCCGCTCGACGTGCAGCGGCGCCAAGTCGGGGCGCAGGCGGATAACGACATCGCCCGTCGACAGCGAAAGGGTGAGAGTCTGGTCGGTCATGCTCGGCTCCTGTAGAAATAATGGCGGTGCCATAGCGATCAACGGCGCCAAAGCCACGCTTTAATTGCCACTGTCGCCTCGCTGGCGTTGCCATATGGCGGTGCCGCGACTAGGGGGGAAGGCTCGGCCCGCCGGCAGTCGTCGGCCCAAACAGGGAGGACCGCGCGATGGATAACCGCGAAGATTCCCGACTCATCGAAGATTCCGCCCTCACTGACGATCGCGACCGTGAAGCCGCGGCGCGCGAGGCGGAAACCGAGCTTGATGAAGATGATCGGCTGAGGCCCAAATTCGTCCGCGACGTCATCGAACTGGCCGAGGCTGGCGAAGGCGAGGCGGCGCGCGAGCGTATCGGCCGCCTCCACCCCGCTGACATTGCCGATCTGTTCGAACTGGCGCGCAGCGACGAGCGCCCGATGCTGGCCGCGGTGCTGGGCAATATGCTGTCCGCCGACGTGCTGGCAGAAATGAACGATTATGTACGCGAGGAGCTGATCGACCTGCTCGCGCCCGAGCAAGTCGCTGAGCTCGCGTCCGAACTCGATACCGATGACGCCGTCGCGATCATCGAGGATATGGAAGCCGACGAGCAGCAGGCGGTGCTCGACGCGATGGAACCCGAAGATCGCGCCGCGATCGAAGACGCGCTGTCTTTCCCCGAGGAATCGGCCGGGCGCCTGATGCAGCGCGATCTGGTTGCGGTTCCCGAGCATGTGACCGTCGGCGACGTTATCGACCGGTTGCGCGAAGATACCACGCTGACCAGCGACTTCTGGGAAATCTTTGTCGTCGATCCGATGCACCGTCCGGTCGGGTCGTGCCAGCTCAGCTGGATCTTGCGCACCCCGCGCGACATCGCGATCAGCGATGTGATGAAGCGCGAGCAGACGCTGATCCCGGTCGATATGGACCAGGAAGAGGTCGCGCTGCGCTTTCAGAAATATGCGCTGATCTCGGCCGCAGTCGTCGACCGCGCCGGGCGCCTCGTCGGGATGATCACCGTCGATGATGTCGTGCATATCATTCAGGAAGAGGCGGGCGAGGATATCTTGCGCCTGTCTGGCGCCGGCGACGGCGACATCAACGAACCGATCCGCGAAACCTACAGCGCTCGCGTGCGCTGGCTGGTCGCCAATCTGGGTACCGCCCTGCTCGCCTCATCAATCGTCGGCTTTTTCGGCGGTGCGATCGAACAGATGGTGGCGCTCGCGGCGCTGATGCCGATCGTCGCCGGGGTTGGCGGCAATGCCGGTACCCAGACGCTGGCGGTGACGGTTCGCGCACTGGCGATGAACCAGCTGACCGATTCGAACAGCTGGCGCGCGATCTGGCGCGAAATGAAGATCGCGCTGCTCAACGGCGCGACGATTGCGCTGCTCGCCGGTACCGCAACCGCAATCTGGTTCGCCAACCCGCAACTCGGCGCCGTGATCGCCGCGGCGATGGTCGTGAATATCTTTGTGGCGGGCGTCGCCGGGGTCGCGATCCCGCTCCTGCTCGATCGCCTCGATCAGGATCCGGCGGTCGCGAGTTCCATTTTTGTCACCATGACCACCGATTCCATGGGTTTTCTGGCCTTCCTTGGTCTGGCTGTGGCCAGCGGCCTGACCACCATGGGCTGAGCAAGATATTGGAATCAAAAGTCGATTCCGACACTGCAAAAAAAGACCCAAAAAAAATTCACCGAGCCATTTTTTTCGGGAACTTATCCCACATTTGGCTCGTTTCCCTTTCGAGCAGCGATCATCGCCCCCCCGCAGCGCTGCTCAGCAACATTGGCCCGGCCCGCATTTCCCTCCCCCCCCTCGAAAGCGTGCCGGGCCATTTTGCATCCCATCCAGAGAGGTTTGAAAAAATGACGAGTTTCCGCGCTATCATTCTCGCCATTCTGGCAAGTGTCGTCGTCACTGGTTGCAACACCGTCAAGGGTGCAGGTCGCGACATCGAATCGGTCGGTCAGGCTGGCGCCGACGCCATCGACTGATCGGGGTTACCCCGCTTACCCTAAGCCTCTTCGAGAGGCTCGACAGGCGCCGCTTCGGCGCCTGTTTTGCGTCGGCGCTGGGTAAACCAGATCGCAAACAGCGATATTTCGTAAAGCAGGATCAGCGGCACGGCGAGCAGGAACTGGCTCAAAATATCCGGCGGCGTCGCTACCGCTGCAATGGCAAATGCAGCCACGATCATGTAACGCCGCGCGCCGACCAGTTGATCGCGCGTGACGATACCTGACCGTTCAAGCAGCATCAGCAAGATCGGCAGCAGGAAACAGATGCCGAACGCCATGATGAACTGCATGATGAAACTGAGATAATTGGCAACCGAGGGCAGCGCCTCTTGCTGGATCCCCCCCATATCACCCTGAAAACCGAGCAGGAATTTCAGCGCGACCGGTACGGTCACGAAATAGGCGAGGCACGCCCCGGCGGTGAACAGCACCGGGGTCGCGAGCAGGAAGGGCAGCAACGCGCGCTTTTCCTGACGATACAAGCCTGGCGCAACGAACTTCCACAGCTGGTTCGCGATCACCGGAAAGGCGATCATCATCGATGCGAACAGCGCGACCTTGATCTGGACAAAAAATGCCTCGAACAACTGGGTGTAGATAATCGTGCCCTGCCCCGCCGCGACGAGCGGCTGGACGAGAATGCTGAAAATCGGCTCGGCATAATAAAGACAAACGCCAAAGGCGAGCCCGATCGCGAGCAATGATTTGAGCAGACGCGAGCGCAGCTCGATCAGATGGTCCAGCAGCGGCATCTTGCCGCCCGCGCCATCATCATCGGCGGCGATTGGTGTTTCGACGGTCATGGCAGCGGGCCATCGCGCGGGGGTACCGCGTGGGTTTCAGAAGGCGCGGTGGCGGCGGCCGCCTCGTCCGTATCCTGCTGGCTCGGAGCGTCGGGCGCAGCAGAAGCCGGTTTGGGTATCGACGTGTTCACATCGTCGATGCGCGGAAACTCGCGCATGATCGCGTCATTCTGCTCGCGCCACTGCTTCTCCAGCTCTGCGAGCTCGGCCTCACGCATCATCGTGTCGAGCCCGGAGCGGAAGTGGCGCGCCATGCCGCGCGCCTTGCCCATCCACTTGCCGACGAAACGCATCGCCTTCGGCAAATCCTTAGGGCCGATGACGACCAATGCCACCACGATAACGAGCATCAGCTCGGTGGGCGCGACGTCGAACATCGATTAAAGCTTCCCTCCGCCGCCGAACTTGAATCAGAGCTTGTCGTGTTCAGCGGTCGGGGTCGCTATCGGGGCGCCATCGGGCGCGCGCTGGCCCTCGATATGCTTCGGCGTGGCAGGCGGGGTGTCGTCTTCTGCCATGCCCTTTTTGAAGCTTTTGATGCCTTTGGCGACATCGCCCATCATATCGGAAAACCGGCCCTTGCCGAACAGCAGCAGCACGAGAATGCCGACCACGAGCCAGTGCCAGATGCTAAAGCTACCCATCTAAATTCTCCTTGAAAGGCTCATCTAGGCCTCTTCGCCGTCTTTTACTAGGTCCAGCTCGCCCATCGCATCGTCAAAAGCGAGGTCGACCGGATCGAGCAGGCCTGCCGCGCGCAGGTCGTCGATGCCCGGCAAATCCTTGCGACTGCTAAGGCCGAAATGCTGCAAAAAAGCGTCGGTCGTCTTGTAGATCAGCGGGCGACCTGGTACTTCGCGGCGCCCTGCGGGAGCGATCCATTCAGCCTCCATCAGCACGTCGAGCGTGCCTTTCGACGTCTGGACACCGCGGATCGCCTCGATCTCGGCGCGGCTGACCGGTTCGTGATAGGCGACGATCGCCAACACTTCAGCCGCCGCGCGCGACAATTTGCGCGGATCGTCGCGTTCGCGGCGGAGCAAATGCGCGAGGTCGGCAGGGGTCTGAAAATGCCAATGACCGCCGCGTTCGACCAGTTCGATACCGCTGCCTGCGTGGCGCGCGGCGATCGCCTGAATGAAGGCGCGCACTTCACCGATGCTCCAGTCGTCCCCCAACCGCGCAGCGACCTGCCGCGGGTCGAGTGGCTCGTCGCTGGCAAACAGCATCGCTTCGATGGCGCGTTCGCGGTCGTCGATCGGGTTCATGCGGCGGGTTGTCCCATGACAGCAGCCTTCAAGTAAAGCGGTTCGAAGGCACCGGCCTGTTTCAGGTCGACCCGTCCCTGCCGTGCCAGTTCGAGAGCAGCGACAAAGCTCGACGCAATCGCCGAGCGGCGCAGCGGACCATCATAGTCGGGCGGGAGGAAATCGGCGAGTTCGGCCCAGTCAAGCTTGATCCCGATCATCCGCTGCAAATGGTGAAGCGCGGCATCGAGCGTGATCACCGGGCGACGCGACACCATATGCACGACGGGCTCGCTGCGCAGCTTGACCTGCCCATAAGCCGACAGCAGGTCGTAAAGGCTGGCGTCCCAGCGACGCAGCTTGACGTCGCGCAGCCCCTCGGGCTTGGCGCGCAGAAACACGTCGCGGCCGACGCGGTCGCGCGCAAGCAGTCGTGCCGCGCCCTCGCGCATCGCCGCCAGCCGCTGCAACCGCAATTGCAGGCGCAGCGCGAGTTCATCGGGTGACGGCTCCTCAAGCGGATCCTTGGGGAGCAGCAGAGCGGATTTGAGGTAAGCAAGCCACGCCGCCATCACCAGATAATCGGCTGCAACTTCAAGTTTCAGCTCGCGCGCTTCTGCAATGAACGTCAGATATTGCTCGACCAGGGCGAGGATCGAAATTTGCTTGAGATCGACTTTCTGGCTGCGCGCGAGCGTGAGCAGCAGGTCGAGCGGCCCTTCCCAGCTTTCGAGCGACAGTTGCAGCGCGTCGTCATGGTCTGGCGCGGTCGGCGTCACCTCGAAATCGAGCGCCAGTTCGTCCATTGCAGGCTCAGGCGACCGCAAGCAGCGCGTCGCGCTGTTCGATGAGCGTCGCAAACGCGCGGTCGTCGCCGGTCCCTGACACGCGGTCCATCGCGCCTTCGAGCCGCGCGCGCGACACGGTACTGATCGGGTCGAGGGCGTTGGCGATGCCGATCATATCTTCCATCCTGGCCCAGCAATTGAGCGCGATATCGCAACCCGCCGCGACGGCAGCGGCGGCCCGCGACGGCACATCGCCCGATAAAGACTTCATGTCGAGATCGTCCGACATCAGCAGGCCGTGAAATCCGATCCGCTGGCGGATCACGCTGTCGATGATGATCGGTGACAAGGTCGCGGGCCGATCGGGATCCCATGCTTCGAATATGACATGGCACGTCATCGCCATAGCCGCATCGCGCAGCGCGGCGAACGGCGCGAGGTCGGTTTGCAATTCGCTATCCGACGCGGTGACGACCGGAAGCGCCTCGTGCGTATCAAGTAGCGCGCGGCCGTGGCCGGGGATATGTTTGACGATGCCAACGACGCCGCCGTCCTGCAATCCGCCCAGGATTGCGCGCCCCAACGCAGCGACGCGCATCGGCTCGCTGCCCAGCGCCCGGTCGCCGATAACGTCGCTCGCCCCCGGTTGGCGCACATCGAGCAAAGGCAGGCAGTCGACGTTAATGCCGACTTCCGCCAACATCGCCGCAAGCGCCATCGCGTTCAGTCGAGCCGCTTCAATCGCGCTCGCGGGCGCGCGTTCGTACAGCGCGTCGAACGTCGCGCCGCTCGGGAACGTCGGCCATTCGGGCGATTTCATCCGCGCGACCCGACCACCCTCCTGATCGATCAGGATCGGCACATTGTCCCGCCCATCCAGCGCGCGCAGCGCGTCGGTCAGGCGCCGCAGTTGCTCGCGATTTTCGATATTGCGCCCGAACAGAATATAGCCCGCCGGGTCGCTGTCGCGAAAAAAGGCGCGCTCGTCGTCGGTGAGGGTCAGTCCCGACAGGCCGAAAATAGCGGGTATCATCGTATCGCAAACTCCATCGGCCGCCGCCCCCTCATGCGGCTACCACATGGCGCAACATGCCATAGCGGCGCGTTAGTACCAACGGAGTCTGCGGCCAAACGGGCCGAATCAGCGAACGACGACGCAATTTTCACCCGCAACGCGCAATTTACCGCACAAATTCGCGGCGTTAGCAGCGGTCCCGGCTGATACGCGCAGGCGATAGACGGTGCCGTCGCCAACCTTCGCTGGGGAAACCGACTTGTTGAGATCGGCGAGATAAGCAAAGCGTTTCGATAGGTTGGTCCACGCCTTCGCCGCCGCCGCGTCGCTGCTGAATGCGCCGAGCTGGATCATCGCCGATGCCGCCGCTGCTGCGGCCGGTGCAGCTTTCGGTGCTGCGGCAGGCGCCTTGGCCGACGCCGACGCCGTCTTCGGTTCTGCCTTTGCCGGCATCGGCGCAGGTTTGGCTTTTGCTGCCGCGTCCTTGTCCGCCGCGGCTTTCGCGGCCTCGCGCTCCTGCGGGGTTACCGCCGGCTCTTCAGGCATCCGTGTCGGATCGACTTTGCCGGCGGGCTCGGCGCCTTCGCTGGCCGAAAAGCTGGCATCGCCCTCGCCTTCAAAACTCTTGGCGCCATCATTCTTTGGCGCGACCTTGTAATTGCCGTCCTGCGCCGCGATCAACTCGCCTTTGCCGCGCGCGCCGCCGTTCTGGACCCACCACAGCCCGCCCAGCACCGCCCCGATCAGCAACAGACCGCCAAGCACCATGACCAGCAGACGCGCCGGCGAAACCTCGCCATCGTCCTCGACCCCGTCGGCGGCTTCGAGCCACGGCAGGCGATCTTCGCTCTCCAGCCCCAGTCCGGTATCGCCTTGGTCGACGTTCTTGTCCTCGGCCATCAGTTCATCTCCTCGAGCGCCTCGACCCCCATCAGGTGCAGCCCGTTGCGAATTACCTGCCCGATTCCATCGGCCAAATAAAGGCGGGTCGCGGTCAATTCGGGGTTATTTGCCAAAATGACACGGGCGTCGGGGCGATCGTTACCGAGGTTCCACCACGCATGGAAAGCCGCGGCGACGTCGCCGAGATAGAAAGCGATGCGGTGCGGCTCCCGCGACGAAGCCGCCGCCTCTACAATGCGCGGGAATTGCGCGAGCAGCTTGACGAGGCCAAGTTCATAGTCATCGAGACGCTCTGCGTTCGGCGCAGCGGGCGCGACCCCCGCCTCGGCGAGCTTACGTTTCAGCGAAGCGATCCGGGCGTGCGCATATTGGACATAAAAGACGGGGTTGTCGCGCGATGCCTCGACCACCTTGGCAAAGTCGAAATCCATCTGCGCGTCGGCCTTGCGCGTCAGCATGGTAAAGCGCACCGCGTCCTTGCCGACCTCTTCGACGATGTCGGCAAGGGTGACGAAATTTCCCGCTCGCTTCGACATTTTGAACGGTTCGCCGTTCTTGAGCAGCCGTACCATCTGGACCAGTTTGACGTCGAACTTCTTCTTGCCGTCGGTTAGCGCGGCGACCGCGGCCTTGATCCGCTTTACCGTCCCCGCATGGTCAGCACCCCAGATGTCGATCAGTTCGTCGGCGGTTTCGGCCTTCTGATAATGATAGGCAAGGTCGGCGCCGAAATAGGTCCAGCTACCGTCGGATTTCTTGATCGGGCGGTCCTGATCGTCGCCGAACCTGGTCGAACGGAACAGTGGCAGCTCGACTGGCTCCCAATCCTCGGGCGTTTCGCCTTTGGGTGCTTCGAGCACGCCGTCATAGACAAGGCCTTGGTCACGCAGCCATTTTTCGGCCGCTTCCGGCTTTCCCGCCGCCTGTAATTCGGCTTCGGACGAAAACAGGTCGTGATGAATGCCGAGCTTGGCGAGGTCGACGCGGATTATGTCCATCATCGCGCTGACCGCTTCGGCCCGGAACAGCCCAAGCCACGCGCTTTCCGGTGCGCCGACGAAGCGATCACCATATTCGGCCGCCAGCTTGCCCGCGACCGGAATCAGGTAATCGCCCGGATATAGTCCCTCCGGCACCGCCCCGACGGCTTCGCCCAGCGCTTCGCGGTACCGCAAATGGACCGAGCGAGCGAGCACATCGACCTGTCCGCCCGCGTCGTTGACATAATATTCCCGAGTGACCTGATGTCCTGCAAACTCGAGCAGCGCCGCGAGCGCGTCGCCGACCACCGCGCCGCGGCAATGGCCGACGTGCATCGGGCCAGTCGGGTTAGCCGACACATACTCGACATTGACGCGCCGCCCCTGCCCCATCGCCGAGCGGCCGTAATCGCCGCCCTCGGCATGGATCAGCGCCAGTTCCTCGCGCCAACTATCACCGACCAGGCGCAAGTTGATGAATCCCGGCCCCGCGACGCTTGCGTCGGTTACCTCATCCAGCGCCCCGAGTTCGCCAACCAAGAGATCGGCAAGCACGCGCGGATTCATCCCCGCAGGCTTGGCCAGCACCATCGCGGCATTGGTCGAGACGTCGCCATGCGCGGGATCGCGGGGTGGTTCGACAGTGATGGCCGAGCGATCGAGCCCAGCGGGCAAGGCATTGCGCGCTTCCAGCGCGTCGAGCGCGGCGTCGATATGAACGGAAAAACGGCTGAACAGGGTCACGGGCGGGCCTATCTTCGATCAGGGAAGTCGTGCGCGCGCCCTATCGCAGCAGGGCGCGCGCGAAAAGCCCCGCGTCGCTCATACAGCGCGCGGGGCTGAATGATGCAGACGACGCCACCGCGCCGCCCCGTGTCTATCGTCGGACGTTATATTCGAGCTGTTCCTGGGTCAGCTGGAAACCGATCAGCAGTTCAAAGCTGGCGCGCTGCACCGCCGCACGCACTTCGGGCAGGCTGAGCGGGTCGATCGCGGCATCTTGGTCACCCGCCTTGCGGCGGCGTGTGATGCGTTCCTGAATATCGGCGGGCAGTGTCGCCGCGGCGCGATCGACATAGGCCGACGCCTGCGCCCGGCCCGTGCCGCGCGTCTGTCCCTCGGGAAAGGTGACCACGACATTGCCGAGACGCTTGGCGACCACCGCGGTGCCGCCCTGAAGGACGGTGCCATAATAGGGTAAAGTCACCGACCGCGCGGGACCGGCGTCGCGGCGCGTCGCAACGACATCGAAACTGGCGAGCTGATAAACCTTCTCGCTGGCGTCATTGCATACCGGGGTCACATTGGTGATCGCAGCAACAATATCGATAGCGCGCGCGTCGCGGCTGGTCGCGGGGTCAAACAAGGTGACATCGCCGGTGTGCAGCGGCACCGCCACCGCCGGACAGGCGCTGCGCGTCGCGGTAATGCCGACACCGCCGGAAACGTCGATATCATTGTCCTTCGCACAGCCCGCCGCCGTCGCCATGGCTACCGTGCCGCACAGAACGGTCAGGAACTTACGGGGTACGAACGAAATGGGCATCATGATAATCGGGCTTTCCAAACAGGCGCACTCACCAGGCTCAGGTCAGTCGGGACAGATAATCCCGCTTCATGCGCGCCGCTTCTTATCGGTGCGATGAACGCGGCGCAACGGTGCGAAGCCGCTTTACGCTATATGACCTGCTGCGCTAGAGCGCCCCATCATGAACGCACCCAACCCGACAGCAGGCCCCCGCGGCGCCGAAACGGCAGAACTCAGGCTTTTGGTCGCGGCACCGCGTGGTTTTTGCGCCGGAGTCGATCGTGCGATTCGGATCGTGGAGCTGGCGCTCGAACGCTATGGCGCACCTGTCTATGTCCGCCACGAGATCGTCCACAATCGCTATGTCGTCGACACCTTGAAAGCGCAGGGGGCGATTTTTGTCGAATCGCTCGATCAGGTTCCCGATGGCGTGCCCGTCGTGTTCAGCGCCCATGGTGTTCCCAAGGCCGTGCCGGCAAAGGCCGAGATGCGCGGGCTTTCCTATATCGATGCGACCTGTCCCCTGGTATCGAAAGTCCATCGCCAAGCCGAGCGGGCGTATGAGGCCGGGCGTCACATCGTCTTTGTTGGTCATGCTGGCCATCCCGAAGTTATCGGGACGCTTGGCCAATTGCCCGATGGAGCGATGACGTTGGTGGAATCGGTCGATGACGTCGCAGCGCTGGCGCCGCCTGATCCCGAAATGTTGGCATTTCTGACCCAGACCACCTTATCGGTCGATGACACACGCGACATCGTCACGGCGTTGCGACATCGTTTCCCGACGATCACCGGACCGCGCGGCGAGGATATTTGTTACGCAACGTCGAACCGGCAGGACGCGGTCAAGGCGATCGCGGGCGATTGCGACCGGATGATCGTGATCGGTGCCCCGAACAGTTCCAACAGCCTGCGTCTCGTCGAAGTCGCCGACAGAATGGGAACGCCGTCGCATCTGGTTCAGCGTGGCACCGATATCGACCCCGCCTGGCTGACTGACATTACGACGCTGGGCATTACGGCAGGCGCCAGCGCGCCCGAAACGCTGGTCCGCGAGGTCATCGACGCGGTCAGCGTGCACCGGCGGGTCACCGAAGAGATCGTGCTGACGGCCGAAGAGACAATGGTTTTCAAACTGCCGCGCGGTCTTGAGCCAACCGCCGCCTGATGGCCGTCTATACCCACGTCGATCCCGACGATCTGGCAACGCTGGTCGCGCGCTACGATATTGGCGGCGTTCTGTCGTGCAAAGGCATTGCCGAAGGGGTCGAGAACAGCAATTTCCTGCTCGAAACGACCGGCGGTCGCTTCATTCTGACCCTTTACGAAAAGCGCGTGAGCGAAGGTGATCTGCCTTTCTTTGTCGATCTGCTCGATCATTTGGCCGCCAGCGGCTCACCCGTCCCCGCCATGATCCGCGACCGCAATGGCACAGCGGTACAACGGATTTCGGGCCGTGCCGCCTGTATCATCCAGTTTCTGTCTGGAATATCGCTCACCCACCCGACCTCGGCCCAGTGCGAAGCGGCGGGCGCTGCGCTGGGCGCGATGCACGGCGCGCTGGCCGAATATGACGGCGCCCGGGCCAACAGTATGGGCCATCGTCATTGGCGCGCGGTCGCCGCTGCGACGGGAAATCTCGACGCGGTACGGCCAGGCTTGCAAGCGATCGTCGACGAAGAACTTGGCTTCGTCGACTCCCATTGGCCGACCGATCTGCCTGCGCATGTCATCCACGCTGACTTGTTCCCCGACAATGTGTTGATGCTTGGTGACCGAGTGACCGGGCTGATCGACTTTTATTTCGCCGCCAGCGACTTCCGCGCTTACGATCTCGTGATTACCCATGCAGCGTGGACATTTTCCACCGATGGCCGCACGTGCGACCCGGCGCTAGCGCAGGCGTTGATGCGCGGTTACGCAAGCGAAATTACGTTGACCGATCCCGAAATTGCCGTCCTTCCAACGCTGGCGCGCGGCGCATCGCTGCGTTTTCTGCTGACCCGCGCGCATGACTGGGTTCACACCCCCGCCGACGCGCTGGTCACCCGCAAAGACCCATCGCCCTTCCTTGCCCGCTTGTTGCGCTATCGCGCCGACGACGCCGCCCGGCTGTTCGCCGTCGCATGAGCGACACGGCGAGCAGGACGGTAATCGTCGCGACCGACGGCGCATGCAAGGGCAACCCGGGTCCTGGCGGCTGGGGTGCGGTACTGCGCTGGGGCAATGTGGTGAAAAAGCTGTCGGGGGGCGAACCCGACACGACGAACAATCGCATGGAATTGATGGCGGCGATCGAGGCGCTTGCGGCGCTCAAACGCCGCTGCAACGTCGAGCTATCGACCGACAGCGTCTACGTCCGCGACGGCATCACCAAATGGATTTTCGGTTGGCAGAAAAACGGTTGGAGAACCGCCGCCAAAAAGCCCGTCGCCAATGCCGATCTGTGGCAACGCCTGCTCGCCGAAAGCAATCGCCACGACATCACATGGTTGTGGGTCAAAGGTCACGCCGGCCATGGCGACAACGAGATCGCCGATCAACTCGCCAGCGACGCCGCTTTGGAAATAGCGCGGGCGCGGTGAACGCCCGCGCTCCGGGCGCTATTCGGCCTCGCGAACTTCGGCGCCGGGGCCGTTCTTCAGGATTGAATCGATGGCATTCTTTGCCGACGCTTTGCTTGCATAGCCTTCGGTCCAGAAGATCGTCTCGCTATTATATTTAAAATAGGCGACAAACTCACCAGCCTTGTTCTTCTTGATCTCGAAATAATGGGCCATCGGATCCTCCACTGGTTGTTGGCGCGCTCCAGGTGGCGCGGCAAACCTATCGTAAGCAGGTGGTTACGACGCGCAAGCCGCCCGTTTGATATCAGGCAAAGCGCGACGGAGCGAAGGGCATGGGGTCGACCGCGCCGATGGCGCCGCCGGGCAGTGTTGCGCCAAGCTGTGCCGATAGCAAAGCCGCGATCGCGGGCGCGGTCTGGATACCGACGCCGCCCTGCCCCGCACACCAGATAAAGCCGGACTCGTGCCGATCGGCGCCAAAGACCGGGATGCGATCGGGCGCAAAGCTGCGCAGCCCCGCCCATTTGCGCTCGACCGCGGCGATCGGCCAATCGACCACCGTCTGCAAGCGGTCGATCGCCACCGCAACGTCGATCTCTTCGGGCGCTGCGTCGTGCGGATCGACGGCGGTTTCATCATGCGGGCTCAGCCACACGCGGCCTTCGCTTTCGCCCTTGAAATAAAATTCCCCGCCAATGTGGATCACGAGCGGCAATTGGGCCGGAACCGGCACTCCAAGCCGCAATTGAATGACCGTGCGGCGATAAGGCTGGATTCCGACCGGCGCGACACCGCACGCTGCGGCGACCCGATCCGCCCATGCACCGGCGGCATTGACGATCAGCGCGGCACGGATCGCCTGCCCGCCCACCTGGACGTCCCACCCGTCGCCCATACGCCGTGCCGATTGCAGCGGCGTACCGGTTGCCACATGGGCTCCGGCGCGTTTGGCGGCGCGCAGATAGGCCGCGTGAAGCGCGCCGACGTCAATGTCGCTGCACGCTGCCTCAAAGGCCGCTTCGCTCCATTCAGCCCGGACGCCGGGAATTTTGGCGGCGACGTCGGCGGCGCCCATCCGCACGACCTCAACGCCTCTGGCCTGAAACTGCGCGGTAAAGCCATCCACCGCCCCCGCTTCGGAGCGATGGCCGATCGTCAACGCCGTGCGCGGAAAAAGAAATCCGCGCTCGGAAAATTCGGGCGCGGGACAGGCCAGTGTATCGAAAGACGCCATCGACAGCGGCTGCACCCGCGCCCCGCCATATGTCTCGTGCCAGAAGGCGGCCGAACGGCCCGTGGCATGATATCCCGGGACGTCCTCCGCCTCGATCAGCATCACCCGGCGCCAAGGCGCCAGTGCCGCGGCCAGACTGGCGCCGGCGATGCCTGCGCCGACGATCAGCACGTCGGTGGCAGAAGGCGGCGCAGCGGTCATGCTCCGCCGCATATCCGTTGGCTCGCGGAATGCAAGCCGCGCCGCCCGCTCCGCATGGTTACTCTTTGGTAAGCCATGTTGCGTAGGAGAGCCCGATGGACAGTGGCATGATATCGCTTGGCCTGATGGCCGTTCTTGGCCTGTTGATGATCGCCGCGGCGATCAGCGACCTTCGATCGCGAACCATTTCCAACGAACTCAACGCCGCGATGGCCTTGCTGGCGATTCCCTTCTGGGTCGCAACCGGCCTTTCGCTGTGGCCGGATATCCCGATCCAATTCGGCGCGGCCTTTGCGGTCTTCCTTGTATTTGCCGGTCTGTTCGCGATCGGCGCGATGGGCGGCGGCGATGTGAAGATGATCGGTGCGGTCATGCTCTGGGTGCCGCTACCCTTGTTCCTGCCCATGCTGACGGTGATGGCCGTGGGCGGCGGAATCCTCTCGGCGGTCATGCTCGTTCGAATGAAAATGCGCCCTTCCGACAAGCCGGTGGAGGTGCCTTACGGTGTCGCCATCGCCGCTGCGGGACTGTGGGCGCTTCACCAACAATATCTTAACCAGTTTCAGGCTATCGCATGAAGCTGAGGGCAAACACTGCCGCGTCTGGCCGGTGTTAGGAGGCGAAAAATCGTCATGGATACGCGAAAGATTATGCTGATCGTTGGCGCGCTGGTCATTGCGATCGGTGCAGCGTTCGGGGTCAACCAGATGATGCGGGGCGCATCGGCTCCGGAAGCGCGGGCCGCTGCGGCGCCCGAAATTACCGGCCCGATGATCCTGGTCGCAACCCGGCAGCTGCCGGTGGGGACGATCATTGGTCCCGACAGCTTCCGTTTTCAGCCTTGGCCCAAAGAGCTGGTCGAAAAGGCGTATTTCATGAAGGAAAAGACCGACGTCAATACGTTGGTCGGCACCGTCGTGCGCTACCCGATCACGGCCGGTCAGCCGCTCACCCAAGGCGCGCTGGTTCATCCCGACGATCGCGGCTTCCTTGCCGCGGCGCTTGGACCCGGTATGCGTGCGGTAACGGTTAAGGTCAGCCAGGAACAGGGCGTCGCGGGCTTTGTCTTCCCGGGTGACCGCGTCGATGTACTGCTGGCCCAGACAATCGAGGTCAAGGAAGGCAGCTCCTACCCCGATGACCAGATTTTCACCGCCGAAACCATTGTACGCAACGTGCGCGTGCTCGCCACCGACCAGCGTTACGACGCCGAGGACGAAACCGGCAAAACCCCGGTTCGCACCTTTGGCTCGGTCACGCTCGAAGCGACACCCGACCTCGCCGAACGCATCGCGGTCGCGCAGAGCATGGGCAAATTGTCGCTCGCACTGCGTCCGCTGGCCGAAAGCACCGGCGAACTCGAAGCCGCGATTGCATCGGGTGACATCAACGTCCCCGCCAAGGGCGGCACCGAAGCCGAACGCCGCATGCTGGCGCAAGCCCAAGCGCGCCCCGTGACGTCAAAGACGGCCACGACGGGCGGCGACGTCTCGCGCTTCTGGATCCCGGTCAGCGGCCGTGTAGGCGGCGGATCGCGTCCGCAACAGCAAATGGGTGGTGCACCGGCAGCACCCGCAGGCGGCAATTATGGGCCGACAGCACCGAGTGGCCCGGTCGTCCGCGTCACCCGCGGTGACAAGGTGACCGAAGTTTCGGTTGGGGGTAAGTAAGATGAACAGCAAAGCCAATTTCAAGGCAGTGGCCCTGGCCCGCACTCTGGCCATCGGCTTGGTGGCAGCGACCCTAGTCTCGGCTCCCTCGGCGCCGGTGGCGGCGCAGGCGACCCAAAACGCCAGTAGCAGCATCGATCTGTCTGTCGGTCGCGGCCGCCTGATCAGCCTGCCCGCAGCGATGACCGACATCTTCGTCGCCAACGACGAAGTCGCCGACGTCCAGGTGCGCTCGGGTCGCCAGCTTTATATCTTCGGCAAAAAGCCGGGTGAAACGAGCATCTATGCCACCGACGCCAGCGGCCGGGTCGTGTTTTCGACCGTTGCCCGCGTTGGCAACAATATCGAAACGATCGACCAGATGCTGTCGTTGGCGATGCCGGATGCCAGCATTTCCGCGAACACCATGAACGGCTTTGTCCTGCTGACAGGGACGGTTCAGTCTCCCGACGATGCTGCCGAGGCCGAAATGCTGGTCCAGGCATTTGTCGGCGAAGGAACCAAAGTCCTCTCGCGGCTGCGCACCGCTACGCCGTTGCAGGTCAATCTGCAGGTCCGCATCGCCGAAGTGAACCGGTCGCTGGTCAAGGAAATGAACGGCAACATCCTGACCCGCGATACCGAAAGCGCGCTTGGCAACGGGTTCCTGGGCGGCGTTTTCGGGGGTCGCACCGCCGGGTCGATCTCAACGGACGCAAATGGCAACACGATCTATAACATCACGACGCCATCTGGCACGCGCAGTTTGGCGGGCGCAGGTCGCCTGTTCGGACTCGATCTGATCGCATCGCTTGATATTGGCGAACGGTCAGGTCTGGTTGCCACCCTAGCACAGCCCAATCTGACAGCGATTTCGGGCGAAACCGCCGACTTCCTGGCGGGCGGCGAGTTCCCGGTTCCGATCCCCGGCAATCTTGCCGGGACGACGATCGAATATCGCAAATATGGCGTCAGCCTGGCCTATACCCCGACGGTCCTTTCCAACGGTCGGATCAGCCTGCGCGTTCGCCCCGAAGTATCGGAGCTTTCGACCGAAGGTGCGATCGAACTCGACGGCTTTCAGGTGCCTGCGCTCACCGTGCGCCGCGCCGAAACGACGGTTGAACTGGGATCTGGCGAAAGCTTCATGATCGCCGGCCTAATGAACAACCGTTCGATCGGGGCAATCGACAAGATGCCTGGCCTGGGCGACGTGCCATTGCTTGGCATGTTGTTCAAATCGGACAGCTTCCGCCGCGGCGAAACCGAACTGGTGATCGTCGTGACCCCCTATCTGGTTCAGCCGGTGTCGGCCAACGACATCAAGCTGCCGACCGACGCTTATCAGGATGCCAATGATCTGCAGCGCATCCTGCTCAACCAGACCGGCGACGGGGTGACTGGCGGCGACCGGCCAAAGCCGCGGCTCGATACCAATGTTGGCGACGCCGATCGCCCGCGGGGCAGCAACGTCGACGCCGCCCCCGGCTTCAGCATCAAGTGACATCCAGGATTTCAGGAGCAAAGTGATGAAGAAAATCGCAACTTGGACGGTCCTGGCCCTGAGCACAGCGCTCGCGGGATGTTCTGGCGCCGCCTACAGCAACCGCAGCCTCGATTCGGTGCATCAGCCGGTCGTACGCAATGCCATCCATCAATTCGACGTCGCCGCCGCAGGCGGAGAACTACCGCCCAGCGAGCAGGGCCGCCTGCAAGGCTGGCTCGACGCGATGGGGGTCCGCTATGGCGACCAGATTTCGATCGAGGATCCGTCAGTTTATGGCGCCACGGCGGCGCAGGCGACGGTGCGATCGATGATCGCACGCCGCGGCCTGCTGGTCAGCAACGATGTCCCCGTAACCACTGGCGCGGTGCCGCAGGACCATCTGCGGATCATCGTGACGCGCGCATCGGCCTTTGTTCCGGGCTGCCCGAATTGGGAAAGCAAGTCGTCGATCAACACGGCCAATGCGACCTCGTCGAATTACGGTTGCGCCACCAACAGCAATCTTGCCGCGATGGTCGCTGACCCCAACGACCTGATCAAGGGCGCACGCAGCGATCGCAACGATCCCTCGATGGCGACCCGAGCGATCAAGACGTTCCGCGAAAAGCCCCAGACAGGCGCCGGCGAACTGCGCGGTCAATCAACCAGCAACGGAGGTGGTCAGTGAACGCTCCTTTCAAATCAGCGGGACTGCGTGATCCGTTCAGTGCCTATGTGTGCGACGACGATACGCTGGAGTTGATCCGCGCCGCGGCCAACGACATGGGTTGGCCCATCGAAAAATGTAACAAGGGCGGCCTGCGCAACGCCGTTCAGTCGCTGTCGGTTTCCGCCAGCCCGAACATCCTGTTCGTCGACATGTCCGAATCGGGCGATCCGATCAACGACATCAACGCACTTGCCGAAGTCTGCGAGCCTGGCACGGTCGTTATTGCGGCGGGCCAGGTCAATGACGTGCGCCTGTACCGCGATCTGCTGTCGAGCGGCATTCAGGACTATCTGCTCAAGCCGCTATCGCTGGAACAGGTCCGCGAATCGCTGACCATGGCGCAGGCGATGCTGACGGCGCCGAAACATGCCGACGCGCTCGACGACAAACCCCATCACATGATGGCGGTGGTCGGTGTCCGCGGCGGTGTCGGTGCCTCGCTCGTCTCGACGTCGCTTGCTTGGGCGATGAGCGAACAGGCCGGCCGCCAGACGGCGCTACTCGACCTCGACGTGCATTTCGGCACCGGCGCGCTGACGCTCGATCTGGAACCCGGTCGCGGTCTGATCGACGCGATCGATAATCCGAGCCGCATCGACGGGCTGTTCATCGAACGGGCCATGGTGCGGGCGTCGGACAAGCTCAGCCTGCTGTCGGCCGAAGCGCCGATCCACCAGCCAGTGATGACCGATGGTTCAGCCTTTTTCCAACTGGAGGAAGAACTGCGCGGCGCGTTTGAAATGACGATCGTCGATATCCCGCGCCAGGTGCTGATCCCCTTCCCGCATCTTGTCGCGGAAGCCGGCACCATTTTGCTGGTCAGCGACGTGACGCTCGCCGCCGCGCGTGACACGATTCGCCTGTTGTCCTGGTTCAAACAGAATGTTCCAGGTGCGCGCGTGGTGCTGGTCGCCAACAAATTCCAGAATGCCGTCGGTGAACTTTCGCGCAAAGAATTTGAATCGTCGATCGAACGTCAGGTCGATATTGTCATTCCGTTCGACCCGAAACTGGTCTGCCAGTCGGCAAAACTCGGAAAATCCTATGCCGAGGTCTGCAAGGGAACAAAAACGGCGCAGGTCTGGAATAATCTGATGCGTCTGATCCTGGACGGCGCCGATATCGAGGCCGAAGAAGCTCAGGCCGCAGCCGCCAAGGGCAAATCGGGCGGTTCGCTGCTCGGCAAACTTGGCCTGATGACGAAAAAGCGCGCGAAACAGGCGGCATAACGACCCGCTTGACGGGCCGTCACCACCACTGAGCGATAGAAGCGGACATCTGCCGATATGAACCTGCCAGTTATCCTTATCATTGCGGCGGCCTTTCTGGCCTTTGCGCTGCTTGTCATCTTGCTGGGCGGCCCGTCGGTCGGCAAGGCCAAGACGCGGCGTCTGGCGATGGTCAAGGATCGCCATGCCGCCTCGACCGAGGCGGTGGTGGCCGCGCAGATGCGCAAGACCATCCAGTCGGTCGGCCAGGGCGGTACGTCGTTGACCAGCCTGATGCCGCGCCGCGAGGAAATGGAAAAACGTCTGCGTCGCACCGGCAAGGGATGGACGCTGACGCAATATATGTTCGCGTCGATGGCGTTGTTCGTGGTGGTCACGGGCGGGATGCTGGCGGTTCGTGCGCCGATCATGATGGCCGGCATGATCGGCTTGTTGCTCAGCCTCGGGCTGCCCTATTTCATTGTCGGCCGCGCGATCAAAAAACGCGTCGCACAATTCACCACCCGTTTTCCCGACGCGATCGACCTGCTTGTCCGCGGCCTGCGATCCGGCCTGCCGGTCACCGAAACCTTTCAGATCGTCAGCCAGGAGCTGCCAGGGCCGGTCGGCGAGGAGTTTAAGGGCGTCATTGAACGCATACGCATCGGCAACACCATGGAAGCTGCCTTGCAGGAAACTGCGATCATGCTGGGGACTCCAGAGTTTCAGTTTTTCTGCATCACCATTCAAATCCAGCGCGAGACCGGCGGCAATCTGGCAGAAACGCTGTCGAACCTGTCCGACGTCCTGCGCAAGCGGGCTCAAATGAAGCTGAAGATCCGCGCGATGTCGTCCGAAGCGAAAGCGTCGGCCTATATCGTCGGCGCGCTGCCATTCTTTGTGTTTGGCGTCGTCTGGTCGATGAATCCCGATTATCTCGCTGGCTTTTTCTACGAGCAACGCCTGATCATCACGGGGCTTGGCGGCCTGGTCTGGATGGGCATGGGGGTCGGGATCATGGCCAAAATGATCAGCTTCGAAATTTGAAGGGGCGAATATCGTGAACAGCAGCCTCCTTCTCGCCACATTCACCGGCGCACAGACCGGCCCTACGCTCATGGGCATCGACGTCATTTGGGCTGGCACGATGCTCGCGGCCGTCGGCGTATTCGCCGTCTTGTTCGCCATTTATGGTGCGCTGACCGTGCGCAATCCGATGACCAAGCGGGTCAAGGCGCTTAATGAACGCCGCGAGCAGCTCAAGGCCGGCATCACCGCATCGACGGCGAAACGCCGCGCAAAGCTGGTGCGAAAGAACCAGCACGCCGACAAGATGCGCACCTTCCTCGGCAAACTTCAGGTGTTGCAGGAAGGACAGATCAAAGAAGTCCAGCAAATGCTGGCGCAGGCCGGTATCCGTTCAAAGGATCTGGCCGTCGCGGTGATCTTTGGCCGCTTGGTCCTGCCCATCGTGTTCGGGGGCCTTGCCGCCTTCCTGATCTATGGCATCGAAATGTGGCCCGACCTGACGCCCTTCAAGCGGTCGGGTGCGACGATGGCTGCCCTGGTGCTCGGCTACAAGGCGCCCGATCTGTTCGTGCAGAACAAGCGCACCAAGCGCACCGACGCTATCCGCAAGGGGCTGCCTGATGCGCTCGATCTGCTGGTCATCTGCGCCGAGGCTGGCTTGACCGTCGATGCTGCGTTCTCGCGCGTGTCGAAGGAGCTGGGCCGCGCCTATCCCGAACTGGGAGAAGAATTCGCACTCACGTCGATCGAGCTCGGCTTTTTGACCGAACGGCGTCAGGCTTTCGAAAACCTGGCCTATCGCGTCAATCTGGAGTCGGTGAAAGGCGTCGTCACGACCATGATCCAGACCGAAAAATATGGGACGCCGCTGGCCAGCGCGCTGCGCGTGCTGTCGGCCGAATTCCGCAACGAACGCATGATGCGTGCCGAGGAAAAAGCCGCGCGTCTGCCCGCGATCATGACCGTCCCGCTGATCCTGTTCATTCTGCCGGTGCTGTTCATCGTCATTCTTGGGCCGGCGGCCTGTTCGCTCAGCGACGCGATGTCAGGCGGCAGCTTCGGCTGATCCAGCACCGATCGAAATAACAAATAAGGGGCGGGCGTCACCCGCCCCTTTTTGTTTTACAACACCTGCTGTTCGATTGCGCCAAAGATGCTGTGGTGGCGCTCGTCGTCCATCCAGATGCGAACGGTATCGCCCCTTTGCATGAAGGGTGTCTTGGGCTCGCCCTGCAGGATTGTCTCGACCGTCCGCACTTCCGCCAGACAGCAATAGCCAAGCCCGCCGTCGGCGATCGGCTTGCCAGGGCCCCCATCGGCATCGCGGTTAGATACCGTCCCCGAGCCAATAATCGTCCCCGCACCCAGATCGCGCGTCTTGGCCGCATGGGCAATCAGTGCCCCAAAATCGAACGTCATATCGACCCCCGCATCCGCGCGTCCCAGGGGTTGACCGTTGAGGTCAACGCACAATGTTCCGTGCAGCTTACCATCCTGCCATCGTTCGCCCAGCGCTTCGGGGGTGACAAACACCGGGGACATCGCGCTTGACGGTTTCGACTGGAAAAAGCCGAATCCTTTCGCGAGCTCACCGGGGATCAGGCCGCGCAGCGACACGTCGTTGGTCAAACCGACCAGCAGAATCTTGTCGCGCGCCGCCACCGCATCGATGCCCGCGGGAACGTCGCCCGTCACGACGACCACTTCCGCCTCCATGTCGCAGCCCCAGGCTGGATCGCCGAGCGGGATGGGATCGCGCGGCGCCAGAAACGCATCGCTGCCGCCCTGATACATCAGCGGATCGTGCCAGAAACTGTCGGGCATTTCGGCGCCCCGCGCCTGCCGGACCAGCGCGACATGGTTCACATAGGCACTGCCGTCGGCCCATTGATAGGCGCGCGGTAGGGGCGATGCCGCCTCGCGCTCGTGGAACCGCTCCTTGGGGATTGCATCGTGATTCAGGTCTTCGGCCAGCGCAGCAAGACGCGGCGCGGCATATGCCCAATTGTCGAGCGCCGCCTGCAAAGTCGGAACGATGTGACCGGCGTCAGCGTACCAGGCGAGATCGTCAGACACGACGACGAGACGACCGTCGCGGCCCTGTTTGAGCGAAGCTAGTTTCACGAAATCTCCTTTGGCTGGCGACGCGGCTGAACCGACATCGCCATTAAGGAGCGAAAATCAGCGCGACGTCGTGATCGAGGCGAAACAGGTAAAGCCGCTCTGCCCCGCCTGCAAGCGCCGGATGTACTGCAGATACGCCTGCGACTGATTATAGGTCGTGCCGGGCAGCGTTTGACCGCGGAACGCCCGCTTCACTTCTTCGCCCGTAAAAGGCCGCAAGGCGCCCGGAAACGCTCCCTTGGTCCCCGGCGGAACCAGTCTGCCCTGCGTATCGATAAACTGTCCGGTACCGCCCGGGCCCGGGACGGGAATCTGGCAATTCATCACCGACACCGCGGTCTGCGCAAAGGCGGGACGGATCGTCAGCGCGGCCGACACCCCAACGGCGCCCAGCGCCAGCATCCGGCGCCGCGAGGGAATGGCATCACCGGTTTCCGTGGCGCTGTCGGTCGGAATTTCGCTTTTGTCCATGGCTGGCGCATAACCCAATGAGGACGCAAGGAAAAGCAAAACACCGCCGCCAATGCCATCCTTCCCGGTTTGGGACATCGGCCGCCCAAGCGTTAACGCCCGCAAACAGCCTTGCGCCCGCCCCTCGCTTCGTGCGAGGCGATGGAGGATGTTCGACCGCCTGTCCAGCCTCGTCATTGCGCTGACCATGATCGTCATCGCGGCGATCTTTGCTGCCTTGACCGGTGGTGACCTGCTGGCGATTGCGATCATGGCCATCGCCGGTTTTGTTGGCGCAGGTATAATTTACAGCGCCCTACCGTCTGCGCCACCCGACCGCCCGGGCGCCCCGCAGCCGCCCGCCGAGACCACGCCCGCATCGTTGCTTCGTCACCCCGATTTCGCGCATTGGGTTGATCAAGAAAAAGAGCCTTTGCTTGGCACCGCCGACAATATCGTGACGATCGCCAATGACGCCGCGGTTCGTCTGCTCGGGCGGCATATCGTCGGCGCCGACCTTCGGACAGCCATCCGGCACCCGGCAGCGACCGACTGGCTGGCGCGTATTCAAGGTGATACACCGCTGGAACCTGTCAATCTGTTCGATTTTCCGCGGCCGGGCCAGCGCTGGACGATGCGGATCGCCGCGTTGTCGGGCAGCGAGAACATCATTTTCCTATCGGACCGGTCGGCGATCGACGCCGCCGACCGGATGCGGTCGGATTTCGTCGCCAACGCCAGCCACGAACTGCGCACACCGCTCGCCGCAATCCTCGGCTATGTCGAAACTTTGCAGGAAATGAACGGCGAAACCGATGCACCAACCCGCGACCGGTTCCTCTCTATCATCGAACGCGAAGCGCGGCGGATGCAACAACTGGTGATTGACCTCCTGTCGATCTCGCGGGTCGAGGCCGACCGCTTTCGGCGCCCGACGGCCAGGGTCGACCTGGCTGCGATCGTTCGCACCGCCATTGGCCAGCTGAGCGACAGCGAACCCTCGCGCGCAAAGGATCTGGTGGCAAAACTCGGCGACATCACACAGCCGATGCTCGGCGACGAGGCCCAACTCAGCCAGCTCGCGCACAACATCATTTCGAACGCGATGAAATATGGTCACGCCGGAACGCCGGTGACGGTGGAACTCGCGCGCGAAGGCAATCGGGTGCGCCTGTTGGTTCGCGATCAAGGCGACGGCATCGCGCCCGATCATCTGCCGCGGCTGACCGAACGATTCTATCGCGTCGATGAAGCGCGCAGCCGTTCGGTCGGCGGGACCGGCCTCGGCCTCGCGATCGTCAAACATATCGGAGAGCGCCATCAGGGGCAGCTCGACATCGACAGCGAAGTCGGCAAGGGGACCCAGGTTTCGGTCACTTTTCCGCTACTCCTGGACCACTGAACGGGCCTCTCCCCATGCCTGCATCCAGGGTTATCCTTGACTTTTCGTATCTTGGCGCCTATCTCAGGCGGGCTATCGTCGCTTTCGACGGATTTTGTTGCCGTATCGGCAGGACCTTCCTTCCTCACGCTTCCTGGCGCCACCGATATCAATCGGTGGCAACTCCACTTCCGTGAAAGGAATGACCCATGCCAACCGGCACCGTAAAATTTTTCAACACCGACAAAGGCTATGGCTTTATCGCCAATGAGGATGGCTCGGGCGACAGCTTTGTCCACATCACCGCCCTCGAACGCGCCGGCATGTCGACGCTGAACAAGGATCAGCGCGTTTCTTATGATCTGGAAACTGACCAACGCGGCAAAGTGTCCGCCGTCAACATCCAGTCGGCCTGATCTTTGGCCAAAGAGGAGCTACTGACCCTCGACGGCCAGATCGATGAGATCCTTCCCGACGGACGCTTTGGTGTCACGCTGGAAAATGACCATCGGATCATCGCTTATACGGCAGGCCGGATGCGACGTTTTCGTATTCGGTCGGTCGTCGGCGATGCCGTTCGCGTCGAAATGACGCCTTATGATCTGACCAAAGGCCGCATCATCTATCGTGATCGCGGCGCCGGTCCGGCCGGTAGTGGTCCGCGCAAGGGCAACCGGCGCTGATCTCCGATAACAAAAATATCAATGAATACAGGATAATATGAACTTAATTTCGAACAGCTTCCCTTCCCTCCTCCGCCCCTATGCCGCGATCAACGCGCCGGCGCGGAAGTCCAACCGGCGATCACCGACCCTGTCCCAAAGCGAATTGCGCCGCCTGATTGCCCAGATGATCGACTAGATCCACTCAGACCGACTGACTAACCCACCCCAGACCAAAGGATATCCGCCATGTCGAACACCAGTGACTTCTATCAGGCCCAGGCCGATAAATGCGCCGTCGACGCGGCAGCCAGCACCTTGTCGCAAGTTCGCGACCGCAATCTGCGCGCCGAACAGGCGTGGCGCACGATGGCCGAACGTCTGGTCCAGACCGAAGCGACGCGCGCCCGTCAGGTCGCCGCAACTGCTGCCAAGGCCGAGGCGAACGCCGAAGCGGCCGCAATGCAGTTGGACAGCTTCGAGCGTTAGTCGACCGCGTCGAGCAGGTCGGAAATCTTCCCGAAGATTTCGTCAATCTGGGCCGTCTCGACGATCAGGGGCGGCGACAGGGCGATGATATCGCCCGTCGCTCGCACCAGTAGGCCATTGTCGAAACAGGCGTGGAACAGCTCCATCGCGCGCGCCGTCGGCGCGCCCGGTCGCGGTTCGAGTTCAATGCCCGCAACCAGGCCGATGGTGCGGACATCAATAATGTGCCGCTTGCCCCTCAGACTGTGCGCCGCGCCTTCCCAATAGCCGCCGAGTTCGCTTGCGCGGTCGAACAGGCCATCGCGCGCATAAAGATCGAGCGTCGCGAGTCCGGCCGCGCTCGCTAGCGGGTGGCCCGAATAGGTGTAGCCATGGAACAGCTCAATGCCCGCGTCGACGCTGTCCAGCACCGCATCATGCAGCTCGCGCTTCACCGCAACAGCGCCCATCGGCACCGCGGCATTAGTCAGCCCCTTCGCCATCGTGATGAGGTCGGGGGTGACGCCCCATTGCCCTGCGGCCGTCGCGCCGCCGACGCGGCCAAAGGCGGTGATCACCTCGTCGAAGATCAGGATGATCCCGTGCCTGTCGCAAATCTCGCGCAGCCGCTGGAGATAGCCGACTGGCGGCACCAGCACCCCGGTCGATCCCGCCATCGGCTCGACGATCACGGCAGCAATCGTCTCCGCGCCGTGCAGGTCGACTAGCCGCTGAAGATCGTCGGCGAGTTCGGCGCCATGCTGCGGAAAACCGCGCGTGAACGCGTTGCGCGCGATGTCGTGCGTGTGACGCATATGGTCGACGCCGGGCAGGCCACCGCCGAACGCGCGCCGGTTGTTGACCAGCCCGCCAACGCTGATCCCGCCAAAGCCGGTACCATGATAGCCGCGCTCGCGTCCGATCAGCCGGGTCCGCGTTCCCTGCCCCTTGGCACGCTGGATCGCGAGCGCAATTTTCAGCGCCGTATCAACCGATTCGGACCCGCTGTTGGTAAAGAATATCCGGTCGAGCCCATCGGGCATTAGCACCGCGAGCCGCTGCGCGAGTTCAAACGGCAGTGGGTGGCCGAGCTGAAAGGTCGGCGCAAAATCGAGCGTCGCTGCGGCCTGCGCGATCGCTTCGGTGATTTCCGTCCGACAATGACCCGCATTGCTGCACCACAGTCCCGACGTCCCGTCGAGGATAGTCCGGCCGTCGCCGCTCTGATAATACATCCCGCTCGCCGATACGAGCTGCCGCGGGTGCGCTTTGTAGGATCGGTTCGCGGTAAACGGCATCCAGAAGGCTGCCAGTTGGTCGTTTTCGCCGCGCATCGCGATCTCCTTTAAACCTGTCATTGCGAGGAGCGCAGCGACGAGGCAATCTTCAGCCCTCGGCCTTGGGCATGGCTGGAGATTGCTTCGCTTCGCTCGCAATGACAACGGGCTTTCGCACCAACAAAGAATCCAGCATGCAATCATGCCGGAAATGCCTGAATAGCGCGTCCCTCTGGCGCTTTGCCCAACCTTGCGATACGCTGCCGCCACACAACGGGCCAAATCCTTGGCCCAATCGGGGGCTCATGTCAGTCAATCTGGAACAGTGGATCAGCGACCATAAGATCGACGAAGTCGAATGCATCGTCCCCGATATCAACGGGGTTCAACGCGGCAAGGTGCTCCCCGCCAAAAAATTTCTGGCGTCGGTGAAGGACAAGTCGCTGCGCATCCCGGGCAGCGTGTTCATCTGCACGATCGACGGCCATTACCCCGAGGACATCGACGATATCTGGGACAAGGATCCCGACAAGATATTGATCGCCGATCCCGACACCATTTGCGTCGCGCCGGGGTTCAAATCGCCGACGGCCTTCGTGATCGCTGACGTCCTCAATCGCGACGGCAGCGAGGTCGATATCGCGCCGCGCACGATTCTGAAAAAAGTCCTCGCGCTCTATGCCGAAAAAGGCTGGCGCCCGGTCATCGCGCCCGAGGTCGAATTTTACCTCGTGTCGCAGAATGTCGATCCCGACTTTCCGCTGACCCCGCCGACCGGCCAGTCGGGGCGCAGCGAGTCCGCCAGCCAGCCCTATGGGCTGGAAGCGATGAACGAATATGAGGATATCATCGATCATATCTATGACGATTGCGAGCTGATGGGGCTCGATATCGACACGATGATCCACGAAATGGGCGCTGCGCAGCTGGAGGTCAATTTCGAGCATGGCGACCCGCTGCGGCTGGCCGACGAAGTCTTCCTGTTCAAGCGCGTCGTGCGCAATGTCGCCAAGCAGCATGATGTCTATGCGACCTTCATGGCCAATCCTATGGCGGGCCAGCCAGGCAGCGCGATGCACATTCACCAGTCGGTGGTCGATGCGACGACGGGCAAGAACCTGTTTTCGACCGCCAATGGCCGCGATAGCGCGATGTTCCGCAGCTACATCGCGGGTCTCGTTCGCTATATGCCGCAAATCGCGCCGCTGTGGGCGCCCAACGTCAACAGCTTCCGCCGTATGCGCCCCGACAGCGCGGCGCCGATCAACGTCCAGTGGGGCGAGGACAATCGCTCGTGCGGGTTCCGCGTCCCGATCTCGGAAAAGGCCAACCGCCGCGTCGAAAACCGCCTGCCCGGCGCCGACAGCAACCCCTATCTGGCGATCGCCGCGTCGTTGATCTGCGGTTACATCGGCGTTGTCGATCGCATGGTCCCGGCGAAATCAATCACCGGCAGCGCATACAACCGCGCCCGTACCCTGCCCCGCACATTGGAGGCAGCGCTCGACCGGTTCAGCTCGTGCAAGAAGGTCCGCAATCTGCTCGGCGACGATTTCTTCGAAATCTTCTTTGCCGTGAAGGATTATGAGCTGTTCAATTACCAGTCGGTGGTATCGAGCTGGGAACGCGAACATCTGTTGATGCGGGTTTAGCGTGTCGTCAAAGCCACCTTCCCCGTTCGCGTCGAGCGAAGTCGAGACGCCGCGCAGGCGCGCGAGGTGTCTCGACTTCGCTCGACGCGAACGGGATTAGCGATTGGCTCTCGAATGAGCGACCCACTCAACAACAGCTATTACGCCGCGACCGCGCAAAAGTGGAAATCGGGCGAGTTCGCAGAGGATTTGTCGTGCGACGTCGCGGTGATCGGCGGCGGTTTCACGGGTCTGTCCGCGGCGCTGGCCTGCGCTGAGCGCGGCTTTTCTGTAATTCTGATTGAACGCGAGCATGTCGGTTTCGGAGCGTCGGGCCGCAATGGCGGACAGCTGATCCCTGGCCTGCGCTGGTCCGCATCCGAGCTTGAGGACGAATTCAGCCGCGATCACGCCGATGCCTTGTTCGACCTGTGCTGGCGCGCCAATCGGGTGGCGGCGCGGATTGCCCAGCACGGCATCGATTGCGACCTGAAAACGGGGCATCTTGAAGCAGCGTGGACGACGAAGGATTTCGACGCCATGCGGCGCGAGGCGGACTATCTCGCCACGCGCTTCGGCTACCAGACTGACGTCGTCGCGAAAGCAGATATGACGAACCATATCGCCAGCCCGCTCTATTACGGTGGCATATACGACCCGCAGGGCGGCCATTTCCATCCGCTGAACTACGCGATCGGTCTTGCCCAAGCTGCCGAAGCTGCGGGTGTTTGCATCTGGGAAGGTCAGCGCGCCTACGAGATCACTGACACGTCCGATGGTCTTGGTGTGATGACCGATCGCGTGCATTTAGCCGCGCGATACGTCATCGACGCGACCGACAGCTGGATCGGCCAGGTCGAGCCCGACCTCGGCCGCTACACCGTGCCGATCATGAACTACAATATCGCAACCGCCCCACTCGCAAACGCCGACGCGTTGCTCCCCAGCGATGCCGCGGTCGCAGACAGCCGGTTCGTGCTCAACTATTTCCGCCTCTCCGCCGACAAGCGCCTGATCTTTGGCGGTGGCGAGCGGTATTCGCAGACGCCGCCGCGCGACATCGCGGCGTTCGTGCGGCCCTTTATAGCGCAAGTTTTCCCGCAGATCGCCGATGCGAGGATCGATTATGGCTGGGGCGGCGCGGTGGCGGTGACGATGAACCGGCTGCCGCATATCGGGCGGCGTGGGAATGTCTTTTTCGCGCACGGTTTTTCGGGGCATGGCGCGCTGGTGACGACGCTGGCAGGCGAACTGATCGCCGAGGCGATGGCGGGAACCGCCGAACGCTTCGACGTGCTGGCGAACCTGCCCTCAAAGCCCTTCCCCGGCGGCAAATGGCTGCGCCAGCCGCTCGCAACGCTTGGGCTGCTTTACTATGCGATGAAAGACAAACTCGGATGACCACCGCGGCCGCCATTACGCGCGTCGCCAAACGCGAATCCGAGCGCTTCCGCGCTGCCAATCCGCGCGCCTTCGCGCACCATGCCGCGGGGACCGGCTGGTTCCAGTCGGTGCCGTTTCACTGGATGAGGGACTGGCCCAGCCCGGTGCCGATCGTCGCCGCGTCGGCGAGCGACGCTACGCTGACCAGCATCGACGGGCAGACCTACGACGATTTCTGCCTGGGCGACACCGCCAGCCTGTTCGGCCATTCGCCGCCCGCGCTTGCCGCAGCGCTGGCGAGGCAGGTCAGCGAAGGCCTGAGCTACATGCTCCCGACCGAACGCGGCGCGGCACTGTCGCAGCGTCTCGCGGCAATGTTCGGCCTGCCGTTATGGCAGGGNNGGCAGGTCACTACAACCGCCAGCGAAGCCAATCGCGCCGTCATCCGCTGGTGCCGCGGGATCAGTGGCCGCGCCAAAATTCTGACCTTCAACGGTGCCTATCATGGCGCGGTCGATGACGCCTTCGTCGATCTGAAGCACGGCCAGCCCGTCATGCGCGCCAGCTTGGTCGGTCAGGTCCATGATCTGCGCGACGCGACCACCGTGATCGAATTCAACGACGAAAGCGCCCTCGCCGACGCGCTGCGCGGTGACGACATTGCCTGCGTCCTCGCCGAGCCGGTGATGACCAATGTCGGCATGGTCCGCGACGCGCCGGGATTTCTCGGGACGCTCCGCCGACTATGCGATGAGACCGGCACCCTGCTTGTGTTCGACGAAACGCACACGATCTCGTCGGGCTACGGCGGCCATGGGGTCACCCATGGCCCGAAGCCCGATCTGATGGTCGTCGGCAAATCGATGGGCGGCGGCGTTCCGTGCGCGGTCTATGGCTTCACCGCCGACGTCGCGGCACGGATGGCGGCGCTCAACCAGTCGCGCCCAGCGGGTCACAGCGGCATCGGCACCACGCTCTCCGCCAACGCGCTCGCAATCGCTGCCATGGACACGATGCTAAGCGACGTCATCACCCCCGCCGCCTATGACCATATGCTGCGCGGCGCCGCGCGCCTGGTTGCGGGGCTGGAGCAGGAAATCGCCGCCGCCGATCTCGACTGGCACGTCACCCAGGTCGGCGCCCGCGTCGAATTCCTCACCTGCCCTGCTCCCCCGCGCAATGGCGGCGAGGCAAAGGCAGCGATGCAGCCCGACCTTGAAGCGGCGATCCACCTGTTCCTCGCCAATCGCGGAATTTTGCTGGCGCCGTTCCACAATATGATGTTGGTGAGCCCGGTTACCGGCGACGACCAGATCGACCGGTTGGTGGACGGCTTCGCCGACTGCACCAAAGCATTGAAGGAGTAGAGGGGCGATGTCGAAATCATCGGGCGTTGTGGCGCCGCGTTCGGAGGCCGAGGCTTTTTTCAAGGCCCATCCCGACGTCGATTCGATCGAGATGATCTACACCGACATGGGCGGTGTCCCGCGCGGCAAGCGGCTGCGCCAGCATGAGGTGATGGCGGTTTACGAAAGCGGACGCATGTTCCCCGGATCGATCACCGTCGTCGATATCACCGGGCAGGACACCGTCGAAACCGGGCTGGTGTGGGAGGATGGCGACGCCGACCGCTCGATGAAGCCGATCCCCGGCACCCTCGTCCGCACCCCATGGGGCGGCGACCATGCCGCGCAATTCCTCGTCGATTTCTACGAGCTCGACGGCACCCCGCACGACCTCGATCCCCGCCATGTTCTCGGCCGCGTGATCGACCGCTTTACCGCCGACGGCCTCACCCCGGTTCTCGCGGTCGAGCTCGAATTCTACCTCGTCGATCCGCGCCGCGCCCGCGACGGCACGGTGCGCCCTGCCCGCCCCGGCTATAGCCGCGACACGCCGCGCAATGTCGAGGTGTACGGCCTGCGCGAGCTCGACGATTTCCGGCCCTTCTTCGACGCGCTCTACGCCGCGACCGACGCGCAGGACATTCCGCTCGAAAGCGCCATTTCTGAATTTGCGCCGGGCCAATTCGAGCTAACGCTGCGCCATAAACCCGACGCGCTGCGCGCCTGCGACGACGCGATCATGTATAAGCGGCTCGTCAAGGCGATCGCGCAGCAACAGGGTCTGGAGGCCACCTTCATGGCCAAGCCCTTCGCCGAGCAGGCCGGTAGCGGCATGCACATCCATGTCTCGGTCAACGACGACGCGGGCACCAACATCTTCGCCAGCGACGATCCCGAGGGCACCCCCGCGCTCCGCCACGCGATCGGCGGCATGATCGCCACCGTCGGCGATGCCTTTGCGCTCTTTGCCCCGCATGCAAACAGCTATCGCCGCTTCAAGGCCAACAGCTATGCCCCCGTCGCGCCAACCTGGGGCGTCAACAACCGCACGGTGTCGTTCCGCATCCCCGCCGGTCCGCCGCCCAGCCGCCACGTCGAACATCGCGCCTGCGGCGCCGACGCCAATCCCTACCTGGCGGTGGCCGCCGTCCTCGCCGGGATGCACTACGGAATGACGAACAAGACCGATCCCGGCGCCGCAGTGGTCGGCAACGGCTATGACCGCGACAATTCGGGCGACGACAAGCCGCCGTCGAACTGGTTCGCGGCGGTCGATCGTTTCCATGGCTCGGCCCTGATGCGCGACTATCTCGGGTCACGCTTTGTCGACATGTTCAGCATCGTCAAACGTGTCGAACAGGACCGTTATTTCGGCGTCGTACCGACGCTTGATTACGACTGGTACCTCCGCAACGCATGAATCTTTCAAAGATTCCTGCTGCGGTGCAAAATAACCTCTTTCCAAGCGGACTTTATTGAGTCAGCTTGACGTCACAAACAGGGAGGCTGCACATGGATCTGAACGAACTGATCAAGCAAACCCGCGGGCGTCGCTCGCTCCTGCAGGCGATGGGGGTCGCGGCGATCGGGATCAGCTTTGGCGGTCTTGCCGCATGCAGCAAGGGCGAAGGCAAAAAGCTCGCCAATGGCGAAGAGGGCAAGCTCAACTTCTACAACTGGGACACCTATATCGGCGAGACGACGCTCGATGATTTTAAGGAAGCCAGCGGCGTCGAAGTGAAGATGGACCTGTTCGACAGCAACGACGTGCTGTTTGCCAAGTTCAAGGCCGGCAACCCCGGTTACGACGTGATTGTCCCCTCGAACGACTTTGTCGAACGCATGGCGCAGGCGGGTATGTTGCAGGCGCTCGACCATGCCGCGATCCCCAACATGAAGAATATCGACCCGACCTTCATCGACGTCGATTATGATCAGGGCCGCAAAGTCTCGATGCCCTACACCTGGCTCGCGCTTGGCATCGGCTATCGCAAGTCGAAGGTGAAGGCGAAACCCGACAGCTGGAAAGTCCTGTTCGACAGCCCCGAATATGCCGGGCGCATCGCGCTGCTGTCGGAAGCCGGCGACATGTTCCGCCTCTATGGCAAATATCTCGGCAAGTCGGTCAACGCACTGACCCCCGCCGACATCGCGACGATCGAGGCGCTGATGATCAAGCAAAAGCCGAATGTGAAAAATTTCCACGTCGATGACGGCCAGGACTTGCTGCTCAAGGGCGATGTTGATCTGGTGCTCGAATATAATGGCGATATCGCGCAGGCGATGACCGAGGATGACGATATCGACTTCATCATTCCAAAGGAGGGCAGCCAGCTCAATTCGGATAACCTCTGCATCCCGAAAGGCGCGCCGCATCCCAAGAACGCCCACGCCTTCATCAACTATCTGCTCGACGGCGAAGTCGGCAAGAAGATCACCGAAACAATCCTCTATCCGACCCCCAACGCCGCAGCCAAGGCGCTGATGCCCGACAGTTACAAAAACAACCCGGTCATCTATCCGCCCGCCGATGTGCTGGCGAAATGCGAATATGCCAAGTTCAACCCGACCTTGCAGCCATTGTTCGAAGAAGCCTTTACGCGGGTGCGCGCGGCTTAAATGCCAGGCTCAGCCAAAATGCGTGTTTCCCCGCGAAGGCGGGGATCCATCACCGGTCGGTTCGAAATCGCGCCAACAGGAGATCGGCTCCCGCCTTCGCGGGAGCACGCAGCTAGCCACATCGAACCAAGCTCAAAAATTTAGGGAGGCAATCGGGGGGTGGCCGAACAGGATTGGAAGACGAGCAAAAGGACTTTCGCGGCGGTTTCGCTGCCGACCCTGTTCTGGGTCATCGTCTTCTTCCTCGTCCCTATGGCCATCGTCTGGCTCTACAGCTTCGGTGAGAATCGCGGCCTGACCGAGATTGAATTCTCAGGCACGCTCGACAATTACAAGCGCGCCACCGAATGGCTCTATCTGACCATTTTCGGCAAAAGCTTTGCGGTCGCCGCGCTCGTCACCCTGATCTGCCTGATCATCGGATTCCCCGTCGCGATGGCAATCACCTTTGCTAGCGAGAAGTGGCGGCCGTGGCTGCTGCTTGGCATCATGCTGCCCTTCTGGACCAACCTCCTGATCCGCACCTATGCGCTGATGATGCTGCTCGGCACGCAGGGTTTCGCCAACAAGGGAATGGGCGCGCTGTGGGAGGGGACGAGCTGGATCAAGACGCTCGTCGGGCTGCAACCGCTGCCGACGTGGGAGCCGGTGCAGCTGCTCTTCAACAATTTCGCGGTCGTCTTCGGGCTCGTCTATGTCCACCTGCCCTTCATGGTACTGCCACTCTACGCCGCGCTCGACCGGCTCGACCGCAGCCTGATCGAGGCGAGCCTCGACCTTGGCGCCGGGCATTTCCGCACCATCATGCGCATCGTCGTGCCGCTGGCGGCGCCCGGCATCATCGCCGGGGTGATGATCACGCTGATCCCCGCGCTCGGCGCCTATCTGACCCCCGATCTGATGGGCGGCACCGACAGCCAGATGATCGCCAATGTCATCGAACGCCAGTTCAAGAAAGCGAATGACTGGCCGTTCGGCGCGGCGCTGTCGTTCCTGCTGATCTATGCAATGTTCATCCTGATCGCGATCCAGTCGATGCGCAAAAAAGTGCCGGAGGTCCGCTGATGGCCTTTTTCGCGCGCGCACCGATCGCCCCGCTCGAATATAGCCGCACGCTGTGGATGCGGCTGTGGGTCGGCGCAGTGATGGTCTTTCTCTACGCGCCGCTGGTGGTGCTGATGATATTCAGCTTCAACGACAGCAAGCGGAACGTCGTGTGGCGCGGCTTCACCACCAAATACTACGAGAAGGCGCTGGGTAACGACCAGCTGGTCGAGGCGCTCATCAATTCGCTGACCATTGCCGCGCTCGCAACGCTGGCCAGCCTCGTGCTCGGCACCCTCGCGGCGGTGATGCTGTGGCGCTTTCGTTTCCCGTGGAAGGGCGCAATCGATGGCACGATCTCGCTGCCGATCATCGTTCCCGAAATCTGCCTCGGCGTCGCCTTCCTGATGTTCTTCGCCGCGGTGGGGTGGCCGACCGATCTTGTCTGGCCGTTCAATCTCGGCGCAATCACCGTCGCGCACATCACCTTCTGCTTCCCCTTCGTCACCATGGTCGTCCGCTCGCGGCTGGCGAGTTTCAACCGTGAACAGGAGGAAGCCGCCAAGGATCTGGGCGCCAGCGAGGCGCAAGTATTCCGCGACGTGCTGATCCCGCATATCAAGCCCGCCCTCGTCGCGGGCGCCCTCCTCGCCTTCACGCTCAGCCTCGACGATTTCGTCATCACCTATTTCACCAGCGGCCCGGACACGATCACCTTTCCGGTGAAGGTCTATTCGATGGTCCGCTTCTCGGTGACGCCCGAGGTCAATGCGGCGTCGACTCTGCTGATCATCCTGACCGTCGTCCTGACCTTTATCGCGCTCAAGGCCCAGGGCGTGAAAGCCATTGCGGAAACCCACTGACCATGACCGATCCCGCCAAGCCGATCATCCAGATCCAGAATGTCTCGAAACGCTTTGGCAAAGTCACCGCGGTCGACAATGTCAGCCTCGACATCAATGCAGGTGAATTTTTCGTGCTGCTCGGCCCCTCAGGCTGCGGCAAGACGACGTTGCTGCGGATGATCGCGGGTTTCGAGTTGCCAACCGAAGGCAGGATCCTGATCGACGGGCAGGACATGGCGGGCATTCCGCCGAACAAGCGCCCGGTGAATATGGTGTTCCAAAGCTATGCGGTGTTCCCGCACATGAGCGTCGCCGACAATGTCGCCTATGGTCTGAAGATCGCTGGGGTGAAGGGCGGCGAGATTAAGGATCGCGTCGCCGAGGCACTCGATCTCGTGAAGCTCGGCGGTTTTGGCGAGCGCATGCCCGACCAGATGTCGGGCGGGCAGCGCCAGCGCGTCGCGCTCGCGCGCAGTCTGGTGATGCGCCCCAAAGTGCTGCTGCTAGACGAACCGCTCTCGGCGCTCGACGCGAAACTCCGCGCGCAAATGCAATTCGAGCTGTCGGAGCTTCAGGAAAAGGTCGGCATCACCTTTGTCACCGTTACCCATGATCAGGACGAGGCGCTGTCGATGGCGTGCCGCATCGGGGTGATCAACAAGGGCGAGGTCGCGCAGCTCGCGACGCCGTCGGACCTCTATGAATATCCCTCCAACCGCTTTGTCGCCGATTTCGTCGGGTCGGTAAATATCTTCGAGGGCAAGCTGACCCTCGACGAACCCGACAAGGCGGCAGTTGACTGTCCGGGGGTCGGCAAGATTTACCTGAACCACGGGGTCACCGGCCCACACGGCGCCGATGTCTGGATCGCGCTGCGCCCCGAGAAAATCTATCTCCACGTTCCCGGCGAAGGCAAAGCGGTCAAGGCCGCAGCGCAGGACGCCCCCGATGGTTACAACTTCGCGCGCGGCAAGATCAAAGGGATGAGCTATCTCGGCGACATCACGCTGTTCGAGATCGAGCTGGAATCGGGTGCGCGCATCCGCGTCTCGCGCCCCAATCTGTCGCGCCACGATCAGGAGGATTTCACCTGGGACGACAAGGTCAGCATGCACTGGCGGGCGGATAGTCCGGTGGTGTTGCTGGGCTGACCTTCTTTGCTCGTCATCCCGGACTTGATCCGGGATCCAATGCGGCGACGAAGTCATGGAACCCGGATCAAGTCCGGGGTGACGAATTTATTGAGTGGCCGTCTTCTTCCCCGGCACCAGATGCAGCGCCGCCACGATCACCCCACCCAGCACCAACCCGAACACCCCGGCGCCGCCCGCATTGATCAGCCATTCCCACAGCCCCGCCGCGGGCAGATTGCCCGCCACCGCATGGGCAAAATCGTACAGGCCATGCCCCAGATTGCCGATATGATATTCGTCGAGCGCGTGCAGGATGATCTGGCCACCGACCCACAGCATCGCCGCGGTCCCGACCAGCGCCAGCGCGCCGAGCAGCTTGGGCATGAAGGCAACCAGTCCGCGCCCGATCGCGCGGCGGACGCTATTGCCCGCTTTCGCCATGTGCAGGCCAATGTCGTCCATCTTCACGATCAGCCCGACCGCGCCATAAACCGCAATCGTGATCGCAATCGCCACCACGATCAGCGTCGCGGCGCGCATTGCAAAGGCTTCGTCGATCACTTCGTTCAGCGCGATCACCATGATTTCGCCCGACAGAATGAAGTCGGTACGGATCGCGCCCTTCACCATCGTTTCTTCATGGTCCTTGTCGGCGACGATTTCCGCTGCCTCGGCGAGCGGTGTCTTGTCTTTGTGCAGCGAATGCCATACCTTTTCGGCGCCCTCGAAGCACAGATACGCACCGCCGATCATCAACAGCGGCGTGATCGCCCATTGCGCGACCGCCGACAGCAAAAGCAGCGCCGGTAGGATCAGCACCAGTTTGTTAAAGAACGACCCCTTGGCAATGCGCCAGATGATCGGCAGTTCGCGGTTGGGCTGGAACCCGGTGACATATCGCGGCGTCACCGCCGCATCGTCGACCACAACCCCCGCGGCCTTGACCCCCGCTTTCGACGCAGCGGCACCGATATCGTCGATGCTGGCCGCCGCCACCTTGGCGATCGTGGCGACGTCGTCGAGCAAGGCAAAAAGGCCGGAGGGCATAAAGATTTGGTCCTTCTGAGGATTCTGGATTGACCCATCTACCCGTTCGTGTCGAGCGAAGTCGAGACACCTCTCGGCGTCACTCTACCACGATGGGTGTCTCGACTTCGCTCGACACGAACGGATTGATAGGAAAGCGCGAGTTTTCAGCTCAGCGCCCGCAACTTGGGCAGCACCTCATCAAGCGATTTGCGGATGATGGCAACCATCTCATCGATTTGTTCGGTCGAAATGATCAGCGGCGGGCACATCACCAAACTGTCGCGGATGCCGCGCACCATCAGCCCGTTGGCGATGCACGCATCGCGCGCCATCGGCCCGGCGGTTCCCTCGGCTCCGCCAAAGCGCGCGCGCGTTTCCTTGTCGGCGACAATCTCGACCGCGCCGAGCAGCCCGATCGAGCGCGCTTCGCCGACCAGCGGATGATCGTTCAAGGTCGCGAGCGCCTTGGCCAGATGCGGCCCGGTCACGCTGCCCGTCCGTTCGACCAACCCCTCGCGCTCGATGATCTCGATATTCTTGAGCGCAACCGCCGCCGCGACCGGATGACCCGAATAGGTGAAGCCATGAACGAAGTCGCCACCGGTCTTGAGCACCTCGACGACATGCGCCGCAACCGCGGTCGCCGAGATCGGCAAATATCCCGACGACAGCCCTTTCGCCATCGGCATCAGATCGGGGGTGAAGCCCATCACCTCATGCCCCCACATCTTGCCGGTGCGCCCGAAGCCGCAGATCACCTCGTCGGCGACGATCAGCAGGCCATATTTGCGCGCCACCGCTTCAACCTTCGGCCAATATCCCTTCGGCGGGATGATGACCCCGCCCGCGCCTTGGACGGGCTCACCGATGAAGGCGGCACAATTTTCGGGGCCGACTTCCAGGATCTTGTCTTCGATCGCCTGCACGCACGCGTCGCAGAACTCCTCCTCGGTCATCCCCTGCCCTTCGTTATAGGCGTAGGGCTGGCGGACATGCTCGACCCCGGCGATCGGCAGGTCGCCCTGCGCATGCATCGCCTTCATCCCGCCCAGCGAAACGCCCGCGACGGTCGAGCCATGATAGGCGTTCCAGCGGCTGATAAAGACCGTGCGCTTGGGCTCGCCCTTGAGCTTCCAATAATGGCGCACCATGCGGAACACCGTATCGTTCGCTTCGCTGCCCGAGGCGTTGAAAAAGACGTGCGGCAGGCGATTGTTCGTCAGGCTCGCGATCTTCGCGGCGAGCATGACGGTCGGCGGCGTCGCGGTCTTGAAGAAAGTGTTGTAGAAGGGCAACTCGCGCATCTGTGCCGCCGCCGCCTCGACCAGTTCCTCACGGCCATAGCCGACGTTGACGCACCACAGCCCCGCCATCCCGTCGAGGATGCGGTGGCCGTCGCCGTCGTGGATGTAACAGCCCTCGGCATGGGTGATGATGCGGCTGCCGCCGAGCTTTTCGATTTCGGCCCAGTCGGCCTGCGCGGGCAAATGGTGCGCGACGTCGAGGCGGCGCAGTTCGGCGATGTCGTGATTGCGGGGCATATGAAAACTCCTGATTCCTGAAAACCGTTGGCATCGAGCGAAGTCGAGATGCTTCTCGGCGTTGCGTTGCGACGATGGGTGTCTCGACTGCGCTCGATACGAACGGAGAAGAGCGCTTGGGTTTTCGATCAGGGCGAGAAGCTGATCCGCGCGAGATAGCGGTCATAACGGGTGACGCGGCGATTCATAATGCGCCTCTTAACGCACGGCCCAGCAGGTGGAAATAGGTCTGGCTTTCGGCGCTTCCGTCCGTCGCCCATTCGGGATGCCACTGGACGGCGAGCAACGGCGCGCCGTTGGGCCGGGCGCTATACGCCTCGACCAGCCCGTCGGGCGCGCGCGCCTCGACCGACAGGCCGTCGGCCAGCGCGCCGATGCCCTGATAATGCACCGAATTCACCTCCAGCGTCGGCGCATCATAGGCCGCCGCCAGCAGCCCGCCCGCGACCAGGTCGACCGGGTGGCGATGATCGAACATCGCATCGAAATCGGCCTCATCGGGTGCATGGTGGAGTAGCAACTGAGCGCTTGCCGACGTGTCGCGGCGCAGCGTCCCGCCCAGCGCGACATTGATCTCCTGAAACCCGCGGCAGATGCCGAACAGCGGCCGCTGCGCCGCGATCACCGCCTCGACCAGTTCGATCATCATGCGGTCGCGATCCGGATCGAACGGCCCCTCACCCGGCGCCGCATCGCCATAACGCGCCGGTTCGACATTCGACGGCGTTCCGGTCAGCAGCACCCCGTCGAGCCGTCCGACGACTTCCTCTGCGCGCATATAATCGGGCAGCGAGGGAATGATCAGCGCCGCGCAGTCGGCATATTGCATCGCCGCCATCGCATAGCGGTTCATTACCGCCTGCGCGGTTTCGACCCCGACGGTGCGGTTGCAGGCGATGATGCCAAGGACGGGGCGCGCGGACATCCCGCATTGCTGCCGATTTTCGTCGGGCAGCGCCAGCAGAATCTCCGACGAACCGCTGCCCCGGCGGCAATATATCCGGCGATGTGGGGAAATGGTGCACCCGGAGCGATTCGAACGCCCGACCCTCAGATTCGTAGTCTGATGCTCTATCCAGCTGAGCTACGGGTGCGTGGAGAGGCGCCTTTAAGGGGCGTCGCGTGGGCGCGCAACCCCCTATTTCAGCTTTGTGACCGTAGCGCAGGATGATTGGCGGCGCACCGCGTTCAGCCCGCCGATTTCCTTGGGGTCTTTCAAAAGCAGACGGATCAGCGCGATGCCGCGATCATGGTTCGTGCGAACCACTTCGGCGCGCGCGGGGACCGCCTGCCCTTCGCGCGCAAGGATGATTCGGAACGGATTGCCCCCCGCCTCGACATCGTTGCGGACAAAAATCACATCGGTCGCTGCGTCAAAGACACTGAGTGAGCTGTAGCGGCCCGGAACGGGCGTCACGTCGATCGCCAGTGGCCCCGCCGACAGATCATAGGGACAGCTGGAATAGGCAAGGTCGGGACTGGGCCGCACCACCGGCTGGCGATCGGGGTTGGCCAGATTGCCATAGGACATAGTGTTGACGCCGCCCTGCCCCAACCGATCCGAGGCAATTTTCATCAGGCCATAAGGGATCGCGCCGATCACCGCCCACGCGGTCGCGGCGGCAAAGATGAGCCCAAAGGCGAACGGGCCGAGCCAGTTGCGCATCTCAGCAGCCCTCCTTGACGATTTGCGGCAGCACCGCCTTCGCCGGATCGGCACGGAACGCCTGACCCGGATTGTACATGCGGAGTGTCAGGTGGAACGGCTGGCCCTTGGTGCCGGGCAGCCATGCGCCCTCGGCTGGCTTGTCCGGCGCGATCGTGACGCGCCATTCACCCTTGGCATCCAGCGCGACATTCGCGCCGTTAACCGACCAGATGTTCGCCGGATTGGCAACCAGATAGCCTTTGGCATCATAGATGGTCACGCTCCACCAGCGCGCATCGAGCGGCTTGCCCGACAGGCGGTAGCGGCAATTGCCGTCGAGCGGCGCGCCCGCGGCATCGGCCGTTGCCGACCAATAGACCGTTTCCTTCGCAGGCAGCGCGAGCAGGCCGGCGCGGGCGACCAGAGCGCGGGTGACGGGATCGGCGGTCTTGGTGCCAAAGCCCAGCGAGGTCGTCCACGGCCCGCTGGCAATCGCGCCATTGCTGAGCCCGCCGTTAGTGAGCGCCCAGGCTGCGCCGAGACCGACGGTCAGGCCGCCGACAAGGGCAATCGCATAGCGGTGCCAGCTTTTCATCGATCACTCCCCCCGTCGTCGCCTTCGCGGGGGCGACGACTATTTCGCTTTCAACGCCGCCTGTGCTGCCGCCAGCCGTGCAATCGGCACACGGTAGGGCGAGGCGCTGACATAGTCGAGGCCGGTTTTTTCGCAGAAATGGATGCTCGGCGCGTCGCCGCCATGCTCGCCGCAAATCCCCAGCTTGACGTCGGGGCGCGTCTTCCGACCGCGTTCCGCCGCCAGCTCGATCAGCTGCCCGACGCCTTCGACGTCGAGGCTGACAAACGGGTCGGTCAGGAAGATGCCCTTGTCGACATATTGCGTCAGGAAGCGGCCTGCGTCGTCGCGGCTGATGCCGATCGTCGTCTGGGTCAGGTCGTTGGTGCCGAAGCTGAAGAATTCAGCGGTTTCGGCAATCTCACCCGCCATCAGCGCGGCGCGCGGCAGTTCGATCATCGTACCGACGAGATACGCGATCTCGCGGCCCTTTTCGGCGAACACCGCCTTCGCCTGTGCATCGACGACAGCCTTCATCAGGTCGAATTCACGCCGCGTCGCCACCAGCGGGATCATCACCTCGGGGATGGGTGCCGCACCGGTGGCGGCGGCCACGTCGCACGCCGCCTCGAAAATCGCGCGCGCCTGCATCTCATAAATTTCGGGATAGGTGACCCCCAACCGGCAACCCCGATGGCCCAGCATCGGGTTGAATTCGTGCAGTTCGTTCGCGCGCGCCTTCAGCGCCTCGATGCCCACGCCCGCAGCCGCCGCAACGTCGGCGAAATCCTCTTCGCGCGTCGGCAAAAACTCATGCAGCGGCGGATCGAGCAAGCGGATGGTGACCGGCAGCCCCGCCATCACCTCGAAAATCCCGGCGAAATCCGCCCGCTGCTCGGGAAGCAATTTGGCGAGCGCGACGCGGCGGCCCGCCTCATTCTCGGCCAGGATCATCTCGCGCACCGCGGTGATCCGCGCCGCGTCGAAGAACATATGCTCGGTGCGGCAAAGCCCGATGCCCTCGGCGCCAAAGTCGCGCGCGACTTGGGCGTCCTGGGGCGTTTCGGCGTTGGCGCGCACTTTCATGCGGCGGACCTTGTCGGCCCACACCATCAGGGTGCCGAAATCGCCGACCAGTTCGGGCAGCAGCGTGTTGACCTCGCCCGCCATCACTTCGCCGGTCGATCCGTCGAGGGTGATGATGTCGCCTTCGCGCAGTTCGCGCCCGGCGACGCGCAGCACGCGCGCATTGCCGTCGATCGACAGCCCACCGGCGCCTGAGACGCACGGACGCCCCATGCCACGCGCAACGACCGCCGCATGGCTGGTCATCCCGCCGCGCGCGGTCAGAATGCCCTTCGCTGCATGCATGCCGTGGATGTCTTCGGGCGACGTCTCGACACGCACCAGAATCACCGCCTCGCCCATCTCCGCAGCCTTTTCGGCAGCATCGGCGGTAAACATGATCTTGCCCGACGCGGCGCCAGGGCTGGCGGGCAGCCCCTTGGTCAGCACATCGCGCGGCGCATCGGGGTCGAGCGTCGGGTGGAGCAGCTGGTCGAGCGCACCGGGATCAACGCGGCCCACGGCTTCCTCTTCCGAAATCAGTCCTTCAGCCGCCATATCGACCGCGATCTTCAACGCCGCCTTGGCGGTGCGCTTGCCCGACCGCGTTTGCAGCATCCACAGCGTCCCACGCTCGACGGTGAACTCGATGTCCTGCATGTCGCGGTAATGGGTTTCGAGCGTATCGAAGACGCGGCCCAGCTCGCCGAAGGTTTCGGGCATCGCCTCTTCCATCGACAGCGGCTTGGCCCCGGCCCGCTCGCGCGCGGCTTTGGTCAGATATTGCGGGGTGCGAATGCCCGCGACGACGTCCTCGCCCTGCGCGTTGATCAGCCATTCGCCGTACCAGGCATGCTCGCCCGTCGCGGGATCGCGGGTGAAGGCGACGCCGGTTGCCGACGTGTCGCCCATATTGCCGAATACCATCGCCTGAACGCTGACCGCGGTGCCCCATTCGCCGGGGATCGAATTGATGCGGCGATAGACTTTCGCGCGGTCGCTTTCCCAGCTCGCGAACACCGCGCCAACCGCGCCCCAAAGCTGGTCGTTCGGTTCTTGCGGGAACGGCGCGCCGGTTTCGCGCTCGACGATCGCCTGATACTCCTTGACCAGCGCCTGCCAGTCCTCGGCCGACATTTCGGTGTCGAGGTAAAAGCCACGGTCTTCCTTGGCGATTTCCAGCGCTTCCTCGAACTCGGCGTGGTCGAGCCCCATGACGACGTCGGCGTACATCTGGACGAAGCGGCGATAGCTGTCCCACGCGAAACGCGGATCACCCGACGCTTCGGACAGGCCGACGACGGTCTTGTCGTTGAGCCCCAGATTGAGGACGGTGTCCATCATCCCCGGCATCGACACGCGCGCGCCCGAGCGCACCGACACGAGCAGCGGATCGGCAGGGTCGCCGAACTTTTTGCCCGTGATGCCTTCGATATGGGTGATGCCCGCGGTCACCTGTTCGATCAGGCCCGCGGGGAATTGTTCGCCATTGGCGTAATAAGCGGTGCAGACGTCAGTGGTGATGATCAGGCCCGGCGGGACCGGCAGGCCGATCGAGGCCATTTCGGCCAGGTTCGACCCCTTGCCGCCCAGCAATTCCTTCGAACGCTCGGCCGTCGTGGCCGCGCCGCCGAACAAATGCACCATCTTCGTCATCATATGCTCCTGCTGCCCCGGGGAGGAGGTTGCGGCTGGATAGGAATGCAATCGCAGTTAGTCGATTCAGTTTTGCTTCGTCCGTTTCAAGCGCCCCACCCCTACTCGGTTCGTGTCGAGCGAAGTCGAGACACGCTATCCTTCGCGCTCGCCTTCGACGTGTCTCGACTTCGCTCGACACGAACGGGAATGAAAGGTCGGTTTACCCCTCGATCTTCGAGAAATCGGCCACGCCATGCACCGCACCGGTAAATCGGGCGAGCAGTCCGAGCCGATAGGCGCGCACCGCTTCGTTGGGATCATTGACCATCACGCCATCGAAAAACGCATCGATCGGCGCGCGCAGCGACGCGAGCGCGGCCATGGCGTCGGTGAAGCGTTCGTCGGTCACGGCGGCGGAGGCGGCGGGTTCTGCGGTGTCGAGGGCGGCAAGCAAAGCACGATCCACATCCGTCGCCCCCGCGAAGGCGGGGGCCGCTGGAGGTGCTTCCCCCGCATCGCTGCGTAAACCGCCAGCGGCCCCCGCCTTCGCGGGGGCGACGGAAATATCCGCCTGCTTCAAAATATTCGCCGCGCGCTTATACCCCGCCAGCAAATTCGCCCCGTCATCACTCGCCATAAACGCCTGCAACGCCTTCACCCGCGCTAGCAGCCGCACCAGATCATCCTCGCCGCCAAGCGCGAACACCGCGTCGATCAGGTCGTGACGAACACCGGCCTCGCGTTGCTGGACTTTGAGACGGTCGGCGAAGAATGAAATCAGCTTCGCTCTCGCTGGATCAAGAACGTTGTCGAGCAATTCATCACGGAAAGGGCCCGCCAATGCTCGATCCTTGGCCTCTTCAATCAGTTGGAGCTTTTCTCCTTCAGACAGCGATCGGCCTGCATTCTCGAAGGCCTGAACGAGGCCCATTGCTCCTTCAAATGCGTCAAGACCAACGCTCCGGCCGAGAACACCCGTCATAGGAAACGTTAGAGCCCAGTTCAGCGCAACTCTAATGTTGTTCTTAGTTAGCAATTCCAAAACACCGATCGCGGCACGCCGAAGCGCGAATGGATCTTTGGAACCAGTTGGGACCATATCGTAGAGAAAGAACGAGCTTAGCGTATCCAGCTTATCCGCCAACGCCACAGCCACCGTCACCGGCGCCGTCGGCACGTCATCGCCCTGCCCGACCGGCTTGTAATGGTCGCGGATCGCGTCGGCCACTGCATCGCCCAAGCCTTCGGCGCGGGCGTAGTAGCCGCCCATCAGGCCTTGCAATTCGGGGAATTCGCCAACCATTTCGGTGACAAGGTCGGCCTTTGCCAGTTCCGCCGCCTGCCGCGCGAGCGCGGGGTCGCAGTTCGGCACGATGCCTGCGCTTGCCAGCCATTCGGCCAGCTTCGCCACCCGCTCGACCTTGTCCGCAACCGTCCCCAGCTTCTCGTGGAACGTGATCCGGTCCAGCTTCTTCGCATGATCGGCCAGCGCCGTCTTGCGATCCTGCTCCCAGAAAAAGCGCGCATCCGACAATCGCGCCGCGAGCACCTTGCGGTTGCCCGCAACAATCTCTGCCCCGCCATCGACCGCATCGATATTCGCCGTGCAGACAAAGCCGTTCGCCAGCTTGCCCGCCGCGTCGTTCACGACGAAATATTTCTGGTTCACGCGCGCCGTCAGCTGGATAACCTCGGGCGGCACTTCCAGAAACGCTTCGTCGAAGCGTCCGAGTAGCGGCACCGGCCATTCGGTCAGCCCGGCGTTCTCGATCACCAGCCCCTCGTCCGCGACCAGCGTCAGGCCCGCATCAGCCGCGGCCTTCGCAGCGCCGTCGCGGATGATGGTCTGCCGTTCCTCGTGGTCGACGATGACGTGGCAGGCGCGCAGCTTTTCAGCATAGTCCGACGCCGAACCGATCGTGATTTCGCCCGGGCAGTGGAAGCGATGACCGCGCGTCGCATAGCCCGACGCAACCCCGCCAATTTCGCACGGGATCAATTCTTCGCCAAAGATCGCGACGATGCCCGACAGCGGGCGGACCCAGCGCAGGCTTTCGCTGCTCGCGCTGTCCTTGCCCCAGCGCATGGATTTGGGCCAGGCAAAGGCGCGGATGATCGCGGGGATCGCCTCGGCCAGCACCTCGGCGGTCGCGCGTCCGGGCTTGTCGATGACGGCGAAATACACGCCGTCGCGATCTTCGAGCTGATCTTGAGTCAGCCCGGTCTTGCGGAGGAAACCCTCAAGCGCCTGCGGCGGCGCGCTGCTGCGCGGGCCTTTGAGTTCTTCGCTGACCGCGGCGGTCGCGTCGGGCAAATTCTTGGCGATCAGCGCCAAGCGCCGCGGGGTCGACCAGATGCTGAGATCGCCGACATCGATGCCCGCGGCCGCCATCTGCGCCCGGAATAACTTGTCGAGCTCGGCGCGCGCCCCGGCCTGCATCCGGGCGGGGATTTCCTCGCTGCGCAGTTCGAGAAGGAAGTCGGTCATCTGAAATCCCCCGATCCCCAAACCCCGTTCGCATCGAGCGAAGTCGAGATGCCGCGAAGGACAGCGCTAAGCCGCTGCGTGTCTCGACTTCGCTCGACACGAACGGAGAAGAGGACGGCGGAACTACGACAGGCCATCACAGCGTCCACCCCGGATATTTCGCGGTCCATGCGTCCGACTGGCTGTCGATCCACGCCTTGCAGCTCCCCTTCGCGAGATCGCGGACGCGGGCCATGTAGTTGGCGCGTTCCTGGACGCTGATCACGCCGCGCGCCTGGAGCAGGTTGAACAAATGGCTCGCCTCAATCGCCTGGTCATAGGCCGCCAGCGGCACGTTCGCGGCGATCGCGCGCTGGCATTCGGCCTCGGCGGCCTTGAACCCTGCGAACAGGCTGTCGGTATCGGCGACCTCGAAATTCCATTTCGAGAATTGGCGCTCGTTTTCGAGGAACACGTCGCCATAGCTCACCCCCGGCACGTCGCCGACGGGGTCGGAAAAGCGCAGGTCGTACACATTGTCGACATTCTGGATATACATGGCGAGGCGTTCGAGCCCGTAGGTGAGCTCGCCGGCGACGGGCTTGCAGTCGAAGCCGCCCATCTGCTGGAAATAGGTGAACTGGGTGACTTCCATCCCGTCGCACCAGACTTCCCAGCCCAACCCCCACGCACCCAGCGTCGGGCTTTCCCAGTCATCCTCGACGAAGCGGATGTCGTGGAGCAGCGGGTCGATGCCGATCGCGACCAGCGAACCCAGATATTGTTCCTGCAGGTCGGCGGGCGAAGGCTTCAGGATCACCTGATACTGGTAATAATGCTGGAGCCGGTTGGGGTTTTCGCCATAGCGGCCGTCGGTCGGGCGGCGGCTGGGCTGGACATAGGCAACGTTCCACGGTTCGGGGCCAAGGCTGCGCAGCGTGGTCGCGGGGTGAAATGTCCCCGCCCCGACGCGCATGTCATAGGGTTGCAGGATCGCGCAGCCGCGGGCTCCCCAATAGGCGTGCAGGGTCAGGATCATGTCCTGAAAGCTCAAGGATTTCGTCTCTGCCGCGTCGGCCACTATCCGCTCTTTCGCAGGTGCAACAAGTGTCGCTGCCCTTGGCGCAGGGCGCGTGCAGGGTCAAGGCGCGTGCGGCGTGGATGTTGGCGAAAGTGCCGCGCAGCGCGTCATTTCGGGGCGATGTAAGGTCTTGTTGACACAGTCAGCGAATCATGTCATTTAGTCATGGACACATGACATACGGTCAGTGTCGCCTGACAACGGGATCGACGATGAACAACCAGCTGAAGGTGCTGCGCGCGATGCGGAACTGGAGCCAGGCCGAACTGGCCGACCGGCTCGACGTGTCACGCCAAGCGGTGAACGCGATCGAGACGGGGAAGTACGACCCGTCGCTGCCGCTCGCGTTCAAACTGGCGCGGCTGTTCGCGATGCCGATCGAGGAGATTTTCGATGATGGCCATGAAGGACATGACGATGGTGAATGAACCCCAGAAGCGTCGCGCGCCCAACATGATCTGGCCGGTCGCGATCGGCATCGGCACCGCCATGCTGGCGGGCGGCTTTGCCGGGTACAATGATGCAGCCGCCGAACGCGGCGATGCGGTATTGGCGCCGTGGATCGGGCCGGTCGTCGCGGTCCTGATCGGCGGCCTTGCGCTCGCCTATTATGTCCGCCGCCACGCCGACGCATTCCGCAGCTGGTCGCCGCGCAAGCGCCTTTACTGGATCAGCCTGATATTGTCCGGCGCGCTAGGTTTCGTCGCCGCCATGGTGATGCAGGCCGGCAGCGACGGAACCGACGGTTTGTTCAGCAACGCTGCCTTGACCCCCCCGGTCGCCATTGCACTGTCGGCGATGTGGGTCGTCGGACTGACGATCGCGCTGATCCTGTATCACCGTACGGTCGATGACCATGAACGGCAGGCTTATCATCTGGGCGGGCTGGCGGGTTTTTACGCCTTCGTCTTTCCCTGCCCTGTCTGGTGGGTGTTATGGCGCGCCGATCTGGCGCCACCGGTCGACGCCATGCCGCTGTTCGGCCTGTCGCTGGCCGCGAACGCCGTCATCTATTTCTGGTACAAGTTCCGATAATCACTTTCCCTCTCCTCTTCTCCACCCCCTCCGGCCATAAGTGCCATAGACAAAAGGACATTCTCCGATGAAAAAATGGTTCAAAATCCTCGCCACCACCTGCGCGGTCATTCCGTTTGCGCAATGCGCGGTCCTGCCCGGCAGCAATGTCGCCACCGCCGCCGAACCCGCTCCGGTTGCCGCGGCCACTGCGACGACCGACGCCGATCCGGCGCTGTGGGTGGTCAAGGACGACGACACCACCATCTATCTGTTCGGCACCGTCCATGTTCTCAAGCCCGGCCTCAGCTGGTTCGACGAGGCAGTGAAGGACGCGTTCGACAAGTCGGACGAGATGATGCTCGAACTGGTGATGCCCGAAGATCAGGCGGCGGTGGCCAAGACGATGATGCCGCTCGCAATGGACACGACCGGCAAGACCATCCCGTCGCGCCTGACTGCAGACGAGCTCAAGGCCTATCAGGCCGCACTGGTCAGCGTCGGCGTACCCGCCAACGCCTTTGACAGCTTCGAACCCTGGTTCCCGGCCATGACCCTGTCGGTGCTGCCGCTGACCAAACTCGGCTATGATCCCGAACAGGGCGCCGAAAAGCTGCTGACCAAATTTGCCAAGGCCGACAGCAAGCCGGTCGCGGGGCTGGAAACGCTCGAAGAACAGCTCGGCTTTTTCGACAAACTGCCCGAAACCCAGCAGGTTGCGTTCCTGAATGCGGTGGTCAAGGACATCGACAAGCTGGGGCCGATGCTCGACAAGATGGTCGGACTGTGGGCGAAGGGCGATCCCGACGGCTTGGCGGTCACGATGAACGAAAGCATGGCGGCGACCCCGGAACTCGCCCAGATTTTGCTCTATGATCGCAACGCGCGCTGGGCCGACCAGATCAAGACGCGGATGGACAAGCCAGGCACGGTATTTATCGCGGTTGGCGCCGGGCATCTGGCGGGCGAAAAAAGCGTGCAGGATTATCTCAAGGACCGCGGCCTGACCGCCACGCGGATCGCGTATTGAGGACAAAACCCAATCTTGCCGGCCATTGGGGTCGCCGCTTTGCGGCGGCCCTTTTGCCGTTGCTGTTGGTCGGGTGCGGGACCGACAAACCCGCATCGCCGGCGCGACCGGCGATGTGGCTGGTCCAGGATGACGATACCCGTATCTATCTGCTCGGTACGATGCATGCGCTGCCGCGCGGGACCGACTGGGACGATGGCGCGGTGGCACAAGCGATTGCGGCGTCCGACGCGCTGATCATGGAATTGTCGCCGCGCGAACTGGCGGCGGCGGGCGCGATGTTTCAGACACTGGCATCGCGTCCCGCGCCGCTGCCGATCGAAGCGCGGCTGTCCGGCGCAGCGCTCGCCCGCTACCGCGCGCTGGAGGCGAGCGGCGGCGCACTGGGCGGCGACACGCTCGACGATTGGGCGGTGATGATCCTGATCGGACAGCGCGCCGCGCGCGCGGCCGACCTGTCGCCCGCGGCCGGAGTCGAAAAAGGACTGACGGACACTTTTGAAGCGGCGGACAAACCGATCGGCGGGCTGGAGTCCGCGCGTAGTCAGCTGATGCTGTTCGAAAATCTCGACGCGCCGACCCAGCGCGCGCTGTTGACCCGCGCCGCCGCGGGCGCCGACGATGCCGTTGCCCGGATCACCGCCCTGACCGCCGCCTGGCGCCGCGGCGATGTTGCGGCGCTGGAAAACATGATCAACGAGGATGTCGACGCGGTTCCCGCGGCGCGCCAAGCGATCATCACCGATCGCAACCATCGCTGGGCGGCATGGGCGCAAAACCGCATGGAGCAGCCCGGAACCGTGCTGATGGCGGTGGGCGCCGGTCATCTGATTGGAGCTCAGGGCGTTCCGGCGATTCTCGAGACCAAGGGGATGAGGGTGACGCGGGTGCAGTGATTGGCGGCGGGGAGCGGGCCGCCATCTGCCTCTTTCGGTTCCCTCGCGTAAATCGTCAGCGGCTCCCGCCTTCGCGGGGGCGACGATGAAAACGACGGCTGGTTCTGGTTGGTCGAAGATTTTCCGTCTGGTTCGCACCAACCTAGATCGGCCCGCGCTCAGGCCGCCATGCGCAGGCGGTTCCGTCCCTCGCGCTTCGCGGTATACAGTGCCTTGTCGGCGCGCTGGAGCAGGTCTTCGATGCTGGCCTCGCCGGCAAAGATCGCCAGTCCGATGCTGACCGTTACCGCCGGTAAACCTGCGGCAACGCCTTCGGCGTCGGCATGGACCGCCTTGCGCACCCGCTCGGCAACCAGTTCGGCGGACAGCGCGCTGCGGCCTTGCAGGATGCAGACAAACTCCTCGCCGCCATAGCGCCCGACCATGTCGTCGTCGCGCAGCGATGCTTTCGCTCGTTGGCCGACGCGGCGGATCACCTCGTCGCCCGCAGCATGGCCATGCTGATCATTGATCGCCTTGAAATGGTCGATGTCGAAAATCGCGACCGCCAACGGGGCGCCGTCCTGTACGGCCCGGCGAAGCGCCTGATCCAGGAATGCCAGCGTATGACGCCGGTTGGGCAGGCCGGTCAGCATGTCGGTGTTGGCGATCCGTTCGGCCGCGCTGCGCGCCGATTCCAGAATGCGCGCATTTTCGACCGTGTCGGTCACATCCTGGACTGTCCCGAAAATGCCGACCGCTTTGCCGCGGCGTCCCTTTTCGATCGACCCGTGCGATTTGACATAGCGGATTTCCCCGTCGGCGCGCCGGATCCGTCCCTGAAACACAAAGGGCTCGCCGGAACGGACCGCCTCTTCCAGCGCCTTGCGTACCGCCACCCGGTCGTCGGGCAGATATTGTTCAACGCTGTAGTCCACATCGACTGGCATCCCGGGTTGCAACCCGTGGACGCGATACGTCTGATCCGACCATGTGATCGTCCAGCCAACCAGATCGACACGCCAATGGCCGACCAATGCCGCCGCCTCGGCCTGGAGCAGCCAGCGATTGCTTTGTTCCAGCCGTTTGGCCAGCCGCCGCTGAACCACCAGCAACGCCGCCAGCGGCAGCGCGATGAACAACATCGTCACCAGATAGAATTGCAGGAACAGCACCTCGACCTTTTGGCCCTGGTCCATCGCCGCGATCGGGCCATAGCCCTGGCCGGTCAGCAGCGACGCGATGATGGCCACGATCAGCATCCCCGCGGCGGCGCCAAATGGTCCCAGTCGATAGGCCGCCACGATCACCGCAACGCATGGGAGGAAGGTGACCGGGAAATCCGACTGGGCGAACGACGCGCCGGTGATAAAGGCGGCGATGGTCAACAGCGCAATGCCTTCCAACTTCATCGCCGTTGACGCGTTGTTCAGTGCGTTCGACCCGACCATCCGCGCCAGCATTACGATCGGCGGGGTGACAATCAACATTCCCAGCCCGACCGTTGTCATCCACGACAGCAGGAAATCAAAGCCATTGCGGGTCAACAGCGTTGCGATAACGGCGCTCGCGGCGCTGGCGATCAGCGCTGCGATGCAAAAACGACCGACGGCGCGCGGTGCCATGAACGACATCTCACCCGCGTTATGACGCCGCACCAGCCACAGCGCGATGATCGCCTCGGCCGTGTTCGCGACGGTATAGGCGGCAGCCGCCGCAGCGGGGACCCCTTCGATCATGTTCGCGCCCACGCTGGCGCCCGCCATGGCAACGAACGCGACAATGCGCTGCCGCGAGGGCATCAACAGTAATAACGCCAGGAAATAGCCGCTCGGCGGCCAGACGGCGGCGATATTGTCCGCGCCCTTGGTCGCGTAAAGCGACAGGCTTGCCAGCAGGAAATAGCCGGTAGCGGTCAAAAGAAACCAGAAAACCGCCTCGACTCGGGGGGACAGGGGCCGGGTCATCGGTCCAACTAACCGAAAAGAGGGAAAGAAACCGCTAACATCTGGCCATTGCCCCTCACCCCCGTGTTCTGACCCCTGTCCGCTGGCCCCCGCCGCGCGATCGGTTTGCGTCGGCGCTCAGTCGATCCCGCCAAAGGTCAACCCGACCACATTGTCGACCATCGCTTCGTCCCACTCCAGCCGCCGGTCGAGGATCAACATGGCCAGACCATGGACCAGCGCCCAAGCATGCAACGCCGCCGTATCGGGATTTTCGACCCCAGGCAACGCCTCCCCCACGCCGGCCCGCAACAGATTATAGGCCACTTCGCCGCCGTCGCCACCAACTTTGGCGTGGCGTGCCGACATCTGCCGGGTGAAGCTGAGACGGAACAGCGCCGGTTCGTCGTGGGCAAAGCGGACATAGGTGATCCCCGTCGCCTTGAACCCATTGCGCCCGCCGCCCGCTTTCAGCCACGCCTGCGCCTGCCGCGCCCCCAGCCGCCGCAGCCCTTCGTCGGCAAGCGCGTCGAGCAGCGCCTCCTTGTCGGGAAAATGGCGGTACAATGCGGTGGCGCTGACCCCGACGTCGCGCGCGAGGGCGCGCAGCCCCAATTCGCCATCGTCGCCCGCCTCTAGCCGTTTCAGTCCCGCCGCAATCACCGCCGCGCGCAGGTCGCCGTGGTGATAAGCGCCCGCCGCCTTCGCGCCGTCGCTTTTTATGTTGACACTGTTATCTTGTTCGATCATGTTGTCACCGTAAACATTCCGAGTCGCCAGCGCAATCCCCTCCACGCTGTCCGCCACTTTCGCTACCATCCGTAAGGAGCATCACCATGGCAAGCAATGTCGAAACCCTGATCCGCGGCGCCGTCGTCAAAGGCATCGGCAAGGTCGCCGATTTCAACCGCAAGCGCCTGCCCCGCCCGACCGACGCGCACCCCTATCTGACCGGCATCCACCAGCCGATGACCGAGGAACTGACGCTGGAACAGCTGCGCGTCGAGGGCACAATCCCCGCGGCGCTGTCCGGCCGCTATCTGCGCAATGGCCCCAACCCGGCTGTCGCACCCGATCCCGCCAGCTATCACTGGTTCAGCGGCGCGGGAATGGTGCATGGCATCCGCATCGAGGGCGGCAAGGCCGATTGGTACCGCAACCGCTGGGTCCGCGGCACCGAAGCGTGTGCAGTGTTGGGCGAGCCTATCCCTCTCGGCCCGCGCGAAGATCGCAACGATGCGCCGAACACCAATGTCGTCGGCCTGGCCGGTCGGACCTTCGCAATCGTCGAAGCCGGGGGCAAACCGGTCGAGCTGGATTATGAACTGAGCACCATCGCGCACAACCCCTTCGACGGGACGCTGGTCGGCGCCTATACCGCGCATCCCCACCACGACCCGTTCACCGACGAGGTCCATGCGATCACCTATCGCGGCGACGAGCCAAACAAGGTCTGGCACGTCGTGCTCGACAAGGACGCCCAAGTCATCCGCGAAGAGGCGATTGCGGTCAGCGACGGCCCGTCGATCCACGACTGCGCGATCACCGCAAATTACGCGCTGGTGTTCGACCTGCCGGTCACCTTTTCGATGAAGCTGCTGCTCGCGGGCTATCGCTTCCCCTATGCGTGGAACGACGCGCACCCCGCGCGCGTGGGCCTTCTTCCGCGGAAGGGCCGCGGCGACAGCATCATCTGGGTGCCGGTCGAGCCCTGCTATGTTTTTCACCCCGCCAATGCGTATGAGACCGCGGACGGCAAGGTGATCGTCGATGTGGTGGCGCACGAGACGATGTTCGCCAGCTCAAAGCGCGGCCCCGACAGCGAGCGGTCGCGGATGGAGCGCTGGACGATCGATCCGATTGCAGGCACGACGACGCGCGCCGTCATCCACGATCATCCGCAGGAATTCCCGCGCTACGACGAGCGGCTGACGACGCAGCCCTATCGCTATGTCTATTCGGTCGCGCTCCCCGACCGCACAACCACCGAGATGGAGATCGGCGACACCCGGCTGTTCCGCCACGATTTGCAGGCCGGCACGACCGCGGTCCATGATTTCGGTCCCGGCCGCCATCCCGGCGAGTTCGTCTTTGTCCCGCGCCGCGCCGACGGCGCCGAGGATGACGGCTGGCTGATCGGACTGGTCGTCGACATGAACGACGAAACGACCGCGCTCGTCATCCTGAACGCCGACGATTTTACCGGGTCACCGCAAGCTGTCGTTCACCTGCCGCACCGGGTTCCGCCGGGGTTTCACGGGAACTGGGTGGCGGACTGACCCGCGGCGCGCCATCAGCGCCTCGGTGACGCGCAGCGAGCGTTCATTGTCGACATCGATCGCCGTCGCCCCGTTGCTGATCAGCAGCGGGGCGATCTCGACCTTCATGTGCCGCGAAATACGCGCAAAAATATGGTGGATCGGTCCCATGCCGAAGCGGAAGCGCAGGAGGTTGATCAGACCGAACGCCTGCATCACGCGCAAAGGCTTCTTGACGAATTGGCCGCCGCCGCGAAACGCCTCGGTTGCTTTCAGTGCACCGGGATGGCCGATCCAATAGGCGTTGCAGTTGGACACCGCGACGTCGGAAAATTCATAGAAGCGGCGCTGCCCCTCTGGATGCACCGCCAGCACATCCTCGCGCCGCGCCAGCGTCACCCCCGCCTCAGCGTCGAGGCGGGCCGCCTCCGCCTCAATCTCGGCGATCGTCTCTGGCGTCAACAGGCAGTTGTCAGCGGTCGTGATCAGTAGAGGAAAGCGGGCAACACCCGCGACCGCGAGGACCGAATCCGCCAGATTGTCGGCAGCGGGGACGATGATCAGGCGATCGCCCAAGGACTGGATCACCGATTCGGGCAGGTCGGCGAGCAGGCCAGGATGATGGGTCGACACGAAAATCTGTTTCGCTTGCCCGGCCGCGGCGCTGTCGAGCACATGCGCGATCATCGGGCGCCCGGCGACGGGAACCAGGCATTTGTCAGCGACCCCATGTGCGGCGGCCAACGCATCGATGGCGCCCGCGCGTCGGCCCGCGAGGATCAGGATCGAGCCGATCATGCGGCGTCGCGCCGCGCCATCGCGGGAACGATCTGGCGGATCATGCTCTCGGCAACAATGGTTTCAATAAGCGTTGCATGGGTGAAGCCCGCAATCGTGGCCGAGCGCGAAAACAGCTTTTCGGACCACAGGTTGCAGTTCAGATTCACTTCAAGAAGGCGCACGTCGCCGGTCGCCTGATCGACCCGAAACTCGAAGCGGCCATAATCGAAGGGACGAAAGACATCGGCCATGCGGCGGGTATATTCGACGACCTGCCGACTGATCAGCGGGTCATCGAAGCGTTTGATAGAATAGCCGACGTTGCCAACCAGATCGCGCTTTTCCTGATAGGTGCGCAATTGTGTCGGATCGTCCTGCTCGAAAATCATCATCGGCAGCATCGCGGGTTCGCCGTCCAGCGTGATGACCGGCACCTCGATGTCGCTGCCGTCGATAAAGGGTTCGACGATCGCATCATGGTCGAGCGCGTGGATTTCCGCGATCGCCTGCGCCAGTTCGACGCGATCTTGCGCGTCGCGCACGCCCCATGACGCCGAACTGTTGTTCGGCTTGATCACCCAGCGCCGCGCGGGCGGGCAACGCGCCACATCGACCGGCGCGCCGCGGCGGAACAGGGCCCAAGGCGCGGTGGGGACACCGCGCGCCGCGGCCTCCAGCTTGGTCAGATGCTTGTCGTCGGACAGGCCACGGACGATCGGCGAAGCGCCCAGATATGGGATGCCATGCCGGTTGCAAAGCAACGGGATCAGCATTTCCGAATTGAAGAAGCCGCCCCGGTTGAGCAGCGGAAACACGAAGTCGGCGGCGGGCCGATCGAATAGCAAGGCGTAGTCATCAGCGATCAAAAGCCTGATGCCCAGCCCCTCCAACGTCTCGCGCATCTCGCGGTGATATAGCGCATGGTTGCGGTCGTCGGCATGAAGCCCCCCGGTCCAGCGGGCGTGCTTGGCGATGAACAACAGGCGCTGCGTTTCGCGCAGGCGATCGGGCAGCCGGGTCGGCGCGAGGTCGGTCGTTTTCATAGGCCGCACCGACCACGTCGAGGTTGCGCGGCGATGACGAATTGGTGACGATGGATGACTGCAAACTGCAAGACCAATGTCATTTTTTGTTTTAACGTGTTGGAAAATTTAGATTTTTGCGTCGTGACGCCGACCCGGCAGCGTGGTTCGGCTGACCGCAAAGCCGATGCGCTAGCCCGATGAATCATCACTAAATCTTCGTCGCGCCGCCGGACGGCCACGGCTCGTCGCGGAAATCCGCGATCGGGCGCAGCGCTTTTCCGACGCGGTTCGTTTGTCCTTCACTATGATGAAGAATATCGCCCTCTCCCGCCCCGCCACGAGCGCGATTGCCGCGTTCCTGGTCCTTTCCGCCCCCGCCGCTTTCGCCCAGGAAGCGCCAACGATCACGATGACCCCGCCGGTCGCAGAACCGACGGCGCCCACGACGCAAACTCCGCCGACAGTGGCTGAGCCGACCACGCCCGCCCCGGTGGCCGCGCCGCCTGCCGCGCAAACCGCGACCCCGACGCCGGTGATCCGTGTGCCGCTGGATATCGCCCCGACTGAACCTGCGCCGACCCCGCAAACGACCCAGCGCACCGAAGCGCCCGCTCCGGTTCGCGCCCCGCGCGCGGCTGAACGCAGCCGTCCCGCCGCTGCCGCGCCGGTAGCCGCCACGCCGACAGCGGCCGCAGCGACTACGCCGACGGCACCCGAAGCCCCCTCGACCACCGAAATGGCGCCAATCTCTGCCCCGATGGACGTGCCGACCGACCCGGTGATCGACGCGGCTCCGTTGCCCGCCGAAACGGCTACGACCAACGGCAGTGAATTCCCTTGGGAGATCGCTGGCGGCGCCGCCGCGTTGCTCCTAATTGGCGGAGCCGGACTCGCCCTTGCCCGCCGTCGCCGTCACCATGCGACCGAAGTCACTTATGACGAGGTTGTCCATGACGCTCCGGCCCAGCGTTTCGACCCGGTTGCTGCGCGCGCGCCGGTGACAAACGAAACCGAACAATGGGTGACCCCGGCCTATGCACCGCGCGAGCCGGTCACGGCAGCACTGCGGACCACCCCGGCCTTTGCCGCAGCGCCGAGCGGCAGCATGGGACGCCATGAAGCCATGGCGATGACGGGTCCGACGCCGGAAAACCCGTTTGCGACCCTCAGCAAGCGCCTAAAGCGAGCGCGGTTCCTCGATCGTCAGGAGCGCATCGCCTATGCCGACACGTTGGCAGCCCAGAAGGACGTGACCCGCAAGCCAGTAAGTGCCTGGGAAATCGCTCAGCGCCCGGCGCCCGTGATGCAGGAACAGGACGTGCGCCGCCCCGAACCGGCCCGTACCCGTACGACGACAACGTTCCGCCCGGGCTTTTCGAACAGCTAAGTCGGTTTCCTGCGGTGGTCCCCTCACCGCACAAAAAAAGGGCGGTGCCTCGCGGCGCCGCCCTTTCTTTTTGTCAGAAGCCGATCGGCTGAGCCGACCGGATCCGCGAACTGATTACTTCAGTTCGACGGTGCCGCCAGCGGCGAGGATCTTGGCCTTCAGCTCTTCAGCTTCTGCCTTGTTCACGCCTTCCTTGATGGCCTTCGGCGCACCTTCGACAAGTGCCTTGGCTTCGCCAAGACCCAGGCCGGTGATCGCACGGACTTCCTTAATCACGTTGATCTTGTTGCCGCCGTCACCCGTCAGGATGACGTCGAATTCGGTCTGCTCTTCAGCAGCCGGAGCAGCGGCGCCGCCGCCAGCTGCCGGAGCTGCTGCAACCGCTGCTGCGGCCGAAACGCCCCACTTCTCTTCGAGANNAGCAGCAGCAACAGCAGCGGCAGCCGAAACGCCCCACTTTTCTTCGAGCATCTTCGACAGGTCAGCCGCTTCGAGGACGGTCAGTGCCGACAGTTCTTCAACGATCTTTGCAAGATCAGCCATGTTCATTCTCCATCAAAACCGGGATATCCCGGCAGTAAGGTTTAAAGTTAGTTCGAAATCACGCTGCTTCTTTGGCGGCATATGCGCCAAAAACCCGCGCCAGCTGGCCAGCCGGGGCTGCGGCAATCTGCGCAACCTTGGTAGCCGGAGCCTGCACCAGACCAATGATCTTGGCGCGCAGCTCGTCGAGCGAGGGAAGCGAAGCCAGCGCTTTGACGCCATTCACGTCGAGCACCACGTCGCCCATGCCGCCGCCAACGATTTCAAGCTTGTCGTTGGTCTTGGCAAATTCCACCACGATCTTGGCGGCCGCGACCGGATCGGTCGAGGTTGCAAGCGCGGTGGGGCCGGTCAGCAGATCGCCGATCCCGCCGTAGGACGTGCCGTCGAGCGCGATTTTGGCAAGACGGTTCTTCGTGACGCGAAAGTCGGCTCCTGCATCGCGCATTTGCTGGCGCAGCACCGTCGACTGAGCGACGGTCATGCCGAGGTTGCGGACGACCACAACCGAGGCAGCTGATGCCAGCGTAGCGTTCAGCGAGGATACGGCTTCGGCCTTTTCCGTACGATCCATGCCTATACTCCACTCTGTGCCCGGATGCGCGAGGCGCCGAAACGCTTGGCGCCGCCGGGCGGCTAACACACGCAAAACCGGATACGAGCCAAAGCTCAGCCGTCTTTGCGCAACGATGTCCGAAGGGGTCGGTCAAGACGCGTCGCCTGAACATGCAGGCGGGCGACCGAAAAAGACTGTTCCCCGTCTCGGCTGGAAATTAAGCAGGGCCAATCCCCTGCACCAACTGTCTCGGACGGAATTGCCGCAAGCGAACCTGCGGCAACACGGGGGCGCTATTAGCCGGAAACGACGGGAAGTCAAGGCAGAGCGCGTACGTCGATAAACTTGTCCCTCGCTGCGTGCCCACGCGCTGGAAGAAGTCGATGGGCGCCGCGAATTCATGGATCGACGCCGCCGCCGCGATCTCGACCGGGCAGTGCAAAACATCGAGTGGCAACCGCTTTGGATTGCCGGGTTTCGCTTGCGATGACGCGAGCCGAGGCCCGATTTTATCGTTCTTCGATATTATTGATTGACGATAAGCACGACTCACAATATATTGTTCTTCGATAAACCACTTATCGGAGAACGACATGCCCACCACCAATCCCACTCTCCTCCGCGCGACACGCGGCTTGCTCTGGCTGACGCTGGGGCTGATTATCGCGTCGGCGTTTATCGTCGCCGGGGTCACGGTCGCACTGGTTGTCGCCTGGCCCGACGTGATGGCCGAAATTCGCAACAGCCCCATGTTCATCGACGCGACGACCATGCGATTTCCCCTAAGCGTCCTGATGCTGTTGCTTATCGCGATCCTGGCCGCGGCGGGCTATGTCATTCGCCAGTTGCAGGCGCTGGTCGCCAGTGCCGCGCATGATCCCTTCGTCATCGACAATGCCGCGCGGCTGCGCCGGATCGGCTGGGCGCTGGTTGCGATCCAGTTGCTGGCTATTCCGCTGCATTGGACCGCCAGCAGCATTGCAAAGGCGAGCAGCGATTTCAGCCAGATGGGCGGGATTTCGATCGGCAGCCTGCTCGCCATCCTGCTCGCATTTGTCCTGGCCACGGTGTTCGAACAGGGCGCAGCAATGCGCGATGAGCTGGAGGGGACCGTGTGATGGCGATCGTCGTGAAACTGGATGACCTGCTGCACGCCAAACGGATGACGCTGACCGACCTGTCCGACCGGATCGGGATCACATTGGCCAATCTGTCGATCCTGAAAACCGGCAAGGCCAAGGCGATGCGCTTTTCGACGCTGGAGGCGATTTGCACCGAACTGGAATGCCAGCCGGGCGATCTGTTGGCGTTCGAACCCGAACGCTGACGCCGCCTCCCCGACCAACCTGACCCCGCTCCGCCCCCCGGTCGGAGCGGGGTTTCCTTTGCCGGTTTGACGCGGAACGCGAATCTGCAATGATGCGTTGGACCAGGCGGCGGCTTTTTCAGCTGCCGTATTCGCAACCGACGAAAGGATCCTCCGTGACCGAGCCCCAAGGCCTGCTGTGCCCGACCTGCCGCGTGAATTTGACGATGTCGGAGCGGCAGGGGATCGAAATCGACTATTGTCCGCAATGCCGCGGCGTATGGCTGGACCGCGGCGAGCTGGACAAGATTATCGAGCGCAGCGAAGCAGTCGCCGCCCCTGCCCCGCGCGCCTCGGCCCCGCCGCCTCCGTCGCCGCAGCAGCCCTATCAGCAGCCGCCGCAGTATCGTGAGCATGGCCATGACGACCGCTATTATGGCAGCAAGCCATACAAGAAGAATTACAAGAAGAGCTTTTTGAGCGAGTTGTTCGACTGAAAGCCGTCGCCCCCGCGAAGGCGGGGGCCGCCGGCGGCCTAGACCAGTCACCTCTGTGTAGAATGACAGCGGCCCCCGCCTTCGCGGGGGCGACGGATGCTACTAACCAACCACCGCATTCCGCCGGGCGTAGAGGAAATAGACCCCCAGCCCGACGACGTTCCATACCAGGAACCACAGCTGCGTCTGCGTCGGCAGGCTGAAGAACAGATAGATGCAGCCGAACACCGCGATGCCGCCGATCACCCACGGCATCGGGGCGCGGAAGGTGCGCGGGGCGTCGGGGGCGCGGACGCGCATGATCAGCATGCAGATGGATACCGCCGTGAACGCCGCAAGCGTCCCGGCATTGGCGAGCGCCGCCAGTTCGCCGAGCGGGATGAAGCCTGCGAGCACCGCAACGACGAGCGCGGTGAAGATGGTGATCCGCACCGGGGTGCCGCGCGACGACAGGGTCGCGAGGCTGGCCGGCAGCAAACCGTCGCGCGCCATGGTGAAGAAGATGCGGCTCTGGCCGTAGAAGAAGGCGAGGATCACCGTGGGCAGCGCGATGATCGCCGACACCGCGAGATATTGCGCCGCGAGCGGGCTGCCGAGTTCGCGCAGGATCAGCGCCAGCGGTTCGGGGCTGTTGGCGAAGCGGGTGTAGGCGATGGCGCCGACCGCAGCGACCGCAACCGCGATATAGATGACGACGCAGACGAACATCGACCCGACGATGCCGATTTTCAGATCGCGGTCGGGGTTGCGCGTTTCCTCGGCGGCGGTGGCGATCGCGTCGAAGCCGTAGAAGGCGAAAAAGATGATCGCGGCGGCGGCCATGACGCCGCGCTCGACGTTGTCGGGACCCATATGCTTGGCAAAGCCATAGGGGCTGAACGGTTCGAGATTGGCGGCGTTGAACGCGGGGAGCGCAACCGCGACGAAGATCACCAGCGCGATGACCTTCACGATCACCAGGATCGCGTTAAGCGTCGCGCTTTCGCGCGTGCCGACGAGCAGCAATCCAGCGACGACCGCGATGATCGCGATCGCAGGCAGGTTGACGACGCCGCCGAGTTCCGGCCCCTGCATCAACGCCATCGGCACGCCCGCCCAGGCTTCGAGCAAGGGCGCGGCATAGCCCGACCAGCCAACTGCGACCGCGCTGACCACCAGCGAGTATTCGAGGATCAGGCTCCACCCGACCACCCAGGCGATGAGTTCGCCGATCACGACATAGGAGTAAGTGTAGGCGCTGCCCGAAGCAGGGATCATCGTCGCCATTTCGGCGTAAGCGAGCGCGGCGCAGGCGCAGATCAGGCCCGCGATGCCAAAGGCGAGGATGACGGCCGGACCAGCCTTGTCGGCGCCCACCCCGATCAGGGTCAGGATGCCGGTGCCGACGATCGCCCCGACGCCAAGCGCGATCAGGTGCGGCCAGCCGAGGGTGCGGGCGAGCCCATGCCCCTCCTGCTTTTCCGGAACGATTGGTTTACGGCGCAGCAAGCTGTCTGACATGGGGAGCCCTCTCCTAAAGGAAAAAATTTTTCCTGCCTTTGAGGCCGGTGTGACATGAGCGCAAGATGCGCCGTGAGAATCGCGTGAAGCAACAGCTTCGGAGTGGCAATTGGACGGTTCGATGAAGATCGCTACCTTGCATTGCGGACGATCCAGCCAGCGCGCAGCGCCAGCACCGCGGCCAGCGCAACGGCGAGCGCATAGGCCAGCAATGGCGACCAGATGACCGCGCGCGCGCCGAGGAGGGCGCCGCCAACCAGCGCTGCCCACAGGCCGAGGTGGTGGAGCCAGCGCCGATCGCCCTCGCCGCGCAAGGCATTGGCAATCTTTTGCCCCATCTGGACCAACGTGCCGGTCATGTAGGTGACGCCGATCACCGCCCCGTCGCGACCCGCGATGGCGGCGTTTGCAACGCCCATCGCAAGGGCAAGCGACAGGATCGCACTCCAATCCTCGCCGTCGAACCGCAGCACGGTCGCGATAGCCAGCAAGATGGTGACGCCGAGCAGCACCGCGGGAGTCCGTCGCCGCCCGGCATGCGCGCCGACGAGCGACCCGGCGACCACGCCGGTGACAAAGACGGCAATGATAATCGCGGCGACCAGTGCGGCGTGCTGCCCCTCGGCCAGCCCGACCGCGAGCCGGGTCGAATTGCCGGTCATGAACGACACGAAAAAGCCCGCCGATTCGACGAAGCCGATGGCATCGACAAACCCGGCGAGGATCGCGACCCCGATGGCGAGCAGCTGGTGCGAGGGGTCGAAGCGGATCATGCGATCAGAGCAGCCGCTCGATGGCTTCGGCCAGCTTGGCATCGCGCTCCGACAGGCCGTCGGCGTCGTGCGTCGTCAGCAGGATGTCGACGCGGTTATAGACGTTCGACCATTCAGGATGATGGTCCATTTTCTCGGCGATGATCGCGACGCTGGTCATGAAGCCGAACGCCTTTGCGAAATCATCGAATTCGAACCGGCGGGTGATCGCGTCGCGGGTCGGTTCGTGCGTCCACGCGGGGAAACGCACGAGCAAGGCGGTGCGGGCGTCGTCGTCGAGTTTCTGGACCATGAATTTTCTCCCGCTGGTAAAGGCCGTGCCGCCGCCATAAGGAAGGGCGCGATGAGCGACAAGAGCAGCCTGCCAGCCGGATGGACCGGAACCGCCCCCGATGCCGATGCGATGTTCGCGATGGCCGAGGTCGCGCTCGACACGATGCCCGCGGTGTTTCTGCCGCACATTCAGGGCGTGGTGATCGCGATCGAAGAATTTGCCGACGACGAGGTGCTGAAATCGCTCGACATCGAGCATCCCTATGACCTGACCGGGCTGTACGAAGGCCGCCCGCTGACAGAGCGCAGCATCGATCAGAGCGGCGGGATGCCCGACCGGGTGACGCTGTACCGCATTCCGATCTTGGTCGAATGGATCGAGACCGGTGAGCGGCTCGACCGGCTGGTGCGGCATGTGCTGATCCATGAGATCGGGCATCATTTCGGCTTTTCGGACGATGATATGCACGCCCTGGAAGATATGGCGTGAGCGAGCTGCTGCGGCTCGATGGCGTGGCGTGCATCCGCGGCGAGCGGCTGTTGTTCGAGAATCTGTCGCTGGCGCTCAAACCCGGCGAGGCTTTGTGGCTGCGCGGCCCGAATGGCGCGGGCAAGTCGAGCCTGATCCGGTTGGCCGCAGGACTGCTGCGCGCCGCGGCGGGGACGGTCGAGCGGCGCGGGCGCTGCGCGCTGATCGACGAAGCATCGGCGCTCGATGCGGAAATGCCGCTGCGCCGCGCGCTCGATTTCTGGGCGCGCGTCGACACGGTTGACGGCCATGCGGTCGACCGCGCGATGGCGGCGATGGCGCTGGCGCCGCTAAGCGACGTGCCGGTCGCGATGCTGTCGACCGGGCAACGCAAGCGCGCCGCGATGGTGCGGGTGATCGCAAGCGGGGCGCCGATCTGGCTGCTCGACGAGCCCGCAAACGGGATGGACGATGCGGCGCAGGCGCGGCTGGTGGCGGCGATTGCGGCGCATCGGGATAATGGTGGCGCGGTGTTGCTGGCGTCGCATTTTGCGGTGGGAATTGGCGATCTGGCGGAGCTGGATATGGGGGCGTTGGCGTGACCACCCTGCTCGCCCTGTTCTGGCGCGACCTGCGGCGGGCGTGGGGCAGCGGGGCATTGTGGTTGCCGGTGCTGTTCTTCCTGCTCGTCGCGACCGCCTTTCCTTTTGCGGTGGGGCCGGACGCGCCGTTGCTGCGGCGCGCGGGCGGCGGGATGGTGTGGGTGGCGGCGCTGCTCGCGGCGTTGCTGCCGATCGACCGGCTGGTGCGCCCCGACCGCGACGCCGGGGTGCTCGACCAACTCGCGGTGCGCGGCATCGCCGACGAGGTGATCGCGGCGGTGAAGATCGTGGCGCATGCGATTGCGTTCGGCTTGCCGCTGATGATCGCCTTGTTCCCGGCGGCGGCGTTGCTGGCGCAGGACGCGGCGCGGGTTGAGGTGCTGGCGGTCGGCATTGCGATTGCGATCCCGGCGCTGGCGTCGCTGGCGGTGCTAAGCGCGGCGCTGACCGCGGGGCTGAAGGGCGGAAGCGCGATCGGCGGGCTGCTGGTGCTGCCGCTGGCGGTGCCGCTGCTGATCTTTGGCGCCGGGATGCTCGACCCGTCGGGGCGCGGGGCGATGAAATTGCTTGGCGCGACGAGTTTGCTGCTGACGATGATCGGGCCGTTTGCGGCGGGGGCGGCGATGCGGGGGTTGAGGGAGTAAGCGGTGGCGGGCGTCAATAGTCCCGTCATCCCGGCGAAGGCCGGGATCTCGCCGGTGCGATGATACGAGAGAGTGAGATCCCGGCCTTCGCCGGGATGACGAAATTGATGCGGAGCCCACCGCCGCCCATAAGAAAAGGGCCGGAGTTTCCCCCGGCCCTTTCCTAATTCAGTGCGACGCGAAATCAGGCGCCGGTGACGTCGGCCGTATCGACCTTGACGCCCGGGCCCATCGACGACGACAGCGCGATCTTGCGGACATATTTGCCCTTCGCGCCAGCCGGCTTCGCCTTGACGATCGCGTCGACGAAGGCGTCGAAGTTCTGGCGGAGCTTTTCCTCGCCGAACGACAGCTTGCCCAGACCGGCGTGGATGATGCCTGCCTTTTCGACGCGGAATTCGATCTGACCACCCTTGGCGGCCTTCACGGCTTCGGCGACGTTCGGAGTCACGGTGCCCAGCTTCGGGTTCGGCATCAGGCCCTTCGGACCCAGCGTCTTACCGAGGCGGCCGACGATGCCCATCATGTCCGGCGTCGCGATGACGCGGCCATAGTCGAGGTTGCCCGCGAGCATGTCTTCCATCAGGTCTTCGGCACCGACCTTGTCGGCACCGGCGGCCAGCGCCTTGTCGGCATTGTCGCCGCGCGCGAACACGGCGACCTTGACGTCCTTGCCGGTCCCGGCGGGCAGCGTCACGACGCCGCGGACCATCTGGTCGGCGTGGCGCGGATCGACACCCAAGTTGAGCGCAACTTCGAGCGTTTCGTCGAACTTGGCCGAGGCCAGCTCGCGCACGGTCTTGAGCGCTTCGTCGACGGTGTGCAGCTTGAGGCTGTCCACCTTGCCCTCGAGGGACTTCTGCTTCTTGGTCAGCTTGGCCATCGGATCAGCCCTCCGTCACTTCGAGGCCCATCGAGCGCGCACTGCCCTCGATGATCTTCGTCGCTTGTTCCAGATCGTTCGCGTTGAGATCCTTCATCTTGATCTCGGCGATTTCGGTCAGTTTCGAGCGGGCGATCTTGCCGCCGCTGATCTTGCCCGGCTCTTTCGAACCCGACTTCAGGTTTGCGGCCTTCTTGATCAGATAGGTCGCCGGCGGCGTTTTCGTGACGAACGAAAAGCTCTTGTCGGCGAACACGGTGATGATGGTCGGGGTCGGGGTGCCCTTTTCCAAGGAATCGGTCGCGGCGTTGAACGCCTTGCAGAATTCCATGATGTTGACACCGCGCTGGCCGAGGGCCGGCCCGAGCGGCGGCGAGGGGTTTGCGGTCCCCGCCGGAACTTGCAGCTTGATATAGCCGCTGATCTTCTTAGCCATGATGGCCTCCTATCTTTCTGTCGCCCCGGACTAGATCCGGCGCTCAAAATAAGCGGTCGAACAGAAGGGCATCACCCCCTCCTCCCGCGCGGAATCACGCCCGTATCTGACGCGAAGCGGCGCGCATAAGCGCAAATGCTGCTGAAAACAAGCCTTGTGGCGCGGTCAGGCAACCGGATTGTAGCGCAGCAGCCCTTCCTGGACCGCCGAGGCAATCAGGGTTCCGTCCTGGCGATAGATTGAGCCGCGGTTGATCCCGCGGCTGCCGCCGGTCCAGTCGCTGTCCATCACGAATACGAACCAGTCATCGACGCGGATATCATTGTGGAACCACATCGCATGATCAAGGCTGGTCGAGAACAGCCCCGGGGTCGACCAGTTGAGCCCGTGCGGCAGCATCGCCGACGAGAGCAACCCCATATCCGACGCAAAAGCCAGGAACGCCCGGTGGATCAGTTGGTCGTCGCCGATCGGCGCCGCCACGCGAAACCATTGATAATGCTGCGTCGCCTGCGCCGACGCGGGTGGGCGATGGTTGCGCAGCTCGAACGGGCGCCGCCGGGCCATATGCGCGAATGCCTGTTCGGAGATGTTGGGGTCGGCGGCGATGGTTTCGAGGAAGTCGCGGCATTCTTGGGGCGGCAACAGGTCGGGCATCGACACCTGATGCGACAGGCCGGGCGCGGGCAGCTGGAACGACGCGGTGAGGTTGAAGATGACCTTGCCATCCTGGCGCACGACGACACGGCGGTTGGCGAAGCTGCGCCCGTCGAAATCGCGGTGGACGCGGAAATGCAGCGGCTTGGTCTCGTCGCCGCCGCGCAGGAAATAGGCGTGGAGCGAATGGACCTGCTTGTCCGCATCGACGGTGCGCGCCGCAGCAACCATCGCCTGAGCGATCACCTGGCCGCCGAAAATCCGCTCGCGCGCAGTGGTCGCGAGCGCCGGGAAAGTGAACTCGTCGGGTTCATCAGCGGGCGAGAGATCGAACAAGCGCGCCACCGCGCCGACGACCTTGGTCGCATCGATACTGGCGTTGATTTCGCGGGCGCGTTCGATGCGGGCCTGAATCTCGTCCGGAGTCAGGGTCATCACGTCATCCCATCTGCAAAAAGATTGACGGCAGGCGCCGTCACTTCATCCGTTCGACCTGTTCGAAGTCGAGCTCGACCGGGGTCGCGCGACCGAAGATCGACACCGACACCTTGACCCGCGCCTTTTCGAAATCGAGTTCCTCGACCAGCCCGTTGAAGCTGGCGAAAGGACCGTCGAGCACCTTGACCTGATCGCCGATTTCGTAATCGACGCGGATTTCCTGCTTCGGACGGGCCGCAGCCTCTTCCTTGCTGTTCAGGATACGCGCGGCTTCGGATTCGCTGATCGCCTGCGGCTTGCCCATCGAACCCAGAAAGCCAGTGACCTTTGGGGTGTTTTTCACAAGGTGATAGACATCGTCGGTCATCGTCAGCTTGGCGAGGACGTAACCGGGGAAGAATTTGCGTTCCGCCTGAACCTTTTTGCCGCGCTTCACCTCGGTGACGGTTTCCACCGGCACTTCGACCGCTTCGACAAATTCGCTGAGGCCCATGCGCTCCGCTTCGGAAAGCACCGAATCGCGCACCTTGTTTTCAAAACCCGAATAGGCGTGAATGATGTACCAGCGCGCCATGTGTGTTCGTATCCTGTCCCTGTAAGTGCGGCGTTTAGCGCGCGAGCGACGTCAGCCAGCTGACGATCGCGTTGAAAACCGTGTCGACGCCGAGAAAGAACAGCGAGAGGATCGTCGTCATGATCAGCACCATGATCGTCGTCTGCACCGTCTCGCGTCCCGTCGGCCAGACGATCTTCTTGGCTTCGGCGCGCACCTGATTGATGAACTCAGCCGGGCTGGTTTTCGCCATGTCGATCGTCCTGTCCTACAAACTACTGCTTCGGGCCAGATGGGTTGCCGCGCCCCCCGCGTCAAGCGCGCTTTTGGGCAATAGTCCGCCCACCCTCCCCGAGCGTGTCGGCGAAAGGCGGAACGAAAACGGCGCATCTGTCCGAATGAAAGCGGCCTTTACTGGCGCGCTGCGGCGATTGCAAGTGCAGGGTCGGCTTCGCGCGCCAGCGCGCGCCGCATCCAAAGGAGCAATCCGATCATGATCATCCAGCTGATCGTCGGCTGGAGCGCAAACACTAGATGCAGTTCGCGCGCCGCCGCCTTGCCATTTTGGGGATCGAAGCCAACAAGGTCGAGCAGAAGATAGCTGACCGCGATGGCGGCAGCGACGCCGAATTTCTGCATCAGGTTGAGCAGCGCGAACAGAAACGCCGAGCGATTGCGGGCGCAGCGCGCGGCATCGCCCGGAATGATATCGGCGAGCATCGAGTAAGTGAACAACAGCCCGACAAAACCGGTGCCGAGCATGATCGAAAAGCCCGCCGCCTGCGCGACGCCCTCCGGCCGTTGGAACAAGGTGGTGATCAGCAGGCTGGAGATCAGCAGCCCCATCATGATCATCATCGGCGGCTTGCCGTAGCGCCGCGCAAGCCATGTCCAGACGGGCGAGGCGATCGCCCCGCCGATGAAGCTGGCGAAAAGCAGCACCGCACTCTGCCCGTCGAGATCGAGCACCGCTGCGGCGAAGAAAACGAACAAGGAGGTGAGCGAGCCAAAGGCAAAGCTGTTGAGAAATTGCACCCCGAGCAGCAGCAGCAGCGGCGGGAACGCCAGCGACACGCGGATCTCGTCGCGCCAGCCAATGCCGCGTTCGGCGATCACCGCGCGCGGCGGGACCAGGCGGATCGCGTAGAGCGCGATCGGGACCATCAGCATGAACAGGCTGGCATAGGCCATGATGCGGCCCTGCAGGCTGACCCCAGGGATGAGCAGTTGCGCCGCTGCCGGCGCGGCAAAGGCGAGGATCAAGGCAATTTTCGCGAACCAGTCGCGCATTCCATAGAGCAAAGCGCTGTCGCGCGGGGTGCGGACGAGCGCCGAGCCCCATGATAATTGCGCGACCTCGTACAGGCTGTAGCTGGAGTAAAAGAGCACCATCATCAGGAACAGCGCGGCGAACGGCAGCCGGTCGCCGACGGTGACCAGCGCGAGCAAAAGCAGCGCGAGCGGAACCAGCGCGAGCAGCATCCAGCGGCGATGCGCGCCCAGCCCGGTGCGAACGCGGTCGACCATCGTCCCGATCAGCGGATCGACGACGCCGTCCCAGATGGTGGTGAGCGAGAAGAGCAGCCCGACGAGCGCCACCGAAATAACCCCGCCCTCGGCGATATAGGGCGGCAGATAGACGCTGAACGGCAGACCGAGGATGACCGTCGGCCCGGCAGTGGCGGCGTAGGCGGCGACGGTGCGCGGGCGCAATGTGTCAGCTTGATCGGGCTGGCCAGCCGATGGCAGAACGGTACTGACCACGATGCGATGCTCCCGATGCCGAAGACCGCAGGCTTTCAGTTATTGACAGTGATGTCAACAGACACGCATTGTCCGTGCCACTAGCCGATTTTGAAATGCGACAGAAACGGCTGGAGGCGCCAGTCAAGCTGGTCGGCGTCGAGCCATTCATCCTCCAGCCCCGCAAGGGTGTGGAGCATCGAATCGCCGATGACGATGCTGAGCAGCAGTTTTGCCGCCGCTTCGGGATCGTCGATTTCAGCCTCGCCTGCCGCGGCCCATTCGGCGAACAGCGCCGATAGTTCTTCGACCGCCGGTATGTGCAGGTCGCGATAGATTTGCAGCGCGAAATCACGGTCGCGCAAGCTTTCCGAAACGAGCATTCGCATGAGCGCAACAGCGCGCGGCGAGCGCATCCGGTCGCACTGGCGGTGCGCATAGCCCCTGAGCAGTTCGGCGTTCGACAGATCCGCCATCGCCATGCATCCGGCGGGCTGGCAACGGGCTTCATTACCCCAGCGCGACGCAATCGCGTGCAGCAGCCCCTGTTTATTTCCGAACAAATCATAGAGCGTCGCGAGCGATCCCCCCGATAGTTTGACGATTTCGGCAAGGCTGGTGCGGTCATAGCCCTGTTCGAGAAACAGCGCTTCGGCGGCGTCGAGGATCGCATCGCGGCGACGTTCGCGCAGCGACGGTGGCTCCATCGGGCATTCCAGCAAATCGGACTTTACCATCCGCGATTCTCTCCCTTGTGCTTTTCTGTAATATAAATTACATGGCGATTTGTGCAAGGCGTATTTTGCGTCCTCCACGCTTCATAATACAGCATTATTCAGGGGTTCTTATGAGTCGCGCTCGTTCCTTTGCCAGCGTCAGCGTCGCCGCGTTGGCCTTGTTGCTCACCGCCTGCGCGTCCGAAGCGCCCCCGGCCCCACCACCGCCCGAGGTGACGATCGTCACCGTCCGTTCGCAAGCGGTGCCGAACGTCATCGAACTGCCCGGCCGCGTCCAGGCGATTCGCACCTCCGAGGTGCGCGCGCGCGTCGATGGTATCGTCGAGCGACGCCTGTTCGACGAGGGCAGTTTTGTCCGCGCCGGAACCTCGCTGTTCCGCATCGACCCGCGCCAGTTGAACGCGACGTCCAATGCGGCGCGCGCGCAGCTGGCCCGCGCGCAGGCGACGGCGGCCAATGCGCGGCAGGTCGTCGCGCGTTACCAGCCGCTGCTCGCCGACCAAGCGATCGGCAAACAGGAATATGACGCCGCGGTCGCTGCACAACGCACCGCCGAGGCTGATGTCCAGGCGGCGCAGGCCAATCTGGAGTCGGCGCGCCTGAACCTGGGCTATGCGTCGGTCACCGCCCCGATTTCGGGCCGCGCCCGCCGCGCCGAGGTCACCGAAGGCGCGCTGGTCAGCGCCGCGCAGGGCACGTTGCTGACCACGATCGAACAGATCGACCGCGTCTATGTCAATTTTGGCCAGTCGAGTTCGGATTTGCTGGCGACGCGCCGCGACATCGGGTCGGGCAAGGTCAGCGCCCCGCAGCTTGAGCGGGTCGAAGTCCAGCTGATCCTGGAGGATGGCAGCGCCTATCCGGTGGTCGGCCATCTCGACTTCCTCGACCTGTCGATCGACGAGGCGACGGGAACCGCGGCATTGCGCGCCGAATTTCCGAACCCGGCTTCCGCGCTGCTGCCCGGTCAGTTCGTTCGCGCGCGCATCTTTGCCGGCAACCGCGCCGATGGCATGCTGATCCCGCAGCGCGCGGTCAAACTGACCGGAGACGAGGCAAGCGTGATGGTACTCGATGCCAAAAATATCGCGACTCCGCGGCCGATCAAACTCGGCGCGATGGTCGCGGGCCAATGGGCGGTGCTTGATGGGCTGAGGCCCGGCGACCGGGTGATCGTCGACGGATTGCAAAAGGTGCAGCCCGGCCAGCCGGTGCGGATTGCGCCGCCCAAGCGCACGGCGTCGACGCCCGCCGCGAAGCGCTGATCTGACATGACCCCCCGCTTTTTCATCGACCGGCCCATCTTTTCATGGGTCATTGCCATCGGCATCCTGCTCGCGGGAATCATCGCGCTGCGCGGCCTGCCCATCGAACAATATCCGTCGGTCGCCCCGCCGTCGCTGACCATCGGCGTCACCTATCCGGGCGCCGACGCCAAGACGCTCGAACAGAATGTCACGCAGGTCATCGAGCAGGAACTGAACGGGGTCGAGGGTTTCCTCTACATGGCCTCGACCAGCGAATCGAACGGCACCGCGTCGATCAATCTGACCTTCGAGGCCGGAACCGACATCGATAATGCCCAGATGGAGGTGCAGAACCGCCTACGCCGCGTCGAGCAGCGCCTGCCCGAGGACGTTCGGCGTCAGGGCATTTCAGTGACCGAGGCCAATTCGGGTTTCCTGCTGATCGTCGCGATCACGTCAAAGAGCGGCAACACCGACCCGATGGAGGTCAATAATTTCGCCAACACGCGGGTGCTCGACGAGCTGCGCCGCGTGAACGGCGTCGGCAATGTGCAGGCGTTCGCGCCCGAATATGCGATGCGGATCTGGCTCGATCCGCAAAAGCTGGCGTCTTACAATCTGTCCGCCGCCGAAGCGTTGAGCGCGGTGCAGGAGCAGAACAGCCAGACCCCGGGCGGCCAGCTGGGCGACCAGCCGATCGCCAAGGGCGCGCAGCTCAACGCGGTCATCACGACGCAGGGCCGCTTTACCAAGCCCGAGCAGTTCGAAAGCATCATCCTGCGCGCCAATCCCGACGGGTCGGCGGTGACGTTGGCCGACGTGGGCCGCGTCGAGCTGGGGTCGGCCAGCTATCTGTTTTCGTCGGAGCTGAACGGCAAGCCGATGGCGGGCCTGGCGGTCCAGCTGACCCCCGGCGCCAACGCGCTTGCGACCGCCGAGGGTGTCCGCACGCAAATGGCCACGCTGGCGAAGGGCTTTCCGCCCGACATCACCTGGTCGATCCCTTATGACACGACGCCGTTTATCCAGCTGTCGATCGAAGAAGTCATCATCACGCTGGTCGAGGCGATGGTGCTCGTTTTCCTCGTCATGTTCCTGTTCCTGCAAAACTGGCGGGCGACGGTGATCCCGACCATCGTCGTCCCGATCGCGCTGGCGGGCGCGTGTCTGGGCCTGTGGATGTTCGGTTTCTCGATCAACGTGCTGACGCTGTTCGGCATGGTGCTGGCGATCGGCATCCTGGTCGATGATGCGATCGTCGTGATCGAAAATGTCGAGCGGATCATGAACGAGGAGCATCTGTCGCCCTATGAGGCGACGGTGAAAGCCATGGGCCAGATCACCAGCGCGATCATCGGCATCACGCTGGTGCTGATCGCGGTGTTCATTCCGATGGCGTTCTTTCCCGGGTCGACCGGCGGCATCTATCGCCAATTCTCGATGACGCTGGCGATCTCGATCGCGTTTTCGGCGCTGCTCGCGCTGACGCTGACCCCGGCGCTGTGCGCAACGTTGCTCAAGCCGCATGATGATAAGGCGCGCAAGGGCAAGATCGGTGCGTTTTTCGACCGCTTTTTTGCGCGCTTCAACAGCTGGTTTGGCCGTACCACCGATCGCTATCAGGGCGGAGTTGGCAAAATGCTCGCGTCGCCGCTGCGCTGGCTGGGTGTCTTTGCCGCGATGGTGCTGGTGACCGGCCTGCTGTTCACGCGCCTGCCCGGATCGTTCCTGCCGCAGGAGGATCAGGGCTATCTGATCACCGTTGTTCAGGCGCCCCCCGGCGCGACGTCGCAGCGCACCGCTGAGGCGACGAAACAGGTCAAAGCCTTCTTTGCCGAACAGCCGCAGGTTGCGAATATCGTGCTGGTCAACGGCTTCAGCTTTTTTGGGCAGGGGCAGGCGAACGCGATCATGTTCACGCCGCTGAAACCCTGGGACGAGCGCACCGGCGATGGCGACAGCGCCGATGCGATCGCCGGCAAGGCGATGGGGACGCTGATGGGGATCAAGGAGGCGTTTGCCTTCTCGCTGAGCCCGCCGTCGATCCCCGAGCTTGGCACGTCGAGCGGTTTTACCTTCAAGCTGCAGGACCGCGGCGCCAACGGGCGCGAGGCGCTCGTCGCGGCGCGCAACCAGATGCTGGGCGGCGCGATGCAGAGCAAACTGCTCGCCAATGTCCGCCCCGAGGGTCAGGAAGATGCGCCGGTGCTGAAGGTCGATATCGACCGGGTACAGGCGCGCGCGCTGGGCCTGTCGATTGGCGACGTGAATGCGACGCTGGCGATCAGTTTCGGCAGCGCCTACGCCAACGACTTCACCCGCGAAGGCCGCGTGCTGCGCGTGCTGCTCCAGGCCGATGCCGCGAGCCGGATGACGCCGCAGGACGTGCTCGACCTGCGCGTGCGCAGTGCCAATGGCGGCATGGTTCCGTTCGGATCGTTCAGCAAAGCCGAGTGGTCGGCCGAGGCGCCGCAGTTGCAGCGCTATAACGGCTATCCGGCGATGACGATCTCGGGCGAACCGGCGCCGGGGCAGTCGACTGGCGAGGCGATGGCCGAGATGGAGCGGCTGGCCGAGACGCTGCCGTCGGGCTTCGCGTTCGAGTGGACCGGCATCTCCTATGAAGAGAAACAGTCGGCGGGGCAGATCGGGTTGCTGCTCGGGCTGTCGCTGGTCGTCGTGTTCCTGCTGCTCGCGGCGCTGTACGAAAGCTGGTCGGTGCCGGTGTCGGTGCTGCTGGTGGTGCCGCTGGGCGTGCTGGGGGCAGTCTTGTTCTCGATGTTCCGTGGCCTGTCCGCCGACATCTATTTCAACGTCGGACTGATCACGATCATCGGCCTGTCAGCGAAGAATGCGATCCTGATCGTGGAATTTGCGATCGAGCAGGAGGCCGAGGGCAAATCGACGCTGGATGCGGTGATGGAGGCGGTGAAGCTGCGGCTGCGCCCGATCATCATGACCAGCCTGGCGTTCATTTTGGGCATGGTGCCACTGGTCATCGCGAGCGGCGCGGGTGCCGCCAGCCGGATCGCGGTCGGATCGGGCGTGATGGGCGGGATGATCGCAGCCACCTTGCTCGGCATCTTCTTTATCCCGCTCTTCTATCTGTCGGTGCGCAAATGGATCAGCCGCAAGCGGCCCCCTGCTCCCACCGAAAGAGGTCATCATGAGGAGCCCGGACATGCGTAAGTGGATCGCGCTGGTCGCGGCGGCCAGCCTTGCCGGCTGCGTCAATATGGCGCCGCCGCACGACCGTCCGGCGCTGCCCACCGCGCCGGATTATCCCGCCGAGTTCGCGGGTGACGTGACGATTGGCCAGCGCGCGACCGATGTGGCGTGGCAGGATTTCTTCGCCGACCCGCAGCTGGAAGTGCTGATTGCGCAGGCGATCGAACGCAACCGCGATTTGGCAGTGGCTGTTGCACAGATCGAAGAAGCGCGCGGTTTGTACCGCATTCAGGACGCCGACCGGCTGCCGACGGTGGGCGCCAGCGCCGATGCGACGCGCAGCCGCGGCCAGTCGCTGACCGGCGCCGGGACCGACACCACCAGCCGCTATTCGGTCGGGGTCGGGGTCACGTCGTTCGAGCTCGATTTCTGGGGACGGGTCAAGAATCTGTCCGAAGCGGCGCGCAGCCAGTATCTGGCGACCGAACAGGCCGAGCGCGCGTTCCGGCTGGCCCTGGTGCGCGACGTCGCGTCGACCTATTTCGCATCGCGCGGCGCGACCGAACAGATCGCGCTCGCCGAAGCGACGGTGACCAGCCGCAAGGAAGGGCTTCGCATTGCGAAGCGGCGGCTCGACGCCGGGGTGACCTCGGCGCTCGATTATCGCCAGTCGGAAACGCTGCTGACGCAGGCGGAGACGCAGCTCGCCAGCCTGAAACTAGGCAAGGCGCAGGCCGACAACTTCCTGTCGGTGCTGACCGGCGGCCCGGTCGCCGGTCCCTTGCCCGCGCCGCTCCCGCTCGTTGCGCAGGGGCAGTCGCCGACGCTGACCGCGGGGTTGCCGTCGGAGCTGCTCGTCGCCCGCCCCGACATTCTCGCCGCCGAGGAACGGTTGCGCGCCGCGCGGGCCAATATCGGCGCCGCACGGGCGGCTTTCTTCCCGTCGATCTCGCTGACCGGCAACCTCGGTTTCGCATCAGGGTCGCTCGATAACCTGTTCAGCAACGATGGATTCGGCTGGAGTTTCGGCCCGACGATCAGCCTGCCGATCTTCGATTTCGGGCGCAACAAAGGCAATCTGACCGTCGCCGAGGCGCGCGAGAATATCGCGGTTGCGACCTATGAGCGCACAGTCCAGGGGGCGTTCCGTGAAGTCGCCGATGCCCTCGCCGGGCGCCGCTATCTGGCAGAGCAGGTCGAGGCGCAGGAACGCGGGACGCTGGCGCAGCGCCAGATCGCGGATCTGGCGCGCAAGCGTTACCGCGAAGGGGTTTCGACCTACCTCGAAGTGCTCGACGCCGAACGCAATCTGTTCGCCGCCGAACAGACCCTGATCGAAACGCGCCGCGCGCAGGTCGACAATCTGGTGACGCTGTACGTCGCGCTGGGCGGCGGGCTGGTCGAGCGGCGCTAGAGCATGTGACTTTGGTTGACCCAACTCCGTCATTGCGAGCGAAGCGAAGCAATCCAGAGCGGTTTACGCCACTCTGGATTGCCGCGTCGCTTCGCTCCTCGCAATGACGATACCCAGTCATGTCTTTTCGCGCTCTGAAAGGGCCAGCCGATTACGGATAACGCCCCTGCCCTATTGAAGGACATATTGGGTCCGCAAGCACTGACGACGATCGCCGATGCGGGCGCCGCCGCTACGCCGCGGTTTGATCGGGCGGCGTTCCTGACCGCCGCCTCCGACGGCCTCGACGCGCTGTCGATCATGGAGCGGGTGCGCCATATCGCGGACGCGCTGCATCCTGCGTTGCCCACCGACTATGCGGCAGCGCTGGATGTGATCGGGTCGATGGCGCCGCGGCTGACGCATGGTTTTCAGGCCGTGGCGGTGACCGAATATGTGGCGCGATATGGCCTCGACGATTTCGACCGATCGCTGGACGCGCTCGCCGCTCTGACGCGCTTTGGCACCGCCGAATTCGCGATCCGGCCCTTTCTGGCGCAGGATGCTGATCGCGCGCTCGCAACGATGGCGCGCTGGACCGGCAGCGATGACGAGCATGTCCGGCGGCTGGCGAGCGAAGGCGCCCGCCCCCGGCTGCCGTGGGCCACGCGCGTCCCGGCGCTGAAGGCCGATCCGACGCGCGCGGCGCCTATTCTGGAGACGTTGAAGGCCGACCCGAGTCTCTATGTTCGCAAATCGGTCGCCAACCATCTCAACGACATCGCCAAGGACCGCCCCGACTGGCTGCTCGATCGGCTGGCAGACTGGCCGAACGATGATCCGCTCACCGCGTGGATCATCCGCCACGCGCTGCGCACCCTGATCAAGCAGGGCGAACCGCGCGCGCTGGCGCTGATCGGCGTCGGCCATGGCGCTGCGGTGACGGTGCGCAACTTTGCGGTTGAGCCATCGACCGTGCACTTGGGCGAGCGGATCGCGATCAACGCCGAAATCGTTTCGGACACGACGGCAAATCAGCCGTTGGTGGTCGATTACCGGGTCCACTATGCGCGGGCGGGCGGGAAAAGCGCAGCGAAGGTGTTCAAATGGAAGACGTTCGACCTCGCCGGGGGCGAAGCCGTCGCACTGCGCATCAACCAAACGATCCGCGATTTCAGTACGCGGCGGCATCATCCGGGGCGGCACAATGTCGATCTGATCGTCAATGGACAGACGATGGCAACGAGCGAATTTGATCTGTTGGCCGACTGATTAAGGCCCAAGAAAATTCCTGTTTCCCCGCGAAGGCGGGGATCCATCTCCGGCCGGTTCCAACTGGCACGGGCCGGTGATGGGCTCCCGCTTTCGCGGGAGAACAGCGTTATCTTAAAACGATCAGACGAACGCCGATGCTCTGTCCCCACCCCCTCACGGCGGCGCGGGGACAGGCTCGGGGGGCGGCGCCTCGTTCGCGATCGGCACGCGCAAGTCGATCCGGCTGCCGTTGATTTCGGTCGAGATCACCGCATCGCCGCCCTCAATCCCCACGCTGCTGCTTTCACCGATCGGGATCGCACCGACATCGGGAATATCCTGCGGCTCGACGGGGCCGCGCGGATTGGTCGGCCGTGGCGGCGCCGCTTTTTGTCCCGATGCCTGAATCATGAAATCGCGCCAGATCCGCGCGGGCAGTCCGCCGCCCGAAATGCCGCGCAGCGGCGAATTATCGTCGTTGCCGATCCACACTCCGACGACCAGGCCATTGGCGTAGCCGACGAACAGCGCGTCGCGATTGTCCTGGCTGGTCCCGGTCTTGCCGAAATTTGCCTGCGGCAGCCGCGCGGCGCGGCCGGTACCGCGATTGACCGCAGCGCGCAGCATCTGTTCGATATCGTCGTGAACGCCTGAACGAAAGCGGCTCGGGCCAGAAATGAGATTTTCGAACCAACCCTTTTCCTCACCCGCGAACGCGTGCGGGACGACCGGATAGCTGTTTGCCGCGACCGCGGCATAAGCGGCGGTCAGTTCGAGCAAGGTCATGCTCGACGTGCCGAGCGCGAGGCTTGGGTCGCCTTTCGTCATCGGCGCGGTGACACCCAGATCGCGCGCCATGTCGATGACCTTGTCGTCGCCGACTTCGCGCAGCAGCCGTACTGCCGCGACATTGCTCGACGTTGCAAACGCATCCTCCAAGGTGATCGTTTTGGAATAGGTGCCGCCGGAATTTTTCGGGCGGTACGACCCGGTTTCGATCGGCTGGTTGTCGATCACATCATCGGGTTCCCACCCGGCGCGCAGCGCAGCGAGATAGACGAACAACTTGAACGTCGATCCTGGCTGGCGCCGCGCCTGGGTTGCGCGGTTGAACGGCGAGGCAGCATAATCGCGCCCGCCGATCATCGCGACAACCTCACCATTCGGGCGCATCGCGACCAGCGCGACCTGCGCCTGGCCTAACCCGGCGCGGCTCGTCACCCGCCGCGCCACCGCCTGCAACCGCGCGTCGAGCGTCGTCTTGATCGTCTGGCGCGAATAGCCGACGTCGCTGAGCTTGCGCGCCTCGGGCAGCGCCCAGTCGGCGAAATAGGTGCCCGTCGGCAACGTGTTGCGCGAGCGCACATCGATGCGCGGGGTACGGATCGCCTTGCGATCGGCTGCGGACAGATAGTTTGTCGCCACCATAGCATTCAGCACCAGCTGCATCCGCTTTTCGGCGAGGTCGGGGTTCTTGGTCGGAGCGAGGCGCGAGGGCGCTTGCACCAGCCCCGCCAGCATCGCCGCCTGCGCCGGGGTCAGCTTTTCGGGCTGGCGATAGAAATAGTGCAGCGAGGCGGCCCGCAGCCCATAGGTATTGTCACCAAAATAGGCGTTTGAAAGATAGCGTTCGAGAATCTCGTCCTTCGTCAGCCACGCTTCGAGCCAGAAGGCGATCAGCGCCTCGCGCGCCTTGCGCCCCAATGTGCGTTTGGGGGTCAGGAAGGTGAATTTCGCCAGCTGCTGGGTGATCGTGCTGCCGCCCTGCGTCCGCCCGCCGGTGACATTACTCCAAACGGCGCGCGCGATGCTGCGTGGATCGACGCCCATATGGGAATAGAACCGCCGGTCCTCGATCGCGAGAAAGGCGCCGGTGACGTGCTTGGGCAGCGCGCTCGCCTTCACCGGCGTATCGACGATCGCCCCCGACCGCGCGATCGGCGTCCCGTCCGAGGCGAGCAAAGTGATCTGCGGCGGCACAATCGGTTCGAGCGATTTCGACAGCGGCGCGGTCAGCGCCAGCCAGCCGACGAGCAGAATGAAGAGAATACAAAAAATCGCAAAGCCGCGCGAGATTCGCCGCCACCATTTGCGACGGCGGCTTTCCGGTACAACCGGGGGCGGCACGTCGAAACCGGGCGCGCCGGGCATGGCAAGCGGCGGCGCGGCGGGCGCTGGATCGGGCGTTTTGGATTTACGGAACCAGGTCATGCTTAGCTACCGTATTAATATCGCAATACAGCATAAGCAAATAGGTTATGCTCCGCACCGCAGAATGCAGATGAAGTCGGCGGGGGCAGCGTCGATGTCAATCGCCTTCGCGCTTCTTCGTCCCGGCCTGAAATTCGGCGAGGAAATCGAACCGGTCGCCACCGAAAAGCTCGGAAATGAGAGACACCGGCCGGTCGGCGCGGAATGTGTCGTGCTCGAGTTAGCTGCGGAGCGTAGCGTCCTGCACCATCAGGTGCTAACGATCATAGCTGGCCTGTCACAAGCCAACGAAACACCCGCCAGGGCATCATTGCAACGTTCGAGGACCCCTTCGGTACGATTGCCGACAGGTTCGGCATCGCATCGCTTCGGGCCGACAGCCGCGATCTGACCCGCTTCGTGAATGCACCAGTACCAAATTTATGTATTGCCAGTGACATCGTGAGTTAGGCTTCCCAAAAGCCCCAAGATGTTTTGGTGGCAATCAGCCGCAACGAGGCATTGATGTTGAGCTCGCATTCATTCAATTTTGCTCGATCAGCTCTTTACGTTTTTCTTGCCGCACTGATCGGCATTGCTGGCATCTCTGCTCCGGCGAATGCGGAGGGACGTTGTCCACCCGGATATTACCCCACCGGCGGAGCGGACGTCGGCTGGTTTGCATGTGCCCCCATGGGTCCGACGGACGGCAATCCCCAAGGCGAACCCGACTCGGCGCCTGGACCGATACCCGACGCCTTCATGTCCGTTATCGCGCACCCCGACGCTTCGGTGCTGTGGGCGACATCGGGTTATGACAGTGGTCCGGCTGCCGACAAAGCCGCTTTGCAAGCGTGTCAACGACAGATGGGCAAAGGATGCTATGCTCTGTACGGGGGCTATAACGCCTTTGTCATCGTGGTGGCCCAAGATGCTATTGGACATGCCTTTGCCGCAGGCGACGTCAATAACGAAGTTGCTCGTTCAAAAGCTCTGGCATCTTGTCAGCAACAAAGTGTTGGCTGCGAGATTACCAAGACTTTCTTCAACAGCACAGGTCCGAAGGACAGCTTCCCGACGTTTATCCCGTTAATCCGAAAATATGCCGTCGTCGCTTGGACGAAGGCGGCAGCGCCAGCATGGCGGTGGAAAACATGGCTTGTTTCAGGCATCAGCGGCTTGGACGCGGCTGTCGACGCCGCCGTCAAGCGGTGCGCGGCTGACACAGGCATGGAATGCGTGCTCGGCGAGTACAGCGGCTCGGGCATACTGGTCCATTTTGCCGACAACGTTGGCGCAACCTACTGGACCGATTCCGCCAATGAAGCAGCGGCGCCCAAACGTGTGGCTCTCAATTGTCCGAAAGAGAGGCAATGCCGCATCATCGCAACCTATGCTGCCGATGAGCTTCGGACATCGATTATCGAAGAGGACCAGGCGAAATAGGTTCGACTGGCATAAACGCCGATCGTGATGAGGCCGCGGACGCAGGACCATACGCAACGCCACAAACGGAACCATCACTGAAACGAAAAAGGGCGGCCCTTTCGGACCGCCCCTTCCCTTATCGCTAAGCTCGCAGCTTACACCTTTTCGGCGTAATATAGCGGCGCATGTTCGTTGAGGATCTGGAGGATCTTCGCCTGCGCCGTCTTTTCGTCGCTTTCTTCCATCGCGCCCAGTTCGCGCGCGAGGCGGCTCGACGCCGCTTCGAAAATCTGGCGTTCCGAATAGCTCTGTTCGGGCTGGTCGTCGGCGCGGAACAGGTCGCGGGTCACTTCGGCGATCGACACCAGGTCGCCCGAGTTGATCTTCGCTTCATATTCCTGGGCGCGGCGCGACCACATGGTGCGCTTGACCTTCGGCTTGGTGGTCAGCACCTGTAGCGCTTCCTTCAGCGTCTTGTCCGACGACAGCTTGCGCATCCCCACGCCTTCGGCCTTGTTCGTCGGCACGCGAAGCGTCATTTTTTCCTTTTCGAAGCGCAGGACGTAAAGTTCGAGCTGCATTCCGGCGATTTCCGATTTCTGCAACTCGATGACGCGCCCCACGCCATGTTTGGGATAAACGACATAATCACCGACTTCGAACAAGAGCGTGTTTACGGACATGCAATTTCCTTTTGTTGTGCCTTGACCCCGATCTGAAACTGCGACAACAGCGGCGCATCCCGCCCTCTAGCCAAGGGGGATTTACGGTCGCTCGGCGCTAGCCAGTCAGAGTGACAAGGGATATGGCTCCATCGGAACGCCGCGAAACGCCCCAGCCCGAGACGGGAAGAGGCAGAATGTCAGCGCGTTGATATTTATTATAACAGATTCGCAACAAAATTGCCACCCCCGCCCGGGGATGCGCGAGCGCGCCGCCTTGACGGCCGCGTGAACCCGTTTCAGGTTGCAACGAAAGCAGGGAGTGGGAGCGGGTATGAACGATCAGATCTGGTGGATTACGGGTGCCTCGTCGGGAATCGGTGCAGCACTGGCCCGCGCGCTGGCGGCGCGCGGTGCAAAGCTGATCCTGTCGGGGCGCAATGTCGCCGGGCTGGAGGCGGTCGCTGCTGGCTGCGCGACCGAAACGCTGATCCTGCCGTTCGAGGCGACCGACTATGCCGCCCTGCCCGCCATCGCCGAGAAAGCCTGGAACTGGCAGGGCCGCATCGACGGACTGATCAACAACGCCGGAATCTCGCAGCGCAGCCTGGCAATCGACACCGACTTTGCCGTCTATCAGCAGATTGTCGCGGTCGACCTGCTCGCCCCGATTGCGCTGACCCAGCAACTGCTGCCGCGCATGGTCGGCGCGGGCGGCGGGCAGATCGTCGCGATCTCAAGCGTTGCAGGCATCGCCGGGGTACCGTTGCGCAGCGCCTATTGCGCCGCCAAACACGGTCTGATCGGCTATCACGACAGCGTGCGCGCCGAGAATGAGCATCTGGGGCTGAAGGTGTTGGTCGTTGCGCCGGGATCGGTGCAGACCAACGTCAGCCGCAACGCGCTGAACGCCGACGGCAGCGTTCGCGGGGAAAGCGACGCCGCGATCGACAATGGCCTGTCACCCGATTTCGCCGCCGCGCAGATACTCGAGGCAGTCGATGCCGGCACGCGCGAACTGGTGGTCGCCGAGGGCGCCGAGGCCGCGATCGCTCAATTGCGCCGCAGCGACCCCGACGCATTGTTCGATCGGATGAGCGCGATGGTCCAGGCGGGTTATGCGGCGCAGATGAAGGCGACGAGCGCGAACTGAGCGGCGGCTAACGACCGAAAGCCTCCCCATCCATCATCGTCACCCCGGACTTGATCCGGGGTCCACGACTTCAGTGCCGCGGTGGATCCCGGATCAAGTCCGGGATGACGAATGTCCTTAGACGACCGGAAGTGGGCATAGCCGATCCTCCCCCAACGGGGGAGGGGGACCACCCGAAGGGTGGGGGAGGGGCACAGGCGGTTTACGTGGCGCCGGACAAAAAGCACTCCTTGAACGGCGACCGTTCGGCGGTGCAC
>NZ_DKIH01000003.1:88912-100133 GCF_002454115.1 Sphingopyxis sp. UBA6723 | reverse complement strand
CGGGGAGGATCGGCAACGTCCGCTTCCCACCCCAAAGCCGCCATAGAAAAACCCCGCCGGATCGCTCCGGCGGGGCCTTTCTTTACCCGCGAGGGCGGTGCAGCTTACGCTGCGCCGTGCGCCAGCGCCGCGAGGAGCAGGATCGCCACGATGTTGGTGATCTTGATCATCGGATTGACTGCCGGACCCGCGGTATCCTTGTACGGATCGCCAACGGTGTCACCGGTCACCGCGGCCTTATGGGCCTCGCTGCCCTTGCCGCCGTGGTTGCCGTCTTCGATATATTTCTTCGCATTGTCCCATGCGCCGCCGCCCGAGGTCATCGAGATGGCGACGAATAGCCCGCCGACGATCACGCCGAGCAGGAGCGCGCCGAGCGCTTCGAGCGCCGCGACCTGTCCCGCCACCGCGAGGATGACGAAATAGACGACGATCGGCGCCAGCACCGGCAACAGCGACGGGATGATCATTTCCTTGATCGCCGCCTTGGTCACCAGATCGACCGTGCGTGCATAGTCGGGCTTCGATTCATAGGTCATGATGCCCGGGTTGTTCTTGAACTGGTCGCGAACATCCTTGACCACCTCGCCCGCTGCGCGGCCGACCGCGGTCATGCCCATCGCGCCGAAGAGATACGGCAGCAATGCGCCGAGCAGCAGCCCGACGATGACATAAGGCGACGACAGCGAGAAGGTCAGCGGTTCGGTCAGCCCGAGCTTGGCCGAGTATTCGGTGATGTCAGCGGTGTAGGTGCCGAACAGCACCAGCGCCGCAAGACCCGCCGAACCGATGGCATAACCCTTGGTCACCGCCTTGGTCGTGTTGCCCACGGCGTCGAGCAGGTCGGTCTTTTCACGCACCGATTCATCGAGCCCCGCCATTTCGGCGATACCGCCAGCATTGTCGGTGACCGGGCCATAAGCGTCGAGCGCCACAACCATGCCCGCCAGCGCCAGCATGGCGGTGGCGGCAAAGGCGATGCCGATGATGCCTGCCAGGATATAGGCGATGATGATGCCCGCACAGATGACGAGCGTCGGCAGCGCGGTCGATTCAAGGCTGATCGCCAGTCCCTGAATGACGTTGGTGCCGTGGCCGGTTTCCGATGCTTTCGCGATCGACCGCACCGGGCGATAATTGGTCCCGGTGTAGTATTCGGTGATCCAGATGATCAGCCCGGTGATGACCAGACCAAGCAGCGAGCAATAGAACAGGTCCATACCGTTGAAGGTCGTGCCGACCACATCGGTCGTCATGTCGCCCTGCAGGATATAGCTGGTCGAGAACCAGATCGCCGGGACCGAAAGGATCGCGGTGACGAGGAAGCCCTTGTACATCGCGCCCATGACGTTGGTTCCGCCGCCGAGACGGACGAAATAGGTGCCGATGATCGAGGTGATGATGCAGACGCCGCCCATCAGCAGCGGCAGGCTCATCAACGGCACGAGCATGTCGCCCGCACCCTTCAGCAGCAGCGCCATCAGCACCATGGTGGCGCCGACGGTGACAACATAGGTTTCGAACAGATCGGCGGCCATACCGGCGCAGTCGCCGACATTGTCACCGACGTTGTCGGCGATCACCGCGGGATTGCGTGGATCGTCTTCGGGAATGCCGGCCTCGACCTTGCCGACCAGGTCGGCGCCGACGTCGGCAGCCTTGGTAAAGATACCGCCGCCGAGACGCGCGAAGATCGAGATCAGCGAGGCGCCGAAGGCCAGCGCGACGAGCGCGTCGACAACCGTGCGATCCTCACCGCCGACGGTGAACCCGCCGGGGCCGATCAGATACCAGAAAAAGACCGAGATCGCGAGCAGGGCGAGCCCCGCCACCAGCATGCCGGTGATCGCGCCAGCGCGGAACGCCATGGTCAGACCCGCCTGAAGGCCCGTCTGCGCCGCGGCCGCGGTGCGGACGTTCGCCTTTACCGAGATGTTCATGCCGACAAAACCGGCAACGCCCGACAGGACGGCGCCGATGACAAAGCCCGTCGCCGAAATCGCGCCGAGGAACAGGCCGACAAGGATGGCGACAACAACGCCGACGATAGCGATGGTGCGATATTGGCGGCCCAGATAGGCCTTGGCGCCTTCCTGAATGGCGCCAGCAATTTCCTGCATCTTTTCATTACCGGCCGAGGCACTGAGCACCTGACGCGAGGTAATGAAGCCATAGAGCACGGCGATAAGGCCGCACGCTATCGCGATCATAACCGGATCAATCATGAATTTCCTTCCCCATTGAGCGGGGCGGAGTCAGGTGAACTGTCGAGCACGTCCGACTTATGATTGCCGGTTCGCCCTCTCCCCTGATGCGACCGCCCCTAAATTTGGACGCCGCGTTATGGGAAGAAAGAAAGCCTAGGGCAAGCCCGGTTTTTCGGCACTTTTGTAACGGTTTCGCGTCAATGTGTGAAACCGAGACGCTCGGGTAGCACAATGCGCTGCGAGCGATGCGTCACTACGATCCCCGCGCCCACGCCTGCATGACCGATCGGCGTGACCATGATATGCAATCCCGCCGCGACCTCGCGGATCGCCCCCGCCGCGCCCGGATCGGCAGCAAACAGCAGCTGATAATCGTCGCCCGCGGTCGCCGCGGCGATCCGTGTATCGACGACATCGGGGCGCACCGCGAGCAAGGCGGCCGACAGCGGCACCGCCTCCAGCATCAGCACAAACTCGCACCCGCTGGCGTCCGCCATGCGCTGCGCATCGATCAGCAAGCCGTCGGACACATCCATCATCGCGTGGACGTGGGGCGTGACCGCCTGTCCAAAGGTCAGCTGCGGTTGCGGGCGGCGATAGGCGGCAAGACAGGTCTCGTTCGCCTCCTCCTGCCCCAGCCGCATCGCGAGGCCCAGCCCGGCATTGCCGATTGTGCCGGTGACCCACAGCTGATCCCCCGGCCGCGCCCCATATCGCGATGGCGCCCCGCCCGGCGGCGCACGGCCGATCGCGGTCAGTCCGAAGCTGCGCGGGGCGCCTGCAGGCACCCGCACCGTGTCGCCGCCGAGCAGGATGACGCCGAAGCAGCGGAGCGCAAGGTCAAGGCCTTCGACAAAGGCCGCGTCCCATTGGTCGTCGCCGAGGCTGTAGCCGACAAGCACCCCGACCGGCGCCGCACCCTTGGCGGCCAGATCAGACAGGTTCACCGCGACGAGCTTCCACGCGACGTCCTGCGGGGTGTCGTCGGGCAGAAAGTGGATACCCTCGACGATCATGTCGTGGGTGAGGACCAGCCCTTCCCACTCGGCCGCATCATCGGCGAGCCCGCGCGCGGCGGGGTCAGTGGCGATGGCGCGGAGGCGGGTGATGAAATCGGCTTCGGACATGGCGGCGGGTTTAGCGCGAATAAACAGTCTTCGATAGCTGTGCCCCTGCGAAGGCAGGGGCCCATCACCGGTCGGAGCAAGGATGCGCGGTCAGATGATGGGCTCCTGCCTTCGCAGGAGCGCGGCAGCTTTTACTTCGCCCGCACATCCTTGCCGATTGCATCGAGCAGCCCGTTGGCAAACCCAGCCTCGCGCGCATCGAAAAACGCTTTGGCAACATCGACATATTCGCTCACCACCGCGCCGACCGGCACGTCGCCGCGCGCGATCAATTCGTAGGCGCCGGCGCGCAGAATCGCCTTCATCGTGCGGTCGAGCCGCTCCATCGACCAGCCACTCGCGAGCCGCGTGATGATCGCCGCGTCAATCTCTTCGGAGCGCGCCAGCGTGCCTTTCACAATGTCGTCAAAGAAGGCGACATCGGCGTCCGCATATTCGGAGTCCTCGATCGTCGCGCCGATGCGGTGCTGGTGGAATTCATGGATCAGCTTGGCGACCGGGGTCGCCTCCATCTCGTGCTGATAGAGCGCCTGGACGGCGGCGAGACGGGCGGCGGAGCGGGATTGGGCGCGTTGGTTCATGGTTCTTTTCTACTTGAGACGCTGGCTGACCGAAAGCGCGTGGGCGGGAAGTCCCTCCGCACCTGCCAGTGCGACCGCGGCGGGACCGATCGCGGCAAGGCTCGCGTCGTCGAGCGCGAGGAAGCTGGTGCGCTTCATGAAATCGCTGACCGACAGCCCGCTCGAAAAACGGGCGCGGCGTCCAGTCGGGAGGACGTGGTTCGGCCCGGCGACATAATCGCCGATCGCTTCCGGAGTCTGGCGACCGAGAAAGACCGAACCGGCATGACGCACCTTGGCAAACAGCGCGTCGGCCGCGGCGGCATCGACCGCGAGCTCGAGATGTTCGGGCGCCAGCCGGTCGCAGAGCGGAATCGCATCGGCGAGCGTCGGCACGATAACAATCGCGCCATTGGCATCCCAGCTTTGGCGCATCGTCGTCGCAGTGCTCAGAGTCGGGATGATCGCGTCGACCGCCGCGGCAACCGCGTCGGCAAAGGCGGCATCGTCGGTGAACAGGATCGACTGGCTGGTCGGATCATGCTCGGACTGGCTGAGCAAGTCGCCGGCAATGACTCGCGGATCGTTCTGTGCATCGGCAACGACCACGATCTCGCTTGGTCCCGCCACCATATCGATGCCCACCACGCCATAGACCTGCCGCTTCGCCTCGGCGACCCACGCGTTGCCGGGGCCGGTGACGACATCGACCGGCGCGATCCGTTCGGTACCATAAGCGAGCGCGGCCACAGCCTGCGCGCCGCCGATCCGCCAGATCTCGTCCACGCCGCCGATATGCGCCGCGGCCATGACGACCGGATTGGTCTCGCCGCCCGGCGTCGGGGTCATCATCACGATGCGCCCCACCCCCGCGACCTTGGCGGGCAGGATGTTCATCAGCACCGACGAGGGATAGGCGGCCCGCCCGCCGGGAACATAGACCCCCGCCGCATCGACCGCGTTCCAGCGCGCGCCAAGCCGCGCGCCGGTGCTGTCGCGATAGTCGCGGTCTTCGGGTAGCTGCGCCGCGTGATAAGCACGGATGCGGTCGGCGGCGAGATTGAGCGCGTCGCGCAGCTCGGGCGCCAGCGCTTCATACGCCGCGGCGCATTCTGCTTTCGAAATGCTCCACCCGCTCGCGTCCAGATCGAAGCGGTCGAACTTCGCGGTATAGTCGGCGAGCGCCGCGTCGCCCTCGGCCTTCACGCGCGCGATGATCGCCGCGACGTCGGCCGACACGTCGGAATCGCTCTCGCGCCGATCGTTGACCAGCGCGTCGAATTCGGCCGCAAAGCCGGGTGCGGAAGCGTCAAGCCGCCGCATCGCCCACCGCCTGACGGAACCGCTCGACCAGTGCCGGCACTTCGGCCGAGCGCAGCTTGAACGCGGCGCGATTGACGATCAGCCGCGCCGACACGTCGCTGATGATTTTCTGTTCGGCGAGCGCATTTTCGACCAGCGTGCGCCCCGTCGAAACGAGATCGACGATGTGCGAAGCCAGCCCCAGCTTCGGGGCAATTTCCATCGCGCCGTTCAGCTTGATGCACTCGGCCTGGATGCCCTGCGCCGCGAACCAGCGGCGTGTCGTTGCGGGATATTTTGTCGCGACGCGGATGTGGCTTTCGCCCATCCCCGGCGGCGGCGCATCGGCGGGGCCGGCCAGCGATAGGCGGCAATGGCCGATGCCCAGATCGACCGGCGCATAGAGCTCGCTGTAATCAAACTCGTCGATGACGTCGGAGCCGACAATGCCCAGCTGCGCCGCGCCATGCGCGACAAAGGTCGCCACATCGAAGGCGCGGACGCGGATCAGCGAGACATGCGGCTGGTTCGTCGCAAACACCAAAGCGCGGCTGCTCTTGTCAAAGAAATCCGACGCGGGCTCGATGCCGACGCGCGCCAGCAACGGCAGCGCCTCGTCGAGGATGCGTCCCTTGGGGATGGCAAAGATGATCGGTTCGGGCATAAGCGTCGCGCACATAGGTGGTGACAGGACAAAGGGCAATGAGCGAGCGCTATCAGCCGATCGATATGGCCGAAACCGGACCGGCGGCGGTGCGAACCGCCTTTGCCAATCAGGTCACCTATTGCCGGGCGAACGGCGCTCCGGTGACGGCGCGCGTCGTGGCCGCGCTCGACGCCTTGCTCGACAAGCCCGCCAGCGGCTTTGCCCGCCGTATCGCCGATTGGAATGGCGCTCCGCTCGCCGACGCGCTGCCGCTGCGCGCCGCGGGCGGCATCCACGCGCTGCATCTGGCGGGCAGCGCGCATGAATTGGCACCGATTTACGCCGATGCCGAGGATATCAATGACGCGGCGATCGTCGCCGGGGTGGTAGCGCGGCACGAAGCCGAGCTGCTCCCATGGCTCAACGGCCCGCCGCAGACCAACGAGGCGGGGCGCTCATCGAACTTCATCGCGGCGATGCTGTGGCTCGCCGACAAGGGATTGCCGCCGCGCTTCGACTGCCTCGAAATCGGGTCGAGCGCCGGGATCAACCTGATGATCGACCGCTATCATTATGATCTGGGCGGCGTGCATGTCGGGCCGCAGCCGAGCGTCATGGCGTTCACCCCCGACTGGCGTGGGAACCATCCACCGCAGCACGCGATCGAGTTTGCGCGTCTGAAAGGCTGCGACGTCGCGCCGGTCGACCTGACCGATCCGGCGCAGGCGCTGCGGTTAAAAGCCTATATCTGGCCCGAACATCATATCCGCTTCCAGCGCATGTCGGCTGCGATTTCGGCAGCGACCGAAGCACCGCCGCAGCTGATCCACGCCAACGCCGCTGACTTTGTCGAGGCGGAACTGGCGCGGCCGCAAGCGGACGGGACGACGCGCGTCCTGATGCACTCGGTCGTTTGGCAATATGTCCCCGCCGAGCAGCAGGCAAGGATCACCGCGGCGATGGAAGCCGCAGGCGCGCGAGCAACCGCGGCGCGCCCGCTGGCATGGATCGCGCTCGAAGCCAATCGGACGGTGCATCATCATGAGCTGGTGGTGCGGCATTGGCCGGGCGGCGGGGAGTCGGTGAAGCTGGCGCACGCCCATGCCCACGGCGCGTGGGTGGAGTGGTTGGGATAAATGGCTGTTAGCGAGCAGTTGCAGCCATCAAATCACTGTCTGAGCACTGCCAGCCATGGGACCTGTTGCATTGCCTCAGTCTCCGCGGTCAGGGCGCAATCGTAGATGCCACGCTCAGGTCCGAACGGTCCCCAATCGGCGCCATCCCGCCAGCGGCGCTGAAACGTATAGGTCGCGTCGTCCCTTTTTGAGATGCCGACCTGCTCCTGATCGTCGGGACTGGTCAGATATTTCTCGATGCCGCTCATGGACAGTAATTAGTTGGACCCGCGTCCGCTTTCCACCCCAAAACAGACAGGCCGCCCGACTAAAGCCGCGCCTCCAACTGCGCCAGCAGCCGCTGCACCGGCGTCGCCGCCTGCGGCGCATCCCAGCCCGCCTCCAGTCCCGCGATCCGTTCGAACAACCGCTCGCTTGCCGCGATGATCCGCCGCACCGACGCTTCGAATCCCGCACAGACGTCCCAGTCGGCCGCCACCGGCTCGCCGATCCGCGCCGCGCTGTCATTCGGTCCCGCGCCGGGATCGCCCGCCATCATCGCACGGCGGTGGAGCAGCCAGGCGATGACGTGCATCAGCCGCGTCGTGGTCTTGAGCGATTCGCACGCGAGGCTGATCTGCATCAATCCGTCACGCCGGATATCGCCAAGATCGCGTTGCGCGGCAAAGGCGGCGTGCGCCTCGTCGGCGAGCACCATCGCCTCGACATACAGATTTTCGACTTGGGCGCGTTGCACCGGCGCTGCGATCTGCATCATGTCGGAATGCCGGGCTACCATTTGCCAAGAGATGCCACGGCCACGGCGCAATGCAATGGCGGTAACCATGAAATTGCGGTGCCGCGGCGTCCCGTTTTGATTCAGGCGATAATGTCGGGAACCAGCTGATCCTCGCACCACGCCATTTCGTCGCGCAGGCGGAGCTTGCGTTTCTTCAACCGCGCGAGTTGCAACTGGTCGGGAACCGCCGCGTCGCCGAGTGCGATGATGGCGGCGTCGAGGTCGCGATGCTCGATGCGTAACAGTTCCAGGCGCTGAATGATTTCGTCGGGGCTCACGACCGCTTCCCTGCCACGTTCACCACTGGTCCGCAACGGGGACCGGCTGACCGAATCGCGACGACATTTGCCCCGATTCGTGATTTACTCGGTCCTGCCAATCGAGTCGAAAAGGAGAATGGCCCATGAGCACATCGCATCTTTCCGCCCTGAAGTCGCGCCACGCGCACCTCGACGAGAAAATTGCGAATGAAGAGCGGCGTCCGGCGCCCGACATGGCGGCGCTGGCGCAGCTGAAAAAGCAGAAGCTGAAACTCAAGGAAGAGATGCTCGCGATCGCCTGACGATCGCCAGTCTTTACCGCCCCGCTGATGCTGCCCTAAATCGGATGCATCAGCGTCGGCGGTACAGCGGCCCCCGCTCCAGCCCAGAGCGCCGCAGATGCGGCGGCAGATCGGACTGCGATACCACCTGACGGCGCACCGCCTGCGGATCGATCTGATGATCGAACGCGATGCCGAATTTGCCCTCGCCCGCCCATACGACGCGGCCCGGCACCGGACCCACATTTTTCAGATCGATCTCGACAGTAGCGCCTTGTTCGACGCGCACCTTGGCTTCGGCGAGCATCCCGCCCGGCGACAGGTTACGCACGCGGACCACAACGGGATCGGCGCGACCCAGCAGGATCAACTGGGCCTGCATGAACAGGCTATCCCGATCGGCACCGCGCGACAGCGCCGCGACTTCTTCATCTGTGGTAATTGGTCCGCGCGATTCCATTGCGACCTGTTCTCCGCGTTTATCGTTAGAACGCGAATCTAGAGCGCAGCCATTGCCGAAATGTAAATTGTGCGTCGGTAAATCGGATATCCGACCCAAAGTGGATCAATCTTCGCGCGAAATCCGCTCGTTCCGCTCGTGGCGCTCCTGCGCCTCCAGCGTCATCGTCGCAATCGGACGCGCTTGCAGGCGGGCGAGCGAGATCGGCTCGCCGGTCACCGCGCAATAGCCATATTCGCCCTCGTCGATGCGGCGGATCGCCGAATCGATCTTGGCGATCAGCTTGCGTTGCCGGTCGCGGGTTCTGAGTTCGATGGCCCAGTCGGTTTCGCTCGATGCGCGGTCAGCCAGGTCGGGTTCGCGCAGCGGCCCATCCTGCAGATGCGCCAGGGTCGATTCGGATTCTGACAGGATCGACTTTTTCCAGGCGAGGAGCAGGCCGCGGAAATACTCCTGCTGCCGCTCGTTCATAAACTCTTCGTCGTCGCCAGGAACATAATCCGTATCGAGATTTGATTTGGCTGCGCGCAGCGCGTCGGCACCAATGTCGGCAATCTTGGTCGGCATGAGGGGCTCTCGCGTCCTTTCCTGTCACCCTGCGATCCGCCAAGCGGCGCAGGGAGTGGCGCGCCTATAACCAGCCGCTGGCGACGATACAAGCGCCGAAGCAGTGGATAGCGACGGGGCGTGAAGCGCGGCTGAACAGAGGAGCAGCAGGAGGTGATTCTGACCGATCAAGTGCGATCCGTAATGCAGCTTGGGCAAAGCCGATTTAGGGCCGAAGATTAACCAATCGCATAGAATCATTGCAGTTTTCGTGCTATTTTGGGACAATAAACGCCATTTGGGTTGATTCCGGTCGTGTTTTCCCGCTGTCGGACAGGCAAACGCGGTTAACGCAATTGCCGCGTTCGCAAAGCTTTGACCTTTTGGGTTATAGCGAAGGTGAAACGGGTGTCGGTGGATGGCGCTTTGCACCTGCAACGGGAAAGAAAGAGAAACCTATGTCTGTCCGAATGGCCCTCGCCAAGCTTTGCGCCTGCACCTGCGGCGGTGCGCTGATCGGTACCGGCGCGATGCAGATCACCGACGTGCCCAAGGCGCGGGCGGCGCAGTCTTGTTCGCCTTGCGCGGGACCGGCCAAGAAGGTCGTTCGCAAGCGCCACGCGGCGCGCAAGCCGGTGAAGCGCATTCGCCGCGTCGTCACGACCAAGCGCGTCATTCGCACCGCCACCCCGCAGACGCAGGTGGTAACGCAGACGATCCCGCTGCCCCCCATCCCTTACGCGCCCTTCCCGCAGCGTGGTGGTTTTGAAGGCGGCGGCAGCGGCGGCGGTGTCACCGTGATCGGCGGAGGCTTTGGCGGTGGTTTCGGCGGCGGTTTCTTCGGCGGCTTCTTTGGCGGCAGTAGCGGGGGCAGCAGCGGCAGCGTTGTGGTCACCTCGACCACCACCGGGGGGCTCAGTACCACGTCGAGCAGCACTTCGGGCGGCGTTTCGACCTCGACGGGAGGTGTCAGCACCTCGACTTCGACCGGCGGTGTATCGACCTCGACGGGCGGGGTCAGCACGTCCACCTCGACCGGCGGCGTTTCGACCTCGACCGGTAGCGTCAGCACGTCGAGCGGTGTTTCGACCTCCACGGGCGGTGTGTCGACCTCGACAGGCGGCGTTAGCACCTCGACCGGGGGCGTATCGACCTCGTCGGGCAACGTCTCGACCTCCTCCGGCAATGTCTCGACCTCGTCTGGCAATGTCAGCACCTCGTCATCGAGCAGCAGTTCGTCATCGAGCTCGTCGTCCTCATCCTCCTCGTCCAGCTCATCCTCGTCGGGTGGCAGCTCGTCGAAAGGCGGCTCGTCGCATGGCAGCTCGGGCTGGGGCAGCTCGTCGCATGGCAGTTCGGGCGGATCGAACGGTTCGAGCGGCAGCTCGGGTGGTTCCAGCAGCAGCTCGGGCGGCTCGAGCAGCTCGTCCTCCAGCTCCTCGTCCTCCTCCTCGTCGAGCAGCAGCACGTCGAGCGGCGCAACCTCGTCGGGCGCGACCGGTGGCAGCAGCAGCTGGGGTTCGACCGGCAGCACCAGCACGGGCAGCACCGGCTCTTCCTCGTCGTCGAGCAGCAGCTCGTCGTCCTCTTCCTCGTCGTCCAGCTCGGGCGGCAGCACCAGCAGTTCGTCGGGCAACCCGCCGACCCCGGTTCCGGCACCGCCGATGATGCTGTTGTTCGGGGCCGCTGCTGCAGCGCTCGTCGCGCGCCGCCGCGCCGCGAACCGCAACGACAAGGACGCCGACGCCGCGTAACGTATCCACTGGAGGTCGGGGGGGGGCTTTTACCCAGACCGCCACACTGAAGGGCCGCCTTTCGGGGCGGCCCTTTTTTCATGGGCGCGACGGGTTTGCGCGGCGCTGCCGAACGAAAATCCTCCCTGTCGCGCAGCGATGGGGAGGTGGCAGCCCGCAGGGCT
>NZ_DKIH01000003.1:67997-88899 GCF_002454115.1 Sphingopyxis sp. UBA6723 | reverse complement strand
CCTGCGGCGGCGGTCCCCCTCCCCGTGGCTTCGCCACAGGGAGGATCACAAAAGGACAGGCTTGCACCGCTTGCCCGGCAACGCCATAGCGCGCCCATGCACGATATCCGCCTGATCCGGGATGACCCGCAAGCCTTCGACGTCGGCCTCGCGCGCCGCGGCCTCGAACCCCTGTCCGCCGCCATTCTGGCCGCCGACGCATCGGTGCGCGCGCTGCAGACCGAAATTCAGGCCTCGCTGGCGCGCCGCAACGAAGCTTCGAAGCTTATCGGCCAGGCGATGGCCAGCGGCGACAAGGACAAGGCCGAGGCGCTGAAGGCCGAGGTTGCCGAACTCAAGACGTCGCTACCCGCGAAAGAAGATGCCGAGCGCGAACAGCTGGCCGCGCTGCACGACAGGCTCGCCGCGCTCCCCAATTTGCCCGCCGCAGATGTCCCCGACGGCGAAGACGAGGACGGCAATGTGGAAATTGCGCGCTGGGGCACCCCGCGCAGCTTTGACTTCCCACCGCAGGAGCACGCCGACTTCGCGCCCGCGCTCGGCCTCGATTTCGAGACCGCGGCCAAGATGTCGGGCGCGCGCTTTGCGTTCCTGCGCGGCCAGATGGCGCGGCTCGAACGTGCGCTTGGGCAATTCATGATCGACAAGCAGACGATCGAGGCGGGCTACACCGAATGCGCCACCCCGCTGATGGTGCGCGACGAGGCGGCGTTCGGCACGACGCAGCTGCCCAAATTCCGCGAGGATCTGTTCCAGACCACCGACGGCCGCTGGCTGATCTCGACCTCGGAAATGAGCCTGACCAACGCGGTGCGCGAAGAGATTTTGCCCGAGGCCGACCTGCCGATCCGCATGACCGCGCTGACCCCCTGCTTCCGCTCCGAAGCCGGATCGGCGGGGCGCGACACGCGCGGCTATATCCGCCAGCACCAGTTCTGGAAGGTCGAGCTGGTTTCGATCACCCGTCCCGAAGACAGCGACGCCGAACTCGAACGCAAAACCCGCGCCGCCGAAACGATCCTCGAAGCGCTGGAGCTGCCCTATCGCAAGATGCTGCTCTGCGCCGGCGACATGGGCTTTGCGGCGCGCAAGACCTATGACCTTGAGGTGTGGCTGCCCGGACAGAATAGCTACCGGGAAATTTCGAGCTGCTCGAACTGTGGCGATTTCCAGGCGCGGCGCATGAACACGCGTTTCCGGCGCGAGGGCGCGAAGGGCAACGAGTTTGTCCATACGCTGAACGGGTCGGGGTTGGCCGTGGGCCGCACGCTGGTGGCGGTGCTGGAGAATTATCAGCAGGCGGATGGCAGTGTCATCGTTCCCGATGTGCTGCTGCCTTATATGGGCGGGATCACGAAACTGACGCCCACCAGATAATACGCGTCACCCCGGGCTTGATCCGGGGCCCATGCGGCCGCGGTGTCATGGACCCCGGATCAAGTCCGGGGTGACGAAGAAAGAGAGACCATAAACGTGCGCATCCTCCTCACCAACGACGACGGCTATTACGCCCCCGGCCTCGCCATTCTCGAAGCCATCGCGCGCCAGCTCAGCGACGACATCTGGGTGTGCGCGCCTGCCGAGGAACAATCGGGCGCCGGTCACTCGCTCACCCTGTCGCGCCCGGTGCGCATTCGCGACCATGGCCCGCAGCGCTGGTCGTGCAGCGGGACCCCGACCGATTCGGTGATGATGGCGATCAGCAAGCTGATGCCGGAAAAGCCCGACCTGATCTTGTCGGGCGTCAACCGCGGCGCAAATCTGGGCGATGACGTGACTTACTCAGGCACCGTATCGGCGGCGATCGAGGGCGCGCTGGCGGGCATTCTCTCGATTGCGCTCAGCCAGGTTTATGCCAAGGAAGGCATGGGCGACACCGTCCCCTTCGAGCCCGCAGAAATATGGGGCGCAAAAGTGCTGCGCCCGCTGCTCGCGATGGACATGGCGCCGCGCACGCTGATCAACATCAACTTCCCTGCGATCGCCGCCGCCGACGTCCGCGGTATCCGCGTCACCCGCCAGGGTTTCCACGATTATGGCCGCGGCTCGATCGTCGAGGGCACCGACCCGCGCGGTTACCGCTATTACTGGTTCGGGCTGCACGGCATCGAACATTCGCCGGGGCATGACAGTGACCTGGAGGCGATCGACGACCGCTATATCTCGGTCACCCCGCTCCAGCTCGATCTGACGCATGACGCGTCGCTGGCGGCGCTGCGTGGGGCTTATCATTCGGCGGGCTAGCCTTCGCCCATCGGCTTTGGCACAAGCACCACCATGAGCCGCAAGACCTCCACCAAACTGAAGCTGCACCACCGCTTCCAGCCGCTCAAACGCGCGAGCAAATGGCCGGTGTGGGCCGACGTCCTCGCGCGGCTCAGCCTCGCCTTTTTTCTGATCGGCATCGTCGTGCTGGTGCATTGGATCGACCGGGCAGGGCTGAAGGACAACCACGACGGCCACATCAGCTTTCTCGACGTCGTTTACTTCACGATGATTTCGGTGACGACGACAGGGTTCGGCGACATTCATCCGGTGTCCGACCGTTCGCGCCTGATCGAGGCGGTGATCGTCACCCCGATCCGCATCGCGGTGCTCTTTATCTTTGTGGGCACCGCCTATAACTTCGTCCTCAAACGCACATGGGAAAAATGGCGCATGGCCCGCATCCAGGCAAAGCTCACCGACCATATCGTTGTCCTCGGCTTCGGCGTCAGCGGCAGCGAGGCAGTGAAGGAACTGATCGCGCGCGGCACCGATCCGGCCTGCATCGTGGTCATCGACCAGTCGGCGTCGCGCATTGCCGAGGCCGAGGCGATGGGCTGCAACGTGCTGCAGGGCGACGCGTCGAACGACGACACGCTGATCGACGTCCATATCGCGCGGGCGCAATCGGTGCTGGTATCGGCGGGGCGCGACGACACGTCGATCCTGATGGTGCTGACCGTCCGCCACCTGTCGCCCAAGGTGCCGATCAGCGTCGTCATTCGGGCTCAGGATAACGAGTTGCTGGCGCGCCAGGCAGGCGCGAACAATGTCATCAACCCGGTCAGCTTTACCGGCCTGCTGCTCGCCGGATCGGCGCAGGGCGCGCATGTTGCCGATTATATGGCCGACCTTGCCAGCATCGGCGGACGGGTCCAATTGCGCGAACGTCCCGTCGCCGCGGAAGAAATCGGGCGGAGCATCGACCAGCTCGCCAGCGAAGGGCGCGGGCTGCGCATCTATCGCAGCGGCAAGCCCTTCGGCTTCTGGGAGCCCGAAGCGCAAAGCCTCGCCGTCGGCGACCTGATCGTCGAGGTTATCCGCTGCGAAGAGTGCGAAGCAAGCGTACCCGGCGGCTAACCTCGCCAGTAACGCCAACCCGCCCACAGCCACCCGATGATCAGCAACCCGCCGCCGATAGGCGTCACTGCCCCCAGCCAGCGCGGCGCGCCGAGCGCCATCGCATAGAGGCTGGCGGCAAAAATCGCCGCACCGACCAGCAACATGATCGCCGGTCCGCGCGCCACGCCCATGATCGCCAATGCGGCGACCGCGTGGATCAACTGATACATGCCGCCGGTGCGCAGCCATTCGGCCTCCTGCTGTCCCGCCGCGCCATGCGCGCCAAACGCCCCCGCCGCCACCGCAATCGCCGCTGAAACTGCCGCAAAGACCCCTATGCTCATCTGTCACCCTATCCGCTTGCAATGCCGCACCAATCCGCCAAGCTGTAAACCGATGACAGGGAGAAGGCGATGCCCCGCGACGTTCCGCTGCCCCAAGGGTTAAAGCCCCCTACCCGGCTGGCGCAGCTGGGCGAACTCACGCTGCCGTTCGACATGCTGCGCTACGGCCTGTCGGGCTATCACCTGATCGGCGCCCCGCGCGGAGACGGGCGACCCGTCGCGCTGCTGCCCGGTTACGGCGCCTCCGAACTCTCGATGCGCCCTTTGGAGGCATATCTGCGCCACCTGGGCTATCAGGTCCGCGACTGGGGCATGGGCCGCAACCAAGGCCGCGTCGCCGCCGACGTCGAACGCTTTGCGGCGCAGGCCGCCGAGTTGGTCAAGGCCGACGGCGCCCCGCTCACCCTGATTGGCTGGAGCCTTGGCGGCGTCATCGCCCGCGAAACCGCGCGCGCCTATCCCATGCTTGTCCGCGAGATCATCACCATGGGCACCCCGATCATCGGCGGCCCCAAATATACCGCGCTCGCGCAGCGCTTTGCGGGCCGCGATTTCGACGCGATCGAACGCGACATCCACGCGCGCAACCTGAAAGGCCTGACCCAGCCGCTGACGGTCATCTATTCGGACCGCGATGGCATCGTCGGGCCGGATATCGCTGTCGATATCTACAACGACCAGGCGCGCAACATCAAAGTCGACAGCACGCATCTGGGTTTGGGGATCAATCCGAAGGTCTGGCGGATCGTCGCAGATACGCTGGCGGGGAAATAACCAACGTCATTGCGAGGAGCCGAAGGCGACGAAGCAATCTCCAGCCATCGTCACTCCCCTTCGGCAGCTGGGGATTGCCGCGTCGCTTCGCTCCTCGCAATGACGCCAGAAGCGCCCGCGTGACAAACCCCAAAAAATCCCCTATGCGCGCCCGCAATCATGACAGTCAAAACCCTCCCCTCCCAGCCGAAGGTCGGCATGGTTTCGCTCGGCTGCCCCAAGGCATTGGTCGACAGCGAACGGATTCTCACCAAGCTGCGCGCCGACGGTTACGGCCTGTCGCCCGATTATGCGGGCGCCGACGTCGTGCTCGTCAACACTTGCGGCTTCCTCGACTCGGCAAAGGAAGAAAGCCTTGAGGCGATCGGCGAAGCGATGGCCGAAAATGGCCGCGTCATCGTCACCGGCTGCATGGGCAATGAAGCCGACGTCATCCGCGCGCGTTTTCCGAACGTCCTCGCGGTCACCGGCGCGCATCAGTACGAGCAGGTCGTCGATGCGGTCCACGACGCCGCGCCGCCGACCCAGGGGCCGTTCGTCGATCTGGTCCCCGAAGGCGGGCTGAAACTGACGCCGCGCCACTACAGCTATCTGAAGATCAGCGAAGGATGCAACCACAGCTGCTCCTTCTGCATCATCCCTGACCTGCGCGGTAAGCTCGTCAGCCGCCGCATCGACGCGGTGCTACGCGAGGCCGAAAAGCTGGTCGCTGCGGGGACCAAGGAACTGCTGGTGATCAGCCAGGACACCTCGGCCTACGGCGTCGACACCCGCCACGATCCGCGTCAGTGGAAAGGCCGCGAAGTCCGCGCCCATATGACCGACCTCGCGCGCGAACTCGGCCAGCTCCAGACCAGCGAAGGCCGCGCCCCATGGGTACGCCTCCACTATGTCTATCCCTACCCGCATGTCGACGCGGTGATCCCGCTGATGGCCGAGGGGTTGCTCACGCCCTATCTCGACATCCCCTTCCAGCACGCGAGTCCGAGCGTCCTCAAACGCATGAAGCGCCCCGCCAACGAAGCCAAGGTGCTCGAACGGCTGAAAAACTGGCGCGCCATCGCTCCCGACATCGCAATCCGCTCCAGCTTCGTCGTCGGCTTCCCCGGCGAGACCGAGGCCGATTTCCAATATCTCCTCGACTGGCTCGACGAAGCGCAACTCGACCGCGTCGGCGCCTTCCGCTTCGAACCCGTCGCCGGTGCGCAAGCGAACGCGCTCGACGATCAGGTTCCCGAGGAACTGAAGGAAGAGCGCTACCAGCGCATCATGGAAAAGACCGCCGCGATCAGCGCCGCCAAGCTCGAAGCCAAGATCGGCCGCACGATGCCGGTCATCATCGACGAAGTCGGCGAAGCGGATGAAGATGGCAGCATCGGCGCGACCGGCCGCTCACAAGCCGACGCGCCCGAAATCGACGGGCATGTCTATCTGCGCGATGTCGCCGCGACATTGAAGGCGGGCGATATCGTCGACGTCGCGATCGAGGATGCCGACGAGCATGATTTGTTCGGAGTAGTCGCCGCCTGAACCGTCGATTTGTTGGAACGGCCTTTACCGATTGGTGTTACCACGGGAACATCTATCGGGGGCTGAGGTATGCGGGCGATCAACTCTATAGCGGTAGCCGTAGCGGCGTTGGCCGCGCTCACCGCCTGCGACCGCCAAGTCGCCGTCGAACCGCCACCGCGCGCCACCGACAAGGCGCCCTCGCCGACGCAGACATCGCTCATCGCGGTGCCGATCAACGCCGACACCACCGCGCTCAAACAGGCGCTCGAACGCGCGGTGCCGAAGACGCTGTGGACGATCAACCGGCGCGAGCGCGCGTGCGTCAAGCCGCAGGAAGTCAAGCTGTTCGGCAAGGAGGTAAAGGTCACACCGCCGATCGCCTGCACCATCGTCGGACGCGTCACGCGCGGGCCGCTGCGCCTGCGCGGCGCGGGCGACGAGATCATCGTCGATGTGCCGCTGAGCGCCACGATCGCCGCGCGTGACGTCGGCGGGGTGTTGAAGGGTGAGACCGCGACCGGCGCGGCGATGGCGCATGCGCGGGTCAAGATCGACATCACCCCCGACTGGCGCACTCGCGGCACGGCGCGGATCAGCTATGGCTGGACGAAGGCACCGGGGATCGACTTTCTGGGCAAGCGCATCACCTTCACCGACGAGGCCGATGCCAAGCTGAAACCCGTCGTGCGCGACGTCGAGCGCGAGGTGAACCGCGAGATCGCCCGTATCGACATCCGCCAGCAGGCGTCCGAGGTGTGGCGCCAGAGCTTCACCGCGCTCGAACTCAACCGCGACAAGCCGCCGGTGTGGATGCGCGTGACCCCGCAGCGCATCCTCTATGGCGGATACCGGATGGAGGGGCAGCAGATGCGGCTGAACCTCGGGCTCGAAGCGATCACCGAGACCTTTGTGTCGGGTCGGCCCACCGATCCGACGCCGACGCCGTTACCGCGCATGGTTCGCGAAGCACCCAAACCGTTGCTCGACGTGCGGGTGCCGGTGCTCGCCGACTATGCCCAGCTTCAGCCCGTCGTCGATCGCGCGCTGCTGAAACGGTCGGCGCGGCCGTTCGTGTTGCCAAAGGTTGGGCCGATGACGGTCAAATTCGGCAAGTCGACCATCTATGGCGCGCCCGACGGGCGCATCGCTTTGGGCGTCGATGTCGCCATGCGGCTGGCCGACCGCAGCGGCGAGCCAACCCACGGCCGCATCTGGATGACCGCGGTTCCCAACAACAAGCCCGGTTCGGCCGAGGTGCATTTCACCAATTTGTCGATCAACGGCGATACCGACGGGGTCGGCGGCGACCTGCTGATCACGCTCGGCCAGAGCCCGGGCTTTGCCCCGCTGATCGCCGATGCATTGACCCAGAATTTCGCGCGCGATCTCGGCGAACTCCAAGGCAAGATCAAGCGCGCGGTCGATCAGCGGCGCGAGGGCGCCTTCGTCATCCGCACCCGCGTCGATGGCTTCGAGATTGGTCAGATCAAGGCCTATGGCAACGGCCTCTATCTGCCGGTGCGCATGGTCGGCGGGGCGAGCGTCGATTATCGCCCCGCAAAATGATCAAAACAGGCGCGTGATCCCGTAGAACGCCGCCGCGACGATCGCGCTCGCCGGGATGGTGATGAACCACGCTGCGACGACATTGCTGGCCACACCCCAGCGCACGGCGCTGGCGCGCCGCGCGACGCCGGCGCCGATGATGCTGCCGGTGATCGTGTGCGTCGTTGAGACCGGGATGCCGAGCAGGCTGGCGGTAAACACCATGATCGAGCCGCCGGTCGAGGCCGCGAACCCCTGATGATGCGACAGTTTGGTGATCCGCCCGCCCATCGTCTCGATGATCTTCCACCCGCCCGACAGCGTGCCCAAGGCGATCGCGACATAGCAGCTGAACGCCACCCAGTGCGGGACATGAAACTCGCCCTCCAGATAGCCTGTGGAGTAGAGCAGCACCGCGATGATCCCCATCGTCTTTTGCGCATCATTCAACCCATGACTGACCGAATAGGCTGCGGACGACAGCAAATGGAGGCGGCGAAAGGTCTTTTCGGCGAATTTGGCGGTGGCGCGGTGCAGCGCCCAGCTGCTGACCAGCATCACCAGCATCGCCAGCAACATGCCGAGCATCGGCGACAGGAAGATCGCGATGACGGTCTTGTTCAGGCCTGTCCACTCGATCCCCTCGAACCCCGCGTGCGCGACGCCTGCCCCGACGATGCCGCCGACCAGCGCGTGGCTGGACGACGACGGAATGCCTTTCAGCCAGGTGACGATGTTCCAGAACATCGCACCGACCAGCGCGCCGAACACGACCGCCGGGGTCACCAGATCCTTGTCGATGATCCCCTTGCCGATCGTCTCGGCAACCTTGTGCAGTTCGGGAAAGATGATCGACAGGAAATAGGCGGCGAAGTTGAAAAAGGCGGCAAAGACCACCGCCTGCACCGGACGCAGCAAGCGCGTCGCGACGACGGTCGCGATGCTGTTCGCGGCGTCGTGCAGCCCGTTCAGGAAATCGAACGCCAGCGCCAGGATGATAAGGCCGACGAGGAGCGGGAAAGCGAGTTCGTGCATGGTTTGCGCCCCCGCTTATGCGTGGTCGATGACCAGGCCGTCGATCTCGTTCGCGACATCCTCGAAGCTGTCGGTCACGCGCTCCAGATGACGATAGAGTTCGCGCCCGATCAGGAAATGGGCGCTGTTCGACTGCCCATGTTCCTTGAACAGGCGCTTCAGGCCGGCAGCGTGGATTTCGTCCGCATGGCCTTCCATCCGCACCAGCCGCTCCGTCAGTTCGTGCAGGCGCGTTGCGTTGGCGGAGATATTGCGGAGCAGCGGCAGCGCCTCGGCGGTCAGCCGCGCCGCATCGACGATGATGCCGCCAATGTCGCGCATTTCGGGCTCGAACTGGGTGACATCGTAGAGGTCGACGGCGCCCGCCGTTTTCTGCATCTCGTCAATCGCATCGTCCATCGACGCGATAAGGCTGGTGATGGCGCTGCGGTCGAACGGGGTCAGGAAGGTGCGACGGACGGTCTGCAACACTTCGCGGGTGATCGCGTCTGCGTCATGTTCGCGCTCGATGATTTCCTGGACATGATCGGCCATGCCTTCGCCGCCCTGCAACATGCGCGACAGCGCATTGGCGCCCGCCACCAGCGTTGCAGCATGGCTTTCGAACAACTCGAAAAAATTGCCCTGTCGCGGCAGCAATCGCTGAAACCATGCGAACATCCGGCTTACCCCTGCTTTCTCGACTACATCCAGAACGACGCTGCGCGGTGAGGCGACGGCGCGGAAGCCGCCATCGCCAAACGAGCGGATCAGCGCCTGCAAATCGGGCTCCTCGACCGCCGAGGCGGCATCGCGGAACGAGAACCATTTGCGCTCGCGTTCGTCCATTTCCTTCCACTCGGCCAGCTCATTGGTCACCGCCAGCGGAAAGACTTCGACATTGTACATGATCGCGGCGCCGTTCGCCCGGCGTTTGCGATATTCATAGCTGCCGATCGGGGTCGGACACACGGCGCCGGTAACCCCTGCCTCTTCTTCGGCCTCAACCGCGGCAGCGGCATGACGCGTCATCCCGGTGAGAGGATTGCCCTTTGGCACCACCCAGCGCTTGGTCTCGCGCGACGTGATGAGCAGGATTTCGGTCGGCCCATCATGCGCGGCACCGCTGAAACGATAAGGAAGGACGGCGATCTGACGCATTGCTCCAAGCTTTCGTGCAGTCATCGCCGGAACAGCAAAATGACAGAATCGTTGCGCATCTATGACAATAGTATGACAGTCACAAGCACGGCGTTTGCGCCAACACTTTCCGTAAACGTCAATTCGATTGCAAAATGAAACGTGGTGCGTAAGCTGGCGTCAAACATAGTCGGGAGACAGGATCATGGCAGGCACGGCGACGATGGAACGCCCCGCAGACACGAAGGCTGCACCGGTCGATCAGGATGTGCTGATCGTCGGCGCCGGAATTTCGGGCATCGGCATGGCCGTTCACCTTCAGCAATATAGCCCTGACCGAAGCTTTGGGCTGGTCGAGCGCCGCGCCAATCTGGGCGGTACATGGGATCTGTTCCGTTATCCCGGCATCCGATCGGACAGCGACATGCACACGCTGGGGTTCGTGTTCGAACCGTGGAAGCATGAAAAGACGATCGCCGACGGCCCCGCGATCCTCGAATATCTCAACCGCATCGTCGACGAACGCCATATTCGCGAGCGCATCCGCTTCGACCGCAAGGTTGTCGGCGCCGACTGGGACAGCAGCACTGCGCGCTGGACGGTGACGCTGGAGGATGCCGCGGGCGGCACGTCGACGACGACCGCGCGCTGGCTCTACCTTGGCGCGGGCTATTATGATTATGACGAGCCGTTCGACGCCAATTTCACCGGCCGCGAGGATTTTCAGGGGCAGATCATCCATCCGCAATTCTGGCCCGAAAATCTCGACTATGCGGGCAAGAAGGTTGTTGTGATCGGATCGGGTGCCACCGCGGTGACGATCGTCCCGTCGATGGCGGACAAAGCCGCGCATGTGACGATGCTGCAACGCACCCCGACGTGGTTTTTCATCCGCCCGGCGAAGGACGCGCTGGCCAATTTCTTGCGCAAAGTCCTGCCCGAAAAGCTCGCTTACCGCATCACCCGCTTTAAAAATGTGAAGCTGCAGGACATCGGCTTTCGCCGCGCGCGCGAAAAGCCCGAGAAGGTCAAGGAGTTCCTCTCCGGCAAGATCAAGGACGCGCTCGGCGACCGCTATGACGCCAAGAGCTTCACCCCGCCATACAACCCGTGGGACCAGCGGCTGTGCCTGGTTCCCGACGCCGATTTCTTCAATGCGATGAAGGCCGACAAGGCGTCGGTTGTCACCGATCATATCGAACGCTTTGACGCCACCGGCATCCAGCTCAGGTCGGGCCAGCATCTCGACGCCGACATCATCGTCACTGCGACGGGCCTTAAACTGGCGGTCGCAGGCAAGATTCCAGTGCGCGTCGATGGCGCGCTCGTCGACTGGAGCGAACATTTTTACTACAAGGCGTGCATGTTCTCGAACGTCCCCAATTTCTCGGCGGTGTTCGGTTACCTCAACGCCAGCTGGACGCTACGCGCCGACATCGTCGCCGAATATGTCTGCCGCGTACTCAACCACATGCAGGCAACCGGCACGACCGTCGCGACCCCCGCACTCGCCGACCCGGCGACGCTGACCGAAGAGAATATCTTCGACTTCTCGTCGGGCTATATCCAGCGGTCGCTGCACATCATGCCGAAAAACGCCGACAAGCTGCCGTGGCGGCTCAACCAGAATTACATCCAGGACCGCATCGACATGAAGACCGGCGCGATCGACGATGGCGTGCTGACGTTCGGCAATGCGCGGGCCGTGGCAGCGGCACCTGCCGAACTGGAGGCGGCCGAATAGCGGCCCCTAACCGTTGACGATCATCCCGCCATTGGGATGCAGCACCTGCCCGGACATGTAACTGCTGTCATCGCAGGCGAGAAACAGGAAGCAGGGCGCGACTTCATTCGGTTCACCCGGCCGCTTCATCGGGGTATCCTCGCCAAAGGTCGCAACCTTGTCCGCAGGGGCGCCACCGCGCGGATTGAGCGGGGTCCAGATCGGCCCCGGTGCCACGGCATTCACGCGAATGCCCTTCCCGACCAGATTTTCGCTGAGCGAGCGGGTGAAGGCGGTGATCGCACCCTTGGTTGCGCTATAGTCGAGCAACCCGCCCGATCCCTGGTACATGGTAACGCTGGTGCAATTGACGATCGCCGCGCCTTTGCCAAGATGCGGCAGCGCAGCCTGCACCAGATAGAACATCCCGAAGATGTTGGTGGCAAAGGTGCGTTGCAACTGGTCGGGGCTGATGTCGCGAATGTCCTCGGCGGGGTGCTGCTCCCCGGCGTTGTTGACGAGGATGTCGAGGCGGCCGAGCTTGGCGACCGTTTGCGCGACGATCTTTTCGCCCGATTTTTCCTTGCCGACGTCGGCCTTGATCGCGATCGCGCGGCGGCCCTCGCCTTCGACGATCGCCACGGTAGCCTCGGCATCCTGCTTGTTGCTCAGATAAACGATCGCGACATCGGCGCCCTCGCGCGCGAACAGCGCACAAACCGCGCGCCCGATGCCGCTGTCACCGCCGGTGACAATCGCCACTTTGCCTTCGAGCCGCCCCGACCCCGGATAGCGCGGCTGCCATTTGGGGGCGCGGTCGAGCTCGGCCTCGCGATCGGACAGCGGCTTGGAGATCGTCTTGCCTCGCCCAACTTCACGGCGCAGCTTCGTCGCGGCCTTTGCTTTTCCCTTCTGCTCTTTCGGGCTCTCGCCGACCTTCCCGGCTTTCGACTGTTTTGCCATGTCTTTGTCCTTCGATCTCAATTGATGGGGAGGAAGTCGCGTTTGAATTCCGGCTTCACCGCTCCAACCAGCGCCGCGGTCACCGGGACATTGATCTTGTAGCTGCCCTCGGCAAACGGGCCGATCTCGTAGGGAGCGATGGCGATGGTCATGCGGTCAAGATGGCGACCGTCCGACGAGCCGAGCCATACCGTCTGCGCCGATGCGGGCGGGCATTCGCCGAAGGGGCTGTCCGGTGCTTCTTCCGCGACGATGCCCTTCGCTGCCTTGGCGCGCTTGATCCCGGCACAGAACGGCTCGCGGATCGCGGCGTCAAACGCATCGCCGCTGGTGAACAGGTCGAGCGGCTGAAGCAGCTTCGCCCGGTTGCGGTCCCAGAGCAGTGTGGCAAAGCTGGTCATCCCGTGCGCGCCGCCGGTGTAGGTCTGAATTTCCGCCGACAGGCTCAGGAAGCGCGGCGTGTTCGTGACCCGTTGCCAGGTCTGGAGATGGCTGTGCGCGCGATAAGGAAACCCCGCCTTCTCTGCCGCGGCCTTGTCGCGCCGGGCTGCGGCGATCAGCGCGTCACGCCTCGTCCCGCGGTCGTTGTCGAGCCACGCGGCAAGGTCCGGGATCGTCGCCGCCTCGCGCGGATAGGCATAAGCAAAGTCGAAAACGTCATTGCTCTCCTTGACGTTCGATGCCGCGGCGTTTTTCGCGTTCGCATCGGCGACGCTGCTAGGCGGTGCTCCGGGGACCGCAGCGGCGGCAGCCTTCTCGGCGGGCGTCGGCGCATCTTCGCCGCAGCTAGCAAGGAACGCGGCGCCGGTCAGGAGCAGCAGAATGGAGCGGAGCGATGTTGCAGGCGTCATCACAGCATAACGCCGGGAATCGACAAAATATCCATGGCGGCCTAGCACCATCGGCATGACCGACTATTCCGATCTGATCCAGCCCGACAAGGGGCAGGACGCCCGCCCGATCCACCTCGTCGATAAAAAGGGCTATGACGAATGGCTGAAGGGCCGCAGCGCCCGCGAGCGTGCGCACCTTGCCGCGGTGGGGTTCAAGCCCGACGCCTATGTCCACGCAATCCTGCCGGGTGACGACCCGGACAAATGGGCCGTCGTAACCACCGTAGCCAAAGTCGACAGCCTGTCGGCGTGGTGTCTCGCCAAGCTGGGGCAGATTCTGCCCGCCGGACGCTATCGGCTCGAAGGGCAGCAGCCGGGCAAAGCCCTGTTCGGCTGGATGAGCGCGCAATATCGGTTCGATGCTTACCGATCGAAGGTCGAGACCAAGGGGCCGCGCGTGCTGCTGACCACCGATGTCGGCCCGATCGCGCCGATGGTGGCAGAGGTGCGCGCGACCGCGCTCGTCCGCGACATGGTCAACACCCCCGCCGCCGACATGGGGCCGGCGGCAATCGAGAAGGCGGCCGAGCGGATCGCCAAGGTGCATGGCGGCAAGCTGACCGTCACCAAGGGCGAAGCACTGGAACAGGGTTATCCGATGATCCACGCCGTCGGACGCGCCGCGGCCAAGCATCACGCCCCGCGCCTGATCGAGATCGAATGGGGCAAGGATAGCGACCCGCGCGTCGCGCTGGTCGGCAAGGGTATCAGCTTCGACAGCGGCGGGCTCGACATCAAACCCGCGTCGGGGATGCGCCTGATGAAGAAAGACATGGGCGGCGCCGCACATGTGCTGGCGCTTGCCGAACTGGTGATGGCGAGCGGCCTGCCCGTGCGACTACACTGTCTGGTCGCGGCGGCGGAAAATGCGATTTCGGCGGATGCGTTTCGTCCCGGCGACGTGCTGAAAAGCCGCCTCGGGCTGACGGTCGAGATCGGCAACACCGACGCGGAGGGTCGGCTGGTGCTGGGCGATGCGCTGGCGAAGGCGGGCGAAGCCAAGCCCGAACTCATCCTCGATTTTGCAACGCTGACCGGCGCCGCGCGCGTTGCGCTGGGCCCCGACCTGCCCCCGCTGTTCACCAACGACGATGCGCTCGCCGAAGCCATGCTGAGCGCGGGGATCGACCGCGACGATCCGCTGTGGCGGATGCCGCTGTGGGATGGCTATGCCGATTTGCTCGAAACCGACGTCGCCGATCTGGGCAACGCGGGCAGCTCGGCCTTCGCCGGGACGATCACCGCGGCGCTGTTTCTCAAACGCTTTGTGCCAGAAGGTGTGGCGTGGGCGCATCTCGACACCTTTGCCTGGCGCCCGTCGGCAAAGCCCGGACGACCCAAGGGCGGCGCGGCGCTGGGATTGCGCGCCGCATGGGCGATGCTGCAAACGCGCTACGACCGGCGCGGGAAAATCTGAACTTTCTTGATAAAGCGGGGCCGGCTGGTCTAATGGCGCGCAATTGTGCGCCGGGGGCGCGGACCAGCTATTTACGGGACGACAGGTGACAGCTCAAAGCGGCGACAATTTAGCGGCCAACCGCGTCCGCATGGGCCGCCCCGGCGCCGTCGGCGCGGGCCGCGACCGCTTTGGCCTGACCGGCACGTCGCAGGGCTATGACCCGCGCATCGTCGCCATCCGCCCCGATCTGGCCGATATTGCCGTGGCTGGTCAGCATTTTGCCCCCCATTATGCCGCGCCGATGATGCGCAGCGGCGTGTTGCCCGCCGCTGTTTTGCGCGGATCGCCATCACTCGACGCCGAGCAAACGAGCGAATTGCTGTTCGGCGAGGGCTTTGCGCTGCTCGACTTGACCGGCGGCTGGGCGTGGGGATATTGCCTCGCCGACCATTATGTCGGCTATCTGTCCGCCGATGCGCTCGCCGCCCCGATTGCGCCGACGCACCGCGTCGAGATGATCGAAGCGATCCTGCATAATGCCCCCGATGCCGCGAGCGGCGGCCCCGCCGTCCTGCCGCGCGGCGCGCTGGTGATGGGCGAGGTCGAGGGCGAGTGGCTCGCCACCGCGCATGGCTATCTGCCGCTCGCCGCACTGGTCGAGGTCGGCAGCGAAGATGCCGACCCTGCCGGACGCGCCGAGGAACTGATCGGCACCCCCTATTTGTGGGGCGGCCGCACGTCGAAGGGCATCGACTGTTCGGGGCTAGTCCAGCTGAGCTGGGCCGCTGCCGGGGTGCAGTTGCCGCGCGACAGCGATTTGCAACTTGCGGCTTTGGGCGCGGACAAAGATGTCGACCCGGCGGCGCTCGCACGCGGCGATCTGGTGTTCTTCCCCGGCCATGTCGGGATCATGGCGGACGGCGAAAACATCATCCACGCCAGCCGACGATGGATGGCAGTGAAAACAGAACCGCTGGCCGACGTCATCGCGCGTTCGGCCGCCAAGGATCATAATCCGCCGGTGAGCGGATATAAACGACTGCGATAAATCATGACACAAACGGTCTTCATCGACGGCGCGGCGGGAACGACGGGCCTGGAAATTGCCGAGCGGCTGGCGGGGCGGAGCGAGTTTTCGCTGCTCGCGATCGACGACGCGCGGCGCAAGGATGCTGGCGCGCGGCGCGAGGCGCTAAACGACGCCGATTTCGTCATCCTCTGCCTGCCCGACGATGCCGCGCGCGACGCGGTGGCGATGATCGGCAATGACCGCACCCGCGTCATCGACGCGTCGACCGCGCATCGCGTCGCGCCCGGCTGGGTCTATGGCTTTCCCGAGGTGAGCGGGCATGACGCCGTTGCCAGCGCGGCACGGGTCAGCAATCCCGGCTGCTATTCGACCGGCTTTATCGCGCTGATCGCGCCACTCGTTCGCACCGGGCTGCTCCCTGCCGACTGGCCCTATGCGTGCAACGCGGTCAGCGGCTATTCGGGCGGCGGCAAGGCGCTGATCGGGCGCTTCGAGCAGGACCGCGACATTGCCTGGCGCGGCTATAGCTTGGGCCTAGGTCACAAGCATGTGCCGGAGATGCAAGCGCATTGCGGTCTATCGATCGCACCGCTGTTCTCGCCGTCGGTCATCCCCGCGCATCGCGGTATGGTCGTCGATGTCCAGCTGCCGCTGGCGGCGATGCCCCATGCTGGCTCGCCGGATGCGCTGCGCGCCGCGCTCGCCGATTTTTATGCCGCCAGCCCGGTCGTGGTGATGGGCGAGGCGCCGACGGACGGCGAAATGCTGCTCCGCGCCTCGGACGCGGGGGACGACCGGATCGAACTGTTCGTGTTCGGCAATGCCGACGCCAGTCAGGCGCGCCTGATCGCGCGGCTCGACAATTTGGGCAAGGGCGCGAGCGGTGCGTGTGTGCAGAATCTCAACATCATGGCGGGATTGCCCGAAACGGCGGGCTTGCGACTATAACCCCCAACTCGTCATCCCGGCGAAGCTGATTACGGGCGACCGTCGTGCGTTCAATGCACCGTGTCTAGCACATCCTCGGCCGCCAGATAGGTGATCAGTCGTTCGATCTGGCGCCAGCGCGCAAAATGGACGTGATTGCCCAACACCCGATATTGTTCGGCGCGCGCAGCCGCGGCGAATCCCGCCTCCTCGCCATGCATCCGGATGAGCGCATGGGCGTCCTCGACCGCAGCGCGATCAGTCAGAAATGGTGCAGGCAGGTGCATGGAATCCCCGTCTTTGCCTTGGAGCCGCTGTCCTAAAGCGCGCGCCTCACCGCGCCGTTCCCAACCGTGATGAAGATTCCGGTAAGGTTAATGCTGGTCCTAGCGGCGTTAACCACAAGCGCGATTTCGGCAGGCGCGTTTCGCCCCTTTGCCGCCGCGCTTCGTCCGTGTAGATAAGGGCGATGCGCAAGATCCTGAAATATGTCGCCCTCGCCCTGTTGCTGCTGATCATCGTCGGCGGCGTGACGCTTTACATCATGTCGAGGCCCGACGTGGCGCGCTTCTCTACCGCTGAGCTCAGCGGCCGGGTGCCGGTAATGGCGTCGCAAAAGACCGAGACATTCCCGACCATCAACGTGCCCGAAGTCACCGGGTGGCCCGCGGGTCAGGCGCCGCGCGCTGCACAAGGTCTGGCCGTCGCCCGCTTTGCCGAGGGGCTGGATCACCCTCGCACCATGCTCGTGCTGCCCAATGGCGACGTGCTGGTCGCCGAAGCGCAAAGCCCGCCGCGCGACACGTCGGGGATCGAGGGCAAGATCATGGGCCGCCTGATGAGCAAGGCGGGCGCCGGGGGCGTGTCGGCCAATCGCATCAGCCTGCTCCGCGACGCCGACGGCGACGGACGGGCCGAGGTCAAGACCGCCTATATCACCGGACTCAACTCACCCTATGGCATGGCGCTGGTCGGTGACACGCTGTACGTCGCCAACACCGATGCGCTGCTCGCCTTCCCCTATGTGGCGGGCGAGACAAAGATGAGCGGCAAACCGGCGAAAATCGTTGATCTGCCAGCAAAAGGCACCAACCGTCATTGGACTAAAAGTCTGGCCGCTGCACCCAATGGCTGGCTTTACATTGGCGTCGGCGCCGACAGCAACATCGGCGAAAAGGGCATGAACCGCGAATTTCGCCGCGCCAGCGTGCTCGAAGTGCGTCCCGATCAGAAATATGTCCGCACCTTTGCCTCGGGCATCCGCAATCCCGTCGGGCTGGGCTTTTATCCCGGCAGCGACCGGCTGTGGACGGTGGTCAACGAACGCGACATGCTGGGGAGCGATCTGGTTCCCGACTATCTGGCCGATGTAACCGAGGGCGATTTTTACGGCTGGCCCTGGTATTATTGGGGTGGCTTCGTCGATCCGCGCGTTGAACCCGAGGCTGAGGATCGCCGCCAATATGTCAAGCGTCCTGCCTATGGCCTGGGCGCCCACACCGCACCGCTCGGCATGACCTTCACTCAGGGTCTCGACCTGGGTGAGCGCTGGGCGAACGGCGCGCTAATCGCTTTGCACGGGTCGTGGAACCGCGAACCGGCCGCGGGATACAGCGTCGTGTTCGTCAAGTTCGGCGCCAACGGCAAACCGGTCGATGCGCTGCCCGTCACCCTGCTCGACCGTTTTCTGGCGTCCGATAACAAAACCGCCCGCGGTCGCCCCGCCGATGTAAAGGTAGCAAAGGACGGCAGCGCGCTGGTCGCCGACGATAGCGGCGGGGTTATCTGGCGGGTGCAAAGACTGGTTAAGCCCTTGTATCCGTAAGGTGGAAACGCGCGATCAGATGGTCGCGCACCGCCGGGTCATCGGACAGCCCTATTGCCTGCTCAGCGCTCGCCCGCGCTGCCTCGTGATTGCCCAGCGCCCGCATGACGGCGGCATGTGCCGCCCAATAGGGTTGATGGGTGCGCAGACGTTCGCTTGGCAGCCGAGCGAGCGCGGACGCCGCCGCTTCGGCCTGCCCGTCGTCGAGCAGCGCCGCGACGCGGCCAATGCTGGCACCGAAGCTGGGTGCACGATCGACGAGCAGGTTGTACAAGCCAACGATAGCGCCGGTGGGCACGGCGCGGCCGAACGCCCGCTGACTATGAGCGGATTGAATCGCGGCCTCGCACTGAAAGCGCCCAAACCGGGCGTGACGCGACGCGGCGATCAACAGCGCATCGCCCGCCTCGATCAGCGCTTTTGACCACAACGACACATTCTGGTCTGCCAGTGGGACGAACCGGCCAGCAGCGTCGCGCCGCGCCGGTCGCCGGGCTTCGCAAAACAGCATCAGCGCAAGCAGTCCCTCGGTTTCGGGTTCGCCGGGCAACAGATCGACGAGCAGCCGGGCGAGGAATATCGCTTCTGCCGAAAGGTCATCGGCGGGCGTGGCGCCGACCCAAAAATCTTCCCAAGCGAGCCCAAAGGCACTGTAAATCGTTTCAAGCACCGGCGGCAGACGCTCGGCAAGCCGCTCCGGATCGGGCACGGCAAAGGCGATGCCTGCCGCGCGGATCTTTGTCTTTGCCCGAACAAGCCGCTGACTCATGGTAGCCGGGGCGACAAGAAAGGCCCGCGCGATACGCGCCGCGTCAAGACCCAGAACGGCCTGCAACATCAAGGGCGTTCGCACCCCGGCGTCGATCGCGGGATGCGCACAGACAAACAGCAATTTGAGCCGCTCGTCAGGGAATTCTTGCGACTTTCCGGTCACTTCCTGTTCCAGCATTCGCAGATCCTCGGCGTAGCCGGCGGCACGGCCGTCGCGGCGGTAGCGGTCGATCGCATAGTTGCGCGCCGCAGTTACCAACCAGCCGACGGGATTGGCCGGAATGCCTTGCTCCGGCCAGCGTTGTAACGCTGCGAGCAAGGCATCCGACAGCGCGTCTTCCGCCCCGGCAATATCGCCAAAACGCGACGCCAATATGGCCACCAGTCGGCCATAGGCGTCGCGCGCGGCGCGTTCGACCGCAGCAACCGCTGCACTCATGCCGCGTTCGGCGGCGGCATCACCGGACGGATTTCGACCGAAGCAGTCACCGCCGACGGCGCCTGCGCAGCCCAGGCGAGTGCCGCATCAAGATCGTCAACCTCAATGACGAAATAGCCCGCCAGCTGTTCCTTGCTGTCTGCGAACGGGCCGTCCTCGACAATTTGCTCGCCATCGCGGATCCGCACGGTGGTCGCCGTTTCGGGCGGCAACAGGCCGTCACCATTTACGACGATACCGGCCGCCGACATCGCGCCGATGAATGCATTCCAGCCCGCCCAATAATCGTCGGCCCGCGCAGGATCGCTTCGATCAGCAAAATCGGCGGCGGTTTCGTTCAGAATCAGCATATATTGCATGAGAATTTCCTTTTTAAACATCACGCGCCGTCAGGCGAGGTGGCCCGCGATGCGCGCGCGGCGCGCCCACAGGGTGAGGATGAGCATCAACATGGCCGACGAGCCGACGATGGCAATGGTCGGGGCGCCAAAGGCGGCAAACACGCCGAACCAGATGTCCCCGATGACCAGCAGCACAAAAGCTGCGAGAGAGAGCGCCAACAGCGGCATGGCGACCGGCCGTTTGAGCGCCAGCAACAGGCAGGCCGCTGTCCCCGCAAACACCGCGACCGCAAAGGCGGCGGTCATCCATGTCGGCAGCCCGGCGTAAAGATCGGCCTGCGCCGCGGTCATGCCCTGCGCCATCAGCGACGCGGGGCTGGCCCGATATTGCACGGCAAACTGAACGATACCGAACGCATTCCATGCGGCACCGGCAGCCGCCACGACCCGCAGCGGGACGATCGGCGGCGACGCAATGGCCAAATTTGTCATGGCAGTCCTCCATCAAGACGAAGGACTGCATCATGCCGTCCTTCACCCCCATGACGACGGTGCCGCGACAATTTCGACATCCTCCGAAAAAAAGATCGGAGGCGGCGGCGGACTACACCCGCATCGGCATCAATACATAGAGCGCAGGGCTTTTTTCGCTTTCGCGGATCAGCGTCGGGGCGTTGGCGTCGGCCAGATGCAGTTCGACGCTATCGCCATCAACCTGGCCCAGAATGTCGCTGAGGTAGCGGGCGTTAAAGCCGATTTCCATCGCTTCGCTGTCATAAACCGCCGCGACCTCTTCCGCGGCGGTGCCGTTTTCGGGGCTCGTCACCGACAGCGTAATGCGGTCCTTGTCGAGACCGACCTTGACCGCGCGGGTCTTTTCGCTGGCGATCGTCGAAACGCGGTCGACGCCCTGATACAGGCTTTTCGGATCGACC
>NZ_DKIH01000003.1:8755-67989 GCF_002454115.1 Sphingopyxis sp. UBA6723 | reverse complement strand
GTGCCGTCGATCAGCTTCGAGGTCAGGATGGCGTTGCCCAGCTGGAAGCGGATCTTGCTCGCCGACAGGCTGATTTCGACATTGCCCTCCGCCTCGTCGAGCAGCTTGCGGATTTCGGTGACGCATTTGCGCGGCACGATGACGTCGGGCATCGTCTCCGCGCCCTCGGGACGGGTGACGGTGTAGCGCGCCAGGCGGTGGCCGTCGGTCGCCGCAGCCTTCAGCACTGGACCCGACGCATCTTCGGCGACGTGCAGGAAGATGCCGTTGAGGTAATAGCGCGTTTCTTCGGTCGAGATCGCAAAGCGCGTCTTGTCGATGATCTGGATCAGCGCAGCGACCGGCAGTTCGAAATTGGTCGGCAGGTCGCCCTCGGCGATCACCGGGAAATCGTCGCGCGGCAGCGTCGGCAGGTTGAAATTCGAACGCCCGGCCTTGACCTGCATTTTTCCTTCCGCGGCGGCGAGACTGACCTCGGCGCCCTCGGGCAGTTTGCGGGCGATTTCGAACAACGTGTGTGCCGACACCGTGGTCGTCCCGGCGGTTTCGACCTTGGCCGCGATGGTTTCGACCACCTGCAAGTCGAGGTCGGTCGCCATCAGCTTCAGCTGGCCCGACGCATCGGCTTCGATCAGGACGTTCGACAGGATGGGAATGGTATTGCGCCGCTCGACCACCGACTGGACGTGGCCAAGGCTCTTCAACAACACTGCGCGTTCGATCGTCGCTTTCATTCTAATCCGCCATCCCTGTGTTTCGCGGGAGAAGTCCCTGAAAGGGCCACCACCAAAGACGATTCGTCGCCTCGATTCCCGGCCCCTGAAAATGCCCACCTTCCTTAACGCACGCATCGGCGCGTGCAAGCCATGCTTGCAAAGCATCCCCAATCGCGCGAACGAAGGCGCGATGCGGCGCTGGGTCTTCCTTTTCCTGATATTGGTAGCGGTGCCCGCCATGACGCTCGCCGCCGCGCCGACGGCGCTCGGCATTTTCGACGGCTGGGGCGCCTTCCGCAATCCCGCCGCGCCGCGCTGCTATGCGCTCGCCGCCCCCTCGGCGACCATCGGCACGCCGCAGGTCAAGGCCTATGCCAGCGTCGGTTACTGGCCCAAGTCGCGCATCCGCGGTCAATTCTATGTCCGCCTGTCGAAAGCGCGCGCGCCGGGGCGCGACCTGCGCCTGACGATCGGCAGCCGCCGCTTCATCCTGACCGGCAACGGCGCGCATGGCTGGGCCAGCGACGCCCGGATGGACGCCGCCATCGTCGCCGCGATGCGATCCGCTCCCAGCATGAGCGTCGCGAGCAGCACGGCGACCGGCGGCGCGATTGCCGACACGTACCGGCTGCGCGGTGCCGCGACGGCGATTGATGCGGCGGCCTTAGGGTGCGCCACGTTGCGGTAAGTTGGTTTCGGAACGTGGTTGTTTTCTGCGTACCCCACACGGGGATCGCATACACCACGCGCATCGATGCCCGCCACATCGGGCGCGAGGAAGATTGAGAAAGGGTATCGGCGAGTTAGCTGAGATAGCGAGTAATGTAGGACGGCAATTTCTGGACACGCTGACACTGTATGGAGAAGTTGCGGCCGATCGGGCTCTCACGATCTGATATTTACCATTTATCAATGCTGTGGCCGACTATCATGCGCGGTTCGCCGTCTTGATCGGAAAATCGAATGCGACAACCGACCACTTTCCTTTCGTCGCTTGGCGTGGCTGCACTGCTGTTGTTGCCAGCACATTCATCGGCGACCGATGCCCACTATGAAGATCGCGAGGACGCGGTGGTCCGGGCCTTCCTGACCGGCCAGCTTGCCAAAGCCAAGGGGAGGCCGGTCTGTTTCAAGCCTACATTGCTGGCCGTTCATCCGGACAGCATCACCCGCCTGCGCAACGGGCCGCCCGAGCCGAAAACGCGCGGAAGCCGCGCCTATGCTCGTGATCTCTCCGTATGGACGCAGGTGCCACGCCGGATTCTCGGAGAGGAACGTGAGATTTCGATTAGCAGCGACGCTTGGAAAGCGCTGCACGCCCGACCCGCAACCTACGGCGAATGTCGGCCGCTTATGCAGTTCACGCTTCACCGCGTCGCGATCAGAAGATCGACCGCGATGATTCACGGCAATCAGGGAAGTGCGTGCGGATCGTCAAGCTTTGGCGCGAATGTCCGCGCGGTCGACGGTCGATGGTCCCCCGTCCATTGGAAGGGCTATTACGCGGTGTCCGGTCCGCCAGCGTGCGGTCGGTTGCCGATCTCGCCCGAGCTTGCCGCCATGCCGGGCTATGTCATGATCGGGGAACCTCCCTAGCACGTCATCCGTGCGCCCGTTTCGACAGTTCCTTCGCCAAGAAATCCAGCACTAGCCGCACCCGCGGCACATGCCGCAACCGCTCGTGGGTCAGCAGCCACAGCCCGGTGGTGTCCTCGCTCTTGGGCGGGATGCAGCGGATCAGGTCGGGTTCGCGGTCGGCGATGAAGGCGGGCAAAATGGTGAGGCCCATGCCCGAACGTACCCCGGCGAGCAGGCCCGTCCCGCTGTCATATTGCATCACCACCGATTCCTCGAGCCCATATTGCTGGAGCCACGCCAGATAGGGTTTCCACACCCCGCCGCCGCCGCCGATGAAGGGATGCGTGGCCAGCTGTTCGCGGCTGTGCGGGATGCCGTGGCGGTCGGCATAATCGCGGCTGCAATAGACCGTCCATGGATTGTCGGCGATACGCCGCCCGACCAGTCCGGCGCCGGTCGGCTGCTTGCTGCTGCGGATCGCGATGTCGGCGGCGCCGCTCGCCAGATCGCGTTGCTCATCTGCTGTGTCCAGTTGAATGTGAATGCCGGGATGCGCCGCGCGCAGGTCGCGCAGGATCGGCGGCAGGATGGTCACCGCAAAAATTTCCATTGCCGTCAGGCTGACCGTGCCGCCCACTTCGCGCGATGACGCGCTGGCCGCTTCGCCAAAACGATCGGCGGCTTCGCGCACCGCCGCGGCGCTCCCCAGCATCGCCTCTCCCACCGGGGTCAGCGCGTAGCCCGCCTGCCGCCGCTCGAACAGGTTAAGCCCCGTTGCCGCCTCCAACGCCGCGATGCGACGCGCGACGGTCGTCTGGCTGACGCGCAGTGCCTGTGCGGCGGACAAGGTGCTGCCCGTTTCGGCGACGGCCAGAAAGGCTTTGAGGTCGTTCCAATCATACATGGCGTCTTGTGCGACATAAGCGGCTTCGCGGCATTCTGCAATTTTGCAGAATGGTCGCGCAACATCGTTGCTCCTGCTGCCCCGCCCAATCGCTTATCTGCGCCGTACCGGCTTCCTCCCCTCCTCTTTGGCCGGTCGATGGAGACATGAGATGAAAAAGCTTCTGATCCTCGCCGCGCTGGCCGCCACTTCGGTTGGTCAGCCCGTCCTCGCCCAATCGGCACCCGCGAACCCGAGCATCGCGGTCCAGCACCGCGACCTCGATCTGCGGACCGAGGCTGGAACCAAGAGCCTCGACCGCCGCATTTGGCGCGCGGTTGTCGAAGTGTGCGGCACCGCGTCGGATTTCGATCTGAAAGGCAAAAACGACGTTCGGCAATGCCGTACCGACACCCGGCTGGCCGCTTCGGCGCAGGCCGATGTGGCGATCGCCGACGCGACGCGCAATCAGGCGATCCGCGTCAGCTCGATCCGCAAATGAGCCGCGGCGCCGGGGCGGTGTCGGCTGGCGAAAGGCGGCGAGAGTTCTAACGCTTTCCTATTTCACCAGCCCCTGCCCCGGCACCCAGCGCTGGTCGCAGCTGGCCGTCTGACCCAATTGCACCCGGTCCCAAACCGCCTTGTCGGCATCGTTTCCTATGATCCGCGGCTTTGCCAGCGGTCGCCGGTCGAGATATAATCCACTGATAAAGGCGGTCAGTTGCTTGCCCTCGATCATGCGCGACGCTTTGGAATAGACAACATAGATTTGCGGCAGCTGTCCGCGCCGCACAACCGTCTGCGTCTTGGTCGAAGCGACCTCCACATCGCCCGCGCCGGGGGCCGACAGCCCGTTGTAATCGGCGAAAATCCACTGGCCCGCCGGACCCGAGATCAGCAGTTCGACCCCGCTCGACCCCGCCCCATTGACCTCTGCCTTTTCGCCGGGCTCCAGCATGATCGTCGAATGGCGAGTGCAGACCTTCTGTCCAGTCGCGGCATGCGCGGGCGGACTTGCAAGGATGAGCGTCGCGAGGGCGGCGGAAAGATAGCGGCGCATCAAATATCCTCTCAGCTTCGGCGGGACACCCTAGGGCGACCGGCCCGACCCGCCACCCTTGGCGATGTACCGGTTCAAGCGGGCGGGACCATGCGGGCGCTTCGCGCCACAATTGCGCTTTCCTGCCTTCGCCCCTATATGGCCGCCCATCATGCAGATTCCCGGCCATATCGACCCCGTCACGACGGGCACCGTCCCGCTGCGCGGCGGCAACCGCATCGACCTGATCGGGCTGACCCGCGACGCGATCGGCGGGGTGCTCGTTGAGGCGGGGCTCGACGCCAAGGCCGCGAAGCTGCGCGCCAAGCAGATCTGGCACTGGATGTACCACCGCGGCGTCACCGATTTCGAGGCGATGACCGATATCGCCAAGACGATGCGCCCCTGGCTGACCGACCGTTTCATCATCGGCCGCCCGACAGTGCGCGAGGCGCAGGTGTCGAGCGACGGGACGCGCAAATGGCTGCTCGCCGCCGCCGACGGCCAGGAATATGAGATGGTCTTCATCCCCGATGCCGATCGGGGAACGCTGTGCGTGTCGAGCCAGGTTGGCTGCACCCTAAACTGCCGTTTCTGCCACACCGGCACGATGCGCCTCGTCCGCAACCTCGCCGCGGGCGAGATCGTCGGGCAGGTGATGCTGGCGCGCGACGAGCTGGGCGAATGGCCGAAGGGGACGATGGCGGGTTTCGGCCCCGACCCCGAGGATGATGACGACGAAGAAGGCGGTCACTACACCGCCGACGGCCGCATCCTGACCAACATCGTGATGATGGGCATGGGCGAGCCGTTGTATAATTTCGACGAGGTCAAGGGCGCGCTGAAGATCGTGATGGACGGCGACGGCCTCGCGCTGTCGCGGCGCCGGATCACGCTGTCGACCAGCGGCGTGGTGCCGATGATGGCGCGCGCGGGCGAAGAAATCGGCGTCAATCTGGCGGTGTCGCTGCATGCGGTGTCGAAGGAAGTGCGCGACGAAATCGTACCGCTCAACCGCAAATATGGCATCGATGAATTGCTGAAGGCATGCGCCGATTATCCGGGCGCCGGCAATTCGCGGCGGATCACGTTCGAATATGTGATGCTGAAGGATAAGAACGACAGCGACGACGATGCGCGCGAGCTCGTCCGGCTGATCCGCGAATATGGGCTGCACGCCAAGGTCAACCTGATCCCGTTCAATCCCTGGCCCGGCGCGATGTATGAATGTTCGTCGCCCGAGCGAGTCCGCGCGTTCAGCAACCTGATTTTCAAGGCGGGGATTTCGGCGCCGGTCCGCACCCCGCGCGGGCGCGACATCATGGCGGCCTGCGGCCAGCTCAAGAGCGCCGCGACGAAGCCTACGCGCGCCGAACTCGACCGGATTGCAGACGAGAAACAGGCCGCGCTGGGCTAGTCCATTTTACGTCATCCCGGCGAAGGCCGGGATCTCTCCCTCGCGTCTCCAAGCACCGGCGAGATCCCGGCATTCGCCGGGATGACGAAATTGGAGTGCGGTTTTCCGTCAGATTCTGCCATTTCAGCTGCATAGCTATTCTGTACTGTGTGGTAAAAATAACACAGGTAAGAAAATTGTCACATGATGACACTTCCGTTCATTGAAGCGACAGCTGCGAACGCCATTTAGGCGCTGGACCGCGGCCCAAAGGGCGTGGCCATGTAAAGCAGAAGGAAAACAAAATGAAGAAATTCGCAGTTGCAGCCGCTCTCCTGACGGCCATCGTTGCAACCCCGGCCATGGCAGCCGAAGGCGGCGAAGGCCGCGTCGAAGTGCGCGGCGGCCTGATCACCGGCAACGGCATCGACGAAGGCACCATTGGCCTCGCCGCTGGCTATGACTTCGACCTTGGCTCGGCCGCATTTGTCGGCGCCGAAGTCGCGGGCGACAAGGTGCTTGTCGACGGTGCGGACGTCCAGTTCTCGGCCGGTGGTCGCGTCGGCGCCAAGGTTGGCGCGAACGGCAAGGCCTATGTTACCGCTGGCTACACCTTCAGCGACATCGAAGATCCGTACGTCGGCGCCGGTTATCAGCACAAGCTGGGCCAGAACCTGTACGCCAAGGCCGAATATCGTCACCAGTTCATCGAGAACTTCGGCGACTTCGACACCTTTGTTGCAGGCGTCGGCTTCGCGTTCTGATTTTTCGGAACCGCGCTGAAACGGGAAGGGGCGGCCGTTTGGTCGCCCCTTTTCATTTGTGCGCAACCCGGCCACGGTGAGCTGATGACGGCTTTTTTCTATATCGCCGCCGCGGTCGCCGAAATCGCGGGTTGCTTTGCCTTTTGGGCGTGGCTGCGGCTGGACAAGTCGGTGTGGTGGCTGGCGCCCGGCATGGCGTCGCTGGCGCTGTTCGCTTATTTGCTGACGCTCGTGGACGCCGAACATGCGGGACGCACTTACGCTGCTTATGGCGGAGTCTATATCGTCGCGGCGCTCTTGTGGCTGTGGGCGGTCGAAGGCGCGAAACCCGACCGCTGGGATCTGATTGGGGCGGCGGTGTGCCTAGGCGGCGCGGCCATTATCCTGTTCGGGCCGCGGGGGAGTTAGGCATTTCGATTCTCCCTGTGGCGAAGCCATGGGGAGGTGGCAGTCCGCAGGACTGACGGAGGGGCATTGGCGCACCGGTGTCGCCCCTCCACCATCGCCTGCGGCGACGGTCCCCCTCCCCATCGCTTCGCCACAGGGAGGATCGATTTATCCCGCGTCGGGCAATGCCTGCTCGACCAGCGGCGCCAGCGCTTCTGCCACCACCGTCACCCCCTTTGCATTGGGGTGCATATTGTCGCCCAGCATCAGCGCCTTGTCGGTCACGACATTGTCAAGGATGAAGGGATAGAAACTCACATCATATTTGGCGACGAGCTCCGAATAGATCGGGTTGAATTTCTTCGCATAATCGCTGCCCATGTTCGGTGCGGCCATCATGCCGGTGAGCAGCACCGGAATCTCGCGCTTCTGAAGCTCGGCGAGCATCGCGTCGAGGTTGGCACGCGTCTGGTCGGGGCCAATACCGCGCAGCATGTCGTTGCCGCCGAGCCCGAGCAGCACCAGCGCCGGCTTCACCTTTGCATTGTCGAGCACATAGGTCAGCCGCTGGCGCCCTGCCGCGGTGGTATCGCCAGACACTCCGGCGTTTTGCACCCGCGCCACCACGCCGTCGGCGGCTAGCGCCGTCTGCAATTGCGGCGCCAAGCCCTCTTTCGGCCCAAGCTGATACCCGGCGTACAGGCTGTCACCGAAAGCGATGACGAGCGGTGCGTCGGCCGGAATCGCGGGGGCTGCCTTGGCAGCTACCTTGTCGTTGGTCGAAGCCGACGGGTTTTCCGCCGATCCACACCCGGCAAGCGGTTGGCAAAGCGCAATCGCGCAACCATATACAGCGTAAGAGCGCCATCCGGTCGTTCTCATTTCCAAAGGGTCCTTTCCTTGACCGACGCTCGACTTTCGCCTGATATGGCGATCGCCGCCCATAATGTGACGCTGACCCTCGGCAGCGACAAGGCCCCCGTCGAAATTTTGCGCGGCGTCGATCTGGAGGTGCCCGCGGGCGCATCGGTCGCGCTGCTCGGCCCGTCGGGCTCGGGCAAAAGCTCGCTGATGGCGGTGCTCGCCGGGCTGGAGCGCGCCAATGGCGGCAGCATCCGCGTCGCGGGGCTCGATTTCACCACGATGGACGAGGACGTATTGGCGCGCGCGCGGCGTGGTCGTATCGGCATCGTGCTCCAAGCGTTCCATCTGCTACCGACGATGACCGCACTCGAAAATGTCGCGGTGCCGCTCGAGCTGGCGGGGATCGCCGATCCGTTCGGGCGCGCCGCCGCCGAACTCGAAGCCGTCGGACTCGGCCACCGCCTGACCCATTATCCGGCGCAACTGTCGGGCGGCGAGCAGCAGCGCGTTGCGATCGCACGCGCCATGGCAAGCTCGCCCGCGATCATCTTTGCCGACGAGCCAACGGGCAATCTCGACACCGCGACCGGCCATGCGATCATCGACCTGATTTTTGCACGCCGCGCGGCGTTGGGCGCGACGTTGTTGATTATCACGCATGATCCAGAGCTAGCGCAGCACTGCGACCGGGTTGTTGTGATGCACGATGGGCGCATTGAGGAACGGGTAGCGTGACGCCGCCTCCCAAGTCCGTTCGTGTCGAGCGAAGTCGAGACCCCCCTCACCACAGCGCTTGCCTGCCGGGTGTCTCGACTTCGCTCGAAACGAACGGGGTAAGGGAGTCCTTGATCTGATGCTCCCCCTCGCCTCCCTCTGGCGGATCGCGCGCCGCGACCTCGCGACGCGCATCCGCGGCCTGCGCCTGCTCGCGGTGTGCCTGTTCCTCGGCGTCGCGACGCTTGCGGCGATCGGCAGTCTGACGCGCGGTATTACCTCCGAGCTTGAGGTCCGCGGGCAGACGATCCTCGGCGGCGATATCGAATTCGGCATTCCGCAGCGTGAGGCGACCGCCGAAGAAATGGCGGCATTCCGCAAAGCAGGAACGACTTCGTCCACTGTGCGGATGCGCGCAATGGCCAACGCGCCCGAGGGCGACGCGCTATTGTCCGAGCTCAAGGCGGTCGATGGCGCCTATCCGCTCTATGGCGCGCTACGGCTGGAAAGCGGCGTGCGCCGTGGCCCGCCGCCCGCAGGCAGCATCTGGATCGGCAAGGATCTCGCATCGCGGCTTGACCTGAAAGTCGGCGGCCGAGTGAAGTTCGGCGAAAAAGCGTTCCTTATTGACGGCGTCATCGCCGAAGAACCCGACCGGCTGGGCGAAGGCTTCACCCTTGGCCCGGTCGCGATCATCGGCATCGCCGACCTGCCCGCGACCCAGCTGATCCAGCCGGGCAGCCTGTTCGAAAGCAAATATCGCGTCCGCCTGCCCGATAGCGCCAACCCCGAAGCAGTCGGCGAGGCGCTGACCGCCGAATTCCCCGGCGCGGGCTGGGACATCACCGACCGCAGCAACGGCGCCCCCGGAACGCGGCGCTTTATCGAGCGCATGGGCCAATTCCTGTCGCTCGTCGGCCTTGCTGCTTTGGTGATCGCCGGGATCGGCGTGGGCAACGGCGTCGCGAGCTATCTGGCGGGCAAACGCCCCGGTCTCGCGACGCTCAAGGTGCTCGGCGCCGACAGCGCAACGGTGCTGCGCATTTATGGCTTGCAGATATTGGCCGTTGCCGCGGTGTCGATCTTTGCCGGGCTGGTGGTCGGCGCGCTGGCGCCGTTCGCAATCGGCGCGATTGCGGGCGACGTGCTGCCCGTCCGCCCGGGCTTCGCGCTCTATCCGCTGCCGCTTGCGGTCAGCGCCGCTTATGGGCTGCTGATCGCCATCGCCTTTGCGATGCCGCCGCTTGCCGCCACGAAGCATATTCCCGCCGCGGGGCTCTATCGTGCGACGGTCGACAAGGCAGCGCGGATCGACCGGCCCGCGCTGGTCGCCGTCGCGGTGGCGCTGATCGCGATCATCGCGCTCGCGGTCGGCACTGCGCGTGAGCCTTTGTTTGCGCTGGGCTTTATTGGCGCCGCAATCGGTTTGCTGCTGATCCTCGTCGGACTCGGCTGGCTGGTGCGCCGCATCGCGAGCCGCCTGCCCCGCCCGCGCCGCCCCTTGCTGCGCCTTGCGCTCGCCAATCTGCACCGACCAGGCGCCTCGACCGGCGCGCTGGTGGTGGCGCTCGGGCTGGGCCTGACCCTGTTCGTGACGCTTGCCGCGATCCAGACCAGCATCACCAACGAGATTGCACGCACCGTGCCGCAGCGCGCGCCGAGCTTTTTCGTGCTCGACGTCCCGCGCGACGGCGCCGCGCAATTCCGGTCGATGGTGACCAAGGCCGCCCCCGACGCGCAGATCAACATGATCCCGGCGCTGCGCGGCAGCGTCACCGAATTTCGCGGCCAGCGCGTCGACGAACTCGCCGAATTGCCCGAGGGGGCGTGGGTGCTGCGCGGCGACCGCGGGCTGACGTACAGCGCGGTGCCGCCCAGCGGCAGCGAACTGGTTGGCGGCCAATGGTGGGCCGCGGATTACAAGGGACCGCCGCTGGTCAGCGTCGAGGACGAAGTTGCGACTTCGCTGGGCCTCAAGATCGGCGACACGCTGAGCGTCAATGTGCTGGGGGTCGAGGTGCAGGCCAAGGTCGCATCCTTCCGCACGGTGCAGTGGGACAATTTCGGGCTCAACTATGTGCTCGTATTCTCGCCCGGCACCTTCGATGCCGCGCCGCACAATATGGTCGCGACGGTCGCCGTCGATGCGCAGGCCGAAACCGAGCTGGCGCGCAGCATCCCGCGCGCCTTCCCCTCGGCCTCGCTGATCGCGGTGCGCGACGTCGTGTCGCAAGTTACCATCCTGCTCACCCAAATGAGTCAGGCCATTGCCGCGGCCGCAAGCATCGCGATCCTCGCCGGCATTGCGGTGCTGATCGGCGCGATTGCCGCCAGCCGCGAACGCCGCGTCTACGACAGCGTCATCCTGAAACTGCTCGGCGCGACGCGGCGCCAGATCTTGGGCGCGCAGGCGATGGAATATGCCGTGCTCGCCGCGGTCCTGGCGGTGCTGGCGCTTGGACTGGGCCTGATCGCGGCGCGCTATGTCGTCGTCAGCCTGTTCGACTTCACCTTCGCCCCCGACCCGCTGATCGTCGGCGCGACGCTGATCGGCGGGGCGGGATTGTCGTTCCTGATCGGTATCGCGGGCAGTTGGCCCTTGTTGTCGGCGAAACCGGCGCAGGCGCTGCGGAGCCTATAGCCGCCATCAATATCCGTTCGTGTCGAGCGCAGTCGAGACACCGGGAGGTCAGACGCCGCCGATGGGTGTCTCGACTTCGCTCGACACGAACGGGCTAGTTCAGGATCCGCACCACCGCCGCCACCGCAGCAATGCCCAGCACAACCGCGACCATTGCCTGCCACACATTCGGCGCGACGCGGCCGAAGTGACGGCCGCCGACATAATTGCCGATCCACATCGGCGCGAAGAGCAGCAGCGACAGGATCAGCAACCGCGAGGTGGCAATCCCAACCCATAGCGCTGCCAGCGTCCCGGCGATGGCGGTCGCGAAAAAGATCAGCATCATCGACGCGCGCGACGTCTTGGGCGGCAGCGCGCTGCGCAGGTAAAAGGGCACGACCGGCGGCCCGGGCATCGCCGCAAAGCCGGTCAATATGCCCGACACCACACCCGTTCCACCAATCGCCAGCCGACCCGGGCGATGCCCCTCGGGCTGTTTGGGCAGCAGCACCGCGACGAAGGCGCCGACCGCGACCAGCGTAATCAGCAGCCGCGCCACGTCGGGCGTCGTCGCGTCGAGCACGATCATCCCGAGCGGGGTCGCGGCCATCGCGACCAGCGCGATCGGTACGGCGGTCGCGCGGTCGGCGTCGGCGAGGATGACCTTCAGCCCGACCGGCCCGATCAGCAGTTGCAGCAGGATGCCGAGCACCACCGCCTCGCCCGGGGTGATAATCAGCCCGAGCAAAGGCACGAGGATAATCGCCATCCCGAACCCGGTGAGCCCGCGCACATAGGCGGCGCCAAAGGTCATCGCCGCGGCACCGGCAAGGGTGAGCGGGGCAAGCCCGACCAGCTGCGCGAGACCGGTCATGGCGCAGTGGCCAGCGTGCGACAGTCGTGAACGAAAAGCAGGGGAACCTCCGGGCGCCCGAAGGGGCAGCCCCAATCGATACGGCAAGACCGCAGCGGCGCCTAGCCCCTTGCCGCCAGGCTCAGGCGAGCGGCCACAGGGCATTCACCGGACGTTCGAGCACCTGCGCGGCGACCGCGTGAAGCCGCGGCGGATCGAAACGTCCCGCGCGCACAGCTCCCGCCAACCACGCCTCGATCGACCCGCCGGTTTCGACCCATCGATCTTGGCGCAGCATGCCATAGATGGCGCCGGCGAGCACATGGATGCCGTCGTCCGCTTTGCGCCAGCGATCCGCCGGATTGCGCGCAACGCCGAGCGCCTCGCTGATCAATTGATCGAGCGCCTGCGCGAGGTCTTCGTTCAGCAAACCGTCGAGCGTCGTGTAACCCCATTTGGGATCATGGTCGGCGACGACGCGCGGGATCAGCGGATCCTTCGCCAGCACCGCGAGCGCCGCCTGCGCCGCGGCGCCGTCCATCGGTACCGGGGGGTGCAGCATTTCGTGCGCGGCATTGCGCACGGTGACCGGCGTGTTCCAATCGGCCGCCTGCAGGAAGGTTTGGCCCTGGACCTTGATCCCGTGCGGTTTGCAAAATTGCAGCAACACCACTTCGATCAGCGGATCGAAAGCCCGCCCGGTCAGCTTTTCGTGCAGGCGAATGACGTCATAGTCGGCAAGATCGCGATCGAGTTCGGCGATCCGCCGCGTGACGGCACCCGCGCGCTCGTCGCGAAAGGCCGCGAAGCCCGCCGTCTGCATCGCTTCAAAAAGCGCCTTGAGCCGGGGCGCTACGCCCACAAGCCAGCGCCAGTCGTTGTCGTTCCAATAGGGGCTGGCGCGATAAGCCGGTAACAGCCGCGCCTCGGGGGCCGCAACGCCCGCGATCAAGGCGGGCAGATCGGCGTCGCTGCCGTTGGAGAACAGCACCGACAGATTGGGTCCAAGCAGGCCGAAGCCGCTGCGCTCGGCTTCTTTCGACAAAACGGGAATATCGGCGCGAACGGTAGCGGCAAGAAGCGGTGCGAAGGCGTCGGCGTCGGCCTGATAATAGGGGAGATAAAGCTCACCGCCCGCGAGCGGGCCGAGGAAGGCCAGCGCATCGAAGCCTTCGGATGTACGAACTTTCCAGCGCGTGCGCATTGGTGGGCGCTGCGCGTGCGCGAGGGAGGGAATAGCGAAGCTGCCGAGCGATGCGGCGAGGAAGAGACGGCGATCCATGCGGCCGGTTTAACCGGTACGGTCGCCCCGCGCTTGAACGGACTTTGCCCGCAGGACGACGGGCGGCACCCCGGTCATCGCGCCAACCGACCGGGTCAGATGCGCCTGATCGGCAAAGCCATGATCGGCGGCCAGATCGGCAAGGCTTCCGCGCCAGTCGCCCAGCGCCTCCAGCGCGCGTCGCGTCCGTACCTCCAGCCGAAAGCGCTTGGGGCTGACGCCATAAGCGCGCACGAAGCCGCGGCTGACCGAGGCAGGTTCCAGCTTCATCCGCCGCGCCCACGGCGCCAGGGCGAGATCGGGATCGGTGCGAAGCGCCTCGGCAAGCAAGTCGGGCCAGTCGGCCAAGCCGACAGCGTGGCGCTTAAGGCCGTCGCGGAGATGCGCGGCGGCGGCGAGCGGATCGCGTTCGGCGATGCGGGCCACCGCGTCCGGATCATCGATCATGACGACGCCGGGGACGAGGCCCGCGACGGTCGGCAAGTTGAGCACCTCGGCGCCGCAGGCCCCAAAGCGGTCGAGATGGGCGGTCCAGCATCCGTGAACGATCACCGTCCCGGGCTGCGCGGCGAAGCGGCCCTCGTCGCCCGCCTCCTGATAGCCACCGCGAAGCACGACCGCGACATAGGGTTCGGCATGGCGGTGCCGCGGCAGACGCTCGCTCGCCGCGTGGCGGCCTATATATGCGCTATGGCGATGATGGGCTTCGCTCATGACGCAGCGCTCTTGGGGCCGAGGGTCACCAACCACGCATCGGGCGGGGTCAGATAGCGCAGCGGCAGCAGGCTGGTCCCCAGCCCTGCCCCGACGAAGACGCGCTGGCCGTTGTCGGTCATGTCGCCGCACGCGAAGCGGTCACCGTAGCGCGAGACATAGGTGAGCGCGCCGACGAAGGGGAAGCGGATCTGGCCGCAATGGGTGTGGCCGGCGAAGATCGCGGCGACCGGGCGCTGGACATCGGGGATGATGTCGGGGCTGTGCGTCAGGAGCAGCGGGACGCCGGGGCCAAGCCGATCCATCGCTGCGAGCGTAGCGGGGACGTCGTCGTGGCCCGAATAATCGTCATCGACCCCGCCAACGATCAACGGGCCGAGATTCACCGCCTCATTCTGCAGCACGCGCAGCCCGAGTTGTTCCAGTTCGCCGCGCAGCGCGTCGGGTTTGAACCAATGGTCGTGATTGCCCGGCGCGACGACCACGCCCAGCGGGGCGCGCAGCTTGCCAAGCGGCGCGACGACTTCGGCGGCGGTATAGATATGGGTGGCGCTGCGCTTTTCGCTGACCAGATCGCCCGCGATCAGCACGAGGTCGGGGCGCAGCCGGTTGAGCTGCGCGACGATCTTGGCCAGCCGCTCGGGCGGCATGTCGGGACCGGCGACATGGATGTCCGACAGCAACAACAGTTTCAGCGGCGGCTGCCCCACCGGCCAGTCGGCGACCGCGACCGTCGCGTTGCGGATCACCGGATCGCGCGTCGCATTCCAATAGCCCTTGGCGAGCAACGCCACGCCGAGCAGTGCCAGCAACAGCAGCCAGCGCCACCATCGGCGCGGGCGACGCTCCGGCGATGCAATCAATGGCGCAGGTCGGGCGGGGTCGCTTCGCCCTTGAGCAGCGCAATCGCTTCGGCGAGCGGCATGATGCGCTGGCCTTCCTGCCCCAGGGTGCGGATCGCGACCGTGCCTTCGTCCGCCTCGCGCTTGCCGACGACGAGCAGAAACGGAACCTTGGCGAGGCTGTGTTCGCGGACCTTGTAGTTAATCTTTTCGTTGCGCAGGTCGGTTTCGACGCGGATCCCCGCCGCCGCCAGCTGTGCGGTGGCATCGCGCGCATAATCGTCGGCATCGGACACGATCGTCGCGACCACCGCCTGCACCGGCGCCAGCCACACCGGCAGCTTGCCCGCGAAATGTTCGATCAAAATACCGATGAAGCGTTCGTAGCTGCCAAAGATCGCGCGGTGCAGCATCACCGGGCGGTGGCGCTCGCCATCTTCGGCGATGTAGGATGCGTCGAGGCGGTCGGGGAGCACGCGGTCGGACTGGATCGTCCCGACCTGCCACGTGCGGCCGATCGCGTCGGTCAGATGCCATTCGAGCTTGGGTGCATAAAAGGCGCCCTCGCCCGGCAATTCTTCCCAGCCATATTCTGGTGTGTTCAGCCCCGCCGCGACCACGGCGGCGCGCAGCTCGGTCTCGGCCATGTCCCACATCTCTTCGGTCCCGAAGCGCTTTTCGGGGCGCAGCGCGAGCTTGATCGAATAAGTAAAGCCGAATTCCTTGTAGATGCGGTCGGCGAGCGCGCAAAAGGCCTGCACCTCGCTGACGATCTGGTCTTCGCGGCAGAAAATATGCGCGTCGTCCTGCGTGAACTGGCGCACGCGCATCAGCCCGTGCAGCGCGCCATGCGGTTCGTTGCGGTGGCAGCAGCCATTTTCATAGAGGCGCAGCGGCAGGTCGCGGTACGACTTCATCCCCTGGCGAAAGATCAGCACATGCGCCGGACAGTTCATCGGCTTGAGCGCCATCCACTCGGCGTCGTCCGAAACGATCGGGCCTTCATCGTCGACGTTCGGCACCTCGTCGGGGATCACGAACATATTCTCGCGATATTTGCCCCAATGGCCCGACTGCTCCCACTGGCGCGCGTCCATCACCTGCGGCGTCTTGACCTCGCGGTACCCTGCGCCGTCGATCGCGCGGCGCATATAGGCCTCCAGCTCGCGCCAGATCATATAGCCCTTGGGGTGCCAGAACACCGAACCATGCGCTTCGGCCTGCAGGTGGAAGAGGTCCATCTCCTGCCCCAGCTTGCGGTGGTCGCGCTTCGCGGCTTCCTCCAGCCGGACAAGATGTTCGGCGAGCTGCTTTTTGTTGAGCCAGCCGGTGCCATAGATGCGGCTGAGCTGGGCGTTCTTCTGGTCGCCGCGCCAATAGGCGCCCGAAACGCGCGTCAGCTTGAACGCCGCAGGGTCGAGCTTGCCCGTCGAGGCGAGGTGCGGGCCGCGGCACATATCCATCCAGCCGTCACCGGAGCGATAGACGGTCAGTTCCTCGTTCGCGGGCAGTTCGGCGGCCCATTCGGCCTTGAACGTCTCGCCATCGGCCTGCCATTTGGCGATCAGCTTATCGCGCTCCCACACTTCACGCGTCAGCGGCAGGTCGGCGGCGATCAGCCGGCGCATCTCCTCCTCGATCAGCGGCAGCTCTTCGTCACGGAACGGGCCATGCTCGGCGGTCGGCGCGAAGTCGTAATAGAATCCGTCGCCGGTCGACGGGCCAAAGGTGATTTGCGTCCCCGGAAACAGGTTCTGCACCGCCTCGGCCAAAATATGCGCATAATCGTGCCGCACCAGTTCAAGCGCATCGGCCTCATCGCGGCTCGTCACCAGCGCCAGGTTCGTGTCTTCCTCCAGCGGGCGCATGATGTCGCGCAGCTCGCCGTCGATCCGCGCGGCGAGCGCGGCCTTGGCAAGGCCCGGTCCGATGTCGGCGGCAATCTGTGCCGGGGTAGTCCCGCGCACGACGTCCCGGGCAGAGCCATCGGGAAGGGTGACGCGGATCATCTGGGACATCGAAACTATAGCCTTTCTGGGCAAAATTGCCGGGTTCCTTTGCCAGCATGCGGGGGGAGCGGCAAGGGGCGGATTTACAATCGGGCTTGCAATGATACAATGTATCACTATCTCGCCTCGCAAGCCCCTTCCGCGAAAGTTTCCCGCCATGTGTATCCCTGCCGCGCGCCCGCGCCTTGCCGACTTGCTGGGGATCACCCTGTCGCTGACCTGCCTGGTGCATTGCCTTGCGCTGCCGCTCCTGATCCTGCTCGCCCCCGCGCTCGGCACATGGATCGTGACGCCCGAATGGGTGCATGCGGCTATATTGATGCTCGCGCTGCCCGCCGCGACCCTTGCCATGAAGAATGGTTGGCGGCGGCACGGGCGGGTAGCGCCAGCCGCACTTGCGGCGACCGGAGTCGGTCTTTTGGTGGCGGGACTCGCAGCGCACGAAGGTTGGATGGCTCTGGCCGATCCTGAAACTGCCGACCGGCTGCTGACGTCGCTCGGCGCGGTGGCGCTTGTCATGGCCCATCTGCTCAACTGGCGCTGGCGTCACGATCTTCGCGAGCACCTTCGCTAGCGCGCTTTTGCGTCGCCAACATGCGAGTGTGCTGACTGGCAAGCTTGTCACTTAGTCAATGTCACTTGACAATCGCGAATCACGGTGTCAATGATCCTTGACTGATTAACAAGGGAGCTTGACCAATGCCGCAAATACTGCGCGCCCTGCCCTGGGCGATCGCCATCCTCGCTATCGCCCTGTTGGGTGCTGCTGACATCATCCCGGCCGACGTAGCAACCAGCTTGGTGACGGTGCTGCCACTCGTCATGGTCGCGATCTTTGCGGGTTCCGCGCGCTGCCGCCCGCAGGAGGGCTAAGCGGTGGCACAGAACCCCGCGCAGCGCCGCTATATGCGCCGAATGGTGGTGCTTTCAGCGGCCTATATCGCGGCGGTGATGCTCGCGAGTTGGCTCATTCCTGACGATGCGGCGGCGACGCCGCTGACCGTGGCGATCGCGCTCGTTCCCGCGCTCGCAACCTCGGGCTTCATCTGGGCGATGGCGCGCTATGTCGCCGAGTTGAAGGACGAATATGTCCGGATGCTGGAAATCCGCAAGATGCTGGTCGCGACCGGCCTGACACTCGCGCTCGCCAGTGGCTGGGGCATTTTGGAGCTGTTCACCACCGTGCCGCGGGTACAGCTATTCTATGTGTTCCCGGTCTGGTGCCTTGGGCTCGCAGTCGGATCGCTGGTCAACAAGGTCACGATTGGCGATGGCGGACCCTGCCTGTGAAAAACCGCCTGAAAGTCCTGCGCGCCGAGCGCGACTGGAGTCAGGGCGACCTCGCCGAACGGCTGGAGGTGTCGCGCCAGTCGGTCAACGCGATTGAGACGGGCAAATATGACCCCTCACTCCCTCTCGCCTTTCGCATCGCCGACCTGTTCGGGCTGCCGATCGAAGATATTTTTCTGAAGGATTGAACGCCATGAACCGACAAACTTCTGTTGCCGCGATCTTCCTGCTTGCGGTCGGCCTGATCACGGGCCGCGCCGATGCCGCCGAACCCTGTCCGACCGGGCTGGTCGAAGGCAAGCGCATCACCATATTGGTCGAGGGCGATGGTCCCGATGTCGTGCTGATCCCCGGCCTGTCGAGCCCGCGCGCGGTCTGGGACACGGCCTCCGAGCGGCTGAAAGGCACGCATCGGCTGCACCGCGTCCAGATCCGCGGCTTTGGCGATGCGGCCGGGGTCAATGCCGAGGGGCCGGTGCTCGACCCCATGATGCGCGAGGTGGCCGATTATATCGACGATTGCATCACCGATCAGGGTCGGTCGGCGCCCGCGATCATTGGTCATTCGATGGGCGGGCTGACCGGATTGATGATCGCGGCGCGGGCGCCGCAACAGGTCGACAAGCTGATGATCGTCGATGCGCTGCCCTTTATTGGCACGCTGTTCAACCCGGCGGCGACAGTGGACAGCGTGCGGCCGCAAGCCGAGCAGATGGCGGCGATGATGCGCGCGCAACATGGCCAGCCTGCGGCGACCGGACCAATCAGCGATCCGGGCCCGGTGAGCATGGTCGGCGGCATGTCGAACCAGCCCGCTGGCCGCATCGCAATCCTTGGCTGGATGCGCGCCGCCGACGCACGGGTCACGGGGCAGGTCTTTCACGATGTGATGACCACCGACATGCGCGGCGAACTCGCCGCCGTGACCGCGCCGGTGACCCTGCTCTATGCCCAGGACGATAGCGTGATGCCCGCCGAGCGCGCCAAGGCGGCATTTGAGCCGCAGTACGTCGGCGTCGCAAAATTCACCGCGCAAATGGTGCCGGGCAGCCGCCATTTCATCATGCTCGACCAGCCCGAAGCCTTTGCCAAAGCGGTCGGCGACTTCCTCGCCGAATGAGCGCGAGGCCACGCCCTGCCCTTGCGAGCCGATCGATGGCTCGCTAGGGCAGCGGCAGCCGGAAGGGAGCCACCTCATGTTCAAGCGCCTGTTTGTCGACCACCCCAAAGCGGTCGATGAAAATTACATCGAACATTTCGGCGTCGCGTCGAAATTCGGGGTGACGATGATCTACGGCGGGGTGTGCGCGCTGGTCCATGCCGTCGTCCCTGGCTGGTGCATCACCACCGGCAGCGACACGATCCGCAGGCTCAACAAGATCATGGTCGAGCAGCGCGCGGCAAAGGGGCAAGCGGCGATGCAGATGAACACCATCGACTGGGTGATTTGACCGCGGTGCAGACCGCCCCCGATTATCTCGACCGCACGGGCCGACCGCGGCTCGCCTATCGCCATACCATCGGCGCGGCGCCGACGATCGTCTTTCTGCCCGGATATATGTCAGACATGGCCGGCGGCAAGGCGACCGCGCTGTTCGACTGGGCCGCAGCCGAGGGGCGTGGCTGCCTGCTGCTCGATTATGCAGGATGCGGCATGTCGGGCGGGCTGTTTGCCGAGCAGAATTTGCTCGACTGGCGCGGCGACGTCCTTGACCTGATTGATGCAAAAATCGAAGGCACGGTTATCCTCGTCGGTTCGTCGATGGGCGGGTGGCTGATGCTCCTTACCGCGCTCGCGCTGGTCCAGCGCGACGGGCCGGGGCGCGTGGCGGGGCTGGTCGGGATCGCTGCGGCGCCCGATTTCACCGACTGGGGTTTCAGCGACGCCGAAAAGGCGATCATCCTGGCCGAGGGTGAACTGCGCGAAGAAACGTCGTACAGCGACCAGCCTTATGTGACGACGCGCGGCTTTTTCCAGTCGGGCGAGGCGAACCGGTTGCTGACCAGCAAAATCCCCCTCACCTGCCCCGTGCGTCTGCTGCATGGGCAGGAAGATGGCGACGTCCCGCCCGACATCAGCCTGCGCCTGTCGGCGACCCTCGCCAGCGACGATGTACAGGTGACGCTGGTCAAGGGCGGCGATCACCGCCTGTCGCGCGACACCGACATCGCGCTGCTGATCGACACCGTCGCGCGCTTGGCGACCGCAAACTAAACTTTGATTGAAAAAGCCCTGTTCTCCCGCGAAGGCGGGAGTCCATCTCCGATCGGTGCAAAATCGAACTGGCAGGAGATGGGTCCCCGCCTTCGCGGGGACACGGCTTTTCTATTCACCTATGCCCGAGGATGTTCATGGCCCGCAGCGACTTCAAATTCCACGTCATCAAACGCGTCCGCTATGCCGAAATTGATGCGCAGGCGGTAGTGTTCAACAGCCGTTACCTTGAGTATTTCGACATCGGGATCACGGAGTATTGGCGCGCCGTGGGCGTCTATGACCGCTGGCCCGATCGCGACAGCCCCGAGTTCCACGTCGCGCGGGCCGAGGTCGATTACAAGGTGCCGATCCTGCTCGACGAAGAAGTCGATATTTGCGTGCGCTGTTCGCGCGTGGGCAGGAGCTCGATGACCTTTCTGTTCGAGCTGCATGGCGCCGGGAAAGACGATCTGCGCGCGACGGGGCTGGAGGTCAGCGTCCATGTCGCCGAGGCGCAGGGCGCGCCGACCCCGGTGCCCGATGAATTCGTAAACTTGTTCGAAGCATTTGAAGGATGCGGCCTTCGCGGGTAGAACGGCCCGATGACCAAATATCTCCACACCATGATCCGCGTCACCGACCCCGACGCAACCGTCGCCTTTTTCAACCTGATCGGTCTGGAAGAGGTCCGCCGTTTCGATAGCGAACAGGGTCGATTCACGCTGATCTTCCTGGCCGCGCCGGGACAAGCGGGCGTCGCCGAGGTCGAGCTGACCTTTAATTGGCCGCCCGAGGACGGCAGCGCGCCCGAGCAATATGCGGGCGGTCGCAACTTCGGGCATCTGGCGTACCGCGTCGACGATATCTACGCGACGTGCCAGCGACTGATGGACGCGGGGGTAACGATCAACCGCCCGCCGCGCGACGGCCATATGGCGTTCGTCCGCTCGCCCGACGGCATTTCGGTCGAACTGCTCCAGGAGGGGCACCTGCCGCCACAGGAACCGTGGGCGTCGATGCCCAATACCGGCGCCTGGTAGGGCGGTGCAACCAAGGCGACGCGCCCGCGTCTCCGTCTGGTGAGCATGAGGCCGGTGATGGAAAGGAGCGACGCATGACTGCACTCGAAATCGTCCGCATCCCGGTGCTCAGCGACAATTATGTCTGGCTGGTCCACGATCCCGAAAGCCAGTCGACGATGGTCGTCGATCCCGCGGTCGCTGACCCGGTGCTCGAAGCCGCGGCGGAGCGCGGCTGGATGATAACCGACATCTGGAACACCCATTGGCACCCCGACCACACCGGCGGCAACGCCGCGATCAAGGATGCCACCGGCTGCACGATCACGGGACCGGCCGCCGAATTTGCCCGTATCCCGACGCTCGATGTGCAGGTGACGGGGGGCGACACCGTTCGTCTCGGCAGACATGTTGCGAGCGTGTGGGACGTCCCCGCACACACCGCGGGGCATATCGCCTATCATTTCGCCGACGACGCCGCGATCTTTGTCGGCGACACGATGTTCGCCATGGGCTGTGGCCGCCTGTTCGAAGGCACCGCCGAGCAAATGTTCGCCAATATGCAAAAGCTCGCGACGCTCGACGATGCTACGCGCGTCTATTGCGCGCACGAATATACGCTGTCGAACGCCCGCTTTGCGGTGACGGTCGATCCGGACAATGTAGCGCTCGCGGCGCGGCTAGCGGCGGTCGAGACGGCGCGCGCCGCGGGTGAAGCAACGGTGCCGACGACGATCGGCGCCGAACGCGCCACAAATCCCTTTTTGCGGGCGCCGAGCGCCGCCGAACTTGCCCGTATCCGCGCGCTCAAGGACGCCGCCTGATGCCGCCGCTTCAGCGCCGGTTCATCTGCCCGCAATATATTGCGCAATCTCAAGGAGCAATGTCATGGCCATGCTGAATCCGATGCGCGCCGTGCTGCTGATCGCAGCGGCGCCGCTGGTCGCCAGCTGTGCGCCCGCCGGCACCGCCGAACCGGGCGCTGCCGCTTTGACGCCGAAACAGGCCGAACGGCTAGACAAACAGCTGGCTGGCAAGGTTCCTGGCGAACCCATCCGCTGCCTGCCCAATTACCGCAGCAACGAAACGATCCGCGTATCCGATAACATCCTGCTTTATCGCTCGGGCGGTAACTTGGTGTATCGCAATGACCTGAAAAACAGCTGCCCCGGCCTCGCCCGCGACAGCGACATCATGGTCGTGCGACAGTTCGGGACGTCCACCTGCGAAGGGGATTTTTTCCATCTGGTCGATCGATCGAGCGGCATCCGCGGCCCCACCTGTGTTTTTGGCGAATTCGTCCCCTATCGCAAACCGGCGGGGGACGCTGGCTGAACCAATGGTTCAGTCGCAGACGGGGACCGGTTTGTGCCGAGCTCTTCGGGTCGCAACCCCGTCTGCTCTACTAGCAACGGCCCCTTGGGATCCGTTCGCATCGAGCGACGTCGAGATGCCCCTCGACCAAATGCCAAGCCGATGGGTGTCTCGACTTCGCTCGACACGAACGGGTTGGAGTTAGCTTCGATAATCAGCCCTTATACAGCGCCGCAATCTTGTCCGCGTAAACCTCGCGCAGCACATGGCGGCGGATCTTCATCGACGGCGTCATCTGTTCGTTTTCGATCGAGAAAGCCTCGTCGGCAAAGTCGAATTTGCGGACCTTTTCGATCACCGACAGTTGCCCGTTGACGCGGTCGACCGCAGCGCGGATCGCGGCGCGGAATTTTTCATGTTCGCGCAGGCGGCACAGGTCTTTTGGCAAGCCTTCGGCTTCGGCCCATTCGGCCATCCATTCGGGATCGGGAACCAGCAGGCCGACAAGGTGCGGACGCTTGTCGCCATAGACCATCGCCTGCAGGATTTCGGGCTGGAGGGTTAACATCCCCTCGACGCGCTGCGGCGAGACATTGTCGCCCTTGTCGTTGACGATCAGATCCTTTTTTCGGTCGGTGATGACGATGCGGCCCTTGTCGTCGATATGGCCGATGTCGCCGGTGTGGAGCCAGCCGTCCACCAGCACCCGCGCCGTTTCGGCGTCATTGCGCCAATAGCCCTTCATCACCAGCTCACCGCGTACCAATATCTCGCCATCGTCCGCAATCTTGACCTCGGTGTTCATCAGCGGCGGGCCGACGGTGTCCATCTTGATCCCCGCAGCGGGACGGTTGCAGCTGATCACCGGCCCCGCCTCGGTCTGGCCATAGCCTTGCAGCAGGGTCAGCCCGATCGAGTGGAAAAACACGCCGATTTCGGGATTGAGCGGCGCGCCGCCCGATACCAGCGCCTTCATCCGGCCGCCGAAGCGTTTCTGGATCTTGGGCCGGAACAATTTGTCGAGGATCAGGTCGACCGGGCGGTCGAGCACGCCCATGCGGCGCTCATAATCCTTTTCGCCGACGCGCAGCGCTTGGTTGAGCATCCAGTTCGCCAGCTTGCCCTGTTTTTCGACCGACTTGATCATCCGCGCGCGAATGACTTCGAACAGGCGCGGCACGACAACCATGATCGTCGGGCGTGTCTCCTCGATGTTCGAAACCAGCTTTTCCAAGCCTTCGCTGTAATAGATTTGCGCGCCGACCATGATCGGCAGGAATTGTCCGCCCGAATGTTCATAGGCGTGGCTGAGCGGCAGGAACGACAGGAACACCTCCTCGTCGCCGATACCGAAATCATTCACCAGCACTTCGGCCGCGCCCGCGGCATTGTGCAGGATCGCGCCATGATGCTGCATCACCCCGCGCGGCGCCCCGCCGGTGCCGCTGGTGTAGATCAGGCACGCGGTGTCGTCGCGCGTCATCGTGGCGGCGCGGGCCTTGGTTTCTTCCAGATACGCCTCACCGCCCGTGACAAGCGGCGCCCAGTCGCGCACGGCGACGTCGCCCTGCTGCCCGACACGCAGGCTTTCCATGGTGATGACTATGTGCGCATCGGAGCGCGTCACCGCAGGCATCAGCGTGCGCGCCAGCTTGGCGGTCGACACGATCACCGCCTTGGCCCCGCTGTTGTCCAGGATATGCTGGTGATCGCGTTCGGTATTGGTGGTGTAGGTCGGCACGGTGATGCAGCCCGCGGCCATGATCGCCAGATCGGCGATGCACCATTCGGGGCGGTTTTCGCTGACCAGCACGACGCGGTCGCCGTCCTTCAGCCCCATTTCGCGCAGATTATGCGCCAGCGCCGCGACCTGATTGGCGACCTGCCGCCAGCTCAGCGGATGCCAGACGCGGTCGGCCTTGCGCCACAGGAACGGATCTTCACCGCCCTTTTCGGCGCGGTCGAAAAACATCGCGACCAGACTCGGAAAATGGTCGAGATGGGGATTGTCCAGCTTCATGCCTGTCACTCTCCGCGATTTTGATCTGTTATCGTTGTAGCTTAGCCTTGCGGCGGCGCGCCATCCACCGATGATGTCCCCGGTCCGCGCGGATCGGCGGCGCCACGCCAGCCGTCGCCAACGCGCTCGACCGCGTTGAGCTTTGAGCCCAGGTCGGTGGGCGTGAAACTATAGCCGAACGGTTTCATCTTCGCGGCGATCGCTTCGCCTGCGTCGATATTTTCGATCAGCACGCCGCGGTCGCCGAAATAAAGGTTGGGCAGCTCCATCGCGGTCTTGGCATCAAGACCCCAGTCGAGGACGCCAACCAGCACTTTCGTTACGTGCATGATGATGCGCTTGCCGCCCGCCGAACCGACCGCCAGCACGACCTTGCCGTCGGGGCCATAAACGATCGTCGGCGACATCGACGACAGCGGACGCTTGCCCGCCTGCACCCGGTTGGCGGTCGGCACGCCGTTCTGCGTTGGTGCGAGATCGAAATCGGTGAGTTCGTTATTGAGGAAATAACCGTTGGCGATCAGGTGGCTGCCAAAGATGCTTTCGATGGTCGAGGTCATCGACACGACATTGCCGGCTTTGTCCGCCACCGCAAAATGGGTCGTCCCCTGCTCGGGGATCGGCACCGCCGCGGCGCGCGGCGTGGCCCCCGGCGGCGTGCCGGGTTCATATTTACCGGCGGCGCCATAGGGCGAGATCAGCTGGCGGCGCTCGGCGAGATATTTTTTGTCGAGCAGGCCGGTCACCGGGACATCGACGAAATCGGGATCGCCCAGATAGGCGGCGCGGTCGGCGTAGGAGAGCTGCATCGCCTCGGCGAGCAAATGCCAGCTCATCGGGTTGTCCTGCCCCATCGCTTTCATATCCCAACCCTCGATCATCCCGAGGATGCCGAGCACGGTGGTCGCCCCCGACGAGGGCGGCCCCATCCCGCAGACTTTGTACACGCGGTATGTGGTGCAGACTGCCGGACGCTCTTTCGCCTTGTATGCCGCGACGTCCTTGACCGTCAGCGTCGCCTTGTTACGCGGCGCGTTGGCGACCGCGTCGCTGATCGCCTTGGCATTGGCGCCGGTGTAAAAGACGTCGGGACCGCGCGCCGCGACATCACGCAGCAGCGCGGCATAGGCGGGGTTGCGGATCCGGGTGCCGACCGGCGCAGGCTTGCCATCGACATAATAAATCGCGCGCGCTTCGGGAAAATCCTTCCACAAGGATTCGAAGCGCGTCATCCAATTGTGCAGCACCGGGGTGACTTCGAAGCCCTCTTCGGCCAGCTTGATCGCGGGCTGGAACAGCGCCGCCCATTCCAGCTTGCCCCATTTCTTGTGCGCCATTTCGAGCAGCCGGATATTGCCAGGGACGCCCACCGACAATCCGCCCGGAATCGCATCCGAATAGCCGCGCGGCTTGCCGTCAGGGCCGAGAAAGCGATCGGGCTTGGCCGACGCGGGCGCCGTTTCGCGGCCGTCGATCGTCGAAATGCTGCCGTCCTTGGCATCATGGTGCAGCATGAGGCCGCCACCACCGATCCCGCTCGATTGCGGTTCGACCAATGTGAGTACGGCGACCATCGCGACCGCGGCGTCGGCGGCGGTGCCGCCCTGGTGCAGAATCTGACGCCCCGCCTCAGTCGCGCGCGAGTCGGCGGACGAGGTGACGCCCTGTGCGAGGGCGGTTGGCGGAAGGGACAGGGTGAAGACCGCGGCAAGCGGCAGGAATCTTTTCAACATGGCGGCGACATTGGCGCGGGGTTGGGGGGAGTGCAAGCCTAACCGATCCTCCCTGTCGCGTAGCGATGGGGAGGTGGCAGCGCGAAGCGCTGACGGAGGGGCTTTGAACGCACCGTCGCTGCCCCTCCACCACCCGCTTCGCGGGCGGTCCCCCTCCCCACGGCTTCGCCGCAGGGAGGATTTATTCGCCTACTCCCACCCCGTCGCTCACCCGCGCGAACCCGTCGCGCACCGCCAGCTTTTCCAGCCCATGCGCAATCCGCGCCGCAAGCCCCGGTCCGGCATAGACCATCGCCGAATAAATTTGGATCAGGCTCGCGCCCGCTCGGATGCGCTCCCACGCTTGTTCCGCCGAGGCGATCCCGCCCGCGGCAACCAGCGGTACCCTCCCGCCGCTAGCACGATGGAAATCGCGGACGCGCTCGAGCGCCAGTTCGGCCAGCGGGGCGCCCGACAGTCCGCCGGTCTCCGCCGCATGGCGCGACACCAGCGCCGGACGGGTGATGGTGGTGTTCGACACGATCACCGCGGCCAGCCCCTTGTCGATCGCCACCGCAACGATGTCGTCAATGTCCGCGGGTTCCAGGTCGGGCGCAACCTTCAGAAACACCGGTTTGGCCGCACCCGCCGGCTGCGCCGCGGCGACGCCGTCGAGCAGCGCCTCGAGCGCCCCCCTGTCCTGCAAAGCACGCAACCCCGGCGTATTGGGCGAGCTGATATTGACGGTCAGATAATCGGCGAGCGGCGCCATCGCCGTCGTCCCCTTGGCATAATCCGCGATGCGGTCGGCGCTGTCCTTGTTGGCGCCGATGTTGATCCCGAGCGGCACCGGCAGGCCGTGGCGCCGCAGACACGCGATCCGCTCCGCCGCTTTTGCCTGCCCGCCATTGTTGAACCCCATGCGATTGATCACCGCGCCATCCTCGACCAGCCGGAACAGCCGCGGACGCGGATTGCCGTCCTGCGGCAGCGGGGTCAGCGTGCCGACCTCGACAAAGCCGAAGCCGAAATGCGGCATCGCATGGGCGACGCGCGCGTCCTTGTCGAACCCGGGCGCGAGGCCAACCGGATTGGGGAAATGCAGCCCGGCGAGTTCGGTCGCGAGCACCGGGCTGGTCAGCGCCGATCGCGCCCGCGGTAGCGGCTGCAAAGCGCTGAGCGTCAGATTATGTGCCGCCTCACCATCGGTGGCATGGACAATCGGGCGGACCAGCGCATAGGCGGCATCGGCGGCGGAAGCGAAGAGCGACATGGCCCGCCATTGCGCGCCCCGCGCGGCTATGGCAAGCCCCGCCTCAACCTATTGGCCATCGCCAAAAAGTCATCGGAAAAACCGGGAGAAAATCGTGTCGCAGCTTCGCCTCATTGCTCGTCTGTCCACCGGCCTCGCACTGCTTGCTGTGGCGGGCTGCGCGCCCGCCGCGATGCAGGAGGCGCCAGCCACCGCGGCATCGACGCCCGCGTCCGACGCGGTGCCTGCCGGAGCGAACCTGGCGCAATTCTTCGACAATTATGACGCCGCGCAGCTGTCGCTCAGCCCACAGGGCAAGGCCTATCGCGGGATCCGCGATAGCGACTATGGCCGCTGGAACGACGTCAGCGACGAGGCCGCGGTCGCGAGCCACAAATTGCAGCAGGCGACCGCCGCGGCAATGCGCGGCAGCTTCGATCCCGCGACGATGTCGACCGACGAAGCGCTGTCGTTCGAGCTGTTCAACGCGCAGGCGGCGCGCGCCGAGCGCCTGTTCCCGTTCCGCGATCGCGGCTATGTCTTTGACCAGATGAACGGGCCGCAGAGCCAACTCCCGGCCTTTCTGATCAACATCCACCGCGTCGCAAACGCCGCCGAAGCCGAAGCCTATATCGCGCGGATCCGCGGGCTTGGCCCGGTGCTCGACGCGCTGACCGCGCAGTCGGTGACACGCGCCGCCAACGGCGTCCAGCCGCCCAAATGGGTCTATGCCTATCTGGTTTCCGACATCGGCAATTTGCAGGGTCCGAACAATGCAGTGATAGAAGACATCACCGCGAAGGTCGCCAAGCTCGGCATCGACGCCGCGGAAAAGACGCGGCTGACCGCGGCGGCGAAAACGGCTTGGGCCGAAAGCGCCGGTCCCGCCTATGGCCGATTGCTCGCCGAGATGAAGCGCCAGCAGGCAAGCGCGCCAACGCAGGATGGGGTGTGGCGCCTGCCCGACGGCAAGGCCTATTATGAAGCGCTGCTCGCCAATTACACGACGACCGACATGACCGCGACGCAGATCCACGACCTGGGGCTGGCCGAAGTCGCACGCATTCATGGAGAGATGCGGACGATTATGGCCAAGGTCAGCTTCAAGGGAACGCTACAGCAGTTTTTCGAGCATCTGCGCACCAGCCCGCAATATTATCATACGACGCGCGAGGCCTATCTGGCCGAAGTCGATGCGCGGACCAAAGCGATGGAAGCACGGCTTCCCGCCTTCTTCAACACTCTGCCCAAGGCTGCATTGCAGGTGAAGGCGGTCGAGGCGTTCCGCGAGAAGTCGGCGGGCAAGGCATTTTACCAGTCGCCTTCGCCTGACGGATCGCGTCCAGGCACCTATTATGTGAACCTCTATGACCTGCGCGACATGCCCAAGACGGAACTGGAAGCGCTCGCCTATCATGAGGGCGTCCCGGGCCATCACTTGCAACGCGCGGTGCAGACCGAACTGACCGGCCTGCCGCCGTTCCGCCGCTTTGGCGGCTTCACCGCCTATACCGAAGGATGGGGCCTCTATACCGAGGAACTGGGCAAGGACATGGGCTTCTATACCGATCCCTACAGCGACTTCGGGCGGCTGGGCATGGAACTGTGGCGCGCCTGCCGCCTGGTCGTCGATACCGGCATCCATGACAAGCGCTGGAGCCGAGAACGCGCGATCCAGTATCTGAAAGACAATACGCCGAACCCCGATGGCGACATCGAAAAGGCGATCGAGCGTTATATCGTCTATCCGGGGCAGGCCACCGCCTACACCATCGGCAAGCTCAAAATCATGGAATTGCGCGCGCGGGCCCAGGCCGCGATGGGCGCCAAATTCGATTATCGTGCTTTTCACGACGTCGTGCTCGAATCTGGACCGGTGCCGCTCGACATTCTCGAACGGCGGGTCGATGCATGGATCGCTGCGTCCTGAGGGCAATTAAAAAATAAACTTCCCGCTTGACGCGCAGGGAAGAAATGCAAATGATTTGTTCCAGATAACAAGGCGGCCTGGGGAAAGGCCGTCGGGGCTGGGTCTCATGTCGGAAGCATCATTGTCGCGTGACAGCGTGGACGGCAGCGCGCCGTTCGAATTGCACTATTTCCCGCCCGATCCCGATCTGGCGGAGATGGTGTCGAGTTTCTATTTCGCGCGGCTGAACATGCCGAAGTTCGACGAATATGAGCGCGCCGACCGACCGCAGTTCCGTTTCGTCACCAATGCCGACGGCGAATATGTCTTTGCCGACGGCCACCGCGCGCCTGTGTCACGCGCCATCATCATCGGCCCGACAAGCGGGAGAGTGCGCGCGATCAGCAATTGTCCGGCGCAATTGTTTGGTTTCGGCCTGCTACCCGCTGGGTGGGCGGCGCTGATGGGCGATGACGCCGAAAAACTGACTGATCGCGCAATCGACGCAATGGATCGGTTCGGGCCGTGGATCGAAGAAGTGGCAACCACATTGGAACAGGCCGCGGATGTCGAGGGCAAATTGGTGATCGGCAATAATTTTGCGCGGGAGGTGCTAACCCGCGGCGAAGCGCCGCCGCTGTGGTTCATCCGTACCGTCGATGAGTGGTTGACCGCGTCACCCTCGCCTCAGGTTCCCGAACTGGTCGATGCCACCGGCATGTCGATCCGGTCGGTCGAGCGGATGACGAAACATTATTACGGCCTGTCGCCGCGAATGCTGGCGCGCAAATATCGCGCGGTGCGCGCCGCGTCGGCACTAGCGCGCGGCGAAGGACTCGATTCGGCGCAGCTTGGCGATGCCTTTTACGACCAGTCGCACCTGATCCGCGAGATCAAGCGCTTTGCCGGCGCGACGCCGGGACAGTTGAGCAAGCCGACCTCCTATACAGAGGCGACGACCAAGGGGCGTAAGCAGCTTGCTGGCAAGGTCGGCCCGATGGTGTCGGAAACTTAGACTGTTTCGGCGTGGCGCGGTCGGGCGCACGCCCTTACGCACCGTTAACCATCAAAATATGACCTAAGCCATTTTTGGCGTTTCCGTACAATCGCGAATCATTGCGTCGGCATAATCCCCCCTTGCGACCCAGAAGAGCTCATCCTCTGACGAGGACTGAGACCTTCATCTCGGCACTCATTTGGCCCCGGCCAAGTGGGTGCCTTTTTTTTGGCGCCCCGAAAATGTCGCTTGGTTGCACCGCGCAAAGGCTTCGCCTATATAAGTGGAGTAATTTACTCCAGTTAAGAATCGTTCGCAATTTATGCGCCTGTCCAACCTTGCCGATTATGCCGTAGTGCTGATGAGCGCCGCCGCCCGACAGTGCGGGTCGGTGCCGATTCACGCCGGGATGCTGGCGGAGCAAACGGGGATCCCCGGGCCGACCGCGCAGAAGCTGGTGAGCAACCTCGCCCGCGCCGGGTTGCTCGTCGCGTCGCGCGGAAGCGGCGGCGGGGTGCGGCTCGCGCGGCCCGCAGCGGCGATCAGCGTTGCCGATATCATCGAAGCCGTCGAAGGCCCGATCGCCCTCACCTCCTGCGTTGCCGAGGGGCGCCATGATTGCTCGCTGGAAGGTAGCTGCAAGGTGCAGCCGCACTGGGGCGTCGTGAATGGCGCGGTGCGCGGGGCGCTGGCGGACATCAGCCTCGCGACGCTTTCCGTCGCCCCGACCACACCAAACCCGTTCGTGTCGAGCGAAGTCGAGACACCCCTCGACAGCGCACGAACGATCGGCCTCTCGACTTCGCTCGAGGCGAACGGAATTTTGCAATGACCGATAACACAGACCTCCCCGTCAAGGACCAGGCCGCGCACGACGCCGCCGCCAAAGTCGCCGATTACGAACATGGCTGGTCGGCCGACATCGAAACCGACTTTGCCCCCAAAGGGCTGACCGAAGACACCGTCCGCTTCATTTCGGCAAAAAAGAACGAGCCTGAATGGATGCTCGACTGGCGGCTGAAGGCGTTTCGCCATTGGCAGACGATGGAAACGCCCGACTGGGCAAAGCTCAACGTACCGCCGATCGACTATCAGGACGCTTATTATTACGCGGCGCCCAAGCCGAAGCCCAAGCTCGGCAGCCTCGACGAGGTCGATCCCGAGATTCTTGAGGTCTACAAAAAACTCGGCATCCCGATCGAGGAGCAGAAGGTGCTCGCGGGGGTCGAGGGCGCGCGCAAGGTCGCGGTCGATGCCGTGTTCGACAGCGTCAGCGTCGCGACGACCTTCCGCGAGGAATTGAAGCGCGCGGGCGTGATCTTCCTGTCGATTTCGGAAGCGATCCGCGAATATCCCGAGCTGGTCAAAAAGTGGCTCGGCAAGGTTGTGCCGATGCACGACAATTATTTCGCGACGCTCAATTGCGCAGTCTTCTCGGACGGCACCTTCGTTTATGTGCCCGAAGGCGTGCGCTGCCCGATGGAGCTATCGACCTATTTCCGCATCAATGCCGAGAATACGGGGCAGTTCGAGCGGACGCTGATCATCGCCGACAAGGGCGCCTATGTCAGCTACCTCGAAGGCTGCACCGCGCCGATGCGCGACGAGAACCAGCTCCACGCCGCGGTGGTCGAACTGGTCGCACTGGACGATGCCGAGATCAAGTATAGCACCGTGCAGAACTGGTACCCCGGCAATGCCGAGGGGCTGGGCGGCATCTATAATTTCGTCACCAAGCGCGCACTGTGCCAGGGCCATCGCAGCAAGGTGTCGTGGACACAGGTCGAAACCGGCTCGGCGGTGACGTGGAAATATCCGAGCTGCGTGCTGAACGGCGACGACAGCGTCGGCGAATTTTATTCGGTCGCGGTGACGAACAATTTCCAGCAGGCCGACACCGGCACCAAGATGATCCACAATGGCAAGCGCACCCGCTCGACCATCGTCAGCAAAGGGATCAGCGCGGGCAAGTCGAACAACACCTATCGCGGCATCGTGCGGGTCGCGCCGAACGCCGAGGGGGTACGCAACTTCACCCAGTGCGACAGCCTGCTTTTAGGGTCACTAAGCGGCGCGCACACCGTGCCGTATATCGAGGTCCGCAATCCGACGGCGACGGTCGAGCATGAAGCGACGACGAGCAAGATCAGCGATGACCAACTGTTCTACGCGATGCAGCGCGGGTTGAATGCGGAAGAATCCGTGGCCCTGATAGTCAACGGCTTTGCCAAGGAAGTGCTGCAGCAGCTGCCGATGGAGTTTGCGGTTGAGGCGCAGAAGCTGTTGGGCATTTCGCTTGAGGGAAGCGTCGGATGAGCCTTGCGTTTTTAGTGCTCTTGTTGAGCGCGGCGCCTGAGCCAGCCGTGATCGAATGCGTCAATACGCCGCAGTATGACTGCAAGACGGGCGTCTATTCCGGACCACCTGAGCAAAACCTATTCGCGCAGGATCAGGAAGAATTAGCGACTATATATCGCGATTATTGGGCGTGCCATTGGCAACGACTTAGTAGGCATGCTGACTTCGGAACGTCGCTTGGTGGCGCGGCAACGACCGCTCTGGAGCAGGCACGAACCGGATGTCAGATGCAACGTCTTGACGCTGATGGCCGGATGGACGCTCTGTTGGCGAAGCAGGATCGCTATGGCGATGAGAAAAACCGCGAACGGTTGCGAGAAGAATACCGAGGAATGGGCGGAATCCTCTTCGCGTACGGATCAGCGGCAAGCGCAGAGCAGAGGGCGAAATTGATGAAAACGCTCGAGGCAGCAACTGCGCACATTGCGGAAAGCAACAATGCAAAAAACTGAAAATCTTCACGCCACCATCGCCGATAAGCCGATCGTGGCGGGTCAGCCGCGGGCCAAGTCGTGGTATGGAGTGCCTCAAATTGAGACAGTTCGTGCCGGATTGGCAGGCGAGGCCGCCGCGAACCTGGCTAAATTAACTATAATTCCCGCCAGTCCGCATCCGGGGACATGGGCCATCACGACTTTGTCATATGCTCGTCACCTGTCCGATTCGGTCCGGAGACACAGCCATGGCACGCGGTTTGGAATTCAACTGGTCGGACGCCGATCTGGTCGTGCATCCGGTGCAGGCGGTGACGGCCTATCCGACGCATCAGGGCGTGATCATCCGGCAACAGAAAAAGTCGGAACGCGATCGCGACGAGGTGATCATGGTCCCGCATCATGCCGTGACCATGTTGATCCGGCGGTTGCAGCATCTGCAGAACACCAGCGTGATCAGCGTCGAGGAAGTCGCCAATTCGGAATTGGCGGAAATCTTCGCCGCCGAATAGGCTCAAGCTTTCCGCCCATTTCACGCGCCGCGCCGACGTTGGGCGGCGATGCGGCGCTTGGCGCGCCTTGGGGCGCAGCATGATTCGCCGTCTTCATCTGGTCCATGTCATTTTGGGCGCGGCGCTCTTGTCGGCGTGCGGCGATGCCGGGTCGACCGACGACGGCCGCTTGCTGGACGTCGCAACGATTGCGGCGCAACTTCCGCCGGAAGTGCGCAGTGCCGTCACCTCCTATGAAAGCGATCTGCGCGCTGCTGCCACCAGTTATCAGGTCGAATTCGGCCAATTGCCCGTCAGCTTTGCCGATGTTGCGTCAGTCGCCGGTGCCCGCAGCGTCGCGGTCAACGTCCTGGCCGACGGGATCGGCGAGCAAATTCCCTTTGCGAGCCGCGAGACCGCCGAAAAAACCGCCAATGCCATCATTAGCGCCGCCGAACGGCGCATCCTGGAACAGATGAAAGCGCAAGATGCTGCAAATTGAAAATCTCCACGCCACCGTCGCCGACAAGCCGATCCTGAAAGGCCTGTCGCTGACCATCAATGCGGGCGAAATCCATGCCATCATGGGGCCGAACGGCGCGGGCAAGTCGACCTTGTCCTATGTGCTGGGCGGCCGGCCGGGTTATGAGGTGACCGACGGATCGGCGACCTTTGATGGTGCCGATCTACTCGACATGGAACCCCATGAGCGCGCTGCGGCCGGGCTGTTTCTGGGCTTCCAATATCCGGTCGAAATCCCCGGCGTGTCGAACGTCCAGTTCCTGCGCGAAGCGCTCAACGCGCAGCGCCGCGCGCGCGGCGAGGAGCCGCTGTCGGGCGGCGAATTCCTCAAGGTCGCGCGGGATAAAGCGGCGCTGCTCAAGATGGACATGGACATGCTCAAGCGCCCGGTGAACGTCGGCTTTTCGGGCGGCGAGAAGAAACGCAACGAGATGGTGCAGATGGGGATCATCGATCCCAAGCTGGCGATCCTCGACGAGACCGACAGCGGCCTCGACATCGACGCGCTGCGCACCGTCGGCGACGGGATCAATTCGATCATGCGGCGCCCCGACAAGGCAGTGCTGCTGATCACCCATTACCAGCGCCTGCTCGACTATGTGCAGCCCGATTTTGTGCATGTGCTGGCCGCGGGACGGATCGTGAAGTCCGGCGGGCCGGAGCTGGCGCGCGAGCTGGAAGCGCATGGTTATGCGGAGATTGCGGCTTGACCACTGCCACCCTCCCCTCGCGCCGCGACGAAGCCTGGCGCTACAGCGACATTGAAGCGGTCACCGCGGCATGGCCGTTACCCGCGCCCGAGAGCATCATCGTGCCCGCAGGCGGCAATTTCGCGCGCGCGATCGTTCAGGATGCGGGCGACATCCGGCAGATCGAGCTGGTACTCGGCAAGGGCGCGGTCGCATCGCTGCATGTGCTCAACATCGGCGGCGCTTATGGACGGATCGAACTCGCCGTGACGTTGCACGAAGGCGCCGACTTCACCCTTGGCGCGGCGCAGATTGGCGGCGGCGAGCAGAATCTCGAGATCGTCACCACGGTCACTCACGCCGAGCCCGGCGCGACATCGCGGCAGGTGGTGCGATCGGTGCTCGGTGGGACGGCGACCGGCACCTATCTGGGCAAGGTCGCCGTCGCACGCGACGCGCAGCAGACCGACAGCGCGCAGGATGTGAAGGCGATGCTGCTCAATCGCAGCGCGACCGCCAACGCCAAACCCGAGCTGGAGATTTACGCCGACGACGTGAAATGCGCGCATGGCTGCGCGATCGGCGAGTTGGACGCGATGGCGCTCTATTATCTGCAATCGCGAGGGATTCCGCCGGGCGAGGCGAAGAAGTTGATGTTGCAGGCCTTTGTTGCCGGGGTGTTCGACGGCGCCGAGGATGAGGCGCGGTTGCAGGAATTGGCGCTGGAGAAGCTGGGGGAGTTGGTGTGACCAACCTCCCCTCCCCGTTCGTGTCGAGCGAAGTCGAGACACCCATCGGCAGCGCGCGCCTTCGAGGTGTCTCGACTGCGCTCGACACAAACGGAATTCGGAGCCAGTTTCCCGGCCTCGCCGGCAACTGGCATTATCTCGACACCGCCGCCACCGCGCAAAAACCGCAGGCCGTCATCGACGCGACGGTCAACGCGATGGGCCGCGACTATGCGACCGTGCATCGCGGCGTCTATGCACGGTCGGCCGATATGACGCTTGCGTATGAGGCAGCGCGGCGGCGGATCGCGGCGTTTATCGGGGCGCGCGAAGAGGAGGTTGTGTTCGTGCGCGGCGCGACCGAAGCGATCAACCTTGTCGCCTATTCGCACCCGAAGAAGGGCCGCGTGCTACTCTCCACGCTCGAGCATCACAGCAATATCGTGCCGTGGCAGCTTGCCGGGTGGCAAGTCGATGTTTGCCCGCTGACCACCGATGGCTGCATCGACCTCGATGCCGCCGAGAATCTTCTGACCCCCGAACACAATATGGTCGCCTTCGCGCATGTGTCGAACGTGCTCGGCAGTCCGCTCGACGTCGCGCGCGCCGCCGCCTTGGCGCACCATGTTGGCGCCGAGCTGCTGATCGACGGCTGTCAGGCGGTGCCGCGGCTGCCCGTCGATGTCGCGGCGCTCGGCTGCGACTATTATGTCTTTTCGGGCCACAAGCTTTATGGTCCGACCGGCATCGGCGCGCTGTGGAGCGACAAACTCGATAGCCTGCCGCCTTGGCAGGGCGGCGGGTCGATGATCGACCGCGTGGCCTTTGAAAAGACCACCTATGCCCCCGCGCCCACGCGCTTCGAAGCCGGTACGCCCGCGATTATCGAGGCGATCGGGCTCGCCGCCGCGGTCGAGTATGTCGAGAGCATCGGCATCGATGCGATCCATGCGCATGAATGCGCGCTTGTCGACACGCTGCGCGAGGCACTCGCCCGCAAGAACAGCATCACCTTGTTCGGCCCAGAAAACAGCGCCGGAATCGTCAGCTTTTCGATGGCGGGGGTGCATCCGCACGACATCGGCACAATCTTGGATGAAAGCGGGGTCGCAATCCGCGCCGGACACCATTGCGCGCAGCCGCTGATGGAGCATCTGGGGGTTCCCGCGACCGCGCGCGCTAGTTTTGGCGTGTACAGCAGTGAAGACGATGTGGCGGCGCTGATCGACGGCCTGTCGCGCGTCGAGAGGATTTTCGGATGAGTGAGGACCGGATGATCAAGGTGGAAGAAGTCACCAGCGTCGAAGCACCGCCTAAGGCGCGCGTCGCGGATGTCGAGACGGCGCCCGAGAAATTGGAACGCAAGCGCGACTATCTTGAGGGCTTCCTTGCCGCCAAGCCCGCGGCGGTCGATCCGCACAGCGTCGGCGGCGATCTGTACGAGGCGGTCGTCAATGCGCTGAAGGACATTTACGACCCGGAAATCCCGGTGAACATCTATGACCTTGGCTTGATCTATAATGTCGAGATCGACGAGGGTCATGCGGTCGTCACCATGACGCTGACCACCCCGCATTGCCCGGTCGCGGAGTCGATGCCTGCCGAAGTCGAACTGCGCGTCGGCGCGGTCCCGGGGGTCGGCGATGCCGAAGTGAACCTCGTCTGGGATCCGCCATGGTCGCCCGCGAACATGAGCGACGAAGCGCGGCTTGAGTTGGGAATGTTGTGAGCAAAACCCTTCTCCCCTTGCGGGAGAAGGATACGAAGCCTTGTCACGAAGTGACTAGGCGTAGTTGGATGAGGGGTCTGCGAGCCGCAGGCTCGCGCGGTCTGCGACCGCAACCCCTCACCCAGCTTCGACTAGGCAGCAAGCTGCCAAGTCTTCACAACCCTCTCCCGCAAGGGGAGAGGGGAAGGAGTGTGAGATGACGATTTTGAAAACCCGCCCTGCCGCAGTCACGCTGACCCCGAACGCCGAAGCCCGCGTCGCGGCGCTGATGGCGGCCGCACCCGAGGGCGCGATCGGCGTCAAGCTGTCGACCCCGCGCCGCGGCTGTTCGGGCCTTGCCTATTCGGTCGATTATGTGACCGACGAACAGAAGTTCGACGAAAAGATCGAAACCCCCGGCGGCGTGTTCTACATCGACGGTGCGTCGGTCCTGTACTTGATCGGCAGCGTCATGGACTGGGTCGAGGATGATTTTGCCGCCGGTTTCGTGTTCGAGAATCCGAACGCCAAGGGCGCTTGCGGCTGCGGCGAGAGCTTCACCGTCTGATTAAATAGGGACTGTCCCTATTTATCGACAGACCGACCACCCCGCCGTCCGCACCGCCATGTCGAAATGGAAATGGTCGGCATGGGCAGCGTTGTAATCGGGTGACAGCACCGTTGTGAACAGGTCGCACGATCCGTCGCGTACCGCGTGCAGAAATTCGCGGCGGACGTCGGCATCGTCCCAGTCGTTGATCAGCGCGATGCGCGTCCCGTCGGCCAGCACGAACGCCGAAATATCGATCGCATTGGCGGTCGAATGCTGGCTCGGCGTCTGCCCACCGCGGATGCTCCTGCAGTTGTAGCTGCCGAGATTTTCGAGCGCGACGACCTTTTGCCCGAAATGCTTCTGCGCCAGCGGCTGGACGACGTCGCGGTTCCACAGCGCCATGGTCACGGTCACCGCGCAACCGGGCGCCGCATTGGCCGGGCGCATCGTTGGCACGAAACGGTTGCCGGTGAGCACCATGCGCTGGCTGGCACGGCAGGTGCCCTCCCCAACCACAGGGCGCCTTTCATAGCCAACGCTGGCACGATCGAGCGCCGCAAAACAGGCGGCATCGTCACCGACCAGCCCCACCAGCTTACGCTGCGTCGCCCACCCCTGCGGATGCGCGATCTCGAAGCGCGCGGTCGGCATATGCTCGGGATGGTCGCGCACCCATTGCATGCCGCGGATCGCGCCGAGCGCGAGCAGCACGGCGATGCCGAACCAGATCAGATAGGGACGAGCGCTTTTCACCCCATTTCAATGGGGTGCGGCGCGCCGCTGTGCAAGCTCAGAGCGGCACGAACGTGACGATCAATCCATCCTTGGGACGCGGGATCGGCAGCACCTGCCATTTCGGCTCATAGCCGGGCGCCACGACGATGCGATGCGTCGTGACAACATGATGGAAAAAGATCTTCGCCTGCATATAGGCAAAATGCAGCCCCAGGCACATATGCGCGCCGCCGCCGAACGGCACCCACGCATATTTGTGCCGCTCGCGCGCGACTTCGGGCGAGAAACGCATCGGGTCGAATTTTTCGGGCTTGGGCCAATGTTCTTCCATCATATGCGTATAGGCCGGGCTGACCCCGACCGACGTCCCGGCCGGGATGCGATAGCCGCCATATTCGAAATCCTTGAGCGCCCGGCGCGGAAAGCTCGGCACCGGGGGCACCAGCCGCAGCGCTTCCTTGAACGCCCATTCGGTCATCTCCAGCTCGCCCAGACTATTGTGCCCGACGCCCTCGCCCGCCGGCGACACCGCCAGCATTTCTTCGCGCAACCTGTCCTGCCATTCGGGGTGCTTGGCGAGCATCCACACCATCGAGGTAATCGAGCTGGTGATCGTGTCATGCGCCGCCATCATCAGGAAGTTCATATGATCGACGATCGCCTCGGCGCTCATATACTCACCATTGTCGTCGCGCGCGCGGCAGATCTGGCTGAAAATATCCTCGCCCGTCCCCTCGCGGCGCTCCGGCACCATGCGCCCGAAATAGTCGACCAGATAGGCGCGGCCCTTGGCGCCGCGGCCCATCGCGGTGAAGGGCATCGGCACGCGGACGACGCCGATCGACGCCTGCACCATGTCGACAAAGGCCTTGTTCACCTTGTCGGCCTCGGGGCCGAAGGGGATGCCGAGGAAGCTGGTCGCGGCCAGGTCGAGCGTCAGTTTCTTGATCGCCGCATAAAATTGGAACGTTTGGCCACTCCACGATGCAACCCGATCCTTGATGCCCTCGTTCAGCGATTCGGCATAATGACGCATTGGTTCGGGCTTGAACGCCACCGACAATATCTTGCGGTCGGCGCGATGCTTTTCAAAATCCATCAGCATCAACCCGCGCGGGAACAGCAGGTTGAGCACCGGCCCCCAGCCCTGTTCGGACGAAAAAATCTTGTCGCGGTCGAACATGACGAGTTCGTTCGCTTCGGGACCATGTAGCGCGACGCTGCGCCCGCCAAAGCTGTTGTTGCGATAGACGCGGCCATATTTCGCCACCATCCGCCTGGTGAAACCGCGATAGTCGCTGAGCTGTTCGAGGGTGTTGCCGATCACCGGATACCCATCCTCGCCGGGAATATGGTCGAGCGCCTGATCGGGATTGCGCGGCAGCCAATGCTGCGTTTCGGGGCCAAACCGGGCTTCGGGCCAATTGATCTTGGTCGGCGCGTTCATCGGGTCCATCCTCATCGGTGCTGCTGTGGTACCCAGCGTAACGCACTACTGACACTGATGCAAGTAACGCTGCGTCACTCTTCGAACGCTATTCACCGCAAATTCAACTCGACTCGGACAGCTTGCTAGCCAAGATGACCGGTCCGCACGGACCCGACAAAGGATTGGCTTGATGCCCACCAATTATAAACGCCCGCTTTCCATCGCGCTGGGAGCAATCGCGACGACGCTGCTCGGCGGTTGCTATGGCGGCGGCGTCTATGGCGCGAGCTATGCCTCCGGCGGCGATTGCGCCGCTCGTTATGGCAACGCCTATTATGACTATGACGGCTACGCCTATGACGATGGCTATGGTTATGATTGCTATGACGCGTCCGATTATGGCAGCGGCTTCATCAACATCGGGTTCGGCGGCGGCTGGTACGACGATTATTATTATCCCGGCTATGGCACGTGGATGTTTGACCGCTATCGCAACCGCTACCCGCTACGCGATCAATATCTGAACTATTGGGGCGGGCGGCGCGCGTGGTGGAAGCACCATGGCAGCCGCGGCCACGGCCAGCCGGGCCGCCCCGGCGGCTGGAACCGCGGCGATCGCGACAATGCCGGCCCGCGCGGCACGCGTCCGGGTCGCGGCCGCGGCGACGATGCGACCGCTACGCCGCCGGTCAATGCCAACCCCGAACGCCCTGGGCGGCCCGGGCGACCCGATTGGGGCACGGCGCGTCCGCGTCCGGTCCCGCAGGGGGACGGTGCAGATGGTCGCCCGCGTACCGACCGACCGCGTACCGATCGTCCGTCGGGGTGGTTGCCGCGCAGCGACACGGCCCCGCCGCGTACGGGCACCGAAATCCGTCGCATCCCGCGATCCGCGCCGTCGGCAATGCCCGAACGCGCGCCGCGCGCCGATCGTCCTGCGCCCGCTGTTCGTCAGCCTCCCGCAGCGCGACAGGCGCCGCCCGTCCAGTCCGCGCCGCCCCCGGCGCCAACCGAGCGCGTCAGCGGCGGGCGCCGTTTCAGCGCTGGTCAGCCGGAATGATGACGGATCAGGCGGCGGCCTGATCCGCCGCCGTCGGTTCGTCTTTCACCCCCGCAGACACAACCGTGGCGGCCACCAGATCGCCGATGACGTTGAGCGTGGTGCGGCACATATCAAGAAAACGATCGACGCCGAGCACCAGCCCGATACCGGCCGGCGGTACCCCGACCATCGCCAGGATCAGGGCAATGACCGGCAGCGACCCCGCCGGAACGCCAGCGGTACCGATGCCGCCCAAAATGCAGACCGCCATCACCATGATCTGCTGCTGGAGCGTCAGGTCGACGCCAAAAAACTGCGCCAGGAAAATCACCGTCACGCCCTCGAACATCGCGGTGCCATTCTGGTTGGCTGTCGCGCCGATGGTCAGCACAAAGCGCGCCACGCGGTCGGGCAGGTGCAGCCGGTCACGCGCGACACGCAGCGCGGTCGGCAGCGTCGCGTTAGACGATGCGGTGGAGAAGGCCATGACAAAGGCCTCTTGCGTCTGCTTGAAAAATTCGACCGGCGATTTCTTGGCGAGTGTTTTCAGCAATATCGGGAAAACGATGAACATCTGGATCCCGAGCGCAAGCAGCACGACCCCGACAAACGCCGACAAACGGACGAGCAGGTCAACCCCGAACTGCGCCCCCAGATTGAACATGAAACAGAAAATGGCGATCGGAGCGAGCTGGATGACCAGCCCGATCAGCTTCATCGCGACTTCGAACACACCCTCGATCGCGGCTTTCAACGCCTGTGACTGCGGTGTCTGTACCATCATCAGGCCGATGCCGAAAAACAGCGCGAAGAACATGACGGCCAGCACATCATTCTCGCTCATCGCGAGGAAAAAATTGCTCGGGACGATCGCGACGATCGCGTCCGCACCCGCCTTTGCCTCACGGCTGGATTGAATGATACTGCCCGCGCGTTCAGCGCCGTCGGCGATCAGCGATTGCGCCAGCGCGGGATCGACGCCCGCCCCCGGCTGCAACAGGTTGACCACCAGCAGGCTGATCGCGACCGCAATCGACGAAACAACGACCGTGTAGATGAGCGTTCGCAGCCCGACGGTCTTGAGCGCCCGCATTTCGCCCATTTCGGCAACCCCCACGATCAACGCAGAGACCAGAAGCGGGATGACGAGCATGAACAACAGGCGCAGGAAAATATCGCCGACCTTGCCGAGATAGAAGATAACCTCTGCCACCCACGGCTGCCCCGCGGCGCCATAATGCGCCGCCAGCCCGGCCAGCAGACCGCCGACAAAGCCGATCAGCATCCGCCATTGCAGGCGCTTGGCTCGCGCATCCTCGCTCAACGCGACGGGCGCCACCATCGTTGTGTCGGCCATCTTTATCTTCCCCTTGTCGCGACCGTTCAAACCTTGACCCTAGCGACCGCCCCAAATGCGCGCAACCGGCGCTCCCGCCTCAGGTCATGAAAAAGACGATGGCCAAACAGGTCGAAACCCCGGTGATGATATTGAGCGGCACGCCGATTTTGACGAAATCGATGAAGCGATAATCGCCCGCGGCATAAACGATCGTATTGGTCTGATAGCCGATCGGGGTCGCGAAACACGCCGAGGCGCCAATCATCAGCGCGATGACCAGCGGGCGCGGATCGACCCCCAGTTCGGACGCGATCGCCAGCGTCACCGGCGTCATCAACGCCGCCACGGCATTGTTGCTGAGCAGTTCGGACAGGATCAGCGCGAAGAAATAGATACCGAAGACCAGCACCCAGGCCGGCGCATCGGCGAGCGAAGGTTTGACCCACCCGACCATCATCGCGACCGCGCCGCTGTTTTCCAGCGCCAAGCCGACGGCGAGCATCGCGAAGATCAGGATCAGCACGTCACCGTCGATCGTCCCCCACGCCTCTTCGCTGTCGATGCAGCGCGTGATCAGGATCACCCCGATCGCGATGATCGCCGCGACGCCGATGGTCAGCACATTCAGCGCCGCCAGCGTGACGACGCCGAGCATACAGACGATCGCGATCCAAGCCTTGCCGCGGCGAAACGCCCGGACTTTCGCCAGATCAGCGCCGATCAGGTGCGGATTGTCGCGCAGTGCCTCCACCTCGTCGGGGCCGCCCGCAACCAACAGCCGGTCGGCGGGGCGGATGCGGACGCTGGCAAGGTCAGGGCCGGGTTGGTGCGCCGGGCGGTCGAGGCCGATGATGCGGGCGCGGATCTTTTGCAGAAAGGGAATGTCGATCAGCCGCTGGCCGATCGCGGGATGGTTCGATGCGACCATCGTTTCGACCACCATGTCACCCTCGGCCGGCTCGCCGCTGCCGATTCCGAGCCTAAATCGCCCTTGCTCGCGCCAGGTCATCAACGTCGCGCCATCGACGCGAACGATCAGGCGGTCGCCGGGGGCGAGAATCCAGTTCTCCAGTTCGGCGCCGCGGACCACCGCCGACGCGCGCCGAATGCCGACGATCCGCCCCGTGCGGGGCAGGTCGCGAAACGCCTCGACCGTCATGCCAACAAGGTCGTCCTCTTCGTCCAGCACAAGTTCGGAAAGATATTGGTGCGCGTCATGCGTCCCGGCCGGTCCCTTGATCGGACTATCTGCCGGAAGCAGCCACCACATCAGCGCCAATCCGATCATCCCCGACGCGGCGGTGACCAGGCCGATCGGGGTAATCTCGAAAATGCCGAACCGCTCCATACCCGCATCGCGGACGATGCCGTCGACGACGAGGTTGGTCGAAGTGCCGATCAGGGTCAGCGTTCCGCCGAGCACCGCGACGATCGACAGCGGCATCAGCAGCTTTTTGGCGCTGACCCCCGTCACTTCGGCCAGTTTCAGCATGATCGGCACCAGCACCACGACGACCGGCGTGTTGTTCAGGAACGCCGAGGCGATCAGCGCCCCCACCAGCACCTCGACGATCGCAAGGCGCGGATGCTTTTCGGCCCGTTTCATGATGGTGTCGGCGACGCGTTGGATCACCCCGGTGCGGATCAGCGCCCCCGACAGCACGAACATCGCCCCGATGACGATCGGCGCCGAGTTCGAAAACACCGAATACATGGCATCGGAATCGAGGATGCCCAGCGCCAGATAGACGCACGCGCCGACAACGGCGATCACCGTCGCAGGCAGGCGTTCCAGCAGGAAACCGACAAAAATGCCGGCCAGAATGATCAGGGAAATGACCGCCTGATGCGCTTCGATAAAAGCCTGAATAACCTCGATCACCGTCGGATCAGCCGCACTGCGCGCGGTGGAGCAGCTTGTGATCGGCGAGCACGAGCGCCATCATCGCCTCGACCACCGGGGCGCCGCGGATGCCGACGCACGGATCGTGGCGGCCCTTGGTCACGATGTCGGCGGCCTCGCCCGTCTTGTTGATCGTCGGCACCGGGGTCAGGATCGAACTCGTCGGCTTGAACGCGACACGGACGACTACAGGCTGGCCGGTCGAAATGCCGCCCGCGATACCGCCCGCATTGTTCGACAGGAAATCGGGGCGGTTGCTGCCATCGGTCGCCGGGCGCATGGGATCGGCATTTTCCTCGCCGCGCAGCCGTGCCGCTTGAAAGCCCGCGCCGATTTCGACGCCCTTCACCGCATTGATCCCCATCATCGCGGCGGCCAGGTCGCTGTCGAGCTTGGCATAGATCGGCGCGCCCCAGCCTGCGGGAACGCCGCTCGCCGCACATTCGATGACCGCGCCGAGCGAGCTGCCCGCTTTTCGCGCCGCATCCATCAAGCCTTCCCAGCGCTGCGCGGCGGCGGGATCTGGACAGAAAAAGGGATTGCGATCAATCTCTTCAAGGTCAAAGTTCGCAGGATCGATCGCATCGCCGCCGATTTCGGCGACCCACGCGTGGATCTGTACCTCGGGGATCACCAGCCGCGCAACGCCGCCCGCGGCCACGCGCGCCGCGGTCTCGCGCGCGCTCGACCGGCCGCCGCCGCGATAATCGCGAATGCCATATTTGGCGTCATAGCTGTAGTCGGCATGGCCGGGGCGATAGGCCTGCGCGATGTCGCCATAATCCTTCGAGCGCTGGTCGACATTGTCGATCATCAGGCTGATCGGGGTGCCGGTCGTCTTGCCCTCGAACACCCCCGACAGGATACGCACCTGATCGGGTTCCTGCCGCTGCGTCGTATGGCGCGACTGGCCGGGGCGGCGCTTGTCAAGGAAGGGCTGGATGTCGGCCTCGGACAACGACAGCCGCGGCGGGCAGCCATCGACGACGGCGCCCAGCGCAGGACCGTGGCTTTCCCCCCAGGTCGTGAAGCGAAGAACGCGTCCGAAGCTGTTGAAACTCATAGTCCCCTCTCCCCTTGGGGGAGAGGGAGGGGCCCGCGCGGCGCAGTCGCGTGGGAGGGTGAGGGACTGTCCGCAAGCGCAGCCTCAATCATTCGGCACACGCCGTCCAGATTGCTCATCACCTCACGGTTCGTGAAACGCAGCACCCGATATCCCTCTCGCGCCAGAAAGTCCGTTCGCCGCGCGTCATAGTCGATTTGCGCCGCATGGCTATCACCATCGACCTCTATCACCAGTCGCGCCGATTGACAGGCGAAGTCGGCGATAAAAGGGCCGAGCCGTTGCTGGCGGCGAAACTTGAAGCCACCAAGCCCGGCGCCGCGAAGAACTGACCAAAGCTTCTTTTCAGCAGGTGTCGCGTCGCGCCGCAGACGGCGTGCGCGATCAACTGTACCATCATCGGCCGTGAAGCGGCTCTTGGTCAGACCCTCACCCTCCCATCGCTTCGCGACGGGCCCCTCCCTCTCCCCCAAGGGGAGAGGGTTCTAGACAAGCGCAATATCCGGCGCGTCTTCCTGCTTCATGCCCACGGTGTGGTATCCCGCATCGACATGATGCGTCTCACCCGTCACGCCCGACGCCAGATCGCTGAGCAGGTACAGCGCCGAACCGCCGACATCGTCGATGGTCACATTGCGACGCAGCGGCGCATTATGCTCGTTCCATTTCAGAATGAGGCGGAAATCGCCGATGCCCGACGCGGCGAGGGTCTTGATCGGCCCCGCCGAAATCGCGTTCACGCGCACCCCCTGCGGGCCGTAATCATTGGCGAGATATTTGACGCTGGTTTCCAGCGCCGATTTCGCCACGCCCATGACATTGTAATGCGGGATCACCTTTTCGGCGCCATAATAGCTGAGGGTCAGCAGCGACCCGCCACCCTTGCCCGTTTCGGGATCGAGCGGCGGCATCATCGCGACCGCACGTTTGGCGACCGCGGTAAAGCTGTACACGCTGATGTTCATCGTCATCAGGAAATCGTCGAGCGTCACATCGGCATAATGGCCGCGCAGCGCCTCCTTGTTCGTATAACCGATCGCATGGACGACAAAGTCGATCGTCGGCCAGCGCGCGGCGAGCGTCGCGAACGCGGCGTCGAGATTGTCCATATCCGCCACGTCGCAGTCGATCAGCAGGTCGCAGCCAAGCTCGTCGGCCAGCGGCTTCACCCGCTTCAGCATCACGTCGCCCTGATAGGAAATCGCCAGTTCGGCGCCATGCGCGCTCAGCGCCTTGGCAATGCCCCAGGCGAGCGACTTGTCGTTGGCGAGACCCATGATCAGCCCGCGCTTGCCCTGCATTAAACCCGTCATTTTGCGTCTCCGGCCTTCTCAATCATCACATCGTCGATGCGCCCAATAGCGTCGTGGCCCAAATCCTCAACCTCGACGAGCGCGGCATTGAGTTCGGCGCCCATCACCATACCCAATCCGACGAGATAGAAAAAGAACAGCGCGACCATCACACCCGCGAGGCTGCCGTAGGTTGCGTCATAGCTGAGCAGGCTGGCGAGCAGCGGCGGCAGCGCGAGGGTGACGCCAATCCACCACAAAGTGGTGAACAACGCGCCCGGCCATTTGGGGAAATTGCGGGTGCGATATTTGGACGGGGTGAGCGAATAGAACAGCATATAGATCGCCAGGAACAGGCCGAGCCCCGATACCCCGCGCGAGATCGCGACCACCCCCCACGACTGAAACTGTTCGGGCAGCACGCGGGTGACAAATTGTTCGATGCCGACGATCAGCACCTGCATGCTGAACGACAGCAGCATCAGTACAACGGCGCCGGTGATGATACCGATCGACAGCAGTCGGTAATGGAAAAAACCCTTGCTGAAATGGGTGCCATAGGCGCGGCGCAGGATGTCGCGCACGGTTTCGATCAGGCTGCCCACCGTCCACAGCGCCACGAGCGCGCCGAGCCACAGGAAGATGCCGGTGCGCGCTGTCATGACTTCGCGGATCGGGCCCGACAGCGCGTTGGCGACCGTTGGCGGCATGGCCGAAAACACCGCCTCGATCGCCGCTTCGCCGCCGACGCTGCCACCGAGCAGCGAGAAAGCCGCGGCGAGCAGAATGAAGAAAGGAAAGAGCGCGATCAGCGCCAGATAGGCCAGATTACCTGCGTGGATAAAGCCGTCGGTATAGGTGCCGACGACGACGCGGCGAACGATTTTGAACGCCCGGGTTCCCGGCCCCAGCGTTTCGCGGCCGCGATGGATCAACCCCTGCGCGCGGGCGCGTAGCTGGAACCGCTTGGCACGCTCGGCACGCGCTTCGGGCGAGTGCGGCGAATGGCCACCCGCCAGAAATTCCTGATCGACTTCGTTGGCAACCCGGCGTGCCAGCTCGTCGATGGCGGCAGCCTCGGCGGCCGTCCGGCCTTTGGGGGTGGCGTCAGCCACGCATCAGACGCCCAAGTCGGCCCGCACCGCGCGCGAGTCGGTCCAATCGCCGAGCAAGGACAGCAATTCATCAGGGTCGGCAGGCAAATCAACCATCAGCCGAACCAGCTGGTCACCGCGGCCGCCGCTCTTCTGGCTAAAGCCCTTGCCTTTCAGCCGCATCACCTTGCCCGACGTTGATCCGGCGGGGATCGACAGCATGACCGGCCCATCGACCGTCGGCACCTTGACCTTCGCGCCCTTGACGGCCTCGTCGAGCGTCACCGGCAAGTCGAGCCGGATGTTGGCGCCGTCGCGTTCGAAAAAAGGATGGTCCTTGACCATGATCGTGACGATCCCGTCGCCATTGCCGCCCGGCCCCGGCTGGCCCTTGCCGGCCAGCCGCATCTGGGTGCCGGTTTCGACCCCGGCGGGCAGCTTCAGGTCGATCGTGCTGCCATCGGCCAGCGTGATCCGCTGCGGCGCCTGCGTAGCGGCATCAATGAACGACACCGACAGCCGATAAGCAACATTGGCGCCTTTTGGCGGTGGTGCGCTGCGCCCGCCGAAGCTGCCGAACCCGCCACCCGCCGCGGCGCCGCCGCCGCGCCCGAACAGGCCTTCGAAAATATCGCCGAAATCGGCGCCCTCATTGCCGAACCCGCTGAAGCCGCCGGGTCCGCTGCGCTGATCGCCGCGAAACCCGCCGCCGCCGCCATAGCCGAAGGGCATCGCCGGATTGCCGTCGCCGTCGATCTCGCCGCGATCGAACTGCGCGCGCTTGGTTTTATCCGAAAGAATATCGTAAGCCCGCGTGACTTCGGAGAATTTCTCCGACGCCTTCGGGTTGTCCTTGTTCTTGTCGGGGTGCAATTGCTTGGCGAGCTTGCGATAGGCGGATTTGATTTCCGCTTCGCTCGCGCCCTTTGCGACGCCCAGGGTGGAATAGGGATCTGCCATTTTGTTCCTGTAGCCCGATAAGGGATTGGCCGGGAAGGACTGATTGCATGTGATGTGGTTATGGGGTGCCAAAGGATCAAGTTCCGCCTTTGACGTCCGCCCGCGCCGCAGTATGACCGCACATATGACCGACAGTCCCTTTGCCCTGTTCGACGATTGGTTTGCCGAGGCGCGGGCGAGCGAACCCAACGACGCCAACGCGATGGCGCTGGCGACGACGACGCCCGACGGGCATCCGTCGCTGCGGATGGTACTGCTGAAGGGGCATGGGCCGGACGGGTTTGTGTTTTACACCAATCTCGACAGCCGGAAGGGCGACGAACTGGCGAAAAATCCACACGTCGCACTGCTGTTCCACTGGAAATCACTGCGGCGGCAGATCCGCATCGAAGGGCCAGTGGCGCCCGTCGATGACGCGACCGCCGACGCCTATTTCGCGACGCGCGGCCGCGACAGCCAGCTCGGTGCCTGGGCGAGCGACCAGTCGCGCCCGCTCGCCGATCGCGCGACGTTCGAGGCGCGCTTTGCCGCCATGCAGGCGCGGTTCGAGGGACAGGATGTGCCGCGACCGCCGCGCTGGTCGGGGTGGCGCGTGACGCCATCGGCGATTGAGTTCTGGCAAGACCGCGCGCACCGGTTGCACGAACGCACCGTTTACACCCGCACCGGCAACGGCTGGTCGAGCGGGATGCTTTACCCATGAGCGCGGCGCGGCGCCTGCCGATCAGCCAGGTCGACGCCTTTGCCAGCCGGCCGTTTACCGGCAACCCCGCGGCGGTGATGCCGCTCGAAGAATGGTTGAGCGATGGCGTGTTGCAGGCGATCGCGGCCGAAAACAACCTCGCCGAAACCGCGTTCCTGATCCCCGACGAGAGCGGCGAGGCAGATTATGAGCTGCGCTGGTTCACTCCGACGGTCGAGGTCGCGCTGTGCGGCCATGCGACGCTCGCCAGCGGGCATGTACTGCTGTCGGCGGCGCCATGGCGTCAGGAAATGCGCTTTCGCACCCGCAAGGCGGGCATATTGCAGGTAACGCGCATCAATGGAGAAGAGGACGAGAACGCGGGTTATCGCATGGCATTGCCCGCTTATCCGCCCGCGCCGAAAGCGATGCCCGAAGTCGTCCGCGCCCTCGGCGGCGATCCGGTCGAGACACAATGGCACCCCGGCGGCTATGCGATCATCGCCTATCGCGATGCGGCGAGCGTGCGCGCGCTGGCGCCCGATTTTCGCGCCCTCAAGGATGGCGGCGATGTGCTCTATATCGCGACTGCGCCCGGCGCCGGCGACCCGTCGGGCGCCGATGTGATCAGCCGCGCTTTTGCTCCCGGCGCGGGCATCGACGAGGATCCGGTCACCGGGTCGGCGCACAGCGTGCTGACCCCCTATTGGGCGGCGCGGTTGGGGCGCGATAGCTTCGCGGCGTATCAGGCGAGTGCGCGCGGCGGCCATGTCGGTTGCCGCCTCGATGGCGAGATGGTCGAGCTGACCGGAACCTGCGTCACGACGCTGGTCGGCGATTTCCTGCTGTAGGGCAGGCACTTCGGTCGGCTTTTCGGCAGGTAGCGGACGCTTCTTCTCCCCTCCCTTTTAGGGAGGGGTCGGGAGTGGGTAGCCGCCGAAGGCGGCGCTCTGCCTCAGCTCGCTAGCGCTCGCACACACCCCTAACCCCTCCCTGGAAGGAAGGGGAACATCTCGAATCCACCCCAAAAAACCGACGCCCCTCAAATAAGCCTTTCCCACAATGTTCCGCTATGCCAGCATTCACTCAGGCTCCTTCATGTGGTGGATAAAGCGCTCACTGCCGTCTTTCGCACGGCGCGCTCGTCCAGCGCCTCGCGAGGCTCAAATTGGCGGCGCATAGGGCTGAACTTTCCTGAACTTTGGGCGATCTATGCGCGGCGCAAGGCGCAGCCCGATCCGGTCAAAGCGCCGCCGTCAGATCGGCCAGATGGCGGCGCAGCGCCGGAAACTGGTCGCTTTTGGTCACGCCCAGCCGGACGATCGTAACCCGCTGCGACGGCGAGACGATGATATATTGCCCCTGGTGGCCGATGCAGGCGAACAGGTCGTTGGGACCGCGGTCGGGCCATAGTGCGGGCTGCGCGCCCGCCGGACGCTTGCGGTTGAGCCAGATATGCCCGCCATAGCCGCGATCGTTGGCCGATGGGCTCAGCATGAAGTCCATCCAAGTTTCGGGCAGCAGCCGCTGGCCGTTCACGACGCCATGGTTGCGCAGGAACTCGCCAAAGCGAGCATAGTCGCGTGCGGTCGCGTGCATGATCGATCCGCCGATCATCGTGCCGCTCGCGTCGAATTCGGGGGTCAGGCTGGTCATGCCCAACGGCTCCGCCAAGCGACCCGCGATGAATTCGCGCATCGCATCGCGGCGCGCCGCGGGGTTTTGCGAAGGCGTCAGCGTGTCGGCGATGATGTCGGACAGGATAACGCTGGTTGCCGAGCTATAGTTGAAAACTTCGCCGGGTTGCGCCGCCGCGGGCTTGGCTTCGGCAAACCCCGCCATGTCGGGGGCGCCGGGACCAAAGAGCATATCGACCGTATCACCCTCCCACACCGGATCGCCATTTTCGACATGCTCGAGCCCGGCCGACATATGCAGAAGATTTTTGAGGGTAATCGCGCCGCGCGGATCGCCGCTGCGCTGCCACGCCGCCACCGGCGCCGGTCCGTCGAGCGCCAATTGGCCGTCGGCGACCAGAAATCCGGTCAGGACCGCCGTGATGCTTTTTGCCATCGACCAGCTGATGAGCTTCGAGTCGGGACCGAAGCCGGCACCATAACGTTCGTAGATCGGTTCACCGTCGCGCAGGATAAACAGCGCCCGCGTCTCGCCGACATCCTCCGCATGGACGAACAGGGCATCGGCGCGTGCTTTTATCGCGGCGGGCAGCGCAGGAAGCGATTGCGGGATATCGGAAACCGCGACGCCATCCAGCGAGGCCCCGAATTTGGGCGCGGGCGACGCGGGCGCCATATTGCCCTGCCCGGCCGCCTGTACCAGCGACAAGGCGCCGAGCATCGCGAGAGCGGCACTTGCCAGCAGCCGTTTTTTCGTGATCATGGGATGAGTGACTAGCACCAACCCGACCGGTCCTTCAACGGGCGAAAATCCCGCCGTCGCGCCGCCGCCGATCGCCCCGGCGCCACCGCCGCGTCGGCGCAAAAAACCCAGCCGCTGGGGCGGGGGCCTGCCATGGATACTGGGGCTGGCAGTGCTGTTTGCGGTGTTTGCCGTCTGGAAATTCCCTTCGTTCGAGGCGCAGGCCGAACTCGGCTCGGCCTATGCGGCGCGCGTCGGCTGTTCGTGCCGCTATGTTCAGGGGCGCAGCCTGGAGAGCTGTCAGAGCGATTTCGAACCCGGGATGGAGATGGTATCGCTGAGTGAAGATCCCGCGACGAAAACGGTGACCGGCAGCGTGCCGCTGCTGGCGTCGCGCAGCGCGCGTTATGCGGGGGCGAGCGGCTGTTTGCTGCGGCCCGAAAACTAGGGACCTGACCCTAAGGCGCGATCCGCCGGGCCAACAGAGCAACCGCTGCCGGGGCGCCGAAAACCAACAGCCAGATCCCCGCCTCCTCGGCCCAGCCGTAACCGGCATACAGCGCCCCGACGAGCAGATTGGCGATCGAGATGACAAGCCACAAGATGAGGAACATCCGCGTCGCCCGCGCCGCATCGCGGATCGTCAGGCGGAGCACGATCAGCAGCGCCAGTCCGGCGAGCAGCATGATGACGGTGTGCGACATCGATTAATCCTCCCAGGCTGGCGGCAAAATAGCCGAAACATGCCGCCGCCGCCACTCGCCCGGCGACATGCCCAGCTTGCGACGAAAAATCGCGCACAAGTGGGCGTGGCTGGAAAAGCCGGTCGCAAAGGCGATCTCGGCCACCGACAGCGGGCGGTTCATCAGGAACCAGCACGCGCGCCGCAGCCGCTGGCGCAACATATATTGCGCCGGGGTATAGCCCGTCGCCCGGGCGAAATGGACGATCAAGCTGTTGACCGACATGCCGACCTTCGCCGCCATCTCTTCCACCGTCAGCGACAGTTCGAGCTGGGTTTGGATATAGGCCATCAGGTCATTCATGCGCTGAGTGACGGCGGACGAGTCCCGACGCACCACCATGCCGTCCAGCGTTTTGGCGAGAACGGTCACCAACGGATCGGCTGCCGCAGCATCGCCGGCCCCCAGAGCGCGCACCAGCGAAGCCAGCGCCATGTCATAATGCCCCGCGAGCGCGCGGGCGTCGGGCGCAACGACCAGCCGCGCGGCGGGAATTTCAACTTCGATGTAACGGACGCCGCCGCCCTTTGCTTCACCATGATAGCGGCGACCGGCCGGCGCCAGCCACATCTCGCCAGGCAAAGGATCTCCCAGCGAGGTTCGCTGGTCGTCGAGCCAGGTTTCGAGCCAGTGGTAGCTGCCGGCTTCATACAAGTAGAGGACATGGACGTCGCGTTCGACCGTCCAGCTCGACGGCCCTTCAATGCGATCAACGATCGAGGCGACCCTGAGTCCTCCCAATTCCATGGCACGAATATGGCAAGTTGGGGAGAATGTGAAAGCCTGCCATTTGCACCAAACCTATGGTTAACTCGCCCCTCCAGAATCCTTGGATAACGGCGGAAAATGGGGAAAAACTGCCGTTGGACAGACCCTTTTGCGTGTCTCCCCGACACGTCTTACCAGCCCCCCCCCAGGCGGGCGGCGAATACGCCGCCCGCCACTTTTTTGGTCAATGGGAAATTGCATTAATTCAGTTGGTCGTGAGGAAATCGTCCATCGCGGCATTGACCGCGTCCGGCGCCTCCCACGGCACGAAATGACCGCAATCAGGAACATGAACGATCCGCACCGCGGGGACGAGATCGACTATTCCATCAAGATTGCACGGCGGCAGCGCGACGTCCTCGAGCGCCCAGATCACAAGAGTGGGGATCGTCAGCTTGGGAAACGGGGGGACGGGCGGCGCGACATAGGGCGCATCCATCGCCGGGACAATCGATGGTGACCCGCGGTACCAGTTGATCATCGCCCGGCAGGTGTCACGATCCTCCCAATCCTTCAGCAGTCGGGCGATCTCGTCGGGCGGCTGGATGCCGCCGCTGGGGACGCGTCCCGCAAAGGCATGGGCAAGAATGCCGGCGATGCCATGGTCCTCGATGATTGGGTCGCTCGCGGGATCGCGAAAGATGCTGATATACTGACTCGCCGCGCGCTGTTGTTCATTCGTGAAGAGTAGGCGCTGAAAGATGGCCGGGTGCGGCGCGTTGGCGATGACGGCGCGGGTCACTCGTCCCGACCATGCCGGATGCAGTCCGTTTGGCTGGCCGCCCAGCGCCACCCCCCATGCGATCGCCCCGCCCCAGTCGTGGCCGACAATTGTAAATTCGCCGACGCCGAGCGCATCGGCGAGCGCAAAGATGTCGGCGATCAACTTGTCGGGCGTATAGGATGCGCCATCCTGCGGCTTCGACGATCCGCGATAGCCGCGCTGGTCGGGCGCGATGCAGCGAAAGCGATCCGCAAAGTGCGGCAACTGATAGCGCCAGGTACGATGCGATTCGGGAAAGCCGTGGAGAAAGACGAGCGTCGGCGCGTCGCGCGGGCCGATATCGACGACGTCGAGTTCGATTCCTGTTGTCAATGCCACGCGTTGCTGCCGGAAATCCGTCATCAACTGTCCCCTCCCTATTGGTCTGCGCCGTTGCTATGGCCCGGATTGCTCCGTCATCGCAACGCCCAAGGCTGCCAGCCGCGCCTGCCAGATGCGCCGCGCGGCGTGCGCTGCATCGGCCGAGCGCGTCGCCGCGATGCGTTGCAGCACGCCTTCATACAGCAGCGCCAGCTCCTCGGCCGCCGCCGGTGGGTCGGCCACCCCTGCCGCCGCCAGTTCGGCGGTAAACCAGCGAGCAAGCTCCGCCTTGTGCGCGGCCGCGACCTGACGGCTGGCCTCATGGGCGGCGGCATCGCCGAACTCAAGCAGCGCGCGCGAAAAGGGACAGCCGTGAAAGCCGGGATTGCCTGCCAACTGGGCTAATATGTCGAACAGCGCCAGCATCCGGTCGCCCGGGGCCGCGGCGCGCGCGTCGATCGCCGCCAGCAACGATCGCCGCGTCCGCAGGTCGCGCGCACGCAGCCATTCGGCGAACAACCCCTCCTTCGACCCGAACTGCTTGTACAGCGTACGCTTGGTCACGCCCGCCGCCGCGGCGAGCGCGTCGACGCCGGTCAGGCCAAAGCCGTTGCGCGAAAACAGCCGTTCGGCGGCCACCAATATTGCATCGCGTTTCGTCATAGGTATACTGATCTGTATACAAGGAGAATCGCCCCATGCCCAGCCCCCAGCCTTCCATCGATCCCGCCGTCCTCGACACGCTGGCCTTTTCCGGCCTTGACGAAGCCGCGTTCCGCACTCGCGCCATCGCGTCGCGGCCCGGGTTGGCGTTGTTCGAACATAATTTGTCCTTCATCCGCTATCGCATCGCTGGGCGTGATGCCGACAAACCGACGCTGGCGATTTTGCCCGACGCCCCGGCAACGATTGAGAGCTATGACGCGCTGATCGCTGCGCTGGAAGATCGATTCAACATTGTGATCATGGAATTGCCGGGCTTCGGCTTTTCATTTCCCGTTTCTGCCGAAGCGTTGGGCTTTGAGGCCAGTTGTGAGATCATCGCCGCGGCGTTGCGATCGCTCGACCTGCCGCGCGTCGTGCTGGTCGGACCATGCATTCAGGGGCTCTATGCGGCGCGTATCGCGACGATCATGGGCGACGAACTGGCCGGCGTCATCATCGGGCAGACTGGCGATTTCGCGGCAGAGGATAAGTGGATTCACGCGGCGCTCGGCGGCGCGATCCTCGCGCAACCCTTTGCAGGCCAAGTCGGATTCCGGCTTAACCGGGTCAAGACGACGATCGATTTCTGGATCCCATTCGCCGCCGGCCCCTTGGCCCCTGTCGCGGCCCTGCAGGACGAGGCGCGTAAAATCCAGGCGGCAAGCTGCTGTTACGCGCTGGCCTCTCAGGTTCAAAAACTCGCCGAAATCGACGATCCGATGATCGACGTTCGCATCCCCGCAGCAATATTCTGGGGGCTTTCCGACAAATCGCATGCCGCGACCGATCGTAAGTCGGTTCAAAAATATGCACCGGAGGCGGTCTACACCGAATGGGAAGATATCGGCCACTTCGCCGACATCGAGGCGCCCGAAAAGATCGCCGCATTGGCCATGGATCTGCTCGGTTGAAGCTGTGCAGCGGCGAACGATGCATCGCCAGCTCGTTTCGACGAATTTTTTTCAACCCTAAGCCGACCGCTTTGATTCGTTCTGCCACCTTGTGCAGTTGTACGATGCCAAGGTCCAAGTGATCGACCAGCCCTAACTTATCCCCTTGATAAACAAAATTTATCAGTCTGATTATTTGAGAACATCCACGGCGATGATAGCGCAACACGATCAACGTCAGGACGAAACACCATGCCCCGCCCCAACGCCAAGCTAAAAGTTGCGAAGCGCGTCGTTTTGGAAACCCGTTTCGCTGGCATCGCCGCAGGCAGCGTCCTGTTCGTGGCGACGCCCGAGATAGTTGCCGCCTATATCGCCCGCATTCCGGCCGGTGCCACGAAAAGTATCGAGCAGATGCGGCGCGAACTGGCGCGGCGCCACAAGAGCGATGCGACCTGCCCGGTTTCGACGGCCATTTTTGTCAGACAAGTGGCCGAACATGCGCTCCGCCGGTTGGCGGAGGGAAGCGCCCGCGACGCCGTCACGCCCTTCTGGCGCGTCGTCGCGCCAGGAACGGCTATTGCCAAACGATTGCCCGTTGACGACGATTGGATCGCGAGCCAGTTGGCGGTTGATCGCGTTTTTGCCGATCAGGGGTAGCTTACGGTCTTCGGAACCTCGGGGATCGGGATAAACTCCTCGCTATCGCCCGGAACGAGCAGGAATTTGCCGTCTTTCCAGTCATGCTTCGCCTGGTTGATTCGGTCGCGCGACGAGCTCACGAAATTCCACCACACATGGCGGGGGGTCGTGAACGCCTCTCCGCCGAGCAGCATCACGCGCGCGTCGCTGTCAGCACGCAGCGTCATCGCCTGCCCGGGTTTCAATATGTAGAGACTGTAGCGATCGAGCTTTTCGCCATCAAGGCTCGCGTCACCCAGTGCGACCAGCACTGCGCGCTCGTCGGCCTCGGCTTCGATCGGAATGCTGGACCCAGCGTTCATCAAGATGTCGGCGTAGATCGTCGCGGCATGCTGGGTGATCGGCGACGTTGCACCCCATAGGCTACCCATGATGATCCGCGCCGAAACGCCGCCATCCTCGACCAACGGCAGATCGTCCTTCGCGACATGCTCGAACGCCGCGTCAATCTCTTCCTTGCCGTCGGGCAGCGCGAGCCAGGTCTGCATCCCCGAAATGCCCGATCCGCTCGCGCGCTCGGCGGCCGGGGTGCGCTCCGAATGGACGATGCCGCTGCCCGCGGTCATCAGGTTGCAAGCGCCGGGGCGGATTGTCGCGAGCGTCCCCAGGCTGTCGCGATGCTCGATCGCGCCGTCGAACAAATAGGTGACAGTCGCCAGGTTGATATGCGGATGCGGGCGCACGTCCATGCCTGCGCCGATGTCGAAATGCGCGGGGCCGAACTGATCGACAAAGATGAACGGCCCAACCATCGTCCGCGCCTTGTTGGGCAGCGTCCGCCGCACTTCAAAAGCGCCAAGATCATGGGTCGAGGGGGTGATAACGTCCATCATGATTCTCCCGGCGCGCTCGCCTTGATCGCCAGCGCGTGAACGCGCTGCCCCGGCAGGTCGCCGAGTGCCTTGTTGATCGCGCGCTGGCGCGCGACGCGATTCATGCCGGCAAAGCCCGCCCATTCGATGGTCAGGCTGAAATGCGATTCCCCCGATCCGTCGTCACCGGCGTGGCCATGATGTTTGGCGCTGTCGTTGCTCACGATGAAATTGGCATCGGGAAAAGCTGCGCGGAGCAGGTTTTCCATCTCTTGTTGCACGGGGCCATTGCTGCTCATGGGGTTGACCATAAGCGTTCCGTCACCAAATTATAAGGCCTGCCTTTCTCCTCGCCCCGCACCTCGAAAGCTTGTTTTGTCCACGCCGCCCCGCCCCAACCGCTTCCACGGTCGCGTCCCGCGCGACGAGCCCTGCGCCGCACCCGGATGCCGCGAACCCGGCGAGTTTCGGGCACCGATGTCGTGGACACGCTCGCCCGACGGACCACCGCAATATCGCTGGCTGTGCCTCGACCATGTCCGCGAATTCAACGCCGGATATAACTTCTTCGAGGGAATGAACCCGGACCAGATCATGGCGGCGCAGTCGCCGACCGCGGGATGGGAGACCGAAAGCCGCGCCTTTCGCGCCGCGGGCAGCGCCGACCTGCCGCCGCGCTGGGCCGATTTCAAGGATCCGATCGATGCGCTGGGCGCGCGGTTCCGTCAGCGGATGGACGAGGCGCGGCGCGAAGCCGCCAATCCGGGGCTCACGCGCGAGGAACGTGGCGCCATGCAATTGCTCGGCCTAGCAGTCGACGCCGACCGCGCCGCGCTGCGGCGGCGTTACAGCGAGCTCGTCCGCCGCTACCATCCCGACCGCAACGGCGGCGACCGCAGTTTCGAGTCGCGGCTGGGTGAAGTCGTCGCGGCGTACCAATTGCTCCGCAAGACCAAGGCTTTTGCCTGAAGGGAGAGTAACGATGAGCGAATTGGATGACGCCCGGATCGAGGTGGTTCGCCGCCATATGGCGCTCGAAATCACCCACGATTGGGATGGCGTCATCGCGACCTTCGAGCATCCGCGCTACGAACTTCTCGGCCCCGGCACTGTGTTTGACGGCGAAGCCGCGGTGCGATCCTATTTCGCCGCGTCGCGCGAGCCCTTCCCCGATCAGGCGAACGAGGTCATCGCGATTGCCGCTGACGCCGCAACCGACACGGTGCTCGTCGAATTCTGGCTGACCGGTACCCACCTTGGCCCGCTGAAGCTCGGCCCGCGCACGATCGCCCCAACCGGCAAGGCGTTTCGCATCCGCATGGCCGCGAGTTTCGAATTTGCCCCGGGCAGCGACAAGATCATCTGCGAACGCCCCTATTACGACCAGTCGGCGGTAATGAAGGCGCTCGGCCTCCTCTGAAAAGGCGTTGCAAGCTGAAACCGACGCCTATACCGCGCTAGCCGAAGCGCCGGACGACGGCGACTCTCTCCCGACCGCTTTGCTGGACCTTTGACATGACCGATATTCCGAACAGCCTTCCCGACCATCATGGTTCGACGCTTCTCGCGGCGCCCGATGTCGAGGTCGATGCGCGCGAGCTGTTCGGGATCGACATCGACATGAAGGTACCAGCGTTCAGCGAGGCCGACGAGCGCGTACCCGACCTCGACCCCGCCTATGTCTTTGACGGCGACACGACGCTCGCGATCCTCGCAGGTTTCAAGTTCAACCGCCGCGTCATGGTGCAGGGCTAT
>NZ_DKIH01000003.1:6566-8726 GCF_002454115.1 Sphingopyxis sp. UBA6723 | reverse complement strand
CAACCTCGACGCGCATATCAGCCGTATCGACCTTGTCGGCCGCGACGCGATCGTCCTGCGCGACGGCCAGCAGGTTACCGAGTTCCGCGAAGGTTTGCTCCCCTGGGCGTTGCAGACCCCGACCGCACTCGTGTTCGACGAATATGATGCGGGGCGCCCCGACGTGATGNNTTCGTGATCCAGCGCGTGCTGGAGACCGAGGGCAAGCTGACCTTGCTAGACCAGAACCGCGTCATCCGCCCAAACCCCTATTTCCGGCTGTTCTCGACCGCGAACACCGTCGGGCTCGGCGACACGAGCGGGCTTTATCATGGCACGCAGCAGATCAACCAAGGCCAGATGGACCGCTGGAACATTGTCGTTACGCTGAACTATCTGCCCGCGGCGACCGAAAGCGCGATCATCCTCGCCAAAGTACCGAATACAGACGACACGACCGTCGCCAATATGGTCAAGGTCGCCGATTTGACCCGCCATGGCTTTATCAACGGCGACATTTCGACCGTGNNTGATGAGCCCGCGCACGGTGATCAGCTGGGCACAGAATGCCGCGATCTTCAACAATCTCGGCTTCGCCTTTCGCCTCAGCTTCCTCAACAAATGCGACGAGGCCGAGCGGATGATCGTTGCTGAGTATTATCAGCGCGTGTTTGGCGAAGATTTGCCCGAAGGGGTGATCGGCAAGTGACGATGATGCGCCGCCTAACGGTGGCGGCTGTCGCGCTGGCAGTCTCGGGCTGTAGCCTCGCTGCGGTCGACTACGGCCCCGTCCGCCATGCCGACTATGTCGCCGACCCGCGCTGCACCGCGCAGCCGGGCGCCGTGGTCGATGGCGAGGCGCTGCCTCTGTTTTTCGCGACCACGCGCCTGCCCGACTGCCGCACGTCCGAAATCAACCTGCTGCGCCACCGCGGCGACAAGATGCGTTATGGCCGTTTCGCAGCGCCGGTTGAGGCCGAGGTAGGCGGCAAGAAAAAGCTCCGCACCCCGATGGCATTCCAGGCATCGGCCGACTGGTGGACCGCGTTGCAGGCCGAGACCGACCGGCGGCAGGGCCGCGTCCTGCTCTACGTCCATGGTTATCGCGAGACGTTCGAGACGACGTCGAAGGATGCGGCACAGATCGCGCGGATGACCGGCTTCGACGGGCCGGTGATCGAGTATAGTTGGCCGTCGCAGGGCGAAGTGCTGAGCTATGCGGTCGACGAGACCAATATGTATCACGACGTCCGCAATTTCCGCGATTTCTTGAAAACGCTGGCCGAGCGGCCTTGGGTCAAGGAGATCGTCGTCGTATCGCACTCGCTGGGCGCACGGCTGGTGATCCCGGCCATCGCGTATGTCGATCGCACGTCGAGCAGCGCTGACAGCAGCAACATCTCGAACGTCATCCTGGCATCGCCCGACATCGACCGCGAAACTTTCGAGCGCGATATCGAGGAAGAAGTCCTGGCGCCGCGCCGGGTCGCCAATAACCGGCGGATCACCGTCTATGTCTCGCACGCCGACAAGGCACTGGCGGCGTCGCGCGCGCTGCATGGTTATCCGCGACTTGGATCGCCCTATTGCTTCGATCCGTTCGAAGCCGCCGATCTGAAGGCCAAGGGGTTACCGGTGCGATGCTATCCAAAATCGGTCGCCGGCCTGACCGTCGTCGATACGACCGACGTGTCGCGCACCACTACCGGGCATAGTAATTTCCTGCGCAGCGCCGTCGCGTGCCGCGACTTTGTCGATGTCGCCCAGGACAAGCGCGCGCGACCCGACCGGGTGGCGACGCATTTGGCGCATGTGTTCCGGTTGCTTCCCGATCCGGCAGACCCGAAGCCCGATGACGAAGCGATCTGCAACCGCGTGCCGGTGGTTGCTGCGCCCTAAAAACCGCACATGATGGCGAAATCGGCGATCCAGATCGCTGGCCCCTCGCCGGTCCACAGCCATAGTCCGCCCGCCGCGACGACCGCGAACAGCGCAAGCGCCACCACGTCCTGTCGCTGCACCCTCACGCTGGTTGCAATCGTCGGACCGGCGCATCGGCGATCGGCAGATGGACCAGACCCGCGAACAGCCCGAGCGCGATCGAAATGCCCCAAGCGATATTATAGCTGCCGGTGGCGTCAAAGATCAGACCCGCCATCCACGCACCGAAAAAGCTGCCGA
>NZ_DKIH01000003.1:3951-6507 GCF_002454115.1 Sphingopyxis sp. UBA6723 | reverse complement strand
CATCGCGCCCGCGAACACCAGCGCACTCGCATGGGTGAGCGGCAGAAGCAGGAACAGAGCAATCACCGCCGAGCGCGCCGTGTAAAGCGCCGACAGGACATATTTCTGGCGCAGCACATCGCCCGCGCGGCCGAAGATGTAAGAACCAAGGATGTTGAATAACCCGACCAGCGCCAGCACCTGCGCCCCGATCCCGATCCCCAGCCCCTTGTCGTCGAGATAGGCAGGCAGATGCGTCGCGATGAACGCGATGTGGAAACCGCAGACGAAGAACCCGGCGTTGAGCAACCAGAAACCGCGGTGGACCGCCGCTTCACGCAGCGCCTCGCGCGCGGTCTGGTAGGCCTCGGCGGCGAGGCCCGGCCCTCCGTCGGTACGCCCCGCGATCCCGATCGCCAGCACCCCGCACAGCGCGACGAGCCCAGCCATGATCCAAAGCGTTTGGTGGTACCCGACATCGCCGAGCAGCATCGACGCCAGCGGCACGACCAGAAACTGACCGAGCGAGCCGCCCGCGGTCACGATGCCGAAAGCGCTGCTCCGCTTTTCAGGACTGACGACGCGCCCGACCGCGCCGAGCACGACGACAAAGGTGGTCGCCGACTGTGCCATGCCGATGACGATACCGAAGCTGATATGCAGCCCGATCGCATCGGTCGCAAAGGCCGCGCCGATCAAACCGACCGCGTAGAGCAGCGCTCCGCCCAGCACGACGCGTCCGGCGCCATGCTTGTCGGCGAGCGCCCCGACAAACGGCTGAACCAAGCCAAGCAGCAGATTTTGCAACGCCATCGCGAGCCCGAAATCCGACCGGCTGATCCCGATATCGACGCTCATCTGCGGAAGGAACAGGCCGAACGACTGGCGGACGCCCATCGCCAGCGTGACGATGAAGGCGGCGCAGAGGATTACGATCCAAGGACGTTTCATAAGAGAGTGTGTGGGGGAGCTCATGGCGACGCGATGCGCTTGCCTTCCTTGTCCGTCAAGCGCGCTTAGCTATAGGTCCGTTTACTCGCCCTTCGTCACCCCGGACTTGATCNNGGTGACGAAGGGCGAGGACAATGAAAGGGATTTCCTTCCGTGTCCAAAGCTGGTTAGAGCCGAATCGCATGACCGCATCCTCGCCCCTCGACGATTTCAAGGCTGCGCTGTCCAGCGTCGCGCGCGCGGTAACCCGCGATGCCGAGGTCGAGGTTGGCTTTACCGCCGACGCGCCGGCGCAGATTGGAAAGGCAATCAAGGTGCCGACGCCCTCTCGCACCCTGCCCGCCGAGCAGGTTGCCGAAGCGCGGGGGTTCGCGGACAGCTACGCTTTGCGGATGAAGCACCACAGCGAGAAATTGCATGCCGCGGCTCGCCCCGCCGAACCGCTCGCCGCCGCGGCTTTCGACGCGATGGAGCGGGCGCGGATCGAGGCGCTGGGCGCGCGCCATATGGACGGGATGCGCGCCAACCTGTCGGCGAGTCTCGCGATGCGGATGCGCAGCGATCCCATCAGCCGCGCGCAGGGCCGTGACGATGTCCCCATGTCGAGTGCGCTCGAACTGATGCTCCGCGAAGCGCTCACCGGCGATGCCGCGCCGCAGGGCACCGAAACCGGCTTGTCGCTGGTGCGCGAATGGATTTCCAAGGAAGCGGGCGGCGATCTCACCGCGCTGTCGATGCTGCTCGACGATCAGGCGGCTTTTGGCGAAACCGCGAAGCTGGCGCTGCGTAACCTCGACTTGATTCACAGCGACGAACCGCTGGAGGAAGGCGGCGAGGACGGCGGCGAAGAGGATGAGAGCGAGGCCGACGAGAGCCAGGAAGAACAGGACAGCGAAGACGGCGGCAGCGGTGAAAGCCAGGTCGATGCGCGCGCCGAAATGGCGGGCGATCAGGCCGACGATGGCGACAGCGACCCCGACGCGCAGGAAATGGAAGCCGATGGCGAACCCGAAATGGGCGGCGAAGGCGATGAGGGGATGCTCCCCGTCCGCCCCAACCGCCTGCCGGGCGACATCCCCGATTTCAATTACCTGCGCTTCACCGAAAAGCATGACGAGATCATCCTCGCGACCGAGCTCTGCGATGCCGACGAACTGACACGGCTGCGGACCTATCTCGACCAGCAGATGCAGCATTTGCAGGGCGCGGTGACCAAGCTTGCCAACCGGCTGCAACGCCGGCTGATGGCGCAGCAGAACCGTGCCTGGGATTTCGATCAGGAGGAAGGCCAGCTCGACGCAGCAAGGCTGGCGCGCGTCATCGTATCGCCCGGTCAGTCGCTCAGTTACAAGATCGAGCGCGATACTGATTTTCGCGACACCGTGGTGACGCTGCTGATCGACAATTCAGGTTCGATGCGCGGGCGGCCGATCAGTATCGCCGCGATCAGCGCCGACATTCTGGCGCGCACACTGGAACGCTGCGGCGTCAAGACCGAAATCCTGGGCTTCACGACGCGGACGTGGAAGGGTGGCCAGAGCCGCGAGGACTGGCTCGCTGCGGGACGTCCCGCGCATCCCGGGCGCCTCAATGACCTAAGGCACATCATCTACAAGCCCGCCGACG
>NZ_DKIH01000003.1:408-3933 GCF_002454115.1 Sphingopyxis sp. UBA6723 | reverse complement strand
GGGGCTGCTCAAGGAAAATATCGACGGCGAGGCGCTCACCTGGGCGCACAGCCGCATCATCGGTCGTCCCGAAGAGCGTAAAATCCTGATGGTAATCAGCGACGGCGCGCCCGTCGACGACAGCACGCTGTCGGTGAACCACGGCGCTTATCTGGACCAGCATTTGCGCCAGGTGATCGACTGGATCGAGAACCGCTCGCCGGTCGAACTGTGCGCGATCGGCATCGGCCACGACGTGACACGCTATTACAGCCGCGCGGTGACGATCATGGATGCCGAGCAATTGGGCGGCACGATGGTCGAACAGCTGGCCGGGTTGTTCGACATCGATTGAGGGGATGCGAAAAGGGGGAACGGCAATGCCACTCCCCCTGTCCGTTCGGATTAGCCATCCGGCCCAGGCCGGACGCGCTTATTTTTTCTTGCCGGTCCACGCTTCGGGGTCGAAACCTTCGAGCGTATCGCTCTTGGCGCCCGCGGCGATTTCCTCGGCGGTCAGGAACTTGATCGCGACCCCGCCCGCTTTGGTATTGCCCCAGCTAAGCGCGGTGATGTGGCTATCGCCATATTTGGCACCGATTACGGCATCGGCACCCAGCTTTTCGCCGCGTTCCCAGATTTCATTGTAAATCTTCTGCTGCGACGGTTCCTTGCTGAAAATCGTCGCCTTGCGAACCCCCGCTGTTACAACGCCGACGATTTTATAAGGCTTGTCGGTGATGTCGTGCGGGAAAACCGGGACGCCCATCTCTTCGTTGACCACGACATAGGTCACGTCCTTTTTCTTCGCGACAGCCGGTGTCGCCACCGCCATCGCGGCTACCGCAACAACGGCAAGAAGGTTGATTCGCTTCATATTAATGCTCCCCCAATTGGACGGCTTTCATCCATTGCAAGGCAGGCCTAGGTCAACCAGAATTTATCTTGGCAAAGCGCTTTGTTCATGGCCTAAAAGCCGCTGGGGTTTCAGGGGGATATCATGTTTGCATTTCCGGCGGTGCTGGCCGCAGCTTGGACGATGGCGGGGGCGCAGGCGGCGCCCGTCGATATGCCGCTTCCGCCCGCCATGGCGGCAGAGCCTGTATCGATCGAGGCCTTCCCGGTGACCCCGCCCCCTGCGGCTCCGCCACTCCTGTTACGGCGCGACACCCCGATCCATTTCATGGTCGTATCCGAAGTGACGACAAAAACCCATCTAGCCGGGCATCGCTTCAAACTGCGCGTCGACAAGCCGGTGCTCATCGACGGGATTATCGTCATCCCGGTCGGGGCGACGGCATGGGGCGAAGTGCTGGCCGCAAAAAAGAGCGGCAATGTCGGCAAATCGGGATCGCTTGAGGCAAAACTCCTCTATGTTGAAAGCGATGGCCTGCAGATTCCGGTCAGCGGAACCAACAGCGCCAAGGGTGCCGGTGGCGGCGGCGAGACGGCGCTCGGCATCCTCGCGCTCGGCCCGCTCGGTCTGTTTGCGAAGGGCAACAACGCCAAGATCAAGGCGGGCGAACTGATGACTGGCTTTGTCGAGCAGGACATCGAAATCCCGCGCGCGGTGCCCGCTGGATTATGATGTGGCTTCGCACCACCGCCGCCTGCGTCGGACTCGTGCTGGCCAGCGTTGCGAGCGCTCAGGAAGCCAGCGGCACGGTGATGCCCTCCGGCACGGCCGAAGCGGCCATAGTGGTCCCGGCGGGCACTGTCATTGACCTCGTCACGACCAGCGCCGTTTCCAGCAAGAAAAGCGTCAAAGGCGACCTTCTCTACCTTAAGGTCACGGCGCCGCTCGTCGTCGATGGCATCGTGGCGATACCCGCCGATGTGATCGTTGTGGGCCAGTTGAGCCAAGCCAACCCGCGCGGTGCGTTCGGAAAAAAGGGGAAACTTGCAGTCCAATTGCTCTATGCGGAACTGCCCAGCGGGACTGTGCGGATCAGCGGCGCGCTCGAAGCCAGGGGCAAAAACGGCGCCGACGACGCAGCAGCCACCGCGGCCGCTTTCCTTCTGCTGCCCTTCGTTGCCACCGGGCGCAGCGCGGAAATTCCCGCCGGATCGCAAGTATCGGGCCGCCTCGACCGCGACCTTCGCATCGATCTTCGCTGATCTGTCGATCGGTTATTCCGACAGGGTGACAACCCCCTCCCCCCTCGTTACAAACTCCTTCGGAGCAGCAGGGACTCGCGGCCTGACGACGGGAGCCGCTGCACCGCTATTCATGCTGTGGGTCGCCAGCATGGCTTGGGGCCGCACCGGGGTGGTGCGTGGCTGAGGGGGCGACTGACATATGAAAAAAGCATCCGACCTGTTCATCGAATGTCTGGAAGAAGAAGGCGTCGAATATATTTTCGGCGTTCCGGGCGAAGAAAATCTCGACTTTCTCGACAGTCTGTCGCGATCGACGCAGATCAAGCTGATCCTGACGCGGCACGAGCAGGGCGCAGGCTTCATGGCCGCAACCTATGGCCGCCATACGGGCAAGACCGGGGTCTGCCTTGCCACCCTCGGCCCCGGCGCCACCAACTTCGTGACCGCGGCCGCGTATGCGCAGCTGGGCGGGATGCCGATGATGATGATCACCGGGCAAAAGCCGATCAAGAAATCCAAACAAGGGCGCTTCCAGATCCTCGACGTCGTCGCGATGATGGGGCCGATCACCAAATTCACCCACCAGATGGCGGCGTCGGACAATATCCCGAGCCGGGTGCGCGAAGCCTTTCGCCTCGCCGAAGAAGAAAAGCCCGGCGCGGTGCATATCGAATTGCCGGAGGATATTGCCGACGAACATACCGACGCGACACCGCTGAAACGCAGCCATTCGCGCCGCCCGAACGCCGATAGCAAATCGATCCGCGAGGCGGTGAAGGCGCTCGAAGCCGCGAAGTCGCCGGTGCTCGTCATCGGCGCCGGCGCCAACCGCACAATGACCAGCCGGATGCTGCTCCAGTTCATCGAAAAGACTGGCATCCCGTTCCTGACCACCCAGCTTGGCAAGGGCGTGATCGACGAACGCCACCCGAAGTTCCTTGGCTGCGCCGCGCTGTCGGCGGGCGATTTCGTCCACCGTGCCGTCGAGGCATCGGATTGCATCGTCAACCTGGGCCACGACGTGATCGAAAAACCACCCTTCTTCATGCAGCGCGGCGGCCCGACGGTGATCCATGTGTCGTCGAAGACCGCCGAGGTCGATCCGGTCTATTTCCCCAACATCGAAGTGATCGGCGATATTGCCAATGCGGTGTGGCAGATGAAGGAAGACATCGTCCCCAGCGGCAGCTGGAAATTCGACCATATGCTGAAATTCCGCCAGGGCGAGGTCGACCATACCAAGCCGCTGGCCGAAGATGCGCGTTTCCCGATCTTTCCGCCGCATCTGGTCCAGTCGATCCGCGACGCCATGCCCGACGACGGCATCATCTGCCTCGACAATGGCGTCTATAAAATCTGGTTCGCGCGCGGCTACACCGCCTATCGCCCCAACACCGTGCTGCTCGACAATGCGCTGGCAACGATGGGCGCGGGGCTGCCATCGGC
>NZ_DKIH01000003.1:0-376 GCF_002454115.1 Sphingopyxis sp. UBA6723 | reverse complement strand
CGACGGCGGCTTCATGATGAACAGTCAGGAGATGGAGACCGCGGTGCGGCTGGGGCTCAACATGACGGTGCTGATCCTCAACGATAACAGCTATGGCATGATCCGCTGGAAACAGGCGAACATGGGCTTCAAGGATTGGGGGCTGACCTATGGCAACCCCGACTTCGTCAAATATGCCGAAGCCTATGGCGCGCACGGCCACCGCGTGACCAGCGCCGCGCATCTGCAGGAACTGCTCGCGCATACCCGCGATACGCCGGGGGTGCATCTGATCGACTGCCCGGTCGATTATTCGGAGAATGACAAGATTTTGAACATCGATATCAAGAAGATATCGAAAGAGATGTAATCGCTTAGCCCCTCCCCTTCAGGGGAG
>NZ_DKIH01000012.1:37297-37457 GCF_002454115.1 Sphingopyxis sp. UBA6723 | reverse complement strand
GCCGCCGACGGTAAGCGGCATGAAACAGACTTCGGCGGTGCGGCTGACCATGTCGAGCAAAGTGCCGCGGCCTTGGTGGCTGGCGGAAATATCGAGGAAGCACAGTTCGTCGGCGCCCGCCGCATCATAGGCGCGCGCCGCCTCGACCGGGTCGCCGGCA
>NZ_DKIH01000012.1:23198-37195 GCF_002454115.1 Sphingopyxis sp. UBA6723 | reverse complement strand
ACTTCGCTCGACACGAACGGGAGTGGCGGCGTCTTTCATCCCTGACCCACCGCAATCGCCTCGGCGAGATCGAGGCGCCCGTCGTAGAGCGCTCGCCCGGTAATCACGCCCTCGATTCCGTCAGCCACATGCGGGCGCAGCGCATGGATGTCGCCGATGTCGGCAACCCCGCCGCTTGCGATCACCGGAATGGCAACCGCCTGCGCCAGCGCTACCGTCGCCTCGACATTGCAGCCCTTTAGCAACCCGTCGCGCCCGACGTCGGTGAACAGCAGCGCCGCGACCCCGGCATCCTCGAACCGCCGCGCCAGATCCTCGACGCGAACGTCGGAGACATCGGCCCAACCCTCAGTCGCGACCATGCCGTCGCGGGCATCGACCCCGACGACGATGCGGCCGGGCAGGTCGCGCGCGGCGGATTTGACGAATTCGGGGTCCTTGAGCGCCGCGGTGCCGATGATCACGCGCTCGACGCCGAGCGCGAGCCAGCGGTCGACGCCGGCGCGGTCGCGAATGCCGCCGCCGACCTGCACCTTGCCGGAAAAGGCGGCGATGATGCTTTCGACCGCAGCGCCGTTGACGCTGGCGCCCGCAAAGGCGCCGTCGAGATCGACGACATGGAGGTGTGACGCGCCGGCATCAGCGAACAGCCGGGCCTGCGCCGCCGGATCGTCGCCATAGACGGTGGCGCGATCCATATCGCCCTCGGCGAGGCGCACCACGTGTCCGCCCTTGAGATCGATTGCAGGGAAGATGGTCAGGGTCGCCATGCGAGGAATCTTTCCAGCGTTGCGAGGCCGTAAGCCTGGCTTTTTTCGGGGTGGTACTGGACGCCGACGATATTGTTCTTTGCCACTGCGGCGGTGAAGTTACCCCCATGGCTGCTCGTCGCGAGCACGTCGGTGGTGTCGGCGAAATGATAGCCGTGGAGGAAATAGGCCTCGCCCGCCGCGATCACCGGATGCGCGGCGCTGGGAACAACGTCGTTCCAGCCCATGTGCGGGATGCGCAGCCCCGGCGCGGGGTCAAAGGCGCGAACGGTACCACCGATCCAGCCGAGCCCGGCATGACGTCCATGCTCCTCGCCCGCGTCGGCGAGCAATTGCATACCGACGCAGATACCGAGAAAGGGCGCACCGTCGGTGCGGACACGGCGCTCGATCGCTTCGACGAGGCCGGGGATTGCGGACAGCCCGTTCATGCAGGCAGCAAACGCCCCGACGCCCGGCAGCACGATACGGTCGGCCTTGGCGACAATATCGGGATCGGCGGTCACCGCCACATCAGCGGCGCCCGCCGCGACGAGCGCATTGTGCACCGAGCGAAGATTGCCCGCGCCATAGTCGATCAGGGCAATGGCGGTCATCGACTGGCCCTAGAGGACACCCTTCGTGCTGGGGATCGCATCGCCCTTGCGCGGGTCGATTTCAACCGCCTGGCGCAATGCGCGCGCCAGCGCCTTGTATAGGCTTTCGGCGATGTGGTGGTTATTCTCGCCGTAGAGCGTCTCGATGTGCAGCGTGATGCCCGCGGTCTGGGCAAAGCTGTGGAACCAGTGCGGGAACATTTCGGTATCCATCTCGCCCAGCCGCGGCTGCGAGAAGCCGGATTTGTAAACGCAATGCGGGCGCCCCGAAATGTCGAGCACGCAGCGCGTCAGCGTTTCGTCCATCGGCGCGTGCGCCTCGCCGTAGCGCGCGATGCCGCGCTTGTCGCCGAGCGCCTTCGCCACCGCTTCGCCGAGCGCGAGCGCCGAATCTTCGACGGTGTGGTGCTGGTCGATGTGGAGATCGCCCTTCACCTGCATCGAAATGTCGATCAGCGAGTGCCGCGACAATTGTTCGACCATATGGTCGAGGAAGCCGATGCCGGTGGACACCGCATAATCGCCGGTGCCGTCGAGGTTGACGGCAATCGCGATGTCGGTTTCCTTGGTCGTGCGCTGGACGGTTGCGGTTCGCATGTCCTGCCCCATAGCAGCCACTTTTCACCATGCAAGGCGACTCTCCCCCCTTGACCCATCCGCCCGCTCCGTTCATCCCCCTGCCCCATGAGTGATGACGTTCGCGACAGCCTGATTCCCTATGACGAAATCGTGCAGGACGCGCTGCGCGCCGTGGTCGGCCGCGTGCTGCGCCAGATCGAGGGTTATGACAGCCTGCCGGGCGAGCATCATTTCTATATCACGTTCAAGACGCAGGCGGCCGGGGTGTCGATTCCGGCGCATCTGATCGCCAAATTTCCCGACGAAATGACGATCGTGCTGCAAAACCGGTTCTGGGACTTGAAGGTCGCCGATGATTTTTTCAGCGTCGGGCTGTCGTTCAACCAGACGCCGTCGATCCTGACCATTCCCTATGCCGCGATTACCGCGTTCGTCGATCCATCGGTCGATTTCGGTTTGCAGTTCCAGGTCAGCGACGACGAGGCGACCGCGCCCGAGCCGCATGACGAAGCCGACAATGATCGACCCGACGCCGTGAGCGAAGACGGGTCGAACGTCGTGACGGTGGATTTCGGCAAAAGGAAGTAACGCCGTGGCGGCGCCATGGCCCCCCAGCCCGTTCTGGCAATATTGGGCGCTCGCCGGGATGCTGGTCCTGACCGCCGCCTTTTGGTGGAGCGTCGAGGGCCTGACCCTCTTCGAAGAAGCGACATCGCGCGGCCAGATGGCCGACGGCCTGCTGCGTTTCAGCCTGTTGATCCTGACCCCGGCGCTGGTGCTCGCATGGCTGCTCGCAGCCTGGCTCCGCCGCCGCGTCGGCGAAACGGGATATTGGAAGATGCTGGGCCTGGTCGCGATGATCTGGGGCGGGGCGGTGCTGGTGACGCGGATGCTGGTGGGATGAGCGGAACGCGGACCGAGACGGACAGCATCGGGGCGATTGAGGTTCCGGCCGATGCCTATTGGGGCGCGCAGACGCAGCGGAGCCTTAAAAATTTTCCGTTCCCGCCACACGAGCGGATGCCGATCGGGATCATCCATGCGCTGGCAATGGTGAAGCAAGCCGCGGCGCGGGTGAACCGCCACCATGGCCTTGATGCCAAAATTGCGGACGCCATCGAGGCGGCGGCGGCGGAAGTCGTCGCGGGCCAGCATGACGACCAGTTCCCGCTGACGATCTGGCAAACGGGCAGCGGCACCCAGTCGAACATGAACGTCAACGAGGTGATCGCGGGCCGCGCCAACGAGATGCTGACCGGGCAGCGCGGCGGCAAATCGCCGGTGCATCCCAATGATCATGTCAATATGAGCCAGTCGTCGAACGACAGTTTTCCAACCGCGCTGCATGTGGCCGCGGCACTGGCGACCCGCGACCGACTGACCCCGACCCTTCACACACTCCACGATGCCATCGCCGACAAGGCCCAGGCATGGCGCGATGTGGTCAAGATCGGGCGCACGCATCTGCAAGATGCCACTCCGCTCACATTGGGGCAGGAATTTTCAGGCTATAGCTGGCAGCTGGCGGCGGCATCGACCCGTATCGCGGGTTCGGTCATTCTCCTCCATGACTTGGCCCAAGGCGGCACCGCGGTTGGCACCGGATTGAATGCACCGGCGGGATTTGGTGAGGCTTTCGCAATCGAAATCGGTGCATTGACCGGCATCGCGTTTCAGTCCGCCTTCAACAAGTTCGAAGCCCTGGCGACCAACGACGCATTGGTCGAGTTTTCCGGGACGCTCAACACGCTGGCGGTCAGCCTGACCAAAATCGCCAATGACATCCGCTTGCTCGGCTCCGGCCCGCGTTCCGGTCTGGGCGAGCTCATTCTGCCCGCGAACGAACCCGGAAGCTCGATCATGCCGGGCAAGGTCAACCCGACCCAGTGCGAGATGCTGACGATGGTTGCCGCGCAGGTGATCGGCAATCATCAGGCGGTGACCGTCGGCGGGATGCAGGGGCATCTGGAACTCAATGTCTTCAAGCCGCTGATCGGCGCCAATGTGCTGCGCTCGATCGAATTGCTGAGCATCGGCATGGAAAGCTTTGCCACGAACTGCGTCGAAGGACTGGCGCCCAACCGCGAACGCATTGCCGAGCTGCTCGATCGCTCGCTGATGCTCGTCACCGCGCTGGCCCCGGCGATCGGCTATGATCGCGCCGCTGAGATCGCCAAGCAGGCGCATGAGAGCGGATCGACGCTGCGCGAGGCCGCACTTTCGCTTGGCGCTATCGATGCCGCGACTTTTGACCGGCTGGTCGATCCGCGATTAATGCTGGGGCCGGAACCCAAAGCCCCTTAGCGAATTGATAGGGGAGAAGGAGATTTGGGCATGATTGGCAGGATCGTCGGCGGGATGCTGGGCAGCGCAATCGGAAAGCAAAAGGGCAATCACCCGGTCGCGGGTGCGGTGATCGGCGCGGGCGCGCTGTTCGCGGCACGGCGGCTGTTTCCGCAGCGCTATGCGGCCATGGCTGCGTGGGCAGCAGCGGGCTATCTGACCAAGAAATGGGCCGAACGTGCCGAAGCGCGCCAAGCGGCCGAAGCCGCGCATGCGATCGACCCGCAGCTGGCGCAGGCCGGGGTAGTCGACAGCTACGCCGGTACCGCGGACATTCCCACCGACGGACAGACTATGGGCGACGCTTTACCGCCTGCGCTGCCCCTTGATGACGACGTACCGCGTTCGGCTTTGCACTGATCAATGGCTAACTGCCCGCCGCTTGCCATTCCTTGATCGCCTCAATGGGCGAGACGAGCATCAGCACGTTGAGGGTCAGATTGTCGCGGATCGTCCACAGCGTGAAAAGTTCGAAAACAATCGCGATGGCGAGCGTCACCCACCAGCGCATCCGGCTGGCGGCGAGGAAGCCCGCGATCATGAACAGCGCGTCGCTGACCGAATTGAGGATCGAATCCCCGCTGTAGCCGAACGCCATCGTCACTTCGCGGTAGCGATCGATGATGATCGGTGAATTTTCGAGGATTTCCCACGCCGCCTCGATCCCGATCGCGAGTGCGAGCAGCACCCAGAGCGGCTGGCGTGGCAGCAGCCAGCGACCGAGGCCGAAGAAGATAAAGCCGTGGATGATGTGGCTGAAGCTGTACCAGTCCGAAATCTGCTGGCTGTTCTGGTCCGACTGGACGGTGCCGTGCCACAGGCTGATCGTGCCGCACGGGCAGATCGGCGGGCGCCCCATTGCGAAGAGGATCGCGGTGAATATGGCCAATAGCGCGGCCGCGACGAGCCAGCCGGTGCGTGAAATCCCCATCATGCTGGCCGCCCTTCGCGCTTGACCGTTGCCCTGTGTCAGGCGAATAGCGCGCATGGCTGAAAGCGTCCACCTCGACCGCCGCGGCGTGTTGTTCGTCCTCTCCTCGCCGTCGGGCGCGGGCAAGACTACCATTTCGAAAAAGATGCTGGGCGTCGACCCCGACATCGCGCTTTCGATCTCGGCCACCACCCGCCCGCCGCGCCCCGGCGAGATCGACGGCAAGGATTATCATTTCGTCGACACCGAGACGTTCAAGAAAATGGCCGCCGACGGCGAATTTCTGGAATGGGCGCATGTGTTCGGCCACCGCTATGGCACCCCGCGCGTGCGGGTCGAGGAGCTGTTGGCGGCGGGCAAGGATGTGCTGTTCGACATCGACTGGCAGGGCGCGCAGCAGCTGTATCAGGAAGCGGGGCCCGACGTGGTGCGCGTGTTCGTGTTGCCGCCGACGATGGAGGAGCTGGAACGCCGGCTGCGCAGCCGCAAGACCGACAGCGACGAGGTGATCGCCGCGCGGATGGCGCGCGCCGCGAACGAGATCAGCCACTGGGACGGCTATGACTATGTGCTGATCAACGACAATGTCGACGAATGTTATGGCGAAGTGATGGCGATCCTGCGCGCCGAACGGTTGAAGCGGCGGCGGCAGATCGGGTTGATCGGCTTTGCGCGCGACTTGATAAGGTCGGTGCCGGAGGGCGATACGGCGATTTGAGCGCTCAGGCATAAGCAGGCGTGGTTTCCCCGCGAAGGCCGGGATCCATCTCCGGCTGGCGCAAACTTGCACCGACCGGTGATGGGCTCCCGCCTTCGCGGGAGCGCGGCAGTTCTTTAATTCGGCGTCACCAGATTGGCGGTCAGCTCGGCGATCATTTCAGCGCGCAGCGGTTTGGCCTGATTGTCGGTGCGGCACACGACCACGGTGTCGCAGGTCGCGATGCAGCGGCCGCGCTGGAACATCGCCTGGACGATCGTCCAGCTGGAGGTGCCGAGGCGCCCGATGCCGGTCGCGATGTCGACCGGATCGGGGAAACTGCCCTCGGCGAGATAGTTGATCTCGACGGCGGCGACCATCGTGCGTTCGTTGGCGGGACGCTCGCCGAGCGGGCGCACTTGGCGGTTGAGCAGCACCCGGCCGCTTTCGAACAGCGCGGCAAAGGCCACATTGTTGAGGTGGCCGTTAATGTCCATATCCTGGAAACGCGTCTGGAATTCGGTGCAGACAGGGTAGCTGGCGGGGTTCAGCCGCCAGCTCTCCGGTTTCGCCATATTATCGCGGACCCATGCGGATGCCGCCGTCGAGGCGGACGTCCTCGCCGTTGAAATAGCCGTTTTCGATCATGCACAGCGCGAGCGCCGCATATTCGGGCGGATTGCCGAGGCGCTTCGGGTTGAGCACCGAGGCGCCGAGTGCGTCGCGGACATTCTGCGGCGCGCCCGCGAGCAGCGGGGTGTCGAAAATGCCGGGCAGGATCGTGTTGACGCGGATATTTTCCGACGCGAGGTCGCGCGCGATGGGGAGCGTCATGCCGACGACGCCGCCTTTCGACGCCGAGTAGGCGGCCTGGCCGATCTGGCCGTCCTCGGCGGCGACCGACGCGGTGTTGACGATCGCGCCGCGCTCGCCGTCTTCCATCGGGTCGAGTGTCATCATGCCCGCGGCCGACTTGGCGATGCAGCGGAAGGTGCCGACGAGGTTGATCTGGATGATCCAGTTGAACGCATCGAGCGGGAAATGCTTGATGCTGCCGTCTTCCTTGCTGCGGCTGGCGGTCTTGATCGCGTTGCCGGTGCCGGCGCAATTGACGAGGATGCGCTCCTGCCCGATCGCTTCGCGCGATTTGGCGAAGGCAGCATCGACCGACGCGTCGTCGGTGACGTTGCATTCGCAGAACACGCCGCCGAGTTCGGCGGCGAGGGCTTTGCCCTTTTCTTCCTGCAGGTCGAAGATCGCGACCTTGACGCCTTTTGCAGCGAGCGCGCGGGCGGTCGCGGCGCCGAGGCCCGAGGCGCCGCCGGTGACGACGGCGGAAACGGTGGAATCGAGTTTCATATTGGCTTCTCCCTAGTTCAAAATCGTCGTCCCCGCGAAGGCGGGGGCCGCTGGAGGTTTACGCAAACCCCGCCGAGCAAGGCCGATAGCGGCCCCCGCCTTCGCGGGGGCGACGCCATGTTTCGTCAATTGGCTTACAGCCGTTCGATGATCGTGACGTTGGCCTGACCGCCGCCTTCGCACATCGTCTGGAGGCCATATTTGCCCCCCGTCGCGTCGAGCACACCGAGCAACGTCGCCATCAGCTTGGTGCCGCTGGCGCCGAGCGGGTGGCCGAGCGCGATGGCGCCGCCGTGCTGGTTGAGCCGCGCATGATCGGCGCCGAGATATTTCATCCACGCCAGCGGCACCGGGGCGAACGCCTCGTTCACTTCATAGGCGTCGATATCCTCGATCTTCATGCCCGCACGCTTCAGCGCCTTTTCGGTCGCGAACAGCGGTTCTTCGAGCATGATCACCGGGTCGCCCGCGGTCACCGACACATGGTGGATGCGCGCCCGCGGGGTCAGGCCGTGATCTTTCAGCGCCTGTTCGGACACGATGAGCGCCGCGCTGGCGCCGTCGCAGATCTGGCTCGACGAGGCAGCGGTGATGGTGCCGCCTTCCTGAAGCAATTTGACGCCCGCGATGCCCTCGAGCGTCGCGTCGAAGCGGATGCCTTCATCGATCAGGTGCGTCTGGCGCCCCTCCGGCGTGTCGATGTCGAGCCCGACGATCTCGCGCTGGAAATGCCCCGCTTCGGTCGCTGCCTTGGCGCGGCGATGGCTTTCGAACGCATAGGCGTCGAGATCGTCCTTGGTGAAGCCATGCTTCTTGACGATCATTTCGGCGCCCATGAACTGGCTGAACATGATGCCGGGATATTTTTCCTCAAGCCGCTCCGACTTGTAATGGCCGAGGCCTTCCTTGATGAACAACGTCGCGACGCTGCCCATCGGCACGCGCGTCATGCTTTCGATGCCGCTGGCGAGGACGATGTCCTGCGTTCCCGACATCACCGCCTGCGCCGCGAACATCATCGCCTGCTGCGACGATCCGCACTGGCGGTCGATCGTCACCGCGGGGATCGAGTCGGGCAGGTTCGAGGCGAGGACGGCATTGCGGCCAAGGTCCATCGTCTGCTGCCCACCCTGCGACACGCAGCCGGTGATGACGTCGTCAATTTTCGAGGTGTCGAAATCATTGCGGTCGGCGATCGCGTCGAACACCGCGGCGCCAAGGTCGACGGGGTGGATACCGGCGAGCTTGCCGCCGCGCTTGCCGCCAGCGGTGCGGACGGCATCAACGATATAGGCATGGGCCATGGGTAATCCTTTCAATGATCGATCAGTTTGTCGAAATATAAAATGCGGCCACCGCGTCCGCCACCGCGAGCGCCGCGTCGATTACGAAAATCGTGAGCATCGGACCCGAAAACACGGGCCAGTAAGCCTGTCCAATCCGCCCACCCCGAACAGCGACGGGCACGTTGAACCAGAACTGGCTGAAATTGGCCGCGGCAAAAAAGGCGAACAGCACGATCTGTTGCTCGGCCCCTGCAAAAGCCGCTGGCGCGGTCGCGAGATAGAAGGCGAGCAGTGCGAGGGCGAGGTTCATGCCGCCGAGAAAGGCTACGCTCGCCTTGATCGTCGGCACCAGCGCATTGTCGCGCGCGTCGCGCGGTACCAGGATCTTGGCGGTGTTCGTCTGCGCAATGCTGAACTGGATGAACGCCGCGAAGAACCAGAGACCGTTCAGAAGAAAGAGAATCTGGGCCCAAGTCATAGTTTCCGCCCGATCAGTTCCTTCATAATCTCGTTCGTGCCGCCAAAGATGCGCGTTACACGCGCGGCGCGCCACGCGCGGGCGATGGGATATTCGTTCATATAGCCCGCCCCGCCGTGGAGCTGGAGGCATTTGTCCATGACTTCCCATTGCAGCTCAGTGTGCCACAGCTTCGCCGCGGCGCCCTCTTCGGGGGTCAGTTCCTTTTTCAGATGCCGCGCGAGCGCCCAGTCAAGATGCGCCCAGCCGACCTGCAATTTGGTCTTGAGGTCGGCAAGGACGAAGCGGGTGTTCTGGAAATCGAGGATCGGTTTGCCGAACGCCTTGCGGTCGCGGGTGAATTCGACGGTGTCGTCAAAGGCACGCTGCGCCGACGCCTGCGCGCTGACCGCGATCGACAGGCGTTCCTGCGGCAGCTCGCTCATCAGATAGATGAAGCCCTTGCCCTCTTCGCCCAGGCAGTTGGTGATGGGGACGCGGACGTCGTTGAAGAACATTTCCGACGTGTCGGCTTCGTCCTGCCCGATCTTGTCGAGGTTGCGGCCGCGCTCATAGCCTTCGCGGTCAGCTTCGACGAGGACGATCGAGACGCCTTTCCACGCCGGCTGGACCTCGGTGTCGGTCTTGACGCACACCAGAATCAGGTCGGCGTTCTGGCCGTTGGTGATATAGGTTTTCGACCCGTTGATGACATAATGATTGCCATCCTTTTTTGCGGTCGTGCGCATCCCTTGCAGGTCGCTGCCGGTGCCGGGTTCAGTCATTGCGATCGCGGTGATGACCTCGCCCGCGACCATCTTGGGCAGCCAGTGCTGCTTCTGCTCTTCGCTGCCATATTTGACAATATAGTTGGTGACGATGTCCGACTGGAGCGAGAAGCCGGTGGTAGCGCGGCCGTAATAGGCGCTCTCTTCATCGACGATCGCGTTGTAGCCGAAATCAAGACCGAGCCCGCCATATTCTTCTGGCACCGTCGGGCACAGCATGCCGAGTTCGCCGGCCTTGGGCCAGATCGACTTGGGGACGATCTTGTCCTCGGCCCATTGCGCGGCGTTCGGGGCGACTTCCTTTTCCAGGAACTGGCGCACCGTGGCGCGAAACGCCTCATGATCGTCAGTGTAGGCGGAGCGCGACAGATTATCGAGCGACATGGCTTTCCTTTCCCTTGCGGCAGCCGAACGCAAGCGGGGAGTCGGCCGCAACTTTTCGGTCGCCAAGAGACCTTACGTTTACGTGCACGTCAAGTGGAAAGACGTTACGGCATGAAAGTTTGAGCGCCGGTCGGCGCGCGTGGTGAATTGTTTACCTGCCGTTCCGTATCTCGTCATCCCGGCGAAGGCCGGGATCTCGCCGGTGGGTCAATCCGAGAGGGTGAGATCCCGGCCTTCGCCGGGATGACGAACACAGAGGACGTTACCGATAGACCGACCGCAGCCTCCGCCTTCGCGGGATCGACGATGTCATTCTCACGCCGAATAGGTTTGCAGGCGCTGGGCAGCGCCACCTCGCCGCGCTACGACATCCGCCATGGTCGAACTCCTTCTCGATGCCGGCGCGCTGCTGGGCGAATCGCCGCGCTGGAGCGTGGCCGAACAGCGGCTGTACTGGGTCGATATCGAGGGACGGACGATCCACCGCACCGACCCGGCGACCGGCGCGGACGACGTCATGCGGCTGGATCAGCAGATCGGCTGCGTCGCGCTGCGCGCGGGCGGCGGGCTGGTGGTCGCGATGGAGGATGGCTGCGCGCTGATCGACAGCTGGGGCGCCGCGCCGCGGGCCTTCGGTCCGGCGGTGCTGACGGACAAGCCCGCGCAGCGATTCAACGATGGCTGCGTCGATGGCGCCGGTCGGCTGTGGGTCGGCAGCCTGACCAGCGACAAGGCGCATCCCACCGCGACGCTGTATCGGCTCGATCCCGACGGGTCGCTCTCCGAAGTTTTCGGCGGCCTCACCACCAGCAACGGCGCGGCGTTCAGTCCCGACGGGCAGACCTTTTACCATGCCGACACCCCGACCCATGCGATCCGTGCTTATGATGTCGATCCGGCGACGGGTGCTCTCGGCGCAGGGCGGATCTTCCACCAGTTTCCGTTCGGCAACGGTCGCCCCGATGGCGCCGCGGTCGACGCCGAGGGCTGTTACTGGTCGGCGCTGTGGGACGGGTGGCGCGTCGTCCGCCTGTCGCCCGCGGGCGAGTTGCTGCAAACGATCGCGCTGCCGGTGCAGCGCCCGACGATGATCGCGTTCGGTGGCGCGGATATGCAGACCGCCTTTGTCACCAGTGCGGGCAAAAATTTGTCCGACGACGAACGCAAGGCGCAGCCGCACGCGGGCGGGGTGTTTGCGTTTCGGGTTGCAGTGCCGGGGTTGGTACAACCGCTGTTTGGGGGATAGTCCGATCCTCCCTGTGGCGCAGCGATGGGGAGGTGGCAGCGCGGAGCGCTGACGGAGGGGCTTTGGCGCAAACGTCGCAATGCCCCTCCACCATTCGCTTCGTGAACGGTCCCCCTCCCCATCGCTTCGCGACAGGGAGGAGTTGCTGGTTCACTCCATTCGTCCCCCCAAACTTGCGCCACGCCGCAATATCAGGTTAAAGCCCGGGGCAACATGGTTTCGACCGAAACCGTTTCCCCGGGAGAATCATTGATGCCGCGCAACGCGCTTCCTTTCCGCCGTCACCTTTCGCTTTTGCTCGCATCCAGCGCGCTGCTCGCGGGTTGCACCAACATGGACCGACCGATGACCGCTTCTGCCGAACCCGCCGCTGCCCCCGCGCCCGCCGCGACGCCCGCCGGGCAGAACCCGATGCTGGCGGAATGGACCGGCCCCTATGAAGGGGTGCCGCCGTGGGACAAGATGGACCCCGAGCTGTTTCCCGACGCCTTTACCAAGGCGATGGCCGAAACGCGCGCGCAGGTGCAGGCGGTGATCGACAATCCGGCGGCGCCGACGTTCGAGAACACCCATGTCCCGATGATGCTGGCGGGCGAGACGATGGAGCGCGTGTCGGCCCTGTGGGGCGTGCAGACGTCGAACAAGTCGAACGACCGGGTCGAGGATATCGACGCCGAGTGGAGCCCCAAGCTCACCACTTTCTACACCGAGCTGTTTCTTCAGCCCAAGTTGTTTGCCCGCTACAAGGCGGTCTACGACAAACGCAACAGCAGCGGACTGAACGCCCAGCAGATCCGCATTGTCGAGCGCAGCTATGACGAGATGGTGCGCGACGGCGCCAATCTGTCGGCGGCCGACAAGACCAAGCTGGTCGCGATGAATTCGAAGCTGGAAGGGCTGTTCTCCGCCTTCTCCTCGAAGCTGCTTGGCGATGAGAAGCTTTATACCTTTGTCACCGACAAGGCCGAGCTGGCCGGGCTCGACGCGGGCTTTATCGCCTCGCTCGCCGCCGCCGCCGAAGCCAATGGCAAGCCCGGCCAGTGGGCGATCAAGAACACGCGGTCATCGGCGCAGCCGGTGCTGCAAAACGCCACCAACCGCGCGCTGCGCGAAAAGGTGTACAAGGCGTTCGTCAGCCGCGGCGACAATGGTGACGCCAATGACACCAATGCGACGATCGCCGAAATCCTGGCGCTGCGCCAGCAGCGCGCCGAACTGCTCGGTTTCCCTAACCACGCGACCTACCGCATGGCCGACACCATGGCGAAGACCCCGGCCAATGCGATGGGGCTGATGATGAAGGTGTGGCCCGCCGCGGTGGCGCGGGTGAAGGAAGAGGTCGCCGACATGCAGGCGATCGCCGATGCCGAAGCCAAGGCGGGCAAGGGACCGAAAATCACCATCGAACCATGGGATTATCGTTTCTATTCGGAAAAGGTCCGCAAGGCGAAATACGACCTCGATGAAAGCGAGGTGAAACCCTATTTGCAGCTCGACAAGCTGGTCGAGGGCATGTTCTGGTCGGCAGGGCAACTGTACGACATGGGGTTCCGCGAAAACACCGGGACGATCCCGGTGTTCGACCCCAAGGTGCGGACGTTCGAGGTCTATAACCTCAAGACCAACAAGAATATCGGCGTCTTCTACCTCGATAATTTCGCGCGCGACGGCAAACGGTCGGGCGCGTGGATGACGACCTATCGCAGCCAGCAGAAACTGGGCGGCGACCGCAATGTGCTGGCGTCGAACAACAATAATTTCACCGAAGCGGCAAAGGGCGAGCCGACGCTGATCAGCCTGGACGATGCGTCGACGCTGTTCCACGAATTCGGCCACGGCATCCATTTTCTGCTCTATGACATCAATTATCCGGCGCTCGCCGGGGTGCCGCGCGACTTCGTCGAATATCCGAGCCAGGTGAACGAAAATTGGCTGATGACCCCCGAAGTACTGTCGAAATTCGCGACGCATTACAAAACGGGGGCGCCGATGCCGCAGGCTTTGCTCGACAAGATCGAGGCGTCGGGCAAGTTCAATCAGGGCTTTGAAACGGTCGAATATCTGTCGAGCGCGATCGTCGACATGAAGCTGCACGACCGCAAGGTGCCGCCAACCGACATCGACAAGTTCGAACGCGACACGCTGGCCGAAATGGACATGCCGCGCGAGATCGTGATGCGCCACCGGCTGCCACAATTCGCGCATCTGTTTTCGAGCGACGCCTATTCGGCGGGCTATTACAGCTATTTGTGGTCGGAAACGATGGATGCCGACACCTGGGCCGCGTTCGAAGAAGCGGGCGGCCCGTGGGACCGCACCGTTGCCGATCGGTTCCGCACGATCTTGCTGATGACCGGCAACGAAACCGATCGTGCCGAAGCCTATCGCGCCTTCCGCGGCCGCGATCCGGATGTATCGGCGCTGCTGAAAAAGCGCGGGTTTCCGACCGAATAGGACGAACACTACCGGGGAGGCAAAGGGGGTCGTTTCGGCCCCCTTTGTTTGTCTGGCCCGCGGGGGTGACGAAGGTCTGGAAGCGACCACTTGCGGCCATAAACTTT
>NZ_DKIH01000012.1:0-23184 GCF_002454115.1 Sphingopyxis sp. UBA6723 | reverse complement strand
ATGGCCTCATGGACCCCGGATCAAGTCCGGGGTGACGAGTCCATGAGGTCCGCTTCCCACCCCAAAGCCGACGCCGCGCCCCCTCCCCATCCGATTCCGATTGACCACCACCCAAAACGATATAAATATGATATCATCTTTATATCGAGTCGGAGGGCAAATATATGGTCGAGGGAACAACACCGGCGCTGAACCGCAGTCGCGAGACGCGGGCGATGACGCAGAGCGGTTATCTGATGCTGCTGATCTGGGTGCTGCTGGCAGGCGTCGCAGCGTGGGCGGGGATCAGCAATGCGACCGCGGAATTTGAGGTGGCGTGGAAATGGGCGGTCGTTGCGATTTCCGCAGTCGTCGGCTTCCTGATCCTGTGCGGCTTTTACCTGATCAATCCCAACGAGGCGGCGGCGATCCAGCTGTTCGGGGCGTATAAAGGCACCGACCGCGAGGAGGGGCTGCGCTGGGTGCTGCCGTGGCTGACGCGCAAGAAGATCGCGGTGCGCGCGAACAACGTCATTTCGGACAAGATCAAGGTCAATGACCTGCGCGGCAACCCGATCGAGATGGCGGCGCAGGTCGTGTGGCGCGTCACCGACACCGCGCAGGCGCTGTTCGACGTCGACGATTACAAGGAATTTGTGATGGCGCAGATCGAGGCCGCGGTGCGCTCGATCGGCTCGCGCTATCCCTATGACGACATCGAACATCAGGAAATCACGCTGCGCGGCAACCATGACGAGGTCGGGGTCGAACTGCGCAAGGCGCTGATCGAGCGGCTGAGCGTCGCCGGGATCACCGTCGACGAGTGCGGACTGACGCACCTGGCCTATGCGCAGGAAATCGCCGGCGCGATGCTGCGCCGCCAGCAGGCCGAGGCGGTGATTTCGGCGCGCAAGAAGCTGGTCGAGGGCGCGGTGACAATGGTCGAAATGGCGCTCAACCTGCTCGCTGAAAAAGGCGTCGTCGAACTCGACGACGAGCGCAAGGCGGCGATGGTGTCGAACCTGATGGTCGTGCTGTGCGGCGAACGCGATACGCAGCCGGTGGTGAACGCCGGATCGCTTTACTGATGTAGAAATCCCGTTCGTGTCGAGCGAAGTCGAGACCCCCGCCGTGGGCATACGACCTCCCGGCATCTCGACATCGCTCGATGCGAACGGGGATTGAGGTTCAACCTATGCCGACGTCCGTCAAAAAAGCCTTTGCCCTCCGTCTTGACCCCGCGCTGTATGCAGCGGTCGAGCGGCTGGCGGCGGACGAACTGCGCAGCGCCAATGCCGAGATCGAGGTGTTGCTGCGCGAGGCGCTGGCGCGGCGCGGGGTGAAGCCGAAAGCCGCGGCGCCCGCCAAGCGCGGGCGACCGCCTAAAGAGGAGAGCGGATCATGATGCACCTGTTCATGCGCAAAGGGCCGTGGTTTCGCGCCAAGCGCCATGGGTTTGGCACCGGGTTGCCGATCGTTTGGGAGGGCTGGCTTTTTATCGCGCTGCACGTGGCGATGATCACGGGGCTGGCGGCGGCGTTGCAGGACCGACCGGTGGCGATGACCATCGCGGTGATCGTCGCGGGGTTGGCGCCGATGCCAATCTATCGCGCCAAGACCGAGGGCGGCTGGCGCTGGCGGTGAGTTAGGTCGAGGTGGCTTTGGGATAGGAAGCTACCGCTCCACTTCGTCATCCCGGGCTTGACCCGGGACCCCGCTTCTTGCGGCGATTGCCGACCTTCCACGCAAAGCGGGACCCCGGATCAAGTCCGGGGTGACGAGAATTTGATGGCGGTTCCGTATCGAAAGCCGTCGCCAGATGCTTTTCCACCGCTAGCGCCGCGACCCCGCTTGCCCCCCAAGGGGTTGATGGTTAAGGCCGATGGTCATGACTAGTACGCCCGCCCCCGTCCGTATCGCCCCGTCGATCCTGAGCGCCGATTTTGCCGCGCTGGGACAGGAAGTGCGCGCGATCGAGGCGGCCGGCGCCGACTGGGTCCATATCGACGTGATGGACGGCCATTTTGTCCCCAATCTGACGATCGGCCCGGCGGTGGTCAAAGCGTTGCGACCGCACTCAACCCTGCCCTTCGACGTCCATTTGATGATCAGCCCGGTCGATCATTTCCTCGACGCCTTTGCCGCGGCAGGCGCCGACATCATCACCGTCCACCCCGAGGCGGGGCCGCATATCCACCGCAGCATCCAGCACATCAAGTCGCTGGGCAAGCAGGCGGGGGTGTCGCTGAACCCGGCAACCCCGGCCAAGATGCTCGACTATCTGATCGACGACATCGACCTGGTGCTGATCATGAGCGTCAATCCCGGCTTCGGCGGCCAGAGCTTTATCACGAGCCAGCTGCGCAAGATCGAAGCGGTGCGCAAGATGATCGACAAGAGCGGCCGCGACATCCGGCTGGAGGTCGATGGCGGTATCGATGCCGGCACCGCGCCGATGGCGATGGCCGCGGGCGCCGATGTGCTGGTGGCGGGGACCGCGACGTTCAAGGGTGGTCCCGATGCCTATGCCGACAATATCCGGCGGCTGCGGGGCGCCTGACCGATGGAGGGGAGACCGTTGACTTCGGCCCCTGCCGACCCGCCGCTCGACCTGGCCGACGACGCGCCGCCGATCGACGATTCGATCGAGCCCGGCAAACGACTGATCCGCCTGCCCGCCGACAAGGGACTGTCGCTGGGCGACCGCGTCGCCAATGCGATCACCCGGCTGACCTGGCGCACGCCCTTGCACGCCTTTCGCCTCAAGGGCCGCTTTCCGCTCAAACTGCTGGGCGTGCCGGTCGATCCGGTACCCGGCGACACCCGTGCGGGGACCGCGATCCGCGCCGGGCATTTCCTCCACCGCGGCTTGAAGCTGCCGCTGGGCGAGCTAGATTTTGCGGCGCTGACCGTCGCGCCGACCTTTGCCGACTATCTCCACAGCTTTGCCTGGCTGCGCGATCTCGCCGCCACCGGCACCCGTGCCGATGGCGCGCCGATCGCCGAAGCGGTGGTCCGCCACTGGCTCGGCACGCATGGCGAGGCGGTGAGCGAACCGGCGTGGAAGGCCGACAACACCGCGTGGCGCATTCTGTTCTGGGCGGCCCACGCGCCGCTGATCCTGTCGTCGAGCGACCTGGTCTATCGATCGGCGGTGCTCAACCACCTCGCGCGCGCGGCGCGACACTTGGACCGGGTTGCCGACAAGACGCGGCCGGGCACCGGCCAGATGGTCGCGTGGGTCGGCATCGTCGCCGCGTCGCTGCTGATGCCCGGCGGTGAGCCGCGGCAGGTGTTCGGCGAGGCAGGGCTGCGCAAGGTTCTGGAGACCAGCTTCTATGCCGACGGCGGCAATATCTCGCGCTCGCCGCAGGCGCAGCTCGACGCGGTCATGGCGTTGTCGATGCTTGCCAAAGTTTATGACATGCGCCGCATGGAGGTGCCGCCATTCGTGCAGGAAGTGCTGGCGCGCGCGGTCCCGGCGCTGCTCGGGCTGCTGCACAGCGACGGCGGCATGGGCAGCTGGCAGGGCAGCGGCGCGACGTCGGCGGCGACCGTTCAGGCGATCATTGCCGCGAGCGGGGTGCGCACCCGGCCGCTGAAACAGGCCCGCGACTGGGGGTATCAGCGGCTGGTCGCCAACAAGGTCGTGCTGCTCGCCGACGCGGCACCGCCACCGATTGCGCGGGTCACCGAAGCGGGCTGTGCCTCGACGCTGGCGTTCGAGCTGTCCGACGGCGACGAGCGCATCGTCGTCAATTGCGGCGGCGCGGCGCTGACCGGCGCGACGATTCCTGCCGATCTGGCGCGCGGCCTGCGCACCACCGCGGCGCATTCGACACTGATCCTGGCCGACACCAATTCGACCGCGATTCTGGCCAACGGAACGCTGGGCAAAGGCGTGACCGAGGTCGAGCTCGACCGCCGCGAGACGCCGCAGGGCAGCCGCGTCGAGATGAGCCACGACGGTTATGCGCGGCGCCACGGGCTGATCCACCGCCGCCTGCTGATCCTGTCGCCGAACGGCCGCGAGCTACGCGGCGAAGATATGCTCCTCCCGGCCCCGCGCACCCGGCGCAAGGGCGACAAGGGGTTCGCGCTGCGCTTTCACCTCGGCCGCAACATCTCGGCCAGCCTGACCGCCGACAAATTGGGCGCGCTGCTCCGCATCAATGGCGGCCCGCTGTGGCAATTCCGCACCTCCGAAGGCGCGCTCGATGTCGAGCAAAGCCTGTGGGTCGACGGCGAAGGCCGCCCGCACCCGACCGAGCAGCTCGTCGTCACCGGCATCGCACCGGCGGGCGGGGCGAGCATCGGGTGGATTTTCAAGCATATCGGGTGAGGCCGGCGGCGCAGCAAATTTCCTGAACGCCGTATATCCGCGCAATTCCGTGCGCTTGCCCCCCGCGTTGGAGCCCGTGTTTCAATCGTGTGACATCTCCGTAACACAGCGGTCATTTTGCGCTGTCAGTGGCCCCTCGACTCGCCGGAAGCCAACAGGATTCGGCGATCTTTCCACTGTTTGGGGGTCTCCATGTTCCAGCTTCGCACCATTCGCTCGCGTTTCCTGATCGGCACCTGCCTTTCGCTTGCCGCGGCTTTTCCCGCCACGGCAGTCGCTTCCGAAATCATTGGCACGGTTTCCGACGCCAGCGAAACGCGCGCGCTTCAGGGCGCCGAGGTGCGGATCGTCGAGCTCGGCCGCGTTGTCGAAGCGGGCCGCGACGGCAGCTTTCGTTTCACCGACGTCCCCGCCGGCACCTACACGCTGGAAGCGCGCTACAGCGGCGCCGATGTGGTGACGCGCACCGTCACCGTCGCCGAAACCGGCAGCGTCAGCGCCAATATCCTGCTTGGGACCGACGGCACCATCCTGGTCGTCGGCCAGTCGGCCAGCCTGTCGAGCAGCCTGTCGCGCCAGCGCGCCGCCGACGGCGTCGAAAGCGTGCTGACCCGCGACGCGATCGGCCAGTTCCCCGACCAGAATGTCGCCGAATCGCTGCGCCGCCTGCCCGGCATCAACATCCTGGCCGACCAGGGCGAAGGCCGTTTCGTGTCGGTGCGCGGGCTTGACCCCGAACTCAACGCCGCGTCGATCAACGGCACGCGCATTCCGGCGCCCGAAAGCGACGTGCGCTCGGTCGCGCTCGACGTCGTCGCCGCCGAGCTGATCGAATCGATCGAGGTCAAGAAATCGCTGACCCCCGACATGGACGCTGACACAATCGGCGCGTCGATCGAGATCAACACGACGAGCGCCTTTGACCGCCGCAAGGATCTGCTCTCGGTCAAGCTGGAGGGCAGCTACAACAATTATGCCGATGCGCTGACCCCCAAGGGCAGCCTCGATTTTTCGACCCGAATCAGCGAGAATTTCGGCATCGCGGGCGGCGTCAGCTATTATCGCCGCAAGTTCGAAAGCGACAATATCGAGGGCGCCGACTGGACGGTCAGCGATGACGGCATCGCCTATGCCGAGGAATTGCAGTATCGCGACTATGACGTCGAACGCGAGCGTATCGGCGCGACCCTGAACCTCGATTTCCGCGCCAGCGATTCGACCAAGCTTTATGCCCGCGGCATCTATAGCCAGTTTTCCGACCAGGAATATCGGGGCGACGTGATCCTGATCATGGACGAGCAACCGGTGGCCGCGCAAAGCTCGGACACTTCGGCGTTCTTCACCGACGAAGACGGCCGCATCGAAGTGCGCCGCCGGATGAAGGACCGCTACGAAGAACAGAAAATCAAATCGGTCACCGTCGGCGGCGAAACCGAAACCGGGCCGTGGAAACTGACCTATTCGGCGGCCTGGGCCGAGGCGAGCGAGCGCGAGAATGGTTCGGTCGATCCCACTCGCTTTCGCGCCCGGTTCGACGGCGACGGCGTCGACCTGAATTTCGACTATGCCGATCCCCGCCGCCCGATCTTCACCGTGTCGGGCAACACGGCGCTGTTTAACGATCCGGCCGAATATGGTTTCAACGAGCTGGAGCTGACCGCGCTGTCGGACGCGCGCGATCGCGAGTTCACGCTGCGCGGTGACGTCGCGCGCGAATTTGCGCTGACCGATGGCACCTTTACCGTGCAGGGCGGGGTCAAGTCGCGCTGGCGCGAAAAGACCTATGATTTCGATGCGCTGGTATTCGACGATTATGACGGCGACTATAGCCTGGCCGACGTCGTCGGTGGTCAGACTTATCGCATCCAGAACCTTGGCCCGCTCCCGACACAGCGCGGCCCGACGGATTTCTTCAACAGCAACCGCGATAATTTCGAACTGAACGCGGTGGATACCGACATCAACTCCGCGTCCTCCGACTATGCGATCGACGAGGATGTGCTCGCCGGATATCTGCTCGGCCGTTTCGACAACAGTGATCTGCGTATCATCGGCGGCGTGCGCGTCGAACGCACACGCAATGACATCCGCGCCTTCGTCACCCAGACCGACGGCGACGATGTGTTCGTCACCCCGAACCGCGTCACACGCAGCTACACCGACTGGCTGCCCAGCCTGACGCTGCGGTACGAACCGGCGCAAAATACCGTACTGCGTCTGGCGGGTTACAAGAGCCTGGTGCGCCCCAAATTGTCGAACCTCGCGCCTCGTGTGCTGGTTAACGAGGATGACGAAGCCGAGTTTGGCAATCCTAACCTGCGCCCGTACAGCGCGTGGAACATCGACGCGTCGGCCGAATGGTATTTCGGCAATAATTCGGCGCTCACCGCCGGGGTGTTCTGGAAGTCGATCAAGGATTTCATCGTCACGCTGAACGACCCCGATCCGGGCAGTGTGTTCGGCGTCGATTATGACAGCGCCACCACCTTCGTGAACGGCGAAACCGCCAAGGTGAAGGGGCTGGAGCTGTCCTTCTCGCACCGTTTCGCATCGCTGCCGTCGCCGTTCGACGGGCTGCTGATCAACGCCAACTATACCTATACCGATGCCAAGGGGACGGTGTTCGATGGCGACAATCTGACCGACCCGCGCCGCATCACGCTACCGTCGGCGTCGAAGCACACGTTCAACGCGGTGCTGGGGTATGAAAAGGGGCCGTTGTCGCTGCGCGCCGCGGGCACCTATCGTGACAAATATCTCGATGAGCTGGGCGGCAGCGCCGAGGAAGACCGCATCGTCGACCAGCATTTCCAGCTCGACCTGTCGGCCAAGGTGCGCGTGACCAAGGGCGTCCGCCTGTTTGCCGAATGGGTCAACGTCACCGACGCGCCCTATTTCGCCTATCAGAACTTCGCCGGTGCCAAGCGCATCCTGCAATATGAAAAATACAGCTGGACGGCGAAATTCGGCGTCACCGCCAGTTTCTGATGGCGAACATGAAGCGTCCGGGCAGAGGCGTGGCCGCGATGACTTCGCTGGCCGCTGCCATTTTGGCAGCCGCGCCGGCGGCGGCAGCGCCGCCGACGACCGGATTCGCGATTGTGACGCAGACGGAGGATGGCCAGCCCATCCCCCGCTCGGCGGGGCTACCTTATGCGCCCAAGAATCTTCCCGACCGCATTGTCCTGACGCCGGGCGCCGACCCGGCGCGCGACATGGCGGTCGCCTATCGCACCGACACCGCACAGGCCGAGTCCCAGGCCCAGATTGCGGTGTCGGTCGACGGGCCCACGCTGGAGGAAAAGGCGTTGCTCGTCACTGGCACCTCTCTGCCGGTCGACAGCAGCTATGGCCGGGCGCTGTACCATCAGGTCCGGTTCACCGACCTGACACCCGACACCGTCTATGCCTACCGCGTCAAAGGCGCCGCGGGATGGAGCGAATGGCACCAGTTCCGCACCGCCGCCGCCGAAGCCAAACCCTTTCGCTTCCTCTATCTGGGTGACATCCAGAACGGCATTTTGACCTATGCCAGCCGCGTGATCCGACAGGCGTTTCATGCGCATGGCGACATCCGCCTGACGCTCCACGCAGGCGACCTGGTCGGCCAGCGCGACGACCTCGACCATGACGATGAATGGGGCGAATGGAACCAGGCGGGCGGCCATCATTATGCGATGGTTCCGCAGCTTCCGGCGACCGGCAATCACGAATATGTCGACCATATCCTGCCGGGCGGCACCGAAAGCCGCCGCCTTGGCCCCTATTGGCCCGCGCAATTCGCGCTGCCGTCGAACGGCGTCGATCCGGTGAAGGCGACGACCTATTATGTCGATTATCAGGGGGTGCGTTTCATCATCCTCGACGGCACCGCCGCGATCGACCTGGGGTCGATGGAGCAACAGACCGCGTGGCTCGACGCGACGCTCGCCGCGAGCAAGGCGAACTGGAATGTCGTGCTGTTTCACCAGCCGGTCTTTACCTGCGCGCGCCCAAACGACACCGCCGCGGTCAAGGCGGCGTGGAAGCCGGTGTTCGATAGGCGCAAGGTCGATCTGGTGCTCCAAGGGCATGATCACTGCTACAGCCGCCTGACGTCCGAAGCGGGGCGCGCGGCAGGTACCAAGGTGCGTGCCGACGGTGGCATTCAGGGGCCGGTCTATCTGGTGTCGGTGACGGGATCGAAGATGTATCGACTGAACACGCGCGCGCCCAACCAGCCTGACAAGGTCGCCGAGGCGACCGAGCTTTACCAGATCGTCGATGTCGAACCGCGGCGACTGAAATTCCGCACTTTTACCGCGACGGGCAGTTTGTACGATGGTTTCGACCTCGAACGTACCGCCGCGGGAAATCGCCTCAGCGAAATCAGCGAGTCGACGATTGCCGCACGCACCTGCAAGGGTGAAATCGGCCCCGACGGCGGTCTTTGCGTCGCGACTGGCAAATAGCGTAAAGGAAATGGCGATGATCCGGATGTTGAAACCGTTGGGCGCCTGCGCCGCCGTCGCCGCGCTCGCCGGATGCGCCGCGGGCGAACCCATGATCACCGGCCTGCCGCCCGTCGCGGTGACCGCGAGCGGCGAAACCGCGCCGGTCGGCACCGGGCGTGCCGATGCCGCCGACGATCCGGCGATCTGGGTCGATCCCGCCAATCCGGGCCGCGCGCTGATCATCGCGACCGACAAGAAGGCCGGGCTGCATGTCTATGACCTGACGGGCAAGGATCTGGCCTTTCTGAAAAGCGGCCTCGTCAACAATGTCGATGTCGTCGGCGATATCGTGGTCGCGAGCGACCGCAACGACGGGGTGAATGCGCATCTGGCGGTGTACCGCCTCGACGGCGCCAAGCCTGCGCTCACCGCATTGGGCCGCGCGGCGGCGGGGCGCGGCGAGGCCTATGGCCTGTGCCTGAAAAAGACCGCACCGGGGGCGCCGATCACCGCGGCGTTGATCGTCAAGGACGGCACGGTGCGCGTTGGTACCTTGACGGTCGATGGCACGCCGACCTTCACCGTTCAGTGGGAGCACAAGATCGCGACCCAGTCCGAGGGGTGCGTGTTCGACGGCGATACGCTGTATGTCGGCGAAGAGGTCGGCGGATTGTGGGAATTGAAGCAGAACGGCACGGGCGCCGCAGCGCGGCTGGTCGCGCCGATCGACAACCAGCGGCTCGTTGCCGACCTCGAAGGGCTGGCGACGATCGACCACAAGGGTCAACGCTACCTGATCGCGTCGAGCCAAGGCGACAATGCCTATGCGGTGTTTCGCCTGCCCGGCGTCGAATATGTCGGGCGCTTTGCGGTGGCCGCAGGGGCGTTCGGCGCGACGAGCGAGACTGACGGGATCGAAGCGATCGCGGGCAATTTTGGCGCCGCCTATCCCGACGGCATCTTTCTGGCGCAGGATGGCGACAATGCGCCGAAGGCGCAGAATTTCAAACTGGTGCGGTGGGACCAGATTGCGACGGCGCTGGGGCTTTAGGCCTCGCGACGAAACCGGATTGGGCGCCCCTGCGAAGGCAGGGGCCTATCTCCGATCGGTGCCAGATCGAGCCGACAGGAGATGGGTCCCCGCCTTCGCGGGGAAACGGCGTTTTTATAGGGCGACGCACAGCTTGCGATAGCAGGCATACCCGCCTAGGGCGGCGGCGTCTTTCCCATCCTGCAAAGGCCGCCCTTTCCCATGACCGACCTGATTCCCGTCCGCCGCGCCCTCCTGTCCGTCAGCGACAAGGCGGGGCTTGCCGATCTGGCCGCGGCGCTCGTCAAACATGGCGTCGAGTTGGTCTCGACCGGTGGAACGGCAAAGGCGCTCCGCGACGCGGGGCACACAGTGCTCGACGTCGCCGACCTCACCGGCTTTCCCGAGATGATGGACGGGCGGGTCAAGACGCTGCACCCGACTGTCCATGGCGGCATATTGGCGGTGCGCGATGATGCGGCGCATGTAGCGGCGATGGAGACGCATGGCATCGGTGCGATCGATCTGGTCGTCGTCAACCTCTACCCCTTTTTGCAGACGGTGACGTCGGGAGCCGATCGCCACACGATCATCGAAAATATCGATATCGGCGGCCCCGCGATGGTGCGATCGTCGGCGAAGAACCATGCTTTTGTGAACATCGTCACCGAGCCCGAAGACTATGCCGCGGTGATCGCCGAGATGGGCGCGAACGGCGGCGCGACGACGCTGGCGCTGCGCAAGCGCCTTGCCGCGACCGCCTTTGCCCACACCGCGACCTATGACAGCATGATCGCGCGCTGGTTCGCCATCGCTGATCAGGGCAAGACCTTCCCCGACACCCTGCCGCTCACCGCGAAGCTGGCCAGCGAACTGCGTTATGGCGAAAATCCGCATCAGACTGCGGCACTTTACATCCCTGCCGTCCCCGGCCCGCGCGGCATTGCCGGGGCGCAGCAGGTGCAGGGCAAGGAGCTCAGCTACAATAATATCAACGACGCCGATGCGGCGCTCGACTTGGTATCAGAGTTTCGCGAAGCCGATCCGACCTGTGTCATCGTCAAGCATGCCAACCCCTGCGGCGTCGCGAGCGCGGCAACGATCGCCGAAGCCTATGATGCGGCGCTGAAGTGCGACGATGTATCGGCGTTCGGCGGGATCATCGCGGTCAACCGGCCGCTCGACGGCGCCACCGCCGAAGCGATCAGCGGTATTTTTACCGAAGTCGTCTGCGCCCCCGACGCCGATGCCGATGCGCGCGCGGTGTTCGCGAAGAAAAAGAACCTGCGCCTGCTGCTGACCGGCGAACTGCCCGATCCGGCGCGCGGTGGGCTGGTGCTGAAGACTATTACCGGCGGGTGGCTGGCGCAGAGCCGCGACAATGGCCGCATCACCCGCGCCGACCTGAAAGTCGTCACCGAGCGCGCCCCGACCGAAGAGGAGCTGGCCGACGCGCTGTTCGCGTGGACGGTCGCCAAGCATGTGAAGTCGAACGCGATCGTTTATGCCAAGGGCGGGTCGACCGCGGGCATCGGCGCGGGGCAGATGAACCGCCGCGACAGCGCGCGCATCGCCGCGGTCAAGGCGCGCGAAGCCGCCGAGAGCCATGGCTGGGCGCAGCCGCGCACCGTCGGCAGCGCGGTCGCCAGCGACGCTTTCTTCCCCTTTGCCGACGGCTTGCTGGCGGCGGTCGAGGCGGGCGCGACGTGCGTCATCCAGCCGGGCGGGTCGATCCGCGATGACGAGGTGATCGCCGCCGCGAACGATGCGGGGCTGGCGATGCTCTTCACCGGCATGCGCCACTTCCGACACTGATTGGAGCGCGACATGGCCATCCATATCGACCCGACCGCGCGACCGACGGCCAAAAGCCTGCTCGCGCGCCTGTATAACTGGACGATCGCCAAGGCGGCGCATCGCCATGCGCAGTGGTGGCTGTTCGCGATCGCTTTTATCGAATCGAGCTTTTTCCCGATCCCGCCGCACCCGGTGCTAGGGCTGATGTGCCTCGCCGAACCGAAACGCGCGGTGCGTTTTGCCGCGATATGCACCCTCGGGTCGGTGCTGGGCGGGCTGTTCGGCTATGCTATCGGCTATTTCCTGTACGAAAGCATCGGCCTGTGGCTGCTCGGCGCGCTGGGGCTGACCGAGAAATTCCCCGTCGCGGTGTGCTTCCTCAACCAATATGACGCCGAGGCGATCATCATCGCCGGGGCAACGCCGATCCCGTTCAAGCTGATGACGCTGACCGCGGGCTTTACCGGCATGGATCTGGCGACCTTTACCGGTGCCAGCATCGTCGGGCGCGGGATGATCTTCATGGCGGTGGGCGTACTGTTCCGCCTGTTCGGCGCGCCGATCAAGGCGTTTATCGAGAAATATCTGGGCATGGTGACGACCGCCTTTGTCGCGCTGGTCATCGGCGGATTCCTAGTCCTGGGTCTGCTGTCGGGCGACGGCGAAAAGACCGCCGATGTGTGCAGCGGCGCGACGATGGAGAGCATCCAGCGCCGCTAAAGCGAGCCGTCGTGCAACCTGGCGGCGCGCCGAGGATTAGGGGCGTGTCGCGTCGGCCGCGGCACGGAGCATCCCATGACGAACACCCCCACGCGCGCGAACGAAGCGTCGGTCACCCACCATCGCGATCTGCGCACCGGCCAGTCGATCTGGTCGGCGCGGCGACGCCCGCGTGTGCCAACCCAGCCCCTGAGCCGCGACATCCGCTGCGACGTCGTGATTATCGGGGCGGGGATTTCGGGAGCGCTGATTGCCGAAACCTTATCCGAAGCGGGCTTAAAGGTCGTCGTCGTCGATCGCCGCGGCCCGCTCGACGGATCGACCGCGGCGTCGACCGCGATGCTGCAATATGAAATCGACACCCCGCTGTCGCTGCTGTCCGAGCGGATCGGCCGCGACCGCGCCGAGCGATTATGGCGCCGCTCGCGCCAGTCGGTCGACGCGCTGCGCGAGCGAACCGAGCGGTTGGGGTTGAAGGTCGACGCCGCGACGCGCGGCTCCATCTACCTGCACGGCAATGTCCTCGATGCCGAGGGTCTTGCCCGCGAAGCCGATGCGCGGCGGCGCGCGGGGTTCGAGATCGAGCTGCTGAAACCCGCCGCGGTGCTCGATCGCTATGGCATCAAGGGGCGCCACGCGATCATCGGGTTCGGCAATTATTCGGCCGATCCGCGCCAGCTCGCGGCAGGCTATTTGAACGTCGCGATCGGGCGCGGGGCGCGGGTCTATAGTCCGGTGGACATTTGCGATGTCGCGCCTGGCGAAAGCGGCGTGACGCTCCAGAGCACCGATGGGCGCGAAATCCGCGCGCGGTATCTGGTCGTTGCAACGGGCTATGAGATGATGAAGGGTGTACCGCGCAAGGGGAACAAGATCATCTCCAGCTGGTCAATCGCGACCAAGGCGCAGCCGCGCGCGATCTGGCCGACCGCGGCGATGATCTGGGAAGCTGCCGATCCTTATCTCTACATCCGCACCACGCCGGCGGGCGAAGTGATCTGCGGCGGCGAGGATGAAGAGATCAGCGATGCGGGCGAGCGCGATGCGAAGATCGCCGCCAAGACGGCGACCCTGTCGCGCAAGCTCGGCGCGCTGCTGCCGATGATCGACGCGACGCCGGTGCATGCCTGGGCGGGCAGCTTTGGCGACAGCAAGACCGGCACCCCGACGATCGGCCGCATCCCGCGGATGCCGAACTGCTATGCCGCGATGGGCTATGGCGGCAACGGCATCACCTTTTCGATGATGGCGGCGCAGATGCTGCGCGGGCTGATCTGCGGCGACGGCGACCCCGACGCCGATCTCGTCAGCTTTTCGCGGAAGTTTTGAGGGCTAGGCGGACAAGCGGCGGCTGCGCAGCGCGCAAACACTCCGTTCGTGTCTAGCGACGTCGAGACACGCCGCGTTTGTGTGCGCCTTCACGTATCTCGACTTCGCTCGATACGAACGGTGAGGGAGGTCGGCTTATTCGTTCGCGGCGGTGTGCAGCCAGTCGGCGTGGCGCGGCGCCTTCTTGGTCTGGCTCCATTCCTCCAGCATCAGCGGCGCGACGCGCTTGAGCTCGGCATATTGCTCGGCGGTGCCGATGTCGCACGCCAGTTCGACGCGGTGGCCGTTGGGATCGAAGAAATAGATCGACTTGAAAATGCCGTGATGCGTCGGGCCGAGGACATCGACGCCTTCGCTTTCGAGATGTGCCTTCGCCGCGACCAGTTCGTCATAGCTGCCGACCTTGAACGCCAGATGCTGGACCCAGGCCGGGGTGTTCTCGTCGCGGCCCATAACGGGTTGGTTCGGCAGTTCGAAGAAAGCGAGGATGTTGCCGTTCCCCGCGTCGAGGAAGACGTGCATATAGGGGTCGTACTCGCCGGTCGACGGGACATGATCCTCCGCAAAGGCGGTCGTATAGGTCATGCCGAGCATCCGCTCGTACCACTCGACCGTCTGCTTCGCATCCTTGCAGCGATAGGCGGCGTGGTGGACGCCGCCGAGTTTGATGGGGGATTGACTGGTCATTTTACCCAACTCCGTTGGTGCTGAGCTTGTCGAAGCACCGTTCTTCTTCCCGCGCGCAAAGAAAAGGACAGCCCTTCGACAAGCTCAGGGCGAACGGTGAAGGGGTCAAGCGGGTTCTTTGATTTCCAGCGCGCCGCGGCGGATCTGGTCCATTTCCATCGATTTGAACAGCGCGGTGAAATTGCCCTCGCCAAAGCCTTCATCCTTCTTGCGCTGGATGAATTCGAAGAAGACGGGACCAATCACGGTCTGACCGAAAATCTGGAGCAGCAGACGCGGGTCACCGTCTTCGGTCGAGCCATCGAGCAGGATGCCGCGCGATTGCAGTTCTTCGACCGGCTCGCCATGGCCGGGCAGGCGGTCGGCGAGCATTTCATAATAGGTTGCGGGCGGCGCGGGGGCGAAGGGATTGCCGAGCGCTTTCAGCTTGTCCCACGCGGCGTAAAGATCGTCGCAGCTGAACGCGATATGCTGGATTCCCTCGCCATTGTAAGCGCGTAGATATTCCTCGATCTGGCCGCCGCCACCGGCGCCTTCTTCATTGAGCGGAATGCGGATCTTGCCGTCGGGGGCGGTCATCGCCTTTGACGTCAGCCCGGTATATTCTCCTTTGATGTCGAAATAGCGGATCTCGCGGAAGCCCGCGATGCGTTCGTAAAATGCCGCCCAATGCGCCATGCGGCCGCCATAGACATTGTGCGTCAGATGATCGATCAGCTGCATCCCGGCGCCGACCGGATGGCGATCGACACCCTCCTCATAAACGAAATCGATGTCGTAGATGCTGAGGTCGTCGCCATAGCGGTCGATCAGATAGATGATCGAGCCGCCGATGCCGCGGATCGCTGGCAGGCGGAGTTCCATCGGGCCGGGGGTCGTTTCGACCGGTTCGGCGCCGCGCTCGATCGCTTCGGCATAGGCTTTGGCGGCGTCGCGCACGCGCCAGCCCATGCCGCACGCCGACGGGCCATGTTCGGCGGCGAAATAAGCTGCGGGCGATTTGGGTTCGTAATTAGCAATCAAGTTGATGCCGCCCTGGCGCCACAGCTGGACGTCTTTCGAGCGATGATGCGCGATCTGGGTAAAGCCCATCGCCTGGAAAACCGGTTCGAGAATGCCCTTTTCGGGCGCGGAGAATTCGACGAATTCAAAACCGTCGAGGCCCAGCGGATTGTCGAACAGGTCGGCCATGATCATTGTCCCATCTAGTTTCAATTGAAACTAATATCGCCGAGGCGAGGCGCTGAGTCAAGGTCCGCTGCGGACAGGCGTCGACGGCTGCGCCAAGGGCCGATCGTCGGACATACCCGCGCGCGCGATCCGGATCTGGTCAGGCTGCCCGATCCGGACCTGGACCTGATAATAATATTTGTCGGTGGGCTTTCCGTCGTCACCAAAGAAGACGATCCTGACCCGCTGCGCTACGCCGCGAACCAGCACCGTCCGTCCCTTGAACCGCTTTTCCGCGCCCGCCAGCCCCTCACGGCCAACCATTTCGGCCATCACCGCCGCAGGCATTGCGATGGTCAGGCAATTGCGGTCGCGATAATCGACCTCGGAGTTGAGGTAGTAAAAGCCCTTCTGCTCACCGACCGCCTTGACCTCCATCCGGAACGTCCCGGCGATTCCGGCCTTTGGTGCAAGATAAGACGCGTAAGTGACCGCCTCGACGGGTGAGATGCAATCGTCGCTACATTCGATCGGCCGCGGCCGAACCGCGACCGGCGACGGCATGGTGACGACCGGATTGTTCAACAGCAGCAACAACGCCGACAGTGATATCATCTTGTTTCCCCGCGCGATTCGAATGGCATTCTCCGCACCATCCTCGCCGGTTCGTCGCTTCGCCGCAATCCCTCGCGCGCGCTCAGGCCGCCGCGCCCTCCAACGCCTCCAGCGCTTCGCCCGCCGCAACCCAGCGCGCTTCGGCCGCTTCCTGCGCCGAAACAATCTTGCCGCGGCGCTGCGACAGCTCGCTCATCGTCAGGCCTTTATATTCGTTCGCGGCGCCTTGCGGGTCGAACATCGCCCGATCAATTGCCGACAGGATCACCTGATATTTGGCAAGGTCAGCCTCGGCGTCCGACACCTCTTTGCGCACCTTCGCTGCGGCGTCGCGCGCCGCAGCGGCGGCCTTGCGGTCTTCTTTCTTGTCGGCTTTCGACACGCGGTCCTTTTGCGGACCTTTGCCCAGGATCATGTCGACATAATCGTCCATGCTGCCGTCATATTCGCGCGCGGTGCCGTCATCGACGAGAACCAACCGGTCGGCGGTGAGTTCAAGCATATGGCGGTCGTGGCTGACGAGCACTACCGCGCCGTCGAAGCCGTTGAGCGCCTGCACCAGCGCCTCGCGCGCATCGACGTCGAGGTGGTTGGTCGGTTCGTCGAGGATCAGCAGGTGCGGCGCGTCGCGGGTGATCAGCGCCAGCGCCAGCCGGGCACGTTCGCCGCCCGACAGCTTCTTGACCTCGGTCGTCGCCTTGTTGCCCGAAAAGCCGAACCGGCCGAGCTGGGCGCGGATCGCCGCCTGCGTCTTGCCCTCCATCACTCGCGTCATATGCGCGAGCGGGGTGTCGCTGCCGTCGAGTTCCTCAACCTGATATTGGGTGAAATAGCCGACGCGCATCTTGCCCGACGCTGCCATCGCGCCTGCCATCGGGGTCAGCTGCGCCGCGAGCAGGCGTGCCAGCGTCGTCTTGCCGTTGCCGTTGCGGCCGAGCAGCGCGATGCGGTCGTCGGGGTCGATGCGGAGGTTCAGCCGCTGGAGCACCGGCTTGTCGGCGTAACCGACGCTAGCAAGGTCGAGCGTGATCAGCGGCGGTTTCAGCTCATCCGGGCTCGGGAAATCGAAAGCGAGCGTCTGATCCTCGGCGAGCGCAGCGATCGGCTGCATCCGCGCCAGCATCTTGGCGCGCGATTGCGCCTGTTTGGCGGTGGAGGCGCGGGCGCTGTTGCGCGCGACATAGTCCTGGAGCTTGGCGCGCTGGGCGTCCTGCGACGCCTTCGCTGCGGCGAGTTGCGCCGCGCGTTCGGCGCGCTGGCGCTCGAATGCGTCATAGCCGCCGGCATAAAGCGTGACCTTGCCGCCCTCGAGATGCAGGATATTATCGACGACATTGTTGAGCAGGTCGCGCTCGTGGCTGATCACCACCAGCTGCCCCGGATAGGCGCGGAGGAAATTTTCGAGCCACAAGGTCGCTTCGAGGTCGAGGTGGTTCGACGGTTCGTCGAGCAGCAGCAGATCAGGTTCGGAGAACAACAGCGCCGCAAGCGCAACGCGCATCTTCCACCCGCCCGAGAAGCTGTCGAGCGGCTGGGCCTGCATATCCTCGTCGAAGCCGAGCCCGATCAGGATGCGGGCGGCGCGCGCGGGGGCGGTGTAGGCGTCGATCGCGATCAATCGTTCGTGGATGTCGCCGAGCTTGTCGGGATCCTGTTCGGTCTCCGACGCCGCCAGCAATTCGGCGCGCTCGGTATCTGCGGCGAGCACAGTGTCGAACGGCGTCGCGGTGCCGCTCGGCGCTTCCTGCGCGATATAGCCGACGCGCGTCTTGCGCGGCATGTCGATGCTGCCTTCGTCAGCCTCGAGCTGACCGATCATCACCTTCATCAGCGTGGATTTGCCCGCGCCGTTGCGCCCGATCAGCCCGACGCGGCTTTTCGCCGGCAGGCTCGCCGTGGCGCGTTCGAGGATGGCGCGCCCGCCAAGGCGTACAGTGATTCCGTTGATCGTCAGCATGGGCGCGCGCCTAGCATGTTGCGGCGCACAACCCAAGGGCCGGACTGGCATTTGGCGCGCAGGTGGTTCAAATGCGGAGGATGACCGACCTCGCCCCCTTTCACATCGCTTTTCCCGTCGACGATCTGGACGCCGCGCGCCATTTCTATGGCAGCATACTCGGCTGCCCCGAGGGGCGCAGCGATGCCGACTGGATCGACTTCAACCTCTACGGCCACCAGATCGTCGCGCACCGCGTCGATCGGCGCGAAGCGGTGGTGGGGCATAACCCGGTCGATGGCCATGCGGTGCCGGTTCCGCATTTCGGCGTCGTCCTGCCGCCCGTGGAATGGCAGGCGCTCGCCGACCGGCTGGTCGCGCATGGCGTCGCGTTCGTTATCGAACCGCAGACGCGCTTTGCCGGGCAGCCGGGCGAGCAATCGACGATGTTCTTTCTCGACCCGGCGGGCAATGCGCTTGAGTTCAAGGCCTTTGCTGACATGAGCCAGCTCTTCGCCACCTGAGCACGAGTGACCGGGCCCTACCAAGCTCGCTCCCAAAAAATCTGGAGCGCCGCAGACGCTGTCCCCTTGGCGAAGGCTCGCCTGCTTTCTGTTTGACGTCTGTTTGACGTTCGCCGCCGTACGAGCGCCCTTTCAGCATCGTCGGACGTGCCGTGGGTGCAGGTCTGCGAAGCGACAGGAGCAGATTATGCCGGATACCATCGAGCTAAACGGGATCAGCCATCATTTCGATACCGCCCGCGAACGGATCGCGCTTTTCCGCGACCTTTCCTACACAATCCGCGCGGATGAAACGCTGGCGATCATCGGCCCTTCGGGGGCCGGTAAGTCCAGCCTGCTGTCGATCGCCGCGGGCCTGGAGATACCGGCGGGCGGCAATGTGCGCTTCACGATCGATGGCGCCGAGGTCGATGCGCTGACGATGCGCGCCAATTCCGGTTTCATTTTCCAGCAGTTTCACCTGATGCCGGAGCTCGACGCGATCGGCAATCTGGCGTTGCCGCTGCGCCTGAAGGGCAACCGCAACGCGTTCGACATCGCCGCGCTCTGGCTTGAAAAAGTGGGGCTGAAAGATCGCGCCCGCCACCGCCCCCATCAGTTGAGCGGCGGCGAGCAGCAGCGGATTGCGGTGGCGCGGGCCTTTGTGACCGCGCCGCGTTTCATTTTCGCCGACGAACCCACTGGCAATCTGGACCGGCACACGTCCGAAAGCGTCGCCGCGCTGATGTTCGACTGCGCGCGGGAGACCGGGTGCGGACTGGTGATCGTGACCCATAGCCGACAGCTGGCGATGCGGGCTGACGCAAGCGTGCTTCTCGACGCCGGACAGCTGAAGGCTGCGGCGTGAACAGGTTGACACTGATCCTGGGAAACAGCTGGCGTGACCTTCGCGGCAGCGACGGGCGCATCAGCATGGCGACGCAAACGGCGCTGCTGTTTTTCCTGCTGACGCTGACGCTCACCAGCGCGTCGATCCAAAACTATCTGGCCGATAATCTCGATCAGATGCTGGGGTCGGACCTGGTGGTTGAAAGCCATTCGCCCTTGACGGAAGATGACGAAGCCGCATTCCGAGCGATGGCGGGCGGCCTGTCGGTCACGCAGCTGGCCGATATCACCCTTACGCACAAGGATGAATGGGCGCGCGTGCAGCTGAAGCTGGTCGATGATGCCTATCCGTTGCAGGGCAATCTCCAGATCGGCGACACCCCCGTCGCTACGCAGCGCGCGGTCAGTCGCGGCCCAAACGTCGGCGAGATCTGGATCGATTCGCGGCTCGCCGTCAAACTGGGCACACAGGTGGGCGACATTCTCACCATCGGTGACGTCGACTTGACGCTCAGCGCCGTCCTGTTTCACGAGCCCGACCGCATCATGGAAGGCCATAGCGTGGCCATGCGCGCCATGGCGCACGCCAAAAGTCTCAATGGCGCGTCGATCGAGAGCAGCAAGGGGCGCACGCGCTATCTCGTCACCGCGAATGAAACCCAGCAGCAGGCGATTGAAACCTGGTCGCGGCAGACCTTGCCTGGCGCCAGCGTCACCACAAAATTCGGCGGCCAGCACCCGCTCGCCAGTTTCTGGCAACGGACCGAAAACTTCCTCGGCCTGGCATCGGTGATCCTGTTCTTCATGGGCGCGGTAGCGCTGGATATGACCAATCGCCGCTGGCTTGCCAAAATGCGCTATCGGCTGGCGATCTATGCAAGTTTCGGCACGCGCACGTGCACCGCCATGCTGATGGCGCTGGGCGAATGGCTGGCGGGCTTCCTGCTATCGATCACCCTCGCCAGCGCGTTGGCGATATGGGCATACGCGTGGATCATCGCCGAACTGCAAGGATATTTTCCCGGGCTCCGTGCCGGTTGGCACGTGGAATCCGCCCTGAAGACCATCGGTCTTTTCTTTCTGCTGCTGCTCGCGCTTCAGATACCCAGCTTCATCCAGCTGTCGCGCGCGTCGTTGCTTTCGCTCATCCGCAATCCGACCGAAAACAGCCATGTTGGGCAGCGGCTGTTCTGGAGCATCACCGCAGTCACCCTGCTCGCCGCCGCCTATTCGGACAATATGCTGCTGACCGGCATGACGCTCACCGCCATTGCCGCGGCGCTCGCCCTGATGGCGGTGCTGACCTGGGCGATCATCCGGCTGGGCGACCTGTGGGGCCTCCGCCGCGCTGGCCTGCTGCCCTTTGCCTTTTTCATGATGCGGCAGCGGCTGTTCGCCAAATCGGCGCAGGTGATGGGGCTGGGATTGTGCGGGCTGTTGCTCCTGTTTTCGCTGATGCTGATGCGCGATCTTGGCACGACGATGGAAGGCTATGGCCGCAACCACGACGGCAATCTGATGATCGCCGAAGCCCAGTCCGACCAGATTGACGCTATCCATGCCTGGGCGCAGCAGACCGGCAGCAACGTCCGGACGCTGCGCCCGTTCGTGTCGGCACAGTTGGTGTCGGTGAACGGCCAGGCCTTGGTGGATATGCAGAAACCCAGCGACACGCTGGCCACACTCAAAGATCCGATCCGGCTGAGCTGGACGGATGCCATGCCGCAAAACAACCGCCTTGTTGGCGGCAAATGGTGGCGGCAAGGGACCGCAAACTGGCAACAGATTTCCGCCGAACCGGAAGTGATGACAGACATGGGGTTCAACTATGGCGACACGCTTACCTATCAGATCGGCGGCGGATCCTATGACTTCACGCTGGTGGCCAGCCACGCCTACCAGCCGGGCGCCGGGTCGATCACTTTCTGGTTTCAGGTTCCATTGTCGGCCAAGGCGCAAATCGATGCCCCAACCCGCTATATGGGCAGCATGGAATTGCCGGAACCAGCATGGGATGCGCTGGCCGGCCTTTGGCAGCAATATCCCACCCTCTCGCTCGTCCCGCTGCAGGAACTAACCGAACGGTTTGACCAGACACTCGGGATCGTCACCAAAGTGACGAGCGGTTACGCGGCCATGGTGCTGTTGCTGGCGCTGTTCGTGCTCGCGGCGTCGGTGAGCGGCTTTAGCGCCGATGACCGCCAGAAAAATGGTCTGCTAATGAGCATGGGGCTCCGGGAGACCGACTGTCTGAAGCTGAACTTTTATGATTGGGGCGTCACCGCGCTCATCGCCGCCGCCGGGGCTGTCGCGGGAACTTGGAGCGCGGGGCTGCTGATCTACCAGGCTCAGTTCAACCTGACGTACAACCCTGACATTCTGTGGGTGGTGGCGATGGTCGTTGCCATGGTGGCGACCGTGTGCTTCGTGGGCTACCTCGCCTGCCGCCAGAGCCTCAAGGTCTCGGTACGGGATCTGATGGCGACATAGATCACCTGCTTTGTGGGCACGAAGGATCACGAAATATCATGCTGCGCGCCGCGGCGCGGCTTTGCGAGTATCCGAAACAGGGTCGGGGTGCGGACCTTCATTCTATCGTCGTCGCGATGCAGGGGCGCTCGCAAGCGGCGAGCCATTACGCGAAGGCGGCGGCTCTCTTAGGTTGCCGGCAGATGTTCGATCCAGATCGGCACGACCGACCGATAACGCCAGTTGTGGACATTTGATTTCGATGCGACTTTGCACCGATGATCCTTCACAATGCCGAAGCAGAGATGGCCTTCGTTGCGTCCTTCGAGGCGCGTTTCCCGTATGTCGACGCGTCCGCATCGACGCTTATACGTCAAGGATGGGCAATCTCCCTGAATGCTGCCTTCTGTGTTTTGAATGAACTATGCCGTCCGCCCCACCTCGACCCCCGCACGGTCTCGAACGACCGGTTACGCGAGCTGGTGTTTGAGTGGACGTCGGGCCCCGATCACCCCCTAAAGGCCTCAGTGCTCCATGCTGCTAACGCGTTGATCGACGATAGGCCCTTGCATTGGAGGGAAGGCGTCGAACTTATGCGGCAAGTTGGAAGCTATGATGGACAGCGAGCTGCGGTCGGGATCGTTTACTTCGCGTCTGATGGTGACAGCACCGAAGGTGATGAAGCGCTAACAGATACTCTCATCGGGATACAACAAAGGTGGGACGAAAAATGCGTCTGAGGCAATGCCCGCTAACCACCCCATTTCGGACATTCCGCCGATCGTTTCAGAAGCAACGCGCAGAACAAACAAAAAGCCCGCGATCCCATAGGGAAAGCGGGCTTTTGTTGGTTGCGGGAGTAGGATTTGAACCTACGACCTTCAGGTTATGAGCCTGACGAGCTACCNNTACCGGGCTGCTCCATCCCGCGCCACCAATGTCGCGATGCCGAAGCGATCCGCGAAAACAGCAAAAGGCCGGCATTTCTGCCGGCCTCTAACTTTGTGAATGGGTTTTTCCAATTTTCGACCACACGTCGGCTACAATGCCTGGCGACGTCCTACTCTTCCAGGGCTTGAGCCATAGTACCATCGGCGCTGTCAGGTTTCACGGCCGAGTTCGAGATGGGATCGGGTGGGTCACTGACGCCATGGTCACCAAGCAATGAAGCCGGCGTGGGTCGAATTTGGGTTTCAATCGAATGCCCGTGCAATTTGGCCTGTTTTACAATCATCCACGTCGCGGACAACCTTCAGGCTTTTGGCCCTTCAGGACTGTCGTTGATGGTGGGACTCTTAAGTGCGAATAGAGCAATTAGTATCGGT
>NZ_DKIH01000004.1:149893-212819 GCF_002454115.1 Sphingopyxis sp. UBA6723 | reverse complement strand
GTTGTCTATGCCGACCGCTTCACCCCCGAAGCCGAGAAGGAACGCGCGCGCCAGACCGGCGGCGAAGCCCGCGCGGTGCCGTTCCTCAAACGCTTTACCGTGTTCAACGTCGCGCAGTGCGAAGGCTTGCCCGACCGTTGCACCCGCGCCGCTGCGCCGATGCCGCCGCGCCAGATCATTCCCCACGCCGAGGCGCTGATCGCCGCGACCGGCGCCGATATCCGCATCGGCGGCAATGAGGCCTATTACCATCCCGGCGGCGACTATGTCGCGTTGCCGCCGCAACAGGCGTTCGCCCAGCAGATCGACTATTATCGCACTGCCCTCCACGAACTTGTCCACTGGACCGGCCACCCCTCGCGGCTCGCCCGCGACCAGAGGGGCGGTTTTGCCAGCGCCGCCTATGGCCGCGAGGAATTGTGCGCCGAACTTGCAAGCGCCTTTCTCTGCGCCGCGCTGGCAATCCAACCCACGGTGCGCCACGCCGACTATATCGGCGCGTGGCTTGGCATCATGCGCGCCGACACGCGCGCGATCTTCAAAGCAGCCAGCCAGGCCAGCAAGGCCGCCGACTATCTGCTCGGCTTTGCGCCAAACGCCGAGCGCGGCGCGGCGGCGGCGAACGCAGACGCCGGGAGGTTTGCGCCGCGCGCGACCGGCACGGGCCGCGACGCCGACGGCGAATGCGAATGCGACGGCGATTGCGGCGGCGCGGCGCAGGTGAGGGGGACGGGGGCATGAAGCTGATCCCCCACGATCTCGGCTTCGCGCTTCGCGCCAATGGGCTGACGAGCCGCGTTTATGCCGCCCGCGAGGAAAATTTCGACCCGTTGCCGGTGATCAAGCTGTTCAATCCGGTCGGCGCGGCGACTTGGCTCGCGACCGAAATCGATAGCGACGGCGATACCCTGTTCGGGCTGGCCGATCTTGGTTTCGGATGCCCCGAACTCGGCTGTTTTTCGCTCGCCGAGATTGCCGCGGTGCGGCTTCCTTTCGGCCTCGGCGTCGAGCGCGATGTCCACTTCGACCCGCTCGCGCCGCTCTCGGTGTGGACCGAGACGGCGCGGCGGCTCGGCGCGATCAGCCTCGCCGAAAAGTCGCTGCTGCGCCGCAAACTCGACCAGCTTCTGCCCGACCCGCCGCTCGCTGCCTCGCAGCATGGCGGCGGCAAGGGCAGCTGACGCGGCGGCGCGTTTCGCCGTCAATCAGCCGGTCCCGCCTCGCATTCACTCAAAGCGGGACCGGCGCTCACATGGAGCAACGATTATGAAACTCGATTTTATCGATCCCGACAAGCTGTCGATTGCGAAAACCAATATGCGGCACAAGGGCAAGGATCCCGACATCGCCGATATCCTGCCGAGCATCCGCGCCCGCGGTATCCTCGTGCCTTTGCTCGTGCGGCCTAATTGCGAAGCGGGCCGGTTTGAAATCGTCGCCGGACGGCGGCGCTTCACGGCTGCGAACGCCATCGTTCGCGAAGGCGGACCGGCGCGTCCGCTGCCCTGCGCGATCCTCGACGACGGCGACGACGCCGATGCGCTCGAAGCCTCGATGCTCGAAAATCTCGCGCGCGTCGCCCCCGACGAGGTCGGCCAGTGGGAAGCGTTCGTCGCGCTGGTCAAGGCGGGGCGGAGCATCGACGAGGTCGCCGATACCTTCGGGTTCGAACCGGCGGCGGTGAAGCGCATCCTCGCGCTTGGTCTTTTGCTGCCGCGCATCCGCACCCTTTATCGCGGCGGCGAAATCGACGCGGCTACGGTGCGCCACCTGACCCTCGCCTCGAAGGCGCAGCAGAGCGCATGGCTGGCGCTGTTCGACGACCGCGAAGCCTATTGCCCGACCGGGCATCAGCTCAAAGCGTGGCTGTTCGGTGGCACCGCGATTGCGACGTCGCGCGCCCTGTTCGACGTTGCGGCCAGCGGCGCGGCCACCGTCTCCGATCTGTTCGGCGACGAGGCATTCTTTGCCGATAGCGACCAGTTCTGGTCGCTCCAGATGGCTGAAATCGCGGCGCGCAGGGCGGCCTATATCGAGGCGGGCTGGGCCGATGTCGTCGTTCTGGACAAGGGCGATTGGTTCCGCTCGTGGGACTATGCCCATGCGGCGAAGCGCAAGGGCGGGCGCGTCTATGTCGAAATGCGCGACAATGGCGAGGTCAGCTTCCACGAGGGTTATCTGACCGCCAAGGAAGCGGCGCGCGGTGAGCGCGGCGCGTCCGGTCCCGAGCCGAAACCGGCGCGGCCCGAGGTCAGCTCGGCGATGAACAGCTATATCGACCTTCACCGCCACGCCGCCGTGCGCGCCGATCTGGCGCGCCATGGCGGGGTAGCGCTCCGCGCCATGCTCGCCCATGTCATTGCGGGGTGCGGCCATTACCGCGCCGATATCGAGGCGCAGCGCGCGCCGAAGGAAGAGATCGCCGGAAGCATCGAAAATGCGCCTGCCGAGGCAGCGTTTGACGCGCAGCGGCGCGCGGTGCTTGCCGTGCTCGGCTTCGACCCCGAAACGCCGACGGTCACGGCAGCGCCCGGTCACCGTCCCCCTTTCGCGGTGCTGTTCGCGCGTTTGCTCGAATTGCCCGATCCGGTGGTGCTCGAAATACTGGCGATCGTCATGGGCGAGACATTGCAGGCGGGCCACCCGGCGGTCGAGGCGATCGGCCTTCATCTGGGGACCGACATGCGCCGCCACTGGCAGCCCGACGCGGCCTTTTTCGACCAGCTTCGCGACCGCGAAATCCTGCTCGCCATGATCGGCGAGGTCGCGGGCGCGGGCGTAGCGAGCGCCAATGAGAAGGAGAAGGCCAAGACGCTGAAAGCGATCATTGCCGATCATTTGGCTGGTGCCAATGGGCGCGAACAGGTTGCGCCGTGGGTGCCGCGCTGGATGGCGTTTCCGCCCGCCGCCTACAGCGCGCGCGGCGGCGTCGGCAGCGTCAGAGCGCATGCGCGCTGGCTGGACGATCTCGAATTTGGGATCGATCCCGCGGCGGTGGCGGAGCCGATTGCCGACCCCGACCGCGCCGTCGGTCCCGGCCTTGCGGTCGATCTCGAAGAAGTTGACGATAGCGGCATCGAACCGCCGCGCCTTGCGGCGTGAGGGGGGGGGCGGGCGGTTCGCCGCCCGCCCGCTTGTCATCGCCCGCATGGAACGACTGGCTTTAAGGACGCGCGCGCGACTCATCGCGCCGTTCCTCGCCGCTGGCGCGGCGCGGAACGGCGCGATGGATTTTTCGTTGCGCGCCTTGCCGTGACCGGCTGCGGCGCGGGGCCAAGCCGGAAAAAAGGGCGGCGCGGGATTGCTCCCGCGCCGCCCAGTCGATGATCGCAATCATCGCCAGCGCCGATGTTGCAAGGCTGCGGGTCGCTGCGGCCTAACGTCGGCGAAAGTTGTCGTCGCCGCGCGCTCTGACGCAGCCCGCACGAAGATTATTGGACCAAGACGCCAGAACGACGGGGATCTCAAACGCAACAAATGGAAAGGGCCGTGCGGGTGCGAAAGCCTCGCGCCGCTCCGCCGACCGGCGGCACAGCAGGACCGGGCGCGGTCAGGCCAGCAGGCGGCGCAGGAAATGAACGCGAAACAGGTCGAGCAGCGCTTCGGCGCTCTCATTGTCATTGGCATGGGCGGTGACGCGCACGCCGCCATCATCGGCAGGCGCATATTCGAACGGGTGCAGCCCGGTCAGCCGCAGCGTGGCGGGATCGAGGCCGTCGCGGCGGATGGCCGCCAGCGCGGTGTCGTCGAGCGCGAGGCCGATCCAGATCCCCGCGCTGCGCGCCGCGATTATCGCCAAATCGGGGTCGTCGACCGCGATCACAAGCTCGGCTTTTCCGTTCATCGTCGGTTCCCTGTTCGGCGCGCGATCAGGCGCCACCGGCATGGCCCGAAAACGCTTTTGGGTGCCCCCTGCGAATCCGGTCCTGCCTGACTGTCTCTTGCCGCGTTCGCGCGCCGCTGGCCATGCCCGTTTCGATGAAGCGTTCAGCAAATTTCGCTTGGCGCCATGTCGTTCCGGTCATCGCCGGCGGCCATCCGGAGCTATGTGAGCGGTCTGGCCGGGCGCCAACCGGCGCGCAACGGGCGGCGCCCGCGCTTTTTTCCCCGCCCGCGTGCCGCGGGCTCCTCGCGCCGCCGCGCAGGCGCGGCCAAAAAAGCGCGGGACCGACCGTCCTTCGCTGACGCTGCGGCCCTGCGGGTGCGCGCCGCTTGCGCAGCGCCCGTCCTGCCTCTGCTCACGCTCCGGAGATGGTCTCCGGCGGCGATGAAGGAGACGAACAATGGCAGCTATCGGCATGGTGAAAGGCACCATCGAAAAAGGTTTTGTGGGCCAATTGAGGACGCTTTCGATCCGCGCCAGCATCGAAATCAATCCGAACCGGAGCAAGGCGAACGACGTTCAGCCCGACTTCCGGGTCCATTCGGACGGCGTCGAGATAGGCGCGGGCTGGGTTCGGATCGGCGAAACGTCGGGCAAGCCCTATGTGTCGCTGGCGCTGGCTGCCCCCGAATTCGGGCCGCGGCGCCTCTATGCGAACCTCGGCCGCGCCGCGGGCCAGAACGACGATGACACCTATGCCGTCATCTGGAAAGTCGACGACTGACGGGTTCGACCCCGCACCCGCCATGGCGGGTACGGGGTCACCCTTTTCCTTGTCGCGGCGCGATATTCGGCTAGGATTCCTGTCTCATGAAAACCGATCTCGATCATCTTCCCGAGCGCAAGAAGCGCGATCTCGACCGCATCGTCGAAATCCTGTTCGCCGAGTTCGAGGATGCGACCGCGCTCGCAACGCAGGCGTGGAAGAAGCAGGGACGCATCCTCAAGGTCATTCTTTATGGCAGCTATGCGCGCGGCGACTGGGTCGCCGATCCGAAGGGCGGATATTATTCGGACTATGACATCCTCGTTGTCGTCAACGACGACCGACTGACCGATCCGGTCGATTATTGGTATAAGGCCGAGGATAGTTTCCTGCGCGAATATTCGATCACCAAGCGGCTATCGGCGCCGGTCGGGCTGATCGTCCACAGCCTTGGCGACGTCAATTTCCAGCTGTCGCGCGGCCGGCCCTTCTTCATCGATATCGTGCGCGACGGGATCGTCTTGTACGAGCTTGGTACGCAGTCGTTTGATCCGCCCAAGCCCTTGTCGCCCGAAGTCGCGCGCGAGGAAGCACAGGGGTATTTTGACACTTGGTTTAACAGTGCAAGCCAGTTTCTGGAGATGGCCAGGTTTGGGATTGGACAAGGTTACAACAATATTTCGGCGTTTCAGCTGCACCAAGCGACCGAGCATTTTTATCATGCTGTGCTCAATACGTTGACGCTCTATTCGCCCAAATCACACAAGATCAATTTCCTTCGCGACAAGGCCGAAGACATCGCGCGCGAGTTGATTCCGGTCTGGCCGCGTGATGAAAAATTGGCGCGTCGTTGCTTTGAACTGCTCCAGCAGGCTTACGTCAATGCGCGCTATTCGCCGCATTATAAGATCAGCGGCGAAGAACTTTCCTGGCTTGTCGAGCACATCGAACTTTTACAGGCCAAGGTAAAAGCGATCGCCGAAGGGCATCTTTCCGAAAGTCTCTCATCATGACCGAAACCAGCGAGCCGCGCAGCGCGACGCCCGATCGCAAGATCGCGCTGCTGATCGACGCCGACAATGTCTCGCATGCCAAGATCGGCGAGATGCTCGCCGAACTCGCCAAATATGGCACCGCGAACATTCGCCGCGCCTACGGCAATTGGGCCAGCGACAGCCTCAAAGGATGGAAGGACAAACTGCACGACTTCGCGATCCGCCCGATCCAGCAGTTCAACTATTCGACCGGCAAGAATGCGACCGATATTGCGCTCGTCATCGACGCGATGGAACTGCTCTATACCCAGAAGCTCGACGCCTTCTGCCTCGCGTCAAGCGATGCCGATTTCACGCCGCTGGTCATGCAGCTTCGGGCCAATGGTCATGAAGTTTATGGTTTCGGCGAGCGCAAGACGCCGAGCCCCTTCGTCAACGCGTGCACGGCGTTTCTGTATCTCGACAGCCTGGCAGCTGCCGCAATCGACGGGCCTCGTGTTCCCGTTGATCCGCCTGCGAAGAAGTCGAAAGTGGATGCGAAAGCCAAACCCACGACTGACAAGATTGCCGCCAAATCCCTCGCCATGGATGCAAAATTGGTGACGATCCTCCGCGGCGCTGTCGAAGCTACTGCTCGCGACGATGGTTGGGCGGCGATGTCAGCGGCGGGCAGCGCGGCGAAGCGGCAAGCTCCAATAGATCCGCGAAACTATGGGGCAAAGAACTTCCCGGCGCTGTTTGCGGCGACCGGACTATTCGACATTGTAAAGTCCGATAATGGGCACAGCTTTGTCGCCGATCGGCGCAACAAGGAACGCGCCAAAACCCCCGGCGCCTGATCCTCGCGAGCTTTGGAATGCTTCCCTCGGCTCCCCTTGTTTGAGCGGTGGCTCAAGCGGCCACAGCCGCAATGGCTTGGGGATCGAATTTTGCGCCGCCGTTAAACGATCCTCCCGCCCTTAGGTGCGGGCCGCCATGACCCTTGCGACAGCGCCGATGCGCTGCGGCAAGGAGACCCGAGCATGGCGAAATCGGAGGACAGCGAATTGGCGCGCGCCGCAAAGGCGCGCATCGAAAGCCCTTTTCTTAATCCACTTCAGGCGGCGCATTACCTCGGACTGGAGGAACGGACGCTACGGCGATATCGATCGAAAAAGATCGGGCCTGCCTATCGGCGCCATGGCAAGAATGTCCGTTATCATATCGACGATTTGATCGCTTGGTCGCAGCGATTACGCCGGGCGGGCGACGATGTTTAGTCGCCGGTTGGGCATCGCCATGCTCGGCGGCGCGCTGACCGGCGCGCTGGTCGTCACTATCGCATCGCCGCCGCAGCCACGGCTGCTCTGGAACGTGAGCGCCAGTGCGCCCATCGGACTCTGGTATGTCGAGCCGAGCGCCGGGCTGCGACGCGGCGACGTGGTCGCCGCGCGGCTGGCGCAACCTTGGCGCAATTTCGCGGCGCGGCGGCGCTACCTGCCCGCCAATGTTCCGCTGCTCAAGCGTATCGCCGCCGGACCCGGCGACCATATCTGCGCCTCGCGCGGCATGCTATTCGTCAACGGACGCGCGCTGGGCGTGCGGCGGCATTTCGATGGCGCGGGGCGCCCGATGCCGCGATGGCGGGGCTGTAAACAGCTTGGGCCGCGTGACTATTTGCTGGTAATGGACGCGCCCTTCTCATTCGATGGCCGCTATTTCGGATCGACTTTGCGGCGTGACATCATCGGCAAGGCGACCCCGCTGTGGCTGCGCTGAGGGCGGCGCTGCTTGGAACTGCGGTTATGATCGCAAGCCCGGCGCGCGCCGACCCGGTGATCGAATGGCGACCGCATATCGCCGAAGCATCGGCCCGCTTTGGCGTTCCGGTCGCGTGGATCGAGCGCGTCATGCGCGCCGAAAGCGGCGGACGAACGACCCTCCGCGGCCGTCCGATCACGAGCCGAGCAGGGGCTATGGGGCTTATGCAGCTGATGCCGGGAACGTGGGCAGCGATGCGCGGCAGGCTTGGCCTGGGCGCCGATCCCCATCAACCGCGCGATAATATCCTCGCAGGCACATTCTACTTGCGGCTGATGTATGATCGGTTCGGCTACCCCGGATTGTTTGCTGCCTATAACGCCGGGCCGGGACGCTATGCCGCCTATCTCGCGGGCCGTTCGCGGCTTCCCGCCGAGACGCAAGCCTATGTGCGCGCCGTTGCGAATGTCGCCCCCAACCATTCGGCCAGGATGCTTCCCAGTCGGCGGCGCGGTGATGCGCATCAGCGTCCGGATGCCATTTGCTGCACTGAATCGGCACGCCAGCAATCGGATATGTTCTTCATTCATCGCGGTCGCGGCGAGCCGTGAGGGGGGCAGGGGTCGTCTCGGCAAGGCCAAGTATGACGGGCGCCGAAGCGGCTTTCAAGGCCGGCGGCCCCTCCAATTTGCTGCGCAAATCGGTTCCTCCGCCGCCGCTTCGCGGCGCCTCCGCTGCGCTCCGGCGGCCCTGACAGCCGCTCCGGCGCCCGTCGTCGAGGGTCGGTCCTCGAACGGTTCGGGGCGTAGCGAAGGAGCATGTCATGGGCGTTTTTCAAAACATCGGAGTCGCATCGGATCGCGTGATTGCATCGCTGGTTTCGGGGCTTGAGATCGAGTTCGGACGCGGCGCGGGCGCCGCCTTGGCGCAGCGTTTTCTGGACGCGGAGGATGTCGATTTTCACTGGGATGCGCGGATCGATGAGCGCTGGCTCGGTGCTTATGCGAGCCTGGATGATGACGATATCGAGCTCGATCGGGTGGCGATCTGGGGCCAGTTCGATGGCGAATATTTTCTCGCGACGATGATCGTCGATGGCGATGGCAATGCGCATGGGATGATCGGTCGGCGCGGGTTTGCGAGCGAAAAGGCAGCGCGGTGCGCCTTCGCCGATGGGTGAAGGCCGACGCCTTTTAGAGAAGCGGCGCCCGCATCGGGCGTCGCTTCTGTTTTGCTCTGGCGCTGCTGCGAAGACGCCGAAGCAGGCGGGTTGATGGAGATGGTCGGATGAGGGAGCGGGATAGCAAGATAGAAGCAATATCTCGCGATATTGTAAGTCTTTGTCTGCACATCCTTTTTTCGGGAATTCCACGAGACGACTGGTGGTGGTGCGAGACCTTTACGGCAAATACCGCGGTTTTCGGCGCTTTTGTCGGCCGTTGCGCGAGACTCGCCATCGGATTCCTTCGCAGTTCCGACGATGACGTTGCACCAGGCAGCGTCTTACCTTGCGGAAACGCTGTATGAGCGACGATGATGACTTCACCCCGCGCCTTGGACGTATGCGCAGTCGCGGCAAAGGAACTCGTTATCTGGCGCTGGTCGTCAAAGCCGCGCGGCGATTTGGCAAGCGCGGCCCTAAAGGCGCGCGCTTTGACGGCAGCCGGATCGGACGCGGCGCGAGCGTGGCACGGGTGCTGCGGTCGCGCGATCGGCACAGTGGATTACGCGCGCGCCGCGTCATCGTGAAAGTGCGGCCCGTCAAACTGGCCGGGGCAGGGTTCGGCGGCGCCAAAGCGCATCTGCGATATATCCAGCGCGATGGTGTCACGCGCGAGGGCATGGCGGGAGCGCTTTACACGAGCGACAGGGACGTCGCCGACGGGGCCGGGTTCCTCGCGCGCGCAAGCGGAGATCGTCACCAGTTTCGGATTATCGTGGCGCCCGAAGATGGCGATCAATATCCGGACCTCAAACCATTTGTGCGCCGGTTGATGGCGCAAATGGAGGAAGACCTGAACAGCAAGCTCGACTGGGTAGCTGTCGATCATTTTAACACCGGGCATGCTCACAGTCACATCATGCTGCGCGGGAAAGACGATCGCGGCGACGATCTGGTCATCGCCCGTGAGTATATTGCCCATGGCTGTCGTGCGCGCGCGAGCGACATTCTCACTCTCGATCTCGGGCCGCGAACCGATCTCGAAATCGAGACGCGGCTGCGCGCCGATATGAATGCCGAACGTCTGACGGCGGTCGATCGGGTCTTGCTCCGCGAGATGAGCGATATGCGGGTGGTGCGGACGACCTCAGCCGACCCTTTGCACCAGTCGCTCCGCGCAGGCCGCCTCCACAAACTTGCTCGCATGGGGGTGGCGGAAAGTCTGGGCGGCAGCAGTTGGCGGCTTGCCCCCGACCTCGCGCATACGCTTCGGCAAATGGGCGAACGCGGCGATATCATTCGCACCATGCAGCGCGAACTGACGGCGCGAAATCTTGAGCGGGCGGCCGGCGACCGGATGATCTTCGATCCCGCTGCACCGGGCGCTGAACCGGTCATCGGACGCGTCGTCGCCCGCGGACTGTCCGACGAACATCGCGATCGCCACTATCTCCTTATCGACGGGGTAGATGGGCGGACGCATTATGTCGAGGTCGGGCAGGGGGCCGATGTCCCGCCGACCCCGGAGGAAGCCATCGTCAGGATCGTCCCACGCGCGGGCGGTATCCGCGACGTCGATCGGACCATCGCCGCGGTTGCTGCAAACAACGGCGGCATTTATACGGTCGATGCCCATTTGCGCCAAGATCCTGCCGCCAGTGAAGCCTTTGCCGAAACGCATGTCCGCCGCCTGGAGGCAATGCGGCGAGCGATGCGCGGCATCGATCGCAATCCCGACGGCAGCTGGATCATTGCCAGCGATCATCTCGATAAGGTGGAAGCGTATGAACAGCGGGCGGTCGGCGACCGGCCCGTGACGGTCGAAATCTTGTCCGCTGCGCCCGTCGAAAAATTGCCGTCGATGGAAGCGGCAACATGGCTGGATCACGAACTGATTGCGGCGGCGCCGCAGCCTGTCCGGGATGCGGGATTTGGCCGCGAGGTTCGGGCAGCGCAAGCCCTGCGGAGGCAGTGGCTGATGGCTGAGCAACTAGCGGAGGAGAGGGACGGGCGGACAATCTATCGCCGCACGATGCTCGACACGCTGCAACGCCGCGAACTGCTCCGTGTGGCACGTCAGATCGCAGACGAGCTTGGCAAATCATTTGCCGAAGCAAAAGTTGGCGAGCGTATCGAAGGCCGTTTGATACGACCGGTCGATATGGCCAGCGCCCGCTATGCCCTGGTCGAGCGGTCGCGCGACTTCACGCTGGTGCCTTGGCGACCGGTTCTCGATCGCCGTATCGGAAAGCCGGTCGCAGGCATATTGCGCGACAGCGGGATCAACTGGTCGCTGGGTCGGCAGCGCAGCGGGCCGACCATCTCATGAGGCGGTTATTGGTTTGCACCAGGCTGCTCGCGACGTGTCTGTTGGCGAGCCGTTACACCGTCTGCGCAAAGGCTTTGGCGACAAATTCGCAGCCCAGGCGCAAGCCGACGGGGTCGACGGTGTGACCCACACCGTAAGAGACATGGGTCGTGACATCCACGCCCAGTCGTTTGAGCTCGCTTTCCGACATATGAAGCGCCGCGATCGGGACCACGGGATCGGCGGTCCCGTGCACCAATAATACTGGCGGCTTTGGGAGGTGATCGGCCAGGCCGGCAGTGCCAGCGAGCATCCCCGCATAGCCAATTACCGCTGCCACAGTTCTTGGTCGGCGCAGCGCGACATGAAGCGCCATCATCGTTCCCTGGCTAAAACCGACCAGTGCGAGGTCGGCCTCGGTTAATTCATATTGCGCGAGCTTACGGTCGATGAACGCATCGATAGCAGGCGCTGCCGATGCTGCGCCCGCGGCCAGCGCCGACGGCGCAAACCCGGATAGCCCCCACCATTGATAACCGGCACCCATCATTCCACAACGCTGCGGCGCGTGCGGGGCCAGGAACAGGGTGTCGGGAAGAGATTCCTGCCATTGCGGAGCAAGCGAGATCATGTCCGTGCCGCTCGAGCCGAAGCCGTGTAACAGCAAGACGATGTTTTTAGGCGGGCCGCCGGAGCGAGGCTTGAGGCTGGCACCGTTGACGATTTTGGCCAAGGAGTGTTCTTTCTTGCCTGGCTCGGCCCTGATCGGCCGAGGATAACATCAGCCCTATTGAGCATCGACGAAGGGGACCGCCACTTAACCAAAATGCCGCTGGTCCGACAGCCACTAGGCAATCGGCGGAGGTTTCATTTGGGCGGGGTCGTAGAAGAATGTTTCGTTTGCGATCTGGTCCCCGCGCCAGCTTTGCCATGCGACTTCTTCCATCATCAGCTTGCCGCCACCTGTGGGATAGAAGGTGAACCTCCATCGGATCACGACGGTGTCGCCGTCGATCAACGGCGGCGCAAGGAGTTCGGTGTCAACGCGTTCCATGCGATCGAGCGTGGCCTGCTCGCGCGCGCGCAATAGGTCGCGCCCCTGTTTCGGCGGGGATTGGTTTTCTTGAACGGTGGCGTCCGCAGTGTACCAGTCGCGGATCGCTCCGGCATGATCGCCACTGAGAACTTGGTTCGTAAAGCGAGCAACGGTTTCTGTTGATGGCAAAACGGATCTCCATGATGCTTACGATCCGGCATAATGACGGTTTCTGCGGTTACGTCAGTTAAACTATGCAAATGGGACTGCGCCACGACCATTTCGTTTGACTGCCTGGCCGGTAGCGACCCGTCTGAAACGGGGCGAAATCGATCAGATCGGACGAAGAGCCAAAGAGTCTCTCCTGCTAATCGCTAATGCTCCAAGCAGGCCGGTGTCGTCACCGAGCATGGGGGCGACAATGATCTTTTGCGCATCGCCAGCGAAATATCCGTTCGATCCGGCGACCGCCTCCGTGCGAACACGCTCGATCAATCCTGGCGTCGCCATCACGCCTCCCCCCAATATGATGCGTGCGGGCTCCAGGATGGCCTGAAAGGTTGTTACCGCCCGCGCGAGATACCAGGCGATCATTTCGTGGCCGATATGATCGGACGGCAAGTCGGATAGCGACGCCCCCCAGCGCGCCTTGATCGATGGACCCGCAGCCAGTCCCTCAAGGCAGTCGCCATGGAATGGGCAAAGACCGGCAAAATCCCTGTCGGCGGGGTGGCGCGGCATGCGAATATGCCCCATTTCGGGGTGACTGACACCGTGAATTAAATGCCCGCCGACAACCGCCCCGCCACCAATGCCGGTCCCAACCGTAATGTAGAGTGACGAGTTTGTTTCTGCGCCAGCACCCCACATCCATTCGCCAAGCGCGGCGCCATTCACGTCCGTATCGATCGCAACGGGACAACTTAGCGCACGCCCGAAAGGCCCCGCAATATCGGTATCACTCCAGTTGGGCTTGGCGGTCCTGTTGATATGTCCCCAGGTCGGCGAGGCGGGGTCGAGGTCAAGTGGGCCGAAGCTCGCGATCCCCACCGCGCAAAAATTGCCGCCCTGCTGCCGAAGCCAGTCAATGGCCGCCGGGATCGTCTCCTCCGGACGGGTGGTATCGATGCGGGTCCGCGCCAAAATCCGACGCGACACATCTCCCACCCCCACGATAAATTTGGTACCTCCCGCCTCGATGAGTGCAATGTTGCCGTCCATGACCTCGATAATCCTTATGTCGTTTTTCCCGTTGTGCAGCCGACGCAAACCCCGCCGAATCAGCACACAGCGGAACTGACAATGGCCCAATTTTGCACAGCCCGACGCAGTTGGCGGCCGCTCAAGTGAGTGCAGCCTGATTTGTTCAAATAGTCACTCGTCCATAAGGATAATTCCCAGAGGATCAGATCGGTTGCCGGCTAGCAAGGACAGTTCGATGATCAATTCACGCGCCAAAAGCATGTCTACCTGCGCAGTGTTGGGCACGCCGGTGACAGCAACTTAACATTGTTCAATATTGTCCCCTGCATAAGGGTCTGCCGGGGGCAGGCGGTCTGGGCTTGAGATCTTGGGAATGCACAGCCGTCAGCCGAGTGAGCAGTTCGCTCGCGTTGGGTAACGTCCGCGGCGACAGTGGCACAATCGTCGGGGAGGTCGCTGGCGTTGGACTCAGCCGCAGTCGCTGTAACAGAGCTTTGGGCAAAATGACTGTTCGTTCCGCGGCCGCCCCGCCCGGTCGCGTCGCTGACGGATCACGTCAGTATCGACTTCATGCAATAACGCCCGTGACCTGACCCGTCTTGCCCTAGGCGGCTAGAAAGGCACGGACGGGGATTTGCGTGGGGCTCAAGGCAGGAGAGCTTGGGTGACCGCAATCGGCTGTGGCGCCGCAAAAAGGCCGCGCCAGTGGAACGCGGCCTTTCCGGCATATTCGATGCAGCCCCTCGACAGCTTCTGGGTCAATAGAACTGCCAAAGTTGTTGCGATGCTACGCCGATTCCGCCGCGCGTCAATCTGCCGTGCGGGCCGAGTTTTCCGATTTGGGACACGCAAACCTATTTGCATCTGGTCATCGGTGCCAGCGCCTTTACACTAAACGTCCTCATCACCGCCAAGACGAGCGGCGATGTCCTCGAACCGGGGCAAGGAGAACGCGCCCATGGCTCAGTCCTGAGACATGCCGCCCGCAGCGCCCGATCCAACCGGCCAGGAGCCGGACGGCGAGGTCTGGCGCTGGGCACTGCTAGCGGCGGCGACGTTGCTTTCGGCAATCGGGATCTACGCGGGCGTGGTCAATTGACTGGCGCCTGTCGCCGACGGCACGCGCTGCGGAACCGCGGCGACCCGGTCCGCGTTGCGTTTCGATAAGGTAGGAGCCCGAGCCATGATTGCCGATCCCAAGCAAACCACCGCGCCTGAAGCCGTGAACCGCGAGCAAGATGACGAGGAAACGCAAGCGCACTCAGTTGCCGATGCTGCACACATTGAGCGCCCGTTGGCCGACAGCGACAAGCCAAAGACTGGAGAAGAGACGGACGACGTGCAAGACGTGGTTGATCATATGCATCAGATGGAACGCTCAGGTCGGATCGACATGGACGCATACAGGGGCGAACGCAGTGACGATGACGAGCCGGGCCAACTTGGTCCCGGCGGGGACGAAGACGAGGGGCCGCGTGGTGCCGAGTGATGATCTGAAACCGGTTAAGCCTGTGGCGCAGACATCATGCATTCGTGACGCTTACCAGATTGGTTGGTGGTCATAATCGACGGCGATGAACGCAAGTGCATGAATGCGCAGTTCGCGGGTGACCCATTGGCAAGCTCGAGGCCGAGCGGCGGAACGGACCGGCGCCAGTTTTTCCTCCAGTTTGCATGAACTCGCCAAGAGATGCGGATCGATCCCAAAGACATGACATTCGGCGCGGGTTAACGGTCACAGATGTCTCAATCTGAGTGATGCTGCTGATCGGTTGCAAACTGGCAGCTTCGATTTGCGTGGCGAGCAAAAGCCGACGTCGCGGTGTCGCCGTCGTTACATGGTCGGCGACCAGTAATATGGCCGACGGCGGCTGATCGACCGGTCGACGCAAATGTCGTTCGGGGAACCCTTTCCGGATCGGAGATTTGATAGGTAATGCTGCATCACGTCTCCTTAGGTACATCCGATCTGGATCGCGCACGCGCGTTCTATGATCCGGTCATGAATGTGCTTGGCCTTCGCAGGACGCTCGATGTCGAAGAGGCCGTCGGCTATGGCGCGGGCATAACTGTATTCAGCCTCAACATCCCCGCCGATGGGGAGCAGGCAAGCGTCGGCAACGGCGTCCATGTTGCTTTTGAAGTGGAAAGTCGCGTCGCCGTCGACGCCTTTTACCGAGCGGCATTAGCAAGCGGCGGCACGAGCAACGGACTGCCCGGCCTGAGGCCTGAATATGACGCAAATTATTACGCTGCTTTTGTCTGTGATCCTGACGGAAACAAGATTGAAACGCTAACCTTTGCCGCTAGCTGAAGGCATGGTGCGCGCATGCGGGGCAAGTACGCGATGTAAGGCCGCACCCAGACCCATCGCCCGAAGAGTTCAACCGGCAGGTCCGACCATGCCTTTGCTCCGAAAGGTAGAGCAAACGGCCGAATGCGGAACTTCAGGCTTGAAGCTGCGTTGAGCAGCGACGGGACCGACGGAGGCGAAAGAGGGTGCAGCGATGGCAAATCTGCAGCGCATAGCGGATCCCGAACATCTAGTTCCGCTGGGCGACATCGCTGAGACCCGGCGGCAACGCGATCGCACCGGCAAAATCGCCGATTGGGTGGTCGCCAATATCCCCTGGACCATGGCCGTGCCCGACTGGCCCGATTTTCATGATCGTTGGCCCTTGCTGTCGCGCGCGGAACTCGCCGCGGTCGAAGCGGAGCTGCGTCGGCGCTGTGCAGCCATCGAAGATTCTGGCGCCGATCTGGATGCCGTATCGGATGCGCTGACAGGACGGAAGAGTTACTGGACGGCGGCCGCGGACTGGCTCACCCTGAATGCCTGCAAAAGTATCGCCGACCCCGAATTCATCCGCCTGTTCAGCCAGCTCTCCCGCGCCGAGCTTATCCTCGCCGCAGTCGAGCACAAGCGGCGTATTCTGCGCGGCTGCCGCACCTAGTTTGGTTCAGCTCGTGTGATCCATCGCCGCGCTTTCGAATTCGAACCAACGCGTTCATTTCTGCGCAGCGAGCGTTCGTCGACGACGCAACTGCGGCGCACGCCACAAAATGGACCCGCGCGGCGGGGCCAAGTGCCACGTTTTCCGCGGCGAGGGGTTTTTGTGAGACCGGCTTGCCACTGCGCGCTGGACCGGCAAATGTCGTGTTCGGTCTATCGGTCTATCGGTCTCCGCGGAGCTCTTTCGTCGCGCCGTCCGGAGTGGGCGCGCCTGGGTCGCGATCGGTCGCGGGCTTCTGTTCGCCGGTTTGGCCGCGCTAACCGCCTAGCTCGTCCTGCTGCCCCTCGCCGATGCCGCCGAGTTTTTCGATTTCCAGCTCCGCCACACCGCCGCCAGCGTTCTGGCCGTTGCCGTCGGGCCCGCGCGCCGACTGCTTATCGGCTGTTTTTCCCTGCTGCGCACCCGGCTGGCTCTGGTCTTGCTGCCCGCTCTGCTGGTTCTGACTCTGCTGTTCCTGCTGGCGTTGATCGTCCTGCGCGCGAATCTGTTCGCCGGGTCCGTTCTGCGTCCCGTCGCGATCATTCTGTCCATTCTGTTCCATGTCGTCACTCCTTCACAGCCCAAAGGGGCTGGTCGAAGAAACGCGGCGCAGATCGGCATGTTCCGGCTTGGTGAGCCGTATCCCTACAAGAATCGCGCGAAGTTGATCCATGCTAATGGAATCGAACTTTCGCCAAGAAGCTGATCGCTCCGAGCTCAGTGTGGCGGCACGGCACGCGCGTATCCGCCTTATGTCGCGCAATCGACCAATTGCGGGTATTGGAAGTTGCTCTAAGCCGCTCAGGCGCTGGCTACCGCGGGAGTGGGCCGGTAGCGGTCAGGCCGCTTTGGATTGAAAAGTGTGGGAAGTCGTCAGAACAGCTTCCCAAGGCCGCTTTTGGCGCCGCCACCAGCGGGCTCGCTTGGCAGGCAATCAGTTTGAAGTAGCGCTCGTTGGAGAAGCTTGGTCGCTTGGAAACATGCTGCGGTAGGGAACAATGATCAATGCTAACGTGAACAAGGCTGTGCGTCCGAAGACAAGAGGCTTACAGCCTTCGCGGGTCGAAAATGGGAGCATGGCACATGAAATGGATCATAATTATCCTGGGGGGACTCCTGTTCGCTTTAGGGAGTCTGTGGTTTCTGCAAGGAACTGGTTTGTTGACAGTTGCCCCCATCGCATGTGTCGGGGAATGCAAGCCTCTCGAAGGGCCATCGATGCTATGGGCCGTCGCTGGTGCCGCGGTGATGGCAATTGGCGGCGCGGTCATATTGTTTGCAGCCCGGCGCTAGCACAAGCGGCTCGGCCCGTGTGGCGCGCGCTGTCCACGCGATCGACGTAGACGGGAGCATCAACTCCGACCACGTCTTCGACTAACCGGTCCGCTTGACAACAGCACGGTGGAAGCACCATGCCGCCGTGAGCCACAACAAGGCAAAAATGGTGAGAAAACCCCATTCGACGGCGTGTCCCGGCATCATGTTGAGCGCCGCAATGCCGACGGCATATTGACCGATGGCCAGCAACACCGTGATCCAGCGCATCGCGCCGGGCCGGAACCGGACGACCATCGCGGCAACGATCGCCCCTAGAACCATGTGGAAGAAGAAGACGTTGACGGAATCCTCGTCACCGATGATGCCGACCGCGGCATTCGACCAGAAGGTGAAGAAGGCGGTGAAGCCGGCAATGATGTAACCGATGCGCGGTGCACCGGGCCGGGCAAAGCGCACCGCCAGCTCAACCACCGTCCCGACAAAGCCGAGAAGAATGGCGGCGAAAACGAAATCGCCCGCAGTCCAGTTCACCTCGCCGGTTATTTGCATCGCCAGTGCAGGCAGCATCAGCAGCGCTAAAAGGCTGCCCCAGCCGGCAACTCGCCATCCGTTGAGAAGCGGGGCGCGGCGCGCAGAAATGTCGTTCATGATCGGGTCTCCATAAGCTTTTCCTTCTGCGGACCATGGTTCGCCCCCATGTGAAAGGCATGAGCAATTCATGAGCAATGGCTGAAACCGTGCTCAACGCTTGCCACCGCCCCGCGATGGCACCAGACCTCGAGACCATGGAGACACAGCCTCGCATTCTGCACTTCGACGCTTTTCAGCTCGATTGCGACAACAGGCAGTTGCGCAAGCACGGCCTTCCGATCGAGCTGGGAAGCCGCTATTTTGACGCGCTGGCCCTGCTCGTCTCGCGCCGCGGGGAGCTCGTCACCAAAGATTCGTTCATGGATCAGGTCTGGCACGGGATTCCGGTTACGGACGAAGCACTGACGCAGTGCATCCGGACGTTGCGCCGAGCCTTGGGAGACGATGTTGCCAATCCGCGCTTTATCGAAACGGTGCCTAAACATGGCTATCGCTTTATTGCCGATAAAACAGCGCAGGCACCACTAACGCCGAGCCCGGAAGGATCGCATGTCGCCGGGGCCTGCACCTTGGCAGGCCTTGCGTCAGGTGCCGTGGCCGGACTGATCTACGGCATGATTGCAGCGACCAGCGGCGGCGCGCAGGTGCTGGTCCTTGCGGCGATGATCGGCGCGCTCGGCCTGCTCGCCGGGGCGGGTCTCGGCGCGGGAATGACTGCGGCTCTGACATGGCGCGGACGTGTCGACGGATGGGTGGTGGCCTGCACCGCAATCGGCGGCCTTGCCGTAGGTGCTCTGGGCAACCTCCTTGGACGCGAGGGCGTCGGGCTGCTTTCGGGGGTGTCCATCGTGAATGTGACCGGGCCCTTCGAAGGCGTCGTGCTCGGCACCGCTGCGGGTTTGGTGGCGTGGACCGCGTTGGCAGGATGCACGCGTCGGACGGTCTTCGCCGTTTGCGTGCTCGCAGGCTTTGGCGCGGCTGCCCTCATTTTCTTCTCCGGAGGGACATTGCTGGCTGGCTCGCTGCAAGCCCTTGCGCAAGGCCTTACCGGAACCCAACTCAACCTCGCAAAAATAGGCATGGAGACCGGAGAGCCTAGACTCACTAGGACCGCAATCGGGCTAACTGTCGCTGCCGAAAGTCAAATTTTCATTCTGTCGATTGGAGCGGGCCTCTTGGCGGTGCGAAATTGGCCAATGAAGCCCGCTTGAGATTGGCGCCCCCCATCAGATGGATGCGGATCGCTAGCGGACGCTATGTTCCGACGTTCTTGCCAGCGGGCGTGCCGGACCGACCCGTTGCCCTACACGCCGACCTTCGTCTTCTCAGTCCTTGGTTACCGGCGAATGCTGGTGCGAGGCCAGCAGCCAGACATTCGACCGCCTCACATAGGCCGATCCGATCAGCGCGGAATAAGCGACACCATCCGCCCGCGTCACGTCGGCCTTATAGCTGATCATCGCCGCATCGTCGGACAGCTTCAAAAGCTGCTGATCGCTCATCTCAAGCTCCCGCCACCGATTGACTGCGGAAAGGCGAGCAGGCATCGCTCGGCCAGGTGCGCCGCGAAATAGTCGGCTCCCTCGATCCAGAAACCGCGCTCGATTTCGAAGAGCTCCTCTTCCAGAGACATGGCTGTTTCTTTCGCAATGCAGAAGCGGTGTGATCGACAACGCGCGGAAGGATGGCGTGGTTTCTCTACAAAGAGTCCGGCCCATTGGGGAATAACGCGATCAATAAACGCACATCGGGAGACGTGGAAATCGCAACGCGATTAGTCCGGACCGCGCCAGAGCGCGGCCCGGTGGAAAGCGTTCAATCCTTTGTGTTTTGAAGCTCGGCGAGAATACTCACTGATCCGTATCTCGGTTCCAGCGCTTGAAATTTTCATGGTGCTCGCAACCGGGATTGGCCGCTAGCGGTCGGGCAGCTTTCGGGCGCGTCCGTGGCAAAGCGGACGTTCGACCGCCGAACCTCTCGGTGTAAACGAGATGCTCTCGCCGATAACCATGGCTGGCCGATAGCCGACAATCAGCTTTGAGTTCGACGCGACGTAAAGGCGACATCATCAGCGCCTTGCCAAGTATCGCCTCGATGAGACTAGCATCTTTCTGGATCGTCAGGCAGCGACGGCCCTGCTGCGAGCCAGCCTTATGTCTCTGACCGGGGGCTGGCCGAACATCCGGCTATACTCGCGATTGAACTGGGAGACGCTTTCATATCCCACATCGAAGGCCGCGTTGCTGGAATTCTTCCCGTCAGACAGCATCAACCTATGGGCCTCGACGAGCCGCAAATGCTTCTGGAACTGGAGCGGAGAAAGCGACGTGACGGCGCGAAAATGCTGATGGAAAGCGGACGGACTCATGCCTGCTGCGGCCGCCAGCCGCTCGACCGGCAGCGGCCTTGCATAGTCGGAGCGCAGGATGGCGACAGCGCGGGCTACACGCTGGACATGACTATCGGGCCAGCCGAGGTGGCGTATCGCGGCTCCGTGCCTGCCGACCAGCAGCCAATAATGCATCTCGCGCAGGAGCTGCGCCTTGAGCACAGGGATGGACGCCGGGCGATCGAGCAGGCGGATCAGCCGCAGGGCCGCGTCGGCCACTTCCGTATCGGTCGGGTCGACCCTCACGCGGGCATGGTCATCGACCAGCCGCGGCTTCATCTCGGCAACCAGCTCGGCCACGATGGCCGTGTCGAGTTCGAGCACGAGCGAATAATAGGGCGCGGCGATGCTCGCCCGCGTGACCTGGCTGACGGTCGGGACATCCGCGGCGATAAGTAACGATTCGCCTCCCGAAAAGGCGAATCCAGTCGTGCCCATAGTGACATGCTTGCTGCCCTGCACCACGACCGCGACCAGCGGGCGCGAAATCGCATAGACGAGATCGCTGGGCGCGGTTGCGCGAATGGTCGACAGGCCCGCGATCGGGGTGGCGGCGACGCCGTTCGCATCGGCGTGGGCATCGGCGTAGCGGCTAACGGCAGTGAGCAGGTCGTTCATGCCCGCCTGTATAGCGCAGGAGACCAGCCGTCGCCACGCTTTTGGAGGATTAGGCAAAGATAAGCGAGGTGCCGGCAACCTCTCGGGGTGCGGCTGCTGCATATCGGTGTGGCCACTCACGGCACAGGAGACCGACCATGACCAAGATCACGCTCATTACCGGTGCTAGCCGGGGCCTCGGCCGCAACACCGCTCTCAGCATCGCCCGCGCCGGCGGCGATGTCATCATTACCTACCACAGCCGTTCTAGCGATGCCGACGCCGTCGTTGCGGAGATTCAGGCAATGGGCTGCAATGCGGTCGCGCTTCAGCTCGACTGCGGGGCCGTCGCTGGCTTCGGCGATTTTGCAGACCGGCTGCAGGCTGCGCTTCGTGACACCTGGCAGCGAAGCACCTTCGACCACCTGGTCAACAATGCGGGTCACGGCGAGTTCGCGATGATTGCCGACACCACCGAGGCCCAGTTCGACGCGCTTGTGAACGTCCACTTTAAGGGCGTCTTCTTCCTGACGCAGACGCTGCTGCCGCTCCTCGCCGACGGCGGGCGCATCGTAAACCTGTCCTCCGGTCTGACCCGGGTGTCGGCTCCCGGTTTTGCGGCCTACTCGGCCGCCAAGGGTGCGGTCGAGGTGCTCAGCGTCTTTCTCGCGAAGGAACTCGGCGCGCGTGGCATCGCGGTCAATACGGTGGCGCCGGGCGCAATCGAGACCGATTTTCTTGGAGGCGCGGTGCGCGACACGCCCGATCTCAACGATCAGTTCGCCGGCATGACCGCCCTCGGCCGCGTGGGAATGCCCGACGATATCGGGCCGATGGTTGCTAGCCTGCTGACCGAGGCAAACCGCTGGATCAATGCCCAGCGCATCGAGGTATCGGGCGGTCAAGGAATCTAGGCCGCTTCAAACGACAGCGCGCCGTTGGAACAAGCTCCACCGGCGCGCTGCTATTTATGGTTTTCCGGCGATCAGGATTTAAGTCCTGTGAGAAAGTCGCGCCACATGACAGTCGACCATTGGCCGATTCCAGACTGGCGGCATTTAGGCGTCAACCATTCGAAAGCCGACGTTAATTTCGGGAATATCGAAGCAGCGATCTACTCTTCGGTGGCTGGATATCTCAAGACACAGCCAGCTGATGGCCGTCTTGCAATGAACCGCCCGTAAAGGTAGGGGCAGCGCACTCGCATGGACCCGGTGCAAATCCGGGTGGCTATTCCGGCCGCCGATCCGCCGGACGACATCACACATGAAATCCTGTTCGCGCCCAAGCTGGCGCCATGTGCCTTGTTGTGGAATTCCAATGTCTGTTTCCTTGTCTTCGTATCGCCAGCAGTGGTTCACCGACGGCGCGTCGCTGCGCCGCGAAATCCTCGCCGGGATCGTCGTTGCGCTGGCGCTGATTCCCGAAGCGATCGGCTTTTCGATCATCGCCGGGGTCGACCCCCGCGTCGGGCTGTACGCGTCGGTCGCGATTGCGATGGTCGTTGCCTTTACCGGAGGGCGCACCGGCATGATCTCTGCCGCCACCGCCGCGGTCGCGGTGCTGGTGATCCCGCTGGTGCGCGATCATGGCGTCGAATATCTGTTCGCGGCAACGATCCTGATGGGGTTGATCCAGATCGTTGCCGGTTTGCTCCGGCTCGACCTGCTGATGCAGTTCGTGTCGCGGTCGGTCATCACCGGTTTCGTCAACGGGCTGGCGATCCTGATTTTCATGGCGCAGCTGCCGCAACTGACCAACGTCGGCTGGGAAACCTATGCGATGGTCGCGGGCGGGCTGGCGATCATCTATCTGTTGCCGCGCCTGACCAAAGCGGTGCCGTCGCCGCTGGTCGCTATCCTGATCCTGTCGGCGATCAGCATCGGTGTCGGACTGCCGGTCAATACGGTGGGCGACATGGGCAAATTGCCCGAGGGGCTGCCGACCTTCGCGTTGCCGAATGTGCCGCTGACGTGGGAAACGCTTCAGATCATCCTGCCCTATTCGCTGACCATGGCTGCGGTCGGGCTGCTCGAAAGCCTGCTCACCGCGCAGATCGTCGATGACATGACCGACACCGACAGCGACAAGCAGCGCGAATGTGCCGGGCAGGGCGGGGCAAATATCGTTGCGGCCTTCTTTGGCGGCATGGGCGGTTGCGCGATGATCGGCCAATCGGTGATCAACGTGACGTCCGGCGGACGGGGTCGTTTATCGACCTTCACCGCGGGTGCCTTCCTGTTGTTCCTGCTGGCAGTGCTCGGTCCGTTCGTCGGCCAGGTGCCGATGCCCGCGCTGGTCGCGGTAATGATCATGGTGTCGATCGGGACGTTCAGCTGGAATTCGATTCCCAATTTGCGCCGCCATCCGCCGACATCCTCGATCGTCATGCTGACGACGGTGATCGTGGTGGTGGCGACGCATGACCTGTCGCTCGGCGTGTTGGCGGGCGTATTGTTGTCGGGGGTGTTTTTTGCCGGGAAGGTGCGGCGGATGTTCGCGGTCGAGCGCGACGTATCACCTGACGGCGCGACGGCGACATATCGCGTCACCGGGCAGATTTTCTTTGCCTCGGTCGATCGCTTTACCCGCGCGTTCCAAACCGAGGATCAGACGGACACTGTGCTGATCGACGTTTCAGCTGCGCATTTCTGGGATATTTCGGGCGTTGGAGCGCTCGACAAGATCGTCGCCAAGCTGCGGCGCGAGGGGCGGAGCGTCGAGGTCGTGGGGTACAACCGCGCCAGCGCGGACATCATCGACAAGTTCGCGCTTCACGACAAGACGGGTGTAGAAATCGGGATAGCGCCGCATTGATGGCTTGATCTACGGCTCGCGATTACTGTTGCTGGCCGCTAGCGGACTGGCAGCTTTCAGGTTCCGGACATGAAAAGCCGACATCGATCTGCACCATAGAACGAACATTTCACCGGATAGGCGCTGCGACGCGAACCCCATAGCGGCAACATTGTTCCCTCGCCGCGGTCAGGCCAAGGTTGGCGAGCTCAGGAAATGGCTGCATCGCATCCGATAGTTAGCCTGGATCAGCTCAATGCGGTCGTCGATACGCGAGAGCGGCTCAAGGCTCGCTTCCCCGGCAAGATAGGCGGAGATTCGGCTCGTCAACTGAATTACCAGTATCTCGCCCAGAAGATCGCTGAACAAGATCGGAAACTGTTGCGGCCGCATCGCAGTCTCCACGCTGAGACCATGCGTGGCATTAACGCGGATATATTCTATGCCACGCATCGTTCCGCCGAAATTTTCGCCGATTAGTCCCGACGATGCGAAATCTTGCAATCTCCCCTGTTCATGCAAGCGGCGTATTTCCAGTCGATGGTTGCGACTTAGCCACAGGGGATGGGTGATTCTCCCTGCCTCGAATTCCATCAGGGAAAAGGGGTCGAAAATCTCGTCCGCAGGGATTTGACCGCTCTCCTGCGCCTCGTGGAAGCCGCACTGCAACTCGTAGGTCTCAATGATCCATGCAATCAGAGTGAGCGTGCCATAATCTTTGGCGAGGTGGCGGCTATTGATTCGGAGGATCGGTAACCCCGCCAACTTGCACAATCGGTCCTTTTTTTCGTCGCGCTCCTGCTGCACCGCCGTCGCGTGGCTCGGGCCGTCGAACTCGATCGCGTAATGCGGCTGATATTCGCGCGCTATGAGGAAATCGAAATGGGCGCGCAACCCGAATGACTTGTGAGAATAGTCGATTAGCAGCGCATCGAGGTCGATGACGTCCGCGACCCGGACCTTTGGGTAGACCGACAACCCATATTTGCGGCTTACCGCTGAAATCTGGTCGAAGACGATTTCCTCGTAGCGGTTCAGCAGCCTGAGCATATCGTCGTTACCGCCAGAGCTTTCGATTTCGCTGGGTGACGACACGGAAGGTGCGAAATGCGAGGCGAGTGTTCCTAACGGTGACGGCAGGTTCAAGCTCATCGCCAAGTGCGTCGATCACCATCTGGCGGGTAATCGACGATTGAAATCCGATAAAGACTTCACGGAGACGGAGCTGGTTTCCGAAGTCGAAAAATTGAATGTCGGGTCCGTCGGTTTCGAGCGATGCCCAACATCGTATCTCCTTCTCATATCGCCAATGCGCATATTTCGTGGAGGCGAATTTGGCTGCGAGCGCGCGAACTTCCGCTTCGCTCGTCGATGGGTCGAGATAATGATCGAGCGGAATTCGCTTCGAAACATATCGCACCGGCATGGCGACGGATTCGTCGACGTCGAAGCCTAGGCAAAGACCCCGATGGCTTTGAGCATAATGACCCCACATCACAGGATTGTGCCAATCCCGGCTAAAGCATAAAATCCCGAGATGCTTGGCAAATGCCTCACGAAGCGAGCGCATAGCGAGCCGGGTGGCGGGATCGCCCTGCGTCCCGGCAAACATCTCGAACGGATCGTTGAGCTGGTCGAGGCGCGAGATTTTGAGGCGGCGAAGTCCAATCGCGGAGAGTCCGAACTCTTCTCCGATGAAATGATAGACGCGCATCCCCGCGCGTCAGTCTGCGGTGACCGATTGTACGAGACCCGCCACATATTCGAAGAGGGGGCGGAGGGCCTCCTTGTCGTTCGTGACAATATATTGAATGAGCATCAGCGAGTCCTCCTTCTTGTTGAATGTTACCCGCTGCTCCGTCAGCGTTGCGACGGTGCGCGCGATGAGCTTCGCAGCGTCGACGCCGGCAAGCCATGCCGGATTGGAGCGATTTCCTGTCCATTCCGGAATCTTGAATTCGAGGGTGCCGGCGAGTTCGTCGAACTTTGCCCCCACTGCCTCCGATGTCACGACATCTTCTGATTGCGGATCGCGCTCGGCGATAAATGCGGCGATCGCATCCGGCGCTAGGAGATAACATTCGATATGGCGACGCGGCAAAAAGCTGAGCTGGCCTCCGGCGTCAGCCACCATCTTCGCCTTGTCGGCTTCGGAAAGCGTTTCGGAGTCAAAGCTGAATGTCGTAGCAACCACCAGCCGTGACGCCGCTCCACTCAGTCGACGATAAACCTCGTAGACGATCTCACGGTCGCGTTTACGATTGAAGTCTCCCGTTGCTGCAACCGACGATATTAGCGTGCCGCGGGGGAGCGCCTGGCCCGCAAATGCTTGGTAGATAAATGGAAAGCTGATTTCCTCCGTGGGTCCCTCGACCCAGATCACGCGGTCTGCCGCAAAAACATCTGCCATCGAGATTCCGATATGACCGGCCACTTCACGAAACTGCTCGATGTTCGCAAGATCGAGCCGCCGCACCGACGATTCATAGCCATCTCGGTTGACGAGGTGGACGGTGCGCGGGTTGCTGAATCCGATCACTTCGGGGGCGTGCGTCGAGATGATATATTGGTGGTGCGGATATTCGGTCTGCAAAATTCGGAGCAGAGTCTTCACGGCCGCGGGGTGAAGAAAGCTGTTGATCTCATCAATGATGATGACCGCATTGTCGACGGTCATGATCGCGGTCAGTATCGCGATGACCTGGGCCACCCCCGTGCCGCTGGAATGCAGCGGGAAACTCAGGTCAACATCCGGTCTTGCGCGCGTCGGCCAAACCCGAATTTCCAAATTTCCATTTTCGGGCCTGACCCGGATGCTCAGATTGCCGACTGTCGAGAAGATCTCCCGCATATGATTGACCAGTTTTTCGAACGTGTCGCCCTTTTCGCCAGCCATCGTGTTGAGCGCGGCAGGAAGATTGGAGGCATTTGGTTCCAGTCGCGCCGCATGGGTTGGGCCACACTCGCCGACATTGAAGCGTTCAGCCGCAAAGTAGAACATGCGGTCATTCCATGCCCTCCACACACATTCCGCGACATTATCGCTAGAATCGAACATTGGACCTGCAGTGGTGTCAAGACTGCCGTTTCGCGGTTCGACCTTGAGCATGATTTGCACTTTATTCTGTCCGTGCGCGAACAACGCATGGCTAGGATAAGGGGCTTTGAATGTCGTCGCGGGTGATCCGGTGACTGCTAATATGATGTTTGGATTTTCGATGAAGGCATCAAACTTTGCCCGCGGCGACGTTTGCCAGCTTTCGTGAATTGGAAAGTGGATCGCGTTGCCCGCGCGTAGGGTCGCGTCGGCCACCTCGCGCCCGGAGAATTGCAGCTCAAACTCGACCTCGGGTTGAGGAAGCTTGAGGTTCTCCCATTGATCGAGCGACCGGTGCCGCTCGTCCTTTAATCCGGGTAGCATTGCGCGGAGCAGAGCGCTCTTCCCGGAGTTATTTTGGCCGATGACCAGATTAAAGCCGTCTTCAAACTCAATCTTTCCGGAATCCGAAAAAGACTGAAACCCTTTCACACGCAATTTTCGAATTCGCATCCTGCCGTCCCCGCTCCAACCCGTGAACTTTCAACTACCGCTCTACGGGTGTCGACGACAGGTCGAATTGATCCGGATCGACGCTACGCGCTTTCAGCCGTGCAGTTTGAACCGCCCTATATGCTCTGAATTGTATTTTGAAACAAACGACGCAAAAGGTGAACGATCAACGAGGTAATCATCGGTCTCTGTTGGCAGCTGCGCAGCCGTAGCGCTTCAGCTTTCCGTCGAGCACGTTGAGGACACGAGCGACCTCTATCGAAGCCGTCGCCTTCGCATCTACGTTTGGCTCTTTCCGTATTCCGAGGAGAACGCCTGCAGGAGAGCCAGGCTTGGGGCCTAGGCATGGAAGAATAGATTTCTGAACACCTTGCCGCGTTGCGGGGCGTCGGTCCGCAGTAGCTGGTTCCAGTTAGGCCTCGATCAGATGATCGATGAAGCCGGAGTCGGGACTGGAGTACATTCGGGGCGCGCACCAAGTGCTGCGTGGATCTCCTCGAGTCGGGCGAGCAGTTCATCGAATGTGATGACGACCACGCCGGTCATGGCGCCTCGCAGCAGTTCGAACGACCTTCGACGGGCATTGCCCTCCGGCGTTCGCCCCGCAACGATGATGCCCCGAATACCGTAGTCGTGAATATCGTAACGCTCGCTTGCTTCCTTCAGTATCGGCAACTCGCGCTGCAGCTTTAGCTTCTGGTCGAGAAGCTGAGCGATTGTTCCGGATAATTCAGCCGACGCCGCAAAGACATCGTCGCCGCGATAGGGGTTCGCGCCGAGCAATTCCGTCGAGGGCCGCTTGATCTCGACGATCGCGAGGCTGCCGGTCGAGGCGGACGCACACAGGAAGTCAGTGACGGCGCCGCCACGACCGCTCAACCTTTTGCCGCCGGCATAAGCCTGCCCCTCGACCATCAGGGCCGGTACCGCAAAGGCGAGGCTGAGGATGAAAGAGTTCTGCATCAGAAAGCTCTGCCATCGCGCCTCGGGCAGTGCCTTGTCGATCATGTCGGCAAAGCGCGCGATCAGCTGTTGCAGCGTAACCTCTTCAATCTCGCTCTTGAGCGAGAGGAGCGCATTGGTCTCCGTTTCAGAGAGCATTTCGATGTTCGTGCGCACCAGACCAACCGCAGCCTGGCGGTCCCGCTTCGACAGGGTCACGCGGTCACGCCCACCACGCGTGGCTTCAAACAATGTGTCGGCGCGCAGCTATTTTGACAATCTCTGAAAGCGCGCCGGGTCTGCTGCATAAAAAAGTTCGTGATAGGCTAAGTGGTCTTTGTCGCGTCGCGCGTCTCGCTGATAGCGCGCGCTGATCCGGTTGATCTCGTTGCGGATCGCATGGAAGCGCCTGATGCCCAGTACGAACATGGGTGGATCGAAGCTCGCCTCCTCGCCCTGATGGACGACCAGCAATCCGATCTGCCCCTGTTCGCCAAGCGCTTGGCAGATCGACCGATATTCCCACAGTAGGCCGAGCCCGAATCGGAAGTCCTTCGCGAATCCCTCGGGCAGGTTCGCAAGGAGCGCTTCGACGTCCTCGGTCGTCTCGGGAAGCGCATAGGGCGCATTTACCCTCCCGCTGACCGCGATCGTCTCCAGCGTCCCATAGCGCGGTTGCAGATAATCGGGCCGATCGGGCCGGACGTTGAGCGGGAAGATCCGTAGCATGTCCGGCGAGACGTTCAGCAGGCGCGCAAGGGGGTAGGAGCCGGTTCGCTCGGCAGGCGGCGTGTCGGTGAATAGAACGTCCACACTGAAGCCCTCTTCCTCCTCACAAGCCTCGATCAGCAGGAAAGGGCCGCCATCCGCCCGTGCGCGCTGATTGAATACAGAGGGACGCACCGAAGGCACTGCCTAGAGCCCCCGAGCTGAGATTTGAAATGGGCGAGCCTCAACCACGCCGGGCAATCCCATAGACGGCGGCGCGCCGGTCGAACGCCTCGCGTGACCCTTCCAGGATGTTGCAAGCGGCCTCGCAGGTCTTCGAATGATCGATCGAACCGCGTGTAACGATCTGAGCTTTGTCCGCGGTCGCTTTCAGAGCGACGATCAACTCGGCATCACCAAGGACCGCGATATTGGCGTTGTGCGTGACCACGATCACCTGCCGGCGCTCCTTTGCCGCCCTGATCACTGGAACCAGCGTCTTGTAGATGAACTCGCTGTCGAGATTATCCTCTGGCTGATCGACAATCAGCGGCGCGCGACTCTCGCTGGTCAGCATCAGCGCCAAGAGCACCGATTGCTGCTGGCCCAGCGACAATTTTCGAAAGTCACGCGGTACGAAACGTGCTTGGCCGCCTGCCCCCTCCAGTCGCTTAGTGACGCTGAGCCGCGGGCGATCATGGACGGCGACCGTTTCCAGCTGGCTGAGCAGGTCCGGCTCAGCGATCCGCTCCAGCAACAACTCGGCCTCGTTCTGCGCGAAGATCGCGCCGCCGGTATCGCTGTTACGAAGAGCGAGAATCGGCTTGGTATCGCGCTTGCGCAGGCACTCGAGCAAGGCGGGCAGGGTGAGCATGTTGATCAGCGCCCGCGCTTTCAGCTGCTGCAGCGTGCGCCATCCCATCGCGTCGATGATCAGCCGCTCAGCGTCTGCGGCCAGAGCGTTTTCGTCGAACTTCAGCGTTACGAACAGATCCGACAAGGTCCCCTTCAGGGCCTCTGACGCGCGCAACGCGAACATCGAGCGGTGGCGCGCCACGACCTGCCGCGCAGCCCAGCGCGCTTTCAGCAGATCACCATAGTCCTTGCGCAGCCGCGCAAGCTCGGGAACCCAAGATTTGAGGTTCTTCACATTCTCCTTGGCGCGGGCCTCGTCTGATACCAGTTTCTGGATGAACGGCATGTCGAGCCGGATGCCGTGCTTGAGCAAATCCTGCTTCTTCTGCTCGATCTGGGCCGAGGTCTGGCCCTCCTTGTTCTTCCATTCGGCGATCTGCGCCTTGACCGCGGCCACATAGTCCTGCGTGACCTTGCGAAGCGCCTGCGTCGATCCTGACACGGCGGTCTCATATGTGCCGGTTTCGGCCTCGATCTTGGTCGCTTCGGGCGCGCCAAGCTCGATCACATCGTCGGTGATCGACGCTCGGATATCGGCGGTGATCGCCGTGATCCCCTCGTTTGTGATCGCACCCGCCAGCTTCGCGAGCGCTGCCTCAATTCCCAGACGGGCGCGCTTCTCGCCCTCCAGTTGCCGCTGGAGCTTGATGACCTCCTCGCCATTGTCGTCGCGCAGTCGCTGCAGCTGATCGCTCTTGAGTTTCAATTCCTTCTCGCGTTCCGGGATGCGCGCGACGTTCGCGGCGGCCTTGGCGATCTTCGGTGCCAGTTCTGCCAGATCGCCGCGAACCTCATCTTCTGCCGCTATCTCCCGCTCAACCTGCACGAGCTTGTCGAGAAAAGTGAGCAAAGCCAGCGGATCATCCTGAACGCGCTTGCTGATCTCGTTGGTTGCACCCTGCCGATAGCTTTCGATCGGAAAAGCGGTCGAGCCACTGGCGGGTTCGTCCAGATTTTCGACATCGCCATACTTGCTGCGCGCAAGGCTGTGCCCCTGGCCGGTCTCGTCGACATAGACCAGCGACACGATATCGGGCCACACGTCGCTGTCGATCACGGTCACATCCTCGTCCGGCGGTCCGCCGATCAGGCAAACGCTCTCGAAGGCGGTCGACTTGCCGCTGCCGCGTCCGCCAATAATACAGGTGAGGTTGGGGCTGAAAGTGATGGCCTCGCCATCCAGAAAGGCCCCTTGGAAATGCACGCCCTGAACGACGGGCACGACCGCGGGCAATCCCTCTTCGATGCGCACGCGGGTATCGGCAGTCCTGAAAGCGAGCCGCAAACCCTCGAAGCTTGGCGTCTCCATCTTGTAGCGCGTGATGCGCTTATCGCGATTGGCGTTGCGGCCGACAGCGTTGAGCGAATGGGCATCGCTGTTGAGGATCCGGGCGAGGTATTGCTCGCTGCCTAGGCTGAGCCGACGGATGCGCTCGACCGCAGCACTCCGCCGGTCAGCATCGTTGTCGCTGCGATTGTAGAGGATCGGGCAATCCGCGCGCGTCACCTCGATCCCTTCAAGCGCTGGGTGGCACAATATGTCGAGTTTCGCCGGCGTGAAGCGCGGCATGTTCGTCTCGAAGGCCCCCTCGAGCTCGACATGGGCCATCACCCCGAACCCGCCTTCCGCAGCGATCAGCTCGAGACATTGGAGTGCGCCCGTCTGGCAGCGGCACTGGCTCGTGCGTCGATCCGCTATCTGCAGCCGATTGAAGAACCGCTCCAGCGCGTCAGCGCTTGGCGCGAAACACAGCAGATGCCCCTCGGGCGTCGAGAGTTCGACCCCGGGCACGACATAGATGCCTGCGTCGCGACCCGCCTCGATCGCCGCCGCGACATTCATGATCTCGTTGTGATCGGTCAGCGCGATGATCGAAAGGCCTTCGGCGCGTGCCGTCTCTACAATCGCAGCCGGCGTCGCCGTCGCATCACGCACGTCGTGCGACGCCCCGAAACTGTGGATGTGCAAGTCGCCGCGGAAGAATTTCGCTCCGCTGCTCAAAGTCGCTAGTGTTTCGGTAACCACCTGACCCCCTCGTCGTAACTTCTCGCCACCAACAAACCCCCTTGGATGTCAGCACCAATCAGCTCTCGTTACTGTATTTCGATCAGGGTAGCGAACAGGATCTCTTCTTGCCTCTCTTGCATGTTATCCATGACGCGGCCTTGCTTCAGGCTAGCCGATTCACGGCTGCAACGATATGCGACCGCCGGCCGTGGCCGCGCCGACTGTAGCCTCCGGCAAACCTGGGCCGATTCAGGCTTCGAAGCCTTCTCTTCGCATGGCAGACCTCGTCCGCTTTTTAGCGAAAACCGTCGCTCGAGGAGGCTGATCGGAATGGCAGTAAATCTCAGGCCCAGCCATGATCTGAATGTCCGCTTCTAGGAGCGCTAATTATTCGGCCGAACGGCTTAGATGAGGCGCATTGCTGACAGGCGGCTTTGCTGCGACGGCGCAGTCGGGGACAAACATGTTATGCACTGGAGCCGCAGCTCCGCTTCGCGCTACGGATGATGGACAGGGTAGGATTTTTACCGACAAGCGGGTGAGGGAAATCGTCGGCTTTCCATGGCATAAATCGGTTGAATGGAATGATCGAGGCGAACCGGAACTGTCACCGGTGGCGCTGTCGCGAGGCGCTGGTCAGTCGCAGCGATGGCCTTGCCAATATCGATCCCATTTCGCCGCGAGGCCGCTCCGCACCATCGCGCAGGAAATGTCGCCCGATCGCGGCGAGCTGCAAAAGGCGGCGGTGCGTTTGCCGCCCGCGGCGCCCGCCGACCGGCAGCGCAGCGGCGGTCCGGCGACGATGATATGACCCGTCGGCCGCGCCCCGCGACGCGTGCCGAGCAACGCAACGAGATGACCGCGTGCCGCCACCGCGTCAGCGGCGGGGCAGGGGTGTCCTGCACTGCAACTGCCGTCCATCTCGCGGGCAGCGATGCCCGAGAGACGGATGTGCGGGCCTTCGGCGCACCAGATCGGTCCGTCGCCGTCCCAGACCGCGATCGGGGTGCAGGCGAAGGACTGTCCGGCAGGAACCACCGACGCGGCGAGCATGAGCGAGAGGATCATCGCGGCTTGATACCATCGGGCCAGGGCTCGTCGATCCCGAATTTGGGCGGCTGGTGTGAAGGCGTGTAGGCGAGATCGGTCGGCGACGGACCCGCGCGGCAGACAAACATACTGTCATTGTCCACCTGGTTCAGAACGACGCCGACCAGTTTTTGCACATTCCAGTCGTCGCGCAGCTCGGGCACCGGATGCTTCGCTTTGCCGTTTTTGCCGGCGCGCATCGTCTTGATGGCGACATAGATGCAGGTACTGAGATAATCGCGGTCAACCCGGTGCATGTCAGTCGTCAAACAGCCGCGCGCGAATGTCGGAGGCCGCAGCGTTCAGCGTTGAGGCGCTTGTGCGCAAATCCATGTCTCCCGTCCGCCCTGCGCGATCGTTGAAGCGCTCCGCCTTGCCTTCCAGATAGTCGGCGATGCGATCGGCCACGGGCTTCCCATTATGTCCCGGTGTCATATCTTGGTCGGGTCCGTATCATGGGCCTGCCATTCGCCCAGCGCCCAATCGGCAACGCCCAGCATGAGATAGGGTTCGGCGCGGTTCGGCGCGAGCCGTTCGATCACGCGGCGGGCGGCGACTTCTGCTTCCCGACACGCGTTCAAATGCGCCATGTTGAGACCGAAGTCTGCTGGGTCGGCGCGGTCGAGCACGCCTTTGTCGTCCATTCCTTCCAGCGTGAACTGCGCAACGCGGGCCTCGAGGGGGGACACGCCTTCGAGATCGAGCACGGCTAACGCGGCAGCCGTCGCTTCGTCCCTGATCGCGGGCGCAACGTCATCGACGTCCCATATCTCAAGCCCGCGATAGCTGCGGTCGATCGTCTCCATATTCACACTCCGACTCGAATCCCTCTTGCTCATTGTTCCTCTTTCGTTCTCTTTTGTCGAGTCATGAGTCGCACTCTCGTTAACCCGATCAGCAGCCTGTTCGATGTCGCGTGCCGCCATCATACCGTGCAGGTGTCATGCCAGTGCGGGAACGTCGGCATCTTCGACCCGCACGCGCTCTGGCACCTGTTCGAGCGCAAGGGCTGGAACGACCGGTTGCCCGAAGTGCGCAAGCGCATGCGGTGCCTGCAATGCTATTATGCGAAGCGAAAGCGCACCCTGCCAACGCTGGAGCTGGTGAGCGTCGATCATAACCGGCAGCTGCCAATGCCCGATATCACCGAATGGAAACGCGAACTCAGACGGCGGCGATAGCGATCGCCTCAGTCGGCGAGCGTTTCGTCTTCGATCGCGGCGATAATCATCCGCTCCCAGATCTCCGCGTCGCCAACCGCAATCATGCGGCCGCTGGGTTCGCGCAGGGTCCGCAGGACCGCCAGCGCGGCAGGGGCGTAGTCCGGCCACAGATCGTCGACGGCGGTGCCCGCCGATTCCATATCGCCCTCGGCATTGCGGCTGAGCGCATGCCCCGCCAGCACGCGCGCGACGCGTTCGACGGGAGCGGTCCTGGCGGCATCATATTCTTGGGTCATCCGGCATCTCCTTCGCTTGACGAACGCGGGCGCAACCAGCTGGTTGCCGATTGACAGGCGGTGCGAGGGCGGCAAGATCGGCTGGTGTGCAATCTATACACCAACAAATCGACGGTGCAGGAGATGGCGAACCTCTTCGGGACGCCGGCGACCTACGGCTTTAACGCGCCTGCCGACGTCTATCCGCAATATCCCGGTATCGTGGTCCGCGAGGTGGAAGGCCAGCGCGTGCTGCAGCAGATGACGTGGGGCTTTCCGCGGCATTCGGTCAACAAACGCACGGGGAAGCCGAACAAGCCGACCGCGACCAACAACGCCCGCGACGACAAATTATGGACGATCTGGCGCCAATGGTTCACCGACCCCGCGCAGCGTTGCCTGATCCCGTTTACCGCTTTTGCCGAAGCGGAAGGTCCGCAGGGAAGGATGACGCGGACGTGGATCAGCGTCGCCGATCAGCCGATCGCGGCATGGGCAGGGCTTTGGCGGCCGACCGACGCGTGGGGCGACGCCTATACCGGCGTGATGGTCGACGCGACCAAGGAGCTTTGGGACATTCATGACCGGATGCCGGTCATCCTTCCGGCCGATGCGCACGACGCCTGGCTGCGCGCCGATGCCGACGAGGCGATCGCGCTGGTCACGCAATATCCGCCTGACCAGCTGCTGGTCGAGCGCACCGACGAGCCCTGGTTCAAGCGCAAAGCGGCGTTGCCGGACCATCCGGCGCTGCTCTGATGCCTCGGCTTTGGCCCGACCCGCGCGACACCGAGCCCGAGCACCCGGCGTGGCTTTGGGGCTTGCTCGCTTCGCTCGCCTTCATCGCGTTCACCGCAATCTATCCTTATCTTGGAGATTGAACCGAACGGGAGGCGGGCAGGCTAGGCCGGACGATATGCGGGGGCTTTGACAACGGCGCCGCGAACGGAGCCATCAGCAGCCTTGGCCATGGCGCCCGACCATCTTGCCGCGCAGAGCAGCGCGGGCCGCTCCCGGCATGCCTCGCCAAATCGCCGTTTGTCGTTTTCTGGCGCCCTGCTGTCGGTCAGCAGGGCGCGCGGCGATCAGGCGGCGGCTTCGGCGACCGCGAAGGCGTCGATGATCGCATCGCAAAAGGCGGGGAGATCGTCAGGGCAGCGGCTGGTGATGAGGTTGCCGTCAATCACGACCGGCTCGTCGACGAGTTCGGCGCCGGCGTTCGCGACATCGGTCCGGATCGACTTGTAGCTCGTCATGCGCTTGCCCTTGGCGAGCCCGGCTTCGATCAGCAGCCACGGCGCATGGCAGATGGCCGCGATCGGCTTGTCGGCCGCCGCAAAAGCGCGGATTATGGCGATCGCCTTGTCCTCGACGCGCAGCAGATCGGGGTTGATCTGGCCGCCGGGCAGCACGAGCGCGTCATAATCTTCGACCTTGACCTCGGCGAGCGTGAGATCGACCTCGACCTCATCACCCCAATCGTCGCCGTCCCAGCCCGTGATGTCATCGTCGGTGAGGGCGGCAACATCGACGTCCGCTCCCGCGGCTTCGAGCCGTTCGAGCGGCACTTCGAGTTCGGACTGTTCGAACCCGTCGGTCGCCATGATCAGGATGCGGCGGCGGGATAGGGTCTTGGCGTCGGCCATCTGGAATCTCCTTGGGTTATCCTCGGACAATCCGCGGCGTGGGAGGTTGTTGCGTCCCGCCGGTCGACCCGAGCAAAAATTGCGGTGGTGGCCGCAATCCGGCGCGGGCGGGCGCGGGCGCATATCACCCCGAATCGATGGCCGACTCGGGCGCGGTGGTGGCCACTTGCAGCTGAATATGCCGCACCTGGGCCGCGTCATTGCCGCATAATGCCGCCAAATGCCGCGTAACTGTAGTGTTTTCGAGCGTGGATTTCGCTGACTCTCGCTTCGTCAGCCGGCCCAGTCCGGCGCGTTCGAAGGAAGCAGTGCATGACGCCCACCAAATTGCTCATTGGTCAGATCTGTCTGGTCTTCGCGATCATGATCACCGGCCTGTGGGCGGCGACCCAGTGGGCCGCCGCGATGCTCGGCTATCAGGCGCAGCTCGGCGCGGCCTGGTTCGATCTGTTCGGGGTGCCCATTTACCGCCCCTGGCAGATCTTCCCCTGGTGGTATCATTACGAAGCCTATGCGCCGCATGTCTTCGACAAGGCTGGCACGCTGGCCGCCGCGAGCGGGTTTCTGGGCTGCGCGGCCGCGGTGGCGGGATCGCTGTGGCGGGCGCGGCAATCGCGCCACGTTACCACCTATGGATCGGCGCGCTGGGCGACCCCGCGCGAAATCGACCGCGCCGGCCTGACGCGCGATGCGGGGGTTTTTCTCGGCCGTCACCGCGCCCATTATCTGCGCCACGACGGACCCGAACATGTCATGGCGTTCGCGCCGACGCGCTCGGGCAAGGGCGTCGGCCTGGTCGTGCCGACCCTGCTCAGCTGGACCGGCAGCGCGGTCATTCACGATATCAAGGGCGAAAACTGGCAGCTGACCGCCGGCTGGCGCGCACGTTTCGGCCATGCGCTGATGTTCAACCCCACCGATGTCGCATCGGCCCGCTATAATCCGCTGCTCGAAGTGCGCCGCGGCCTCCATGAGGTGCGCGACGTCCAGAATATCGCCGATATTCTCGTCGATCCCGAAGGCGCACTCGAACGCCGCAGCCATTGGGAGAAAACGTCACACGCGCTGCTCGTCGGGGCGATCCTCCACATTCTTTATGCCGAGGAGGAGAAGACGCTCGCGCGCGTCGCGACCTTCCTTTCCGATCCGCAGCGCGCCTTCACCGCGACGCTGCGGCAGATGATGACGACCAACCATATCGGCAGCCCCGACGCGCCGCAGGTCCACCCGGTGGTCGCCTCGGCGGCGCGCGAGCTGCTCAACAAGAGCGAAAACGAGCGCTCGGGCGTGCTGTCGACCGCGATGTCGTTCCTCGGTCTCTACCGCGATCCCACCGTGGCCGCCGTTACCTCGCGCTGCGATTTTCGGATCGCCGATCTCGTCGACGGGGCGCATCCGCTGTCGCTCTACCTTGTCATCCCGCCGTCGGACATCAGCCGGACCAAGCCGCTCGTCCGCCTCATCCTCAACCAGATCGGCCGCCGCCTCACCGAAAAGCTCGACGATCGTGGTTCGGCGGTGCGCCGCCACCAGCTGCTGATGATGCTCGACGAATTCCCCGCCCTCGGGCGGCTCGATTTCTTCGAGACGAGCCTCGCTTTCATGGCCGGCTATGGCGTGCGCGCCTTTCTGATCGCCCAGTCGCTCAACCAGATCGAAAAAGCCTATGGCGAGCATAATTCGATCCTCGACAACTGCCATGTCCGCGTCGCCTTCGCGACCAACGACGAGCGGACCGCGCGCCGGATCTCCGACGCGCTCGGCGTCGCGACCGAACAGCGTGCGATGCGCAACTATGCCGGGCACCGGCTCGCGCCCTGGCTCGCGCACGTCATGGTCAGTCGCCAGGAAACCGCGCGGCCGCTGCTGACCCAGGGCGAGGTGATGCAGCTCGATCCCGACGACGAGCTGGTGCTGGTCTCCGGCATGGCGCCGATCCGCGCCAAGAAGCTGCGCTACTATACCGATCCGCAATTTACCGTGCGGCTGCTGCCGCCGCCGGCGCTCGGCGATGGCAACTTGCGCGATCGTCCGGCGCCGCGACCCGACGACTGGGGCAGCTTCGCGCGGCGCGTCGATGCCCGGCTCGCGGCGGCAATCGCGCCCGACGACGGCGCCGACGACGGCGGCCTCCAGCAGCAACGCACCCCCGAGCTGCCCGATACACCGCTGCCCGCACCCGCTCCGCCCGCCGACATCGATCCGCTCGGTCTCGAGAAAGACGATGTCGATCCCGCCGCCGACAAACGCGCCATCGATCGAGCCAGCGGCTCCTTGGCCGACGTCCAGCGCGCCCATGCCATCAACCAGGGGCAGGGCGACGACAGCCTGCCGAGCTTTTGATCATGGGCCGCCGCAAGGACCATAAAGTGCGCTACCAGCTGTTTCTGCCGCACGACCTCAGTCAGCGGTTCGAGGCGCTGGCTGCTGCCCCCGGCGCCGCCAAGTCGGCGATCCTTGCCGATGCGCTGACGGCCTGGCTGAACCGGCAGGCGGTGTCGGAGCTTGAGACGAGGTTCAGCGTGCGGCTCGACCGCATGTCGATGGCGCTCGGGCGGATCGAGCGCGACGGCCATATCCTGCTCGAAAGCCTCGCGCTCTTCGTCCGTTACCAGCTGATGGTCCAGGCGCCGCTCGCCGACGGCGACGAGGCGGCGCGCGCGGTCGGCCGCGACCGGTTCAACGCGTTTGTCGAGCGGGTGGGCGAGGCGATGGCGAGCGGCAGGCGAACGCTTGGTACGCCCGCCGAGCGGGAGACGCGGCGATGAGCGAGAGCCTGTCCGCTGCCCGCAGCCGCGCGATGCTGCACACCGCGATGGGGCCGACGATTGCGGCCGCGCTCGCCGATCCCGAGGTCGCCGAAATCATGATCAACCCCGATGGGCGCCTGTGGATCGACCGGCTCGGCGAGGGCCGCCGCGACAGCGGCGTCATGTTCGATCCCGCCAAGGTCGAGCGGATCATCCGCCTGGTGGCCTCGCATGCCCGCAGCGAGGCGCATGCGCTGGCGCCGATCGTCTCGGCCGAACTGCCGCCGCACGGGCAGGGGGCAGGCGAACGCTTCGAGGGCATATTGCCGCCGGTATCGCGCGCGCCCTGTTTGTCGATCCGCAAGCCGGCGGCAAAGATCTACACGCTGCGCGATTATGTCGCTGACCGTATCATGCCGACCGCGACCGCGACGCAGCTCGCCGCCGCAGTCCGTGCGCGGCAGAACATCCTTGTCGCCGGCGGGACGTCGTCGGGCAAAACGACGCTTGCCAATGCGCTGCTCGCCGAGATGGCCGATCTCGATCAGCGGGTGATCCTGATCGAGGATACCCGCGAGCTGCAATGCGCCGCGCGCGACGTCGTCGCGCTACGGACGCGGGCGGCGAGCGGCGCGGGCGAGGGGGCGGTGAGCATGGCCGACCTTGTGCGCTCGACGCTGCGCTTGCGGCCCGACCGCATCATCGTCGGCGAGGTGCGCGGGCGCGAGGCGCTCGACATGCTCAAGGCGTGGAACACCGGGCACCCCGGCGGCATTGCGACCGTCCACGCCAACAGCGCGCTCGCGGCGCTCTACCGGCTCGAACAGCTCATCCAGGAAGCCGTGGTCACCGTGCCGCAGCGCCTCATTGCCGAGGCGATCGACTGCATCGTCTTCCTCTCGGGTCGCGGGCTCGCGCGGCGCATCGAGACGGTGGTGCGCGTCGCGGGCCTCGATCCGGCGGGCGGCTACCTGGTCGACGCGCTCATGTCCCAACCCCCTGCCTCTGAAGGAGCCTGATATGAATGTGCCTGCCGTCCACCTGCCATTTGCCAAGGCGCGCTCGCGCGCGCCGGCGCTGCTGACCATCGCCGCGGCCAGCGTCGCGGTTGGACTTGTCCTTGGCTGGAGCGCTGCCGCGCACGCCGCCGGCTCGGGCATGCCCTGGGAACAACCGCTGCAGCGCGTGTTGGAATCGGTGCAGGGTCCGGTCGCCAAGATCGTCGCGGTGATCATCATCATCACCACCGGCCTGACGCTGGCGTTCGGCGACACCGCCGGCGGCTTTCGGCGGATGATTCAGGTCGTCTTCGGTCTGTCGATCGCCTTTGCGGCCTCCAGCTTCTTTCTGACCTTCTTCAGCTTCGGCGGCGGAGCGCTGATCGCATGACCGGGTCCGCTCCGATCGAAGGCTTCGAGGTTCCCGTGCATCGCGCGCTCGCCGAGCCGATCCTGCTCGGCGGCGCGCCGCGGGCGCTCGCCATCCTCAACGGCACGCTCGCCGCGGCGCTCGGGCTCGGGCTCCAGCAATGGGTCGCCGGTCTCGGTCTCTGGGCGCTCGGCCACACGGCAGCCGTCATGGCGGCACGGCGCGACCCTGACTTTGCGCCGGTGCTGCTGCGACATCTCAAACAGCGAGGCTATCTGGCATGCTGAACCTGCGCGAATATCGGGCCAGCGCCGACCGGCTTGCTGACCACCTGCCGTGGGCGGCGCTCGTCGCGCCCGGGGTCATTCTCAACAAGGACGGCAGTTTCAGCCGGGTGCTGGCGTTTCGCGGTCCCGATCTGGAATCGGCGACCGAGGCCGAGCTCGTGTCGGTCGCCGCGCGCGCCAACAATATGCTCAAGCGGTTCGGATCGGGATGGGCGCTTCATATCGAGGCCGCGCGCCGCGAAGCGCTCGGCTATCCCGCGAGCGACTTCCCCGACGCGGCCAGCTGGCTCGTCGATCAGGAGCGCCGCGCTGCTTTCGAAAGCGCCGAGGCGCATTATGAGAGCCGTCATTATCTGACGCTCACCTATCTTGCCGATGCCGACCGCACCGACCGCGCGGGCCGGTTCCTGGTCGAGCGGAGCGCAGCGGGCGAAGGGCGCGACTGGCGGCAGGCGCTGGCCGGCTTCATCGCCGAGACCGATCGCGCGCTCGACCTGATGGCGGGGTTCATGCCCGCGGTGCGCGCGCTCGGCGACGGCGAAATGCTGACCTATCTGCACGGCACGATCTCCGAGCGACACCATGATGTCGCGGTGCCCGAGACGCCGCTCTATCTCGACGCGCTGCTCGCCGACACGCCGCTGGTCGGTGGTCTCGAGCCGATGCTCGGGCAGACGCATCTGCGCACCCTCACGCTTATCGGTTTTCCCAATCTCAGTCGGCCCGGGCTGCTCGACGCGCTCAATCATCAAGGCTTTTCCTATCGTTGGGTGACGCGCTTCATAACCCTCGACAAGACCGACGCGACCAAGGCGCTGACCCGGCTGCGCCGCCAGTGGTTCAACAAGCGCAAATCGATCACCGCGCTGCTGCGCGAAGTCATGTACAACCAGCCAGCGCAGCTCCTCGACAGCGATGCCGACAACAAGATGCACGACGCCGATCTCGCCTTGCAGGCGCTCGGCGGCGATGACGTCGCGTTCGGCCATCTGACGACGACGATCACGGTTGCCGATCGCGACCGGGCGCGGGTCGACGAAAAGCTGCGCGGCGTCGAGCGGATCGTGACCGGGCTTGGCTTCTCGGCGATCCGCGAAAGCGTCAATGCGGTCGAAGCCTGGCTCGGATCCTTGCCCGCGCATGTCTATGCCAATGTCCGCCAGCCACTCGTCCACACGCTCAACCTCGCCCACCTGATGCCGCTGTCGTCGGTCTGGGCCGGGCCGCCGCGCAACGATCATCTCGGCGGACCGCCGCTCATGATCGCCGAAACCGGCGGCGCGACGCCGTTTCGGCTGTCGACCCACGTCGGCGATGTCGGGCACATGATGATCGTCGGGCCGACGGGCGCCGGCAAGTCGGTCCTGCTCGGCCTGCTCGCGCTGCAGTTTCGCCGCTATCCCGGGGCGCAGGTCTATATTTTCGACAAGGGTTATTCGGCGCGCGCGGCGGTGCTCGCGTGCGGCGGCGCCCACCACGCGCTCGGCCTTGGCGGCGAGGCCGACGTCGGTGAAGCCGCGGGCGGTGCCGCCGCGGCGCGGGGCAGGGGTCTGGCCTTCCAGCCGCTGCGCCATATCGATCGCGCGGCCGAGCGCGCCTGGGCCGCCGAATGGGTGACGGGGCTGCTCGCCAATGAGCGGGTGGATCCCACCCCCGATGTCAAAGAGGCGGTGTGGTCGGCGCTCGGCAATCTGGCGACCGCCCCCGCCGAGGAGCGCACACTTACCGGTTTGTCGCTGCTGCTCCAGTCGGCGGCGCTGCGCCGCGCGCTCGCGCCCTACACGCTCGAAGGCCCGTTCGGACAGATGCTCGACGCCGCCGACGACGAGCTCGCGATCGCCGACGTGCAATGTTTCGAGACCGAGACGCTGATGGGGCAGGCGGGCGCCGTCCAGCCCGTCCTCACCTATTTGTTTCACCGGCTCGAAGACCGGTTCGATGGGCGACCGACCCTGCTCATCCTCGACGAAGCCTGGGTCTTCCTCGATCATCCGCTGTTCGCCGCGCGCATCCGCGAATGGCTGAAAGTGCTGCGCAAGAAGAATGTGTCGGTGGTGTTCGCGACGCAGAGTCTCGCCGACATCGCCGACAGCCGGATTGCCCCCGCGATCATCGAGAGCTGCCCGCAGCGCATCCTGCTGCCCAACGATCGCGCGATCGAGCCGCAGTCGGCGGCGGCCTATGCGCGCTTCGGACTCAACCACCGGCAGATCGAGCTGATCGCGCGCGCCACCCCCAAGCGCCATTATTACCTGCAATCGGCCCGCGGCAACCGGCTGTTCGAGCTTGGCCTCGGCCCCATTGCGCTGGCGCTGTGCGGTGCCTCCGGCGCCGAGGCGCAAAAGCGCATCGACGCGCTCGTCGCCCAGCATGGCGCGGCAGCGTTTGCGGCCGAGTTCCTGCGCGACGCCGACCTGGATTGGGCCGCCGACCTGCTCGCCGGATTTCCTGGCGCCGCCCCGCCCGAAACCCCCACCCCCGAAGGAGACGTCAGATGAAAAGAATTGCTATCGCCTTGCTGGCCACCGCGCTCGCCCCGCTCGCGGGGAGCGCCGGCGCGGCCGCCGCCATGCCGGTATTCGACAGCGCCAACTATTCGCAGAATTTGCTGACCGCGGCGCGCACCCTCCAGCAGATCAACCAGCAGATCCAGTCGCTCCAGAACGAAGCGCAGATGCTCGTCAACCAGCAGCGCAATCTTGCGACGATCGATTTTCCGCAGCTGGCGGCGCTCGAGCAGCGGCTCCAGCAGATCGACCGGCTGATGGGGCAGGCACAAGGCATCGATTTTCGGGTCGACCGTCTCGACGACCAGTTCCGCAGCGCGTTTCCCAGCCAGTTCGATCATCTGGCCCGGCGCGACGCGCGCATCGCGGCGGCTCGGGCGCGGCTCGAGGCCGAAATGACCGCCTTTCGGCATGCGATGGGCGTCCAGAGCGGGATTGTCGAAAATGTCCGCAGCGACGCCGAGGCGCTGGGGGCTATCGTCGAGCGGAGCCAGGGCGCCCAGGGCGGTTTGCAGGCGCAGCAAGCGACCAACCAGCTGCTTGCGCTGGCGGCCAAGCAGCAATTCCAGATCCAGCAGTTGATGGCGGCGCAGTTCCGCGAGGAAACGCGCGAACGGGCGGCGCGCGGGCAGATCGCGCGCGAAGCGCGCGAATCGACGCGCCGTTTCCTTGGCGACGGCAGCGCCTGGACGCCGCCCCGCCGATAGCCGCCGTACCGATTGGGGCAGGACGGGCCGCAACCGCTGACCCGAGCCCAAGGCTGCCCCGTTGCGGGGGCCGCGGCCACCATATCCTGGCTGCCGGCCCCCGCGACAAACTTACCGAGGATGTGCGCCATGGACGATCTCAACGTCATCGACCAGTTCATGCAGGCCTTTGTTGCCTATATCGACAGCGGGTTCGGGCTGCTGGGCGGTGATGTCGCCTTCCTCACCACCATCCTGATCGGCATCGACATCACCCTCGCCGGGCTGTTCTGGGCGCTGGGCGGCGAGGATGATGTCATCGCCAAGTTTCTGAAGAAGATCCTTTACGTCGGTGTATTTGCGCTGATCCTCAACAGCTTCCAGACGCTCTCCGATATCATTTTCCGCTCCTTTGCGGGCCTCGGGCTGACCGCGGGCGGCAGCGCGATTGGGCCGCAGGATCTGTTGATGCCGGGCCGTCTCGCCGGCACCGGCTTCGAGGCCGCCTGGCCCTTGCTCGAGCAGGCGAAAGAACTGGTCGGGCCGATCGCCTTCTTCGACAATTTCATCGAAATCGCAGTGCTGGTGATCGCCTGGCTGATCGTGATCGCCGCTTTTTTCATCCTCGCGATCCAGCTGTTCATCACCATCCTCGAGTTCAAGCTGACCAGCCTCGCGGGCTTCGTGCTCGTGCCCTTTGCGCTGTGGAACCGCACCGCCTTTCTTGCCGAGCGCGTGCTCGGCAATGTGGTCTCGTCGGGGATCAAGTTGATGGTGCTCGCGGTGATCGTCGGCATCGGCTCCAACTATTTCGCGGACTTCACCAGCGCGCTCACTGGAGAGGCGGTGACGATCGAGCAGGCGGTGTCGCTGATGCTGGCGAGCCTGGCCCTGTTCGGGCTGGCCATTTTCGGTCCCGGCATTGCCTCGGGGCTCGTCGCCGGTGCGCCGCAGCTTGGCGCCGGTTCGGTCGTGGCGACGACGGCGCTTGCCGCAGGCGGCCTCGCGATGGGCGGCGCTGGCGCGGTCGCTGCCGCACGCGGCCTGGGCGGGGCGGGGATGGGCGCAATCCGCGCGGGTACCGCCATGGGGAGCGCCGCATCGACGTCCTACCAGCTCGGCCAGGAAACCGCGGGCTCGGCGAGCGTCGGCGCCGGGCTCAGCGGCATCGCCACCGCTGCCAAGGGCGCATCGGGTCGCCGCTTGCGTTCGGCTGCCGGGCTCGGCGCTGCCGCCGAGCGCGGGCGCACCGCGGCATGGAATGCGGGAACGACGCGCGGCCCAGGCACTGCGGCGCCGCCGCTGGCGGCCGCTGACACCGCTTTGGCAGCCGCGGCGCCGCCAGTGTGGGCACAGCGCCTCCAGGACCAGCAAACCGCCCGCCATCGCCGCCAGAGCGCGATGCACATCATCAAGGACGGCGACCGCGGCGGAGCAGGTGCCGCCCCCGATATCAAGGAAAGGGACTGATCATGCGATTTAGACGTGCCGTGCAGCGCTATGGGCGGACGCCCGAACCCGAGACCCCCTATCAACGCGCCGGTCAGCAGTGGGATCTGCGCATCGGCGAAGCGCGCGTGCAGGCGAAGAACTGGCGGCTGATGGCGTTCGGCGGGCTAGCCCTGACGATCGGTCTGGCGTCGGCGCTCGTCTGGCAGTCGATGCAGAGCCGCGTCGTCCCCTATGTCGTCGAGGTCGACAAGCTCGGCGCAGCGCAGGCTGTCACGCCCGCGGTCGCCGAATATCGGCCGACCGACGCCCAGATTGCCTGGCACCTCGCGCGCTTCATCACCAATGTTCGCGCCCGCTCGCTCGACGCGGTGCTGATGCGCGAGAACTGGCTCGCCGCTTATGATTTCGCGACCGCGCGCGGCGCCCTGTTCCTCGGCGAATATGCGCGCAGCGCCAATCCGTTCGCCGAAGTCGGGCGGCGCACGGTGGCAGTGCAGGTCACGAGCGTCGTGCGCGCTTCGGACAGTTCGTTCCGGATCAACTGGACCGAACAAGCTTATGAGCGCGGCAGCCTCACCGGCACGTCGCGCTGGACGGCGGTGGCGACGATCAAGCTGCAGCCGCCGCGCTCGGCCGATATCCTGCGCAAGAACCCGCTGGGGCTTTATGTCGACGCCCTCGACTGGAGCCGCGAACTTGACACGCCGGCACTGCCGGCGATCGCGCAGTCGTCGCCGCGCGCTGCGCCTCCCGCCGCGCCGGACCAGTCAGCCTGGTCGGCCCCCGCCAACCTGCCGCTGGGGTCGCCGCTCGATCCGGGTCTCGGCGACGGCGGACCTGCGAACCAAGCTTTACAAGGAGATGCACGATGATCCGGACATGGATTCTGACCTGGAGTCTTGCGGCGCTCGCGCCGTCGGCACTGGCCCAGCCGCCCGGCGGCATTGCAGCGGCGAACAAGGCCGCACTGCGCGAACCGGCGGCCGCGGCCTTCGTCAACGCGGTTCAGGTCTATCCTTTTGCCGACGGGGTGCTCTACCGGCTCTATACGGCACCCGAGCGGATCAGCGATATCGCGCTGCAACCCGGCGAGGCGCTGATCTCGGTCGCCGCCGGCGATACGGTTCGCTGGACGGTTGGCGACACGACCAGCGGCAGTGGGGAAGGCAAGCGCACCCATATCCTGGTCAAGCCGTTCAGTGCCGGTCTGGCGACCAACCTCGTCATCACTACCGACCGCCGCGTCTATCGGATCCAGCTCGCCAGCCGCGCGAGCGCGGCGATGAGCGCGATCAGCTGGACCTATCCCGCCGACGAGATGCAGGCGCTAGCGCGCGAGCGCGCCGCCGCCGCGGCAGCGGCACCGGTCTCGGCCGCGGTGGCGGTCGACCGGTTGAACTTTCACTACCGGATTTCGGGGGACAAGCCGACCTGGCGGCCGCTGCGCGCCTTCGACGACGGCCGCCAGACCTGGATCGAATTCTCGCCGACGCTCGCGGTCGGCGAGGCGCCGCCGCTGTTCATCCTCGGCGATAATGGCGAGGCCGAACTCGTGAACTACCGGGTGTCGGGCCGCTATTATATCGTCGATCGGCTGTTTGGCGCCGCCGAGCTTCGGCTCGGCGCGAAGAAGCAGAAGATCGTCCGGATCACGCGGCTTGGCGCTGCCGTCGCTCAGCCGGGGCAGGGCGAATGACCGAAGCCGCTGACCAGACCGAAACGCCCGCCCGCAAGGTCGATCCCGAAACCCTCGTGCTGCGCGGCAGTCCCGGGCGCGCCACCCGGTTCCGCCGCAGCGTCGTCATCGCCGTCAGCGGCGTCGGCGCGTTGGCCCTTGCCGGTACCGCCTGGCTGGCGCTCGGACGCGGCAGCACGGGGCCGATCGCGCTCCCCGGGGAGCGCGCGCCGCTTGCGGCCAGGGGACAGGCCGATGTTTTTGCCGATGCGCCAACCGGCTATGACGATGTCCCCCGGCTCGGTCCGCCGCTGCCCGGCGATCTAGGCCGGCCGATCCTCAATCAGCAGCGCGACATGGCATTGGCGCCGCCGGCCAGCGCGAGCGGCGACGAACAGGCGAGCGCGGTCGAGGCCGCTGCGGCCGAGCGCCAGCGCATCGCTGCCGAACAGCGCGCGGCCCGCGAGTCCGCGGTGATGCTCCAGCTGACGAACCCCGCGGCGCGCGCTGCGCCCGCGGTGAATGGTGCCGCGGCTGCGGCCCATGTGGACGCGCCCGTCGACGGCCCCGTCGCGAACCGCGACCCAAGTGCGCAGCCCCGGCAGAATGCCTTGGCCATGCAAGCGAACACGGGCGACGATGTCAGCCCGCATCGCCTTGCGCCGCCGACGTCGCCATGGACAGTGCAAGCCGGGAGCGTGATCGCGGCGAGCCTGATAACCGGGCTGAACTCGGATCTTCCGGGGCTGGTGACGGCGCAGGTCACCGCCCATGTGCACGACAGCGTCACCGGGCGCCACCTGCTGATCCCGCAGGGCTCGCGCCTGATCGGGAGCTACGACAATGTCGTCGCCTTCGGCCAAAGCCGGGCGCTCGTGGTCTGGCAGCGGATCATCCTGCCCGACGGTTCGTCGATCCGGATCGACAATGCGCCCGCGAGCGACACTCAGGGCTATGCGGGGCTCTCCGATCGGATCGATCGCCACACCTGGCAATTGCTGAAGGGGGTCGCGCTCTCGACGCTGCTTGGGGTCGGTAGCGAACTGGGGTGGGGCAGCAGCGAAAGCGATCTGGTGCGCGCGGTGCGGGAATCGGCGCAGCAAAACGGCGCCCGGACGGGCGATCAGCTGGTTGGCCGCAGTCTCGATGTGCAGCCGACGCTCCGCGTGCGTCCGGGCTGGCCGCTGCGGATCATCGTCCACAAGGATATCGTCCTGCGGCCCTGGCGGTCTGTGGAGAACTGACATGGCCGCGCTCAAACTGTCCAAGCTGCCCGATCGCACGCCGATCAAGATCGGCATCGCGGTCCTGCCCGAGCTTCACGACCGGCTCGAGGCCTATGCGGCCGCCTATGCCGACGCTTATGGGACGGCCGAACCCATCGCCGAACTCATTCCCGCGATGCTGACTGTCTTTCTCGACAGCGACCGCGCCTTTGCGCGCACCCGCCGCGGCGATCCGGCGTCCTAGGCACCGTGGCGGACTCCCGGCTGCTGACGCTAAAGCAGGCCGCCGCCCGGCTGGGCATCCATCCGAACACGCTGCGAACCCACGTCAGGCGGGGGATCGTGCCCGGCGCCAAGATCGGACGCGACTGGCGCTTCGTCGACGAGGATCTTGTCGCGTGGCTGCGCCTTCGGTATTCTGAGTGCGCGCGGATGCATCTGGGTGCCGACAATAAGGAGGCACTATGGCACTCTGGAAACGTGCAAGAATATACTATGTCAAGATCACAGCGCCTGACGGAAGTCTCATTAGACGCTCTACTGGAACGTCCGACAGGAAAAAGGCCCAGGAATATCACGACAGACTGAAGGCCGAGCTGTGGGATCTTGCCCGCTTGAAGCAAAAGCCCCGGCGTAGCTGGGACGAAGCGGCGCTTCGCTGGCTTCAGGAAATGGCGCACAAGAAGTCCTACCGGGACGATGTAAGCCGGATCCGATGGTTTACGAAGTATCTGCGCGGCAAGATGCTGGATCAGGTGAGCCGGGACATGATCGACGGGATCGTCTCGCGCCAGCTTGCCCGCCGTAGCGATCGCACCAAGGATCTTTATGTGGCGCTCATTCGCGCCATTTTCCGAAAAGCGATGCGCGAGTGGGAGTGGCTCGAGCATATCCCTGCGTTCAAGACCTATGTGAGGAAAGCGAAGCCGCGCGTGCGCTGGTTGACCCACGCACAGGCCGAGCGTCTCTTGCAGGAACTACCGGCACACCAGCAGGACATGATGCTGTTCGCGCTCGCCACGGGCCTGCGGCAGGGAAATATCAAGCGGCTGACCTGGGAGCAGGTCGACCTTTCCCGCCGTATCGTCACGATCGGGCACGGCGAGACCAAGAATGACGAGGCACTGGGCGTTCCGCTCAATGACCTTGCTGTCTCGGTTCTCCGGCGGCGCATGGGGATCCAGCACGAACATGTGTTCACCTTCAAGGGCAGACCCCTCGGCCAGGTGAACACGAAGACATGGCGGGACGCGCTCAAGCGGGCAGGGATCACCGACTTTCGTTGGCACGATCTTCGCCACACCTGGGCGAGCTGGCTTAGGCAGAATGATGTGCCCACCTGGGTGCTTCAGGAGCTGGGCGGATGGAAGTCCGAGACGATGGTGCGCCGCTACGCGCATATGTCGACGAAGCATCTGGCGCCCTATGCCGACCAGCTGACTTTTTCGGTCACACTCGGGAATGGCGGACAACCGCCATTCGCGGTTTTAGCCGAAGGTCACAAAAATGGTCACAGTGAGAGCCGCCCGCGGCTCAAACTCGTGGCCGGTACCGACATAAGTCATTGAGTATGAAGGAAAAGAAATGGTGGACGCACTAGGGCTCGAACCTAGGACCCGCTGATTAAGAGTCAGCTGCTCTACCAACTGAGCTATGCGTCCACTGCCGGTTTGCGGCGCGCTTCGTTGCGGCGAGTTGTCCTCTTTGCTGCGAAGCGAGCGGCCCGCTATCATGCCAATCTCGGGAACGCAATGCTTGCACCGAAGATTTTTCTCAATGCAGGCGGCGCGTTCCGGTTTTGCTGTCGTTTTCGATCGCCAGGATGATGCCGACGCAGGTCATGATCGTCAGCATCGACGACCCGCCGTATGAGAAGAGGGGCAGGGGAATGCCGACGACGGGCGCCAGCCCCATCACCATCATCAGGTTGATCGCGATGTAGAAAAAGATTGTCATCGTCAGCCCCGCGGCGGTGAGCTGGCCAAAGCGGGTGCGCGCCTTCAGCGCGACGCGCGTCCCCCAACGCAGCAGCAGGAAGAAGGCAAAGAGCAGCGCCAGCCCGCCGATCAGTCCCCATTCCTCGGCCATGGTCGCGAAGATGAAGTCGGTGTGGCCTTCGGGCAGATAGTCGAGGTGGCTTTGCGACCCGTTGAGGAAGCCTTTGCCGCCGATGCCGCCCGATCCGATCGCGATTTTCGACTGGCTGATGTGATAACCGGCACCAAGCGGATCGCTTTCCGGGTCGAGAAAGATGAGCACACGCTTTTGCTGATAATCGTGTAGGAACGAGAAGAGCACGGGCAGCGCGGCGGCCCCGGCGATAGCGGTGCTGCCGAACCACCAGAAGGGCAGGCCAGCGACGAACATCACCACCACACCGCCAATACAGATCGACAGCGCGGTGCCAAGGTCGGGTTGCAGCATGACGAGCGCGGCGGGAATCCCGATCATCACCAGCGCTGGCCATAGCGCCGTCCAGCTATGCGTGTTGCCCGGCGGCAATTGCGCATAGAAGCGCGCGAGCGCGACGACGATCGTGACCTTCATCAGCTCGGACGGCTGGAGGTTCATAAAGCCGAGATTGAGCCAGCGCTGGCTGCCCCCACCGACAAAGCCGAGTAGCTCGACCGCGATCAGCAGCACCAATACGCCGATGTAGGCGATGTACGAGAAATCCTCGAAAATCCGGAGCGGAAAGCGCCCGATGACCATCGCCACGGTCAGAAACACAAGGAAGCGAATAGTCTGTTGCATCGCCCACGGCGTGAAACTGCCGCCCGCCGCCGAATAGAGCACGAGGATGCCAAAGCCGGTGATGGCGGTCAGCAGCGCGATCAGTTTCCACGGAATGCGCTGGATAGCGGGCGGCACGACGATCATTGCGGCAGCTCCGGATTGGGGTCGCTCGACGCCCCTGCTTTCCAGGCGGCATAGTCACGGTCCATGCGTTCCTTGATCGTGCCGCCCCAGCCCGCCTCGAACATCTCAAGCGCTTCCATCGCTTTTTCGCGGTCGTAGAGAAAGGTGAAGATGTCCTTGGCGATCGGCGCGGCGGCGCGCGATCCGCCCATGCCATGCTCGATCACCACCGATGCAGCATAGCGCGGATTTTCGACCGGCGCGAAGCAGACGAACAGGCCATGGTCGCGATATTTCCACGCTCCGCTTTGCCCGCGCGAGCCCGAGGCGAGGCCGCGCACCTGTGCTGTCCCGGTCTTGCCGCCCATGGTGATTCCGTCGAGCGGCAGGCGGCTGCGTACCGCTGTCCCCGCGCCATTGACGACGCGGTCCATCCCGGCGCGTGCGACGGCCAGCGCCTCGGCCGAAAAGGGCAGCGGCTCGTTGCGAAATTCGCGGTTGATCAGGCGCGGGTACAGCCGCCGTCCTGATGCAATCCGCGCCGTCATCACCGCCAGTTGCAGCGGATTGACGCTGACATAGCCTTGTCCGATCACCGCGTTCAGCGAATCCGACGCTGACCATTTCTGGTCGTATCGGCGCATCTTCCACGCGCTGTCGGGAATTGTCCCGTACCGCTGGTTGCTGCCCGCCAGCTGAAATTCCTCGCCTAGACCCAATAGTTTGGCCGTCGGAGCTATCGCATCATAGCCGAGCCGATGGGCGAGCCAGTAGAAATAGCTGTTGCAGCTTTTTTCGATCGCGGTCGGCATGTCGACGCTGCCGTGCGTGCCGAGACAGCGAAAGAAGCGGTTGCCGAGCCGGTAACCGCCGATGCAGGTGTGGCGCTCACTTGGATCGACGCCATGCTCGACCGCGGCGATCGCGACCATCGGCTTTAGCGTCGAACCGGGAGGGTAAAGCCCACGCGTCGCCTTGTTGATCAGCGGTTGGTGATCGTCGGCGCGCAGCCAGCTATATTCATTATTGCTGATCCCGTCCGAAAAGCTGTTGGGATCGAAACTTGGCATCGAGACGAACGACAAGATGTCGCCGTTCAGGCAGTCGATCACGATGATCGCTCCCGATTCGCGGCCCATGCGACGCGCGGCAAATTCTTGCAGGTCGGCATCGATCGTCAGATGAACGGTCTTGCCCTGGACGTCAGGCTGCGTGTCGAGATCGCGCACGATTTTGCCGCGCGCCGTGACCTCGACGCGCCGCGCGCCGGGTTTGCCCTTCAACATCGGCTGGAAATACTTCTCCAGCCCATCCTTGCCGATCTTGTACCCCGGCGTGATGTACAGCGGATCCTTGGCCTTTTGATATTCTTCGGCGTTGGGCGCCCCGACATAGCCGATCAGGTGGCCGACCGCAGCGCCGGTTGGATAATTGCGGGCAAAGCCGCGTTGCGGGGCGATGCCGGGCATTTCGGGCAGGCGAACGAGGATCGAGGCATATTCGGCCTCGCTCATGTCCTCGGCGACCGCGACGGGCTGGAAGCCCGAGGCGGCCTTCAGGTCCCGGTTGATCCGCTCCATCGCGTCGCCGTCTAGCTGCAACAGGGTGCGCAATTGTCCGAGCACGACGTCGCGATTGTGCAATCGGTCGGGGATGATGTCGATCCGGAGCGACACACGGTTGTTCGCCAAAGCCTTGCCATTGCGATCGACGATCCAGCCGCGGCGGGGCGGTATAAGCGTCAGATTGACGCGGTTGCTTTCGGATTCCAGAACATAGCGGTCATTATCGACCACCGAAATATAGGCCATGCGCGCCGCGAGGGCGACGCCGACCGCGGCTTGGGCACCGCCGACGACGAGCGCGCGGCGGGTGAAGGTGATGCCCCTCCAGGCTTCGGTAATGGGGGGGCTTTTGCCGCGTGCCATGAGGAACTATCGGCGTTTCAGTCGGAAATTGTCAAACTTGCCGGTCAAGCGCATGAACAATGGGACCAGCAGGATGGACATGACGATCTGCGGCACCACCAGACCAAGAACGCGGTCGGTCGCAGCGTCGGGGTGGGCGATCAGCGCGGCGAGCGATTGAATGATTGCGATCAGCAAGGCAGCGATCACCCAGTCGTGCAGGAAACCGCGCCAATAGATGCGCTGCGACGAATAATGAATTGCGATGCTGGCCAGCGTCCACAGCCCGACCGCGGTGCCGATCGGCTGGCCGCTGAACAAATCGTCCCATAGCCCGAGCGGCAGGCCGATCCACACCGGCCACATTTCGGTGCGCAGCAATTGCCAGCACAAAAAGAACAGCAGGCCGAGCGGCGGCAGCACCGGCGAATTGGCGACCAGCGGCAGCATCAGGGGGAGCGCCGAGGCGACCATCACCGTTGCCACCGGCACGATCCGCATTCGCCACAGCGAGGCCGGTTCGCCGAGGCGCGGCGCGGCGCGATTGTTCATGGGGTGGCGCCTGCCGGTGCCAGCGGCGGCGGCGCGGGGGCGGGCTGCGCCTCGATATTGTCGGGCGTGTACGGCCGCAGCACCGACACCGCATCGACCTTGCCCGGGTCGGCGAGGGGGCGGGCGAGGGCGCCGTCATCCTGTCGCCGCACGACGATCGCGACCGGAATGTTCGGCGGATAGAGGCCGCCAGTGCCGGACGTCACCAATATGTCGCCGGGCTTGAACGGATTGTTGGCTATGTTGAGGGTACGAATGTCGAGATCGCCATTGCCGCGGCCATAGGCGAGCGCGGGCAGGCCGTCGCGCGCGCGGCGGACGGGAACGATATTGTCGACGTCGGTCAGCAACAGCACCTGCGACACCGAAGGTCCGGAGCCAAGGACGCGCCCAATCAGGCCGTCGGCACCGCGCACGGGCTGGCCCGCAGCAACTCCCAAATTGCGCCCGATGCTGAGCAGCGCGATGCGCTTGCTGCTGGTCGAGGTCGACGTGAGCAGATAGCCGTTGGCGAGCGCGGTCTTGTCGGTTTCCTGTAGCTTGAGCAGCGCTTTCAGCTGGCGGTTTTCTTCCTGCAAGGTGCTGGTCGCGACCAGTTCGCGGCGCGTGTCGGCCAGCTCGCTGCGCAGCCGCCGGTTCTGCGACCCGGCGCGGACATAGGCACCGACCGTATCGTCGATCCCCGAAATCGATCCGATGACCGACCGCGACACGCGCGCGACGGGCGCGGTGATTTCCTGGCTTGCCACGCGAAGCTGGGCAAAGCCGACGGGGTCAACGACCGACAGGATCGCCAGCATCAGCCCGGCGACGGCGCCCGTCACCGCAATGACATAGGCCGCGAACAGGCTGTATTGGGCCTTTCGGGATTGCCCCGGACGTCGATGTACCGGGCGGACCATCAGGCCGAGAACCCCTGACTGACACGCTCGAGGCGTCGAAATGGCAAAGATGTCGCGGTCGCGTGGCCGCTGCGGATAGTGGTTCTATCTGCAAGGCCGCGCGGCGGCGAGATCGAAGCCATTTCGACGTCCCTTCGGGATTTGACCGATTTTGTCCATGGCTGCGTCGGCGAGCCTTGGAATGTTATCATATGCCTGCGCCTCGCCTTCTAGCCCTGAACAAAATCGCTTCAAACCTCGAGCGCGTCAGTCAGGGGTTTTCGGCCTTGCAGATACGCTCGCTCAGGCTTGCTGGAGTACGCCGCGGAACGCGGGATCTTCCATCGCGCGGCCGGTGCCGATCGCGACGCAGGTCAGCGGATCGTCGGCAACCGTCACCGGCAGTCCGGTCGCTTCCTTGAGCAATTCGTCCAGCTCGGCGATCAGCGCGCCGCCACCGGTCAGGACGATACCCTGATCGACAATGTCGGCAGCCAGTTCAGGCGCGGTGTTTTCCAGCGCGATACGCACGCCCTCGACGATCGTGCCGATCGGTTCGGACAAAGCTTCGGCGATCTGCGCCTGGTTGATCGAGATTTCCTTGGGGACCCCGTTGACGAGGTCGCGGCCCTTGATGTGGATCGTCAGCCCGACGCCATCCGCAGGAATGCGCGCGATGCCGAAGTCCTTCTTGATCCGCTCGGCGGTTGCTTCGCCGATCAGCAGATTATGGTGTCGGCGCACATAAGAGACGATCGCTTCGTCCATCTTGTCGCCGCCGGCGCGCACCGAGGTGGTGTAGGCGAGGCCGCGGAGCGACAGCACCGCGACTTCGGTGGTGCCGCCACCGATGTCGACGACCATCGACCCGATCGGTTCGGTCACCGGCATGTCGGCGCCGATCGCGGCGGCCATCGGTTCCTCGATCAGCCACACTTCGCTGGCGCCCGCGTTCGATGCGGCGTCGCGGATCGCGCGGCGTTCGACGCTGGTCGAGCCCGAGGGGACGCAGATGACGATTTCGGGGCTGCGGAACGCGTTCGGCTTTCCGCCGTGGACCTTGGTGATGAAATGCTTGATCATCTGTTCGGCGACATCGATGTCGGCGATGACGCCGTCACGCAGCGGGCGGATCGCCTCGATGCTGTCGGGGGTCTTGCCCATCATCAGCTTCGCGTCGTCGCCGACCGCCTTGACCCGCTTGATCCCGTTGATCGTTTCGACCGCAACGACCGACGGTTCGTTCAGGACGATGCCCTTGCCGCGCACATAGACGACCGTATTGGCGGTGCCGAGATCGATCGCCATGTCCTGGGAGTTGAATTTGAACCAGCGAGAAAAGAATGACATCGATACTGCTTCCCTGTCCTCGGCGCCGGTCCTGGGGAAGGACCACGCCGCCGCGTCGTTACACCTGCGCGCCCGGCCGGCGACAGGACCAATCAGGGAGAGATTCCGGCTCGGCCGACGGGGGCGGGCTGGACAATATGATAAGGCTGTGCGGGTGGGTCGCGATTTGCGCTCGACTGCGCTAGGACAGCCCCCATGTCAATACGTCGCCTGCCTGAAACGCTCGTAAATCGGATCGCAGCCGGTGAAGTGGTCGAAAGACCCGCCGCAGCGCTCAAAGAACTGGTCGAAAACGCCGTCGACGCCGGTGCGACGCGCATCTCGGTGCGAATCGCTGACGGTGGAATTTCACGGCTCGAGGTCGAGGACGACGGCTGCGGGATGACCCCCGCCGACATGGCACTGGCGCTCGAACGCCATGCGACGTCGAAGCTGCCCGATGACGCGATCGAGGATGTCACAACGCTCGGTTTTCGGGGCGAAGCGCTACCATCGATTGCCAGCGTCGCGCGGCTGACGCTGGAAAGCCGCGTCGCGGGCGGCGACGGCTGGCGGCGGGTCGTCGACAATGGTGTGGTGGCCGCCGAAGGCCCGGCGGCGCTGGCGAACGGCACCCGCGTCGTCGTCGAACATCTGTTCGCGCGCATCCCCGCCCGCCGCAAATTCCTGCGCAGCGCGCGCAGCGAATATGCCGCGTGCCTCGATGTGGTGAAGCGGCTGGCGATGGCGCGGCCCGACGTCGGTTTCATCGTCGAGCACGACGGGCGCCGCGCGCTCGACGTGCAGGGCGGGCAGGATCAACTCAGCCGCGTCGCGGCGCTGACCCAGCGCGATCTGGCCGCGAACAGCATCGGGATCGATCTCGATCGCGGCGACGTCCATATCGGCGGGGTGATCAGCCTGCCGACCTACAATCGCGGCATCGCCGACCATCAATATCTGTTCGTTAACGGCCGCCCGGTGAAGGACCGGCTGCTCGTCGGCGCGCTGCGCGGTGCCTATGCCGATTTGCTGGCGCGCGATCGTCATCCCGTCGTCGCATTGTTCCTCGACATTCCCGGCGGCGAGGTCGATGTGAACGTCCATCCGGCGAAGACCGAGGTGCGCTTTCGCGACCCGCAGCTGATCCGCGGCATGATCGTGGGGGGCTTGCGGCGTGCGCTCGACGAGCATGGCTTTCGCAGCGTCCAGCGCCCGGCAGAGGCGGCGCTGGCGGCGTGGCAGCAGGAACCCGTGGCGCCGCCCGCGCAAACACTGTTCGCGGCGCATCTGCCCTATCCGCACGCCCCGGCGACGCATTTGTTCGGCGCCGATGGCGATTCCGCCACCCATGCGTTGCTCCGCGACCGCGTCGTCGATTTTGCGCCGCCGCGCGACGCGCTGCCGATGGGCCGCGCCGAAGCGGCGACCGCGCCGGTACCGCAGGGTGATGCCCACCCGCTGGGTATCGCGCGCGGCCAGATTGCGCGCACCTATATCGTTGCGGAGGCCGAGGACGGGCTGGTGATCGTCGATCAGCACGCCGCGCACGAACGCCTCGTGCTCGAACAACTGCGGCGCGGGATGAGCGGGCAGGCGGTGCCGTCGCAAGGCCTGCTCCTCCCCGAAGTCGTCGAACTCGACGAGCCCGCCTGCGACCGCCTCGAAGCCGCCTCGGCGCAGCTCGCGACGCTCGGGGTCGAACTCGAACGCTTCGGCCCCGCCGCGGTGATGGTCCGTGCGACCCCGGCGATGCTCGGCGCGATCGACTGCCGCAAACTGGTCACCGACATTGCCGATGATCTGGCGGGCTATGACGCCGCGCTGGGCCTCAACGAAAAGCTCGAACTCGTCGCCGCGACCATGGCCTGCCACGGCTCGGTCCGCGCGGGTCGCACGCTCAGCGTCGCCGAAATGAACGCGCTGCTCCGCACGATGGAGGTCACCCCCCACAGCGGCCAGTGCAACCATGGCCGCCCGACCTGGGTCAAATTGGCGATGGACGATGTCGAGCGGCTGTTCGGCCGGAAATAGCCGCCCAGGGAACTGCGCTCGCGCCGGGACGTTGCCTGACGACATCCCGACAGGAGCCTACCCCGATGAACCGACTGCGCCGCCTCGAAACCTTTGCCCGTGCCGGCTGGTGTGCGCGGGGCGTCGTCTATTGCCTGCTTGCCTTTTTTGCGCTGACCAGCGCCAACGCGTCCGACGCCAGCCCGCAAGGCGTGTTTCGTGCGGTGAAAGAGATGTCGGGGGGGCCCTATCTTCTCGCGCTGCTGGCGATCGGCCTTGCGCTTTACGGTGCCTATCGCCTCTATGGCGCCGCACTCGACAGCGAGGGCAAGGGCGACGATGCCAAGGGCATTGCGATCCGCATCGGCTATGCGGCGAGCGGCATCGCGCATTTCATCCTCGCATGGGCGGCCGTCCGGCTCGCCTCGGGCCATGCCGCAGCCGCTAACGGCGAGCAGGAACAAGCCGCCGCCGGGATGTTGCTCGACATGCCGCTGGGCGGCACGCTGCTCGGCGCCATTGGACTATGCTTTCTCGCCGCGGCCGCGCATCAGGCGATGAAGGCCTGGACCACCGAGTTTATGCAGGGCGTTGCCGCCGATGCGCCGGCATGGGTCGTCCCCGTCGGCCGCGCCGGTCTCGCTGCGCGCGCGGTGGTGTTCGCCGTCATCGGTGTGTCGCTGATCCGTGCGGGCTGGTTCGACTCGGCAGGCGAGGTCAAAGGGCTTGGCGACGCGCTCTCGGCGCTGACCGAACATGCCGAACTGTATCTGCTCGTCGCCGCCGGCCTGTTCCTGTTCGGCGTCCACAGCTTTGTTGAAGCGAAGTGGAGGCGCATCCGCGACGAGGATGTCGTCGCGCGGCTGAAAGCCGCCGCGCGTTAGGTCATCTTGATCCCGGCGACGCCATTCTCCACCACCGCGGTCGCGCGTTTCGACAGCGTGTTCACCGGCGTCGTCACCTTGTCGACGACCATGAAATGCGTCTGCCACGCTTCGCGCCCGACCTCGCACACCAGATAACCGCGCTGGTCGTTAGAGAATTTCAGTTCGGGGTTGCGCGCCAACCACTCGTCGGTACCGCTGCGCTTGTCGCTGCCGTCGCCGCCGCTCGAGATCGAGGTGGCGACAAATTCGGCACCGACGACCTTGTCCTTCAACACTAGGTCGCCGCAGAAATTCTGGTGCTCGTCGCCGGTCAGCACGATGCAGTTTTCCAGCCCCGCAAAACGCGACAATATGCGCTGGCGCGGTTCCTCATAGCCCGCCCAGCTGTCGATGTTCACGATCTTTTGCGTTTCCTCGGGGCGACGGCGCCGGTCGAGCGACATCATCGTCACTTGCTGCGCCAGCGTGTTCCACGTCGCGCCGCCGCGCGCCAGGTTACGGCCCAGCCATTCTTCCTGCGCCTTGCCCAGCACCTGCCGGTCTTTCGCGAACACGTCGGGGCAGGCGGGTTTGAATCCGTCGCCGCAGGGCTGGTCGGTCCGGTACTGGCGGGTGTCCAGCAACTGCATCGCCATCAGGTCGCCATAGCGGAACTCGCGGTTCATCGCGACCATGCCGCCGCGCGGCAGCAACGCCTTGCGCACCGGCATATGTTCATACCACGCCTGAAGCGCCGCCTGTTTTTTCAGCATGAACACGTCGGCCGGTGCGGCATCGGGATCATTGCCCGGCAGGTCCATTTTCCAGTTGGCAGCATCCGATACCCAATTGTTGATGATCTCGTGATCGTCGAAGCTCGACAGATGCGCGTGGACCGAGCGCACCGCTTGCTGGTCGATGTCCATCAGCGTCTGCGCATAGGCGGCGCGGAAGTCGGTGACGTCGATCAGCGCGCGCTGTTCGTAGCGGCGCACCGGACGGATCGGCAGGCCGTCGTCAAACAGATAATTCTGCTGATACTCGTAGATGAAGTCGCCGTAGTGATACACGAAGGCCAGGTCTTCGCGCGCCATGTGCCGATAGGCGCCATAAAAGCCGGACTCGAAATGCTGGCACCCGGCGACGCCGAATTTCAGCGCATCGACCCTGGCGCCGGGGGCGGGCAGGGTGCGCGCGCGGCCGCGCAGGCTGCGCTCGCCCGCGGCGGTAAAGCGGTAATAATAGGGGCGATCGGGCTGCAGCCCCGCCACTTCGACATGGATACTGTGCGCCAGTTCGGGCCGCGCCAATTCGGTGCCCTTGGCCACCACGTCGCGAAACCCCGTGTCGCTCGCGACCTCCCACTCGACCGGCACATTGGTCAGCGGCATCCCGCCGTGACGCTCCATCGGCTCGGGTGCCAGCCGGGTCCAGATGACGAAACCGTCGCTCGCCGGATCGCCCGCCGCGACGCCCAGCTTGAACGGAAAGTCGCGCAAAATGCCCTGCGCGCGGACGATGGCGGGCGCGGCGAGCCCGGCAAGGGTCGCCCCGGCAAGGAAGTGGCGGCGGTTGTACATGGCTGGGCTCCGTTGGCGCGAATCGCTAACCTTCGATAGCCCAGCCATAAGTTACATCAATGACCGATGCTCAATCGGGCAAAGACCGTCGCGCCGATCGGGTTCCTGCCATAGGCGGCGTCGAGCGCCAGCGGCTTGTCGAATGCCGCGATGCTGCCGCCCAGCGCAAGGTTCAGCGGCCCGCTGATCGGCAGACGATAGGCATAGCCCGCCTGAAATTTCGACACCCGGAACGGCACGTCGTGCAGCGGGTCGTCATGATCGGGGAACAGCTCGTCATTCTTCACATTTTCGATCCGCCCGAACAGCGTGTGATGATCGTCGATGTCCCAGTTCACCTCGGCCAGCCATGCGGTCAGCGTGGCGCCGGGGTCGCGGTTCTTGGCACTGAACGCGGCGGTCGCCGACAGACCGCCGCCGTTGTTCCAATGAATGCTGGCGGTGGTGCGATGCTCGTTCTCGCCAGGATGGATCGCCTCAGGTTCTTTCAGAAAGCCGTGGCTAACCTGCATCGCCAGCGCCCGCGACGGTGTCCAGGTGCCGCGCAGCGACCAGCTGTCGAAGCGCGGCGTTTCGATGCCCCACCGTTCCTCATTGGGCTCGCGGCCGGTAAAGACCGATCCTTCGACCTGGAACTGCGGGGTCGTGTAACCCAGTGTCGCGACGCCATAGGTGATGTGCGTCGAATCGAACCAGTGATGCGTGACCGGTGCCTCGGGATTATAGCGCGCGCTGCTGCGGTGCATGAAGGCGCTGGGGCCGATCGCGGGTTCGCCGACCGGGCCGCCATAGACGAACAGCCGCGCATTATCGCCGACGTTGACGTCGATCCGCGCCGCCAGCTCCATGAACAGGTCATGCGGATGCTGGCGATCGACGAGCGGTTCACCGCCCGCCGTCTCGCCGGTCGCGAACAGATTGGGATAGCCGAAATTCGACATCAGCGGCTCAAGGCTCATCATCGATTTCAGCTGGATGCGGCCCCATTCGGTCTGCTTTTCGCCCGACAGCATCAGCATCGACTGGATATAGGCCTTGTCGTCGCCGCGCGGCCCCGACTGGTCGGTATAGACGCCCCAGGCAAAGCCGTGGGTCATCACCATCCAGTCGTCGCCCGCGTCGATGTGCAGGCCGGAGTGGCCGCCCTCGTTGCCGGGCAGGCGCGCGGTGCCTGAGCCTTCGGCGGGAGTGGCCGGGCTGCTGTGGTCCATCGCGCCATGGTCCATGGTGCCATGACCCATCGCGCTATGATCGACGGGGTCGGCGACTTTGGGTTCGGCGGCGGGCATCACATGCCCCGCGTGCGGATCATGCCCGCTATGGTCTTGCGCCGCGACGGACAGCGGGAGGAGGGCGAGCGCAGCGGCGCCCGCCAGCAAAGGCGTTTTCAACATAATATCGTCCTGACAGGATCGGAAAATCGGGGTTCGGTTTGGCGGCTGTCAGTGTCGGGGCGGGGGGACGCTGGGCGGCGCGTTGGCGCCCGTTAGTGTCGCCATAGGTCGAATCGGCGGCAAGAGTGCGGGCAGCGGCATTGGTGCAGCAGCCGCGACCGCCGGAGTGCTGGCGACGCAACCGATGCAGACATGCGCGGCGGCTTTGCCGCCGTCGGCATCGGGTTGGTGGTGCGACGGTTCGATCGGCATCGCGCCATGGCAGTCGGTCACCATGGCCTCTGCCTGCACCGGCGCCGTCACCGACGGCAGTGACAGGCCGATCAGGAACAGGGCAAGCAAAAGATGGCGGATCATCGTCACACCAGCATCCATAGCATCCAAAATGCCATGCCGACCATCGCCAGATTTTCGGTCAGCGACACAAAGCCCAGCGGCACCCGGCTGCTGCCCCCGACGCAGGCGCATTTCAGCTCGCGCTTGTCGATATAGACCGCCTTGAACACCGACACCGCGCCGATGCCGCCGATGACCAGCGCGACGGGGATCGACAGCCACGGCAGCGCGTGGGCGGTCATCAACACCCCCGCCAGCCCCTCGGCGAATAGGTAGATCGTCGCATAAGGCACCCAGCGGCGCGCCAGCAGGTCGTAATTGAGGAACATCGTCGCGAACTTATCGATGTCCTGCAGCTTGAGCAGCGCGAGGACGATCATGCTGAACGAAATGAACCATTCGCTCGCCTGCACCGTGAACGCGTCGCCGAACGCCGCAAAGCTCGCCGCCAGTGCCATCAGCGCGGTCATCGCGAACAAGGCGATGACTGGGCGATAGCTTACCGCATCGGGATCGGCGACCGTCAGCCCGAAATGGCGGCGCAGATCGTCATAGCCGCCGATGCGGACGCCATCGATAAAGACCTGCGGCGTCGTCTGGACGCCATGCTCGGCCTTGAACGCATCCACTTCGGCGCGCGTCGTCAGCCAGCGGTCGTCGACCGCAAAGCCGCGCCGTTTCAGGAGATGTTTTGCCTTGAGGCCATAGGGGCAGGTGTGCCCCGGCATGACCATGCGATGGAGGGTTGCTTGGCTTGTCATGCAACCCATATAGGCTCCGTACCATGGTACGGAGTCAAGCGATGCAATTGACCATCGGAAAATTAGCCGTCGCAGGCGACGTCGGCGTCGAAACGATCCGCTATTATCAGCGCCGCGGCCTGATGGCGACGCCCGCACGCAGCGGCGGCGACGGCTGGGGCGGCGGGGTGCGCCGCTATGACGAGAATGATCTGCGCCGCCTGAAATTCATTCGGTCGGCGCAGGCGTCCGGCTTCACCCTCGAAGAAATCGGCGAACTGCTGGCGCTGGAAGACAGCGACGACCGCGCGCGGGTCCGGGCGCTGGCGCGTCAGCGGATCGATGCGCTGGACGCCAAGATCGCGCAAATGACCGAGGCCCGGGCTGCCTTGGCGCGGCTGGCGGACCAGTGCGCGGCGAGCGACAAGGGGCCGTGTCCGATCCTGGCGGCGTTCGAGCCTTAGCGGCGCGTCTGTTCATCGTAACGGCAGCAGCGAACGACCGCGGCTGTATGATCCTCGCTGTGGCGAAGCCATGGGGAGGTG
>NZ_DKIH01000004.1:0-149877 GCF_002454115.1 Sphingopyxis sp. UBA6723 | reverse complement strand
CATCGCTACGCGACAGGGAGGATTCTCTCCTTCTCGTCATCCCGGACTTGATCCGGGATCCATCCGCCTTCTCAGTAGCGGGCGGTGCAAGGCCTCATGGACCCCGGATCAAGTCCGGCGTGACGAAGACATGAGGGAAGTTTCCCACCGCAATGCCGATGATCCGCATCACGATGACGTCGCCGGATCAGCTATGCAAAAAGTGCATCACGTCCCCATCATGCACCACATACGCCTTGCCTTCGGCGCGCAGCTTACCCGCCTCGCGCGCCCGCGCTTCGCCGCCCAGCGCGATATAATCGTCGTACGCGATGGTTTCGGCGCGGATGAAGCCCTTCTGGAAGTCGCTGTGGATTTCGCCCGCGGCTTCGGGCGCCGTGGCGCCGGTGTGGACGGTCCACGCGCGCGCTTCCTGCGGGCCGACGGTGAAGAAAGTGATCAGGTGGAGCAGCTCATACCCGGCGCGGATGACGCGCGCGAGGCCGGTTTCGGTCAGCCCCATTTCGGCGAGGAATTCCATCCGGTCGGCCATGTCCATCGTCACCAGCTCGCTTTCGATCGCGGCCGATACGACAACCGCCTGCGCGCCTTCGGCGGCCGCCTTGGCAAACACTTTTTCCGAGAACGCATTGCCGTTCGCGGCGCTGCCTTCATCGACGTTGCAGACATAGAGCACGGGTTTTGACGTTAGCAGCTGCGCAGTGCGTAGGACGCGGGCTTCTTCCTCGTCCTTCGGTTCGGTCAGCCGCGCGGGCTTGCCTTCGCGCAGCAGCTCGAGCGTCTGGCCCAGCACCGACGCGGCGATCTTGGCTTCCTTGTCGCCCTGTGCGGCTTTCTTCACAAAGGCGGGGACGCGCTTTTCGAGGCTTTCCAGATCGGACAGCAGCAATTCGGTCTCGACCGTCTCGGCATCGGCCACCGGATCGACCTTGTTTTCGACATGCTGGATGTCGTCATCTTCGAAACAGCGCAGGACGTGGACGATCGCATCGACTTCGCGGATGTTGCCAAGGAACTGGTTGCCCAACCCTTCGCCCTTCGACGCGCCGCGGACCAGCCCGGCGATATCGACGAACGCCAGTTGCGTCGCGATGATCTTCTTGCTGCTCGCGATGGCGGCGAGCTTTTCGAGCCGCGCGTCGGGGACTGCGACGTTGCCGATGTTCGGCTCGATCGTGCAGAACGGATAATTGGCCGCCTGCGCCGCCGCCGTTTCGGTCAGCGCGTTGAACAGGGTGGACTTGCCGACGTTGGGCAGGCCGACGATCCCGCATTTGAAACCCATAAAAACTCCGTGTGACCGGCGCGCCTAAAACAGGAGGGGCCGGGGTTGCAGCGCCCCTAGCGCCAAGTCGCCCGCGACGCCAGCTTTTGACGCGCCAGATTATCGTTGCGAACGGTTCAGCCTTGCGGCTTTATCGCGGGTGCCATGATGATGTCTGTTCGATGGACCACTGCCGCGCTGTTGCTAGGGTTTGGCGCGGTCGCTGCCAGCGCCGCGCCGAGCCGTTTCGAAGCCCAAGTGCTCGCCGAACTCAACCGCTTTCGCAGCGATCCCGCCGCCTATACCGATGTCCTGCGCAGCTATCGCCCGCGGTTCGAGGGTCGGTTGCTGATCGCCGAAGCGGATGACGAGATCGACATAATGACCAACGAGGGCGTCATCGCGGTCGACGAGGCTATCCGCGATCTGCGTTCCGAAAAGCCGCTGGCGCGCTTGCAGCAGAGCGACAAGCTGGCCGCCGCCGCCGCCGATCATGTCGCGGTCCAGTCGCGGTCGGGCGCCGTCGGCCACTACACCCGCGGCAACGGCCCCGGCGAACGTATGAAGGCGCGCGGCGGCGGCCCCTATGTCAACGAAGTCATCACCTACGGCCACCACAGCCCCGCGGGGGTGGTGCATCAATTGCTGATCGACGACGGCGTCCCCGACCGCGGCCACCGCCACAGCCTGCTCCGTCCGACGCACCGCTACGCCGGCGTCGCCTGCGGCCCGCACCGCGTCCACCGGACGATGTGCGTGACCCTGATGTCGCAAACCCCTGACGGGTCACCGCCACCGCCACCGTAACGATCAGCCGCGCCGCCGCCGCGCTGACCGTCTAACGATCGCGAGGCGGCAATTTCCTGTCGGCGATGCAGCGCTTGATTGGCAACGGTGTCGCCGAATAGATGCGCGTGACCCGGCCCGTGGGTTCATCGGTCGTCACCTGCATGCAGGCGCAGCCATAGCCATAAGAGCCATTGGTCTCGACCCAGCCCTTGGTCCGCATGTCGGGCAGGCTGTTCAACCCCGGTGCCTGATGGCCACCCTGCAAGCCGATGGTCCATTGTCCGGCCGCGTCGGTGAGCCACCAATTGGCGGGGGTTGGATTATCGATCCAGCCGCAGCGCTTTTCCGACCGCGGCGCGGTCGGTTTGGCATCGGCCAGTTGGCCGGGGCCGATCGCACCGATCGCCAGCGTCAGTAATGCAGTTCGCCAGATTCGCATCGACATCTCCTGAGCGAGGGGCGGCACATCGCAATCCCGTCCAGCCCTTTTTCGCTCCGCACCATGCCATCGCCGCCAGCGACGACAAATCTTTTCGGTGCACCGGTATGCCAGCCGCCGCAGGGTCAGGGTCTGCGGTTCGACCATCGGCGATTAATCATGGACTGCCTTGATCAGCGGCCCCAGCGCGCCGCCGCCCAGCCAGGCGACCTGCACTTCGGCGGACACCCGGTTGATCGCCTCCTGCGGCTTATTGCCGGGATGCACGGCGCGGCGCAGCGGACGTTTGCCCGTGGGCATCGCCATAATCTCGGCAATGGCCTGCGGGACGTCCAGCGGGTCGGCGCTGCGCCCACTGCCATCCTCGGTGCCCATGCCGCGCGTAAAGGGCGCATAGGCAGCGAGCAGATCGGGATCGCTGCGCTCTTTCAGCGCCCCGGTATAGGCGTTGCGATTGATCCACACGTTGGTCGGATAGCCGCCGGGCTGGATCACCGTCACCTCAATGCCATGCGGGACCAGTTCATAGGCAAGCTGTTCGGACAAGGCTTCGACCGCGAATTTTGTCGCCGAATAATGTCCCCCGCCGGGGACGATCACGCGTCCCAACTGTGACGATATATTGAATATCTGTCCGCTTTTCGCGGCGCGCATCTGCGGCAGCACGGCGCGGAGCATCCGCTGGATGCCAAAGACATTGGTGTCGAAGATCAGCTTCGTCGCTGCCATGTCCTGAACCTCGACCGGCCCGGTGATCCCGATACCGGCATTGTTAATCAGCGTGTCGATGCGGCCCCCCGCGATTTCCAACGCCTTGGCGGTCCCGCTCGCGACCGAGGCGTCGCTGGTGACGTCGATTTCGACGATATGCAGGTCCAGCTTGTCCTTCGCGGCTTCGGCAGCGAGCGTTTCCGCTTCGGGCCGCGGCAGGCCGCGCATCGTGGCGATGACCTTGGCGCCAAGCCGGGCGTAGAACAGCGCACCGACCCGGCCAAAGCCGCTCGATGCACCGGTGATCAGGATGGTTCGGCCTTTGAGCGACGGCGCTGGCGCAGGGGTTGCGGCTTGCAGCAGGGCAGGGGCGGCGGCGGTCAGCGCGGCGGCTCCGGCAATAAGTTGGCGGCGGCTGGGCGTATGGCGGTTGGTCATGACTGGCTCCTCTCGGAACCATAATGCCCTAGTTGGCATCGGCTGCCAAATCGGCGGCTTTGTGGTGGTTAGCGGCCGTTCGTTTCTTCGTCACCCCGGACTTGATCCGGGGTCCATGAGGCCATACGCCGCCCGCTGCTGAGAGGGCGCATGGATCCCGGATCAAGTCCGGGATGACGAAAGTTTATGGCCGCAATTGGTCGTTTCCAGCCACTGCCTATCCCTGCAAACGCAGCGCCAGATCGCTCTGAAAGCGCACGTCGTTGTCCTCGGCCAACCACGTCGCTTCGGCGGCAATCGCGCCGAGCAGGTCGATCAGCGGTTCCATCTCGCTCTTGTGATAATTGCCGAGCACATGGCCGGTGACGCGGTCCTTGTGGCCTGGATGACCGATGCCGATGCGGACGCGGCGGAAATCTTCGCCGATATGCTGGATCATCGAACGGATGCCGTTGTGGCCCGCGGCGCCGCCGCCGCGTTTGACCTTGACCTGCATCGGCACAAGGTCGAGCTCGTCGTAAAAGACGGTGACGTCCTGCGCCGTCAATTTGTAGAAATCGAGCGCGGCGCGCACGCTGCGGCCGCTCTCGTTCATGAAGGTGCCGGGTTTGAGCAGCAGGATGCGCGTCGATCCGATGCGCCCATCCTGGATCCAGCCCTGGAATTTCTTCACTGGGGCGGCAAAGCCATGAACATCGGCGATAACATCGGCGGCCATGAAGCCGACATTGTGGCGGTGCATCGCATATTGCGGACCGGGATTGCCAAGGCCGACCCAGAGCTGCATCGAAAAATCCCCTCCACTTTTGGGGAGGGGCAGCGAGACTTGGCAGCTTGCTGCCTAGTCGCAGCGGGGTGGGCCATCGGCCTCGCGCTGCCCCGCAAAACCCCACCCCAACCCCTCCCCTGAAGGGGAGGGGCCAAGATGGTTAGCGTTTAGGCTTCGTCGCCTTCGGCAGCAGCTTCGCCGCCATCGACCGTCGTGTCGCCTTCGCTCGACTTCATCGCCGAGGGGGCGACGATCGTGGCGATGGTGAAATCGCGATCGGTAATCGCGCTTTCGCTACCCTTGGGCAACGTGATCGCGCTGATGTGGATCGAATCGCCAACATCATAACCGGTCACATCGATTTCGATGTCGTCGGGCATCTTGTCCGCGTCGCAGATCAGTTCGAGTTCGTGGCGAACGACGTTGAGCACGCCGCCGCGCTTCAGGCCCGGCGAGGCTTCTTCGTTGATGAACACCACGGGCACCGCGACCTGGACTTTCGAATCCTTCGAAATGCGCAGGAAGTCGGCGTGGATCGGACGATCCTTGACCGGGTGGAACGCGACGTCCTTGGGCAGCGTGCGAATCTGCTTGCCGCCGACGTCGATCATCACGACCGAGTTCATGAAGTGACCCGTCATCAGCTGCTTCATCAGCAGCTTTTCTTCGACGTGGATCATCAGGGGTTCTTCTTTGCCGCCATAGACAACGGCGGGGACACGGCCATTACGACGCAGTTCACGCGAGGCTCCCTTGCCTCCCCGATCACGCGTCTCGGCCGACAGCACCAGCTGGTCGCTCATCATTATTCTCCGAGAAAAGTTTCAAAGTCCGCCACGCCTCCAGGGATGACCATGGTCGGAAGCGGCGGCGCTTAGCGGGGAAGCGCAGGAAATGCAAGCGCGGGCGGTCATTGATGTGTCTGCCTGCCGCCTTGTCGGCCCGCCCGCTGCGTGCAATAGGCGCCGCCGCCAATTCACAGGAGCACGCCATGACCAGCCAAGCCGCGGCGCGTGCGCTCGGGCTCGACTTTGGGACGACCAATACGGTGGTCGCCTTGACCGACGGGCAGGGCGGGTCGGAGCTGGTCGAGTTTGCCGGGGACGCGGCGACCGGGGCGGTGTTCCGCTCGGCGCTGTGTTTCTGGGAAGAGGAGCGGGCGTGGCAAGGCGTCGCACATGAGGCGGGGCCGTGGGCGATCGCTGAATATCTCCAGTCGCCGCTCGACAGCCGCTTCGTCCAGTCGTTCAAGAGCGTGGCGGCAAGCGCGTCGTTCGAGCGTGCGCTGATTTTCGGCAAGCCGTACCGCTTCGAGGATATGGGGCGCCTGTTCCTCCAGCGGCTGGTCGCACACGCCGGCGGGCGGCTCGATGCGCTGCCGCAGCGCGTGATCGTCGGGCGGCCGGTCGAATATGCCGGGACGCGGCCCGATGCGGCGCTGGCCCGGCAGCGGTATGACGCGATGCTCCAAGCCTTTGGGACCGAGATCTATTATGTGCATGAGCCGCTGGGCGCGGCGCATAGCTATGCATCGCGATTGAGCGAGCCCGCGACGATCCTCGTCGCCGATTTCGGCGGCGGGACGACCGACTTTTCGATCGTACGGGTCGCGGCACCGGGCAGTCCGCGGCGCTGCGTGCCGCTGGCATCGTCGGGGATCGGGATCGCGGGCGACCGCTTCGATTACCGGATTGTCGATCAGTTGGTGCTGCCGATGCTGGGCAAGGGCGGGCTGTATCGCTCGTTCGACAAGCTGCTCGAAATTCCGGGCGGGTATTTTCGGGATTTCGGGGATTGGTCGCGGCTGGCGCTGATGCGCAACCGGCGGACGCTGAATGAGCTGGAGCGGTTGCAGCGCGACGCGGTCGATCCCGTGCCGATCGGGCGAATGATCGCGCTGATCGAGCATGAGCAGGGGTTCCCGTTATACGATGCCGTCGGGCGGCTGAAGCGCGCGCTGTCGAACGCCGACGAGGCGGCGTTTCGCTTCTCGGGCGATGGAGTCGAGATCGAGGCCGTGGTGCAGCGTGCCGATTTTGAGGCATGGATCGCCGACGATCTGCGGCGGATCGAGGCGGCGATGGATGCGGCGCTGGGGCGGGCAGGGCTGGCGCCGGAGGGGATTGACCGCGTGTTCCTGACCGGCGGATCGTCGCTGATCCCCGCGATCCGGGCGCTGTTCGAGCGGCGCTTCGGGGTGGAGCGGATTGCGGGCGGCGGCGAACTGACGTCGATTGCACATGGGCTGGCGTTGATTGGGGAGGAGGATGATCCGTGGGAGTGGGTGGTTTGAGGGGAGGGCGGCGACGATCGATTGCGGATGAGCCATCCCTCAAATCCCTATCGTGTCGAGCGAAGTCGAGACACNNACTTCGCTCGACACGAACGGAAACAGAAGACGGTCTGGAGATCCACCCCAGCGCCGCTCTACCGCACCCGCAATCCGCCCTTCCACATCGCGGTCGCGCGGCCTTGCACCGGCATACCGTCGAATGGCGTGTTGCCCGCATAAGCCGCCATTTTTTTCGCATCGACCTGCCACGGGGTGCCATCGTCGATCAGGATGAGGTCGGCCTCCATGCCCACTGCCAGACGCCCGGCGTTGAGGCCGAGCAGGCGGGCGGGGGTGGCGGCGAGCATGTCGAATAGGCGGGCGGGCGTGACATGGCCGTCGCGCACGAGGTTCAGGCCGAACGCGAGCAGGGTTTCGGCGCCCGCCATGCCGGGCAACGCTTCGGCAAAGGGCAGGCGCTTGTCCTCGGGACCGCGCGGGTCGTGGCCCGACGACAGGACGTCGATCGTCCCATCTGCGACCGCCGCGAGGCAGGCCAAACGGTTGTCTTCGCTGCGCAGCGGCGGCGACAGACGCGCGAAGGTCCGGAAATCGCCGATTGCGGTGTCGGCCAGAAACAGATGCGCCGGGGTGATGCCGCAGAGGACCGGCAGCCCCTTGGCTTTCGCAGCGCGGATCAGGTCGAGGCCGCGTGCGGTGGTGACCTGGCGGAAATGGACGGGGGCGCCGGTTTCCTCGACGAGCGCGAGGTCGCGCGCGATCGCGATCGCTTCGGCGATGGCGGGCGCGGAGGCGAGGCCGAGGCGGGTCGCCATTTCGCCGTCGGTGGCGACCGCGCCAGCGGTCAGCCCTTCATCCTCGGCATGGATGATCGTGACAAGGTCGAGCGACGCAGCGTAAGCGAGAACGCGGCGCATGACGCCGCTGTCGGCGATGCGGGTGCGGCCGGTGGCGATGGCGCGCGCGCCCGCGCTTTTCATCAGGCCGATTTCGGCGAGTTCCTTGCCTACGAGGCCTTTGGTGGCGGCAGCGACGGGGTGGACCCACAGGTCGGGCTTGCCGCCCTTTGCGGCACGTTCAACAAGGCCGGGGTCGTCGAGCGGCCCGGCGTCGGGCATCAGCGCGGCGCGGGTAATGCCGCCGAAGTGAAAGGCGGGCTTGTCGGTGGCAAAGACGCCAAGGTCGATGATACCGGGGGCGAGCCACTGGCCCTTGGCATCGACCGTTTCGGTGCCGTCCGGCGTCTCATTCGGGTTAAGGGCGGCGATGCGGCCTTCGGTGACGAGCAGACTGCCGATCTCGCTGCCGAGCAGGCGCGCGTTGGTGATCAGGAGCGGTCTCAGTTCCATCCCGCGACCCCCCGCTGGCGGCGCGTCAAGATGTCGAGGCACGCCATGCGGACCGCGACCCCCATTTCGACCTGCTCGGTAATCGTCGAGCGGGTTGGGTGGTCGGCGACGCTGCTGTCGATTTCGACCCCGCGGTTCATCGGGCCGGGGTGCATGACGATCGCATCGGGCTTGGCTTTTTCGAGGCGTTTCGGGGTCAGGCCGTAGAGCGCATGATATTCGCGCGCGCTGGGCAGATAGGCGCCGTCCATACGTTCGTTCTGGAGGCGGAGCATCATCACGACGTCGGCATCCTTCAGCCCCTCGTCCATATCGGTGAAGGTCGTCACATGCATCCGGTCGACTGCGGGCGGGGTGAGCGTCGCGGGAGCGACAACGCGCACCTCGTTGCCGAGCAGGGTGAGGGCGAGGATATTGGAGCGCGCGACGCGGCTGTGCAGCACGTCGCCGCAGATCGCGATGGTGAGGCCTTCCACCCGTCCCAAGCGGCGGCGGATGGTGAGCGCGTCGAGCAGTGCCTGCGTTGGATGCTCGTGGCGCCCGTCACCCGCGTTAAGCACCGGGCAGTCGACCTTGTCGGCGATCAGCTGGACCGCCCCCGAGCTGCCATGCCGGATCACCATCGCGTCGGCGCGCATCGCGTTCAGCGTCATCGCGGTGTCGATCAGCGTTTCGCCCTTTTTGACGCTCGATTGCGCGGCGTGCATATTGACGACGTCTGCCCCGAGGCGTTTTCCCGCGATCTCGAACGACAAGAGCGTACGCGTCGAATTTTCGAAAAAGGCGTTGATGATGGTGAGCCCGGCGAGGCGGTCGTCATGCTTGGCGGCACCGCTGCGATTCAGATCGACCCACTCTTCGGCAGCGTCGAGAACATAGCTGATCTCCCACGGGGTCAGCTGGGCGATGCCGATCAGGTGGCGATGGCGAAAGGCATCGCCGCCGGGCGGATAGTCGCTGGCGGGTCGGATTGTTGATGATGTCATTAAAGGGGAGCGTTTAGGCAGACACCGCGATTCTGGCAAGCGCGATCCTCCCTGTGGCGCAGCCATGGGGAGGATCAAGTCACGAGAAAATCGAGAACGCCAAGCGCCCAGAGCCCGAGCAGCACGATTTCGGCGGCGCAGAGCATAATCAACTTCGTCGCAAACGGCTGCTTGCGCGTCTTATGGCGCACGATGCGTGAGGCCGCAAAGGCGCCGATGGCGCCGCCGAGGCACGACCAGCCGAGCAGGGTGCTTTCGGATATCCGGAGCGCGCCTGCTTCTGCGCGGCGCTTGTCGGCGATCATCAGGCCAAAAGTGATGCCGTTTGCCGCGGCGAGCCAATAGACGACATAGCGGATCAACCGCGCGTCATCGCGTCGATCGCGCCTTGCAGGATGAAGGCCGCCGCGGCGCTGTCGATTCGCTCGGCGCGTTTGGCGCGGCTGACGTCGGCGGCGATCATCGCGCGCTCGACCGCGGCGGTCGACCAGCGTTCGTCCCAGAGCAGGATGGGAAGGCCAAGTGGCAGCAGATTGCGGGCGAAGGCGCGGGTGCTTTGGGTGCGCGGGCTATCGCTGCCGTCCATGTTCAGGGGCAGGCCGACGACGAGGCCGACGATCGCGTGGGCGGTGAGGACCGTTCTGAGCGTTGCGAGGTCGGCGGCGAATTTCTTGCGGATGATCGTCTTGTCGGGGGTCGCGAAGCTCCAGTTCACATCGCAGGTCGCGACGCCGATGGTCTTGGTGCCGACATCGAGGCCTGCGAGGCGGCCGCCATTGGGGAATTGGGCGGAGAATTCGGGGGCGGCGGTGGTGATCATCGCTCACCCTCTACCCGTTCGTGTCGAGCGAAGTCGAGACACGTCGAAGGGTCGTGCGTGCCCAGCGTGTCTCGACTTCGCTCGACACGAACCGAATTAGGTTTTCGGTGCAGCGACCGTTGGCGTCGGCGCCAAAGGCATCGCCGCGGGCGGTACCGGCGACGGCTTCCCCTCATACGCCGCCAACCGCCGCAAAGCATCGGCGCGGACATTCGCCCAGAACAGGGTGATGTCATAGACATGGTAATTATTGCCCGGCAGCACATAGCCTGCGACGACATAATCCTTGGCGATCTCGGCATCGCCGATCATCAGCAGGCCGCGGGTGTCGTCGCATTTGGCGCCGATCTTGCCCGCGATCAGCGATCCGCTCTTGAAGCCCTCGGTCGGCCGGAGGGTGCCGAGATTGGCGTCGGGCGCAGCGGCGGCGTCGGGGGTGCCGGTGAGCGGATTCGTGCACAGCATCCGCGTGTCGGCACGCGGGCGACCGTCGAAACCGATCGTGCCATCATAGGCGCTGATCACCATTTCGGGATCGGCGGGGTCGGCAAAGGTCGCCCAGCTGAGGATACAACCTTTTTGCTCGGGCGTCTGGCACGCGGGCAGGCCGAGCGCGGCCATGTCGGTGTCGAGGCTGATCGGCCAGCCGATCACATAGGCCGCGACGATCCGCTTCGCGAGCGGCGTGCCGGCGATCTTGTTTTTGAGCAGGGTGGTGAGGTGTAGCGCGCCCTGGCTGTGGCCCGCAAGGACGATCGGTTTGTTCTTGGGCTGCGCGGCGACAAAGGCGTCGAAGGCTTCCTCGACGTCGCGGTAAGCGGCGTCAATTGCCTTGCCCGCGGTGACACGGTCTTCGGCAAGGAAGGCGCCGAGGGTCGCCTGACGGTAGCGCGGCGCCCAGATTTCACCCGCGTCAGCAAAGGCGCTCGCCATGCCCTGTACGAACAGATTGGCGCGGTGGTCCGAATCGCGGTCTGCCAGCGGCGCGTTCCAGCTCGAGCGGCTGTAATAGCTGGTCGGATGCACAAAAAAGACCGCGGCGTCGCCCTTTGGCACCGGCGGCGCGGTGGTTTCGGCGGCGCCCGCGGACGGGATCAGCTGGTCGCGCGACTGCGCTTCGGCGCTGTCGGGTGCCGATCCTTCGGCGGCGGGGCGCCAGGCCGACGGGTCGCTGGCGACGCCGGGATGTGCGAACCACATTTTGGGGTCGTCATAGGCATTGGGTTCGATGGCGGCTTGCTGTTTGAACTCTGCGCTCGGCACAAAGGCGGTGCGCGCGACCCAGCCGGGGAAGAGCTGATATACGACCCCGGCGGCAAGGATCAGCAGGATGATCGCGGCAATGACGTACAGAAATTTGCGGGCCAAGGGGGGCTCCATGGGGTAGGGAGGGGAGACGGACTGGTGCGCTGTTTGGCTTGCGCTGGCCCGCGAAACAAGCCCAGATGTGGGGTATGACCGACGCGCCCGCAACCGGCACCGCCGCCGATTCGCCCCGAGTTTCCGCACGCCTTGACGATAATGATCCGCCTTGGCCGCTGCGCCCGTGGATCATGGCGGCGATTTGTGCCGCGGCGGGGCTCGCGTTCCATGCCCTCGTCGATCACAATTACGAGGATGGGCTGGCGCAGTGGCGCAGCGCGCTGGCGACTGCAGTTGCGGTCGCGGCGGTGGTGTTCGTGCTGGGGGTCGAGCTGCGGCGGTGGCTCTGGGCGCTCGGCTTTGCGCTGATCTGGGGCATGGTCCTCGGGCTGATCGCGTGGCAGACGGCGGCGTATAATTTGCAGGGCGGCCCGATCGAATGGCCGTTCTGGTCGGGGATGCTCGCGGTGCTGGTCGCGACGCCTTTGTTCCAGACGCACCGCGATGTCGCGCCCGACTGGCGGTATTGGAAGCTGTGGGACATGCCCTATGGCCGACTGCACAGTCACGCGTGGACCGATGCGGTGATCGGCGCGGCGAGCCTGGCGTTCGTCGGGATCGCGTTCCTGCTGACCTTCCTGATATCGGAAATGTTCCACCTGATCGGGATCGACCTGATCCGCGATTTGCTGAACGACGAATGGTTCGGCTGGATGCTGGCGGGCGCGGCGTTTGGCGGCGCGGTGGGGTTGCTGCGCGAGCGCGACAAGCTGGTGTCGACGTTGCAGCGGCTGGTCATGATCGTGCTGGCGGTGCTGGCGCCGGTGTTGGCGGCGGCGCTGGTGATCTTTCTGCTGTCGCTGGCGGGGACGGGGCTGGCGAAGCTCTGGGCATCAGGCTTTTCGACCGCGGCGTTGATGCTGGCGGCGGCGGCGTTTGCGGTGCTGCTGGCCAATGCGGTGATCGGCAATGGCGCCGATGATCGCGCGACCAATCCGCTGCTGCGCTGGGCGGCGCCGGTGCTGGCGGTGGCGGTGCTGCCGCTGGCGGGGATCGCTTATTATTCGATGCAGCTTCGGATCGGCCAATATGGATGGACGCCGGAGCGTATCTGGGGCTTGATCGCGACGGTGATTGCGCTCGGCTATGGGCTCGTCGGGCTGTGGGCGGTGACCAAAGGGCGGCGCGATTTCGACGATGTGCTGCGCCCGTTGCAGCAAAAGCTGGCGATCGGGGTGGCGCTGCTGGCGCTGTTCCTGGCGCTGCCAATCCTCGACTTTGGGGCGATTTCAACGCGCGATCAGATGGCGCGGCTGAACTCGGGGACGACGACGGTTGAACAATTCGACTGGGCGGCGATGGCCTATGATTTCGGGCCGAGTGGGCGCGCGGCGTTGCGGGATTTGACCAGGTCGCCGCAAAAGGCGCGCCGCGATGCCGCAACAGCGGCGCTGGAGGCGAAAAACCGCTGGGATCTGACCGGGCCGAACGGGTTGGCGCTGCCCAAGCCCTTTGCCGAGCGGATCCGGGTTATTCCCGCCGATCGAGCGCTGCCTGCCGATGCACGGGATCGCATCGCAGAAACCTATATGTGCCGCCGCGCCAAGGCATGCGTCGCGGTGTGGCTGGCCGGCGACCGGATCGGGGTGCTGGGGCAGAATGAACCGGGGGAGATGCTGAATTTCGATTATGTGACGCTGAACGCGGAAGGGCGCTGGATCCAGGGCGACCCGGCGCGCGGCGGACGGCCGGTGCGGCCTGAAACGGACCTGTCGAAAGCGACGGTGACGGTCGAGACGATTCAGCAGCGGCGGATTGTGGTGGATGGCGTGCCGGAACCGGAGGTGTTCGAGTAGCTAACGACAACGGCTAGGTCCTATTGTGGATATTTTCGCGCAGAGGCGCAGAGGCCGCAGAGACGATCGCCGGGTTGCGACACGCACTATCGATAATGAGGAAGAAGTGGCTGCGCCGCAGAATTTTTCTCGGCGTTCTCTGCGCCTCTGCGCGAATCTTTTTCCGACACAGCCTGTGCGCTCGGCTCCCGGTGAAGGCGCTCTCAACGGTTGAAGCGCAGGGGGCACGGTGCTAGCGGCGCATCATTATCCCGCAAAGGCAGGAACCCAATGACAATCGATCAGGCAACGGTCAGGAAAATAGCGTCGCTGGCGCGCATCGCGATCAGCGATGCCGAAGCCGCCGCGATGGAAGGCGAATTGAACGGCATTTTGGGCTGGGTCGAACAACTCGGCGAGGTCGATGTGACCGGGGTCGAGCCGATGACCGCGGTGATCCCCAACACGCTGCGGCTGCGCGACGATGTGATCGACGCCGACCCGCTGACCGGCGGCAACCGCCGCGACGATGTGCTGGCGAACGCGCCAGCGGCGATGCACGGATTTTTCGGTGTCCCGAAAGTGATTGAATAATGACTGACCTCACCAACCTGACCGTGGCGCAGATCCGCGATGGCCACCGCGCGGGCGATTTCAGCGCCGTCGAAGTGGCGGAGGCGTTCAGTGCCAATGTCGCGGGGGCGAAGGCGCTCAACGCGTTTATCGTCGAGACGCCCGAACATGCGCTGGCCGCAGCAAAGACGGCCGATGCCGATCGCGCCGCGGGGACGCTGAAACCCTTGTCGGGCGTGCCGATCGGGATGAAGGATCTGTTCTGCACCGATGGCGTCCAGACGACCGCGGCGAGCCATATGCTGGAGGGTTTCGTCCCGCGCTATGAATCGACCGTCAGCCAGAAATTGTGGGACGCGGGCGCGGGGATGCTGGGCAAGCTGAACCTCGACCAGTTCGCGATGGGGTCGTCGAACGAGACGAGCTATTTCGGCAATGTCATCAGCCCGTGGAAGCGCAAGGATGGCGGCAACGCGTCGCTCGCGCCGGGCGGATCGTCGGGCGGTTCGTCGACCGCAATCGCGGCGCGACTGTGCCCCGCGGCGACGGGGACCGACACCGGCGGTTCGATCCGCCAGCCCGCGGCGTTCACCGGCATTTCGGGGATCAAGCCGACCTATGGCCGCTGCTCGCGCTGGGGCATCGTGGCGTTCGCCAGCTCGCTAGACCAGGCGGGGCCGATGGCGCGCGATGTACGCGATTGCGCGATCATGCTCGAAAATATGGCGGGCTTCGATCCGAAGGACGCGACCAGCCTGAACATGGCGGTGCCCAATTTGGAAGCGGCTTTGTCGAGCGATCTCAAGGGTAAGACGGTCGGGATTCCCAAGGAATATCGGTTGGAGGGCATCGACCCCGACATCGATGCGATGTGGGACGCCGGGATCGCGATGCTGAAAGATGCCGGGGCCGCAGTTGTCGAGATCAGCCTGCCGCACACCAAATATGCGCTGCCCGCCTATTACATCATCGCGCCGGCTGAGGCGTCGTCGAACCTCGCGCGCTATGATGGCGTGCGCTACGGGCTGCGCGCGTTGCCGCAGGGCGCGGGGTTGCAGGACATGTATGCCGCGACGCGTGCCGAGGGCTTTGGGGCCGAGGTCAAGCGCCGCATCATGATCGGCACCTATGTGCTGTCGGCGGGCTTTTACGACGCCTATTACACGCAGGCGCAGAAGGTGCGGACGCTGATCGCGCGCGATTTCGAGCGGGCTTTTGCGTCGTGCGACGTGATCCTCGCGCCGACCGCGCCGTCGGCGGCGTTCGGGCTGGGCGAGAAGATGGCCGATCCGCTGTCGATGTATCTCAACGACGTGTTCGCGGTGCCCGCGAGCCTCGCGGGCCTGCCCGCGATGTCGGTCCCCGCGGCGCTGAACCGCGAAGGGCTGCCGCTGGGCTTGCAGATCATCGGCAAGGCATTCGACGAGCAGGGCGTGCTCAACGCCGGGCTGGCGATCGAGGAACGCGCCGGGTTCACGGCGCGGGCGGAGAAGTGGTGGTAGCTTGGCCTGTGCCCCTGCGAAGGCAGGGGCCCATCTCCGGATGGTGCAAGGTTGAAGCGGCAGGTGATGGGTCCCTGCCTTCGCAGGGACACAAGGAAAGTAAGTGATGTCTGACTATCGCATCAAGGGCGAAACCGGTGAGTGGGAGGTCGTGATCGGCCTTGAGGTCCACGCCCAGATCACGACTAACGCCAAGCTGTTCTCGGGCGCCGCGACGGCGTTCGGGGCCGAGCCGAACACGCAGGTGTCGCTGGTCGATGCCGCGATGCCGGGGATGCTGCCGGTGCCGAACCGCGAGTGCATCCGCCAGGCGGTGCGCACGGGGATGGCGATCGAGGCGCAGATCAACAAATGGTCGCGGTTCGACCGCAAAAATTATTTCTACGCCGATCTCCCGCAGGGCTATCAGATTTCGCAGCTTTATCATCCGCTTGTTGGCGAAGGTGCGATCACTGTCGAGGCGGACGAGAAGGCGGGGATTCCAGAACCAAAGGTGATCGGGGTCGAGCGCATCCATGTCGAGCAGGACGCCGGCAAGCTGATGCACGATCAGCATCCGACGATGTCCTATGTCGATTTGAACCGTAGCGGCGTCGCGCTGATGGAGATCGTGTCGAAGCCCGACATGCGCTCGCCCGCAGAGGCCGGGGCCTATGTCCGCAAGCTGCGCGCGATCCTGCGCTATGTCGGGTCGTGCGACGGCAATATGGAAGAAGGCTCGATGCGCGCCGACGTCAACGTGTCGGTTCGCAAGCCCGGCGACGAATTCGGGACGCGCACCGAGACGAAGAATGTCAATTCGGTGCGTTTCGTGATGGCGGTGATCGAGGGCGAGGCGAAGCGTCAGGTCGAACTGATCGAAAGCGGCGGCACGGTGGTGCAGGAAACGCGGCTGTACGATCCCGACCGCAATGAAACGCGGTCGATGCGGTCGAAGGAAGATGCGCATGATTATCGCTATTTCCCCGATCCCGATCTGCTGCCGCTCGAACTCGACGATGCGTTTCTGGCCGAGTGCCGCGAAAGCCTGCCCGAACTGCCCGACGCCAAGCGCGACCGCTATCTGGCGCTGGGAATTTCGGCCTATAATGCCGATGTGCTGACCGCCGAGGTCGAGGCGGCGCGCTGGTTCGATACATTGCTGGAGGTTGGGCTCGCCACCGGCGCGAAACCGGCGACAGCGGCGAACTGGGTGACGAGCGAGCTGTTCGGTGCGCTCAACCGCATGGGCCGCGACCTGACCGATTCGCCGGTGTCGCCTGAGCAGGCGGCCGAATTGCTCGGGCTGGTTGCCGACGGGACGATTTCGGGGACGATCGCGAAGCAGGTGTTCGAGAAGATGCTGGAAAGCGGCGACGGCGCTGCGGCAATCGTCGAGCGCGACGGGCTCAAGCAGACCAGCGACACCGGTGCGATTGAAGCCGAAATCGCCAAGATCCTGACCGCCAACGCCGACAAGGTCGAGCAGTATAAGGGCGGCAAGGAAGCGCTGTTCGGTTTTTTCGTCGGTCAGACGATGAAGGCGATGCAGGGCAAGGCGAACCCGCAGGTGGTCAACGAGCTGCTCAAAAAGGCGCTCAGCTGACCCAAAATTGTGATCGAGTTCACAGTCGATTCAGTGGCTTCGGCGTCATAAGCGGCTAAACCCATGCCGACATGATGCGAAGGATGAATGATGATGAAGCGGATGATGATTGCGGTCGGCGGCGCGGCGATGCTGGTGCTCGGCGGCACCGCGAGCGCGGCGCCTGCGGTGAACGACGGCTATGACTGGACGATGCGGGTCAATGAAGATCGCGTGTCGGACGCGATCCTCGCCTATGAAGTCGACGGCACCGACGACCAGCCGCTGAATTTCCGCTGCGAGCAGGGCGGCAATCGCATCTTTGCCGGAATTTCGGGCGGTGCGCCGGACCTGTCCGCGATCGAGCTGGCGTCGGGCAGCGCGAAGCTGCGCGTCACCGGCACGACCGAGATCGACGAGATGCCGTTTTTCCAGTCGCAGGAAATTGCGGGCGGGTCGCCGCTGATCCGCGCCTTCGCAACCAACGGCTGGTTGCGGATGACCGCCAACGGACGAACGATCGACATGGCGGCGACCGCGACCGGTAAACAGGCGATCGCGCGCTTCGTGGATTTCTGCACCCGCTGAGGCGAGGCGACTGCGGCGTCAGAAGCGCCGCTGCCCCGCGCCCCAATTGCCGATGTCGCACTGACCTGAAAAGTCGGTCTGGGCCTTGATCTGGATACGACCCGAGCGACGATCGATGTCGAGCTTCGGCTTGTTGAGCCCGTTGAGGCGATAGGTCGCGGTGATGCGATCGGGGCTCACGATCAGATTTTCCAGATCCCACCAGCCTTCATGCCCGCCCGAATGGATCGGCGGAACCAGCTTGGGGCCAAGATGGATGCGGCCATGATCGCCGTAAAGTTCGACCTGGACGTCGCTGTTGAATCCTTCGTTGGTGCTGACCACGTCGCTCCCCCATTCCCACTTATGCTTCGACCGGTTCCAGTCGTAGCTGGGGGTAGTGGTCACGCTGGGCCGGTTGCCGGCACCGTAGCAGACGAGCACCAGCGACGCTGGATCGCTATAGCCCGCATCGGCAGGCGGGGTGTGATGGTCGTCGGCTGGGCTGCCGCCTTGACAATTTTCCGCCGGAACCCCGATGATCGCCGAATAACGCCCGTCCATCGTCGCCACCGAGATGCAGCGCCCAGTGCGCTGGTTGTACCAAAAGGTATAGCGCTGGTTGCCGACGACATTCGACTGGCGCGATTCATAGCCGCGCGCGAGCAGCTGGGTCTCGCCGCCCGCGCCGCGCGCACCGACCAGATCAGCGACATCGGGCGCCGACTGCGCGAGCGCGGGGAGGGGGAAGGCACAGGCCGTGAGAAGCAGGGAAAGGCAGATCGGACGCATCGCAGTGTCTCCTGTTGCGGGGCAGCGCGAATTTAGCACGAAACGGACGACAGCCAAAGCCCGCCGCCCCCCTAACAAGGATGGCGGCGACCCGGACTAAACCTGTTGTGGCGGCACTTCATCCGGGCCGTGGCCCGGTTCATCCATATCGCCGCCGCCACCCGGATTGCCGGGGATTTCCAGCGGCTGACCCGCGGGATCCTCCTGCGGCGTTGGCTGCACCGGATGCTCGGGCGGGGCCATCGGTTCGATGGTGTCGGGCTTGGGTTTGGGGAAGGGATCGGTGGCGCGAACGTGCAGGCTGGATGCAAAGGTCATAAGGGCTCTCCTTGCCTTATCAACGAACGGGCGCGGTGCGCGTTCCCCCCGCAGAAATGTCGGGCTTTCCGCCCTTGCCCTCGGCGGCGCGTCTGCTATAGCCCCGCGCGGCCCGCACGGGCGTGCGCGGCTTTGCGCGCGGCTTTGTGCACCCGGCCGACAGCCTCTGCGGGCGTGGCGGAATTGGTAGACGCGCTGGTTTTAGGTACCAGTATCGCAAGATGTGGGGGTTCGAGTCCCTTCGCCCGCACCAGTTCCGACGATCTGATGGGGATGGAGCCGGGATAGGGGAACCCCGCCATGTGGCCGGGGTTCATCGATACGAGATTTTGAGCAAGGATAAGACCAAGGCAATGAAGACCGTCGAAACGCTGAACGAAGGCCTGAAGCGCGAATATCGCGTGACCATCACCGCCAAGGACATCGACGCCCGCGTCGACGACGAGGTGAAGAGCATGGCGCCGACCGTGCGCATGCCCGGCTTCCGCCCCGGCAAGGTGCCGCCGAACCTGATCCGCAAGATGCACGGCGCCGCGTTGTCGGCCGACGCGCTGAACAAGGCGATCGACGCCGGGGTTCGCGACCTGATGGCCAAGGAAAAGCTCCGCCCCGCGTTGCAGCCCGCGGTCACGCTGGCCGATGGTTATGAAACCGGCAAGGACGCCGAAGTCACCGTCGCGCTGGAAGTGCTGCCCGACATCAAGACGCCGTCGATCGACGGGCTGAAGCTGGAGCGCCTGACCGTCCCCGCCGACGACAAGGCCGTGATGGCTAAGATCGAAGAATTCGCCGCGCAGATGAAGCGCTTTGAAGAGGCGCCGAAGACCAAGAAGGCTGCCGCTGGCGACCAGGTCATCATCGATTTTGCCGGCAGCGTCGACGGCGTTCCCTTTGACGGCGGCACCGGTGAAGACATGGCGGTCGAAATCGGTTCGGGTCAGTTGATCCCGGGTTTCGAAGACCAGCTGGTCGGCGCCAAGGTCGGCGATGCGAAGACCGTCAAGGTCACCTTCCCCGCCGAATATCCGGTCGAAAACCTGAAGGGTGCCAAGGCTGAATTCGCCGTGACGGTGAAGGAAGTGAAGGTTCCCGCGGCATCGAAGATCGACGACGAGTTCGCGAAGTCGCTCGGCCTCGAAAGCCTCGACAAGCTGAAAGAGCTGATGAAGGATCAGGTCGAGCAGGAACTGAACGGCCTGACGCGCACCTATATGAAGCGCAAGCTGCTCGACCAGCTCGCGGCGAGCCATGATTTCGATGTGCCGCCGACGATGGTCGAGGCCGAATTCGCGCAGATCTGGCAGCAGCTGGAGCAGGAAGTCGAAAACGAGGACGATCCTGCCGCGGCGAAGGCCGAGCTGGAAGCCGACCGCGACGATTATCATGCGATCGCGGTGCGCCGCGTCCGCCTGGGCCTGCTCCTGTCCGAAATCGGCCAGGCGCATGGCGTGCAGGTGTCGCAGCAGGAAATGCAGCGGCTGATCATGCAGGCGGCGCAGCAATATCGCCCCGAAGATCGCGGCCGCTTCATGGAATATGTCCAGCAGGACGCACTCGCCGCGGCCCAGCTCCGCGCCCCGCTCTATGAGGACAAGGTCGTCGACTTCCTGTTCGAGAAGGCCGAGATCAGCGACCGCGAAACCACCCGCGAGGAACTGGAAGCGGCGATCGAAGCCGATGACGACAGCGGCCACGTCCACGGTCCGGGCTGTGATCACGATCATGACCACGACCACAAGCCGGCCAAGAAGGCGGCGGCGAAAAAGCCCGCAGCCAAAAAGGCCGATGTGAAGGAAGATGCCGCCGAGGCGGCTCCTGCCAAGAAGGCACCGGCAAAGAAGGCTGAGGCCGCTCCGGCCAAGAAGGCCGAAGCCAAGACCGAAGAAAAGCCCGCTGCGGCGAAGAAGGCTCCGGCCAAGAAGGCTGCGGCGAAGAAATAAGCTTCGGCTGACGATCAACAAAAAAGGCCGGGTGGAGGATGCTCCACCCGGCCTTTTTTGTTTCGGATCGGCGCAACCCCATACATCGTCATTCCCGCGAACGCGGGAACCCAGTCAGCCGATCGGAGCCAAACCCAGGTCTTCGGCAAGATCGCGCCAGTCCGGGTTATCCTTCTCGATCAGTTCAAGCTTCCATGCGCGGTTCCATTTCTTGATCCGCTTTTCGCGCTGGATCGCCGCGTCCATTGTGGAATGTTGTTCGAACCAGACGAGCGCCTTTACGCCGTACTTAAGCGTGAAGCCTGGAACGAGGCCTTCGCGGTGCTGATGAATGCGCTGGATGAGATTGGATGTGACGCCAGTGTATAACGTGCCGTTGCGGCGCGAAGCGAGGATGTACGTGGTCGGGCCGAAATCCTGTCGCATCAGCGTCGCCGCTGGGTTCCCGCTTTCGCGGGAATGACGAAGACGGGGAGATTGATCTGTCTCAAACTAGATCACCGCCATATTGTAGCAATGCCAGCTGAAGATCGCCGCCGCGCCGCGATGCGGGCGCCAAGGCTCAGCGAGTTCGCGTGCCTACTTCTCACTCGGGCGCGCACCGAGTTGGAGGATGCGGCCCACCGCTTCCTGCACCGCCAGATCGCCCGCGGGCCAGATGTCGGGGCGGCCTTCGGCGAACAGTAGATAGATTTCGGCCGACCAGCGGCCGATGCCTTTTACCTTGGTGAGCAGTGCGATTGCTTCCTCGTCGTCGGCCGGCAGGGCATCGAATTTTAGTTCGCCGTCGAGGATCAGTTGCGCGAGGCTTTTGGCATAGCCCTGTTTCTGGCCCGACAGGCCGCAGGCGCGTAGCGTATCGAAATCGGCCGCCGCGACGATCTCGGCTGGGCAACCTTCGCCAAATTGCGCCTCCAGCTTGTTCCAGATCGAGGTTGCCGCGGCGACGCTGACCTGCTGGCCGACGATGGTGCGAAGCAGTGTGGTGTAGCCCGGCGTCCGGATGCGCGGTTCCGGGTAACCGGCATTCGCCAGCGCGCGCGCGAAATTCGGATCGAGCGCGGCGAGCGCGTCGATTCCGGCGTTCAGCTGCTGCTGGGTCAGGCCCATGTCATATTCCCCTTTTGTTCCAATGCCTGTCACTAGCAGTGCTTGATTTGCCGCGCAACGCGCGACATAGCGCCAGCAACATCGAAGATATGGGGACTAGCATGGCCAAGCTGATTGTCGTGACGCGTGATGGAACCGAACATGAAATCCAGGGCGACACCAGCCTGACGGTGATGGAAAATATCCGCGACGCCGGGTTCGACGAGTTGCTGGCGCTGTGCGGCGGTTGCTGCTCGTGTGCGACCTGCCACGTCCATGTCGAAGCGGGTGCGGCCGATCAGTTGCCCGCGATGAGCGAGGACGAGAACGATCTGCTCGATTCGACGACTGACCGCGACGCCACCTCGCGCCTGTCGTGCCAGCTGCCGTTCAGCGACGCACTGGACGGGTTGAAGGTGCGGATCGCTGCGGAGGATTGATCCTCCACTCTCTCGTCATTGCCAGCGAAGCGAAGCAATCCAGAGCGGTGCAAGGCCGCCCCTAGATTGCCGCGTCGCTTCGCTCCTCGCAATGACAAGACTTGCTAAGGTTCAGCCCTTGCCCGCCGTCGCTACCGCGTAGAGCGCAATCGCCGCGGCGTTCGAGATGTTGAGGCTTTCCATGCGCGGCGAGATTGGTAGTTTCGCCAGCACGTCGCAATGCTCCATGACATTGTGACGCATCCCGTCGCCTTCGGATCCCAGCACCAGCGCAACCCGGCTGCCGTCGAGGGTCGATCCCAGCGTCGTATCGGTATCGCCCATCAACCCGATCCGCCAGTATTGCGCTTCGGCAATTTCCTCCAGCGCGCGCGACAGGTTGACGACGCGCACCCACGGCACGATTTCGAGCGCACCCGACGCCGAACGCGCTATGACGCCGCTTTCGGGCGGGCTGTGGCGGTCCTGGGTGATGATCGCCGCGGCATCGAACGCTGCCGCCGACCGCAGCACCGCACCGATATTGTGCGGGTCGGTCACCTGATCGAGCACGATCAGCGGGCGCTTGCTGTCGGCATCGACCTCTTGCTGCAACAGGTCGCCAAGATAAATGTCCTCCAGCGGATCGACTTCGATCACCAGTCCCTGATGCGGCGCGTCGCGCGCGACCAGCCTGGCGAGGTCGGTAACCTCGGCATAGTTGATCGGAATCACCGGCGGCAGGTCGAGCTGCCCCAGCGCTTCGCGCGTTCCCCAGATCCGTTTGACGGTTCGTTCGGGGTTGGCGAGCGCCGCCAGAACGGCGTGGCGGCCCCAGAAACGGATGGGCTGGCCGCGGGTGCTTGGGCCTTGCGGGCGACGGTGGCGGGAAATTTGTCTCATAGCGCGCGCCTTTCCCATGACTGCCATTGACAGGCAAGCCTCGTTTCGCCATTGGACCGCTTCCCAAAGCGGACCCCATGGACAGGTGGCCGAGTGGTTAAAGGCAGCAGACTGTAAATCTGCCCGGGTTTCCGTACGCTGGTTCGAATCCAGCCCTGTCCACCACCGCCCGCAGCGGCGCCGACCACCGCTTCCTTGGCACTATTTCTTCTCCACCAGTTCGCGCAGCAGGAAGGCGTGGAGCATTGCGGCGCGCACCGCATCCTCGGCATGGTCGGCGCCAACCGAATGACCGCCTTCCAGATATTCGTGATAATAGACGCTGTTGCCGAGTTCTTTCAGCTGCGCGGCATATTTGCGCGCGTGGCCGGGGTGGACGCGGTCGTCCTTGGTCGACAGATAGAGGAAGATCGGCGGATATCTAACGCCTTTACGCAGCGCCTGATAGGGCGAGTATTTCGAGAGGAAGGCCCAATCCTCCGGCACGTCGGGATCGCCATATTCGGCGACCCATGACGCGCCGGCGAGCATCTTGTCATACCGCCACATATCCTTGATCGGCGAGCCCGAGATGACGGCACCATAGAGGTCGGGGCGCTGCGTCATTGCAGCGCCAACGAGGACGCCGCCGTTCGAACGGCCCGAGATGGCGATCTTGCCCTTGGCGCTGACCCCGGTGGCGACCAGATCCTCGGCCACCGCATGGAGATCGTCGAAGCTGTTCTGGCGTTTTTCGCGCAGCGCCGCCTGATGCCAGGCTGGGCCATATTCGCCGCCGCCGCGGATGTTGGCGAGGACATAGGCGTTGCCGTCCCCGACCCAATAGAGGCCAAGCGGCCCTGCACGATATGGCTGGCCGGTGAGATAGCCGGGGGTCTGCGCGGCGCGAAAGCCACCATAGGCGTGGACGAGCGCGGGAACGGGGCCGTTGGCGCCCTTTTTGCGCACGATGAAATAAGGGATCTTGGTGCCGTCCTTCGACGTTGCAAAGCGTTTCTCGACACTCATTGTGCTGGCGTCGAAGGTCGCGGGCAGGCTCTGCACCTCTTGCGGCGCCTTGTTTTCGGACACGGCGTAGAGCGTCGGCGGCGTCAGCATCGTCTCGGCTGTCGCCAGCACAAGGTCGCGCTTGCCAACCGTCCCGGCGATGCCGACCGTGGCGTTGGCGGCCAGCGGCACCTCCTTCTGGCCCCATTTCCCGGTGGCTGGGTCGCGGCGCAGTGCGAACAATTTGCCCTCGACATCGTCGAGTGCCTTCACCCACAGGATATTGTCGGTGGCCGAGACATTCTCGATCGCCTGCGCCTTGGTCGGGGTCATCGCGGTGACGATCGGCACCTGGCGGTCGGCCGACATGTCGGCGAGCGACAGCGAGACGAGCGAGCCCGCGGGGATGTTGGCCCAATCCTGGTTGAGAAAGATCACCAGCTGGCCGTCGATGACGTCGCGGACACTGGCGGTGTCTGGAATGATCGTCGAGATATAGCGCGAGGCATCGACGTTCGGCAGCTTGATGTCGGCGGTGTAAAAGGTCTTGCCGCGGCTGATCATTGGCCAGCGCTTGTCGCCATCGGTAAAGGCAAAGACGTTCATGCCGACGTCTTCGGCTTCACCTTCCGCCACCGTTTCGGCCGATGCCAGCGGGGTGCCGCGTTTCCAGCGCTTGACGATGCGCGGATAGCCCGACGCGGTCATGCTGCCCGCGCCGTAATCGGTCGCGACCAGCAACGTGTCGGCATTTTCCCACGTCACGCTGCTCTTGGCCAGCGGCAGGGTGAAGCCGCCATCGACGAAGCTTTTCGTCGAGCGGTCCCATTCGCGCACAATGTCGGCATCGGTGCCGCCTGGACTGAGCGAGACGAGGCAGCGCGTATAGGCGGGCGCGAGGCAGTCGGCGCCGTGCCACACCCAGCTTTGCGTCTCCGCCTTGCCCAGCGCGTCGACGTCGATCAGCGTCGTCCACACCGGCTTGCCTGCCAGATAGGCGTCGATCGGGCTTTGCCGCCACAGTCCGCGCGGGTTGGTCGCGTCGCGCCAGAAATTGGTGATCATGTCGCCCATAACGTCGCCGGGCATCGCGATCTGACGATCATCGTCCAGAATGGCGCGGGCGCGCTTGCGGTCGGCCTCGAAACCCGGGCGGCCGACGATCAGATTGTCGGTGGCGGCATTTTCTCGTTTGACCCAGTCGAGCGCCTTTTCACCCTCGATATCTTCAAGCCAGAGATAGGGATCGGCTTCCTGCGCCGAGGCGACGGCGGTGAACGAACAGCTGAGGGCAAGCGCGGCAAGGCTGGCGCGGATCATCACTATGTCTCCCTTGGGGCGTGGTGACGCCGTGCTAGCACCGTCAGACACCGCAAGGGAAGCCGCGAGCCAACCCCTTCCTCCGTTCGTGTCGAGCCCTTCGACTGCCTTGCAGGCGCTCAGGATAAACTTCATCCTATGGATGAAGTCGAGACACGCCGAGGCGTGCGCAACCGATGGGCATCTCGACTTCGCTCGATGCGAACGGAAAATGAAGATTACTGATCGATGATGATCGTCCCTGGATGATGCTTATCCAGGTGGCGCTTGATGATCTTGAGATTGCGGGTGTTCGAACGGAAAAACAGATCAAACGCGTCCCCGACAAGCGGAATGGCGCCCAATGCCGTGTCGATGCCGACATTGCCCGCCATCCGCCACAATTTCCATTTCGGCATCCCCAGGTTGCGCGCCTCCCAGATAAGGTAGGCGCCCATCAGCCCGGCGATGACGTCGCCGACCACCGGCACCAGCCCGACGATCGCGTCTAGGCCGACCGGACGATTGATGCCAGGAATGACAAAGCTGCGTTCGAGCAGGATTTCCAGCGTCTCGACCCGTTTGCGCAGCGCCGCGGGATCGGTACGGTTCTGGATCAATGCGTCGAAAATGGCGTCGGGATTGGGCGGCGAGGGGGCCATGGGCGTGCTTTCATAAAGCGCCACGACGGCGCTAGTGAATTAATTGGGTGCGGCGATCACGTGATTCAATGGGTGCTGCGCCCGGCCATTGGGGCGCAGGCCAGTCAGGCGCTGCGCCGCGACTGACCAGCGTAGCGGCGTCGCGAGTGGGATGAAGGGTGTGTAGCGCGAGAGGACGACTTCGGCGTCGCCCAGTTGCGCCGCGCGCTGGCCCACGTCGATGTTGCGCATCGCCTGATCGATCAGACCTTCCGCCTCGCGGTTGCAAAGGGTGTCGCGCCGACACGACAGGCGGCGTAGCGCCCATAGGGCATCGTCATTGGGGGCGACCTCGTCGATCAGGCGCAGGTCGGCGGTCGATGCCATGTTGACGCGGCGGCTGGGCACGCCGATCGCGGCGAAATCGGCGGCGACATAGGCAAAGAGGATGCGGCCACCCGGTGAATCGGGGACGGCGATCCGGATCGGTTCGATTTCGCGTCCCGCTGCGCGCCATGCATCGACGACCCGTCGGGCCTGCGTTTGCCGCGAGGCGTCGTCATAAGCCGCCCACGCTGGCATCAGCGGCGCCGGGCCCCCGTCGGGCGTGTGGACCGCGGGGCGCAAGGTCACCTGCGGCTGCCATTCGGTCAACCCAAAGGCTTCGATCAGCCGCTCGCGCCGAATCGCTCGGGCCAGCGCGTCGCGGTTGGTGTCGGTCGCCAGAAATCCCTCGGCCCGGACGAACGACAGTCCGAACAGACCGGGGGCGGGATCGACCACGAGCCGCGATCGGCCGATGTTGGACGCCGCGAAATAGGGCAGGGTAGAGAAACGGCCACCGATGACGCCATCGGCATAGCCGTTTTTGAACCGCGCCAGCGCCCCGGCGGGCGAGGTGCCGACAAGTTCGATCGACGCTGCGGGGTCATTGGCCGCGGCTTCTGCGGCCTCGGGGTCTTCCGCCAGCGGATCGGGAACGGGCGACAGCAGGATCGCGCGCCCGATCCTGCGCGCCCGCATCGGTCCCCATCCCATCCCCTTGTTTACGATCGCCATCGACGGCTGCGCCAGCAGCTCCAGGATCGCGGGCTGTGGCACTGACAGGCGGATTTCGATCACCGTGTCGGTCATCGCCCGGATCGTCTCGATTTCCGGGAAATCGCTTTTGAGCATATGGCGGCTGGCGGGCGCTACATAGGTGCGCAGGATCGCCGCGACATCCTGCGCCGTGACCTTGCGGCCATTGCTCCATTTCGCTTCGCGCAACCGGAAGATATAGCTGCGCCCGTCGGTGGTCACGGTCCAGCGATCGGCCAGGCCGGTGTCGATCTGGCCCCCGCCATCATAGCTGACCAAACCCTGCGACGTAGCGTCGAGCAGCGCCGCGTTGGTTGCCGACAGTTCGCCGTTCAGCGGGCTCGCGGCGGGATTGATCGCCCCCATCGCGGCGATTCGTACCGGCCCGCGTTCACCGAACAGGCCGCAACTCGACACGCTCAGCATCAGACTTGCCGCCGCTGCCATCCTGATGATGGGGCGCCGATATGTGCCTGTTGCCGTCATTGTCCGTCTGATCCTTTACGCCGGTGTAAGCCAATCATAACCAAAGGCTGCGAAACCGGAATAGGATGATCGTCGCAAATGGTGAAAGAATGAAAGGGCAGGGCGAAGAAATTTCAGACCATCCGGTCGCGCTGCGCATCGACATTGCGGGGCGCACAATCGGTCATGTGCGGCGGCGATTACGCGTGGTGCCGCACAGCCTGGATGCGGTGCTGACCGGCGAAGTCGACGACGTCATGGCGCCGCCGGGGCGCGACGGCTGGATGCTCCGTTCGCTACCCGTCGAACGATTGCCCGCGCTCAGGGCGCGAATGACGGACTGGCTGGTCACCATCCGTCAGGATTATCCCCGCCACTATATCGCGATGCAGCACAGCAGCTTTGACGATTGGTGGCAGGGATTTTCCTCCAAGACGCGTTCCACCCTGTCACGCAAGGCACGGCGGCTTGCCGAGCAATTTGATGGCGGATTCACGGTGCGATCCTATCGCACTGCGGCGGACATCGCCGAATTCATGGCGGTCGCGGGCGATCTTTCGCGTCGGACCTATCAGGCCCGATTGATGCAGGCTGGCCTTCCGACCGGAGAGGCCGACATCGCGCAGGCGGTCGCGGCCGCCGCCGCCGACAATGTCCGCGCCTTTCTGTTGTTCGCGGGCGGGCAGGCGATCGCCTATCTGTATCTGCCCGTCGAGCAGGATGTCCTGATCTATGCGCATCTCGGCTATGATCCCGATTTCGCCGAGCTGTCGCCGGGGACGGTGCTGCACGTCGAGGCGATGCGCGCGCTTTACAGCGAAAACCGTTTTCGCGCCTTTGATTTTACCGAGGGCGATGGCGCGCACAAGGCGCAATTCGGCCGCGCCACGGTGGCGTGTGCCGACGTGCTGGTGCTGCGCCCGACGCTCCGCAATCGCGCTGTGCTGGCGATGATGCAGGGAATCGACGGCGCGGCGTTGCGCGGCAAGGCGCTACTCGACCGCTTCGGGCTGCGGGCCAGAGTGAAGGCGCTTATCCGCGGCTGACTGATCCGATATGATGGTGCGGACGGCGGGACTTGAACCCGCATATCCAGAGGATGGCAGATTTTAAGTCTGCTGCGTCTACCGATTTCGCCACGTCCGCACGGTGCAGCCGGTCAAGCCGATGGGCTGATTCAGGTCAAGCGCTGTTTGCTGCTTCACCCCACCCGGTCGCTCGGCTAGACGGCGTGGCATGACAGCTGTTCTCAAAATTTCCGGTCTCGGAAAAACCTATAAAAGCGGTCACATTGCGCTCAGCGATGTCGATCTTTCGATCAACAAGGGCGAGATTTTCGCGCTGCTCGGGCCGAATGGCGCGGGCAAGACGACTTTGATCAGCATCGTCTGCGGGATCGTGACCGCCAGCACGGGGACGGTGACGGTCGCGGGGCATGATCATGCGCGCGACTATCGCACCGCGCGGACGATGATCGGGCTGGTGCCGCAGGAACTGCACACCGATGCGTTCGAAACGGTGCTAGCGACGGTCAGCTTCTCGCGCGGGCTGTTCGGCAAGCCACGTGATCCCGCGTTCATCGAGCAATTGCTGCGCGACCTGTCGCTGTGGGACAAGCGCAATTCCAAGATCATGGAGCTGTCGGGCGGCATGAAACGCCGCGTGATGATCGCCAAGGCGCTGAGCCATGAGCCCGAAATCCTGTTCCTCGACGAGCCGACCGCCGGGGTCGACGTCGAGCTGCGCCGCGACATGTGGCAGATGGTCCACGGGCTGCGCGAGCGTGGGGTGACGATCATCCTGACCACCCATTATATCGAAGAGGCTGAGGAAATGGCCGACCGCGTCGGAGTGATCAGCAAGGGGCGGCTGATCCTGGTCGAGGAAAAGCACGCGCTGATCAAGAAATTGGGTCGCAAGACACTGACGCTCAATCTCGCCGAGCCGCTGGCGACGGTTCCGGCCGAACTGGCGGCCTGGAAGCTGGTACTGACAGGTGACGGGCATGAGCTCGTTTATGAATTCGACAGCCATGCTGAGGCGACCGGTGTCCCATCGCTGCTGCGCCAAATGAGCGATCTCGGGATCGCGTTCAAGGATCTGCACACCAAGCAAAGCTCGCTCGAGGATATTTTCGTCGGGCTGGTCCATGAAACCAAGGGAGAGGCCGCATGACCGCGAACTGGCGCGGCGTGCGCGCAATCTACGCCTTTGAACTGGCCCGCTTCGGGCGCACCGTGTGGACCAGTCTGGCGCTGCCTGTCATTACAACGGCGCTCTACTTCGTGGTGTTCGGATCGGCGATCGGCGGCCGGATGAGCGAAGTTGGCGGCGTGCCTTACGGCGCCTTCATCGTCCCCGGGCTGATGATGCTGACGATGTTCACCGAAAGCATCAGCAATGCCTCGTTCGGCATCTATATGCCCAAATGGACGGGAACGATTTACGAGATGCTCTCCGCGCCGCTGTCGCCGCTGGAAACGGTGATCGCCTATGTCGGCGCGGCGGCGACCAAGTCGGTGATCATCGGAGCGATCATCTTTGCGACCGCGCATCTGTTCGTCGACGTCCAGGTCGCGCATCCGCTGCTGATGGTCGGCTTCATGTTGCTGATGGCGATCACCTTTTGCCTGTTCGGCTTCATCATCGGCATCTGGGCGCAAAGTTTCGAGCAGCTGCAGGTGATCCCGATGCTGGTGATCTATCCGCTCACCTTCCTCGGTGGCGCCTTCTACTCGCTCGACATGCTGCCCGCGGCGTGGCGCACGGTGACGCTGTTCAACCCTGTCGTCTATCTGATTAGCGGCTTTCGCTGGACCTTTTTTGGCAAGGGTGACGTCGGCATCGAGGTGAGCATGGCCGCGGTCGCACTGTTCTTTATCCTGTGCCTGGGCGTGATCTTCTGGATGTTCCGCACCGGCTATCGATTGAAGAACTGACAGTCGCCAGCGTTGCCGGAGCAGCGCTGGCTGACGATGCCAGTCGTCATCGCGACGCGGACGAAGCAGAAGCGCGAATTTTCGGTACGATCGAAATTTTCAGGCGAATAGGACGCGAAAGTTAACGCCAGCGACGGGGCTGGCGTCGCCGTGACCGACGATTTTAGTCGTTGAGCCGCTCGCGCATTTCTTTGCCGGGTTTGAAATAGGGCACATTTTTGGCCTTCACATCGACCGACGCACCCGTGCGCGGATTGCGACCGGTGCGCGATTCGCGCGCGCGGGTCGAGAACGCGCCAAAGCCGCGCAACTCGACACGGCCCCCCGCCGCCAGCTGTTCGACGATGGAATCAAAGAACGTGTCCACGATGCGTTCGACTTCATCAACACGCAAATCGCTGTTTTCGCTCGCGATCTTTTGAACCAGTTCTGACCGGATCATTTGCTTCCCCTAGTATGTGCCACGCATTTCCCGCCGAAGCAGGCGTCCGGTCGTTGCCGGTCCATTTTTGCGCGAGACCCCTCCCAACGCGCGCGGAAGGTATCACGAATCACTGTTTGGTCAAAATATATCACCAAAAGAAAAAGGCCCGCAGAGGGACACTCTGCGGGCCTTTTTGTTCGTTTCGCTATGCAAGTTTGAAATTAATCTTTCTTGCCGGCTTTCAATGCTTCGCCAAGGATGTCGCCGAGCGACGCACCCGAGTCCGACGAACCATATTGTTCGACGGCCTGCTTCTCTTCGGCGATCTGCATCGCCTTGACCGAGAAGTTGGGCTTTTTCGAGCGGTCGAAGCCGATGACCATCGCATCGAACTTCTGGCCGACTTGATAACGCTCGGCGCGCTGTTCGTCGCGGTCCCGGCCAAGATCGGCGCGCTTGATGAAGCCGGTGGCGCCATCGTCGCCAGCCTGAACTTCCAAGCCATTGTCGCGAACTTCCAGGACGGTGACGGTAACGACGTCGTTCTTCTTCACCGAACCAGCAGCCGCTGCGGAGCCGCCGCCAACGGCCGGAGCACCCTTTTCAAGCTGCTTGATGCCCAGGCTGATGCGTTCCTTCTCGACATCCACATCAAGGACCACGACCTGCACGGCCTCGCCCTTGCGGTGAAGATGCAGCGCTTCTTCGCCCGAGATGCCCCAGGCGATGTCCGACATGTGGACCATGCCGTCGACGTCGCCGGGCAGGCCAACGAACAGACCGAATTCGGTCGCATTCTTGACTTCGCCTTCGACGACCGAGCCCACCGGGTGGGTATCGGCGAATGCGCCCCAGGGGTTCAACTGAGCCTGCTTGAGGCCGAGCGAGATGCGGCGCTTGTCGCTGTCGACTTCGAGGACGATGACGTCGACTTCCTGGCTGGTCGAAACGATCTTGCCGGGGTGGACGTTCTTCTTGACCCACGACATTTCGCTGACGTGGACCAAGCCTTCGATGCCGGCTTCCAGTTCGACGAACGCACCGTAATCGGTGATGTTCGTGACCACACCCGACAGCTTCGCACCCACGGGATACTTGGCGGCGACGCCTTCCCACGGATCGCTTTCAAGCTGCTTCATGCCCAAGCTGATGCGCTGCGTGTCGCGGTTGATGCGGATGATCTGCACCTTGACCGTGTCGCCGATGTTGATGACTTCGCTCGGGTGGTTGACGCGCTTGTAGCTCATGTCGGTGACATGGAGCAGGCCGTCGATGCCGCCGAGGTCGACGAACGCACCATAATCGGTGATGTTCTTGACGGCGCCTTCGATGATCTGGCCTTCTTCCAGGTTCAGGATCAGGCCCGAGCGCTGTTCGGCGCGCGTTTCTTCGAGGATGGCGCGGCGCGACACGACGATATTGCCGCGGCGGCGATCCATCTTGAGGATCTGGAACGGCTGCGGCAGGTCCATCAGCGGGCCAACGTCGCGTACCGGGCGGATGTCGACCTGCGAACCGGGCAGGAACGCCACGGCGCCGCCGAGGTCGACGGTGAAGCCGCCCTTGACGCGGCCAAAGATGACGCCTTCGACGCGGGCTTCCTTGTTGAATTCTTCTTCCAGGCGGTCCCAGGCGGCTTCGCGGCGGGCGCGATCGCGCGACAGCATGGTTTCGCCATTGGCGTTTTCGACGCGGTCGACATAGACTTCGACTTCGTCACCGACCTTGATGTCGGCCTTCTGGCCCGGCATGGCGAATTCGCGCAGCGGCACGCGGCCTTCGCTCTTCAAACCAATGTCGATGACTGCCAGGTCGTTTTCGATCGCGGTGACGGTGCCCTTGACGACGCGGCCTTCAAAGCCGCCGTCCGCACCACCAAGCGATTCATTGAGCATCGCGGCGAAATCGTCGCGCGTCGGAAAAGCCGTAGTGGCCATAGAGATATATTCCTTACTTCATTTGTTCCGGCCAAGCGGTTGGTTCCGCTGGTCTTAATGGCCGATCTGTCCTGCCCGCCGGATGCGATGCAGAACATCCTTCGGGCCAGTTCGGGCGGGGCAGGGGCAAAGCAAAAAGGGCGCGACGAGATCGCCTCGTCACGCCCGACGCCCGGTTGCGGGCGGCGGTTGTCCGTGCCTCGACCGGCTGAAAGGCCCGTCGGACGGGGCGCCTATAGTCCGCAAACCCCGCAAAGGCAAGGTCGAAAGCCCGTTTAGCCGCGGTCGTTCCGGCGCGCTTCGACAAAGGCGATGGCTGCGGCAATCGCGGCGTCGCGCGGCATGTCGCTGTTGTCGAGCAGCAGGGCGTCGGGCGCTTGCAGCAACGGGGCGTCGGCGCGCCCGGTGTCGCGGGCATCGCGGGCGTGAACGTCGGCGAGGACGGCGTCGAAGGTGACATCGACGCCGCGTGACAACATCTCGGCATGACGGCGGCGCGCGCGCACATCGGCGCTGGCGGTCACGAACAGCTTGGCATCGGCGTGGGGGGCGATGACGGTGCCGATATCGCGGCCGTCGAGGATCGCGCCGCCGGGCTGGTTGGCGAAGTCCACCTGCCGCTGCAACAGCGCCGCGCGCACCTGCGGGTGTACCGACACGCGGCTGGCAAGCCCGCCTGTCGTTTCATAGCGCAGTGCGGGATCGTCGAGCAGGCGATCCGGAAAATCGCACGCGGCCAAGGCATCAGCCGCATTATCGGCGTCGCCATGGTTTAGCTGCGTCTGATAGCCGACCGCGCGATACAGCAAGCCGGTGTCGAGCACCGGCAACCCGAAATGCTCGGCAAGCGCGCGCGCAATCGTGCCCTTGCCCGATGCGGTCGGACCATCAACAGCAATGATCATCAGTTGATCTGGAACGCGTCGATCCGCGCCTGGGTCAGGCGGCCATCGGGACCGAACAGCAGCTTGAGCCATGCGCCGGATCGAAACGACCCGCTGCACGATGCGATTCCCTGACCTTCACCGGCCTGTCCGGCTTCCAGGCAGTCGATCTTGATTTCTGGCAGAAAGGCGCGGACGCGGGTCAACACCGCCGAGCGATCACGCGCCGTGCCGATGCCGAGCGCCTGCAGCGCGCGGCGGTCGTCGGGACGCACGGAAATCGATTTGATCGCCAGCAGCTTGCCGCCGAAACTGTGCGCAACCTCGGCCTTATCGACCCATTCACATTCCCCGTCGAAGCAATTGGCGGGCTTGCCGATCGCTTGTGGCCGGACAACGCGGTTGAGCCGGTGCGGCGAAAAACTGGCATCGGCACGCACAAACGGGTCCGCCACGCGTTGCTGAGCCGCGACCGGCGAGGCCGTGATCGCTGTAAAGGTGAGGGCGAGTGCGCCCAGCGCCATGATCGGGCGTCCGCGATGAGTCGTCATTTCTGGAGATCCTCCAACAGGCGTTCAAAGTTCGGAAAGCTTGTCGCCACCGGCGCCATATCGTCAATCGTCACCGGTGACCCGGTGACAAGTCCGGCGATGGCAAAGCTCATGCAGATACGGTGGTCAAGATGGCCCGCAACGGTCGCGCTACCGGGCAGCGGGTCGCCGCCGGTGCCATCGATGATCAGGCCGTCCTCGGTCTCGGTGACGCGCACGCCTATGGCCTTCAAGCCTGCCGCCATCACAGCAAGGCGGTCGCTTTCCTTGACGCGCAGTTCGTCGAGGCCGGTGGTTGTCGTGCGCCCCTGCGCCAGCGCTGCGGCGACGAACAGGATCGGGAATTCATCGATCATGCTGGGAGCGACCGCGGGGTCGACATCGATGCCAGTGAGCGCACTGTGGCGCACGCGCAGGTCAGCGACAGGCTCGCCGCCGACTTCGCGCGGATCGACCAGTTCGATGTCGCCGCCCATCTGGCGCAGCACATCGATCAGTCCGGCGCGGGTCGGGTTCAGCCCGACATTGGTGATGGTGATGTCGGAGCCAGGGACAAGCAGCGCTGCGACGATGAAGAAGGCCGCTGAGGATGGGTCGCCGGGGACGACAATCATCTGCGGCTTCAGCTCGGCCTCGCCGACAATGCGGATATGGCGGGTGCCATCGGCATCGGCTTCGACGCTCAGGTCGGCGCCGAAGCCTCGCAGCATGCGTTCGCTGTGGTCGCGGGTGGGAACAGGCTCGATGACCTCGGTGATGCCCGGCGTGTTAAGCCCGGCGAGCAGCACCGCGCTTTTCACCTGCGCCGACGCAACGGGGAGGCGGTAGGCGAGGGGGATGGCAGGGGCGAGGCCGCGGACCATCAGCGGCAGCCGCCCGCCGGGCGATGAGGTGATGTCGGCGCCCATCTGCGCCAACGGATCGATGACGCGGCCCATCGGACGGCCCGACAGGCTGGCGTCGCCCACAAACGTGGCGGTGATCGAGTGGCTGGCAACGAGCCCCATCAGCAGCCGGGTCGAGGTGCCACTATTGCCCATGTCGAGCGCTTCGCGCGGCTGGAGCAACCCGCCCACCCCAACACCATGGATGCGCCACTCGCCATCAGTCCTGCGCTCGATCGAGGCGCCCATCGCGCGCATCGCGGCGGCGGTGGCGAGCACGTCATGCCCTTCGAGCAGACCGGTAACCCGGCTTTCGCCGACGGCGAGCGCCGAAAGCATCAGCGATCGGTGCGAAATGCTTTTGTCGCCGGGAATCGCGATCCGGCCCTTGAGCGGAACGGAAGCGGAAAAGCTACGCGGGCGGGCGGTTTGATCGGTCATGGCGAGCGGCTTTTGACAGCGCCCTTACAATCTGGCAAGGCGCACGCCGATTTGATGGACGCCGCGCCGGCAGCTGTCGCTTTCCACACAATTTATTCTGTTTCCAGAAGGTTACGAGGAATTTATGATCAAGGCTGAATGGGGCACGAAACGCAGCTGCCCGAAATGCGCCACCCGATTCTATGATTTGACCAAGGATGATCCGGTCAGCTGCATCAATTGCGGTTACAACTGGATTCCGGAATCGGTGCTGAAATCGAAGCAATCGACACCGTTCGAGGTCGAAAAGCCCGGCAAGGTCGCCAAGGAAGAAGTCGTCGTCGACGAGGATCTGGATCTGGACGTCGATGTCGACGAGGATAATGACTCGCCGGACAATGATGTCGACCTGGGCGGCGACGACGATCTGGGCGTTGCGACGGCGGACGACGACGACGTCGAAACCTGATTTTTGTTTCAGGGGCCAAAAAGGTATCGTCCGATGCATTTGGCCCCTTGCATCGCCCGCCCGCACTGTTAAAGGCGGCAACCCGATCGCAGCAACCGCTACGGTGAGAGTGATCGGATGAAGATGTGGGGCCTTAGCTCAGCTGGGAGAGCGCCTGCATGGCATGCAGGAGGTCAGCGGTTCGATCCCGCTAGGCTCCACCATTTCCTACCTAAAAAATTGAAAATGTTACATTTTTAATCATGCTGCCCCATATTTTGTAGCGGATTTTAGGGGGTAACGCTGATTTTTGATAAATGATTGTCTCCCGGAAATATAAGCGCCGGTAAGATATGTCAGCTTTGCGCCCAATCCCTGCCGTTCCCGCCTTGATTAGCACGCGCCCGAAAGCGGCCATTCGGTTGATTCACGGATAGTGGTCGGTCCGCGCCTCGCTAATTGGCGTTCGGCTCGCCTCCCCTCAATGTTCGAGACCCACCGCCACGACAGCCTCGATCTCCACCAGCGCGCCGAAATGCAACGAGCCACATGGCACAATCGATCGGGCGGGTCGGTGCGTGTCGAAGAAAGCGGCGTAAGCCCGATTGACTTCGCTCCAATGCGCGACGTCGGTCACATAGATCGTGCATCGGACGACGTCGTCGAGCGAGGCACCCACGACGCTCGCGATCGCTTCGATATTGTCAAGCGCGAAGCCGACCTGATCGGCGATCGATCGGCTTTCGGGGTCTTGCGTCTCTCCGGTCACGCCGAGCTGACCCGAAACATAAAGGGTGTCGCGGTGCAATATCGCCTGGGCATAATGCCCGCCGGGCGGCGGTACCGCCGCGCACCGTATCTCCGTCATCTTATGATGTTTCATCTCGATCTCCCATTGCGTTCACCAGCCGCCCGTTCGCGGCCATTCCTCGGTGATTTCCCCGCCGCGCAGCACATCGTAGGACGTGTAGGCCGCACAGGTCAGGCAGGCGTGATTGGGCAGGATGCGGACGACGCTGCCGATCGGGAGGCGTTCGAACCAGCTTTCGTCGGGCACGGGAACGCCGCCATGTTCCTGATGCACGGTCACGACCGTCAGCGACCCCAGCGGCTCAAGCGTCGCGGCATCGCAAACCAAGCCATATCCGGCGTTCGGCATGAAACGGTTGGCCCCGACATCCTTGGATAGCGCGAGTGCGCCCGCGTCGAGGATCAGGCTGGGGACGGCGCCGCGACGCTGGTGACCGATGACGGTCGCCAACACTGAAACGGCAATATCCTCCGGCGCGCAGACGCCCCGCGACAATTGCGACAGGTCGCAGAACAGGTAAATGCCCGCCCGCACTTCGGTGACACCGCGCAATTGCTCGGCGAAAGCCAGCGTCGGGGTCGATCCGACGCTGACGATGGGGCAGGGGTAGCCGCGCGTGCGGAGCAATTCGGCCGATGCGACTGCGGCATGTCGTTCGACTTCAGCGAGCGCCCGGATCGGCGCCGGGTCGTCGAATGCGTAGCTATGCCCGGCGTGAGTCATCACGCCCATCAGTTCGAGATACGGCGAAGAGGCGTCGATCACGTCGGCGATCGCGACAAGCTCTTCCGACGCGGGTTCAGTGCCGCTGCGATGTTCGCCGCAATCGACCTCGATCAGGACGCCGAAGCGCGCGCCGAGCGCTGCCGCGGCTTGTCCCAAGGCCGCGGCGGTCTGCCGGTCGTCGAGGACCAGCAAAAGCCGCGCGCCATGCTCGCGCTGGATATGGTGGGCGCGCGCCAGTTTTGCGGGTGCGATCGTAGTCGTGTAAAGGATATATCGCCAGCCCGCCGCCGCGAAATATTCGGCCTCGGCCAGCGTTGACACTGTAATCGGCCCGCGCTCGCCGTTCGCCGCGACCAAGGCGACGTCGGTCGACTTGGCGGTCTTGAGGTGCGGGCGCAGCATGACGCCAAGCGCGTCGCAGCGGGCGCGCATGCGCGCGGCGTTGCGTTCCAGCCGGTCGGCGTCGAGAATCAGGCGCGGGGTGTTCAGTCCCGCAAACCTGGTGGTCGCACTCATACGATTAACTCCCGGAGCGGATCGAGCGTGTCGGCAATCAGGAACGGCCGCGCCGCGTCAGCGATAAATGGCAGTCCGGCCCGGTTGTGCCAGAAAACCGGCATGCCGACGCCAGCCGCGCCCGGAATATCCGCCGGCGAGCCAGCCACGAAGAGCGTCCGCGCGGGATCGGTGCCGAGCCGGTCGAGGACCGCACGATATGCTTCGGGGCGTGGCTTGTAATATCCCGTTTCTTCGGAGGTCAGCACAACTGAAAAGGGCACTCCAACCCGTTCTGCCGCCTGACGCCCTAGATCTGCCGAACAATTGGTTATCACACCGAGCGGGATGTCGCGCGCCGCGACCTCGGCGAGCACCCGGGGTGCCTCTGGCCAGGGCCGGAGCATATGCCAGTCCGCAACCAACGCGGCGGCGGCCGATGCAACCACACCAGCTTTGACGGCTGCCTCCTGGACAAGGTCTTCGTAGGGGCGATAGGCGCCGCAGCCATAAGTCAACTGGAGATAATCGCGGCGCCAGCGCAGGCCGTCGGCTTCGGACCCCGCCGCACGGTTCCAGACCGACCATGAATCGAGAAGGGCCGTCAGAAGATCGAAGACCACGGCTTCGACGGGAGCTATTTGTTTCATCGATCTAGATCCCAATTTAGCAACTACGGCCAAGAACTGCCGCCAAGCGGCTTCTCGGACGGCAGCGATGCTGCTGTCCGGCGAGAAGCGATTAGCAATCGCACGCTTCGGTCGGCAAATGCCCGTTGCTGATGGTTTCATGCCGCCCCGTATGAACATGGCGGTCAAAAATCCGCCTGGGCGATCGCGGTGTCCCATGCACCCGCCTCGCTTCCCTACGCCTTGGCCAGACTCCAGAATATCTCGGCGGATGGGGATTGTCGTCCGCGCGGCCGATACAGCCTGACATCGACCGGAATGTCCCAGTGTGCATCGCCCGCCCGCACCAGCGCACCCTGTTGCAGATCATCAGCGACGATGCTCAGCGGCAACCAAGCCAGTCCTTTTGCGTCCTTTGCCATGCGCGCAAGGATCAGCGTGTGCGATGTGAATACCGTCGTAAAACGCCCGCGCGTCGCTGTTGCATCCAGCATCGCCGAAACGATGCGATCCATCCCTGATTCAGCGCCATAGGCTAACATATTAACCGGATGAGTGGCGTCATCCGTCAGCGCGTGCAGGGGAGCCCTGTCGGTTCCTCGTGGAGCGCTGACTGGTACCAGCGCATCTGACCTAAGCGAAATCGACTGGAAACCTGCGCCGTCGAGAACCGAGGGAGCGTCGGGATGGAAATAGCACAGACAAAACTGTGCTTTTCCGCTCAACATCATCTGTTCGGACGTCCCCATATTGTCAGCGGTGAGCTGGATCGGAATCTCGGTGTCGGTCTTTGTCTGAAGTGCCGCAAGCCATTGTGGAAAGAAGCTCAGCGCCAACGCGTGCGTAACGAGAATTTTGACCATCGACGCCGAAGTGCCGGCAATTTCCTGCACCTCGCGCCGACCATGCTCAATGTCGCGCAGAACCGTTTCTGCGATACTGGCGAAGCGTTTTCCCGCCGACGTCAGCACCATCTGGTGCGTGCTGCGGTCGACAAGTTCGGCGCCGAGCCATTCTTCGAGCGCGCGAATGCGGCGGCTGAAGGCCGGCTGGGTAACGCAGCGTGCCGCGGCTGCGCGCGAGAAATTCCCCGCGAGTATCAGGGCGCCGAAATCCTCAAGCCACGCCAGTTCCATTTGCTTATGTTCCTTCGGCCGCTTGGAGCTTTTAACTCCGGGACACGCTGTGCCTACCCCTCCTGATCAGCATGGATTGATCCATATTGCGCATTGGAGCTGCGTTCGCCCAATTGGCAGGTTGTTGACAGCGCTGCGACTTGCATTGGCGGGCGTTGGCTTAGAAGACACGCTGATTGAGGGAGCAAGCAATGGGTTTCAACATTTTGCGGCAGGAACGACGAGGCTGGGCCAGTCAGGCGACGCTGTTGACGACCGCGATGCTTGGCGCAGGGATCATGCTCAGCTCTGTGCCGGTCGTCGGCGCCGAACCGGGGCCGACGCAGACGGCCGCGCTCGTCCCGCGCGACGCTCTATTTGCCTCGCTTGCCTATTCCGAACTGCAGATCAGTCCTGACGGGAGACAGCTTGCTTTTCTCCACCCGCTGAATGGCGTCCTGAACGTCTGGGTCGCGCCGCTCGACGATCCCAAGTCGGCAACCCCCGTCACCCGTTTTGATACCAGGCCGCCCGACAGTTTCCAGTGGAGCCCCGACGGGCGGTACATCGTGGTGCTCAAGGATGTCGGCGGCGAGGAGCATAGCCAGCTCTGGGTCGCGAACCTTCAAAAGCGCACGGTCACCAACATGACCGCCGATCCGGCCGTGCAGACGAAGATCGTGAAGCTTTCAAAGCGCCGCCCGGGCGAAATCCTGGTTGGCATGAACATTCGCGACCGCCGCTATCGCGACATCTACCGGATCGACCTCGCGACGGGGCAGCGGACCGAGGTGTTCCGCAACGAGAGAAACTATATCGACGTCGTCGCCGATCCCGATTTCAATATCCGGCTGGTCGTTCGTGGCAATGTCGACGGCTCTTCGACCTATCTCCGTCTTGACCCCGCTGGGCCAAGCGAGTTAATGACGATCCCGCTCGCCTCGCTACGCAATTCCAGAATTTTGAGCCTCGATAGCAAGGGCAAGCTGTTGATGTTCGACAGCCGGACCAGCGACAAGGCGAACCTCGTCTCGGTCGATCTCGCCACGGGCAGGCAAGTCTTGCTCGCGGCATCGGGACGTGCCGATATCGTCGATCCGCTGTTCGACGAAGCCAGCGGCACGCTGCTCGCGACGCGCGAAGACCCGCTGGTCAGCGAATGGACGGTGCGATCGGAGGGCGTGCGTGCCGAGTTTTTGGCGCTTGAAGCAGCGGCGGCCGGGCCGTTCAGGATTGTCGATCAGACCGCCGACAACGCGCGCTGGCTGATCCTCGAAACGGTGCCGAACCGCCCCGATCGCTATAGCTGGTGGAACCGCAACGACCGGACGCTCGTGCCGTTGCTGTCGACGCGGCCCGACCTCGACAAACAGGCGCTGGCCCGCCGCATCCCGGTCACGATCGCTTCGCGCGATGGCCTGACTCTGCCCAGCTACCTGACGCTTCCGACCAACGCCAAACGCGGCGCCGACGGGATGCCGGTGACGCCCGTTCCGATGGTGTTGCTCGTTCACGGCGGTCCCTGGCTGCGCGACGATCTGGCGTTCGACCCGCAGCACGCCTGGCTCGCCGACCGCGGCTATGCGGTGCTGTCGGTGAATTTTCGTGCGTCGGGGGGTTTCGGCAGCGACTTCATGGTGAAGGGCGACAGGAAATGGTCGGAGACGATGCACGACGACCTGCTCGACGGGGTGCAGTGGGCGATCGACAAAGGGATAACGGCGAAGGATCGCGTCGCGGTGATGGGGCTGTCCTACGGCGGCTATTCGACGCTCGTCGGGCTAAGTTTTACCCCCGATACCTTTCAATGCGGCGTTGACCTGGCCGGTCCCAGCAATCTGGTGCGACAAGTCGCCGCCATGCCCGACTGGTGGACGTGGCAACGTCCGCAGTTCGTCAACCGCGTCGGCGACCCGGCAACGCCAGAGGGTGCGGCGGACCTGATGCGTCGCTCACCGATCGCGCGCGTCGATGCGATCTCAAAGCCGCTGCTCGTTACCAATGGCGCCAACGATCCGCGCGTCTTCCCCAGCCAGTCGGAAGAGATCGTCGAGGCGTTGAAGGCGCGCGGCAAGCCGGTGACCTATGCCTTCTATCCCGACGAAGGACATGTCTATGCGAAGGATGGCACCAACATCTCGTTCGCCGCAATCGCCGAGCATTTCCTGTCGAAATGCCTTGGCGGATCGGCCGAACCTTATGGCGACGATCTGGTCGGGTCACGCGTCGAATTGAAGGCAGGGGCGCAGTTCGTCCCCGGTCTCGAAGCGGCGCTGGCGGCCATGGCGAAGTGACGGGCCGCTAGGGTTCGCCCAGATACTTGGCGAGGTTCGCGTCGAGCGGCGGCCGCCGCCCGGCCGCTTCGGCCACGTCCATCCGCAGATAGGCGTTCTGGACATAGCGGATGCCGGCCCAGCGCAGCGGTTCGACCTCCCAGTTCGGCGCTTGTTCGCGGACATAGGGCACGTGCGGATCGGGTGCACGTCCGTTCACCAGCCCCGCGAGCGCCCGCGCGCAGATCGCGCTGGTGATGACGCCGTGGCCGGTATAGCCATAGCTGTGACCTATGCGCTGGACGGGGTCGAAATGGACGGTGGGCAGCCAGTCGCGCGGGATACCGAGATAGCCCGCCCATTGGTGCGTGAATTCAATCCCGTCCAGCGCGGGCCACCATTCGGTGAGCCGGTCGCGGATCCAGTCGAAATTCGCATTTTCGCGCAGCGCGGCCTCGTCCATGTCCGATCCATATTGATACGGCGCGCCGCGACTGCCGAACAGTATGCGCCCGTCGGCAGTACGGGTCAGGTAATTGGTGGTGTGGACGTAGGAGGACAGGCACTCGCCGCCGCGCCAGCCGACACTCTCCCATTGCGCGGCGGTTAGCGGCGCGGTGAGCATGATCGTCGAGGCCATCGGGATCAGCCGGCGGCGATAGCCGGGCTGCGCAGTCATATAGGCTTCGCCCGCCAGCAGCACCGCGCGCCGGGCGCGAATGGTGCCGCCCGCAGTGACCAGCGCGGGCGCCGCACCCTCGACCGTTTGCAGTACCTCGCTGCGCTCGTAAATGCGGACGCCGCGCCGTTCGAGCGCGCGCGCGAGGCCGCGCACAAGGCGGCCGGGATGGATGGTCGCGCCGGCGCGAAGGCGCAGCGCGCCATGGACGTCGGTTGCATGTACCGCTGCCTGCGCCTGTCCGGCATCAAGTAGCTCGCAAGCATCGGCCATCCCCAGTTTACAATACGCATTATAGGACTGTCGGATCGAGGGCAGTTGCTCTGCGCTGCGGGCAAGCGTCAGCACCCCGACCCGATTGAACTGGGCATCAATGCCTTCCTGTTCGCAAATCCGGCCGACCTCGTCGATCATCGCCTGCTGTGCGACCAGCATCGCGCGGGCGGTCGCGGCGCCAAAACGGCGGGTCAATGCCGCGGGGTTGATCGGAAAGCGCGGTGAACACCAACCGCCATTGCGCCCCGACGCGCCAAAACCGCAAAACTGACGCTCGACGATTGCGATCGACAGGTCCGGGTTGTCTCGCAGCAGATAATAGGCGGTCCACAGACTGGAGAAACCGCCGCCCATGATCGCAACGTCGACCGTATCGTCGCCAGAAACGGCAGGTCGCGGCGTCAGATCGTCGTTACAGCTCGCGAGCCAATAGCTGCCGATATCGGCGGGTGAAACGGTTGCGCTCATCGGGCTGCTCCGACCTCGTCAAAGACAATGAAGATCTTTTCGCTATCGCGCAGGATTTCCCAGGTTCCGCCGGTACGCGGCGGAAAATAAACAGTGTCGCCGCCGGTGATGTGCAAAGGCTCGCCATCGTCGGGCCGGAAGATCGCTTCGCCGGCAAGGAAATGGCAGAACTCGGCCTCGACGACCTGTCGGCGCCAGACCCCAGGAGTGCAATGCCAAACGCCATGGCGGCTTGCGCCAACCCCCGGCATCGCGACTGAACGCACCTGCGAAACCGGTTCGCCCAGCGGCGCAGCGACAGGTGCAATTGCACCGATGGAGAGAAGTTCGTGAGAGCGGAATAGGCTGATCGGATCAGCGGTCATTTGCGGCTCCTTTGATCAAATGGGGTGGCGGACCCGGCTGAGGAAAAGGCGAGTGCGGTCGGTTTTCGGGTTTGAGAGAAATTCAGCGGCCGGTCCCTGCTCGGCGATCACGCCATTGTCGACGAACAGGATGCTGTCCGCCGCCTCGCGTGCGAAGGCGATCTCATGGGTCACGACGATCATCNNGCGCCGAGGTTGGCTCGTCGAGCAGGATTGCGCGCGGCTCCATCGCCAGCGCCCGCGCGATGCCGACGCGCTGTTGCTGGCCGCCCGACAATTGACGCGGGAAGGCGTTGGCGTGTGACACCATGCCGACCTTTTCGAGCAGCGCCATCGCGCGTGCGGTCGCTTCGGCGATTGGCTGGCCGAGCACATGGACCGGACCTTCGACGATATTCTGGAGTGCGGTGCGATGCGGGAACAGATTGAAGCGCTGGAACACCATGCTCACCGCCGCGCGGACCTGCGGCAGCGAGTGCGGCGTCACTGGTACGCCGTCGACCTCGATCGTCCCCGCATCATGAGCTTCGAGCCCGTTGATGCAACGGAGGATGGTCGACTTGCCTGACCCCGAGGGACCGATCAGACACGTGACCTCGCCCGCCGCGACGTCGAAGCTCACGTCGCGCAAGACTTCGCGCGTGCCAAAAGATTTGCGGACGCCGCGCAGCCTGATCATTTGGGCGCGAACCGGCGTTCGAGCGCGCGCACGCCCGCCGCCATCGGCAGGCTGGCGGCAAGATAGAGAAGGGCGATCAGCAGATAGACGGTGCCGTTCTTGAAGGTTGAGATCGCGAGCAATTGCCCCGCGCGGGTGAGTTCGGCGATGGTGATTGTCGAGGCGATCGACGAATCTTTCAGCAGCATGATCGTCGTGTTGCCGAGCGATGGCAGCGCGGCGGGGATGCCGAGCGGCAGCACGACGCGGCGCATCAGCACCGGCCAGGTCATGCCCAGCATCGTGCCCGCTTCGATCAGATCTTTGTCGACCGATGACAACCCGCCGCGGAAATTTTCGGCCTGATACACCGAATAGGCGAGGCCGAGGCCGAGCACGCCCGCTGCAAAGGGCGGCAGATCGATGCCCCATTCGGGCAGGACGAAATAGATGCAGAAGAGTTGGACGATGATCGGGATACCGCGGATGACATTGATGATCGTGCCGCTGATCCAGCGCAGCGGGGCAAAGCGCGAATAGCCCATCAGCACCCACACGAGACCGAGCGCGATGCTGACGATCAGTGCGGCGCCGGTGAGGAGGAGGGTGATGCCCAGGCCGCGGATCAGGACCGGCAGGAACAGCACGGCGTCCGCTAGAAATTCCTGCATCAGCCAAGCTCCCAATGTTGCAGAATCGCGGGTATTTCTGCTGCCTTCAGGCGCAGAATCGCGGCGTTGAGGCGCGGAAGCAGCCGATCGCCCTTGGCGACAATCAGGCAAAGATCCTCCTCGACCGGCGGCGTGAACTCGCTGGCCATGCGGACGGGCCGCTTTGGGCCAACCCGAAGCTGGTAGCGCAGGATCGGTTCGTCGCCATAGCCGGCGTCGATCCGGCCGTTGGCGAGGTCGCGAACGATTTCGCCCAGCCCGTCATAGCTTTTGACGCGCGTGACACCAGCGGCGTGCAGCTGATCGACGAAGCGCGTTCCGACCTGCGCGCCCACCCGCATCTCGCGCACCGCAGCCAGCGCCGGATAGGAACCGCGGTCCGCCTTCCGAACGACAAGTCCGCCGCCATAGGAAAAGACCGGTGCGCTGAAATCGACGATTTCGGCGCGTTCGGGGGTGCGCTGCATCGCCGCCGCGATCATGTCGATCCGCCCCGTCGTCAGCGACGGGATGAGCGCGGCAAAGGGCGCGGCGCGATAGTCGCCATTCATCCCCAGTTCGCGCAAAACGATCTGCGCGATATCGATCATCGCGCCCGTCAGTTCGTTGGTCGCAGGATCGACATAGCTGAACGGAACGCCGGTCGGCGACGAACCGACCCACAGTTCGCCCGGCGCACGCGGCTGAGGCGCGCATGCGGAAATCGGCAGAGCGGCGATCATCCCGAGCATCGCCCGTCGCTGGATCGGCAACGCCGCCGGTCGGGAGTGCTCGATCATCGCGGCTGCCGCGCTAACGGGCCTGCGGCCGATATTCGAGCGTCGTCGTCGACCGCGCCGTTTCGCGTATCCTGTCTGGCGACAGTTCGATCTTTTTGAGCTCGTTGGTCTCGTGCATCATGGTTTGGTCGGTGAGGTGCGGGTTGCCCTTGCCGTCGGGACCGATGAACAGATTCTGCCCGCCCGCATCGACGACTGAATAGAGCGCACGCCGGTCGGCGCCGATTTCCATCAACCCGACCCAGCTTTCGCCGCCATTGTGCGGCGCCATCGTTGGCCCGAGGCGCAGGACCGCGGACAGGCGCTTTTCGGGGGCATCCTCGGCCATCTGCGGCCGTTCGGGCGTTTCAAGCGACGCATCGAAGTATTTCCAAAAGATCGGCTGCTTCCATTCTGCCATATCTTTGCCGGGGAAGCGCGGTTTGATCTCGGCAAGCGTTGCTTTGATCGATTCAATCAGAACCTCGGTGCGGTCGCGCCCGTTGAAATAGTCGATGCCCAGCGGCAATCCCGCTTTGTCGCCCTGAAAGGCGCGCAGCAGCAGGCTCGATTGATAGGTCAGGTATCGTCCCTCATCGATCTTCTTCCACCAGTCGCCCATATCGTCGCCAAATACGACGCGCGGCGCGACCTGCAGCCAAGCGCGATAGAGCGTGAGGCCTGGATCGTCATATTTATGGTCGCCGTCGCGGTCCTGATAGAGCCCGTTGAAGCCGAGCATATAGTCGGCCGCGCGCTTCACCTCGGGATCGTCGCTCGTCTCGATCGCCTGGCGCAGATAGGGGGCGAAAAAGTCGGGGGCGGCCTGGTTGCGATCGACCGCGCCGAGCGCGTTGAAAATCTTGCCGTTGAACTCGCGCATGTCGAGCAAGGTCAGCGACTGGCCCTCCTTCGCGAGCCGGTCGCCGAGCCAGGTCCGGAAGGTCGCACCGATCCGCGCATTGTCTCCTTCCTGCGACCAGGCCGTCGCCTTGCTGTTCCAGGAAAAGAGATAGCCTTGCCGCGGGTTGATCATGTTCGGCTTTTCATCGCGCGTCAGAAAGCCCGTCCAGTCATACTCGCCGGTGCCCGGGGTCGGCAACCGCGGATCGACCCCGGCCGCCTTCTTCGGGAGCGCTCCGGCCTCGAAATAGGCGATCGTACCGTCCTCGCCGCCGTAACAGGCGCCAAGGTTCCACCCGAGCCGGTCGACCCCCTTTTCGCGGAACTCGGCGAGGCTCTTGGCGCGGCCCATCTCGGCAAAGGCGACCCATGTGTCGAGCTCGCGCCCATGCACGCCCATCTGCTGCGCATAAGCGGTGCCGTTTTCGGCGTCCCAGGCGATTACCGGGCCGTGGATCGTCCACGCGAGGTCGTGCGTCACGGTTGCGCCGTCCTTGACCTTGAAGGTCTCGGTGCGGTGCTCCATGCGTTTCCATGCGCCCTTGTGCCAATACTCGTACCGGTTCTTCGGGTTGAGTTTTTCGGCAAACACGGTTCCGGCTTCGCTGCTGCCGGATACGAGCAACCAGCCGTGCTGTGCTCCGCGCCCCATTGTCGGCACGCCCCAGCCAGTCGAGCCGAACCCGGCATTGTCGAAACCGCCGCCGTGGAGGTGGATTTCGGGGCCGTCGGCGGTCGCTTCGAGCATCAACACCTTGCCGCTTGCGGACTTTTCGGGGCCGACGACCATGCAGCGGCTCGCGCCTTTCACCGGCTGGAGGGGCGTCCCCTGCGCGGCCGCCGCCGCGACGCCGCCGGACGGCAGCTGGACCGGCGCGAGCACCGGCGTCGGTGTGGGGCGGGCGGGGGCGAGGTCGTCGCCCGGAGGGATCGTGGTTGGGGAATCAGGATCGGAAATCGGCACGACGTCGTTGAAGATCTGCCACGCCTTTTCCTGTCCGTAGCGCGCGGTCATCTCTTTCAGGAACTTGAGGTTCTGGATCTCATAGCTTTCGCGGCCGAGCGGCGCGGCACTGATCAGCGCGAGATATTCGGTGAGGCTCCAACGTGTCGGCCTGATCCCCCAGCGAATGAATTCGAGCGGGGTCAGCCGCGCGGGGTCGGCATTCACTTCGTCGATGCGCTTGTTGATCCCGTCGACCATCGCCTGGATCATCTGGCGATGCTCGGGCGCCAGCGCCTTGTAGCGCTGCATCAGCACCGCGTCGGACAGCTTGCGGCCGCGCATCATCTTGTCGCCTTCGAGCGCCGATGCACCCAATAGTTCGGCGCGGCGGCCCTGCGTGTTGTGCCGCGCTAGCTCCATCGCGGCGAGGCGATCGGACGCGATCGCATAGCCGGCGCCGAACATCACCGCGTCTGATGTCTCCGCCTGCACGTGCGGCACCCCGAAATCGTCGCGGTAGATGCTGACCTTTTCGGCGGCGTTCGACTGCGCGGCCACGGCGAGGAGCAGGATGGTCGAAGCATGGAGCAAGGCGGCAGTCGAACGGCGCATCAAAGCGTCTCCCCGGATCGGTTATTTGGGCAGGAATGTCTCGGCCAAGGCGACCCACAGCGCCGCACCTGTCGGCGAAATGCTGTCGTCATAGGCGTAGTGCGAATTGTGCAGCATCACCGATCCTGGCCCCTCGTCGCCGTTCCCGAGGAGCAGGAAGCAGCCGGGAACGATGTCGAGATAGCGTGCAAAATCCTCGCCCCCCATCCCGGGTGCATCGAGGTCGATGAAGCGATCGGGGCCGACAACGCCGATCGCGATGTCGCGGACCCTGGCGTAAAGATCGGCCGGATTGTGAAGGGCAGGGTAGCCGCGTTCGTAATGAAGCTCGGCGGTCGCGCCGAACGATGCCGCGACGCCGGTGACGATTTCGCGCAGCCGCTGCTCGGTCGCGTCCTGGCTGGCGCGCGACAACGTGCGCACCGTTCCGCCCATGCGCGCCTCGTCGGCGATAATGTTGAATGCGGTGCCCGCCTCGACCTTGCAGATCGACACCACAGCGGCGTCCATCGGGTCGGTATTGCGCGCGACGATGCTCTGTACAGCGACGATGATCTGCGCCGCGACGAGAACGGGGTCGACCGTCAGGTGCGGGCGTGCGGCGTGGCCGCCTTTGCCCGACACGACAATCTCGAACTTGTCGGCGGCGGCATAGAGCGCGCCCGCGCGTCCCGCGAGCTTGCCCGCCGCGATGCCCGGCCGGTTGTGGATGCCGAAGATCGCCTCCATCGGGAAACGATCGAACAGCCCGTCGCGGATCATTGCGCTGGCGCCGCCATCGGGATCGCCGCCCGGCCCCTGATAGCCGAGCGATTCCTCGGCGGGCTGAAAGATCAGGTGCACCTTGCCGTCGAAATTGCGCGTCGCGGCGAGATGCTTTGCCGCGCCGAGCAACATCGTCGTATGCCCGTCATGGCCGCAGGCGTGCATCACGCCCGGCGTGCAGGACTTGTGGTCGGACTCGGCCAGCTCGGTCATCGGCAGCGCGTCGATGTCGGCGCGGATGCCGATTGCGCGATCCGACCCGCCGGCGCGGATCGTCGCGACGATGCCGGTGCCGCCGATGCCGGTCACGATCTCGTCGATGCTGAAGCTCTCCAGCAAGTCGAGGATGAAGCGGACGGTGCCGTCTTCATGGAATCCGAGCTCCGGGTGCTGGTGGATATGCCGGCGCCAGGCGGTCATGTCGGCTTCGAGTGATTTGAGGTCAACGGACATGGGGACGCACCTCCTGGCGCAGCGGCGAGGTCAGGCTAGGGCCGGCGCGCGCGCGGCCCCAATGCTTATTGGACATGGTTGCATGTTCGGCGGCGCTTTTCATCATCGGCTCTCTCACGGCGCGGCGTGCGCCGCGACCTGATAAAAGACCTGCGCGCCGGGGCCGAGGGGGAGGTCGAACGCGACCCACGCAACGACCATGGTGATTCCCGTGGCCATGAAGCACAAAGCATATGGCAGCATAAGCGCGAGCAGCGACCCAACCCCCATTGATTTGTCCCACCGCTGGCAAAAGACGAGGACGAGCGGGAAATAGCTCATCAGCGGGGTCATTATGTTGGTATAGCTGTCGCCCATGCGATAGGCCGCGGTTGTCATTTCAGGGCTGATGCCGAGCAGCATGAACATCGGCACGACCACCGAGGACAAGACGCTCCACTTCGCGGTCGCCGATCCGATGAATAGATCCATCACCGACGAGAGGAGCAGGACGCAGACGAGCAGCAGCGGCGCGGGCAGGTTCATACCCCGCAAATTTTCGGCACCACTGATGGCGATGATCGGACCGATACCTGACCAATTGAACATCGCGACGAAGTGCGCGGCGAAAAAGACGAAGACGAGATAAGGCGCTATGGTCTTGACCCCTTCGCGCATCATCGCGACGACGTCGTTCGATCCTTTCACTGTCCCAACAGCGCGCCCAAAGACGATGCCGGTGAGCAAGAACAGCAGGAACAACGCAGCAATGATCGACCCATAAAGTGGCTGCAGTCGGATGGGGCCTGTCGCATCCTGGTTGATGAACGGCGTATATCCGGGCCACAGGCACAGTGCTGCGAACCCCGCGGCGACGAGCAACGCGGCGATCCCGGCGTGGCGAAGCCCCCGCCGCTCGCCATCGTTGAGTTTGCCCTTTTCGAGGTCGGCGCGCAGTTCGTCGTCGATGACCTCGTTCCACGCGCCGAGCCGTGGTTCGACAATCCGGTCGGTGACAAGCCAGATGATCGGCGTAAAAAAGACTACGATCCCCAGAATGAAATACCAGTTACCGAGCGGGTTCATCGTCCAGCCCGGATCGACAATCCGAGCGGCTTCCTGGGTGAAGCCGAACAGCAGGACGTCGAGCTGGCCGGGCATGAGGTTCCCGGCGTAACCGCCCGACACGGCGGCAAGCGCGGCAGCAATCCCTGCGAGCGGGTGGCGGCCGACCGAGGCGAAGAGCACCGCCGCCATCGGGATGAGCACGACATAAGCGGCGTCGGCGGCGTGGTGCGAAACCATGCCCACCACTGCGATGATCGGGGTCATGTAGCGGCGCGGGGTGTTACGCAACGAGCCGCGAATCAGCGCGAAGAACAATCCCGATCGCTCGGCCACCGCGGCGCCCATCATGATCGTAAGAATGATACCGAGCGGAGCGAAGCCGGCATAGGTGCGCGGCATCTCGGTAAACAGCCGCGCGATATTGTCGGCCGAGAAAAGGCTCGACGCACGATAGGTCAGCACGCCGCCGGCCAGTTCCGCGCCGGCGGGCGCTTCCTTGCCCGAATAGGGCAAAGAAGCGCTCCAACCCAGCGCCGCGCCGATTGCCGATATGATCATCAGCACGACGATCAGGTAGAGGAATATGATGGTCGGATCGGGCAGCAGATTGCCGACGCGCTCGACGACGCCGAGAAAGCCTCTCTGGCGCGCGGGGCGGACGGTTTCGGCACTCATGATCGCGGCTTCCGAACCGGGCAAGGTGGATTCTCCTTCGAAAACGACATGAGGCCCGCGTGCGCGAATATCACGCGGGCCTCATCTGCCGGAACCCGGATCAGAAATTCACTTCGAGCCCGGCGCGGATGACGGGCCCGAACTGTTCGAAACCGCCACCCGACGGATCGATGACCTGCACCGATTCCATCACCGGCAGCTTTTCGTTGAACAGGTTGGTGACCCCGAACGAGAATTTGGCCTCCTGTCTGCCGTTCATCGACAGCGTGTAGGATGCCGAGATGTCGTTGTAGAAACGCGATCCCGTGCGGTCGGGCGACAGCAGTTCGCGACTGATCCCCGGCGAGATGTCGGTCAGTGCCTGGCTCGACTGATAGCGACCCTGCCAGCCGAGTGTCAGCGGGCCGTTGCTGTAGGTCAGGCCGACGACGCCCTTGTATTTCGGGTAACCGTAAAAGCCTTCGAGCACCGTAAACAGGTCCGGCCGCGATTGGAAAGTATAGGTCCGCAGGCGGTGCAGATAGGTGAAGGCGAGGTTCGTCGAGATACGCCCGCCGCCGAGTGGAAGCGCATAGAATAACTGCGTGTCGAGTCCGGACGTTTCTAGCTTCGACGTGTTCACATAGGTGCTGTTGCCCGTCGTGATGCCAAAGAAGTTTGGGCTGGCGGTATTCGACTCGCGCGTGATGAGCGAGCAGAGGTCGAGATCGGGGCCACCGGCGCGATCGACGCAGTTTTCGGCGATCTGCTGGGGACTGAGGAAACTGATCGCATCGTCGATTTCGATGTTAAACCAGTCGGCCGAAATCTGGAGGCCGGGCAGGAAGTTGGGCGTCAGGACAATGCCGGCAGTCCAGCTGTCCGACACTTCGGGGCTGAGATCCTGGTTGCCCGACACGATGAAGGGGACCCCGACCCCGCCGTTCAGCGGCGTGAACCCGGCCGGGCGCCCGAGCGCGGCGCAGTTTGCGGCGCGGTTGGGGTTGAGGCCAAGGTTGGTCTGGGCGCAGGGGTCATTGACATTCGTCGTCTGCCCTTCGCTCGGACGGAAAGCCTCGAAGATGTTCGGGGCGCGGATGGCGCGACTGATCGTTGCGCGCAGGCGCAGGCCGTCGGTGGGCTCCCAGATCGCGCCTGCTTTCCACGACGTCGCTTGTCCGGCATGGCTGTAATCGGCGTGGCGCACTGCGCCCTCGATCGACAGCAATTCAAAGAAGGGCATGTCGGTCAGGATCGGGATGCTGAGCTCGCCGAAAAATTCGGTAACGTCGTAGCCGCCTTCATAATCCTGCGTTGCCGCCTGGTTGGTCAGGCCCGCCTTGACCAGCGGGTCGGTCGTGCGGCCATTGCGCTCCTTGCGATATTCGGCGCCGAGAGCGAAGCCGACGGCACCGCCGCCCGGCATGGTCAGGAATTTTTCGGTATCGCCCGCAAGTGAAAAGCCCGCGGTCGTCTGGCGGATGAATGCCTCCGACACGGTCGTCGTCTTGACGAAGTTGCGGGCTTCCGGCGAGCTGGCGGTCGATCCAAAGGGGTTGAATGGAGCGCAGGGTGCGCTGCCCTGGATATTCGGGCGCACATAGCCGACCGGCTGCAGCGCGGGAACGTCGGCGCGGCATCGGATCAGCCCGGACGCGGGATCGACCACTGCGTCGAGTGCGGCGAGGAAATTGGGAACGACGAGGCGGTTGTAGCCGATGAACTTCGCCTTGGTGCGACCATAGGTGCCGTAAACATCATAGCGAAGATCGGCAAAACCCGTTTCGAACTCTCCCTTGAAGCCGCCGACGAATGACAGGCTGTTGCGATCAACCTGGCTGAAGCGCAGGCCAACGTCGGTATAGAGACGGTCGAGGCGCAAGGTCGTCGCCCCCGCTGCGAGAAGACGTTGACGGAAGTCCTGATTGAGGAAGGCGTTTTGGGCGATGTTGATCGCAGCGCCCGAGCGGATCACCGGCTGGCCGCGGCCATAGCTCGAGGTATTGTTGTAATCGACGCCGAAATAGCCGCGCACGCTGTCACTGAAATCATAATGCGCACTAAGGTTGAGGTTGTATCTTTCGATATCGGGAACGATCGAAATCGAATCGTCGAAGCGGAAGCAGGCGACGCCGCAATTGTCGAAAATGCCGAACAGGCTACCGTCGGTCAGACTGGGCGTCGGGAAGGGGCGGGCGGTGCCGTCGTCGTTGAACACAAAGCGACCAAGGCCGCCGGTATCGTTGCCGAAGCCCACAACGCCATAGCCCGAGAAGCGCAGCGCCTCGCCGCCGGGGACGACGATCATGTCGGGGATACCGTCGTCCGGACCCGTGTCGGCAGGATTGAGCATCGCGACATAATTTTTCATATCGGCCTGGCGCGGCGTCAGTTCTTTGACCTTCGTATAATCACCAGCCACCGTGATGTTACCGCGGCCATCGCCGAAATTCATCCCGGCGATGAGGCTGGCGCCATAGGTCAGCCCTTCCGAGCCGCGCGCGGGCTGCGAGCCGTTAAACGACAGGCGAAACCCGTCGAAATCATCCTTGGTGATGATGTTGACCACGCCCGAAACGGCATCGGAGCCGTAGATCGCCGATGCACCGCCGGTAATGACCTCGATGCGCTCGATCAGATTGGGATTGATCGAATTGAGGTCGATGGCGGTGCTGTCAGTGGCGCCCGCGACGCGGCGCTTGCCGTTGACAAGCACGAGAGTGCGGTTCGACCCGAGGCTGCGCAGGTCGACGAGGGCGAGGCCGCCGCTGTTTTCGCCGCGCGACCCCGAAGCGCCGGTCTGCTGGCTTTGCTGCATGCTGCCCGAAAAGCCGATCGACGGCTGCTGCGCGAGCGCGCGGCCAATGTCGAACTGGGCATTGTTATTGTCGAGGGCTTCCGAGGTCACGACGCCGACGGGTGTCGGCAGGTCGAGGACGGGGCGACCGATGCGCGACCCGGTCACAACGATGTCACTTCCACCCTCTATGGCCTGTTCATCGGCCGGTGCGACGATGGCGTCCTGAGCCTGTGCGGTGCCTGCCAAGCTCGCGCACAGCGCGATGGCGAAAAGCGACGTGGAAATTTTGAGCTGGCCGCTCTTGGCTGCCGTTGCCGGTCCCTGGATCATGTTTTTTCTCCGCCCTTAACCCTGCCAGAACCGTCCGTTCGTCGGTTAGTGCTAGGGTCCAGCCTGTCTATGGACATGCGGACATCGATCCCAATGCCGGTTCGACATAGAATCATTCGTGCGGCGTGAGCGGCATCTGCGCAGCATTGTTGCGCAGTGCGCGTCGCCATACTGGCGTCCTACAGGGCGGCTTCGGCCTTCAAGCGATTCTTAAGCATCGTCCAGAAGGCCTCGACGCTCGGGCTCCGCCGCGCGATCGGTTTGTAGATGCGGATTTCGATCGGGACGTGCCAGCGGGCATCGCCCGCCGAGACGAGACGGCCGCTTTCGAGGTCTGCGGCGGCGACGCTGAGCGGCGCCCAGCAGACCCCGCGCCCGTCGCGCGCCATCGACAGCAGCGCGGTTGCCATATGCGATCGGAACACGGTGCGCAGTGACGCCGAACCTGCCGAAATCACCTGCGCCGCCTGCAAGATGCGGCCCATGCCCGACTTTTCCTCGAACTCCAGATAGGGGAGTGGCTGGTCGGCGCTGCCCGGCAGGACGTGCGTGGGGGCGCCGTCGCCGAGCGGCGCGGTCACCGGCATCAGCACATCTTCTCCCAGCGGAAGCGAGGCAAAGCCCGCTGGATCGAGCCTATGCTGCGCGGCGGTATGATGATGGCAGAGCAGGAAATCGGCCTTGCCTTCGAGCATGAAGCGTTCGCAAGCGACCATATGGTCGGCGATCAGCGTGATCGTGCCCGCCTCCTGCCCGTCGTGCAGGCTGCGGAGCCAGGCTGGAAAAAAGGTCGTCGACAGCGCGTGCGTCGATGCGAAACGGATTTCGTTGCTCAGCGTGCCGCCGATTTCGCGGACATGGTCGCGGCCCAGCGTGAGGCGCCGCATGATTTCTTCGGCGAGGACGCGAAAGGCCTGCCCGGCCTCGGTCAACGCGATGCGGTGGGTATCGCGATCGACGAGCGTCGCACCCACCCAGTCCTCGAGCGCGCGGATACGACGGCTGAAAGCCGGCTGGGTGAGGTTGCGCGCTTCGGCTGCGCGGGAAAAATTGCCTTCATCCGCTAACTTGATGAAGTCCTCGAGCCACATGATATCCATTTGATTCCACTCGTCGCATCAATTGATACTGTCCCGGCATTGGCTTCGTCCGAACCGCTGACGGTAATCCCTGCCCGCGAAACCGCAGAAGGGTATGAAGAATGTCGGCGCCAAAAACGCTCTATGACAAGATCGTCGACGATCACCGCATATTGTCTTTCGGCGAATCCGGCGGCGCCGGCGAACGATTGTTGCTCTATATCGATAGGACGGTGCTGAACGAATATACAAGCCCCCAAGCGTTCAGCGGTCTCCGTGCTGCCGGACGAGCCGCCTGGCGCCCTGCCGCGTCGCTGGGGGTCGTCGATCATGTCAACTCGACCAACCCTGACCGCGCGGCGGGCGAGCTTGACGACGGCGCGCGGCGGCAGATCGAATATCTGGGCGAGAATGGCCGCGATTTTGGCATTGAAATTTTCGACCTGTTCGACCCGCGGCAAGGGATCGAGCATGTCGTCATGCCCGAGCTTGGCTTGGTACTGCCGGGCATGGTGATCGCCGCGGGTGACAGCCATTCGACCACGTACGGCGCGTTCGGCGTCGTCGGTTTCGGTATCGGCACGTCAGACATCGAACATCTGCTTGCGACGCAGACGCTCGTCTATCGCCGACTCAAAACGATGCGGATCACGATCGACGGGACGCTGGCGCCCGGCGTCACCGCAAAGGATCTGATCATGGACGTGATCCGGCGGATCGGCGCCGACGGCGCGACCGGCCATGCCGTCGAATTCGCCGGTCAGGCGATCGACGCGCTGGGTGTCGAAGCGCGCATGACGATCTGCAACATGGCGGTCGAATGCGGCGCGCGGGTCGCGCTGATGGCGCCCGACGACAAGGTTGTCGATTATATCTCCGGCTGTCCGCGCGCGCCGTCGACAGAAATGCTCGCGCTTGCGCGCGCCGATTGGCGGACGCTACGCAGCGATCCCGGCGCGCGCTTCGACAAGGAAGTTGCATTCGATGCCATCGACATTCCGCCGATGGTGAGCTGGGGGACGAGCCCGGATCAGTCGCTCGCGATCACCGGTGCGGTCCCCGATCCCACAGATCTGCCCGTCGGGCGCCGCGCCGACGCGATCCGTGCGATGGCCTATATGGACCTTGCGCCGCACACGCCGCTTCAGGATATCGCGATCGATCGCGCCTTCATCGGCTCGTGTACGAATGCCCGCCTGACCGATTTGCGCGATGCCGCGCGGATATTGAAGGGGCGTAGGGTCGCGCCGGGGGTTCGCGCAATGATATCGCCGGGCAGCAGCGGCGTCCGCCGTGCCGCCGAGGCGGAAGGAATCGATCGCATCTTCATTGACGCGGGATTTGAGTGGCGCCGCTCGGGCTGTTCGCTCTGTCTCGCGATGAACGACGACAGCCTTGCGCCGGGAGAGCGCTGCGCATCAAGCACCAACCGCAATTTCGAGGGGCGGCAGGGCATTGGCGGCCGCACGCATCTGATGAGCCCTGCGATGGTCGCGGCAGCAGCGGTCACCGGAAGGCTCGCCGATGTACGAGTGCTCGCGGCAGAGGATATTTCCTGATGGAGCGTTTCATCCGGCTGTCGGGCCGCGCCGCCGCGATGCCCGCCGCCAATATCGATACCGATGTCATCATGCCAAAAGCCTATCTGAAGGGGATCGACCGTTCGGGGCTGGCGATCGGCCTCTTCCATGATCTTCGTTTCGATGAAGATGGCGCGGTGCGACGCGATTTCATTCTCAACCGCGCCGACATGGCGGAGACGCGGTTCCTGATCGTCGGACCCAATTTCGGCTGTGGCTCGTCGCGCGAACATGCGGTGTGGGGGATGCTGCAATATGGCATCCGCGGCATCATCGGCTCCTCCTATGGCGCGATTTTCGCTGACAATGCCGCGAACAACGGGCTGCTTCTCCTGTCGCTGCCCACGACGGAAATCGCGGCTCTCACGGCAGAGCTCGACGAGGGCGCAGGGGATATGACCGTTGATCTGGAAACACAGCGCATCGAGATGGGTGGCTATGCCGCCGGTTTCGACATCGATCCCGCGACGCGGCAGGCGCTGATGCTAGGGCTCGACCGGATCGGTGAGACGCTGAGGCACGCCGAGCGCATCCGCGCGTTCGAGAAGGCCTATCTCGGTCGCAAGCCCTGGCTTATGGGTGCCGACAGTGATGAGCATGAGACCTGAATATCCCGATCTTATGCCCGGTTTCCGCTGGCAGGACATCGACGCAGGCGGCGTGCGCATCCGTACCGCGGTTGGCGGGGCGGGGCCGCCGCTGCTGCTGCTCCACGGCCATCCGCAGACGCATCTGACCTGGCACAAGGTTGGGCCGGATCTTGCAAGACGCTTCACCGTCGTCGCAACCGATCTGCGCGGTTATGGCGACAGCGAAAAGCTGCCGGGCGATCCGGCGCACGCGAATTATTCGAAGCGCGCGATGGCGGCTGACCAGATCGCGGTGATGGCCGCGCTCGGGTTCGACCGCTTCGATGTCGTCGCCCACGATCGCGGCGCGCGTGTCGCGCACCGCATGGCGCTCGATCATCCGGACCGCGTTGCGCGGCTCGTCCTGCTCGATATCGCGCCCACCGCGACGATGTACGCAGAGACGAACCGTGAGTTCGCAACACGCTATTTCTGGTGGTTTTTCCTGATTCAGCCGTTCGACCTGCCCGAACGGATGATCGCGGCCGACCCCGACCATTTTCTCGACCGTCATCTTGCCGGGCAGGTCAAGATCGATGGCGCGCTCGATCCGCGCGTGGTTGCCGAGTATCGCCGCTGCTACCGCGATCCGGCGACGCGCCACGCGATCTGCGAAGATTATCGTGCGGCGGCGAGCATCGACCTTGATCATGACGCCGCCGACGTCGATCGTCGGATCGAGGCGCCGCTGCTTTTGTTGTGGGGCGAATATGGCACGGTCGGAACGCTCTTCGACGTCATGGCAAGCTGGCAATCGAAGGCCGTCGACACGCGCGGCCGCGCGCTGCCCAGCGGCCACAGTCCACAGGAAGAGGTGCCCGGATTGTTGCTGACGGAACTGGACGCGTTTCTCTCTGAACCCTAGTGGCTGCGGGGAGGCTGGCAGAATCGATGATCCACAAGCGCGCCACCATCGTATCGGCGGAATTCACGAGTTTCGTGGGGCGCGGCGCGCTGGATACGGCTTGCCTGCCACCCGAGCCGATCGTCATCGGGTTTGGTGACATGGGCGAGCCGGCGGTCAGTGTTTTGGCGGCCGATAATGTCAGTGAAGGCGCAATCAGCCACATTCTCCTCTTAGCGATCAGCCGCCCTGCATGTCTCCGCATGTTCGGCCTGTTGCCGAGCGTGACAGGGAGCTGGTATCTCGCCGCCGATCTGCGCGAGCTGGGCCGAGCGCTGGTGGCGGTCGAGGGGGAAAGCGAGGTGGGCAGCATGTTGCGCGTCGCGCGCAGCATGGAGTTGCTCTGCCGGTTGTTCGGTGCTCTCGAACAGCGTGAGATGGTCGAATATCATGGCAGGACGACGCTGAGCCTAGTCGATGCAAAGCGCGTCGCCGCTGCGCACCAATTGGTCAGCGAAAGCTGGCAGGAGTCGTTGACCGTTGCCGATGTCGCGCGGCGCTCGGGACTTGGTAAAGCAAAGCTCACTAAAGGCTTTCGCGAAATGTACAAATGCACAGTCGCCGAGGCGGTGAGCGAGAGGCGATTGGCCAATGCGCACTCGCTGCTGACGCTTAGCGACCTGCCGATTTCCAGCATCGGATATCGCTGCGGGTATCACAGCAACGCGAGCTTCACCCGCGCCTTCGCGCGACGTTTTGGAATGACGCCGACGGAAGTGCGGCAGCGCGAAAAGACGTTCGCGGTTAGCCTTGACGATCCTGACGACCTCATCATTCGGGGTGATTCCTGACCGCTGTCAGTCAGCTTGCGGTCAGGGGAAACGGAAGAGTGGATCGGCAGCTAGGCGCCTGTTCTAGGCCGTTCGAGCGTATCTGACGCGATCTGAAGCCAGCCATTCAGTCTATATGGCTTAGCCCGGATTTTGTTTGGCTTGGAAAGAAGAAATCGTGCTTGTCGTGAGGTGCGGTTGCGCGCGATGATAGAGCTGCCAGCTTTGCTTCGGCTCATTGGATGTGAAGACTTTATACTGGGGGGATCATGAAGGGCTTTGCACTAGGGACCGCTCTTTCATTTGCCGCGTTATGCGCACCGGCGTCGGGTGAGACGCCTCGCAGCGTGGGCATTTTTGTCGATCCCGAAAGCACGACGTCTCAGGCCGCGGCGAGGCTAGAAGGTCAATCGCGGCACGACGCCCTTTTATTGTCCCGCATCGCATCGGCGTCATGGTTCGCCGGTGAGACGCCCGACCTGGTGGAAGCCAAGGTTCGCGATATCGTCGATCGTGCTACGGCTGCGAGGCAGGTTCCGGTTCTTGTTGCGTACAACATTCCGTTCCGGGACTGTGCGCTCTATTCGGCCGGCGGTGCGTCGGACAGCGCGGCTTATCTTGCGTGGGTCAAGGGTTTCGCCGCCGGCATCGGCAAGCGTCAAGCCATCGTCATTCTGGAACCTGATGGCCTGGGCATCATACCCTGGCACCGGACGCTCGACGGAACGGTCGAACATTGCCAGCCTCAAGAACAAGATAGTCGCGCGTCTGATCGTCGATACGAGCAACTACGCGGGGCGGTCGCGATCCTCGCCGCTTTGCCCAATGTGCGCTTGTATCTCGACGGAACCGGGAGCAGTTGGCTCGCGCCGGGTGAAGCCGCAAGTCGCTTGATCAGCGCGGACGTCGCCCGTGCGACAGGGTTCTTCCTCAATGTGTCCAATTTCGAAAGCGACGCGCGCGTCGTTCCTTATGCGCGCTGGGTCAGCGATTGCATCGCACTGGTCACGCGCGGTGGCATCGACCCGCGCGACTGTCCCAGCCAATATGCGCCTGCCGATTTCAAGGATCATAGGACATGGGGCGCGACCGACACAGCATATGATAGCTTGTTCAAGCAGGCAGGGCTGCGACGCGATCCGGTATCGCAGAAGCATGCGGTGATCGATACCAGCCGCAACGGCAGAGGGTCCTGGCATCCGCCGGTCGGCAAATATTCGGATGCCGAAGTCTGGTGCAACCCGCCAAACCGGGGGCTGGGTCGCCAACCTACGCTTGAAACGGGCAGCCCCTATGTCGATGCGCTGCTGTGGATCAAGATTCCCGGGGAATCGGATGGCCAATGCCATCGCGGACGCGGTGGTCCGGCGGATCCAGAGCGCGGGCTGATAGCACCGTCGGCGGGGTCTTGGTTTCCGGAACAGGCGCGCGAATTGATCGAATTTGCGAACCCGCCGATCTCACAGGATCGATAGGCGGCACTATCGCGACTTTGATTATCCGGTCGAGGAGGGCGGGGCGGTTGAAGCGCGAACGAGCAATTCGTGCAGATGGTCGCGGCGGCGCGGCGCGTCGCCATCGGTGTCCGCATCGAGCATGGCAATGAGCCGGTTGGCCGCGTCCCATGCCATTTCGCGCACGGGTTGATGGACGGTAGTGAGCGGCGGCCAGGCGGTTCGCGACACTTCCGAATTGTCGAACCCTGCGACCGAGAGATCTTGCGGAACGGAAAGACCAAAGTCGCGCGCCGCTGCAATCGCCGCGACCGCCATGTCGTCGTTCTGGGCAAGGATCGCGGTGGGGCGGAGCGGGCCGTCCAAGAGCTCTCGCGCGACCCGGTAACCGACGTCGTAGGTGAAGTCGCCCGTGCCGACGAGCGAATCGTCGATCGCAACCCCCGCTTCGTCAAATGCCTGCCGATAGCCTTCCAGTCGCCCGCGGCTTGCGGCGTGGGACGGGTCGCCCAGAATGATCCCGACGCGTCGATGCCCGAGCGACAGGATATGTGTGGCAACCGTATGGCCTGCCGCGACCTCGTCCATCGCAACCACCAGCCCGCGGTCGAGGTCGCTGTGCGGCGTGATACGAGCGTAAGGAAGTCTTTGCCGTTCGATCATGTCGAGCAGCACCGGCTGGTCGCATGCGGGTGGTGCCAGCAGCACCCCGTCGAGCCCGGCGCGCAGGAGCAGCTTGCCAAGTTCCTCGGGGCGACTGGCGACATGATTGAAAGGAAGCACGACGAGACGATAGCGCTCGTTCTCAAGGCGGCCGAGCGCGCCATTCTGGAGTTCGACGACATAGCTCGGGCTAGGGCGTTCGTAGGTCAGACCAATCAGGTACGATCGCCGCGCGATCAGGCTCTGCGCGGCGAGGTTGGGATGATAGTCGAGCGCGGCCGCGGCCTCCTTGACCTTGCGGCGTACAGCTTCGCTGACGTGCGGGGCGTCGTTGAGCGCGCGCGACACGGTCTTGGGGGTGACCCCGGCGACCCGCGCAATATCGACGATCGTTGATCGTTTCGAAATTTCCCTCTCCGATCAACCAGGTAGCTCATCTTGCGGCGTTGCTGCCGCGTCACACGCTTCCCCTTTAGCGCCTCTATTGACTTCTGTCGAGAATCGACGGTAAACGTTGACCGACAAAACGGTAAACGTTGACATAATTAGGGAGAGGGAATTGAGTCTGTCACGCGCAGCAGTCTTGGCGCTGGGGGCGACGTCGCTCGTCGCGCTCCTTGCCCCCAATTTTATCGAACGCGCCGCCGCCCAAACGGCTGACGCGGCAATGAATGCACTGGCCACACCCGAAAATTGGCCCGCGCGCGCAGCGACGGTTGTTGCCGATCCGGCGGTGGAACACCGGGTGGACGCGCTGCTGGCCGCGATGTCGATCGAGCAGAAGGTCGGCCAGATCATCCAGGCCGACATCGCCAGCGTCACGCCCGACGACGTTTATCGCTATCATCTCGGCTCGGTGCTCAACGGCGGCAATTCGGATCCGGGCGGCCGCTATAATGCGCCGGCGAAGGACTGGCTGGCCGCCGCGGACGCCTTTTACGCCGCGTCGATGAAACGTCATGGCACGCTGCCCAGAATCCCGGTGATTTGGGGCAGCGACGCGGTCCATGGCCACAACAATGTCGTCGGCGCGACGCTGTTTCCGCACAACATCGGGCTGGGCGCGGCGCGGAATCCCGACCTCATCCGCCGCATCGGTGCGGCAACCGCAATCGAGATGCGGGTCACCGGGCTCGACTGGACCTTTGCCCCGACGCTGGCCGTCGTCCGCGACGACCGCTGGGGCCGTACCTACGAGGGTTTTGGCGAGACCCCCGAAATCGCGACCAGCTATGCTGCGCCGCTGATCGAAGGTTTGCAGGGCAGGATCGGCGACAAGGACTGGCTGCGCGGGCCGCGTATCGTCGCCACCGCAAAACATTTCCTGGGCGATGGCGGCACCAGCGGCGGCAAGGATCAGGGCGACGCCGTGATGCCCGAAGCGCAACTCCGCGACCTGTTCAGCCCGCCCTATCTTCCCGCGCTCGATGCCGGCGTGCAGTCGGTGATGATCAGCTTCTCGAGCTGGAACGGCGTCAAGATGCACGGTCATCAGTCGCTGATGACCGGCGTGATGAAGGATCGCTGGAATTTCGACGGTTTCCTCGTCGGCGACTGGAATGGCCATGGCCAGGTCGCGGGCTGCACCGCCACCGATTGTCCCCAATCGGTGGCCGCCGGGCTCGATATGTATATGGCGCCCGACAGCTGGAAAGACCTGTATCGCACGACGCTCTCCCACGCGCAGAACGGAACGCTGCCGATGGCACGGCTCGATGATGCGGTGCGCCGTGTCCTGCGCGTGAAGGTCCGCGCCGGAATGTTCGAAGCGGGGAAGCCGTCGTCGCGGCCCTATGGCGGCCGTTTCGAACTGCTCGGGAGCAAGGAGCATCGCGCCCTGGCGCGCGAGGCGGTGCGCGAATCGCTCGTCCTGCTTAAAAACGCTGGCGGATTGCTGCCGCTCAAGGCGGGTGGCCACATATTGGTCGCGGGCGACGGCGCCGACAATCTGACCAAGCAGACCGGCGGCTGGACGCTCAGCTGGCAAGGCACCGGCACCAAGCGCAGCGACTTCCCCAATGCCCAGTCGATCTGGGAAGGGATCGACGAGGCGGTCAAGGCCGCCGGCGGTACCGCGACCCTCTCGGCCGACGGAACCTATGCGCGCAAGCCCGACGTCGCGATCGTCGTATTCGGCGAAGATCCCTATGCCGAATTTCAGGGCGATCGTCCCGATGTCGGCTATGACGACGCTAAAAACCTGGCCTTGCTGCGTTCGCTCAAGGCGGCAGGCGTGCCGACGGTTGCGGTTTTCCTGTCGGGGCGCGCCATGTGGGTCAATCCCTTCCTCAATACGTCCGACGCGTTCGTCGCCGCCTGGCTGCCGGGATCGGAAGGCGGCGGCGTGGCGGACCTGCTGTTCGGCAAGGCCGATTTCCGCGGCAAGCTGCCCTATAGCTGGCCCCGGTCGAGCGATCAGACCGCGGTCAACGTCGGCGACGCCAATTATGATCCACTGTTTGCTTATGGCTTCGGCCTGACTTTTGCCGACAAGGGCGATCTCGCGCCGCTGCCCGAGCAACGCGCGAGCGCTGCGATAGAGGATCCCGGCACGCTGTTCGCAGCTGGAAAGCCGGGGAGCGGCCGCCGCCTGTTGCTGGGTGCGCCTGGCGCGCTATCGACCAATCCTGGCCCGCACCTAATCGAGGCGCGCCCCGCCGACCGCACCGCGCAGGAGGATTCGGTACGTCTTCGCTGGACGGGGGCAGGGCATGCCGTCGCGACCATCGCTCAGGACACGCCCGCCGACCTGACCCGTCAGACCAACGGTGACCTGGCGCTCGAACTCGAGATGAAGGTCAACGCGGCCCCGTCCGCCGACGTCAGCCTGTTGATGGGCTGCGGCGCGAACTGTGCGGGGGGCATCCCGGTGCGCAGCCTGCTCACCGAAGCGGCGAAGACGGACAGATGGACGCGCATCGCGGTCCCGCTGCGCTGCTTTGAAAAGGCCGGGGTCGACATGGCCCGCGTCGAGATGCCGCTGACGTTCGCAACCGCCGGCAGTCTCGACATTACCTTGTCCTCGGCGCGGGTCGTCTCGCCGTCGGGACCACAGCTTGCATGCAAATAAGAAGACAAATTAGGGAGGATGTTATGAACAAGGGAATTTTTGGGCGTTCGGCGCTTCTGGTACTGCTTTCCACCGTCGCCACCGTTCCGGCTTATGCGCAGGAGCCGGTGGCCGCCGAAACGGCCGCCGAGGATCGCGACGATGTGATCGTCGTCACGGCAAACCGCCGCGAGGAAAATCTGCAGGATGTGTCGGGCGTCGTGCAGACGCTGGGCGCCGATCAGTTGCGCCGCGATGGCATCAGCGATCTGCGCAATCTGCAGGTCGCTATCCCCGGCCTCAGCATCTCCAATCAGGAGGGCAATGTCGAAATCTTCATCCGCGGGGTGGGTTCGGCGAACAGCACCGAGCTTGGCGATCCCGGCGCAGCACCGCACCTCAACGGTACCTATATTCCGCGCCCGCGCGGGCTGGGGCTGATGTTCTATGACCTTGAACGGGTCGAGGTGAATAAGGGGCCGCAAGGCACGCTCTATGGCCGCAACGCGGTGGCGGGGACGCTGAACATCATCACCGCGAAACCGCGGCTCGGCGAATTTGGCGGCTATGCACAGGCCGAGTTCGGCAACCGCTCGTCCTACGGCGCCGAGGGGGCGATCAATATCCCGCTCGGCGACACCTTCGCGCTGCGCGCCGCGGGCTATTACATCAATCGCGACTTTGGTTTCAAAAATGTCTCGACCGGCGCGCTCGCGAGCGGCCTGAAACCCGCAGGCCTCGAAGAGAATTACGCCGGCCGCCTGTCGCTGCTCTGGGAACCGAGCGACCAGCTCAGCATCTCGATCGTCGGCGACTATGGCAAGGAAACCGGTACTGGCTACCCCGGCGCAAACATCTTCAGCGCCGTTCAGGCGACCGGCCTCCGTCCCGACAAGCTCAACCTCAAAAATGTCGTCTATCGCGGCCTGCAGGGCGACATGGAAAATGAGCTGTGGGGTGTGCAGGGCAAGATCAATTATGATTTCGGCAGCTTCGGTGCCGAGCTGACCGGCAGCTATCGGTCGGTCGATTTCTACCAGGTCAATGCGTCGAGCGAAGGCATCGACTATCCGGGCCGCGACCTTTCGGCGGTCCTTTACGATAATTTCTCGGGCAATTTCTGGCAGACGAAGTCAAAAAGCCAGGTCTATGAGGCGCGCGTGTTTGCCAATGAGGATCAGCGCTTCCGCTGGAACCTCGGCGGCTTCTATTTCAATGAAGACCAGGCGGTCGGCTATCTCGCGCTCGCCGACCGGGGCTATTGCTGCTACTCCGGAACCGAGTTCACGATGCCCGACGTCAACGGCGAAAGCTATGCCTTCTATGCCGATGGCACCTTTGACGTCACCGACCGGCTACGCTTCCTCGGCGGCATTCGCTACACGGACGAGAAAAAGTCGCGTTATGGCATTGGCGGCAACTGGGCGCTGACGCTGGGCGGCGAAGATTTCGCCTGCTGCTTTGCAACCCGCCTCGGCACCGAAGGCTTCAAGCCCAACTTGCTCGACCGGCCCAATTTTGACGTCACGGGCATCAATACGCCGCGCGGTCTGGCGCAATTCCTGATCGAAGGCATCAAGACCCCGGGGCTCCGCGACACGCTGATCCAGCAGATCGGCGCGATCGCCAATGGCACCAACCCGAATGGCACCTGCATCGACCGCCCGGACATCGACAATGGTTTCGTCAACTGCCCGGCGCTCAACCCGTCCAACACGAACGGTGGTTTCAGCTATGCCAACCTCACCATCCCGGGGCAGCAGGTCGGCAGTTCGAAGTTCAACTTCGTCGACTGGCGCGCGGGCATCGAATTCGACGTCAGCGACGACAACATGCTCTATGCCAAGGTATCGACCGGTCACAAATCGGGCGGCTTCAACGACAGTTTCAACGGATCGACGATCCCCGAAACCTTCAGCCCCGAAAAACTGCTCGTCTATGAAATCGGCAGCCGCAACAGCTTCGATGCGTTCGGGCGGCGGGCGGTATTCAACCTCACAGGCTTTTACTACGACTATTCGAACCAGGTGTTTCAGGATCTGACCTGTATCAACCTCGACAGCACCCAGACCCCGCCGGTCTGCAACGGCTATTCGCTGGTGAACCGCAACATCGGCGCGTCGCGCATCTATGGTGCCGAAGCCGAACTGCGTTTGAGTCTGCCGGGCAATTTCGGGCTCGACATCAACGCCGCCTATCTGGACACCAAGATCACGCGCGGCACCGTGGCCGATGCGCGCGCGCAGGATTTTGGCGCGGGCGGCAATTCGCCGCTGATCAGCCTGGTCGGAAACCGTTTGCCGCTGTCGTCGAAGATGAACGTCAGCGCGCGTCTGTCGCAATGGTTCGACGTGGGCCCGGGCCGTCTCGATTGGCAGGCGCTGCTCAACTACCGCTCGTCCTACTTCCTCAGCCAGTTCAACGAGGATGATATCGTGTTCCTGAGCGGGGCGCGGCAGACGTCGCTGGCGGCGGGTTTCCCCGACCGGCAAAAGGGCTATGCGACGCTCAATCTGGGGATCGGCTATACGATCGACAATTTCCGCCTCGAAGCCTGGGCGAGCAACTTCCTAAACGAAGAAGTCTCGCAAAAGGCGCTGGTCGGTTCGTCGCTCAACATCCGCTTCCTGAACGACGCGCGCAGCTATGGTCTGCGGGCGCGCGTGACCTTCTAAAAAAAGGGGCAGCCGCCCGGGCCGCGACGCGGTCTGGGCGGCTGTATTATGCCGGTTGGTACCGCTATGCAGGCTGTAGGTTGGCGAAGGGCAGCGTGCCCAAGCGGAGGCTTGAAAGCATTGGCGATGGACAATGGGGCCGGAGGAGCGGCGCGGCAGCCGCTTGGCTTCCTGCTTCTCTATGCGCTTGCTTATGCGGGCGGCGTTACGGCCTACACGCCCTTTCTCATGCTCGTCCTCCCGGCGCGGATCACCGAACTCGCCGGTACCGACGACATTGTCTGGCTGGGCTATATCGTGTTTGCGGGCGCGGTCGCGGCCAGCGTTTCGGGCGTGCTGTCCGGATGGCTGAGCGATCGCACCAGCAACCGCCGTTTATGGATCGCCGTTGGTATGGTCGCAACGATCCTGCTCCAGCTGGCCATGACGCAGTGCGACAGCATCGGTGCCCTGCTCTGGCTGGTCGTGGCGTGGCAGCTGGCGCTCAACCTGATGCTCACGCCGCTGATCGCCTGGGCGGGTGACTTTGTTCCGGACACGCAGAAGGGGCTGCTCGGCGGTCTGCTCTCGATTGCGCCCGCACTGGGGGCATGGTCGGGCATCTTGTTCGCCGCCGGGGCGATAAGCTCGTTCGACGGCAAAGCCGTGATCATTGCGGTGATGACCGCTGCATTGGTGCTGCCCTTGCTGCTTTGGGGTCATCCGCGGCGCCTGACAGCATCGCCGGGCGTAGCACCAGCGAGCCAAGGGACGGCGCCGCACCTCAAAGCCGCCGCGGTTCGCATGTGGGTCGCGCGTCTCCTGATGCAGATTTCCGGCGCGGCGCTCGCCAGCTATCTCTATTTCTGGCTCCGCGCGCTCGACCCCGCGATGGGCGATGGGGAAAAGACCATCTTGTTCGCGGGCGGCCTGTCGGCGTCGATCGTCGTCGCGCTGTTCCTCGGCCGCTGGTCGGACAGATATGGTCTTCCTTTTGCAGTCCTGTCCTTGATTTCGGCGCTCGCGGGTTTGGCACTCGCCGCGATGGCGCTTGCCGACGACCCGGCGATGGCAAAGCTTGCCTATGTCCTGTTCGCGATCGCTGGCGCGACCTTTCTGGCGCTGCATGCCAGCCAGACGCTTCGCGTCTTGCGCGACCCCGCACAGCGTGGGCTGGGCATCGGGCTGTTCAACCTCACCAACACCGCGCCGTCGCTCATCATGCCATGGATCGCCATCTCGGTGGTTCCGGGTTTCGGCTTCGGCAGGCTGTTTCTGGTGCTTGCGCTGCTCGCACTGTGCGCCGCCGCGCTGCTGGCGACGATGCCGCGCGATGTGTGATGCACCGGCGACCTTGCGTGGGCGAGCAATCGTGCCGCACGGACGAACCAGCAGACAAGCGAGACTTTGTTCGGATTCTCGGGCAGCATGCCCACGCCGTTTTAGGGAGACATAGACATGGCGATTATGCCGCAGGATAGCGCGATGGATGCGGGCAGGGGAACCGAGCCGGGCGGCCATGTCGATGCCCCCGAGCTGCGCCTGTTCGTGATGGGCCTGTTTTTCATTTTCGGCGGCATCACGTCGCTTAACGATGTGCTGATCCCCAAACTGAAGGAGCTGTTCACGCTCAACTATACCCAAGCGATGCTGGTGCAGTTCTGCTTCTTCACCGCCTATCTCCTGATCGGCATCCCGGGGGCCAAGCTGGTCAAAAAAATCGGCTATATGCGCGGCGCGGTGGCCGGGCTGGTGACGATGATGGTAGGCTGCCTGCTCTTCATCCCGGCATCGCAGACCGCGACCTATGGGCTGTTTCTCTTCGCGCTGTTCGTCCTCGCGAGCGGGGTGGTGATCGTGCAGGTCGTTGCCAATCCGCTGATCTCTCTGCTGGGCAAACCCCAGACCGCGCATAGCCGCCTGACCTTTGCGCAGGCGTTCAACTCGCTTGGGACCACCATCTTCCCACTGGTCGGCGCGGGACTGATCCTCGGCTCGCTCAAGGATGTATCGGCGGAGGATCTGTCGGGCACGGCGCTGGATGCCTACCGCGTCGCCGAGAGCCAGGCGATCGTTCACGGCTATCTCGGGATCGCGGCGGCGCTCGCGGTCGTTGCCGTGGCGGTGTGGATGTTCCGGGGTCGGCTCAAGGACGAGAAGCATGAAGCCAGCAGCGGCTTTGCGGGCCTCGATCTTCTCAAGCGTCCACGCTTCAGCTTCGGCGCGCTGTGCATCTTCCTCTATGTCGGTGCCGAGGTGTCGATCGGCTCGCTGGTCATCAACTATCTCGCGCTCGAACGCGTGCTGGGCCAGCCCGAGTCGGTCATCGGCTGGATGATTGCGCTTTATTGGGGCGGCGCGATGATCGGGCGCTTCATCGGCTCGTGGATCATGTATCTAGGCGTCAGCCCGGGCAAATTGCTCGCAGCTGTGGCGGTCGGTGCGATTACGCTGATCCTCGTCTCCGCGAGCAGCAGCGGGACCGTCGCGGCCTATTCGCTGCTCGCGATCGGCCTGACCAACGCGATCATGTTCCCGACGATCTTCAGCCTGGCGTCCGAAAAGCTTGGACCGCGCGCCGCCGACGGGTCAGGGATCATAAACATCGCGATCTTCGGCGGCGCCGTCGTCCCGCTCGCGACCGGCGCGCTCGCCGACCTGACGGGCAGTCTGGCGCTGGCGTTGTTGCTGCCCGCCCTTTGCTATGCAGTGATCGCATGCTTCGGCTATTATGCCCGGCGCCCGGCCGAATAACGCGGCGTCTTGCAATTGAGTTGGGCGTCGGGGACTGACCCGACACCGAAGAGGAGCACTATGACCGAGACCGTAGTCGCAGTCGATATCGGCGGCACCCTTGCGCAATTGGTGATCGCGGAGGTGGCTGGCGGCCGTGTCGTGTCGCTGGGCGAAGCGACGAAGCTGCTCACCGCATATTACGCCAGCTTCCAAGCCGCATGGTAAGCGTTCGCGCGCCGCGATGGCGGCGTGCCGCGCAGCATTGGGATCGCGGTGGCCGGATCGGTGCGCGGCGACGTCATCCGCTTCACCAACAACCCCTGGCTCATCCGCCCGGCGTTGATCGGCGAAAAGCTTCACGTTGACCGTCATCAGCTCGTCAATGACTTCGATGCGATGCGTCATGTCGTCGCACAGGCCGACGAGGGTTATTTTGAGCGCCTGAGCGGCCCCGACGAGCCGCTACCGGCGACCGGTACCACCGGCAACATAGGTCCGGGCACCGACCTGGGGGTTTAACCGTCAAAACCGACAAAGATTTCGCCACCATCGCAAGCGAAGTTCCGGATGTCAGGGCATCCGATTTCTTGAGTTCGCAGCAAAAAGCCGACCGACCGCAACCGGCCAGAACCTGATCACGGTTTCAGTTTTGCGGGCGAGAAGCGGCAGGGCGATGATGTCCAACGCTTCAACACGACGTTTTTTATCTGACTGAGCTGTGATCGGGATGAGGCTGCAATATGTCCTCCGTTTAATAATTTCAATATGGCAGCCTACCCCACACTTTGTCCTGGATTTAGTCATTCAATGACGGACGGGGACAGATAGAGACGGGCTTCAAACATTATAATAAAATAATAAAATGGATGATGAGGTGCTAAGGTAAATGAGTATGTCGTTGCGCTAGGGTCCACCACTTCTTCAAAAAGGCCTGCACAAGCGGGCCTTTTTGTTGGACGCCACGGCATCTTTGCACGCCGATCGCAACTCGTTCTGCCATCATCGGCATACCGGTTCGCGAAACCTCTTTCCTACAATATCCCGTTATGCTTCAAGCTTGTCCATCAGCAACGTGCGTGCCCGTCCTCCGCTTCGTCCAGTTGGAACGGGGTCGCGGTTAGGCTGAACTTTCCTGAACTTTGGATTGTCCCGGCAACCCGGCGGCGCCCGGCGCTATGCGGCGACTTCGTCGAACAGCGGTTCCAGCGCAATGGGGTCGGCCAGCGTGATGCGGTCGAGGATCGATGCGGTGTCGTCGCGGACCTTTAGCATCAGGCTGCGCAGGCGGCATTCGGCTTCGGGAAGGCAATTCTTGCAATGTTCGTGCGCGTTGCGCGACGCGCAGGGGACGAGCGCCAGCGACCCGCGGGTCAGGCGGACGAGGTCGCCATAGCTGATGTCGATCGGTGGCAGGGCAAGCTGATAGCCCCCATCGCGGCCACGTTGCGAAATAAGCAGGCCCTCGCGCGCCATCTCCGACAGGATGACGGTCAGGAATTTGGGCGGGATATTCTGTGCCTCCGCAATATCCGCCAGCTGCACCTGCCCCTTGCCCCAATGGTCGGCCAGATGCTGGAAAGCGCGGATCGTATAGCGGGTCTTTTGCGAAAGCATGGCGAGTTAGTGTGACAATTTCAGGCTTAATTCAACCTGTCTGGATGAGATTTTGCCAAGAGTTGATGAAAATCACAGCGGATGGCATGAACGCCGCATACTAGTGCAGTCAGGATGCTGTTAGCGGCAAGGATTTGGGGTGGAGCGGATGATGCATAAAATCTGGGGTGCCCCGGCCGTGCTGGCAGTGTGTCTGCTGGCGATCGCCCCGGCGCAAGCCCAATTCGGCGGGTTGTTGCGCAAGGTGACGACGCCGGCGCCCAAGCCGAGCAGCGATGACAATGGCGGCTGTCCGAAGGGCAAGAAGGGCAGCAGCATTGGCCGAAATATCCTGGGCAATGTACTGAACGATGCGGTCGGCGATGCGGCGAGCAAAGCTGGCGTTTACAGCTATGTGCCGATCGGCGAAGTCAGCGGGACGCTGACCGACGCGATCGCCTGTCGCCTCGATCCCGCCGAGCAGGTACAGGCCGCCGCCGCGACCGAGGAGGTGACACGTGGTGAGGAGGTCGGCGCCACGTCGAACTGGACCAGCGCGACGCGGCCCGAGGTCAGTGGATCATCGACCGTCGCAGCACGCAACGACTTGGCCGACGGTACCCGCTGCATGAATGTCACCGACATCATCATCGTCGAAGGCGAAGAAACGCGCGTCAGCAAACGGATGTGCAAGGAACCGGGTGCGTCGCGTTATGCCCTTGCGGCATAAGGCCGTTCGCTTCGCGCTGGCGGCGGGGCTGCTCGCCAGCCTGACCGGCGCCGCGAAGGTCAAGATGGACCCGGCGAATCCAACCTGTCCGCTGACCCCTGACTGGTCGGCCAATACGACAATGCAGTTGACTCCGGTGGTCAAGGACGGCGCCAAGGTCCTGCTGGCCGAAGGACGGATTGATGCAGGGCTCCCTGAGCGACTGAAAGCCGCGCTGGCCGCGAATCCCGACGTTGGCGAGGTGTGGCTGCGATCGCCAGGCGGCGATGCGCGTGCGGGCAATGCGGCGGGGCGGATCATCCGCTCGAACTTCGGGCTGACGACCCGGATCCCTGCGGGCTGGGCGTGTTTCAGCGCCTGCAACTTCATCTTCATGGGCGGACAGCCGCGCGTGATCGACCCGGGCGGATTGTTCATCGTCCATATGTTCACCCGTACCGGCGACCGCAGCACGATCGACATGAGCGTCGCGATGGGGACCGAGGCGACGCGCGAACTGATCGGCGACATCGAGCAGGACGCGGCGCTGCTCGCCAGCGAGGACAATGATTTCCTGATCCGCATGGGCGTGTCGCGCAAATTGCTAACCGAGGTGATGTATCAGCAAAAGGCGCTGGCCAACGCCGACGACAAATCGACGCGCCGCTGCCTAACGCAGGCCGAGGTCAAATCGTACAACGTTGCAAATAACAACGAATAGGATAGGCTGACCTCAACCACAGGAGAGGCTGCCATGACCGATATGACGCACGATCACGCCACCTTCCGCTCGATGATCGACGGAACGCAGGAAGATTGGGACATCATTGCGCGCGAGCAGAAAGAGTTTGCGCCGCAAAATGGCAAGCGCATCCTCGATCATCTCAAGCTGCTTGGCGGAGATTATGGCGGCTTTCCGGTCGACCGGCTGGAGCATTGTCTGCAAACCGCGACGCGTGCGCACCGCGATGGCCGTGATGAAGAATATTTCGTGATGGCCCTGCTCCACGACATCGGCGACACGCTGGGCGCGTTCAACCACCCCGACGTCGCGGCGGCGATCCTCAAACCCTTCCTGTCAGAGGAAAATCTGTGGATCGTCCAGCACCACGGCATTTTCCAGGGCCATTATTTCTTCCACTACATCGGCCTCGACCGCGACATGCGCGACCAGTTCAAGGACAGTCCTCATTATGCGGCCTGCGCCGAATTCTGCGAAAAATATGACGCGCCGGCCTTCGACCCGGACTACGACAGCGAGCCGCTGGAGTTTTTCGAGCCGATGGTGATGCGGATCTGTTCCTATCCGAAAACGAGCATCTACAAAAAGGTGATGGTCGAGGAAGCGGCGGCGTAGAACAAGTATGTCGCCCCCGTGAAGGCGGGGGCCGCTATCGGTGTTGCGCTGACCAGCCAGCGGCCCCCGCCTTCGCGGGGGCCACGAGAGGTGCTACTTCCCCTTGAACTCGGTCTTGCGCTTTTGCTGGAACGCCATGATGCCCTCCATCGCATCGGCGGTACCGCCCGCAATGAACTGACCCTTGGCCTCGGCGTCGAGCGTCGTTGCGAAATCCTGTGTCAGGCCGTCGCGCAAGATCTTGCGCATCGTGCCGAGCGCGATGGTGGGGCCATTGGCAAGGCGGGTGGCGAGCGCCTTGGCTTCCGCCAGTAGGTCGGCGTCCTCGACGCTCTTGTAGATCATGCCCCAGTCGGCGGCCTGATCGGCCGAAATCTTCTCGCCGAGCATCATCATCTGGAGCGCGCGCGGTACGCCGACCAGGCGTGGCAGCAGCCACGACGATCCGCCGTCGGGGACAAGGCCGATATTGACGAAGGCTTGGAGGAAATAGGCGCTCTTGCCCGCGATGGTGAAATCGCCTGACAGTGCGAAGCTGCACCCGACCCCCGCCGCCGGGCCATTGACGGCGACGACAACGGGAATGTCGAGGTTGGCGAGTGCGAGCAGCATCGGGTTGTAATGACCGCGCAGGGCGTTGCGGCTCCGCGCGCCGCCGCTAATGGCGCCGCCGGCAGAGCGATCGCCCGCGAGATCGGCCCCCGAACAAAAACCGCGCCCCTCGCCGGTGATGAGCAGTGCGCGCGCCGCGAGACCCGGCAGATGATCAAGCGCCTCCCGAATTTCGTCGGCCATCGCGGGCGGCATCGAATTGAGCCGGTCGGGACGATTGAGCGTGATCGTCGCGACATTGTCGGCGATTTCCAGCTTGATCGTGTCGAAGGTCGGGGTGTCAGTCATGGGGAAGAAATCCTCTCGCGTCTTTACCTTTACGTTCACGTAAAGTTGTGACTCATTTGACTGACAAGCGCAAGGGGGGAAGGGGCGCAATTAGTCGTCGATGAGCCCCAAGTCCTTAGGTCCGAACGCGGCCGGAAGTAACGCGCTGAGCTTGTAGGTGTTCACCGTCGCGCCATCGCCTGACGCGCAGTGAACGAGAATGTCGGTTTTTGATCGCTCGGCGGCTTCGTTCAATATCTGGCGGCAGCGGCCGCAGGGATTGACGGGATCGCTCCCCAGTAGCGCATCGCTATCAGGGCGGCCGCCAATGATCGCGACCTCGGCGAGCTCGCCGATCCAGCCTTCGTTGGCGATCTTGGCCACCGCCGCGGTTTCGGCGCACAGCGTCAGGCCATAGCTGGCGTTTTCGACATTGGCGCCCGTGACGACATCGCCGTTTTTGAGCAGCAAGGCGGCGCCGACGTGGAAACCCGAATAAGGCGCATAGGCACGGTGCGCGGCATCGCGCGCGGCGGCGATCAATTCGTCACGAGCTTCGGTCATAGTCAATTTCCTTCCGGGCGGACGACGTTCCAGCCGACGGTGCCATCGGCGCCCGAAAGGCGCACATAATCATTTGCCTGCCACATCGCCCAAGGGTGCGCCGCATAATCGGGTTCGAAGAAATCCCGGCGTAGCCAGATGGTGCGCGCGATGCCTTTGGTCACCTGATAGTCACTTTCGAACGCCGGACCGGGGGCGATCAGGCTGCGCTTGCCCATATGTGCCTCGATCTGCGCCAGAAAGGTTGCGAGTTCGGAGAGCAACAGCGCGCGGGTCGGGCGGTCGGGGCAGCTGTCGTCATAATCAAGCCACACGACGGCGGGCAGCGCGTCGGCGCGCCGCGGGACGTGGCGGATGAAATTGGCCGCCTGATCGGTCGCGAGCTGGCACAGGTTGTAGCGGTGGATGGCGCCGGCTTGCACGTCGGCGTCGCGCGCCGCCGCCATATTGCGGGTGAATTTGGCGTCGATGCCGCGGGTTCCATCGGTGCCCATGACATAAGCGAAATCGGCGCCCGCAGCCTTGATCGAGCCCCATTGGACATCGCCGTTGCCCGCGTCGATCGTCACCCCCTGTGTCGGATAAAGCGCCCGGTCGGGCGTCCAGCGCGCTGCCCACCACAGCGCAAGGCCGGTCGCCAGCAACAGCAGGACGATCGCGGCACCGATGCGGCGTAGCGTTCGCGCCAACGTACGACGCCAATCGCCAGCCGGTTTTGCGGGCCGCTGGTTGCTGGTGGCCGCACCTGCCATCGCTCAACCCTTGATATGCAGGACGCAGATCAGCGTGAACAAACGCCGCGCCGTATCGAAATCGACCGCGATCTTTCCGTCCAGTCGGTCCATCAGCATCTCGGCCGCTTCGTTGTGCAGGGCGCGGCGCGCCATATCGACGGTCTCGATTTGCTGCGCAGTCGAGGTCTTGATCGCCTGATAATAAGAATCGCAGATGGCGAAATAGTCGCGGATCGGACGACGGAACCGGCCCAGACCTAGAATGATCGCCTCGAGTGGCGATCCGTCCTCGCGGCTGATTTCGAAAATCAGCCGCCCTTCCTCGACGCGCAGCATCAGGCGATAGGGGCCCGCATAGCCGTCGGCATGGCCGCGCTGCGGGACAAACTTGTTATCCTCGATCAGGTCGAAGATGGCGACGCGCCGTTCCTGCTCGACGTCGGGATTGCGCCAGACGATCGAACCCTCGTCGAGTTCGATCGAAATGATGCGCTGTTTGGAGGGGTCTGCGTCGGCCATGCTGCCTGTGCTTCTACTTGGCGCGGGGCGAAGGGCAAGCCGACTTATTCACAGCATTCCACAGTTATGATAGGCTGATCGACATCGCCGGTTGCGCCTCATCGGGCACCGGCCCATGAAGGCGCCAATGCCAGAGCTAGCCATTTTTCCGACCCCGGTCGCCACCGGAAACGCCCCTCAATTGCCGCGCAATATCGAGGCCGAGGCCGCGTTTCTGGGCGCGATTCTGATCGACAACCGAGTCGTCGAGGATCTGCCCGTCGCGCTGACCCCCGATCATTTCTTTGAGCCGCTCCACGGCCGTATTTTTCAGCAGACGATGGCGCTGATCGAGCGCAACAGCATCGCGACCCCGGTGACGCTGAAGCCCTATTTCGAAGCCGACGAGGCGATGAAGGCGGTCGGCGGGGTTGGTTATCTGGCACAGCTTACTGGCAGCGGGGCAGGTCTGATCGGCGCGCGTGATTTTGCCAAGCAGATTTACGACCTCGCCTTGCTGCGCGAACTTGCCGGCGTCGGGCGGGTGCTGGTCGAAAACGCGCTCGACACCAGTGAACGCGTCGATCCGCAGGCGCAGATCGAGGAGGCCGAAACCGCGCTCTACCGCGTCGCGGGCGGCGAGGCCGAAATGGGGTCGGTCAAAAGCTTCAGCCAGGCCAGCCTGACCGCATTGCAGGCGGCCGAGCGCGCGCTCAATTCGGGCGGGCATCTGTCGGGTATCACGACCGGCATTTCGAGCATGAACGCCAAGATCGGCGGCATGCACAATTCGGACTTGATGATCCTCGCCGGGCGTCCCGGCATGGGCAAGACCTCGCTCGCTACCAACATCGCCTATAACGCCGCCGAACGATGGCGCCGCGACGAGGATGACGGGATTCCGCCCGAAAAGAATATGGGCGCCAAGGTCGCTTTCTTCAGCCTTGAAATGTCCGCCGACCAACTCGCGACGCGCGTCCTCGCCGAACAATCGGGGGTGTCGGGCGAGGCGCTGCGCATGGGCAAGATCAGCAAGGAGCAGTTTCAGCAACTGTCGCGCGCGGCCCAGCAGCTTCAGACATTGCCGCTGTTCATCGACGACACCCCGGCGCTGACGATCGCGGGACTGCGGACGCGCGCGCGGCGCTTGCAGCGGCGGCACGGCATCGGTTTGATCATTGTCGATTATCTGCAATTGCTGGCGGGCAGCTCGAAAAGCGGCGACAATCGCGTGCAAGAAATTTCCGAAATTTCGCGTGGTTTGAAGACACTGGCGAAGGAACTTCATGTGCCTGTGATGGCATTGTCGCAGCTCAGCCGTGCGGTCGAACAGCGCGAAGACAAGCGGCCGATGCTGTCCGATCTGCGCGAATCGGGCTCGATCGAGCAGGACGCGGACATGGTGCTGTTTGTGTTTCGCGAGGATTATTATGTCGGCTCGCGCGAGCCCAAACGCCCGATGGAAGGCGACGATGTAAAGATCCACGCGGCGCATGAGGAGTGGGCGGCGGAGATGGAGCGCGTCTTCGGTTTGGCCGAAGTGATCGTGGCGAAGTCACGCCATGGTTCGACGGGCAAGATCCGCCTGCATTTCGAGGCGAAAACGACGAAGTTCAGCGATCTGGCGGATGAGAGTCAGGCGTTTGCGGATTATGAGTAGAGCCCATTGTTAACCCCGCCTACCTCGTCATCCCAGCAAAGCTGGGATCGCTGGCGTTCTCAAACGAGCCTGTCTGAATAATCCGCCCAATCCGGATTACTGGCCTCGATCAGCTCGATTTTCCACTCGCGTTTCCAGGCTTTCATCGCCTTCTCGCGCATGATCGATTCCGTGATCGTTGGAAATTCCTCGACGAGCACCAGGATTTTGAGCCCGTATTTGCGGCAGAAGGTAGATCCCTGTCCGGTTTTGTGCTGGTAAATTCGCGCGGGAAGATCGGCGGTGACGCCGATATAGAGGACGCCGCCTCGCTTGTTGGTCATGATGTAAACCCAACCGCGCTTGTTCATGCGCGAAAAGGTAACATGAGGATGCCAGCGATCCCAGCTTTCGCTGGGATGACGATGAACTAGAACGCCGGATCGTTCGCCGGGTCATCGCCAATCGGCGACACCGCTTCATGGATACCGCATTCGGTCTTGTCCCAGCCGCGCCAGCGGCCCGAGCGCGGGTCTTCGCCCGGCAGAACCTTTGACGTGCAGGGCGAGCAGCCAATCGACGGGTAGCCTTGCGACTCCAGCGGATGGCGCGGCAGGTCGTGCGCTTCGAAATAGGCGTCGAGGTTGGCGCGCGTCCAGTTGGCCAGCGGGTTGAATTTCAACCGGCCGGTGCTGCCGTCGAGTTCGAAGCGCGGCAAGCCTTGACGTGTCGATGACTGGAAGCCTTTGCGCCCGGTGATCGACGCATCGAAACCCGCCATCGCCTTTTCGAGCGGCTTGACCTTGCGGATTTCGCAGCAGCCGTCGGGATCATAGGACCAGCGCAGTTCGGTGGAATCCTTCGCCGCGAGATCCTCGGCATCGGGGGTCAGGTTGACGATATTGAGCCCGAGCCGTGCTGCGAGAGTATCGCGATAGGCGAGCGTTTCGGGGAAATGCTTGCCGGTGTCGAGGAACAGCACCGGCATGTCGGGCGCGACCTGTGCGACAAGGTGGAGGAGCACCGCGCTTTCGGCGCCAAAGCTGGAGACGATCGCGGTGTCGCCGAGCAACCCCGCGCCGATCACACTGGCGACGACTTCGCCGGCGTCCTGGCCGCGGAACAGGTTGTTCAGGCGGATGACGTCGGCGTGGGTGAAACGCGGCGCGACATCAATGCGGTCGCGCTTTCTGTCATTTCCTTGGTTTCCGTTCGTGTCGAGCGAAGTCGAGACACCGTGAAGGCGCGGATCACCGATGGGCATCTCGACGTCGCTCGATGCGAACGGGAATCTCTGATCGGGCTTAGCCATGCCGCAGCTTCCAGATCGGCACTGCGCCGTCGGCGGCGGCCTGATAATGTTCGGGCCAGCGCGACAGCGCTGCCTCGACATCGGCCGGGTTCAGATCCTTTTCGGGCGCGAAACTGTCGAAGCCGCAGCGCTTCATATAGCCAATCTGATCGACCAGAACGTCGCCCTGCGCGCGCAATTCGCCGGTATAGCCCGCCTCGCGCAGGATACGCGCCGAGGAATAGCCACGACCGTCGCGGAACTTCGGGAAGGCGACCTCAATTAATTTCAGCCGGTCCAGATAGGGGATCAACGCGCGCGCATCCTCATCCGACTCGAGCCGGACTGCGGTCGCGTTCGACTGTTCGAGGAAGGCGTCGAGCGTGACGCAGGGTTCCTCGCCATCGGCTTGCAGATGCTCAACCATAGATCGCCTCCTTGAACGGGGCCATGCCGACGCGGCGATAGGTGTCGACGAAGCGTTCGCCGTCGGTGCGTTCGGCAAGATATTTGTCGGTGACGCGTTCGATCGCATCGACGATGCCGTCCTCGTCGAAACCGGGGCCGGTGATCGTGCCGAGCGACACATCTTCCGCGCCCGAACCGCCGAGGAGGAGCTGGTAGTTTTCGGTGCCTTTACGATCGACCCCCAGGATGCCGATGTGACCCGCATGGTGATGGCCGCAGGCGTTGATGCAGCCCGAAATTTTCAGCTTCAGCTCGCCGAGATCGCGCTGGCGCGCCGGGTCGGAAAAGCGCTGCGCGATTTTCTGCGCGACCGGGATCGAACGCGCGTTGGCGAGGCTGCAATAGTCGAGCCCGGGGCAGGCGATGATGTCGCTGATCAGGTCGAGGTTTGGCGTTGCCAAATCTGCGGCGTCGAGTGCCTGCCAGATCGCGAACAGGTCGGCCTTGCGGACGTGGGGAAGCACGATGTTCTGCGCGTGGGTGACGCGCAGTTCGTCGTGGCTAAACTTTTCCGCGAGGTCAGCCATCAGGTCGATCTGCGCCGAGCTGGCATCGCCGGGGATGCCGCCGAGCGGTTTCAGGCTGATGTTGACGATCGCGTGGCCCGGCACCTTATGCGCGGCGACATTCTGGTCGACCCAGACCGCGAAGTCGGGGTCGGTGCGGTCGATCTCGTCCGAAGCCGACAGATCGAGGGATGGCATCGCAAACTGCGCCGCGATGCGGTCGTATTCGGCCTTGGGCGGATCGATGCCGAGCGACTTCACATGCGCGAATTCTTCCTCGACCTGGCGGCGATATTCGTCGGCGCCGAGCTCGTGGATCAGGATCTTGATCCGCGCTTTGTAGATATTGTCGCGGCGGCCATAGCGGTTGTACACGCGCAGGCACGCTTCGGTGTAGCTGAGCAGATCATCGAGCGGCACGAAATCCTTGATCAGCGGCGCGATCATCGGGGTGCGGCCCATGCCGCCGCCGACGTAGAAAGCGGCGCCGTGGACGCCGTCCTTCTCGACGATCTGGATGCCGATGTCGTGCAGCCGCATCGCGGCGCGATCTTCCTCCGCAGCGATCACCGCAATCTTGAACTTGCGCGGCAAATAGCTGAATTCGGGGTGAAAGCTCGACCATTGGCGCAGCAGCTCGGCCCATGGGCGCGGATCGGTCAGCTCGTCGGCGGCGGCACCGGCCCACTGGTCCGAGCTGATGTTGCGGATGCAATTGCCGCTGGTCTGGATCGCGTGCATCTCGACCGACGCCAGATCGGCGAGGATCGCGGGCGCATCCTCCAGCTTGATCCAGTTATACTGGATATTCTGGCGTGTGGTGAAATGGCCGTAATCGCGGTCATATTTGCGCGCGATATGCGCGAGCATCCGCATCTGACGCCCGTCGAGCGTGCCATAGGGCACTGCGACGCGCAGCATATAGGCGTGGAGCTGGAGATAGAGGCCGTTCATCAGCCGCAGCGGCTTGAACTGATCCTCGGTAATCTCGCCCGCCAGTCGGCGCTTCACCTGATCGGCGAATTCGGCGACGCGCGCATCGACCATCTGCTGGTCATATTCGTCATATTTATACATGTCAGATCACCCAGTCGCCGGCCGCGGGATCGGCGGGTTTTAATGTCAGGTCGGGACGAACGGTCGGGCCGAGCGCGCGGATGCGGTCCTTGATATGTGCCGGACGCGGGCCATCGGCGGTTTGTTCACCGGCAATGATGTAGGGCGCGTTGACGCGGCGCGCGGCTTCTTCGACCGCGAGGATCGCCTCGCCAGCCTCGCCAACGTCGGCGGCGTCCTCGATATGCAGCGACCAGTCGGCGCCGGTCCACCAGGTGACAAACCCTGTTTTCAGGTCGTTGCCCGTCAGCAGTTTCATGCAAAATTCCCCAATTTTTCAGCAACCCCGGGGGCGCCGAGACAGTCGAGCGCGTCGGCGCGCGCCGCGACCTTGCCGACGATGATCAGCGCCGGGCTGGCGACCTTCTCGCGCACGACAAGATCGCCAAGGTCGGTGAGCAGGGTGCGCAGGACGCGCGCGTCGGCGGTCGTGCCGCGCTCGATCACCGCGACAGGCAGGTCGGGCGACACGCCGTCGGCGATCAGCTTGTCGGCGATCGCGGTAGCGGTGGCGATGCCCATGTAGATGACGAGGGTGCGGCCATGGCCCGCGAGGCCCGACCAATCCTGATCCGAAAGATCCTTGCACTGGCCCGCGACAAAGCTGACCGCGCTCGCGTCCTCGCGGTGGGTGAGGGGCAGGCCCGCCTGCGCGGCGCAGCCCATCGCGGCGGTGATGCCGGGGACGACCTCGCACGGCACGCCAGCCTGACGCGCGGCGTCGATCTCCTCGCCGCCGCGCCCGAAGATGAACGGGTCGCCGCCCTTCAGACGGACAACCTGCCTCCCCGCGAGCGTCTCGCGGACGAGCAGTTCGTTGATCAACTCCTGCTTCATCGTGTGGCGACTGCGCTGCTTGGCGACGCTGATGCGCTCGATGTGCGGCGGGATCAGCGCGAGCACGCCGTCGCCAACCAACCCGTCATGGACGATGAGATCGGCGCTCGCCAGCAGCCGCGCGGCGCGCAACGTCAGCAGATCGGGATCGCCGGGACCGGCGCCAACGAGCCACAATTTGCCCGAAAGAGAGGGAGTCTGTTCCATGCACGATAAATGATGGCGCGGTCGCCGAATGGCAAAGCAGGCTTTATTGACGGTGATGAAGGTAAAATTGCCCCTCTCGATCGTCTCACAAGTCCGGCATGACGACGAAGCGGTTAGTTGTAGTTCTTCGGAACCAGTCGCGATCCTTCGGGGTCGCGCAATCCCACCCCGATCGACGCGCGCAGCGCATCGCTTTCCGCGCTCGCGACCGGATAAGCGCAATAATCGGCGGCATAGAAGGCGCTGGGGCGATGATTGCCCGAAAGGCCGATCCCGCCGAATGGCGCCGCCGACGAGGCGCCGTTGGTCGGGCGGTTCCAGTTGATCACCCCGGCCCGGGCATTGGCCCAGAACTGGTCGTAGAGCTGCGGGGTACCGCCGATCAGCGATGCCGACAGACCGAATGCGGTGTTGTTCGCCTCCGCGATCGCGGCTTCGAACGTCTCGACCCGGACAACTTGTAGCAGCGGTCCGAACAGCTCGATGTCGGGGCGCTCAGGCATCGACGTGACGTCGATGATGCCGGGGGTCAGGAACGGACGCCCCGCAACCGGGCGCGTCATATGGCGGATCACCTGACCGCCGTTCGACATCAGGATCAGGAAGCTTTCGGTCAGCCCATCGGCGGCCTCATTGTCGATCACCGGCCCCATATAGGGCGCCGGATCGGCATGCGGATGGTCGACGATCAGCCGGTTGGTCAGCGCCTTGACCTCTTCCAGCAGCGCATCGGCCAGCGTGTCGCGCACGATCAGCCGCCGCGCGTTGCTGCACCGCTGCCCGGCGCTCAGGAATGCCGACTGGACGACGATGATCGCCGCGGTGCGAATGTCGGCGGTGTCCCACACGACGATCGGGTTGTTGCCACCCATTTCCAGCGCCAACATCTTGCCCGGCTGGTCGGCAAACTGGCGGTTGAGCGCGAGCCCGGTGCGTGCCGATCCGGTAAACAGCAGGCCGTCGATGCCTTGATGCCCCGCCAGCGCCTTGCCGGTTTCGGGGCCGCCGACGATTAGCCGCAGCACCTCCTGAGGCACCCCGGCGCTGTGGAAAAGATCGACCAGCTTGGCGCCGACGGCCGGGGTCTTCTCGGACGGCTTGAACAACACCGAATTGCCCGCGATCAGCGCCGGAACAATATGGCCGTTCGGTAAATGGGCGGGGAAATTATAGGGGCCGAGCACCGCCAGCGCGCCATGCGGCTTGTGGCGCACGGCGTTGCGCAGCCCCATCGCGCCTTCGATCCGCCGGTTCGGGGTGCGTTCGCCATAGGATTTGACCGAAATATCGACCTTGGCCACCACCGATTCGACTTCGGTGCGCGCTTCCCACAACGGTTTGCCGGTTTCGCGCGCGATCAGGTCGGCCAGCGCTTCACCCTCGGCCTTTACCCGATCGGCAAAGCGGCGCAGCGTTTCGGTGCGAAAGGTGACGGCTTTGGCCGCCCATTCGGGCCAGGCAGCTCGAGCGATGGCGACCTCGTCATCGACATTGCTGACCGTTCCGCGCCACAGTTCTTCACCGGTTGCGGGTTCGAAGGAAAGCAGGGTGTCACTCATGGTCGCCCCGGTCTTATCGGTGAAAGCGGGTGGCGGCAACCTGCGCTGCGGCATGGTGCAACGGATTGCTTGCACCCTGTGATGTGGTGGCGATAGACAGGTCGGCACATCGATAAGGGGAACGCGCCATTTTAGCGAAACAGGACAGCCGCCGCGACTGGTCCGACCAATATTGGTGGTCGGGCGATGGTGTGCGGCTGCATGCGCGCGTCTATGCGGGGCCGGAAGGGACCGAGACTGCGCCGCCGGTGCTGTGCATGCCGGGGCTTGCCCGCAACGCGCGCGATTTCGAGGCGCTCGCGCCCCATGTCGCGCGGCACCGCACGACGATTGTCATCGAATTCCGCGGTCGCGGCGAAAGCGCCTATGCAAAGGATCCGATGACCTATGTTCCGCTGACCTACGTGCAGGACATCGTTGCCTTGCTCGACGACATGGCGATCGAGCGTTTTGCAACGATCGGGACATCGCTGGGCGGGCTGGTAGCGATGCTGATGGCGGCGACGTTGCCGGGGCGGTTGGTCGGCGCGGTGCTCAACGATGTCGGACCGGAGCTTCAGGCCAGCGGGCTTGATCGGATCCGCGATTATATTGGCGCGGGCGGCAGTCAGCCGACGTGGATGCATGCGGCGCGCGCGATGTCGGAACTCAATGCCGCGATCTATCCCGGCTATGAAATACATGATTGGCTGCGGCTGACCAAGCGGACCCACCGGCTGACTCCCGAGGGCCGGATCGTCACCGATTACGACAAACAGATTGCGGCGCCACTGCGCGTGACCGGCGGCGAAGCGGCGTTCGATATGTGGCCGGTCTATTGCGCGCTTGACGGGGTGCCGTTGCTTATCCTGCGTGGTGAACTGTCGGACATCTTGGCGCGGTCGGCGGGCGAAAAAATGGTTGCTGAGCTACCGCACGCCAAACTGATCGAGGTGCCAGGGGTCGGCCATGCGCCGACGCTGGATGAACCGGAAGCCGTTGCCGCGATCAAAGCCTGGCTGGCGGAATTGCCGACCGCGTGACCGGCGCCAAGGCTCCAGTGCGTCTCCTGCACCTCCATTCCAGCTTTTCGCTGGGGGGCAAGGAAGCACGTGCAGTCCGATTGATGAATTTGATGGGACCGCGCGCGCGGCACACGATCCTGTCGGCGGTGCCGGATGCGATGGGTGCGCGTGACGCGATCGATCCCGTTATCGACGTTGAGTTTCCTGCCGATGCGCCGCCGCTGCACGGAAAACCGGGGCTGGCGCGCTACCGCGATCTGGCGCGTTACATGCAGCCGTTCGATCTGGTGCTGAGCTATAATTGGGGATCGATGGACGGGGTGATGGCGCACCGTATCTTTGCGCCGTTTCGCGTCCTGCCGCCGCTGATCCATCATGAAGATGGCTTCAACGAGGATGAGAGCGTCCGGCGTAACTGGAAACGCAACGGTTTTCGTCGCCTCGCGCTGCCGACCGCCGAGGCGCTGGTCGTGCCGTCAACGCTCCTTGAGCGGATCGCGGCAGACGAATGGCGCGCGCGGCGACGGACGGTGATGATCCGCAACGGGATCGACGCCGCGGCATATCAAGCCACGCCATCGGTCTCGATCCCGGGACTTGAACGCCGCGAAGGCGAGGTCGTGATCGGCACAGTCGCTGGGCTGCGCAAGGTCAAGGATCTGCCGCGGCTCGTCCGTGCGGTTGCAACTTTGCCCGCCAATGTCCGGCTAGTCATTGTCGGGGAAGGGCCGGAGCGCGCCGCCATCGCCGCCGAAGCGGAGTCCGGCGGGATTGCTGACCGGTTGGTGATGCCCGGTTTCATGGCCGAACCGGCGCGCTGGATCGGGCATTTCGACCTGCTCGCGCTGTCCTCGCAAAGCGAGCAGGCGCCGATAGCGGTGATCGAGGCAATGGCGGCGGGTTTGCCGGTCGTCAGCCCCGATGTGGGCGATGTTGCCGCGATGGTTGCGCCTGACAACCGGAACTTTATCGCCACCGACGAAGCAGGCTTTCGCGCCGCCCTGACGGAAGTTACCGCCGATCCCGATCTGCGCGCCCGGATCGGTGCCGCGAACCGGCGGGTCGCTCCCGAACGGTTCGACGAATCGATCATGGTCGCGGCGTATGAAAATCTCTATGGTCGGGTGCTTAACGGTCGCCGCCTGTTTGCGGGTTAGCCAGCGGCGGAACCATTGACTTTCGCTGCGCGCTTCCGCTTACGGAAGCGAACCGGGGACTGGCCGGAAACGGATCGGCCGGTGGAGAGAAAGAGATATAGAATGTTCAAAGGATTGAAGCCCATCCTTTACGGCGGACGCGAAGTCTGGCCGTTGGTCGAGGGCGGCAAGGGCGTGTCGGCGACCAACCATATGTCGAGCGGCGCCTGGGCCGCGGCGGGCGGCATCGGCACCGTGTCGGCGGTCAACGCCGACAGCTATGACGCCGAGGGCAAGATCATCCCGCAGGTTTACAAGTCGCTGACCCGCAAGGAACGTCACGAAGAACTGATCCATTACGGCATCGAAGGCGCGGTGGCGCAGGTCGAACGCGCTTACGAGGTGTCGGGCGGCAAGGGTGCGATCAACATCAACGTGCTGTGGGAAATGGGCGGCGCGCAGCAGATCCTTGAGGGCGTGCTGGCGCGGACCAAGGGCATGGTCGCGGGGGTCACTTGCGGTGCCGGGATGCCGTACAAGCTCAGCGAAATCGCCGAGCGCCACAATGTCATGTATCTGCCGATCATCAGCTCGGCGCGCGCCTTTCGCGCGCTGTGGAAGCGCGCCTATCACAAGGTGCCGCATCTTCTGGGCGCGGTGGTGTATGAGGATCCTTGGCTCGCGGGCGGGCACAACGGCCTGTCGAACGCCGAAGACCCGCTGGTCCCGCAGGATCCGTACCCGCGCGTGAAAGCGCTGCGCGACGTCATGACGGCGGAAGGGATTGCAGACTCTGTACCGATCGTGATGGCAGGCGGCGTCTGGTATCTGCGCGACTGGAACGACTGGATCGACAATCCCGAGCTGGGCCAGATCGTTTTCCAGTATGGCACGCGCCCGCTGTTGACCGAAGAAAGCCCGATCCCGCAGGCGTGGAAGGATCGCCTCCGCACCCTCGACGACGGCGACGTGCTGCTCCACCGCTTCTCGCCGACCGGATTTTATTCGAGCGCGGTGCGCACGCCGTTCCTGCGCGACCTCGAAGCGCGCTCGGAGCGCCAGATTCCTTACTCGAAGCAGGAAGCGGGCGATCATATCGTCCAGCTCGACGTCGGGGTGAAGGGCAAGAATTTCTGGGTCACCCCGCACGACCGCGCCCGCGCGCGCGACTGGGCGGCGGAAGGCTATACCGAGGCGCTGAAGACGCCCGACAATACGGTGGTATTCGTGACCGAGGCCGACAAGGCGGTGATCCGCAAGGATCAGACCGACTGCATGGGCTGCCTGTCGCACTGCGGTTTTTCGTCGTGGAAGGACCATGACGATTACACCACCGGCTACCTCGCCGACCCACGCAGCTTCTGCATCCAGAAGACGCTACAGGACATCGCGCACGGCGGCGATCCCGAACAAAATCTGATGTTTGCGGGCCATGCCGCGTTCAATTTCAAGACCGATCCCTTTTATTCGAACAACTTCACCCCGACGGTGAAGCAGTTGGTCGATCGGATTTTGACGGGGGATTAACATCCGTCGCCCCCGCGTAGGCGGGGGCNNGCCCCCGCCTACGCGGGGGCGACGTTGGGTTAAGCCCACCCCTCCAGCACCTGATCCTGCGGGCGATGGCCGTCGCACCAGGCGCGGATGTTGGCGATGACTTTTTCACCCGAAGCCTCGCGGCCCTCGATCGTCGCCGAGCCCAGGTGCGGGAGCAGCACGACATTGTCGAGCGCGAGCAGCGCCGGGTCGACCGCGGGTTCGTGGGTGTACACATCGAGCCCGGCGCCCGCGATGCGCCCGGTCTGGAGCGCGGCGATCAGCGCCTTTTCATCGACGATCTCGCCGCGCGCGGTGTTGATCAGATAGGCGGTCGGCTTCATCGAACCGATGCGCGCGGCGCTCACCATCTCATGCGTTTCGGCGGTGTGTGGGCAGTGGAGCGTGACGATGTCGCTGATCCGTAGCAAGGTATCGACGCTGGCGTGATAGCTGGCGCCCAATTCCTCCTCGATCGCTTCGGGAAGGCGGCGGCGGTTGTGATAATGAATCGACAGCCCGAAGGCGCGCGCGCGGCGCGCTACCGCCAAGCCGATGCGCCCCATACCGATGATGCCGAGCAGCTTGCCGCCGACGCGGTGGCCGAGCATCGCGCTGGGCGCCCAGCCGGCCCATTGGCCCGACCGCATCAGCTTCTCACCCTCGGCAAGGCGCCGGGGCACACTGAGGATCAGCGCCATCGTCATGTCGGCGGTGTCCTCGGTGAACACCCCTGGCGTGTTCGACACCATGATCCCCTTGGCGCGCGCCGCTGCCAGGTCGATATGGTCGACCCCGGCGCCGAAATTGGCGATCAGTTTGAGCCTTTCGCCCGCGGCGGCGATGACGTCGGCGTCGATCTCGTCGGTCACCGTCGGCACGAATACGTCGCAGTCGGCGACCGCGGCCTTCAACTCGTCTTTGGTAAAGGCATGATCATTGGCCGACAGCGCCACGTCGAACAGTTCGGCCATGCGCGCCTCGACATGCGGCATCAACTGGCGGGTGACGATGACGCGCGGGCGTTTGGGGCGGGTGGAATCGGGCATGGCCGCCGATAGAGCGCGCCGCGGCGCGGCGGTCAAGGGTGCGAAGGTGGAAAGAAACGCGAAAAGCCGGGGGATGAGCGCAGCCTTTTGCGCGGCGAGCGGTTGAATTGCCGAGCCGAGTTTGACAAGGCAGAGTGATGACCAGCCGCTTGATACTAGCAACCACCCTGTTTTTCGTCGTCGTGGGACCGGCGTCCGCGCAATCCGACCCCGTGAAGCTGCCCTATTGGGCGTCGATCAGCGTCGATGAGGCGCGGATGCGCAAGGGGCCGTCGCCGGACGTCCCGGTGATCTGGGAATATCGGCGCAAGGATTTGCCGGTCAAGGTCATCGCGCGGTTCGAAACCTGGCGCAAGATCGAGGATCCCGACGGGACGCAAGGCTGGATGGCGGCGCGATTGCTGAGCCGCACCCGCACTGCGATTGTCACCGGCGAGATCCGCCCGCTGCGCGAGGCGGCGAGCACCTCGGCCGCCGTCGCTTACCGCGCCGAACCGGGAGTCGTCGGGCGCATTACCGAATGTTCCGAAGGCTGGTGTATGTTCGACGTAAAGGGCCGAAAGGGCTGGATCCAGACCGACCATATCTGGGGCGACTGACGCCGCCCCCGATAGCGCCGATGATCGCGATCATTTTTTCTTGGGCGTGACAGTGACGGCCGTTCCGTCGGGTGCGGTGGCGGTAAAGCTGCCGTCGGCCGCGGTCGGCGACAGGCTCCAGCAGGCTTCGGCTTCGTCGCCATCGGGGTCAAAGCAGTCCTTGCCATCCTTGTGCGTCAACTTGCCTTTGATGGCTTTACCCTTGGGATTGGTATCGACGTAGGTTCCATCGGCATTGATCGTCGTCGACGCGATGGTGCCATCGGCCATCTTCACCTCATAATCGCCCGGCGGTGTCCCGGTGCTTGCCGGTGCGGCAGGTGCCGTCGTTTCGGCGGGTGCGGCGGTTTCCCTGGTTTCTTCGGCTTGCTGCGAGCAGGCGGACAAAGCGGCGACAGCGGCAAGAAGAACGAATTTTTTCATGGCAAAATCTCCCCCTTAAGGCGCCCGCAGGCTAGGTGTTCCGTCCGGCGGCGACAATCCCTCGATAGGCGTACCAAAAAGGGCCGATGGTTGCCCATCGACCCTTCTCGGTTACCTGGTCTCGGCTAGCGCTTAGCGGCGCCAGTTGAAGTGGTTGCGGTATACCTTCACCACCCGGCCGTTACGTTCGTTGACGAGCAGCAGGTCGTTGTAGTGACGCACATAGGTCAGGTTCCGGCCCGCGCGCGGTACACCCCAGCGGCTGTCCCAAGTCGGGCGATAGGCCGGAGCGTAATAGTTCGAACGGAGCGTCGCGCCGACGCGGAACTGCTGGTAACGGAACGGCGCGCGATAATTCTGATAGCGGCTTTCCTGACGCCAGTCGCGGCGGTCTTCGCGCAGCTCCTGACGAGCATCACGAACATCGCGGCGCTCGTCGCGCACATCGTCACGATCGCCATAACGCTGGGCCTGACGCAGCTCGCGCTGCTCTTCGCGCAGATCCTGGCGGCTTTCGCGGACTTCGCCGCGGGTCTGGGCCGAGGCCGCAGCCGGAACCATCAGGGCCGCAATCAGCCCGACAGTGAGAAATTTGGTCTTCATTGGTCTATCCTTTCAATCCGTCAGGGGGAGGGGACTGCCCGATGACAAGGATAGGTTTACGCGAGTCGATTTGAATTGTTCCAGAACGGCGCGTTTATTTTCAGGACATTAGTGTCGCAATTTGTCGCGGCGATGCGGTGGATTGATGAGACAGTGCGGCATGTAGATGGAACTCTACCTGCGGGGCTTGCGTCCGTGCGAATTCAGGAGCCTATCACCCGACCCATTCTCCCGAAAACGGCCGCCGTTCGAAACCGGAAGGACCGGAGATGGGCCCCTGCTTTCGCAGGGGCACAGAACAGCTGACCGCGTTAAACCAGCTCGACCGCGACCGCGGTGGCTTCGCCACCGCCGATGCACAGGCTTGCGATACCGCGCGTTTTGCCATGGCGTTGCAGTGCCGCGATCAGCGTCGTGATGATGCGGGTGCCGCTGGCGCCGATCGGGTGGCCAAGCGCGGTTGCGCCGCCGTGGACGTTGATCTTGTCGTGCGGGATGCCAAGGTCGTGCATCGCGAACATGGCCACACAGGCGAAGGCTTCGTTGACTTCGAACAGATCGACGTCGGCGATGGTCCAGCCGGCCTTGGCCAACACCTTGTTGATCGCGCCGACGGGGGCGATGGTAAAATCCTTCGGTTCCTGCGCGTGCGCGGCGTGCGCGACGAGGCGCGCAACGGGTTTCGCACCCTTTGCATCGGCGACCGACTGGCGGGTCAGGACGACGGCGGCGGCGCCATCCGAAATCGAGCTGCTGGTCGCCGCGGTGATCGTGCCGTCCTTGGCAAAGGCGGGCTTCAGCGTCGGGATCTTGTCGGGCATCGCCTTGCCGGGGGCTTCGTCGGTATCGACGATCACGTCGCCCTTGCGACCGGAAATGGTGACGGGCGCGATTTCGTTCGCGAAGGCGCCGTCGGTGATCGCGGCCTTGGCGCGGCTCAGCGACGTCAGCGTGTAGTCGTCCTGCGCTTGCCGCGACAGCTGGTACGCATCGGCGGTATCCTGTGCGAACGTCCCCATCGCGCGGCCCGCTTCATAAGCGTCTTCCAGCCCGTCGAGGAACATATGGTCATAGGCGGTGTCGTGGCCGATGCGCGCGCCGCCGCGGTGTTTCTTGAGCAGATAGGGCGCGTTGGTCATCGACTCCATGCCGCCCGCGACGATCAGGTCGACGCTACCCGCGGCGAGTGCTTCGGCGCCCATGATCACCGTCTGCATCCCCGAACCGCATACCTTGTTGACCGTCGTCGCCTGCACCGATTTCGGCAGGCCCGCCTTGATCGCGGCCTGCCGCGCGGGTGCCTGGCCGAGGCCGGCGGGCAACACGCAACCCATATAGATGCGTTCGATCTCGTCGCCGGCGACGCCCGCGCGCTCGACCGCTGCCCTGACCGCGGTGGCGCCGAGATCGGTTGCGCTCGCGTCCGACAGGCTGCCCTGCATGCTGCCCATCGGGGTGCGGGCATAGGACAGAAAGACGACGGGATCGGTGGCGGTCATGGGACAAGACTCCGTAAGGGAAACAGGATCGGCGGCCCGATTAGCGGAAATGCTGCAACTGCGAAAGGGGGTGATGTACCGCGCCGCTTTTGTCGGGAGGAGGGGCGCCCCACCCGTGCGGCACGGGTTCAAAGTTCAGTGAAGTTCAGCCCAACGACGAGCCCTGCGGCCTTGCTGTCCGCGGTGGGACCGCGTGCCTGAGCGGGCGTGTCGTCATTCCTCTGCCATGTTGAAGCATAGCGAAATATATTAGGAAAGCGGTTTTTCGTCGAGGGCTTTAACGGAGAGTGTCGAGAGCAACGGCAGTATTTCAACCGTCCAGCCAATTGCAGCTCATCTGTCCCCGATGCCCCTCCGGCGCCAGAGCGGCCCGCATGGCTTCGAGCAGCGGTGGCAACGCCTGGATGAAGGCATAGGGCGGGTTGACGATGAATAACCCCGCGCCGTTATAGATGTCGGGCTGATCGCGGTCGTACAGCCAATGCTCGACCACCAGAAACTTCGGGATGCCGAGTTTCCGCAACTGCTGTTTCCAACGCATATGCGTCTCGCGGTCCTTCAGCGGATACCAGATCACCGTCACGCCATGCGCCCATTTGCGGTGCGCGGCGGCAAGGGTGGCGGCGATACGGGCGCGTTCATCGGTCTGCTCATAGGGTGGATCCACCACCACCACGCCGCGCGGGGTGCGCGTCGGCAGCAGCGCCAGCCAAAGTTCGTAGGCGTCGCGCTGATGCACGGCGGCGGTTGTGCCGCGCATGGCGCCGCGCAGGGCGTAGGCGTCATCGGGATGCTTTTCGTTGAGGATCAGGACATCCTGCGGACGCAGAAGCTGCGCCAGAACCTGCGGCGAGCCGGGGTAGAGGCGCGGCTTGGCCCCGGCATTCACCGCCTGTACGGCGGCGCGATAGTCGTCCAGCAAGGGGTTCGGGTCGGCAAACGCCCGCAGCACGCCCTGCGTCGCCTCGCCAGTGCGCCTCGCCTCCTCGCCGCCAAGGTCGTACAGCCCTGAGCCGGCATGGGTGTCGATCAGCGTAAGCGCGCCCGGTTTTTGCTGCAGCGCCCGCACGAGCGCGATCAGCAGGCCGTGCTTTACGACATCGGCGCTATTGCCAGCGTGAAAGCTATGGCGGTAATTCATTGTTGTTCAAAATCCTGGTGATCTGCCTTTGTACGAACGGCTGGGCGAACAAACCGAGCGCGAGGCGAGGGAAGCAACCAATTCGGTGCCCGTATAGCGTCGGAGAGAAACCTTCAAAACATTCTGTGCGGACCCTAACGTCGGCGCTGGCGATCGTCACCCGAGGCGGCGATATCGCGGGTGCGGGTTTCAACTTGCAACGAACCGCGCGCCATGGTGAACTGTCGCAAATCCAAACAGGGAGACGGGTCATGGCCACCGCCATCAAGAAGGATATCGCCGGCGAAACCGCACGCATGCACGAGGTGCTCGCCGCGCAAAAGGCCAGCTTTACCGCGGCGATGCCGGAGAGCCTGAGCGTTCGTACCGATCGGATCGACCGCGCGATCGCGCTGCTGGTCGATCATGCCGAGGAATTTGCCAAAGCGGTGAGCGAAGATTTCGGGCATCGCAGCCGCGAGCAGACGCTGATGACCGACATCATGCCCTCGGTCAGCGCGCTGAAGCATGCCAAAAAGCATATGGCGGGCTGGGCGAAGGGGGAGAAGCGCAAGCCGACATTTCCGCTCGGGCTGCTCGGCGCCAAGGCCGAGGTGGTGTATCAACCCAAGGGTGTCGTCGGCGTCGTCGCGCCGTGGAATTTCCCGGTCGGCATGGTCTTCGTGCCGATGGCGGGCATCCTGGCCGCGGGCAACCGCGCGATGATCAAGCCGAGCGAGTTCACCGAAAATGTGTCGGCGCTGATCGCGCGGCTGGTGCCAGACTATTTCGACGAGACCGAGATGGCGGTGTTCACTGGCGATGCCGACGTCGGCGTGGCGTTCTCGAAACTCGCTTTCGACCATATGATCTTCACCGGCGCGACCAGCGTCGGGCGCCATATCATGCGCGCCGCGGCGGATAATCTGGTGCCGGTGACGCTGGAGCTGGGCGGCAAGTCGCCGACCTTTATCGGGCGCAGCGCGAACAAGGATCTGGTCGGGCAGCGCGTCGCGCTGGGCAAGATGATGAACGCGGGGCAAATCTGTCTCGCCCCCGATTATCTGCTGGTGGCCGAGGATCAGGAAGGCGAGGTGATCGACAGCGTCACCAAGGGCGCGACCGCGCTCTATCCGACGCTCCTCGCCAATGACGATTATACGTCGGTGGTCAACACGCGCAATTACGACCGCCTGCAATCCTATCTGACCGATGCGCGCGAAAAGGGCGCCGAGGTCATCGAGGTCAATCCGGGTAATGAGGATTTCGCGAGCTCGAACGGCCACAAGATGCCGCTGCACATCGTCCGCAATCCGACTGACGACATGAAGGTGATGCAGGAAGAAATCTTTGGCCCGATCTTGCCGGTCAAGACGTACAAGACGATCGATGAGGCGATCGATTATGTGAATGCGAACGATCGCCCGCTCGGCCTTTACTATTTCGGGCAGGACAAGAGCGAGGAGGACCGCGTGCTGACGCGGACGATCTCCGGCGGGGTGACCGTCAACGACGTGCTGTTCCACAATGCGATGGAGGATCTGCCGTTCGGCGGGGTCGGGCCGTCGGGGATGGGCAATTATCACGGCGTTGATGGCTTCCGCACCTTCAGCCATGCGCGCGCGGTTTATCGGCAGCCGAAGCTGGATGTCGCCGGGCTGGCGGGGTTCAAGCCGCCCTATGGCAAGGCTACGGCCAAGACACTGGCGAAGGAGTTGAAGAAGTAGAGACTATCCCGCGTCTCGTCATTGCGAGGAGCGAAGCGACGCGGCAATCCCCAGCCATTGGGATGCGCTAGCGCGACATCTGGAGATTGCTTCGCTTCGCTCGCAATGACGCGGTATTACGCAGCTGGCCTCAGTCCGCGCCCGCGATCTTGATATCTTTGCCCAGCAGCGTCTTCACATAGACCCGCTGCACCAGCACATAGACCACCACGGTCAGCGGCGCGGCAAGCAGTACGCCGAGGAAGCCGAACAGCACCCCCGCCGCGACCACCGCGAACAGCAGCACCGCGGGCGGGACGTCGACCGCCTGTTTCTGGATCATCGGTTGCAGGAAATTTCCCTGCAACTGCTGGATCACCAGGAACAGCACCAGCGTCCACAGCGCGGTGGCGGGCGACACGGTAAAGGCCAGCAGCACCGCGGGGATGCCCGCGATGATCGGGCCAATCATCGGAATCACGTCGAGCAGGCCAGCAATCAGCCCCAGCCCGCCCGCCGCGGGAACGCCGAGCAACGCGAGCCCGGCCCAGGTCAGCGCGGCAACGACCAGCGACGACACGGCTTGGCCGACCATCCAGCCCTTCAGCCCGCGTGCAGCATCGTCGAGCGCCAATTCTGCGGTCTTCTCGGCCTTGGCGGGCATCAGCAGGAGTAGCCCGCGGCGATAGGTGGCAGGATCGCTGGCGAGAAAAATTGCCGCGACCAGCACCAGCACAAAATCGGCGATGCCGCTGCCCGCTGCGAGGGCATAGCCGCCCGCTTGCGAGACCAGCTGCGAGATGTCGTTGCCGCCGACTTCGGCGAGTTCGCGAACACGGGTACCGAGCCCGTAGCGATCGAGGAACGCCTCGACCCCTTGCAGTGCACGCGGTACCTGCTCGCGGATCGTATCGACCTCGCTGGCAAGCTGCGATCCGAACAGCACAAACGCGCCGGTAAAAATGGCGATGATACCGACGACCGAACCCGCGAGCGCGAAGCCGCGTTTCATCTTTGTGCGGCGAACCAGCCAGCTGGCGATCGCGTCGAAGATTGCACCCAGCACGATTGCCGCGAACACGAGCATGAAAAAGCGTGTCAGGGTGACCGCCAGCCACGCGACGCCGATGATCGCGATGACGACCACCGCCGCCAGCGCGATTTTGCCCGGGCCGAACGTGGCCGGGGGTGCGGGCGTCGCGCGTACGGTCGGGGCAGGGGGCGCCTTGGTCGGTTCGGTCATACCGCCCTATTAGGCACGATGCTGCTTATCCACTAGACTAAAACCACCTTTCTGTGGCAACGGCTCCTCCGCATCGGTCGCCCGACGGGAATCACTCCCGATCTGGCCGCCGTCCACGGGCCCCTGTGGTGAAATTGGTAGACGCGCCGCACTCAAAATGCGGTTCCGCAAGGAGTGCTGGTTCGAGTCCGGCCAGGGGCACCATCGGCTTTTTCGACATTTTGTTGGATCGCAAACTGCGCAGGGCGCGGCACATTCGATCCGCGTTAGCAATCGGGTATCGATGATGCGTCGGTGCTGCCATTTTGGCGCTTAATGTTGCCGCATTGGCACCGTTAAAACATGCAAATTACAAAATTAATTCATGGTTAGCGGTCAAGTTGGTCAAGGTAAGGGCGGCGTTAACGCAAATTTCACGACGACTATTGGCACGGACATTGAAAAATAATGAAAAACATGATAGCAGAACCAGGACTAACTTGTGTGTTTTGCAGCTTTTATCGCGATTTGCCGACTCTCTTTGACGCTGCTCCGATAAGGTGGATGCCATGACTCAACCACGCCCGAGCAACGAGCACGAATTTTCTGCCAATGCCGGTGATCGCCGCGGTGCGGATCGTTATCGTACCGTCTGGCGCATCGCAAAAATCATTCGCAATGGCGACGCCGGGTTGTGGCGGGTGCGCAATATATCCGACCGTGGAATGATGCTCGCCGCCGATGTGCCGATCAGCATTGGCGAACAGCTCGAAATCGCGCTGTCCGATACCGTCACCCTGCGCGGGAAAGTTGTCTGGTCAGAAGACGGTCGCTGCGGCGTGGCTTTCGACCAGGAAGTCGATGTCGCCGATGTGCTCAAACAATTGGCCGCCGAACAGCGCGCGACCGGATATCGCCAGCCGCGCTTGCCGGTGCACAGCCGGGCGCAGGCGGTGACCGATGAAGGGACGGGCAACATCGAACTGGTTGACCTGTCGCAACATGGCGCGGGTTTCCTGCACGACGGCCATTTCGAGGTCGGCAAGGAGCTGGATCTGATCCTGCCCGGCGGGATCAAGCGCCGTGCCATCGTGCGCTGGTCGCGTGCCGGTCGCGGCGGGCTGTGGCTGACCCAGCCGCTGGATCGCGCCGACCTGGAAAGCATCCGCCGCTTCGAAAGCTGAGATCGCTTTGCGGCGTCAGATGTCCTCGACCAACCGTCCGTAAAGCTGTGGTCGGCGGTCGCGGAAAAACCCCATCCCTGCACGGTGCTTTGCCGCGCGGTCGAGATCGATCGTTTCGATCAGCACGCCGGTTTCGCTGGCGCCAAAATCTTGCGTCAGATCGCCCCATTCATCGCTGATGAAGCTGTGACCATAGAAACTGGCGTCGCCCTCGGTGCCGATACGGTTGGCGGCGATCACCGGCATACAGTTGGACACGGCATGTCCCTGCATTGCGCGGCGCCACATGCGGCTGGTGTCGAGGTCGGCGTCATAGGGCTCGCTGCCGATCGCGGTCGGATAAAACAGTAGTTCGGCGCCCATCAGCGCCATCGCGCGCGCGCATTCGGGATACCATTGGTCCCAGCACACCCCGATGCCGATCCGCGCGCCGAACACGTCCCACACTTTGAAGCCGGTGTTGCCGGGGCGGAAATAATATTTCTCTTCATAGCCGGGACCGTCGGGAATGTGGCTTTTGCGATAGGTCCCCATGATTGCGCCGTCGGGACCGATCATCGCCAGCGTATTGTAAAAGTGATGCCCCTCGCGCTCGAAAAAGCTGGTCGGGATCGCGACCTTCAGCTTCGCGGCGAGCGCCTGCATGGCGATGATGCTCGGATGCTCGGCGGTCGGACGCGCCGATGCGAACAGCGCTTCATCCTCGACCTGACAGAAATACGGCCCTTCGAACAATTCAGGCGGCAGGATGACCTGCGCCCCTTGCGCCGCCGCTTCCTCCACGAGCGCGGTGACCGCTTCGATGTTGGGCTGGACAGGACCGGGTAGGGGCAGCTGCAACGCTGCGACGGTGATGGTGCGGGTCATGGGGTCGCTATGCCGGAAGCTGCTGGCTCGAACAATGGAAACTGCCGCCGCCCGCGATGATGCCGCGCGCGGGGACGGCCACAGGGCGGCGGTCGGGGAAGAGCGCGCCCAGCGCATCGACCGCGGCCTGATCGTTCGGGACGCCATAGGTGGGCACGACGACGACGCTGTTGCCGATGTAGAAGTTCATATAGCTTGCCGCCGCGATCTCGCCGTCGATCTCGATCCGTCCGGGCGAGGGCAGGTCGACGATTTCGATCCCGCCTAAGGCCGCAGCGCGCGCGCGCGCGTCGGCATAGATATGCGCATTGGGGTCGTCATGACCGGCCGCGACGGGTAGCGCCAGTCGCCCTTCGCCAACAAAACGCGCGAGATTGTCGACATGCCCGTCGGTATGGTCACCGACGAGGCCGTTGCCGAGCCACAGCAGCCGGTCGATACCGAGCGACTGGTGCAGCCGCACCGCGATGTCCTCGCGCGTCAGCGTGGGGTTGCGGTTGGGGTTGAGCAGGCATTCCTCGGTGGTCACGCATAGCCCGGTGCCATCGACGTCGATCGCGCCGCCTTCGAGCACCCAGTCCTGATCGTCGGCCGGCAATCCGCTCGACACAGCCAGCGCCGCGCCAACCTCCTGATCGCCGGGCATGACGAATTTTTCACCCCACCAGTTGAAGCGGAAGTTGCACGCGCGCCGCGCCGATCCGGTACCCGCAATGATCGGCCCGGTATCGCGCAGCCAGATGTCGCCAAGCGGCTGGACCAATATCGACACGCCGGAATCGACCAGCGCCGTCGCGATCTGCGCCTGCTGCTCGTCATTGACGACCAGCCGCACCTGCTCGCCGCGGCCTTCATCGTGGACGGCGTTGGCAAAGGCGGCGACATCGCGCCGCGCGGCGTCGATCTGTCCTGACCATTCGTCGGCCAAGTGCGGGAAACCGATCCACACCGCTTCGTGCGGTGCCCATTCGGCGGGCATTTTCAGGGTCATGCGTGTTCTCGTTCTGAAGCTAACCACGATTCCGGTCGTGCTGAGCTTGTCGAAGCACAGTTCTTTCTTGACACCGCAAGAAGAAAGAACGGCCCTTCGACAGGCTCAGAGCGAACGGAGAAGGGACGGCTTTATTTCGCGGCGCCACGCGACTTGTCGCGGGCGGCGCGGAATTCGTCGCCGTCGTTCCAGTTCGGCCAGGCGTCGGTCATCGCCAGCATCCGGCCCACCGCATAATAGAGGCGAAGGTCGGCCATCATCCCGTCCCAGCTGGTGATCGCCGACATATCGTCCGACGGTGCGTGGTAACGGTCTTTCGTATAAGCCTCAGCCCACGCCTTGCCGGCGTCGGTACCGCCGTCGACCAGATCCTCGCCGCCGTCGAAATAGATCATCGGCACGCCGAGCTTGGCGAGGCTGAAATGATCGGAGCGATAATAGAAGCCTTTCTCCGGCGTCGGTTCGTTGACGACCACGCGCTTCTCCTGCGCGACGGCCTTTTCCAGATAGGCGTCGAGCTGCGACTTGCCGCGGCCGATCACGATGATGTCCTTGGCTGGACCGGATCCCGACAAGGCGTCCATATTGACCCCGCCGACCGTCTGCGCGAGCGGGAACACCGGATTTTCGGCATAGTATTTGGAACCGAGCAGCCCCGATTCCTCGGCAGTCACGGCCAGGAACACCAGGCTCCGGTCGGGCGCGCCCGCCTTTTTTTGCGCTTCGGCGAGGGCGACGAGCGCCGCGGTACCGGTCGCATTGTCGATCGCGCCATTGCAGATGCCGTCGCCGTTCACCGGCTCGCATTTCCCCAGATGGTCCCAGTGCGCGGTGTAGAGGACATATTCGTCGGGCCGCTTGGCGCCCGGCAGGACGCCGATGACGTTCTTCGACATTTTGCGCGCGATCTTGTTGTCGAAGTTCAGCGATGCCTTCACCCCGGTGAGCGGGACCGCCTTGAAGCCCTTTTTCTTCGCAGCCTCGCGCAGCGCGTCGAAATCCTGACCGGCGCCGGCAAACAGCGCCTTAGCCTTATCGAGCTGGATCCAGCCGTTGGCCGCCGTCTGATCGGCGCCGTTATTCTCGCTCGCCGCCAGATATTGTGTGCCGGTCCAGCTCGACTGGACGACGTTCCAGCCATAAGCGGCGGGTTCGGTGTCGTGGACGATAAGTGCCGCCGCCGCGCCCTGCCGCGCCGCTTCCTCATATTTATACGTCCAGCGGCCGTAATAGGTCATCGCCCGGCCGTTGAACTCGCCCTTGGCTTCGGCGACTTGCCAGTCCGGGTCGTTGACGAGGATGACCACGGTTTTGCCCTTGACGTCGAGCCCGGCATAATCGTTCCAGCCTTTCTCCGGCGCGTTGATGCCGTAGCCGACGAAGACGACGTCGCTGTCCTTCACCGCGATTTTCGGCTGCACGCGATAGCTGCCCGCGACAAATTCGCTGCCGTAGGCGAGCGACATCGGCGCCCCGCCGCCGGTAAAGGTCAGCGGCGACACATTTTCGACAGTGATCTCGACCAGCGGCACGTCCTGCGTCCAGCTGCCCTTTTTGCCCGGCTCGAGCCCCGCCGCCTGGAAACGCTCGATCAGCAGCGCAACGGTCTTTTCCTCGCCCGGCGTCCCCGGCGCCCGCCCCTCGAATTCGTCCGACGCCAGCGCGCCGACGACGTCCTGCATTGTCTTGAGCGAGATTTCGAGGATGGCGACGTCGGGGATGGCGTCTGCCACATTCGTGCTCGCGGTATCGCTCGCATTGCAGGCGGCGACCGCGAAAAGCGCGGCCGCGGCGGCGAGAACCCTGGGGGAACGGATCATGGGGTTTCCTCGAATTGTCGTTGGTGATGCGCACTGTGTGCCAGCGGGGGTGCCCGCATGCAAGAAGGGCGGCCCGCATGGACCGCCCTTGATGATATCGTTGCTGCTTGAAAATCGATCAGCGCGAATAGAATTCGACGACCAGATTGGGTTCCATCTTCACCGGATAGGGCACTTCGTCGAGCGTCGGGACGCGGACATAGGTGGCCTTGGTGCCGTCAATCGCGAGATATTCGGGCAGGTCGCGCTCGGGCAGGCTCTGCGCTTCGGCGACCAGCGCCATTTCCTGTGCCTTCTTGCCCAGGGTGATTTCGTCGCCCGGCTTGACCAGGCGGCTGGCGACGTTGCACTTCACGCCGTTCACATAGACGTGGCCGTGGCTGACCAGCTGGCGGGCCGAGAAGATCGTCGGGGTGAATTTCGAGCGATAGACGACCGCATCGAGGCGGCGTTCGAGCAGGCCGATCAGGTTCTGACCGGTGTCGCCCTTCATGCGGCTGGCTTCGAAATAGTTCTTCTTGAACTGCTTTTCGGTGATGTCGCCGTAATAGCCCTTCAGCTTCTGCTTCGCGCGCAGCTGGATGCCGAAATCCGACACCTTGCCCTTGCGGCGCTGGCCGTGCTGGCCGGGGCCATATTCGCGGCGGTTGACCGGGCTCTTCGGGCGACCCCAGATGTTTTCACCCATCCGGCGGTCGAGTTTATACTTGGCGCTATGGCGCTTCGACATTTGTCGTCTCCAACTTGCTGTGTGCCGAGAGATTTCGGCGTGTCCCGGGTCGCACCATATGGGTATCGAGCCAGGCTCGACACCATATGCGACCGCCGCTTCACCGGGGTGCGGGGTCCATTGCGAAGGCGCGCGGTTAGACGGGGGACGGGGCAAAGTCAAGCGTTGCGGCCCCGGTCGGACGCGTGCCTCGACAGCATCGCAAAAACCGCTAAAGGCAGCGCGCATGACCGCTGCCAAATCTCCCGAAGCCTGCGAAACGATGATCGATGTCCGCGCCGGAGTCGATCAGGTTGACCGCGAACTTGTGGCGCTGCTTGTCCGCCGCTTTGGCTACATGAACGCAGCGGCACGGATCAAAACCGATCGCGCCACCGTCCGCGACGAGGCGCGCAAGGCACAGGTGCTGGACAATGTCGCACGCGAAGCCGCCGCCGTGGGGCTGGCGCCCGAACGGCTGCGCGCGGTTTGGGAGGAGTTGGTCGAGCAATCGATCGCCCATGAAGCGACCGAATGGGATCGCATCCGCGCCGGTCGCTGACCGCGGGGCGTACGACCTATCGTGCGCGGGGCGTTCTGCCGAGGCTGGTTATGACGCCATGCATCATCCTGATATCATTATGCGACCAGCCGGTCTTGGTGAGCGCGGTGCGCAATGTGCGCAGGGTTGCCTCGGTGCGTTCGGGCGGGACGAAATAGCCGCTAGCGTCGAGGTCGCGGACCAGATGCTGGATCAGTTCTTCCAGTTCGCCATGCGGCGCGACGGGGTCGAGCGGCACGGTCGGCGGGCTGGCGAGCGCGACGCCGCCTGCGGCTTCGCTCGGCGCATGTTTCGACCATTCATAGGCGAGCAGTATCACCGCCTGCGCCAGGTTCAGCGATGCGAACGCGGGGTTGATCGGAACGGTCACGATCGCGTGGGCAAGCGCGACATCGTCGGTTTCGAGGCCGGATCGTTCGGCTCCAAAAATATACGCCGAACGCCCGGCATCGGCGTGCACTGCACGCGCTGCGGCTTCCGGGGTCAGCACCGGTTTCATGACGCCGCGTTTGCGCACGGTGGTGGCATAGATGGTGGTGCAATCGGCGACGGCTTCGGCAAGGCTATCGAACACCTGCGCTTCGGCCAGCACGATGTCGGCCCCCGCCGCCGCCGGACCCGCATCGGGATTGGGCCAGCCATCGCGCGGGGCGACGAGGCGCAACTCCGTCAGCCCGAAATTGAGCATCGCCCGCGCCGCCTTGCCGATATTTTCGCCCAGTTGCGGACGGACGAGGATGATGACGGGCGGTGGGGCAATCTGCGGGGAGGATTTCTCCTCAATCCGCATCCCCGAGCGAAGACGAGGGGCTCCGCCGAGCGAAGTCGAGGCGCGGGCTTGGCGCTCCGACGGTGGAACCGCTGCGCGCTTCAGTCGATCCCAGTCCTTGGCGATGAGCGCTTCCTTTTTAGCTCGCGACCAGTTTTTGATTTTGAGTTCGGCGGCCTTGGCTTCGTCGCGAGTGGCAAATGCTTCGGCCCACACCAATTCGACCGGTAGGCGTGTCGAAGTGTAACCACCCAACACGCCTTCCTGATGCTGATAGACGCGCTTGTCCAAATCGTCGGTGTGGCCGGTGTAATAGCTGCGGTCCGCACAGTGGAGGAGATAGGTCCAGAAAGTCATGAGTTGCGTGTTTCTCGCTTCGCTCGAAATAGTCCCTCGTCTTCGCTCGGGAAAACGGCAAGCGAGGATAGGGTGTCCGGAGCGCTGAACCTAGCTCTTGTGCGCCGCCTCGGTCACCGACGAGGCGAATTCCTCAAAATCCCGGGCTTCGGTAAACTCGCGATAGACGCTGGCGAAGCGGATATAGGCGACGCTGTCGAAGCCTTTCAGCGCCTCCATCACCATCGCGCCGATCTGCGCCGCCGGCACTTCATTTTCGCCCGACGTTTCGAGCTGGCGCTGGATGCCCGATACCAGCCGTTCCATGCGCGCGCCGTCGATCGGGCGCTTGCGGCACGCGATCTGAATGCTGCGCATCAATTTCTCACGATCGAAGGGTTCGCGCCCGCCGCCCGCCTTGAGCACCGACACTTCGCGCAGCTGGATGCGTTCGAAGGTGGTAAAGCGCGCGCCGCAATCTTCGCACTGTCGGCGGCGGCGAATCGCGGCGCCGTCCTCGGTCGGACGGCTGTCCTTCACCTGGCTGTCTTCATGGCCGCAATAGGGACAGCGCATCGGTTAGCGTTTCACCCGCGAGTAGAGCGCAATTGCGGCGCCCGCGAACAGCCCGAAGGGCCAGCTGACTACCGGCAGGACGGCGCCGACAACCGCCCCGATTGCGCCGCCGGTCAGTACCGGCTTGGTCGAAGGATGGGCCAAACCCTGCTTGCCCATCGCCTTGACCTCTTCGATTGTGACTTCGGCGAGCGTCGGTTCTTCGGGATGTTGGCGGGCCATCGGATCAGCCCTGATAGATCGGGAAGCGTTCGCACAGCGCGCGGACGCGGCCGCGCACATCGGCTTCGACATCGGCGTCGCCATGTTCGCCCTTGTCGCGCAGCGCTTCGAGCACGTCGGCGACCATATCGCCGATCTGTTCGAACTCGGCGATGCCGAAGCCGCGCGTCGTACCGGCGGGCGATCCGACGCGGATGCCGCTGGTCTTGACCGGCGGCAGCGGGTCGAAGGGGATGCCGTTCTTGTTGCAGGTGATCGCGCTGCGCTCAAGCGCCTCGTCGGCGTCGCGACCAGTGATGCCAAGCGGGCGCAGGTCGATGAGGGCAAGGTGGGTGTCGGTGCCGCCCGCCACAACGTCGGCGCCGCGGGCCTTGAGGCGACCGGCGAGCGCCTGCGCATTGGCGACGGTCGCCTTCGCGTAATCCTTGAAATCGGGGCGCAGCGCTTCCCCGAATGCCACCGCCTTGGCGGCGATGACGTGCATCAGCGGGCCGCCTTGCAGCCCGGGGAACACCGCCGAATTGATGCGCTTGGCGATCGCTTCGTCATTGGTCAGGATCATACCGCCGCGGGGGCCGCGCAGCGTCTTGTGCGTCGTCGTGGTGACGACATGCGCGTGCGGGAGCGGCGAAGGGTGGACACCCCCTGCGACCAGCCCGGCGAAATGCGCCATATCGACCATCAACAGCGCGCCGACATCATCGGCAATCGCCCGGAAGCGCGCAAAGTCGAGGGTGCGGGGATAGGCCGAACCGCCCGCGATGATGAGGGCAGGGCGATGTTCCTTGGCCAGCGCCTCGACCTGATCGAAATCGACCAGATGATCGTCGGCGCGCACGCCGTACTGAATGGCATTGAACCATTTGCCCGACATCGCGGGCGGGGCGCCGTGGGTCAGGTGACCGCCGGCGTCGAGGCTCATGCCGAGGATCGTCGCGCCGGGCTTGGTCAGCGCGAGCATCACCGCGCCATTCGCCTGCGCGCCCGAATGCGGCTGAACATTGGCATAGCCGCAGTCGAACAGCTGCTTGGCGCGGTCGATCGCGAGCGTTTCGACCTCGTCCGACGGCGCGCAGCCCTGATAGTAACGGCGGCCGGGATAGCCCTCGGCATATTTGTTAGTGAACACCGACCCCTGCGCTTCGAGCACCGCTTTCGAGACGATATTCTCGCTCGCGATCAGTTCGATCTGATAGCGTTCGCGCTCCAGTTCATGCTTCATCGCTGCTGCGACCGCAGGGTCGACGGTGGCGACGCCGTCGGTGAAATAGCCGGCCGATTTGATGGGCTTGTTAAGCGTGTCGGTGGTCATCGGCTGGTCTCCAGTTGCGGCGGGTTTGAAAGTTTGTCGACGCGGCGCGCATGGCGGTCGCCAGCGAATTCGGTGGTCAGGAAAGCGGCAAGGCAGGCCTTGGCCATGTCGATGCCGGTCAGGCGCGCGCCCATCGCGATGACATTGGCGTCATTATGTTCGCGCGACAGCTTGGCCGACAGCGGTTCGGACACGAGCGCACAGCGCGCAGCCGGGTTGCGGTTGACCGATATCGAGATGCCGATCCCCGAGCCGCACAGAGCCACGCCGCGGTCGGCGCGGCCCGCCGCCATTGCTTCGCCAAGCGCATAGCCAAAATCGGGGTAATCGACGCTGTCGGGGCCGTTGGTGCCGAGATCCTCGACGTCATGTCCCTCAGCGCGCAGCCAGTCCGCCAGCTGGGCCTTCAGCTCGTAAGCGGCATGGTCAGAGGCAATGGCAATGCGCATCGGCGCGGCTCCCGCTGGGGTCAAGGGAATCGATGTCGGCCCTTTAGGCGACGCCGCCCGATTTGGCCATAAGCGAGGTGGCAAATTTGTGACGCGGCCGATAAAGCGGCGCCATGTCCGATACCGTCATATCCGTGCTGATGCTCACCGGGGTCGCCCTGACCGGCGGCGCTGCCTATGTCTTTCGCCAGGGCGACCGGCGCCGCGCGCTGCTGATGCTGGTCGCGGCGCTGGTGATGTTCGCCAATGTGGCGGTGTGGCTGGTGCCGGTGAATTAGCGCGCGTCGCCCCCGCGAAGGCGGGGGCCGCCGTCGGCCCTACACGGCATCGCTGTACAGACCACCAGCGGCCCCCGCCTTCGCGGGGGCGACGGCCTTGCTTAGCGGATCGGCGAATCCGGGGCCAGCCGCATATCCAGATAATTATCGAGCGACTTCATTAACTGGTCGAGTTCATGCTCGAAGAAGTGATTGGCGCGCGGGATTTCGTCGTGATGGATGGTAATGCCCTTTTGCGTGCGCAGCTTGTCGACCAGCTTTTGCACCGCCGACGGCGGCACAATCTCGTCCTGACCGCCCGCGACGATGATGCCTGACGACGGGCAGGGAGCGAGGAAGCTGAAATCGTACATGTTCGCGGGCGGCGCGACCGACAGGAAGCCGCGGATTTCGGGGCGGCGCATCAACAATTGCATGCCAATCCATGCGCCAAAGCTGAAGCCCGCGATCCATGTCGTCTGCGCTTCGGGATGGATCGACTGGACCCAGTCGAGCGCCGAGGCGGCATCGCTGAGTTCGCCAATACCATTATCGAACGTCCCCTGGCTGCGGCCGACGCCGCGGAAGTTGAAGCGCAGCACGGCAAAGCCGCGCGCGACAAAGCTTTTGTACATCGCCTGCGTGATGCGATCGTTCATCGTGCCGCCGCCCTGCGGGTGGGGGTGCAAGATCATTGCAACCGGCGCGCGCGGGCGCGGCGGCGGCGAGAAACGGCCTTCGATACGGCCCTCGGGGCCGGGGAAAATCACGTCGGGCATGGGAGCACCTCTTATCTTTTGCGGCTGACCGCCGAATCGCCGGAGTGGCAGGGTGGCGGAGCGAAGACGGCGCCTATATAGAAAGAGCGTTGCAAGTTGCAACTTTTGCGAATCGGTCGCAATAAGGGGGTTGAGGGATGCGGTCGCCCCCGCGAAGGCGGGGGCCGCCGTCGGCCCTGCCGGGCATCGCTGCATAAACCGCCAGCGGCCCCCGCCTTCGCGAGGGCGACAAATATGGATCGCTCGACACGAACGGGATTTAGGGGCAGATGCCGCCCATGATTTACCTCGATTATCAAGCCACGACTCCGCTCGCTCCCGAAGCGCGCGAAGCGATGCAGCGTTGGCTGGAAGGGCCGGGCGAGGGCGATGGCTTTGCCAACCCGTCGAGTACGCATAAGGGCGGTCGCGCCGCGGCTGCTGCGGTCGAGGTGGCGCGCGATCAGGTAGCGGCGCTGCTCCCCAAGGGCGGCCGCGTGTTCTTCACCTCTGGCGCGACCGAGGCGCTTAACTGGGCGCTGCTGCGCGGCGCGGAGGTCATGCCGGGCGGTGTCGCGGGGCTGAGCATCGAACATGCGGCCTCGTTGCAATGTCTGGAGCGACTACACGCAACCGTCCTGCCCGTCGATGGTGAAGGTGTCGCGCGGCGCCCCGACGCCGAACTGATCCCCGAAAACGGGATCGTGGCGACGATGCTGGTGAATAACGAGGTCGGGACGATCCAGCCGGTCGCCGAATATGCCGCCGCCGCGCATGCGAAGAACAGCTTGCTGCTCTGCGACGCGGTGCAGGGCTATGGCCGCGTGCCGATTCCCGAAAGCGCCGACCTGATCGCGGTTTCGGCACATAAGATTCACGGCCCGAAAGGCATCGGCGCGCTGTGGGTCAAAGACGGCATTGACCTGCCGCCGCTGATGTTCGGCGGCGCGCAGGAACAGGGGATGCGATCGGGCACGGTTTCGCCCGCGCTGTGCGCCGGGTTCGGTGCCGCCGCGGCGCTCGCCGCCGAGCGGCTCGACGAAGATGCCGCGCATGTCGAGCGGCTGTGGTCGCTGGCTCGCGACATGCTGCCCGAATGGACGATCAACGGCGCCGTCGACGCGCGCTACCACGGCAATCTCAACATCCGGCGCGAGGGCGTGAACGGCCTGCGCCTGATGTCCGACGCGCGCAATGTTGCGCTCTCGCTCGGCAGCGCTTGCGGCAGCGGGTCGGGCAAGGTCAGCCATGTGCTGCGCGCGATGGGGGTGAGCGAGGCCGACGCCCGCGCCTCGATCCGCCTCGGCTGGGGCCGCTACACCAGCGAACAGGAATTGCGCGACGGGCTGACCGCGATCAAGGACGCCGCGCGATTGCAGGGGGTCAATTGATGCGCGTCACCTTCATCCACGCCGACGGCAAGGGGCGCACCGACGCCGAAGCCGAACCCGGCAGCATCCTGCTCGACGTCGCGCAGGCGCATATGATGCCGCTGGAGGGGACGTGCGAGGGCCAGATGGCCTGTTCGACCTGCCATGTCATTGTCGCCAAAGAGGATTTCGAGCGCCTGCCGCCCGCGACCGAGATGGAAGAGGATATGCTCGACCTCGCCGCCGGGGTGCGCCGGACGAGCCGCCTCGCGTGCCAGATCTTGCTGACCCAGGCGATGGACGGGCTGACCGTGTCCATCCCGGGCGAAAGCCGCAACATGCAGGGGCCGCGCTGAACCCAACCTCCGTCATCCCTGCGAAGGCCGGGATCTCGCCGGTGCGTCAGGACGCGAGGTCGAGATCCCGGCCTTCGCCGGGATGACGGTTGGCGGGGCAACACAACTTGCATTTCACCCCATCCCCCGCCATATGCGCCGCGGGAGTCGGGCGGACGTGGTCTTCGCCAACCCGGTCAGGTCCGGAAGGAAGCAGCCGCAACGAATTCGCCGCGGGTCGTTCCGGCTCCCACCCAATTTCCCCCTTCGACAAGATCGCGCGCCGTCCCTAAGACTATGGCATGAGCGATTCCGCGGACGATGAGCCCCCGATGCTGGGAATGGACCTGCCTGAGGTGAAGCCGCAGGCGTCATCCGGCCCCTACCGCGTCCTCGCCCGCAAATATCGCCCGCAAACCTTTGCCGAACTGATCGGGCAGGATGCCATGGTCCGCACGCTCGGCAACGCAATTGCGCGCGACCGGCTGGCGCATGCGTTTCTGATGACCGGGGTGCGCGGGGTCGGCAAGACGTCGACCGCGCGCCTGATCGCCAAAGCGCTCAACTGCATCGGCCCCGACGGACAGGGCGGGCCGACGATCGATCCCTGCGGGGTGTGCGAACCGTGCCGCGCGATCACCGAAGGGCGCCATATCGACGTCATCGAAATGGACGCCGCGTCGAACACCGGCGTCGACGATGTCCGCGAGATTATCGAGGCAGTGCGTTACGCCGCCGTGTCGGCGCGCTACAAGATCTACATCATCGACGAAGTGCATATGTTGTCGCGCAACGCCTTCAACGCGCTGCTGAAAACGCTTGAAGAGCCGCCGCCGCACGTCAAATTCCTGTTCGCGACGACCGAGGTCAACAAGGTGCCGGTGACGGTGCTGTCGCGCTGCCAGCGGTTCGATCTGCGCCGTATCACCCCCGACATGCTGTTCGCGCATTTCAGTTCAATTTTGCAGAAAGAGGGCGTCGAGGCCGAGGCGCCGGCGATCTGGCTGATCGCCAATGCTGCCGAGGGATCGGTGCGCGACGGTCTGTCGATTCTCGATCAGGCGATCGCGCACGCCGACCTCGATGGCGGCGGCAAGATCGGCGCCGATCAGGTGCGCGTGATGCTCGGCCTGTCCGACCGCACGTCGATTGCGCAGTTGATGGCGGCGATCCTGGACGGCGACAGCGGTGCGGCGATCGACTTGGCGCGGGCGCAATATGCGCTGGGCATCGAGCCGGTGGCGATGGTGCGCGGGCTGATGGACCTGACCCATGCGGTAACGCTCGCCAAAGTGTCGCGCCACGACGACCCGGCGCTGTCCGAATCCGACCGCGAACGCATCGGCGACTGGGCGCAAAAGCTGGGCTTCGCGCCGCTGAACCGGCTATGGCAATTGCTGCTCAAGGGCCATGACGAAGTGCTGCGCGCGAACAATCCGCTGGAGCATCTGGAAATGCTGTTGCTGCGGGTGATTTACGCCGCGTCGATGCCCGATCCCGGCGAACTGGCGAAGCTGTTGGAATCAGGACGCGTACCGACGATGCCACTCGCAGCGCCGTTGGCGGCACCGGCGCAGGAAACCGCCGCCGCACCCGCCGCGGAGGCGGCACCCGCTGCCGAGCTCCCGGCGACCTCGCTGACGATCGCGCAGATCCACCAGTTGCTCGAAAGCAGCGGCAATCACCGGCTCGCGGTGCCGGTGCATGATCATCTGCGGGTTATCACCCTGGAACCGGGGCAGCTGGTGTTTGCGGCGGTCCCGGCGCTGCCTGCGGGTTTTGCGCGCGATTTGAGCGACGCGCTGTTCGCCGCGACCGGCAGCCGCTGGAATGTGCGCATCGGCGAGGGCGATGCGCGGCCGAGCCTGGGCGAAATGCGCGCCGCGACCGCGGCCGACAATGACGCGCGGATTCGCGAACTGCCGGTGGTGAAGGCCGCACTGGCGGCTTTTCCCGACGCCAGCCTTGAAGACCCCGCCGACAATCGCCATAAGTCCAAGTCATGAAATCGATCGAAGAAATGATGAAGGCGGCGCAGGAAGCCGCCGCCACCGTGCAGGCCCAGATGCAGGAGGCGCAGGCGAAGCTCGACAGTGTCGAGGTCGAGGGTGTTTCGGGCGGCGGGCTGGTCCGGATTTTGGCCAGCGCCAAGGGCCGGATCAAGTCGATCAGCATCGACGACAGCCTGATCGTGCCTGCGGACAAGCAGATGCTCGAGGATTTGCTCGCCGCCGCGTTCAACGATGCGCGCGAAAAGGCCGACCGCGTCAGCAACGAAGAAATGGGCAAGATGACCAGCGGTCTTCCGCTGCCTCCGGGCTTCAAGCTGCCGTTTTGAGCAATATCGTCGCCCCCGCGAAGGTGGGGGCCGCCATCGGCCAATCCTGCTTTGCCGCGCAAAACGACAGCGGCCCCCGCCTTCGCGGGGGCGACGTTATCCCTTCCCGTTCAGCACTCCGACATTGAATGCGTGCCAAGTTACGCCATATTAGCGATGAACACCCTATAAGAAGGGCGGAGCGTCCGGTCGGGACGCCTGTCCAGGAGCCGTAATGACGCAATCTTTTCCGCTTTTGCCGCTGCGCGACATCGTCGTTTTCCCGCACATGATCGTGCCGCTGTTCGTGGGCCGCGACCGGTCGGTTGCTGCGCTCGAAACCGCGATGGAAACCGACAAGGAAATCTTCCTCGTCGCCCAACTCGATCCCGGTGAGGACGATCCGCAGCGCGATGACCTGTATGACGTCGGCGTGATCGCCACCGTGCTCCAGCTGCTGAAGCTGCCCGACGGCACCGTCCGCGTGCTCGTCGAGGGCAAGGAGCGCGCCAAGCTGGTTGCGCTGACCGATGACGACAAGACCGTGATGGCGAGCGTCAAGTCTATCGACGATACCGTCGACGACAGCGTGGATACTGCGGCGCTGATGCGTTCGGTGGTCGATCAGTTCGAAAATTACGCGAAGCTCAACAAGAAGATGCCCGCCGAGACCGCGGTGCAGTTGTCGCAGATCGAGGACGCCTCGCGCCTTGCCGATTCGGTCGCCGGCAATCTCAACATCAAGGTATCCGACAAACAGGCGCTGCTGGTAGAAGATACCCCGTCGAAGCGGCTCGAAATGGTGTTCGCCTTCATGGAGGGCGAGCTTGGCGTGTTGCAAGTCGAGAAGAAGATCCGCGGCCGCGTGAAGCGCCAGATGGAAAAGAGCCAGCGCGAATATTATTTGAACGAGCAGCTCAAGGCGATCCAGCGCGAGCTGGGCAACGACAATGGCGAAGGCGGCGACGATCTCGCCGAGTTGCAGCAGAAAATCGACGGCCTGAAAATGTCGAAAGAGGCCAAGGCCAAGGCGAATGCCGAGCTGAAAAAGCTGCGCGCGATGGCGCCGATGTCGGCCGAAGCCACCGTGGTGCGCAACTATCTCGACACGCTGATCGGCCTGCCGTGGGGCAAGAAGTCGAAGCTGAAGAAGGATATCGCCGCGGCGCAGGCGGTGCTCGACGACGACCATTATGCGCTTGAAAAGGTCAAGGACCGCATCGTCGAATATCTGGCGGTGCAGGCGCGTACCAACAAGTTGAAGGGGCCGATTCTGTGCCTCGTCGGCCCGCCGGGCGTCGGCAAGACCAGCTTGGGCAAGTCGATCGCCAAGGCCACGGGGCGCGAGTTCATCCGCCAGTCGCTGGGCGGCGTGCGCGACGAGGCCGAAATCCGCGGCCATCGCCGCACTTATATCGGCTCGCTGCCGGGCAAGATCGTGACCAATCTGAAAAAGGCGGGGACGATGAACCCGCTGTTCCTGCTCGACGAGATCGACAAGCTGGGTCAGGATTTCCGCGGCGATCCGGCATCGGCGCTGCTTGAGGTCCTCGACCCCGAACAGAATACGAAGTTCCAGGACCATTATCTGGAAATCGACGTCGATCTGTCGGACGTGATGTTCGTCACCACCGCCAACTCGCTCAACCTGCCGCAGCCACTGCTCGATCGCATGGAGATCATCCGGCTGGAAGGCTATACCGAGGATGAAAAGGTCGAGATTGCCAAGCTGCACCTGATTGCCAAGCAGGTCGAGGCGCATGGTCTGAAAGATGGCGAATTCACGCTGACCGACGAAGGGCTGCGTGACCTCATCCGCTACTACACCCGCGAGGCGGGTGTTCGGACGCTTGAGCGCGAGATTGCACGTCTGGCGCGCAAGGCGCTGCGCCGCATCCTCGAGGGTAAGGCTGAAAGCGTCACGATTACGTCTGAAAACCTCAACGAGTTTTCCGGCGTCCGCAAATATCGCCACGGCATGGGTGATCTGGAGGATCAGATCGGTGCCGTCACGGGCCTGGCGTGGACCGAGGTCGGCGGCGAATTGCTGACGATCGAGGCGGTCACCGCGTCGGGCAAGGGACAGGTGCGCACCACCGGCAAGCTCGGCGAAGTGATGACCGAGTCGGTGCAGGCGGCGCTGTCGTTCGTCAAAGCGCGCGCGCCGAGCTATGGCATTAAGCCCAGCCTGTTTGCGCGCAAGGATATCCATATCCACCTGCCCGAAGGGGCGGTGCCAAAGGATGGCCCATCGGCCGGCGTCGGCATGGTCACCGCGATGATTTCAACCTTGACCGGCATTGCGGTGCGCCGCGACGTCGCGATGACCGGCGAGGTCACACTGCGCGGCCGTGTGCTGGCGATCGGCGGCCTGAAAGAAAAGCTGCTCGCGGCATTGCGCGGCGGTATCACGACGGTATTGATCCCTGAGGAAAATGAGAAGGATCTGGTCGAAATCCCGGCGAATATAACGACGGGGTTGAAGATTATTCCGGTCAGCCATGTCGACGAGGTGCTGGCGGTCGCGTTGGTCAGCCCGATCGTGCCGATCGAGTGGACCGAGGCCGACGAGCTCGCCGCTTCGCCGCCGCATGTCCCCGGATCGGACCCGGAGACAACGATTCGCCACTGACCCCGGCTGATCGGCGGCTCGGAACCCTGCTTTTCGTCGCAAAAACGTCGTTTTGCTACGGTTTTCGAGCCTTTTTGCTTTGACAACATGGGCCGAAACCGCGTTAGTGGCGCCCCATGGCACGTCCATGAATCATTCAATCAACCAGAAGCAGGGGTTCCTTAGGCATGAACAAACAAGACCTGATCGCCGCCGTCGCTGACTCGAGCGGCCTGACCAAGGGTGACGCGAGCAAAGCCGTTGAAGCCGTGTTCGAAGCGATCACGGGTTCGCTGAAAAAGGGCGGCGAAGTTCGTCTCGTTGGTTTCGGCACCTTCGCGGTCAGCAAGCGCAAGGCATCGACCGGTCGCAACCCGCGCACCGGCGAAACGATGACGATCGCGGCGTCGAACCAGCCCAAGTTCAAGGCCGGCAAGGCCCTCAAGGACGCGGTCAACTGATTGGCCAACCCTTGGGTTAAGACGATTTCGGGCCGCGGCGAAAGCTGCGGCCTGATTTGCATCGGCACGGCGGTTTCGGGGGACATAATGGCTTCGGCGAAATCGCCGTTGCAATCATCGGTGCAGCGGCTATGGACGTCCGGCTTTCGGGCGTCGGCGATTGGGTCGAACCCGGACGGGCGCGTAGCTCAGTGGTAGAGCACACCCTTCACACGGGTGGGGTCGCAGGTTCAATCCCTGCCGCGCCCACCATGTCCCGGTCACGCGGTCCCGCAAGCGAAACGCAAGCTGACGGGACCATTCATCGCCTATTCAATGCCTTTGCATTAGAGAGACGGCCATGATCCGCACCCTGACCTTCTCGCTCATCTCGGCCCTGCTGCTTTCCGCGGGCGCGCCAGCGGCCGCGCGCGGCAATCGTGATCAGGATCATCTGCGCGACGCGGCGGCCAAGGGACAGGTCATTCCGCTCAACCGCTTGATCGACGACGTCCGTTCGCGCGCACCCTATAGCGAGATGACCTATCTGGGCGGGCCGCAGTTCGACGCCGGACGCATGATCTATGCGCTGAAATTCATGAACGGCAACCAGGTCGTCGTTGTCTATGTCGATGCGCGCACCGGCCGGATTGTCGGCCGTAAGCCCTGATACCTCCTCATTGCCGACGATCCCGACGCAACGACATTTTGCGATGATCGTTCGGACTTGATACACAGTCGAAACATGCGGCCGGTTTCGCCGGTCAGCAAAAGAAAGGCGTCCGAATGCGGATCTTGATTGTCGAAGACGAACCTACCCTCGGCCCGCAGCTGAAGGCGACGCTGGAAGGCGCAGGCTATGCCGTCGATCTGGCGACCGATGGCGAGGATGGCCATTTCCTCGGTTCGACGGAAAATTACGACGCCGCGATCCTCGACCTTGGCTTGCCTGAGATCGACGGGCTGACGGTGCTGGACCGCTGGCGCCGCGAAAAGCGCAATTTCCCTGTGCTGGTGCTGACCGCGCGTGACAGCTGGTCGGACAAGGTGGCGGGGCTGGATGCCGGCGCCGACGATTATCTCGCCAAGCCGTTCCAGACCGAGGAACTGATCGCTCGCCTGCGCGCGCTGATCCGCCGCGCTGCGGGCAATGCGTCGAGCGAACTGACCGCGGGCGACGTGCGGCTCGACACGCGTTCGGGCCGCGTGACGCTGGCGGGTGAACCGGTCAAGCTCACCGCCCAGGAATATAAGCTGCTGTCGTATCTGCTGCACCACAAGGGCAAGGTGGTGTCGCGTACCGAACTGATCGAGCATATTTACGATCAGGATTTCGATCGCGATTCCAATACGATCGAGGTTTTCGTGACGCGTATTCGCAAAAAGCTGGGCGCGGACATCATCACGACGATCCGCGGTCTGGGTTACCAGCTCGACGATCCCCAGGGCTGAACCGTTCGGCCATGGCCGATATGGAACCCAGTGCAGCAGGCGTAACGGCCCGCGAGCCGGTGGAAAAACCGGTCGCGCTGACCAGCCGCATCACCGGATCGCTGGCGCGGCGCATGATCGCGATTGCCGCGCTGTGGATTTCGGTGCTGCTGATCGGCGGCGGCTTTGCGCTCGATCGGGTGCTCACCGGCGCGATCACGCGCAATTTCGATTCCAGCCTCGAATATGTCCTGATCGCGATGATCCGCTCGTCGGAAATCGGCCCCGACGGCGAAGTGCGGCTGGTCGAACCGCTCGGTGATCAGCGGTTCCTGGAGCCCTATAGCGGTCTGTACTGGCAGATCAGCGGCGGCACGCAGGAACCCTATCGCTCGCGGTCGCTGTGGGAACGGTCGCTGAAGGCGCCGACACCGCATGTCGACGATGACATCCATATCTATGACAGCAACCAGTTTCCCGACGAAGAGCTTCGCGTGCTCGAACGCAATGTCATCCTGCCGGGCAGCAAGGTCAGCTGGCGGTACCAGATCGCCCAGTCGCGCGAGGCGCTCGATACGCAGGTCGGCGCGGTGCGGGCGACGTTGATCCCCAGCCTCGCGCTGCTTGGCCTCGGCCTCCTCATCCTCGCCGCGCTCCAGACCTTCTATGGCCTCTGGCCGCTGCGCCATATCCGCCGCGCGATCGCGGCGATGCGCGGCGGCCAGAATCGCCGCGTCGATGCGCCGCTGCCGCTGGAAGTGCAGCCGATGGTCGACGAGCTGAACGCGCTGCTCGCGCATAACGAGAAACAGGCCGAGGAAGCACGGCTTCATGCCGGCAATCTGGCCCATGCGCTCAAGACCCCGCTCACGGTGTTGCTCAACAGCGCGACGAGCCAGACGTCGCCGCTCGCCGACACGGTGCGGCGCGAGGCGGCGACGATGCAGCGGCAGGTCGAGCATCATCTGGCCCGCGCCCGTGCGGTCGGGCGGCGCGGTGCGGCGCAGGCGCGCGCCAATGTCCGCGAAAGCGTCGACAGCGTGGCGCGCGCGGTAGCGTTGCTTTATCCCGAGGCACGGCTCGACGCGGCGGGGGACAAGACATTGGTGGCGCGGGTCGAGCGCCAGGATCTCGACGAACTGATCGGCAATCTGCTCGAAAACGCCGCGAAATATGGCGGCGGCAGCGTATTCGTCACGATCCAGCGTGATGGCGCGATGGCCGAAATTCTGGTCGAGGACGACGGCCCCGGCATTTCGCCCGCCGACCGGATGCGCATCTTCGATCGCGGCGTCCGGCTCGACAGCGGCAAGCCGGGCACCGGGCTGGGCCTCGCGATTGTCCGCGACGTTGCCGAAATTTACGGCGGTAGCATCGCGCTCGAAGAGAGCGAGGATCTGGGCGGGCTGCTGGTCCGATTGCGGCTGCCGGCGGGCTAGATTCCCTCAAAACCTCTGCGACGCGGCGCGCTATCCATCGGCTCACCGCACAATCCGCCCATATTGTCCATGCAACCGGCGGTCCTGTCTTGCCGCGCGAACCGAGTTGCCGGAAGGGGCGTCGGGAATTCGCGGGGGCGGCTCACTGAAGGAGTAGGGTCATGCTTACCGTTTCCAAAAGACCAAAATCGATATTGTTGCTCGCAGCGCTGGCCGCCGCCGCGCCGGTCGGCCTGGCTGCCCAAACGCCGGAGGCGCCGCCGGAGCAGGCCGACGGCGACGTCATGGCGACCGTTTATGGCACACTGCCGGCCCCCGACCAGATGACCAAGGGGCCGCAGGTCGAAGGCATCATCTCGGCGCGCAGCGACGGCCGGATGCGCGTGCGTACCGCCGATGGCAATGACACGACCATCGCGATCGCCGATTATACCAAGATCAAGTCGAAAGGCGGCTTCCTGGGCCTCAACAGCGACAAGCTGGCGGCGGACTCGCTGCTCAATGGCCTGCCGGTCACCGTCGAAACTTTGCAGTGGGATGGCGGGCTGGTCGCCAGCGAGGTCGACCTCAAGAGCAAGGATCTGCGCACCGCATCGATGATCCGCACCGGCACTGACCAGCGCTTTGCCGAGCAGACCGCGGCGACCGAAGCGCTGCGCAGCCGCGTCGGCGACATCGATCAATATAATGTCAAAAGCACGATCAACGTGAATTTCGACACCGGGAAGGCGATTTTGTCGCCGCAGGCGAAAGCCGATCTGTGCTCCACCGCAACACAGGCCGAAACGATGGACAACGCGCTGTTGCTGGTCGTTGGCTATACCGATTCCACCGGCAGCGAGGAGCTTAACCAGGCGCTGAGCGAAAAGCGCGCGGGCCGCGTTGTGAACCACCTGCAACAGGCGTGCGGCTGGAAACCTTATCGCATGCTGACCCCAACCGGCATGTCCGAAGCCGATCCTGCGGCGGACAACAGCACCCCCGAAGGCAAGGCGATGAATCGCCGCGTCGCGGTGAACATCCTGGTCAGCAAGGGGCTCGACGGGATGTAAACGAATGCGCCGGGGGCGGGTCGGACCCGTCCCCGGCTGCGCATCGACACGTTCAGGCCGCGGTGACGACTAGCCCGCGCTGCACCGTCGGCCGTGCCAGACCGGTATCGAGCCAGCGCTGGACATGCGCGAAACGGTCGAAGCCGACAATCTCGGCGGCTTCGTAAAAGCCGATCAGATTACGCACCCAGCCGAGCAGCGAAATGTCGGCAATGCTGTAATCGTCACCCATGATCCATGATCGCCCCGCCAATCGCGCGTCGAGCACGCCGAGCAGGCGCGCGGATTCGGCGGCGTAGCGGTCGCGCGGGCGTTTATCCTCATATTCGCGCCCGGCGAATTTGTGGAAAAAGCCGAGCTGGCCAAACATCGGGCCGACCCCGCCCATCTGCCACATCAACCACTGGATCGTTTCGTAGCGCGCGGCGGGATCGGCGGGCAGCAATTGCCCGCTCTTGTCGGCCAGGTAGATCAGGATCGCGCCCGATTCCCACAATGCCAGCGGCTTGCCGCCGGGGCCGTCCGGGTCATAGATCGCCGGGATCTTGCCATTCGGGTTGAGCGCGAGAAACGCCGGGTCGTGGCTTTCATTTGCCATGATATCGACGCGGTGCGCTTCGTAGGGCAGGCCGGTCTCCTCGAGCATAATGCCGACCTTGACCCCGTTTGGCGTCGGGGCGGAGAAAAGCTGGAGCCGGTCCGGATATTGCGCGGGCCATTTGGCAAAGATCGCATGATCCATTGTCAGACGTCCTGCTCGCGCTTGGCCTGTTGATGATGGCGGATCACTTCTTCGATGATGAAGCGCAGGAATTTTTCGGTAAAGTCGGGGTCGAGGTCGGCATCGCGCGCCAGCGACCGCAGCCGCTCGATCTGTCGCTCTTCACGGCCAGGATCGGCGGGCGGCATGCCCTCGCGCGCCTTCAGCTCGCCGACCGCCTTGGTGACCTTGAACCGCTCGGCCAGCATGTAGACCAGCGCCGCGTCGATATTGTCGATGCTCTGACGGTAGCGGCTCAGTTGATCGTCCATATGCGGCTCCTCTTATGCCCGGCACGCTTGGCACCGGGGAGGGGCGTCATGCAAGCCGAAAGTCGTTGCAAAATCGCGGCCGCGCCGCCAAAGCTCGCCGCATCATGACTGCCGAAATCCACCAGCTCCACGGCGACCGGCCCCCCTCGCTCGATCCGATGATGGCGCTTGTCGCCGCCGATATGAACGAGGTGAATTCGGTCATTCTCGACCGCATGCAATCCGAAGTGCCGTTGATCCCCGAACTCGCGGGGCATCTGATTGCCGGCGGCGGCAAGCGGATGCGGCCGATGCTGACGCTCGCTTGCGGCAAGCTGCTCGACTATCCCGGACGGCGCCATTGCAAGCTCGCTGCCGCGGTCGAATTCATCCACACTGCAACGCTGCTCCACGACGATGTCGTCGATAAATCGGACCTGCGCCGCGGGCGCAAGACCGCAAACCTGATCTGGGGCAACAGCGCGTCGGTGCTGGTCGGCGATTTCCTGTTCAGCCGTGCGTTTGAAGTGATGGTCGAGGACGGATCGCTGAAAGTGCTCAAGATCCTGTCGCGCGCGTCGGCGGTGATTGCCGAGGGCGAGGTCAACCAGCTCTCGGCACAGCGCCGCATCGAAACGAGCGAAGACCAGTATCTGGCGATCATCAACGCCAAGACCGCCGAGCTGTTTGCCGCGGCTTGCAAGATTGCCGCGGTCGTCGCTGAGCGCGACGAGGCGACCGAAGCGGCACTCGACGCCTATGGCCGCAACCTCGGCATCGCATTCCAGCTGGTCGACGATGCGATCGATTATGTTTCGGACGCCGAAACGATGGGCAAGGGGGTCGGCGACGATTTCCGCGATGGCAAGGTCACGCTCCCGGTCATTCTCGCTTATGCGCGCGGCAGCGCCGAGGAGCGCGAGTTTTGGAAGCTGGCGATCACCGGCCATCGCACCGCGGACGAAGACCTGCTGCACGCCACCAGCCTGCTCCACAAGCATGGCACGATCGAAGACACGCTGGCGCGCGCGCGGCATTATGGCCAGCGCGCCGTCGACGCGATCGGCGGCTTTCGCGCCAGCCATGCGAAGGCGGCACTGAACGAGGCAGTAGCCTTCGCGGTTGCGCGGGCTTATTGATACAGTTTTTTCCATCGTCACCCCGGACTTGATCCGGGGTCCCGCTTTTCAAACGCTGCAGAGCGGGACCCCGGATCAAGTCCGGGGTGACGAGGACCAGGTGATATTGCCGAATATCGGGAACGACGAACGCCGATGATGGGTCCAGCCGCAGAAAGCCCCGACGCCTATATCGCCGCCCTGTCAGGCTGGCAGCGCGAGCGCTGCCAGATGATGCGCGGCGCGATCCTTTCCGCTGCGCCCTTTGACGAAACGATCAAATGGGCCAACCTCGTCTTCATGGCGAACGGCCCGTGCATACTGATCCGCGCCGAGGAGCAGCGTGTCCTGCTCGGTTTCTGGCGCGGCAAGCGTCTGCGTGACCTGGAACCGCGGATCAAGGCAAGCGGCAAATATGAACTCGGCAATCTGGTGTTGACCGAAGCGACCGAAGTTACCGCGGAGAAAGTCGCCCGGCTTGCCGCCGAGGCCCATCGCCTCAACATCGAATTCGGCAACCCGGCGGCGCGCACCTGATGCAGCCGCTGCCGATCGATGAGGTGCTGCCCGACATCATGGCGGCGCTGGTGCTCAAACCCAATGTCGTCGTTGTGGCGCCGCCGGGCGCGGGCAAGACGACGCGAGTAGCGCCCGCGATGCTCGCCCAGCCGTGGTGCAGCGGTGACGTCTGGCTGCTGTCGCCCCGCCGCCTGGCCGCGCGCGCCGCGGCGGAGCGGATTGCCGACGAGATGGGCGAGCCGGTCGGCGGCAAGGTAGGCTATGCGACGCGGCTCGACAGCAAGCAGTCGGCAGCGACGCGGCTGCTGGTCATGACCCCGGGGCTGTTCCGCAACCGCATCCTCGCCGATCCCGAACTCAGCGGCGTGTCGGCGGTGCTGTTCGACGAGGTCCACGAACGCAGCCTCGACGGCGATTTCGCGCTCGCGCTGGCGATCGATGCGCAGCAGGGGTTGCGCGACGATCTGCGGCTGATCGCCATGTCGGCGACGCTCGACGGCGCGCGCTTTGGGGCGCTGCTTGGCAACGCGCCGGTGGTGCGCAGCGAGGGCAAGATTTTCCCGCTCGAGCTGCGCCATATCGGTCGCCGCGCCGAAGACCGGCTCGAAGCCAGCGTACTGGTCGCGGTCCGGCAGGCGATGGCGGATGAACGTGAGGGCGACGTGCTGGCCTTCCTGCCCGGCGCCGCCGATATCGAGCGCGCCGCAGCAGCGGTCGAGGCATCGGGGCTGCCGCTCGTCGTCCACCGCCTGCACGGCCAGATCGACCCGGCATTGCAGCGCAAGGCTCTGGTTCGCGATACCGATGGCGGGCGCAAGCTGATCCTGGCGACGAGCATCGCCGAAACCAGCCTGACCATCGACGGGGTCCGCATCGTCATCGATGCTGGACTGTCGCGGCGGCCGCGCTTCGACAAGGCGGCTGCGATCGCGCGCCTCGTCACCGAACGCGCCAGCCAGGCATCGGCAACGCAGCGCGCCGGGCGCGCGGCGCGGCAGGGGCCGGGGGTCGCCTACCGCCTGTGGGAAGCCGCGGCGACGGCCGGCATGCCGCCGTTCGATCCGCCCGAAATCCATGAAAATGACCTGATGCCGGTGGTACTCGATTGTGCCAGTTGGGGCATCATCGATCCGCGCCAACTCGGCTGGCTCGACCCGCCGTCACCCGCAGCGATTGCCGAGGCCAAGACGCGGCTGCAGGCGATCGGGGCGCTGGGCGACGACAGCCGCATCACCGCGCATGGCAAGGCGTTGGCGGCGATCCCGCTGCCGGTGCCGCTCGCGCATATGCTGCTCGACGCGGCGCGCGCGGGGGAGGGGGAACTAGCGGGGCGCCTCGCGGTGCTGCTGACCGAACCCGGGCTCGGCGGGCGCGGCGTCGATGTCGAGGCGCGGCTCGGGCGCTGGCGCGGGCAGCGCGGCGACCGCAGCGAAGGCGCGGTCCGACTGGCGCGGCGGCTCGCGAACATCGGCGACAAGCTGGCGGCGGGGACCGAGGACGTCGCACCGCGCTCGATCGGCGGCTGGATCGCGACCGCCTGGCCCGATCGCGTCGCGCGCCAGCGGGCGGGACAGCGCGGCGAATATCTCAGCGTCGGCGGCCGCGCCTATCGCATCGACCCGGTCGAACCGCTCGCGGCCAGCGAATGGCTGGCGATCGCCGATGCGCAGGGTCACGCCGCCGGGGTTCGCATCCTCGCCGCCGCGCCGATCGAACAAGCCGAGGTCGAGGCGATCTTCGCCGATCGCATCGTCGCGCACGCGGCGAGCAGCTATGACGCCGCCAGCGACCGCGTCGACCACCGCCGCGAACGGCGGCTCGGCGCGATCGCGCTGACCAGCGGGCAGGCGGGGCGCAGCGACAATGTCGAGGAGGACATTGCGCTGCGGCTCGCGGCGGTCCGCGACAAAGGGCTCGGGCTGATCGGCTGGGGACCGGCGGCGCAGGCGCTGCGCCAACGCGCGAGTTTTGCGGGCATCGATACACTGTCGACCGGGGCGCTCGCAGACGGCCTCGACATCTGGTTGCCGCCGCTGCTCGTGGGATGCCGCGGGCTGCGCGACATTGGCGACCGCAAGCTGACCGACGCACTGATGGGGCTGCTCGACTGGTCGGCGCGGCAGTTGCTCGAAAAACACGCCCCCGCCGATTACCTTACCCCGGTCGGGAGCCGCCATCCGATCGATTATGGCGCCGACGGCGGGCCGACGGTCAGCGTCCGGGTGCAGGAATTGTTCGGGCTGGCGCGTCACCCCACGATCGGCGATCCGCCGGTGCCGCTGGTGCTCGCGCTGACTTCGCCCGCGCACCGCCCGATCCAGACGACACGCGATCTGGTCAGCTTTTGGGGTGGCAGCTGGCACGATGTCGCGCGCGAGATGCGTGGCCGCTATCCCAAGCACAGCTGGCCCGACGACCCCGCCAATGCCCGCCCGACATTGATGACCAAGGCGGCGCAGGCGCGGCGCGACGGGGCATGAGGTTGGCCCTTTTCGCGAGGCCAGCAAGCCGCTAAGGCACGGGCAGCCCAACCAACGCAGGACAGTCCAGATGAAAGCGCGCATCTTCCAGAAACCCAAAAATGCGATGCAGTCGGGGCGCGCCGGAACGCAGCGCTGGATGCTGGAATTCGCTCCAGCCGAAGCGCGCAAGCCCGATCCGTTGATGGGCTGGGCGGGCAGCGGCGATACGCAGCGGCAGATCCGGCTGGGCTTTGCGAGCCAGGAAGAAGCGATTGCCTATGCGGAACGCAACGGGATCGATGCCGAGGTGGTTGCGCCGCCGGTGCGCACGCTGAAGATTCAGGCTTACGCCGACAATTTCCGCTGAGGCGGCGGCAGAACCGACCAACACCGTTCGTGCTGAGCTTGTCGAAGCACTGTTCTTCTTTTTGACGTCGCAAAGAAAGAACGGCCCTTCGACAAGCTCAGGGCGAACAGGGCTTAATTATTGCGTTGGCGCTTACTCGCTGTCCGGCTGCAACAGCTTGTGCAGATGCACGACGACATATTTCATTTCGGCATCGTCGACGGTGCGCTGCGCCGCGGCGCGCCAGGCCTTTTCCGCCGACTTATAGTCGGGGAACAGCCCGACGACGTCGAGATTGTGGAGGTCGACAAAGTCGGTGCCTTGCGGATCGCTGACGCGTCCACCGAACACGAGATGCAATTTGCTCATGGCTGCTGTCCTTGCGGGTCGGGGAGAAGGCGCGGCCCCTAACAGCGCGGCGCCGCTACGGCAAGCCGGTCAATCGTCCTTGCGGCCCTTCGGAAGCAGCGATCCGAGCAGCGCGCCGATCGCGATTGCACCGGCCACGAGCGCCATCGGCTGTTTCTCGGCCGCTTCCTTCAACTTGCTGTTCGCGCGCTTGGCCTGGACCTTGCCCTTTTCATAGACTTCGCCGGCGGCGTCACGGGCGACGCTTGCCTGTTCGCTGGCCTTGTGCGCCAAATCTTCGGTCGCGGCGCGCGCGCGGCCATAGCCGTCCTGGATCCGCGCCTTCGCCGCCTCGGCGGTCAGTCGTGCATTTTCGGCGGTTTTCTCGGCAAGTTCACTCGCTTTGGCGCGCGCGTCGCTGGCGGTTTCACTGAACGGCTTCATCGTCATTCTCCACTGGTTCGATCGTTTCGCCGTCATCGGCGTATGTTTCTTCGTCTGTATCGTCCGCGGGGTGCAGGCGATCGGTGATCGCGTTCGCCATATCCTGAATCTTTTGCGTCAGTCGCGGCGCATGTTGCTTGATCGGTTCGCGCAGCAGCCACGCCACCCCCGCGACCGCAGCGAGGGCGATCGGCAGGCGGTTGTTGCGAAACTCGCGGCGCACTGCATGCGCGGCGTCATCGACCTTTGCATTGAGCCGATATTTGCCGCGATCGACCAGCGCACCGGGCTTCAACGCCGCCTTCGCGACGTCGAGCCGCCGGTGCAGCTCGGCGCGCTGGAGCATCGAGCGCCGCGCTGCGGCGATCAGGCGGTTACGCGTCCGCGCCATCGTCGATCCCCTCATTGGTCAGGTCGCGCCGCAGCGCGGTGCGGATGTCGCCATAATGGTTGTGCGCGCGCCACGCCGCGATTGCTGCAATCACCAGCAGCGCCGATACGACGACCAGGGTCGCTAGCAGCGGCCCGATCTGCGGCGAAAGCGCCAGGATCGCGCCGAACGCCAGCGCCAGCAGCGCGACCCCCGCCGCGGTCGCAGCAACACCGCCCCAGATCGCGGCGCGGCTGGCACCGTGCAGCGCCAGCTCACCGCGCGCCTCGATCAACGCAAACTCCGCCCGCGCGGTCGCCGACAGATTGTCGACGACATCGCCGACAATCTGTTCGAGCGGCACGGGCGGCGGCGCCACCGGCGGACCGTCGGGCGCGTAGCCGTGACTTATCCCGTCAAAGCTGCGCTCGTCGGACATGGGCGGGAGGGTCGGATCTGCGGATGGCAAGACCTTGTCAATCGTTCGAGCCGCCCTTGAGCATCCGGGCCAGCACAAAGCCGATTACCGTTGCCGCGCCGACCGCAATCGCGGGGTTCTTCTTGACCATATCCTTGGTCGAAGCGGCGAGCTCGTCGAGATCCTTTTTGTCGAGCGTCGAGGCGAGGCCAGCGACGGTCGCCGCGGCCGAGCGGGCATAGTCCCCATATTGCTTGCCGAACTTGGTATCGACGGTGCCGGCGCTGTCTTCCAGCATCTTGGCGAGGTTGCCGACCGCGTCGGCGGCCTTGCCCTTGCCCTTGGTCGCGGCGTCGCGCGCCTTCGCCGACGCCTGGTTGGCGAGCGTCGTCGCTTCACCCTTGAGCGAGGCGGCCTTTTTCGACGCTTCGGTTTTGATCGTTTCGCGCGTCGCAACCAGCTGGTCGCGGATCGGATGATCCTTGGCGGCCTTCACGGTCGCGGGCTTGCGCGCGGGCGCAGCCTTCGTCGCGCCAGCCTTTGCGGGGGCCTTGGGGCGCGGGGCGGCGGTTTTGGTCGTCGCGGGAGTAGCGGGCTTGGCCATGGCGTTATCCTCTTCTTCTTGTGTCGGGCGCCGCATTGGCGAACATCCCTTTGGTCCTGCCTGAATATATAGCAAGAGCCGCCCATTGGTTCCATAGGCCAGCAAAATTCCTATCCATTATTGCGATTCCCGCGCCGCGCCGATAACAGGCGGGCGCCTTTCCCAACCGGCCTATCGCGGGCCGCCAGCAGGACATATCCCATGACCGCCATCATCGACATCCACGGCCGCGAAATCCTCGACAGTCGCGGCAACCCCACCGTCGAAGTCGATGTGCTGCTGGAGGATGGCAGCTTTGGCCGCGCTGCGGTGCCTTCCGGCGCCTCGACCGGCGCGCATGAAGCCGTCGAACTGCGCGATGGCGACAAGTCACGCTACCTCGGCAAGGGCGTGATCAAGGCGGTCGCCGCGGTCAATGGCGACATCGCCGAGGCGCTGATCGGCCTCGATGCCGAGGACCAGCGCGAACTTGATATAACGATGATCGACCTCGACGGCACGGCGAACAAGAGCCGCCTTGGCGCCAATGCGATCCTCGGCGTCAGCCTTGCTGCTGCCAAGGCCGCGGCCGACGCGCGCGGGCTGCCGCTCTATCGTTATGTCGGCGGCGTGTCGGCGCGCACCTTGCCGGTGCCGATGATGAACATCATCAACGGCGGCGAACATGCCGACAACCCGATCGATGTGCAGGAATTCATGATCATGCCCGTCGGCGCCGGCAGCATCGCCGAAGCAGTGCGCTGGGGCAGCGAGATTTTCCACACGCTCAAGAAAGGCCTGACGGCGAAAGGCCTCGCCACGGCAGTCGGCGACGAAGGCGGCTTCGCCCCGAACCTCGCCTCGACGCGCGCCGCGCTCGATTTCATCGCCGCGTCGGTCGACCAGGCGGGCTTCAAGCTCGGCACCGACGTCGTGCTTGCACTCGACTGCGCCGCGACCGAATTCTTCAAGAACGGCAAATATGAGATCAGCGGCGAGGGATTGTCGCTCAGCCCCGAGCAGATGGCCGAATATCTCGCCGCGCTCGTCAACGACTATCCAATCAAATCGATCGAGGACGGCATGAGCGAAGATGATTTCACGGGCTGGAAGGCGCTCACCGACCTTGTCGGCGACAAGTGCCAGCTGGTCGGCGACGATCTGTTCGTCACCAACCCGCTGCGGCTGGAACAGGGGATCAAGGACGGCCTCGCCAACTCGCTGCTCGTGAAGGTCAACCAGATCGGCACGCTGTCCGAAACGCTCGATGCGGTCGATATGGCACACCGCGCGCGTTACACAGCGGTGATGTCGCACCGTTCGGGCGAAACCGAGGATTCGACGATCGCCGACCTGGCGGTCGCCACCAACTGCGGCCAGATCAAGACCGGCAGCCTCGCGCGCTCGGACCGGCTCGCGAAGTACAACCAGCTGATCCGCATCGAGGAAGAGCTGGGCGACATGGCGCGTTATCCGGGGGCGGCGATTTTCGGTTGAGCGCAAAGCTGCGGAAAACTGTGGCCTGATGCCTTGACGCCATGAATCAACTCTGATTCAAGGGCCGGAATGACGCAGCGCCACAAACTTCGCAAATCGATGAACCGGGCCGTTGGCCCCGCGGTCGCGGTGATCGCGGTGCTGGCGATGATCGGTTACATCATTTTTGGGCCGACCGGGCTGTATGCCTGGGGCGATTACAGCCAGTCGGTCGAAAAGAAGCGCGTCGTGCTGTCTGAACTCGCCAAGAAGGAAAGCGAGCTGGAGAACCGGGTCAATCTGCTCGACCGGCGGCGCGTCGATCCCGACTTGGCCGAGGAATATGTGCGCGAGAAGCTGGGCGCCTATCACCCTGACGAGGTGATCATTCCGCTGGAGCCTGCGGCGAAACGCTGACCTAGGTAAATACCTCTCCTTCAGGGGAGGGCAGCGAGACTTGCCAGCTTGCTGGCTTAGTCGCAGCGGGTGGGATCCAGCGGCCTTGCACGACGCCGACAGACTCCACCCCAACCCCTCCCCTGAAGGGGAGGGGCTTAGATATGCTGCATACGTAAGTTTGCATTGCTGCCGCCTCCAAGCGGGCGTTGCCAAACCCGGCGCACGGCTCCTATAGGGAGCCTTGCCGTAACGGCTAAATGCAAAGGAAACCTCCCTTGGCCAAAGCACCCGCGCGCAAACCTGCCGCGCCGAAAAAGACTGCGTCCACGCCCGCCGCCGCGACCAACCGCGAGCAGCCGCGCGATCCCGTTTCCTATGACGCGACGCCCGAGGAGCTGGAGAAATTCTACCGCGAAATGCTGCTGATCCGGCGTTTCGAGGAAAAGGCGGGGCAGTTGTACGGACTGGGGCTGATCGGTGGTTTTTGCCATCTCTATATCGGCCAGGAAGCCGTCGCAGTGGGTTTGCAGTCGGCGCTCGACGGCGACAAGGACAGCGTGATCACCGGATACCGGGACCACGGTCATATGCTCGCCTATGGTATCGACCCCAAGGTCATCATGGCCGAACTAACTGGCCGCGCCGCGGGCATTTCGCGCGGCAAGGGCGGGTCGATGCACATGTTCAGCGTCGAGCATAAATTCTACGGCGGCCACGGCATCGTCGGGGCGCAGGTGTCGCTCGGCACCGGCCTTGCCTTCGCACACAAATATCGCGACGACGGCGGGGTCGCGATGTCCTATTTCGGCGACGGCGCGTCGAACCAGGGGCAGGTCTATGAAAGCTTCAACATGGCCGAGCTGTGGAAGCTGCCGATCATCTTTGTGATCGAGAACAACCAATATGCGATGGGCACGTCGGTCAATCGCTCGTCGGCCGAGGATCAGCTTTATCGCCGCGGCGAAAGCTTCCGCATCCCCGGGATGCAGGTTGACGGCATGGACGTGCTCGCGGTGCGCGGTGCCGCTGAGGCGGCGCTCGAATGGGTGCGCGCGGGCAAGGGGCCGGTGCTGATGGAGCTCAAAACCTATCGCTATCGCGGCCATTCGATGTCCGACCCGGCCAAATATCGCAGCCGCGAGGAAGTGCAGGCGGTGCGCGACAAGTCCGACGCGCTCGAACATCTGAAAAAGGTGATGGAGGAAGCGGGGATCACCGAGGACAAGTTCAAGGCCATCGACAAGGAAATCCGCGCGATCGTTGCCGATTCCGCCGACTTTGCCGAAAGCGCCCCCGAACCCGAACTGCATGAACTTTATACCGACGTGCTGGTGGAGCAATATTGAGATGGCCATCGAATTGAAGATGCCGGCGCTGTCGCCGACGATGGAAGAAGGCACGCTCGCCAAATGGCTCGTCAAGGAAGGCGATGCGGTCAAGTCGGGCGACATCCTCGCCGAGATCGAGACCGACAAGGCGACGATGGAATTTGAAGCGATCGACGAAGGCACGATTGGCCAGATCCTGGTCGCCGAGGGCACCGACAATGTGAAGGTCGGCACCGTGATCGCGACGATTACGGGCGACGGGGAGGAAGCTGCGGCCCCGACGCCCGCGCCCGCTGCCGAAGCGCCCAAGGCCGATACGCCTAAAGAGGACGTGCCGAAAAAAGCCGAAAGCGGCACCGAGCAACTTGTCGTCAAGGCGAAAGCCGCGGTCGCTGACCCCGCGATCCCCGAAGGCACCGCCATGGTCCGCCTGACCGTCCGCGAAGCATTGCGCGACGCGATGGCCGAGGAAATGCGCGCCGACGACCGCGTGTTCGTGATGGGCGAGGAAGTCGCCGAATATCAGGGCGCGTATAAGGTCACGCAGGGGCTGCTCGACGAATTCGGCGCGCGCCGCGTCATCGACACGCCGATCACCGAATATGGCTTTGCCGGGCTCGGCGCCGGTGCGGCGATGGGCGGGCTGAAGCCGGTCATCGAATTCATGACCTTCAACTTCGCGATGCAGGCGATCGACCACATCATCAACTCGGCGGCCAAGACCAACTATATGTCGGGCGGCCAGATGCGCTGCCCGATCGTGTTCCGCGGTCCCAATGGCGCCGCGTCGCGCGTCGGCGCGCAGCACAGCCAGAATTTCGCGCCCTGGTACGCCAGCGTCCCTGGCCTGATCGTGATTGCGCCCTATGACGCCGCCGACGCCAAGGGGTTGTTGAAGGCCGCGATCCGCACCGAAGACCCCGTCGTTTTCCTCGAAAACGAACTGCTCTATGGTCGCAGCTTCGACGTCCCCGATCTGCCCGACCATGTCCTGCCGATCGGTCAGGCGCGCATCATGCGACCGGGCAACGACGTCACCGTCGTCAGCTATTCGATCGGCGTCGGGCTCGCGCTCGAAGCCGCCGACCAGCTGGCGGGCGAGGGCATCGACGCCGAGGTCATCGATCTGCGCACCTTGCGCCCGCTGGATACGGCGACGGTGCTGGCGAGCCTCAAGAAGACCAACCATCTGGTCGTTGTCGAGGAAGGCTGGCCGGTCTGCTCGATCGCCAGCGAACTGGCGATGGTCGCGATGGAACAGGGCTTTGACGATCTCGACGCGCCGGTGATGCGCGTGTGCAACGAAGATGTGCCGCTGCCCTATGCCGCCAATCTGGAAAAGGCCGCGCTGGTCGATGTACCGCGCGTCGCCGCCGCGGTGAAGGCGGTTCGCAATCGCGGTTGATTGGTCGGCGCCCACTTCAATTCCGTTCGTGCTGAGCTTGTCGAAGCACCGTCCTTGTCTTTGACGTCGCTTGAAGAAAGAGCGGCCCTTCGACAGGCTCAGGGCGAACGGTTTCCTATTTTCCCGTCGTGCTCTAACGCTTGCGGCGCATGACAATCGTACCTGAGACCTCCTACCCCGACATCCGCGATCCACGCGTGATGGTCGCCGTTCCGCGCGGACGGCGCGCGGCGATCGCGACGCTATGGGCCTTCGCCGAACGGCTGACGCGGCTCCTGATTGACGCGCGCGAACCTTTGATCGGCCAGATCAAACTCGCCTGGTGGCGCGACATGGTGGCGATGCTCGCGCGCGATCCCGATGGCTTGCCCAAGGGCGAGCCGTTGCTCGCGGAGCTCACCGCGACATGGGCCGGGCAGGGCGGGCTCGATACGCTCGTCGATGCGGCCGAGGCGATGCTGCTCGCCGAGGATGTCGCCGACCGTCACTCCGCCGCCGCGGAATTCGGCGCACGTCTTTTTGCGCTGTCGGGCGGCGATGCCGACGGGGGTCGGCGGTGGGGGCTGCTGTGGGGCGCCAGCGTTCAGACGGGAGCCCGGGAAGCGCGCGAGTTGCTCGCCGCCGCGCGCGATTGGGCGCCGCCGCCGCGCAGCATTTTTGCAGCAAACCGCGCGCTGCTGATGCTCGACCGCTGGGCCGCAGCCATCGCCCAAAACGACGGCGAACGGCGCTGGCGGAGCGAGGGTTTGCTGCTGCTGCGGATCGGGCTGATGGGTCGCTGACGACAAAAAATGTCGCGGGGGTGGAAATGCGCCGCCCGAACATCTATCTTGTCCGGTACAAAATAGGGTCGCAGGGGACAGTGTATGTTCAACGGGCTGATCGCCTATCTCGATTCGATCAAGGCGCGCGACCCTGCGCCGCGGTCGCGTTGGGAAATTCTCCTCTACCCGGGACTCGTCGCGGTGGGCATGCACCGCGTCGCGCATTGGCTGTTCGAGGCGCGAATGTTTTTCCTTGCGCGCTTCGTCAATCATCTGTCGCGCTGGATGACCGCGATCGACATTCATCCGGGCGCCAAGATTGGCCGCCATCTGTTTATCGACCATGGCTTTACCGTCATCGGCGAGACCGCCGAGATCGGCGACAATGTCACCATCTACCAGTGCGTCACCTTGGGCGGGACCGATCCTGCCAATGGCATCGCGGGCAAACGCCACCCGACGCTGGCCGACGACGTCATCGTCGGATCGGGCGCGCAGATCCTCGGCCCGATCACGGTCAACCCGCGCGCGCGCATCGGCGCCAATGCGGTGGTGACCAAGGATGTGCCCGAGGGCGCGGTGATGGTCGGCATCCCGGCGCGGTCGACCCTCGTCGACGCCGCCGAATATGCGCGCGAATTTGTGCCTTATGGGACATGCAACGAGACGTTCGATCCCGCGACGCAAAAGGTTGAGCTGCTGCAATGCCAGCTTGAGCAGATGCAGAAACAGCTCGCCCAACTGATTTCCGAACGCGACGCCACGAGTGACGATGCCGTGAGTGAAGACGAAGCGCCGCGGCGCAAGGGGAGCCGGAAAAGCGCCTGATGGGAACGGTGACGCCCCTGTCGTTCGCGACGAAAGCGATACCCCAGCAGACCGGTTTCGAACGCCCCGAATTGATGCGCATCCTTGACCTCTACGGCCGCATGGTCGCGGCGGGGCATTGGCGCGATTATGCGATGGACTTCCACCGCGATGCCGCGATCTTCTCGGCCTTTCGCCGCGCTGCCGAACGCCCCGAATATCGCATCGAAAAACGCCCCGCCTTGCGGAGCCGCCAGGGCATGTGGGCCTTGGTCTCCGAAGCCGGGGCGATTTTGAAACGTGGGGACGAACTCGCGAACGTGCTCGCCCCCGTCGAACGCAAGCTTATGAAGCTGGTTGGAGACTGACGGCGTTTCTACGTCGTCATCCCGGCGAAGGCCGGGATCTCAACCTCACGTCATAACGCACAGGCGAGATCCCGGCCTCCGCCGGGATGACGATAGTGTTAGGCTTGCGCGACCCGCGTCGTCGCGGGCAGCTGGTTCGCCAGATTGTCGGGCAGCATCCCCACCACGACCGCCCGGGCATTCTGCCAGAAGGCCGACAGCAGCAGCAGTGCCGAACCGATCACGAAGGCGGTGAGCGCAACATTGAGCTCGACCGCGCCGAATTCACGGAACAACTGGGTCAGCGCGAACAGCACATAGGCGAGGGCGGACACGAGCAAGGCGCGGCGGTCGATCGCCAGCGCGATCAGCCCGAACAGCACATAGATGGCAACGACCATCACCGCGGCGCCGCTGCCGATATCATTGCCCTCGGTGACACCCAGCAGGTGGAAGATCGGGTGCGCGATCATCGGCGCGGCCAGCAGGTGGAGCCAGAAGGCCACGTCGCTGCGCCGCGTCTGGCGCACCCGGTCGCTGCGGTCCCACCACATCGCCAGCGCGAACACTCCGATGCCCGCGGTGAGCACGAGCGACATGACGAGCGCGTCGGGCTGTTCGGGCATCCCGGTGATCGACAGCACCAGCGCCACGGCCGTCGCGGCGAGCGCTGCGGTACCGGCAGCTACCGTAATCGGAACCATGAACCGCTTCCAATGCGCCCACGTCGCCGCAGCGGTCACCAGCGCGATGGTACCGAACAGGATGGCGCCGAGGGTGTGGCCAAGATGCTGGCCGAAAATCGCCTCGCCATGTTCGAACAGGAAGCCGACCATGGTCGCGAACACGCCGCCCGAAAAGGCCAGCACCAACACGATACTGGGCAGCGCCATGCGGCGCTTGCGGGTGAAATACTCGGCCAGGAACCACGCCGACCCGGCAACGAACGCGCCGCCGAGCGCGGGGTGGATCGAAGCGCCGATCCAACCGACCGCCATCAACAGAATGATCGCGGCGATGCTGACGAAAATATCGTTGAAACCGGTGATCAGGCGGAAGGATTCTTCATCCGCGGCGGGGGCCGAGCGAACCGACGCGATATGCGACCGGAATGCCATCGCGGCCTCCGGCGTCAAAACCTTCGCATCGACCGCAGCTTGCAGGTCGCTTTCACTATACATCGGGGTCGTCCTTGTTAGACCGATCCCCTTGCCCCGCAGATGTTATGGCATAGGCGTGTTGCTGTGTCAATACAGTGCGGCGCTGCGATAATCCTCCCTGTCGCGCAGCGATGGGGAGGGGGACCGCTTGCGAAGCAAGTGGAGGAGGGGCGACGCCGGTCGCGTCAAAGGCCCTCCGTCAGCGCTTCGCGCTGCCNNCTACGCGACAGGGAGGATCAACGGACCCTCACCCCAGCGCCATCAATGCCTTCATGACGTTCATCGACTGCTCGCTGCCCGATTGCGGCACGATTTCGCCGGTGCGGTCGATGATCTTCTCCCACGCCGCGGCAACGCCTTCGGGGGTGCGGTCATCCTCAGCCAGCGCGACGCCGGGGGTCATGGTGACATAGGCGGCGTGATACGCACCCGCACCCGCGCCGATGATCATGTTCGTCGGCGCATCTTCGCTGACCAGATAGAGCGCGGCAGGCACGACATTCTCCGGCGTGAATTTTTCGAACAATTCGGCGGGGAAAATATCCTCGGTCATCCGCGTGCCTGCAACCGGCGCGATGGTGTTGCAGCGAATGTTGTACTTCGCGCCTTCGAGGTGGAGCGTCTTGGTCAGCCCGGCGAGGCCGAGCTTCGCGGCGCCATAATTGGCCTGGCCGAAATTGCCGTACAGTCCGGTCGACGACGCGGTCATCAGGATTCGGCCATAGGCCTGCTCGCGCATCAGGTCCCAGCACGCCTTGGTGACATTGGCGCTGCCGCTGACGTGCACTTTCAGCACCAGGTCGAAATCGGCGGGCTCCATCTTGGCAAAGCTTTTGTCGCGCAGGATGCCGGCGTTGTTGATCAGGACGTGGACGCCGCCCCAGGCTTCCTTGGCCTTGGCGACCATTTCGACCATCTGCTCATATTCGGTGACGCTGCCACCGTTCGACATCGCGGTGCCGCCGAAAGCCTTGATTTCTTCGACCACCTGTAGCGCCGCGTCCGAATGGCCGGTGCCGTCGCGCGATCCGCCCAGATCGTTGACCACGACCTTGGCTCCGCGCCGCGCGAGTTCGAGCGCATAGGCACGGCCCAGGCCGCCGCCTGCGCCGGTAACGATAGCAACGCGCCCGTCAAATTTGATCGTCATGATGGTCTCCCGGATGGGGCCGCCCCAAGAAAGGTTGCCCGAAAAAACTGAGACGTCCTTAGCCGTTCACGCTTGGCAGGCAAGGGGGTCAAAAAATGACCGCTGAAACATAAATGTCATTCAAATGACGTGAATCTGTCACGTAACCGTCATAGCAGCGCCTCCAGATTGTCACCTTTCGCAACGGAGCAGTTCCCTCATGCGCCACGCCTTGACCGCCGCCCTGCTGGCGACGTCGATGTTTTGCCTGCCCACCGCCGCGCGCGCGCAGGCGATGACGGCACAGGAAGCGGCGCAGCTGCGCGCGGAGCTGGCGGCGCTGAAGGCACAGGTGCAGACGCTCGAAACGCGGCTCGACGCCGCGACTGCGCAGCCGACGCCTGCTCCGGCGCCGACGCCCGCGCCGCCGTCGGTGACCGCGAAACCCGCGACCGAGATCGGCTGGAAGGGCGCCCCCGAAATCAAGACCGCCGATGGCTGGATCTTCAAGCCGCGCGGTCGCGTCCAGCTCGATATGGCTTCGGTCGATACCCCCGCGGGCGTGACCGGCATCCGCGGCGGTCTCGCCACGGAATTCCGCCGTGTCTATCTGGGCGTCGACGGCAAGATTCCCGGCGGCATTTCCTACCGCGTCGAGGCCGATATCGCGAACAGCGAGGTCGAACTGACCGACGTCTATATGAGCTACGGCACTGGCCCGCTGACGGTGACCGCGGGACAGGTCAAACCCTTCTGGGGGCTCGACGACATGACGAGCGACCTGTTTACCAGCTTCATGGAGCGCGCCGCGTTCGTCCAGGCGTTCGGGTTCGAGCGCCGCGTCGGGCTGTCGGCGCAGTATAAGGGCAAGGCGCTGTTGTTGCAGGGCGGCGTATTCGGCGACAACGCCCGCGACCTGCTCAGCGACAGCAACCAGAGCCTCAGCGTCGATGGCCGTGTCGTGTTCATGCCCAAGCTGGGCGATACACAGCTGCACCTGGGCGCGTCGGGCCATTGGCGCGACCCGAACGACCCCGCGACGATCATCCGCTATCGCGCGCGGCCGTTCGTTCACACGACCGACGTGCGGCTGGTCGACACCGGGCTGATCGACGTGGCCAGCGAACGCGGCTTCGGGTTGGAGGGAGCCGTGCTGGCGGGTCCGTTCCACGCGGCGGGCGAAGCCTATTGGCATCGGGTCAAGCGCAACGGCGCTGCCGATCCGACCTTTTTCGGCGGCTATGCCGAGGTCGGCCTGGTGCTGACGCCCGGCGACGCGCGCGGGTATAAGGACGGCGCGTTCGACCGGCTGAAACCGGCGAAGCCGATCACCGCAGGCGGCATCGGCGCGATCGAAGTCACCGCGCGCTACGACCATCTCGACCTCAACGACGGCGCGATTATCGGTGGGCGGCAACAGGCGGCACTGATCGGGCTGGTCTGGGCGCCGATCGACTATATCCGCATCACCGCGAATTACGGCAAGCTGTGGATCGACGATGCGCGCGTCGCGACGGCGGCGGGGGATCGGGATTATACGGTCGATACGTTCGGGCTACGGACGCAGATCGATTTTTGATCCGGCAGGCCGGTTTGGGGTGGGGAGCCGACGTTGGCTTGATATCCCCTCCCGCAAGCGGGAGGGGCAGCGAGACTTACGAACTTGTTCGTTAGTCGCAGCGGGGCGGGCCTTCTCACCGTTGCTGCCCACCCCAACCCCTCCCGCCTGCGGGAGGGGAGAAGAAATGTCCGATAGCTAACGACGAGAAAAATTCCCTTCGCCTAATCCGGCTTCCAATGCGGCCAACCGTCTCCGCAAAGCGCCGAACCGGTACAGAAATTTCCTTCCTCCGGTGGGCGGCTAGCTTATGAGCGTCGCAAATAATCACACCGATGGGCCGGTCGCATCGACACCAGCCCGATCCCACCGTTGGAGCCTCACATTGACCAAAAACCTCTTGCTCGGCGCCATCGCCAGTCTGATCCTGACCGGCTGCTCGGACACCGCCAACGGGCAGGCGGCGGCCTCCGCCAAATCCTCCGCGCCTGTGCAGCGCGGTGAGGGGCTGCCTTACGAAATCTCCGACACCCAGGTCTGGGATGTTCCCGATCCTGTCTCGGGCCGCACCTACCAGGTGTTTGTCGCGCTCCCGCCATCCTACGGCGAGCAGCCCGATCGCCGTTACCCCGTGCTGTACGTCACCGACGCCGATTACGCCTTTCCGGTGATCAAACAAATTGGCCGTCGCCTGAACGTCGAGCGACCCACAGTCGAAGAGTTCATCCTGATCGGCCTGTCCTATGCGAAGGGCGAGGGCGGGATGCAAAGTCGGCGGCGCGATTACACGCCGACACCGAACGGCCCCAGCACCGCGCCCGCCGACGCCGAACATGGCAAGGCCGCGGCCTACGCCGCTTATGTCCGCGACCAGGTTTTGCCCTTTGTCGCCAAGCGTTTCCGAACCGACGAGCGCCGCCGGCTGTTCCTCGGCCATTCCTATGGCGCGCTTTTGGGCAGCGAAATCCTGTTCAGCGAGCCGCGCCTGTTCGACGGCTATATCCTCGGCAGCCCGTCCTTCTGGTACGACCGTCACCATATGGCGGCGCGAGAAAAGGCCTATGCTGCCAAGCACAAGGATCTGCCCGCGCGCGTCTATATGTACATCGGTGAATATGAAGAAATGCGGCCGGGCGACCCGCGCTATGCCAAAGACGTCAATATGGTAACCGACACCCAGACCATGGACCGGGCGCTGCGGTCGCGCAATTATCCGTCGCTACGCCTGGAGACGGAGGTGCTCGGCGATGAAGATCATGTCACCGTCGCGCCGCGCGGCTTTACCCGCGGATTGAAATATCTGCTCCCGGCCAAAGCGCCGTAACGCCCGAAGGAATCAGCTGCTCTTGCCCGAATCCAGCGCGTAGCCTGCCGACCGCACGGTGCGGATGATGTCACTCGTCCCCGGCAGGTTGATCGCCTTGCGCAGCCGCCGGATATGCACGTCGACCGTCCGCAGTTCGATGTCGCTGTCCTGGCCCCACACGCTGTCGAGCAATTGCCCGCGCGAAAAGACGCGGCCCGGATGCTCCATGAAGTGGCGCAGCAGGCGAAATTCGGTTGGCCCCATCGCCACCGTCTGGCCACCCCGTATCACCTTGTGCGCGACCGAATCGAGTTCGATGTCGGCATAGGACAGCAGTTCGCCGGCCAGCGCTGGGCGCAAGCGGCGGAGCACCGCCGAGACGCGCGCGACCAGCTCGCGCGGGCTGAACGGTTTGGTGACATAATCGTCGGCGCCGGTTTCCAGCCCGCGAATGCGGTCCTCTTCCTCGCCGCGCGCGGTCAGCATGATGATTGGCACATTCGCCGATTTAGGGTTGCGGCGCAGGCGGCGGCAGACTTCGATGCCGGGCAGGCTTTCGATCATCCAGTCGAGCAGGACGATGTCGGGGACGCGCTCCTCGACCAGCACCAGCGCCTGTTCGCCGTCGGGCGTTTGCCGGACCGAAAAACCCTCGCGTGCGAAATGCCATACGATGAGTTCGGCAATCGCCTCGTCATCCTCGATCAGCAGCAGGTCGGGTTGCGGCATCAGCCTTGCTCCTGCTCCGCGGCGCCATCTTCGGGTTGCTCGCCGCGCTCGCGCTCCTCCATATGTTCGCCGGTCACGACATAATAGACCATCTCGGCGATGTTCGTCGCATGATCGCCCATGCGTTCGAGGTTCTTGGCGACGAACAGCAGATGCGCGCTTTCGCTGATGTACTTCGGATTTTCCATCATGAAGGTGACGAGGGTGCGAAAGATGCTGTTGTAGAAATCGTCGACATTCTTGTCGCGGACGGTCACCCGCACCGCGAGTTCGGCGTCGCGCGCCGCAAAGCTGTCGAGTGCGTCGTGGATCAGTTCGGCGACGATCGACGACATCGACATCAGCAGCGGGATCGCCTCGATCGACCGCGTCTGGTCCATCAGCGCGACGCGCTTGGCGATATTCTTGGCATAATCGCCGATACGTTCGACGACGGAGACGATCTTCAGCGCCGCGATCATCTCGCGCAGGTCGTCCGCCATCGGCGCGCGCAGCGCGATCGTTTGGACCGCGAGTTGCTCGACTTCGCTTTCCAGCGCGTCGATTTTCTTGTCGTCGCGCACGACCTGCGCCGCGAGGTCGAGGTCGCCCTTGTGAAGCGCGGTCATCGCCTGGAGCAGCGCCTGTTCGGCGCGGCCGCCCATTTCGCTGATCAGCCCGCGCAGGCGGTTTAGGTCTTCGTCGAAAGCCTTGACCGTGTGATCGTTGACTACTGCCATCGTTCTTGTCCTTTAGCGCCGCGACTTAACCGTAGCGGCCGGTGATATAGTCTTTGGTGCGTTCCTGCTTCGGGTTGGTGAAGATGTCGGTGGTCTTGCCATATTCGACCAGCGTCCCGAGGTGGAAAAAGGCGGTGCGCTGCGACACGCGGGCCGCCTGCTGCATGTTATGCGTGACGATCACGATGGCGAATTTGCCGCGCAGTTCGTGGATCAGCTCCTCGATCTTTGCGGTCGCGATCGGGTCAAGCGCCGAGCAGGGCTCGTCCATCAGGATCACTTCGGGATCGACCGCGATCGCGCGCGCGATGCACAGCCGCTGCTGCTGTCCGCCCGACAGCGCGGTGCCGCTTTCGAGCAGACGGTCCTTGACCTCGTCCCACAGCCCGGCGCGGACCAGCGCGCGCTCGACGATGACGTCGAGGTCGGCTTTGGTCGGCGCGAGGCCGTGGATGCGCGGGCCATAGCCGACATTGTCGTAGATCGACTTGGGAAAGGGGTTCGGTTTCTGAAACACCATGCCGACGCGGGCGCGCAGCTGCACCACGTCCATCGACGGCGCGTAAATATCCTCGCCGTCCAGCTCGATCCGGCCCGTCACCTTCGCGCTCGCGACGGTATCGTTCATCCGGTTCAGCGAACGCAGAAAGGTCGACTTGCCGCAGCCCGACGGGCCGATAAACGCGGTGACGAGGTCGGTGCCGACGTCGATCGACACATTGTTGATCGCCTGTTTTTCGCCGTAAAAGACGTTGACGCCTTCGGCCTTCATCTTGGGGTCGGCGATGGTAAGATCGTCTTGGGTCATAATCACCAGCGTTGTTCGAATTTGTTGCGAAGATAGATCGCAAAGGCGTTCATCGACAGCAGCACGACAAGCAGCACGATGATCGCGGCGGAGGTTTTCTCGACAAAGCCCCGGTCGACTTCGTCCGACCAGAGGAAGATCTGCATCGGCAGCACGGTCGACGGCGAACAGATGCCGCCCGGCACGTCGCCGATAAAGGCGCGCATGCCGATCAGCAGCAGCGGCGCGGTTTCGCCCAGCGCGCGCGCCATACCGATGATCGTGCCGGTCAAAATGCCGGGCAGGGCGAGGGGCAGGACGTGGTGGAAAACCACCTGCACCGGGCTGGCGCCGACCCCCAGCGCTGCGTCGCGGATCGACGGCGGCACCGATTTGATCGCGTTGCGGCTGGCGATGACGATCACCGGCATTGTCATCAGCGCCAAGGTCAGCCCGCCGACGAGCGGGCTCGCCTGACAGATGCCGAACCAGTTGATGAACACCGCGAGCGCCAGCAAACCAAAGATAATCGACGGCACCGCGGCCAGATTGTTGATCGACACTTCGATCAGGTCGGTCCAGCGGTTCTTCGCCGCATATTCTTCCAGATACAGCGCCGCGAGCACCCCGGTCGGAAAGGCGATCAGGAAGGCGATGAAGATCGTCAGCACCGATCCTTTCAGCGCGCCCCAGATCCCCGCCACTGCGGGATCGGTCGCATCGGCATTTTTGAAGAACGGCCAGTGGATGCCGGTCGACAGCTTGCCGCCCTTTTCCAGCGCCTCGACCTGCGCCCCCAGCGCGCCCGCCGCGCCGTCCTTGGCCGCCATGTCGACCGCGCTCGCGGTCGGCAGTTCGAACACCGTCTTGCCGTCGAGAAGGCTGGGATCGTCCTTGATCGCGCTGCGCACTTCCTTCCACGCATTCTCGCTAATCAGCTCCGACCCGCCTTCGCCCAGCGCCTCGTCGGCGGCAAAGGCGACGATGTCGGCCAGCCCCGCGCTCGCGATCACCTGATCGGCGTCGGCGTCGCTCAGCCGCGCCTTGTCGATCGTCAGCGGCATCGCCTTGAAATCGATCGGCACCGCGACATTGGTGTAGGTGAAACCGCGCGCGCCGTTGCCGACCATCACGAACAGCAGGAACGCCAGGAACGCGCCCGACAGCAATACCGCGCCCAGCCCGATAAACTTGAAGCGGCGTTCGGCGGCGTAGCGACCCGCGATGCGTTTCTGCATCGCCGCGCCTTTCCAGTCGGTGGGATTGGTGGGCTTATTCATAAGCTTCGCGATACTTCTTCACGATCCGCAGCGCGGCGATGTTGAGCAGCAGGGTGACGACGAACAGCACCAGCCCCAGCGCAAAGGCGGCGAGCGTCTTGGCGCTGTCGAATTCCTGGTCGCCGGTGAGCAGTTTGACGATTTGCGCGGTCACCGTGGTGACGCTGGCAAAGGGGTTGGAGGTCAGGTTCGCCGACAGGCCGGCGGCCATCACCACGATCATCGTCTCGCCGATTGCGCGGCTGACCGCGAGCAATATGCCGCCCATCACGCCAGGCAAGGCGGCGGGGATCAGCACCTGGCGGATCGTCTCGTTCGGCGTCGCGCCCAGCGCCAGCGATCCGTCGCGCATCGCCTGCGGCACCGCGTTGATGCTGTCGTCGGCCATCGACGACACGAACGGGATGATCATCACCCCCATCACGATGCCCGCCGCCAACGCGCTTTCGGTGGAGGCGTTGGGGATGCCCAGCATCACCGCAAATTCGCGCAAAGCAGGCGCCACCGTCAGCGCGGCGAAATAGCCGTACACGACGGTCGGCACCCCGGCCAATATCTCCAGGATCGGCTTGACCCAGCGGCGCACGACCGGCGCGGCATATTGGGTCAGATATACTGCGGTCATCATGCCGATCGGGATCGCGACGATCATCGCGATGATCGCGCCGATCAGCACCGTGCCCCAGAACAAAGGAATACCGCCGAACGTATCGTCGACCGGCGCCCCGCTCTGCGGCGCCCAGTTGGTCCCGAACAGCAGCTCCAGCGGCGACACGAGCTGGAAAAAGCGGATTGATTCGAACAGCAGCGACAGCACGATGCCAAAGGTCGTCAGGATCGCGACGAGCGACGCGAGCAGCAGCACCGCCATCACGATCCGTTCGACCCGCGTCCGCGCCCGGAAATCGGGTTTGATCCGGGTGAAGGCGTAGAGGCCGCCCGCCAGCGCCAGCGCCAGCATCGCCGCAATGCCGATCCACGCATATTTATGCGCCGCATCGGCATAGGGCTGAACCAGCGGCGCCGCGGCGGGCAGCCGCACCGCGTCCTGCTTGCCCAGCGCTACGCTGCGCGCATCGGACAAGATCGCGCCGCGCTCGAAGCCGAACGAGGGCAGCGATTGCGCCGCTTCGTCGGTCAGAACTTCGTTGGTGATCAGCCCCGGCGACACCGACGACCACACGGCCAGAAACAGCGCCGCGGGCGCGAACAGCCACAGCGCGACGTACCAGCCATGATATTGCGGCCGCGAATGCAGCTTGGTCCCGGCGCGCCCCGCCAGCAGGTTCGACCGCTGCCGACCGGCAATCCAGCCGATCAGCGCGAGGCCCGCGATCAGGAGTAACAGGGCGGCGGCGTTGAAGGTCACGTTTCAGTGATTCCCAAGTTTCCGTTCGTATCGAGCGAAGTCGAGATACGTCTGGCGCAGCGCTCGCGTGTCTCGACTTCGCTCGACACGAACGGGGGTAGGCGGGTCCAAAAAACCGGTGACCGGGGCAGGCCGAAACCCGCCCCGGTCACCAGCGGGGGGAAACTCAGTTCAGCTCGGCACCGTTCAGCGCGGTCATGCCGGTGCCGTTCGCCTTCGCGGCGTCCGCGATCGGCTTGGGCGACACAATCAGGCCCTTGGCGTTCAGATAGCCGCCTTCGCCCGCGCCCTTCAGGAACTCGGCGACAAATTCGGCGAGACCCGGGACGACGCCGACATGCGCCTTCTTGATATAGATGAACAGCGGGCGCGATCCCGGATAGCTGCCGTCGGCGATCGCGGCATAGGTCGGGGCAACGCCCTGGATCGGCACCGCCTTGATCTTGCCCTTGTTCGCATCGAGATAGCTGAAGCCGAAAATGCCCAGGCTGGTCGGGTTCTTATCGAGCTTCGAGATGATGAGGTTATCATTCTCGCCCTGCTCGACATAGAAGGGCGCACCGCGCAGCGCGGTACAGGTCGCTTCATGCTTGTCGGCATCGCTGGCCTTCAGCGCCTTCATCTCCGGGTTCGCATCGCAACCGCGGCCCAGGATCAGTTCCTTGAACGCGTCATAGGTACCGCTGGTCGACGGCGGGCCGAACACCGAAATGGCGACCGCGGGCAGCGCCGGGTTGACGTCTTTCCATGTCTTGGCGGTGTTGGGCTTGCCATAGGGGTTGGCGGCCAGCGCCTTGTACACATCTTCTTCGGTCAGCTTGAAACCGGGGCCGCGCGTCGCTTCGCCCAGCGCGATGCCGTCGATGCCGATCTGGACTTCGACGATGTCGGTCACGCCGTTTTTAACGCAGCTGTCGAATTCCTTCTTCTTGATCCGGCGCGATGCGTTGGCGATGTCGGGGGTGTCGCCGCCGACGCCCGAACAGAAGCGCTCGAAACCGCCACCGGTGCCGGTGCTGTCGATCTTTGGTGTCTTGTTGCCCGTCGCTTCGGCGAATTTCTCACCAACTGCGGTGGCAAAGGGATAGACCGTCGAAGAACCGGCGGCGCTGATATAATCGCGCGCGCCGCCACCCGACGAAGCCTGATCCTGACAGGCGGAAAGCGCCAGCGCGCACACGGCGGCGCCAACGACGCCAAGGGTGCGGGGCGCGAATTTCTGAGCCATGGAAAATCCTGTTGATGGGGGTCGTTACCGAACCAAGCCACCACCCCCGCGGCGACTCGCTGAGCGCCATTTGGGGGTTTTGTGTGACGTGTTTGTGACAGCGAGTGTCATGGAAGTGTCATGGATGCGCTGACCGGCTAGCGTTATGCTTGTCTACGAGCCTAGCATGTGAAACATAGAAGAAACGGTGGAGGCGTCGGTGGCAAAAATTCAAAACCCTACTCTGTTTTCAAGATATTTTGGAATTCCCGCTACACTGCTGGATGATGCGGGTCTCATTGACCCGTTTGTCGATGTAGACACGCAACTATTTATCGATCCTGTATTGCTTGAAAAATCCTCGAACATTTTGATGTCGGGAGATGCAATAACAGCATTTCGTAGCCATTTCGAAAACTTCGTTCGGCTCATCACTATCTCCGAAAAAGAAGGTGACGTGGCATGGCGAACGGCTGAGAGGCTGCTCGATCTTAGGGAGCCTCCAGAGAATGGATTGGGATACGGCGGAAGTGGGCGATCAGGAAGCTCGCGGCCAAATGAAGTTCGTGATTCCATCATGCGGACCGCAAAAGAGATCGTCAATTTAGGATCGAAAGACCCGGAGATGATCTCGTTAATGGGCTTCTTTGAAGAAAATGTTGGCCCTGATACTATCAGCGACTTCACGACACGCGTCATCATTGAGCAGCTCGCGCAGCTAACCGAAGATTTTTGCAGTGCTAATGACATAGAATTGCACAAAAATGCCGTCTTACCTGATCGGCGTTTGCCTCGGGTGCTGGATAAAAATGGAAAAGAAAAATTCGTGGTGCTGGTCCCCACCGATGTTGTTCGGGAACTGCCGATCGCAAATGATTGGGGTGATATAGAAGCTGCCGTGTCTCATAATGCCAAGATCAGGCAGGCCGTGAATTCCATGCTGGCGGGTATCGCCCAGCCGACCGTTACAGATCGAAAAGACGCGTTGCGTGCCATCGCCCTTCAATCGCCCCAAAATTTTGAGGAGTTCTTGGCAGCAGTGAAGGAGCACGTGCGCACTTACGACCCAAACGTTGACGCACTCGCATACTATAAAATGAAAGCGATATTTGGGTCTGGCTTTGATGGATTGAAGAGCGACGCTCGATATGACCTAAAAAAAGGGCCCGACGAGATAGCCAGGCTGGTGCATGACACTATCAATTTCTTCAAGCATCATGTTGAAAACGGAAATCTTTGGGAGGAATTGTGGATAGGAGACAAGCCAAAGAAAGAGCGCGCACCACAGCTAATATATTACGCCATCGCGGATGCTTATTGTAGTGCCCATGACGTAGATATATCGCCTGAGGCCAATATGGGAGGCGGCCCGATAGATTTTAAATTCTCAAATGGTTATAGGGCGCGAGTGCTCGTCGAGATGAAGCGCTCTAGTGGCACTGTCCGTCATGGATACGATAAGCAACTTGAGATTTATCTCGACGCATCTCGATCTCAACACGGCATCTTTGTAGTCATGGACTATGGTGACCTTGGTCAGAAGCTAGACCAAATCTTGAAAATACAAGAATACCGTAGAGTGACCGGTCAGCGAGCATCCGATATAGTCGTTATTGATGCGACGAAGAAGCAATCTGCTAGCAAGCGAAAATAGGTGTAGGGGGAAAAAAATGATCCTCATCACCGGCCACGTCATCCTGACCCCCGAGCATCGCGAGCGCATGATCGCGCTCGGCGCCGCCCCCGGATCAAGTCCGGGGTGACGGCGCGCGGTCGCGCGGCGAGGCGGGGTGTCTGGCGCACAACTGCCATATCCCTCGACTTCGCTCGGGACAGTCGGACTAAAGTCGCCTCGTCTTTGTCGGCCCCGGATCAGGTCCGGGGTGACGGGGCGGATATGGCCGCGGTGCGCGCCCGTCATCCCGGACCCCGATCCGGGATCGCGGTCCCCGCATCGGGCGCCTTCGTCGCCGATCCCGGATCAAGCCCGGGATGACGTGCGCGCCCTCTCGCCGCATCCGCCGGTGATGCGGATTTTCTCGGGCGAAGATGTGACGGCGCGGGTGGTGGGATAAGAGCGTCTCACGCAAAGGCGCAAAGCCTGTCCTGAGCGTGTCGAAGGGGCGCGAAGAAGAAAGAATTTATCTCACGCAAAGACACAAAGAGGGCCGTTTGGGCCGGGATCGGCAGTGGGCCTGTCCGGCGTATCATTATATGGCCGGACAAGTCCGGCAGGACAATCAGCGACCTTGGGTCATCATGCGATGCTGCCGTCCACGCCGCCATCTTTGTGTCTTTGTGTGAGACCCTCTTCTTTCCTTCTTTTTTGCGCCTTCGCGCCCCTTCGACACGCTCAGGACAGGCTTTGCGTGAGATTCTTTTTTACCGGCGACACAAAGCGGGACCCCGATCCCGTTCGGGCGACGAGCACGGGAGTCAGGGACGGATGACGATGTAGGAAAATAACCGCTTTCCTACATTGTTTCGCTGTGCCAGCCTTCATCCCAGCTCTTTCAAATCACGGACAACAGCCGTGCCGCCGACCTGCGGCCACAGCGCTGGCGCGCAGCGCTCCCGCGCCCCGGGGACCGTCGGCGGCACATCGGCGCCTGAGGCTGAACTTTACTGAACTTTGGCTTGCCCTGCCGCACCGCGGGCTGCGGCCCGCCGATTTCATACGCGCCGCGCCCCGCGGCCATGCTATCCTACGTCCTCAGGGGAGATCGTCGGCGATACGGCCGACTCGATGCCCCGCGACAGGTTGCCGACAAGGCCGCGCTCCGCGGTCCGGGTCGACCGGGAAGGCGTGGCCGCAGGCCGCCGATATGCCGCAGATCAATCTGGGCCGCACCCTTGGGCTGGCGGTGGTGCTCGCGTCCGACGCGCCGCTGCTGCTGCTCGACGAGCGGCTGGTGGTCGTCGCCGCCAGCGACAGTTTCTGCGCCGCGTTCGGCATCGACCCCGCGACCGTCACCGGCATGCGGCTGTACGACCTTGACCATCATCACTGGGACTTGCCGCGGCTCCACTCGCTGATCGACGCGACCCTGTCGGGACAGGCCGATGTCGAGGCCTATGAGATGGAGATCAACACCAGCGCCGGGGATTCGCGCTGCGTCGTCATCAAGGCGCAGCGGCTGGACTATGGCGATGTGGAGCAGACGCGGATGCTGGTCACCGTCATCGACGTCACCGACGCGCGGCAGAATGAAAAGCGCAACAAGGAGCTGATCCACACCAACGCCGAACTGCTCCACGAAATGCAGCACCGCGTCGCCAACAGCCTGCAAATCATCGCCAGCATCCTGATGCAAAGCGCGCGCAAGGTGCAGTCGGACGAGGCGCGCGGCCATCTGAGCGACGCGCATCAACGCGTGATGTCGATCGCGACGCTGCAACGTCACCTCGCCCATTCGGACGCCGGGCAGGTCGAGCTCGAACCCTATCTGGCGCAGCTGTGCGCCAGCATCGGCGCGTCGATGATCTATGACCGCGAACAGCTGACACTGACCACCGCGGTCGATCCTGTGTCGATTGCGGGCGACATTTCGGTCAGCATCGGGCTGGTCGTCACCGAATTGGTGATCAATGCGCTGAAGCACGCCTTTCCCGAGGGGCGCCAGGGACATGTCATCGTCGGCTATGCGGCCCACGGCGCCGACTGGACGCTGTCGGTCAGCGACGACGGCGTCGGCATCCCCGAAACCGGCGCGGATTCGCAAGCCGGCCTCGGCACCCGCATCGTCCAGGCGCTCGCCAAACAGCTCGGCGCCGAAATCACGGTGAAGGATACTGCGCCGGGCACCCGCGTGTCGCTGGTCCACACCAAAGCGATCGCGCGCGAAGTCGCGGCGAATGACCCGGCGGAGGAAGCGGCGGTTTGAGGCGGCGTCTCTCGCTTGCGGGATGGCGCGGGGGAGGGCATGGGTCTCGACGCGGGGAAGGCGGCAAGCCCTCCCAAACCTCTCGCTGAGGAGAAGGGTTGAGCCGGGGGGCCTATGAGCGGGTTTGAATTCATCTTTTCGCTGTTCGGGCTGATCCTCGGCCTCGCGCTGGCCGAGGGGCTGGGCGGGCTCGCGCGCGCGCTCAAGACGTCGCACCGAGTCCGCATCGGCTGGCCAACCGCGCTGCTCGGGCTGTTCGTGTCGTGCGACGTTGTCACCTTCTGGATGTACGGCTGGGCGGTGCGCGACGCGCTGCCGCTGAACTGGCCGGTGTTGTTCGGCGGCTTTGTCGTCACCGCGCTCTATTTCGTCGCGGCATCGCTGGTGTTTCCCGACGATCCCGAAGGCTGGGACGACCTCAACGCCCATTTCGACAAGCACCGGCGCAAGGTGATCGGCGGCGTGTTCCTGTGCAATGTCGCCCTGATGGGCGTCGTCACCTGGCTGGGCGGCTTGCCCGCCCCGACCAGCCTGCGCGCGATCATCATCGCGTGGAGCTTCTTCCCCGTCGCGCTGCTGGCGATCGCGGCCAAGGACCGCCGCGTGGTGGTGGGATGCCTGATCTGGCTGATCGCGCTCTACCCGCTGTCGGCGGTGTGGCATTAGCTTGGGGGAACCACCCCAAACCCGTTCGTGTCGAGCGAAGTCGAGACACGTGACGTCGCGCGCGAACTCGGCGTGTCTCGACTACGCTCGACACGAACGGCATTGGAGGTGCGGGGAGACCGAGGGGGCGAACGCCGCTCACTGCACCGCCACCCACGCGCCGCCCTGCCGCCGATAGATCAGCGGCGAGATCGAGCGGCTCGCATCGTCGAACTTCGCTTTGGCAAAGGCGGGCAGCCCGTCGCGCAGGTCGGCCTCGCGCGCGTCGACCGCCATCAACAGGTCGTCCGCCGGCACGACGACGCGCATATGGCCATCCAGCGCCGCGTCGAGATCGTCCCAGCCGTCGGCCAGCATCAGGCTGGCAAGATAATCGGCCTTGGGCAGCGCCACGACGTCGCCGACCAGCTTTCCCGCGGTGGGCAGCGGCGGCAGCAACGCCAGCACCTGTCGGCGCGCGCGGGCCATGACCTCGTCCTGCGTCCGTTGCACGCGGGCGAGGTCGCGGAGCATCCACGGCCGCGCCGTTTGCGCGCTGTCGGCGACGACAATCAGCTCCAGCCCCGGAGCATAGGGGGTGGCAAAAATGACATCATCGCCCTGGGCGCCGCGTTCGGCCAGGATCCGGTTGCGATGGGCCGCATAACCGGCGTCGCGGACGACCAGCCGCAGGCTGCGCAGCTCGGCCTCGACCTCGGCATCGGTGGGCGCCGTCGGCGTCGCCACATCCGGGGCCTTGGCCGGTGGCACGGCCGCCTGCGCGCTGCCCGCACCCAGCAGCCCCGCCGCAAAGCCGACCGCCTTGCCGAATATCGATTTGCCAGCCGCCATCGGCTCCGCCTCCTTGCGCAAAGATAGTCAGCCTAGCGACGCGCGGCGAAGGCCGGAACGGCGGACAATGCACCGGGTCATGATGGAAGCCGGAGACGGGTTACGGTGCGGGGAAGGGCGGTGAGACTTGGTTCAACTTCTATACCACAACTGCCCAAGTTCCGTTCGTGTCGAGCGAAGTCGAGACACCCGTGCGTGGCACCTGCCTTCCCGGTGTCTCGACTTCGCTCGACACGAACGGAAATGAAAGTGCGGTGTGACGGGGAATTATCCGCCCTATTTCAGCATCGGCGCCAGATACTGCCCGGTAAAGCTCCGCGGGTTCTTCGCAACCTGCTCGGGCGTACCGCTCGCGACGATCTCGCCGCCCTTGACCCCGCCCTCGGGGCCGAGGTCGAGGATATAGTCGGCGGTCTTGATGACGTCCAGATTATGCTCGATCACGATCACGCTATTGCCTTGTTCGACCAGCTGCTGGAGCACTTCGAGCAACTTGCGGACATCCTCGAAATGCAACCCGGTGGTCGGCTCGTCGAGGATATAGAGCGTCTGCCCTGTCGAGCGGCGCGACAATTCCTTGGCCAGCTTCACCCGCTGCGCCTCACCGCCCGACAGGGTCGTCGCCTGCTGCCCGACCTTGATATAGCCAAGACCGACGCGGACCAGCATCGCCATCTTCTCGCGGATCGACGGCACCGCCTTGAAGAATTCGGTCGCATCCTCGACCGTCATGTCGAGCACGTCGGCGATGCTGTGGCCCTTGAATTTCACCTCGAGCGTTTCGCGGTTGTAGCGTTTGCCGTGGCACGTCTCGCACGTCACATAGACGTCGGGCAGGAAGTGCATCTCGATCTTGATCAGCCCGTCACCGGTGCAGGTTTCGCAGCGCCCGCCCTTGACGTTGAAGCTGAAGCGTCCCGGCTTGTACCCGCGCGCCTGGCTTTCGGGCAGCCCGGCGAACCAGTCGCGGATGATCGTGAACGCGCCGGTGTAGGTCGCGGGGTTGCTGCGCGGGGTGCGGCCGATCGGCGACTGGTCGATGTCGATCACCTTGTCGCAATGCTCCAGCCCTTTCAGGCTGTCGTGCGGCCCTGCGATCATTCGCGCGCCGTTGAGCACGCGCGCCGCGCTGGCGTAAAGCGTGTCGATGATCAGGCTCGACTTGCCGCTGCCGCTAAGGCCGGTGACGCAGGTGAAGGTGCCGAGCGGGATTTTCGCGGTCACATTGTTGAGGTTGTTGGCGCGCGCGCCCTTTAGCACCAGATCGAAGCCATTGCCCTTGCGGCGATGCTTTGGAATCTCGATGCGCTTGGTGCCGTTGAGATAGGCGGCGGTCAGGCTCTTGTCGCTTTTCAGCACCTCCTCTAGCGTGCCTTCGGCGACGATCTCGCCGCCGTGCAGCCCCGCGCCCGGCCCCATGTCGACGACATAATCGGCGTGGCGAATCGCGTCCTCGTCATGCTCGACGACGATCACCGTGTTGCCGAGGTCGCGCAGGCGTTTCAGCGTCGCGAGCAGCCGGTCGTTGTCGCGCTGGTGCAGGCCGATGCTCGGTTCGTCGAGGACGTAGAGCACGCCGCTGAGGCCCGAACCGATCTGCGACGCGAGGCGGATGCGCTGGCTCTCGCCGCCCGAAAGTGTTCCCGACGTGCGGTTGAGGTTGAGATAGTCGAGCCCGACATTGTTTAGGAAGCCGAGCCGTTCGTTGATCTCTTTCAGGATCGCCTTGGCAATCTGTTTCTGCGTATCGTTCAGCTTTGCATCGAGGGTGCTGAACCATTCGAGCGCATCGGCGACGCTGCGCTGCGCCGAC